>NZ_FOSZ01000010.1 GCF_900114415.1 Shimia haliotis | reverse complement strand
GTGGACAATGGCCCTGAATACGTCAGTGGTCGATTGCAGACTTGGGCCGAGAACGCCGGGATCGGCCTAATCTACATCCAACCCGGAAAGCCGCAGCAGAACGCCTATGTCGAACGCTACAATAGGACAGTCCGGACAGAATGGCTGGGGCGGTATCACTTCAACAGCATCGAGGAGGTGCAAGACCACGCCACTCACTGGCTCTGGACATACAACAACGAAAGACCAAACATGGGGATCGGTGGCGTGACGCAGATACAGAAATTGAAAGCAGCTTAGATTCTACTGACGCGCCCCTCTAAAAATGGGGGGATTACCCAACCATTACAAACCAACAACAAGCCACCCTAGGGTGGCTTTTGTCGTTCCGGGATACTCACCCGAAACCCGCGTCTGCGTGTTTGAGCACTCATTCAAGTTTGCCAACGCTAACAACCCGGTGAAGGCGCGTCCCAGATCATTGTCTTGAAGCAGTGATTATGGGGCAAGGGAGTGCAGCGTACTAAATGAAGGCGTTGTCCTGCGAGTCGTTTCCCTAGGTTTGGCAGCTCAATGCCGCAGCTTACCCCACCGAGAGGTGAATTTGGCAATGGCGGGCCGCTAGAGCTTCGCAAATCCATAAAACGCTGCGGCATTGGCGCCAAAAACATCCTTGTGCCAGTTTTCTGGAACCAAATGCTCTAGTGCCATGAACAATTTCGAGTAGTCGGAATAAAGGCTGTCGACGGGGAAGTTGGAGCCGAACATCAGACGCTTTTGTCCGAACTGATCTAGGCAGGTTTCGACAATCGGCTGGATGCTGTCTTTGGTCCAGCGGTGATCAAACATCCCGAGTCCTGAGAGCTTACAAGTCACATTTGGCAATCGCGACAAAGCGCGGAGTTCGCCAGCCCAGTGTTTCAAGCCATCGGAGGTTCGATCATGGGGTGACCCGGCGTGGCACAAAGCGACAGGCAGGTCTGGTACTCGCTCAAGAACCGCGGCTGTTTTCTCCATCAGTTCAGGGATGAGTTGCAGATCGAAGCTGAGATCGCGTTTGGCGACTTCACGCAGGCCGGAGAGGAAACTTGGGTCGTCAAGCAGAGTGTTGGTGCCCGTCAAAGCGTCTTCTCCGGGGGCGCGGCCAACAATTTGGCGCACACCGCGCAGGGTGGAGAGATTTTGCAAGCGATCAAGGTCATCCGTCAAACTGTCTGAAGTGAGATCACAAAATGCAACCTGAACCATGGGCCAGTGCGGGTTTGCCTCTGACACCTCCTGCACCCAAAGCGCTTCCTGTAGTGGGTGCTCGGCGCCAACTTGAATGTGAACAGATCCTGAAATCCCATGCCGTTTCGCATCATCGCTAAACTCTTTAATCAGGTAGTTGCGCTGTATCGGGGCGGGGTTGCCAAAGAACCGATTTACACCCTGCGCCATGAGCCAAGGATAGTGCACCGCGGTCAGATCCCACAGGTGGTGATGTGCGTCGATCCTCATGTGCGGGGCTCCTCTGCCATACGGGCCAGAATATCGACGCCCTGTTGCTTCCAGAAGTGCAGCAGGTCGATGAAGATCCAGTTTTCGGCCAGTTTGTCGCCGTCCCGCCGGTAGATGTCGATCACGCGGAATTCGCCGGGTTTGTCGGTTGCGGGCATGCCCATGAAGCCGCCGGTAGGGGTCGCGGTGAAATTGGGCCAGCCAAAGAAGCCACCGAAGTGCCCTTCGGCCATGCGGCAGATGTGAGTGGTTTTTGAGCGGTTGGTGAAGCCTGCGCGGAAGGGGCCGGAATGCTGTTTGGCGTAGCGTGGGATCGTGTAAGTCGCGCCAACGCCAGCTGGCCCCCACCAGATCATGTCCTCATGCCATGTCCGGCGCAGCTCGTCTTCTAGGCTCAGGCCACTGTTCCATTGGCCCAAGTCGGTGATCATCGCGTTTATCGTAGCCAAGGTCTTCTCGCCGGTTTCAGGCGGTTGCGGCGCGAGCATGAGGCCATCGTGTGTCATGGGGCCGGGCTGCACCAAATGCGCGGCGGTTTGTGGTGGAAAAGGGTGTAGCCCCGCCTGCATCATCAGATGCGGTATGTCGAAATACATCGCGGTTTCAGTTACTTGTCCGTTTTCAATCTTGTTGAACTCACAATAGCGCAGGAAGGCCATTTTGCCCGTGGGCGCAATGCCAAGCCAGGGCTTGTCAAACAGGCCCATCAGATGTCCCATGGACACCACCCATGCGGAGGCAAATCCGTCCATCTCGTTTTTGCCGGCCATAAAGACATCTTGGCGACGTTGGAGATGGGTGAACGCGGTTTTGAGCGGTGCCCAGAAACGCTCTGCCACCTCAGTCCCGCCGTGGATTTCGTCGAACGGATGGAAGCCACGCCAGATATGATTCGGCCCATAGAATTGTTTGAGGACCGCTTCAGTCGTATCTGGAGAGGCGGTGTCCAGATGTCTGTAGAGGTCTGTTATTATTTGTTTTTCACTTGTGAAATCAGTCATGTTTGGGTCGCTTTGCATACGTTTGCAAAAAAGTCTTGCCGAATTCCTAGCCTCGAGTCTACCCTCTGTGCATACGTATGCAAAATGCTCGTGAAATAGGACGGGGGACCAGATGGCCGAAATTCAGCTGCGCAATGTTGGTAAGCGCTGGGGCAGTTTTGTCGGGGTCGACAACTTCGACCTGACCATCGCCGACAAGGAATTCCTGGTGCTGCTTGGTCCCTCGGGCTGCGGTAAGACCACAACCATGCGTATGATAGCAGGATTGGAAGACGCCACCGAAGGCGACATCCTGATTGATGGCAAAAAGGTCAACGATCTGGAGCCCAAAGACCGCGACGTGGCGATGGTTTTCCAGTCCTACGCGCTTTACCCCAATATGAACGTCTATGAGAACATCCGCTTCCCGCTGAAGGTGCGCGGCATCGATCCGGCGACCCACGATGAAAAAGTGCGCCGCGCATCGGCGATGGTCGAGCTTGACGATTTTCTACATCGCAAGCCTGCTGAACTCTCCGGCGGTCAGCGTCAGCGTGTTGCTTTGGCGCGCGCAATCGTACGGGAGCCCAATGTTTTCCTCATGGATGAGCCGCTCTCCAACCTTGATGCCAAACTGCGGGTCTCCACCCGCGCGCAGATCAAAAACCTCAGCCACGAACTCGCTGTCACCACGATCTATGTGACCCACGACCAGATCGAGGCGATGACGCTGGCGGACCGCGTTGTGGTGATGAAACAGGGCGTAGTGCAGCAGCTCGGCAGCCCCACCGACATTTACGACAAGCCCGCCAACACTTTTGTCGCCAGCTTTATCGGCAACCCAGCGATGAACTTGATGGACGGCACGATGTCCGGCGGCACGTTCGAGGCGGAAAACGTTCGCGTCGAAGGGCTTCACGCTCCGGATGGCCCCGTGACCCTTGGGTTCCGCGCCGAAGATGCGGGGCTTGGGGACGCAGGGCATCACGAAATCACCGCCCCGATCTATACGCTAGAACTCTTGGGGGATGCCACAATGGTCACTGTCCGCATTGGCGGAGAACTGGTTGCTGTGCGTGCCCCCAAAGATTTCCGCTCTGAAATCGGCGACACGGTATCGCTCTCCGTGCCGGCCAGCATCTGCCATTTGTTCCACGCCGAAACCGGCGCGCGGATCGAGGCCTGACGGCTTTTCGAATTTCCGGCAATCCCCTGCCGGAGACACCAAGGGGTGCGCGGTTGCAAGGCGCATCCAAATACCAAGAAGCATAACAGGGAGAAGAAAATGTTTCTAAAGAAAGTGGCCTTCGCCAGTGCCATCGCCCTTTGGGCAGGCGGCGCATATGCGTGTGAAATCAACGCGCGCGTCAACATCATCGGCAACGAATTCCCCGCGATCCAGACCGTCGGTGCGGGCGCGGCCGAATGCACCGGCGCCGAGGTCTCCAAAAACCTTACCGCCGATCACAAGGACATCCATGTCGCGGGTATGCAGGGCAATCCGGCGGAATACACCTCCGCGATTGTGGCCAATTCCACCCTGACCATTCTGATGAACGACGATCTTGTGCGTCCTCTGGATGATCTGGTCGCCAAGCACGGTGGCGCGCTTCAGAAAAGCCAGTTGATCACGGTTGATGGCAAGGTGATGGCCGTGGCCTTCATGGCAAACGCCCAGCACCTGATGTACCGCAAAGACATCCTTGAAGAGATCGGTGTTGAGCCTCCGAAAACCTATGAGGAAATGCTCGAAGCTGCGAAGATGATCCGTGAAAAAGGCATCATGCAGAACCCGATCGGCGGCGCCTACGCAGCTGGTTGGAACCTCGCACAGGAATTCAACAACATGTTCCTCGGCTACGGCGGGACCTTCTTCAAAGAAGGCACTGCAGAGCCAATGATCAACTCTGAGGCGGGCGTGAACACGCTGAACATGATGAAGGCGCTGACGGAGTATATGAACCCCGACTACCTGACCCATGACTCCAACGCGACAAACGCCGAATACCGTGCGGGCAACATTGCGCTGCTGAACATGTGGGGCAGCCGCGCTGCATCGCAAACCACCGCAGATGGTGTGACCGATGCTGTGAAAAACGGCCACGCGATTGCCGGTCCGATGACCGTCGGCGGTGGTTCCACTCCGGCCTCCACCCTGTGGTGGGACGGTTGGACTGTTGCCAAGAACGTATCCGATGAAGAGGCCGAGGCCACCTTTATCGCGATGATGAACGGCATCCGTCCGGACATGATGCAGAACGACGAAATCCGTCAGCAGGCGGTTTGGTTGATCGACGGTTATCAGCCGACCGAAGCCGCCATCGGCGTGTTTGAAGCGGCCAAAGCCGGCACCGTGCCTTATCCGATGGTCCCTTACATGGGCCTGATGCACGGCTCCATCGGCAACGAGTTGTCCGACTTCCTGCAAGGCAAGGAAAGCGCGGAACAGGCGCTGTCCGACATCGAAGCGGCCTATACTGCTGCCGCCAAGGAAAAGGGCTTCCTCAAGTAAGCCTTCCTCCCGCCGGAGAGGGCCCGTTCCTCTCCGGCATCCTCCCCCAATTCTCGTAGCCCGGACCCCAAGATGAAACACCGCACGTTTTTCTGGTTCTTTTTGCCGACAGGCCTCGCGATGCTCTTGTTCATCGCCTTGCCGATCGTGTCTGTTGTGATCCAGTCGGTATATGCACCGCATGAGGCTGTCCTGAAAACGGTTGAAAACTGTACGCCGCTTGTGGGGTGCACCACGGAAACCACCATCGATCAGGACGCCACCCGCGACATCCGCGAGGCGCAGCCACTGGGTCGGTTTGTCGGGCTCGACATTTATCTGGACCGTGGACACCTTGCGGTTACGGAAGTGGGCGAAGCATGGGCTGCAAGCGCCAGCATGGGCGGCTTCATTGACCGGCTCTTCAATTTGCCGCTTTACCGCGCGCTCGCCTTCACGCTGACTTTCACCTTCATTGTCACGCCGCTGCTGATTGTCTTTGGCTTGATGATCGCGCTGGCCGTGAATTCGCTTCACAGTCGCCTCAAAGGGCTGATGATCTTCTTCTCGCTCCTGCCGATGATCGTGACGCCGCTGATTGGCTCTCTCATCCTCTTCTGGATGGTCGACAGCCGCGGCGTGATTGGCTCGGCCCTTGTGGCGCTGGCAGGGGATCCGGACTTCTCGATGAAGGCCAGCACCGGCCTCACCTGGATCATGTTGATCGTCTACGGCGTCTGGCACTCCGCACCATTTGCCTTTGTGGTCTTCTATGCGGGCCTGCAAACTCTGCCGCAGGATCAGATCGAAGCCGCCCAGATCGACGGCGCCACCCGCTGGCAACAGATCAAATACGTGGTTGTGCCGCACCTGATGCCGCTGGTGACCTTCGTGGCGCTGATTCAGCTGATGGACAACTTCCGCGTCTTTGAACCGGTTGTCGGCTTCAACGCCTCGGCACATGCCACCTCGCTCAGCTGGATCATCTTCAACGATCTTGGCGGCGAAACACGGCAACTCTCGGCCGCCTCTGCAACCTCCGTTCTGACCATCATCGGTGTCGCAATCCTGCTCTCGCCAGTGCTGGTGCGGACATGGCGCGACTTCAAGGGCAAGTAACATGGCATCCAAAGCACAACGCATGCCCCTCGGGCTCCGCATCCTGACCTACGGCTTTGTCTTCGTCTGGTTCATCCTCGCCGCCTTCCCGTTCTTCTGGACGTTCTGGGGCTCGTTCAAAGTCGAACTCGATTTCTTCTCGATCGCCGACTGGACCAACGCGCTGACCGGCGAACGCACCAAAGCGGCTTATGATTCCGCCTTCACCGGCGCGGCCTATCACGGCGCATGGGTGCAGGAAGAGTTCTGGCGCAATGTCATCAACACCTTCATTGTCTGCTTTTTCGTGGTCTGCACCTCGCTGACAATCGGCACGCTAGGCGGCTATGCCCTGTCGCGTTCTTCGTTCCGTTATACTTTCTGGCTGCTGATCACCGCGCTGATCTTCCGCGCCATGCCGCCGATCACTCTGGTCGCGGGCTACCTGCTGCCGTTCTTTGAATGGAACGTCTGGGGCATTCTGCCGACCACCATCATCGTTCTTGTGGCGATCAACCAGCCCTTCACCCTGTGGATGCTGCACAGCTTCTTTCAGAACATCCCCAAAGAGCTCGACGAAAGCGCCAAAGTTGATGGCTGCACACAGTTTCAGGCCTTCCGCCATGTCATCGTGCCGGTCATGTGGCCGGGTGTCATCACCACAGGTCTGTTCAGCTTTCTTTTGGCCTATAACGACTTTGCCGTGACCGCGATGCTGCTGAGCGAAAGCAACCGCACCATGGTGCCGGCCATCGCTGCTTTCCTTGGCACCACCTACACCGAAGGCAACGTCATGTTTGCGGTCGCCGCCGTGGTTTCCGCGACCGCACCACTCTTCATCCTCGTGATGTTCTTCCAGCGCCAGATCGTCTCCGGCCTGACAGCGGGGGCAGTCAAAGGGTGAGCTCGTCCGCACGACATACCGCTGTGGCACGCCATCCGGCGCTCAACAGAATGCCGCGGGATTTCATAGGGCAGAGGGCAGTACGCCCCCTCGAAATCCCCCAAATCATTCTGAAAGGAGACGCCCGATGAAAGGCTCCCGCCCCGAACAGGCCGTGCTGACGCGCGACACCGACCTGAGCAAAACCGAAGACACCCGCCGCGTGATCGAAACCATGGTGGACGGTCTCAACGACCACCGCATTGACGACATTGGCGAGTTCTTTTCCCAAGGCTTCCGCTGGATGGGCAATCAGGGCTGCGGCACCAAAACCGGCCTTCAGGAATTTCAGGACAACTGGCAACGCCCCTTTCAGGCGGCGTTTTCCGACAAAACCTGCATCGACGAGGCCCGCCTTTACATGGGCGAGTGGGCGGCCGCCTTTGGCCGCCAGGAAGCCACGCATTCCGGCGAGTTCCTTGGCATCGCACCGACCGGAAAACGCATCGAAATCCGCTACATGGATTTCTGGAAAGTGGTCGACGGCAAGATTGTCGACAACTGGGTGAATGTCGATTTCGCCCATGTCGCCGCACAGCTTGGCGTCGATTTGTTCAATGGCGAAGGCTGGGAAGCCTTTGATCGCGGGGAAAAAACAGCCCCGCGCCCGACTAAGTGAGGATGATGGTATGACAATCGAGTATCTCAAACGCGGCAAAGATCAGGCCGAACGCGCCGAAGATGACGCCAAAACCCGCGCCGTGGTCGAGGCCACTCTCAAAGAAATTGAAACCCGCGGCGATGCGGCCGTGCGGGAGCTCTCCGAGAAATTCGACAAGTATTCTCCTGCCTCCTTCAAACTGGGTCAGGACGATATTGATGCCTTGATGGCTCAGCTGACCGATCGCGAACTGTCCGACATAAAATTCGCCCAGGAACAGGTCCGCAATTTCGCGCAGGCACAGCGCGACACCATGCTGGATCTGGAGGTCGAAACCCTCCCCGGTGTGATTTTGGGCCACAAGAACATTCCCGTGCAATCTGTCGGCTGCTATGTGCCGGGCGGCAAATTCCCGATGGTGGCGTCAGCCCATATGTCGGTTGCAACGGCCTCGGTCGCAGGCGTGCCCCGAATTGTCGCCTGCACACCACCTTTCAATGGCAAGCCGAACCCTGCCGTGATCGCTGCCATGCATCTAGGCGGCGCGCATGAGATTTACGTCATGGGTGGCATTCAGGCGATTGGCGCAATGGCGCTGGGCACCGAAACCATCGATCCCGTGCATATGCTTGTCGGCCCCGGCAACGCCTTCGTGGCCGAGGCCAAGCGCCAGCTCTTTGGACGCGTCGGCATCGACCTCTTTGCGGGCCCCACCGAAACAATGGTGATTGCGGATGAAACCGTGGACGCCGAACTTTGCGCCACCGATCTCTTGGGGCAGGCCGAGCACGGCTACAACAGCCCCTGTGTGATGGTCACCAACTCGCGCAAACTGGCTGAGGAAACGCTGTCAGAAATCGACCGTATCCTGAAAATTCTGCCCACCGCCGATACCGCGTCGGTGAGCTGGGAGGAATACGGAGAGGTGATCGTCTGCGACACCTATGACGAAATGCTGGCGGTTGCCGATGACATCGCATCCGAGCACGTGCAAGTGATGACCGACCGCGACGATTGGTTCCTTGAAAACATGACCTGCTATGGCGCGCTGTTCTTGGGTCCGCGCACCAATGTCTCCAACGGTGACAAGGTGATCGGCACCAACCACACACTGCCAACCAAGAAAGCGGGACGTTACACCGGTGGCCTTTGGGTTGGCAAATTTCTGAAAACACACAGCTATCAGCGCGTTCTGACCGACGAGGCGGCCACCATGATCGGCGAATATGGCTCGCGTCTGTGCATGCTCGAAGGATTTGTTGGCCACGCCGAGCAATGCAATGTGCGCGTGCGCCGCTACGGAGGGATCAACGTGCCATACGGGCAGGGTGCGCCCTATCGGGAGGCCGCCGAGTGATATGACCGCTGACAAGCACACGCACCACAAAGAGCTGATCAAGGCTTTTCGGGATGCGTCTTACAATTTCAGCGAAGAGGGAGTGCGCAAGGCGCTGGGCGATTTGGCGACACCGGATGCGGTGTTCCGGCTGTGTCACCCGTTTGGGGATATGACCGGCCCGGATGACTTCTACGCCAATGCCTATGGCGGGCTGTTGGAAGCCTGGCCGGACTTGGAACGCCGCGACTATATTGTCATGGCTGGCCCTGATGAGTTCGACAACGATTGGGTTGGCTGTGGTGGATACTACACCGGTGTCTTCACCGGCCCCTGGCTCGACATTCCACCGACAGGCCATCAAGTCGCGATGCGTTATCATGAGTTCTTCCGTTTTGATGGCGGCAAAGTGGTTGAGTATCAGGCGCTTTGGGACATTCCCGAAGTTATGATGCAAGCCAATGCCTGGCCAATGGCGCCTTCTTTGGGGCGCGAATGGCATGTGCCTGGTCCGGCAACTTCGGATGGATTGGTCGCGGGGCCGTATGATGCCGAGAAAGGGCAAGCCACTTGCCAGCATATCCTGGACATGCTTGAGCATCTTAAGCGGCACCCAAATGACCCCGATCCACGTTCCATGGAGCTGGACGACTTTTGGCATGAACGCATGAGCTGGTACGGCCCTGCCGGCATTGGCACTGCGCGCGGTGTGGCGGGCTTTCGCAACTGGCATCAAATCCCCTTCCTGAGCGGCATGCCGGATCGTGGACAGTTTGAGGACGAAATCACCTACCACTTTTTTGGAGATGGCGATTATGCCGCTGTCACCGGTTGGCCTGACATGATCCAGTCTGTGACACATGACGGTTGGTTGGGTATCGCGCCCGCAGGCAAGAAGATTACTCTCAAGTCGCTTGATTTCTGGCGTGTTGAGAACGGAAAAATCCGCGAAAACTGGGTGTTGGTGGATTTGCTCGACGTTTATCGCCAATTGGGAGTGGACGTTTTTGGCCGCTTGCGGGAGTTCAACAAGGCGCGCAGTATGGCGCGCCTGAATATCCCGGATGGAATGAGCCTATGACGCAATTGCCCCGCACCCCTTCCTTTTCACTGAGCGGCAAAACCGCCTTTGTCACCGGTGCCTCCTCCGGCATCGGGCAGGGCTGTGCTGTGGCATTGGCCGAGGCCGGCGCCCATGTGATCTGTGCAGCGCGCAGGGCGGAGAAGCTACAAGAGACCGTCGCGGCCATGACCGCGGCAGGTATGAGCACTGAGGCTTTGTCGCTGGACCAAAGCGACCTGTCGGCGCTGGCACAGGTGTTTGAAACACGTGACATCGACGTTGTGGTGAACTCGGCCGGACTGGCCCGTCACGGCCCCGCCATAGAGACCACGCCGGAGGACTACGACGCGGCCATGGGGCTCAACCTGCGCTCCGCGTACTTCCTGTCCGCCTACGCCGCCAAATCGCTGATGGCCGCAGGCAAGCCGGGCTCCATCATTCATATCTCAAGCCAGATGGGGCATGTCGGTGGCATTGACCGTGCCGTGTATTGCGCGTCCAAACACGGGCTCGAGGGTATGGTGAAATCCATGGCGATCGAATGGGGGTCAAGCCAAATCCGCATCAACACGGTGTGCCCGACATTTATCAAAACACCCCTTACAGCGCAGACTTTTGAACGGCCCGAACGCAAAGCCTGGGTGGAAGAGAAGATCAAACTTGGCCGCATTGGCGAGGTCGAGGACATCATGGGGGCGGTGCTTTATCTGGCGTCTGACGCCAGCGCTTTGGTTACAGGCACCTCCATGTTGATTGACGGCGGGTGGACTGCAGACTGATGGCTGAGAAAGTGACTTCCCTCCAAGTTGCCGAGCGCGCCGGCGTCAGCCAATCCGCCGTGAGCCGCGTGTTCACACCGGGGGCCTCGGCCTCCAAAGCCACGGTTGAAAAGGTGCGCAAAGCTGCTGAGGAACTCGGCTACCGCCCCAATGTGCTCGCCCGTGCGATGGTGTCGGGCAAAAGCCGCATCATCGGCCTCGTCGTGGCGTATCTGGACAATTACTTCTATCCGGAAGCATTGGAAATTCTCTCCAACGCGTTGCAGGAGCAGGGCTACCACGTTCTGGTTTTCATGACCTCGCAAACCTCGGGCAACATCGACGGCGTGGTTGAAGAAATTCTGGACTATCAGGTGGATGGCATCGTCACGGCTTCGGTCGCCATGTCATCAGACCTGTCGCAACGCTGCCTACAGGCCGGAGTGCCGGTGGTGCATTTCAACCGCTTTGAAAGCACCAAGGGCGTCAGTTCCGTGACATCCGACAACTACGAAGGCGGGCGCGAGTTGGCCCGTTTTCTTGTCGCCGGAGGTCACAAGAAGATTGGCTACATTACCGGTTGGGAGGGAGCGTCAACCCAACGTGATCGCGAAGCGGGCTTCTGCGATTCACTCGCTGACCTTGGCCAAACGCTCTTTGCGCGCGAAGTTGGCGACTTTGATGCGGATCGGGCCCGCGCGGCGGCCAATGCGATGTTCAATGTCGCTCCTGAAAACCGCCCCGATGCCGTTTTTGTTGCGAACGATCACATGGCCTTTGCGGTGATGGACGAACTGAGGTTTGGCCTCGATCTCAAAATTCCGGAAGATGTTTCTGTGGTTGGCTTTGACGATGTGCCTCCGGCCGCTTGGCGGGCATATGATCTCACCACCATGCGCCAGAGGGCCAATCTAATGGTTGAGGAAACCGTCGATGCCCTATTGGACCACATCAAAAACCCATCCACAGCCACCCCGCGAAAAGTTGCGATTTCCACCCCATTGATTGTACGCGGCTCCGCGCGCGTGCCTGACATTTGGCCTCCACAAGAAGGATAGACCCCATGCAAGGCTTTGATGCGAAGTTTCAGGATTTCCCCGATTACATCATCGGCATCACCAAGGAAATTTGGGAAGACCGCGGCATCGCGACTTTGCATCACTATTACAGCGATGACATTGTGGTGCGCTCTCCGGGATCTGTGGTGATCGGCAATCAGAACGTGATCGGCGCAACCATGGCCACGCTGGCGGAATTTCCGGATCGCGAACTTCTGGGCGAGGACGTGATCTGGTCCGGCACACCGGAAGAAGGCATGCTCTCCAGCCACCGCATTCTGACCACGGCCACCCATGACGGCGACGGGGTTTACGGCAAAGCTTCCGGCACCAAATTGGCCTATCGCGTGATGGCCGATTGTCATGCCATCAACAATCAGATCAACGACGAATGGCTGATCCGAGATCAGGGCGCCATTGTCCGGCAGATGGGCTGGGACCCTAAAGACTACGCAGCTGCGCTGATCGAACGGGAAGGCGGACGCGATGCCTGTGTCAAACCGCTGACGCCCGCGAATGATCAGCCAGGTCCCTACAAAGGTACGGGCAACGAAAACCCGTGGGGTCAGCGCTATGCCGATATCCTGTGCCGCATTATGGGCGCGGATATTGCCACCGTGAAACGCGACTATGACCGTGCGGTGCAAACCGAATATCCTGGCGGTTTTACCGGTCATTCTTTTGGTGCCGTCGAAAACTTCTGGATGGGTCTGCGCGCGGCCTTCCCGAACGCGGAGTTCAAAATCGAGCACCAGATCGGCCGCGAGGATGCCATGATGCCGCCGCGCTCTGCCATCCGTTGGAGCCTGCACGGCAAGCACGAAGGCTGGGGCGCATTTGGCGAACCCACCGGTGCTGAAGTTTTTGTGCTTGGCATCAGCCATGCAGACTTTGGTGCGGTGACCGGTGATCAGCCCAAAGTGCGCCGCGAATACACGCTGTTTGACGAAACATCCGTGTGGAAGCAGATCCTCCTGCACTCTGGCCAGTCATGAGCGATGCGCTGACATACTGCGGCATGTGCAACTCGCAATCCGCGCGGCGCTTTCATGCGCATCGCGCCGCTTTGCGTGCCCGCCGACTGAACAACCGGCCTCCGGGGCGGAGTTGTGCGTTCATCCCCTGAAACCACAACACAAAGGACGACCCAAATGACACCACAAGATATGGAATCCCGCATCGTTCGCTACGGCGATCTGCAACCCTGCAAAACCGCCTTCATCGACGCGCACACACCGGGCAGTGATCAGAAGGAAAACTTCACCATCATTGGCGGCGGCGTCTCTGAATCCCCGGATCAACACGTACACATCACCATCCCGCACGGCTTTAACATCGGCGCTGCGGGTCAACCTCCGAAATGCCGCAACTCGCTGCATGATCACCGAACTGCAGAAGCCTTCTTTGTACTCTCTGGCCGCTGGCGGTTCTTCTGGGGGCGCTATGGCGACGCGGGGGAAGTGGTGTTGGAAAAAGGCGATATCTTTAACATTCCCACCGGTGTCTTCCGTGGCTTTGAAAACATCGGCTCCGACTATGGGATGATTATGGCGATCCTTGGCGGTGACGATGCCGGCGGTGGTGTGATGTGGGCCCCGCAGGTGATTGAGGACGCGGCGGACCACGGTCTGGTGCTGGCCGAAACCGGCAAACTCTATGACACCAAAAAAGGTGAGGCGCTGCCAGGCGACGTCGGCCCAATGCCTTTGATGGAGGCCGACGAACTGGCCAAACGCGGCGAACCGACCACCGCTCAGGTGTTGCCCAACCACGTGGCCCGTTATTGGGACATGGTTGCTCTGTCGGACAGATCACCTGCCAAGGTAATTGGCGAGACCGGCATCCTGCGCGACAAGCCCGGTTTTGAGGTCAACTTCATCACCCGCGGATCGGCTTCCGAACGCGCCGGCAGCTTTGCACACCCATCGGTTCTGATGCCGGTCACCGGCCATTGGAAAGTCACATGGGACGGTGGTTCCGCAACCCTTGCGCCGGGCGACACCATGTCGGTGCCCGAAGGCATGGCGCACACCGTGCTGCCCTCGATGACGGGCGAAGCGGCGATATATCAGATCGTTGGTACGGCTGATCCTGCCGGCCTGACTTGGCAGGGCTGAACCACGCCCGCGCGGCGGGGCATCGCCCCAGCCGCACGGGCATCAGCGCGCAGGGAGCGTGCGATGTGGGGGAGGTGGTTAACGGCGAGACGCCTGAGGCTGCACCGACGTGATACCGACGTAATACAGACGTGAAACAGACAGGGAGGAACGGGACATGGCGAAGATACTAACAACCCACGTGGGCAGCCTGCCACGAACGCAAAAGGTGGTCGATTTCATTTTTGCGCGGGAAAACGAACAGCCCTTTGATCAAGCCGCATTTGACGCCGCCATGACCGAGGCCGTGGACGAGACCGTGCGCAAGCAGGTCGCGGCGGGCGTCGATATCGTAAGTGACGGGGAAACCAGCAAAATTTCCTACGCCACTTATGTCAAAGACCGCTACACCGGATTCTCTGGAGACAGTGAGCGCAACGCGCCAGCGGATTTGAAAATGTTCCCGTCTTTCCTAGAACGCTTGGCTGATGATGGCGGCACGCCGCAATACGCCCGCCCCAAATGCACCGGCAACGTGCGCAGTAAAGGGCAGGGGGAATTGATGAAAGATATCAATAACCTGAAGGCGGCGATGGCCACTCACGGTGTTGAGCGGGGCTTCATGAATGCAGCCTCTCCAGGGGTGATTTCACTGTTTTTGCAGAATGATCACTATTCCAGCCGCGAGGCCTATCTGGCCGCCTTAGCGGACGCGATGAAAGACGAGTATGAAACCATTGTTTCCAATGGTTTAGACCTGCAATTGGATTGTCCAGATTTGGCCTTGTCCCGCCACATGTTGTTTAACGACCTAACTGACGCTGAGTTCTTGAAAGTCGCGAACATGCATGTGGAGGCTCTCAATCACGCCCTGCAGAACGTGCCTCAGGATCGCGTAAGGGTTCACATTTGTTGGGGAAATTACGAAGGTCCACACTGCTGCGACATTCCGATGGACAAAGTGTTTAGCACTTTGATGGCCACAAAGTCGCGTTACGTGCTGTTTGAAACTTCAAACCCCCGCCATGCGCATGAATGGACAGTGTTCAGGGATCGGAAATCAGAGATCCCCGAGGACAAGGTACTGGTGCCCGGTGTGGTGGACACCACCACCAACTTTGTCGAGCATCCGGATCTGGTTTCTCAGCGTATTCAACGATTTAAAGACATCGTTGGTGCGGACCGTGTGATCGCTGGAAGTGACTGTGGCTTTGGCACGTTTGCCGGGTTTGGCGCGGTTGACCCCGACATTGCCTATGCAAAGCTCGCCTCCCTGAGCGAGGGAGCTGCTGCGCTTTCATGAGTCCTTTGGTCCTACTCCCAGGTATGATGTGTGATGCGCGGCTTTTTGGGCCGCAAATCAACGCTTTGTCTGGTCGTTTCCCGATTATGATGGCTCCGATAGGCGGGCAGAACACCATTGAAGATCTCGCAACCGAAGTGTTGCAACATGCCCCGCCCAAATTCGCTTTAGCGGGGCTGTCGATGGGTGGGATTGTGGCCATGGAGATGCTCCGACAGGCGCGTGATCGTGTTGTCGGATTGGCCTTGCTGGACACAAATCCGCTCGCGGAAGCAGACGCAACAAAGGACCGTCGCGCCCAGCAAATTGCCGCCGCGTTGGCAGGAGACATGCGGCGCGTGATGCGCGAGGAGATGAAACCCAACTACCTGGCGGATGGCCCAAACCAAGGCAAAATCTTGGATCTTTGCATGGCCATGGCCACCGACCTTGGACCGGAGGTTTTTGTCCGCCAATCCACAGCGTTGCGGGATCGGCGGGATCAAACGGAAACCCTGCGCGGCTACACTGGTGAAACGCTGATCCTGTGTGGCCGTGAGGACACCTTGTGCCCTGTTGAGCGCCATCAACTGATGCAAAATCTGGTTTCCCGCAGCACGTTGCAAATTGTCGACAACGCCGGGCATCTGCCAACTTTGGAACAACCTCAATTGACCACAGCGGCGCTCACCCGCTGGCTGGAGAGCTTATGAACAACGGACTTTTGAAACTTTTGCAATCTGTGGACACCCCAACCGTTTGCAACGCCATCGAAGTGGCCCAAGGCCAACGCGGCTTTGATCAATTCACGCGCGGCACGATGCTTTGTTCTGATCCAAATGGCGGGCCTATGGTCGGTTATGCCCGTACCGCGAAAATCGCGGCACTTGAGCCACCGCAAGAGGCGCCTGAAGTGATCAAGGCCCGGCGCATGGCTTACTACAAGCATATGTCCGAAGGTCGACGCCCCGCCGTAACGGTGATTGAAGACGTCGATTTTCCCAACTGCATCGGGGCCTATTGGGGGGAGATCAATACCACTGTTCACAAGGGTCTTGGGGTCGGCGGCGCCTTGACCAACGGGGTGATGCGCGATCTTGGCGATTTGCCTGCGGAGTTTCCGGTGGTAGCGGGCTCGGTCGGGCCAAGCCATGGATTTGTGCATGTCCGCGAAATCGGCGACGAGGTTGAAGTCTTAGGGCTGCGCATCCGTGACGGCGATTTGATACACGCTGACCGGCATGGTGCTTTGGTGGTCCCGCCGGAAGTGATTGAGCTGCTGGAAGATGCGATCCACAAGCTGCTGGACACCGAAAAGCTGATCTTGGAGCCGGCACGCCAAGAGGGGTTTGATTTTGAAGCTTTTGAGGCAGCTTGGGCCGCATTTGAAGCTTCGCGAACGTGAGCTAGAAACGAATTTTTGGTTCGTCCGGAGCCATTGGGTTGTGTCCGAGACCTGTCTCAAGAAGGCGGTGGTGCAAACAAGGAGCGCATAGGAGAGTGATGACCACTCTATTTGTGTTGCGCTCGGGCGCGCACATCCGTCGCGAAAGAGCTTGCGATTTTGCGCTATCGAGAAGGCTGACCTTAAGGCAAAAGCGAACACCTGCTTCTTGGCGTTTCCGGTCCTGGGTTGTTGTCATTCACGAGGGGTTGTTTCTGAACTATATTATGTTGTCGCGAAGCCTTGATCGACATGATCCCCGCATCGACGGTTTCCGGCGCGGTTGTTTTTGAACAGCTGTCCGAGGGGCAGGCCGCATACACGTACATTGACGAAAAGTCCGCCGGACGGATGCTTCAAGCACATGAATTTCCTCACCTTACCCAAGAAGTTTCCGCGTTGTATTTCGGTGGCGGCAGCCTCGCCTGTGTCCCGGGCGCGGATGCCTATGCCACTTTTGCGCAGCAAAACGCCGAGGGCGGGGTGTTCATGCTGGACCCCAATATTCGTGCAGGGTTCGTTCGCGACGAGGCTCGGTTTCGCGCGCGTCTGGATACGATGGTGTCGGGTGCGGATATTTTCAAAGTGTCTGACGAAGATTTAGATTGGGTTTTTCCAGATGATGACCCGTTTGAAAAAAGCCGCCCGTTTGTGCGCGCAGGGGCCAGCCGTTGCTATCCTGACCAGCTGCAGCTCGGGCGCGAGCGCTTATCTGGCCTCCGGTGACTGGGTGCGAGTGCCGGTTAAACCTGCTCAAGTTGTTGATACGGTTGGCGCCGGAGATACCTTTAGCGCGGGCGTGCTAACCTACCTTAGTGAGCACTCTCATTTGACCAAATCGGCGTTGTCGTCCTTGTCGAAGGAGGATGCGAAGGCCGCTTTGTCCTTTGGTGCCGACGTCGCGGGCTTGACCGTGTCTCGCGCTGGCGCCAATCCCCCTTGGCGCCGTGAATTGGAGGGGCAGATAGCCGGCGAAGGATGGTCGGCAATCGGCGAGAAAAGGCGGGCAGTCCGGTCCCGAACAGGCAAACATTAGTTTTGTGCCAATAGGCGTTGTTCCTGCCGTTTAAGTTCTCCCAGTTCATATTGCCAACGGGGATGTCTTTGGCGGCAATGTGTGGCCCAAATTTGCCAACGGTACGATGTGGCTTGCGATTGTTCAGTCCATTGGCAGAAGGTCTACCAGAACGAAGCAGGTATGGTAGTTGATGTTGTCCGGGGTATGGACCGCCTCGGGACATTTTTCATCGAAAGATCAATCGTGTTGGGCCGTGAAATGATCCTTAGGGACTTAGGATAAAACTGCAAGCAGATTGAAACCCTGCTGATCCGAACTTTCGAATTTGCGGAAACCACACTCAACTTCAGAGGGGGCAAAATCGGGAAAAGCGGCTTCAGGCTTTTTGGGGACACACTGTCGGGACGAGTGGCAAATTCTAAGTATCAACAAACTCGCGCGTCAGTTGCAATCGTTTGCGGTGCTTGGTTCAGGGCATCGCGAGAAAATCCGGCAGCCGATTTGTATTGCGCCATGAATGCGTCGCGTTCAGCCTTGGGAACGATGTCGTCGATGTTCTCAAATTCACCGCCGCACCGTTCATCGACGATATTCAAAAGCCCGAAGGGCCCCGCAGAGCGATTGCGTAGGATCAGATTGGACACCGGGCCGTGTAACGCTTCATTATAGGCCGAGAGCGCGTCCGCACCTACGCCGTGCTCCAGAATTTTTGAGCCGAGAGTGCGCGCGTCAATCACTGCCTGAGAGGCGCCATTTGATCCCGTCGGATACATTGCATGCGCCGCATCTCCCAAAAGTGCGGTGGTGCCATGGACCCACGTCGGCACCGGATCCCGGTCGATCATCGGGTTTTCAAATACGGT
This sequence comes from Shimia haliotis, assembly GCF_900114415.1. GTDB lineage: Bacteria > Pseudomonadota > Alphaproteobacteria > Rhodobacterales > Rhodobacteraceae > Shimia > Shimia haliotis. Next base: position 100,180 of record NZ_FOSZ01000010.1, on the reverse strand, counting down.
GTCAGCCCCCGCAATCATGGCCGGAACATCCAGCCACTCAAACTGCCAGTCCGTGAAATGGGGTAGAACACTGTCGGCCGTGACTTGGGCAAACCAGGATGCAGGGTCGTATTTGGATGTGTCCTCATATGTGACTTCGGCGATCCAATTGGTCAAAATCAGTTCGGTGTCAGGGTCAGGCTGGCTGATCGGATAGATCACCATGCGTTGCGTGTTGGAGCCAAGACCAATGAAGGAAGCGCCGGTGCGGAGTGGTTTTGACCAGGTTGTGCCGCGCCACATCAAAGCGCCGCCCCAGTGAATTGGCGGTTGTGTGGGGTGCATTTGGGCGCGCGTGGCTGAATGAATGCCATCCGCTCCAATGAGTAAAGCCCCCTCTAGAACGCGCTCCCCTTCGGCGGTATCAAATGTGGCGCGAACGGATCCGTCAGGCGTGGTTTGATACCGTCGCATCCGGTGCCCCAGATGAAGCGAATGTCCTCCTGTAAGTTTCTGAAAGCGCTGATAAAGCAGCATCTGAAACGCACCCCGATGAACAGCGTATTGGGGCCAGTGATATCCCGCTTCCAAACCGCGGGTTTCTGCATAAATCTCGTGGCCGTTTTGTCCAACCAACGACCATTCACCAATTTGAACACCAATGGAATTTAGCTCCGAAATTTCGATGCCTAGGTCGAGAAGTTCGCGCACTGCGTTGGGTTGCAAATTGATGCCCACGCCCAGCGGCTTCATTTCTGTGGCGGCTTCGCAAACCACACAGGGCACACCGATTTGTTGCAGGGTGAGCGCCAAAGAAAGCCCGCCAATGCCGCCGCCGGCGATAATTACCGTGTTATTTGACATTCGACCTTCCAAATTATTCCAAGTTCCCCATCAGTTATAGGCCGTTGCCGACACGATTGTGGAGCGCAATTTGTGTGGTGTAGAGTGTGGTTTCAGTTTCTCTAAAATTACAGGGACACGTGGAACTGCCTGCGGTGCCGAATTTACCAAAGCTTAGGACATTGGCGTAATCTATTTGGTGAAATGAACCGGTTTGGAGACCACCCAAGTTGTCCCCTGAGCAAACAGCCATTTGGCGCAGTCGCTTGCTTTCTGCCCCTTCGCTTTTCATTGCAAGTGCGATCGTAACTTGGCCGCTCATAGTCGAGAAAAATGCCTTTGATGCATTCTATGAGTTCAGTCGCGCTTATGACACGTGGGGAGGTGATGAAGTCGCCTTGCTCACCCTCAATTTGGCGGTTGCGCTTGGGTTGTCTGACTATCTCAAATCTCGCAAACTCAGAAGGCTGCGCGAATACAGAGCGCTGGAACGTAATCGGGCCAAGGTGAATGCGCGCCATGACCCGTTGACCGGATTGATCAATCGCCGCGCATTCTATGAGGTCATGGATCAGATTTTCTCCGACCCGGAGGGGCCGGACGCGACACGCTATGTCGCGCTGATCGATCTGGACCGCTTTAAGCCTGTGAATGATCAGCACGGGCATGCCGCAGGGGATGCAGCTCTGTGTGCGTCTGCAGAGCGTATGCGTGAAGAGGCCGGCGCGGGAGGAGCAGTGGCGCGCTTGGGCGGCGATGAATTTGTTTTGGTTTTCGGGCCCGCGATGGATGCGGCTTCGGTTGAACGGACAGCGCGGCGGATTTTGCGATCTGTTGCCAAACCTATTCCGTTCGAGGGACGGCAACTGTCGGTCGGAGCAAGTCTTGGACTTGTGCAGTGGGATGCCGCGCGTGGCTTAACGGAAATGATGCGGCGTGCGGATCACGCCTTGTTTCAGGCAAAGTCCAACGGTCGTGGACAGTTTGCATGGTATGATGCGGATGCTGACCGCCAGACGCGGGACCGTGCGGAGATTGCAGCAGACTTGAAAGAGGCCGTGGCCCACCAGGAGATTGTTCCCTATTTTCAGCCGATTGTGAAAATCGGAAACACCGAATTGGTTGGATTTGAAGTCCTTGCCCGATGGCACCACCCGACGCGGGGCGATGTCCCGCCAACAATCTTCATCGAAATAGCTGAGGACAGCGGTTTGATTGGCGAACTCGGCATGAGCATTTTGCGCAAGGCTTGCGTTCAAGCCTTGGATTGGCCAGAAATTCTCGGGATGTCTTTCAATGTTTCTCCCATTCAGTTTGTCGAGCAGGAACTGGTCTCTCAGATCAAACAAGTATTGGATGAAACCGGATTTGATCCACGACGGTTGACGATAGAAATCACGGAAAGCTCTGTTATTGATGACTTTTCTGCAGCAGCCCAAAAGATCGAAGCGCTAAAAGCGCTTGGCATCAAGATTGCGCTGGACGATTTTGGCACAGGGTATTCGAGCCTTGCCTGCCTTCGGAGTCTGCCTTTTGATCGGTTGAAGATTGACCGTAGCTTTGTCACGGACGTGTCCGAGCAGGAGCAGAGCCAGAAAATTGTGAATGGGATTTTGTCGTTGGCCTCGGGTCTCAACCTTGAGGTGACAGCTGAAGGGATCGAGTCCATTGAAGATCTGACCTATTTGCAGAAGCAAAGTTGCTCTTTGGGGCAGGGCTTTTTCTTCGAAAAGCCCGTCCCCGCAGAACAGATCAGTTGGTTGCTGGAGACCGAATGGTCCGACAGGGTTATCTGTACGCCACCCCTTAAGGTCGCTGGGTAAGGTGTTGATATTGTGAAATCAAAACCGTTCCGTGCTGGTCAGCACGGGGCGGTTTTCATGTCGCGGCTGAGTTCGGAGAAGACAGCGTTGCCGTCGTCGGTCAGAACCACGATTTCCTCAAGGCGCACGCCGTATTCACCTGCCAGATAAATGCCGGGTTCAATCGAGAAAACGTTGCCCGCTTCCAAAACTACGTCAGAGGTTGCGGTGATATAGGGGGGCTCGTGCACGTCCACGCCGAGGCCGTGTCCGGTGCGGTGCAGGAACAATTCGCCATAGCCCGCCGCGGTGATTGCGTCGCGTGCTGCGGCGTCAATTTCTTGGGCGCGGACACCCGGTTTGGCGGCTTTCAGTGCGGCCTGTACGGCCAGCTCAACGGTTTCAAAAACCTTTTCATATTCAGCACTTGGCGTGCCGAAAAAGCCGCTTCGGGTCATGTCGGAAGGGTAGCCGTTTAGCCGGCATCCGGTATCGATAAGGACAGCGGTGTTGGCCGTGAGTTTGGTGTCGCCCGTGTGGTGATGCGGGAAGGCCCCATTGGCGCCAAAGCCGATAATGGTGAATTCGGGTGTGGCACCGTTGGCTTTGTAGTGGGTGCGGATGATGTCCTGCAGCTCGCGTTCGGTCATGCCTTCTCGCAGGCTGTCAAAAGCGATTTTTACCGCTTGGTCGTTCAGCAGATGCGCGGCCTTGATGGCGGCGATTTCACTTGCGTCTTTGCGGCTGCGCAAAAGGCCAACAGTGTCGTCGGTAAAACGTCGGTATTGCGTCGGTATTGCGTCGGTGAGCCGGAAGGCAAAATCAGCACGCATGGTTTCGTCGATCACAATCGACGGATCCGTCATGTCGGCGACGCCCACATGATCGAGAAGGTCGCTTAGCGCCTTGGCTGGTCCTTCGTCGTCCTTCCACGGGAAAAACGGCAGTTCGGTCATCTGCCGCGCGCTGTCGGCATTCAGCGACGGCATCAAAAAGCCCTCAGCCTCGCGGCCCACAAGAAGCATCACGGGGCGTTCATCGCCGTGCGGATTTACGCCGGACAGCCACGCCATATGCGTGGACGGGCCAAGCGCGACAAGGTCGGTGTCGGTTGCCTCCATGCGGCTACGCAGGGCGGCTAGGCGGTCGGTATAGATGGCGTTGGTCATGGGCATCCTCTGGTGAACTTATGTTCAGTTGTTGCGCAATGGCCCCGCGGGCGCAATGGGGTGCAGAGAATTTGAAACGCAGGAAGCTGTTAGCGCTGACAGGGGCGATGCGAGTTGCTAGACACAACTGGGACAGGGGGAAGTGACATATGAAACGTTCGCGCATCAATCAGATCATCGCCGAGGCAGACGAAATGATCCGTCGTTTCGGATTTCAATTGCCGCCGTTTGCGTATTGGACGCCGGACGAATTTGCCACGCGCACGCAGTCGGCGCGGCATGTGATTGACGCGCGCTGCGGCTGGGATATCACAGACTATGGTGATGGCTGCTTTGATGAGATGGGCTTGTTTCTGTTCACATTGCGCAACGGTCTACTGAGCGATCTGCAGCGCGGCGGCGGTATGTGTTATGCGGAGAAACTGTTGATTTCCAAGCAAGATCAACTGAGCCCGATGCACACGCATGTGATCAAGGCCGAGGATATCATCAACCGCGGCGGGGCGACATTGGTTGTGGAACTCTATGGGTCGGACGATCAGGGCAATTTTGCCGAGGATCGCGGGGGCGTTGTCATGTGTGACGGGATCAAACGGACGTTTGCTGCGGGCGAGAAGCTGCGCTTTGCGCCAGGAGAGAGCGTGACCCTGATGCCTGGTGATTGGCACGCGTTCTGGGGTGAAGGGGGCGACGTTCTGATCGGAGAGGTCTCAACCGTGAATGATGATGAGACCGATAATATCTTCCGCGCACCGATCGGGAGGTTTGCCGAGATCGAAGAAGACGAAGCGCCGATGCATTTGCTGGTGAGTGATTACGGCAAATGGTTGGGGTGAGGGGGCTTTGCCCCCGTCCCGCGCAGGGCGCGAGACTCCCCCAGAGTATTTTTGCAAGAAAGAAGATCAGCGGGGCAGCTTGGCTGCCTCACGGGCGAGGGTTTCGATCTCGTCCCATTTGCCGCCCTTGACCAGCGCCGAAGGCGCGACCCAGCTGCCGCCGGCGCAGAGGACGTTAGGCAGGCTCAGATAGTCTGTGGCGTTTTGCGGGTTCACGCCGCCGGTGGGGCAAAAGCTGATCTGTGGCAGTGGGCTTGCGAGGGAACCGAGGAATTTCGCGCCGCCCGCGGCTTCGGCTGGAAAGAATTTCTGAACGGTGTAGCCACGTTCCAGAAGCGCCATGGCCTCGGTTGCGCTGGCCGCTCCGGGCAGGAGAGGGAGGCCTTCGGCCTCGCAGGCGTCCAGCAGTGTCGCGGTGGCACCCGGAGACACCCCAAAGGTCGCGCCTGCCGCTTTGGCGGCTTTGACATCGGCGGGGGTGAGCAGGGTGCCTGCGCCGACCATGCCGCCCTCGACTTCGGCCATCGCCGCGATCACATCAAGTGCGGCGGGGGTGCGCAGGGTGACTTCGAGCGCGGGCAGGCCACCGGCGACAAGGGCTTGGGCCAGAGGTTTGGCGTGGGCAACGTCTTCGACCACCAGCACGGGCACGATGGGAGCGGCCTCGCAGATTTTGCGGGCTTGAAGGGAAGCGTCGGTGGGCGTGATAGGCATAAAGTCAGTGTCCAAATACGGTTGCGCCGGTGTCGGCAGAAGTGACGTTGTTGCGGAATAGGCCAAAGAGTTCGCGGCCCGTCCCGTGTTGGTAGGCCGACAGGTCGGCGGTGACGGCATCGCGCTGGAGTGCGCCGTCTGTGAGGACTTCGAGAGTACCGGTGGTGGCATCGACGCGCACGATGTCGCCGTCACGCAGTTTGGCGATGGGGCCGCCGTCAAGCGCCTCCGGCACCACATGAATGGCGGAGGGGATTTTGCCGGATGCGCCGGACATGCGGCCATCGGTGACCAGGGCGACCTTTTGGCCGCGGCCCTGCATGATCGACAGGAACGGTGTCATGGAGTGCAGCTCGGGCATGCCGTTGGCCTTGGGACCTTGGAAGCGGACAACGATCACGACATCCTCGGTCAGTTCGCCGTTCTTGAAGGCGTCTTTGGCTTCGTCTTGATTGTGGAAGATGCGGGCGGGAGCCTCGATCACGCGGTTTTCTTCGGCAACGGCGGAAACCTTCATGACACCGGTGCCAAGGTTGCCGGTGAGGCGCGCAAGGCCGCCGGTTTCCTGAAACGGTTTGCTGGCGGGGCGGATGATCTGTTCGTTGAGGCTTTCGGAGGTGCCTTCGCGCCATGTCAGAGCGCCGTTTTCAAGGAAGGGTTCCATGATGTAGCTGCCAAGGCCCTGACCGGTGACGGTTTTGGTGTCAGGGTGCAAATAACCTGCCCCCAGAAGTTCGCGGATCATCAAGCCCAGACCGCCGGCTGCGTGGAAATGGTTCACATCCGCCAGCCCGTTGGGATAGACGCGCGCCAGAAGTGGCACGACGTCTGAGAGTTCCGCGAAGTCCTGCCAATCCAAAATCACGCCGCCCGCGCGGGCCATCGCGATCAGGTGGATCAACAGGTTGGTAGATCCGCCGGAGGCCATCAGGCCAACGATGCCGTTCACATAGGCCTTTTCGTCAAGCACCTCACAGACCGGCGTGTAGTCGTTGCCAAGAGCGGACAGTGCGAGCGCGCGTTTGCCGCCTTCGCGGGTCAGGGCGTCGCGCAGGTCGGTGCCTGGGCTGACGAAGGAGGAGCCAGGCAGGTGCAAGCCCATGAACTCCATGAGCATCTGGTTGGTGTTGGCGGTGCCGTAGAATGTGCAGGTGCCCGGGCCGTGGTAGGCGGCCATTTCCGATTTCAGCAACTCCTCGCGGCCGATCTCACCGGCGGCAAATTTCTTGCGGACTTCGGATTTTTCGTCGTTCGAGATGCCTGAGGTCATGGGACCTGCGGGCAGGAAGACGACCGGTAGGTGGCCAAAGACCTGTGCGCCGATGATCAGGCCGGGCACGATCTTGTCGCAAACGCCAAGGTAAACAGTGGCGTCAAAGACGTTGTGGCTGAGCGCCACACCGACGCCCATGGCAATGGCGTCACGCGAAAACAGCGAGAGCTCCATACCCGCTTCGCCTTGGGTAATGCCGTCGCACATGGCCGGAACACCGCCTGCGACCTGAGCTGTGCCACCGATTTCGCGTACCGCGTCTTTGAGGGCGGCGGGGTAGGTTTCAAACGGCTGGTGGGCTGACAGCATGTCGTTATAGGCGGTCACAATGCCGAGGTGGCCAGCGGATTGGGTGGCCAATGCCTCTTGATCCTGTCCTGTTGCGGCGTAGGTGTGGGCTTGGCCGGAGCAGGAGAGATGCGCGCGGGCGGGACCCTGTTTGCGCGCGGCGTCCATGCGCGCGAGGTAGGCGGTGCGGGTCGCAGCGCTGCGGGACATGATGCGGCTGGTGACAGCCTCAATTGTTGGGTGGATCGGCATATGTGCCTTCCTTCCTAAAAAATCGCGTTCTGTTTAGCGTCAGTCGCCAATGGGGCGCCAGCGTCTTCCGTCGCGGTGCAAGAGCATGAGGGCTTCTTCGGGGCCGGAACTGCCGACATCGTAAGGTACGGGGCGTTTGCCGCTTTCTTGCCATCCGGCGATCAGAGGATCCGCCCAGCCCCACGCCGCTTCGACCTCGTCGCCGCGCATAAACAGCGTCTGGTCGCCGCGGATCACGTCCATGATCAGGCGTTCATAGGCGTCTTGCGCGTGCAGATCGGAGCCAAGGGCATCGGCGAAGGTCATGTCCATGTCGACCTCGGTCAGGCGCATGCCTCCGGGGCCAGGTTCTTTGATGGTGGTGCGCAGGGTGATGCCTTCGTCCGGTTGCAGTCGGATGATCAGTGCGTTTCCCTTGCGGCCTTCCATCGGGTTGGGGAAAATCATGTGAGGGGGGTCACGGAAGACCACGGTGATTTCGCTGACCCGATCCCGTAACCGTTTGCCCGTCCGCAGATAAAACGGCGTGCCGGCCCAACGCCAGTTGGCGATCTTGAGCTTCATCGCAACAAAGCTTTCGGTGCGGCTGTCGGGGTTTTCGGCATCCTCAAAATAGCTCGGCTCGTCGCGCCCCGCGCGATATTGGCCGCGAACGATGTCCTCTGGGGCCACCGGATCAAGCGCCTCAATCACTTTCACTTTTTCGTCGCGCACAGAATTCGGCGCGAATTTGGAAGGCGGTTCCATGGCGGTCAGACACAGCAGTTGCATCAGGTGGTTTTGTACCATGTCGCGCATCGCGCCGGATTGATCATAGTAGCCACCGCGCCCTCCGACGCCGAGGCTTTCGGCGACGGTAATTTGCACATGGTCAATGTGGGTTGCATTCCAAAGCGGCTCAAACAGAGAATTGGCAAAGCGCAGCGCCATGAGGTTCTGCACGGTTTCTTTGCCCAAGTAGTGATCGATGCGGTAGATTTGCTCTTCCATAAAGTAGCGCAACAAATCCGCGTTCAACGCCTTCGCAGAGGCCAGATCGTGGCCGAAGGGTTTTTCCACCACAATTCGGGCCTCGGGCGTGGCGACGCGATGTTTGGACAGGCGTTCCGCGATGGCCCCGAAAAGGGACGGGGACACCGACAGATAAAAGGTGCGGATCACATCGTCGCGCAGAATGGCCTTGAGATCGGACCAGCCGGTGTCGCCCATGGCGTCGATATGCACATATTCCAGACGGTCCAGAAACGCGGTCACGGCTTCTGCGGGGCGGTGCTCTTCGTCAAGGAATTCTTCGATTGCGGCGCCGATCACCTTGCGGAATTCAGCGCTGTCAAAATCGGAGCGGGCGGACCCGATGATGCGGGCCTTTTCCGGCATTTGGCCTGACTTGAAGCGCAGGAAGAGGCCCGGCAAAATTTTGCGCCGGGCCAGATCGCCCGTAGCCCCGAAAATCACCAGATCAAAGGGGGAAACCGGGATGACGCGAGCGACCATGTTTTCTTATCCCTTAAGCAGAGCGCCGATACGGCGGCCGGTGTCGAGCATGCGGTTGGAGAACCCCCACTCGTTGTCATACCAGCTTACCACACGCACGAGGCCTTCGTCTGTGACCGATGTTTGCGCGGGCGCAAAAATCGAGGAGTGCGGATCGTGGTTGAAATCCTGCGACACCAGCGGGGCTTCCTCGTAACCGAGTACGCCCTTGAGCGGGCCCTCAGCGGCGGCTTTCATCGCGGCGTTGATGGTCGCTGCGTCTGCGGGGGTTTCAGGCACAATCACCAGGTCAACCATGGACACGTTGGCTGTTGGTACACGCACGGCCGAGCCTTCGAGTTTGCCCGCGAGTTCGGGCAACACCAACGAAATCGCGCGGGCGGCGCCAGTGGATGTCGGGATCATCGACAGGGCCGCGGCACGGGCGCGATAGAGGTCTTTGTGGTTTGTGTCATGCGTTGGCTGATCGCCGGTGTAGGCGTGGATAGTGGTCATGTATCCGGTTTTGATGCCGACGGTTTCCTGAAGCACCTTGGCCACTGGCGCGAGGCAATTGGTGGTGCAGGAGGCGTTGGAGACAATGATGTCGTCTGCGGTCAATGTGTCGTCATTCACGCCAAACACGATGGTTTTGTCGGCGTCTTTGCCGGGGGCCGATATCAACACCCGTTTCGCGCCGGATTTCAGCAGCAGCTCTGCTTTGTCTTTGGCGGTGAAAATGCCGGTGCATTCAAAAGCGATGTCGACGTCTGACCACGGCAGATCTTCGGGAGAGCGGATTGCAGTCAGGCGGATTTTCTGACCGGCGACGGTCATGACGTCTCCGTCCAGCGTGACGTCGGCGTTAAAGCGGCCGTGGACGCTGTCGTATTTCAGCAGGTGAACGAGATGGTCATTAGGTGACAAATCGTTGATCGCGACAACTTCGATGTCGTCTGCTCCGCTTTCCACCAATGCCCGCAAAACGCCGCGACCGATCCGGCCAAAACCGTTGATTGCAATCTTCGTGGTCATCTCAAAACTCCTAGCTCGTGGATCTGCACATTTTGGTTGCGCTACCGTTAGCGCTATCGGTAAATGGAAGTGCCTTCGAAATCAAGAAGAAAGAAACCATCAATGCGACCGCATTGAACCTTGCGGTTTGCGCTGATGTGTCAGAGCATTGGGCCATGGGAAAAAAGTTGCTTCTCAAAGACATCGCCAAGCTTGCGGGTGTGAGCGAAATGACCGCGTCGCGTGCTTTGCGAGGCGCGCCGGACGTGTCCGAGCGCACGCGGGTCAAGGTTGAGCAGATTGCCAAAGACGTCGGTTATGTTCCGAATCGCATTGCGGGGGCGCTGGCGTCGAGCAAGGTGAATTTGGTGGGCGTGGTCGTGCCGAGCCTGAATTCGTCGGTGTTTCCGGAGGTGCTTTCCGGGATTTCGTCAAAGCTGAAAGACACGCCGCTAAAGCCGGTGATCGGAGTCACGGCCTATGACCTTGAGGAAGAAGAAGAAGTGATCCGTGAGATGCTGAGTTGGCGTCCGGCGGGGATCGTTGTAGCGGGGCTTGAGCACACGCCGGCAGCGCGCAAAATGATGGCGAATGCCGATTGTCCTGTGGTTGAGGTTATGGACGTGGACGGAGATCCGGTGCGGCATTGCGTGGGGGTGTCGCATCTGGCCGCGGGGCGGGCCATGGCGCGCACGATACTTGAGGCGGGATACCGGCGGATCGGGTTTATTGGCACCAAGATGCCGCAGGATTTCCGCGCGGAAAAGCGGTTGACCGGTTTTCTGGAAGAACTTGAAAAGGCGGGCGTTTCTCTGGCGGATCAAGAGTTGTATTCGGGGGCGTCCTCGATTGAGAACGGGCATCTGTTGGCGAAAGACGTGCTGGCGCGCACGCCGGATCTGGAATGTCTGTATTTCTCCAGCGATGTTATGAGTGTCGGGGCGTATATGTATTGTGTGGCCGCCGGTATTTCGGTGCCCGATCAACTGGCTTTGGCGGGGTTCAACAATCTGAATTTGCTGCGCGGTTTGCCAATCAAGCTGGCAACCACCGATGCGCACCGTTTCGCGATTGGTGAGGCGGCGGCCGACATCATTCTGGAAGATCCCGATCAAGTGACGCTGGTGCAGCTTGAGCCGGAAGCGATCCGTGGGGACAGTCTTTAGATTTCGTTCTTTAAGGCGCGAGCCACCAATGCGGGCAGGGCCTCGGCGTGGCCAAGGGGTGGCAGGCGCAGCCCTTGAAAGCCCGCTGCATCGAGTGCGTTGGGAATGTCTTCTTTGCAGTGCCCCCCCTCAAGCGCGAAGAACGGTAGGCAAATTGCGGTGGTTCCAAGATCGCGGGCGGCGTCAAAAATAAACGGGCTTTCCTCGATAAGGCCTTGAATAATATCGATTTCCGGAAGTCGTTCTGCAAGGGCCTCGGCGAAGTTGCGGGTCGAAAGGGCGGCCTTGTCTCCTTTGGCGGAGCCATGGCCGGCAAGCAGGAGGTGCGTGTCTGCCTCGGTCCAACCCTGATGCTGAAAGTGGCCGCGGATGAGAGTTGCGGCGAGGTCCGGCAGGTCGGGGTGAAAGCCAAGGGGCGGCAAGATGCGCAGGTTCTGATCCCCAAGGCGGCGCGGCAGAACGCGGCCGACGAACCAGCCGTCAGCCATAAACATCGGAAAGACCAGAGCGCCATCATCCAACCCACGCGCTTGATTTTCCAGAGAGGCAGGCTTGGCTAGGGTGGCTGAGCGGATTTGCCAATCGGGCAGCAGCGCGGCCACTTTGTCGGCAAACTCAGCCAGCCAGAGTTCCGGCGGCTCGGGGTCGGAGGGCTGACCGTGGGCGACGATCAGCGCTTGTTTTGGGGCTTGGTTCATACCTCAAACGCGGCGGCCAGATCGGCGGGTAGATCGAATTCGGACAGGGCGCGGCTGCGGGCCTGCGGGGACATTTTGCGGGCGGTCTTGGCGACAATGTCCAGCACCTTTTCAGGGGAATGTTTGGCCGCAAAGGGGGCGAAATACCACTTCAGGAAGGTGAAACAGATAATGTCTTCAAGAGCTTGTACCTGATCGTTGCGCTTAATGCCTTCTTTGCGCAACATCGCGGACGCCTCAGCAATGGCGTCTTCATCATATCCGGCGGCGGCCATGATCTCTCCAACGCGGGTGGCGTGATGGGCACCAAGGTCACGACGCCATTTCAGATATCCTGCGCGTCCTTCGGGATAGTTTGCGCGCTTCAGCACCCATCGTTCAATGTGCTGGCCGCGGGCGGCAATCTGTAAGGTCTCTGACGCATCGGGGAAAAGGCGGTCACACTCGGCGCCCATGCGTTTGCCGTAGAGCAGCGCCTCGGGCTGTCCTTCGTCGGTGCGGGGGTCCTTGGCGTTGGCGGCATCAATGGTGGTTAGGGCAGTTTCTCGCTTGGACATCGGGGGCTCCGGGCTGTGACCTTTGGGGCGAACTTAGTGGCTGTTTCGGGGGGCTGCAACGCGTCGGTATCACGTCGGTAATACGTCGGTGCGCTTTTGGGGAGACAGGTTTTCCCTCAACTCAGCGGATCGCGAACATCAGGGGAAATTTTCTGTGCCTCAAGTGCCGCGCGCAGGGCGTCGAGGTCCAGCGGTTTGTAAAGCAGTTGCGCCGAGAGGGCGGCGGCTTCGGAGCGCACAAAGGGCTCACGGTTGGCGGTGATCACCACCGCGGGCAGCGGGCCATAGGTCGCGCGCAGTTCGGTGATCAATCCGGTGCCAGTTGCACCGTCGTCGAGTTGGTAGTCTGCGAGGATCACATCGGGCGCGAGTTCGATTTCTTGCAATAGAGCAATGGCCTCGGACTGGCTCTTGCAGGCCAGCACATCCGCCCCCCAATTCTCAAGCGTCATAGAGATCGCGCTGCGCAGTTCGGTGTCGTTTTCCACGAGCAAGACAATCCTGTGGGCCAAAGGTGTGCCTGCCACGGGGTCATCGACCTCTTCTTTTGGCAGTGACACAGAGCTTGCCAAAGGCAGATCTACGCTGAACCGTGTGCCCGAGGGCGTGGAGCGCATTGTCAGCGGGTGATGCAGCAAACGGCAGGCACGATCGACGATGGCGAGGCCAAGGCCAAGGCCTTCGGCGGCGCTGGCGGTGGCATTGACGCGGTGAAATTCGTCAAAGACCTTTTGTTGTTGCTCGGGGGGGATGCCGGGGCCGGTGTCGTGGATTTCCACCACCACACGATCGCCGCGTTTGCGCACCCCGACGAGAACGCGCCCCTGTTCGGTGTAGCGCAGCGCATTGGAAATCAGGTTTTGCAGGATGCGCCGCAAATAGGTGATGTCTGAGGCCACATGGGCGGAATTGGCCACCACGTCAAAGCGCAACCCTTTTTCGGCGGCCAGCGGTGCAAGCTCGTCATGGAGTTGGTGAAGCATCACATCGAGGGGAATGTCGGTGGTGTGAATGGCCGCGCGTCCGGAATCCAGACGCGAAATATCAAGAAGCGCGCCAAGGATGTGTTCCACACTTTGCAGGGCGCTGCTGGCTTTGGTGAGGCGTTCGAGTTGATCGGGGTCTTCGATGTCGGTGTCCAGAGAGGCCATGTAGAGTTTGGCGGCTGATAAGGGTTGCAGCAAATCGTGGCTGGCGGCGGCCACGAAACGCGACTTTGACGCGTTGGCGCGTTCGGCCTCGGCCAGCGCGTCCTGAAGTTCAAGCGTGCGTTCGGTCACACGTCGTTCCAGCGTTTCGTTGACCTGTGAAATTGCCCGCATCGCTGCACGTTCGGCGGTGATGTCGGTGAAAGAGATCACAAAGCCACCGTCCGGCATTTGCTGGGCAAAGATCGCAAGCGTGCGATCGGTGCCGATTTCGACTTCAAAGCTCAGGGGGGCGCGGCGGCCGCTTCGGGCGGTCCATCGGGGCAGGGCCGCGGCATCTTCGGCGGTGGCAAAGGAAACCTTGCGGCTGAGTTGATCGAAGATGGTGTTGAAACTCTGACCGATGCGAAAGCGTCCGATCTGGATCGACAAAAGCTCGCCCATGCGGCGGTTCCATCCGACAAGGCGCGCCTCGGAATCAAAGATCCCGACGCCTTGGTTGAGGTGTTCGAGAGTGGCCTTGATCCGCGCGGCTTGGTCATCCTTGAGCCGTTCGCGTTCCTGCCGTTCCAGCAACATCATATCAGTAACGTCGGTTTGCAAAACCACGGTGCCACCGTCGCGGGTGCGGTGCTCGGAAACCTGAAGCCAGCGATCTCCGGCCATGCGCGCGTTAAACACCACATGCTGTTCTTTGTGGCGCGCCATGCGCTGGGCGGCCCATTGGGCGGGGGTCTCGCCCTCGGGCAGTTCCAGATAGGGGCTGGTGGACACGATGTGAACGTAGTCGCGGAACGGCAGGCCGGGCTCAAACCGGTGGTGCACGTCGCGCATGTGCCTGCCAAAGCGCGAGTTGCACATGACGAGCTGTTCGTTGGCATCAAACAGGGCAAACCCTTCGTCCACGGTTTCAATGGCGTTGGCGAGGTTGGCGCGCGCGGCTTCGGCCTGTGCATTGGCGGTGGCGAGCTGGGCGTTGGAAGAGTTCAGCAAATCGAGCGCATGTTCGAGTTCGCGGGTGCGGGAGCGCACCTCTTCTTCGAGCATGACGGCGCGTTCAAATTGCGCGTAGGCCATTCCGGACGTGTCTGGCCCTTGTTCGGCGCGGCGCATCAGGGTGTCGACAATCTTGAGCAGTTTTTCGTTCTGCCGCGCCAGCGTGTCGGTCGGGTTGATCAAAGATTGGGCCATGGGCGGGGTTTAGTCCGTGTCGGGCGGGTAGATGGCGACGCCTGTGAAGGTCTGGTTCACATGCATCGAGTTGACCTGTTCGCCGTAGGTGGAGAAGCCGACAACATTGTGCCGCGCCATGACATCTGAGAGGCCAGTGGTCATTTGCTTCTGGGTGGCTTCGACGCGGCGCAGGAGGCAGTCACAGCCAAGGATCATGTCCGGTGCCTTGGTTTCAGAAAGGGCGGAAAGCTCGCGGTCGAGGTGTGTGACCATGTCCTCGGGTTCAGCCAAGGTCAGCACCATGCCTTCGTCGATTGCGGAAAAGAACACGAGGTCGCCGTTGTCGGCGACGCGTTGAATGGCGCGGACGTGGGTTTGATCGCCGATGCGGACCACAACGGGGTGGGCGGCGAAGGTGAAGGTGGAAAGCTGCTCGGAGTCTATGCCAAGGATGCGGGCGTATTCGAGCGCGGCCGGTTCGGCGTTGATTTCCGACACAAGGCGTTTTGCAGGATCGGCGGCGGTCACAACCATGCGCGCGTCAGTGGGTTGCAGGTGATCGGTTTTGAACACGCGCACAGGGCAGTTGGAGCGCACTTGCACCAGAATGGCGGCATTGTCGTGGATGGCGCCGTTGTAAATCACGCGTGTTTGCTTGAAATCCTCGCCATCGCCCGCAGAGCCCCCAAAGAGAGGCACCGGACCAAGGCCGAGGGCCAGTTCGTTGGCAAGGGCGTCCTCGCGCATGCTGAGCCCGTCAACCATCAGGAAGGCAAATTCGGAGTGCCAGTCGGGACGGGCGGTGGCAAGCGCGTTGCGGTTGTGGATCATCTGCGGGATGCGGTCATCGGCGCGGATGTCGTTGAGGTCTTCAATCAGCAGCGTGGTGGCGGCGAAATTGTCGGCCGGAAAGCCGATGGCGACGATTTCGCCTTCGGTGTAGCCGGCAGCCCCCAACTCACCGGCTGTGGTGCAGCCAACAACCGGCGCGCCGCCGAAACGGCCTTGGGCGGCCTGAAGGAAAGCGTTCAGTGGTGTTTGCGGGGAGAGGAAGAGGATCACCAGTGCCAGTGGGCCTTTCCCGAGCGCGGTGTCCAGACGATCTATGGCGTCGGACGCGTCGCATGGTGCAAACCCGCGGCGCACATGTTCGGTGGCCTCCTCACTCCTCCGAACAGGTTGGCGGGACGTGTCGGTCACGCCGTCCATTGCTGTGATCTCCTCCCTTAGGCGACCTCTCCCCAAAGCCGCGGGGGCAGCTTAGGCGCGTAAGTGTCTTTAGCGCAAGTGGTCTTCGAAACTGGCCTCTTTGGCGATCAGCACGGCCTGCGTGCGGGAATGCACGCCGAGTTTGCGCATAATGGCGGTGACGTGCGCTTTGACCGTGGTTTCGGCAATCGAGAGATCAAAGGCGATTTGTTTGTTGAGTTTGCCCTCGCAGATCAATTCCAGAATGCGGGACTGTTGTGTGGTCAGGCTGGCGAGGCGGGCGACTGCGTCCTGTGTGGCGGTGTCGGTCTCGGGCATGTGGTCTTCGGGCACAAAGGTCCGCTGCTGCGCGATGGCGTCAAAGGCGCGGGCGAACATGTCGCGCTGGCTGTGTTTTGGCACAAAGCCGGCCGCTCCGGCGGAGATGACCGCGTTGATGGTGCGGGCGTCGGCCATGGAGGAGACCACCAGGATCGCCGCATCTGTGGATTTACGCAGGCGGATCAGGCCGTCAAAGCCGCTGACGTCGGGCAGGTTGAGGTCCAGCACAACGATGTCGGGCGTGACGCTGTCCAGCGCGGTGAGCGCCTCGGCGAGGCTGGCGGCTGTGGCCACGGACTCGACGGTGCACACGGCCTGAAGGGTCATCACCAGCGCGTCGCAAAAGAGCGGGTGATCGTCGATGACAAGGGCGGTTTTGAAACGGGTACTGGCGGTTGGCATAGGCTCTGCGCGATTGGTTTGGTGTCTAGCCTAACAAAGCGGGCGGGGATTGGAAGGGAGGCTAAAGTCGTAGCGGATGGTTGCGTTGCGAGGCAACGTGACTAGATTCAGGACAGGTATTTGGAGAGATTTCTATGAAAAAGATGGTTGGCTTGGTCGTCGGATGCATGGCGATAGTGAGCGCCGCAGCGGCGGAGATGCGCGATCTTGAAGGAAGTGTCGGGTATCGCGAAAGGATCGCTATGCCGGAAGGCGCTCTGGTTGAGGTCAGCTTGCAGGACATTTCGCTGGCGGATGCACCGTCGCAGGAGCTTGCGACTGTGGTGATCCGGCCCGAGGGGCAGGTGCCGGTGGACTATCGTATGGCCTATGACAGCGCGATGGTGCGCTCGGGGCATCGCTATGCGGTGCAGGCAAAAATCATTGTGGATGGTCAGGTAGCATGGCGCACAACGCAGGTTTTTGCAGCTTTGACCGAAGATGCGCCGGAGCGTGTGGATGTGATGTTGGAAAAGGCGGCAGGGATGGTAAAAAACTCGGTTCCGGACGCGCTGACGCTGGGGTCATATCTGGTGGTGGCAATAGATGGTGTCGAGGTGCAAGGCAGTCCAGTGCCGGAGATGGAATTTGGCGCAGACGGTCGGGTGAGTGGCTCAAGCGGGTGCAACCGGTTCAACGGGTCTGTCACGGTCGATGGAAGCGCGTTGAGCTTTGGGCCTTTGGCGAGCACGCGCATGGCCTGTCCGGCACCACTTGATGCACAGGAGCGGGCGTTCTTTGGGGCGCTCGAGCGGGTGGCGGGGTTTGACGTCGAAGGCGGTGTGGCGCTTGTTGATGGCGCGGGGAATGAAGTCATTCGGCTGATGGCGCAGTAAAAAATGGACTGGCGACATCAAACTGTCGGATATTCAAATAGTAAAACTTGAATATATTTGCGCGAGATCAAAGTGACGCGGCGCTCTCGAGACCAAGGTGGCGGCATTACTTTCTTGGAGGAATGCCATGTTGCGCCTGAGTCTTATTCTGCATTTGTTTATCGGCTCCACTCTGGCCGGTGTCGCGGTGATTGTCGCGCTTGTGTCGGGTTTTGACACAATGCGGGGCATCCTGATCGCGGCGGTAATGGGATATCTCGTCGGCTATCCGGTCAGCGCCTATGTGGCGAAAGAGCTTTATAGCCGCGGCAGTTGATCACGCTTTGGCGTGAGCCAGCCATGCTTCAACCGAGGCAATAAACTCGCGGGGCTTTTCGGCGTGCAGCCAGTGGCCTGCGCCGGTGATTTTGGCAAAACGCGCCTTAGGGAATTTCTCGCGAATGGTCGGGCGATGCTCGGGCATCACGTAGTCGCTGTTGGCGCCTGACAGAAAAAGCGTGGGCCCGTCGAAGACGCCTGGGACCTCGGGGAAGCCGAGGATTTTGGACATCTCGGCGTCCAGCACATCCAGATTGAGCCGCCAGCGCTGTTCTTTCACGTCCAGCGACTGAGTGAAGAAGCTTTGCAGCGTGGTGTCTGGAACGCGTTCTGCCAGTTGGGCAGAGGCGTCGGCGCGTTTGGCGACGCGGCTGAGGTCGACGCTGCGCATGGCCTCGATATTCTGGTTCTGGTCGTGTCCATAGGCCACAGGCGCGATGTCGGCAACAATCAGTCGGTTGACCAATTCGGGGCGGGTGAGCGCCAGCACCATCGCAGCCTTGCCACCCATCGAGTGACCCAGCACATCCATCGGGCCACCATAGCGGGCAATCACCTCTGCCAGATCGGCGGCCATGTCCTCGTAGGAATGGCTGTCAAACCAAGGCGAATTGCCGTGGTTGCGTTGATCGACGGCCAGCACATAGCGGGTCGGTGAAAGCCGTTTGGCAATGGCGCCCCAGTTGCGGCCAGAGCCAAAGAGGCCATGTACGATCAGAAGGGGCGGTTCGGTGGTTTCGGCGGGGCCGTGGTCGATCACATTCAGCATGGGCCAAGCAATAGAACGCAAAGGGCGCAGGTTCCAGAGTTGAGTGTTGCGCGGCGAGGGCCTAAACAGACGGGATGATGGATGCAGAGACCCTTGATCGCAAAACGGCGGATGTGCTGGCGCTGGCGAAAGCGAAATTTGGCGTGCGTGGCCGTTCGCTTGAGAAGGCGATGAAGAAGGTCGGGCGGCGGGTGCCGAACTGGGTTCACAAGGAAGTACGGGTGATCGGGGAGGCCCGCGGGCTGACGGGGCATCCCAAGTTGATGATGCAGATGGATCATGCGCGGGTGGAAAAGGCATTTGACGCGATCACCGCGCATCTTGAGACCGTGGACCGCCGAGAGCGGCGGATTGACCGGATTCTGGATGTGTTGGGCTCGTTGAGCTTCAATCTGATTGTGTTGACCGCGCTGGTTATTCTGTTCCTGCGCTGGCACGGGTTTATCTAGGGTCGACAGCGGTCAGGCGCCAGCGCGTCGCGAAAACCCACAGTCAGAAATCATCTTGAAACTGAACTTGATATGTCCTGTGAGCGGCTTTGGTCGGCGGGCCTGTATCCGGTCGCCCAGAGGGTGTTCCAGTTGGCGGGGTCTTGAGAGGCACAGTCATGAGATGGGGGCGGGTTCCGGCTGTTTGGTGCAAGACCAGTGAATGTCCCGGGTGCCGATGAAGCGCCCCATGCGGTCAAGTTCGGCATCGAGTTTTTCGGCGCGGGCATCGGTCCATTTGACGCCTTTTTCCGCCCAAAGGCGGGTGACGGTGAGCGTGCCTTTCTTGCGGTCTGCCTTGGCCTCAAGTCGACCAACAAAGCGGTCGCCTTCGAGCAGAGGATAGACGTAGTAGCCCCAGATACGTTGGGCGGCAGGCACAAAGATTTCAATGCGGTAGTCCATACCAAACAGGCGCGAGAGCCGGTCGCGGTCGCGGATCACGGGGTCAAACGGGTTGAGAATGCGTAGGCGCGATGTGGGCGCGGGAGTGGCGTCTATGCGCTGGGCAATATCCGGAGGGGCCAGCATTGGCAGCCATTGACGTTTGGCGGTTTCAACCTCGACCTCGATCAGGTTAGACGCTGTGACCCAGTTCTTGACCTCAGCGGTGTCGACGGCTTCCCAGAAGCGTTTGATGTCGCCGGTGGTGGCAAAGCCAAGGCGGGCAACGGCTTGCTGACACAGCCAGTCGATTTGTTCGGCATGGGGCACGTGGGCTGCGCGGATGTCGTCCGGGATCACACGTTCCGGCAGGTTGTAAAACTTCTTGAAGTTCCGCCGGTGGCAGGTTGCCAGCTCTCCTGCGTACCACATGTAATCCAGCGCTTGCTTGTGGGGCGGGCGGGACCACATCTCCTTGGGGCCGTCTATCTTGGTGTCAAAGGCCTCGGTCGAGAGCGCACCTTCGTTGGCGATGCGGTCCTTGATCTCGCCAAGGTCAACCTTGGTCAGGGCGGTTTTGAACCAGCCCTTGGCATCCATGCGCGCTTTGCGACGCTCAAATTGGGCGCGCCAATAGGGGTAGGTTTCGATCGGCAGGACGCTGGCGTCATGGGTGAAATGCTCAAACACAGCGCGGTCTTGACCCAACAACTTGTCCAGCATCGGTTCGCGGTAGTTCTGGTTGCGCGACCACAGGATGTGATGATGGGCGCGGGAAAGCACCTGAATGCTGTCCAGTTGGACAAACCCAAGCTGTGTGATTGTGGTCCGCGGATTGGCGGGGCCGGTGGGGGATTCCGCCAAACCCTGATTGAAAAGCCAAAGGCGTCGCGCGTCGCGGTTGGAAATACGAGTAACCATGCCGCACCCTAGAAAGACGTTTAGAACAAATAAAGAACAATCTTGGTGGCCCGCCAAAAAACCGCGCCGGGCCTGTGGGGGGCAGCGTTGCCATGTCGTAAAATGGCGGGAAAGCTTGGCTTATTGGTCCGGCTTCTGCCACTCCATCAGATGCAGATAGGGCGCGCGATTGTAGGTTTCGGCGCGGCCGCCGCCAGTGGCTTTGGGTTCGTCAAAGTGCGTGAGTTGAAAGCCCGCAGCCAGCAGTTCTGTCATGTAGAATGACAGGGGGCGGTGCCAGTTTTGAATGCGTATATCGTCCCATTCTGCCCAAGAGGCAAAGCAGTCGAGGTAGTGGTCCATGATCAGCGTGGTTGAACCGTCTGCGTTTTTTTCTGGATAGCCATGGGCCTGGCTGGAGGTGGTCCATGGGTTGAGGTTGGCGATCAGTAGGCGCCCGCCAGGGCGCAGAACGCGGTGTGTCTCAGTTAGGGCCGCGGGAATGTCGGGAATGTCGATCAGTGACAGATAGGCGACGGTCATATCAAAGCTGTGATCCGCGAAGGGGAGAGCTTTGGCGAAGGCCGTTTCATAACGGGCCCCGCCAAGGGCGCGTGCGTGCGTGATGAGAGCTTGGGTGGGATCTATGCCGGTGACGGTTCCGGCAAGGCGCGCGAGTTTGCGGCAGAAGCGACCTTCGCCGCAACCAAGGTCAAGCACATCGGTTGGCGCAGCGGCGACAACTCGGGCCAGCATCGGCGCGTCGAGCACGTGCTGGCGGCTGAAATCACCGTCTTCACCTTGGGATGTGATCCAGGCTTGGGCGGAGGTGTTCCAACCGTCGGTCATTGCAAAACTCCAAATAGTCAAAAAAGAAACGCCGCCGCAGGAAACCCTGCGACGGCGTGCATAGCATGAAACCTGTGGTCTTACAGGTTCGGATACATCGGGAACTTGGCACAAAGGTCTGCGACCTTGGCTTTCACCGCGGCTTCCACGTCGGCGTTGCCTTCTTCACCGTTGGCGGCCAGACCGTCGACCACTTCGACAATCATGTCGGCAATGGCGCGGAACTCGTCTTCGCCAAAGCCACGCGTGGTGCCCGCGGGGGTGCCAAGGCGGATGCCAGATGTGACCATCGGCTTTTCCGGGTCAAACGGGATGCCGTTTTTGTTGCAGGTGATGTGGGCGCGACCAAGGGCTTTCTCGGTGGCGTTGCCTTTCACACCTTTGGGGCGCAGATCGACCAGCATGACGTGGGTGTCGGTGCCACCGGTTACGATGTCCAGACCGCCTTTGACCAACTGATCCGCCAGAGCCACTGCGTTGGCACGCACCTGTTTCTGGTACTCTTTGAACTCAGGGCGCAGCGCTTCGCCAAAGGCTGCCGCTTTGCCTGCGATCACGTGCATCAGGGGGCCGCCCTGAATGCCGGGGAAGATCGCGGAGTTGACCTTTTTGGCGATGGCCTCGTCGTTGGTCACGATCATGCCGCCGCGGGGCCCGCGCAGGGTTTTGTGGGTGGTTGTTGTCGCAACATCCGCGTGCGGGAACGGCGAGGGGTGCTCGCCTGCGGCAACGAGACCTGCGAAGTGCGCCATGTCGACCATCAGGTAGGCGCCGACTTCGTCTGCGATTTCGCGGAACTTGGCAAAGTCGATCTGGCGGGGGATGGCGGAGCCGCCTGCGATGATCATCTTGGGTTTGTGCTCAAGCGCCAGTTCGCGGACCTGATTGTAATCCAGCAGGCTGTCTTCTTTGCGGACGCCATATTGGATGGCGTTGAACCATTTGCCGGACTGGTTCGGTTTCGCGCCGTGGGTCAGGTGACCGCCGGCATCCAGAGACATGCCGAGGATGGTGTCGCCCGGTTGCAGCAGCGCGGTGAACACACCCTGGTTGGCCTGCGAGCCGGAGTTGGGCTGCACATTGGCGAACTCACAACCAAAGAGCGCTTTGGCGCGGTCGATGGCGAGGTTCTCGGCCACGTCGACATACTGGCAACCGCCGTAGTAGCGACGGCCCGGATAGCCTTCGGCGTATTTGTTGGTCAGAACAGAGCCCTGAGCTTCCATCACCGCCGCCGACACAATGTTTTCGGAAGCGATCAACTCGATTTCGTCGCGCTGGCGACCGAGTTCATCGGTGATCGAGGCAAAGAGTTCGGGGTCACGGGTGGACAGGGCCTCGGTGAAAAAGCCGGCGTCGCGGGTCGTGGTCATTGGGGCGTCTCCAGATGAGTGTTCACGTTGGCCGTTTGCTAAAGGAATTATGAGAGGGACGGAAGGTCTTAAAGCGACGTAATGCCTTGTCTGTGCGCCGTGAATGGTGCAGTGGATAAACATATGCCGTCTTCGGAAACTTTGGGGCGGCTGCGAAACGATCTCGGCGGACCAGGTACCATGACAAAGAGAATCGCCTTTTTGGCCAGTCGCGCCCCAGTGGCGCAGACCGCGCGGGCGGCGTTGATCGGCTGTTATGGCGATTGCGCGCCGCAAGAGGCCGATGTGATCGTGGCCCTTGGTGGTGACGGGTTCATGCTCTCGACGCTTCATGACACCCAGACGTTGGATGTGCCGGTTTACGGGATGAACCGTGGCACCGTCGGTTTTTTGATGAATGCCTATGCGGAAGGCGACCTGCCTGAGCGGCTGGCGGCGGCTCAGGAAGAGGTTCTCAATCCGTTGTCGATGCGCGCCACCTGCGCGGATGGCACTGTTCACGCGGCGCTGGCAATCAACGAAGTCTCCTTGTTGCGGGCCGGTCCTCAGGCCGCGAAGCTGCGCATTACCGTGGATGGGCGGTTGCGCATGGAGGAACTGGTTTGTGACGGCGCCTTGGTCAGCACTCCGGCCGGTTCAACAGCCTATAACTATTCTGCTCATGGCCCGATCCTGCCGATTGGATCGGATGTGCTGGCGTTGACTGCGATTGCACCATTCCGTCCGCGACGCTGGCGCGGGGCTTTGTTGCCCAAAGCCGCGCAGGTGCAGTTTGATGTGGTCGAGCCTGAAAAACGGCCGGTGATGGCGGACGCTGACAGCCGCAGCTTTGAAAATGTAGTGCGCGTTGAAATCCGAAGCGAACCCTCGGTGGCGCATAAGATCCTGTTTGACCCCGGTCACGGGTTGGAAGAACGCCTTATCCGCGAGCAGTTTGTCTAAACCCAAAGGCCTATGGCTTCTGAGATCTTGTTGCTGTTGGCACGTAAAAACCGGAACGTAGAAAACCATTTTTTCTGGCTCAAAATACCCTGGGGGTGTGGGGGCAGAGCCCCCACGAGTGTCGGTTATGCGCCAGCGTAGCCGATGGATTTGAGCGCTTCGGTGATCTCGTCCAGAATGGCAGGATCGTCGATGGTGGCAGGCATTTTCCAAGGCGTGCTGTCGGCGATGTTGACCATGGTGCCGCGCAGGATTTTGCCCGAACGGGTTTTCGGCAAACGGTCCACCACGACGGCGAGCTTGAATGCGGCCACCGGTCCGATTTTCTCGCGCACGAGTTTCACGACTTCTTTCACGACGTCATCGTGATCGCGATCTGCGCCCGCGTTCAGGCAAAGAAAGCCCACAGGCATCTGGCCCTTGAGTTGATCCGCCACGCCGATCACCGCGCATTCGGCCACGTCAGGGTGAGAGGCGAGGACTTCTTCCATTCCGCCAGTGGAAAGTCGGTGTCCGGCGACGTTGATCACGTCATCTGTGCGCGCCATGATATAAAGATAGCCGTCCTCGTCGATCATGCCTGCATCGCCGGTTTCATAGTAGCCGGGGAAAGTGGTGAGGTAGCTCTTGCGGAAGCGGTCTTCGGCGTTCCACAGGCCTGGCAGGGTGCCCGGAGGCAGCGGCAGTTTGATGGCGATGGCGCCCAGCTCGTTGGGCCCCATTTTGTTGCCGCCCTCATCAAGAATTTGTACGTCATAGCCGGGCATCGGCACGGAGGGGCTGCCGATTTTCACCGGAATTTCCTCAACCCCGAGCGGGTTGGCGGCGATAGCAAACCCGGTTTCGGTTTGCCACCAGTGATCTACGACCGGCACTTTGAGGTGGTCAAAGGCCCATTGAATGGTGTCCGGATCGGCGCGTTCGCCCGCAAGGAAGAGGGCGCGCAACTCAGACAGGTCATAGTCTTTCATCAACTGGCCGGTCGGATCTTCGCGTTTCACTGCGCGGATCGCGGTCGGGGCGGTGAAGAAGCTGCGCACCTTGTGCTCGTCGATCACGCGCCAGAAGGTGCCCGCATCGGGGGTGCCGACAGGTTTGCCTTCGAACACGAGAGTGGTGTTGCCGTGCAGGAGCGGTCCGTAGCAGATGTAGGAGTGTCCCACGACCCAGCCCACATCGGAGGCCGCCCAGAACACATCGCCGGGCTTGACGTCGTAAATTTTCTCCATGGTCCAAAACAGCGCGACCATGTGGCCGGCTGAGGCGCGGATCACGCCTTTGGGCGCGCCGGTGGTGCCGGAGGTGTAGAGGATATAGAGCGGGTGGTTGCCTTCGACCGGCACGCAGTCGGCTTCGGGTGTGTCGGCCTGAAATTCGACCCAGTCCACATCGCGCCCCGGGATCAAGTCCGCGCGCTCTTCTTCGCGTTGGTAGATCACACAGAACTCGGGCTTGTGTTTGGCAAGTTCGATCGCGCCGTCCACCAGCGGTTTATAGTGCACCACGCGGCCCGGCTCGAGACCGCAGGAGGCGGCGATGATGGCTTTGGGGGTGGCGTCGTCAATGCGTACGGCGAGTTCGTTGGACGCGAAGCCGCCAAAGACCACCGAATGGATGGCGCCGAGGCGGGCGCAGGCGAGCATCGCTACAAGCGCTTCTGGCACCATCGGCATATAGATGATGACGCGATCGCCCTTGGTCACACCTTTGGCTGCGAGGCCACCGGCGAGGGAGGCGACTTTGTCGCGCAGCTCGGCAAAGGTGATTTTGTCTTTCTTGCCGGTGATCGGGCTGTCGTAGATGATGGCGGCCTGATCACCACGGCCGTTTTCCACATGACGGTCCACGGCGTTGTAGCAGGTGTTGCCCAAGCTGTCAGAAAACCACTCGTAGATGCCATTGCCGTTGTCGGTCAGCGCCTTGGTGGGCGCTTTGTCCCAGTCGATATAGCTTGCCGCTTCCAGCCAGAAACCTTCGTGGTCGTCTTCCCAGGATTGATAGACGTCTTTGTACGACATGGGGGATCTCCTCTTCCTTGGCTATAGGCTTAGGGGAGCAGGTGCCGTTGCGGCAAGGGGCGCGGCGTGCCCCGTGGCAGATTATCGCAGAAAATTTGCAGACTTTGCGAAGGTTGACTGCAAATTTTTGCAAAGCGGTGAAAACGGCGGGATTGGCGCAAACTTCTGGCGCCCGTTTGCAAAGTTGCAAAGCCGTGAGCCGGCCATATGCGAATCGCGGAATGGGAAAAGCGGAAGGTGGCCTTTGGCGCAGTTGACAGGTTTGCAGCCGCCAAGCCATTGTTTTGGCAATTGAGGGAAGACCTATGACAGAAACAAATTTACATCCGGGCCCGGGCGCCGGGCTGGACCGGTATTTCAAAATGAATTGGGTGTTCAGCGCGCGACGCGATTTGATTTTTCTGATCGGATCGGTGTTGGCAGGGTGGCTGATTTTCGGAATCTACCTGCTGATGGGCTGGAACATGATTTTGGTCTGGCTGGTCTGGGTGATCGTTCTGGACACGCCGCATTTCTTTGCCACCTACAGCCGGACCTATTTGGACAAGGCCGCGCGCAAACAGATGCCGCGGCTGTTGATTTTGTCCTTGGGGGTGTTTCTCGTCGGTCCCGTAACACTGTTGGTGTCCTATGGGCTTCAGGGGATGGGGGCATCCTTCTGGAAGGCGCCGTGGTACGGGTTCATGATCGTGGTGAGCCTTTGGGCCTATTGGCATGTGACGCGCCAGCATTATGGCATTTTGCGGCTGTATCATCGGGTCAATGGCGAAACCGGCACCAAGGACGCGCGGATTGACAGTTGGGTGCTTTATGGCTGCTTGCTGGTGCCTTTTGTGGCGTTTCTGGCGCAGCATAGCGGCGCGCGGCGGCGTGTGGGGCTTGAGGGGCGTCCCGCGTTTCCGGAGCGAGAGATTGGCCAGTCTTGGTTTGAGTATGTCGCAGCTTTGCAGTGGGAGCTTTGGGTTGTTCTGGCGACTGTGGTGATTGTGGTCGCGCTGCTGGGCGTCTTTGTGGCGCGGCAGGTGCAGCGGGTTTCACAGGGGGACAAGATCGCCTTGCCTAAGCTGGCGTTTCTCGCGGCGGTGCTGCCGCTGCATCTTTATATGTGCTATTCGGGCCATCTGTTGTTCACCAGCCTTCTGGTGTTCACGATGATCGTGACGATTTACCATGACGTGCAATATCTGGCGATTGTTTGGTTTTATAACGAGAATCGATACGGTGGGGAGCCGGAAAAGGCGGAGCAGACCTATGGGTTTGCGGCCAAGCTGTCGCGCAATTTCTGGATTTATCTCGCCTTTGCCATTGCTGCGATTTCGCTGCCGGTCTGGGGGCTGGGGTGTTTGATCGGGCGGATCAACGTGTGTTCCGTGGGGCCGGTCTGGGGGGATCCTCTGGAGATTGGTGGCACAACATGGATCGCCTTCTACGTCATGCTGACGCTCGGGTTTCAGATGCACCATTATGTGCTGGACCAGTTCATCTGGCGGCCCAGCAAGGACAAGAAGTTGCGGGAAGATTTGAAGGTCGAAGGACAGTAGCCTGCGGCGTTTTCCGAGGCCGCAACCAAAAGAACGCCCTCCTGAGTGTCAGGAGGGCGTTTTTGTTTAGCCGTAGTGTGTCACCGGTGTGCCAGCGATCGCGGCCATATTCAGAAGGCCACGGGCGGTGATCGATTGGCTGACGATGTGGGCCTTGTTGCCCATGCCCATCAGGATCGGACCGACCTCAAGCGCATCGGCGCGCATTTTCAGGATGTTGCGCACCGCAGATGCCGCGTCGGCATTGGCGAAGACAAGCACGTTGGCGGCGCCTTCAAGACGGGTACGCGGGAAGATGCGGGCGCGCAGGTCCGGATCCAGCGCGGTGTCGACGTTCATTTCGCCCTCATAGGAGAAATCGCGCGGGCGGCTGTCAAGGATGGCAATGGCTTCGCGCAGACGCTTGCCCGAGCCCTGACGGTGGTTGCCAAACTGACTTTGTGAACAGAGCGCGATGTTGGGTTCCAGACCAAAGCGGCGCACGTGGCGGGCTGCGCCTTCTGTGATGCGGGCGATGTGTTCGGGGCTGGGCAGCTCGTGAACCTGCGTGTCCGCAATGAACAAAGGCCCGTCCTCGAGGATCATGAGAGACAGGGCGCCGTGCGGATAGAGCGCTGCGCTGCCGAGCACCTGATCGACGTAGTTCAGGTGCCAGCGGTATTCGCCAAACGTGCCGCAGATCAGGCTGTCGGCCTCTTCTCGGTGCACCATGATCGCGCCGATGGCGGTTGTGTTGGTGCGCATGATGGCCTTGGCGAGATCTGGCGTGACGCCTTCGCGCTCCATCAGTTGGTGATAGCTGTTCCAATAGTCGAAATAACGCGGATCGTTTTCGGGGTTCACGATCTGGAAATCGGTGCCGGGGCGGATGGCAAGGCCGGCGCGTTCGCAGCGGGCCTCGATCACCTCGGGACGGCCGATCAGGATCGGGGTTTCCGTGGTTTCCTCAAGGATCGCTTGGGCGGCACGCAGCACGCGCTCGTCTTCGCCCTCGGCAAACACAATACGGCGGGACGCGTTGGAGGCCGCCTCGAAAACGGGGCGCATGAGGAGGGCGGATTTGAAGACCGATTGGTTGAGCTTGTGGGTATAGGCCTCAAGGTCGTCAATCGGTTGCTTTGCGACGCCGCTGTCCATGGCGGCTTTGGCCACGGCGGCAGAGACCACACCGACCAGTCGCGGATCAAAGGGTTTTGGGATCAGATAGTCAGCGCCGAAGGTGAGGTGTTCGCCTTTGTAGGCCGCAGCAGCTTCGGCGGAGGTGGTGGCGCGGGCGAGTTCGGCGATGCCGTTCACGCAAGCGACGCACATTTCGTCATTGATCTCGGTTGCGCCAACGTCCAGCGCGCCGCGGAAAATGAACGGGAAGCAGAGGACGTTGTTGACCTGATTGGGGAAGTCGGAGCGGCCGGTCGCGATGATGGCGTCAGGGGCCACTTTGCGGGCCTCGTCCGGCATGATCTCGGGCGTCGGGTTGGCGAGCGCAAAGATGATGGGTTGGGCGGTCATTTTGGCGGCGTGTTCAGGTTTTAGAACGCCGGGGCCAGAAAGGCCAAGGAACATGTCTGCATCGTCAATCACGTCATCGAGCGTGCGCAGATCGGTTTTTTGGGCGAATTCGGCTTTCTGCGGGTTCATATCCTCGGTGCGGCCTTCATAGACGAGACCGTGGATGTCGCAGAGCCAGACGTTTTCGCGTTTCACGCCAAGTTTGAGCAGCATGTTGAGGCAGGCGATGCCCGCCGCGCCGCCACCGGTCGAGACAATTTTGATGTCTTCAAATTTCTTGCCAGCAACCTGTAGAGCGTTGGTCGCAGCGGCGCCAACCACGATGGCGGTGCCGTGTTGATCGTCGTGAAAGACGGGGATGTTCATGCGCTCGCGGCACAGTTTCTCGACCACGAAACAGTCCGGTGCCTTGATGTCTTCGAGGTTGATCGCCCCAAAGGTCGGCCCCATGGCGCAAACAATGTCGGCGAGTTTTTCGGGGTCTTTTTCGTCAAGCTCGATGTCAAAACAATCGATGTTGGCAAATTTCTTGAAAAGGACGGCCTTGCCCTCCATCACCGGCTTGGAGGCCAGCGCGCCGATATTGCCCAGACCCAGAACCGCAGAGCCGTTGGACACAACCGCAACAAGGTTCTGACGCGCTGTATACAGCGCGGCGTTGGCTGGATCGTCTTTGATTTCGAGGCAGGCTTCGGCAACGCCGGGGGAATAGGCGCGGGACAGGTCGCGGCCGTTCGCAAGCGGCTTGGTCGCGCGGATTTCGAGCTTACCCGGTTTGGGATTCGCGTGGTAGAACAGGGCCGCATCACGGAGCGATTGGGTGCGGTTGTCAGACATTCGGGATACCTCGGATCAGGGGTTTTCGAAGATAGTTCAGCCTTAAACTAATTTCTTGGCGGTGGAAATGGGCAATCCTGCCGCAACGGCAGCATCTTGAATTTTTGACCATTTGGTTTCATTCTCGGCCAAATGACTTGGGGGAGCGACAGAATTGGACATACGGGCAGAGGTAAGGCTTCCGACGGAAGAGCTGCGGGATGACATTCCTTTTTATACTCAGACGCTGAAAATGCGGATGGATATGATTTATCCGGCGGACGACCCGACGGTTGCTGTGTTTTCAGGCCATGGGTTGCGGCTGCGTATTGAAAAGGGCGCACCCGAAGGGCCGGGAACGATCCGTATTCTGACCGACGATCCGGAGGGGTTTGCCGAGGGCGCGCGCAGTTTGGTGGCGCCCAATGGCACGCGGGTGGAAATTGATGAGCTGAACCCGCCGTTGGTTTTGCCAAAGGTGCAGCATTCCTTTGTGGTGCGCCGATTGGCGGATCAGGCGCCGTGGGTGATTGGGCGCGCGGGTATGCATTATCGTGATCTGGTGCCGGACCGGTTGGGCGGGGCGATGATCGCCAGCCACATTCGCATACCAGACGGCGGGCCCGTGCCGGATATGGTGCACTATCACAAGGTCGGGTTTCAGCTGATCTTTTGCGTGAACGGTTGGGTCGATGTTTTGTACGAAGATCAGGGCGGTATGCGGCGGCTGAATGCGGGGGACTGTTTCATCCAGCCGCCCGAAATTCGGCACCGCGTTTGCGAGGCCAGCGATGATTTGCAAGTGATCGAGATTGGTGTGCCGGCAGATCATGTGACCGAGATTGATCACGAGATGGATCTGCCGACGCTCTTTGACCGGCCGGATCGGGAATGGGACGGACAACGGTTTGTGCATAATCTGGCGGAGGGGGCCGAGTGGGCCGATTTCCGGCTGTCGGGTTTTGTTTGTCGCGACACGACGATTGCCGCCAACACCAAAGATGTTGCCGGAGTTCAGGTGATCCGGCGTGGCGACGGCAGCCCGCAGTGGGCGCGACATGACGCCGATATCCACTTTACCTTTGTGATGAAGGGCACGATGGTTTTGGAGGGCGAGGGGCGCGAGCCGTTTGCTCTGGAAGCCGGAGACGCCTTTGTTATCCCGCCCGGAATGAAAACCCGCTACGCCGAGCCGAGCGCGGACATCGAGATGCTCGAAGTCACGCTGCCGGGGGCGTTCAAGACGAAAGTGACGGATCAATGAGTTTGGAAAAAACAGCCTTTGCGGTGCGTGAAAATGCCTATGCGCCATATTCGAAATTCAAGGTTGGGGCGGCTGTGTTGTCTGAGGGTGGCACGATTTATGGCGGCTGCAATGTGGAAAACATCGCCTATCCGGAAGGCACCTGTGCCGAAGCTGGCGCTATTGCGGCGATGGTGGCGGCAGGCGAATTGCGCCTGACCGAGGTTTTTGTGGTGGCCGACAGCAAGCAGCCGGTGAGCCCGTGCGGCGGGTGCCGCCAAAAGCTGGCAGAGTTTGCTGCGAGCGGTGACACAAAGGTCACGTTGGCCAATCTGGATGGTGTGCGGGTGAGCATGACCATGGCAGAGCTGTTGCCGGGCGCCTTTGGGACGGCCCACATGGACGCAGACCACGCGGATCGGGACTAGGAGGCGACATGGACGCACGCGCAATCATTGCCCAGCTGAGACGCGGGGAAGACCCAAGTCGAGAGGAATTGGCGTGGTTTGCCAGAGGCTTGGCAGACAAAACCGTGAGCGATGCACAGGCGGGGGCCTTTGCGATGGGCGTGTGTTTGCGCGGCCTGTCGGAAGAGGGGCGCGTGGCGTTGACGCTTGCGATGCGCGACAGCGGCGACACGATGGCGTGGGATCTGCCTGCTCCGGTGTTGGACAAGCACTCGACCGGCGGCGTGGGCGATTGCGTGAGTTTGGTTCTGGCACCCGCGCTGGCGGCCTGTGGCGCGTATGTGCCGATGGTGTCGGGGCGCGGCCTTGGGCATACCGGCGGCACACTGGACAAGCTGGAGGCCATTCCGGGCTATCAGACTGGATTGGATGAGGCACAGTTTGCGCAGGTGGTGCGTGAATGTGGGGCGTCGATTGTGAGCGCAACAGCCGATATCGCGCCCGCGGACAAGCGGCTTTATGCGATCCGGGATGTGACGGGGACAGTGGAAAGTCTGGACCTGATCACGGCGTCGATCCTGTCTAAAAAGCTGGCTGCGGGGCTGCAAGGTCTTGTGCTGGACGTAAAGGTCGGGTCGGGCGCATTTATGAAGACGCTGGCAGATGCCGAGGCTTTGGCCGACTCTTTGGTGAGTACGGCAAATTTGGCTGGGTGCCCGACAAGCGCGGTGATTTCGGACATGAACCAACCCCTGGCACCGTCTTTGGGCAATGCGCTTGAGGTCGCGGAATGCATGGAGGTGCTGTGCGGCGACAAAGGCGGCCCCATGGCGGAGTTGAGCGTGTCCCTGGGCGGCGTGCTTTTGGCGAATGCAGGATTGGCGACCGATGTCGAAGATGGCGTGGCGCGGATGGTTGCAGCGCTGGCGGACGGCTCGGCGGCGGAGGCCTTTGGCAAAATGGTCGCAGCGCACGGCGGGCCGGTGCGGTTTGTCGAGGAATGGCGGCGGTTCTTGCCGGAAGCCTCGGTGATCCGGCCTGTGAAAGCGACGAGGGCCGGATATGTGTCAGCGATTGACGGCGAAGCGCTTGGATTGGCGGTGGTTGGCCTTGGTGGCGGACGTCAGGTCGAGAGCGATGTGATCGATCCGGCGGTCGGATTTTCCGAAGTGGTCCGGTTGGGCGATCGGGTGGCGGTGGGGGACACCCTGTTGCGTCTGCATGCCAGCCGTGAGGACGCGGCTGCCGCTGCGGAGGTTGCTGTGCGATCTGCGATTGCCCTTTCCGACGAAATGCCCGATATGCCGCCTCTTATTCATGAGAGGAACCGGTAGATGGCGCGTGCGTTTTTGGTGGTGATGGATTCCGTTGGTATTGGCGGCGCGCCGGATGCGGGGCAATTTTTTAACGGCAATATTCCGGACACGGGCGCCAATACGCTGGCCCATATCGCACAGGCCTGCGCTGCTGGTGACGCCGAAGATGGGCGCAGCGGACCATTGAAGGTGCCGCATCTGGATGCGCTGGGCCTCGGAGCGGCGACACGATTGGCGAGCGGCGCGGATGTGCCAGGGCTGGATGCCGAACCCACAGGCGTTTGGGGCGCGGCGACAGAACATTCGCCAGGCAAAGACACCCCGTCAGGCCATTGGGAACTGGCGGGCGTGCCGGTGCCATGGGACTGGGGATACTTTCCGGTCACAGAGCCCTGCTTTGACGCGGACTTAGTGGCGGAGGTGTGCCGATTGGCCGGCACCAAGGGCATCCTCGGGAACTGCCATGCCTCAGGCACGGTGATCATCAATGATCTGGCAGAAGAACATATCCGGACAGGGTTCCCGATTTGCTATACCTCGGCGGACAGCGTGTTTCAGATTGCGGCCCATGAGGACCACTTCGGCCTCGATAAGCTTCTGAAACTATGTGTTGATTTGGCGCCGACTTTGCATGCCATGAAGATCGGTCGGGTGATTGCACGGCCCTTTGTCGGGGATGCGGAGAACGGATTTTCGCGGACCACAAACCGGCGCGATTATGCGATTGCTCCGCCTGAAAAGGTGTTGAGCAACTGGGTGCAGGACGCCGGTGGGAAGGTGCATGGCGTTGGCAAGATCGGCGACATTTTCACTATGGCGGGCATCGATGATTGCACAAAAGGTGCGGATGCCAAGCTGATGCAGGATTTGCATAAATTGGCGGATGAGGCTGAGGATGGCAGTCTGACCTTTGCAAATTTCGTGGAATTCGACAGCCTGTATGGCCATCGCCGCGACATTTCGGGCTATGCCCGTGCGTTGGAGTGGTTTGACGCGGGGATTGGCCAGTTTATGGACAAGATGCGGGACGGTGATCTGTTGCTGTTGACCGCAGATCATGGCAATGACCCGAGTTGGTCCGGCACCGATCACACGCGCGAACGTGTGCCGGTGTTGTGCGCCGGAGTGGGCGCCAAAGAGGCCGGACTTTTGAATTTTGTAGATGTGGCCGCGACCGTGGCGACCCATCTGGGGGTGACACCCCCGCGTGGAAGGAGCTTTTTGTGACCGTAGCGGACTTGCCTAAAATTGAGTTGCATCTTCATCATGAAGGCGCAGCGCCGCCAGCGTTTATCAAGCAGCTGGCGCATGAGAAAAATGTTGATCTGAGCAAGGTGTTCACGCCTGACGGCGGATATGCTTTCGAGAACTTTGTGCATTTCCTGAGTGTCTATGAGGCGGCGAGTTCGGTTCTGACCGGGCCCGAGGAATTTGCCCGCCTGACGACAGCGATCCTTGAGGAAAGCGCGGCAAATGGTGTGGTCTACACCGAGAGCTTTATAAGCCCCGATTTCTGCGGTGGCGGTGATTTGGGCGCTTGGCGCGAGTATCTGTTGGCCATTCAGGAAGCTGCGGCCGCTGCGGAGGCCAAGCACGGTATCACGCTGCGCGGGGTTGTGACTGCGGTGCGCCATTTCGGACCGGAGAAGTCCCGTCTGTCGTCCCATTGTGCGGCAGAGACTGCTGGCACGTTTGTCACCGGTTTCGGCATGGGCGGCGATGAGGCGCATCTGACGCAGGGCGCGTTTTCCTATGCCTTTGATCAGGCGCGTGAAGCGGGATTGCAGCTGACGACCCATGCGGGCGAGGTTCTTGGACCGCAAAGTGTTTGGGACGCAATCGACGATTTGAAGGTGGAGCGCATCGGGCATGGTGTGCGGGCGATTGAAGATCCTGATCTGGTGAAAGAACTGGTTGAGCGCGGTGTGACTTTGGAGGTCTGCCCGGGCTCGAACGTTGTGCTTGATGTGTATCCGGATTTCGCCAGCCATCCGATTTCCAAACTTCGGGATGCGGGTGTGAAGGTCACGGTGAGCACTGATGATCCGCCGTTTTTCCACACCAACATGCGCCGAGAGTATGAAGAGTTGGAAAAAGCGTTTGGCTGGGACGAAGAAGATTTCCGCGCATTGAATGCGACTGCGCTTGACGCCGCCTTCTGTGATGCCGAAACAAAGAAAACCGTAGCCAAGAGATTGGAGAAAGCCTGATGGATCACCTGACCGTTGTTGATCACCCGCTGGTGCAGCACAAGTTGACGATTATGCGCGACGAGAGCACGTCCACGGGCGAGTTCCGCCGCCTTTTGCGCGAGATCAGCCAGTTGATTGCTTATGAGGTGACGCGAGAGTTGCCGATGACCACCAAGCGGATCAAGACGCCGATGGTGGAAATGGACGCGCCGACGCTGGATGGACGTAAGCTGGCACTGGTGTCGATCCTACGGGCGGGCAATGGGTTGCTGGACGGTATGCTGGAACTGGTGCCATCGGCGCGGGTCGGGTTTGTCGGCCTTTACCGTGATGAGGAGACGCTGGAGCCGGTGCAGTATTACTTCAAAGCACCGAGTGAATTGGACGAGCGGCTGGTGATTGCTGTGGACCCGATGTTGGCAACGGGCAATTCGTCTGTGGCGGCGATCGATTTGCTGAAGAAGCAGGGTGCCAAAAACATCCGTTTCCTGTGCCTTCTGGCGGCGCCTGAAGGTGTTGCGCGGATGAAAGAAGCCCATCCGGATGTGCCGATTGTGACCGCAGCGCTGGACGAGCGGCTGAACGAGAAGGGCTATATCCTGCCAGGGCTCGGTGACGCGGGCGATCGGATGTTCGGCACCCGCTGATGCAACTTTAACAATATCAGCGGTTTACTCATATAGAATAATCCGGCAAAGTTGCCCCTACATCTTGTGGGGGCAAAATGAAACTGACCAGAGTCATCGCGTTCGGAGTGATCGCGGCATCTTTGGGCTTAGGCGTGGTCCACGCTCAGTCCTTTTCGCCAATGGACTCACCGGCAGAATTCCCGCCGGCGAGTTATAAAGGCAAACAGTATGTCGACAGCCGCGGCTGTGTGTATATCCGCGCGGGCATCGACGGAAGTGTTGCCTGGGTGCCGCGTGTGACGCGGGATCGCAAGGTTGTTTGCGGCTTCAAACCGACATTTGACAAGCCCGTCGCGGGCACGGCACCCCCGCCGAAAATCGACAAGAATGTTGTGCAGATTCAGCCGGCGACCGCGCCGACTGAAGGGACGACGATATTTGGCTCCTCGACGGGCACAAAAGCGACGACATCTTCGACGGCCACCAAGAAAACGACTGCAACATCCACGACCAAGACCAAGACCAAGACGAAGCCAAAGACGACAACTTCGTCCGCGAGTGCAGCGCCAGCGACACAGGCCGCGCCGCGTCAGACCGGTTTGACGATTTCCAACACCTCGCAAGAGCAACCTTTGTACACCACACCTGTGGCTGTGCCGCCAACAGCCAAGAAAAAGTCGACGGCGTCGGCGCCAACAGTGATTGCGCCTGCCGCACCGACGACGACGACCACAACGACCACGGCACCCACCACGCGCCGGACGGGCACGCAGCCGGCCCGCAGTTCTGGCAGCGCCTCGCCGTGTCGCGGCGGTGTGTCGACCTATAAGGGGCTGAAGGTGCGCTGTGGTCCGCAGACCGAGCTGCCCTATACGCCAGGCAGTGGGTCGCCGACTGCTGCGCCTCCGAAAATGCGGTTCAACCAGCAGAATTCGTCGCTGCGCCGTCCGCCTGTCGGAACGGTTGTGCGGTTCGGCGACGTGGGCGGGGACGTGCGAGTGGTGCCCAAACACGTATATGAAGCAAATTTGGTCAACAACGTGGAGACCGAAGTGCCCGAGGGGTATCGGTTGGCTTTTGACGATGGGCGTCTGAATGCGCGCCGCGCAGAGATGACGTTTAACGGCAAGGCACAAAGCGATGCGATTTGGACGCGCAAGTTGCCGCGTCGCCTGATACCGCGCTCCGTCGAAAGCGGGCCAGTTGTTGTGGCTCGCAACAGTGGCGGCATGACAGCGGATGTGGCCGCGCCGGTGGTGTCGTCCCGTTCGGCGCCTGCCGAGAAGTCGATCCGCCTGACAGGCACGCCCTATGTGCAGGTGGCAACCTATGGCTCCGCGCGCGAGGCCCAAGCTGCGGCCAAAAAAATCCGCAAGCTGGGGTTGCCGGTGCTGATCGGCAAGGTTGAGCGCGCCGGAAGTGTACAGCGCATGGTGCTGGCGGGGCCTTTTGAAGATCAGGCAGCCGCGGATGCGGCGCTGCGTTCGGCGCAGAGCGCCGGGTATGGCGGGGCATTCCTGCGCAAGTAAAGCAATTGCGTATTATGAAATGTGTTGCGGCGTCTGGCGAAAGCTCAGGCGCCGCAAATGCCTTGTAGGGCCACCCAATCGCCGTCTGACAGCACGGGCTCGGGGGTGACAGCAAAGGGGTCCGCTTCGATAAGCTCGAGGGTTTCTTCGCCCGACGGGTCAACCGCGTATGCGTAGGGGCTGATGCGCACCCGATGTTTCCGGAAGGCGTCAATCATCGCCTCTTTGGAGGGGCGGTCGGGTTGTGCGAGGATCACGTCCTCAATGTGGCTGCGCAGCAGGTTATCGGGCAGGGTGCCGGTGGTGAGAAGGCGCAGGCTTGCGAGCGGGCCGGAGCCTTCGAGCAGGCGTTGCAGGGGGTCTCCTGTGGCGACTTGTGTGGCAATTACAAAACCGGCGACCACGTCGGGCTCTTCGAAATCTTCGACCGTGTTGCGATTGAGAAGAACGGTGCCACCCGGAAGAACAGCGGCCTCGCGCACGCCGGAGGGGACCACCATGATATCACCGACGCCCAGACGCCTTTCCAGTTTGCGCAGGGCAATCAGTCCGAGGTCGTCGTCGCAGGCCTGGCCGGTGACACGGGTGGTGTGGCGCAGGATGGCCTCGCCGATGTCACTGCGGGCTGCTGGCGGCGCGACGCGCAAGGCATGGTCGCGCAGCGCACCCGGAAGCCAGAAAACACCGAGAGCGAGAACCGCGGTCAGACTGAGGCCAAAGATGCCGTAGCGCAGACGACCGGGTTTGGGCTGTCGGCGGGATACAGCGGCGCGCAACTTCTCGATGGCGTCAATCATCTCGCCTTCGTCTTCGCCGAATTCCAGGGTTTCGCCGTCATCGCCATCGGGATGGAAAATCGCGGGGCGCTCTCCTGGATTGGCGCGGCGCACGGCGGGGATCGACCAATGGGTGATGGCGCGATCCTGAAGATCGGAGATTACAAGTGTCGCGTCTCCGATCGATACGATCACATCGCGGCGCTGGTCTTTGGTTGAGGCCCGCCAGATTGCGGTCGCCTCAAGGCGGTCGTATTTGTGAAGTGCGGTGCTCATGGAAGGCCTGCTCTGCCTTTTGTTTCTTCAGGCTTAGCACAGGCGGATTTGCCCCGGCAATGGGGCGTGCGCAGGACGCAAGGTGCATCCGGCGCAACCGTTAGATATCTCGGGCCAGATTGCGCAGCTCGAATTTCTGGATCTTGCCGGTCGAGGTCTTTGGCAATTCCTGAAAGACGACCTTTTTCGGGGTTTTGAACCCCGCCAGTTGAGAGCGGGCGAAGGCAATCACTTCGGCCTCGGTGGCCTCTGCGCCGTCGAGAAGTTCGACAAAGGCACAGGGAACCTCCCCCCATTTTTCGTCCGGTTTAGCCACAACAGCGGCCAGAGAGACCGCAGGATGGTGCATCAGTACGCCTTCGACTTCGACCGAGGAGATGTTTTCGCCACCCGAGATGATGATGTCTTTGGCGCGGTCGGTGATCTGGACGTAGCTGTCGCCGTGTTGCACCGCGATGTCGCCGGAGTGGAAATAGCCGCCTGCGAAGGCTTCTTCGGTGGCTTCGGGGTTTTTGAAATACCCTTTCATGACCGCGTTGCCCTTGATCATGATTTCGCCAATGGTTTCACCGTCCATTGTTGTCTGGTTCATGTCAGCGTCCATGACGGCGACGTCGTCGATGAATGGCATCTCGACGCCTTGGCGGGCCTTGATTTCGGCGCGGTGGTGGCCTTCGAGATCGCCCCAACGGTCATGATCCCAAAGACATTCGGTGGCGGGCCCGTAGACTTCGGTCAGGCCATAGACCTGCGTGATGTGAAAACCCATCGGTTCGATCTTGGCCAATGTGGCGGGGGCTGGGGGGGCACCTGCCGTGAAAACTTCGACGGTGTGATCAAAGACACGGCGGTCTTCCTCGGGTGAGTTGACCAGCATGTTGAGCACAATAGGTGCGCCACCAAAATGCGTGACGCCTTCGTCAGCGATGGCGTCAAAGATGTTTTGGGCGGTGATGTCACGGCAGCAGACCAGCGTGCCGCCGACCATTGGCATCATCCATGTGTGGCACCAACCGTTGCAGTGAAAGAGCGGCACAATGGTCAGATAGACGGGGTGCAGGACCATGCGCCAGCTAAGGACCTGTCCCATAGCGTTCAGGTACGCGCCACGATGGTGGTAGACCACGCCCTTGGGTTTGCCGGTGGTGCCGGAGGTGTAGTTGAGTGCGAGGCTTTCCCATTCGTCCTCGGGCATGATCCAGTCAAATGCGGTGTCAGCACTGGCGAGGGTGGCTTCGTATTCGGGGTGGCGACCTGAGGCAGGGTGGCCGTGGTCGGGCGCAGCGACCTCGATGATTTGAGGCTCAGGGCCCTCCATTTCGGCGCAGGCCGCTTCGGCGAGAGAGAGGAATTCGCTGTCGACCAGAACAACTTTGGCTTCGCCGTGATCAAAGATGTAGGCGACGGTGGCCACATCAAGGCGGGTGTTGATGGCGTTCAGAACAGCGCCACAGGCGGGCACGCCAAAGTGGGCTTCGGCGGCGGCGGGGATGTTGGGCAGGATGGTGGCGACCACCTCTCCGGGTTTGACCCCCATGGACGCAAGCGCCGAGGCAAGTTGTGTGCAGCGCGCGTGGTATTCGCCATAAGATTTGCGGTGCGTGCCGTGCGCGACAGCCAGTTTGTCAGGGAAAATCTTGGCGGCGCGGTTAAGAGCCGACAAGGGGGTCAGCGGAACATAGTTTGCCGCTCGTTTGTTCAGTCCGGTTTCATCAGACATCCAGCCCATTTTTGCCTCCTCCCGCAGATCATGGTCGCGCGATATTGCCGTCAGAATGCGGGCTTGGGAAGTTGGTAATTCTACGCGGGCTCGAAAGGGGGAATCAGAGAGAGAAACGGGAGCGAAAGGTGTCAGAAATCGATCGTGACCCGCTTGGGGAAGGGCATGATTGTGGTGATAAGGGGGTATGTTGACCCCGAAACAGGGTTAATATGCATTAACCATAGGCACTGTTTCGCGGGTGCGCACAGTGCCTCATTTTTTCCCAATTTGCGGCCAAATCACTCCTCAAGTCTTAGCGAATTGTTTTTCCAAGGCATGAAAACATGCGCCTGGGGAAGACGATGAAAGATACGAGCGAAAATTGGTGGACCGACATAGCGCCGCAAAAAGGCAAAGTGGCACCGGTCTATTCCGGTCCCGGTTTCGGGCTGCTGGCGGACACGCCGGTGGCGACGCCGGACGGTTGGGTCGCGGTTGGGGAACTGGATGCAGGCGACGAGGTTCTGACCTTTGATGCTGGATTTCAGCCACTGAGCGCCATGGTGCGCGAAGATCGTGTACGTGCAGGAACGCGGTGGCCCGAGACCCTGCGACCGGTTCTGGTGCCTGCCGGAGCGTTGGAAAACCGCGAAGAGGTTCTGATGCTGCCACATCAGGGTATTTTGCTGGAAGTGGAAGAGGTCGCGGATCGCCTTGGTGATCCGTATGCGGTGATACCGGCGGCGGCGCTTGCGTGCATACCGGGGGTTGAGCGGGTGTCTCCGCAAGGGGCTGCGGAGATTGTGTTGCCGGTGTTTGCCGAGGATCACATGGTCTTTGCTGCAGGTGGCATGCTGACTTTCTGTCAGGCCCATTGGGGCACTCGCGCGGGGTTGATGCCGCGGTTCGGCGCGCCGACCAACTACAACATGTTGCCAGTGAACGCGGCGCGGGCGCTGGTTGAGGTTCTTCTGACCGAGTTCGAGGGCGAAGCGATCGCTTGAACACATTCCTATTGGTCAGAAGGAAACGCCCGCCGGGGGGATCGGCGGGCGTTTTTTATGGCGCAGGTCTAGATTTGTGGCCGACCTATTCGGCGGAGAGTTTCACGCACGGCTTGAAAAGCCATTAGTCCCGCAGGCCCAAAAAGGAAGATTACGGGAAGGCAAGGTGCGACCAGTATGAAAGGTACTCCTTCCGCCTTTGCTGTCCGACAAGCCACGCTCCGATAAACAGGTCGAAGGCAAGGAAATGGACCCAACCCGCCAGTGCCGCTTGTTCATAAGAAAACAGGTCCATGACGTCAGCCAGCGTACCAAACCCGCCGCCTTTGGCTGACGCCGGAAGAATTAAAAGAATTAGATAGCCAAACGACAGCATGAGCGGCAACACGACGCCCGCAAGCCGGTCAGACCATTCGGGCATGAGAGGGGACAACAGAAGAAGAAGCCATCCGGACATGGCAACAACGCCGGCAAGCGAGAATAAGATTTCGAAAGACATTTTAGGCACCTGATTGGTTTTGAAGAGAAAGGGCTGTTTGCTGCAATATGCTTGCATATGCAGGCGATTCGCAATAAAATGCACTTATGACTGATTTACCAACAACCAACGCGCTTCGTTTGATCCAAGTTGCCGAAGACTTCCGGCACGGACTGTCAGGCGAATTTTCAGCTGTTCACGGGATTTCTGTGAATGAATTTCTCTTGTTGCTGCATCTTGAACGCGCAACGTTGAACCGCCTGTCGCGGGTCGATCTGGCCAAGCGCATGCACGTAAGTGCATCCACTATTACGCGTATGGCCGCCCCGATGGAGAAGATCGGATTGGTCGGCCGCGAGGTCGATGACCGAGACGCGAGACTTGTATTCGTTGTGGCCACTGATACCGGCAGAGAGAAGCTGACACAGAGCCTTGCGACGTTCTCAAAACGTGCTGGCTACTTGTTCGGTGATCTATGGGAGGACGACGAAGTAGAGCAGTTTTCCCGACTGCTTCGCCGCATGATCGGCGGGACCGGTGATGCGCTTGCATAGTGCGCAAACCTTGAACGTTACCTCAGACGGAAGGCACGGCTGAAATTCCGTACTTACTTATGGAAATGAAAGCGCCCGGAGGATGGTTCCTCCGGGCGCTTTGTTTGGTGTGTCGCTTGGCAATTACGCGGCTTTTTCTGCCCCAGGGCCGAAGCGGCCGTAGAAGGTCTGACCCTTCTCCGCCATGTCGCGCAGCAGCGGCGGGCAGGAGAAGCGCTCGCCAAACTTGGCGGCCAACTCGTCGCAACGCTCGGCGGCCCAAGGGGCGCCAACGATGTCGAGCCAGCTGAACGGGCCACCGGACCAAGGCATGAAGCCCCAGCCGAGGATCGCGCCAACGTCGCCTTCGCGGATGTCTTCCAGAACACCGGCTTCCAGCGCGCGCACAGCTTCGAGAACCTGAGAGAAGATCAGGCGGTGCTGTACTTCGGTCAGTTCAGGCTGGTCGTCCAGAAGCGCGAACTTCTCGTTGAAGCCTTCCCAGTAACCCAGACGTTTGCCTTTTTCGTCGTAGTCAAAGAAACCGGCCTTGGCTTTGCGGCCAAGACGGCCCTCGTCGACCATCCAGAAAGTCACGTCATCCGCGACGGATTTCGGATAGGCATCGCCCATCGCTGCCATGGTGGCCTTGGCGATCTTCGCGCCGAGATCCATGGAGGTTTCGTCCACCAGCTGGATCGGTCCTACAGGGAAGCCCAGAAGCTGCGCAGCGTGGTCCAGAAGCGGTAGGCCAACGCCTTCGCCAGCCATCATCACACCTTCGTTGATGTAAGGAATGATGCATCGGTTGGCGTAGAAGAAACGCTCGTCGTTCACGACAATCGGGGTCTTCTTGATCTGACGCACATAATCGAGCGCCTTGGCAACTGCGCGGTCGCCGGTTTCGTTGCCTTTGAT
The DNA here is from genome assembly GCF_900114415.1 of Shimia haliotis. Taxonomy (GTDB): domain Bacteria; phylum Pseudomonadota; class Alphaproteobacteria; order Rhodobacterales; family Rhodobacteraceae; genus Shimia; species Shimia haliotis. The sequence goes on along the minus strand of NZ_FOSZ01000010.1, from coordinate 58,078 downwards.
GATCTCAACCAGCGCCATCTTCTCAACAGGGGAGAAGAAGTGGATGCCGATGAACTGATCCTTGCGGACCGATGCTTCGGCCAGACCGGTGATCGGCAGGGTCGAGGTGTTGGAGGCAAAGATCGCGTCCGCAGGGATGATCGCCTCGACCTTTTGGGTCATTTCGGCTTTCACTGCGGTGTCTTCAAACACGGCTTCGATGATCAGATCGACGTCGGAAAGGGCCTGCAGATCGGTGGTCGCGTTGATGCGGCCCAGCATGGCTTCTTTCTTTTCGGCAGTCACCTTGCCGCGCTTCATGCCTTTGTCGAGGTGCGCCTCGGTGTAGGCTTTGCCGCGGTCGGCTGCTTCCTGATTGGTGTCGATCAGCACAACGTCCATGCCAGCCTGAGCGGACACAAGCGCGATTCCGGCACCCATCATGCCAGCGCCAAGAACGCCGACCTTTTTGACGGACTGGTCCGGCACGGCGGGGCGGTTGGCGCCTTTTTCCAGAGCTTCCTTGTTGATGAACAGGGACTGGATCATGGCAGAAGACGACGGGTTCATCAGAACGTTGGTGAACCAGCGGGCTTCGATCTTGAGCGCGGTGTCAAACGGCACCTGTGCGCCCTCATAGCAGGCAGACAGAAGCGCCTTGGCTGCCGGATAGACGCCCCATGTGTTGGCGTTGACCATGCAGGATGCGCCCACATAGGTCATGAAGCCTTGGGGGTGATAGGGATCGCCACCGGGCATTTTGTAGCCTTTGGCATCCCAGGGTTTCACGATGTCTGCGTCTGTGGCGTTCAGAACCCATTCGGTGGCTGCCGCAACTGGATCGTCGACAACTTCGTCGATAATGCCAGCGGCTTTGGCTTTCTTGGGGTCAACCATTTTGCCCTGCAGCAGATACTGCGAAGCGGCCATGAAGCCCATCTTGCGCACGAAACGGGTTGTGCCGCCGCTTCCGGGGAAGATGCCAACCATGATTTCCGGCAGGCCGATTTTGGCCTTGGGGTTGTCGGCACAGAAGATGCGGTGGGTGGCCAACGGCAGCTCCAGACCGATGCCAAGCGCGGTGCCGGGCAGGGCGGTGGCAATTGGCTTGCCGCCTTTGTTGGTTTTGGGGTCCATACCCGCGCGTTCGATTTTGCGCAGCAGGCCGTGGCCCGCCATGGTGAAGTCAAACAGAGCCTTGGCAGGTTCGTCACCGGCTTGGGCGCGGATGGTGCCCAGAACGTTGAGGTCCATGCCGCCAGCGAAGGAGCCGGCTTTGCCCGAGGTGATAACGGCGCCTTTAATGGCGTCGTTGCTCAGAACTTCGTCGATCAGCGCATCAAGCTCACCGAAAGCTTCCTGACGCAGGACGTTCATGGACTTTTCGGCCACGTCCCAGGTGATGATGGCGACACCGTTGTCGCCGACGTTCATTGTGAAATCTGTCATGTTTCTTATCCTGTTGGTGGCGGATTACACGCGTTCGATGATGGTGGCTGCGCCCATGCCGGAGGCAATGCACAGCGTGGCCAGACCGGTCTCTTTGTCGGAGCGTTCCAGTTCATCAAGCAGGGTGCCGATGATGATCGCGCCGGTTGCGCCGAGCGGGTGGCCCATCGCAATGGAGCCGCCGTTCACGTTGACGATAGACGGATCCACATCAAACGCCTGCTGGAAGCGCAGCACAACAGAGGCAAAGGCTTCGTTGACTTCGAACAGGTCGATGTCGCTGATGTCCATGCCTGCGTCGCGCAGGATTTTCTGGGTCGCCGGCACCGGGCCAGTGAGCATGATGGTCGGGTCCAGACCGATTTTGGCGGTCTGTTTGATCTTCGCGCGCGGGGTCAGGCCGTATTCTTCGCCGAACTCTTTGTTGCCGATCAGAACACCGGCAGAGCCGTCCACGATGCCCGAGGAGTTCCCGGCGTGGTGGATGTGATTGATTTTTTCGAGGTGCGGGTACTTCATCAGCGCCAGCTTGTCGAAGCCAGGCATGACTTCGCCTTGCTCTTTGAAGGCGGGCTTCAGGCCGCCAAGCGACTGCATGTCGGTGCCGGGGCGGATGTATTCGTCGTTGTCCAGAATGGTCAGACCGTTGACATCTTTCACAGCGACGATGGAGCCGTCGAACCGTTTGTCTTCCCACGCGGCCACTGCGCGGCGCTGGGATTCAACAGCCAGTTGGTCAGCCTGATCACGGGAGAAGCCGTATTCGGTTGCAATGATGTCCGCAGAGATGCCCTGTGGCACAAAATACATGTCCATCGCGACGGACGGATCAACCGCGAATGCCGCACCGTCCGAGCCCATAGGGACGCGGCTCATGGCTTCGACGCCGCCAGCGATATAGGCTTTGCCCGCGCCGCCTTTGACCTGGTTTGCCGCGAGGTTCACTGCTTCCATGCCGGAGGCGCAGAAACGGTTGATGGCAAGGCCGGGGATCATTTCGTCCAGATCAGAGGCAAGAACCGCGGTGCGTGCGAGGCAGCCGCCGTTTTCTTTAACCTGAGTCACGTTGCCCCAGATTACGTCCTCAACGGCATGGCCTTCGAGGTTGTTGCGTTCTTTCAAAGCGTTCAGAACGGTGGTGGACAGGTTCAGCGAGGACACTTCGTGCAGGCTGCCGTCCTTGCGGCCTTTGCCGCGCGGGGTGCGCACGGCGTCATAAATATAGGCTTCGGTCATTTTGATCTCCTTGTCAGGGTCTTCAGGCGCGGTCCGCGGGGGAGCCGGGCATCAGGTCATAGGGATGTTTCCACCCCGGTGTTTCAGAAATATTGGTGAGCCAGCGGTCGATGTTGGGCCAATCCGCACGGTCAAAACCAAAGGGCTCGGGATAATAGAGATAGGAACAGCAGGTCAGGTCGGCGTTGGTGAGCGCGTCCCCCACAATGAAGTTGCGGCCCTCAAGATGCTTGTTGAGAATGTCATAGGCACCTTTGAGGCGGCCAAGGTTGAACGCAATGACTTCTTTGGGTTGTTTGTCCTCGGGCAGGAAATTCATCAGGAAACGGGTCATACCGGCCACTGAGGAGAACTTGTGATTGTCCCAGAATTGCCAACGTAGAATCTCGCGGCGCTCTGTGTCGTTTTGGCCTGCGAACTTGCCGGTTTTCTCAGAGATATAGTCCTGAATGACAGAGGCTTGGGAGAGGGTCTTGTCGCCATCAACAAGAACGGGGGCTTCGCCCATCTCATTGACGTTTTGGCGATACTCCTCAGAGCGGGTCTCACCCGCAAAGAAGTCAACCTTGACGGGTTCCCAGTCCAGCCCTGATAGCTCAAGCGCCAGAGCGGCTTTGTAAGAATGTCCGGATTCCCCGAAACAATAGAGTTTGATCGTCATGCCGTCCTCCCAGTGGCTCATGACAGCGTGGGGGTTTTGCACCCCCACACCCCCGCAGAGTATTTGTGCAAGAAAGAAGAGTGTTTACCTGTCGTTAAGGTTAACTGGCGCTTAATGGGCGCGCGGTACAGGCTGGAGAGCCGATGACCGTCAAGTGAGAAGCCCCGCCGTTCCGCCGTAAGTGCCGGATGGCGGGGTGGACGTCCCCCAGCTTCTTTCTTGTAAAAATACTCCCGCCGGAGGCATCCTGCGATGGCAGGGCGCGCGGCGGTCGATGGTGTGCAGAACACGGCAGCCCTCCCTAGCGTTTTCGTTCATCCAGCGTGGTGTTGAACTGGCGCAAGCGGTGCGCCAGCAGGTCGTCGTCAGTGACCGCGTCAAAGTTCTCAAAGAGAAAGGACAGGGCCTCGCCTTCGTCCAGACCGGTCTCGGCCGCAAAGCTCTTGAGTTTGCGATAGCCATCCTCGGTCATAGAAACCGGAAAGCGGCGGGTCAGGCGGAAACGTTTTGGCATCTGTCCTCCCTAAGATACCTGTGGTGGTCAGAAAGGGCGGGTTTCCCCGCCCAATCACGTGCCGATCCTGAGATCAGAAGTTTTCAGCGGCCAGAGCCATCACAGTGTCGCCACCGGTCTGGATGCGCGCGAGGTGCATGCCGGTCGCGGGCAGACGGCGCGCCATGTAGTAGCGGCCAGTTGTCAGTTTGGTTTCGTAGAACGCGGTGTCGGATGCGCCGCCGGCAAGGGCTGCGTTGGCTGCTTTGGCCATCTGTGCCCACATCAGGCCAAGGCAGACGTGACCGAAGAGGTGCATGAAGTCGTTGGAGCCAGAGAGCGCGTCGTTGGGGTTCTTCATGCCGGTCTGCATGAAGTACATGCCCGCGGCTTGCAGATCCTTGGACGCGGCTTTCAGCGGTACGATGAAATCCTTGAGACCTTCGTCTTCTGCATTGTCTTTGCAGAAGTTTTTGACGATGTCGAAAAACGCCATCACGTGCTTGCCGCCGTCTTGGGCCAACTTGCGACCCACGAGGTCCAGCGCCTGAACACCGTTAGCACCTTCATAGATCATCGCGATACGTGCATCGCGGGTGAACTGGCTCATACCGTGCTCTTCGATGTAGCCGTGGCCGCCATAGATCTGCTGGGCTTTGACTGTCATGTCGTAGCCTTCGTCGGTGAGGAAGCCTTTGATGACGGGTGTCAGCAGCGACACGAGGCCGTCTGCATCCTTGTCGTTCTTGCGGTGCGCGGCGTCGATCATCTGGGCGCCCCAGAGAATGAATGCGCGCGCGCCTTCGGAGAAGGATTTCTGATCCATCAGCGAGCGGCGGATATCAGGGTGCACGATCAGCGGATCAGCCGGACCGTTGGGGTTCTCAACGCCGGTCACGGCACGACCCTGCAGGCGGTCTTTGGCATAGTCCACGGCGTTCTGATACGCCACTTCAGCAGCGGCCAGACCCTGCATGCCCACACCCAGACGGGCCTCGTTCATCATGGTGAACATGGCGCGCATGCCTTTGTTCAGATCACCCAACAGGTAGCCTTCGGCCTCATCGTAGTTCAGCACGCAGGTTGAGTTGCCGTGGATGCCCATCTTTTTCTCGATGTTGCCCACGGATACGCCGTTGCGTGCGCCGATGTTGCCTTCGTCATCAACGATGAATTTCGGCACGATAAAGAGCGACACGCCTTTGATGCCTTCGGGTCCGCCGGGCACTTTGGCCAGCACGAGGTGGACGATGTTGTCGGCCATGTCGTGATCACCCGCAGAGATAAAGATCTTCTGGCCGGAGATTTTGTAGGAACCGTTATCCTGAGGCTCTGCTTTGGTGCGCATCAGGCCCAGATCGGTGCCGCAGTGCGGCTCGGTCAGGTTCATGGTGCCGGTCCACTCGCAGGAAACCATTTTCGGCAGCCATTTGTCTTTCTGCTCGTCTGTACCATGGGCCAGGATCGCCGCCGCTGCACCGTGGGTCAGACCCTGGTACATGGTGAACGCCTGGTTGGAGGAGGAGAACATTTCGCCGACGGCGGTGGACAGAACGTATGGCAGTTCTTGACCGCCGTACTGCTCTGGCATGTCGAGGCCGGTCCAGCCACCTTCTTTGACCTGCTCAAACGCGGCTTTGAAGCCGGTCGGCGTATAAACGACGCCGTTCTCAAGACGGCAGCCTTCGTGGTCGCCCACAACGTTCAGCGGTGCCAGCACTTCGCCGGTCAGCTTGCCGGCTTCTTCGAGCACGGCGTTGGTGAAGTCGGCTTCCATGTCGGAGTAGCCGGGGACGTCTGAGTTGGAAACGTTCAGAACATCGTGCAGGACGAATTGAATGTCTTTTACCGGAGCGGTGTAAGTTGGCATGTGTCTTTTCCCTTGGACTTACTGTGCAGCTTTTTGTTCGTTTTCGAAGTCGGCGACAATTTTCTCGCCCCACTTCAGTTGTTCACGCAGGTCGTCGATGGCCTCATTCAGCTCATCGCGCTGCTCTTCCATGTCTTTCAGGCGCTGCTGAGCGACGTTGAAGGTGCGTCGCAGCTGGGTCGCCTGTTGGTCGCCCATGTCATAAAGGTCGAGAAGCTGGCGGATTTCTTCGAGGGAAAACCCGAACCGTTTCCCGCGCAAGATCAGTTTCAGACGGGCGCGATCCCGTTTGGTGAACAGGCGCTTCTGGCCCTCGCGGATCGGGAACAACAGTTCCTTGGATTCATAGAAACGCAAAGTGCGCGGGGTGACGTCATAGGCGTCGCACATCTCGCGGATCGTCAAAAGGTCTTCGCTCATTGGTCCTCCTAGGCTCTCTTCTCTGGTGAGCAGATGGGGTGACTGCCGAAGGAATACAGTACTGCTTTACGTTAACGTAAGAGGGACGTTGCGTCACAAAATAAGTGACGGAAGGTCCAATGACGTTAGGTTCCTTTTTGTAAAATTATTGGGACATAGCGATGGCTTGAGTGAGGGTCGTGCCTGTTTTGTCGTGCGCCGGAATTCCAAAGAAATGGTTGACGTGCCCCGCAAGCTTTTGCGATTCTGGAAAAAAATGGCGGCGCAACGGGTGTCGCATGGCCGGCCAAAGCGGGACTTTTCCTGTCGCGGAAATTGGTGTGGCGGATAGAGAGCAGTGTATGGGTAATTCACCGAAGACATCCCCTTATGAGGATGTGCCAAAGCGCGGGTATTGGCGGTCGGGCGTCGCGCAACAAGATCCATTGGCGATAGAGGGCATTTATCGGCGCAAGTTTCGCATCTCTCGGCGCGATGCGATCGCAACCGCCGGAAGCTGTTTCGCGCAGCATATCGCCCGCCACCTTAGAAGCCGCAAGTTTAACGTGATGCAGTATGAGCCAGCCCCGCGCGGGATGAGCGCGGAGCTGGCCAAGACATATGGGTTCGGAATCTACACCTGTCGGTACGGCAATATCTATACGGCGGCGCAAATGCTGCAATTGGCGCGAGAGGCTTTTTCGATCTCGGTGCCGCAGGATCGGGTTTGGGAACGCAATGGGCGCTTTTTTGACGCCCAGAGGCCAAACGTGGAACCAGGCGGGTTTGACACCGCGGAGCAGGTTCTCAGAGCGCGTGAGGGACATTTGGCCTATGTGCGTCAAATGCTTCTGGAAATGGATGTCTTTGTTTTTACCTTTGGGCTGACGGAGACATGGGCGCACAAGGAGAGCGGCACCGTATATCCAACCGCGCCAGGAACCATCGCGGGCAGTTTTGATGACGATGCCTATGAATTTCAGAACCATCGGCATGGGCGGGTGCTTGGTGATTTCGTGAAGCTGAAGCGTTTGCTTAAGCGCGAGCGGAGCAAACCTTTGAAGAGCATCGTGACGGTGTCGCCTGTGCCGTTGACGGCCACTGCGTCGGGTCAGCATGTGTTGGCGGCGTCGACCTATTCCAAGTCGGTCTTGCGGGGAGTCGCGGGGGAGTTGTTTGAGACCTATCGCGACGTGGATTATTTCCCGTCATATGAGTTGATCACCGCGCCGGCGACGCGCGGGATGTTTTTTGAACCCAACATGCGCAACGTGACGGAAAGCGGCGTAAATACCGCGATGGCGGCCTTTCTTGAGCAGCACGACCCAAAAGGCGGAGCAGTTAAAGGCAAATCAAAGCCTGCGAAAACTGCGGCTGTGGATGAGGGGGATGTGGTTTGCGAGGAAGTGCTTTTGGAGGCGTTTCAGAAATGAGTCGGCAAATTTGCGTGATGGGCAATTCACATGTGGCCGCGCTCAAGGATGGATGGCACGCAGGCATTGCGCCGCGCACCGACATTCACCCGACATTTTTTGGCGCTTTGTCTGATGGCATGGCCACTTTGGACGTGGTGGATGGCGAAGTCATTCCCCGCGATGCCAAGGCGGCCGAGTTTTTCCGTAAAATTTCCGGCACAGGCGGTGGCGTCAAAGTCGCCGATTTTGACGCATTCGTGTTGGCGGGCATGGGGTTTTTCCCGACGCCGGTGTTTAACAACTACCGCAATTTTGCAACGCCCAGCACCAGCCATGAAGCGTCTCATTTTGTCAGTGATGCGGTTATTGCAGACACGCTTTGGGAGGGCATTGACGCATCTATGTTGATGCATTGCGCCCGTGTGTTGCGGCGTGTCACCGACAAGCCGATCTATCTGGCATGGCAGGCGTTTTGTTCAGAGAGTCTGTTTGAGATTGAATGGCGCGCGGAACAGATGCAGCCCATTCTCGACAACGGCGATCAGGCCTTTGTTCACAAGATGATGGCGCTGAGTGAGGCGCGGTTGCGGGAGGAAGGGTTTGAAATCCTCAATCAACCGGAAGAGACCTTGCGGGACGGGGTGATGACCAAAGCCGAGTTTTCACGCGGCTCGGTTCTGTTTAGGGCGGAGGCTGAAAATGCCACAGCGCACAGGGAAAACGACGTGTTTCACATGAACAGCCTTTACGGCCGGACTTGTTGGAACCGGTGGGACATCTGACGCGGGCGGTGGCTTGGGCGTAACTATTTGGCCTTGGTCAGGAAGCCGGCGGTCTCATCGCGCAGTTCCTTGAGTTCACGCATCGCTTCGTCGAGCTGCTCACGTTGTTCCAAAAGTTCGGCGTATTGGCGGTCAGCCATGTCGACAAAGGCCTGCATCTGTGCGGATGTGCCTTCGTGTTCATAGATCAACAGCCACTGGCGGATGTCTTCGAGTTTGATGCCGAAGCGGCGGCCACGCATAATCAACGTCATGCGGGCAATTTCCTTGGGGCCGAAATACCGGCTGCGGCCTTCGCGGTCGGGGGTCAGAAGTTCAATGTACTCGTAGTAACGCAACGTTCTCGGGGTGACGTCGAATCGGGCACACATTTCTTTGAAAGACAGGCGATTTTCGCTCATTTGGCAGGTCTCCTCGCCGCGGAACTTAGTTATCTTGTCTGAGCCGTGCAACAGGGGCTCTTGCTCCTGCGCTAAAATGTCGATCTTATTTGCCGCAAACAACCCCGAGGATCAAAATGCAGGGCGATAAGTCAAAGTTTGCCGAACAGTTCATAAATCTGATTCCGCATTGTCAGGCGCTGGGCATGAAACTAACCGACATTGGCGATGGAGTGGCCGAGATGGAGTTGCCCTATAGCGAGCAGATCGTGGGCGATCCAGAAACAGGCGTTTTGCATGGCGGCGCGGTGTCGGCCTTGATGGATACATGCTGTGGCGCGGCCGCGATGAGCCATCCTTCGTCCCCCAGTGGCACAGCCACAATTGATTTGCGGATCGACTATATGCGTGCCGCAACACCGGGACAGGCGATCCGCACGCGGGCCGAATGTTACCACATCACGCGGTCGGTGGCGTTTGTGCGGGCCACGGCTGTTGATGATGATGCAGATCAACCTGTGGCCACGGCCACAGGTGCCTTTACGGTGGAGAGAAGATAATGCCGCGGTCCCGTCCAGATCCCGTTCAGGTCGTAAAGCAACGCCGTGATACCGCCTTGTCGGCGCTGGTGCATGGGGTGCCTTATATTCAGTTTTTGGGCATCGAATTTGACCGGCGCGGCGACGAGCTGACAGCGGTTTTGCCCTATGATGACAAGCTCATTGGCAATCCGATGCTGCCGGCCATTCATGGCGGAGTGACAGCCGGATTCCTTGAGACCACCGCCGTCATCGGGTTGGCGTGGGCCAGTCTTTGGGATGACATCGAGGCGGGGCGTTTTGATGTCGAAGAACTCACCCGTGGGCACTTGCCACGTTTGCCGAAAACCATCGATTTTACAGTGGATTACCTGAGATCTGGGTTGCCGCGTGACGCCTATGCACGCGCACGTGTTACACGTTCGGGACGGCGGTATGCGTCGGTGCAGGTCGAAGCGTGGCAGGATCAAAGGGACCAGCCTTTTGCACAGGCGATGGGGCATTTTGTGATGCCCACGCCGGATGAGTGAGGCGGCGGGCGGCGTCGGGGACATCACCCACCGCCGCATTTTGCGCACGGCACTTCCGATTGTTCTGAGCAACGCCACGGTGCCGATTTTGGGCGCTGTGGACACTGGGGTTGTCGGCCAGATGGGGCAGGCGGCACCGATTGGCGCGGTGGGTATCGGCGCGATCATCCTGAGCGTGATCTATTGGGTCTTTGGTTTTCTGCGGATGGGCACAACCGGCCTGACCGCGAAGGCGCAGGGGGCTGGACGATCAGGTGAAGTGGCGGCGATGCTGACGCGGGCGGTCATGGTGGGCTTTGGCGGAGGCATGCTGATTGTCGCCTTGCAGGTCTGGCTGTTTCGGGGGGCGTTTTATGTGTCGCCTGCCTCGCCCGAGGTGGAGGCGATGGCGCGGGAATATCTGTCGATCCGCATCTGGTCAGCGCCCGCCGCGATTGCGTTGTATGGGCTGACGGGCTGGTTGATTGCGCTTGAACGCGGGCGGGCGGTTTTGGTCATTCAGATCTGGATGAACGGGCTGAACATCCTTCTGGACCTGTGGTTTGTGCTTGGACTTGGCTGGGGAGTTGGTGGGGTCGCAACCGCCACGGTGATTGCCGAAATTTCCGGTTGCGCGCTTGCGCTTTGGATGTGCCGCGACGCGTTTATGCGACCTGCGTGGCGCGACTGGTCCCGGGTTTTTGACCGCGCGGCCCTGACTGAGATGGCAGCGGTGAACCGTGATATTTTGCTGCGCTCCCTGATGTTGCAGGCGATTTTTCTGGCGTTCATGTTCTTTGGGGCCGGATTTGGCGATGATGTGTTGGCCGCCAATCAGGTTCTTTTGCAGTTCCTATACATCACCGCGCATGCCCTGGACGGGTTCGCCTTTGCGATAGAGGCGCTGGTGGGGCAGGCCTTTGGGGCTGGAAACCGGAAGGCGTTCCGCAGGGCTTCTGCGATGGGCAGTGTCTGGGCCGTTGTGGGGTCGGTTTTGTTGTCCGTTGTCTATGGTCTTGGCGGGTGGTTGTTGATTGACGCAATGACCACGGCGGCGGATTTGAGGCTGCTGGCGCGGGAGTATTTGGTTTGGGTGATCATTTCGCCGATTCTGGGTGTCGCACCGTTTGTGCTGGATGGCATTTTCATCGGCGCGGCGCGCAGCAAAGATATGCGCGACATGATGGCTGTGTCATTGGCGATATACGCGCTCGCCTTGGCGCTGCTCATTCCAGCATACGGCAATCACGGCCTGTGGATGGCTCTTTTGATCAGTTTCGCCGCGCGCGGTGTTACTTTGGGGATGCGCTATCCTCGGCTGGAACGTTCGGTGGGCGTCAGTTCTTGAGCCGGTAGCCGCTTTTGATCATTGCCCACGCGACAAAAACAACGGTGAGGGTTGTGCCGCCCACGACGGCAAGACCCAGTTCGGGGGCGCTGTCGGATGTGCCGATCACACCATAGCGTGCGCCGTCGATAAGATAGAACACCGGATTGAAATGCGTGAAGGTGTTGAGTGCGGGGGGCAGGGCTTCGACGGAATAGAAGGTGCCGGACAGAAAGGCCAAAGGGGTCACAATAAAGTTTGTGATAGCGGCCATCTGATCGAACTTGTTGGCGAAGATGCCCGCGACCAAGCCAATGGCGCCAAGGAGGGCACCGCCCATGGCAACAAAAAGAAGCGTCCAGAGCGGATGCACCGGCACGATGTTCAGAAAGAGCATCAGCGCCAGAAGAATTGCGATTGCCACAAACAGCCCGCGAGTCACCGCGCCCGCGAGATAGCCAAGCACCATTTCCAGCGGAGAAAGAGGGGGCATCAGCGTGTCCACGATGTTGCCCTGAACCTTTGAGATCACAAGCGAGGACGATGTGTTGGCAAAGGCGTTCTGGATCACTGTCATCATCATGATCCCTGGTGCAAGGAACGTGATGAAGTTCACGCCCATCACGTCGCCGCGGCTTGGCCCGATTGCGATGGAAAAGATCAGAAGGAACAGGCCGGCGGTCACAAGCGGGGCGAGCAGGGTTTGGGTCCAAACTGTTGTGAAACGGAGAATTTCGCGCATAGCGAGCGTTTTCAGGCCCAGCCAATTGACCCGACCGAAGCGGCGCACGCCCATTTCAACGTTTTCCATGCTCATTTCCCTACGTTCCGAGTGCTGCTGGCTGATTCTCTGCCTTGTAACTCGGGCTGGGGTGATTAGAATAGGCCTCTGACCAAGAAATGCGGGGCGGTCCTTTTGGGGGCCGCTTTTTAGCTGAGGAAATATGGCATGTCGTGGACCGACGATCGCGTTGAACTATTGAAAAAGATGTGGGGCGAGGGCCAGTCGGCCAGCCAGATCGCCAAGGAATTGGGCGGGGTGACTCGCAACGCTGTGATCGGCAAGGTGCACCGTTTGGGGCTCTCCAACCGGTCTTCGGGTGGCGGGGCGAAATCCGCTGAGGCCAAGCCGAAGGCAGCGCCGAAACCCAAGGCCGCGGCAAAACCGAAGGCAGCGCCAAAACCCAAGGCAGAAGCGAAGCCTGAACCCAAGCCGGAACCCAAGACGGAGCCGGCCGTGGCTGCCAAGCCTGCGCAGTCTTTGCGCAAGGCGATCATTCCGGCTGGACAACCGCTGCCGCCGCAGCCCTCTGCGAACGAGATCAGCCCTGAAGCGCTGGCCAAAGTGAACGAGGTTGAAAAATCGGCGAAGAAACTGACGCTGATGGAATTGACAGAACGGACCTGTAAGTGGCCTGTTGGCGATCCTGCAACAGATGAGTTCTGGTTCTGCGGTCTGCCCGTGCAAGCTGGCAAGCCCTATTGCGAGGCGCATGTCGGCGTGGCGTTCCAGCCGATGAGTGCACGTCGTGACCGGAAGCGGTAAATCCTGTCTTTTGTGACTTTGGAAAACCCCGAGGCGTTGATCCTTGGGGTTTTTTTGTGTGCTACTAAGCGGGATGAGCAGAGTGGAGCGAACAAGTGGTTGGAGTGATAAGCCTTTATGAAGCGGCCACATTGATTGTGATCTGCTCAGCGCATATCGGCGCGACACGGATTTTTGCGGCCTATCCGACGGTGTCCCGCTGGTTGCTGGACTATTCTTCTGGCCTTGGTCTTGGGTATGCGTTTCTCTATTTGCTGCCGAAAATCGGCACCATGTCCACTGGCTTGCGCGATGGAAGCGGTGCAGCGCGCGGAATTGTGGATCATCAGCTCTATTTTTACATGCTCTTGGGTTTTTTGACCTACTACCTTGTTGATTTTAAGAGGCATTCCAGCCGCCCCGCGCCTCTGGGGTTGACCCTGAATGTGCTCTCGTTCTCGGTTTATAGCGCCTTGATCGGGGCGACGGTGGTGCATTTGAACAATCTGGGGTCGGGCGTTTATGTGACGTCGGCTGTGGTGTTTACATTGCATTTGTTCGGTGTGAACAAATTCCTGTACCGGATGTATCCGGAAGACTTTGACCGGTGGATGCGTTGGCTGTTTGTTGCGGCGATGTTTGTCGGGGCCTACGCCGGCACAGAGATCGAGCGCTATAATCCGCTTCAGTCGGTGGCGACGGCGCTTGTCGGGGGCATTATCATTATCCTGTCAGTACGGCTTAAGTTGCCGGCCCGCGCGCGGGTCAACACGCGGGCCTTTCTGATTGGAGTGGCAACGGCGGTGCTGGCCGTTGTGATCTATAGCGGCGCGGGGGCGCTGTGACCTAGGCGGCCTCAAACTGTGCGCGAATTTTGTCGGCGCGCTTAAAAAAGCTGGCACGCACGTCGGCGGCGTAGGGATTGGCGGCTTCGATGGCGTGCAACACCGTGGGGGGATCATCTTTGACCATACTGATGGCTTGGCGCAGCAGGTCAAAGCTGACAGTGGTCATTTGATCGGGCAGGGGGCCAAGATCGTGGAGCACTTTGGCGATCAGATGGGTCAGACCCTGCACCATTGCCGCGTCCCGGTCGTGAGCCTCGGCCGTGGACACGACGACAGTCAAACCGATCTGGCGCAGGAAACGCTCTGTGATGCGGCTGCGATGGCCCCGCAACGGGCAAAGCGCGATTTTGCGACCCTTGAGGCCGTCAGCCGCGGATTGTGGACCAAATAGAGGATGGCTGCCAAGGATATGAACGTGGTCGGGCAGGTGGTCAGCCATGGCTTTCATGGGTGCTAGCTTGACGCTGCCTACGTCGATGACCAACGCGCCTTTGCGCAGGTGTGGGGCTATTTGTTCGCAGGTGTGCGCCATGCGTGCGACAGGCACCGCGAGCACAATGATGTCGGCCTGGGCGGTTTCCTGAAGATCGCGCACTGTGAAGGCGCGGCCGTCCTCGAGCACGGCGCCGACATAGGCGGGATCACAGACGGTGATCTCAAAGTGGTCGGCGAGTTCGCGGGCAACGAGTTGGCCGAAAGCTCCGAAGCCAAACAGGCCAAGTGACAGCGGGCGGTTGGTTTTGAGCGGTTGTCCCATTGGGCAAATCCTAAGAGTAGGCCGCGCCGGCGGGAGACTGATTGATGTTGGTGCCTCTGATGCTACCCCCGCGCCGCGGCGGGTGAGCATGATAAAAGCCCCGCCACTTATGTGGTCAGGGTATAATAGACGAAGAAGGTGAGGCCGGTCTGTGTCATGCCCCTTAGGTGGCATTGCACGCGGGTCGCGTCAAGGGGGCTCTATTTGGGCAACAGGTCACGGTTGTCGATAAATCTGACATAGAGCGCTGCGCAAAGAGACAACACAACGCTGGCAAAGACCAGAAGCAAAAGGACGAGAGCCCCTGTTTCGGCGGTCAGAACCGCGCCGGTGAGCGAGGTCAGGAGTGCCCCGCCAGCCACAGCCAGGGCGCCTGACAGGCCGGCCGCGCTTCCTGCAAGTTGCGGGCGCACCGACATGATGCCGCTGTTGGCGGAGGGGATGGTGAGGCCGTTGCCCATGCCCACCAATGTGATCGCGCCAAAATATGTGAACGGGTTGAGGATGCCGAGGCCCATCAGACAAAAGCCAAGGAGCGGGCCGCAAGCGGCCACGAGGCGGCCCGCAATCACCATGGTTGTCAGAGGCACGCGGTTGGCAAACCGGCCGGATAGAAAGCTCCCGAAGGCAAAGCCGCAGGTGATGATGCCGACGCCGGCCCCGATCGCGGCTGGCGACAGATCAAAGACCGAGCCGCCGACCAGCGCCGCTCCGGTGATATAGATGTAGAATGCGCCCAGCGAGAAGGTGAGGCACACCGCATAGCCCCAGAAACGGCGTGAGCGCAGAAGTTCGGGATAGGTTTGGAATTGAGCGCGGATGGTGGCGCTGGGGGTTTTGTTGGTTTCGCCCATGTCGACATAGGTCAGCCACCAAAGCAGAAATCCTGCGACGACAAAAAACAGGAAGGTGGAACGCCAGCCGAAGAGTTGGTCTAAGATGCCGCCAATAAGCGGGCCGGTCATCGGGGCGACGGCCATCGCCATGGAAATATAGCCCAAAAGGCTGGCTGCTTTTTGTGGGCTATACTGATCGCGAACAGCCGCGCGGGCGAGTGTCATGCCTGAGATCAGCGCGCCTTGCAGAAGGCGAAATCCGAGAAAAACCCATATATTGCTGGCAAATAGGCAGCCGATGGAGGCGAAGCTGAAAATACCAAGACCAGCCAGCATGACAGGGCGACGACCGAAGCGATCCGACAGAGGGCCCATGATAATTTGCAGCAAAGCTGTGACCGCGAGGTAGCCCGCGATGGACAGGTTTGCCATGGCGTAGTCGACCTGAAAATCCGCAGCAATGTTTTGCAGCGACGGCAAAAACATATTGAGCGACAGCACCGAAAATGCGGTCAGCAAAACCAACGTCGTCAGACACGGTGGGGAAGTCGCAGGACGGAACATGCCTTTGTGGTTAGTCTCCGCCAAGCAGTTTTAGAAGGCCCTTAGTGGCTTCGTCCTCAAGTTTTTTCTTAAGGGCATCTTCGGTGGATTGGCCTTCTTCGGTTGCCACACCGAGTTCTTTTGCCACGGCGTCTTTGGCCTTTTGCTCCAGCTCTTCGGTTTCCTTGGCGAAATTCTGTTTAAGAACCTTGTCGAGATCCGGTGCAATGGAGGGGTCTTCCCATGTGCCCTCGATTTTGACCGGAACCACCAAAACGGGCGCGTCATCGCCGCGAATTTGAGGCGAGACAACATAGTCGATTGTGCGCAGACCGAGGCCGATGGTGCCTTCGCCGGTGGCTGCGAGGCGGGGAAGTTCCATCAACAAATCGTCGTTGCGCATCACACCGTTCAAAGTGGTCCAGGACGCTGACAGGTTGTCAAAAACTGTCGTACCGCCGGTTACGTCGCCGCGCAAGAGTTCGTCCAGATCGATGCCGTCAATGGTGCCGCGCCCGACGGATACCCAGCCTTCGCCGTCCAGTGAGTTCATAATGGCAAACATGGATTGGCCTTCACCGAGAACAGACGTCTTGAGGTCGGCGTTGCCTGTGAAACTGTTGATGTCAGCGGTGGCGCTCAGGAAGGGTTGCAAGGCAATTTGGGCGACGTTCAGGTCGGCGCGCAACGAGAGCCCGTTGCGGTTGTTGGCGACAAAGCGGCCCGTGACAGAGCCGTCGTAGGCTTGCAATTCCTGCAGCGTGGTCACGGCGCGGGCATTGTCGATCGCTATGGTGGCACGTGTGCGCCCGATTTGAATGTCGCCAAGATCAATGGCTTCGGCGGCAAAGCCGATATTCCCGTCCACCAATGCCAGCGCGCTGGCGTCTATCGGTGCCTTGGACCATCCCGAGGCAGGCGTGGCTGTTGCGGGTTTCGCTGGTGCCGACGGCGCCTGCAGCAAGGGTTTTAGGTCAAGGGTTTGTGCGGCAACTTGGGCGTTCACCACCGGCTTGGCGCCAGCGAGATTGACATCGGCCTGAGCCGTCAGAGTGTTGCCAAGGGCAGTTAGGTGCCCCTGACGCAGGCTGAGTTGCATCTCACGTGTGAGAGTGATCTGCCCGTCCAAGTTCGCGGCTCCAGGCACGCCGCCAGAAAGACCCAGCGCGGCAAAAAAGCCCGTCGCATCGGGCAGATTGGCAGACAGCCGCCCTGCCGCTTCCGGTGCCAGACCCGCGCGTCCCTCAAAGGAAATCTCGCCTTTGGCCGCGGACACGTTGGCGCTCAGGTCGCTGATGCCACCCGCGATCAGTGCGTCCAGATCAGCGACCGTCGCTGTGATGGTGAGTGGGTTGTTGCCTGGCTGGGCTGTCACGGTGACATCTGCGGGCGCGTTGCGGTTGGCCCATTTTAGTCGGGCGTCAACGCCCGCGATTTCCACGGGTGTTTCCCCTTGGACAAAATAGCGCAGACGGGCGTCGCGAATCACCATGTTTTCAAGGGCAAACCCGCTTGTGCCAACGGGGGCGGGCGTTGTTGTGTCCGATGTGTCTCCGGATGGAGGGAGCAACTGCCAGTTTGCCTGACCATCAGTCGTTTGTTCCAGAAGGATGTCCGGCGAAACCAGTTCGATCTTTTTGATACGGATGTCGCCCGAGAGAGCAGCGAGCACGTCAACGCCGATCGAGGCCTTTTGCGCGGAAAACATCGGGCCGTTGCGTGACCAGTCCGCGTTGGAAAAGGTCACTTTGCCAGTTGAAATGCCTATTGTCGGGAACCAGCTGAAGCCGACATCACCTTCAAATGTCAGGTCCCGTCCGGTTTTGGCTTTGACCTGATCCGCGGCAATGGCGGCAATTTTCTCGCCGGGGAGGATCATGACCAGAACGACCAGCCCCATCACAACGGTGATGAGAACTGCGAAAAGAATTCGGATGATGCGCATTGGGCACCTCTTTGCTGCTCGTCGTCAGCCTAGCGGCAGGCAGGTGGCCGGCGCAATGGAAAGGCCGCGCGAAAACCTTAAAGTTATCGCCAGAAGGCGACCCATTCGATCAGATCGAAGAATTTGCGCACGATCAAAAGCGTTGCATCGCCGCTGTTGAACAGCAGATCAGCCCCCAGCCCGGCAAGGATAAGAACTGCAAGAAAAACGGCGATGGGATTGGTCATGACGCAAAAACGCCCCTGCGGTTGGTGGTCACGTCAGGTATGCCTGACCACCCGCAGAGGCGCAAGAAATTGAATGTCGCGGTGGGCTTTTAGGTGCGGCCCATTTTGGCGGCGACATCGGCCATACGCGCCGAGAAGCCCCATTCGTTGTCGTACCACGCAAGAACCCGCACCAGACGACCGCCGATCACTTTGGTCTGGTCCGCCGCAAAGGTGGAGCTTTCGGTGGTGTGGTTGAAGTCAACAGACACCAGCGGCAGGTCGTTGTAGCCCAGCACGCCCTTCATTTCGCCGGCGGCCGCTTCTGCCATGACGGCGTTCACATCTGCTTCGGTCACGTCTTTGGAGGCTGTGAATGTCAGGTCGACCGCGGAAACGTTGGGGGTCGGCACACGGATTGCGGAACCGTCCAACTTGCCTTTGAGTTCCGGCAGAACCTCACCAAGCGCTTTGGCGGCGCCGGTGGATGTCGGGATCATCGACATCGCAGCCGCACGGGCGCGGTAGAGATCGTTGTGGCGGCGGTCCAGCGTCGGCTGATCGCCGGTATAGGCGTGGATCGTGGTCATGATGCCCTGTTCGATGCCGAATGCATTGTTCAGAACCTTGGCCACCGGCGCGAGGCAGTTTGTTGTGCAAGAGCCGTTGGAGATCATGTTGTCGTTGGCTTCAAGCGCGTCATCGTTGACACCAAACACGATGGTTTTCTGTACGTTTTTCGCCGGAGCGGAAATCAGCACTTTTTTGGCGCCGCGTTCCAGGTGTTTCTTGGCTTTCTCACCGTCGTTGAAGTTGCCGGTGCATTCCAGAACGACATCAACCCCGTCCCAGTCCAACTCGTCCATGTCATAGGTGGAGAACATGCGCATCGGGCCTTGCCCCACGTCCATGGTGCCGTTGCCCGCGATCACCTCGTTGCGGAAACGGCCGTGCACGGAGTCGTAGCGGATCAGGTGGGCGGCGGTCTCAAGCGGGCCGGTGGCGTTCACTTTGACGACGCGGACGTCTTCGCGGGCCTCTTCTGCGATGTGCATAAGAGTGGAGCGGCCAATACGGCCAAAGCCGTTGATTCCTACGGTG
The DNA here is from genome assembly GCF_900114415.1 of Shimia haliotis. Classification (GTDB taxonomy): domain Bacteria; phylum Pseudomonadota; class Alphaproteobacteria; order Rhodobacterales; family Rhodobacteraceae; genus Shimia; species Shimia haliotis. The sequence continues at coordinate 39,278 of NZ_FOSZ01000010.1, read as the reverse complement.
ACGGTCATTCTGCTCTCCTGACGCTCGGGATCATAGTGTGAGTTGGGTTTCCTATAGGGAACAAGGCCACGGCCCGAAAGGTAAGATTGCGTGAAAATTCCGCATGTTAGCGTTAAACCCGACCGTTGCCGCCAACGGTATCGCTAACGAAATGGCACTGAGGCCGGACGGGGCGGATTTACGCCGGAGCCTAGGGGAATTCTGCCGACGCGACTACGCGTCGATTCGTCTTTTCCTGATGGACCAGCGGCTTTTGGCTTGGCCGCACTGACCTCGGTGGACTCCTGCCGATGCCGTTTTTGACTTGGCTGGTCAGGAGGCGCAAAGCCCGCGGTGGGCGCAACAGCCAGCGATTATTTGGTCCCCCCGGTTGAGATGGTTCTGGAGAATTGAAGTGCATACTTTCGGCTAGACATTGGTTTGCGCCGTGGTCGCGGCCTCCGGCTTTTTTGCAAACGGCGAAGCAGCTCAGTCGTCGCGCTCCTATCTCGGAGAGGACCGTCCGAAAAGGTATGTTCTTGACGCAAAACTTTTGCAGCAAGGCGATATGGCTGTTTCTTTGGAGCATGCCTGGAACGTGAATTCAGCTATATCGCACCCTCCGAACTACGCGTTTTTGTCTGCGCAATGGGGCGTGGGAGAGCGTTGGCAGATCGGGGTTTCAGCCGCGAGTTTGTATGGATTGCAGGCCATGTCAGGCGGTTTACTGTCGTCAGATAGCGTCGGGCAGTTCGGGCTGGAGGCCAAGTATCATTTGGGGCAAAGCGGAGACTGGAGTTTTGCTTTGCTCGGAGCGCTGGAATACATCGACTGGCAAGTGGAGGTACCGGTTGCCGGGCGGATCATGACTAGCAGCCCGGCAGGATCCATTCATTTTCCGGCGACCTATTCACCGTCAGAAAACCTTTCGATCAGCGCGTCGCTCTCCTACGCTATTTTGCCTGAATATTCACGGGCGGGCGCGGGCGCTGGGCAGCTGTTGTCGATTGGCAGCAACATTTCCGCGGACCCAGAGGGTCCACTGCGTTTTTTTGCCTCTTATTACGTGCCGATTGTGGGAGAAAATCGGCTTTTGCCTTCCGGAAATTTGGTTAAAGCGCCGATTTGGGCGTTGGGCGGAAGTCTCGATGTCGGAAATGGCTGGGATATCAGTCTGGCTGCGTCCAACTCCGACGTATCGAGCGCGAGTACGCATATGTTGACAACGCTTCGGGACGATACTTTCATCGTCACGCTCGGGGTTTCCAAGAAGTTCCAGAAATGACCCTCCTCCCAGTTTCGTGACTGTGTAAAACGCAAGTTGTCACAACCTGCATGTCGTTTGGCACGATCTGCGAGTGGAAAGTGTTGATGTCCTGTTTACTTTAGATCCTACGCAAGCAGGAGCCAGGTTTACGGGAGGCAGCTAATGCAACTGGTCGTGGATGGGAAACGTCATGATGTGGATGTCGAAGATGATATGCCACTTCTTTGGGTTTTGAGAGACGAACTAAATATCAAAGGTGTGAAATACGGCTGCGGCGTCGCGGCCTGCGGGGCTTGTACGGTGCATATCGACGGTGTCGCTGTGCGGTCCTGTCAGACCGCTGTATCCGATGTTGACGGCGAGGTCACAACGATCAACGGGTTGGGCACACCTGACGCGATGCACGCGGTTCAAGAGGCTTGGGTCGAGCATCAGGTCGCCCAGTGCGGCTATTGTCAGTCTGGTCAGATCATGCAGGCGGCGTCGTTGCTTGCCGAGATCAAGATGCCGTCGGATGCCGAAATAGACGAGGCAATGAGCGGCAACCTCTGTCGCTGTGGCACTTATCCCCGCATTCGCGCCGCGGTTAAAACCGCTGCGACCAAGCTGTAGGAGGCGTGAACATGGGTAAGGTTGGAACAATCGCCCGCCGGACGTTCCTGATTGGGGCGGCAGCAGTGGCTGGTGGCGTGGCTTTTGGCGTTTACAAGGTACGTACGCCATTTGAAAACCCGTTGAAGGACGGGTTGGTGGATGGCTCGGCAACATTCAATCCTTGGGTTTTGATTGACAGCGACAAGATCACGCTGATCGGTTCGCATGGCGACAAAGGACAAGGCGTGATGCATGTCCAGGCGGCGCTGATCGCCGAGGAACTGGATGTGGAGCTTGATCAGGTCGAGACCTCTTTCGGCAAGCCCGACAAAGCCTATTGGAACCGCGCGATGGCAGAGGACGGGGTGCCGTATCTGTCAACCGATCGCGGGTTTGCAGCGGAAACCACGCGCAAGGTAATGGGCGGTGCACTCAAGCTTTTGGGCATGCAAGGTACAGGCGGGTCGAGTTCTGTGCCCGACAGTTTTGTGAAGCTGCGCGAAGCCGGTGCGATGGCGCGCGAAACACTGAAGCTGGCGGCCTCCAATGTATCGGGCGTGCCGGTGGCACAGCTCAAAACAGCGAACGGCAAGGTGATTTTGCCGGATGGCACAGAGCTGGCCTATACCGCATTGGCGGCGGAGGCGGCCAAGCTTGAGCCGGTGCGCGACATTGTGCTGCGTGACCCAAGTGAGTGGCGGTTGATCGGCAAACCAATGCAGCGCCTTGATATCGTAGCAAAATCAACGGGTACGCAGGCCTATGGCATCGACGTTGAAATTGAGGGCGCGGTGCATGCTGCGGTGGTTTGCAATCCCCGACAGGGCGGTGCCTTGAACGGGTATGACGCCACTGAGGCCAAGACCATGCGCGGCGTTCAAAAGGTGGTGGACGTCACTGGCGGCGTTGCGGTGGTCGCCGACAACACCTGGCGCGCGATCAAAGCCGCAGAGGCGATTGAATTTGATTGGGGGCCTGCTCCTTATCCTGCGGAACAGTCTGACCATTGGGCCGAAGTGGAAGCATCTTTTTCGGATGATCGGCTGGACAAGGAATGGCGTGCCGATGGCGATGTGGATCAGGCGCTTGCCGGTGGCAAAGCGGTCGCGGCCGACTATCGCGTTCCCTATGTGGCGCATGCGCCGCTGGAGCCACTGAACGCAACTGTTCTGGTCGAGGACGGCAAGGTGACGGTGTGGACCGGCCACCAGATCCCGCGCATGCTGCAACAGCAGGTGGCAGCGGTCACTGGACATGATCCGGAACAGGTCGATTTTGTGAACCAGTACATGGGCGGCAGTTTTGGTCATCGGCTGGAATTCGAGCACGTCAAGCTGGCGGCCGAGGTTGCGAACCAAATGCGTGGCACACCGGTTAAGCTGACCTATTCCCGTGAAGAAGATTTCGCACACGACTTTCCGCGTCACATCGGCATGGCGCGCGGCGCTGGCGCCGTGAAGGACGGCAAAGTTGTCGCGATGGATCTGTCGGTGGCGATGCCATCGGTGATCAATTCGCAAATGGGGCGTGCGGGCATCTCGGTGCCGGGACCGGACACACAGATTTCCGCAGGGGCTTGGAACAATCCATACTCTTTGGAGAATTTTCGTATGCGTGCCTATCGCGTTCCGGAGCTTGCGCCGACATCAAGCTGGCGGTCTGTCGGGGCGTCGGCGGGCGGGTTTTTCTTTGATAGCTTGCTGGACGAGTTGATCCATGAAGCCGGAGCGGATCCTCTGGCGGAGCGCATCCGCCTGATGGAGCATGACGTGAGCCGCAAAGTGCTTGAGGCCGTGGGCGAGATGTCGAATTGGGGCAGTCCGCTTGGGGTTAATCAGGGTCGCGGGGTTGCCTTTGTCGAGAGTTTCGGCGTGCCAACCGCGGAAGTGATCGAAGTAACCAACACCGATGACGGCATTCGGATCGACAAGGTCTGGGTGGCTGCGGATGTGGGAACAGTGATTGATCCCGTGAACTTTGAGAACCTTGTGCAAGGGGGCGTTATCTTTGCTCTGGGTCATGCGATGAACAGCGAGATCACGTATTCGGATGGCATGGCGGAGCAGGCCAATTATTGGGACGCCGAAGGTATGCGCATGCATCAATGTCCGGAAATCTTTGTCAAAGGGATGGAGAACTCGGACAAGGTGCGGGGCATCGGTGAGCCGCCCGTGCCGCCGGCGGCACCGGCGCTGGCGAACGCGATTTTCGCAGCCACGGGGAAGCGCATCCGCGAGTTGCCGCTTTATCATCACGTTGATTTTGTGTGATCTGACATGAAAAGCCCCCGCAGCCGGTTGGTTGCGGGGGCTTTTGTTTTGTCGCGCTTCAAACAGATCTGAAGTTCGGTGGGCGTTTTTCAAAAAATGCGGCGCGGCCTTCTTTGGCGTTGTCGCTGTCAAGAAGGCCGGGCTGAACGTCGCGTTCGTAGTCGATTGCGCGGTCAAGACGGCCTGAGTCAAAGGCTTTGATGGCGCGCAGCGCTCCCGGGGCGAGGGTTTCGACGTGTTGCGCCAGTTTGAGCGCTTCCGCCAAGGCCTCCCCATCTTCGCACAGCGTATCGACCATTCCATAGTCTAGCCCGTCCGGGGCACTGACCGGTTTGGCATAAAGCATGATTTGGCGGGCGCGGGATTGTCCGACACGGGCGGGCAATGAACCAAGCAGGCCGTAATCCGGCATCAGGCCGATCTTTGGGAAAGCCGAAATGAAGCGTGCGGATTTTCCGGCGATGACAGTATCACACAGCATGGCCACAGCCAGACCCGCCCCTGCGGCCCAGCCCTCGACCGCGGCAATCACCGGCACCGACGCGCCGGTGATCTGGTTGGCGAGATGTTTGACCCGCTCAAAGTTGATGCGCTTGAGGCGCTGCGGCGCATCCATGGTGGAAATGTCCCCGCCGGAACAGAAATTGCCACCTGCGCCTGTGATGATGATGGCTCGCAAAGAAGGATCCGCTTCGGCGCTCTCCAAAGCGCTGCTTAGCGCTTCGCGCATTTGAATGCCGATCGGGTTCAGTCGTTCGGGATCGTTCAAGGTCAAGATCAGGGCGTTGCTCTGCCGCTCTTGCAGGATCGCTGTTTCGGTCATGGTGTTCTCCTCGTTGGTGCCAAACTATGCCGCGTCAGGAGCTAGGCAAAGGCGGCGCATGCGCGTGAACGCGACGTTACTGCGCGAACGAATGCGACGCAGATTGGTCACAGCTTGCGCTTAAGTTTGCGAAAGCCTTTTAAAAAAAGGCTTCGAGCACTAGTTTGTCGGGTGGATGGGTAAATGGATACGGCAATGACGGATATCCGAAAAATTCTGCACGTAGAGGATGATCCCGATATTCGAGAGATCGCCTATTTGGCGTTGGCCGACCTCGGAGGGTACGAGGTGCTGCAGTGCGCCGATGGGATGGATGCACTTGAAAAGGTCGAAGATTTTTCGCCCGACGTGATCCTTCTGGATATGATGATGCCCGGCATGACCGGTGTTGAAACGCTGGTCGCGATCCGAGAGCGCACTTCGGTGACCGCGCCTGCTATCTTTATGACGTCCAAAAATGTGGCGACCGAACATCAGGACGACATCAAGACGTTGGCGGTCGGGGCCATTCAAAAACCCTTTGATCCAGTGGCCTTACCGGACCAGATCAGGACCATGGCTGCCTCGGCAGGTTAGTCTATTTCCGCAATCCGCCGGATTTCCTCTGTCAGAACATCGGTCGCCGCGAGAATTGCGTAAAACTGTTCTTCGTCGGGCCGGTTTTTGCGTGCGCTGTCGATCAGGGCTTCGGCCTGTTCCGCGCGACTGCCCAAAGCGGCCATCCCGTAGGTTGCTGATATGCCTGCAAGTTTGTGTGTGGCAATGAACAGGTTTTCATACACCTTGCGGCTTGGGCCGTGTTCCATCAAGGCAGTGACCAGTTCCTCGATTTCCGCTTCGCGAGCGGGAAGGGTTTGAACAAAATGGGCGCGCAGTTTGGCAAACTTATCTTGGTGCTCTAGGGGAAACACGGCTCAAATCTCCGAGGGTTATTCGTCGGCTGTATCAGGCGCGACGGGGAATGTAATAAAGAAACGGGTGCCCTCGCCGGGGGCGCTTTCGAAGTCGATTTCCGCATCGTGATCTTCGACGATCTGACGGACAATAGAAAGACCAAGGCCGGTGCCGTCAAAATCACGACGGTCCGAGTTGTCGACCTGTGAGAATTTTTCAAAAACTTTGTTATGTGCGTCATCGGGAATGCCGATGCCATAGTCGCGGACTTCCAACATGGGGAGACCGTCTTGCAGGGATGCGCCAAGCTCGATGTAGGATCCCGGATGCGAGAATTTCACAGCGTTTGACAGCAAGTTGTCCAACACCTGCATCATGCGCTCATGATCGCCACGAATGGTGATCGGCTGTTTCGGCTGGGTGACGCGAATGGTGGTCTCGAACTGATCAGCATAGGGGGTCACGGATTCCGCCGCTTCATCGATCAGTTCCCCAAGATCGACGGAAGCAAAGATGTACGTCATCTTGTGGGCTTCCATCTTCTGAATATCGAGCAGGTCGTTGATCAGTTTGGACAGGCGCAGGCTGTTTTTGTGTGCGATGTCCAACATGCGCGCGGCACTGTCGGGATTTTTGGACAGATCCGAGTCTCGCAGCAATGTCAGGGAGCCGTTGATTGAAGTCAGCGGTGTGCGCAACTCATGGCTGACCACGGACACAAACTGAGATTTGACTTCGTAGCTTTCTTGCGCGCGGTCACGCTCGGCGCGAAGTTCGTCAAGTTGATCCAGCCCTTTTTGATAGAGCCGCAAAAAGATGACCGAACATTCCAGAACGAAGTAGAGCACAAACAGCGAGGTCGCAAAGTGCAGCCAAGCCGTCGATTGGTATGAGGTGTGCTGGTTCCAGATGTCCGCCCCCGGAATATAAATGAAGAGGGCGCCGTAAACGATAAGGCGTACCGCCAGTACTTGCGGCAGTTGGTGGTTGTTGACCGCAGCAAACAGACCCGCGGCAAACAGGAAGAAGAGGGACGAAAAGTGTTCGGTGGGGCCTTCGAGTTTGGCAATCAGGTAGGTGAAGATTGCGACAGCCAGAGTGCTTAGTGTGTTTGACAGAAAAAGCCATTTCAAAAGAACGATGGAATGGCGGAACGAGTGATCCTTGCGGTTGATAACGCGCAGGGAGATGAAACTGTCAAAAAGATCGGTGAGCTGACACAGCACGTAGCAGAGCACGGCGATCGGAATGGAATAGTAGAAGCCACACAGGATCGCAGCCCCGGCATAGATGCCCTGACGCTGCCAGAACAAGGCAAGGCCGCCACGGGAAAAGTCGTGCATTTGCTTTTTCAGTCGGCGCGCTTGTTCGACTGTGATCCTTTTGGACGGGAAAAACACCTCGAGCCGCCGCCGCCAGCGCAAGGCCAGCGATTGTATCCGGTTGTCGGAGTGAGATTTGTCGAGCGACATAGCGATCTTCCCATGTTAGCCAGCCCGGTGCGGACTCGTGCTTAACATTTACTTAACTCTAGGAATGTGGCCGCAGAATGGACTGGATGGGCCAAGATTTGGTCGGATGGCCTTAGTTTGGCAGGCAAGAATGCGGCAGTGAAAAAATGTGCCCGCCATAGGTGAGTTCGGGAATTTTGACGCTGCGTTGCTGAAAGCTGCGCATTTCGAAGATGGTGTCCACATGGCGATTTCCCTGAGGGAGGTAGCCTGTTTGCGCGAAGCTGCCGTGTGCTTCGATCACATCACCGATTGAAATCAGAGACTGAAAACGCTTGATCAGCTGATGTTCTCGCACTGTAAAGCAAACCCTGGCCGGATAGCGAAATCCAGGGGCCTGAGCCTGTGTTGCGGGTTCAGGAGAGATATCCACAAGCAGCTTGGGTTCCGGCGATTTCATGAGCAACGTTCCGGCAACTTCACCTTTTACGTGAAAATTCATGAAATATGGCTGCATCGTTCCGCCTCGTCTCAGGTGTCGACGGCTACGTGCCGCCATGCTTGGCAAGTTGTCGGTCAATGTGGGCGAATTCATGGTCGACTCTGGAAATTAATGAGAAACCGCAGCGACCGCGTCAGTTGAAATTGCCTCCGAATTAAGCAGGGGCATTGTTGCGCCTTCGAAAAAGACAAAATGCGGGAGATATGAGTGGGTATTTCAACCACAGACTGAGCAAACTACCGCACGTTACTGAAAGTTCGTGATTTTTTTAGTTGGAAAGTGTCGAAAATTATGCGTCAATTGTAGCGAGTAGTCGAGAAATTGCACCGCTTCGGACGCAGAACGCGTTGGAAACTTGAGTGTGAGACACGCCGCCGTAGTGCAAAAAAGGCGTGCCGCGCGCGGGAGCAACCGTAGGGGATGGGTTTGCAACGCCTTGGCTGCTTGTAGTGTGGTGCGTGGTATTTTGGTTTCGAGCGCGTTCCCGGTCCCCAGTTTCGTTACGTGGTCCGGTTAGAGTGTTTTTCCTTTGTGGCGACTAAAATCCGGAGACAAGGCGCAATGCTTGCGACCACTCTATCGTTTGAGAACATGCACCAGCATGGCGAACTGATGGTCAACCTTTTGAAGGCGCGAAAGCAGTCCTTCATTGTTCAGAACAATTGGGACCTGCCAGAGGCCGAGGGCATGGAGTACGACCAGTACGACACCCCAGCAAGCCGATGGATTGCGGTACACGAAGGGGACTCCATTCTTGCAGGCATCCGGTTGACGCCGACGACTGCCAAATGCGGCATGTATACCTATATGATCCGTGACGCACAGCGCGGCATGCTCGACTCGATCCCCTCCGACCTTTTGAATTTCGAAGCACCGGTGGACCCTGATATCTGGGAATCCAGCCGTGTTTTCGTGTCACATAAGGTGCCGGCAGAGCAACGCACCAAGGTGCAGACGCAGCTGATGATGAAGTTGATTGAAACCTCGCGTGAACTGAATGCGCGTGAAGTTCTGGGATTGGTGCCGGCTGTTTGGTCGCGGTGGATCGGTCGACTTGGTTTGGTCGCTGAACCAGCGGGCCCGGTGATGCTTATTGATGGTGCGCGGGTGCAGGTGGCGAAAATGGATTTGAATTCCTTCCCGCATTGATTCAAGCGACGTTGAAAGCAAAAAGACCGGCTGAGGCAGCCGGTCTTTTTGCTTAGCCATATGCGGTTGCCGGACGGTCTCCGGCACTGTCTTCTCGAAGCGCATCCTGCAACAAGACCTCATAGGCCCGTCGCTCCATTTCGGTCTGAAAACCGTTGCGGGGGGCCATGCGGACCGACTTGCGCAGGAGCGCGAGCACTTCTTTCTGGCTTTTGGCACGGGTTTCGGCACTTGCGGACGCTTTTTGCAGGCTGAAAAGCGCACCGGCGCGGGTCAGTGAGCGAAGGCTGAACGGTTCACCAACACAGACTTTGGTTGGCGCCTGGATGTCGCGCAGGGATGGGCAGAATTCCAGTCGGGAGTTCAGGTCCAACTCGTAGCGCTGATGGGAAAAGCCGTTGTTGCGGGGCAAGAGGCACAGGAACACGCCGTTGCCGCGATAGGCTGCCATTGCGCCATTGTCGGCCAGAACGGACACGATCTCGCTAGAAATATCGGTCAGCATTTGACGGAAAGCGATGGGATCGGCCTTGTTGAAAATCTTTTCGACACCCGCGATCTTTACTGCGAAAACGGAGCTGCGCAGCAATTTGGAGCGCGACAGCTGCATAATGTAGTTCTCAAAGGCGACGTATCCGACCACTTGGGTCACGCCAATTACTTCGACCGGTTCGTTCAGGCTGTGCGCGGTGTTCTGGATCAAATCGCGTTTGAGCGAGGTCATTTCAGACGCGGAGGCCAGGACCCGCTGTTGTTCGCCGACCAGTTTGTCCGCAACGCTAATGCGGCTGAAGAGTTCAAGAAAATCAAACGGTTTGGTGATGTAGTCCGTAGCGCCTGCAGCAAAAGCCCCGTCGATATAGCGCTTCTGGGACATGGCGGTCAGCATGATGATCGGGGTACGGGCGTAGCCTTTGGTCTTGCGAATTTTCTCCGCCAGGGTGATCCCGTCCATGATTGGCATTTGAATGTCGAGAAGGAAGCAATCGAACGGAGTCGACTGTCGCGCGATTGCGCGGATCGCTTCGGGGCCGGAGGGCACCGTTATCAACTCGTGGTTGGTTTTGGCGGTCACTGCTTCTGTGAGCAGCGCGCAGATGTTTTCGTCGTCGTCGACAGCCAAAATCTTCATTCTTAGCCCCTTCTTGGGTGCAAAAGTTCCAATATCTACCCAAACCGTTTCTTACGCATTTGCTGACAAGAGAACGTCAGCCTTGGGATCGAAGGTGCCGTGGGAATGCGTCGAGAAATGGGCGAAAGCTGGACCAATTGGATTTTTTGATTGTTTGACAAAAAATCACCAAAAACTGACGCGGCTTGGCGTCAGAAGAGGCAATTGCGAGCATTGAATCGATCTCAAGTGTGGCTTTTTCGCCAAAAAAATGCAGTCAACGTTGGGTTGTCGATGGGTGGCCCGTCCAAGAACTTGTCACATTTTGCCATTCGACCTGCAAGAAATGGCAGGGTCAATCAGGATTTGCGCAGCAAATAGATATCCATGATCCAGCCAGATTCGGCACGCGCCTTCGCGCGAGTCGCAACGATCTCTTCGCTTAGGTTTGCGAGTGCTCCGGATTTCAGAACCTGTTGGGGCATGCCAACATAGGCACCCCACCAGATATCGATGCCGGTTGGATCGAGGTGGGTAAAAGAGCATTCGCCGTCCAGCATAACAGCAACCGTGTCTGCATCTGCGGGCCATCCGTCGTCGCGCAGCTTGCGGCCTGTTGTGATGAGCACCGGAGCGCCAAGCGTGTTCAGCGGGATTGCATGAGCAGCGGTGAGCATTTGCAGCGACGTGATGCCAGGAATGACATCAACTTTCAGTTGCAGCCCACGGGCGACAAGACGGTCTGCGATGCGCAGCGTGCTGTCATATAGGGACGGATCGCCCCAAACCATCAGCGCGACATGCCCGTCTGAAGGCAAATGGCGCGAAATCAGATCTTGCCATATCCCTGCAAGAGCATCGTGCCATGTGTTCACCCCATCAAGGTATTTCGGGGTGTTTGCATCGCGCACCGGATAGTCGAACTCGACAATTTTTGGCGAGGTCGAAAGGATCTCTCCGGCGACCATGCGGCGCAGGTCGGCCAGATCCGTCTTTTCGGCGCCCTTGCGCGGAAGCAGGATCACGTCTGCGGTTTCAAGGCGTTGAACGGCCTGACGGGTCAGGTGGTCTGGGTTGCCTGAGCCGATGCCAACAAGTGAAAGTGTGATCATTGGAGTTCCTATCGCAATCGAAGAGCGGGTTGGACGGGCGGATGCCTCCGGCGGGAGTCTTTCTTGCGAGATGAAAGCTAGGGGCTTTCGGCCAATTCGCCGAACAAGATAATACCGGGGGCGGCGGAAACGTCTGAGGCGAGCTGTGTCGCCAGTTTCTCCATAGTTGTGCGGTGCAGCGTTTGGTCGGGGTGGCTGACGTTTTCAGCCAACAGAGCAGGACAGTCGCGGCGCAGGCCCGCGGAGAACAGTTTTTCAGCCAACTCGGGGAAGGTGCGTTTGGGCATAAAAAGCACGGTGGTCGCCCCGGGATCGACAAGCGATTGCAGGTGCAGATCGCCGGGCAGGGCGCCGGCAACATCGTGGCCGGTCACAAACTGCACGCGCCGCGCGACAAGGCGGCGGGTCAAAGGAATGCGCGCGGCGGCAGCAGCGGCGCTGGCGGAAGTCACGCCTGGGATGATTTCAAAATCGATGCCCGCCTGTTTCAGGGCGGTGATCTCTTCTTCAAGGCGACCGAAGATGCCACCATCACCGGATTTCAAGCGCACAACATGCGCGCCTTCTTTAGCGTAGTCCACCAGCAGCTGGCTGACGTGATCCTGTTTGGGAGAGGGGCGACCGGCACGTTTTCCAACGCCAACGAGGTCGGCCTCTTTGTTGGCATGCTCAAGGATTTGGCCGGCCGAGAGGTCGTCAAACAGCACGGCTTCGGCTTTTTGCAAGCGGTCCACGGCTTTGAGAGTGAGGAGTTCGGGGTCTCCGGGGCCGGAGCCTACGAAGCTGACAAAACCGGTCATTGAGTTGCCTCTGCGATCAGGTGGAAGAAGGTGCCGGTGACGTTGCCCTTGATCGAGCCGGTTTCCGGCACGGGGTTGCCGTCAGCGTCGCCCACAAGAGCCAATGGGGCATCGGGTTCTTCCAGAATGGTGGTGTAGTGGAATTCATGGCCGCGCAGCCGCGCGCTTGTGCCAAAACCCAGCATGGGGGCTTGTAGTGTGGCCTGACGATAGCCGAGGTGGAATTTCCGTTTTTCGTAGGACGTCACAAGGCCCAGAAGGCCGGCCATTTCATGCGCAGTACCGTCTTTGTCGATCAGGGTTTTGCCAAGCGCCATGTAGCCACCGCATTCGCCGTGCACGGGTTTGGTTTCTGCGTGTTTGCGCAGGCCAGTGAGATAGGTCTGGTTTGCGGCCAGCTTGCCAGCGTGAAGTTCGGGATAGCCGCCCGGCAACCAGACGAGGTCGGCGGAGGCATCGGGAGCTTCGTTCGCGAGGGGAGAAAACGGCAGGATTTCTGCGCCCTTGTTTCGCCAGCCAGTCAGCAGGTGCGGGTAGGTGAAGCTGAAGGCGGCGTCTCGCGCCAACGCGATGCGCTGGGCTGGCGGATTGGGGAGGGCACCGGTTTTGGGCTCTCCCGCACGGGCGGCGGCTTTGATGGCTCCGAGGTCGACGTGTTCGCGCAGGAATTTGGCGTAGCCGGTGATGGCCGCCTCAAGGTCGGGATGTTCGACCGCTTGGATGAGGCCAAGGTGGCGTTCAGGCAGTGCCAGATCGCCGCGACGTGGCAGCACACCGAGGACGTTCACGCCTGCTTTGTACATGCCAAGGCGCGCAAGACGCTCGTGACGCGGGGACGCACAGCGGTTGAGGATCACGCCTGCGAACGGCAGATCCGGATTGTAAGTTTTGAAGCCCAGTGCTGTGGCGGCGGCGGATTGCGCCTGACCGCCCACGTCGATCACCAGAACCACGGGCCACCCCATCATCAGGGCGGTTTCGGCAGAGCTGCCAAAGCCGTTTTCGCCGCGTGTTGCGACGCCGTCAAAAAGGCCCATGGAACCTTCGGCAACCACGATGTCTGCGCCCGCGGCTTGTTCTGCGATGCCACCAGCCAAAGCGGGCGGCATGGCCCATGTATCGAGGTTGAACGCGGGGCGGCGGGCAGCGGCGCGATGAAAGGCCGGATCAATATAGTCTGGTCCGGATTTGAACGGTTGAACCTTGAGACCGTCCTCGGCCAGCGCCCGAAGGAGGCCAAGCATGACGGTGGTTTTGCCGGTGCCGGAGGAGGGCGCGGAAATCAGGATGCCAGGGGGCGGTGTCATGTCAGTCGTCTCCGTGTTGCCAGCTGGACCATGGGCTGTCCGCGGTTTGCGGGCGATAGCGGCGGTCGTATTCGCTGGCGTAAAGGCAGCTTTCCTCAAAGCCCTCACCGGCCAGCGCGGGGCCGACAAGAATGAGGGCGGTGCGGGTGATGTTTTCGGTCACGTCATCCTTGAGCGTCGCGAGCGTGGTGCGGATGACCTGTTGATCCGGCCAGCTGGCGCGGTAAACCACGGCGACGGGGCAGGTCGCACCATATCCTGGTGTCAAGTCGGCTATGACCTGATCAATGTTGCCGATTGAGAGGTGGATCGCCAGCGTCGCACCGGTAGCTGCGAAATTGGTCAGCGTTTCGCCTTTGGGCATGGTGGACGCGCGACCCGGTGTGCGGGTCAGGATCACCGATTGCGCCAGCCCGGGTAGGGTGAGTTCGGTTTGCAAGGCTGCGGCTGCGGCAGCAAAGCTTGGAACGCCAGGGGTGACAGAAACTGGAATGCCTTCGGCCTTGAGGCGACGGATTTGCTCTCCCATCGCGGACCAGACCGAAAGGTCGCCGGAGTGCAGGCGGGCGACGTCCTGTCCGGCGTCATGGGCGGATTTGCATTCGGCCACGATGGCGTCGAGGTCCAGCGGGGCTGTGTTAATGACGCGGGCGTCGTCGGGGCAGTGCGACAGGATCGCGTCAGGCACCAGAGAGCCGGCGTATAGGCACACTGGGCAGGCGGCGATCAGGTCGCGGCCACGCAGGGTCAGAAGGTCGGCAGCGCCGGGGCCCGCGCCGATAAAGTGGACAGTCATGTGTGGGCTCCGTATGCGATCGCGCAGGTGGCGAGACGGTCGTTGGATATGGTGCGCGGACCTTTGAGCGTGGCGTCAGGGCCAGCTGCGACAAGAGCACAGGCCTCAGCCACAGACCCTGTGCCGCGTTTTTCCTGTACTTTGGCCGATTTGGTCGCAGTTTCTGCGTCGTGCATGGCGGGGGGTTCGATTTCAATCACGGGTACGGAAAGCGCGGCAGCCATATCCTGGAGGATTTGGCTTTGCGCCTTGTCCGATGGGGTGGCGATGGCATTGATTTGGGCCTCGCCAGTCGCCGCAAGGGCGTTTCGCAGGCTGTCCAAGGTGGCGGTGGCCCGAAAGCCGAATCCGGCGATGATCATTTGGTTACGCTCCACTGCACGATGGGATAGCTGGATTTCCAGCCCCGTTTGCGGCCCAAGGGATTTGCACGGGCCAATTCTACACGCAAGAGGTCGCCGCCTTTTTGGCTCTGCCATGTGGCCAAAAGAACCTCGGCCTCAAGCGTGACGGCGTTGGCAACGAGGCGCGCGCCTTTGGGCATAAGCGACCACACAGTTTGCAACATTGCCTCGCTGACGCCGCCACCGATGAAAACGGCATCGGGCGCGGGCAGGCCGTCCAGACCCTCAGGCGCCTCGGCTGTCAGCACGGAAAGACGATCCGCGCCCAGATTGGCCGCATTTTCGGCAATGCGCGCGGCGCGGGTGGGGTCTATCTCGATTGCTGTGGCTTGGGTGGTCGGATGGCTCAGAAGCCATTCGATGGCAATCGAGCCCGAGCCGCCGCCAATGTCCCAAAGGTGTTCGCCCGGCAGGGGGGCGAGGGCCGAAAGCGTCAGGGCACGGACGGGGCGTTTGGTGATCTGGCCGTCGTTGTCAAAGAAGGCGTCGTCGCGGCCGGATGCAGCGGACAGGGCAGGCCCGCCAGCCATGTCGATAGCAACCGAAACAGGATGTTGGATGTCCTTGAGGGACATGGCATTGGTTTTGACGCTGCGGATGCGCTGGCGGGGGCCGCCGAGCGCTTCG
Organism: Shimia haliotis; assembly: GCF_900114415.1. Classification (GTDB taxonomy): domain Bacteria; phylum Pseudomonadota; class Alphaproteobacteria; order Rhodobacterales; family Rhodobacteraceae; genus Shimia; species Shimia haliotis. Next base: position 24,192 of record NZ_FOSZ01000010.1, on the reverse strand, counting down.
AGCACATAAAGGGTGCTATCGCCAAACCCGACAGAGGCCAGCCACTTGGCAAAGGCTGGAACAGCCTCGCCGTCGCGTAGTGTGACGATGGCGCGTTGGCCTTGGCTCAGATGTGGTCGCAGTCGCGCGAATGGCGCGGCATGCAAGCCCATGGTCTGTGTGGCCTCCAGAGGCCAGCCAAGCGCGGCCGCGGCCAGTGACATGGTGGACGGAGCCGGTAACGTTTGCCATTCGCTCGCTTCAAGATGCTTGGTCAGGCTGGTTCCAGCGCCATGCCAGAACGGGTCGCCCGAGGCGAGCACAACAGTTTTGCGGCCCTTCAGAGCAAGCAGCTTTGGGATGCCGTTCGCGAAAGGTACAGGCCATTCGAGGGTTTCTGCATCAAGGTTTGGCAGTAGAGCAAGATGCCGTGCAGCGCCCATGACGACCTCGGCGGCCTCAAGCGCTTTGCGGCTTGCGGGCGACAGGCCTTCCGGTCCATCTTCGCCCAACCCGACGATGGTCAGCCACGGATCAGACGACATGACACCCAAACTCCTTATTCTTGGCGGCACCACCGAGGCCAGCATGCTGGCCCGTGCGGTTGCGGATCAGGGACTGGACGCCGTGTATTCCTATGCCGGTCGTGTGGCCACGCCCAAGGCGCAGCCTTTGCCCACGCGGGTGGGTGGCTTTGGCGGTGTTGACGGTCTGATCCATTACCTTGGGGAGCATAACATCAGCCACGTTGTTGATGCCACGCATCCCTTCGCCGCGCAGATGAGCTGGAACGCGTATCATGCCTGCGATCAGGCAGGGGTTTCTTTGGTGGCTCTCTCCCGACCGGCATGGCAGGCTCAGGCAGGGGATCAGTGGCGTCATGTGGAGGACGTCGAAGGCGCTGTTGCCGCGCTGGCAGGACCGGCCAAACGTGTGTTGTTGGCGCTGGGCAAGCAGAACGTGCCCGCCTTTGCGGCACAGCCGCAGCACCATTATGTCTTGCGGCTGGTGGATGACCCTGACGCCCCGCCCGCGGTGCCAAACCACACGGTTGTTGTGTCGCGCGGGCCGTTTGATGTGGCGGGTGATCGCGCGCTGATGGAACGGTATGGCGTTGAGGTCGTGGTCTGCAAAAACAGCGGTGGTGTCGGGGCGGAGGCCAAACTGACCGCTGCGCGGGAGTTGGGTCTGCCGGTTGTGATGATCGACCGCGCGCCATTGCCGCCCCGCAAGGAGATGGCAACGGCGGGCGCGGTTCTGGACTGGATCAGAGCCTAGCCTTTGGCCCGCTGTGGATTGGGCGCGAAGCAGCGGCATTTAGCTGGCCACCGACCGTGGCGTGTAAACCATCGGCGCGCCTTCGCGCTCGATGATGCGGGTCTGGCTAGAGCCTAGCAGCACAACCGTGCGCATGTCCGCCATATCCGGTGTCGTCTCTTGCAGCGGTACAATCTTGATTGTCTGATCCGGACGCGACACGTTGCGGGCAAAGATCATCGGGCGGTTGTCGCCACAGGCGGCCTTGAGCGTTTCCAGCGCCTTTTCAAAGCCTTCTGGGCGGGATTTGCTGCGCGGATTATAAAAAGCCATTGCAAAATCCGCCTCTGCGGCGAGGCGCAGGCGTTTTTCAATCAAGGCCCAGGGCTTGAGATTGTCGCTGAGGTTGATGGCGCAGAAATCGTGTCCCAAAGGCGCGCCGCAAGCGGCAGAAGCCGCCAGCATTGCCGTGATGCCAGGTAGCACGCGGATGTCCAGGTTGCGCCATTCCGGCTTGCCATGCTCCACGGCTTCGAAAACGGCGGCGGCCATGGCAAAAACACCCGGATCGCCGGAGGAGACCACTACCACACGTTTGCCTTCTGACGCCATCTCGAGCGCATGCTGTGAGCGGTCAATTTCCACGCGGTTGTCGGACGGATGGAGGGTCAGGTTGGGGTTCTGCGCGACGCGTTCGACATAAGGAATGTAGCCAACCGCATCGGTGGCCTCTGCCAAAGCGGCTTGAACCTGAGGTGTCACCAGCGCGTCATCCCCGGGACCGATGCCAACGATCTGGACCCAACCACTCATGGCCGCCGTCCCTGTCCGTGTACAACAATGATTGAGAAGTAAGGCGTCACGTCTTCGACCATCTCGCTGAGTTTGATGACGTTTTGGTTCGGCATCGTGGCATATTGCACGATCCACGCGTCGTCAAAGCGTCCTGCCGTTTTTAACGCGCGCACGACTTTTTCGAAATTGCTGCCGATTTTCATCACGACCAATGCATCGGTTTCGGAAATGTGGTGCGTGAGCTTAGCTTCATCCAGCGTTGCCATCAGCACGGTCAACACGTCGTCGCCCCATGTGATTGGCGCTTCGGTTGCCGTCCATGCGCCGGACATGCCAGTGATCGCCGGCACCACCTGCACGGGCACAACGTCGCGCAGGCGGGCATAAAGGTGCATGAAAGAGCCATAAAAGAACGGGTCGCCCTCGCAGAGCACCACCACATCGTCACCCGACTGCGCCAAGGCGATCAGGTGTTGCGTAACCTCTTCATAAAAGGTCGACAGCGCCTGATTGTAGCGCGGGTCCGAAAGCGGGATTTCCGTTGTGACCGGATACTCCATCGGGAATTCGATTACGTTGTCGGGCAGCAAATCTTCGACGATCTGGCGTGCCTGACCTTTGCGGCCAGCCTTGCGGAAAAAGGCGACGTGTTTCGCACGGCTGAGCAAGCGATGCGCGCGCACGCTCATCAGATCGGGATCACCGGGGCCGAGGCCGACGCCGTGGATTGTGCCTGTTTGGGTCATTCTTTACGGCTCGCGATTGCGTTGATGGCGGCCACGGTCATGGCGGAGCCGCCAAGGCGGCCCTCCACGATCATGCAGGGAACGGGTTGGTCGGCCCAAAGCGCGTCCTTGCTTTCTGCCGCGCCGATAAATCCCACGGGGCAGCCGATGATGGCCGCGGGGCGCGGACACGATGGGTCTTCGAGCATGTTAAGCAGATGAAACAGCGCCGTGGGGGCGTTGCCGATTGCGACGATGGCCCCGCCCAAACGATCGCGCCAATGCTCGAGTGCAGCGGCGGAGCGTGTGTTGCCGATCTCTTTGGCAAGCTCATATATGCCGTCAGCATGCAGGGTGCAGATCACCTCGTTATCAGCGGGCAGGCGCGGGCGTGTGACGCCTTCGCTGACCATGCGTGCGTCACAGAAAATCGGCGCGCCGTTTTCCATGGCGGTTCGGGCGGCGGCCACCATTCCGGGGCTGAATTTGACGTGCTGTTCAAGGCCGATCATGCCGGCTGCATGGATCATGCGCACCGCGACTTGCTCTTCGTCTTTGTCAAAGCCCGCAAGGTCTGCCTCACGGCGGATGGTAGCAAAGCTCTCGTCATAGATCGCCTGACCGTTTTTTTCATATTCATATGGCATCAAAGCTCTCCCAAAGCTTTAGACAAGGTGTCAGGCGCGAGGCCGGTTTTTACGGGCTGATCCCATGGCGCGCCGTTGCGAACAAGATCAAACGCACCGTCACAGCCCACGAGGGTTGTGGCACAAGGGCGCGGTCGGGCGCAGCCTTTGGCACAACCGCTGACATGGAGCGGTCCGCGTGTCTGCGGCGCAAGGCGGCGCGCGGTCTGTCTGGTTTCAACGGTGGCGGAGGTGCAAAGCGGCATGCCCGGGCAGGCGTCTGCGCTTAGCAGAGGATCTTTGGCATCGGTGATGAAATGTGCCGTGTCCATCCCGTCGGTCCCCTCCAGCAGAAAGAGCCGCCACGGTGTGACGCGCAGGGCGGTGGCGTGGGTAGCGGTGAGCAGGTCGATCATTTTGTCGGCCTCGACTTGGCCAAAGGCCGCGCCAAAGACTGTGCCAAGATGGGTTTGGCCGGGGAATAGGCGCGGTGCCGATGCGGCAGGCAGGGCAGCCTGCCAATCAGCTGGCAGGGTGTGCAACATCACATGGCGGGCCATGCGGCGGTTTTCGGTGCCGCCGGTTTTGACAAACCAGTCTGCCATTTCAATCAGCGCATCCACTGCGCTGTCGGCGGTGACAGGGCGCCCTCTGGAGGCGCCATCCGCGCGCAGGATCAATGCCCCGTCGGTCGTGTGTTCGAGTCGAAAATCGGCAGAGTTGTCAGAGAGTTGCGGTGCGCCATCAATGTCGATGGCAAAACCCATTTTCGCGGGCAACTCAGGCAGCTCTGCCAGCCGGTCAATCAAGGTGAGCGCGATCTGGTGGGTGGTATCCCCTTTGGCCCACATAGGCGGCACAAGGACATTGCGACGGCTTTCCAGCGCGGGATCGTCTGGCAACAGATCGAGCTCCGCAAGCCGGTTCAGTACTCCTTGGTGGTCGGTTTCAGCGACCCCACGGATTTGCAGGTTGGCGCGGCTGGTGAGGTCAATCAGGCCTGAGCCGTATTCAATAGCGGCTTTGCACAGGCCCAGTATTTGCTCGCGGGTCAGTCGCGCCATGACCGGACGCACCCGCACGACCAGGCCGTCACCCGACATCATCGGGTTGTAGGCGCCGGGGCACCATCCCTTGGCGGCGGGGCGGCTCATCAGAGACGCTCCAATTCGGCAAGGATGGAATTGCGGCGGGTGGCCCAGAGGCCGGCATCGTGCAAAGCCGCAAACCGGCCGCGCATGGCGGCCAAGGCTTGCGGATTTTCGCGCTCAAGAAAGGCGATGATGTCGTCATTGCCAAGCGTTGCATCGTGATAGGCGTCAAATAACTGTGGCGGCACCGCTCCAGCGAGATTGGCGAAAGCGGCCATGTGATCCAGCGTGGCGGCTATTTCTGCGCCCCCGCGGAAGCCATGGCGCATCATGCCCGCAAGCCAGTCAGGATTGGTCGCCCGCGCATGCACCACACGCGCAATTTCTTCCGTCAAAGAGCGCGCCCGCGGTTTTTCCGGATTGGTGTTGTCGACGTGATAAAGATTGGCCTCACCGCCGGTAATGGCCTGAGCCGCGGCAAAACCGGCCTCATGCGCGGCATAGTCGCTGGCGATCAGGATGTCGGTTTCCGGCAAGTCTTGCAGGTGAACAAAGCTGTCTGCAGCCCCAACGCGGGCGCGGATCCCGTCGGCGTCTTTGGTGATCTCACCGGTATCCAGCGCATAGGACGACGCATTTAGCCATGCTTCGCCGGCTGCTTTGCGCCCTTCGTCGGAATAGTTTTCGATCTCATGCCCCATGCCAAGGCCATAGCTGCCAGGCGCAGGGCCATAGACGCGCGGCGCGGTGATGCGGCCTGCGAACGGGTTCCAATCGGCGGATTCGTCACGTTCTGACAAGGCTTTGACCGCTTGCCCAAACAAGGTGGACAGCGTTGGGAAAACGTCGCGGAAGAGGCCGGAGACGCGCAGGGTGACGTCAACGCGTGGACGTTCGAGCATGGCGATTGGCAGAATTTCTACACCAGAAACCCGTTCGGAACCTTCGTCCCACACAGGTTTTGCGCCCAAAAGGTGCAGCGCCATCGCAAACTCTTCGCCTGCCGTGCGCATGGTGGCGGAGCCCCAAAGGTCAACGATGAGGTTCTTCGGGTAGTCGCCTTCTTCTTGGAGATGGCGGCGCACCAGTTCTTCGGCCAGTTTCACGCCTTGGGCATAGGCGGATCGTGACGGAACCGAGCGTGGATCGGTGGTATAAAGATTGCGGCCGGTTGGCAGCACATCGTGGCGCCCGCGGTATGGCGAGCCGGAAGGGCCGGCCTCGATGCGTTTACCGTTGAGCGCGCGGATCAAGGCGTCGCGTTCGGCTTGGGCTGACGGCGTGGCATCAAAATTGCCCATGGCGGCGGGGGCTCGGCCAAAAATGTGCAACCCGTCGCCAAACTGGCTTTCTTTGATGTCGCATACAAATGTGTCGATGCGGGTGATGGCCTCAGCAAGAGTGGTGGCGGCATCCAACCCCAATTCCGTTTGCAAACCAAGCGCTTCGGCCTCGTCGCGAATGTCGGATTGCAGGCGATCGCGACGTTTGGGGTCCAGTCCGTCCGCATTGGAAAATTCGTCCAAAATGGTCTCCAGACGCGCGAACCGTTGCGGCGCGGCGGAGGCTTTGAGCGGGGGCGGGACGTGACCAAGCGTGAGCGCATTGATCCGACGTTTGGCCTGCGCCGCTTCGCCGGGGTCGTTCACGATAAACGGATAGATCACCGGCACATCGCCGATCAGCGCTTCGGGCCAGCAGGAGTCTGAGAGAGCTACGGATTTCCCAGGCAGCCATTCTAGCGTGCCGTGGGCGCCGACGTGAATTAGCGCGTCTGCTTTTAGGGTGTGCCGCAACCAGAGATAGAAGGCGACATAGCTGTGGCGTGGGGTGCGGGAAAGATCGTGGTATTCATCGTCGCGTAACTGGTCTGAACCGCGCTCCGGCTGAAGTGCGATCAGGACGTTGCCCGATCGCACTGACCTGAAGGCAAAGGCGCCCTCTGCGCAACAAGGGTCGTCCTGGGGCGCGCCCCAAACGTCATAGAGGTCGCCTTGCAGATCTTGCGGTAACGTCGTCAGGGCCGATTGATAATCCTCTAGCGGCCAAGTCAGCGTTTCGGTCAGAAGGGTTTCGCCAAGGTTGCCGTGGAGCGCGCTACCATTCGGTTCCGGCGCTTTTGTGTCAAAACCTGCGGTTGCCAAGTCTTCCAACACGGCCTCAACCGACGCCAGCGGGTCCAACCCCACCGCATGTGCCATATTCCAGTCTTTGCCGGGATAGGTGCTTAGGACGCAAGCAACACGTTTTTCAGCGTTTGACTTGGTGCCAAGGCATACCCAGCTTTCGACTTTGTCAGCGATTGCCGCGATGCGCTCTGATACTGCGCGGTGGGCAAAGCGGGAATACTCGAGTTCTGCGTCCTTTTTGCCGGGCTCTTTGAAAGAGCTGACACCGGCAAACAGGCGGCCATCAACTTCGGGCAGGACGACATGCATCGCAAGGTCAGCAGGCGCAAGACCGCGCTCGGACTCGGCCCATGCCTTTTGACGTGAGGTGGCGAGTGCCACCTGAAAGACGGGGGCATCTGTTGTGTCAAGCGGTGAGGTGCCGTTGTCGCCTTTGCCGGAGAAAGAGGTGGCGTTGACAATGGCCGCCGGAGACAGGGCGGTGAGCGTTTCGGCAAGCCACTTTGCCGATGCAGGCACTTTGAGCGAGGGCGCAAAAAGTCCGATAACATCAAAACCGCGGCCTCGGAATTCGTCAAACATGGCCTCGATCGGCGCTGTGTCGGCGGCGCTGACATAGGCGCGGTAGAACGTAAGCGCGATGAGCGGTTTGGAAGGGTCGCGGTTGGCCTGTGCATCGGTCAAGCCGGTTTCCGGAGTCCAGCCGCCATGATCCGGCAGGGCCTTTGAGCCCGGCACCGGACGCGCATACAGCCCTGCGGCCAAGGCAAGTTGCGCCAAAGCCGCCTGAGCCGCAATTGCGCCGCCTGTGTCACAAAGGTGCGTCAGGCGGTGCAGGGTTGAGGCAGGCAATGTCGAGACTTCGTCGAGCCGTTCGTCCGGTCGCCCGTCCGCCGGCAGGACCGCCAGCGCAATGCCCTTCTCCGCGGCGAGCGCCTGAAGCTGTTGGATGCCATACTGCCAATAGGAAATGCCGCCGATCAGTCGGATCAGGATTGCCTTTGCACCGGACAGCGTTTGTTCAACATATGTGTCCACAGACAGCGGATGTTTGAGCGCGGCGAGATTGGCCAACCGCAGCGTTGGCAGGTCGCCTTTGGCTCGGTGCCAGCCTGCCGCGAAAGCCCCCAAGTCGCTGTCGCTAAAGGACAGCACCACAAGATCGGCCGGGGATTGACCCAGGTCGATCGGGGTATCGGCCTCATCGAGGCCATGGCTTTCGCGGAAAACGACGTGCATGGGCGTTTAGTCTAGCAATGCCGCGCGGATGGCATCGACGTTTACGTCGTCATGTTCCGCAATCACGACCATACGACCGCGACGGCCTTCTTCCGGCTTCCAGGGACGGTCAAATTGATGACGCACGCGCGCGCCAACGGCCTGAACCAACAGACGCATGGGTTTGCCTTCAACCGCTGCATAGCCTTTGACCCGCAGGATATTGAGATCCTTGGCCATTTTTTCGATCTTGGCCGCAAAAGCCGCCGGGTCGGATTGCTCGGGCACGTCGATCACAACGCTTTCGAAATCGTCATGCTCGTGATCGTGATGCCCGTCGTGGTGGCTCGGGCGGGCGTCCATGTCGTCTTCGGCGGCGGCCTCAAGACCCAAGATGACGCGTGGATCAACTTCACCTTCCGCAACCTCGACAACAGGCAACGGGCGCGGTGCTTCTGCCAGAACAATGTCGCGGGCCTTGGCCACACCTTCGGGGCCGGCAAGGTCAGGTTTGGTCAGCAACACAATGTCGGCACAGCTGATTTGATCTTCAAACACCTCGGAAAGCGGGGTCTCGTGGTCCAGTCCTACGTCAGCCTCGCGCTGGGCGTCGACGGCGGCCACATTGGGGGCAAAACGGCCATCAGCCACGGCTTCGGCATCGGCGAGCGCGATCACGCCATCCACGGTGATCTTGGAGCGGATATCTGGCCAGTCAAACGCTTTGAGCAAGGGTTTGGGCAAGGCAAGACCGGAGGTTTCGATCAGGATGTGCTCTGGGCGCGGGTCCAGCTTCATCAGCGCTTCGATCGTCGGAATGAAATCATCCGCTACGGTGCAACAGATGCAGCCGTTGGCCAGCTCGAGAATGTTCTCGGCAGGACAGTCAGGGATAGCGCAGGATTTCAGGATTTCCCCATCTACGCCTACATCGCCAAATTCGTTAACGATAACGGCCAGACGCTTGCCCTGTGGGTTCTGCATCAGATTGCGTACCAGTGTGGTTTTGCCGGAACCCAGAAAGCCGGTGATGACGGTGACGGGCAGTTTCTCAAGGGGGGTCATTCGGGGATCTCCAGTGGGGGAATGCGCGCAATGCAGTTTTTACGGAAGTGGATAGAGCGGTCCCGCCACGGTACAAGGCCGTCCGCGGTCGCGGCGTATTTGGTGACACCTTCGGCGACAAGGTCAGCGTCCTCAGAGCCTGTGAAGTTTCCATAGACGTATGTCCAGCGCTCTGCGCCGCCGCGAATGGTGATCGAACAGCCATGGTCGCAATTGGAAAAACACTCTACGCCTTTAAGCGTCACGTTGTCGGGCAGATCAGAGGCGTTGAGAGCGTCAAAAAGCTGTGTGCCCGGGCGGGGGCCTTCGATATCGGTGGGCATGCCGGCACGACAGCTGGTGCAGACAAGCAATTCGACAGGCGCAGTGGCGTCAGTCATAGATTTCGGTCCCTCCTGGGGGACGGGGAAAGCGCGGGAATCCGACGGACAGCCCGACACCGGAAACACCCCGTCCGGTTCATGTCTTTGGCGCTGGCAGGTCTCCCGGCTTGCGGATCTCCGAGCAGGTCGCTCGTTCGGTTAGCCTGCCTTCCCGGGCTTTGCCCAGTGGCTCTGGCGAACCTCTCCGGTCACGGTCGCGGGGGCGGCTGCGCTTGCGGTGTCTTGCCGACCCCGGTGTCGCATTCCCTATTCACCTGTCATACAACAGGCACCAGCCAGCCCAACTGAGGCAGGCACCCCCCCTTTGTCAAGCAAGAGTCGCGCCCTTGACCACCTCTCAGAACAGTTCCGACAGGGTTTGGCCCAAAACCGGCCTTTGGGCCGCATCTTATCGCATTATGTTCCCGCTTGCAGGGCTTTGGGCGGCGCTTTGTGTGGCGCTCTGGCAATGGGGGGCGATTCCCGTCGCGACTTTGGAGTGGCACGTTCACGAGATGACCTTTGGGTTTGCGGGGGCGGTGCTGGGTGGCTACCTCTGGACCGCATGTCCAAGCTGGACCGGACGTGCGCCCGTGAACGGTTGGCCGGTCGCCATACTCGCGGGTCTTTGGTGCGCGGCGCGGCTTTGCCATTTTGCGGCCTTTGAGGGCGCGGCGTTTGTGACTGGGGCCTATTTTTTATGGCTGGCATCGGTTCTGGCCTTTGAGGCCTATCGGGGCCAGAAAGCCTGGCGCGTCGGGTTTATTCTTTTTGTGCTTGGCGCGGGTTTGGGGTCTTTTTCATGGAGCGCGGCCATGTTGGGGGAGGGCGTGCCGTCTTTTGCCATCGCCCTGCCAGTTGTGGCCTTCTCTGCATTGTTGATCGTCGTCGGTGGGCAAATCGTGCCCGCGTTTCTGGCGCGCGGCCGAGATGTGGCCGCGACTGATCGGACACGCGATCCGAAGTACCTATCAGGGATCGCGGTCGGTTTGATGGGTTTGGCGATTGCCGGAATATGGACGGATCGGGCCGGTTCTGCAGGTGCCTTGCTGGCTCTTGCCGTTGGGCTGATTGCGCTGCGGATGTCGCGCTGGCACCTGCGGGCGGCTTGGGGTGATCCCCTTTTGGCCATGTTGGTTATTGGCTATTTTTGGCTGCCGATAGGATTGGTCCTTTGGGCGCTGGCTTTGCTTGGGCATGAGGTGTCGGCGGCGCAGGCTGTGCATGCTCTGCTGATGGGGGCGATGGGCGGATTGATCCTTGCGGTGTCGGTGCGCTCCGTTGCGCAGCGCACGCCACAGGGGTTACGGGCACGACGCGGCACTGGGTTGGCTTTTGCGTTGGTTTTTTGCGCCACAGTAGCGCGGCTTTTGGGGCAGGTGGATATAGCGGCTGCTTTCTGGTGCGTCGGATGGGTGATTTACGTGATGTTGTTTGCGGGCGGCATGTCTGGACCGGTGCCAAGGCCCGTCTTTAGCGGTGCGCGGCACATTCAAGGGTAACGCCGCGATCCCTGCTTTTAGGGTCGCTCAGCGGCTTGCGCCTTTTGAGGGGCTATGGTTGTCTGCGCTCCAAACCCGAGACCTGTGAGGCCCCATGTCCGACCTTGACCACAACGCCCGACACACCGAAAAAATGAAGAAAATCAAAGCGGCACGGGATCGCTTGATGGCGACGAAGACCGAAGAAAAGGGGCTGATTATTGTTCACACCGGCCCAGGAAAGGGTAAGTCGTCGTCCGGTTTTGGTATGATCATGCGCTGCATAGCCCATGAAATGCCGGTGGCTGTTGTGCAGTTTATCAAAGGCGCGATGGCAACAGGGGAGCGGGCCTTTCTGGAGGAGCATTTCGCGGATGAGGTGAAATTTCACGTCAGCGGCGAAGGCTTTACCTGGGAAACTCAGGACCGCGAACGCGACATTGCCAAGGCTCAAGCGGGCTGGGAATTGGCCAAGGAGTTGATCCGTGATCCGGCCAACCGGTTTGTGATGCTCGATGAAATCAACATCGCCCTGCGCAATGATTACCTCGACATTGATGACGTGGTGGATTTCCTGCTGAGTGAGAAGCCGGAGATGACGCATGTTCTTTTGACGGGGCGCAATGCCAAGCCGGAACTGATTGAAGCTGCGGATTTGGTCACAGAAATGACCCTGCTCAAACATCCGTTCCGTGACGGGATCAAAGCGCAAGCGGGGGTGGAGTTCTGATGGCACTCAAGCGTTTGCTGACGGAATTTGGAATGGGTTCATCACTGAGGCGGCAGGACTATACAGAGGCCGCGAGCCGCGCAGCGAAAGACGCGTTGTGGCACAATTCGATCAACCTTGCCGAATTGTTTGGCAAAGACAAATCCGAGATGATCATCACGGTTGAGGTCGCGGTGCAGCAGCCAGAAATGGTGGACGCAGACGTGATCGCGGCGATCTTCCCCTATGGCCAAGTCACTGTAAAGGCAGTGAAAGGCGGGCTGAATGTGCCGCGCCCCGATGGCAATCCGACAGTGATCGCCAATGTGGCTATTTCGGTGGCTCTGGATGTGGAGGCCGCCGCATGATTGATCAACGGTTCATCATTGAAATGGGCATGGGCAATGACCAATACGGGCGGGACTATACCAAGGCCGCAGCCCGCGCGATCGAGGATGCGATCCGCCATTCCGCGATCCCGATGTTTACCGCGCTGGGCAAAGACCCGAAAGAAATGCGGGTGCAGGTGACTGTCGGTGTGCAGGAACCGGAGAAGGTGGATTGCGACGCTCTGGCCCAAAAGCTGCCGCGTGGGCGGGCCGAAGTGAAAGCCGTGTTCGGCGGTTTGAATGTGACCAACCCTGACGACGGCAACGTGCTTGTGATCGCATCCGCGGCGGTCGAGGCATTTTTGCCCAAACAGGTGTGAGATGACCAAAGCGCTGATGATTCAGGGCACGGGCTCCAACGTTGGGAAGTCGATGTTGGTGGCAGGTCTGTGTCGCGCAGCGGCGCGGAGGGGCCTGTCCGTGGCGCCGTTCAAGCCGCAGAATATGTCAAACAATGCCGCCGTGACCTCGGATGGGGGCGAGATCGGGCGCGCACAGGCCTTGCAGGCTCTGGCTTGCCGTAAGGCGTTGACGGTCGATATGAACCCCGTGCTTTTGAAGCCTGAAACCGATGTGGGATCGCAGGTTGTGGTGCAGGGTAAGCGCCTGACCACGGTCAAAGCTCGGGAATATAGCAAGCTCAAGCCGACTTTGATGGAGGCTGTTCTAGAAAGTTTTAACAGGCTGAAATCACAAAGCGATTTGGTGATCGTCGAGGGAGCGGGAAGTCCGGCAGAGGTCAATCTGCGCGCGGGTGATATTGCCAACATGGGTTTTGCGCAGGCGGCAGATGTGCCGGTCATTCTGGCTGGCGACATCGACCGAGGCGGAGTCATCGCCCAGATCGTTGGCACGCAGGCGGTGATTTCGGAAGAAGACGCCGCATTGGTTGCCGGATTTCTGGTGAACAAATTCCGTGGAGATCCCAGCCTGTTTGATGACGGTTACGACTTGATAAAAGAAACGACCGGATGGGCCGGTTTTGGCGTGTTGCCGTATTTTGGCGAGGCGTGGAAACTCCCCGCAGAAGACGCTTTGGACATCAAGAACGCAGAGCGGGAAGGCGGTCTCAAGATCGTTTGCCTTGGTTTGTCGCGGATCGCCAATTTTGACGATCTGGATCCCTTGGCGCAAGAGCCCGGCGTGTCGTTGACCATGTTGCGTGCGGGCGAGCCGATTGCGGGCGACACCGACGTTGTGATTATCCCTGGCAGCAAATCCACGCGCGGTGATCTGGCGTTTCTGCGCGATCAGGGCTGGGACGTAGACCTTGCCGCGCATGTGCGACGTGGCGGGCATGTTCTGGGAATTTGCGGCGGATATCAAATGCTTGGGCGGTGGGTGCGTGACCCTGAAGGCATTGAAGGGCAAGCGGGTGATACCGAAGGCCTTGGGCTGTTGGATGTGGAAACGGTGATGACACCGGACAAGCGGTTGACCGAAACCACGGCGGTTCATGTGACCTCAGGGCAGGCGTTTCGCGGGTATGAAATTCACATCGGACGAACGGATGGCGACGATCGAGCCAAGCCGTTTGCGCAGGTTGACGGGCGCGATGAGGGCGCTGTGTCTGGCGACGGGCGGGTTAGTGGCAGTTACCTGCACGGGATGTTCCGCGATGATGGGTTTCGGCGGGCTTGGTTGACGGCGTTGGGGGCGACGGTCGGGAATGAAGGCTACGACGCCACGGTCGAGGCCGTGTTGGATCGGTTGGCGGATCATGTTGAAGCGCACCTTGATGTGGACGCATTGCTGGCGGTGGCGCGTTAGAGATGTTTGCCACTGGCAGGAGAATTTTTTGTGGGATTAAGGCGTTAGGCGCTTTGTGCGCGGAGGTCTCGCACGGATTGACCATGCGCGGATTTGAACGCGCGTGCGAAAGTGGCCGGCGCATTGAACCCTGTGGCCAGTGCGATATCGCGCACGGGCAGCGAGGTGTCGGTGGCAAGGCGGAGAGCTTCTTCGAGGCGCATCTGCAAATACGCGGCTTTAGGGGATTGGCCGAGGTGTGCCTGGAACCTCAGTTCCAGAGCGCGCAACGAAAGGCCTACGTGCGCCGCAATCTGTGGAATTGGCAGAGGGTCGGAAAGCGTGGCCTCCATATGTTCCAGAGCGCGGGCGAGTCGCGGATTCCGGCGAACCTTGCGCGGGGCTGAGGTCAGGGTTTGGCTTCCGGCTGGCAACGGGTCGTAAAGAAACGCGCCGCCAACACGGCGGGCGAGGGGCTCTCCGAAACGGGTTGCGATCAGGTGAAGCATCATGTCGATGCAAGGCGCCGCGCCCCCTGATGTGGCAAATCGGTCGGACACGCAAAACCGGTCTCTGCGGGTGTTAACCTGCGGAAAACGTGTCGCAAATTCCTCTAGATCTTCCCAGTGAGTGGTAGCGGTTTCACCGTCCAGTAGGCCCGCGCGCGCCAGCAGCCAAGGGCCGCCATCAATGCCCGCGATGGTGGTCCCTTGCCGGGCGATGCGCCGCAATGAGGCGAGAAGCGAGGGCGTGGCGTGCTCTTCCAATCGAAAGCCAGCCACGACCAAAAGCAAATCGCAGGCCACCAGTTTAGAAATCGCAGATCCCGTGATTTCAAGGCCGCTGGTGAGGGCGGCAGGGTGGCCATTTGCGGTATAAAACGTCCAGTTGAACAAGGGTTTTGCTGCCCGTCGGTTGGCAGCGCGCATGGGGTCGACTGCGGCGGCAAAGCTGAGCGTGTTACAGTCATCCAGCACGAGGATGGCCGTGTTGAGCGCGTTTGGGTTGGGGCGAAAAATGCCGGTTTCTTCGAATTTTGTCATGTAAACTTCGTAAATTGCAAAGTGCATTGGCGCAAGCGCGTTAGGCTTGGGGCAAATCAGTTGGAGGAATCGCCATGCCCTTGGAAATGAACCGCGAGGTTTTCATCACCTGCGCCGTAACCGGATCGGGCGGGACGCAGGATCGTAGTCCTCATGTACCGCGCAGCCCTGAGCAAATTGCAAACAGTGCGATCGCAGCCGCCAAAGCGGGCGCCGCGGTCGTGCACTGTCATGTGCGGGATCCGGAGACCGGCGCTCCGTCGCGGGATCTGGCCTTTTACCGCGAAGTGACCGACCGCATTCGGGATGCCGAAGTGGATATGGTTCTGAACCTGACCGCCGGCATGGGCGGTGATATTGTGTTTGGCGGGGTGGAAGCACCGCTTCCGACCGCTGCCGGAACCGACATGGTCGGAGCCACCGAACGGGTCGCGCATGTGGCGGAATGTCTGCCGGAAATCTGTACGCTGGATTGCGGCACAATGAACTTTGCCGAGGCTGACTATGTGATGACCAACACGCCGGGCATGTTGCGGGCGATGGGAAAAATGATGACGGATCTGGGAGTTAAGCCCGAGATCGAAGCCTTTGACACCGGTCACCTCTGGTTTGCCAAGCAGTTGGTCAAAGAGGGCATTCTGGAGGCCGATGCACTTGTTCAGCTTTGCATGGGGGTGCCGTGGGGCGCGCCGGATGACCTCAATACCTTTATGGCGATGGTCAACAATGTGCCGGACGAGTGGACGTTCTCCGCTTTTGCTTTGGGCCGACATCAGATGGCCTATGTGGGGGCTTCGGTGCTCGCGGGCGGCAATGTGCGGGTGGGCCTTGAGGACAACCTGTGGCTCGACAAAGGCGTGCTGGCTGAGAATTGGCAACTGGTGGAACGTGCCGGCACCATCATCGAAAACATGGGCGCGCGGGTGATTGGACCGGCTGAAGTGCGCGAGAAACTTGGCCTGACGAAGCGCGCGCCGAAAGGGGCGTAAAAGGAGCCAAAAAGACGGGCTGTATCGCGTCGGTATTACGTCGGTATCGCGTCGGTGCGGATTTCGGAATGGATTTGGCCTTGAAAGCAGAGGCGTTCGTAGAGACCTGAGAAGGAGAGCATGATGAAAGGAACCCCCATGCGCCGAAATCAGATGTTTGCGTTCGCCTTGGCGGCCATTGCCACTCTGGGAACGACAACCACCGCGACTGCCGAACGCTATCGCGATCGCAGTGTCGAGATCACCGCGGTCGAGACGCTGGATCTGGACCGATACCTAGGCAAATGGCACGAGATCGCAAGATTTCCCAACCGGTTCGAAAAAGGCTGCGAAGGGGTGACTGCCGAATACGCCTTGCGCGATGACGGAAAGGTTTCGGTGCTAAACACCTGTCGAGAAGGCGGCCCGTCGGGGCCGGCCAATTCGGCGGAAGGGGAGGCCTGGGTTGTCGAAGGCGGCAAGTTGAAGGTGACATTTGTGCCGTGGTTGCCGTTTGCCCGAGGTGATTATTGGGTGTTGTGGATTGATGAGGCTTACTCGGTGGTAGCGATCGGCAATCCGTCTGGCAAGACCGGCTGGATCTTGGCGCGTAGCCCGAAGATTTCAAAAGAACAACGTGCGGCTGCGGAGGCTGCTCTGACAAAAAATGGCTATGACGCCAGCAAACTTTACAACGTGGCACAACCGCCAGGTTGATCAAATACACACGACGGGAGACAAGCGTGAGCAAAACAGCAGCGATCATCGGCGGTGGCGTAATCGGGGGTGGATGGGCCGCGCGATTCCTATTGAACGGTTGGGACGTGCGGGTGTTTGACCCCGACCCCGAAGCACAGCGCAAGATCGGCGAAGTGATCGACAACGCGCGAGCAAGCTTGCCGGGGCTGAGTGACACGGCAATGCCGGCAGTAGGCACGTTGTCCTTTCACGAGACAATCGCCGAGGCCGTTGAGGGCGCGGAGTGGATCCAGGAAAGCGTGCCGGAACGGCTCGATCTGAAGCAGAAGGTGTATGCAAGCCTTCAGGAGCATTGTGCGGCCGACGCCATTCTGGGCAGCTCGACCAGCGGTTTCAAACCAAGCGAATTGCAAGAAGGCACCGTGCGTCCCGAACAGATCGTGGTCACGCATCCGTTCAATCCGGTCTACCTGATGCCTTTAGTGGAGTTGGTGCCAACCGACAAAAACCCTGCAGAGGTGATTGAACGGGCCAAGGCGACGCTCAAGGGCGTGGGCATGTTCCCGTTGCATGTGCGCAAAGAGATCGATGCGCATATCGCCGACCGTTTCCTTGAGGCGGTGTGGCGCGAGGCGCTGTGGCTGGTGAAAGACGGCATTGCGACGACTGAGGAGATTGACGAGGCCATCCGCATGGGATTTGGCATCCGCTGGGCGCAGATGGGGCTGTTTGACACCTATCGCGTGGCAGGCGGCGAAGCAGGCATGAAGCATTTCATGGCGCAGTTTGGCCCCGCGCTGGAATGGCCGTGGACCAAGTTGATGGATGTGCCGGAGTTCACTGATGAGCTGGTTGAGCTGATCGCGGGGCAGTCGGACCAGCAATCCGGTCACATGACGATCCGTGAGATGGAGCGCATTCGCGACAACAACCTTGTGTCGATGATGCGCGCATTGAAGGCGCAGAATTTTGCCTCGGGTGCGGTGCTGAATGCGCATGACGTGAAGTTGTCGGCAGAGGCGGGCATGGTGCGTAGGGCGGCAGACATTGCCGACCCGAGCCAGCCGATTGTCACCGTGCGCCGCGCGGTGCCGATTGATTGGCTGGATTACAACGGACACATGACCGAAAGCCGCTACCTGCATGCCTTTGCCGATGCGTCGGACCGGTTGATGGAGATCATCGGCTGCGATCAGGATTATATCGCTACGGGCGGGTCGTTCTTTACGGCGGAAACCCACATCCGCCACATTGACGAGACCCATTTAGGATCGGTCATTGAGGTGCGCACGCGGGTTTTGATGGCAGAAGGCAAGAAAATGCACCTCTGGCATGAAATGTATGCGGGTGACTCTCTGTTGGCGACGGGGGAGCATATCCTCATCCATGTGAGCCTTGAGACACGCCGTCCCGCGCCGTTTAGCCCCGAGATTGCCGCAAACCTGAAGTTGATCTCCGAGGCGCAGGCGCATTTGGCCGCGCCAGAAGGCGCTGGCCGCTATGTGGGGCAGCCACGATGAGCGGGCGTGTTCTGATCACCGCGGGCGCATCCGGCGTCGGGCGCGCGATGGCAGAGTCGTTTGCGCGCGATGGCTGGCAAATCTGGATCGCGGATATGGACGCGGCGGCATTGGATGCCGCGCCGTCCTCGTGGATGCGGTCGCAAGTGGATGTGAGCAATGAGGCGGCGGTCAAAACCTTGTTTGGCGAGGTTCTGGAGGTCTGGGGCGGTGTCGATGCGCTTTGCGCAAATGCCGGTATCGCAGGGCCCACGGCGGCAGTTGAGGAGATAAAATTGCAAGATTGGCAAGCCTGTGTGGCGGTCAATCTTGAGGGAGCGTTTCTGGCAGCCAAATATGCCGCGCCACTGATGAAGGCGCAGGGCGG
This sequence comes from Shimia haliotis, assembly GCF_900114415.1. Taxonomy (GTDB): domain Bacteria; phylum Pseudomonadota; class Alphaproteobacteria; order Rhodobacterales; family Rhodobacteraceae; genus Shimia; species Shimia haliotis. The sequence goes on along the minus strand of NZ_FOSZ01000010.1, from coordinate 6,020 downwards.
GGGGGCGATTGTGGTGACCTCCTCGACGGCGGGGCAGTATGGCTACCCTTATCGTGCGCCTTATGCGGCGGCGAAATGGGCCGTGATCGGGTTGACCAAAACGCTGGCTATGGAACTCGGGGCTTATGGTGTGCGCGCCAACGTGATTTGTCCGGGCGCGGTCGAGGGGCCGCGGATGGAAGGTGTGTTGGAGCGTGAGGCGGCGGCCAAGGGTATGACCCGTGACGCGGTCTATAACGGCTATGCCTCCGGCACCGCGATGGGTTCGTTTGTCGAAGGGCGCGATATCGGTGAGATGGCGGCGTTCCTGTGCTCGGACAAGGCGCGTTTGGTCAGCGGGCAGGTGATTGCCGTAGATGGGTTCACCGTCAATCCCGACCCAAAGGTCTAGCGCAGTATCCGGCTGCGGGGTGTAGGCAAGCACCAAAGGCCACATAGGCGGCCTTTGGTGTTTTGGCTTTGCCGCTCTTCCACTATCCTGTCGGCGAGTTGGAGCGAGTGAGCAAAGAACCTATGCGTGTCGCGATCATGCAACCTTATTTTTTTCCTCACCTGCCATATTTTCAGATGGCGGCGGCCGTTGATCTTTTTGTTGTTCTGGACACGGTGCAATACATCCGGCGCGGTTGGGTGAACCGCAATCAGGTCTTGCACGACGGGCGGCCACGGTACCTGACCGTACCGGTGGCGTTGCAACCGCGTACCACGTTGATCAAAGATATCAGGCTGGCTCAGGATGCCGACCGTGGGGGGCGCCGGATTGTGAACCAGTTGCACGCGACTCTTGGGGATGCGCCTGCGTTTGAGGGTATGATGGATGTGGCGGCACCGGCCTTGGCCGAGATTAAGCCTGCGCGCGGTCTTGTCGATGTGAACCTTGCCGGACTGGCAGAGGTCTTTGGGGCGCTTGCGATATCAACACCGGTCATTCGAGCAAGCCAGCTTGCGCCGCGGGATAGGGAAACGGCGAGCGCGTATCTGATCGCGCTTTGCCGAGAGGTCGGCGCAACCGAATACGTGAATGCTGCGGGTGGCCGCGCGCTTTATGACGCGGCAGAATTTGACAGGCACAACATCTCGCTGCGATTTGTTGAAGGCGCGCCCCGCATGGCCGCCGAGGACACCGGACACTCTATTCTCAACGTGCTTGCGCGGAACGAATTGTCCACGGTGCGGACTATGTTGGGGGACGTCGCGCTGTTGTCCTAGGGCATGTGTCGGGACAGAAAAACGCCGGCGGGGGTGCGCCGGCGTTTGTGGGGTTCTGAGGGGCAAACTGCGCTGTGAGAGGCGGGTCTGACCGTGTTGTTGGATCGCTTAGCTGTCGGGTTCGAGGCCTGTCGGTCCCTTGTGCAGCTTCTCTCTGAGGCCCTGAATGATCTTGAAGAACACCGGACCAAAGATCGAGCCAAACAGCGCCGCTGCGATACTGCCGCCAAAGACTGCAATACCCAGCGACGACCGCGCCGCGGAGCCCGCGCCGGAGGCAATCACCAGCGGATACACCCCGACCGCAAAGGCCAGCACGGTCATCATCACCGGACGGAAACGCAGGCGCGCCGCCTTCATGGATGCGGCGTGCAGGTCCAGCTTGACAGTTTCGCGTTGTTGCTTGGCGAATTCGACGATCAGAATGGCCGTCTTGGCCGCGAGCGCCAAAAGCATCAGAAGGCCGATTTGTCCATAAAGGCTAAGCGGTTCACTGGCGATGGTCAGGGCAACCAATGCGCCCAGTATGGCGAATGGCACTGACATCAGAACGGCGATCGGCGTCAGGAAGGATTCATAGAGCGCTGCCAAGAACAGGAACGTAAAGACGAGAGATAAGGCCAGTGCAATTGGCACAGCATTTCCGGAGGCACGTTCCTCGTAGCTGGAGTCGGTCCATTCGAACTTATAGCCCGGCGGCAGGGTCTCTGCGGCAAGTGTTTCCATCTGATCCATCGCGTTGCCAGAGCTGAAACCCTGTGCCTGGTTGGGCACGCCATTGATAGTGGCCGAGTTGAAGCCGTTGTAGCGGTACATCACGTCCGGTCCCAGCTCAGGGACAACCTGCAACACTGTGCTGAGGGGCACCAGTTCGCCGACGTTGTTGCGCACATAGAGATCGTTGAGCGCTTTTTCGTTTTGCCGGTAGGGGGCATCAGCTTGCAGCATGACCTTATAGGTCTGGCCAAAGAGGCTGAAGTCGTTGACGTACAGCCCGCCAAGCTGGGTTTGCAGGGTCAGGAAAACATCGCTGATCTTGACGCCCAGAGTTTTGGCCCGCAAACGGTCGAATTCAAGCTTGAGTTGGGGGCTGTCGGTCTTGAACGTGCTGAAGGCGCGCGCGATTTGCGGGGAGCTGTTTGCCTCGGCAATCAAACCGTCGATGGTGGCCTTCAATTCGGCAGGAGGCCGACCTTGGGTGTCTTGCAGCACAAAGCTGAAGCCCGAGATGGCGCCAAGGCCCGGAATGGCCGGTGCACCGAACACGATCATCTGCGCTTCGGGCATCTCGGCGAATTTCGCCTGATACTTGCGTTGCAGCGCAAATTGATGAGATTCCGGCGAGCGGCGGTCGTGCCACGGCTTGAGCTTCGCAATCACCATGCCTGCGTTGGATTGCAGCGCGGTGTTCAAAAGGCTGTAGCCATTCACAGACAGCACGTTTTCAATGTGCTCATCCTCGCCAAGCATTTCGGTGACGCGGTCCATGATGACCTCTGTACGGTTCAAAGACGCACCACCCGGAAGCTGCACATCAACGATGAAGAAGCCTTTGTCTTCGTTGGGGATAAAGCTCGTGGGGACGCGATCATACAAGGTATAAAGCAGCCCCATGAAGCCGACGACCAAAAGCAGAGTGACCCAGATCTTGCGGCATAGGAAATCGACCAGAGCCACGTAACCTTTGGTGACGAAGTCAAAGCCCTTGTTGAAGCCTCGAATGACAAAATTGGGCTTGTGGCCATGCGTCATCAGAACACTGGCAAGGGCAGGGCTGAGGGTCAGAGCGTTGATCATGGAAATCAGCACCGACACCGTCAGTGTCGCGCCGAACTGGCTGAACATGCGTCCGGTGATCCCGGGCAAAAGCAAGGTCGGTCCGAACACGGCAACCAGCACCATTGAGGTCGCAACAATGGGGGCTGTCACTTCTTCCATGGCAAGCTTGGTGGCTGCCGGCGCGGACAGTTCCGGTTGCTCGTGCATGATGCGTTCGACGTTTTCGACCACAATGATCGCGTCATCGACAACAATCGCAATCGCGAGGATCAAGGCAAAAAGCGTGACCGTGTTGATGGTCATGCCCGCCGCAAATAGAACCGCGAGCGTACCAATGATGGAGACCGGAACCGCAATGGTCGGGATCAGGGTGGCCCGAACTGTTCCAAGGAAGAGATACGTCACCAAGACCACCAGAACGATGGTGAAGATCATGGTCAGAACGGTTTCCTCCAGCGATGCTTCGATGAACAACGTGGTGTCGTGACCTACCACATAATCGACGCCTTCAGGGAACAGAGGCTTCAGTTCTTCCATCTTGTGTTTGACAAGTTCGGCAACCTCTAGGCTGTTGGCTTCGCCCAACTTATAGATGGCCAAAAGAACACCCGGCCCGTTGTTGAATTCGCCATAGCCTTTGTAGACTTCGGAGCCCAATTCGATGCGCGCAACATCGCGCAGACGCACCACTGAGCCCGCTTCATTGGCCCGCAAGATAATGTCGCCAAAGTCCTCTTCGTTTTCGACAAGCCCTTTGGCCGTCAGGACGTATTGGAAATGGGTTTCATCAGGGCTTGGTGCGGCGCCCAATTGGCCAACGGCGGCCTGAACGTTCTGTTCCTTGAGTGCGGCAATCACATCCGTGACAGAGATATTGCGGTTGGACATTTCGATCGGGTCCAGCCACGCGCGCAGACCGTAGTCCAGTGCGCCGATAATGCTGGCTTCGCCGACGCCGGGGATGCGGGCCAGTTCGCCGGCCACGTTGATCGTGGCGAAGTTGGACAAAAACACCCTGTCAAACCGGTCGTCTGGGGACACGATGTTCACAACCATGAGGATGTCGGGGTTGCGTTTCTTAACCTTGACGCCGCGTTGGCGCACCTCGGCTGGAAGAGTGGGAATGGCCAGCGCCACCCTGTTTTGCACATCCACCTGAGCGAGATCGGGGTCTGTGCCGATTTCGAAGGTCACAGTCAAAGTGTAGCTGCCGTCGCTGGCCGCCTTGGAAGACATATAAACCATGCCCTCTGCGCCGTTTACTTCATCCTCGATCGGCGCACCAACCGCCTTGAGCACCGTGTCTGCGCTTGCGCCGGGGTACAGCGCGCGCACCACCACTTTGGGTGAAGAAATGTCGGGGAACTGGTCCACCGGCATCACCACAAGCGACAGGGCGCCAAACAGCGTGATCAGAATGGAAATGACGAACGCAAACTTGGGTCGTTTAATAAAAAATGCTGGTCCCATGGAAGGTCTCTCGCTCAAAATCGCTGTTGATGCCGATCACTCTTGATACGGCTTCGGTGTAACGGTTGCGCCTTCGCGTACTTTCTGAAGGCCCTCCACAACAACAGTTTGGCCTTCTTCAAGACCGACTGGGACTGTCCAGTCGCCACCGTCCCGAATACCGATCTCGATGTTCTGGCGGCTCACGGTGTTATCCGCGCCAACGACCCAGACATAGTAGCCCTGCTGGTCAAAGCTGATTGCTTTTTGCGGAACGAGCATGGCATCGACAGCTTCGATCAGAGAGCCGCGAACTGTCACGTTCTCTCCTGGCAGTAGGACACCTTTGGGGTTTTCAAATATCACGCGACCAGCAATTGTGCCGGTGCTGGCAATGGCGGTGTTGTCCCAGTTTTCGAACACACCGGTCAGAGGGTAGGTTGTGCCCCCTGGCAAGACCAATTCGATTTCCAGAGGCGGAATGCTCACACCGGCGTTTTCGAGGTTGAGCCGGCGGGCCAGAAACTGAAAATAGTTTGCCTGATCGACAAGACCAGTGGCGTAGATCGGGTCAAGAGAGACTAGCTCTGCCACAGCACCGGGCTGAGTGGGATCGCCAGGCTGGAAAAGGTCTCCCTTGGCGTATTTTGCTGCGCTGATACGCCCATCAAATGGGGCTTTGACCACGGTGTCGTCAAGGTTCTTGCGGGCGCGCTGCAGGCGTGCCTCGGCAATCTTCACCTGTGCTTCGGCAACGTTTTTGTTGGCCAGCGCGAAATCAAGATCCCGTTCGGATATGGTTTCAAGGCTGACAAGGCGTTCCGCGCGTTCAAAATCGGCAACCGCCTTTACGGAGTTGGCCTGTGCCTGAAGCAGGTTGGCCTCGGCTTCCGCCAGCGCGATCTTGTAGTCGGTCTTGTCCAACTCAATCAGAAGATCACCCGCTTTGACATGTTCACCGGCGTTGATGTGAATCTCGGTGATCTGGGCGGAGATAAGGGGTCTCACACTTGCCGTGTTGATGGCTTCCAGCTTGGCAGGGTGCTGAAATGAGGGAAAAATGCTTTCTGCTTTGACTTGTTGCACCAGAACGACGGGCCCATCCTCAGAGGACGCCATGCCGGTCTGTGGCGAAAAAGCAATTATTGTGTAAAACGCAGCAGTAAGCAGGTGTTGGGTTTTCTTTGCGAGGCCCATTCTGGATCTCCTAAAAGCAATTCAACGAAAAATGACTTACCCGCAGCATAGATCTGAAATTCCGCCTGACAAGAGGACGGTCGTGAGAAGGAACAACGCGGTTCGTATCTTAAATTCGTCGATGTGGAGCTGTTTTTGACTTGGTCCAAGTGCGGGAAAGCGTTTGCAAGAGAGCCGGTCCTGAGGGGCTGATGTGGATCAGGCGCGGTGATCAGGGGGCGCTGGTCAGGTGGGTGACACTTGGTCAACCGAGCGGCTATGTCAGACGAAAACACTTGGATGGATGAAAAATCGCGACCCCTTTTTTGGGGTCGCGAAGTTTTTTGCAGGTATCAGTCGCCCACGGTGTTGGTCATTTTGTCCATGACCTGCTCGAGGGAGAAGCT
>NZ_FOSZ01000012.1 GCF_900114415.1 Shimia haliotis | reverse complement strand
CTACGCGTCGATGTACGCGGCCTCGATCAACGACCCGGAAGGTTTCTGGGCGGAGCATGGCAAGCGTGTAGATTGGATCAAGCCGTTCACCAAGGTGAAGAACGCCTCTTTTGCGCCCGGTCAGGTCGACATCAAGTGGTTTGAGGACGGCACGCTCAACGTCGCCGCCAACTGTATCGACCGCCATCTGGAAACCCGCGGCAATCAGGCCGCGATCATCTTTGAACCCGATGATCCCAACGAGCCGGCGCAGTCCATCACCTATGCCGATCTGCACCGCCGCGTCTGCCGCATGGCCAACGTGCTGGAGCAGCTGGGCGTGCGCAAAGGCGACCGCGTGGTCATCTATCTGCCTATGATCCCCGAAGCGGCCTACGCCATGCTGGCCTGCGCCCGCATCGGTGCGATCCACTCGATTGTGTTTGCCGGCTTCTCTCCCGACGCCCTCGCTGCCCGCGTGAACGGCTGCGACGCCAAAGTTGTGATCACCGCCGACAGCGCGCCCCGTGGCGGACGCAAGACCGCGCTCAAGTCCAACACCGACGCGGCGCTTTTGCACACCAAAGACACCGTCAAATGCCTTGTTGTGAAACGCACCGGCGATCAGACCACATGGATTGACGGGCGCGACTATGACTACAACGAAATGGTCATGGAGGTGGGCGACTACTGCAAACCCGCCGAGATGGACGCCGAAGACCCGCTCTTCATTCTCTACACCTCCGGCTCCACCGGTCAGCCAAAAGGCGTGGTGCACACCACCGGCGGCTATCTGGTCTATGCGTCCATGACGCATGAATACACGTTTGATTACAAAGACGGCGACATCTTCTGGTGCACCGCCGACGTTGGCTGGGTCACCGGCCACAGCTATATCGTCTATGGTCCTCTCGCCAACGGCGCGACCACCCTGATGTTTGAGGGCGTGCCGACCTATCCGGATGCCTCCCGCTTCTGGCAGGTCTGTGAAAAGCACCGTGTGAACCAGTTCTACACCGCGCCGACAGCCCTGCGCGCGCTGATGGGTCAAGGCAACGAATACGTCGAGAAATGCGACCTGAGCTCCCTGCGCATCCTCGGCACGGTGGGTGAACCGATCAACCCCGAGGCCTGGACCTGGTACAACGACGTCATCGGCGGCGGCCGCTGCCCGATCGTCGACACCTGGTGGCAGACCGAGACCGGCGGCCACATGATGACCCCCCTGCCCGGCGCCCATGCGACCAAACCGGGCGCCGCGATGAAGCCGTTCTTTGGCGTGCATCCCGTCGTGCTGGATCCGCAGTCCGGCGAAGAAATCTCCGGCAATGACGTCGAAGGCGTGCTGGCGATCAAGGAAAGCTGGCCAAGCCAGATGCGCACCGTCTGGGGCGATCACGAACGCTTTGAGAAGACCTACTTCTCCGACTACAAAAACTACTACTTCGCCGGCGATGGCTGCAAACGCGACGCCGATGGCGACTACTGGATCACCGGCCGTGTGGATGACGTGATCAACGTGTCCGGCCACCGCATGGGCACGGCTGAGGTTGAAAGCGCGCTCGTGGCTCACGCCGCCGTGGCCGAGGCCGCCGTGGTGGGCTACCCGCACGACATCAAGGGTCAGGGCATCTACTGCTACGTCACCCTGATGAACGATCAGGCGCCCAGCGACGATCTGAAGAAGGAGCTCCGCACCTGGGTGCGTACGGAAATCGGCCCGATTGCCAGCCCCGACCTGATCCAATGGGCCCCCGGCCTGCCGAAAACCCGCTCCGGCAAAATCATGCGCCGCATCCTGCGCAAGATCGCCGAGAACGACTATGGCGCACTGGGCGACACCTCAACGCTCGCTGATCCATCCGTCGTCGATGATCTCATCGAAAACAGAATGAATCGGAGCTAAGCGCATGCTCGACAAAGCAAAAACCGCAGCGCCCGTTCTGATCCTGCTCGGCCCTCCCGGGGCCGGCAAAGGCACACAGGCCCGCATGCTCGAGACCAAATTCGGTCTCGTGCAGCTCTCCACCGGTGATCTTTTGCGCGCCGCTGTGGCCGCTGGCACAGAGGCGGGCAAAGCCGCCAAAGCTGTGATGGAAGCCGGTGATCTGGTCTCGGACGAGATCGTCATCAACATCCTGCGCGACCGCCTTGCCGACGCGGACTGCGCCCAAGGCGTGATCCTTGACGGCTTCCCGCGCACCACGGTGCAGGCCGAGGCCCTTGATACACTGCTTACCGAAAGCGGCCAGCGCATCAACGCCGCCATCAGCCTTGAGGTCGAGGACGCCGCCATGGTGACCCGCATCTCCGGCCGCTATACCTGCGGCGGTTGCGGCGAAGGCTACCACGACAGCTTCAAACAGCCCGCAAAGGACGGTCAATGCGACACCTGCGGCGGCACGGACTTCAAACGCCGCGCGGACGACAACGCCGAAACGGTCGCGTCCCGCCTTGAAGCCTATCACGCACAAACCGCGCCCCTGATTGCCTACTACGAGGCGAAGGGTGCGCTGCAATCCGTTGATGCCATGGGAGACATCGACGTGATCGCACAAGAGCTTGGGGCCATCGTCGCAACGGCGACGGCCTGAAGGGATTGGAGAGGCAGCCTTGGCCGCCTTTTCATGGAGGAAACGGAAACGAGAGGGAGGAGGCATTCCATGTCTGACAACTCATCCAACAGCGCATATTGGTCCGCCAATGTTCGCATCATCCTGATCAGCCTCGTCATCTGGGCGCTGGTCTCTTTCGGGTTTGGCATTCTGCTGCGCCCGATGCTGGCAGGCATCTCTGTTGGCGGCACTGACCTTGGCTTCTGGTTCGCCCAGCAAGGGTCGATCCTCGTCTTCCTGGCACTGATCTTTTTCTACGCCTGGAAAATGAACAAACTCGACGCCGAACACGGCGTTGAAGAGTGAGAGGCTGAGGGACAATGAGCCAATTTGCAATCAACCTGCTGTTTGTGGGCGCGTCTTTTGCGCTCTACATCGGCATCGCGATCTGGGCCCGCGCTGGGTCCACGTCTGAATTTTACGCCGCCGGCCGCGGCGTTCACCCAGTCACCAACGGTATGGCGACAGCAGCTGACTGGATGTCGGCAGCCTCGTTCATCTCGATGGCGGGCCTCATCGCCTTCACCGGCTATGACAACTCTTCCTTCCTGATGGGCTGGACCGGTGGCTACGTGCTGCTGGCGCTTCTGCTTGCGCCTTATCTGCGTAAGTTCGGCAAATACACCGTGTCGGAATTCATTGGCGACCGCTTCTACAGCCAGACCGCGCGTATCGTGGCCGTGATCTGTCTGATCGTGGCCTCCACCACTTACGTGATCGGCCAGATGACCGGCGTGGGCGTGGCCTTTGGCCGCTTTCTTGAGGTTTCCAACACCGCTGGTCTGCTGATCGGTGCCTGTGTTGTGTTTGCCTATGCTGTTTTTGGCGGCATGAAAGGTGTGACCTACACGCAGGTGGCGCAGTATTGCGTTCTGATCACTGCCTACACCATTCCGGCGATCTTTATCTCGCTGCAGCTGACCGGCACGCCGATCCCTGCACTGGGCCTGTTTGGTGACCACGTTGCTTCTGGTGAGCCGCTCCTGATGAAACTCGACGCGGTTGTGACCGAGTTGGGCTTTAAGGAATACACCGCGCATCACGCCGACACGTTGAACATGGTGCTCTTCACCCTGTCTCTGATGATCGGTACTGCGGGTCTGCCCCACGTCATCATGCGCTTCTTCACCGTTCCCAAGGTGTCTGATGCACGTTGGTCGGCTGGCTGGACTCTGGTGTTCATCGCGCTCTTGTACCTAACGGCTCCGGCTGTTGGCGCCATGGCTCGCCTGAACATCTCCGAACTGATGTGGCCCAATGGCGGCATCGAAGGCGGCGCTGTGACCACGCAGCAGATCGAGAACGAAGCCGAGTACGACTGGATGGCCACATGGCAGAAAACCGGTCTTCTGGATTGGGAAGACAAAAACGGCGACGGCAAGATCCAGTATTACAACGACAAGAATGCTGATCTTCAGGCGATTGCTGCGGAAAAAGGCTGGGAAGGCAACGAGCTGACCAAGTTTAACCGCGACATCCTCGTGCTGGCCAACCCGGAAATCGCGAACCTGCCCTCTTGGGTGATTGGTCTCGTGGCCGCCGGTGGTCTCGCCGCAGCACTCTCGACCGCAGCAGGCCTTCTGCTCGCGATCTCCTCCGCTGTGTCTCACGACCTGATCAAAGGCGCGATTGCTCCGCAGATCTCGGAAAAGAACGAGCTTCTGTCCGCACGGATCGCAATGGCCGTGGCCATCGTGGTTGCGACGATCCTTGGTCTCAACCCTCCGGGCTTTGCGGCGCAAACCGTGGCACTGGCCTTCGGTCTGGCAGCGGCTTCGATCTTCCCGGCGCTGATGATGGGTATCTTCTGGAAGAAGATCAACAACACCGGCGCGGTTGCAGGCATGATCGCGGGTATCTCCGTGACGCTCGTCTACATCTTCCTGCACAAGGGCTGGCTCTTCATCCCTGGCACCAACAGCTTCACCGACGCTGATCCGCTTCTCGGCACGATCAAGTCCACAAGCTTTGGCGCCATCGGTGCTCTGGTCAACTTCGGTGTCGCTTATGTGGTCGCTTCCATGACCAAAGAGACCCCGCAGGAGATCAAAGACCTCGTGGAAAGCGTACGTATCCCCAAAGGGGCCGGCGCGGCACAGGATCACTGATCGGTTTCCCCACCGATCAGGGGCGGAGCGCCTCCCGGCCCCGCCCTTCCCCTGTCCCGCCCGGCACATTGTCGGGCGGGATTTTTTCTTTATAGGTTGCACACATGCCCCTGACCCAAGACCAGATCACCCGCTTTCTGCGTTCCGTACACCCTTATGACGCGCTGCCGCCTGACGCCCTCCCGGCGCTGGCCGAAAGCTTTGACGTCTGGGAGGTCGAGAAAGATTTCTCCGTCTACGATCTGGGCGAAAAACTTCCTGGCCTGTTCATCGTCTACGAAGGCGTGATCGAGGTCCGCGACGAAAACGATGTGGTGGTCTCCCACCTTGGCCTGCGCAACTCTTTTGGCGAGCGCGGACTTCTGCGCGAGGGCCGCGCCGTGACCTCGGCCCGTGCCGAAGAACATGCGTTGCTGCTTGTGCTGCCCCCTGCCAGTTTCCGCGCCCTGATCGCGGATCATGAACCAGCGCGTCGTTTCTTTGACCGCTCACGCGCCGCCCGAAAAGCCAAGACCAACGATCTTGCCACTTCGCGGGTCGATAGTTTTATGGCCCGCAACCCAATCACCGTATCCCCCGATGCCGCCGTGGCCGACGCCGCCCGCCTGATGCGCGAAAAGGGCATCTCGTCTCTGTGCATCACCGAGGGAAAAGCACTGTCAGGCATCCTCACTTCCGGCGATCTGGTCGGCAAAGTGCTGGCCGAAGCCCGCCCCCTGACCACGCCCGTGTCTGAGGTCATGACCACCGCCCCAATCTCCCTGCCCCCGACAGCCATCGGCTCGGACGTGCTGCATGTGATGATGGAACGCGGCATCGGCCATGTGCCCATCGTCGAAGCCGGAAAGCTCATCGGCATCGTCACCCAGACCGACCTCACCCGCATTCAGGCCGTGAGTTCCGCCGAACTGGTGGCCGAAGTCGCCAACGCCGAAACCGCCGAGCAAATGGCCACTGTCACCGCCCGTATTCCGCAACTGCTTGTGCAATTGGTCGCAGGCGGCAACCGCCATGAAATCGTCACCCGTCTGATCACCGACATCGCCGACACCGCCACCCGCCGCCTGCTCGCCATGGCGGAGGCCGAACTGGGCGAACCGCCGGTGCCCTACCTCTGGCTGGCCTGCGGGTCGCAAGGGCGGCAGGAACAGACCGGCGTGTCTGATCAGGACAATTGCCTGATCTTGGACGACGCCTGCACCGACGACATGCGCACCGGATATTTTGCAAAGCTCGCCAAGATTGTCTGCGATGGCCTTGATACCATCGGATACTTCTACTGCCCCGGTGACATGATGGCCACGAACCCGCGCTGGTGTCAGCCGCTATCGGTCTGGCGTGGTTATTTCAAAGGCTGGATCGACACGCCCAATCCCGAAGCCCAGATGCTCGCCAGTGTCATGTTCGATCTCCGCCCCATCGGCGGCACCTTCGATCTCTTTGCAGATTTGCAGGAAGACACCCTCAAGGCAGCGGCCTCAAATTCGATCTTTGTCGCCCATATGACCGGCAACTCACTGGGCCACCAACCGCCCCTAGGCATGTTGCACGGCCTCGCCACGATCCGCTCCGGCGAGCACAAAAATCAACTCGACATGAAACACAACGGCGTGGTTCCCATTATCGACCTCGCGCGCCTATATGCCCTGCAAGGTCAGCTGCCCGAGGCCAACACCCGCGCCCGCCTAAAGGCCGCGCAATCGGCCCAAGTCCTGTCTGAAAGCGGCGCCGCCGACCTTCTGGACGCCTATGACCTGATCGCCGAAACCCGTCTTGAACATCAGGCCCGCCAGATCACCGCGGGCCAGAAACCCGACAATTTCCTCAGCCCTGCCGCCCTCTCCGATTTTGAGCGAAGTCATTTACGCGACGCATTTGTCGTGGTGAAATCTCTGCAATCCGCTATCGGTCATGGCAAAGGCATGCTCGGTTAACCGTAAGGACCACTAAATGTTTATCGAACTCATCGCCACTTTCATCGCCGGCCTCGCTGGCGCAGGCGTCATGATGCTGATCCTGCGGCTCACCGGCAATCGCCTGCCGCGTTGGCTCACGCCCGTGGCGGCTGGTGGTGCCATGCTGGCGGCCACGATCACCTCTGAATACGGTTGGTACAACCGCACCGCCGCCACGATGCCCGAGGGGTTTGAAGTGGTGCAGACCGTGGAAAACAAGGCGCTCTATCGCCCTTGGACCTATATCAAGCCTTTCACCGAACGCTTTGTTGCGCTGGACATCAACAGCCTGCAAACCAACGCCGCGCTACCCAATCAACGCTTGGCGGATGCCTATTTTTATGGCCGCTGGGCACCCCTGAACCGCATCACCGTTCTGAGCGATTGCCTCAACGCCCGCAGAGCCGCAATTGTGGACACCGTTGACTTCACCGCCACAGGCGCCATCGAAGGCGCCTCATGGGTCAGCGTGCCTGCCGATGACCCCCTCCTGACCGCAATATGTGAGATCTGACATGACCCGCCTCAGCTTGCGCCTTCGTATTTTGCTATTCTTTGCCCTCTTGGCTCTGGGTGGCATCCTGATCGTGGCGCTGGCTTTGATTGTGGGCTATCGCCACAGCATCGAAAGCGGCTCTGGCCCGGGCTTCATGTTGTCGGCCATTATCGCGGGTTTTGGCCTGCTTGGCCTAGCCACCGGCATCTGGTTTCTGTTTGACGAAAACGTTGCCAAACCCATCGAGAAACTCGCGGCCACTCTACGCGTACGCGCCCATGCCGGTGTGCCGGCTGAACTCGACAAACACGCCGCCCGCTATTTGGGGGATCTGGCCCCAGCCGCGGATGCGGTGACAACACAGCTCAACGAACAGACTCTGGATGCGGCCGAAATGGTGGCTCTGGAAACCGAAGCCCTGTCAGACGAGAAAACCCGCCTGACCGCGCTGCTCTCCGAAATTCCCCTCGCGATTGTCCTGATCAGCCCGACCCACCGCATCGTCTTGTATGACGGTCAGGCCGCAAGCGCGCTGGCCCAAATTGCTCCGCCGCGCCTGAATGCCTCAATCTTTGACTACTTTGCCAAACCCAACCTGATCGCCGCCCACGACGAATTGGTGAAAACCGACCGCGAAGTGGCCTTCGAGGCGACCTGCCCCAATGGCGAAGTCAGCTTCGCCGCCCGCCTGAAACCGCTGGGCTCTGCCCGCGGCTATATGATGTTCATCGACGAAGCCCACAGCCACCTGTCGCCCGAAGCCTCGCGCCCCCTCACCTATGATTTTGAGCTTTTGAAACCCTCGGGGCCTTCCAACCTGATGAAGCTGGCGATCGACCGCGTGCCTTTTGTGGTGTTTGACAGCGAAACCACTGGCCTGTTGCCGCACAAGGACGAGGTCATACAACTTGGCGCGGTCCGCGTGTTGCGCGGGATGATCGTCCCCGGCGAAAAGATTGACCGCCTGGTTGATCCCGGCCGCCCGATCCCGCCGGCTTCCACCAAAGTTCACCACATCACCGATGCCATGGTCGCAGGCGCCCCGTCGTTCCAACCCGTCGCCACCGAATTTCACCACTTCGCCCGCGACGCCGTGATTGTGGCCCACAACGCGCCGTTTGACATGGCCTTCCTGCACCGCCGCGCCGAAGAATACGACCTCGACTGGCAGCATCCCATTCTGGACACCGTGCTCCTGTCGGCTGTGCTCTTTGGCACCACCGAAAGCCACACGCTCGACGCCCTTTGCGCCCGCCTTGGTGTGACCATTCCCGCCCGATTGCGCCACACCGCGCTTGGCGATGCACAGGCCACCGCCGAAGTCCTCTGCCGCATGCTGCCGATGTTGAAATCTCAGGGGTACACCACGCTGGAGAAGGTCATTGAGCAGTGCCAGAAACACAGCCGACTGCTGGAAGACATGAACTGAGGCAGGCCTCGCAGGGGCGGCACAAATCCCGCACCACCACGGGAAATGTGCGCGCCCTCTTGCAACAGCGCCTATTTCCCTCCAATGCTGCCCGAAACACGCACACCGGACAGACACAGGCCCGCCGATGGACATCATCTCAGAGGTTTTCGAACCCACAGTAGACAACCAGCGCCCCTATAGGAACGCCTTGGGCAGCTTCGCCACGGGCGTGACCGTTGTCACAACCCTGACCGACACCGGCCCCATCGGCATGACCGCCAACTCGTTTTCCTCTGTGTCGCTGGACCCGCCCATGGTGCTTTGGTGTCCCGCCAAAAGCTCGGATCGCTTTGTCCCCTTCACCGAGGCCCGTCACTACGCGATCCATGTTCTGCGCCACGACCAATACGATCTGGCGCTCGCCTTTGCCCGTCGCGCGGACGCGTTTGACATGGTCGATGTGATGCCTGGCTCTGATAAGGCACCAGTCTTTGACGACTGCCTTGCACGGTTTGAATGCAGCACCGCTGCCGCGCATGATGCGGGCGACCATGTCATTATGGTGGGCCATGTCACCCGCGTGCTTCTCAACGAAGGCGCGCCGCTGATCTGGTCGCAACGCGACTACGGCACTTTCGCCTCAGGCGTCTGACCCGCCCCCAAGACACCCTTGCCAGATCGCCGCATTGCAGCGAAACTCCGCCCAAGCGCGGCCGGTGTTTGCATTCGTGAAACCTTCTGGTCCAATTGCAACCAAGATATGACTTTCAGGGAGAACCCCGTGGACCCCAACGCCCCCCATCAAAACAGCTTTGACGCCATGCTTGCCGCAACCGAGCCGCTGGACCCGATCACGACCGCAATCGTGCATCCCTGCGATGCTCCCTCTCTGGAGGGCGCACTTGCAGCCCGTGACCGCACACTGATCACGCCGATCCTTGTGGGGCCGCAAAGCCGCATCACAGCCGCCGCCGCAGAGGCCGACCTCGATATTTCAGGGTTGGAAATTGTGGACACGGAACACAGCCACGACAGCGCCGAGGCCTCCGTGCGTCTGGTGCGCGAAGGCCGCGCACAGGCTCTGATGAAAGGGGCTCTGCACACCGACGAGGTGATGAGCGCAGTAGTCAACAAAACCACAGGCCTGCGCACCTCCCGCCGGATGAGCCACGTTTTTGTGCTGGATGTTCCGACCTATCCCAAACCGCTTTTGATCACCGATGCGGCGATCAACATCTATCCCGACCTCATGGCCAAGGCCGACATCGTGCAAAACGCCATCGAGCTGGCTCAGGCATTGGACGTGGACATCCCCAAGGTCGCCATTCTGTCGGCGCTGGAAACCATCTACCCCAAAATCCCGTCGACACTTGAGGCCGCTGCGCTTTGCAAAATGGCCGACCGCGGCCAGATCACCGGCGGCATACTCGAAGGCCCTCTGGCCTTTGACAACGCCATCTCAGCCAAGGCGGCCAAAACCAAGGGCATCACCTCCGATGTGCCAGGTGACGCCGATATCCTTGTCGCGCCCGATCTTGAAGCCGGCAACATGATCGCCAAACAGCTGATGTATCTCGCGGGCGCCGACAGCGCCGGTCTGGTGCTTGGCGCGCGTGTGCCCATCATGCTGACCAGCCGCGCCGACGGCACGCTTTCGCGCCTTGTCTCCGCGGCGCTGGCGCAACTCATGGTGCATCACAACCTCGGAAAGGAGCTGATGTGAGCAACGGCAAAAAAGATGCCTTTCTGGTTCTGAACGCAGGCTCATCCTCAATCAAATACGCCGTCTACGGCACCGACCTGACCCAACATCTGCATGGTCAGGTCGACCGCATCGGCATCGGCCCCGCCTATCACGGCGGCAAAAAGCAGATTGATCTGCCGGTTGAACCCAACGCAACCCACGCCGAAGTTCTGGATTGGCTGCTCAACCACATCGAAGGGCTCTCCCACGAATTGCGCATCGTCGGCGCGGGCCATCGCGTGGTACATGGCGGTCGCGAATTCGCCGCCCCCGCCCGAGTAACGGACGATGTCATCGCCAAGTTGGAACAACTGGCCCCGCTTGCCCCCGCCCATCAGCCGCACAACCTCGCGGGCATCCGCGCGGTGGCCCGCCGCTGGCCTGACATTTTGCAGGTTGCGTGCTTTGACACCGCCTTTCACCGCACCCAGCCGCGCATCGCGCAACTCTTTGCGATCCCTCGCGAATTTTCCGACGACGGCGTGCTGCGCTACGGATTTCACGGGCTCAGCTATCACTATATTGCCACGCAACTGCCGCATCATCTCGACAAACCCAACGGCCGCGTGATCGTCGCCCACCTTGGCAACGGCGCATCGATGTGCGCCATGCAAAACATGCAATCCGTGGCCACCACCATGGGCTACACCGCGCTGGACGGTCTGGTCATGGGCCGCCGCTGTGGTGAACTGGACCCCGGTGTCATTTTCCACATGCTGCGTGACCGCGGCATGTCGGTGGCCGACATCGAAACCACATTGGGCAGCAAATCCGGCCTGCTCGGTGTTTCTGGCCTCAGCTCGGACATGCGCGACCTCTTGGCCTCCGACAGCCCGCAAGCCGCTGAAGCCGTCGATCTGTTTGCCTATCAGGCGATCAAAAAGATCGGTGCCCTTGCAGCCACGCTGGGCGGTCTGGACGCCATCGTGTTCACCGGTGGCATCGGCGAGAATTCCGCCGCCGTGCGGTCCCGCATTTTGCAAGGCTGCGTCTGGCTCGGCGCTGAAATCGACAATTCTGCCAATGCCGCCAACCAAAGCCGCATCACCTGCGCTGGAAGCCAGCTTGCGGCCCATGTCATTCCGACCGACGAAGAAGGCATCATCGCCGGCGAAACCCGCCGCCTCGCAACGACCTAAGAGCTGCCGGTAGTGCCAAACGCGCGCCCAGCGGGCGCGCGCGCCACTCTGCCAGTCAAAAAGCGTGACCCTCGCGACAAAACATGGTCAACTCTCCGCATGGATTTGCTTGATCGCTTTGTCACTCTATGGGTCGTGATCGACCCCATCGGCACCATACCGGTATTTATCGCCGTGACGGCCGCCATGACCAGCCAACAACGCAAGCAAACCGCGCTCTTGGCGTCAGCCACCGCTTTCGGCGTCTTGCTCTTTTTCCTTCTGCTCGGACAAATCCTGATCGAGGCGTTGGGCATAAGCCTTTTGTCGTTCCAGTTCGCAGGCGGCATCATCCTGTTTCTGTTCGCGCTCACCATGATCTTTGGCGAGGCCAAACCGGAGACCGACAAAAAAGCTGCCGACGCGGACGAGGACCTGGGCGACCACCGCCCTTCACCCGCAGTGTTCCCGCTCGCCGTGCCATCTCTGGCCAGCCCCGGAGCGATGCTTGCCATCGTTATGCTGACAGACAACAATTCCGTGGCGCTCACAGACCAAGCCCTAACGGCCGCTGTCATGATCGCCGTTCTCGCCATCGCCTACGTTTGTATGCGGCTGGCAGACCCGATCATTCACTTGATCGGCAATTCCGGTGCGGCCATCGTCAGCCGCGTTATGGGCATGCTGCTGGCCTCTGTCGCGGCGGACTTTGTGCTCTCGGCCCTGATGGAAATCAGCGCCAATGGCCTCTGAACTGGCACCGACGCAATACCGACGTTTTACCGACGTGATACCGACACCGCCTTAAAGGTCGATTTCGATCACCCCGTCTGGGTCTTTTGCGCGGCTTTGACAAAGGATCACCGAGGCCTCGCGCTGCTTGTTTGACAACACAAAATCGCGGTGCTCCACCTCACCAGACACCAGCCCGCATTTGCAGACACCGCAAATGCCATCGCTGCACTTCACGTCCACATGCACACCGTTCTCCAATAGAACATCCGTGGCAGTTTTATCTTCTGGAACAACAAGTTCCCGACCATCTTTCAACCGGATCTTGAAGGCAAAATTCTCGTATTCAGGCTGCTCCGGCACCGAAAAATACTCCAGATGCCGCGCCTCTTCCGGAAAGCCCTGCCGTTCCGCGGCGGCCATAACCCCGTCCATGTAACGATCCGGCCCGCAGGTATAGACATGCCACCCCTGCTTGTATCCCCCCAAGACCGCATCCAAATCCGCGCGCGTCCCCTTGTCCGAAAAGTGGAACGTGACATGCTCTGCCCAAGGCATCCCCTTGAGATCGTTGATATAACCAGCACCTTCTTCGCGACTGGCCGAATAGTGCAGCTCGAAATCCTTACCCAATTCATGCAGACGGTGGGCAAAGGCAATCATTGGAGTGATGCCGATCCCGCCGCCCATAAGAAAGGTCTTGCTGGCTGCTTCATCCAACTCGAAGTGATTGATCGGCTTGGACACAAAAACCCGTCGACCTTCGGAAAAAATCCTGTGAAGTAAGGCACTTCCACCTCGCCCTTCATCTTCACGCAACACACCGATCTGATAGGTAGAGCGATCGTTAGGATTGCCCGACATGCTGTATTGGCGCAGAAATTCCGGCGCGACCAACACGTCCAAATGCGCACCGGCCGTCCACTCCGGCAGCGCAGATCCGTCCGGCGTTTGGAATTCGTATTTGGTCACATCCGCCGTCATCGCCTCGACCGCGCTGATTTCGACCCGCACCACCGGCGCGTCCTGCGCGGACGGCACCGAATAGGAATGCACAACCGACATGTCTCCATCGGCAATTCTCGCCTTATATTCCTCTGCGGAAACCATTGATTCATATGCTAAAATTCCGGCCTCACGATCCATCGGGAACGGATAAGGCCAAGGGTGCGGCGCCAACGGAGCAGGATAAACCGCCAATGTCTGATCTGCGTATTTCAGATCGAGATCGACTTGCAGATCGCGTCGGTTCAGCGGCTCTTTGGTCGGCCGATAGGCTCCATCCGCCTCAAGTTCCAGATCCCACCACCATTTTTTGACGTCATTCAGACCGCCATTGCCAACCTTGTCATCCAGTTCGGCCAGCGGTTTGGCAAGGCGCGGAAACTTCATCGCCGCCCACCGGAAAGGCGCCTCAGCGAACAGCCCTTCAAGGTTCCACGGACAGGTCTTCATACACCGCCCGCACATCGCCCCACCTGGGGTTGTCACACGATACGTCGCGCATTTCTGGCTGTCGGATTTCCAGATTTCATAGCCGTTGAACATCAATTTCGGACCGGCCGTAATCGCGCCAGACGGACATTCACGCGCGCATTTGTTGCAGCTCTCACAGAAGTTTTGCAGCCCGAAATCAATAGGTTGATCATGATCCATGGGCATGTCTGTCGTGACTGCACCGGATTTCAGCCGAGGCCCCAGATAAGGGTTCAAGATCACCTCGCCGATCCGGCTGACCTCACCCAACCCCGACAGCAACAACAACGGCGGTTGAAGAACCTCACCGTCCATCACCGTGTGCGCTTTAGCTTTGTAGCCGAGGTTTCTGATTTGTTGGGCAATAACCCCGCCCAAAAGCGAGAACCGCAAATAGGCCCGCATGGACTGCGCAACGCTGATCCAATCGTCGCCGCTCGCCCCCTCCATGGTTTCGTAACCCTGATCAATGATCATACTGATCGCCTGATCATGACTTGGGATGATTGGCTCACCCGTCGCGTCGTGACTGTACCACGCCCACTCAGGACATCGGCTCAACCCAACGGCGTCAACGCCCAAGAAATGGCTCGCTGCTTTCAAGTTTGCCGCGTTACGTTCTGAATTTGTTGGCTTTTCTACTACTGCACTTTCACCATCCTGCAACAGCACGAAAGCCCCCAAAGCGCGTCTTTGTGCCATGCTTGGCGCAGCCTTGCGCACGTAGTAGCCCCCTTTGGCCGCGTCCTGAAGGGTCTTTCCCATGTCGCCAAATTGCGCCCGCGCAAACATATCAGCCCGCTTCGGAACCCGCGCCACGCGCGCTTCGTCGATGTATGTTGTCGGGGTTGGCACGCGTTTCAGCAGCTCAAATGGCTGCGCGCCTTTAACATAGTCGCGATTGCGGTACGGATCCTGATTTAGCCCCGATTTAGCAAACCCTTTGCCCAACCACCAAGCCGGACCCTGTGTACGGAACCACGGCTGTTTGTCCATTGGTGCCAGGGGTTTGTCGTGCGCGAGATCCATATCCGTCGTCACTACCGCCAACCCGTAGCGGGTCCCGAGCCAAGGCGCGACAAGCGCATCCCCTTCCGCACTCAACAGCCCCGCAGCAACCCCTAGCCTCCCCAGATCCACATCTGTGGAGGTCGCCGTATGCGCCTTGGCATTCCAGCCTAACAACCGAATATAGTTTGCAATCACAATCGCCGTTTCGGTCGCCCGCAAACAGGCTCGGTGATCCTGCGCGTCCAAAATCCAGTCGCTACCCGGCTCTCCGCGTTCGGGGTCGCGCATGTGTTCAATCAGGAAAACCAGCGCCGTGCCTTGGCCATTGGTGCTGCTCGGCGGGGCTTCCATGCTTTCCTTGAGATCCGCCATAATCAGGTCAATGCCCGCCGCAAGCGTCTTGGTCTGCCGTGTTTTCAGCGCATGCGCCAGCCGGTCAATCTCGGGGTTGCGACGCGGGGTTTCAAGCACCGCCTCCGGCACCACCGGGCCGATGCCGACCATCGATACGTCGTTGAAATACCCAAAGGATTTCAGATGATTGGACCGTTCAGTTGAATCTTGAGGCACCGCAGACCGGACCTTATTGACCAAACCGTCCCGCAAGGCATCCATCATCGCCTGAAACTCACCCATCGCATTCACGATACTTTCAGGCCGTTCAGGGCGGGCAAAACTCAAAGGCAGATCGCGCGGAAGATCACCCAACGCAGGCATCGCCCCACGCTCCAACCGCTCTAGAGGATACGGCCCCAAATGAACCGGTCGTGCCTTATCCGAAAAGAACTTAATCCCCATTGCCTAGCGCTCCCTTCCGCGTCAGTCGGCTTAAACTGCACAGGACGCGCGGGACTGGCAAGCTAAAAATGAATGATCGTTCAGTGGATGGGTTAGCTGGACAACAACGTCAGGCCAATCGGATCCAACCCGTCTATGCCGCCGGTAATCTCCTGACCGGCCTGCACGGCGCCCACTCCGGCGGGCGTGCCGGTCATCACCACATCGCCAGGCACCAACGTATAAAACTTTGACAGATGCATCACCAACTCGACGGGGCTCCATACCATTTCCGCCAAGCTCGCATCCTGCCTTACCTCGCCGTCCACCTCTAGATGGATGCGTTGCGATGCGGGCCCACCAAACACGGCTGCAGGTGTCATCCGAGCAAACACGGCCGAGTTTTCAACATCTTTACCAAGGCTCCAGGGCCGCCGATTGTCTTTCCCGTCCTGCTGACGGTCGCGGCGGGTCATGTCCAGCGCACAGCCATACCCAAAGATCGCAGACGCCGCCTCGACTTCAGTTGCGTCTTTCACTTCAGCCCCGATACCAAAGGCGAGTTCCATTTCGTGATGGTAATTGTCTGTGCCCGCAGGAAACGGCACCTCTGCCCCACTAATCACCGCGTGGGCAACCGATTTGGTGAAATACCAAGGTGCCTCGCGATCCACCTCGCCTCCCATTTCGGCTGCATGGGCCGCATAGTTGCGCCCCACGCAAAAAATACGACGCACAGGAAACCCGGAATCGCGCCCTTTCACAGGAATTGCAAAAACGGGCAACGGATCAAACAACAGAGATGGCATGAGTGGGCTCCTCACAGGTTCAGGCCCAGCCCTTTAACCACGATCCTGTTGTTCAATCCAGTTGCACATCAGCGGCGCTAGAGGAAAACGAAATTG
Source organism: Shimia haliotis (assembly GCF_900114415.1). GTDB lineage: Bacteria > Pseudomonadota > Alphaproteobacteria > Rhodobacterales > Rhodobacteraceae > Shimia > Shimia haliotis. The sequence continues at coordinate 39,831 of NZ_FOSZ01000012.1, read as the reverse complement.
GCCGCGTCACGCACCTCTGCAGCAGACAGGCTCCCGGCAAGGTACAGGCTGCCATGCGGTCCGACATGCACCACAACCCCCCCGTCAATGTCCGAGATCGTCAGATCGTTCACCGAGGTGATATCGTCGTATTCCAGTTCGATCACATCAAAGCCAACTTCAAAATCGGTGATCAAATCACCCGTGGCCATATCCTCTCCCTCAAAGCGGAAGATATCAGTGCCTGACCAGCCCGTCAGCGTATCGCGCCCCTCTCCGCCAGAGATCGTATCGGTGCCGACGCCGCCGTTGATGGTGTCATCACCGTCGCCGCCACGCAGCAAGTCGTTGCCTTTGCTACCGGAAAGCGTGTCGTTGCCCTGATTGCCGGAAATCGAGTCATCCCCGTCGCCGCCTTTCATGTCATCGTCGCCGCCAAAGCCATAGATCGCGTCATTGCCGTCGTTGCCACGCACATAGTCGTCGCCCTTGCCGCCCTCCAGGCTGTCATTGCCGTCTTGCCCATAGATCGTGTCGACACCGTCTCCACCATTGACGGTGTCAGAGCCGCCTAAAGCATCAATGGAATCGTTGCCGTCGGTTCCAGTCAGGAGATCATCTTGTTCTGTTCCCAAAACGGCACTTCCGGGTGGCGGGGTGGGAGTCTCTCCCGGCGGGATGTCGTTTGGTGCCAGTACGTAAGTAATCTGGATGACCTCATAGGGTTTGAGTTGCACCAGAACCTCGTCGCTATCAACGGGCTCATCCGTGACTGTCGCGAGTGTATCAAACTCATTGAAATAGTAGCGTTCCCCATCAATGACTGTATATTCCGCCGCTTCAATGTCCCCGTCTCCGTTGCGGAACACGCCGTCAGAACTGTTGGGGGAGCTGTCATATCCGATACGCACCGCATATGCGTCATCGAATTCCGGCATAAGAGTTGAAAAATCCAAGTCGAGATTCAGAACTTCGTCGCTGCGGGAAACAACCTGAAACACAACTTTTTCATCGTTGGCATAAGTTTGGATCTCTACCTGACCGTCGTCATTGCTAAATTCTGTCTCAATCAGTTCGGTACCAACCAACTCCGTCGACATGACATCGAACATGGCGCCACGCACAGAGTTCAGAACTCGATCCTCGTCGTCTACAATGGGCATATCGGTACGCGTGCCTGCGTGGTGTGTTGCGGTATTGTGGACCGGCGGCCATGCGTGCGCTGCGTCCGCGCCCATCTCGATCATGTTTTCAAACTGCTCGGCAATAATACCCGCCGCACGCATGCCGTTCTGGGGGAAATTGGTTGTGCGGATGTTCCACTCTGTGATGTGCAGATCCAGCTCTTTGTCGAAATTTTCTTCCCAGATGGCATAATCGCTGTCGATAAAGCCGCGCTCATTCCCATCATCTGTGAAGGTATCGTAGTGTTTGTTGTAGTAGTAGTGCTCGACCACCCCGTCGATTGCATCACGCGCTTCGTCTGAAAGCTGATCAATGATCTGTTGATTGGAATCGTCGCGGCGTGCGCCAAAGGGACGGTCATCCACAGAGGTGTGGAATTCTGATCCGTTATTGGGCGTGCCCATTTGAACTATGATGGATGGCTGATCTTCAGGGGCCACCCCTGCATTTTCCATACCTTCCGCAAAGGCCCGCGCAGCAATGTCAGCTTTCTGCCCATATGCTGTTTCACCCTGAATCCAATATTCGTTTCCGATCTCAAAGGCTTCGACCACGTCACCATACTGTGTGACGATAAGTTCCGCAAAGCGGGCCATGTCGTCGTACATGGCCTCGTACTCTTCCACGGAGAATATTTTCGTAGGGGTGCTGAGTGTCAAATAGACATCATTGCCGTTCTCATGGGCGGCTATCACAGCGTCAAGTGCGGCAACAACCTCCTCACGGAGCACCATCTCGCCCTCGTCGTTTTCCTCCAATTCCATCACGTTGAGCCAACGGGTGCCTTCTTCCTCGCCGGTTTCAGGATCCGACTGCCCCGCAGGGAAACGCACATGCATCACATCCAGAGCATCCACCGCAGCAACATAATTCGCCAAGGGCACGCCAAATTCTGTGTTCACACTATAAATCGCGTTGGCACCGAACATTTCAGAAGTCACCGCATTTCCTGTGGTCGACGCACTCTGGAGCGTCATATTGATAACATCCCCAGTGGTTTGAACCGGCGTGGGGCCTTCTGCGTCAGGATCGGGGTTCAGATTGCCGAGCCAAAGCGTCTGATCCTGCATAAAGTGAGAATCCACTCCATAAAGCACAGCCGCAACCCGCCCGTCGTACTCAACAAGCGCCTCACCACCTTCTTCGCTTTGATAAATCACCACGGAATCTGCGACTTCTTCGGCGGTCAGCGGTGTTCCGTCGGCACCAAGAAGAGTGATCACCTCGATATGGCCGCTTTCCGTGCGCAGCTCATAACCATAAATCTCGACCGGAGCGTCTTCTCCCGTCAAAGGCACACGCACTTCGAAAGTATCGCGCCCCTCATTTCCCGCCATCACATCGCCGTTGTCTCCGCGTAGTGTGTCGTCCCCTTCGCCCCCAACCAACGTATCGGACGCAGCGCCCGCCAATTCAGGATCATCGAGACCGTCCACAAGGTCGTTGCCCGCGTCACCGAGCAAATAGTCAGCTCCATTGCCGCCGACCAGTGTGTCTGCGCCATCAGCCCCCTCAAAATAATCATCTGTGACGCCCGTCTCATCACCAACCAGCAAATCATCGCCATCAAATTGTCCAGTGAGCCCTGGTGAAAGGTTACCGACCCAGTTCGTGTCAGCATCCAAATCGGCAACTGTGTAGCCTTCGATAACAGCCACAACCTGATCCGCCATTAGCACCTGTGTATCTCTGCCGTTTTCTGCGTCTTCCAATCTCGCATTCAAAGAAAGTAATTCCGCACGCGTCAGCAACGCCCCGGTGTCGTCGAGAAATGATACCAAATCAGTTCTCAGCTCTGCCTCGTCACCATGAAACAGAGACAAATCGGTGATCACCACCGCCTCATTGCCATCTCCAACGACAATTTCAAACCTGTTGACACCCTCGCCCCCTGTCAAAGTGTCGCCGTCGTCGCCAATCAGTCGGTCATTCCCTTCTCCGCCAAACAAAGTGTCCGGTGCTCCCTGAGACCCGACATCTAAGGCGTAAAGCACATCATCGCCTTCGTCACCGCGCAGATAGTCCGCTCCTGTTCCCGCGCTTAGAAGGTCATCGCCTTGGCCTCCGATGAGCGTGTCATCGTTGTCGTCCCCAAACAGGAAATCATTGCCGCGTCCGCCCTTGATCCGGTCGTCGCCTTCACCACCGGAAATCACGTCCACTTCGTAGCCGCCAAGAAGCGTGTCCGCGCCGGTGTCTCCGGTCATAAGGTCGTTGCCTGCCAAGCCGACTAACCGGTCATCGCCGGCTAGCCCGTCCATTGTGTCATCGCGCTCGGTTCCGATCAGCGTGTTATCCCCGCCGTCACCTGCGATCACTTCGCCTGGCGCTGCGTCCTGCGGTTCTGCAATGCTGACGTCAGTCTCCTCCGCCGGAGGCGCGGCATCGGCTGCCGGTTCTTCGGTCGCAAAGCTTTCCACGGTCTCGTCTTCGGCGACCCCGGTGTCAGATTGCCCAGAGGCGTCCGTTGTTTCGCCAGCATCGTCGGCAAAAGCCGCAGCGCTGTCGGCGCTGTCCTCATCTGAGATTTGTGTTGCCAATGCCAATAGTCCGGCTGCCGAAGCCAAAAGTAGTGCCGTTAACATGAGCGCCCCCGCTATCGATGGCGAAACCGACCAAAACTTAAGAGACCGGCCTTCGCAGTCAGATATCCCAGCTTAAACCGTTCGCGCGAAAGATGTTAACTAAATATTAGGGTTATTGTTTCCCGTTCTGTAACAATGCTTCGGTCCGAAAACGGGTTTCAAAGGCACTTTTGCCAATTTTCCGCCATAACCGCCTGAAGAACAGTCGAAAAAAGTAAGGTCTTTTTTTTGTAAGCCGGAAACAATGCCCGGCCTCACACTTCACGTTTAGGTTGCCGAATGAGATTAGATTCGGAAAATCGGCTGCAACAGTCGTGGCACAAAGGCACGGAATTTGAGCGGTGCATCAGTGGCCGCAAGGCAAATACAAGCGGCCCCCTCATCGGCAACTGGTGTGTGCTCCAGTTCTTGATCCGCTACCTCGACATCCCCGACACCAAAGTGACCGGTTTCATCGCTAAAGCTTCCCTGCAGCACCAAAGTCAGCTCAAGGCCGCCATGGGTGTGATCCGGAACCGCCTGTCCTGGTGGAATATGCAGCAGCCGCACTGAGCCCGCCTCACCGGCGTCCAGAATGCACTGCTTCACGCCCATACCGAGCTTCTTCCATTTGGGCGCGCGGCCTTTCAGAGCCTCCATAACCGGCCCCGGATACACACCGGATCGCTTGGCGACGGGAGGCTCTTCAATCGGCTCGGCCATGTCAAGCATCGCCATAAGAGCCGCTTTTACGTCGGCCTCTACCGGCGCTGTGGTCATGTCTTCCAAGACAGCGCCGCCGATATGTTCATGGGCCGAAAGCGACGCACGGCAGTCTTCACACATGGAGACATGTGCCGCTATCACCAGGGCAAACGGTCGGGGCAAACTGCCAGCCGCATAGGCCGCCAGAAGCGGATCGGGGATATGGTGGGTGATCGGGGTCATTCCTGACGTATTCCTTTTAGCTCGTGGCGCAGCTTCTCAAGACCAAGACGTATTCGGCTCTTGATCGTGCCAAGTGGCAGGCCAGTCTTTTCGCTCAATTCCCTGTGAGACATTTCACCCAAGTAGGCGGCCTCAATCATCTCGCGCTGTGCAGGCTTGAGCCGCGACAGAGCTTCGCGCAGATGCAGGGATTCTTGTTCCATACCCAGAATTTGCGTCGCGTCAGGCTCCGCATCAGGGGCTTCGCCCAATTCCTCTGGGATGGGGCGGTTTTCTTTGCGGATGACGTCGATATGGCGATTTCGCGCAATCTGGTAAATCCAAGCCGACACCTGTGCGCGCTCTGGATCAAACATAGCTGCCTTGCGCCAGATCGTGAGCATCACGTCCTGCACAATTTCATCTGCTTGCCCGTGGCCGCACCCCTTTCGCATCAAGAGACCCTTGATCCGTGGGGCATAGTGATCAAACAGCGCCGCAAAGGCCGTCTTGTCCCGCGCGTCGCGCACGGCGAGCATCCAAGTGGTCTGCTCTGTATAGGTCTTTGCTTCTCTGTTTGACACGTGCCGTCTGTCCCTGTTGCGTCGCGCGATGTGCGCCACCGGTTTTTTCGCCGGTGTTTCAACGCGTTCATTATGTTCTGTTAGTGTCAACATACCGAGATTACGCGGCTTAGCAAAACCTGGATCACCCAAGGACGCGTTTTTTGATCCGCCTCTGATAAACCCCCGTAATTCCTACGAACTGACCAGCGAGGACCACATGTCATTTGATGCCCCCCCAATGCCCCAAAAACGAATAGCCATCGTTGGCGGCGGTATTTCAGGACTGGCGGCGGCCTATCTACTGGCTCCGCAGCATTCCGTTACACTTTTTGAGGCGAACGCCCGCCTCGGCGGTCATGCCCGTACGGTCACTGCCGGCATCAACGGGGATCAGCCCGTCGACACAGGGTTCATTGTTTTTAACTACGCGAACTATCCGCACCTGACCCGCATGTTCTCGGATCTGGATGTGCCCGTCGCGAAATCCGACATGACTTTTGGCGCCACAGTTGATCAGGGCCGTATTGAGTATTCTGTTCAATCCGTGCACGCGCTTTTCGCCCAGCCGCGCAACATCCTGCGCCCCGGCTTTCAACGCATGATCCGCGACATTCTGAGATTTAACGCCCGTGCGGAAAGTTTGGCCAAAGACGACCTGACCCCGCTTGGCGACTTGATGGACGAACTAAACACCGGCGAGTGGTTCCAACGGTACTATCTCACGCCACTTTGCGGCGCGATCTGGTCCACCCCCACTGACCGCATCCGCGACTTCCCCGCTCAGGCCGTGGTGCGCTTCTTCCGCAATCACTCGCTGCTGTCCGGACGGGAGCAGCATCAATGGTGGACCGTTGATGGCGGCTCGATCGAGTATGTTCGCCGGCTTGAGACTCATCTGCGCGGCATTGGCGTCGCGCTGCGTACCGGAACGCCGGTTCTTGGAGTGTCGCGCGATGCTGGGGGTGTCACGATCCGCGCTCAGGGAGCAGAACCTGAACGTTTCGACCATGTTATCATGGCGTGTCATCCCGACGTGGCACTTAAGATGCTAACCGATCCCAGCCCTGCAGAGCGCCATGCACTGGAGCCCTTCCAGTATCAGGACAACAGAGTCGTTCTACACCGTGACCCACGCCAGATGCCCAAACGCCGCGCGGTGTGGTCAAGCTGGGTCTATAAGGCCGATACCACTCGACCAGAGCCCGCCATTGGTGTCTCCTATTGGATGAATCGCCTCCAGAACATCCCCGAAAGCGACCCGCTTTTTATCACGCTAAACCCAACGGATCCGATTCCGGATGAGCTGATCTATGACGACAACACCTTCCGCCATCCGGTCTTTGACGCGGGCGCACTTCAAGCGCAGGAGGCGATCAAATCGTTGCAAGGAGCGCAGAACACATGGTTTGCGGGCGCCTATACACGTCACGGTTTTCACGAGGACGGCTTTGCCAGTGCGGTACGCGTTGCACGCAAGCTGGAACTGGTGGCGGCATGACAGAATTCTGGCCCGACCACATTCGCGGCGTGACCGCACATGCACGGCGCGGCTCAATCGACAACGCCTTCAAATATGGCGTGGACTTTGTGCTGATCGACCCTGACAGCAGCGCGGGACCCCGCCTGTTCTCACGCAATGGTACCGGATTGATGAGTGTCAACGACGTAGCTGTTGGTGGACCTTTGGGAAATGGACGCGGCGCCGACTGGGCGCGCGAAGCCTTTGCCGCGCGCGGGTTGAGCTCCGACACTTATGATCTCCGTTTTCTCACGCAACCTGGCTTCCTTGGCCACGTGTTCAACCCTGTCAGTTTTTGGCTCGCCCTGCGCGACGGAGAACTCATTGCGGTGATTTCCGAGGTCAGCACGCCATTCAAGGATCGTCATTCCTATCTGACTCACCTGCCGAACTTTGCCCCCATGGGGCCTCAGGACACCACGCAAGCCACCAAGCAGCTGCATGTCTCACCCTTTCAGGATGTGGCGGGTGACTACACGTTCACCTTTTCAATCAAGCCAGACCGCATAGCGATACGTATCTTCTACGAACACGGGTCCGAAGGAGTAATCGCCACTCTTTCCGGCTCCCGACAGCCGCTTACGAACCGCTCTATCATCGCAGCATCCCTGCGCCGCCCGTTGGGCACGATCCGCACCGTAGTCCTGATCCACTGGCAGGCTGCCAAGCTTAAACTCAAAGGCGCGATCTGGCGTCAGCGCCCCCTACCCCCGACCGAGGAAATCTCCTGATGTTTTATGTCACCAACCGCGTAAAACGCGACTTTCTCGCCACTTGTGAAACGATCTCCCACGGGGCTTTGCGCATTCGCACACCCGAAGGCCACGTGCATGATTTCGGCACCGGCGCTTTGCAGGGTGAAATGCAGATCAATGACTGGTCTGTGATCACCGCTGCCGCGACACGCGGAGATATTGGGCTGGGACAAGCCTATGTGGACGGGCTATGGGACAGCCCCTCAATCCGCGACGTGGCCGAAGTCGGCCTGCGCAATCTGCACCACTTCCACGCGTACGCGCACGCGGGTGCCCTTCACTCTCTGAAATACACCATCGCGGACCGTCTTCTGCGCCCCTCCGGCCTGCTGTCGTCCCCGGCCAGCACAAGCGTGGGCAACGAATTCTACCAACTCTGGTTGGATGATGGCATGAGTTACTCCTCCGCGCTCTTTGAGGACTCAAGCGCCGACCTAAGCAAAGCCCAAAGCCGCAAAAACAACCGTATTCTGGACCGCCTTTCCGAAGGCGACCGCCTGTTGGAACTTGGTTGCGGTTGGGGCGGCTTCACAGAAATGGCCGCAGAACAGGGCCATAACGTGACCGCACTTACACGATCGGCCGGCCAAAAGGGCTATACGGACGCACGGCTGGATGGACGCGCCAATGTGATCCGTGGCGATCATCGCTCAGTGTCGGGCCAATTTGACAATATCGTCGCCATCGAAACTCTTGAACGTCTAGGCCCACGCCAGTGGCCCGCTTTCTTTGCCAGCCTTCGGGATCGTCTAGCTGTTGGCGGGCGCATCGTTTTGCAAACCATTGTCGTGCCGGATGACACCCTGTCGCGCTACCTGCGAAGCTCGGACTTCGTGCGCCAATCCATTATGCCTGGCGCTGCGGCTCTCAGCCGCGCGGAAATTGCCCGACAGGCTGGCCTCGCCGGTCTCAAGTTGGTGGACGACTACTCATTTGGCCTGTCTTACGCGCGCACCTGCTCTGACTGGCAGGCGCGTATGGAGGCCAAAACTCCACGCCTGAACCGTATGGGCTTTGACGACAGCTTCCTGCGCAGCTGGCGTTATCACCTCGGCTCCGGCGCAGCCGCCTTTGCCGCGGGTCGCGCCAACGTGGTGCAAGTCGAACTCGCCCACGCCTAATCCAGATCCGGCCCCGCATCGGGCCACCCACCTAGGACCGAAATGAGACAATCAATGTTGATGAGCTGGCTTATCCCCCTCGCCGTTTTCCTCCTGCTGGCCGCAATCGCGGGTCGGTGGATTGGCTTTCGGGCACAAAATCCTGATTTCTATGCCGAAAGCGGGCCCGAGTTTGTCCTGACAGAGCACCTGAATGGCCCGATCCTTTGCGAAGGTATCATTTACGGTCCCCTCGGCCGCGTGAGCAGCACATTTGTCGCTCAGATGTCGGGGGAATGGAATGGTACGACGGGCACTTTGGCGGAAGACTTCACTTACTCCACCGGCAACACACAGCTGCGCAAATGGTATCTGACGCTGGGCGAAAACGGCCAATTCACCGCCACGGCGGACGATATCATCGGCGAAGCCAGAGGCATTCAGCGCGGAAATGCAGTACGCATGAGCTACCGCATAAAACTGACTGAGGAGGCCGGCGGGCATGTGCTTGATGTGACCGACTGGATGTATCACACCGGCGACGGAGTGATCATAAACCGCAGTCAAATGCGCAAGTTCGGAATCAAAGTCGCCGAACTCGTCGCAACCATGCGCCCAGCTTCTCAGGCAGCCTCTGAAAGCTTGGCAGCCGAGTGATGTTTGAAAACAAAACCTATTGGCTCGTGGGGGCCTCCCACGGGCTTGGCCATGCCCTCGCCCATGCGCTGGATGACAGGGGCGCCCGTTTGATCCTTTCGGCGCGCTCGCTGCCTCCTCTCCAAGACCTCGCCAAGAGCCTAACACATGCAAAAGCTCTGGCTCTGGATGTGACCGACAAAGCCTCTGTTGCAGAGGCGGCAGACAAGCTGAGCAACGTGGATGGCGTCATCTATTGCGCTGGGGCGTATGACCCGATGTCAGCAGCTGATTGGGATGTTGATTCCGCTGAGAAAATGGCCGACGTCAACTTTATGGGGGCCCTGCGTGTGCTTGGGCATGTCGTCCCTGACATGGCCCGCCGCAACGCAGGCCATGTGGTGATGATCGGCTCACTCGCCGGCCATCGCGGCCTGCCCAATGCCATAGGCTATGGGGCGTCAAAGGCGGCTGCAATGCATCTGGCAGAAAACATCCGCGCCGATCTGCGCGGCACCGATGTAAAAGTTCAAGTTATCAACCCCGGCTTTATCCGCACCCGCCTCACCGCCAAAAACGCCTTTGAGATGCCGCAAATCATGGCCCCCGAGGACGCCGCCGACCGCACGCTGAAAGCGATGCAATCAAACCGTTTCTCCACTTCCTTCCCTGCCCCCTTTGCATGGCTATTCTCATTGGGTCGCATCCTGCCGATCAAATGGTTTCAGGCCATTTTCAAAAAAAACACCTGATACGCGAGAGTCTGCATTTTTCCGGATTGGCGCTGGCAATTGGGGACAAAGCGCACACGGTTTCCTCCACCTCTTAGGGACACGCCAATTGAGTGTAGTTTCTCGCCCGCTCACCGACGCATCTACTTAGCTGGCAGGTGAGGAAACCCTGTCGTCACCGGAAATGTGGGAATCATGCGCCTCAACAGGAACTGACGTTTTTGAAAGCGGTTTTAGCGTAACGGGGGTGCGGTGAAATCCTCGCTGACCCAATGAAATGCTGAGCATGCTTTCCAACGTAAAATAGCTCCGTAAACCGCGAAAAACTGTATACTCAGGCAAATAGATCAGCGCCCTCGGCGTGCGGTTAAAGAAAATTGCAATTGCCGAAACGATCGTTGGCGCGCCGATGACCACAGCACCGACAGCGACCCAAAGCGGTCGGGGGCCGGTATCAAATGGCTCCAGCAACTCAATCATGCCGAAAAGGATGAGCGGCAGCCCCATCGTACGTACGGCCGTATTAAGCAGCATGATCGGAAGAATAATGGTCCCGCGAAGTGAGTGCTTGGAAAGCCGTGTCGCTTCAAAGCAACGCGCGGTGATGTGAAACGCAGACCGAAACCACCGCATCCGCTGTTCGCGCATGTGCGCATAAGTGGCGGGCACTTCGCTTTCGTAGCGCACCTGCGGATCCACAGAAATGCGATATCCCAACTCACCGATACGCATGGACATGTCGCTGTCCTCGCCGTTCAATCCAAAAGCAAATCCACCGAGCGACTTGACCAGATCGGACCGGTACACCGCAAACATGCCCGGAACGGCCACTTGCGCATCAATAGCTTCGTTGGCGATGGCATAGTAGCCGTGATTGACCAACACCTCAGCCAGCCGCGCGCGCTCAAAAAATGACCGGCCACGGGTGTTCGGAACGCCACCGAGGCACCCAAGTGAGCGGTCGGAAAAGTGGCGCATCGCGCGGCGCAGGGAGTCGGGCTCGATCTGAGTGTCTGCATCAATGCGGATCACAAACTCTGTTTCCACCCCACTGAACCCCAAGTTGAGCGCATTTGCCTTGCCGGCAATAGGTTGCTTCAACACCACCCCATTGGCATGCCGAGAAGCGTCAAACGTTGTCTGAGCAACCTCGGCCGTCGCGTCAGTGGAATTATTGTCCACGACAAAAACGAACACAGAGCCGTCATACTGCGCCGCAGCCACATCGATCGCTTTGAGTGTGTTGGCAAGTATGTATTCTTCGTTGTGTGCGGGGATAACAATCGTGATGTCCGGCGCAAACTCTGCTGTCTCATGGCGCCAAAACGTGTCCCACTTGGCCAAACAGTAAAACATTAGAAAAAGGGACGGCAAAAACAAAAATACGCCTGGCCCCAATCCCCCAAGCAGCGAGGCATCCCGCAAAACTGCGACCAATTCCAAATCCAACTGTGCCACATACCAAGAAATGAGACCGGCCAAAACCAACACAATTCCAAATCTCAGAAATGATTTTGTTGCGGACCTTGGCTTTATCTCCATTGAAACCGGAAATGGCATCTTGCCCCATGAGAACAGCCGGGCTGAAAACAACGCAAAACCAATCAAGCCGGTGGCAATTTGAATGTTTCGCAACTGGATTGGCGCACCAAAACCAATCCAAAGTGCATAGGCAAAAAAATCAATCAGCAGACAGACAACAACAAAGGAAATCAGCAAGTCCGCAATAAACCCAAGTCGATGGCGCCACGACCCGTTGGCAAACAGCCCAAAACTGACAAAAAAAGACATCAGAAAGTGACGGATGGCGATAAAATGTTGCCCCTCTACAGGCAGGAACACCCAATCGTTGGGCGGAAAAAACCGCCCCAGAAGCGGATCATATTGCAGCGCAAACAGCGTGACAGAGGAAATCACCAAAAAGCAGAGCAACACAGCTGGCGCCTTCCAGAGCGGCACACGCCCCGATAGATCGGCAGGCTGGCTATCGACGGACCAGTATTCGTTTTGCGACGCTTTGGAAGTGTCCAATTGCAACTGCCGTTATCCCTTTGATCCACAAACGGGGAAGCCCCGACCTTTGCAACGTTAAAGGCCGGGGCTCGATTAAGAAACCGTCTTTGCGCTTAAGCAGCGGTTGTAGTGGGCGTCGGCGCATTCGCAACAACACCTGGCTTCTGGTTCTTGGTCCAGAGCGAGGCTGCGGCAACGGTTTTGCGATCAAACCGATCAGCGAACCGTTGTGCGATCTCGACTGTTTCTTCCATCAAACCTTCGGCAAGAGTTGTCGGCCGCAATCCCAAGGCAATAAAGCTCTCGTTGGACACCCGCAGGTCATTCTCTGCAGCTTCATTGCGAGGGTTGTCGACCAAGGCCAACTGTGCGCCTGTCATGTCAGACACCAACTTGGCCAGATCACGTACCCGATGGGTTTCAGTCATCTGGTTGCGGATCACTACGCGGTCGCCACGTGCTGGCGGGTTTTCAATCGCCAAACGGATGCAGCGTACAGTGTCGCGAATGTGAATGAACGCGCGGGTCTGACCACCAGTGCCATGAACGGTCAACGGATGTCCGACAGCCGCCTGAACAAGGAAGCGGTTGAGCACCGTGCCATAGTCGCCGTCGTAGTCAAAACGGTTGATCAAGCGGTCGTCCAGCTTGGTTTCCGGTGTCTGGGTGCCCCAAACAATGCCCTGATGAAGGTCCGTGATCCGCATCTGGTCGTTTTTGGCATAGAATTGGAACAGGAGCTGATCCATCGACTTGGTCATGTGATACACGCTGCCCGGATTGGTCGGATAAAGGATCTCGCGCTGGTAGACGATGTTGTCGTCCCCTGGCACCAAAACCTTCTGATAACCCTCCGGGATTTCCAAACCGTCGCCGTCGTAGCCGTAGACGCCCATTGTACCGAGGTGCACAACATGTGTGTCCAGATCGAGCGCCGCGATGGCCGCGAGCAGGTTGTGTGTGGCGTTGATGTTGTTGTCCACTGTGTAGCGTTTCTGAGAAACACCGCGCATAGAGTACGGGGCCGCCCGCTGTTCGCCAAAGTGAACAACCGCTTCAGGCTGCAGCTCTTCAAGCAGCGCGTAGAGAGCGTCAAATTCCTGAGCGGCGTCAATTTTTTCGAAACGGATGTCGTTGCCGCTGACTTCTTTCCAGGCCGCTATGCGATCATCAATCGATGCGATCGGTGTGAGGCTTTGAGCGCCCAGTTCTTCGTCAATGGCTCGCCGCGAGAAGTTGTCAACGATTGTCACGTTAAAGCCGCCGCGGGACAGGTGTAGGGATGTTGGCCAACCGCAGAAGCCGTCTCCGCCGATTACGATAATGTTCTTTTCCATGTCAGTTCCCTCCAAGGTGATCTGTGTGTACTGGAGAGATGTGCGTTTCCCTTTTCGTTTCCTCAGAAGTTCGCGCTTCATCTCATGAACAAGAGATGGGGGGTGTAATGTAATTCAACATTCGAATTTAAGACAACTTTATTGAAAATCCTGCCAACGGCGATTTTTGGCTTATCTGACGTTCCCTGTCAAAAGCTCCAACGGGCCCCAAACAGAAGTGCCGTAGCATCTTTGTAGGCTTGCCCCGGCTCGTCGTAATCGTATCGACGCAAAAGAGCATATAAATCCACTTTGGGATCTTTGATCTTTTGCACCACGGCAAAGCCGACGGAGCGACTTGACCCATTTTGGGTGGCGATGTTGTCACCGTCATACACATCAATGGAAAGGGCGGTTTGACCGATGGGGAACCATCGGGCGATATACCCGATCTTGCCGTAAATGTAGCGAGCCTGATCGCTGTCATACCCTCCGGCAAGGGTCACATTCCAACCACTCGGACGGTGCAGGATAGAACCGGACGCTATAAAAACATTGGGCCTGTTTTCTATCCACCGAAAAGCCCCCCCGGCGCGGAACCGAAAATCCCCCTGCTCGCCATCCCAGCGCAACGAGGCATCGGCATAGTATTGATCGTCAGTGTAGGACAAAACTTCTTGCCCAGCCGCCGCGACAAACCGGAACCCGTTGACCACGGGCGCATCATAACGAATACGCAAACGTCGCGAGCTGCCCATAGATCGGAACGCCTGTTTGACACGAATACGCGCCCCGCTGGGATCCTCCGGCAACAAAAACTGCCCACCGGCTGCGTCCTGCACAGGCGTTCCCGCCACTACAGTGGTCAGGGACAAATCCAGTCCCGTGATGCCATCCGCCGCCATCGCGCCCTGACCAATTGTAAACGTGCCGAAGCGATCATGTCTAAATCCGGCTTCTATCTTTCGGATTTCCGTACGGTCAAACTTGTAGCTACTATGATTGGGGTCATCGGTGCTGACCGCATTGGTCTCTTTCCATCGCAAAGCGAGTTCGCCACGAAGATGAAGCTTCCACCCACCGCTTAAAGCGGCATCATGGGTCACGCCGATACGGGAAACGGACTTTGAGTTGTCGACAAAGAGATAACTGTTGATAGCCTCTCCATCATCAAACCCAAGAATGCCCCGGTTGATTTGGCCATATACTCGGGTTGTTGGAAGGTCTTGTGCGTATGCCGAAATCGGCAATCCGCCCGCGACCAGCAAAGAAAGTGCGACGACAGTCCAAAATACCGTTTTGCCAAAAACATTTGTGTCCATGAAGCTAGGCTTCCACGGTTGCGCATGAAAAGAAAGAGAATTTGTATTGAAACTCCGCAAGCAAACGCGCGTCAGTGAAACCGGCGCTCTGTATGACCCTGCAGGAAACATGGCGACGTAACTCGACCGAGCAGCCAGACCAATTGTTGATCACCGGGATTTCCAACGAAGAGCTGCGCGGGACGTCTTCACGAGAAGGTGCCGGATGGTACCAGCAATTAGACATTTCGGGAAGTTAGTGGTGCCCCCACACGGCATCCAAGACCTAAATCTTGATACACCAAGAGTTAAAGCGTTTCTCAACTTCCCTCTATTTTATTGGAGTTTTGTGTCTCACACTGTTTCATTCTGCCCCATGATACCCCATATGTTGAGGGTGGTTGGAAAGGTGGATGGAAAATGGCACGCCCGAAACACAAGCTGACAAATGCTGAATTGAAGGCCAAACCGCCCGGCAAGTATTCCGATGGCGGGGGGGTGTGGTTTCACAAGCGACCGGATGGCGGGGCGCAATGGTTCTTGCGCTACACCAGCTTTGGACGTCGGCATGAAATGGGCCTTGGCGCTTATCCGAGCGTTACCTTAAAAACCGCGCGGCAAGAGGCGGAGAAATGGCAAGCGGTGGTTCGAGAAGGCAAGGACGCCATTCGCGAGCGGGAACGGCAGCGCCGGGAAGCCGTACGCAACCTGCACATTCTCAGCGATATTGCCTTGGACGCCTTTGAAAGCCGCAAGGCCGAACTCAAAGGTGATGGAAAAGCAGGGCGCTGGTTTAGTCCGTTGCAACTCCACGTCCTCCCCAAGCTGGGCAAAACCCCGGTGTCGCAGATCGACCAGCGCGATATTCGCGACACGCTGGCCCCAATCTGGCATGACAAGGCCGATACCGCGCGAAAGGCCATGAACCGACTCAGCATCGTTATGCGCCATGCAGCGGCGCTGGGCTTGGACGTTGACCTGCAAGCCACCGAAAAAGCCAAGGCACTATTGGGAAAGCAACGTCACAAGCCTCGGCACATTCCAAGCCTTTCTTGGCAGGACACGCCTGCCTTCTATCAGTCCTTGGACGGTGGCACTGTTACCGAACTCGCGTTGCGCCTTCTTATTCTCACAGCGGTGCGCAGTTACCCATTGCGCAATTTGCACCTTGACCAGATCGACGGTGACACCTGGACCATCCCGGCAGAGGCTATGAAAGGCCGCAAGGGCGCGACTGAAGATTTCCGGGTGCCCTTGTCCCAAGAGGCGCAAAGAGTCGTTGCGGAGGCCAGCAAGTTTGCTCGGGAAGGTTTTCTGTTTCCGGGCGTCCGCAAGGGCGTAATTTCCGACATGACGATGGGCAAATTCATGGACCGGCGCGGCATGGTCGAGCGTCCACATGGGTTTCGTTCCAGTTTTCGCGATTGGGTGGCCGAAACCACCAACACTCCGCATGATGTGGCTGAAACGGCACTGGGTCACACAGTTGGCGGTGCAGTGGAACGCAGCTACCGACGCACAGATTTTTTGGAGCAAAGGCGTGTTTTAGCTAAGCGCTGGGCCGAGGTGCTTTATAGAACTAACTCTCAGAAAGTGGCGGTGTTGCGCCCATGAACAATTATCGAAAAGCGACAAACTACGCGTGTGACATGGTCGAGACAAACATCGATGCTGAAGGCGAACTCGATTTTCCTTCAAGCACATTCGCAGACTCAGTTTTTCACTACTCTGAACACATCGTTCTGAAAAAAAAGCACTTATTCAACCGAATGCACCCAAGCTACGAACAGTCAGAAGTCAGCTATTGGGAGATCCAACCCTTTGTCGGTTTTTATCTTTGGGCGCTGGCTGAACTTGATTGTGAGTTTTTCGATTACTTGGTCGAAGTGTGCGCAACGAACATAGCCGCGAAAGTCATCCTATTGGAGCCGTTAAACGATTTCGCCGCAAATGCCCTCAAAGGCGAACTTGTCCGCCCGCGTAAGGCAAGAAGGCCTCGGAAAAAAGATTGGCTGGCAAAATCCTTCTTGTGGAGCCTGACCCTTGAATTAGTTGAGGACTTTGACTTGGAGCTTTCGAGAAACGACGAAAGCCCGAACCAATTTAGCGCGTGTGACGCTGTTGCCGAAGCGCTCACTGTGTGTGGCCGGACAACAAAGTATACAGAAATCAAGAATCTTATGGTCCATCCGGACCGGGCCCGCCGCCGTAAAGAATTCGAAGTAAGTCGCGCAATCTATTCGCGTTGGCGGAACATTGATGCGCCGCGAAACGCCTTGGCACCGGAGTTTAGCGAATTTTGGCAAGAGGCCGCAAAAAGAGATGTGTTGGATATTCTGGGGACTTTTCCTCCCACACAAGAAAAAACGGCCTGAATTACCCAACCTGAACTGTTCGTTTATGAGCCTTACACTGCCCCATGGATAACCATGGAGCAGCGAATGAACCTGATTACTTTCCAAGAACTACAACGCAAACTGGGTGGCCGTAGCCGTTCACAAATTTATCGTGACTTGGAAGCGAACCGGATTCCCAGACCAATCAAATTCGGCTCTCGCCTGTATTGGAATGAGGCTGACATCGACGCCGCTATCTCGGCACATGCGGGGTAAGACCCGCTCAACCTTCCGCCTTGGTGCGGGCGTGTTGAGCGGGAGTATACCTTGCACGGTATTCCCCACACATACGCCCAGCGCCTTTGCGGATCAAGCAGAGGTAACTGCCATATGACTACCAATGACAAATGGGGCATGGCCCATTTCACCATTCACCTACCAAGCGGCGACGCCGACAGCGTTGCTGTCTCAGGTCGCGACCGCTGGGCGCTTGAGGCGCTTATCGCCGCCGGATCCTTTGGGTGCACTCCCATCGACACACCCGGCCCGCGTTGGTCGGGATATGTCCACAATCTGCGAAAGCTGGGTGTGCCTATTGAAACCGTCACCGAGGCGCATAGCGGACCGTTTTCTGGCACTCATGCCCGCTACGTGCTCAAGGCGTCTGTAAGGCGCTCTGAGGGCCGCGCAGCATGATTTTCAAACAACACAACCGCCCCACACCGCGCGAGCAGTTCGCAAAACGGGTTCGGCACCAGTTCGGATTGAAACGAAGCATCGCGCAAACTGTCTATGAACTGCATTTCAAGAGGCCAGATTGATGGCGAGCAAACCCTACAAAAACAACAAGAAGGGAACTGGGCGTCACGTCCAGCTTCCCGAATATCTGCAAGCGACGGAAGCATGGGCAACCATGCCGCCTGGGCCGAGGGCGCTCTACATCGAACTGAAACGGAGATATAACGGACGCAACAATGGGCGCATCGTTCTCAGCTATCGGGAAGCCGCGATAGCTTTGAACTGCCATCGCAACACGGCAGGCGTTTGGTTTGCTGACTTGGAGCGGCGCGGCTTCATAGCTATGACCCAAGCCCCGTATCTCGGTCCGTCTGGGGTTGGGCAGGCATCGGTCTGGGCTTTGCAAGAGCTGCCAACGACGGATGGGAAACCCGCCACTAAAGAGTTTGCAAAGTGGCGAGAAACAAAAAAGCCCCGCACAATGACTGTGCCACCCCGTCACAATGATTGTGCCATCTCGCCAGAAACGGCCAGTGGATCTGCCAGACCCGTCCTGAAAATTGTGCCAGATACCTGATTTTCTTTGTGTTTCCGATGCACAAAAAACGGGACACATATAGATGTTGCCATGTAGACAGACATGAATTGAATGGATGCGCTGGGCAAAAGCTTTTTAAGAACCAAAGAGTTTTTGGGGTCTTGGCGCTCGAAATCATTGGAGGCAAACGTTGACACGGGCTTGTTTGAAAATGGCATTCGTTGCAGCTGTCACGCTCGGTGCAAATGCGGCTGTGAGTGAGGTGCTAAAGTGGGATTGCGAATTCGAAACCAGAGTAGACGCAGAAGGTGTAAACAGGGAAATTATGCCGCTCTATTTCACAGTCGATACCATATCAAAAAAAGCTTGGATGGAAGGAAATGCTGGGTTCGTTGAAGTTGAAATATATTTTGGGGATTCAGCGTTTTCTTTCATTGAAAGGATAGATTCCGGCGCAGTACAGGCTACTACAGTTACAAGAGACGGTTTTGCAGTTCACTCAAGGAACACAGTAATTTTTGGCGACATAGTTGCAGCGCAACACTTTGGGCGCTGCTTGCCGATTTAGTAGTCTTTGAAATCAATGGCATGATTTTTGCTTTTGATTTCGGTAAAAACCGGAGGCGCACATGGGCGGGTTGGGCAGCGGGCGGCACTGGCATTGGGGCGCAAAAGCCACGACCCATGAAATGCGCGAACTGGATGTGCGCAGGTTGGCGCGAGAAGGCATTCTAAACCCCGGCACGCGGATCAGCTGGCAATGGTCATGCGATGGTGAAAAGGTCGCTGACATTCAGATTGCCGTCGAAAACAACCGGATGAGGTTAGTCTACAAGTCACGGAGCCACGGTGATGATTGGGAACTTCTCGACTATCCGGTGAGGTTGCTAAGGACTCCCTGCCACTACGGTGGCTTTCGCAACTGGTTTGAATGCCCAGCACAAGGGTGCGGGCGGCGGGTCGCGATTCTTTACGGCGGGCGCATCTTTGCGTGTCGACACTGCTACCAACTGGCCTATACGTCACAAAGAGAAGAAAGCTACCAGCGTCACCATCGCAGAGCGGAGAGTATTAGGAACCGTTTGGGATGGGACCAAGACTGGGGCCTGAAGCCAAAAGGAATGCACTCAAGGACGTTTGACCGCTTGGTAGCGGAGTTAGACTTCTGGGAGCGGAAATCGGATTCGGGGTTTACCCAGTACTTCCTCTCACGGTTTGGCAATCTCGACCTATCTTGATTGTCGCTACCATGCGCTGAAAGGTGGCTAGAAAGGTGGTTTAAAGACTATAAATTAAAAACAAAATGTTTAATATCAGATACTTATGGGATTTTAGTGGTGCCCCCACACGGACTCGAACCGCGGACCTACTGATTACAAATCAGTTGCTCTACCAGCTGAGCTATAGGGGCACTGGCGGGGGAGATACGCAAATTGTGCGGGCGCTGCAAGACCTTTTTCGCCTATCTGTTCGCTCTTGCCAAAAGTGCCACTGCGACCAAGCCGACCAGCACAATCAGGATCGCGCCTGGGCTGGCATCTCCGAGGTTTTCCAGGCTGGCCTGATCATGCACCTGCGTCGCCAAAGTGTCGAAATTAAAGGGCCTCAACAGCATCGTTGCAGGCAATTCCTTAACGCAATCCACAAACACCAAAAGCAGCGCCGAGCCTACCGTACCGCGGATCAAAGGTGCATACACTTCGCGCAAGACCTGCCCCTTGGTGCGCCCCAAAGAGCGTGCCGCCATGGCAAGGCTGGGCGGCACACGCCCCATTGCCCCGTCTGCGGCCCCCTGCGCTATGGCAAAGAATCGGACGCAATAGGCCAGAACAATCGCGAAGGCCGAACCGGTAAGCAAAAGTCCCGATGGACGGCCAGTGATTCTTTCAACCAAATCCGCCAAGCCATGATCGACCGTCGCCAACGGGATCAGAATGCCAACGCCCAAAACCGCGCCCGGCGCGGCGTAGCCGATGGTTGTCACCGGCAACAAGAGCCGGGGCAAAGCCTTGCCGGACAAGCGCACGCCATAAACCATGAACACGCCCGCCAAAACCGTGAGTACCGAAGCGATCCCTCCAACCCGCAACGTGTTGCCCAGCGCGCGCAACAGATCCGGATCGGTCCATCGGTCCGCATTGGCAAGTGCATGCTTCAGGATCACCGAAAACGGCAGCAGAAATCCGATGGCAAAGGGCAAGAAACACGCTACCAAAGCCATGCCCGACGCAAATCCCGCCAGACGCTTGCGCTCCGGTGGGCGATGGCGGGTGGTCAGGCTAAAGAACTGAAACTTACGGCGGCTGACCTTCTCCATCGTCACAAGGAAAATCACCAGTCCCAATACCACGGTTGCGATTTGTGCGGCGCCGCCCGCGTTGTTGCTTTCAAGCCATACGGAGAAAATTCCGGTGGTCAGCGTTTGGACCGCAAAATAGTCCACCGTGCCAAAATCATTCACGGTTTCCATCATAACAATGGCAGTGCCCGCCGCGATAGCCGGCCGCGCAAGCGGCAAACCGACCCGCCAAAAACGGGCAAAAGCCCCTGCCCCAAGAGATTGCGCCACTTCCTCTCCGGCGCCGGATTGTTCGCGAAACGCCGCGCGGGCGAGGATATACACATACGGAAACAGTGCCGCCGACAGCACAATGATCGCCGCCCCCAGAGACCGAATTTCCGGAAACCAGTAGTCCCGCGACGTTTGCCAGCCAAAAATGTCGCGCAAAGCGGTCTGCACGGGCCCAGCGTATTCCAGAAAATCAACCAGCGCATAGGCCCCGACATAGGCCGGTATCGCCAAGGGCAAAAGCAAGGCCCACTCGATCCAGCGTCGGCCGGCAAAATCATAACGCGTGATCAGCCAAGCGGTCGTTGCCCCGATTGAAGCGGCAAAGAATCCAACCGAGACCATCAGGATCAGCGTCGTGCGCACGTATCGCGGCAACGTTGTCGACATCAAATGCGGCCAAATGTTCTCGACCGGATGAAAGGCCATCCAAATCACAGCCAGTATCGGCGACAGCACAATCGCGGCAATCACAAAAGCACCCACAGACCAGGGGCTTACACCCAAACGCATGGGTGAGAACGGACGGGAGGACGTATGTGTTTCCTTCATTGCGCCCTTCTGTTGCCTGAATCTGGTTTCACTGTCCAGAAACGAAGATATACTAACCCACACGCTCGTAGAAAATCAGACATAAAATGAAGCTCGTTCAGCACATTGGTGCCCATTTCACCGACGAAAACAAGCTGGTCAAAAGTCTTGTTAAAAACGCAGGACAGCTGGCCGAGCACGGCGTAATCGTGCCTGAGCCACGGACCTACCGCCGTCAGATTCGCGATATCATGGACAATGTGGATGTCTATCCGATCGTGCCCGAGCACCGTGCGAGCCTTTTGCGGGGTATGATCGGGGACAGATTGCCTGATCGGGTTGTTCTGTCCAACAGCAACTTTTTCGGGGTGCCCCGCGGGGCCGTGCGCGACAACCGCATGTATCCGAACGCGGTTGAGCGGTTGCGCGACTTTGCAAAAATCTTCGACCAAGAGGACATCGAAGTTTTTATCTCTATCCGCGACCCTGCCACGTTTTTGCCGGCGCTGGTCAAAGGCAGCACCGAACCGCTGGAGGTTGTCACCGGCGGTTCCGCACCAACGGCTCTGAGGTGGTCCGAATTGATTATGCGTGTGCGGCAGGCGCTGCCGGACGTTCCGGTGACTGTCTGGTGCAACGAAGACACCCCCCTGATTTGGGAGGAAGTGCTGCGCGAATTTGCCGGATTTGATCCCGGCATGCCGATCAACGGCGGTTCCGACCTCTTGCGCACAATCATGTCGACCGAGGGTTTCAAGCGCTACAACAGCTATCTGGCGCAACACCCCGACATGACAGAAATGCAGAAACGGCGGGTAATTGCTGTCTTCTTGGACAAATTTGCCATCGAGGACGAAGTGGAAGAAGAACTCGACCTGCCAGGCTGGAACGAAGACTTCATGAATGCCATGTCCGATATCTATGACGAAGACGTCTTTATGATCGAACGCATTCCCGGCGTGACGCTGATCACCCCCTAAAATGCAAAAGAGCGCCCCTAGGCGCTCTCTCTAAATCCGGTGCAGACCGTAGTCAGGTCATGCCCAAGGCTTCTTTGTACATCTCAAGAACCGCCTCTTCTTCGGCGATGTCGTCTTTATCGCGCTTGCGAAGGGCAACAACCTTGCGCAGAACCTTGGTGTCATAGCCGCGCGACTTGGCTTCGGCCATCACCTCTTTCTGCTGGTCGGCGATGTCCTTTTTCTCCATCTCCAGACGCTCATAGCGTTCCACAAACTGGCGCAACTCGCCTGCGGTCACGCGATAGCTGCTGTCGACGCTGCTTTCGGTCGGGGTATCGGACGAGAAGTCAGACATGGAAACTCCTGAAAGGGGCCCGGCCCGGCGGCCTGTCGGCGGATTGTGAAACGGATGAGCCGCCGACGCATCAAAACGCGCTGGCGAACGAGGCCGCAACCTAGCGCCCCCCAAGCGCCCCTGCAACAGCGGATATGGATGCTTGGCAGGAATTGCGCGACACCTTGCGCGGCGCGACGCTATGCGTTAGGCGCCTTGGCCAAACAGACGCAAGGAACCGCGACATGAGCTGGATTATCTGGGTAGGCGCCGCCATTTCACTGATCGGTTTGATTGGGCTGGTTCTGTCGATCCTCAAGGTCAACAAGGCCCGCAAGGCGGGCCTCGAAGATGAAGAACTGCGGGCCGCGGTTCAAAAGGTCATTCCCCTCAACCTCGGGTCTTTGTTTCTGTCGGTTTTGGGTCTGATGACGGTGATCGTCGGAATATCGTTTTCCTAACGCGTTGCGCCTAGCGCGCCAGAAACCCGCCATTCTTGATAAGATGGTCAAACACCGGATCAGGCGCCGACAGGCTATCTCCCTCCGCCTGCATCTCTCTCAGAGTTGCTCGTATCCGTACCAAGCCCTCGGCTTGCGCGGCCATCATCGGGCCACCACGCCACCGAGGGAACCCCGCCCCTGCAACCATAGCGACATCGACATCACGTGGCGCCCGTATCACTCCGATGCGCAGCAGCCCCACACCCGCGTTTGCCATAGCTGCAAGGATACGCGTTGTGATTTGGGTTGGGCTGAATTCCTGTTGGGGGCGGCCCGAGGCATGGCGCGCGTCCGTAAGCCACTGGTGCAAATCTTCCTTGATCGCGTTTGGCCCATACCATCCGGCGCCGTGTGACGTGCGGTCGCGTACGGTTCGTGACAGTGTCACGCCCGCCGCTTCAAACCAGGGCGCGTTTATTGCCACTTTGTCAGCCACCTGAAACGGGCCACCCGCCATGCCCCATGCGCGCAATTGCCGGTCAATTTCGTACGGGTCCGCCCCCGCGAGCACCATGTGCTCCGCAGCTCTCACCGCTGCAGCCCATACAGTGTGAGTGATCAATCCGTCATGCGGCGCGACCCGCACCGGACGTTTGCGCAACCGCTTAAGCAAGGACACCACAGTCGCCACGGTATCCGCAGAGGTGCTGTCGCCAACCACTACTTCCACGCCCTGCCCGCCGGACGCGGTCACAGGGAAGTGCAAGCCAATCACCTCGTTCGGGTCGCCGGTTTCCGAGGCCAGACGCGCGACATCCACTGCAGGTCCATGTGCGGCAAGCACCGCCCCCTCTTTGGAAACCCCGTCCAACTGCACAAAAATCTGACGCTCAATTTCCGGCACCTGCCCTGATGCCTCAAGAACAAAATCCGCCTCAGCCACAGCGACCAAGTCATCGGCCTGATGCAACGATGCTTCCAGCCGGTCCCGATCCGTAGCCGTCAGTCGCCCGCTCTTGACGCTTTGCTCCAACACCGCGTGAATGCGACGCATCCCTTGGGCCATGGCTTTGGCGTTGCGTTCAACGACAACCACACTGTATCCGGCCATCAGACACTCTATCGCAAACGCGGATCCGACAGACCCAACCCCGATCACGCCGACCTGCTTGATGGCGCCAGCGCGCCCGTCCTTGAGTTCTGGAAACATGGCCGCGCGACGCTCGGACACAACCATATGCCGCAGAGCGCGGAAAGTTTCTGTCGCCACACGCGCTTCAAACCGTTCCCATTCAAACGCCAAACCGGCCTCAAACGGCAGCAGCCTGCTGGCTTCGACGCACTCGAGAATGTCGGTGGTGGAGGCGTTCGGAAACGGCGCAGGTTTGGCTCGCCAGTGCGCCAACGCCGCATCAAACTCTGCCGCATCCTCAAATCCGGCACAACTGTCCGCCGACTTCCGAGGCCCGCCATTCATGTCGGCCAAGGCCGCGGCAAAGGCCATTGCCGTGCCATGCACATCAGCACCGACAATCTGATCGAACATCCGGCGGATATTGGGCGAGGTCACAGCCAAAGGCGCACCCGCCATCAAAACTTGCAAAGCCGCCTCACCGCCAACCAGCCGTGGCAATCTCTGTGTACTACCCGCACCTGGCAAAATCCCTAAACCGACATCAGGAAACCCGATCCGCGCACTGGCCACGGCCAAGCGATAGTGGCAGGCCATCACCAATTCCAACCCGACGCCCAGCGCCGAACCTGACACAGCCGCAACCACCGGAAGCGGACAGTTTTCTATCTTTTGGCAAAGATCGGAGACTTGGGCCATTGCGTCACGCGTAATGGCTCCTACTGGGAAGCCCACGCTGAATGCCGCATCCGTTCCGGCAATCAACACCGCACCGACAGATGTTGATGCCTGAGCACGCTCCAGCGCCTCAGCCAGCGCCTCGCACATCTCCAAGGTGATGGCATTGCCCGCCAGCCCTTGCAGTGCAAGCACTGCCACACCGCCGTTTTCCTGATAGCTGACCGCTCCTGCCATGCCTGCCCAATTCCCGCGCAGCGCCAATAACGCGCATCACATCGTGTCCGGCAACTCTAGCTTCTCGGGCAAACGACGCAAGTCTTGAGTAAACTAGCCGATCAAACCGGCATATTGTCGAACTGGTCCTCGATCTCTTCCTCAAGCAGTTCAAGGTCAATATCGCGGAAACGTCTAGGCACACGGTCTCCATGCATCCTGATGTTTTCGATCACACGATGAAGATCTTGGTGCAGCTGATAACGCTGCTTGCCCTCAGAGGTGGCGATCTCCGCAATCAGACGGTCTCCGGTTTGGACCAGTTCTTCAAAATTCACTTGGGTCATATATCCCTCCCTAGAAAAAATCCTCTTCAAGCGTCCGGTGCCCCTCCCCGACACCGGTGCTAACCATTCCCTGGTCGATCACTTTTTACCCAGCCACACGCGCCGCGCATGTCACGCACATCGTGGTTTCAGGCAACAATTTGAGCCTCGCCTCAGCGATCTCATCGCCGCAGGACAGGCAATCCCCATAGACGCCTTCACGGATGCGCTTGAGCGCGGCCTGAATGCGCACAACTTCGCTCTGGCTCTGCTGCTCCAGCGCTTCAAGAACCTCCTCGCCTTCCACCTCCAATGCCTGATCTTCGACATCCTTGGTGTGTGGCGCTTCAAGTTCATGCTC
This sequence comes from Shimia haliotis, assembly GCF_900114415.1. Lineage (GTDB taxonomy): Bacteria > Pseudomonadota > Alphaproteobacteria > Rhodobacterales > Rhodobacteraceae > Shimia > Shimia haliotis. The sequence continues at coordinate 14,075 of NZ_FOSZ01000012.1, read as the reverse complement.
AATTCGGTGAATGCGCTCGTCTAGCTCAGCCAGCCTCGACAGGAGCGCCTCTTTGTGGGCTACAACGTCAGTCATGATAGAACTCCATGGGTTATGGGTCAGTATTCTGCCCAAAATCCGTCGCTCTTGCATTGACCCACATCAACCACCCGCCGCATTCTTTGACATGCTCTCTTGAAACACATTCTAAAAATGATATGTGTTGATCAATGCAACGGAGGAATCACGCGTGACACCAGAAGTAACAGGCTTTTTCGACGACGCCACAAACACCATTTCTTTTGTGGTCAAAGATCCCAACAGCGCATCCTGTGCAATCATCGACAGCGTCTTGGACTTTGACTATTCCTCAGGGCGAACCGACACCAAATCCGCGGATGAAATCATTGATTTCGTCACCAAAAACGGCCTCAGCGTCGAATGGCTTTTGGAAAGCCACGTCCACGCTGACCACCTCTCCGCTGCGCCCTATTTGCAAGAGCGGCTGGGTGGCAAGATCGGCATCGGCGAAAACATCACGATGGTGCAGGACACGTTTGGCAAAGTCTTCAACGAAGGCACCGAATTCCAACGTGACGGGTCGCAGTTTGATAAACTCTTTGTCGAAGGAGACAGCCTCCACATCGGTCAAATGCGCGGAGATGTCCTGCACACGCCGGGCCACACTCCGGCTTGCCTGACCTATGTGATTGGTGACGCCGCCTTTGTCGGCGACACACTGTTCATGCCCGACTTCGGAACCGCACGCTGTGACTTCCCGGGCGGGTCGTCTGAAATGTTGTTCAATTCCATTCAAAAAATCCTCGCCCTTCCGGACGAAACACGCATTTTTGTGGGACATGACTACAAGGCTCCTGGGCGGGACGAATTCGCTTGGGAAACCACAGTGGGCGCGCAAAAAGCACGGAACGTGCATGTAGGTGACGGCAAATCTCAGGAAGAGTTTGTCAAAATGCGCGACACGCGTGACGCCTCGCTTGCGATGCCAAAACTGATCATCCCCTCGCTGCAGGTCAACATGCGCGCGGGGCAAATGCCCGAACCCGACGAAGAAGGCGATGTCTTCCTCAAGGTGCCGGTCAACAAACTCTGACACGACAACAAGCGCGAACAAACACAGGACATTCCAATGTTACAATCAATTCCCTCAGACTGGTTCTGGGGTCTGGCAGGCGGCTTACTGATCGGGCTTGGCGGCGCGGTTTATCTGCTTGGCAATGGCCGCATCATGGGGGCCTCCGGCATCATCGGCGGTTTGGTGGATGGCACCGGTCGCAGCACTTGGGCGGAACGCCTGACTTTCCTCGCCGGCGTTTTCCTGATGCCCGCGTTGCTCCTGCCTTTGCGGGACGGGGCCACAACCAACGCCACCTCAAACGTCGCCGTGCTGGTCGCTGCGGGGCTTTGTGTTGGCATCGGCACCCGCATTGCCAACGGATGCACGTCCGGTCACGGTGTTTGCGGCATTTCCCGCCTGTCCCTTCGCGGCATCGTCGCGACCGTCTTTTACATCATGGCAGGGGGCCTCACGGTTGTTCTGTTCCGCCACATTCTGGGGGTGATCTGATGCAACGCCTGATCCTCGCACTCATCGCAGGTGGCCTCTTTGGCACCGGCCTTTCGATTTCGGGCATGACCGACACCACCAAGGTTCAAGGATGGCTCGACGTCTTTGGAAACTGGGACCCGACGCTCGCCTTCGTTATGGGCGGCGCAATCATTCCAATGGCAGTGGCTTGGTTGCTGACCAAAGGCCGCACGCCCCTTGTCGGCGGCAGCTTCCCTGCCCCGTCTGAGCCCAAAATCGGGCACAACCTCGTCGTCGGGTCTGTGTTGTTCGGCGTTGGTTGGGGCCTGGCAGGTCTCTGCCCCGGACCAGCGATCGCTTCGCTCAGCTTTGGCGGCTGGCAAGGCTGGGTTTTCCTTGCCGCAATGCTGGCTGGCATGTGGCTTGCGCCCTCCGTTCGGGCAACTATGGACAGAGCAGTACCTGCCGAGTAAGCAATCACCATGGATATTCGACAGATCACCGACCGTTTCTTCGTGGCGCCCCAAATCGAGGCGTCTGACATGCAAGCATTGGCGGACGCAGGCTTTAGCCTCGTCATCAACAACCGCCCTGATATGGAAGTGGGACCGGATCAGGCCTCTGCAGCCATGCAGGCCGCCGCCGAGGCCGCGGGACTGGCCTATGTGGAAAACCCGCTAACCATGGAAACGATGACCCCTGATCGTCAGTCCCTTCAGATCGAGTCAGCAAACGACGCCACCGGCAAGGTTCTTGCCTACTGTCGGTCAGGCACACGGTCCGCGATCTGCTGGACGCTGTCGCAGGCCGGCAAAATTCCCGCTGATGACCTGCTCGCGGCCACCGCTGCGGCAGGCTACGACCTTAGCGGGCTTGGACCTCACTTGCGCGCCAACGAAAGCTAAAACCCCAGGAAAACTAAAGCCGCGCCCAAAGAACCGTGGGCGCGGCTTTGTTGTGTTCAGCTCCCGGTCATCCCAAGATCAGCCAAATCCGGCAAGTCCGGCAAATCGCCCAAGTCGGGCAAATCAAAATCTCCCAAATCACCCAGCGCCGAATCCAGATCAGGCAGCTCCGGCACTTCAGCAATCGCAACATCAGGAAGCGGTGCGGGTTCGGGAATTGGATCAGGCAAAGGCGCTGCCTCGGCCTCTGGCGCGTCATAGCTCACAGCGGCCATACTGTCTTCTGGCTGTTGCACAGGAGCGGCAAACTCTCCGACCAACCGCACAGCTCGCATCCCGTTAATCTGTCCCAACTTCACCTCGGTGACACGTGTTCCACCCGTGGCCTCCAACGTGGTTTCCTTGGTCATTTCAACTGGCAATGCCAGCGTTTGCCCCACCTTCAGAGCTTGCACATCGCCGATGGACAGGCTCAGTCGCCCCACCACCGCCGTCAAAGCAGCATTGGCTTGCAAGACGCTGTCCTGAAATACGCCCTTTGTTGTGGTTTCAACCGACACGTCGTCTGCAACCTCAAAAGCAGGCTCAAAGTCTGGAAACGCCAGTCCGAGCGTTCCTTTTTTGGACCCACCGTCCAACGTGACATCTATCAGAAAAAAATGAAATTCATGCGCTTTGAGCGACAGGGACATGGTCCGCGTGTCTTCTGTCACGGCGCCGAATTTGTAGTGCTGCACCCATTTGGGCGCTTCATCGCCTTGCAACAAGGTCACAAAACGCGCCAGAGACTCTTCTAGAAAAGGCGCCACAAGCGCCGCGTCCACAAGTGTGGGGATCCGCCCCACCGCTGGCTTTGGCAATACCCGCCCCAGTGTTTGGCTTTCGACAAAGCCTGACAGAACCTGCATGTCCATGGCCACCGCCGCCCGCGCGCCATTTTCGCCTTCCAGAATGGCAAGCAGGCTTTCGTTGTCCAACATGCCTACCAATGTTTCATGCGACACCGTCGAGCGCTGAACCCGTGTCACCTCGCAGGCAAGGTCAAGCCCGTTCTGCGCCGCGAGGGCCATGCCCAGTGTCAAGGCTTTTTCAGGGCTCATTATCCGGGCCTTATGCCCCGCCAGCCCGTCCAATGCCTTGCGCTTCAATATCGATGGCTTTGCCGCGTCGCCCATGTTCGCTGCCTGCATGTTGTGGTGTCTTTTCCCCAACCGCAGTCTTCGGTGAATAAGGTTACTAAGGGATTACTCGCAGACCTATTGTGGCACCATTTTGCCGTCATCCGGCAGGCTCACACGGAACGCCGCCCCGCCTTGGCCGGGCAAATAGCTGACGGAGCCACCGAGCCGTGTCATGATCTCACGACAGATCGCCAGTCCAAGCCCTGCCCCACTGGCGCGCTGCACGCCAACCCGCGCAAACTTTTCGAACACAACCGCCTGATCTTCCTTGGAAATACCAGAACCATTGTCGATGAAATCCACAACAACGCGCCCGTCTGACATTTCGACATCTATCCGCAGTTCCGGATGCTCCGCGTCGCAATATTTCTGAGCGTTCCCGATCAGATTGATGAACACCTGACTGAGCCGGTCCAAATCCGTACGCAGCGCAATCCGCTCTTCGCCACGCTGGCGGAGCACCCGCAAACTGTCGCTGCCACTGCCAGTCAAGGCCGTAGCCACGGCATGATCAAGCAGCGCTTCCAGCTTTCCAGTTTGCACATTCAGGCTCACTTGCCCGTTTTCAAGCACACTCAGATCCAGCAAATCGTCCAACAGACGGGTCAGGCGCAACGCTTCGTCATGAATGATGGTGCTGTATTTTGTCTGCTCTGCCGCACTCAACTTTTCAGTGTCGCGCAAAATCTCCGAAAAGGCGCGGATCGACGTCATCGGCGTGCGCAATTCATGGCTCACCTGACTGAGAAACGCGTCTTTCTGCTCGGATATTTGCGTCAGCTTTTCATTTGCCTGCCGCAACTGCCGAGCCGTCCGCGACAGCTCTTGTGATTTTGCCTCCAGCTGGCTGGAATGCTCCATAATTTGCGCGGTTTCATCCGCAACAGCCATCAAGTCTTCGACGGAAACCGACGTACCACCGACAATTTGCTCCACCATCGCGTGGGCTGTTGCCACCCCGACCGAGCCCGAAAGTTCCCGCTCAAGCACTTGCAGGAACTCCGGTGACGGTTCCGGCAAAACGCCGGTCACACCTTGGCGCTTGGCCTCGCGTTCAAACAAGGCCTGCGCCTCTCGCGCACCCAGAATTCGCTGCGCCATAATCATCAGGTCTTCGGACTGCACCATGTCACCACTCCACCCCTGCAAAGTGGTGGAATGATCAAACACGTTGACAAACTGAGCCCCCTGAAGCCGCTCAACCGGTGACGGAAAACCAATCAGAGACACTGCAAAAAAAGTCATGGCATTCAGAAGGATAGACCAGAAAACCGCATGTACCAGCGGATCCATACCGGTGATCCCGAAAAAGGCCTGCGGCCGTAACCATCCGATACCGAACGGCCCGTTCGCAACCAAAGAGTCCGAGATCAACCCGCCACCGAAACTGGGCAGCAATAGCGTGTAGGCCCAAATGACGAAGCCGACGGTCAGCCCGCTAAAAGCTCCGGGTCGGGTGGCGCCACGCCAGAAAATCCCACCGATCAGAACCGGCAGGAACTGGGCAACTCCGGCAAACGAGATCAATCCGATCGACGCAAGCGCAGTTCCGCCTCCCGAAATCCGGTAATAAAGATAGCCCAACGTCACGACCGCCGCGATCGAGATCCTCCGCGACAGAAGAACCACGTTGCGCACATCCCCCGACACCGTCGCGCCGCCCAAGCTCGTGTTCAGCCAGATCGGCATCACAATGTGGTTGGACACCATGGTCGACAGTGCCAAAGCCGCAACAATCACCATCGATGTCGCACTTGAAAACCCACCTAAGAATGACAGCATCGCCAATGTGTCGTTTCCGGTTGCCAAAGGTACGGTCAGAACAAAAAAGTCCGGATTTGATCCCGCCGGCAACAGGTCCAATCCCACCACTGCGATCGGCACCACGAACAGGCTCATTACCATCAAATAGGCGGGAAAGGCCCAGCTTGCAGTGCGCAGGTGATCTTCGTTGTCGTTCTCGACGACCATGACCTGAAACATCCTCGGCAGGCACAAAAAGGCCGCCGCCGACAGAAAGATCAGCGTCGCCCAACGGTCGCCCTCGATCTGCCACGTGCCGATTTTGCTCGTGTCTATGCGCTGCAAGATGTCACTGACACCGCCGCCAATCCCCCACACGACGAACACGCCGACAGCCAACAGGGCAAACAGTTTCACCACGGCCTCAACCGCGATGGCCATCACCACCCCGTGGTGGCGCTCGTTGACGTCGAGATTTCGGGTGCCGAAGACAATGGTAAAAAGAGCCAGTCCAGCGGCCACCAACAGCGCGTTGCTTTCTTGACCACCGGATGGCATCGTGGCGTCATAAGCATCTGAAAAAACTTCGAAACTGACCGTCACTGATTGGAGCTGCAGGGCGATATACGGCGTGGTGCCGATCACCGCCAATATGGTCACTCCTACGGCCAGAAGGTTCGATTTACCATAGCGTGACGAAATCATATCCGCGATGGACGTGACCCGCTGAGTGCGCCCGATCCGCACCAGCTTGCGCAGGATCCACCACCAGCCCAGCATCACCAGCGTTGGTCCGATATAGATCGTCAGATACTCAAGCCCCGAACGCGCCGCGTAGCCAACCGCGCCGTAAAACGTCCAGGCAGTACAATAAATCGACAACGACAACGTGTAGACAAGCGGCGAGCGCAACCACCCCCCGTTGCCCCGCATAGCTGCCCGCTCGGCAGCAAACGCGACAAGAAACAGGAAGGCCACATATATCAGGCACACCGAAACGAGGATATTCAGCGTTCCCATCAGTCCTGTGTCCGCGCGCTGCCGTCATTGCCATCACGCAGGGCCCTTGCGAGAACGCACCCCACCCCGACCAACGCAAACCAGACAAAAAATATGAAGACGATCGCGTCAGACGTGGCCACTTGGCGTCCTTCTTCGGTGGACCACAGCAAAGGGACCGCCCAGAGAATCGCGCCAAACACCGGCACCATTCGGATAAAATCAATCAACCTGCGGCGGCGATAATTCTGCCGTTCCAGAAAAACCCGCTTTGGCCGCTCGTTCACGCGTTCACCAGTTCGCGCACAGCCTCCAACACTTCCGCGTTGGAAAACGGCTTGGTCATGAACCGGCTGGCGCCAGCGCGCTCCGCCATTTCACGATCCTTGACCTGCCCCTTGGCCGTCAGCATCAGGACAGGCAGGTCGACCATGCCTTTTTCTTCACGCAGCTCTCGCAGAATGTCATAGCCCGTCTTGCCCGGGAGCATCACGTCCAGAATAACGATGTCCGGTTGCGCCGCCATCACCACGCCAACGGCATCATGCCCATTGGAATGGGTGGCCACGGACCAGCCGTCGCGGGACAAAATGAAGCTGATCGCTTCGATGATATTGGGTTCGTCTTCTATCAGAAGAACGCTCTTGCCCATGCAGCCTCCCCTCCCCGAAAGTCTCATGAGTGCCGAACCATTCTTAGCGGCGTCCCGCCAAAAGCCAAGGAAAATTGCGGGCTTGCGTCAATCATGCCAACAAAGACGGCTCGCGTCGCCCCTCACAGCCGACGCTTGGACAGACACGGCAGGTCGATCCGACCTCCCGCCCCTCGGACGCGGCCTGTAAGGGAATGACCAGCATATAACTGTGATAAAGCGGCGATTCATCCACTCTGAGAGGCCCGATCGGTTCCGCCACCGCATAGCACTCAAAGCTGCGCGCGTCGCGGCCTGTGACTGTGACCACCTGCCGCAAAGGCTGCATCGGGCGCGCCAGCGCCTGAAACAGCGGCCATTTCGGACAGGCGGCCGAGAATCGTGGCAACGGAAAGCCGTCGATGGCCTTGCGCTGCATCAACGTGCCCGCCGCGTCACACATCACCAGCCCGCAGGCCATTGGCAGCAAAGCATCCGACACAGCCGCAAGCCTTCGCAAGACCACCGTCAGCGGCAGCCGTGCCTCATTGGCGATATCCACGGGCGCAGTCCCATGTCGCGCCAACAATGCCGCCATCTTGTCTTCCGGTAAATCCCGCGCATCTTCTGACAATTGCCGGATAACAGACGCGGCCAGATCCTGAGAGGCCTCGCTGGTCAATTCCGGCTGCTGGCTGGCGAAAGACCGGATGTCCTCTGGCTGTGCTCTCACTTGAGCATCAAACCGGAACCCGTGTGCCACCAACATGGCGTCCACCTCTTCAGTTGGCAGAGTCAGGCTCGCCGCGGCATCGCCCGCACCATCCAGATAGGCCACCAACTGCTGAGAGCTTTCCGCCAGACGTTGACTGTCCTCATTCAGGTTGCGGTGAAATCTGTTCTGCCACTCCGGCTCGATCTCACCTGGCTCTGCCAGAATTCCCGCCGTTGACCGGATTGCCGTCACCATCGTCAGCATCTCGTGCATCGATGTTGCCAGATGCGGATCATGGGTCAAACGATCGGTCAATGTCACCGCCGTGCGCTCCAGATTCTCGATCCGCCGGTGTTGTTGCGCCACCAGAGCAGCCCACCCCGGGAACCTGCCAGCAAATTCGTCTGCACGATCAATTTCCGCACCGGCCTGCGCGCCATCCGCTGCGGCCTCCCCCAAGGAAGCCAGCACCGCAGCTTCGGCACCTTCACTCAATAGCGAGGCTTCAACACCAAGCTCTGCTGCGATGTCCACCAGGAGTTTTCCGCCGATTCTGCGCCGGTTGTGCTCAATCAGATTGAGGTAGCTCGCGGAAATGCCTACCGCCTTGGCCAACTCCGCTTGCCGCATGCCCGCCATTGCCCGCCTCTCGCGGATGCGGCTGCCTGTCAAAGTGTCGCGCCCCATGGGGTTTTCCTAACGTTAATCAATCACTTTCCGCAGCGCAGAAAAATTACTTTACAAGTTTCCGCACTGCAACGCGAATTACTTTACAAAAAAATTGTGTCTTTGAAAGCAGTTGTTGCGAAATTTTCGAACTCGCCGCGATAATGATTTTGCACATAAGTGCGCGCTGTCCGTCGGGGAAGAGGAGCCCCAAGGGCGGTGACTGATTAAACGGGAGGATTAAATGTCCAAAACCAATTACACACGCCGTCGCGTGCTAAAAACCGGTGCTGTCGCAGGCGCCGGTGTTGCGCTGCCGACCATCTTTACCGCTCAGTCGGCTGCGGCCTACACCAATGAACCCACCGGTTCGTCGGTCACTCTGGGCTTCAACGTGCCCCAGACCGGCCCCTATGCGGATGAAGGCAACGACGAGCTGCTGGCACAACAGCTGGCAGTTGAGCACCTGAACGGCGAAGGCGATGGCGGCTGCCTGAACACCTTCACCTCGAAGGCTCTGAAGGGCAACGGCATCCTCGGCAAGAAAGTCGAGTTTGTAACGGGCGACACACAGACCAAATCTGACGCAGCGCGCGCATCGGCCAAATCGATGATCGAAAAAGACGGCGCTGTCATGATCAACGGCGGCTCTTCCTCGGGTGTTGCTGTGGCTGTTCAGGGTCTGTGTCAGGAAGCTGGCGTGATCTTCATGGCGGGTCTGACCCACGCGAACGACACGACCGGTAAAGACCGCAAAGCAAACGGTTTCCGTCACTTCTTCAACGCCTATATGTCCGGTGCCGCACTCGCGCCCGTTCTGGCCAAAGAGATGGGCAACGACCGTAACGCGTATCACCTGACCGCAGACTACAACTGGGGCTGGACCCAGGAAGAGTCGATCGTGGCCTCCACCGAAGCTCTGGGCTGGAACACTGTCAACACAGTGAAAACCCCGCTGGCGTCCACGGACTTCTCGTCCTACATCGCGCCGGTTCTGAACTCTGGTGCCGATACTCTGGTTCTGAACCACTACGGCGGCAACATGATCAACTCGCTGACCAACGCGGTTCAGTTCGGCCTGCTCGACAAAGTCGTGAACGGCAAAGACTTCAAGATCGTTGTTCCGCTTTACTCCGAACTGATGGCCGCCGGTGCCGGCGCGAACATCAAAGGCGTGCTGGGTTCCATGAACTACAACTGGCAGCTTCAGAACGAAGGTTCCAAGCAGTTCGTTAAGTCGTTCGGCGAGAAGTATGGCAAGCCGCCATCCAACTCTGCACAGACCTGCTACGCTCAGGTTCTGCTTTATGCTGACGCATGTGAGCGCGCGGGCACCTTCAACCCGTGTGGCGTTGCAGAAGCTCTGGAGAACTTTGAGTTCGACGGTCTGGGCAACGGCAAGACCATGTACCGTAAAGACGACCACCAGTGCTTCAAAGACGTTCTGGTTGTGCGCGGTGCAGAGAACCCGACCAACGCTTACGACACGCTGGAGATCGTCGAGATCACCCCAGCAGAGCAGGTTACCTACGCTCCGAACCACCCGATGTTTGGTGGTGACGAAGCGACACTGGGCACCTGTAACGCGGGCGCTTGATCCCAGGCTCATAGCCAGCCGGTCGCGCATTTTGCGCGGCCGGTCCTGCTACATCTGGCGCCGCCCTCACACGGCAGGACGTCGTTCCGGCAGCCATACCAACCAACAGGTCGAAGACAATGGACGCATTCATCCTGCAGATCCTGAACGGGCTCGATAAGGGCTCCGCCTATGCGCTGATCGCGCTCGGGCTTACTCTCATTTTCGGCACTTTGGGCGTCGTGAACTTTGCACATGGTGCACTGTTCATGATTGGCGCCTTCTGTGCTGTGTCGCTCTCCAAGCTGCTGCAACTCAGCTATGTGACAATCGACGAAACCCAGAAAGACTTCCTCGGCAATCCGCTGAAGGTGGAAACACCTTATGTCGAAAGCTGGTTTGGCCCCGAGGTGGGCGCCGCCATCATCGACTGGTCCGTGCCGCTGTCGATCCTTCTGGCCATTCCGGTGATGATCCTCGTTGGTCTGATCATGGAGCGCGGCCTCATCAAGCACTTCTACAAGCGTGAGCACGCCGACCAGATCCTCGTGACCTTCGGCCTCGCCATCGTGCTGCAGGAAATCGTAAAATACTATTTCGGTGCCAACCCGATCCAGACCCCGCCACCGGATGCCCTGTTGGGCGTTTCCAACCTCGGCGCGTGGTTCGGCTTCGAACTGCCTTACCCGAACTGGCGGATTGTCTACTTCTGCTTCTCGGCGCTGGTCATCGCGGGTGTGTTTGCCTTCTTGCAATTCACCACCTTCGGCATGGTCGTACGCGCCGGTATGGCAGACCGCGAAACCGTGGGCCTGCTGGGCATCGACATCGACAAACGCTTCACCATCATGTTCGCAATCGCCGCCTGTGTGGCAGGCCTTGCGGGCGTTATGTATGCACCGATCAACCCGCCGAACTATCACATGGGCATGGACTTCCTGGTCCTGAGCTTCGTGGTTGTTGTGGTTGGCGGCATGGGCAGCCTTCCGGGCGCCGTGCTCGCCGGGTTCATGCTGGGTATTCTGGAAAGTTTCGCTTCCACGACCTGGGCGACGACCACCCTGCCCGGCATCAACCAGATCATCATCTACCTTGTCGCGATCATCGTGCTGCTGACCCGTCCTCGCGGGCTCATGGGCCGCAAAGGCGTGATGGAGGAATAAGAACATGCTTGGACTAAATAAAAACGACCTCACGCTCTTGCTGGTTGTTGCGGTGCTGACACTCTTCGCACCCTTCATCCTGAACCCCTTCCCCGCCGACAGCGCCATGGCGCAGTTCAACGCAGGCTATCCGGACCTGATGCAACGCTTCATCATCTTTGGCATCTTTGCCATCGGGTTTAACATCCTCTTCGGCCTCACCGGCTACCTCAGCTTCGGCCACGCGGCCTTTCTGGGTGTCGGTTCCTACGCCGCGGTCTGGATGTTCAAACTGCTGAGCTACAACGTGGTGCCGGCAATCGGTCTGGCGATCATCATGGCGGGTCTCTTCTCTGTGCTGATCGGATACGTCAGCTTGCGCCGCTCGGGCATCTACTTCTCGATCCTGACATTGGCCTTCGCGCAAATGTCCTTCGCACTGGCCTACTCGGTGCTCTCGAACCCGAAGTTCAACCTCACCAACGGTGAGACCGGCCTTCAGGTCTACAAGAACGATCCACAGATCTTCCACGGCGAAGGCATGCAGGACTTCCCGCATTTCTTCGGCATCTACATGAACAGCACGCACACTATGAACGTCGGCGCATGGAGCTTTGACTTCAACGCAGGCTACTACCTCTGTGCCATCATCATGATTGCCGTGTTCTACCTGTCGATCCGCATCTTCCGTTCGCCATTCGGCATGATGCTGCGCGCGATCAAATCCAACCAGACCCGTATGTCTTACACCGGTCTGAACCCGCGCCCGCACACGCTGGCAGCCTTCGTGATTTCCGGCATGTATGCCGGTCTCGCAGGCGGGTTGATGGCGGCAATGGACCCGCTTGCAGGTGCCGAGCGCATGCAGTGGACCGCGTCGGGTGAAGTTGTTCTGATGACCATCCTTGGCGGCACCGGCACCCTGATCGGTCCGGTTCTGGGCGCAGGTTTCATCAAGTACTTCGAGAACATCTTCTCCAAGATCAACGACAACATCCTGCATCAGTGGTTTGCCTTCCTTCCGGACGGTATCGAGGACTTCGTGGTCTTCATCATCCACCCCTTCATCGGCAAAGGCTGGCACCTGACTCTGGGCATCATGTTCATGCTCGTTGTGATCTTCCTGCCCGGTGGTCTTGTTGAAGGCGGTCAGCGCATCGGCAAATGGATCAAATCCCGCGGCAAGTCTGACGACAAAACCGCAACCACTGAACCCGCAGAATAAGGAGACTGACAGATGGGAATTCTCGAAGTCAAAGACGTAGGTAAGCGGTTCGGTGGTCTTCAGGCCCTCGGCGACGTGAACCTCTCGGTCAAGGAAAACAGCGTGCACGCGATCATCGGCCCCAACGGGGCCGGGAAATCCACCCTGCTGAACTGCCTTGTGGGCAAGCTCATCCCCGACACCGGATCTGTCATGTTTGACGGCCAGTCGGTTCTGGGCCGCAGCCCCCACGAGATCAACCAGATGGGCATTTCCCGCGTGTTCCAGACACCGGAAATCTTTGGTGACCTCTCGGTCATGGAAAACATGATGATCCCGTGTTTCGCATCCCGCGACGGTGCGTTCCGCATGCACGCGGTGAAAAACATGATGACCGAAAAGGACATCGTGGAAAAAGCCGAGGCGATGCTTGTCGACATGAACATGGCCGACAAGCGACACATGCACGCCGACAGCATGTCGCGCGGAGACAAACGTCGTCTGGAAATCGGCATGTGTCTAGCACAGGAACCGCGCCTGTTGCTGCTCGACGAGCCGACCGCAGGCATGGCGCGCGCCGACACCAACAACACCATCGATCTTCTGAAACAGATCAGCGACGAGCGCGACATCACCATCGCGATCATCGAGCACGACATGCACGTCGTGTTCTCTCTGGCACAGCGCATCACCGTGCTGGCACAGGGCACCCCGCTGGTCGAAGACGATCCGGAAAACATCAAAGGCCATCCGAAGGTGCGCGAAGCGTATCTCGGTGAAGCCGCATAAGGAGAGCCACAATGAATGTGAAACCGGATTTCTCCAAAGGCCATAACATGGCCGAAACCGCCCCGGCCTTCCTGTCCGTCTGGAACATGGAAAGCTACTACGGCGAGAGCTACATCGTCCAAAACATCAGCTTCAACGTGCACGAGGGCGAAATCCTCGCCCTTCTGGGCCGCAACGGCGCGGGCAAAACTTCGACCCTGCGCTCCATCGCACGCATGGATGACCCCCAAGTCACCCATGGCGAGATCTGGCTCGACCACAAGCCGCTGCACCTGATGAAAAGCCATGAGGCCGCGCAGGCCGGCATTGGCCTTGTGCCCGAAGACCGCCGCATCATCCCCGGCCTGACGGTTGAGGAAAACATCGAGCTTGCGCAAATCGCACCACCTATCGGCTGGTCCAAAGAGCGTCTTTATGAACTCTTCCCCCGCCTTGGCGAGCGCCGCAAACAGGAAGGCGTCACGCTTTCGGGTGGAGAGCAGCAAATGCTCGCCATCGCGCGCGCACTGAGCCGTGACATCAAAGTGTTGCTGCTTGACGAGCCTTACGAAGGTCTGGCGCCGGTGATCGTGGACGAGATCGAAAAGACTCTGCGCATCATCAAGGAGCAAGGCATCACCACCGTAATTGTCGAGCAGAATGCGGTGCGCGCTCTGGAACTCGCAGACCGTGCAGTGATCCTCGACACTGGTGGCATCGTCTTTGACGGCGCGGCCGACGAAGTTCTCGCCAACGAGGAACTGCGCGCCGAATATCTGGCGATCTGATCGCAAGAAATTGCCGGCTGCGCCCAAGGTCTGATTGACAGTTGGGCGCAGCCGCCTACCCTCGCCTCAAATTTAAGCTCACGAGGTACGACAATGTCTGACACCACATACCCGCCCTCTGCGGACATGACCGCAAACGCCCACATCACGGCTGCACGCTACGCGTCGATGTACGCGGCCTCGATCAACGACCCGGAAGGTTTCTGGGCGGAGCATGGCAAGCGTGTAG
>NZ_FOSZ01000009.1 GCF_900114415.1 Shimia haliotis | reverse complement strand
GGCTTTCAAGCCAGCTTGAAAGCGCCCGAAAGCCAAGACGGTTGAAATACGAAAGAGCCGCCCCAAGGGGCGGCTCTTTTGCTTTGGGCGGAGAGATCAGGCTTAGATGTCGATTTCCTGATAGCCTGCCATCTGGGCCGCTTTGGGGCTGACGTTGAACAGTTTTTTGAACTCCCGACTAAAGTGGGCGGGGTTGTCATAACCGACCCTTCGGGCGGCTTCGCCAACGGGGAAACCATGGGACACAATTAGCCCCTTGGCGCGATGAAGCCGCGTGGTTTTGAGATATTGATGCGGTGATGATCCGGTGATGTCCTTGAACGCCCGATGAAAAACGGAGGTGCTCATGGCGGCGTCGCGTGCCAGATCCTCTACGGTCAGGTCTTCGGTATAGTTTTCGCGGATGCGGGCGATGCTGCGGCTGATTTTGTCGTGGTGACTGTCGGTCTGCGTCATGCTGCGCAGAGCGAGACCATGCGGCCCCTGAAGCGCATGAAAGGTGATTTCGCGCACCAAGCCTTTGCCAATTGCGAGGCTTGCGGGGCGTGACGTCAGGGTTTGCAGCAAGCGCGCGATGCTTTGGTGCATTTCCGTGCCGACGGGTGCCGGTTCGACCCCGATTTGCGTGAAGGATTTTGTCGGAGCGGTTTCCAGAGGCAGAACCCGCGCAAGGTCATTCACCTCGGTCAGGTCCAGATCAATAAACAGGCCCAAAAGCGGATCGGCTTCGGAGGCGGTGGTTGCGCAGTCAAACGGGATCGGCACGCTGAGCGCGAGATATTGGTCCCTGTCATAGTGAAAAACCCGATCTTCCAGATAGCCGACCTTGCTACCCTGTAAGATGATGACGAGCCCCGCTTTGTAGATCAGCGGTGCCCGCGCGACCGGTTGTGTTGACCAGAAAAACCGAACCGCCGGGTTGAAGGTTTCAACAAATCCAGCTCCGGAGCCAAAGCCGTAGGTGGTTTTCACGCTGTCGATTACGTCCATTTGGAACCTGCGTCGGTGGGAGGATTTATCACATTTTGATTTTGTCGTTCCTGCTAGATGTAGGATTGGCGCAGAAATGCGCAAGTTTTCCGTAGCTTTCGACATTCCCGTCGTCGGGGGTGTTCCACATATAGAAGCCAAGACTTTGGTATATGGAAGGACATCCACATGACGAACGCAATCAAGCCGCTAGTTGTTGTCACCGGCGCAAGTTCAGGTATCGGTGCAGCCATCGCGCGGCGTTTTTCGGAGGCGGGCCATGCGCTGTTGTTGGTGGCACGACGTCTTGAAAACATTGAGGCGCTAAACCTGCCTAACGCGATGTGTCGCGAAGTTGACGTGACCGATAGTGCTGCATTCGCGGCTGCCATCAAAGAGGCGGAAGCCCGTTTTGGGCCTGTTGACTGTTTGGTGAACAATGCCGGTGTGATGCTGTTGGGGCAAATAGACACACAGGATCCGATGGAATGGAAGCGGATGTTTGACGTCAACGTTATGGCGTTGTTGACAGGAATGCAGATTGTGCTGGGCGACATGAAGGCGCGTGAGACCGGAACAATCATCAATATCTCGTCTGTAGCGGGGAAGAAATCATTTCCCAACCACGCCGCCTATGTGGGCACCAAGTTCGCGGTGTCGTCGATCAGCGAAAACCTTCGGGAAGAGGTGGCGGACAGCGGTGTGCGGGTCATGACCATTTGCCCGGGTGCGGTTGAAACCGAGTTGCTGAGCCACACAACAGACAAGGACATCGTTGCGGGTTATGACGCGTGGAAAGAGTCGATGGGGGGTGTTCTGGTTGCAGACGACATCGCCCGCACTGCGGCCTTTATGTATGGCCAGCCGCAAGGGGTGAACATTCGCGACGTGGTGATTGCTGCAACACGCCAACAGGCTTGAGCCAAGGCAGTGGAGCCGCGCCCGAAACGGCGCGGTTTTCCATCTTTGGGCGGACCAAAGGTCCTGCGCCTGAAACATCGGAGATGATCGAAACCCTGACTTTTCATCTGAGGCTATTTGAGTAGGGTGTTTGCAGTTCGCGATCCCAAAAGCTGATAGTACATATGAATTTTTCCGAAATTACCTTGATTGCCGTACTTTCAATCGCGCATCCGCTTCAGGCCAAACCTCTTTTGACAAGCAGCGAGGAGACCTATGAGAGCGTTTGTATCGACTACTCTGACACAGCAGAACGGTTGATCGACATTTGCTCGAGGGCGTTGGAGAGCAACGGTGCGACGCTTGCAGATCGGCTCGAAATGATGGATTCGCTGGCTTGGGCCCACGAAGGGGTCGGGGACGATGCCAAAGCGCAGGCTGTGTTTGAAGACATTTATGCGCTGGATCCATCGGCGGCTCAGGGGTTGGCCGGGCTGGCTTGGATGGCCTATGGCCGCGAAGGATATGAGGTCGCGGCGGATTGGTTCAAGAAAGCCCTTGCTGTCGCGCCGGAAGAGGACACCCTCGCCGGACTTGGAGCCAGCTTGTACGAACTTGGGGAGATCTCTCTGGACGAGACGATCGGCTATCTGGATGCCGCTTTGGCAATTGATCCTGAATATGCATGGGCGATCCGTCAAAAAGGGTGGGTGCTGGAAGAAGAAGGACGCTATGATGACGCTTTGTCTGCGTTTGAAGAGGCGTTGACGCTCAATCCTGACGATTTCAACGCACTTTATGGCATTGGCTATGTGCATACCGAAGACGAGGGGTGGGATGCCGCGTTGCACGCGCTCAATCGTGCCTTGCAGGTTGATCCGGACCATCCTTGGGCCCTGTCCCGCCGGTCACTTGCTTTGTTGTATTTGGACCGTCCTGCGCAATCTCTGAAAGACGGGAAACGTGTGATTGCACTAATGCCCGAAAGCAGCGAAGGCTATGTTCGTGTCGCGCGCGCGGAGGCTGAGATGGGACGTGGCGCAGACGCCTTGTCGACTTTGGAAGAGGCCGTGGGAGTTGTCGGGTACGATCCCTATTTGATTTATTGGCAGGCGCGTTTCCTGTGGAATGCGGACAGGGCATCTGAGGCGCTGGATTTGTTGGCGAAGGTGTTTGAGAACCAGGATCAGGACTATTTCGATCACAGTCTGCTCTTGCGTATTCTGCTGGAGCAGGAACAATTCGAGCAGGCGCGACCCGCAGTTGATGCGGCTTTGGCCGAATATCCCGATGCTGCGTTCCTGATGTTTTATGAATCTCTTGTTCTGGTGGGGGAAGGCGACTACGTGGCGGCCGAAACGCGGTTTGATGAGGCCATGGCCGCGGATTTGCCTAGATCGCAACTAAAGAGGTTTCTGAAGTCTTTGGTGGGCGCGGCGCAATATGTGCAGGCGGTGCAAATGCGTGTCCGTTATTCGGCCATGGACGAATGATCTGCCTGTAAGCGATAGTTTTCGCTCGGTTTTCCGAGTTCGGCATCCGCAGTGTCGGTGATGTGATCAAGCGCATCCTGAACGCTTAGGCGCAGGGTCTCCACTTGTTCGTCGCTGGGTTTGCGGGGGACGTCGTCGGTCCATTCCTGACAGGTGATGGTGCCGCGCGTGAATGGCAGCGGCAACATCTGCTTGTCCCAAGTTGGCAGGCGCAACACCCGCTTTTGGGCGAAGGCCACGGTAAAGACCCGCGCGCCGGAGGAGCGGGCCCAAACAATTGGAACTGTAGAGCTGACACGGGCCGGGCCGCGGGGGCCGTCGGCTGCGATGCCGATGGAGCAACCCTCTTTGATGCGTTTGAGGACTTCTCGTGACAGGGTCACGTGGCGTTTGTGGCTCGACATCGGGATGGTTTCCCACCCCAGTCTGACAAGAATCTGACCGGCCAGCCGCCCTGCGCGGGCAGCGGAGGTCAGCGCGCAGATTCGGGCGCCTTCGGGCGCGTTGAACATATATGGCGCCATGATAAGGCGCTGATGCCACACCACAAAAATCACCGGCTCGCCGCGAGCGACGCAAGCATCCATGTCTTCGCATCCGGTGCGGGTCCAGCGGGATGTGCGATAGGCGAAGCGGACGTAGCCTGCCAGAAGCCCTTCTACGGCTTGGTTGACGCGTTCGCTGTCGGCGATTTTCTTACGGAAAGATTTCAGGCTCACAGGGGCGATCTCTTGTTCGGTTCGGCCCTGTCTTATCGCGCAGACCTGCCTATGGCCAGAGCGGTGCGAAAATGCTCGATTTCCCTCTTGCCTCTCCCGCATCGGTGGCTTAGGACAATCCGCACGTTAGGGGTATAGCTCAGTTGGTAGAGCGACGGTCTCCAAAACCGTAGGTCCCGGGTTCGAGCCCTGGTGCCCCTGCCATTTTCCTTACAATAGATGGTCACGCCGAGTTGGCGCCCTTGCCTGTCAGCAAGAGGGTGTTTGAGTTGCGTTTTGAGTTATTGCCTTAGGCGTCTTTGCCCCAGCCAGCATCTTGCATTTCACGCAAGCGCGAGGCCGTGCGTTCAAATTCGAAGGTGCCTTCGCCCTCTAGATAGAGCATTTCCGGTTGGGCCGCGGCTGAGCAGATCAGCCGGACTTTGGCTTCGTAAAGAGCGTCGATCAGGGTGACGAAGCGTTTGGCTTCGTTGAAGTTATTGCGACTCAGTGTCGGGACGTCTTCGAGCACCAGAACCTTGAGGGCTTCGGAGATTGCGAGATAATCTCCGGGGCCAAGCATTTTGCCGCACAGATCATAAAACGTCGCGCGTCCAACGCCGTTGCGGAACCGTGGGATTTCGACCTGACGGCCCTTGACCGTGAGCATCAGTGGGTCCGCCGCGCCGCCGGTGAGGTCGGTCCAGATTGCATTGATCTGGTCGCGGGCCTCGGTGCCGGCCTGCACGAAATAGACCGGTGAGCCGGCAAGGCGGTTCTGGCGGTAGTCGGTTGGGCTGACCAGTTCCCAGACGCGCATCTTTTCTTTGATAAGACCAATAAAGGGAAGAAAAAGTTGACGGTTGAGACCATGTTTATAGAGGTCGTCGGGCACACGGTTTGAGGTGGTGACAACCACTGTGCCGGCGGCAAAAAGCTGTTCAAACAGACGGCCAACGATCATGGCGTCGGTGATGTCGGTGATTTGCATTTCATCAAAAGCAAGCACACGGACCGAGTCCGATACCGCCTTGGCGACAGGCGCAATCGCATCCTCGACGCCCTGTTGCCGTGCCTTGTGCATGGCCTCGTGGATTTCCTGCATGAAGGCGTGGAAATGCACGCGGCGCACGGGCACATCGAGGCTGTCGACGAACAAATCCATCAGCATGGATTTTCCGCGCCCGACACCGCCCCAGAGATAGAGCCCCTGAACAGGGTCTGGTGTGGCTTTGCGGAACCAGCTTTTCTTCACCGGCTTTTCCAGCTCGGCACGGATACGCTCGAACTGCGGCAACACCGCTTCCTGAGCGTCGTCGTGGTGCAAGTCGCCGTCGGCTATACGGGCGGAATAAATTTCGGGCAGGGTCGTCATAAAACCCAAGTAGAGCAAGAAAGCGGCAAGGGAAAGGGACCACAGGTTTCGCTTAAGACTGTGTGATGTGTGGGTTAACAAATGCTGAATTGACCGGTGGCGCACAGCGCGGCAGGGTGCGCGGACGCGAAGAGGAGACATGTCATGCAGCCCAAAACACCGTTGTTCACTCCGGTTCTGATTGTGGGCTGTGTCATTATTATGGTCGGGTTCTCGATCCGCGCCAGTTTCGGGGTGTTCCAGATCCCGATCGCCGAAGAATTCGGATGGCTGCGCGCGGAGTTTTCGCTGGCAATCGCGATTCAGAACCTCGCGTGGGGCATTGGTCAGCCGATTTTCGGGGCGATTGCGGAAAAGATCGGGGATCGCAAGGCGATTGTTCTTGGCGCGTTGACCTATGCGGCGGGATTGGTGTTGTCGAGTTTTGCGGTGACGCCAGAGCAGCACCAGATGCTTGAAATCCTTGTGGGATTTGGCATCGCAGGCACGGGCTTTGGTGTGATCCTTGCGGTTGTGGGGCGGGCCAGCTCGGATGAAAACCGGTCGATGTCACTGGCGATTGCCACGGCGGCCGGATCGGCGGGACAAGTCTTTGGCGCACCAACCGCCGAGTGGCTTTTGACGTTTATGACATGGCAGCAAACCTTTGTTCTGTTTGCGGTGGCGATCCTGTCGACCCTGTTGTTGTTGCCGATGATGCGGGCCCCCGTAGCCAGCAAGGTGGAGTTGCAGGAGAGCATGGGGGCGATCCTGATGAAGGCCTTTCGCGACCCGTCTTACACTTTGATTTTCCTGGGATTTTTCAGCTGTGGTTATCAACTGGCCTTTGTGACCGCGCATTTTCCGGCGATGATCACCGAAATGTGCGGGCCGATCATGCCGGGCGGGATGCTGGACGGGCTGGGGATCAGTTCGACGTCTGCCTTGGGTGCGGTGGCGATTTCTCTGATTGGTCTATCAAATATCGGGGGCACGTTGCTGGCCGGTTGGGCTGGCAAGCATTTCAGCAAAAAGTATTTGTTGGCAGGTATTTACACGGGGCGCACCATTGCCGCGGCGGTGTTCATCATGATGCCGATCACGCCGATGAGCGTGGTGGTGTTCTCGATTGTCATGGGCTCTTTGTGGCTGGCAACAGTGCCGCTGACCTCTGGTCTTGTCGCGCATTTGTACGGGCTGCGATACATGGGCACGCTTTATGGCATCGTGTTCTTTTCCCACCAACTTGGCAGCTTTCTGGGCGTGTGGCTTGGGGGGCGGATGTATGACGCTTATGGCGACTATACGATGGTCTGGTGGATCGGTGTCGGCGTCGGGGCGTTCAGTGCGATTGTGCATTTGCCGATCAAAGAGCCCCGTCAGGCCGCGACAGCCTGAGGGGAAATTAACAGCCGGATTGGCAGGCGATGTGACGTTGGTAAAACGTCGGTATCGCGTCGGTATTGCGGCGGTGTGACTTTATCGCCGGCGTCTTTCTTAACGCGCGGTGTTGCGCAACAGTGCGCGGCCCTACGGGGCTTGAAACTGATCGAGAATGTAGCGGCTGGTCATCAGGTCGAGATGCGCGCCCCCGCCGTTTTTGAACAGGGTGATCTCGTCGTTTGTGGTGCGCTTGAAGGCGTTCAGATCGTAGTAGTCCGCGATGATGTCCTCGCGTTTGATGGCGCCGGAGGCGAGCGGGATTTTCAGCTCTCCAATGTGGTCAATCGTGGTGTCGAAGCTGTCGACAAAGACCCGTGCCCGTTGCAGGGCCACGTCGTCAATTTCGCGCATGTCGGGACGGTAGGCACCAATCAGATCGACGTGTTGACCCGGTTGCAGCCAGTCGCCGCGCAGAGTTGGTTCCGTCGACATGGTGGCAGAGGTTACGATGTCGGCCTCGCCCACAGCGGTTTCGAGATCTGTGGCCACGGCCATGTTGTCAAACTCGGCGGCCATTTTTTCGGCATTGGCCTGTGTGCGGTTCCAGATGGTAAATTTGGCATCAGGAAAGACAGCGGAATAGGCGGCGTGAAGGTTGCGCCCGACGGTGCCAGCACCGACGATCAAGATGTTGGAGCTGTCTGGTCGGGCGAGGCGGCGGGCTGCCAGAAGGCTGTCGCCAGCGGTTTTCCATTTGGTCACAAGGTGGAAGTCCAAGAGCGCGGCGAGGATACCGTGGGCATCGTCAAAGAGCGTAACCGCGCCGTGGATCATCGGCACATCCTGCGCCGGATTTTCGGGAAAGACGGTGGCGGATTTCACAGCAATTCCCAGACCGTCGATCCATGCCTGACGTTGCAGGAGCGTGTCTTTGCCGCGGTAAAGGAATGCGTCGGCAATTTCGGCCTTGGGCAGTTGGTGGCCCGCAGCGAGGGCGTCGGTCAGGCCGATCCAGTCGAGGTTTTTTTCGCCTTCGGCAAAGTTGATGATGGTGCTCATTTGGCGTCTTCCTTGGTCAGCAGGCCTTCGGCAACAAGGCGGTCGGCCCAGCCTTGTGGGGTCTCAAAGAGGTGGGTTTTCCAGCCGCGGGCGGAGGCAGCGGCGATGTTTTCGGGGCGGTCATCGGCAAAAAGCAGGGTTCCGGGCGCAAGGCCGCAATCTGCTTCTACATGGGCATAGATGGCGGGATCGGGTTTGATCATCTTGAGGCGGCCGGAGACATATTCGCGGTCAAAGAGCGTCAGGAAGGGATAGACGGTCTGGCTGAGCGGGAAGTTGTCGTGTCCGAAGTTGGTGAGAGTGAAAAGCGTTGTGCCTTTGGCCTTGAGAGCATGCAAGAGGCGCACGCTGTGGGGAATGACGGGGGAGGCCAGATCGTTCCAGTTGTCGTTCCACATGCGCAATTCGCGCTCGTATTCCGGATAGCGCGGGATCAGGGTTTCGATCATCCCAGGCAGGGAGGCGCCGGCGTCGATTTCGGCGTGGTGGCTGTGGATGTCGGTGTCGGCAAAGAAGGCGCGGCGGCGGGCTTCTCCGACAGTGCGGTCATAGAAGTTTTCCGGTTGCCATTCGATCAGCACGTTGCCGATGTCAAAGATAACGGCTTGGATATCGGTCATTGTGGTGGCCCTATGAGCTGTCTTTTGGTGCAGACCTTAGACTGCGCTTTCGGTATGGGAAAGCAATTTGGAAATCGCTGAGACCAAGGCGTTTGCAAACGCCTTGGTCTCAGCGACGGGTGCGAGGGCGGTCGGGGCCGGTGTCTGCGGGGGTTCCGGCCTCACGCCAGAAAACAAACAGGCCGGAGCCGATGATCAACACCATGCCGACCCAAGTGGTTGTTGACGGCCATTCACCAAAGATCACCACGCCAAAGGCAACGCCCATGGGCATGGCGGCATACTCCAGCGGGGCAATCAGGCTGGCTTCGGAAATGCGGTAGGCTTGGGAGATGAAAAAGCCGCCCATGGCAGAGGCCACCCCCAGAAGCACGAGAATCCAGTAGTCACTTGCGGCAGGCCAATGCCATGCGCGCAGCAGGAAGTCGAAAATCTCGGGGCCGGTGCCCTCATAGGTGCCATGACCGAGGGTGAGACCCACAATGGATGACACCACCACAAAGACGATCTGGATGTAGACGGACATGGTTGCCGCGCTTTCGGTGGCGCCGATTTTGCGGGTGAGAACGTGCAGCATGGCATAGGCAAAGGCGGCGGCGAAGGGGAAGAGCAGGGCTACGTTAAAGCCATCGGCCCCTGGACGGATCATGATCAGAACGCCCACAAGGCCGACGCTGACCGCGGCCAGACGGCGTGGGCCGATGTGTTCGCCGAGGAGAAGGGCTGAGAAGGCGGTGATCAGGAGCGGGGAAACGAAGAAGATTGCCATCGCGTCAGCCAGCGGAAGCACTGCGAGGCCCAAAAAGAACGTGGTATTGGCAGCGACCACGCAGAGGCCGCGCAGAAGGTGCATGCCAAGCCGATTGGTGCGCAGAACCGAGAGGCCGCCCTGAAACGGTACGATGACCACCAGCAGTATTGAGAGGCCAATCAGGGAGCGGAAGAGTACGATCAGGTGCAGGGCATAGTCGCCCGACAGAAATTTGATCGCGGCGTCATTGAGCGAGAAGAAAAACACGGCAATGAGCGCGGAGAGGGGCCCTAAGGGGATGCGGCTGAACATCTGTTCACTTGGGCGGTGATTTGCGGCAAGTGTCTAGAGCGAAAGCGACATGGATCAGAATTTGTTTCGAAATGATTGAGTGTGCCCTCAGCCCCGCGCCGCGGCTCTGAGTTCACGCTCCAACGCATCCAGAAACCGGCTGCGGTCGGCCTTGGTGAAGCCTTTGCCGCCGCCTTGGCGGAAGGGGTCGGCGGCCCTTAGGTCGGCCATCAGATCGCGGGTCGCCAGTACGTTGCCAATGTTGGCTGCGGTCAGGGCCTCGCCGTTGTGTTTGAGAACCCGTGCGCCAGCCTCGACGCATTTGGCGGCCAACGGGATGTCGCCGGTGATGACGACGTCGCCTTTGGCGGCGCGATCGGCGATCCACATATCGGCCACGTCGGGGCCTTCGGGTACGATGACGTTTTCCACCAACGGGTTTTGCGACGGGCGCAGGCCGCCGTTGGATACCACGAATATATGAACCTTGTGGCGGGTGCCGACGCGCTCGACCTCGGCTTTTACCGGACAGGCATCGGCGTCGACATAGATGGCCATTGGATCAATCCGCGTAGAGAGCTTCGGCGTGGAAGGCGATGTGTTCTTCCATGAAGGTCGAGACGAAGAAGTAGCTGTGGTCATAGCCCTTTTGCAGGCGCAGGATGCCTTCTTGGCGGCGCTCGGCCACGGCGGCGGCGAGGGCTTCTGGTTTCAGCAGGTCGATGAACTGGTCATTGGTGCCGGTGTCTACCAGCAGAGGGCCGTCAAAGCCTTTGTCGCGCATCATCACGGTGGCGTCATGCGCGGCCCATGTTGCTTCGTCATCGCCCAGATAGGCCGACAGCTGTTTGCGCCCCCAGTCCGACGCGGTCGGGTTTGTGATCGGGGCAAAAGCCGACACGGATTTGTAGCGGCCCGGCAGGCCCATGGCCAAGGTCAGCGCCCCGTGCCCACCCATGGAATGGCCCATGATCGATTGGCGGGACATGTCCAGCGCGAACTCTTCCTGCAGCATCGAGGGCAGGTCTTCGGCGATGTAGTCCCACATACGGAAATGCGGAGCCCATGGTTTTTGCGTGGCGTTCACATAGAAACCGGCGCCTTTGCCAAGGTCGTAGGCGTCATCATCGGCCACGTCATCGCCACGGGGCGAGGTGTCAGGGAAAACAAGCGCGATGCCTTGTTCGGCGGCCCATTGCTGTGCGCCGGCTTTGACCATCGCGTTTTCATGGGTGCAGGTCAGGCCGGAAAGATACCAAAGCACGGGAACGGGTGTGTGTTGCGCTTCTTCGGGCAGAAACAGACCAAAGGTCATCTCGCAATGAGTCGAATGTGAGCGATGGCTATAGACGCCTTGCGTGCCGCCAAAGGCGCGGTTTTCCGAGATGATTTCCATGGTGTTCTCCTTGATCGGAATGGATCACGGCCACGATGTCAGAGTTGCATGACCCATGCAATCACAGCCGAGACAGTTCCGATGCTGAAAGCGGTGGAAACGAGGATTGCGGCGGATGCGCGGTGTGGCGCGACGCCGTAGTGTTGGGCCAGCATGTAGACATTGCCAGCCACCGGCAGCGATGCGGCGGCGATCACCACTGCGGCAGAATAGGGGTCGATCGGAAAGAGCCAGAGAACGGCGATGGCGACTGCGAGCGGGTGCAGGACGAGTTTGCAAAAGCTAAGCCATGCCGCGACGCTGATACGCTCTGCGGATTTGGTGGCAAGTGAGGCGCCGATGGCAAACAAAGCGCCCGGTGTGGCGGCACCGCCAAGAATGGCGAGGAACTCGTTCATCGGATCGGGGATCGGGATTTCCAGCGCGGACCAGATAAAACCTAGTGAGATCGCAACGATCATCGGATTGCGGATCAGGCCGCCGGCCACGGTTCGCAGGATGCTGAGCGACATGCGCCCGTCGCGACTTCCGGTGATCAGGATCACGATTAGGCTTGAGAAAACGATCAGATCAACGGCCAAAAGCTGCATCACCGGTCCGATGGCGGCGGGGCCCATCAGAAGAGTCAGCATCGGCACGCCCAGAAATCCGGTGTTGCCGATGACCGCGCATTGCGCCTCGACGGCGGCGGTGGCGACGTCCTGTTTGCGCAGAAATGCGACGATCGTGGCGAGGCCATAGACCACAGCACAGCCCCAGAGATAGCCCCCCATCAGGCGCCAGTTGATGACTTCGGCGAGGCTGAGGTTCGCGGCAAATCGGAAGAGCATGGCGGAGAGGGCAAAAAAGAACACGAACTTGGTCAGATAGGCTGTGGCCTCTGCCGAAAAAAATCGCGTACGTCCGGCCCAATAGCCCAGCGCGATGATGGCAAAAAACGGCAATGTCTTCAGAAAGATCGGCAACATGGTCTCTGCGTAGCACGCCCGACAGCGGGGGCAAACGCTACCTTGGCTTTTTGTTGGCAAAATGCCCGCAAAGAGAGGCGGATGCCGGAGCGGGTCGCCAGTTGAGGCATCGGCGCTTGCTGAAACTGAACTGGTCAGTTTATATTCGACAAACGTTTTGTTTGCCGAGGTTGCCCCAGGATTATGAACGAAAGCTCTCCGATCATTCGCAAAGGCCGCAAGTACGATCAGGTGCTGGAGAGCGCGCGGGAATTGTTCATGGCGCATGGGTTTGAAAGCATCGGCGTGGATGACATCGCCCGACGTGCGGGCGTGTCCAAAGCCACTCTCTACAGTTACTTTCCCGACAAGCGTATCCTGTTCATGGAGGTCGCGCGGGTTGAGTGTCAGCTACAGGCGGAAACGCTTGAGGCTGCTGTGGATGTGGAGCAATCCGTCCAAGAGGTTCTGGGCGTGGTTGGTCGTGGCCTGATGGAGATTGTTCTCAGCGAATTCGGCTGGAACATGTTTCGGGTCTGTGTCGCGGAAGGCGAGCGCTTTCCCGAGTTGGGGCGGCAGTTTTTTGAAACCGGACCGAAGATCCTGATTGATCGCATGTGCGAGTTTCTTGAGGTTGCCGAAGCACGGGGCGAGATTGTTGTTCCGGACCGTGCCTTGGCGGCGGATCAGTTTCCGGAATTGTGCAAGGCGGGGCTGTTTCTGCGGTTGGTGACCGGCGTGCAGACCGAGTTTTCCCAAGCGGAAATTGACCGTGTGGTGGACGGCGCTGTGGAGATGTTCATGGCGCGGTACGGTGTGAAGGACAGTTAGTCTTTTTTCGCACGGGTGGGGATGTCCCAATCCTTGACGCTTTGTTTTTGTCGTGACTGTGGGCGCTGCCCTTAAGCGCTACGCGGGGCACGATGTCTGTCTTGTGATTGGCCAAGAAACGGACAACGGGGCAGAGTTTCAATATGACGCGTATTTTGACAACCGGATGTTTCGTGGCGGCGCTCGTGGCAAGTGCGGATGCACCTGTGGCGCAGATCGGTGCCTGTGCAACAGATGCGATGCTGGTGTTTGATGGCTCGACTTCGATGGCGGAAATCAGCTTTGAAACCGGTCCCAACACCCGCATCAAGGAAGCGCGCGAGGCGATCCGCCGTGCGATGCCGGATATTGAGCCTTACAGGCGAGTGGGGTTGATGATTTACGGGCCGGGCCCGAAGGGGGCGTGCTCCAACCTTGATCTACGCTTTGGGCCAAAAGAGGCTTCGGCGGGGCCGGTGATCGCGGCGATCGACGGGTTGCAACCGGACGGGCTGACGCCGTTGACCGACGCAGTGCGGCAGGCGGCAGAGGTGATGGATTATCGCAACAGTCCGGGCGTGGTGGTGCTTGTGACCGATGGCAATGAGACCTGCGGCGGGCGCCCCTGCGAAATGGCGCGCGAGTTTCGGGCCACTGCGCGGGACTTGGTGGTGCATGTCATCGGGTTCAGGGCAGAGGTGGATTTCTTTGCCTGGAACAACCCGGAGCAGGACCCGTTGGGTGGCACCACCGTGGCAAGTTGTTTGGCAGAGCAGACCGGTGGATTGTTTGTCACCACGGAGACGGTGGACGAGTTGGTGGCAGCGCTACAGCGCACGTTGGGTTGTCCGGTGATCGGGTAAAGAAAAAGGTGCGCGGAGACCGCGCACCCTACGATTGGTTTTGGGCCGGGTTGGTCAGAATTCAACCACAGCCCGGATCGATTTGCCTGCGTGCATCAGATCAAAGCCTTCGTTGATCTGGTCCAGCGTCAGCTTGTGGGTGATCATCTCGTCGATCTCGATTTTGCCGTCCATGTACCAGTCGACAAACTGCGGCACGTCGGTGCGGCCTTTGGCGCCGCCGAAGGCTGTGCCTTTCCAGACGCGACCTGTGACCAACTGGAACGGGCGGGTGGAGATTTCGGCACCTGCAGGGGCCACGCCGATGATGACGCTGACGCCCCATCCACGGTGGCTGCATTCCAGCGCGTCGCGCATGACGTTCACGTTGCCGGTGGCGTCAAAGGAATAGTCCACGCCGCCAAACGCGTCTTTTTCGGTTTTGGTCAGCTCAATAATGGCTTCGGTGACGGACTGATCGCCGAGCTTGGACGGGTTTACAAAATCGGTCATGCCGAATTTGCGCGCCATCTCTTCTTTGTCGTCGTTCAAATCAACGCCGATGATTTTGTCAGCACCCGCCATGCGCAGGCCTTGGATCACGTTGAGGCCAATGCCACCGAGGCCGAAGACCGCGGCTGTGGAGCCGATTTCGACGCCCGCGGTGTTGATCACCGCGCCGATGCCGGTTGTGACGCCGCAGCCGATGTAGCAGATTTTGTCAAAAGGCGCGTCGTCGCGGACCTTGGCCAGCGCGATTTCCGGCAGAACCGTGTGGTTCGCGAAGGTCGAGCAACCCATGTAGTGATAGATCGGCGTGCCATCGAGCATGGAAAAGCGGGATGTGCCGTCAGGCATGAGACCTTGGCCCTGTGTGCCTCGGATCGCCGTGCAGAGGTTGGTTTTGCCCGAGAGGCAGGCGTGGCATTCGCGGCATTCCGGTGTGTAAAGCGGGATCACGTGATCGCCCGGTTTCAGCGTGGTGACGCCTTCGCCCACTTCCATGACAACGCCTGCGCCTTCGTGGCCCAGAATTGAGGGGAACAGTCCTTCGGGGTCGGCGCCCGAACGGGTGAATTCGTCAGTGTGGCACAGGCCTGTGGCCTTGATTTCCACAAGAACCTCGCCCTTTTTCGGGCCTTCCAGGTTCACTTCCATGATTTCGAGTGGTTTGCCGGCTTCGAGAGCCACGGCGGCACGAGTGCGCATCATTTCGCCTATCCTCCGAGTGTTTTGTGAAGCGTGGTTGAAACACGCGGTCTTTGCAACCTTGTATGCAGAAGATGGCAGACTGATGCCAGATGCTCCGGTAAGGGGGCGAAGGATTAAGGTCGGTTTGCGACAACTATTAATGTGTTCAAGGAGTTGTAGGTATGAGCATTAAGATTTGGGGCGCGGCATTGGCGTCGGTGATGGCGGTTGCAGGCTGTATGGGCGGCGAAGAAGAGGCGGCCGAAGTGGTCGGCAGCGAGATTTGCCAGCCGGAAACGTTTCAGTTTCTCGTGGGGCAGGACAAATCTGCGCTTGAGGGCGTGACCGTGCCGGAGATGGTGCGGGTGATGCAGGACGGCTCTCCGGCGACGATGGATTTCCATGAAAACCGGCTGAATGTGATTCACGATGAAGACGGCAAGATCATCGCCGTACGCTGCGGTTAAACGCGGTTGGCGACGCGTTGCCGTGGGGCGGCGCGGCGCCGACAAACCTATTTGCGATAGACCTTGTGGCAGGCGGCGCAACTGCCGCCCAAGGTGCGCATTGAGGCCGCGAGCGCGGCCTGATCGGTGAAATCGAGTCCTTTTGCAGCCGCCTTGAGCGCCTCGCCTTTGGCGGTGAAATCCGCCCAGTCTGTCCAGATGTTGGGCAGGGCTTCGGATTTCGGATCGCTGGCCTCGGGTTCAAACAACGTGGAGATTTTGCCCGCCTGCGTGACGATGGTGTCACGTGCCATGCGGGCTTTGGCCTGATGCAAGGGGGTTTGCCCTTTGGCCATATCGCCAAGCGTCTTGGTGGCGGCACCGATGGCGGCCATGCCATCCATGCGGGCCATGACCTGTGGGTCTTTGACGCCGTCGTGTGCCAAAAGCGGCGTGGCGGTCAGAAGGGCGGCGATCAGGAGTGTGCGGCGCATGGATTTTCCTTTTTGTGAAGCTTGATGTCACAGCAGCGCAAAGCGGGTCTGGGAATCAAGCAAAAATTATGAGAACATAAAAAGAACAAACATCACGATTCTGTTCTGTGTGCTGCCTATGCCGAACCGTCGCATCCTGTCGTTGTGGTTTCCCAGACTGGGGGCCGAACGCCTGCTCCGGATGGAGCGGGGCACGTTTGACGCGCCTTTGGCGGTGTTGCGCGACACCGGCCAGATGCAGGTGATTTCCTCAATGAATGCACAGGCTGAGGCTGAGGGGCTGACGTTGGATCAGCCTCTTCGCGATGCGCAGGCGGTCTGTCCGCAGCTTATTGCGCGGTTGCAGAACCCGCAGGCGGAGGCGGCGTTTCTGAAGGTGTTGCGACGCTGGGCAGGGAAGTTTTCGCCATGGGTGGCGGAGGCGCCGCCGGATGGTTTGGTGATTGATCTGACGGGCTGTACGCATCTGTTTGGGGGTGAGCAGGGGCTTTTGACGCAGGTGGCGCAGGACTGTGGCGATCTGGGACTGACGGTGCGTGCGGGGGTGGCCGACACTTTGGGCGCGGCCTGGGCGCTGGCGCGGTTTGCATCGCAGCCCGGTGCGATGGTGCATCGCAGTGGGGATGACATTCAACAAGAGGCGCGGGCGACACGGTCGCGCGCGGTGAAGCGGCGGCATTGGACGCGGGGCGGCACGCCGCCACTGGTGGCGGCGGGGATTGCGGATGTGGGCCGGATTGCGCCTGCGGGGCAGACGCATTCGGCCTTGGCGGATTTGCCGGTGGCGGGGTTGCGGCTGGAAGGGGACACGCAGGCAGAGTTGGCGCGATTGGGGCTGCGCAGGATCGGAGATCTGACCGGACAGCCGCGCGCGGCGCTGGCGCGGCGGTTTGGCAAGGGATTGGTGCTGCGGCTTGATCAGGCGCTGGGCAGCGCGCCGGAACCGGTGAGCCCAGCGGCGGTGGAGCCGACGTTTGCGGTGCGCATGACATTGCCCGAACCGATCGGGCTTGAGGACGACGTCTGGGCGGCGATTGACCGGTTGCTGCCGCCGCTGTGTGAGCGGTTGCGCAAGAAGGGCAAGGGCGCGCGTGTGGTGCGCCTACAGGTGTTTCGCACCGATCAGACCATGCAGGGGATCGAGGTCGGGCTGGCGCGGGCGAGCGATGATCCGGATCGGCTGCGGCCTTTGTTGCGGATGAAGCTCGATGACATCGACGCGGGCTTTGGCATCGACATGCTGCGCCTTGAGGTCTTGCGGCTGGAGACCCTGCATGCGCGGCACACAGCCGGCCATCTGGAGGCGCGGCAGGCGGCCGCGCGGCGCGTGTCGGACGCCCATGTGATTGATGATCTGGTGGGGCGGATTGGCGCGCGGATCGGGTTGGAGCAGATCACACGGCGGCACCCCGGGGCGAGCCATATCCCCGAGAAAGCAGCACAGACCCAGCACGCGGCATGGTCGGAGCCGTGGCGGGAGGATTGGCCGAAGCCCATGGTGGCGCGGCCGTTGTTGATGTGGCGACCCGAACCGGTGATGGCGCCGGATACACCGCGTTTGCCGGAACGGTTCCGCTGGCGCGGGCGGGATATGGTGGCGACAGGTGCAGCGGGACCGGAGCGCATCGCGCCGGAGTGGTGGCTGGATGAGCCGGACTGGCGCAGCGGGGTGCGCGATTACTGGCGGGTGAGCTGCGCGAGCGGCGAGAAGCTGTGGCTTTACTTTGCCCATGGCGGAACCA
Organism: Shimia haliotis; assembly: GCF_900114415.1. Taxonomy (GTDB): domain Bacteria; phylum Pseudomonadota; class Alphaproteobacteria; order Rhodobacterales; family Rhodobacteraceae; genus Shimia; species Shimia haliotis. Next base: position 121,130 of record NZ_FOSZ01000009.1, on the reverse strand, counting down.
TGTCGGCGGGCTGGTTCTGTCAGGGCAGCTTTGCGTGAGGGCGGCGGCCGTGGGCGCACAAAAAAACCGCCCTCAGCGGGCGGTTCTTCTGGCGAAACCAAAGTGCCTCCGGCAGCACAGACTGGGTGGGGGCAATAACGCCGCGCCGCCGGAGGTAGCGTTTTAGTTTCGCTATGAGGATAAGATGCCCTTTTGCTTTGGCAAAAAAGCGATCCCCACGCGGCCATTTGCAGATTTAAATGAGGCAGAATGAGGGCAGGGTTGATTTATCTAAAAAAGGTGGAGAATTTGGGGGCATGACTGTGCAACCGCCTACCCCGATGCGCCCGACCTTCAAGGCTCCTGAACAAGTGTCTTTTCATCGGACGGAGCTGTCGGTGATTCTGTCGCTCTATGGCCGTATGGTGGCCGCGGGCGAGTGGCGGGACTATGGCATCTCAAGCTTGCGGGAGGTGGCGGTGTTTTCGGTGTTCCGGCGCACAGCGGAAAACCCGCTTTACCGGATCGAAAAACGGCCAAAGCTGCGCAACCGGCAGGGGCTTTATGCGGTGATCGGGATCGATGGGCAGGTGCTTAAGCGCGGCCATGATCTGCGCACGGTTTTGAGGGTGCTGGAGCGTAAGCTGATCCGCTCCGTGGACTAAAACCCATTAGAAATTGGGTATTTGGCGCCAGAAAGACGGCCGCGGTGGCTTCTATTTCTGGCGAAGAATACCCCGGGGGAGCGACAGCTTGGCTGGCGCGGGGGCAGCGCCCCGAGTGCCAGATCATTTTGCGATGTGACGGGCCATGACGCAGAGCAATTCGAACATGATGGACACGCCAAGGAAAGCGGTGTTGCCGGAGGCGTCAAAGGGGGGGCTGACCTCGACCAGATCGGCGCCGATGATGTCGAGCCCGTCGAGCGCACGCACCACTTCCAGTGCGTCAAAACTGTTGGGGCCGCCCACCTCGGGTGTGCCGGTTCCCGGGGCAAATGTCGGATCGACAAAGTCGATGTCATAGCTGACGTAGGTTGGCTCTTGCCCGACAATTTCGCGAGCCTCTGCCATGACGTCTTGCAGGCCACGGGCAAAAAACTCCTCGATTCGGATCACGCGGATGCCCACAGATTCAGCGAAATCGGTGTCCTCGTCGTCATAAGTGCTGCCACGGATGCCGATTTGTACGACGCGTTTGGGATCGAGCAGCCCTTCCTCTACCGCGCGGCGGAAGGGGGTGCCGTGGGTGTACATCGTGCCGCCGAAATAGCTGTGATAGAGATCGGTGTGGCTGTCGAAATGCACCATGCCGACGGGGGCGTCTTTGGCGAGTGAGCGCAGCACAGGCAGCGAGGTCAGGTGGTCGCCGCCTGCGGTCAGGGGCGTTATGCCATGCGGTTTCAGGCGATCATAAAACGCGGTGATGCGGTCCATGCTGTCGGGGATGTCGGCGGGGTTGGGACCAACGTCGCCGAGATCGGCGCAGTTCACCAGATCAAAGGGGCGCACGCGGGTGGCGCCGTTCTGGGCGCGGATCATGGTGGACGCGTCGCGCAATTGGCGCGGGCCGTGGCGCGGGCCGGGGCGATTGGTGGTGCCGCTGTCCCATGGCACGCCGATCAGGCCGATGTGCACGTCATCAATGCGGGCATGGTCGAAATCCATATTGGGCAGGCGCATGAAAGAGGGCATGCCGGCAAAGCGGGGCAGCTCCATACCGGAAATGGGTTTGAAGAAATCACTCATGTTGTGGCTCCGTAATTGGGGCGTTTGTGAGAGGTCACGTCACCGTCGCCTTGGGTCGCGATGCGGGCGATGGCGTCAGCGATAGGTTCATAAGCCACGGCCATGTGAAAAGCGTTCGCGTGAATGAGTGTGGTGGCGTCCGTGACCATGGCAACGTGGCCTTTCCAGAACAGCAGGTCTCCGCGCTGGTAAGGGCCGCTTGCGTCGGGAAAGGCGGCTTCTTGCAGGTCGCTGTCGCCCGGGCAGGGGATTTCGCAGGCCAGAAGCGCGGCTTGCACAAGGCCCGAGCAGTCGATGCCAAAAGAGGAGTTGCCGCCCCAGAGATAAGGTGTTCCGATCAGGCGTTGGGCCACGGCGGCGGGGTCTGTTTCGGGCTGGTCGATGGGGCGCAGGTGTTGGAGTGGGACAAAGAGATCGCGGGTGGCCTTGCCGCCGTCCCATGCGATCCTTGCCCAATTGTCGTCGGTGCCGGTGACCACCACGCGCGTGCCAAAGGGCAGGGGCGTCACAGCGCCCATGGCCTTGAGGTGGGGTGTCGATTTGGCGTAGCTGCGGGCCGCGGAAACCATGTGTGTCGGGGTTTGTTGCGGGTGGCTGAGGATGTCGCCGATGTCGACCCAGCCTGTGTAGCCGTCCTTTTCCGCATAGCCAAAAGCCATGCCGTCTTCGGAATGGATCACGTTGATGATCTCGCCGCGGATCAGTTGTCTTTCACGTGTGCCGTTCGGGCTGGACAGAAGATCGGTCACGACCATCGCCACGCGGTATCGGGTAGGAGCCACAAATGTATCGGCGTCGATGGTGCCGCGCTGATGGGCGGCGGCGATCACTGTTTGCTTTTTGGTTTGAACCCGCGCGGCGAGGCGACTGTCGAGTTTACCAGCCATCACAAATCCAGCATTTTCGGCAGCGCCTCAAGAATGGCGCGCGCGCCCATGCCGACGCCGCCTTTGGGGCGGGCGGGGGCCGGCGCAGGGTTCCAGCCGTAGATGTCGAAATGCGTGTAGCGCTGGCCTTCGGCGAAGCGGCGCAGAAACAGAGCGGCGGTGATGGAGCCGGCAAATCCGCCTGCGGGCGCGTTGTCGAGATCGGCAATCGCGGGTTCGATCATTTTCTCATAAGGCGTCCAGAACGGCATGCGCCAGACCGGATCGGAGACATCGGAGGCCGCGGTTTCCAGCGCTGTCACGACGTTGGTGTCGTCGGTGTAGTAGGGCGACAGGTCCGGGCCGACAGCGACGCGGGCGGCGCCGGTGAGGGTGGCCATGGAGATCATGAGGTCGGGGTTGTCTTCGCTGCCAAGCGCGAGGGCGTCGGCCAGCACAAGGCGGCCTTCGGCGTCGGTGTTGTTGATTTCCACGGTCAAGCCCGCGCGGGAGGTGAGCACGTCACCGGGACGGAATGCGTCACCGCTTACGGAGTTTTCTACCGCAGGGATCAGCACGCGCAGACGCAGGGGCAGGTTCAGAGCCATGATCATATGGGCGAGGCCGAGGACCGTGGCAGATCCGCCCATGTCCTTTTTCATCAAAGCCATGGAGCCACCCGGTTTGAGGTTCAAGCCGCCGGTGTCAAAGCAGACGCCTTTGCCAACCAGTGTGAGCGTCGGGCCGGCGTTGCCCCAAGACATGTCCAAAAGGCGCGGCGCGCGATGCGGCGCGGCGGCGCGACCAACGGTGTGGATCATCGGGAAATTCTGTTCCAGCAGCGCGTCGCCGGTGGTCACAGACAATGTTGCGTCAAATGTATTGGCGAGTGATGCTGTCGCCGCCTCCAGATCTTGTGGTCCCATGTCAGAGGCCGGTGTGTTGATCAGGTCGCGGGTCAGCGCTTCGCCTGCGGCGATGGCTTCGACTCGGGCGGCATCGATGCCTGCTGGGCAGATCAGGCGTGCCCCGTGCGCTGATTTTTTCTTATATTTGTCAAAGACATATTGCGACAGGAGCCAGCCTAGACATTCCGTTTCCAAATCTCCCCAAGGCAGGTTGGTGGCGAGCACATATGTGCCGGCTGGCAAGGCGGCGGCAATCGCGGCCAGCGGGAAGCGGCCTCGGGCGCGGGTGGTGGCGTAACCAAAACCGGCAACGGCCATGATCGGGCAGCCAGTGTCATCGGGGATCAGGACGGTTTTCCCAAGTACGGGTTTGAAACCTGTTGCTGTCAGCCAGTTTTGCGCGGCCTCGGTTTGCGATGAAGCCCAGTCCTCAAAGCCGTCCTTGGCAACTATGTGCAAAGGCAGGGCGGCGGTGCCGTCGGATGCGTCGGCAAAATTCAGGATCGGGGTTTCGGACATCTGGCGGCCTCCTTGCGCGTGACATGCGCGGCCAGCCTATAGGCTATGGCGGCGCCTGCAAGTGCTGCGGGGGGAAGTCCGCTCAGAGAGGCGTGCTAGGTGCCAATTGCCTTGATCTGCCAGAGTTCGCGCAAAGAAGGCTCTCCCAGTCGCATCAGCCGGGCCAAAGTGGCGTGGGCGGCATGGCGATTGTGTTGATGCACGGCGACGCGCACGTCGCGGGCGACGACAGCGAGTTTGCCGAGCCCGACACGTTGCGCCGATTTGGTGATCTTGCGGCAGGCGGCCAGAAGGGCCTTGTCGTTGTCCTCCGCATAGGCGGCTTCGGCCTCAGCCAATCCGCGTGCAAGCGCGTTAATCGCGTCGACAATCAGACGCTCAGCCTGTCGGTAATCCATTTTGATATAAAGATATGTTAGCTCGTCTTCGTCTACGTGGACGACCTCGCTAAACTGCAATTGCGATACCTTTGACATAATCTCACCCCGAATGTGTTGGCCCGATCCACCTGCGGGTACAATGGCGTAAGAATCTTCTCAAAACGTTGCCCTGTTTCTTGGATTTTTGTCGAATTGAGGGGAAGTCGTTGGCGCGCAATTTGCGCGAAAGCGCCCAAAAAAGTGACAAAAAGAAACAGCCCGCACGTGGGGTGTGCGGGCTGCTGACCTTCGGAGAGAGACGGTTGTCGAGGGAAAGGGAGTGGCTCTCAGGCGAAGATATTGGAGGTGTTACGGTTGCTGGCCATCAGGGCGCGAAGGCGACGCTCGCGCGCTTTGTCTGCCAGGGAACCGCCGGTGTGTGCTGCGTTGTTCATGATCTCTTCCTTGTAAATCCGCTTAGGCATTTTTGAGCTTCCCTGTTTTGCGTTATTGCCGGTGTCTGTGTTTCGTTGAGTATCAAGTTGGGGGCGAAATGCGGCTGAAATGGCGCGAATTGTGTCAAATTAGCGGTAAATTTGACGTATTTTGGAAACGCAGCATTCTGGCCCGGGCAACGATCGCTGCCGGGTGAACCCCCTTAATACTGTCCCGCAGGGCCTCCAAATACCAACAAAACAAGGCTTGCTGTCTATTCGGAGGCGACTGCCCCTCAAAGTCCGGTCCCTAATCCGGACGAGCGGCGCGTTTTGGACATCGTGGCCCAATTTGCGCTGCCTGACTGTGATCTATCCGCGATTCTGGCCCCGATTGGGGCATGAGTCGGGCGATTTGGAGAATCGCCTGACTATTTTGTGGCGCTCTTTGTATCGATTCAGCGCAGGATCAGGTCGAGAGGCCACTGAATTTTGTGGGAAAGCTCCACATCGAAGGTCTCCCCGGCGGTCAAATCATGACGCCACATGAGAATACCGCGCTGATCCTTGAACTCGTTGTCGGTAGGCGCTGGTTTGGATTGGTGCGAGATCACAAGGTCCTGCTGCTCGGAATACGGCACGCGGCCGATCATACGCAGATCCCAGCTCTGGTCTGTCAGGTTCTCGGCAGAAAGCGTGCGTGTTTCGGTTTGCTCGTTGCGAGAGGTGAGTACGCCGGTGTCGCCGGTGAGCTTTTTGGTCACGGTGTCTTTCAGACGCAAACCGGGGATCGCGCCGAAAGCCAGTTCGGTTTTGTCGCCGGCCGCAATGAGTGGCAGTTCGCTTTGCGTGACGAAAGTGCCGTTGAGGTAGACATCGGCGGTGCCATTGAGAATGAGTTCGCCGATGGTGTTTGTGGCTTCGGCCATGAGGAAGGCCGTTTCGTCCCGCATCGGGTTGGCGAAGGCATAAACTTCGGGCTGAAGTTCGACCGTATCAAGCGCGAGGCGCAGGGCTTCTGTGCCGGAGTTTACCGAAACAGGGGTTGGGTAAATGTATGTAGCATTGATGCCGTCGTCAAAGCCGACAAAGGCGGACACCTCTTCTTGATATGTTGCAACCGGCTCGGCCATGGGGGCATCGGCAAGGTTTTCGCTGATAGCGAGGCGGCCCTGTGATTTGGGTTGCACGGGCTGAGGCTTTTCGATGCGACGGCGCCATGGGGCGAGGCCGGTAGGAGAAGCCTGTGTGTTGGGACGGCTGGTGGAGAGTGTCAGTGCGACATCAGTCCAATCCTCGCCGGTGTCCTGATAGACAAAGACGTTGCGGTCGATGGTGAGAGTGGGTGCGTCACCTGTGGTCAGCCGCACGTCGTACACGGGCTGCCAGTAGGCGTTGTAGTCTGTGCGATGAACAAGCGTCACCGTACCGTCGATGGGTTGGTCGGAAGAAATCACCGCCGCGAGCATGTGTTTTTCGACATCGGGCGGCGTCAGCGCTGCAACGGTCAGCTTGGCGTTGGCAAGATCCTCGCTCAGGTCCTCAAGCTCTTTGGTGAATTTGCGGGCGGTGCGTTCAGCGGTTGTGGCCTCCTGACGTGCCTTCAGCGTTTCTTGTCCAATGATGGCAAGCGTGGCGGTCAGTGCTTCCGGGGCTGTGGCGTCTTGCGGGCTTTGCAGGCGGGTGAGGTAGCCGAGCCGCGCATTTGCGGCTTCGGCCTGCATAAGAACGTCCACTTTCTGGTCCGAGATGTTGCGCAGTTCTGCCTCGATGCGCTCTACCTCGGCCTTGGCGGTCTCAAGGGGGCCGCTGTCGGTTTCGACGGCAGGGGGCACTTTGGCAAAGCGGATGGTGACTGCACCGAGGCGCGCACCGTCAATGGTAAGGCGCACGGTGGTTGGGTCGATATCCTCGGGCAAGTTCGTGATCAGGAGGTCGTGCGATCCCGCGGGCGCTGTGAAGGGTGCAACCCGGGTGATTGTCGCGCCGTTGGCGTACAAGGTGGCGGCAGTCACGGGCGCCGTCAACGGGATGGTGTCGGCCCAGAGGGGGCTGGCAAATGCAGTGAGCGCGAGGGCGAGAATGTGTTTGGTCATAAAATGGGCCTTTTGCGTATGGGACAGCTTTAGGGGAACACGTTGCTGATGCGGCTGGCAAGTGAGGCGGTCCGGAAGAGGGGTTCTTGAGCGGAGAGGTGCTTGTTGCTGGTGGTTCGACCCGAAATAGGTGGCAGGCTGCTGGGCAACAAAAAAGGCGCCCCGATTGGAGCGCCTTTTCAAAATCGGTTGTGAAAGGCTTTTAGCCTTTCTTGAGCACTTCGCGGCCCAGCGTTTCGGCGATCTGCACCGCGTTCAGAGCCGCGCCCTTGCGCAGGTTGTCTGATACACACCACAGGTTGATGCCGTTCTCGACAGTGCTGTCCTGACGGATGCGCGAGATGAAGGTTGCGAAGTCGCCAACGCATTCTTTGGGGGTGACGTAGCCACCGTCTTCGCGCTTGTCGATCACCATGATGCCAGGGGACTGGCGCAGGATGTCGCGGGCTTCGTCTTCGTCCAGGAAGTCTTCGAATTCGATGTTGATCGATTCCGAGTGGCCCACAAAGACCGGAACGCGCACGCAAGTGGCGGTGACTTTGATCTTGGTGTCGATGATCTTTTTGGTCTCGGCGACCATTTTCCACTCTTCTTTGGTGGAGCCATCGTCAAGGAACACGTCGATGTGCGGGATGACGTTGAACGCGATCTCTTTGGTGTAGACCTTGGGCGGCACGTCAGACGTCGGGTTGTAGACCGCTTTGGTCTGGTCCCAGAGTTCGTCCATCGCGTCTTTGCCGGAGCCGGACACGGATTGGTAGGTCGACACCACAACGCGCTTGATCTTGGCGCGGTCGTGCAGCGGCTTCAGCGCCACAACCATCTGCGCAGTCGAGCAGTTGGGGTTGGCGATGATGTTTTTCTTGGCATAGCCGTGGATCGCGTCAGCGTTGCACTCGGGCACGATCAGCGGCACGTCGGGGTCGTAGCGGTAGAGCGAGCTGTTGTCGATCACCACACAGTTTGCGGCCGCAGCGATCGGCGCGAATTTTTTGGTGGCATCAGAGCCGATGGCAAAAAGCGCCATGTCCCAGCCCGCGAAGTCGAACTGTTCGATGTCCTGAATCTTCAGGGTTTTGTCGGCGAAGGTGACCTCGGTGCCCTGGCTGCGGCGGCTTGCCAATACAGCGATCTCATCCACAGGGAACTGACGTTCCTCCAGAATGTTCAGCATTTCGCGACCCACGTTGCCCGTGGCGCCAGCGACGACGATGCGATAACCCATCTGAGGTCTCCATTTCTAACGACGCGCCCTCTTAGCCCTGTTTGGCCAAAGAAAAAAGGGGTGGAGCGTGGGAAATTGCTTAAGACCCCCATTCCGGTTTGCGATGAATGCGTTCGGGGTGCGGAATTGGGATCAATCCATCCGGTCTTCGGAGAAGCAATAGATAAGCGCACCGATCAGGATGAGCGCGGCCATGAGGCCGAACAAAGTCTGGTAGGCAAGCATGGAATCGGTTGGAGCAATCGCGTTGTGCAGTTTCCCAGAGCCAAATTGCATCACGCCGACGCCGCCAATTCCAAAGAGGTTCATCAGGGTCACGCCGCGCCCCGTGAGGTGTTCGGGAAAGAAGCTGCGGGCATGAGCGATCAACACCGGGAAGGCCGCGCCACAAAAGCCGACAACCGACATCATCAGGATCGACGGAACCGCGCCTGTGTTTGTAAACATGGTCAGGCCAATCAATGCGATGGCTCCGGTCAGGCTGCCGGTGATGATGACCCATTTTCGGGTCCCGAAGATGCGATCCGCCGGGCCATAACAAAAGGTGCCGAGGATCATGGCGACTCCCATCACAAGCGTGGCCTGTCCGATCTGGCCGGTGGTGAGTGCAAAGATGTCTGACAAGTAGGGGCCGATCCAAAGGCCGCGAATACCCGCGGCGGGCATGTAGTTCACGAACATCAAGGGAAACAGGAACCACAGCGCCGGGATCTTGAGCAAATCAAAAACGGACCCTTTTTCTGCGCTTTCGGCTTTGGGCGGGTCTTGTACTTTTGCCCATAGTCCAAGCGCGATGAGGCTGCTGATCGCCGCAAGGACCCACAAGGTCGCGCGCCAGCCTATGGTTTCGGCCGCCCATGCGGTTGGATAGGCCGCGATCAGGTTGCCGACGGAGCCGACACCAAGCATCAAGGCAGCCAGCGTGGCAAAGCGCGCAGGCGGATATGTGCGGGCGAAGATAAAGTAGCTGGCCATCAAAACAGGCGCGCAGCCGACCCCGAGCAAGGCCATCGCAACAATGACGTGCATGGGCGTTGTTGCCATTGCAAACAGCGCAGCGCCACCACCTCCGCCGATCAGCAACAAAACGGCGGACGTGCGACGCGGACCGATTTGATCAAGTGCAGCGCCAACTGGGATTTGCATAGCCGCAAACACCAAAAACCAGAGACCGGACGCAAAGGCGAGATCAGCAGGCGTTGCGCCGATGTCGGCGTCAAGCACCTGTGTAAGTACTGCCAGAAAGGCACGGAAAAACTGGCTGAGCACATAGGCCAGGCACAGCAGGATCATATCGTTGCGCATGAAGTCTCTCTCCCTGAGCGGCGACTTGATCGGAAAGGCGCAGGAAAGGCAAGCGCGGCATGTTTCACTGTATCACGCAACTGTGCGGTGAAGTTTGGGAACCAGAGCTTGAGTTCAGACGTAGTGGTCCCATCTGGCATTTCAGGGAGGGGTTCCAAGAGGAGCTCTAGGAACATGTTTTTGAAACACTCAACTCAGGGTTACTACGCCAACCTGCCGCGCACGGATGACTTTGACAGCCTGACCGATCCCAAACGGTATGTGCCATTGCCGGACGATTGGGTGGTCGGAGTGGCCGATATTGTCGGATCGACAGATGAGATCACACGTGGGCGTTATAAGATCGTCAACACGGTTGGCGCGGCTGTGATTTCTGCTCAGATAAATGCCGCAAACGGGGCGCCATTGCCTTTTGTTTTTGGCGGAGATGGCGCGGGATTTGCGGTCTGGCCAACGCAGCGATTGGCCGCTGAGCGGGCCTTGGATGCGGTGCGGCGCTGGGCGCGCGAGGAATTTGGCATAGAGTTGCGGGTTGCGATGACGCGGGTTTGTGATGTGCGTGCGGCCGGTCGGGATGTGCGCGTGGCACGCTATGCGCCAAATGACGAGGTGGATTATGCGATGTTCTCCGGCGGGGGGCTGGCATGGGCCGAAGAAGAGATGAAGGCCGGCAAGCTGTCGGTGCCCGAAGGCGTGGCAGGCGATACACCACCGGATCTTGCAGGCTTGAGTTGCCGCTGGTCAAACGTGAAATCAGAACGTGGTGCGATCTTGTCTCTGGTCATAGAGCCGCAAGATGGTGTGCCGGAGGAGTGTTTTGGCAAGATTGCCGAGGCCGTCGTCGCCGCAAGCGGGGCGGACCCTAGGGGGCTGCATCCAGTGCCGCGCAGCGGTCCGTCAGCGCAGTTTCCGCCGCCGGGAATGACGATTGAAGCGCGGGTGCGCCAAACGGGGCCTTACCTTGTCAGATTGGGCGCGCTTTTGGTGGAGAATGCGTTGATTTGGGCGCTGATGAAGACCCGTGGAATTGGCAATTTCGACACCAAGGTCTATCGGGCGGAGGTGGCGCAGAACGCCGACTTTCGCAAGTTTGACGACGGTTTGAAAATGACGCTGGATTGTGATGCGCAGACACAGTCGCGGATCGAAGGTATTTTACGTAAGGCCAAGGCCGCGGGGATGGTGCGCTTTGGCATGCACGCGCAGTCAGAGGCAATGATGACCTGTCTGGTGCCCTCCGCCACCCAGAGCAATCATATGCATTTTGTTGATGGCGCGGCTGGTGGCTATGCACAGGCAGCCGCCCGGCTTTGAGCCGCGCGCACCCGAGTCGCTTTCGGCAAAACGGAGGGCGCTGAGACAGCGCCGGTTTCTTGTGGGACGGGCGTTCTTGCCTTGCAGACTGGCCCGCCCGACGGAGGTCGGTGATGACCGGCTTTATAGACTTGCTGCAATCTCCTGAATGACTGCGAAAGCCTCGGTCACGTCCTCGCGGGTGACATCGACCTGTCCGACCTGAAAGCGGATGACCAGTTTGCCGTCGGTGCGGGTTTGCGTGATGTAGGTGCGGCCATCATCGTTCACGGCACTCACCAGTCGCTGGTTGAGGTCATCCAGATCTTCCACACCGGACGGGGCATAGCGGAAGGTGAAGAGGGAGAGCACCGGCTCTGTAATGATCTCGTAGTCGGGCGTTGTGCGAATGGTTTCGCAAAGCTCGCCGGACCATACCACGTGGTTGCGGATCATGGTTTGCAGCCCCTCAAGACCGTAGACACGCAGCACGAACCAGATTTTCAGCGCGCGGAAGCGACGGCCCAGCGGGACGGACCATTCGGAGTAGTTGATTACGCCGTCTTTGCCATGGGTTTTCAGGAACTCGGGCTGGATGGCGAGGGTGCGCACAAGGTCTTCTGGCGTTCGCAGGAAATGCGCGGAGCAGTCAAACTGCATGCCCAGCCATTTGTGCGGGTTAAAGACAACGCTGTCGGCACGGTCCACGCCAGCCCACATATCGCGGAATTCGGGGCAGATCATGGCGGCACCGGCCCATGCGGCGTCCACATGAACAAAGAGGCCGTATTTCTCGGCCACATCACAGACTGCGTTGATGTCGTCGCTGCCGCCTGTGCCTGTGCCGCCGGTGCTGGCGATGATGCCGGCAGGCAGAAAGCCTGCGGCGATGTCGGCGGCGATGGCCTCGTCCAGTGCGACGGGGTCCATGCTGCGGGTCGGGCCTTGGGTCGGGATGCGCACGAGGTTGTCTTGGCCGATGCCCGAGACCCAGATGGCGCGATCGATGGATGTGTGAACCTCAATAGAGCTGTAGACGCGCAACCGCGCCTGGCCTGTGAGGCCTTCTGTGTTGCCGGACCAGTTCAGGGTGCGCTCGCGCATGGTGAGGACGGCGGCGAGGGTCGCGCTTGAGGCGCTGTCCTGAATGACGCCGGAAAAGGCGTCGGGCAGGCCAATGGACTGGCGCAGCCAGTCGATCATGCGGGTTTCCATTTCGGTGGCCGCGGGGGAGGTCTGCCACAACATGCATTGCGGCGCGATCACGGTGGCGAGGTAGTCTGCCAGCATCGAGGGCGGGGTGGCGTTGGCTGGGAAATAGGCAAAGAAGCGGGGGTGTTGCCAATGGGTGATGCCGGGCATGACGGTTTTCTCGAAGTCGGCAAAGACATCCTCCATCGCTCCCCCGTGTTGCGGAGGTGTTTCGGGCAAGGCGGCCAAAATCTCTCCCGGAGCAACTTGCGCGCGAACGGGGCGGGTGCGGATGGTTTCGTGGTAGGTTTTGGCCCAATCGGAAATTCGTGCGCCCCAGCGGGCAAAATCTGACCAATCCATATGTTCTGTCCCATCGCGTCATGAAATGATTGCAGGGCGCAGGCTATGGTGCGCCCCACAGTGTGGCAAGACGGACAATTGCGTTTTTGACCCAATTCGGGCATGAGGGGCGCATGATCGAGACACCCAGAATTCCCCCAACCACAAGTTCCCTTCCGATCGCGCTTTTGCGGGCGCGGGACAAGGTGATGGGGCCAGTTCGCAAGATGCTTGCGGATGTCGGTGTGACCGAGCAGCAGTGGCGCGTCTTGCGCGTTCTGGTTGAGGAGGGGCCGCTGGATCCGACCTCAATCGCGGATCGCGCGGTTTTGCTGCTGCCCAGCCTGACGCGGATACTGCAAAAGCTTGAGGAAAAGGGGCTGGTGTCCCGTGTGCGGGACAAGACCGACCGGCGGCGGCATGTGATCACGTTGACTGCGGCTGGCGAGACTTTGATCGCTCAGAACATGCCTGCGGCGCTCGCGCTGGCAGCGGCGCAGCGGGAGCGGTTGGGCGCGGAGAAATTTGACCAATTGATCGCGCTTTTGGGTGAGTTGAACGCGCAGGACGACTAGGCCGGATTGACCCGATCCGGATGGGCATCTGCAAAAGCTGGATGCGCGGCGCAGGCCGCTTCGATGGCGCGGATTTTTGGCCACTCGGACAGGTCTATGTTCCAGCGGTGGGCATTGTAGAGCTGCGGCATCAAACAGATGTCCGCAAGGGTCGGTTTGTCGTCGTGACAAAAGGGCTTCTGGGTGAATGCACCTAGCAATTTTTCAAACGCATCAAGGCCGGGGGCAATGAAATGTGCCATCCAGTTTGGAAGGGCATCGGCGTTCTCCGGCGCCAGGCTTGCGGCGTGTTTGGCAACGCGCAGATTGCAGATCGGGTGCAGATCAATTGCGATGGATTGGGCCAAGGCGCGGACATGGGCGGCTTGAGCCGGATCTTGTGGAACAAGAGCCAAGTCGCGGGTGTCGTTGAGGTATTCCAGAATGGCGAGAGACTGTGTGAAGCGGTGCCCGTCGATGTCGAGCACCGGCACCAGACCCTGCGGGTTGCGGGCCATGTGGTCGTGCGATTGTTGAGCGCCTGCGGCCAGATCGACGGGCACAGCCGTATAGGAAATGCCCGCCAAATTGAGCGCGATGCGAATGCGATAGCTCGCTGAGGAACGCCAATAGTCGTAGAGAACGACGTCGCTCATTTTGCTTTGCGGGCGGCAGCGGCAATTGCCTCCGCCAGCACTGTGCGGTCTCCGATGTGATTGGCCAACACAAGCAGCAGGCGGGCGTTGAGCGCGGCAGACGCCTCCGGGCTGAGGCCTTCGTGTGCGGCAAGAAGGTCGGCGTAGAAATCATCGGCGCCGTCGATGTTCGCGGTCAGGATCAGATTGTCGGACATGTCTTACTCCTTACCTGTGGCGCGGCGCACAGCGGCGCGGAACAGTGGTTCGTCAAAGGTTTCGCGGCGCGCGGCGACGTGTTGGTCGGGGCGGATCAGGTAGACGCCCGAAGCAGCGGACCCGAGGTAGCGCCGTTGCAGCGCCAACGTCGGATCATCCCGCACCGAAAGCGCGAGGCGTTTCACTTCGATACCGTCTTCTTCAAAGCTTTCTGGACCGTCGGCGTCGATGGTCAGCAGGGTGAGTTTATCTCCTAGCAGATCAAGCAGGAAACCATCCGGCAAGGGCGCGTCGGGGCAGGGGCTTCCGGGGCGGGAGATGTCGGGTCCTGCCAGGGCGTCCGCCGAGTTCAACGATGATCCGTCGTAGGTGCAGGGCACGGAAAGGCGGCCGGAGTTCACAAGCGGCCGCGCGAACTCAAAATCTTCGGCAAGGTCCAGAACCGCGTCGCGCAACAGGCGGCTCATGTCCGACTTGGGCGTGATGAAGTCTGTAGATCGCGTGGAATTGGTGATGTTCTCGTCCGCGCCATACACGCGCTCGGAGCTGTAGCTGTCGAGCAGGCTTTCGGGGGCCTTGCCGTCCATCACCAGCTTGAGTTTCCAGACGAGGTTGTCGGTGTCCTGCATGCCGGAGTTGGCCCCGCGGGCGCCAAATGGCGACACCTGATGCGCGGCGTCACCGGCAAAGAGCGTGCGACCGTGGCGGAATTTCTCCATGCGGCGGCATTGGAAGGTGTAGATAGAGACCCATTCAAGATCGAATTTCACATCCTCACCCAGCATTGCCTTAAGGCGCGGGATGACGTTCTCGGGTTTCTTTTCCTCTTCCTTGTCGATGTCCCACCCCAATTGCAAATCAATGCGCCAGACGTTGTCGGGCTGTTTGTGCAGGAGGGCGGACTGGCCCTTGTTGAAAGGCGGATCGAACCAGAACCAGCGTTCGGTCGGGAAGTCGGCCTCCATAATCACGTCGGCAATCAGGAAGTTGTCCTCGAAAACACGGCCGACAAAATCCAGCCCCAGCATACGGCGGGTGGGGGAATTGGCCCCATCACAAGCAATGAGCCAATCGGCCTCAATGGTGTAGCTGCCTTCGGGTGTTTCAACTTCAAGCGTGACGTGGTCATCGTGCTGGCCGATGGCCTCGACCTTGTTTTGGCCACGAATTTCGATAGGCGCGCCTTGGGATTGCAGTTCGCGTACGCGATCCACAAGGAAGTTTTCAAAGTGGTATTGTTGAAGGTTGATGAAGGCTGGGCGGCGATGGCCTTCTTCAGCGAGAAGGTCGAATTTATAGACCTCTCGCTCGTCAAAAAAGACCTTGCCCACGTCCCACTCGACCCCGCGTTCAACGAAGGGATCGGCGCTGCCGATGCGGTCGAGGATTTCCAGCTGACGCTTGGCAAAACAGATGGCGCGGGAGCCGAAGGACACTTTGTCGTTGTCGTCCAGTACCAGCACTTCGACGCCCTGATTGGCGAGGTCGATGGCTGCTGCGAGGCCAATAGGGCCGGCGCCGATCACTATGACCTTATGGCGGGCGGGCGTGGCCGCGTCCTGATCGGGGTGCCGCGTGTAAGGGTAGAGCGGCGTTTCAAAGATCTTGCTCATGGGGTCTCCTCCCATTTGATCATCAATGCGCGTCGTTTGGGAACGCAGAGTTCCAGACCGCGGCGTCGCGCGCAACGATCTGGATCAAAGACAGGCATCAGCCCTGCAATGCCTCCCACATCTCGAGATCGCGCTGGGCTGTCCAGATGCGAGGTGTGTCGATGCCGCGGGCCTCGTCATAGGCACGGGCGACGTTGAAAGGCAGGCAGTGTTCATAGATCGCGTAGTCGCCGAATTTCGGGTCACATTCCGCGCGCACCGCGTCCCATGCCTCTTTGAGGCTGCCATTGCGAGCCGCAACGCGGGCGGCGGGGCGATAGGTGCTTTCGACAAAGTCGCGGGTGTTTTCGATGGCGGCGTTGACCATCTGTTTGCCAATCAGCGCATCACCGCGACCGGGGGCGATGGCGTCCACGTCAAAGGAGGCGATGTTGTCGAGCGTGTCGCCCCAATCGGAGAAATGCCCGTCACCGCAGTAGCACGCAGAATGGTATTCGACGATGTCGCCGGTGAACATGACGTTCTGGTCGGGCACATGGATGACGATGTCGCCAGCCGTATGGGCTCGGCCCAGATGCATCAGGTCGATACGGCGGTTGCCGAGATAGACGGTCATGTCCTCGGAAAACGTGGTGGTGGGATAGGTCAGGCCGGGGATGCTTTCGTGGCCTTCAAACAGGCGGGGGAAGCGTTGGAATTCGCTGTCCCAGTCTTCTTGGCCGCGTTCGACCACCATCGCGCGGGCGGCGTCGCCCATGATGATTTGATCAGCGCCATAGGCCGACGCGCCCAGAACCCGCACCGCGTGGTAGTGGGTCAGGACAACGTGCGAAATCGGCTTGTCGGTGACAGACCGCACACAGTCGATGACTTTGTTTGCAAGGCGCGGCGTGGCTTGCGCTTCGACGATCATGACGCTGTCGTCACCGATGATGACGCCCGAGTTGGGGTCACCCTCGGCGGTGAAGGCATAGAGTCCCTCGCCGACTTCGGTGAAGGAGATGTTCTTTTCCGTCATGTCGCCTTGCGACGCAAATGCCTTGGCCATGTGGGTCAATCCTTGAAGGTGTAGTCGAGTTTCATAATACCGCCAGGCATCGGTGTGCTGGCGGAGAGTGTCAGGTTGTGTTGGACGCCCGGTGCAAAGCAGGGCAGCCCATTGCCCAACAGAGTGGGCATGAGGAAAACTGTGATGCGGTCAAACATGCCGGCGTCCAGCGCGGCGCGTTGGGTTTGCCCGCCGCCCATGATCCAGATGCGGCGATGATCAGAGGCCTCGATGGATTGCTTGAGACTGTCCACCGGGCCAGCAGCGGCGATGTGGTCACCTTTGAAATCGTGCCGGCGGGTCAGCACATAGGCGGGCCGATCCTCATAGGGCCAGCCCCAGCCTAGCACCTGAATATAGGTGGCATGACCGACCATCAGCGCGTCGATGTCGGTGATGAAATCCCCGTAGCCGCCGTCGCCGCCATCCGAGGTCAGCGCCTCATTGAATGGGTTCAGCCAGTCCACACCGCCATCGGGCGTTGCGATGTACCCGTCAAGGCTCATCGCGATATATCCAACGTATTCAGGGCGGTGTGTCATGGCGGGCTCCGATGTTCAGCGTTTGTAGGGATCTTCCAGCGCTGGAAGGACGGTCCCTGTGCAAGTGCCAAAACCGATGGTGTAGCCATCGCCTTTGGCTTCTCCACTCAAGGTAAGGGTGTCGCCGTCTTCAATAAAGGTGCGTGTCTCGCCTGTGTTAAGCGTCAGCGGCTCTTTGCCACCCCAGCTGAGTTCCAGCAGGCTTCCGCGTTCCGGTTTGGTGGGGCCGGAAATTGTGCCGGAACCCAGCAGATCGCCTACGTTCATCGGGCAGCCCGAAGTGGAGTGATGCGCCAGCTGTTGCGGGGCGGAGTAATACATCTGATTGTAGTTGGTGCGGGTGATGGTGGTGGCCTCTTTGCCTTCGGGTGCCATAGTGACGGCGAGGTCGATGTCATAGAGCATCGGGCCGACGTCTTTGATGTGGTCCAAGAGCTCAAATTCGCGCTCCGGCGTGTCGGTGCGGAAGGGTTCCAGCGCGGCCTTGGTGACGATCCACGGGGAGATCGAGGTCGCGGTGGCTTTGGCTTGGAACGGGCCAAGCGGCTGGTATTCCCACGCCTGAATGTCGCGCGCGGACCAGTCGTTCAGCAGCACGTAGCCAAAGATGTTGTCGTCCGCTTCCTGCACCGAAATCGGGCCATCCGTCGCCGTGCCGACAATCGCGCCCATTTCCAGTTCGATGTCAAAGCGGCGGCAGGGCAGGAAGGCGGGCAGATCGTGGTCAGGCGATTTGAGCTGACCCCAAGGGCGGCGGATGTCGGTGCCGGAGACCACCACGGAAGAGGCGCGGCCGTTGTAGCCAATCGGGATGTGCAGCCAATTGGGCGGCAGGGCGTTTTCGGGGCCACGGAACATGGTGCCGACGTTGAAGGCGTGGTTACGGCCTGCGTAGAAGTCGGTGTATTCGCTTACGGCGATGGGCATGTGCATCGCGGCCTCTGACATTGGAACCAGATGCGGCTCGACTGCGGCGCGCTCGGCGCTGCCCACGGCCAAAAGCGTGATCAGGCGGGTGCGCAGGGTATCCCATGCTTCGGCACCCAGGTCCATGAAGTCGTTCCAGTAGGGCAGATCAAAAACCGGCTCATCTGCCACCTGCACCAGACCGGCTTCTTCGGCGGCGGCCATGTCCAGGATCATGTCACCGATGGCAACACCGCAGCGTTCTTCGGTGCCGGCGTGGGAGAAGACCCCATACGGCAGGTTGTTGAGCGGGAAGGGATGGTCGGGCGCGTTGGCGCTGTCGACCCAGCTTTTCATCAAAGGCATGCGCGTTTCCTTGTGCGGTTAGTCCAGCGGGATTTTCATCCCGTCGGTGCCAATAAAGAGAGGACCGGCCCAGGTTTTTGCAGTTTCTTCCTGCCAGTGGGTCTCGGTGAAGTCGGGATCGTCGCAGGGGACGAGGTGGTTAAGGGCAAGGCGTTTGACACCGGCCTCAGATGCGATACGGCCCGCCTCGGCGGCGGGTGTGTGGGAGCGTTCGAGATGAATGCGCAACCGATCGTCGCCATTGCCGACGCGGGCACACAGGGCGTCGATGCCAGCGGGCAGCATGGCCTCATGCACCAGCAAATCCGCGCCTAGGGCAAACGGTGCCATTTCGGGGATCGGCGCGGTGTCACCGGAAAGAACGACAATTTTGTCGGTCCCCTCAAAACGCAGGGCAAAGCTGTCTTCTATCGGCGGGTGTTCATTGCGGATGGCGCTCATCTTGAGATCGCCCAAGCGGGTCTCCCCTTCCTCAAGCAGATGCACGTCCAGCAGTGGCTCAAGTGGCGGGCGGCCTTCGTCGCGCAGGCGCAGGTCTACGTCAAAAGACATGGCATTCAGAAACCCGTGCCAATAACGGGCCAGCCCCGAGGGGCCATAAAGCGGCACCGTGCGTGCAAGGCCCGCGGTCCATGCGGTGTGCATCAGCGGGCCAAGTTCGAGATAATGGTCCGAATGTAGATGCGTGATCACGATGGCATCAAGTTCGGTCAGCGCCACCCCCGCATCACAGAGTGCGCGCGTTGCGCCAAGCCCCGCATCGACCAAAATCGTCATGCCATCCATCTGTAGAAGGATCGATGTCGGCATACGGGTGCCGGGCCGGATTGCCGGCCCGCCTTTGGTGCCCAAAAGCGTGACTGAGTTCATGCGCGTTTCCTCCCATCGCAACGTTCCCCTTTCCTTTTGCCGGAAATACCTTGGGGGAGTCACGAGCTTTGCTCGGGACGGGGGCAAAGCCCCCATGCCATCACTTCTTACCTGGCGTGCCGTCGAATTTTTTCTCGATGTCGGTCCAGCAGTCGATGTAGTCATCCTGTACCGGCGCCTCATTGGCGGCAAAGGCGGTTATGTGCTGCGGGAAGCGGGTCTCGAACATAAACGACATGGTGTTGTCGAGCTTGTCGGGGCCGAGGTTGGCATTGGACGCGCCTTCAAAGGCGTTCTTGTCCGGTCCGTGCGGCATCATCATGTTGTGCAGACTCATGCCTCCGGGGATGAAGCCTTCGGGCTTGGCGTCATACTGGCCGTAAATGTTGCCCATCAACTCGGACATGATGTTCTTGTGATACCACGGCGGGCGGAAGGTGTCCTCGGCCACCATCCAGCGTTCGCGGAAGAGCACAAAGTCGATGTTGGCGGTGCCGGGCTGGCCCGACGGTGCCGTCAGCACAGTGAAGATCGACGGGTCCGGATGGTCAAACAGGATTGCGCCCACGGGACAATAGGTGCGCAGGTCATATTTCACCGGCGCGTAGTTGCCGTGCCATGCCACCACGTCCAACGGGGACTGGTCGATGTTGGTGCGATGGAACTGGCCACACCATTTCACGGTTACGGTTGAGGGGACTTCGCGATCCTCAAAGGCGGCAACCGGTGCTTTGAAGTCGCGCGGGTTCGCCATGCAATTGGCGCCAATCGGGCCGCGACCGGGTAGCTCGAATTTCTGGCCGTAGTTTTCACAGACAAAGCCGCGTGCGGGTCCTTCGAGAACTTCGACGCGATAAAGCAAGCCGCGGGGGATGATGGCGATTTCCTTGGGCTCAAGGTCGATGATGCCCAGTTCGGTGGAGAAGCGCAGCACGCCTTCTTGCGGCACCACCAGCAGTTCACTGTCGGCGGAGAAGAAGTAGTCATCCTCCATTGAGGTGTTCACCAGATAGATATGGGACGCCATACCGACCTGTGTGTTCACGTCGCCCGCCGTGGTCATCGTGCGCATGCCGGTGATCCACGTCAGCGTCTGTTCGGTATGGGACACGGGATCCCAGCGGTATTGACCGAGGCTGCCCAGATCCGGATCGACATTGGGGGCTGACTTCCAGTGGGGAACGTCGATCTTCTCGTAGCGGCCATTGTGTTTCACCGAAGGCCGGATGCGATAGCACCACGTGCGTTCAACCGATTCTGCGGTGAAGGCGGTGCCGGAGAGTTGCTCGCCATAAAGGCCGTAGTTGCATTTTTGCGGGCTGTTCATGCCCTGAGGCAGCGCACCAGGCAGCGCTTCGGTTTCATAATCATTGCCAAAACCAGGCATATAGCCTTCGTGCGGGCCGGGGATGGATGGGGCCATCTGCATGCGTGTCGGGAGGGTGTGTTTGGTCACTTTTTGTCTCCATCTCGAATTTGGTTGCATTGGTAATAGTTGTTTTTGTAACTAACAAGCAGGAGGCGCGTGAAATCATGACTGAAACCGTTAAGACCGAAGGGTTCGACCTGCTCGGGTTTCTGCCCTATCTGCTTAATCAGGCGGCGGAGGAATCCAGCCTGACTTTTCAGAAGCTTTACAAGGATCGATACGGCCTTTTGCGGACGGAATGGCGGGTGCTTTTCCATCTTGGAATGTTCGGAGAGATGACCGCGACCGACATCGGATCACGGGCCAAGATCCACAAGACCAAAATCAGCCGCGCCGTTCATAGCCTTGCCAAACGCAGGTATCTGAAGCGCACTCCGAGCGACACCGACCGCAGGGTGGAATGGCTGGTTCTGACGCCCGCGGGAGAGGCGGTTTACCGTGATTTGCGCGACACCGCGCAGGCCTATGAGGCCAAGCTTTTGCAAGGGTTTTCAGACGCTGATGTGGCGCATCTTAAGCGGGTTTTGGCGCGTTTGGGTGGCGTAGGCGAATCGAATCATGTGACGGAGGCTTGAGCCGCGCAGCGTATATACCGCGACAGTTCCCAACGTCTTTGGGCATTGTTGTCGGGCTGGCGACAATTCCGGCGCATTATGGCGGAAATGTGGCCGAAAACTTGTGTGTTGCCTGCAAAACATGGCATTGTGAGCGCAAGTTTTTCAGTTTAGGCGCAGGAGTTTTCCTATGAAGGCCAAGTTGTTTTTGATTTCTGCGAGTTCGGTGGTTCTGACCGCCACATCCGCGTTGGCGCAAGATGCCGGTGGTTGGCGCTCAAACTGGTGGTGGCGCTGGTTCGGGAACTGGGGTGGAAACACCGGTGGCTCCACCGGCGGGTCCACTGGTGGCTCGTCCAATGCGGTTCCGGAAATTGATGCGGGCGCGGGCCTTTTAGCGATGGCGGCTGTGCTGGCGACGCTGGCTCTTGTCTGGGAATTGCGCCGTCGTCGCGGCAACGCGGACTAAGCGCTCCTTAGATCAGTGCCCAGTTGGCAGTGATCATAGCATAGATTGCAATCAAAGCGTTCGCGGCCCCATGGGCCGCGATCGCGTTTGTAAGGCCCCTTGATCGTAGGGCGAGAACACCAAAAACGAGACCGGCGAGCATACCAGCCACATAGCGTTCGTGCAGCAGGCCAAAGAACAGGTTGGGTAAGAGCAGCGCCAGAACCGTCCAGATCAAACCGCCGCGCAGCAGCCGGTTTTGCAAATATCCGCGAAAGAAAAGCTCTTCGATGACCGGCACCAGAGCGATAGTTCCCAGAAGGCGGAAAGCAATCCACATGGCCGACGGTTGGGTCATATCTGAGGGGCTGACCGGAGCTGTTACCAGCCAGAGTGCGCCGACGACCAGACCGGCGAGGACGGCAATGGCTTCGGGGCGGCGCAGAAGGCGCATGAGAACCGGACGGAAGTACAGCAGCACACAGACCATCGCCACGGCCCGAAACGGATAGGCGTCGGACGGGGTGGGCCAGAATGCGGAGGCGATGACACTGGTCAGCATCATGACAATGAAGGGCACGATCAGTGCGGCGAGGCTTTCTTCGGCAAGGCGCGGGCGGGCGCCTTTGGGGCGGGGGCTGCGGTGCAGCCACGACCAGCGGTGCGCGGCGGCCACGACTGTCAGTGCCACAGCCGTGAACATCAGCCAGCCGGCATAGGAATGAAACCCGTTGAGCGCGTGTTCGGGGGAGACTTCGGCGCCAATGATGATCAGAATGGCAATTCGCAGGATATTGAAGAGCCAGCTGCACAGTACAGCAAGCGGGTATAGCCCGAGCCAATACCGGCGCATGCGCAGATCATCTTTCATCAAAAGCGCATATAGCCCCATGAAAATGGTGATCAGGGCGATGCCTTCGACGCCTGAGCATTGGGAGGCGATCTGAACAAAGAAGTCGTCATACCCGATGATATAGGTTGGTGGGTCAACGGCGACGTCAAACCCAAGCGCGAGCAACACGAGAAACACCAGAAAGAAGGTCAGGCTGGACAGGTTGGACACGTCCCAGAGGGGGCGGATCAGGTCGGCGAGATCAGGCACCAACACGGCGCCGAGGATGGCCGCGGGTAAAAAGTAGCCGTCAGAGCGCAGCCAGTGCCACCAGTGTCTTGCTGGTGTGATCCAAAGCAACCCACCGAGCGCTGCGAGTGCGCCGCCGGATGACATGATCAGGAGGGTGGGTAGAAATCGCTGCGAGATCTCCTCTGTGCCAAACAGCGGGATCGGCAGGAAGATCAGCAAAACGCCGAGCGCGTGAACGGTGAGCCAGACCGAGGCACCGGATGTTGCGCCGGCTGTGTCGCGCAAAGCCTGATAGGTGCGGGGTCGCAGCCAGAAATAGAGCGCGAGAACGGTGATCACGGCCAGCGCCCGTGCGGTCATTGATCGCAGCGCGCGGCAGGCGAATTCCACTTCCGTGTTTCGACATTCGATGGAGGCCATCACCTGATAGGTGACAATCACCGTCAGCAATTCGACGACGGCGAGGCCGGCCATCAGGGTCAGGCGGCTGCGCCTTGGGGGTATGGCCTCGGGCGCTGTCACGTAACCATCAGAAATCGGCGGTGACGCCAGGCAGGTTTAGCGCTTTGATCAATTCGCGCAGTTCCTGACGGGCGGCGACATTTGAGATATTGAGCTGTTTGACCCCGATGTCGCGCAGGTCTAGCAGGGTGATGCCGCGGGGAAAGAGTTCGCGGAAAATGACCCTTTCATTGAAACCGGGGGCGACCCGAAATCCGATCCGCTTGGCAAGCTTGTCCAGTGCGCGGCCCATCTTTTCCTTGTTGACCATCTGCTGTGCGCCCATGCGGTTGCGCATCACAATCCAGTCGATCGGCTGCAGCCCTGCTTGAGCCCGCAATTGGCGGGCGTTCCACACCATTTCGGAGTAAACTGACGGGCCGAGAATTTTGTCGGCGTCGCCATCAATATGAGCCAGCAGATCAAAGTCGACAAAGCTGTCGTTGAGAGGCGTCACCAGCGTGTCAGCCAGCGAATGCGCCACTTGGCTGAGGCGGGTGTGCGAGCCGGGACAGTCTATCAGAATGAAATCGCTGTCGGGCTCCAGAGTTGCGACAGCCGCCGAGAGGCGATGATCATAGATGTTTTCGCCAGGCTTCAGGCTCGCGGGGTCGACTTCGGGCAGGTCGTGATAATCCGGCGTTGGCAGGTCAAGCCCGTGCTCTTTTGCATAGTTGCGGCGGTTTTCAACGTAACGGCCAAAACTCTTCTGGCGCAGGTCGAGGTCGAGCGCGCCGACTTTGTGCCCCATGCGCGTGAGCGCTGTGGCGATGTGCATGGACAACGTGGATTTCCCCGCGCCGCCCTTTTCGTTGCCGACCACAATGATATGCGCCATGCCCGTTGCCCTTGATCCATTATATGTCGCCGCAGATACGGCGATCGTTGTTTGCTGTCCACTATATGTGGGGTTTATCCACAGGAAAAGTGGGCAGTTGTTGTCATTTGTTCGGTGTTGGCGCGTCGCGCCATGTGCCGGTTTCGAGGTCGTTCAGTGACCAATCTCCGATGCGCGCCCTGATCAGGCGCAGGGTCGGGTGCCCAACGGCGGCGGTCATCCGGCGCACCTGACGGTTGCGGCCCTCGCGGATGGTGAGCTCGATCCAGCAATCGGGCACCGACTTGCGCACGCGGATTGGCGGGGTGCGGGGCCAGAGGTTTGCGGGCGCGTCAATGCGTTTGGCCTGCGCGGGTTTGGTCTTGCCGTCCTTGAGATCCACGCCTTTGCGCAACGCGTTTAGCGCTTGATCATTCGGTGTGCCTTCGACCTGTACCCAATAGGTTTTTGCCATCTTGTGTCGCGGATCCGATATCCGCGCCTGAAGCTTGCCATCATCGGTCAAAACCATCAGACCTTCGCTGTCGCGATCTAGGCGTCCTGCGGGATAAACCTTTGGCACGTCGATGAAATCCGACAACGTCCGGCGCGTTGTACCCTCAAGGCCCTTGTCGGTGAATTGCGACAGCACATCGAAGGGTTTGTTGAAGAGTATCACGCGGGTCATGGATGTGGTGTTACACGGGCGTACGGTGGGGTTGCAAGTTCGCGTTGGCTGGGATCATTTATGCGCCAAGAGCTAGAGGGACGTGCGATGGATATCAAAGACATGCGGCCAGAGACCGTTTTGGCGCAGGCCGGCGGGGCAATTGATCAGCAAAGCGGCGGCGTTGTGCCTCCTATCCAGCCCGCGACGACGTTTGTGCGGGATGAGAATTATAACCCTCTGAATCCGAACAACGTTTACGCGAGGCCACACAACGATGTGGTGCGGCAGGCAGAAGGTGTTTTGGCCGAGTTGGAAGGTGGCGAGGCGGCTTTGCTGTTTCCCTCGGGCATGGCGGCGATTGCGGCGTTGTTTCGGACGGTTCCCTGCGGCGGACGTGTTGTCATCCAGTCCGGAATTTATTGGAACACAACCAAATGGGTGCGCGATTTTTGTGATCGCCGTCAAATAGTTGTTGATGAGGTGGATGCAAGCGATGCCGCCGCGTTGGCCGAGATTTGCGCCAAGGGTCCAGCCAATATCGTTTGGGTGGAAACGCCGAGCAACCCGTGGCTGAAGATCACCGATGTGGCTGCGGCCAAATCTGCCGCAGAAAGCTGTGGTGCGATCTTGGCTGTGGACAGCACCGCCGCGTCGCCGATTCTGACCAACCCATTGAAACTTGGTGCGGATATCGTGATGCATTCGACCACCAAAGTGATCAACGGACATTCCGATGTGTTGGGTGGGGTGCTGATCTGCAAGGAGGTTACGCCGGTCTGGGACGCGATTGTTATGGACCGAGGAAGCGCGGGCGCTGTGATGGGGCCGTTTGAGGCGTGGCTGTTGCTGCGCGGCATGCGCACGATGGTGTTGCGCGTTGAGCGGATGGTGGATAACGCAATGAAAATAGCCAGTTATCTGGCGGACCATCCGAAGGTTGAGGTGGTGCTATATCCGGGCTTGGCGGACCACGCGGGGCATGAGTTGGCCAAACGCCAGATGCCAGGCGGCTTTGGATTTCTGATGTCCTTTTTGGTCAAGGGAGACCGTGAGACAGCGTTGCGGGTGGCAGGGCGGTTGACGCTTTTCCATCGGGCGACGTCTTTGGGCGGAGTGGAAAGCCTTGTGGAACATCGGCACACAATCGAGCCGCACACTGGGATTCCGGAGACACTTTTGCGCATATCTGTGGGGGCCGAACACGCACAGGATTTGATTGCGGATCTGGGGCAGGCTTTAGGGCAATAGGCCTGTCTGCATCACGTCGGTAAAACGTCGGTATTGCGTCGGTGCGCCGGTGGCATGAAAACGCTTTGTTAAGGCATTTCGGCAAGTATCGCGGCTGCACAAGTGGGTATTCCCAACACGCAGACGCGGACACCAACATTGAAGAAACGTATCCGAAACTCAAAAATGATCTCGCCGGCCTATGAAGACGGGGGACTGTTCAAGAAACCGCCGACGGAATTGGTCGTCAATCTGGTTCCGAAATTCGGCAAGAACTCGCGGCAGGATGTGATCGTCAAAGCGTTGGTTCAGAATGGCGTTGAAATTGACGTTATTTTTGCCGGACGACGAAAAAAACACGCCGAGGATGTAGTGCTGTTGTTGCAGCGGATGTGGGAAGATGCGGTCTTTAGCTATCGCATGAGGCCCGAGCCTCCGTTGCGCACCCAAGTCCGTTTGCCAGCTCGGCTTTATGGATCTTGGCGGACGCGGGTTTTTGAGGACGATGAGGAATGGATCGCAAGGGAGTATCAATTCCTTGTCGCGCTTTGGGCCTATAAATCGGACACTGGCGAGATGCTTAGTTTCGGCGAGTTGCCGGCTACGGAACAGGGCGCTGTGAAATCAGCGAGCACCGTTTAGGCGTGTCTTGGCGCGGTCACTCGCGCTGGATGGTCCTGAAATTTCCCATTGTTGCCGTCTGGCGCGTGGCGGACTTGCGCCTTACGGTGGCCCCAAGCTGGACGTGAGGAGGGCAGAGGGGCGATGAAGCTGGAATTTCACCACATTAATTTTGTGTCCCGCGATGTGGACGGACTGCACGCGTTTTATACAAATATTCTCGGGCTAGATGACGTCCCGCAGGAGGAGTTTCCGCGGACCGAGGCCAAGGATGGCAAAGGGTTTGACGGCAAAATCCGGTTTGCCACGGACGGGGATATGCAGATGCATCTGGCGGAACGACGGCTGGATGTCGCCTTTGTGAACGGACAGGTGATCAATCCCGTGGATCGCGGCCATATCGCGTTTCGCACGGATGATCTGGCGGCGTTCCTTGGCGTGCTTGAGGAGAATGGGGTGCCATATTCCGACTATGGCACCACTTTTGCCAAAGAATGGCATCAGGTGTTTTTCCAAGATCCGGAAGGCAATGTGATTGAGGTGCATCAGCAAGTTGAAAACGCGGGCTGAACCTTCATGTCGTTCTGGCGCTATACAGGCCGTTCCAAGCCCCTTAGCGTGGCGGGATGACAGATCACCCCGTTCTAGACAGCCGCTATAGCTGGATCAGACTAGCCATCACTTTGATAATCGCGGTTTTTGCCAACGTGGGCATGTGGGCGGTGATTGTGGTGATGCCGTCGATTCAGGCCGAGTTCGGGATCGATCGGGCGGGGGCAAGCGTGCCCTATGTTCTGACGATGGTCGGTTTTGCAGTGGGCAATTTTGCCATTGGTCGCGCAGTGGATCGATTTGGAGTCACAAAGTCGCTGATTGGTGCGGCCGTGTTGAGCGCGGTGAGCTATGGGCTGGCCGCCGTAAGCCCTTCGGTGGCGATCTTGTCTTTGGTGCATTTCTTTCTTGGATTTGGCACGGCGGTCGGGTTCGGGCCGCTGATTGCGGATGTGTCGCTGTGGTTTCAGAGGCGGCGCGGGATTGCCGTGGCGATCGCGGCGAGCGGCAATTACCTGTCGGGTGCGATCTGGCCGATGCTTTTGAGCGGGGTTCAGGCGGATTTCGGGTGGCGTGGGGTGTTTGTCGCTTTGGCGGTGATTACGCTTGCGGCAGTGGTGCCTTTGGCGCTGTTGTTGCGGCCCAAGGTGCCGGAAGAGGCGTTGATGGCGCAGCAGTTGGCGGCGGAAGCCAAACAGGGTTCGGCGCCTTTTAAGCCTGCGGTGCTGATGTGGGTTCTGGGGCTGGCCGGTGTCGGATGTTGCGTGGCGATGTCGATGCCGCAGGTTCACATTGTGAGTTTCTGTGTCGACCTCGGGTACGGTCCCGCGGTTGGTGCCGAAATGCTGGCGCTGATGCTTATGGGGGGTGTGGTGTCGCGATTGATCTCGGGATTGGTGGCGGACAAGTTGGGCGGCGTGATCACCTTGCTGATTGGTTCGGTGTTGCAATGTCTAGCGTTGTTCCTGTTCCTGCCGTTTGACGGGTTGGTGCCGCTTTATCTGGTGAGCGCTGCCTTTGGCCTCGCGCAGGGCGGCATTGTGCCTGCCTATGCGTTGGTGGTGCGGGAATACATGCCCGCGCGCGAAGCGGGCAGCCGCGTCGGGTTTGTCATGATGGCAACAATCATGGGCATGGCTTTGGGCGGATGGATGTCGGGCTGGATCTATGACGTGAGCGGGAGCTACGGGCTTGCGTTCATCAATGGCATTGCGTGGAACGGTCTCAATATCGGGATAATGGTTGCCTTGTTGATGCGGGTGCGCCGCGGCCCCCAAGCGGTTGCGGCATCGTGACCTCAGGAAATGTTAGGCGATAGGGCGCGGCTGTGGCAAAAGAGGCCAGCGGCCCCGTGTTAAAAAGGCGCGAGTCCTTACATTTTGAGCCATTGCAGGCGCGTGTGACCTTGTGGAACGGCTTGCAACTCCTATCTGTTTGGTATACAGCCGCATACAAATAGCCTCCGAGCCTTAAAAATAAGCTTGAGACTCGGCGTTCATGCATCAGCCAACACCAAATCGCTAGGATCATCATGAGCTTGTATACCGATTACCTGACCGAGATCGAAACCCGCAAAGAGCAGGGTTTGAGCCCCAAGCCAATCGACGGCGGCCCGCTGGTGGCCGAGTTGATCGACCTGATCAAAGACGCGGGCAATGAGCAGCGCGACGCCGCGCTGAATTTCTTTATCTACAACACTCTGCCCGGCACCACGAGCGCCGCTGGTGTGAAGGCGAAGTTCCTGAAAGAGATCATTCTGGGCGCTGTTGAGGTTGCCGAGATTTCCCAAGAGTTCGCATTTGAGCTGCTGAGCCACATGAAGGGCGGCCCCTCGGTTGATGTGCTGATTGATCTGGCGCTGGGCGACGACGAAGGCATCGCCAAGCAGGCTGCGGATGTTCTGAAGACACAGGTGTTCCTGTATGACGCCGACATGGCGCGTCTGGGGGATGCGCTGAAGGCGGGCAATGCTGTCGCCAAGGATCTGCTGGAAAGCTATGCCAAAGCGGAATTCTTCACCGATCTGCCGGATGTTGCAGAAGAGATCGAAGTTGTGACCTTTATCGCTGGCGAAGGCGATATCTCCACCGACCTTCTGTCACCAGGTGCCGAAGCGCACTCGCGTGCTGACCGTGAGCTGCACGGCAAATGCATGATGTCCGAAGCCCAGCAGAAACACATTGAAGAGCTGAAGCTTCAGCATCCGGGTAAGCAGATCATGCTGATCGCGGAAAAAGGCACGATGGGTGTGGGATCGTCCCGTATGTCGGGCGTGAACAACGTGGCGCTGTGGACCGGCAAGCAGGCCAGCCCCTATGTGCCGTTCGTGAACTATGCGCCGATCGTGGCGGGCACCAATGGCATCTCGCCGATCTTTTTGACCACAGTGGGCGTGACCGGCGGTATCGGTTTGGACCTGAAGAACTGGGTCAAGAAGGTGGACGAGGACGGCAACGTTGTGATGAACAACGATGGCAATCCGGTTCTGGAAGAAAAGTATTCGGTTGAGACCGGTACGGTTCTGAAGATCAACACCAAGACCCAGACCTTGCTGAGCGAAGATGGTGAGGAGCTGGCGAATGTGTCGGCGGCATTCACCCCGCAGAAGGTTGAATTCATGAAGGCGGGCGGTTCTTACGCCGTGGTCTTTGGCAAAAAGTTGCAGACATTTGCCGCCGAAGCGCTGGGCGTTGAGCCGACGCCGGTCTTTGCGAAGTCCAAAGAGATCAGCCACGAGGGTCAGGGCCTGACCGCAGTTGAGAAGATCTTTAACAAGAACGCGGTTGGCACCACCCCGGGCAAGACGCTGCACGCGGGTTCCGACGTGCGGGTTCAGGTCAACATCGTTGGCTCGCAGGACACCACCGGCCTGATGACCATGCAGGAACTCGAAGCGATGGCGGCGACCGTCGTGTCTCCGATCGTGGATGGCGCGTATCAGTCCGGCTGTCACACCGCGTCTGTTTGGGATGCGAAGGCACAGGCCAACACCCCGCGCCTGATGAAGTTTATGAACGACTTTGGTCTGGTCACAGGTCGTGACCCGAAGGGCGAATATCACGCGATGACCGACGTGATCCACAAGGTGCTGAACGATATCACGGTGGATGACTGGGACGTGATCATCGGCGGCGACAGCCACACCCGTATGTCCAAAGGCGTGGCCTTTGGCGCGGACTCGGGCACCGTGGCGCTGGCTCTGGCAACCGGCGAGGCATCGATGCCGATCCCTGAGTCTGTGAAAGTGACCTTTAAAGGCAAAATGGCCGATCACATGGACTTCCGCGATGTGGTGCACGCAACCCAGCAGCAGATGCTGGCGCAGCACGGCGACAACGTGTTCCAAGGTCGCGTGATCGAAGTGCACATTGGCACGCTGCTGGCGGACCAAGCGTTCACCTTCACCGACTGGACCGCAGAGATGAAGGCGAAGGCCTCTGTCTGTATCTCCAATGACGAGACTCTGATCGGGTCTCTGGAACTGGCCAAGTCGCGCATCCAGATCATGATCGACAAAGGTATGGAGCATGAAAATGGAATGCTGCAGAGCCTGATCGACAAGGCCGACAAGCGCATTGCCGAGATCAAATCCGGTGAGAAGCCAGCGCTGACGCCGGATGCGAATGCGAAGTACTTTGCCGAAGTGGTTGTGGATCTGGACCAGATTGTAGAGCCGATGATTGCGGACCCCGACGTGAACAACGCGGATGTTTCCAAGCGGTATACACACGATACCATCCGTCCAATCAGCTACTATAACGCTGAGAAAAAGGTGGATCTGGGCTTTGTCGGCTCGTGCATGGTGCACAAGGGCGACATGAAGATTGTGGCGCAGATGCTGAAAAACCTTGAGGCCGCGAACGGTAAGGTTGAATTCAAAGCACCGCTGGTTGTGGCTGCGCCGACCTACAACATCATCGACGAGATGAAAGAAGAGGGCGACTGGGAGATTCTTGAGCGCTACTCGGGCTTCACCTTTGACGACATGTTCCCGAAGGAAAAGGCACGCACCGAGTATGAGAACATTCTCTACCTCGAGCGCCCCGGCTGTAACCTCTGCATGGGCAACCAGGAGAAGGCTGCGAAGGGTGACACCGTTCTGGCGACCTCGACCCGCTTGTTCCAAGGCCGTGTTGTGGCCGACAGCGCGACGAAGAAAGGCGAGAGCCTGCTGGCGTCGACCCCGCTTGTGGTTCTGTCTGCCATTCTTGGCCGCACGCCGACCCTTGAGGAATACAAGGCTGCGGTTGAAGGCATCGACCTGACCAAATTCGCACCGCCCGTGCAGGTGCCAGCAGGTGCGAAATCCGCGCACTTCTGATTTTCGGATCAGCGACAAGATTGGCCGGCATCGCGGAAACGCGGTGCCGGCTTTTTGTTGGGTACGAAAATGATGGTTGCGTGATTGCGGAGCCAGTTCGGGGTTGCGGTTGTTGCCGTCCGGCGGCAAATTCGCGTTGTGATTGAATGACGGCCCCGAGGAATTGATTTTGTCTGACTTCATGGCGCGGCCGGAGGCCGGTTTTCTCCTCGCGGCATTGGCCGTTTTTGTGCTGGGCATGTACCTGTTGTCCCGCGTTCTGCAAGCCTTGATTGCGCGGGCTTTCAAGCCGCGGGCCACGCCGACACCCGAAGAACCAAGCGATGCTGTGATCGTGGACGGATCCAATGTGATGTATTGGAAGGACGGCGAGCCGGACCTTGATGTGGTGATCGAAGTTTTGGCGAAGCTGTTCAATGCCGGATTGTCACCAGGGGTGATGTTTGACGCCAACGCAGGATATCTGGTGTCGGAGCGCTACATGCATGACGGGGCCTTTGCCAAGCGGCTTGGGGTGCCTAAAGCGAATGTGCTGGTGGTGCCGAAGGGGACGCCTGCGGATGCCACGATCCTGAAGGCGGCGCGGGATATGGGTGGTCGTGTGGTGACCAACGACCGGTTTCGCGATTGGGCGGAGGAGTATCCGGAAGT
Source organism: Shimia haliotis (assembly GCF_900114415.1). GTDB lineage: Bacteria > Pseudomonadota > Alphaproteobacteria > Rhodobacterales > Rhodobacteraceae > Shimia > Shimia haliotis. The sequence goes on along the minus strand of NZ_FOSZ01000009.1, from coordinate 89,237 downwards.
TCTAGAAGACGGTTTTTTGATCAAAGGCGGATACCAGGAGGGCAAGCTTTGGTTGTCCGCCTAACCAGTGATGATGAGAGAGGCAGGTGCGTGCGCTAGCGGTCCGCCGACATCTGTGGAACCTTGGCCAAAACCGCACGTCGGGTGCGGAGACTGCGGGACGCCTCGTCGGTCTTGCCAAGCATCAGGAGCACATTGGCATAGGTCAGTTCGAGCAAATCGCGCTGCGCTCTGCTACCTCCGAGGCGTTCGGTCTCTGCCATAACCGGCGTGAGATCACTCAGGGCCTCTTGCCAGTTGCCGTCTACGATATGCCGCCACGCGGTTGCGACGGGTTTTACAAGATCGCCCGCATACCCCTTGGCGGTCTCCGCAATATGAGCAAGACGTGCGCCTTCGCCTGCCATAGCATGGCTGAGCGCCGCATGTATGTCTGCAAAGCTTTGACCTGTTTCCGGAAAATAGGTGGCTGCATAGTCCGACAAGGTTTTCCAGCGCTGTGGATCTACGGTTACGCCGGCCAATTGGGCGCGGTGCAGGATGGCAGCCGTATCGGTCAGGACATTGATCGGAAGCCCCTTGGCGCCACCAGGGCCGACGTGGCAATCGATGGTGTGCCACATCGCGGCTTCGTCGCCTTGCTCAAGCGCCCAAAGTGCTGCGTGCCAATTGAGGTGGCCGAAGAGAACAGAGCGGTCGTCATAGTCCGCCAGCCAGTCGGTGAGGTAGCGACGTCCGGCGTTTGTTTCACCGGCTTCGTATTGAGCGTGGGATTTGAAATGGGAGGCGTTGGCGTTGCGCGGATTGATCTGTAGCGACTTCTCCATGAGCGCCAATGAAGCATCGGTCTGGCCGGTTTCACAGAGCGAGAGAGCCTGCATCGACATCATCCACCAGTCGTCGCCGTAGTGTGGCAGGAGCATGGTCGTATAGGCCAGAAGTTCTGCTTCGCGACCGACTTTGCCCGAAAAACCAATGAGGCCAAAAACGTTGGAGCAGAGTTGAGCGACAAGTGCGTCGCGCGGATGATCGGTGACGTGTGACCAGACGGCGGTGCGGGCTTGCACGGGTTTACCGGAAAGCAGCAGGCCCAAAATTTCGACGTGAGCGATTTCGCGGCTGCTAATACCGGTGGTGAGGGTTGCCGCATGTTGAATGGACGCTTTCGCGCCGGCCATGTTTCCGGACATCATAAGCGCGCGGGCCAAGGCGGCATGCCCCAAAGCAAATTGGGGGTCAGCTGCGATTGCGTTTTCAAAAGCCTCGGCTGCCGCGTAGTGGCCGCCGAGAAACAGGTGAACGCCTTGGTCGTAGTGATCGCGGGCCGCTTGTGAGGTGGTCGACAGGGGATTGTCGTAGTGATCGGTGAGCATTGGAAAACACCTTGAATAAGTCGTGTGAAACTGGACGTGGCCGCAAAAACGAAAGCAGGTCGCACGACGGTAACACAATTTCCATGTGCCCAACAAAAAACGCCGCCCAAAATTGGAGCGGCGTTTTTCGAAAATCTGAAAGCGGTGCTTAGAAGCCCAGGCCTTCGTATTTCTTTTTGAACTTGGACACGCGGCCGCCGGCATCCATCAAGCGGGTGTTGCCGCCGTTCCATGCAGGGTGCACGGTGGGGTCAACGTCCAGCGCCAGTGTGTCGCCTTCGGAACCGTAAGTGGAACGCATCTTGAGGATGGTGCCATCGGTCATTTTCACGTCGATGAAGTGGTAGTCGGGATGAGTGTCTTTTTTCATGATACCGCTCCTTACGCTTTCTTGGGTTTGTAGTTGGTGTCTTCTGCGATACGCGCGGATTTACCACGGCGCGAGCGCAGATAGTACAGTTTGGCGCGACGGACGCGACCACGACGTACAACAGTGATGTTGTCGATGTTGGTCGAGTGCAGCGGGAATACACGCTCCACGCCTTCGCCAAAGGAAATCTTGCGAACAGTGAACGAACCGGCAATGCCAGCGCCGTTTTTGCGGCTGATGCAGACGCCTTCGTAGTTCTGCACACGGGTGCGCGAACCTTCGGTCACTTTGAAGCCTACGCGAATTGTGTCGCCGGCTTTGAAGTCGGGGATCTCTTTCCCCAGGGCGGCAACTTGTTCCGCCTCGAGCTGTGCGATCAGATCCATTGGGATCATCTCCTATGTTGCTTGTGGTTATATCCACAAAGGTTTGATGCACCTCAGAGCTCTTGGTCTTCTTCCGGGTCCACCGCAGTGCCCGCCAGAGATCAGGTCGTCTTTTCTTGTCTTCCTCTGCTGCCTGATGCGATCACCGACGAAGAAACCGGCAACGTGCGCACTGCACAGCAGGCCCGAACGACTCATTTGAGACGCGGACGGGCGGTAGATAAGCGAAAGCGGGCAAGGGTGCAAGCCGGATTGAAGGCCGGGCAGGGATTTGTGCGCGGGCTGGCTGTTCAAAGGGGCCGGACGTGCGGTTCTGTGAAATACGGATACGGTATTTCGATCGGTTTTGCCACCGCGCCAGTCGATTTCTCTGGGACATGGGGGACTGTGTTTCTAGTGTAGACCTTAGGTGCGGGCCAAAAGGTGTTGGAGGTATGAGTATGCGGGCAATTTTGGGTGTGTTGGTTTTGCTGGCGCTTGGGTCTTGCAGCCGTCCGCAATTGGAACCGGTCACAGTAGAGACCCAGCAATCGGCGCTATTGCAGGCCGAAGTGGCGCGGTTGGTGACATATCCGCGGTTTGGTGACTTTGACCCCTACGAGTGGGAAAGCCGCAAGCCGCAGACCTATCCTATCCACGGCATTGATGTCTCGCGGTGGCAAGCGGATATCGACTGGAACGCGGCCAAACGTGCGGGGGTGAGCTTTGCCTTTTTCAAGGCCACCGAGGGAGGCGACCTGAAAGACCCGAAGTTTGACAATCACCGACTTGGGGCGCGGGCGGCCGGAGTGCCGTGGGCGGCGTATCACTACTACTATTTCTGCCGGTCTGCCGAGGAGCAGGCGCGGTGGTTCATTCGCAACGTGCCGCGCGGTGCGGACCTGCCGCATGTGTTGGATATGGAGTGGACGCCGCGGTCCAAGACCTGCACCAAGCGGCCCAGCGGCGCCAAGGTGCGCTCTGAAGCGCGCAAGTTTCTTGCCATTTTGCAGGCGCACTATGATCGCAGGCCGATCATTTACACCACCGTGGATTTTTACAAAGACACCGGCATTGGACAGGTGGGCGGAACAGAGTTCTGGTTGCGGTCCGTTGCGGGCCACCCCAGTGAGGTCTATCCGGGCGGGCGCTGGACGTTCTGGCAATACACCGGTACCGGAGAGGTGCCCGGCGTTGAGGGTGAGGTTGACATCAACGTGTTTCGCGGTGGCCCCGAAGCGTGGGTCCGCTGGCGGGATCGGATTGGCGGGTAGCGCAGTTTCTGCGGTGCGGACCTATACCATTGAACGCCAGACTATACTTTTGAGCACCCAACTATACTTCCCCCTTCCCGCCGCCTGGATGCAGGTCGTCTAGGTTCAGTGAGTGGCGCGCTTCACTCTCACGAAGTGCGTCACCGGAAATGTGGCGACGGGTTTGGATCAGTCTGAAACCGTGGGCTGCAACTGAAGGTGATAATGTCCTGGGCTCGTCCCCGCTTAGGAGACATTTGAGACGGTTTGGTAGAAAGACCGACCTTCAAAAACAGGGCGCCGTACGACCACCCTCGCCCGGAGCGTACGGTGCCCTGTCTATTTCTTGCTTTGATAGGCCGACCACATGTCCGGCCGCCGCTCGCGTGTGAGGGCCTCGGCCATTTCGCGGCGCCATTTTTCGACATTGCCGTGATGGCCCGACATCAGGACATCGGGAATTTTGTGACCCTTCCATTCAGCGGGGCGGGTGTATTGCGGGTGTTCCAGCAATCCGGCGGAGTGGCTTTCGTCCACAGTGCTTTCCTCATTGCCCAGCACGTCAGGCAACAGGCGGACGGTGGCGTCAATCATCGCCTGCGCCGCAATTTCGCCGCCCGTTAGGACAAAGTCGCCAAGGCTGACTTCCATGATGTTGTAGTGATCCAGCACCCGCTGGTCGACGCCTTCAAAGCGTCCGCAGAGCATGGTGATGCCATCGGCCTTGGCCCAAGCGCGGGCCATAGATTGATCAAACCGGCGACCGCGTGGAGACAGGTACACAAGAGGCCAGTTGCCTCGCGCGCCGGACATGGCGGTTTCAATGGCATTGCCAAGCACGTCGGGACGCAGGACCATGCCAGCGCCGCCGCCTGCGGGGGTATCATCCACGTTGCGGTGCTTGGTCAGGCCGAAGTCGCGCAGGTTGGTGGTGTGCAATTGCCATTTGCCATCCTTCAGAGCACGACCGGTCAGACTTTCGCCAAGGACGCCGGGAAAAGCGTCGGGGAAAAGCGTGATAATCTGTGCGGTCCAGACGCCTGCGAGGCGCGGATTGTGGTCCATCAGTTCACGAGGTTTGAACGACGTGGTGATGGATTTGCGCCCGTGGGAGCGAGGTTTGTTGTCCGTCTTGTCACTCACCTTGCAGGCTCCTTTCGTACTCCGCGATCCGCGCGTCTTTGGCGGCGTTGCGGGCCTCCCTGTCGCTGATTTTGCGGTTAAGGTCCAGCAATTCATCCAAAAGGGCCTGAGGCAGGCGTGTGTTTTGTGCGGGAATTGGGATCAGAGCATTGCGCACCTTTGGCGGCACTTCGGCGAGATCCAGCAACGGATTGGCCAGACCCAAGGGCAAAGATTGCCAATGTTCCAGCGCGAGAGGAATGACCGGAACAGGGGCAATAGCCTCGGTCAGATCTTCGAGCACGGGGCGCGGGTCGGCGATCGGGCCGATGCGGGTTTTGAACGTATCAAGGTCCATCGTGATGCCGGAGGATTTGACATGTTCCCAATAGGCGCTGGTCAGCCAGTCCTCGGGTTGTCGGGTGGTCATGACCACACGGATGTCGGCAATTTGATCTGTTTTGGCAAAGCGGCGTTGGGCAGAGGCCACGATCTCGCGCAGGTTGTTGATGGCCGGTTGATAGTCAGGCACGTCGTCGCGACCGGGCAAGTGGCCGGCAAGTTCTTCGGCAGAAAGGATCAAAGAGCGGCTTTTGAAGGTGGGCTGCGCGGCCCAGTAGTCGTCGGCGCGCATGGCGACTTTGGCCAGTGTCAGCGGGTCGCGCCACGTGGAATAGCCGCGTGTGGCATGTACCAGATCGCGAACTTTCCACTTGAGATGCAGGTTGCAGTAAGGCTTTAGCGCCTCTCGGTTTTCACGCAACGTCCGTTGCAGGCTGGTGGTGCCGGTTTTGTGAAAACCTGCGTGGATGATCAGCGGGCGGGTTTTGCCACGCATGTCACAGATCGCCCGTCAGCCAGATTCGGCGGGCCTCGGATTTGGCTTTGGAGACCTCGGCGTTGCTGAGATTGGAGCGATTGGCTTCGAGCATCGCAGACAGCAGCTCTTCGGGCATGGAGACATTCGCGGGGGGCAGGACGTGGAGCCCGCGACGGGTGCGACCGGGCATTTCCAGTGCGTCCATCACCGCTGCCAGCGGGCCGATCGGGCGGGAGCCGGCCTCCTCCAGCGGGGTGGAGACCACGGTGTTGGGTGCGACCGCCTTGCGGACGTCGTCGACAATAGCGTCGAGATCGGCGCTTTGAGCGTATTGGGTCCGGTAATCTTCAAAGTCGAGCGTCATGCGGATGGCCCGCAGATGCTGTGCATAACAACTGCGCAGCCAACTATCGGCGCTGCGGGTGGAAAAGAAAAAAGTCAGGTCGGGCGCGTCCTTGAAGACGGCCAATGCGGTGTCGGCAATCGCCTTCATTAGCGCGGGCGCGGCGTCATAGGTTTTCAAGCCGCGGCGGCCGGGCATGTGGCCAGAGAGGTCTTCGGAACTGAGCACAAGCGGGCGGGGATCTGAGGGATCGACGTCTTCAAAGACCGCGGCGATTTCAGAGGCAAATTCCGTCAAATCGGCGGGATGGCGGCGCACAGAAAACGCACGCGCGGCCTGACAGGCGGCGATCATGTCCGGTTTTGTCAGAATGCGGAGATGATGTTCCAGACTTGCACGGTTGTGGACCAGCATTTTCTGAACGCTGGTTGTGCCCGTCTTGTGAAAGCCGCTGTGCACCAGAATTTTCGTCATGGGTCATTCCTGTTCTGAGCGGCAGGATTCGCCAATTCTTCCAAAATTTCAAGCATTTGATGCTTCAAATCAGAACAAGCCTTCGGGGGGATCCGCAATGATGCGCCCTGCGGCGATGTCCACAGTGGGCACCGCTGCGTGCGTAAATGGCAGAAGAACCGTGGCCTTGAGGTCGGGCCCGTGGATTTCAAGGAGATCGGTAGCGCCGTGGTTTTGCACGGATTTTACGGTGCCAAGTATGGTGCCGCCGGTGTCGCGCACCTCGAGGCCGACCAGATCGGTGTAGTAGTATTCGTCGTCGTCCGTTTCTGGCAAGCGATCGCGCGGGACGAAGAGTTGCACCCCTTTGAGAGCGTCCGCCTGTTCCTTGGTGGAGACATTCGTAAGGCGCACGGACAGGCCGTTTTTGACGGTGCCCAGCACCTCGACTTCAAACTCCATAGCACCGTCGCCGGTGACGAGCGGGCCGTAGTCGGCAATGGCCTCGGCGTTGGCGGTGTAGGACTTCAGTCGCACGTCGCCGCGCACACCAAAGGCGCCACCAATGGCGCCCACGCAGATCATTTCGGAATTGGAATTGGTCATGGGGTGGCCCTTTTTGGTCTTGGCACTGTTTTGACGGATTGGCTGGCGTGGTGCAAGGGACAGGCACATCGAGATGTCGGTATTGCGTCGGTATCACGTCAGCACAACCGGCAGGCGCGTTAGCGGATTTGCACAGCCAGCGTAGTGTCGCGCTCTTCCCAGCCGATCCGGGCGAGTTCCGGTGTGTCGGAGAGTTGTTCAGGCCAGCCGACGCAGAGGTAGGCAATGAGCGACCAGTCTTCGGGCACCGCGAGGTCGGCGTTCAGTTGGACAGGGTCAAGGATCGAGACCCAGCCGACGCCGAGGCCGTGGCTGCGGGCGGTGAGCCAGAATTGGGTAATGGCACCAACCACCGAGTAGCGGCGCATTTCCGGCATGGTGGCGGCACCTAGGCCGGCACCTTTGGGCGTGGCGTCGTCACAATAGATAGCCAGTTGCACCGGTGCTTCGCGCATGCCGGAGAGTTTCAGCCGCGCATAGAGCGCGGCGCGATCCTCCGCATAAGACGCGAGCGCCTCGGCATTGGCGGTTTCAAAATTTGCGAGAGCGGCGGCTCGGGCGGCGTCAGATTGAACGCGGATCACCCGCCAAGGTTCGGACAGACCCACGGAAGGGGCCAGCAGAAAAGAGGAGAGGCACTCCGACAGGAGTGCCTCGTCCACCGGATCGGTGCGGAAGCGGCGCACATCGCGCCGCCACTGCATGAGCCGAAGCAGGTCGGACCGGAAATCCTGCGAGAAGTCGCTCATTCCGGCCTCCGTCCAACTTAGTCTTCAGCAGGTGCTTCGGCAGCTTCTGCTGCTTTGGCTGCTTTTTCTTCTGCGCGGTCTTTGGCTTTCTTGCCGGGCTCTGCTTTCTTGGGGTTGCTGCGCTCTTTCTTGGCGACAACACCGGCAGCTTCCAGGAAGCGGGACACACGGTCAGACGGCTGAGCGCCTTCGTCGAGCCAGTACTGAACGCGTTCCATGTTCAGTTTTACGCGCTCTTCGCTGTCTTTAGGCAGCAGCGGGTTGTAGGTGCCGAGCTTCTCGATGAAGCGGCCGTCACGCGGCATGCGCGAGTCAGCGGCTACAACGCGGTAGAAGGGGCGCTTTTTGGAACCGCCGCGGGCGAGACGAATTTTCATAGCCATGGGTGTATCTCCTATAATGGCGTGTGCACCGGGGTGCGTTGGTGTGCACCAGTGCGGTGCGGGTCAGTGACGAAGAGCAGGGTCATGCTGCCCATCGGTTGGTTATTCCTGATGCTTCTTATGGTGCTGAATGACCTCAGCGATGATGAAGTTCAGGAAATTCTTGGCGAATTCAGGATCCAGATCGGCCCTCTTCGCAAGATCTTCAAGACGTGCGATCTGTTTCGCTTCGCGATCCGGATCGGACGGGGGAAGGTCGTGTTCGGCTTTCAGTTTTCCAACTGCCTGCGTGGCTTTGAAGCGCTCGCCCAAGGTGTAGACAAGGATCGCATCGAGCCGGTCAATGCTCTCGCGATACCCTTTGAGCAGGTCGGCGGCGCGGGTGGTGTCGTCAGTCAAGAGCGTAGCCTTTCGGTTTGAACATCGGGTCGGCGTAGTGGCTGATTTCCATCTCGATGGCATCGCCGATTTGCGTGGTGCGCAGGGCCTCGGCGGACGGATGACGGTAAACAACGTCGTGACCGTCCACAGAGGGGGCGTCTTTGTCCTTCACCGCGCCAAGGCGCTCGGCAAGGCGGATGGAGTCGAGGTTTTTCGGGTCGATATAAGAGACCGCGCCGTCCCAGCCGAGGGTGTTGTAGAAATAGCGCCGCGCCGCATGAGTGGCTTCGAGCGCATAGCCGTGACCGGCTTTTTCAGGCCAGATGATCCACGCGAGTTCGCGCTCGGGCCATTGCGCGGGCATCCAGCCACCAGCCATACCAAGCGTTTCGTCGGTTTCCCGGTCGTGGATCATCCACATGCCATAGCCGCGAATATCCCAATGGCCGATCTCTGCGGCATAGAGCATCCATGTTTCATAGGCGTTCAGAGGTCCGCCCATAAAACGGGAGCGGTAGGAGGCAAAGGTGGCCTTGAAGTTGGGATAGTCCTCAGGCTCGGGTCCACGCAGAACAAGGCGTTTGGTTTCCAGAACAGGGATTACGATGTTGCTCATGCGGCGGCCTCCGTCACAGGGTGGCGGTAGATGTGGCAAGCGTGTCCGATCACTTCGCCGTCCCGCTCGTAGGTTGCGCCAAGGCGTTTGGCGAGCGCAATGGAGCGGGTGTTTTCAGGGTCGATGTGGCTGATCGGGGCGGTGATGCCGAAGTTTTGCGCCGCATAGGTGCGCGCAGCCAAAGCGGCCTCGTAAGCGATGCCTTTGCCCTCGAAGCCGTCGTAGAGATGCCATCCGAGTTCCGGCTCGCCCCAGCCTTCGTGATGAATGATGCCCGCAGCGCCTGCTTGTTTGCCAGTGGCTTTCTCTTCGATCATCCAAAGCCCGTAGCCGCGCAGGGCCCAGTGACCAATGATGCCGATGATAACACGCCAACACTCGTGACGGTTTTTCGGGCCGCCGATCCAATGGCTGCGCTCGGTCTGGTTGAAGGCAGCAACCGCATCCAGATCGCTTTCGCGATAGTTGCGCAGGATCAGGCGCTCGGTTTCCACGGTTGGGATGTTCAGCGTGAGGCTCATGCGTAGGCCTCCGGGCTGCCGTCGCTGTCGGACGGGAAATGGCGATAGACCAGATCGTTCGGGCTTGGGCGGTCTGCGGCGTCATCGCGCACAGCGCCAAGGCGTTCGGCGAGGCGGATGGAGGGCGCGTTGTCTTGGTCGATGTAGCTGACCAATGTGGTCATGCCTTGGGTGTCAAAGGCCCAGTCGCGTACGGCGGTGGCGGCTTCGAATGCCAGTCCTTTGCTTTGCGCTTCTGGGAAGAAGCACATGCCGAGTTCGGGTTCCGCGAAATTCGGGGGCTTGTTGATGCCGACTTGACCGACAAGCGCGCCGGTCTCAGTGAGATCCACGGCCCAGCTGCCATAGCCCAGCCATTGCCAGCTGGTGATTTCGGCACCCAACCAGCGCCACAGTTCGTTGCCCGAAATCGGCCCGCCCATGTATTGCGCCCAGTCCGTCGCGAAATGCGTCGCCATCGGCTCGAAATCCTCGAGACGGTGATGGCGCAGCGTCAGGCGCGCGGTGGATATGGTGGGCGCGAAGGTCACGGGTTACTTTTTCTTTCCAAAGCCGGAGAGGCCGGAGGGCAGACCCATGCCGCCGCCGAGACCGGGCAGACCACCGGGAAGGCCGCCTTTGCCGCCCATCGCTTTGGCCGCAGCTTCGAGCTGTTTGGGGTCCATCTGGGTCGGGTCCATGTTGGCCATGTCCGCGCCACCTTTGCCGCCCATGGCTTTCATCGCCTGCTTCAGCATGCCGCCTTTACCCATTTTGCCCATCTTCTTCATCATGTCGCCCATCTGGCGCTGCATCTTGAGAAGCTTGTTGAGGTCTGACACTTCCATGCCCGAGCCGGCGGCGATGCGTTTTTTGCGCGACGCCTGAAGGATTTGCGGGTTGGCGCGTTCCACTTTGGTCATGGACTGGATCATCGCGATCTGGCGAGTGATCATCTTGTCGTCAAAACCGGCGTCCTGCACGCCTTTGGCCATCTTGGCCATGCCAGGCATCATGCCCATCAGGCCTTCCATGCCACCCATCTTTTGCATCTGCTCAAGCTGGGATTTCATGTCGTTCATGTTGAAGCGGCCTTTGATAAAGCGCTTCATCATCTTTTCGGCCTGTTCGGCCTCGATGGTTTCCTGAGCTTTCTCAACAAGCGCGACGATGTCGCCCATGCCAAGGATGCGGCCTGCGATACGATCCGGCTCGAAGGTTTCGAGCGCGTCCATCTTTTCGCCCAAACCGACGAATTTGATCGGCTTGCCGGTCACGGCGCGCATCGAGAGTGCTGCACCGCCACGGCCGTCACCGTCCATACGGGTCAGGACCACGCCGGAGATGCCGATCTTGCCGTCAAATTCTTCTGCGACCTCAACGGCGACCTGACCTGTCAGGCCGTCGACCACCAGAAGTGTCTCGCGCGGGTTGACCGCGTCGCGGACGTCTTCGACCTCTTGCATGAGGGTTTCGTCGATTTGCAGGCGGCCCGCGGTGTCGAGCATGTAGACGTCATAACCGCCCAGTGTCGCCTGTTGCTTGGCGCGTTTGGCAATCTGGACTGCCGACTCACCGGCAACGATCGGCAGGGTGTCGACACCGATTTGGGTGCCGAGCACCTGAAGCTGTTGCATCGCGGCAGGGCGGTAGATGTCGAGGGACGCCATCAACACGCGCTTGCCTTCTTTGTCGGTCAGACGTTTGGCGAGCTTACCCGTAGTGGTGGTTTTACCGGAGCCTTGCAGACCGACCATCAGGATCGGGGCGGGCGGGTTGTCAATTTTCAGAGTGCCAAGATCAGCTGCATCGTCGCCAGCCAAAACGCCCTTGAGTTCGTCGTGCACGATCTTGACGACCTGCTGACCCGGGGTGATGGATTTGGTGACGGCCTGACCGGTGGCTTTTTCCTGAACGGCTTTGACAAAATCGCGGGCCACGGGAAGCGAAACGTCGGCCTCAAGCAGAGCCACGCGGACCTCGCGCAGGGCGGTTTTGACGTCGTCCTCAGACAGGGCACCCTGTTTGGTCAGACGATCAAAGACACCGGAAAGGCGTTCGCTTAGATTTTCAAACATCGCTCTGCGGCTCCTTGCACCGTTTCAATCATGTGGTCCGAAGATAGGTACGGACCGGCCAAACGCCAATGTCCCCCATGGGCGCAACGCGCTGATGGGGGGCGATCCCGGCTCAAAGGCCATGGGACCGGAAGTTTGACAGACTCCCGGAGTAGTGCCGCGCGTTTACGCCTGTGAGAGGAGAGAGTCAAGCATAGCAGGGCTGGCGCAGATCATGTGGTGGCTCTATGCATAGCAGAGCAAAAGCGGGGAGAAGGCAATGGACGCATCATCAGCATTTCAGGACAGCTTACCTGTGAGTTCAGATGCTTTGTTGGCGCGGCTTGACGACTGGGGGATCTCCTATGTGCTGCACGAGCATGTGCCGCTGCGCACGGTGGAGGATGCCAAGTCCGTTGAAGCGGCGATGGTGGTTCAGGGAGAAGCGGCGTTTCGTATCAAGAATCTGTACCTGCGCGACAAGAAAAAGCGCAACTATCTGGTGACGCTGGAACAAGATCGGGAGGTCGATCTTAAGGCGCTTGGGGCGCAGTTGGGCGTAGGAAACCTGTCGTTTGGGTCTGCGGACCGGCTGATGCAGAACCTTGGTGTGCGACCGGGTGCAGTGACGCCGTTGGCGATGGTCACTGGAGCGGAAGCCGGCGTGCGTTTTGTGATGGATGCGACGGTGAAGGACGCGGCGCGGATTTACATGCATCCGTTGGTGAATGACCGGACGGTGGCGATGGATGTCAGCGATCTGTGGGTGTTTTTCGACAAAATCGGCGTGACGCCTGAGTTTCTGGAAATGTGAGGAGCTGTGGTCGATCGCACCAGAAGCTGGCCGCTGGAGAGGTTTCAAGTCGCGGCGCACACGAGTGTATTTCGGGAACAAAAAGGTTGGGGCGCGGGCTGATGAGGGCCGCGCCCCGAATTTTAGGCGCTTAGCGGATTTTGAGCGCGGTGGCTGTAGGTCACGTAGGCGGCAATCAGGCCAAGCACGATGGCAGGCATGGCCGAGGGGCCGAGAATGAACAGGTGAGCAAGCGTCGCGCCAACCATGGTGCAAAGCAGGAGCGCGGCGGCGAGAAATTGTTTGCCAGGCAGCCAGAGCAAGGCTGCTGCGCCAAGTTCGATGGCACCGGTGACATAGCGGAACCATTGGCCGACGCCGATGGCGTCAAAGGTACCGACCATCATTTCGTTGCCAGTCACTTTAAAGAAGCCCGCCGCGGCGAAGGCCAGTGTCAGAAGGGCTTTGGCGATGAGAAGCGCGTATTTTTGCATGGGATATCCGTGTGTTGTGTTTTGCTGTGTATATCAGGCGGCTTTGGCGTCGATCCGGACGCCGTCTTTGTCGAGAATGGTGACATCGGTGATGCCCACAAAGCCGAGAACGAAGCGCAGATAAGATGAGGCAAAGTCGAAGTCAGAGCCGATTTCGGTGCCGCCGGACGCGATTGTGATGATTGCCTTTTTGCCGTCCAGCAGGCCCTTGGGGCCGGTTTCTGTATAGGCGAAGGTCACACCTGCGCGGGCGATCTGGTCGATCCATGCCTTGAGCACGGCGGGGATGGAAAAGTTGTACAAGGCCGTGCCGATGACGATTGTGTCGGCGGCTTTCAATTCAGCCACCAGTTCGTCGGATTGCGCAAGCGCGGCCTTTTGGGCGTCGGTGCGGTTTTCTTCGGGAGTAAAGGTCGCGACGGTGAAGGTCTCATCAAGGAAGGGCAGGCCTTCGCTCAGGTCGCGGCGGATCACGGTGTCAGGCTCAAGCTTTTCAACCTGAGCTGCGGACTGGGTGCGCGAGAGGCTGTCGGCAAAACGGGCGGAAGCGTCGATATGAAGAACAGTGTTGGACATGGTGCGGTTCCCTTTTGGTGTGTGCTGTGACTTGGGGAGAGATTTAGCCGTTGCAAAAATTCACACAACTGCGCAGGGTGCGCATTGAGTGTTGAAAAATGCACGAATGGATGCAGCGAGGGGCCGCAATGGACAATTGGGACGAGATCCGCACAGCGTATCAGGTGGCGCGACTGGGAACCGTGAGCGGGGCTGCGGATGTTCTTGGCGTGCATCATGCTACTGTGATCCGCCATATCGACTCGCTTGAGAGCAAGCTGGGCTTGAAGCTGTTTCAGCGCCACGCGCGCGGCTATACGGCCACGGAGGCGGGGCAGGATCTGATGCGTGTGGCGCAGGCCACGGATGACCAGTTCGGCCAACTGGAAGGCCGCATGAAAGGTCGGGGCGAAGACGTTTCGGGAGAGTTGGTTGTGACCTCGCTTGGCGGGTTTGCATCGCTACTGGCGCCGGTTCTGGCCGAGTTTCAGGCTGCGCATCCGGATTTGGTTGTGCGGTTTCTGACCGGGGACCGGGTATTTCGGTTGGAATACGGGGAGGCCCATGTGGCGGTGCGGGCCGGACAAGGAACGGAACAGCCCGACAATGTGGTGCAGGAGCTGGTGCGATTGCCGTCAGCTTTGTATGCGTCTGATGCTTATATCTCGCGGTGGGGCATGCCCAAGGACGAGGCAGATTTGGTGAATCACCGGTTTGTGGCGCACGATAACATCGACAGCCGTGCGCCGTTTTATCAGTGGTTGAAGGACAATCTGCCGCGCGAAAATGTGGTGTTCCGTTCGACGTCCGATCGCGGCATCGCGGCGGCCGTGCGTGACGGTGCAGGGCTGGGGTTTCTGTCTATTTTGGCGGGATTAGACGATCCCGCGTTACATGAAGTGTTGCCGCCGCGCCCGGAGTGGGATGTGCGAATCCGGCTGGTGACACATGTTGACCTGCATCGCACCACTAAGGTGCAGACGTTTCTGTCGTTCCTGAAGGAACGGGCCAAAGGATGGCTGCCGGAATGACGGGCGCAGGAAAGGGGCACCTTGCCATGCTGACCTTTTCGGCGCTGGTGGCGGGGTCGTTTTCGCTTGGCGGGATGGTGGCCAACGAGGTGGCGCCGGCTGCACTTAACGCGGTGCGGTTCTTGATTGCAGGGGGCGTAATCGGCATTGCCGCGATGGCCACCGGCGGCATTCCGGCAAGCACGTGGCGCGCGCCGTGGCGGTATCTGGTGCTGGGCGGGCTTTTTGCTATTTATTTTGTGTTGATGTTTGAGGGGCTGAAGACGGCGCATCCGGTGAGTACGGCCGCGGTGTTCACGCTGACGCCGTTGATGTCTGCGGGGTTTGGTTGGGTTCTGCTGCGCCAGATCACCACGAAATGGATGTTTCTGGCGCTGGGGATGGGCGCGATCGGCGCGCTTTGGGTGATTTTTCGCGCGGATTGGGCAGCGTTTCGGCGCTTTGAGGTCGGGCAGGGAGAGATCTACTATTTCTGGGGCTGTGTGGCGCATGCGGCCTATACGCCCATGGTGCGCAAGCTCAATCGCGGGGAGCGGCCGTTTGTCTTTACCTTTGGCATGCTTCTGGCGGGGTTGCTGATATTGACGCTTTGGGGCTGGCAGGACCTGCGCGCAACCGATTGGGCCAACCTGCGGCCGTTGGTGTGGGGCACCATTGTCTATTTGGCGGTCTTTGCCAGCGCAGCGACCTTTGTGCTGTTGCAGTTTGCGGCGCTGGAACTGCCGAGTTCAAAGGTCATGGCCTATACCTACCTTGTGCCGACATGGGTGATTTGCTGGGAGATCGGGCTTGGCCATGGGGCGCCGACGGGACTGGTGCTGGTTGGCATTGCTTTGACCGCAGTGGCGTTGGTGATGTTGCTCAGGGACGAGGGGTAGGCCCGCTTGGGCCGACCTTCCACTAGCCAGCCCCCGCGGGTTTGATGTGGGGCAAGGTTGGGAGCGTCGCTGCGTGCTAGGCTCGGGCTTACCTGAGGAAGAGAGCCATGCCTGCTGCAACCAACCAAGTCGATCTGCTCGCTGTCGCCGAGAAGGAGTTTGCCAAATTGAGCGAGCTTTTGGAGGACGTGCCACCGGATTTGGCAGGGCAGGCGTTTGAGGCCGGTTGGTCAATGCGTGATGTGTTGGTGCATCGGGCGCATTGGGTGGACCTGTTCCTTGGCTGGTATCAGGACGGACAGGTGGGGAAGACGGTGTATTTCCCGGCAGAGGGGTACAAGTGGAACGACTTGAAAGCCTATAATGCCGATTTGTTGGCGCGGAAGGCAGACGTAAGCTGGGAAACCGCGCGGTCCGAGTTGATTGCAGCGCATGGGCGGTGGATGGATTTTGTTGGATCTCTGGACCAAGCGGCGCTCTATGGTGGGCCGATGAAGGGCGCGAACAACAAATGGACCACCGGGCGCTGGGCCGAGGCAGCGGCGCCGTCGCATTACCGGTCGGCGGCGAAGTTCATTCGGGCGTGTCTGCGGGCGTCTCGCTGAATTCGGTTTCCAGAAACCGCTCAAAGGCATCAAGGTTCACCGGTTCGAATTGCCCAAACCCCTGCATCCAGACCGAGGCGGCGCGCAAGGCGTCAGGTTCCAGCTTGCACCACTTTACCCGCCCACGCTTTTCCTGAGAGATCAGACCGGCGCCGGCAAGGATCACCAGGTGCTTGGAGATTGCGGCGAGAGACATGTCAAAGGGTTCAGCCACATCAGTCACGGCCATGTCGTCCTCAAGCAGCATGTTGAGGATTTCGCGGCGGGTCGGGTCCGCGAGGGCCGAGAAGACGGTATCAAGGGCGTTGGTATTGGTCACGGTCTTGGGGGTAGCGGTGGGAAGGGCAGGGGTCAAGGTGTGGGTGGTTCAAAACTAAACCGTTTCGTTGAATATGCGAAATCCTCTTCTAACTCCGTCAGTCCGCCCTGCGGCGATGCGCCGCCCATGCTTCTTTCTTGAAAAAATACTCATAATAACAACGATTTAAGTTGGTTCGAACATCTCGATCATTGCCGTTGACTCATGGCGCGCTGCACCGTAGCAATACGCCAACATCAGCGGAGGGATTTTGCGCGTGACCGAACCGGACCAAAAGGAGCAGATGCAACGTCTGCACGACCGGATCGAGGCGGCCAAAAAGGCCCAGGACCCGAAACCCCGCGTTGACGAGCACTATTCGGCGGCCAATCTGGCATGGCGCATGGTGATTGAATTAGTGGCCGGTCTCGGGATCGGCTTTGGCATCGGATACGGGCTCGACGTTCTGTTTGGAACAATCCCGCTATTTATGTTGCTGTTTACATTGCTGGGTCTTACGGCGGGCATCAAAACCATGATGCGGTCAGCCAAAGAGATCGAGGCGGAGAAATTGGCCGAAGAGGCCGAGAAAAACGAGAGGAACTGAACGTGGCAAGCGAAGCACACGGCGCAGAAGAAGGCGGTCTGGTATTTCACCCGATGGATCAGTTCATCATCAAACCTTTGTTTGGTGGCGACACAATCCACTGGTACACCCCCACCAACGCGACCCTTTGGATGGCTTTGGCCGTCGTTGCGGTTGTGGCAATGATGGTATTCGGCACCCGTCGCCGCGCAGTTATTCCTTCGCGCAGCCAGTCGATCGGCGAACTGGCTTACGGTTTCATCTACAAGATGGTTGAAGATGTGGCCGGCAAGGATGCGGTCAAGTTCTTCCCCTACATCATGACGCTCTTCATGTTCATCGTGTTCGCCAACTTCCTTGGCCTGATCCCGATGTCCTTCACCACCACCAGCCACTTTGCCGTGACTGTGGTGCTGGCGCTGCTGGTGTTCCTGACCGTGACCATCGTTGGTTTCGTCAAGAACGGCGCAGGCTTCCTTGGCCTCTTCTGGGTTTCCAGCGCGCCGCTCGCGCTGCGTCCGATCCTCGCGGTCATCGAACTGATTTCCTACTTCGTCCGCCCCGTCAGCCACTCTATCCGTCTTGCGGGTAACGTGATGGCAGGCCACGCGGTGATCAAAGTGTTCGCAGGCTTCGCCGCGATCGCAGTGGTCAGCCCCGTGTCGGTTGTGGCGATCACCGCAATGTATGGTCTTGAAGTCCTCGTGGCCTTCATTCAGGCCTACGTGTTTACCATTCTGACCTGTGTGTACCTGAAAGACGCTCTGCATCCTTCGCACTAACGGTCCTGAACCTCATCTACCTATTAACTTCCAATCGTAAGGAGATACACCCATGGAAGGTCAACTCGCACACATCGGCGCAGGTCTCGCAGCAATCGGTTCCGGCGCAGCCGCAATCGGTGTTGGTAACGTTGCAGGCAACTACCTGGCCGGCGCTCTGCGCAACCCCTCCGCAGCTGCTTCGCAGACTGCTACCCTCTTCATCGGCATCGCATTCGCAGAAGCACTGGGCATCTTCTCGTTCCTGGTTGCTCTGCTGCTGATGTTCGCCGTCTAAGCCTACGGAACCATCCTTACGTGCGGGTGCGGGCACCTTTGGTGCCCCACCCGTAATCAAATGGAAGTTCCCAGGAGGACGTTATGGCGACCACAACAACCGACGCCGCAAGCCACGCCGCAGACGCTGCTTCTGCACCGGGCATGCCGCAGCTCGATTTTACGAACTGGGGCAACCAGATTTTCTGGCTTTTGATCACGCTGGTCGTGATCTATTTCGTCCTGTCGCGCATTGCGCTGCCGCGGATCGCCGCGGTTCTGGCCGAGCGCCAGGGGACCATTACGAATGACATCGCCGCAGCTGAAGAGCTGAAGGCGAAAGCTGTGGAAGCGGAAGAAGCCTACAATCAGGCTCTCGCGGATGCGCGCGTTGAAGCGCAGCGTATCATTGCGGAAGCCAAGGCTGAGATCCAGGCAGAACTGGACGACGCAACCGCAAAGGCAGATGCGGAGATTTCCGCCAAGGCCGCCGAGTCGGAGAAGGCAATCGCCGAGATCCGCGCAGGCGCTCTGGAAAGCATCCAGGAAGTTGCCGACGCAACCGCAAACGAGGTTGTGGCAGCACTGGGTGGCAAAGCAGATGCCGACGCTGTGACCAAAGCGGTCGCTGACCGGATGAAAGGGTAAGATCGATGCGCACAACATTCGCAACCGTCGCAGCCCTGATGCTGGCAAGCCCGGCATTCGCCGCAAGCGGCCCGTTCTTCTCGCTGAAGAATACCGACTTTATCGTGACGCTCGGCTTCTTGCTGTTCATCGCTGTGCTGTTTTACTTCAAAGTGCCGTCCCTTCTGGGTGGCATGCTGGACAAGCGCGCCGAGGACATCAAATCGGAACTGGACGAAGCGCGCGCCCTGCGTGAAGAAGCTCAGACAGTTCTGGCTTCTTACGAGCGCAAGCAGCGTGAAGTTCAGGAGCAGGCAGAGCGCATCGTCGCGCAAGCCAAGGACGAGGCCCAGAAGGCCGCTGTTCAGGCCAAGGAAGATTTGGCTCAGTCTATCGAACGCCGCCTCGCCGCTGCGAAGGATCAGATCGCGTCTGCGGAAGCTTCCGCTGTCAAAGAAGTGCGTGATCAGGCCATCGTTGTGGCAATTGCTGCAGCCGAGGACGTGATCACCAAGCAGATGTCGGCGGCTGACGCCAACAAGCTGATCGAGTCTGGCATTGCCGAGGTGGACGCCAAGCTGCACTAAGCTTGCGTCACATAAGATTTGCATAAGGCCCGGGCGGAAACGCCCGGGCTTTTTGCATTTTTGCCGTGAAGTGGCCGCAAACCTGTGGTTAAGCTGTTGCTAACAAAGACTTGTGGAGGTTCGAGCTATGAAAAAGCTGGGGATTGCAGTGCTGACCGTGGCGGCGATGGGCGCGTGTTCATTGAATATGCAGAGTGTGCGCACTGAACCGGTGCAAGCCACGTCACAAGAGGTGTTTTGGGCCAAAAACCGTTTGGCCGAGCAGACCAGCAATCCTGGACTGGTGCGCTTCCAAGAGTTTCGAACCTATGCGCTGAGCAACGGGCACCGCGTTTATTGCGGCGCCATGGTGCGCGGATCCAACAGTGGCATTGCCTCGGAGCCCGTGCCGTTTTATTTGCGCGCGGATGGCGACAGTGTTGTGGCTATGAACTGGGTGAGCACGAGCGCCGAGTTTTCCGCCGGCAAATGCTCGGAAGCAGCAAAGGGCAGACTCAAGATCAACCGGTTGTAAGCCTGTTCAGCGCAGGGGATCAAACCGCGCGCTGTCCAGTTTGCAATCGCGGGCCACATCCCGACCGCAGGGTACAGGCGTAAGGTCGCGGGAGAGGCACACCCGCGCTTCTTGAATAAAGCCGTCGCGGCATGTGATTGTGAGCATGTCGTGTTCTAGCTGCGGGTTGGCTTTTAGGAATGCGTCTTCGACCACCGACGCAGGCAAGCGCACGGTTTTGTCCAGTTTACGGAATACCTGAGGGCGGTTGATGCGGCCATAGGCTTCGCGGGAGAGGGCGTAGTAATCTTCTGACGACATTCCCGAGCAGGTGCCGTGCTTTTTCCACTGGTGCCAAGCCAGCCCCGAGGTTCCCATGATGTCAGCCATGGCGTTGGTGACGTGGCGGGGCGGGTTGCGGTGACTGGTGTTGCAGTAGTCGGGCCAGCCACGATGGTATTGAGGCCAGAGCCCGTGCAGAATCCAGCCGTGGTCTTCGCCATAGTCGCATTGCGGAGAGTTTTTGGCGTCGCCCTCGATCGCGCACCAGTTAGGGGACCAGCTGAGGGCAAGTACATAGTAGTCGAATTCACCTGCAATATCGTCATCGGCCAGTGCGGGAAGTGCGGCGAGGAGGGTGAAAGCGAGGCTCAACAATTGGCGCATTGGGTCTTTCCTTTTTGTCTTAAGCGCACTATATCGGCCTCAAGTTCCCCCACAACGGAAACCCGCACCAGAATATCGGTGCCGTCTGACAAAAGTCAGGCGACGGGAAATCTATATCCGATTTTGGGATTTTTGACCGAAGGAGACATCAAATGGCCAAGCTGCTGCACCCCAAAGCAACCGCCGTCTGGCTGGTGGACAACACGACGATCAGCTTTAAACAGATCGCTGATTTTGTTGGCATGCACGAGTTGGAAATTCAGGGCATCGCTGATGGCGATGTGGCGACTGGTGTTAAAGGGTTTGATCCGATCGCCAACAACCAGCTTGAACAGGAAGAGATCACCAACGCCGAAGGCAACCCGCTTTACAAGATGAAGCTGAAGTTCAACGCGGCGGCAACCGGCGAAGAAAAGCGCCGTGGACCGCGTTATACACCGCTTTCCAAGCGTCAGGACCGTCCGGCGTCGATCCTGTGGCTGGTGAAGTTCCATCCGGAACTCAGCGATGGTCAGGTTGGCAAGCTGGTGGGCACCACCAAGCCGACCATTCAGGCGATCCGCGAGCGGACCCATTGGAACATTGCCAACATCCAGCCGATTGATCCTGTGGCTTTGGGCCTATGTAAGCAGTCCGAGTTGGACGCGGCCGTGCAGAAAGCTGCGGCGAAGAAAGCGGCAGATGGCGAAGTGATGACCGATGACGAGCGTCGCAAGCTGGTGAGCACCGAAACCTCCCTGGAAATGGAAGCGGAGCCGAAAATTCCGACCGCGATTGAAGGTCTGGAAACGTTCTCTCTGTCTGACGATTCCAGCGACGACGATGATGCATCGGATGCGGATTTCACAGATGCGGACAGTTTCTTCAACTTGCCCGGCGGCGACGACGAAGACGAGCAGCCGCGCTAAGCGACACTGTCGACCGATTGAAAGGGCCGTCCGTTTGGGCGGCCTTTTTTGTTGCGGACGGTCTTATGTGAAGGGCAGGTTCAGTTGGCGTTTTGTCTTAAGGTGGGACAGGCGCTCACCGGTGGTCTCTTCAGCTTTCAGGATCACGCAGGCCGCGGCGCGCGCGTCTTCGCCCGCGTCGTGGTGATGGAAGCTGAGGTCGAGGTGCTTTTTCAGATTGGCCAGCCCGTGTCCGCCTGCGCCTTTTAGGGCGGGCCATGCCTGTCGGGCGACCTTGACGCTGTTTGTCCAGTGCGATGAGAGCATTGGCAGGTCGTAGCGCGCGCAGGCAGCGGTCAGGGCCTTTTCGTCAAAGGTGCTGTGCTGCACGAGGCTGTGAGAGTTCAGCAGGTCAAAGAGGGCGACGTAGACTGTGGGAAATGTTGCTGCGTCGCGCACGGTGCCGGCGGAGATGCCGTGAAGCTCTGAGTTGAAGGGCGCAAAGGCTTCTTCGGGATCAATCAGGACGGAATAGGTCTGCATTGAGCCGGTGTCGGTCACGAAACAGAGGCCGATCTGACAAATGCTGCTTGCTGATCGGCTGGCGGTTTCCACATCCAGTGCGATGAACCGGAAAGGCCCGTCAGGGAGCGTTTGAAGATGGCCAAATCTGTTTGTTGGGTCTGTCACGAAGCGCCTACGATTCCTTGTTGCGGGCTCTAGAGCGCTTTGCGGGCGTTCAGGGCTGCGCTGATGGTGCCTTCGTCGAGGTAGTCAAGTTCCCCCCCTACCGGCACGCCTTGTGCCAGAGAGGTCAGGCGCACGCGGTCTTCGAGTTGATCGACGATGTAGTGTGCGGTGGTCTGACCGTCGACAGTGGCGTTAAGCGCCAGAATGACCTCGGAGATTTGTTCGGACGTCACCCGATCCACAAGCTTGGGGATGGAGATGTCCTCGGGCCCGACCCCTTCCAAGGCGGACAACGTCCCACCGAGAACATGGTAGCGGCCTTTGAACACGCCTGCGCGTTCCATAGCCCAGAGATCCGAGACATCCTCGACCACGCAGAGTTCGCCGGTGGCGCGTTTTTCAGAGGCACAGATGTCGCAGATGTCAGAGGTGCCAACGTTGCCGCAGTTCAGGCATTCGCGGGCGGTTTCAGCGACGGCCTGCATTGCGTCGGCCAGCGGGGACAACAACAACCCGCGTTTGCGGATCAGATGCAGCACCGCCCGCCGCGCGGAGCGAGGGCCAAGCCCGGGCAGCTTGGCCATCATGTCGATCAGCGTGTCAATTTCAGAACTGCTCATGGTTTTGCGCTCTTGAATTGGGTCTTGTCGCCTTACTTTATCGCGAGAACCCGAAATGGGCGCGCATTTTTTAGAACGGCAGTTTCATATCCGCGGGCAGACCCAGTTCGGAGGTGATTTTGTTCATCTCTTCCTGAGAGCGATCGGCGGCGCGGGTTTGTGCGTCTTTGATTGCAGCAAGGATCAGGTCTTCGACGACTTCTTTGTCGTCGCCGTTGAAGATCGACGGGTCGATGTCCAGCGCCTTGAGCTCGCCCTTGGCGGAAGCAGTGGCTTTGACCAGCCCTGCGCCGCTTTCGCCGACAACCATGATGTTGTGCAGCTCTTCCTGCATCTCGGCCATTTTTTGTTGCATGTCTTGGGCTTTTTTCATCATCCCGGCCATGTCGCCGAGGTTGCCGAGGCCTTTGAGCATCTGCGTGTCTCCATGAATTGTGTTTGCGTCTAGATACGGCGCGAAGGGCTTGTTTACAAGGTGCAGGGGCGTCCTTCAGACGGTTGCGGGATCGCCGCTTAGTCTTCTTCGAAGGGATCCCATTCGTCTTCGACTTCGGGCAGGGCTTCGGCCAGCGCTTCCTGGGTGATTTCCTTGCGCGATTTGATGTCGGTGATCTTGGCTCTGGGAAAGGCGCTCAGAACAGACCGCACCAGCGGATGGGCCTCGGCCTCGGCACGCATTTCGTTTTCGGCGGCGTTGCGGATTTCATCCACAGTGGGGGCGCCGCCTTCGGTGACAATGATCACGGCCCAGCGGTTTCCGGTCCAGCGTTGCAGCTGGCTGCCGAGGCGTTGGGAGAGGTCGCGGGGGGCATCAGGGGCCGGTTCGAATTCAATGCGACCGGGTTGGTAGCTGACGAGGCGGACGTATTTTTCCACCTGAACACGCAGAACTCCGTCACGGCGGGTGCGGATCAGGTCGAGCACATGCTCCCAAGTGGCATACTGCGCGAGCGCAGTGTTTTCCGCCACGGCCAACGCTGTGACGTTGCCTCCCTGTGCGCCGCCTCCGTTCGGCACGGTGCCACCTTGATAGGCGCCCTGTGCGGTAGCGCCGCCTTGGCTCATCCCGCCAGAGCCGCCGGGGCCGCCCGTGGGAGGCATTGGGGGACGCTGGGTGTTTTGCAGTTTGCGCAGCAACTCTTCGGGGCTGGGCAGGTCGGCAACGTGGGTCAGGCGGATGATAGCCATCTCCGCGGCCATCATAGCGTTGGGGGCGGAGGCGACCTCGTCCAGCGCTTTCAGGAGCATCTGCCACATGCGGGTCAGGATGCGCATGGGCAGTTGGTCTGCCATAGACTGTCCCCGCGCACGCTCATCGGGTGTGACCGTGGGGTCTTCGGAGGCTTCTGGCGTGACTTTGACCACGGAAATCCAATGGGTGATTTCGGCCAGATCGCGGAGCACGGCCATGGGGTCGGCCCCGTCGGCGTATTGGCTGGAGAGTTCGTTGAGCGCCGCGCCGGCATCGCCGCGCAGGATCATGTCAAAGAGGTCGAGCACGCGGCCACGATCGGCCAGACCCAGCATGGCGCGGACCTGATCGGCGGTGGTTTCGCCCGCACCGTGAGAAATGGCTTGATCCAGCAGAGAGGTCGCGTCGCGGGCTGAGCCTTCGGCGGCGCGAGTGATCAGGGCGAGCGCGTCGTCGGCAATCTCGGCCCCTTCGGCGCTTGCGATTTTGCGCAGGAGGCCAATCTGATCTTCGGGCTCGATTCGGCGGAGGTCAAAACGCTGACAACGCGACAGCACTGTCACGGGGACTTTGCGAATCTCGGTGGTGGCGAAGATGAACTTCACATGTGCCGGAGGCTCTTCCAGCGTTTTCAGCAGCGCGTTGAAGGCGCTGGTCGACAGCATGTGGACCTCATCGATGATGTAGATCTTGTAGCGCGCTGAGGCCGCACGGTAGTGGACTGAGTCGATGATTTCGCGGATGTCGCCCACACCGGTACGGGAGGCGGCGTCCATTTCCATCACGTCGACATGTCTGCCTTCCATGATCGCGGTGCAGTGTTCACACTGGCCGCAAGGATCGGTGGTCGGGCCGCCTCCGCCATCGGGGCCGATACAGTTCATGCCTTTGGCGATGATACGCGCAGTGGTGGTTTTGCCGGTGCCGCGGATGCCGGTCATAACAAAAGCCTGCGCGATGCGGTCGGCCTCAAAAGCGTTTTTCAGGGTGCGCACCATGGCGTCCTGACCCACCAGATCGGCAAAGGTTTCGGGGCGGTATTTGCGCGCGAGAACCTGATAGCCAGTGTCGGGTGTGTCGGTCATAGTGCGGGCCTTATGCGTGGTCTTGCCGGATTCGGCGATCAGGCGTCAGGTTATGCGCGGCGGGGCGGCGCGTCCACCGGCAATGCAGTTCGCGAGCACGGGTCCGTGCCGCTTGGCTGACGTCGCGGAGGTCGCCGCGGGAGGAAAAAGAGATGACGTTTGAAATCGTGGAATGGCGCCTTGGCGGAGGCGTGATTGGCCTGTCGCCATTGCCGCATACCGACGCGGATGCGGCGACTTTGACGACGTGGCGGCCGGATGTGGTTCTCAGTCTGACGTCAGACGCGGAAATCGCGGACGCCAGCGCCGAATCCGTTCTGTGCGCGGGCCCGTGGTTGTGGCTGCAACACGTCATTGAGGACTTCGGGGTGCCTGATGAGGGCTTTGCTGCCCGATGGCCGAAGCTATCGGAGACCTTGCTGCGGGACCTGTCGCAGGGAGCGCGGGTTCTGGTGCATTGCCGTGGGGGATGTGGACGGTCCGGCATGGTGGTTCTGGCTTTGATGGTGGGGCAGGGCGCGGAGGCCGGTGACGCGCTGAAAACGCTTCGGGACCGGCGGCCGTGTGCGGTGGAAACCGATGCGCAAATGGTTTGGGCCACGAAAGGGCGCGTGCAAACGGCCTAAATCTGCAATTGTCTGAAATTCGTATGCGGCTGTCCGGATAACAGGATGTATTTGCGAAAACTGTCGCCAAATACAATTCATCAGGACGACGAAGACCTTCAGCGAAAAGGTTTGGGTCTCCTGGAAATGACGCGACGCGATGCGTCATTTGACACTGCGCTGATCCGGACGGTTTTTCCTCCCTCCCTCCCTCCCTCCTCCCTACCGTTTGGATCGGCGCATAAGTCCCTCTCCCCGACACATATACTCAGACCAAAGAAAAAGGCCGCTGCGGATGCAACGGCCTTTGGCAATGTCGTGGTGGGACTGGATTAGCCGCCGATTGTTTGCAGGTATGCAATCAGATTGGCGCGGTCCTTGGCTTTCTTCAGGCCGGAGAAGGACATCTTGGTTCCAGGTGCGTATCCTTTGGGGTTGGCAAAGAACCCGTCAAGCGCTTCCGGGGTCCAGGTGTCGGTCACAGCGACCAGTGCACCGGAATAACCAAAGCCGGGAACAGAGCCGGTGGCGCGGTTCACAACCCCATAGAGATGCGGGCCAGTGGCGTTCGCGCCGTCTTCCAGTTTGTGACAGGCTTTACACTTGCCAAAAACCTTTGCGCCTTTGTCTACGTCGGCGGCGGCCAGGAGCTCTTCGAAGCTCGGGCCTTCCTCGACTTCGGCTGCTGCGCTGTCGCCGCCTTCTACTTCGATCACGTAGCCTTGCTGCGCATGATCGTCACCGTGGCCACCCGCCCCAGTGTGGTAAATGCTTTCGGCGGCCCAGGAGCCAAGCAGGAAGATCAGCAGCGCACCGCAAAGGGCAGCTGCTACTTTTGTCATTGTCATCGTGTCGAACATGCTACGTTTCCGTCTCGTGGCGTTTGACGCGTATCTATCCGCTTCCCTTCAAAGAAGGCAAGATATAGTTACCGCGACGAAACGCCCCCCGGGCTTGAAACGAGGTGAAAATGTCCGTCACGACCAACAAGATCGCATTTCAGGGCGAATTGGGCGCCTATGGTCATGAGGCCTGTCAGCAGGCGCGCCCCGATATGGACGTATTGCCGTGCCACACCTTTGAAGAGGTTATCGAGGCGGTCAAAAGCGGTGCGGCGGATTTGGCGATGCTGCCGATCGAGAATTCGACTTATGGGCGTGTGGCCGACATTCACCGCTTGTTGCCGGAAAGCGGATTGAACATCGTGGACGAAGCTTTCGTTCGGGTGCGGATCAGCCTGATGGCCTTGCCCGGTGTCGCATTGGACGAGATTGAAACCGTTCGGGCGCATTTGGTGCTGTTGCCGCAGTCGTCGGGGTTCCTCAAGGCGCATGGCATGACCGGCGTAGCCGCGGCGGACAGCGCGGGGGCCGCGCGTGAGTTGTCCGAGGACAAAACATCTCGCGAAGGCGTTTTGGCATCTGAGCTGGCGGCGGAAACCTATGGGTTGAACGTGTTGGCGGCGGACGTGGAAGATCACGGCCACAACACCACACGATTTGTGATTATGTCGCGGGAGCCTGATCTGACGAGCCGTGGACACGGCAACATGATGACGACGTTTGTCTTTGAGGTGCGCAACATTCCCGCCGCGCTTTATAAGGCGATGGGTGGTTTTGCGACAAACGGCGTGAACATGACCAAGCTGGAAAGCTATATGGTGGATGGATCGTTTACGGCGACACGGTTTTATGCGGACATTGACGGTCATCCCGACGACAAAAACGTCGCGCTGGCTTTGGATGAGTTGAGCTACTTCACTAATCACTTGCGGATTGTCGGCGTCTACCCAGCAGCGCAGGACCGCTAGGCGTAGCGGTCAGGTCATGCGGCTGTAGCGGTCTTCCATGTCACGACGCAGATGTGTCATGCGTTTGGCCAGACGTGTGTTGAGTGTACCGCGCGCCAGTTTCAATGATTGAACCAGCAAGCGGGCCGAGAGCGTGTTTGCCGAAAGACCGGTCCAGAATTGCAGGCGTGTTCGGGTGCGTGACAGCGCCACGAGTTCTACTTTCACGTCGGTTTCGATGCCCTGAGCCTTACCGTGCAGCGAAATCTCGTTGGGCCGATCAAAGCCGGTGACTTCTAGTACTACCTCGCGCGGTTTGCCGCGAAACTCAAAGCTGATTTCCCACATGGCGCCAACGCCTGGGCGGGTCAGGGCATCGAGGCGGGACACTTCGGCGCCCCGGCGCAGGGCCGAGCGTTCGAACACCTCGAAATCTGTTACCATTTCAAAGGCTTGTTCGATTGGTACGTCGATGTCTTCGCGCGCGGTGAATTCCATGAATGCCTTGTCCCGTCCCCAATTGTTCGCGCGCGCAGTGTTGCCTTAATCGAGCCGATCCGCAAGCCAGTTGCGCAAAATGAAATGCGCAATCGCGCCTTTTCGAGCCGGCTTGAGGATTGGATGCTCTCCGGCGAAAGCCTGCATCATTTCTTCGCGGCTGACCCAGATCGCGTCTTCGATTTCGACAGGATCGATTTTGATATCATCATCGAGCGCTTCGCCGGCGCAACCGAACATCAGAGAAGAAGGGTACGGCCATGGTTGGCTGGCGAGATAGCTGACGGGTCCGACGGTTATCCCTGCTTCTTCATAAACTTCGCGACGGACCGCTGCTTCAAGCGTTTCACCTGGTTCCACGAAGCCCGCAAGCAAGGAGTACATGCCATCGGGCCAGCCCGGCGAGCGGCCCATCAAGACACGGTTGCCGTGGGTGATCAGCATAATGACCACCGGATCCGTGCGCGGGAAATGGGAGGTGTTGCAGGCTGGGCAATCTCGTTGCCATCCGGCCTGCCGCATCCGGCTTTCGCTGCCGCAGGCCGCACAAAAGCGGTGGGAGCGATGCCAGCCATAGAGAGCCTTGGCGGTTGCGGCCAATTCGGCATCGCGCGGTGTGAAGTGGGCCATGACGCCGCGCAGTTCGCAAAAGGCGTGATCGTCCGGAAGCGCGGGGTGCTTTTGTTCGCTGGGGTCAAAGAACTGCCCGAGCTTGGCAACATCAAGGTCGGCGGGTTCATAAGCGGAGAGATCATAGGCGAAAACCGCGCAGCCGTCGTCATCAAGGCCAAGGAAAACTGGCGGCACGCGGGTTTCCTGAAGCACGGCGTGGTCAGATGAGAGGTATACAAGCTGGCGGGATTTGTCCCCTTTGCATAGGGGTTTGCCACGCCAAAGTGCAATAGCGCGGGTGTTTGGCGCCTCGCGCAAATTTGCGATTCGATCCGCATCGCCGCGCAGTTCGGCCGCGCGATTGAGGCCGGAGCCTCCGAAAGTGACTGTTTCCGCGTGTCTCATAAAATCCTCCGAAACCGAGGCTTGCCACGGCTGGTCGGTTGGGGCAATCAAAAGGTCTAATGAACTTTTGCTCTGCAGGCATTCGGGGAATTCACGCGCGAGCAGCGTCTTCTACTTTAAATTGTAGATTTTGTGACATTTTCTCTTTATACATGAAGTGCTCTGAGGGGGCGTTTTGTGTAGAGCGGGCGTTTTGCAACGTCGTTGTGTGAAAGTGAGGGAACGCGTGCCACATTCCCCGAAGGAAAACTCTCCGTCAAACCGGTTCCGACTTCGCGTTCTCGCCACCAGTGATGTGCATGCCCGTCTGTTGGCCTTTGACTATTTTCACGAAACACAAACAGCCGGAGGATCGCTGGCGCGAATAGCAACCTTGGTGGGGAAAGAGCGGGCGGAGGCAGGGGCTTGTTTGCTCTTGGATAACGGGGATTTTCTGCAAGGTGAGCCCATCGCGGATGTCGATTTGGCCACGGTGGAGAATGCGGGAAATCCCATTGTTCAAACGATGAACGCGATGGGATATGACGCGGTCGGACTGGGCAATCACGAATTTGATCTGGACGCGCCGTTGCTGCGCGCCTCATTGGCAAATGCACGATATCCAACGTTATGCGCGAATTTGCTGCCTGTTGAGGGAGATCCACGATACCAAAACATCTGGGTGCCGCGCGTGATAGTGCCGGTGTCTTTGGCGGACGGTGTGCAATTACGGGTCGGGATGTTTGGCGTGTTGCCGCCGCAAGTTATCGGCTGGAACAGACGCCGGATTGGTGGTGGCCTGACGGGAATTGGCATTGTGGCGGGTGCGCAGTCTCAGGTGGATGCGCTGCGACAGGGCGGGGCAGATGTTGTCATTGCATTGGTGCATTCGGGCATCGGTCAGGAGACACAATCGCCGTTTTCGGAGAACGCCGCCCGCCACGTGGCCGCCATTGACGGCGTGGACGTCGTTGTTGCGGGGCATGTGCATGAGCGGTTTCCCGGGCCGCGGTATCCTTTGGGGCCAAATATCGACAGCGCCCGTGGCAGGCTTTTTGGAAAACCTGCTGTGATG
The DNA here is from genome assembly GCF_900114415.1 of Shimia haliotis. Classification (GTDB taxonomy): domain Bacteria; phylum Pseudomonadota; class Alphaproteobacteria; order Rhodobacterales; family Rhodobacteraceae; genus Shimia; species Shimia haliotis. Next base: position 59,759 of record NZ_FOSZ01000009.1, on the reverse strand, counting down.
CCTGGTGCCATGGCGGCCTATCTCGGGAAGATTGATCTTGATTTGGAACGCGCCGTTGGGGCGGACAGGCGCATAAAATGGAAGATTGCTGACCACAAAAGCGAAGTGCTTTCCGCGATGGAGTATGACGAAGATCCCGAGATCGTTGCGATGCTGGAACCCGCTCGGACGATGGTGCAGGCACGGCTTCAACAGGTCGTGGGCACGGTTGAGCGTCCGGTGACAAGCTATTTCTCTATGGTGCAGGATGATTGTGCGACCCGATTGGTCGCAGAGGCAATGCTGAGTGCTCTGAAGGCCACGTTGAAAGGGACGCAACATGAGGATGTGCCGCTGGTGGCGTCGGTGGCACCTGCGCGATGTGGTGGTCGGGAAGGACCGGACAGTTATGTGGAGGTGGCCGCTGGGGCATTGCGCGAGCGGGATGTGTCCGAAATACAGCCGTTTGCCAACTATATCTGCCTGATGCGTGTCACTGGAGCGGAGTTGTCGGATTGGTTGGAGATGGCCAACAGCCTCTATAATCAACTGTTACCGAATAGGCCGGACCAGTTGTTGTTTGACCGCGACGCCCCTCCCTACAAGCGAGAAACGGTATTTGGAGTATCCTACATTGTAGATCTGTCGCAGCCGGCAAAATACGGCTTGGATGGCACGCTTTTGCGGCCTCGCGCCCGGCGGATTCGCGACCTTTGTTGGCAGGGGGCGCCGGTGTTGCCGGAGCAGGAATTTTTGCTTGCGACCAATGACTTTCGCGGTGGCGGCGGCGGCAATTTTCCGGCCGTTGACCGAGATCGGCAGATAGCGATCCCTCCGGTTTTGGTGCGCGACGCGGTTGTTCAACATCTGGCGCAAGGGCATTACGTGGCAGGCAAGACCCTGCCGTCTTGGAAATTCAAGATGTTATCAGAGGTTTCCGCGATTTTTGAGACCGGTGTGCAGGCACAGAATTTTCTGCATCTGATTCCGACCCCGCTTGAGCCCATCGGCACCAGCGAAGCCGGATTTGGGCAATTTCGGCTAAACTTCGGGGGGGAGGATTGGCCGAATTGAAGGGTGCCGCACAGCGCGGCTTGCATCCCCTGTGCGAGCGCACTATATCAGCGGTCGAGAGGTTGGCGCGGGCGAGCGCCTCGCCAACCCGGTCAGATCCGGAAGGAAGCAGCCGTAACGAGCCCCGCTTGGGTCGTTGTCCAGCCTCTCACCTTTCCCTGCATCCGATCTATCAGCTGCGCCCCAATCGGGGACGCTTCACATGCAACGCACGGCGTTTTCACGCTGAGTTGACGCAATCCGAACTTGAATGTTGCAGGTGGCCCCCATTAGCTTGAAGACAAAACAAATTGTGCGCATAGGCGCAGCCGCATGGGAGGCTGATATGTCGGAAAAGACCATCAAAATCGAAGGGCCGATGTTTGATCGACGCGGCGTGTTGCGCGGAATGGGTGCCGCCGGATTGGCCGTGGGGGCCGGTTTGAGGGCGCCAATGGCTTTTGCCAGCGAGGAAGACATCGTGCGCAGCCACGGGTATTCGTTCTATGGCGATCTGAAGTATCCGTCTGATTTCAAGCATTTTGACTATGTGAACCCTGCGGCGCCCAAGGGCGGCCAGATCACCATGAGCTCACGCGGTACGTTTGACGGGTTCAACCGGTTTGCGTGGCGCGGCAATCCCGAGACAGCGTCCGGTGTTGTGGCGGAGGCGATGTTTGCCGAGATGCCATGGGGCGGCGGTGCGCCGGCGGATTCCCTGACCGACAGCTATTGTTTGATCGCGCGGGAGGTCGAGTACCCCAAGAGCAAAGAATGGTGTGTGTTCCACATGCGCGACGATGTTGTGTTCCGCGATGGCACGCCGTTGAGGGCGCAGGATGCGGCCTTTACCCACAACCTGTTCCTTGAGCAGGGCATCCGGTCTTATTCGCGCTCGGTCAAGGAGCGCATCACTGGCGTAGAGGTGATCGACGATCACACGATCCGCTATCAATTTGCCGACGGAATTTCGCGTCGTTCGTTGATCGGGCAGGTGGGCGGCACGCCGATCTTCTCTGAAGAGTGGTACAACAAAACAGGCGAGCGGCTGGACGAACCGTCGGTGCTGGCGCCGATGGCGTCGGGGCCGTACCAAGTGGGGGACTACGAATTCAACCGGTACGTCGTCTATGAACGTAACCCGAATTACTGGGGTTGGGACCATCCGGCCAATGTCGGGCGGCACAATTTCGATCGTATTCGGATCGAGTACTTTTCCGACGCGACCGCCGAATTCGAGGCCTTTAAGGCAGGCGTTTATACCTTCCGCACAGAAGGGTCGACCAAGCGCTGGGCGACAGGGTATAACTTCCCGTCCCTTGAAAAAGGCGACGCCAAGAAAGAGGCGATTCCGCGCGGCACGGCGCCGAACAACAGCGGCATTATTTTCAACACGTTGCGGGCCCCGTTGGACAACCGCACGGTGCGCCATGCGCTTTCGCTTGCATTCAACTTCGAATGGACGCGGGAGTCGCTTCAGTTTGATTTGACCACGCAACGCAATTCCTATGCACAGGATCAGGAGTGGGAAGCCAAAGGTGTGCCGGAAGGCGACGAGTTGGCGTTCCTTCAGGGATTGGGCGATGTGGTGCCGGCTGAAATGCTGTCCGAGGAAGCGGTGATGCCGCATACATCCAAGGCATCGACACCCATTGACCGCCGCAACAAACGCACGGCACTCAAGCTGTTTGAAGAGGCCGGTTGGACGGTCAACGACGCAGGCGAGATGGTTGACGCCAGTGGCCAACAGATGTCTTTGGATTTCCTTGTCTTGTCGTCATGGGACGAAACACGGCTGGCGAGCATTGATGCCTTTGTCAAAACTCTGGACAACTGGGGCATCAAGGTGAAGGCCGACAAGGTCGATAGCGCTCAGGGCCAGCAGCGGTTTCTGGATAAGGATTATGACCTGATCCACACACGGATTTTGACGTTCTCGACCGCGGGGACGGGGTTGAAACAGCTGTTTGGATCAGAAACCGCAGAGGTGTCGTCATACAACCCGTCAGCCCTGCGCAGCCCGATGGTGGATGCGATCATTGAAGGAGCTTTGGCAGCAAAAACACGGGCCGAAGAGGTCGCGGCGTTGACCGCTTTGGACCGTGCGCTGCGGTTCGAGAGGTTGATGGCGGCGGCAGGCTATGTTGCAGAAAGCTGGGTAGCCTACTACGACATGTATGAGCGCCCCGAAGATCTGCCGCCCTATGCATTGGGTGTTTTGGATTTCTGGTGGTTTAACGAAGAAAAATACGAGGCGCTCAAGGCGTCCGGTGCATTGAGGTAACAGCTTTTGGGCGCCTATATCCTCCGACGACTATTGCTCGTGATCCCGACGCTTCTGGGCATCATGATCATCAACTTTACGCTGGTGCAATTTGTGCCGGGCGGCCCTGTGGAGCAGGTGATCGCCCGTGTGCAGGGCGAGGGCGACGTGTTTTCGGGCTTTGCCGGTGGCAATGAGGATGTGGGCGAAGAGACTTTCGGGTCTGATAGCGAATACCTTGGGGCGAGGGGGCTGCCCAAAGAGTTCATCGAGGAGTTGGAGCGCGAGTTCGGCTTTGACAAGCCGCCTCTCGAGCGGTTCCTCAATATGATGTGGAACTATATGCGGCTGGATTTTGGCGAGAGTTATTTCCGTAAAATCAGTGTGATAGATTTGGTGTTGGAGAAGATGCCGGTGTCGATCACCCTTGGTTTGTGGTCGACGCTTCTGGCCTATCTGGTGTCGATCCCTCTGGGCATCCGCAAGGCGGTCAAGGATGGCACGCCGTTTGATACATGGACCAGTGGCGCGATCATCGTGGGTTATGCGATCCCCGGTTTCTTGTTTGCGATCATGCTGGTGGTTTTGTTTGCTGGCGGTAGCTACTGGCAGATTTTCCCGCTCAGGGGGCTGACCTCTGACAATTTTGAAGACCTGACCGCAATGGGCAAAGTGCTGGACTACCTCTGGCACATCACCCTGCCGATTGTGGCCTCGACCATTGCGGCCTTTGCAACGCTGACGCTGCTGACCAAGAACAGTTTTCTGGACGAGATCAAGAAACACTATGTGATGACCGCGCGGGCCAAAGGGCTGAGCGAACGGAAAGTGCTTTATGGCCATGTGTTCCGCAACGCGATGCTGATTGTGATCGCGGGCTTTCCGGCGGTGTTTATCGGTGTGTTCTTTGGCGGCTCGGTGCTGATCGAAACGATCTTCTCTCTGGATGGTTTGGGGCGACTCGGATTTGAGGCGGCGGTGGCGCGGGATTATCCGGTGATCTTTGGCACGTTGTTTGTCTTTGGCCTGATTGGCCTTGTGGTCGGTATCCTGTCGGACCTGATGTATGTGCTGGTTGATCCGCGCATTGATTTTGAGAAGAGGGCGGGCTGATGGCGTTGTCACCACTCAACCAGCGCCGCTGGAGCAACTTTAAACGCAATCGCCGCGCGCTGTGGTCGCTGATCATTTTCTGCGTGCTCTTTGGCCTGTCGCTCTTTGCCGAGTTCATTGCCAACGACAAACCGATTGTCGTGAGCTATCGCGGCGAGCTCTATACGCCGATCTTCAAGTTCTACCCTGAGACCACCTTTGGCGGGGATTTCAAAACCGAGGCGGTTTATAACGATCCGGTGGTGCAATGTTTGATTGCCACTGGTGGTGTTGAAGACTGCTTCGACATTCCTGAGGACATCCTTGAGGGGTTGGATGTGGGCAAGACGCCGGAAGAGCTCGAACTTGTGGACTATCAAAAAGGCTGGGCGCTTTGGCCGATCATTCCTTACAGCTATGACACGCCGGTTGACCGTGCAGGGGCCGCGCCTTTGCCGCCCGATAATCAGAACTGGCTGGGCACGGATGACCGCAAGCGTGATGTCGTGGCGCGGGTGATCTATGGCTTCCGCCTGTCAATTTTCTTCACCCTGATTGTGACCACCGCGGCCAGTCTGATCGGCATCTTTGCGGGGGCGGTTCAGGGGTATTTCGGCGGCTGGCTGGATCTGATTTTCCAGCGGGTGATCGAAATCTGGGGCGCGACGCCGAGCCTTTATATCATCATCATCATGTTCGCCATTCTGGGGCGAAGTTTCTGGCTGCTTGTGTTGCTCACGGTTTTGTTTGGCTGGACCGCGCTTGTGGGCGTGGTGCGGGCGGAATTTTTGCGGGCGCGCAATCTGGAATATGTGCGGGCCGCTAAGGCGCTGGGCGTATCCAACCGCACTATCATGTTCCGCCATATGCTGCCCAATGCGATGGTTGCCACAGTGACCATGCTGCCGTTCATCGTGACCGGCACGATCAGCACACTGGCTGGCCTAGATTTTCTTGGCTTCGGCCTGCCGTCCTCCTCGCCAAGCCTTGGTGAGCTAACGTTGCAAGCCAAGCAGAATCTTCAAGCCCCATGGTTGGGCTTCACCGCCTTTTTCACCTTTGCGATCATGCTGTCGCTTCTGGTGTTCATCTTTGAGGGCGTGCGCGACGCGTTTGATCCAAGGAAGACATTTTCATGAGCATTCTTGAGGTCAAAGGCCTGCGCGTTGCATTCCGTCAGGACGGCAAGCTGATCGAGGCGGTCAAAGGCGTGTCCTTTGCCGTGGATCGCGGGGAAACCGTGGCGCTGGTGGGCGAGTCCGGTTCGGGCAAGTCGGTGTCGGCGCTGTCGACTGTGTCCTTGTTGCCTGCGAGCGCCGAGGTATCGGGCTCTGTCACCTATGACGGGCAGGAGATGGTGAACGCCTCTGAAAATTTGTTGCGCAAGGTGCGCGGCAACGACATCAGCTTCATTTTTCAGGAGCCGATGACCTCGCTCAATCCGCTGCACACGATCGAAAAGCAGTTGGGCGAAAGCCTTGCATTGCATCAGGGCGTGGTTGGCGCGGATGCGCGGGGACGCATTCTGGAATTGCTGGAGAAGGTGGGTATCCGCGATGCGGAAAGCCGCCTGAATGCTTATCCCCACCAGTTGTCCGGCGGGCAGAGGCAGCGGGTGATGATCGCGATGGCGCTGGCGAACAAGCCGGATGTGTTGATTGCGGATGAGCCGACAACGGCGCTGGATGTGACCATTCAAGCGCAGATTCTCGAGCTTCTGGCGGAGCTGAAGCAATCCGAGGGCATGGGGCTTTTGTTCATCACCCATGATCTGGGTATTGTGCGGCGGATTGCCGACAAGGTTTGCGTCATGAAGGACGGCGAGATTGTCGAGGCTGGACCGGTCGCCGAGATCTTTGCCAACCCGCAGCATGACTATACCAAGACGCTTCTGAACGCGCGTGCGACGGGAGCACCCGAGCCTGTGGACGACGCCGCGCCTGTGATGACCGAGACCGAAAAATTGCGGGTCTGGTTTCCCATTCAACAAGGGTTCATGCGCCGCACCGTGGGGCATGTGAAAGCCGTCAACGAGGCGACGATTTCGGTGCGCGCTGGTGAAACCCTTGGCATCGTGGGCGAAAGCGGGTCCGGCAAGACGACGTTGGCATTGGCAATTATGCGCCTGATCGAAAGCGAGGGTGGCATCACCTTTGACGGCGATGATGTGCGGGCGTGGTCGACACGACAGCTGCGGGCGTTGCGCAAAGACATGCAGATCGTTTTCCAAGACCCGTTCGGCAGCCTGAGCCCGCGCATGACCTGTGAACAGGTGATCGCCGAGGGCCTTGGCGTGCATGGAAACCCCGGAGGTCGGGCGACGCGTGAGGTGGTGGCTGATATCATGGATGAGGTCGGGTTGGATCCGGCCATGATGGACCGCTACCCGCATGAGTTCTCCGGCGGGCAGCGCCAACGGATTGCGATTGCGCGCGCGATGGTGCTGCGGCCCAAGTTGGTGGTGCTGGATGAGCCGACGTCGGCGCTTGATATGACCGTGCAGGTGCAGATCGTCGATCTGCTGCGTCGGCTGCAACGCAAGTACGGGTTGGCCTATTTGTTCATCAGCCATGATTTGCATGTGGTGCGAGCCATGAGTCACAAGATCATGGTGATGAAAGCAGGCGATGTGGTGGAAGCGGGTGAGGCCGAGGCGGTTTTTGACCGCCCGCAGACGGAATACACCCGCGAATTGCTGGCGGCGGCACCGGTTGTGTAGACGGCACAAAGGCCGCAGTATTGGCCGTGGCCTTTGGTTTTGAAATCAATGTTTTAGATGGCCGCGCTGTGCTGGGCTTTGCTCATGTCATAGGCGTCAAAGGCGCGTGCGATCATGCGGGTCAGGGGGCGAGCGTGTTCTGGAATGGACAGGCCGTTGACGTCAATCGCGACCATATCAGGAAACTGCAAAGCCACGTTTGAGAACAACCCTGAGAGCCAGGCCTCCGAGACAGCAAAACGTTCCGTGATTTCGGCGCGATCGACGCGGAAATCACACATCAGAGCCTCGATCATGCGGCCGCGCACGAGGTCCTCGCCGGTGAACGTATGGCCCCGTGACGTGGAGAACCGCCCTTCGCGAATGGCGGCGGTATGGGCACCGGTCGCGGGCGCGTTTTGGGCGTAGCCCTGAGGGAAGCGCGCGATCGAGGACGCGCCAACAGCGAGCAACACATCAGCCGTGTCGTCGGTGTAGCCTTGGAAGTTACGGCGCAATGTGCCGTTCTTTTGGGCAATTGAAAGGCCGTCGGTCTTGGCTGCGAAGTGGTCGATGCCAATTTCGTCATAGTCATCCCACAGGAACAACTTGCGCGCCGTTTCAAACAGAGCGAGGCGCTCCTGCGGTGTCGGGAGCGCGTCTGTGGGGATCATTTGCTGGCGCTTGGCCATCCAAGGGACATGGGCGTAGCCGTAAAGCGCGACGCGGTCCGGTGTGAGCGACAGCAGTTTTTGTACGCTTTCGGTCATGCGCGCCTGATTTTGGTGCGGAAGGCCAAAAAGAATGTCCGCATTCACGCTTTTTATGCTGTGCGCGCGGATCATGTCCACGGCGTCGCGGGTGACATCATAGCTTTGAATGCGACCGATGGTTTGCTGGATGTCTTCGTCAAAGTCCTGCACGCCGATAGACGCTCGGTTCATGCCCGCTGCCGCAAGCGCGGCCATCCGTGTTTCGTCAATTTCGTTGGGGTCGATCTCTACCGAGAATTCGCCGTTTTCGGCCATAGGGGCCACATCGAAAATCGCTCCGGCCAGATCACGCATCATGGGGGCATCAAGCAACGTCGGTGTTCCGCCTCCCCAATGCAGGCGCGATAGGGTCACGCCGTCGGGCAGTCGGGATTTGAGCAAAGTCAATTCGGCCTTCAAAGTCTCGAGGTAAGCCGCCACGGGTGACAGGGTCGAAGTGCCCTGAGTGCGGCATGCGCAAAACCAGCAAAGGCGGCGGCAAAATGGCACATGCACGTATAGCGACACCTGCGAGCCCGTCGGGATCGCACCAATCCATTTTGCGTAAGTGTCTGGCGTCACATCGTTATTAAAGTGCGGTGCCGTAGGGTAACTTGTGTAGCGGGGCACTTTCGCGTCAAAGAGGCCCAGCTTAGCCAATTGTTTTTCCTGTTCCATGCGCGTAAGTATAGTCAGCTAAAGGGCTTTAACTCCTTGACACAGATCAAGAGCGGATATGAACGAAATTAGTCTAAAATCGTCGCAGTTCCCCAATGGCTGCCAAAACTGCGCGATCCGTCATCAGGCGGTATGTTCCCGCTGTGAGCCGGATGAATTGGAACGCCTAGATGAGATCAAGTACTATCGAACGGTAGAAGCGGGACAGACGGTAATCTGGACCGGCGACCGGATGGAATTTGTGGCCTCCGTTGTGAGCGGGATCGCGTCGCTGACGCAGACCATGGAAGACGGACGCACGCAGATGGTGGGGCTGTTGCTTCCCGGCGACTTTATTGGTCGTCCTGGACGTGAATCCGCCGCCTATGATGTGATTGCGACAACCGACATCGTGTTGTGTTGCTTCCGCAGAAAACCGTTTGAAAACATGATCGTGCAGACACCCCACATCGCGCAACGGTTGTTGGAGATGACGCTGGACGAATTGGATGCGGCCCGCGAGTGGATGCTGGTTTTGGGGCGTAAGACCGCGCGTGAGAAAATTGCCAGCCTGCTGGCGATTGTGGCGCGGCGCAACGCGGCGCTCAAGCTTCAGGGTACGGGCGAGAAGATCCAGTTTGATTTGCCGCTGACGCGGGAAGCCATGGCGGACTATCTCGGGTTGACGTTGGAAACGGTCAGCCGTCAGATCTCGGCGCTGAAGCGTGACAAGGTGATCGCGCTGGAGGGAAAACGTCACGTGATCGTGCCAGATTATCGCCGTTTGTTGAATGAAGCAGGCGACGATTCGGACGGTGGCATGATGATGTAACGCTGCCCATTGTTACACGAACGAACGCCCGGTCGCTGATGCGCCGGGCGTTGTTTTTTCCAGGGTCGGTTTTCCGTCGGTAAAACGTCGGTATTGCGTCGGCGCCGATTGTCGAACCGATTAATGGGCCATGAACACAGGCATGTTTGCCTGCTCCAGCATGTTTCTGGTTGCGCCGCCCAGAATGGCTTCGCGGAAACGGGAGTGGCCATAAGCGCCCATCACAATCATCTCGGCGCCTTTGTCGGTGGCGTGGCGCATCAGTACATCAGAGACACGCGGCTGTGTTTTGGACACAACATCGACCTCGACCCGCACGCCATGGCGCGAGAGGAATTGCGACAGCAATCCGCCGGGATCGGAGCGGTTCGGGCCGTGGACCGGAGGATCAATCACGACCACATGCACAGATTCTGCGGCCTTGAGGAATGGCAACGCGGCGCGGGTGGCCACAAGCGCCTCGGCGCTTTCGTTCCAGCCAATGCAAACGGTTTTCGGCGCAGTCACCGGCTTGCCGGCGTCGGGCACCATCAACACAGGGGCCTGTCCTTCAAACAACGCCGCCTCGATGGTGGGTTCAAGTTCGGTGCCGTGTTTCGGGCCGTAGGGTTTGGGCAACACCACGAGATCGGCAAAGCGCGCGCGCATCGCGACGTGGCGGCCCAGATCGGCGATTTGGGCAACGCCCGAGTCGCAGGCCCAGCGAAGTTCCGTTTTCCCGAGCAGATTTCGGCACTTGCCTTCGATTTCTTCGGCTTCGCTGCGCGCACGCGCCAGCATTTCCTGCATCATCAACGCGTCGGCGCCTGCATAAAAGTAGCCGTTCTGGCTGCGGTCCACGCCAAGCGCCAAAACGTCCAGGTGTGCATCCTGTGATTCGGCGAGCGCTATGCCCTGTGCGAGGGGGGCGTCGGAGAAGTCCGTGTCAGTCAGAACGCAGAGTAAAGATTTATAGGCCATCTCTCGGATCCCGTGTTATTAAAAGATGCACTTCTGAGTTAGCTTTCGACCGCATCAAATTTTTTGAGATCATCAAGCTTTTTGAATTAGGGGCCTAAAGCGCCATCTCCGCTTTGACCCAGATCAAGGTTTGTAGGCGGAGAGTTGCTCATTAACAGCTTAGTCTAAATCCGCCCGGATATAGAAAAATGGAACCGGGCAAGACAAAGGGACGCAATATGGGAAATTACTTCAAGCTGATCGCGCTTGGTCTCATCACGCTTTTTGCGATGATGGCGGCCAATTATGCGCGGGATTTGGCTTATATGGTGCATGCCTGGATTATCATGGCAGTGTCATTGGGCCTCTTCATTTGGACTTTGCGTGGCATGGGAACCAAAACCGTGCATCCGCAAGACGAATATATGGATGACGTGGTCCGTTACGGCGTAGTCGCGACCGCCTTTTGGGGTGTTGTCGGATTTCTGGTCGGCGTGATCATCGCATTCCAACTGGCCTTTCCGTCGCTCAACTTTGAGTGGGCGCAGGGCTTCGCCAACTTCGGGCGCCTGAGACCTCTGCATACCTCTGCGGTGATCTTTGCCTTTGGTGGCAACGCGTTGATCGCAACGTCGTTCTACATCGTGCAGCGCACAAGCGCGGCGCGTCTTTGGGGCGGCAACCTCGCTTGGTTTGTCTTCTGGGGTTACCAGCTTTTTATCGTTCTGGCAGCAACGGGCTACCTTCTGGGCGGTACCCAGTCCAAAGAATACGCAGAGCCGGAATGGCATGTTGACCTGTGGTTGACGATCGTCTGGGTGGCGTATCTCGCTGTTTTCCTAGGCACGATCATCAAGCGCAAAGAGCCGCATATTTACGTGGCCAACTGGTTCTTCCTGTCGTTCATCGTAACCGTTGCAATGCTGCACCTTGTGAACAACCTGACCATTCCTGTGTCGATCTGGGGGTCCAAATCCGTGATCGTCTGGGCCGGTGTTCAGGACGCGATGGTTCAGTGGTGGTATGGCCACAACGCTGTGGGCTTTTTCCTGACCGCGGGCTTCCTCGGCATGATGTATTATTTCATCCCGAAGCAGGCCGAACGTCCGGTGTTCAGCTACAAGCTGTCGATCATCCACTTCTGGGCACTGATCTTCCTGTATATCTGGGCTGGTCCGCACCACCTGCACTATACCGCGCTGCCTGACTGGGCGTCGACGCTGGGCATGGTGTTCTCGGTGATCCTGTGGATGCCTTCCTGGGGTGGCATGATCAACGGCCTGATGACGCTGTCTGGCGCATGGGACAAGCTGCGCACCGATCCGGTGATCCGTATGATGGTGATCTCGGTAGGCTTCTACGGCATGTCGACCTTTGAAGGCCCGATGATGTCGATCCGCGCGGTGAACTCGCTCAGCCACTACACCGACTGGACCATTGGTCACGTGCACTCCGGTGCGCTGGGTTGGAACGGCATGATCACCTTCGGTGCTCTGTACTTCCTGACTCCGGTTCTGTGGAAACGCGAGCGACTCTACTCTCTCTCGCTGGTCAGCTGGCACTTCTGGCTCGCCACCATCGGCATCGTTCTTTATGCGGCATCCATGTGGGTGACTGGCATCATGGAAGGCCTGATGTGGCGTGAAGTGGATGCGAATGGCTTCCTTGTGAACTCGTTTGCCGACACCGTGGCCGCGAAGTTCCCGATGTATGTGGTGCGTGGACTGGGTGGGGTCATGTTCCTCGCTGGTGCGCTGATCATGTGCTACAACCTGTGGATGACTGTGCGGAAAGCGCCGGCCAAAGAGGCCAGCCTGTCCGTCGCGGTCCCGGCTGAATAAGGAGGGCCGGAGCAATGGCAATTCTGGATAAACATAAAATCCTCGAAACCAACGCGACCCTCCTGCTGGTATTCAGCTTTTTGGTCGTGACCATCGGTGGCATCGTGCAAATCGCGCCGCTCTTCTGGCTGGAAAATACCATTGAAGAGGTGGAGGGTATGCGTCCTTACACTCCCCTCGAAATGGCTGGCCGTGAGATCTATATCCGCGAGGGCTGCTATGTCTGCCACAGCCAGATGATCCGTCCAATGCGTGACGAGGTCGAACGTTATGGTCACTATTCGCTGGCCGCGGAGTCCAAGTATGACCACCCGTTCCAGTGGGGGTCCAAACGCACGGGGCCCGATCTGGCCCGCGTGGGTGGCCGTTACTCGGATGATTGGCATGTGGACCACATGCGCGATCCACAGTCTGTGGTGCCGGAATCGGTGATGCCGAAGTATGGCTTCCTTGAGAAAAAGAAAATCGACGGGAAGTACATCGGTGATCTGATGAAAGCCAATGCGATGGTGGGTGTGCCTTACACCGACGAGATGGTCGCAAGCGCGCAGGCCGATTTTGCGGCGCAGGCCGATCCTGACAGCGACTATGACGGTCTGTTGGAGCGGTATGGCGACAAGGTGAATGTACGTAACTTTGACGGCAAGCCCGGTGTGTCTGAGATGGATGCGATGATCGCATACCTTCAGATGCTGGGCACGTTGGTTGATTTCTCAACCTTCACGCCGGCGGCATCTCGGTAAGGGGGGGAGAATATGGAAACCTATTCTTTCCTCAGAGAGTTCGCCGACAGTTGGATGCTGTTGTTCCTGTTCACGTTCTTTCTTGCAATCGTGGTCTGGGTGTTCCGCCCGGGTGCAAGCAAGGAATATCGTGACACCGCCAGCATCCCGTTCCGGCATGAAGACAAACCCGCCACGGATAAGGAGGCGAGGACATGAGCAAACCATCGAAAAAGATTGAGGGCGATCCAACCACCACTGGTCACAGCTGGGACGGGATCGAAGAATTCAACAATCCGCTCCCTCGCTGGTGGCTGTGGACCTTCTATGTCTGCATCATCTGGGGCATCGGCTACACCATTGCCTATCCGGCATGGCCGGGCATCAAGGGTGCCACCGAAGGCATGTTGGGGTGGTCAACCCGCGCCAATGTGGCCGCCGACATTCAGGCCGCAGAGGACAAGCTGGCCCCGATCAACGCAAAGCTGGAGGCCGCAGAGCTGACCCAGATTGCGTCTGATGCGGAGCTTGGTCCCTATGCGACGTCTGCGGGTGCCGCGGTGTTCAAAACCTGGTGCGCGCAGTGTCACGGATCCGGCGCGGCGGGGGCCAAAGGGTATCCCAACCTGCTGGACAACGACTGGCTCTGGGGCGGTGACATCGAGAACATCTATCTGACGATCAAGCACGGCATTCGTAACGAGGAAGACGACGAAGCTCGGTATTCCGAAATGCCGGCCTTTGGTGATGACTATCTTGAAGACGAAGACATCGACGCGGTCGTGAACTACGTGATGTCTCTGTCTGGCGATGCCAAAGATGCCTCTGTTGTCAGTGCTGGTGCTGAAGTCTTTGCCGACGAATGTGCGTCTTGCCATGCCGAAGACGGCACTGGCGATCGCGAGCAGGGGGCACCGAACCTTGCGGATGCGATCTGGCTCTATGGTGGGGACTACGACACCATCAAAGAGACTGTGACCTATAGCCGGTACGGTGTGATGCCAAGCTGGGGCAACCGCCTGAGCGAAGCGCAAGTGCGCGCGGTGGCATCTTACGTCCACCAGCTGGGTGGCGGCGAGTAAGCAGACCTGAAATAGCTGAAACGGGGCCGTCCTTTTGGGGCGGCCCTTTTCGTTTGGATTGGGATTGCTGAGTGCAGGGGAAACTGCCGCCGAGTCCATTTTTGCTGGCGACAGTCTGACCGCTCCGAAGGGGCATGCAAAATTCCGTAAAAATTGCATGATTTTGACGGAGATCAATTTCTCGTGACGGAATCGCGGTTAACTTTGGGGCAAGAGGACGTTGAACTCAGTTCTGACGTCCTTTGAATGCCCGCACTTCCGGGTGTTGGTATCGGTCCTCCCGTCCTGTTCGCGCGTTTCCTGGGGGGACCGATGCCCAATTCCCCAGAAATTCTCTTGCTGATTGCGCCAATTCAGTCGCAAATTGTGCCATTGCGGCCTTCAGTCTGCTATATCGGACAAAGAAGCCTGAGGAGCGGACAATGCAAAAACAGCCTCGTTATCCGATTCAAAAGATGGCCCGACAAGTCTTTGAACTGCTCGGCCTCGACGTGGAACGCATCATGCGGCGGTCGGGTCTGCCGTCAGATTTGGTGGATCACGATCCACGCGGCATCACTGCAGCGCAGTTTTATGCGGTGTGGGACGCGATCGACGAAGAAGCGCAGGGGCGCAATATCCCGTTTCAGATGGGGCGCGCGCTTGCCAAAGGTCCGTTTGCGCCTGCGTTGTTTGCCTTTTCCTGTAGCCCCAATATCGCGGTAGGGCTTGAGCGCTTGGCGGTGTTCAAGCCGCTTGTCGCGCCGATCCGGTTGATCATCACATCCGGCGAGGACGAAGTGGTTTTGGGTTTTGACACCTCCGACCCGACCTTTGCCATGCCAGAATCGATGATAGCGTTTGAACTGGTCTATTTCCTTGAAATCTGTCGCAATTTTACGGGCGTCGACATTGTCCCGCAGCGGATCGAGATGCCCCGGTTGCGGGATGATCAGGCTGAGTATGACCGTTTTTTCGGTCGCCGTGCGGTGTTGGGCAAAGGACCCAGACTGACTTTGCGGCGTGAGGATGCTTATCGTCCGTTGATCTCGGAAAATGCGCAGCTTTGGGCGGGGTTCGAGCGTGAATTGACCAAGCAGTTGGCGGAGCAAAGGCGCAATACAACGATGACCCTTCGGGTGCGGAATGCGTTGTTGGAGTTGCTGCCGGCCGGGCAGGCGAGTGTCGATGCGGTCTGCGCGCGTTTGCTGACAAGCCGGCGCAGCTTGCAGCGGCATTTGAGCGCAGAGGGGGAGACCTTCCAGAGAGTTCTGGACGACACACGGTCGGATTTGTCGATGCATTATCTGAAGCGCGGAGACATGAGCGTCGAGGAAATCTCTTATTTGTTGGCCTATCGAGATCCAAACTCGTTTTATCGCGCCTTTCACAGTTGGACGGGAATGACCCCAAGCCAAGCTAGGTTGATCGGCGCCTGACAAATCAGACCCAAGATAAAAGTTGAGTCGTAAATGTGTGATTTGACACAGGTCAAAGTTCTGACGTGCTATCGTGGGCGAAATACCGCCTAGCTTCCATTGCCATGAGTGAGTGATTCCGTGACCACACCCCCAGAGCCGTCGCTATACGCTGCCCGTGAACCGATCTTTCCGAAACGCGTCAAAGGCAGCTTTCGGAATCTGAAGTGGTATCTCATGGCGCTGATGTTGGGGGTTTACTATGTCACGCCGTTTTTGCGGTGGGACCGAGGCCCCAGCCTGCCGGATCAGGCGGTGTTGATTGACCTCGCGAACCGTCGGTTTTTCTTTTTCATGATCGAAATCTGGCCGCACGAGTTTTACTTTGTTGCGGGGCTCTTGATCATGGCGGGGTTGGGCTTGTTCCTGTTCACCTCGGCTGCCGGACGGGTCTGGTGTGGCTATGCCTGCCCGCAGACGGTTTGGACCGATCTCTTTATTCTTGTGGAACGTTGGATCGAAGGCGACAGGAACGCCCGTTTGCGCCTGCATCGCCAGAAAAAGCTGGATTTCCGCAAGGCGCGGCTGCGCCTGACCAAATGGATCGCGTGGCTGCTGATTGGGTTGGCAACTGGCGGCGCTTGGGTGTTTTACTTTGCAGATGCGCCGACGCTGGCCGTGGATCTGGTGACAGGGCAGGCGCATCCGGTGGCCTATACGACTATGGCCATTTTGACCTTTACGACCTTCTTCTTTGGCGGCTTTGCACGCGAGCAGATCTGTATCTATGCCTGCCCGTGGCCGCGTATTCAGGCGGCGATGATGGATGAGGATACGCTCACCATCGGGTATCGCGAATGGCGTGGGGAGCCGCGCAAAGCGCGTGGTGTCGGTGAGGACACGCAGGGGGATTGCATCAACTGCATGGCCTGCGTGAACGTCTGCCCCATGGGGATCGATATTCGCGATGGTCAGCAGATGGAATGCATCACCTGCGGCCTGTGTATCGATGCCTGTGATGAAATCATGGAGAAAGTGGGCAAGCCGCGCGGGTTGATTGATTACCTGGCGTTGACTGATGAACCACAGGAGCGCGAAGGCAAGCCGCCGCGCCCTGTGTGGCAACACATTCTGCGTCCGCGCACCATCCTTTATACAACGCTGTGGTCCGCTGTTGGCGTCGCGCTTGTGGTGGCGCTGTTTTTACGGTCCGACATCGAGATGACCGTAGCGCCGGTGCGCAACCCGACCTTTGTGACGCTGTCGGACGGGTCGATCCGCAACACCTATGAGGTGCGCCTGCGCAACAAACACGGCGAAGACCGGCCGTTCCGAGTGACCGTGAAGGGGGATTTGACCCTGCGCGTGGAACTTGAGGGCACGCCTTACGAAACGGTGACAGTGCCGGCGGATGCAATGTTGAACCAACGGGTGTATGTGATTGCGCCAAAGGGATCTGATCCAGCCAACAGCCATCGGACGGAGTTCCGGTTCTGGGTGGAAGATATCAGCAACGGGGATCGGGTACACAAAGACACGATCTTTAACGGGAAGGGCAATTGATGAGCGAGAAGAAGTTTACCGGCAAACATGCCCTGATGGTGTTTGTCGGCGCATTCGGGATCATCATCGCGGTCAATCTGGCGCTGGCCTATAACGCGGTGGCAACATTTCCGGGGCTGGAAGTCAAAAACTCCTATGTGGCAAGTCAGGAGTTCAACGCCAAAAAGGCCGAGCAGGAAGCGCTTGGCTGGAGCGTGGATGCGCGCGCCAAGGGCGGATTGTTGATCCTTGCAATCACAGACAGTGAGGGCAAGCCGGTACAAGTCAGCGCGTTGGACGCGGTTCTCGGGCGGGCAACCCATGTGAAAGATGACATGCGTCCCGATTTTCAGTTTGATGGAACGGCCTATGTGGCGCGCGAAGAACTGCAGCCTGGCAACTGGAACATCCGCATGAAGGCCACCGCACTTGACGGCAGTCAGTTTGAACAGCGCGTGGTGTTGCGGGTTCAGAAAGGCTGAGCATGACGGCAGCGATGCGCCCCTCGGTTTCGGCCTGTCCGGCCTGTGACGCCGCCCCCGCGGCGGCAGCTTTGGCAGAGGCGGCTCCGCTGCCGGATGCTCGGATTGCCCTTTCAGTGCCTTCGGTGCATTGCGCAGCCTGCATCGCAACGGTTGAGGGCGCGCTGGCCAAACACCCAGGTGTAAAGTCGGCGCGGGTGAACCTGACACTGAAGCGCGCCTCGGTGGAGGCCGAGCCGGACGTGACGGCGGCGGACCTGACCGAGGTGTTGGAAAACGTCGGCTATGAGGCGCATGAGCTGGACGCCGGAACGCTGAGTGCCACGGAAAACGACAAGGCTGGGCGTGACTTGCTGATGCGGCTGGCGGTGGCGGGTTTTGCGTCAATGAACGTGATGCTGTTGTCAATTTCAGTCTGGTCAGGTGCCGAGGCCGCGACTCGGGATCTGTTTCACTGGATTTCGGCGGCGATCGCCCTTCCGACGATCATTTTCTCGGGCAAGCCCTTTTACCAACATGCGTGGAACGCGTTGAAGCACAAACGCCTGAACATGGACGTGCCGATTGTGCTGGCCATTGTTCTGGCGGTTGTGACGTCGCTTTGGGAAACGTCACTGTCGGGAGAGCATGCATATTTTGACGCGGCGCTGGCGTTGGTGTTTTTCCTTCTGGCGGGGCGGTATCTGGATCATCGCACACGGGCTGTGGCGCGCTCTGCCGCAGAAGAGCTCGCGGCACTGGAGGTGCCGCGCGCCATTCGGGTTGTGGATGGTGTCGACGAGGTCGTGCAAGTCAGCACTCTGGCTGTGGGGGATCTGGTGCTGGTCAAGCCGGGTGGGCGGATGCCGGTGGACGGCGAGATTGTCGAAGGGCGCAGCGAGCTGGACCGCTCGTTGCTGACCGGTGAAACGCTGCCTGTGTTTGCAGAACCTGGCGTAGACGTCAGTGCAGGTGAAGTGAACCTGACGGGTCCGTTGTTGATCCGTGCGAGCGCCGTTGGCGAGCAAACCAGCCTGCACCGGATGGCTGATCTGGTGGCGGTGGCCGAGTCGGGGCGGTCCAACTACACGTCTTTGGCCGACAGGGCGGCAAAGCTTTATGCGCCGGGCGTACATATCTTGTCGGCACTCAGTTTTCTCGGGTGGTACCTGTACACATTTGACATGCGCACCGCGTTGAATATTGCGGCTGCGGTTTTGATTATCACTTGTCCCTGTGCGCTAGGCTTGGCGGTGCCAGCAGTGACAACAGCGGCCTCGGGGCGACTGTTTCGTAAAGGGATGCTGATCAAACATTCCACAGCTCTGGAGCGTCTGGCGCAGGTTGATACGGTTGTTTTTGACAAAACGGGCACGCTGACGGCGGGGACGCCGGAACTGGTGAACATCAAAGACTTCAGCGACACGGAACTGGGCATTGCCTTGGCTCTGGCTTTGGGATCATCGCATCCCTTGAGCCAAGCAATAACTCAGGCGGGGCAGGCGGCGGCTGTCCGCCCTGCGCGGCTGAGTGACATCGAAGAAGTTCCCGGGTTCGGCACGCAGGGGCGGCTGGACGGTGTGCTCGTGCGGCTCGGGCGGGCGGCCTGGGTTGGCGCGGACGCGCGGGAGCAGACGTCGGCGCATTTGACCATTGGTGCTCAGGCCCCGAAAGCGTTTTTGTTTGCCGATAGCCTGAGGGCCGGTGCCGAAGATGCGGTGGCAGCACTGAAATCCGCGGGTAAAGAGGTTGTTTTGATCTCTGGCGACACCACGGGGGCTGTGGAAACGCTGGCCACACGCCTTGGGATCGAGAAATGGGTGGCGGAAGCCCTGCCCGAAGACAAGGCCAGACGCGTTCAGGCCATGTCGGACAAAGGCCAGCACGTGCTGATGGTGGGTGACGGGTTGAATGATACGGCAGCCCTTGCTGCGGCCCATGTGTCAATTTCTCCGGCGTCTGCATTGGATGCGGCGCGGGTTGCGTCTGATATCGTGCTGCTGGGCGGCGATTTGTCGCCAATTCCGGATGCGCTGACCACGTCTCAATCCGCGATCAAACGTATTCGGGAAAACTTCCGAATTGCGACGGTTTACAATATCATTGCTGTGCCACTTGCGGTGGCCGGTTTGGCGACGCCGTTGATCGCCGCCTTGGCGATGTCGCTGTCGTCGATTACTGTGTCCCTGAACGCTTTGCGCCTGAGGTAAGTGAATGCAAATTCTGGCCTATCTTATCCCGATCTCGCTCCTTTTGGGGGGCGTCGGCCTTGTGGCGTTTGTCTATACGGTGCGCTCGGATCAATACAGTGATCCAGAAGGCGACGCGCAGCGCATCTTGTCGGGACAATATGACGACAAGCCCAAGACATAGGGGCGGGAGGCGCGCAGATTGCGCGCTTCGCCATGTCATTTTCAAAGGAATGGGCTGTTAAGACGGGCCGAGCGTGTAGCAGGTGATCTGGCGCGCCTGAAGGCGGCGACACGCGAGGTCGGCGGTTTCTTTGGACATGCCCATGAAATTTGCCTCAAACCCGCGGGAATTCTTCACCACTTTGCGCAGGCTGCCATCCAACGTGGACATCTCTGCCAGCGCGGTTTTCAGCAGCATTTTCTCAGCGGCATAGCGGCTGCCATAGCGACCGACATTGATGCCCCAGTGACGCCCGCCTGAGGTTGAGATGCGTGTCACAACCTTTGGTTTTGGCGCTTCTTGCGGCTCTGGTGTGACGCTGGCCAAGACAACATCGGATTCAGTTTGGGCAGCCAGCAGCGCGGTCTGGATGTCGTGTTCGATCACTTCCGCAGCGGCGACGATGGTGCCTTGGTTGTCTAAGGTGACGTTGGTCACAGCGGTTGCCGGTGTGGACCCGCTACCCGGACGCAGTTTGGGGCGCAGGGATTTTTTGACGGCCGTCACAACGCGGATGGTTTTGCCCACGCCCTTGGAGGAGCCGGTATAGTCAGGCATTGCAGGCTTGCGCAGGGCGACCTTGGAGCCGGAACGGGAAAAGCCAAGATCAAGCAGTTCAGCCACTTTGGCGTTGCGGGTGGCCGTGGAGCGGCCGCCGAAGACGGTGGCGATCACACGTTTGTTGCCACGCTCGGCCGAGGCCACAAGGTTGAAACCTGCGGCGCGGGTGTAGCCGGTTTTGATGCCGTCCGCCCCACGATAGGCATCCAGCAGGCGGCGGTTTGTGTTGTTCACGGCCTTGATCCCCGCATGCGTGGAGCGGCGGGAAAACAGGTTGTAGTAGTCCGGATAGTCATAAAGCATGTGCCGCCCAAGCGTGGTCATGTCCCGTGCTGTGGACAGGTGACCGGAAGCGGTCAGACCATGCGCGTTTTTGAACGTGGTATTGGTCATGCCAAGCGCCTTGGCCGTACGGTTCATACGTCGGGTAAACGCGGCTTCGGATCCCTCGATCGCCTCACCAATTGCGGTGGCGGCATCGTTGGCGGATTTCACCGCTGCTGCGCGGATGAGATACCGCAGCGCGATCCGTTGGCCTGACTGCAGCCCGAGCTTGGAGGGCGGTTCGGCTGCGGCGTTCTTGGAAATCTTCACTTTGGTGTCCAGCGAGATTTCTCCGTTCTCTACTGCCTCAAAGGCGATGTAGAGCGTCATCATTTTTGTGAGCGATGCCGGATGCAGTCGGCTGTCGGCATTGCGAGAGTGCAGGACCTTGCCTGAGCGCGCGTCCACCACCATCGCAGCATAGGGGGCGGCCATGGCCACCACGGGTGCCATGAACATGGTTGTTAAAACCAAAAGAAATACACCGAGCCCTGAACGGGCCGGCCATAGGTGCCGAGCCTTCACGAGAACTGCCCTTTTATCTGCCTCTGAGCCGCCGTTTTTCCGGTCTGGCCACTTTGTTATTGGTTTGGAGGTTAACACAGAGGGGAAAGCGAATAAAGTCTATGTTTTCGACGATTTGTCGGAATGACTTAATGTTTTTGTGAGTGCGGTCGGCAAGGGTGGAACAAGATTTTGCGGAAAGTGTCGGAGGCGGGTCTAGATATGCCTGAACAGATTGATGTGGTGGGGTTTTAGCCGATTTCGCGGATTAACGCGGGCAGGTCCGCAAGCCTGTTCAAACTGTGGAATTTGTCGCTGTGTGTTGGAGCTTGGGCAGATTCCAAAGCCCATTCGAGACCATGAGGTACGTGCGCGGCCCAGCTTCCGGCGGCTATTGCTGGCACAATGTCGGAGCGCATGCTGTCGCCGACCATCAGGGCCTTTTCGGGTCCGTTCCCGTAGCGTGCAAAAACATTGACATATACTTCGGGCGTTTTGTGGGAAACGATTTCGACCCATTCAAAAAAGTCGCCAAGGCCGGATTGGGCGAGTTTGCGTTCTTGATCGATCAGGTCGCCCTTGGTGATCAGCAGAACGTTGTGGGTTTTTGCGGCGGCTTCCACAACGTCGGCCGCGTCGGGCAACAGATCAATCGGGTGTTGCAGCATGTCACGCCCTGCGGCCATGAGTTCTGCGATCACCGAGGCCGGCACTTTTTCGTCTGTAACCTCTATTGCGGTCTCGATCATCGACAAGACAAAGCCTTTTACGCCAAAGCCGTATTCCCCGACGTTGCGCCTTTCGGCCTCGAGCAGGTGGGCCTCCAGATGGTCCGGTTCGGCAAAGTCGCGCAAAAGGTCCGCAAAATGGGCCTGTGTCAGGCGAAAGAACCGTTCCGTGTGCCAAAGCGTATCATCGGCATCAAAGGCAATCGTGGTGAGGTTTTGGGGCATTGCGGGCGTCCGGCAGTCTGTCGCCCCTTTTCTAGCGCTGCGATCACGCTATATAAACACCAAACCTTAGATGCGAAGGGCGCAGGCCGCTTATGTCGAAGTTCAATTTTGTGATGTCCGGTGACGGGGATGATGGCGAGGGTGATCTTGGAGTCGCTCTGAAAACGCGTGCCAAATCCAAACGTCCGCCGATGTACAAAGTGATGTTGTTGAATGACGACTACACGCCGATGGAATTTGTCGTGCATATTCTGGAGCGCTTCTTTGGCATGACCCATGCGCAGGCGTTTGAGATCATGCTGACCGTTCACAAAAAGGGTGTTGCGGTGGTTGGCGTCTTTAGTCACGAGGTGGCAGAGACCAAGGTGACTCAGGTTATGGATTTTGCCCGACGTCATCAGCATCCGCTGCAATGCACCATGGAAAAGGAGTGATCCGGTCAGGCCGGATTGCAGGAAAACATGTCTACATCCCGATTGTCGATTGCTGTGCAGGAGCACGGTCTGTCCTTGCCGTCCGAAGGGCGGATTGCGGTGTTTGCGCCGCGTGTTGATGCGGATTTGAGCGCATTGGACCGGTCGCGGGTGGATGTCATCCAGCCGATGAAACCGGATCACGATGCGTTTGCACGGGCCGGTTTCGCAACAGTGCTGTCCGAAGGTGAACGATATGGCGTTGCTGTGGTGGTTTTGCCGCGCGCCAAGGCGCAGGCGCGGGATCTGATCGCGCGGGCAGCCCGTTGTGCCGATTTGGTGGTTGTCGACGGCCAAAAGACGGACGGCGTGGACAGCTATTTGAAAGAGTGCCGCAAACGGGCGGATCTGAAGGGGTCGCTTCCCAAGGCACATGGGCGGATTTTCTGGTTCGAAGGTGGAGATTTCGCCGATTGGCTGGCGCCTGAAACACAGGATGCCGGTGAAGGCTTTGTGACCCGCGCGGGTGTGTTCTCGGCGGATGGCATCGATCCGGCGAGCGCCGCTTTGGGCAAGGCGCTTCCGGCGAAACTTGGTCGCGTGGTTGCGGATCTTGGTGCGGGATGGGGGTATCTGTCGGCGCAAATTTTGAAACGCGACGGTGTCGAAGTGCTGCATCTGGTGGAAGCCGATCACGTGGCGTTGGACTGTGCCAAACAAAACGTGACGGACGAACGCGCGCAGTTTCACTGGGACGATGTGCGGGAGTTCAAGCCCGGGTCCCGCGTCGATACGGTTGTGATGAACCCGCCGTTTCACATGGGTCGGAGAGCGGAACCTGATCTGGGCGTGCAGTTCATTCGGACCGCAGCCAAGGTGCTTGCTCCGTCTGGGCAGCTTTGGATGGTGGCCAATCGTCACCTGCCATATGAAGCTGCTTTGAAGGAGAGCTTTGTCAAAGTTGACGAAGTGGCCGGAGATCGCAGTTTCAAAATCCTGCACGCGCAACGTCCAACTCGCGCCAAGCGGTAAATCAGCGTATGGTCGCGTGGAATCGCGACGGATCTATGGGGATAGCTCATGTCATTTTCTATTGCCGGCAAGACGGCGATTATCACCGGTTCCGCCAATGGCATCGGCCTTGCGATCGGGCGGCATTTCGTCGACCACGGTGCAAATGTGATGTTTGCGGACATGGACGAGAAGAGCTTGGTTGCGGAACTCGGAGCGCGGTCCGATGAGGGCAGCGTCCGGTACTTTGCGGGTGATCTGCGGGAAAAACTGACCATCAATAACCTGATTTCCGCCACCATTGATGCGTTTGATCAGGTGGACATACTGGTCAACGGCAGCCGTCAGGTCATGGCGAGTGAGCCTTTGAACCCTGACGACGACACCGTTGAAATGATGCTGCATCAAAATTTGATGACGTCGCTGAAGCTGTCGCAAATGGTGGCACGGCGGATGATCAAACAGGCGGAAGGGCGTGATGAGGGGCAGGTCGGATCGATTATCAACCTCAGCTCCATTGCCGCCCACCGTGCCCATCCTGATTTGCTTGGCTACTCGATCGCCACGGCGGCGCTGGATCAGATGACGCGCTCTCTTGCGGTGGCGTTGGCACCGGAACGGATTCGCGTGAACGCGGTGGCCTTTGGATCGGTGATGTCGGCGAGCTTGAAGGACACTCTCAAGGACAACCGCCAGTGTCGGGAAGAAATCGAAGATTGCACCCCGCTCGGCCGCATAGCTGCGCCAGGCGAGTTGGCGGATGCGGTTCAGTTTCTGGCTTCGGAAGGGGCGGGTTTCATGACCGGCCAAATCGTGACGCTGGACGGCGGGCGATCTCTGGTTGATCCGGTCAGCACACCGGCGCATTGACGCGGAAGGCTCTCTGATACTGGTGTGCGTTGGTCACGGCTGATATGGCTGGGGCAAGACCGGAGAGAGGGCCAATATGACCAACCAGATGGAAGACGAACGCGCGCGGGCAAGTGCCTGGTTCCGCACTCTGAGGGACGAGATTGTCGCGGCTTTTGAAGGGCTTGAAGACAGTCACCATGAGGGCCCGTTTTCGGATCAAGCGGCGGGCCGGTTCGATGTGACCGAAACAAAACGGGCCTCAGATGATGGCTCGGATGCCGGTGGCGGGTTGATGTCCGTGATGCGGGGCGGCCGCGTTTTCGAGAAAGTCGGCGTGAACGTGTCAACAGTCTATGGCCGCCTTGGTGAACGGGCGCAAATGGCGATGGCCGCTCGCAAGGGCATTCCCGGCATGAAGGATGATCCGCGGTTTTGGGCGTCGGGTATCAGTTTGGTGGCTCATATGCAGAACCCGCATTGCCCTGCGGTGCATATGAACACACGCATGTTCTGGACCCCTCATGCATGGTGGTTCGGAGGTGGCTCGGATTTGAACCCCTGTCTTGAGTACGACGAGGACACGACCCATTTTCACGCGGTGCAAAAGGCCCATTGTGACCGCCACAACGCGGCGGAATATCCGCGGCTAAAGGCGTGGGCGGATGAGTATTTCTATATCCCGCACCGCAATCGCGCGCGCGGCGTGGGCGGCATCTTTCTGGATGACCACAACTCAGGTGATTGGGACGCGGATTTTGCGTTCATTCAGGATATCGGGCGGGCTTTTCTTCCGGCCTTTCAGCCCTTGGTGGAGAAGCGGCGTGTCGATGCGTTTGGTGACGCGGAGAAAGACGCCCAGCTGGTGCATCGGGGGCTCTATGCCGAGTACAATCTGGTTTATGATCGGGGCACAAAGTTTGGCCTTGAAACCGGACATGATGCGAATGCGGTTCTGATGAGCCTGCCACCCATGGCGAAATGGGTGTAGGCAGAAAAAAAGGCGGGCAAAATGCCCGCCAATTTTCTGTAACTATCTGACTTAGGGGCGTTTCTTTGCCATGCGGATGTCGCGGCAAAGAAGGCCGTGCGCCAATTCGATCTCATCGTGGTCCCCGCGGATGGCGGTGATCTCGTTGCTGCGATCCTTGAGGCGAATGCGTAGCGCGGCTTGTCCGGCCGGCATGTCCGAGCGCCGGACGTAGATGCTTTTGACGCGGCTCAGGTGGATGCGTTGCGCGCCCTTTTGGCGATCCTGACGGGAAAGCGCCGAAACGATGATTTCTCCCTTTGAGGGATCAAAGTGAATTTCGCTGCGGTGGCCACGCACCGCGAAATGGTAAGTGGCCATTCCGATGATTGAACAGCTGATTGAAATCAGGGCTTTGCTGGTGCTTTCGTCACCGACAACCGTGACATTCGGCAAGGCCCATTGGACCAAAGCTCCCATCACCAATGTCAGGCCGACAAACCGCAGCAGCATTTCATTGCGGTCCGAGTGGCGAAAACGCCCTTTTGTTTCCTTGAAGCTGTACCCGGCTTCAACCGGTTCTGCATTCAAAGAGTGCCAATTGTCTGCACCCAAAGTGCCAAGACGGTTCATAGCGTTCATCAGTCCATCCTCTGTCCGCGCTCCCAAAATCAGGATCACCGCGAATCATGGCCAAAACGTGATCGGATTGGCACGGAATGAAGGAAATTAACCTTTGGTCAGTTTCATGAACGCCAGGAAAAGAAGCCCTCGCCAGCCTGTGCAAGCAAGTCTTGCGCCATCGCTTCACCCAACGCGGCGCCGTCTTCGATCGGGGCGGTGCGGTCGTCGGTGATGCTTTCTGAGCCGTCAGGGCGCAGCACTTCTCCGCGTAGTCGAAGGGTGGAGCCGTCGAGGTCTGCAAGGCCTGCGATCGGTGTTTCGCATGACCCGTCGAGCGCGGCGAGAAACGCGCGTTCGGCAGCAAGGCGTTGGCCCGTGGGCGTGTCGTGGATTGCCTCCAGAAGCGCGGCGGTGGCAGTGTCGTCGCCGCGGCGCTCGATGCCGATCGCGCCTTGGGCCACTGCAGGCAGCATGTCTTCGGGTGCGATGGCAGATGACGCAACGTGCGACATTTCCAGTCGATTGAGGCCGGCCATGGCGAGGAAGGTGCAATCGGCAACCTTGTCGCCCAATTTTTTCAATCGTGTCTGCACGTTACCGCGGAATTCGACAACCTTCAGATCGGCGCGGAAATGCAGCAGTTGCGCGCGGCGGCGCAGGGAAGAGGTGCCGACGACAGCCCCTTCGGGTAGGTCGGCAAGGGTTTTGACGGAGGGCGACACAAAGGCGTCGCGAGTGTCTTCGCGTGGCAGGTACGTATCAAGCAACAGACCCGTCGGCTGGGCCACGGGCATGTCTTTCATCGAGTGAACCGCGATGTCGATGCCGCCCGCCAGCAACGCCTCTTCGATCTCCTTGGTAAAGAGACCTTTGCCGCCCAGCTCCTTGAGGGGTTTGTCCTTGGCAATCAGCTGTGCGTTGTCGCCCGAGGTGGTGATGATCACAATCTCAAATGCGTCATCCGGCAAATCGAAAGCTGTCATCAAACGGCGGCGTGTTTCATAGGCCTGTGCAAGGGCCAGCGGAGAGCCACGTGTGCCGATTTTCAGGGGCGAAGCGGGGGAAGGCTTGGTTAATGTCATGGCGTTTGATTAATCCTGAGCGGGCGGTCTGGCAAGCGCGGAAGGGTTGACACTGGGTGTTGTGGGCCCGACCAAGGTGGAAATGTTCGGTGGCGTGGACAGAGTGTCGCTGTGCCGGAGATTTGAGTGCATTGGGCATGCCCTTGGCAGGCATTCCTTGATACATGTCAACGAGATGCATTTTTGGCGCACATATGAGGGTGAGCATGACAAAAGACAAAACGATCCTGCGGGCGTTGGCCGGCGAAACCCTTGAAACGCCCCCGATCTGGATGATGCGCCAGGCTGGCCGTTATCTGCCTGAATATCGCGCCACGCGTGCGCAAGCGGGGGACTTCCTGTCTCTGTGCTACAATCCGAAACTGGCCGCTGAGGTCACGTTGCAACCGATCCGGCGGTACGGGTTTGATGCGTCGATCCTGTTTGCGGATATTCTGTTGCTTCCTCAAGCGCTTGGCGCGGATTTGTGGTTTGTGACGGGCGAGGGGCCGCGGTTGTCCACTATTGAAACACAAGCGGATTTTGACAAGCTTAACGGCACGGAGGCCATTCACGAGACGCTGAACCCCGTCTATGAAACCGTTCGGATTTTGCGCCGCGAACTGCCCGCGGAAACCACGCTGATTGGCTTTGCGGGGGCGCCGTGGACGGTGGCGACCTATATGGTTGCTGGCCGTGGGACGCCGGATCAGGGGCCGGCGCATAAACTCAAGGATGAAAACCCTGAGTTGTTTGGTCAGATCATTGACCGGCTGAGCGAGGGCACGGTGGATTACCTGAGCAAACAGATCGAGGCAGGGGCCGAGGTTGTGAAGCTGTTTGACAGCTGGGCCGGGTCGCTGAAGGGTGAAGATTTTGACCGCTATGCGCTTGAACCGGCAAAGAAAATCATCGCGGAGTTGAAGGCGCGGCATCCGAATGTGCCGGTGATTGCTTTCCCACGCGGCGCGGGTGAGCGCTATGTCGGGTTTGGCAAGGCCACAGGCGCGGATTGTGTGGCGCTGGATGATGGCGTGACCCCTGAGTGGGCTGCGGCCAACGTGCAGGTGGATGGCTGTGTGCAGGGGAACCTGAAGTCCAGTCACATGGTGACAGGCGGGCAGGGTCTGGTGGACGAGACCCGCAAAATTGTCGACGCCTTTGGCAAGGGACCGCATATTTTCAATTTGGGGCACGGCATCACACCAGATGCGGATCCTGAAAACGTGCAGTTGATGATCGATACGGTGCGGGCGCGTTAGCCCCGTTTAAGGACGTCGGTATCACGTCGGTAAAACGTCGGTATTGCAGAGGTGCGCTTTGAGGCGCGCCTCTTTTGCTTTTTGAGGCGGCGCTATGAGGTGGGGGCCAGCCCCCGTCCCGCCGTTGGCGGGACTCCCCCGAGGTATTTTGGGCAACAGGAAGCCAAAGGCGCCTAGTCGAGCTCGCGCAGGATTTCGTCGGTGTGCGCGCCGCGTTTGGGGGCAGGGTTGATGGCTGCTGCCTGTCCGTCAAAGCGCGGGGCGGGGGCGGCTTGCAGGTGGCCGTTCGGGCTTTGCCAAATGGCGCGGTCTGATGTGTGCGGCGCGCTTGTGGCCTCATTTGGGGAGAGAACGGCGGCGACGCAGGCGTCAGACCCCTCAAAGAGTGTTTCCCAGTGGGCGCGGGGCTGCGCGAGGAAAAGGTCTGCGAGGCGGGTTGTGAGTTTGGGCCAGAGGGTCTTGTCGTGCTGGCGGAGGAATTCGGGGTCATCGCTGAGGTCGAGTTTGGTGAGAAACTCGGCGTAGAACTGCGGCTCCAGACATTGCACGGAGATATAGCCGCCGTCGGCGCAGGCATAACTGCGGGACCAGTGGGGGCCATCAAGCAGGGACGAGCCGCGGTCAGTGGCAAGGCCGCCGGCTTGTTTGAGGGCCATGAGCAAGTTCATCATATGGGCGGAGCCGTCGACGATGGCGGCGTCGACAACGGTGCCTTGGCCGGTCTTTTGCGCGTTCAGGATGCCCGAGAGGATGCCGATCACCAGATAAAGTGCGCCACCGCCGATGTCGCCCACCAACGTTGCCGGAGTGATCGGCGCGGAACCGGGTTCGGACGCGTACCAGAGGGCGCCGGATTGGGCGATGTAGTTGAGGTCGTGGCCTGCGGTTTGGGCGCGGGGGCCGGATTGGCCCCAGCCTGTCATGCGGCCATAGACAAGGCGCGGGTTGTCTGAGTGTAGCTCGGCGGGGCCAAGGCCGAGGCGTTCCATGACGCCGGGGCGGAAGCCTTCGATCAGGGCGTCGGCTGTAGCGATGAGTTTCTTGGCGGTGATGAGGTCGGCGGGGTCTTTGAGGTCCAGCGCGATGGAGCGTTTTCCGCGGTCCAGAACGGATTGATCAGCGGTGATCGCCGCGCCGCCTTTGCGGTGGATGGTGATTACATCTGCGCCCAGATCGGCGAGGTGCATGGCAGCGAAGGGGCCGGGGCCGAGGCCTTCGATTTCGATGATGCGGATGCCGTTGAGCATGGTGGTGATCCTTCGTGGGGAGGGTGTCCCTTTCGGGATCTCGCTGCGCAAGACCCTGTCGGGCATTGGGGCGCGGCCCGGCCTGTCGGCCGGGCAATATAGTCAGAGGCCGTTCAAGCCACCGCCGACGGTGAGCACTTGTGCAGAGACATAGTTGCTCTCGGGGCAGCACATCAAATAGACGCCATCGGCGGCTTCTTCCGGTGTGCCGGGGCGGCCAAGCGGGATGATCGCCGCCGCGCCTTGGGCCATCTTTTTCGGGATGCCGATGCCCACGGTGTTGCCGTCGATCTCGATGGTTTTCTTCTCGTCTGTGCCTTCGGTGAGGCGAGTTTCGATGAAGCCGAAAGCGACCGCGTTCACGTTGACCTTCATGCGACCCCATTCCTTGGCCATGGTTTTGGTTAGGCCCAGAACGGCGGATTTGGCGGAAGAATAGTTGGCTTGGCCGAAATTGCCGCCGGTGCCTGCGATGGAAGAGATGTTGACCACCTTGCGGAAGACTTCGCGGCCTTCTTCCGCTTCCTGTTTGGCGGCGCCTTTGATGAAACCAGAGGCGGCACGGAGGATGCGGAAAGGGGCTTTGACGTGGACGTCCATCATGGCGTCAAACATGTCGTCGGTCATGTGGCCGATTTGCGCGTCCCAAGTGTAGCCGGCGTTGTTGACGATGATGTCGATGGCGTTCCACTTGGCGACGCCTGCACCGATGAAGCGTTCGGCAAAGCCGTCCTCCGTTACGGATCCTGCAAGTGGGATGGCGTTGCCGCCTGCGGCGATGATTTCGTCAACCACGGCTTGAGCTTCGCTTTCCTTGAGGTCGTTGACGACGATGTTGGCGCCCTCAGAGGCGAGTTTCAATGCGACGGCGCGGCCGATGCCGTTGCCTGCGCCGGTGACATAGGCGGTTTTTCCAGTGAGTTTGGTCATGAGAGTTTCCATGATGTCTTCCGAGACGCGCAGCGGCTCGGTTCGCACCCGACCCCGCCCCCCAGGGCGGGTGCGAATTTGAAAGGTTGCACGAGGTCGTAGACCTTGGGGGTCGTTGTTCGGGTCGTGCGCAACATCAGGCCCGCCCTCGGGGTCGGGTGCGAACCTAGTGTTGCGCTTGAAGTCATCAGTCGATGTCCAGAGATCTTGCGATCACTTCCTTCATGATCTCGTTGGTGCCGCCGTAGATTTTCTGTACGCGGGCATCGGTGTAGAGTTCGCTGATCGGGTATTCGGACATGTAGCCGTAGCCGCCGTGCAGTTGCAGGCATTCGTCCACGATCTCGCATTGGGTCTGGGTGCCCCACCATTTCGCCATAGCGGCTTTTTCGGCGGTCAGTTTGCCCTCGTCCAGTTCCGCAAGGCATTGGTCGCAGAAGGCAGCGAGGAGTTCGATCTTGGTGGCACATTCCGCCAGTTTGAAGCGGGTGTTCTGGAAGTCCATTACGCGCTGGCCAAAGGCTTTGCGTTCTTTGACATAGGCCAGCGTGTGCTCCATCGCGCATTGCGAGGATCCCAGCGCCATAAAGGCAAGGATCAGGCGCTCCCACGGGAGTTGCTTCATCAGTTGGATGAAACCCTGACCTTCTTCGGCGCCTAGCAGGTTGGTGAGAGGCACGCGCACGTCCTGAAAGCTGAGCTCTGCGGTGTCGTTGCGCTTCATGCCCATTTTCTTGAGTGTGCGACCAACCGAGAAGCCTTCGAGCCCTTCGGTTTCAACGATGATCAGCGACACACCGCGCCCTTTGGCGGCGGTATCGGTTTTGGCGACCAAGACAATCAGGTCGGCAGAGGCGCCGTTTGTGATGAAGGTCTTGGAGCCGTTGATCAGGTACTCGTTGCCGTCCTTTATCGCAGTGGTTTTGACGGCCTGAAGGTCGGAGCCTGTGCCCGGTTCGGTCATGGCGATGGCCGCAACCTTGGCGCCAGATGCCAGTTCCGGCAGCCAGCGGGCTTTTTGCTCTTCGGTGCCGAAGGAGGTGATGTAGTGGGCCGCGATGTTGTGCACAGAGACGCCCCAGCCGCTGTCGCCGGCCTTGGTTTGCTCAAGGAAGGTCACGGCGTCAAAGTGGCGCGTGAGGCCGAGGCCGCCGTTTTCTTCGGGGAAGGTGGCGCCAAGAATGCCGAGATCGCCTGCTTTTTTCCAAAGCGATTTGGGAATGACACCGGCTTCGGTCCAGGCGTCTTTGTTGGGGGTGATTTCTTCGTCAAAGAAGCGTTTGACGGTGTCGGCGAAGGCAGCGTGGTCTTCGTTCATCCACATGTGGTTGGGCATGGTGTGTTCCTTGTGAGGCGCGTCAGACGACGACGATGGCTTCGCCCTTGAGCGTTTGGGTGCCGTCGTTGATGTGAGCCGCGAGTTTGAGTGTCAGCAATGTCTCGCCATTTTCCTCGCGACGATCCTTGACCTCGCCGGTGCAGGTGACGGTGGCGCCGACCGGCGTAAGAGCGGTGAAGCGGGTGTCGAGGTGGCGGACGTTGGATTGGCCCGCGAAATTCGTCACGAGGCGACCGAGTTGGGCCATAGAGAGCATGCCGTGGGCAAAGACATCGTCCATGCCCGCGCGTTTGGCAAAATCCAGATCGATGTGGATCGGATTGTGATCGCCCGAGGCACCGGCATAAAGCGCGAGCGTGGTGCGGGTCACGGGGCCAAAGGCGTGTTCGGGGATCATGTCGCCGATCTGGGCGGATTGCGGGGTAATGGTCATTCTGATTTCTCCCTTAGCCCAAACGGTGGATGATGCCGCGCGTGGCGGTAACAAGAAGGCCGCGCTCGGCGTGGCTGATGCGGGTGGTCACATGGGCAATTTCAAGCGCGCCGCCTTTGGCGTCGGTGAAGCCAGTGATCTCGTTCTCAACGGACACCGTGTCGCCGGCGTACATCGGTCCGTGATAATCGTACCCCTCGGTGCCATGCAAAAGCACGCGCAGGTCGCCGTTGATGAGCGTCAGAAGGTCCGGCTGCCCTTGGCGTGTGGCCTGCTGACCGGCGAAGGTGCCAACAACCACGGCATAGGTGGCGGGGGCCAGAACATCGGGGTGGCCCGCGGCCTGCGCGGCAGCGGCGTCCAGATGCACGGAGTTGGTTTCGCCGATGGTTTCAGCAAAGAAGGCAATGGCGCCGCGTTCGAGTGTGACCTCGACGGCGGGCGTCACGTGGCCTTGGGTGGTTCTATCAAAAATGCCCATCGGTTACGCCGCCTGATAAAGGGTCACGACGCAGGCGCCGCCAAGACCGAGGTTGTGTTGCAGCGCAGTCTTTGCGCCGTCGACCTGACGGGCGTCGGCTGTGCCGCGTAGCTGATGGGTCAACTCGTAGCACTGGGCAAGACCGGTGGCGCCAAGCGGGTGGCCTTTGGACAAGAGACCGCCTGACGGATTGGTCACGAATTTGCCGCCATAGGTGTTGTCGCCGTCCGCAATGAATTTCTGCGCCGTGCCTTCGGGCGTGAGGCCGAGACCTTCGTAGGTGATGAGCTCGTTGTGGGCGAAACAGTCATGTAGTTCGACCACGTCCACATCGGCGATGTCGATGCCGGACTGTTCCTGAACTTGCTTCGCGGCGGCGGCGGTCATGTCATAACCAACGACCTGCATCATGTCGCGGGCCTCAAATGTTGAGGCGTAGTCGGTGGTCATGGCTTGGGCTTTGATCGTGACCGTTTGGTCGATTCCGTGCTTGGCGGCAAAGGCCGGTGAGCAGAGGATTGCTGCTGCGCCGCCACAGGTGGGCGGGCAGGCCATGAGGCGGGTCATCACACCGTCCCACATCATCGGGGCGGCCATGACCTGTTCCTCGGTGATTTCCTGATTGAACAGGGCCAGTGGGTTGTTGGCCGCATGGCGGGAGGCCTTGGCGCGGATCTTGGCGAAATCGTTCAAATTGGTGCCATGTTTCTCCATATGCGACTTTCCAGCCCCCCCAAAGTAGCGCAACGCCAAGGGAACTTGCGAATTGCCAACAAGATCGTCGCAGGCAGCGTCGAAGTCATCAAAGGGGGTTGGGCGGTCGGTCCAATGGCTGCTGAGAGCGCCGGGCTGCATCTGTTCGAACCCAACGGCCAGCACGCAATCGGCGACGCCATGTTCGATGGCCTGACGGGCAAGGAACAACGCGGTGGAGCCGGTGGAGCAGTTGTTGTTGACGTTGACCACGGGGATGCCGGTCATGCCAACGTGATAGAGAGCTTTTTGTCCGCAAGTGCTGTCGCCATACACATAGCCGGCGTAGGCCTGTTGCACATCGTCATAAGACAAACCGGCGTCTTTCAACGCTTCGCGAATGGCGGAGGCGCCCATGGCGTCATAGCTTTCGGATGCGCCAGGTTTGGCGAATTTGATCATGCCGACACCGGCGACGATGGCCTCTTGAGTCATGTGTAATCTCCCTATTTGTCGCGGAGTATCGGCTTGACTGGGGGTATCTGGCAAATTCAATATAGGCGTAAGGTATTCCAAAGTGGAATTGTTGAGTGAAGATATGAACCTA
Source organism: Shimia haliotis (assembly GCF_900114415.1). Taxonomy (GTDB): domain Bacteria; phylum Pseudomonadota; class Alphaproteobacteria; order Rhodobacterales; family Rhodobacteraceae; genus Shimia; species Shimia haliotis. The sequence goes on along the minus strand of NZ_FOSZ01000009.1, from coordinate 25,775 downwards.
ACCAAATTGCGCTATGTGGTGGCGGTGGATCGACAGTCGGCGATCACGGCTGCGGCGCGCGCGTTGAATGTCACGCAATCAGCGGTGACGAAGGCGGTTGCGGATGTTGAGCAGGATCTTGGCACGGCGCTGTTTGAGCGGCACGCGCGTGGGGTCACGGCAACGGCGGCCGGACGGGAATTTATTGATCGCGCAGCGCGCATTCTGGCAGATATGGATCAGTTGGTGGCGGATGTGGACGCGGGACGGGAAAGTCGCGAGCAGGTGTTGCGCATCGGAATCAGCTCCAGTTCGCTCGAAGGGTTGATGAGCCGCGCCATTTGGGCCCTTGTCGGGGCCCACCCTGAGGTGCGGGTTCAGATGCGTGGCGCGCCGTTTGAGACCGCGATGCAGTTGTTTCGGCAAGGTGATCTGGATGCTCTGGTGGGGCCTGCCAGACCGTTGATGGCGGAAACCGGTGTGCGCTGTGATCCGCTGCCGGCGTTGGTCGCGCAGTTCTATGTGCGTCGGGGGCATCCGTTGGTCGGCAAGGACGTGACCGCGACCGACGTGGCGAATTTTCCGCTGATTGTACCGGAAATGACAGGGCCATATGCGGATCCCATTCAGGACCTGATGCAGAAGGTGGACGGGGATCCGGCCCGTCGGCTGCATATCATGGAAGATTTCACCATGGCCGCGGGCGTGATTGAGCGCAGTGAAGCCATTGGCGTTGTGGTGGACAGCTACGCCCGAAGCCGTCAGTTCAGGTCGCGATTTGACGTGTTGGATTATGGGGTACAGGAGCCTTTGCCGATGGCCGTGGCTTATCGCAGCAGCGGGCGGCAAAGTCGGGCGCTTGGATGGTTTCGCAAGGCAGTGCAAGCGTTTCCGCCCACGTCCGGCGCGCAAATGCCGTGAGGGGGTGCGTAGGCGTCGAGTTCCGGCTTTAGGCCGCGAGTGCCAAAGACGTCAGCTTGTCACGTGTGTCGTTCCAGATTACTGGCAATTCATCAAGCAGCCGTCGGGTTTCGGTGCGGTCTTGGGCCTTGGCGCTGTTTTCGGCGGCAAGCAGGGTGTGCCGCAAACGGGAGGCGCCAAAGATTGCCGCGCTGCCGGCGACGGTGTGCAGGCGGGCGCCGATGGTGTCGAGGCTGTCCCCTGTAAGTGAGGAAACCTCCGTGATCAGCGCCTCGACTTCGCTGCGGAAGCGCTCAACAAGGGTCTGAAAGACCTCTTCTCCCATGCCGGCGCGGTTCGCCGAAAGTTGGGCAGTGTTGATGATTTGCGTGTCTGTCCGTTGCGGGCTGGCCGGCAGGTTGAATAGGGCGTCGCGCATTTCGTCGATGTTGAGGGGCTTGGGGAGGAAGCCGTTCATACCGGCCGCAAGGAAACGCTCTCGCTCCTGAGGCAGGATGTTGGCAGACAAGGCGATGATCGGGACGTTGCGGCTGGCCCCATCTCCACAGCGGATGGCGCGGGTGGCTTGCAATCCGTCCATGCCGGGCATCGCAATATCCATCAGTATCAGGTCAAACCGCGCGTTTGCCGCGCTTTCGACGCCGGTTTGTCCGTCATGAGCGGACACCACTGTGTGGCCATCTTTACGCAGGAGGGCGGTGGCGACTTCGCGGTTGATGTCGTTGTCCTCGACCAGCAGCACTGTCAGTTTGTCGGCGATCGGCCTGTGCGCGTCGGCGGTCGGTGTCGTGCCTGGTGCACGGCCCTGTTCCATCGGCAGGCGCACCCAGAAGGTTGAGCCTTCGCCCGGCGTGCTTTCGACGCCAATTGTGCCGCCCAGCCCCTCGACGATGCGACGCGTGATGCCAAGGCCAAGGCCGGTGCCGCCAGTGGCGCGGCCAAAAGAGGTGTCGGAGGTGACAAAATCGTCAAAGACATGGTCCAGATCATCGGGGGAAATTCCGATGCCGGTGTCAATCACGCGCAGTTCGATAACCGGCTTGTTGTCTTCGGTCTCAGGCAGTCGTTCGATTTCCACATCAACCGAGCCTTGGGGCGTGAATTTTATCGCGTTGCCCAACAGGTTCAGCAGGACTTGTTCGAGCGCTGCGCGGTCGGTGCGCCCCCATTCCATGCGCGTGCCGACCCAATTCCAGCAAAGCTGTGTGCCCTGTTGCTCTGCCTGGCCAATCTGACTGTTGATCAATTCAGTCAGAAGCAGGCCCAGATCCGTGCAGGCAATGTCGAATTCGAGGGCACCTGATTGGAAGCGTGCGATGTCCAGCACGCTGTCGACGTGGCGCATCAGCACGCGACCGGAAATGTCCATGTTGCGCACGTAGCGGGTTTGGTCATCGGACAAGGGGGTGTCATGCAGCAGAGTGAGGTTGCCCAGCAATCCGTTCAGGGGGGTGCGGATTTCGTGGCTCATGACTGTGAGGAACTCGGCTTTGGCGCGCTCGCCTGCAAGAGCACGGTCGCGGGTTTCCAAGAGTTCGTTTTCGGCGGCGACGCGTTTGGATATGTCGTGCAGGAAGGCAATGAACAGTTCCTGCTGCCCGTCGTCTGCACGTTGAATCGACAGCTCGATCGGGAAGATTTCACCGTTTGCACGTTTGGCCTGCAAGGTCACGCGGCCTTTGCCTTCGATGGTTCCCGTTTCGCGGTTTTGGATACGTTCAGCGTGAGACAAGTGATGTTGAAGGGCGTCGTCCGGTGAGACCATTTCGATGATCGGCCGCCCCAGAACCTCGCTGAATTTGTAGCCAAATGTCCGTTCCGCGGCCTTGTTGAATTCCAAAACGCGCCCGTTCATGTCGGTCACGATGACGCCGTCCAACGATGTGGTCAGGATCGTCTGCATTCGTTTGTTGGCTTGTTCCAGAGCGACGCCGCGCATGCGGGATTTGCGATAAATGGTGAGAACATAGACAGCCAAAGCTGTCAGTGTGGCAAAGAGGAGCACGGCAAGGCCTGCCAATTGCAACAGCATGCGCGAGATTGCGGCCCTATTGTCGTCAGCGGATTGCACGAAGTATTTGAGGCCGCTGATGGACAGGATACGCGCATGTTCCCTCAACTCGTCGCCTTGGCTGTCAAGTTCGGGCAACGCGGCGGCGAGAGCGCGGTCTGGGCCGTCTATCAGGGGAATTGTTCCCTGAAGAACGTCCCAGGTTCGGTTCAGAGAGGCCGTAAAAGCGGGAATCGCGTCCACCTTGCGGTAGTGGGCCGAAGATCGCAGCGTGTTTACACGGCTGTAGTAGATGTCAAACCGCAGTCGCAGGCGGTTGAAGTCGATATCCGGATTGAGAAGGGCCTCTTTCACCGCGTTGTTAAAATCGCTTGCATCCACTTCGACTTGAGACAAGGACCACATGACATTGTCTGAGGCTTCAGGCTGCACGCCGCTAAAATTGGTGACAACGCGATAGCCCAAAAGGCCGGTCAGTGAGAACAAGAGGAAAGCCGCGATGACCAGTGCGGAGCCGATTACACGGCGGGACCGGTTCGGCATTGCCGTGGCAAGCTGTGCGTTCAGAGAAGACTCGGCGGGTGTTTGCTGTTCCGAAGAGGTCATCTCTTCGGCTCCGAAAGAGTTTTTGACGTGCGCGCAACCATACAGAACAGGTTAATCGAGCACCTCAATCCTGTCGAGTTGCCAAACACTGCGGGAATATACGAGAGAGGTTTGGAAATCCGGCGACGCGTCATAGGGGTAGATAATCCACAATGGGCCTTTGTCGCGCCGGTGCATCGGCTTGCCATTCATTTCGTAAGCAAGAATCGGATAGTCTGGACCTATGTCCGCCACCGGAACTTCAATCGCGTAGTCGTTTATGGCCAAGGCCCGCAGCGTGCTGCCTGAACTCCCCAGTTCATCAAGCAGCAACGCCAGCGGTACACCCGTGAACACATGAACTCCCTCAGTCCATATGGTCGAAGTCGACACCGGCTGCGCCGATAGAGCGCGCAGCATCTCGATGTCGAACTGAGCCGCGTCCTCAGCGTTCTTGGCGCTGATTTTGCCTGACACGGTCAGAATTACGTCGCCAGTCGGTTCTCCGGTAACGACATCGGCCGCATTGGCCGTCGTGAGTGGTAGCAGCAGGCAAATAACGAAGGACAAAACGATGCGAATTGTAAAAGTCATGTCCAAAATTCCCGTGTGCTGAGAAAACTATTGCAGATGTGTTAGGATAACTGGACTGAACATAGGTATAGTTACCTATCCGTAAGGGTAGGTTTTTGTTTTTACGTGAGGTAAGTTCAGGACGGCCCGTAATTTCAGTGCCACCAAAATCGATGTGGCAAATGCAACCTGCTCAGTGGGTTAGACATGTTATTAAGTAATTGGTGTGCTTTGTCAGGTTAGGGAAACCTTGCCTTGAACCTTTGAAGGGTCGTGGGCAGGTGCTAGGACGCAAAAAAAGGACCCGAATCTGTGCAAATTTTAATCGCAGATGATCACGACCTCCTGAGGGATACTCTTGTCGCCTTTGTGCAGGCGGCGGGAATTGACGTCGTGACTGCGCCGGATTTGGATGGCGCGATGACTGCGGTGGAGGCGCAAGGTCCGTTTGATTTGGTGCTTCTGGACTACAACATGCCGGGGATGAACCGCCTTGAAGGTCTGACACGTATGATGGCGCTGAAAAGTGCACCGCGGGTTGCGTTGATTTCAGGAGAAGCGCCTAGAGTGGTTGTGCAGGAAGCGATCGCGGCTGGAGCGGCCGGATTCGTGCCCAAAACATTGCCCGCCAAGTCTTTGGTGAATGCTGTGCGTTTTATGGCGGCGGGCGAGCAATTTGTGCCGCTTGATCTGCTTGCACCAACAGAACAGTCCAGCCACCCCTTGGCCAAGAAGTTGACGAAGCGGGAGTTGCAGGTTCTTCGGGGGCTGACGGACGGCAAATCCAACAAAGAGATCGCACGGGATCTGGATTTGTCGGAACCGACGATCAAACTGCATGTGAAGAACCTTTATCGCAAGATCGGCGCGGGCAATCGCACTCAGGCGGCTTTGCTGGCGCGAGAGCAAAAACTGTTTTGAGGCCGCGGGCCTGATCTGAAATTTCATTGATGTTTTGGTTTGGGCGCTTCGGGCGTTAGGGTGAAAGTATTGATTTTCACCACAGCGAGTCGCCAGCGGACAGGGTTGACGGCTTCTGGACCATTTCAGGAGAATGCATGTCTCTAGCAAAGCTATTCCGAAATGCCGCAGTTTTTGCCTTTGCGATCGCATCTGCAAGCGCGGCAGATGAGGGTGCGCCGCCGCCCGATGGACAAAGGTTGGACCCGCGCGCGCTTGAGGTCGTGGAAATGTCTGCGGCGGCGATGGCGGCTCAGGAAACGATGGCCGTGAACTGGTTTGTGTCATTTGATCAGGTGATCGATGGGCGCGAAAAGTTGACCCATTTGCGCAGTGGCCGCGCTTTGGTGGCACGTCCGGACAAATACTATGCTTACGCCGAGCAGGATGACGGGTTGCGAGAGTATTTTTATGACGGCCTCGGTCTCACGGTGTTTTTGCCGGAGGGAAATGCCTATGCGCACAAGCCGTTTTTTGGGCCCTTTGAGGATCTGGCGGCTGTGATCCAGAAGGAGCATGGCGAGAGTTTGCCGATCTGGCAGGTGCTGGTTTCGAATTTCTCCGACGAGTTTTTGTCTGACGTGACCGACGCCGCCTATTTGGGCGTGAAGCGCGTGACAGGCATTGAGGTGCATCACGTTGCCTTGTCCAGTTACGATGGCGATTTGCAGATGTGGATCAGCACGGAGGCTGACAATCCGGTGCCGGTGATGCTGGTTGGAACCAACCCATATGCGCAGGGGTGGCCACAGTTTCGGGCCTATTTCTCGGATTGGGATTTTGCGCCGGTTTTGACGGAGGACTCATTCACATTCTTTGCGGATGAGGACGTCACAAGGCTGGTTTGGCCCAAAAAGCAGGACGGAGGAGAATAAGATGAAACGTCTTTTTGTGTTCTGTCTGGGGTTTGCCGTTGCGATGACACAGACGCCTGTGCCGTTTGTCGGCGGGCGTTTGGGGCCGGATTTTGCGCGGGCTCAATCCTTTAGTCCAGGAGCGCGGGGCGGGTTCAGCCGTCAGCCAATGGCACGACCCGGGGGATCGCGCACGCGTCCGTCGATTTCGCCGCCGACCGCGCGACCGGCCCGTCCATCGCGTCCGTCGACGCAGCCTGTTGCGCGTCCCAGCAAACCGGTGGCACGTCCAAGCCAACCTGTAACGCGACCAAGCCAACCGGTGACACGTCCGGAAACGCCGGTAGCACGACCGGAGCGCCCGTCAACACGTCCATCGTTGCCGGGTGCTGGCAATCGTCCACCGTCCACCCGTCCGCCTGGAGAACGTCCTCCGGGTGCGCGTCCGCCAGGCAACCGGCCGCCTGGTGCGCGCCCGCCGGGCGCCAAGCCTCCTGGAGGGCGTCCACCGGTGGTGCGTCCACCGATTGCCGGCCCGGGACCGGGCCCGGGCAAGCCGCCCGGATGGCGTCCGCCGGGACACCGTCCGCCAGGCTGGCGTCCGCCCTATTACCCGCCCCCCAGTTACCGCCCGCCGCATTGGCATTGGGGTCCACACTATTGGTATCCAAGCTGGGGCTGGTATTTCACGGCTGTCGTCGCGGGATCGACACTTGTCTATGTGGCGACCCTGCCATCGGATAAGGAGTGCGAGGAGGTCAAGGACGGTACCGAAACGCTGTATCTCTGTGACGGCGTTTTGTATCGCGCGACTTACTATGATGACACGCAGGTCTATGAGATCGTGTCACCTGCCGAAGAGGAGGCCGCAGAACAGGCGCAGACCATGATTGGCTTGGCGCTGACCACGCCGATGACGAGCGGGCCTGCGGTGCGCGAATTGCAGACGCTTCTGGTTGGCTATGGCTATGACGTGGGGACGGTGGACGGTGTGTTTGGCACCGCGACCGAGACCGCATTGCTTTGGCTGCAGTACGACTATGAGCTAGAGCAAACTGGCATGGTCGACGAGCCGACCGCGCGCCTGCTTGGCATTCTGCCGCCCGATCCAGAGGCCGAGGAAGGCGCAGCCGAAGAGGCCACAACAGAGCCAACGGAGGCAGCTTCCGCTGAGGATGAGCCGGAGCAGGAGGCCGCTGACGAGAGTGCCGATGAGGAAAAATCGGACGATTGAGGTCAAACAACGAATGGTGCGGGGCGTGCAGGGAAACCTGTGCGCCCCGTCTCATTTCGCGGATGTGTGGCGTCCTTGCACTAGTGCGAAGGTTAACGAGTGGTTTACAAGGGGCAGGCTTGGTGGGGGAATGACCAAGGACACTATTTATGGGCCGAATGACCTCTGCCGTGCGCGCAGCGCTTTTGATTTGTGGCGCTCTCGCTACCACCGCCATTCCTGCGTTTGCGTCTGAAGACGCAATGGCCGATGTGCAGGACACAAGGGTGCAGCTGGGGTTTGGCAATCTTTTGGTAAACGATGTTATCGGCGACGGGTATGACCGCTGGCGCAGTGGGTCGTATACAACTTCGCGAATCTGGGGGCGCGGCTGGTCGGGCGAGGCCCCTTCGGAGTTTGGCGATATCATCGAGTTTCGGTTCGGGGGCGAGGTTATGTCGGCCGAAAGTCTGGTAGCGCCGGCTGCTGGCGATCGGGCATGGGCAGGATCCCTGTTTTGGGGGCTGCATACACATTTCAAACGCGGAAAATCGGATTTTGTTGTCGGTGCCGACCTCGTGGCGGTTGGGCCGATGACACACTTGGACGATTTCCAAAGTGCTTTACATGACATCATCGGGATTGATGGCCCATCTGACGCGGTGCGGGCAAATCAGATCGGGGATCAGTGGATTCCGCGCTTCGTGGGCGAGGTGGGTCGCGACCTGGATTTGGGCGGGCGCGGTAAATTGCGGCCTTTTGTGGAGGTGCGCGCAGGTGACGAAACCCTCGCACGCGCCGGCTTTGATGTGACCTTCGGCAAGTTCGGCGAAGGGGAGTTGCTGGTTCGGGACTGGGTCACAGGACACCGGTATCGCGCCGTGCGCAATCACCAGAAAGGCGTATCCTTTGTGGCAGGAGCGGACGTGGCCAAGGTGTTTGATAGCGTCTATCTGCCAGAGAGTCGGGGCTATACGCTGACAGACACCAGAAGCCGCGTGCGGGCGGGGCTGCATGTGCGGGGCAAGGCCTATCACGTGTTCTATGGCGTGAGCTGGTTGAGCAAGGAATTTGAGGCACAACGCGAAGACCAAGTGGTCGGCGCAGTGAAGTTGGACTTTAACTTCTGAGGCTAAATAGTCTCAGCCATTCACTTTTTAAAAATTCGGTCTATGCAGCCGGAATCTGCTTTGTTAACGTTTGAGTAATAAAAAAAGTTAAATGGCAGGTTATCGGGCAATGAAAACGGGCTTTCGTGGCACGTTTGTCATCTCCTGGTCGCAAACAGAAGTAGATGGTCTTAGGGCCGCACCGGTACAAACGCTGGAAACAGGCGTGGTGTGGTCGTGGGTTGGAGACGCTGTCCAAGTGGACGGCTCTGGAACGCTGTTGCGACTCGACAGGGGCGAAGAAGGGACAAACGTTCGCAAACGGGCGGCGCGCATGGTGCGTCGGCTGGTAGGGGCAGCAGTGACCGGGGATGGTGCAACTGTTGACCTTGGAAATCTGGATGTAGAAGAGCCACTCATGGAAGGGGGCTTTGTCGTAACGGACGGAGCACAGAGTTATACCGCAACAGTGATCGAGGTTCCCGGCAGCGCACCGCTGTTGATGTTCCTTGACGAGTTGCCGCCCAAAGGGCGGGAGCTTTGGGTGGTGCATCATTCCATGGAAGCACTTGAGACGCGGGCGCCGGGGGGCAAGCAGGCTGGGGTGATTTGTTTCACGCCCGGCACGATGATTGCCACGCCGGAAGGGCCGCGACGGATTGAAGACCTGCGTGAAGGCGACCGTGTGCAGACGCGGGACAATGGCGCTCAGGAAGTGCAGTGGATTGGCAGCAAGCGCATGACGGGGGCACGGCTGTTTGCCATGCCGAAGTTGCGCCCGATCCGCATTCGCGCGGGTGCGCTGGGCATCGATCGTCCTGACGAAGAGCTTCTGGTGTCGCCAGATCATCGCATGCTGGTGCGCGGCGCAGCGGCACGCGCATTGTTCAATTCAAACGAAGTGCTTGTGGCCGCGCGCGATCTTGTGAACGGGTCCAGCGTGGCCGTGGATCACGCTTTGCGCGAGGTGACATATGTGCACCTGCTTTTGCCAGGCCATGAAATTCTCTGGGCCAATGGGGTAGAAAGCGAGAGCTTCCATCCTGCAAGCGCGTCTATGGCGTCCTTGGCCGACGAGGACAGAGCGCGGTTGTTTGAAAAACTTCCGGAACTGGAATTCTCGCCGCAGGACTATGGTCCATACGCCCGACGCAACTTGAGCTCAAGCGAAGCTGCGATTTTGATGCACGACGCGGCTTAACCGTCGGAATGTAATTTCTTCAGGGCGTATTTCAGATCGCCCTGAAGGCTGACGAAATCGCGTACAGCGGTTTCGTCGCGGCGTCCGATCAGCACATAATCCCAACCGGGCTTGCCGACCTTCGGAAGAACAAGCCTTGCTACTTCGCGCATCCGGCGTTTTGCGCGGTTGCGTGCGACGGCGTTGCCGACCTTCTTGGAGCAAGTGTAGCCGATGCGGATCACGTCAGGATCAACGGATTCGGTAGCACGACGTTTGCGAGCCTGCACCATCATCGCCTTGGTGCCCTGTTTGCGGGCGCGGGCGGCGGCGAGGAAATCGCTACGCTTTTTCATAACGTCCAGACAAACGGAAACCGCCGGAGACTCTGTCCCTTGGGTGGCTGTGCCACTCGTGGGGGTCTCCGGCGGTGTCATTCCGTCTAAACGGTCGGTGAGCTTACGCGCTCAGCGACTTACGACCGCGTGCGCGGCGTGCGTTCAGGATTTTGCGGCCGGCTTTGGTGGCCATGCGCGAGCGAAAACCGTGGCGGCGTTTACGAACCAGGTTCGAAGGTTGGTAGGTGCGTTTCATCGCTCCGTCTCCGTGTGTTGTTACAATGGGCTCCGGCGAAGGATTCGCGGTGCCTGTCTATTGGAAGCCCGGTCTTTAGACCCCCGGACAAGATAAGTCAAACGGCTGATGACGGTTTTTGGGCAAAAAGGCAAGCGAACATTGGCGTATCTGCAAAAAGGGGTGACGCCGGCCTCCGAGTGGACGCAGAGCGCCCACCGGTCGGAAGGGTGGGGTGCTGCCTAGGCGGCGCCTTCGGCGTTTTGTTTCCGAGGCAGGGTTGCCTCGAGTGTTTCACTTTCTCACGAAACGCCACGTCCTCATCAAGCGCTTGTGAGGTGGGTGTTGTTTTGGTCGCAACTGGCGCATCTATGATGAAAGACATGAACAAATGAGGCCGGTTGTGGCTGATATGACGGAAACAGAGACCAAAACCCGCGCCGGATGGGCGCGCATGCTGCCTTTGGCAGGCATCATAACGGCGGCGCTTGGCGGGGCGTGGTTGCTGGGCGATTATCTGACGTTTGAGGCGCTGCGGGACAATCGCGAGGCGCTGATTGCCTATCGTGACGCGCATTATCTGGCGGCCGTGGCGGTGTTCATGGGAATTTATATAGTGATTGCGGGCTTTTCCCTGCCGGGCGCAACCATTGCTACGCTGGCGGGCGGGTTCCTGTTCGGGACGTTTCCGGGTGTCATATATAATGTCGGCGCAGCCACAGTGGGCGCGGTGATCATCTTCCTTGCTGCCCGTTGGGGCCTAGGAGAGAAGTTGTCGGCCAAGATGGATGCCTCTGAAGGGCGTGTGAAGGCAATCAAAGAAGGGATCGACGAGAACCAGTGGTCGATGCTGTTCCTGATCCGTCTGGTGCCGGTGGTGCCGTTTTTTGTGGCCAATCTGATTCCTGCTTTGGTGGGCGTGTCGTTGTGGCGCTATGTGGTCTCGACCTTCATTGGCATCATTCCAGGCGGGCTTGTTTATACGTCGGTGGGCGCGGGGTTGGGCGAAGTCTTTGCGCGGGGAGAAACCCCGAACCTCGGCATAATCTTTGAGCCGCATGTGCTTTTGCCGATTCTCGGTCTGGCGGCGCTGGCGCTGTTGCCGGTGGTATTGAAAGCAATTCGCGGCAAGGAAGCGATCTGATGGAACATATCAAATGTGATTTGCTGGTGATTGGTGCCGGTTCCGGTGGGCTGTCCGTGGCGGCAGGTGCAAGCCAGATGGGGGCCAGTGTTGTTCTGCTGGAAGGTCACGAGATGGGCGGCGATTGTCTGAACTTTGGCTGTGTGCCCTCCAAGGCGTTGATTGCCAGCGGCAAGGCGGCGCATGGGCAAGTGACATCGGAGCAGTATGGCGTGGCCAATCAGGTGCCGCAGGTGGACTACGCCGCCGCCAAGGCGCATGTGAAAGACGTGATCGCGCAGATCGCGCCGGTGGACAGTCAGGAACGGTTTGAGGGTTTCGGCGTGCGGGTGATCCGAGAATTCGGCAAGTTTGTCAGCCCCCGGGTGGTTGAAGCTGGAGACCATCGCATCACCGCACGGCGGGTGATTGTCGCAACCGGGTCCAGCCCTTTGGTGCCGCCGATCCCCGGATTGGACTCGGTGCCGTATCTGACCAATGAAACGCTGTTTGATCTGACCGAGACGCCCGAGCATTTGTTGATCATCGGTGGCGGGCCGATCGGTATGGAGATGGCGCAAGCGCATCAGCGGTTGGGCATCAAGACCACAGTGATTGAAGGCGCTAAGGCGCTGGGGCGTGATGATCCGGAGATGGCGGCGATTGTGTTGAATAATCTGCGCGCCGAAGGTCTCGAGATTGCCGAGAAAGCGATGGCCAAGCAGATCAGCGGTGAGGCCGGTAAAATCACGGTTGAGACCACAGATGGCCGCAGCTTTACGGGGTCTCACCTGCTGGTGGCTGTTGGGCGCAAGGCCAATATGGAGCGGCTGGACCTTGAGGCCGCGGGGATTGAGACCACGCGTACGGGCATCAAGGTGGACGCATCGCTCAAAACCACGAACCGGCGCGTATATGCGATTGGCGATGTCGCTGGCGGGGCGCAGTTTACTCATGTGGCGGGCTATCAGGCCGGCGTCATCATTCGGTCGGCGCTGTTTGGGCTGCCGGCCAAGGCGCGCACGGATCACATTCCTTATGCGACCTATACCGACCCCGAACTGGCGCAAATCGGCCCGACCGAAGCCGAAGCGCGAGAGATCTATGGCGACAAGCTGACCGTGGCGCGTTTTGAGATAGACCACAACGACCGCCTGATTGCGGAACGCAAAGCCAGAGGGCTGATCAAGGCAATGGTCGTCAAAGGGCGACCGGTGGGGGTGTCGATTGCAGGACCGCAAGCCGGAGAATTGATCAACCTTTGGGCCTTGGTGATCGCCAACAAGCTCAAGATGAGCGCCGTGGCGGGCATGGTTGCGCCTTATCCGACGGTGGGAGAAATCAACAAGCGGGTTGCAGGGGCCTATTTCTCGCCGCAACTCTTTGATAATCCTAAGGTCAAACGGGTGGTCGGGTTTGTGCAACGCTGGCTGCCGTAACTAAGGGCGGGCGCAGATGCTCAACACGCTTTCAGGCCGTTTCCTGATTCTGACCATCATCTTCGTGATGTTGGCGGAAGTGTTGATCTTTGTGCCGTCGATTGCCCGCTTCCGTGAAGACTATCTGTTGAGCCGTCTGGAACGGGCGCAGATTGCGTCGCTGGCATTGCTGGCGGATGACATGATCGACATGGATCTTGAAGAAGAGCTTCTGCGCAATGCGGAGGTTTATAACGTTGTGTTGCGCCGTAATGAGGTGCGGCAGCTGATGTTGTCGAGCCCGATTCCTGATCCGATTTCCGCGACCTATGACATGCGAAGCCCGCCAGCGCGGGAGCTGATCCGGGACGCGATGATGCAGCTTCTTGATCGAGAGGACCGAGTGATCCGTGTGATTGGCGCTCCGGTCCTAGAGGCGGGGCTTTTGATCGAGGTGACGATGAACACCGAAGGGCTGCGCATGGCCATGCTGGATTATGGCGTGCGCATTCTGGTGCTGTCGGCGGTGATTTCCGGAGTCACCGCGTTTTTGCTTTTCATCGCGGTGCAGGCGATTCTCGTGAAACCGATCAAGGGTGTTGTTAGATACATGCAAAGCTATGCGCGTGCGCCCGAGGATGCGCGCCGTATTATTCATCCGACGGCCGGTGTGCGAGAATTGCGGGAGGCCGAGGAGGCCTTGCAGACGTTGCAAACGGAATTGACCGCGTCGCTCAAACAAAAGGAGAGGCTTGCGCAGTTGGGGGGCGCGGTGGCGAAGGTGAGCCATGATCTGCGCAATATCCTGACATCGGCGCAGCTGTTTACGGACAGGATCGAAATGAGTGACGACCCGCTTGTGCGGCGGCTTGCGCCCAAGTTGGTGAATTCGATCACGCGTGCGGTGAACCTTTGCGAAAGCACGCTGGCCTTTGGCAAGGCGGAGGAACCACCGCCCAGCCTGACACGGGTGATGCTCGCGGATCTGGTGAGCGACGTGGTGGACAGCGAGCGCCTTGCGGTTGGAGATTTTGATCTGAGTTTCGCCGAGGACATTCCGGCGGGATTGTCCGTGCGTGCCGACCCCGAGCAATTGTTTCGGGTGATCTCCAATCTTGTGCGCAATGCGCGGCAGGCGATTGTGGCGACCGGGCAGGCCGCAGAGATCGCCATATCGGCACGGGAGGCGGACGACGCGTGGTTTATCGAGGTGCGTGACACAGGTCCTGGATTGCCACCCAAGGCACAGGAGCATCTGTTCACTCCGTTTCAGGGCGGGATTCGCAAAGGCGGGTCCGGTCTGGGGTTGGCAATTTCGTCGGAACTGGTGCGTGGGCATGGCGGCACGCTTACGCTGAAGGAGACCGGAGAGACGGGAACATGCTTTGAAATATGTCTTCCGAAGGGCGATGTAGCAGGATTCTGATTTTTCTTTCTTTTTGCTCTTGCGCTCCCCCACCGTAGGCTCTAAATCCCCCATCACCGCGCTCTGGTAGCTCAGCTGGATAGAGTACTTGACTACGAATCAAGGGGTCGGGGGTTCGAATCCTCCCCAGAGCGCCACAAGTTTTCAAAGGCCTGAGCTGAAACGCTCGGGCCTTTCTTGTTTTGGAGCAGAGTGGGCGTGAAACAGCGGATTTGGGCTGCCCCAAGGATGGGTTTTGCGTGTCGTTTCCTGCAACGCCGCTTCGCAAACAGGGAAAACCGATGTGGCTCTGCCCGCTAGCCTGATCTCAATACTCTATAGATTGAGGGAGAGGCTGATGGCTTTGGACATCCACCGTCGTTCCGGAGGGCGGAGCGCCCGCCGTGCCGCACGCACCGCACATGATTTCACCATGCTTCCGGGGCTGACGAACAGCCTTCCTTTGTGCGAGATTATGGACGGGGCACAGGTCGCGCGTATTGATGCGGCGAGTATGGATATTCTGGAGAACGTGGGTGTTGTCTTTCGGGATGACATCGCGCTTGAGGACTGGCGGCGCGCGGGCGCGAAGGTCGAGGGCGAAACGGTTTTCCTTGACCGTGGGCTTGTACGGGACCTGATCGCGACAATTCCGGAGCGCTTTACCTATCATGCGCGCAATCCGGTGAATAATGTTGATCTGGGGGGCAACAAATCGGTGTTTGTGCCGATGACCGGTGCGCCGTATCTGCGTGACCTTGAGGATGTGCGGCGCAATCCGACGCTGGATGATCTGGCGATGTTTCACAAGTTGAGCCACATGATGCCGGCGATGCACAGTTCGGCGCATCATATTGTCGAGCCCTATGATCACCCGATCAGCCAGCGGCATCTGCGGATCACCTATTCGTCGATGAAATACAGCGACAAGATGTTCATGGGCATGACCACAAGCCCGAAGAATGCCGAAGACGTACTGGATATGTGCGCGATCCTGTTCGGCGAGGAGTTTTTGGAGACCCATGCGGTTGTGACCGGCAACTGCAATGGCAATTCACCGCTTGTGTGGGATGAAACCATGTTGGGCGCAATGCGGGCCTTTTGCCGGCGCAACCAGCCGGTACTGTGCTCGCCGTTTGTGCTGGGCGGGGCCAACACGCCGGCAAGTGTGGCGGCCTCGGTGGCGCAATTGAATGCGGAGGCGCTCAGCGCTCTGGCCTATACGCAGGTGATCCGAAAGGGTGCGCCGGCGATCTATGGGCACTACCTGTCCACGGTCAGCATGCGCAGCGGTGCGCCGATGGCAGGTACACCGGAGATCAGCCTGATGAATTTCATGATCGGCCAGATGGCGCGGTACTATGGCGTGCCGTGGCGGACCTCCAATACGCTGGGCGGGGCCAAGACCTTTGATGCGCAGGCGGGATACGAGAGTGCGACGACCCTGAGCGCGGTGATGCATGCAGGTGCAAATTACATATGGCACAGCGCGGGGTGGAACGAAGCAGGCATGCATTGTTCGGTCGCCAAATTCATTGTCGACGCCGAGCAATGCGCGATGGCGTATCGGATGGCAGAAGGCGTGAAATGGAACGACTTTGATGCGGCCTTGGCTGCGGTTCCGGATGTGGGGCCGGGAGGGCATTACCTTGGGCATCCGCACACGCATGAGAATTTTCAGGAGGCATTCTTTATGCCCGAGATGTTTGACAACAACTCGATCGAGCAATGGGCAGCGGAAGGCAGTGTCGAGATCACCCAGCGTGCTTTAAATCATGCGAAACAGTTGCTGAAGGCCTATGAAGAACCGAAGCTGGATGTGGCCAAGAACGAAGAGCTGTTGGCCTATATCGCGCGGCGCGAACGGGAAATTCCCGCTGCTGACGCGCTCAATCAGGAGTTTTAGGAGGCGTTCCCAGGGTGCTGTATACATGCGCGTCGCGGGCGGGGGGGGGGGTGGTCATTTGCGGCGCTTGGCGAGGCGCTTGAGAGGGTGGTCTAACTCATGGGGCAGTTGGTAATTTCTCCCCTGGCGTGAACGAAATCTCAACACTACTGCGCTCATACCGGAGGAGCTGGCCCCGACAGGCTGTTGGCCCCGATAGACTAAAGTCAGACCGCCACCATGAAAAAAGAAACATCGTCCGACGGAGCTCCGCCCTCCATTCAAGCTGCAATGGCCGCGACCCGGCGCGAAAAAGAACAGCTTGATTTTTATATCAACGACCGGGCTAAGCGCATCAAGGTGCGGCTGGTATTGTACCTACTGGGATGCTCTCTGGCTTATCTCGCAATAGGCTTTTGGCTGAGTTTGTGTGCCTTCGCGGTGTTGCTCCTGTCTGATCTGTTTGATGTCTACAATTTGCTAAGGGTCGTGCGACCCCTGATGGTTGCGGGCAAGTTACGGATGGCGCGGCGGCGGGCCTTTGTCTCGGGGTTGATGCAGGGGCTGGGATTTGGTTTGGCCACCTGTTTCTACTTTTTCACGGTGCCCAATCCGGACATTATTTTTGTGATTGGCTGTTTCGGTCTGGGCGCGGTGAATGCGGTGATTGTTTTGCCGCAAAACAAGGAAGTGGCACTGGCGCGGCTTGGGCTTTATGGGGTCGCTCCAATTTGCATGGTGTTAATACAAAAGACTTTTTTTGGCGGATGGGAGCCGGTGATTATCAATAGTCCAGCGGTCGTGATGCTGTTGGCTTGTATGATCTATATGATTTTGACCTTCGCCAAGGCGGGGATGGAGAATCATTCTGTGAATGGCGCGTTGTTTCGCAGTCGTGAAGATTTGAAGCAGGCCTATGAACATATGGCGCGCCAGCAGGCGGAAATGCGGCGGCTCTCGCAGGTTGCGCTTAAGGCCAATGACACTGTGATTATCACCGATCCGCAGCGCCGGATCGTTTGGGTCAACGAAGCCTTCACCCGCCATTCCGGCTATACGCCGGAGGAGGCGCACGGGCGCTATGTCGCTGAATTGATGACGCAAAACGATCCCGAGATCATGAAAAATGATAGCATCGACCGCGCAGCCGCGACTGGCGGTAGATTTCGTGGCGAGGTGCAGAGTATCCGAAAGGACGGCAGTCACTATTGGCTGGATGTGAACCTTTTTCCAATTTTTGGCGATGACGGCGAAGTTGAGTTCTTTGTGACCATTGAAAGAGATGTCACCGAAGCGCGCAAAGTCGCGAAAGACATGGCCGAGGCACGGGCACAAGCGGAGGCAGGCGCACGCGCCAAAGCAGAATTCCTTGCCAATATGAGCCATGAGATACGCACGCCATTGACCGGCGTTATGGGGATGGCTGAGTTGCTGGCTGAAACGGATCTGGATGACGAGCAACGCCGCTACGCGGACACAATACGCAGCTCTTCCCTTTCGCTGATGGCGATCATCAATGACATTCTGGATCTGTCCAAACTTGATGCCGGGCGGATGGAACTGCATCCGGTGCCTTTTGCGCCGGAAGCCTGTTTTCGCGAAACGCTGGATTTGTTGGAGCCCATGGCGCGGGCCAAGGGGTTGTCGTTGCGCCTGACGGTTCCGGACGAGTTGCCCGGGATGGTTAAAGCAGATGACGGGCGGCTGCGGCAGGTGGCGACAAACATCATTGGCAACGCGATCAAATTTACTGAAAAGGGAAGCGTGGTTGTGACCCTGAGTGCGGATGCTCAGGGGCGTCTGTGTTTTGCCGTTAGGGACACCGGAATCGGCATTTCCAAAGACAAACAGGAGCAGATTTTCGACCATTTCACGCAGGCTGAGGCTTCCACCACCCGCCGGTTTGGCGGCAGCGGTCTTGGACTGTCGATTTCACGCCATATCGTGGCGGCTATGGGAGGAGAGATCCAACTGACGTCGGAGCTCGGCAAGGGGGCTACGTTTTGCGTGTGTGTGCCGGTTGACGTTTTGAGTGACGCAACGGAGGAAACCCCGAAACCGGCAACATCCCCGATTTCAGTGGATCTGGTTGCGGGATCGTCCATCCTGATTGTGGAAGACAACCAGACCAACCGCTTTTTGTTAGGCAGGTACCTTAAGGACCAGCCCGTGGTGGTGGATTTTGCTGTAGACGGCGTGGATGCCTTGGAGAAAACAGCTGCTGGTCCGTATGATCTCGTTTTTATGGACGTGTCGATGCCTCGCATGGGAGGCATCGAGGCCACGCGCCAAATTCGGGAATTGCCCATCCCCCAGCCAACAATTGTCGCCTTGACGGCACACGCGTTTGACGATGAGCGGCAAGCCTGTCTGGATGCCGGAATGGACGATTTTCTAACAAAGCCAATACGGAAGGTCGATTTCCTGCGGCGGATTGCAGAGTTTCAGAACGGCGAAGCCGCTGCCGCCTAGGCGGTGAGATCTTAGATATCGCGTTTGTAGGGTTGGCTAAGTTGCTTCGCCATTGCTCCACGATCCGCAGCAGCGTCAATGTCAGCGCTGTCATTCCTTTCAATATTTCTGCTGTGGCGCCAGCGATATCGTTGTCACCCACGACTCTGCCAAGGTGTTTGGCGATTGCTCTGCCGCAGCGGATGATCAGGGACACTTCAGGGATGACGGCCTAAATGTTGGCCCAATCGTGGTTTTTGAAACGATACCGTAAGCCAAGTTTTCGACATCTGGGGTGGCTTGGAAATGACCATGGTGGCCGACGCATCATTTACGCCGTCACGTTTCATCTTTGTAGCGGCGGTTTCCCCGCTTTGAGATAGCAATCACACACGTGCCACAAAAGCAGCTCTCCGCCAGATGGCGGCATTTTCGAATTTCAGTGCGATAATTTGGTCGTGTTTTCGATCGATTGGCCGCGGGCTTTTAGCGGTATTTCAGGGTTGCTGAGATTCACGCAACTGGAGATTTGTCTCGGTTGCCGTATGGCACCAAGGTAGGGCATTGGAATGGAATAATATATTGCCGTTGAGAAACGTACTGGAGGCGAGTACCGGAATCGAACCGGTGTACACGGATTTGCAACCCTCCGACTTCATTGAAAAAAAAGGAAATATTGTAAAAGAAGCGCAATTGACGTTCCAATAGGTCAATAGCTTACACCCAAATTGTAAACTGAGCTTTGGCACCCTAACGGCCTTAAACAGACACTCGACAACCAACTTTGCAAAGTCCGCAATCGGGAACAGGCTTACTTGCGATTCAGCAACAAACCCACCAGGGGTTGTTCCAAAGAATGTGCTACAGTCTTTCAAACACAAACAGACGAGCGTCTTTTCCGTCATCAGTGAGGATGAACAACCGATGGGCTTCCTCATCAACCACGATGCCTTCTGCATTTTTTACCCAAGTCTTCTCCCCAGATTTGCGGAATTTCAAATCTATCCGTTCAGCCTTGTTTGTTTTGGGATCGAACATGAAAACGCACTTGCCAGTGTCACTTAACATCCAAAGTGTATTGCTAAACGGGGACCAGGCCAAACCACTGATGTCGAGTTCCCTATCTTTGGCTTTGGGCGACGCAAACCCTTTGTCTTTGGATAAAACAGTCACGTTGACGATTTCGTTCAGATCAGGTGCGAGGGTCATCAAAACGCGCGGTTCGCCTTCTATGGCAAGAAAAACCGTTCCGGTTTCGGGATCCACAGTTATGCCTTCGGGACCTTTGTTTGAGGGATTGGCGCCAAATAAGTGCGCATATCTCGCAAACCCATGCATCCGCCTAATTAGAGTCCTTTCGAGTGAAATTGGGGTTGTCGGCTTTAGGACTGTGATTGCCCAATCACGCTCTTGCACTAATAAGACGCTACCGTCTGGGCGCGATGCAACGGCTTCAAGATCGGCCCCCAAAGCCTCAGGCAAATGAAAAGCGTTCTTCAACTCGCCATTGCTGGTCAACAAGTGCAGCTTCGCATCCGCATCGCTGACCGTCCAGAAAAGACCCTCAACAGATGATGGAGACAAACCCGACGGTTCGGAATAGCCCTTGTGTTTGTTTCTCACTTCGAAACTGTCCAGCAGTTTCAGAGTTTCTGCTTGGCAGGAACTAACAGCGACGCACATAAAAAGGCCGAACGCAAAAAGTCCAAGTGGAGTGGAAGAAGCAACTTTCATTTCAATTTTCAAGGCGTTCCGGATCTCGCTTGGATTTGCGATAGCATGGTGTATGCCGACTTAAATGGCAACGTTTGGAGGAGCGGTGCCCGGAATCAGTTGGAGCGAGGTTCAATGTATAGGTAGTGTTTTCCAAACTAGCTGGAGAATGCAAAATGAACGTACCAAGACTTCTGCTTTCAGTGATACTTGCAGCTTGTCCCACTTTGCTCTTGGCGCAGATGGATCCAGCAGAGTTTTTGGCTGAATCTGCGAGTGAAGAAATCTCGATAGGACAGAGTTGGGCGCAATTTCAGGGCCCAGAAGAGCTACTTTACTTCCTCTTCAACGTGGCCGTGGTTGTCGCGCTCACAGCGTTGTTGGTTTTCCACCCAGTTCGCAGAGGGCGGCGTCGGAACGCGAATGATTTAATGATGCCTCAGCTGTTTTTCCTTTACGCGCTGATAGGGATGGTTGTCGGCTTTCTGGTTGTTCAGCACGGTTCAATGATTGGGTTCGTCGTTTTTGGAATTGGGGCACTTCTGCGCTTTCGGTCCAATCTGGATGACCCAATTGACACTGTTGAGATGATTTTGGTGACGATCCTTGGTCTGGCAGTCGGTCTGGGTCTGCCAGTTATGGCTTTGTGCGTAGCATTAACGGCATGGGGCTTTATCTGGCTGGGCGGGCGGAAAACAAGCATCAGATTATCCGTGCGCGGGCAAGATGTCGCGGAAGCTGAAGAAGCTGCGCAATCAATCCAACTGTTTGCTTCTGCCGCTGGCTGGCAACTCGTCAACAAGCATCAAACTCCGGGGAAATCGCGCGTTGATTTGTTATTTTTGGCAAATGAAAGAATCCAAGAGGCTCAGCTTGAAACGAAGATCTCTCAGACTGTCTCCAATCGCGTGGAGGTCAAAGTGACCCTTTAAGGCGAGATGAGATCCAGTCGTTGCAGGATCGCTTTGGGCGAGCGTATCTGTCTGGGAAGTGTTTCGTTTTCAACCGACAAGCGGAAGTCTGGCGCTTTAAGAGCTTGCACCGAGAATGTTGCATCTGCTGCAAAAGTAAGTTGGGTAACGCTGTGTTCGGATCGATTCTGTTCACCGATTAACTTTCTTGAACCACCTCCAAGACAGGCCTGCGAGATATAGGCAACGCCATTTTTCCATCCGGGGAAGTAGGCGTGGTGATGTCCCGAAAGGTGTAAAACGACCCCGTTCGCTTGGTAAACGCGTTCCAGAAGTGGATCACCTATTATCTCCTTCTCCCGTTGCTGTGCGAATGGCCAGAGCGGCAGATGGCTGAAAGTGACAATTGGGTTTCCTGCGTCGGAAAGGTCCGCAACACGTTGATTTTGTCCGCCCGACAACGGCCCCAGAGTTGTTGCATCCAACGATGCAAACACAATCCCGTCCAGTTCAAAGGCATAAAAAAAAGGATAGTCAGCGTCGTCCAGATAGTTCAGTTGCGGTTTTCGGGCACGCCATTCGCGGGCAAATATCTCCCGCTCCCGTTCAAAGCCCCCATACGCAGACGCATCGTGATTTCCGGGAGTTACAACAAAGGGAATACCTGCCTTTTGAAGTGGATCTGAGACTTGAGAATGAAAGGAGCGCCACATGGCCAAAACTTCATTTTCAGACAACAAGGGCTTACGCTGCCCTGCCACCATGTCGCCGGTAGAAATGACAAGATCCGGGTCAAGTTCGATTATACGGGAAACCGCCGCGCCAACGCGTTGGCTGTATTGGGTAGAGCCATAGCTTCCATTCAAATCAGAGATGACTATGACATCAAGCGCCAGCGATGGTTTGCAAAGCAATAGAATTACCGCCAACGCGCCCCAAAGGGTCTTAGGTCTATTCCGAAACACAGGGGATCTCCGCGGCATCGGCCCGACCGCTCAGGAAGAGCGCCGAAGCATTCAGGTCAAAAATCATATCTCCCGAAGCACATGTTTCCTGCAGGATTGAAGTGGCTAAACGCGTGTTTCGGACAACTTGCTGAATTTGCCGTTCGCTTAACCCCAGACTTGTTGAAAGCCAGTTGAAGATCTCGCCTCCATTTTGCAAGTCGTCATCCAACTTGATCAGTTTACTGTACGTATCGGCATTAAAATGGCGCAACTTCTCAAGCATTTGCGTAGACTTAGCAAAGTTGGCGTAGGCGACTTTTCCACCAGCATCATTGTCGTTTAGATTGGTACGTCGAACTAATATCGCCGCTTCTGGAATACCCTCCTTACCTGCCACATGATGCTTAGCCTTTTTGTGCTTCAAATCGGTTCCGTCGACCCAGTACCAATAAGGGGTGAAGTCGATGTTGCCGACGCGGTCTTGCTGGCTAAAAATGAAGTCTAATAGGACGATTTCCGTCAACTCTTGCATCCAGAATGCCATTTGACGGTCGTCTACGTTATCGCCAAGATCCTTGCTAATTTGACGATCCTTGCGGCTTTCTTTCAATCCTTCCGCTATTGCTTCGGTAAGCGGCAGCTCTGAGCGCAAAGCCAAAAACGGAGGTGTTTGTTGAAAATCCCTATTCTGGCCCTTTCCCCATCCTGATTTGCGGGTTCCATTAATTTCAGACCCATAGCGATGTCCCGGACTGTCAAGAAGTACTCCGTAAATCTGCTGTCTGTCCGCTGTGAACAACTCGTCAGTGGGTCGATAGGTTTCCGGATTTTGTTCGGCGGCAACCAGAACCCGCCATCCTTCATGGTTCATCCGCCCGCCATGACGTCCTCCTGAAATCGCAAGGCCTGGTGAGGCGACTTCAGTTAGATGCGTTTGGGCGTCCATAGATCGCCAAACCGCAACAGGGACCTTAACCGTCGTGTCGAAGTAACGCGAAAAATGATAGTACATCAGCGACGAGGTCGAGAACGTGCCGCTGGTGCCTTTCTGGTTCATAGTCTGTTTGAATTTCAGAATTCTATCTTTGGATAGGCCACTGGCAGACTTTCCCTCTTTGCAAGCGTTGCGTTCGAACTCGGCACGCTGACCAACGTAGGACCCCTCCGAAATATCGTAGACTGCTGTCCCAGGGCTTGTGCTCCAGGTTTTCGGACAAAGCGCAATGTCCGGCGCATAAAAATCGACAGCGCAGTAAGACTTTTCCAGCTTAAGATCATGCTCGGAGTAAACACCGTTCGGGATCGCGGTGATCGCCACGCATTTCTCTGTCAGCCCGTTTGGGCTCATGAAGGTCCTTTCTGAACCGATCACCGAGTCATTGGCCGAAACCAATGTCGGGAAAAGACATGCGAGTGCGATACTTCGGAGCATCTTTTGGTCCTACTCTGGGCAAATGGCGGCTTGTTGCTCCTTTGAGATCATCAACTTGGGGCTCAAAGCGAAGTTGGAAAACTTCGCGTCTATCCACTGATCGCACCCTCCGGAACACGGAGCACCATTGCGAGCTTCGTCCCAATACTTTTTCGCGCGATCTTCGGGCCAGCCGCAGAATTGCACCAAGGCCATGGCCGACAGCGCGCCTGAGGAATGCACGCCCCACATGCAATGAACGAGAACAGGACCTTTTTCGGGGTTCTGCACCACGTCATAGATTGCCTGCATGACGTTGCCAGGTCTGGAAGATCGGGCGCTTTGATAGTCAAAGTTTCCCGTCGAGCAATTGGTCGCGCCGTATTCAGTGTTTTTGCCAAAGTCGGCATAAAACCCGCTCGAAAACCCAGCAGAGCACAACGCGCTTCTTTGATTGTCGGAAAGGCCAGTGCGGGACTTGTCCCCCCCTTTAAAGCCAGATCGGTATAGAACGCCGCTCAATACCGGTCGGAAGAACGCGACACCCTCGATGCCGCCATCGCCGCCACGCGCAATCATCGCTTTTTCAGACGGCCCTCCACTGCGACTTGTCACGTCTGCAAGAGATGCGGTCGCTGTCACAATCATCGCCGCAATCAATGTAACCAATTTCAATGCTCAACTCCCCAAACCAAGGTACAGCAAAAGTGTCCGAACCGTTGCTCACATGGGCCAAACTATGTTGATCACCGCGACAACAACAAAATATGCGAGGAACCTCTTCCAACTCCAACGATGTGTATCGTCATCGCCAACCACTCCTGTTGCCTTTAAGACAATGTTGGTCAAAACCAAGGCCACTACGATTACAGCGGCGTGCACCAGATCAAAATGCATTACGTTTTCCCTTACGTTTGTACTGCGTTTTAAAGGCAGTTCACTCATTCCAGCGAACGGTCAATGCTGGGATTTGGATTATTCGATGCCGAAGATCACGTTGTAATCCACTGAGGAGGACCCTCGGTTGATTACCTCCACAACATGATCGCCAGTTTGCCAGAGCTGGCCACGATATTCCTTCTCGGACGCCATGAGACCAAGCAAATCAGAGCCATCAGGGTTGCGGATTGCGTAGTCGAGCGTGCCATTGCGTGGCGCCACGCGCACGTAGAGGAATTGTTCGTTTTTTGCCCCAATAACATACTGGCTGGATGCTCCCGGTTGCAGTGTGCCCGTCAACTCGGCACCAGTCGATCCTGCTGCGAATTTGACACGTTGCTGGGTGGTGGCGCCGTCTGACCCAGACATAGCACCTTGGCCATCATCCGCGGCGTCGACGACGGACATTTCGCCAATTGTTCCGTCCTTGTACGCAATGCAACGCCACAGTGTATTGCCCGCGTCCCGCAACATCACAAGCGTACCCGCTTCCGATCCCATTGAACTCTCGATTGTTCCAGACTTGCCATCCGGTCCGCCGACTTCGCGGAGGTGATCGATGCAAGCGTTATCGGCATCTGTCATCGCCAGTGAAGCGGTCGCAATCAGGCTGCCAAAAACTGTGCAGCAGAACATCTTTGAATTCATTGAAATCTCCTATGGTGAGAAGTGTGGATATCTTTTTTCGTTTCATCTCACGTTATCATCAACATTGCATCTGGCAACGGTTTGATTTCTCTGATGTGCGTCTGCGCGCGAATGTCCGCCTCTTCTCAATGGCTAAGTTCCAACCCTGGCGTTTTGATGCGTGACACCTTGTGCACTGCCTTAGAAACACAGAGGTCTCGGTCAAATTTTGCATGCCGCAAGGCTCTTGACCGCTGCAAAAAAAGGGCTCACTTTTGACCACAGTGTTTCATGACTTGAGCGTGGAACCGCGAGACTTTCTACGATTCGCTATTTCAAGGGAAAAGACATGTTCAAATTACGCACCACAGCCATCGCAATTCCACTTTTCGTGCTTGCCGCTTGCGACGAAGGCACGACCAGTTCAGCGCCTGCTGTTGGCAGCAGCACAGATCTAACCCCATTTCAAGGTGCCCGTGCGGGACAAGCGGAACTCGGAATTCAAAACCTTGGCTATGAAATCATCCGAAACGATGGCCTTACAAACTACTGGTTCAATCGTGAAACCGGAGCCTGCGCGGCAGTTACAACGTCTGAAGGTCGCTATTCGAATATTGTGATGTTGCCTGCGGATGATTGCTAAACATCCTTTACTCTAACTTGAACCGATCAGGTGACACTGGTCTGAAAAGGTAACCAAAGAAGGTTTGGTTACTCAAAAAATTGACTGTCCGCCTTTGCGTCGCAACTCTGCTTTGTGCCATTTCGAGTCTCTTATGCTTCAATCTATGATTGTGGTCATCATGAGGCACCAAGCAGGAGTTTCAAGCGTTTGTCTTCGCTAAAAGTCGCAATTTATCGGTGAAGCCAAGACTTAGAAACGTCGTTTGCCCGGAGGTAATCCCCCCGAAATTTAGGTGTGTCTGAAAGTAGAATTTTCTCGAATGATGAAAGAGGAGATTCTGATGAAAAAGTCGAAGTACAGCG
>NZ_FOSZ01000007.1 GCF_900114415.1 Shimia haliotis | reverse complement strand
CCTTTGGCCATTCGCGTGGACAATGGCCCTGAATACGTCAGTGGTCGATTGCAGACTTGGGCCGAGAACGCCGGGATCGGCCTAATCTACATCCAACCCGGAAAGCCGCAGCAGAACGCCTATGTCGAACGCTACAATAGGACAGTCCGGACAGAATGGCTGGGGCGGTATCACTTCAACAGCATCGAGGAGGTGCAAGACCACGCCACTCACTGGCTCTGGACATACAACAACGAAAGACCAAACATGGGGATCGGTGGCGTGACGCCGATACAGAAATTGAAAGCAGCTTAGATTCTACTGACGCGCCCCTCTAAAAATGGGGGGATTACCGCGGGGTTTGATAGCTGGGTTGATAGGCGCTTGCGGAAATAGAACATGCGGCCCCCGCGCATCAGGTAAGGGCCGGCGTGATACTTGGGCTTTTGGCGGGGTTTTTGCGAGGCTGACTCGCGCCGCTTTTGAGCGTAACGCACCAGGTCATGTGTTGCACCCTGTGTCACAGTTCCAGAATGCTGTAACACACAGGTTGTTTCAAGCTGGGTTAAGCCGTTGTTTTCTTGAGGTTGTCTAAGAAAAGTGGCTGGGGTGGTAGGATTCGAACCTACGGTACGCAGTACCAAAAACTGTTGCCTTACCACTTGGCTACACCCCAACGGTGAGCGGCTAATTACTTTGGGTTCTTGCCGGACGCAAGACCTGAATCGCGATTTGTTGTGGAAAAAATTGGTTTTCTTTTTCGGCGAAGTTTTTCCGTCAAATCAAATCGACCCCGCGTCATTTTATGAAGGGGCCGATGGACAAGTCCTCTTGCAGCGCGGCAAGGTTGATTCAGAAAATGTGAGGAGAGAGACGATGTTTCTAGGCATCCGTCCGGAGATGGAAAACCTGCTCGAGCAGGTGCGGGATATGATCCAGAATGAGGTCATGCCGCTGGAAGAAGAATACCACAAGGAAATTGGAACCGGCGACCGTTGGACGTTCACCGAGCGACAAACCGAGATTCTGGAAGGGCTGAAAGCCAAAGCCAAAGAACGCGGGCTGTGGAACTTCTGGTTGACCGATAGCGAACGCGGTTTTGGGCTGACCACCGTAGAATATGCGTTCTTTGCAGAAGAGATGGGAAAGACGCCTTTGGGGGCGGAAGTGTTCAACTGTTCCGCGCCGGACACCGGCAATATGGAGGTGTTTGAGCGCTATGGCACAGAGGCAATGAAGAAAGAATGGCTGGCGCCGTTGCTGGAAGGCAAGATCCGTTCGGCCTATTTGATGACGGAGCCGGATGTGGCTTCTTCTGACGCAACCAATATTGAAATGTCCTGTGTGCGGGACGGCGATGAATACGTGCTAAATGGCGAGAAGTATTGGTCTTCTGGCGCCGGTGACCCGCGCTGCAAGGTCTATATCGCGATGGTCAAGACCGGTGGTGATGAGCTTCCTGTACACAAGCGTCAGTCGATGATCGTGGTGCCTGCAGGTGCCGAAGGAATCGAGATTCTGCGTCCGATGCTGGTCTATGGTCAGGATGATGCGCCGCATGGTCACATGCACATCAAATTCACCAACGTTCGGGTGCCAGCGGAGAACATTTTGCTGGGCGAAGGCCGTGGATTTGAGATTGCACAAGGCCGGCTTGGGCCGGGACGCATTCACCATTGCATGCGGGCGATCGGTCAGGCGGAAACTGCGCTTGCACAAATGATCCGCCGCTCGCTGGACCGCGAAGCTTTTGGCAAGCAGCTGGCGCATCTGGGGGCGAACTATGACATCATCGCCGAATGCCGGATGGAGATCGAGCAGGCGCGTTTGCTGTGCCTGAAAGCCGCTTGGATGATGGATCAGGGCGACGCGCGCGCCGCAGCACCTTGGATCAGCCAAATCAAGGTTGTGGCACCCAATGTGGCGCTCAAAGTGATTGACGAGGCAGTGCAAATGCATGGCGGCACAGGCGTCAGTCAGGACACGCCTTTGGCGGCGGCTTGGACAGGCGTGCGGACGTTGCGTCTGGCGGATGGTCCTGACGCGGTTCACCGCCGTCAGGTGGCTCGGAATGAGCTGCGGAAGTACACCCAGCAAAAGGTGTAAAAACTGCTGTCTGCATCGTGTAGGTATTGCGTCGGTATCACGTCGGTACCGCAACGGGCGGATGACATAGTCGGACGAGGGGCCCTTCTGGGCCCCTTTTTCTATCCTACGGCGCTGCGCAGAACGCGGAGTTGACAGGGTGGTCGGCGCGCGGCAGCGTCATGCGCTGTCCTTGCACATGTTCTTCAGCAAAGAGAGATGGGTCCGAGATGGCGAAGAGAGAAAAGACCGACGTTCTGGTGGTGGGCGGCGGCACCGCGGGTTTTGGTGCTGCGGTTGCGGCCGGACGGCTGGGTCTTCGGGTGACGCTTCTTGAGGCGACCACAAAAATCGGCGGCGTTATGGCGTTTTGCCCGGGAATGCCGTGGGGCGGTGGCTATCCTGTGGACCGCATCATAGGCGGCCTTTTGGAAGAATTGACGGACCGTCTGATGGAGATGACACCGCCGGCCGCGCAAAAGCGCCCCTGCACCTTGGAGAATTTTGGCCCCGAGATTGTTTATGACCACGACATCGCGACCATGACCATGTTTGAGATGCTGGAAGAGGCCGGCGTTCGGGTCAGGCTTGGTGCTCTGGCGCTTGACCCGACGATGGATGGTGATCGGGTGCGCGAGGTGGTCTGTTGTGATCGCAACGGTGCGTTTGTTGTCGAGCCGAAGATCGTCATTGATTGCTCGGGCGACGGGGATATTTCCGCGAAGGCCGGTGTGCCTTATGCGCTTGGGGATACCTCGGGCAATATGATGGCGGTGACGATTTCTTTTCACATGATGGGTGTGGATTGGGATCGGGCCTTTGCTGAGCCGGACCCGTATTTTCAGAATTACGCCCGCGTCGGCATTGCCGAGGGGCGGCTGCACCCGGATCTTGAGCAGCTTTATCTGATGCGCGGGTTTCACAAAGGTGTGGTTTTTTGCAATTCAGTACATGTGCGCGGCGTGGATGGAACTGATCCTGTGGCCGTTGGGGCGGCAACGCAGGAAGGGCGCCGACGGTGTGCGGAGTTGGCGCGGTTTTTGCAAAGCGATGTGCCGGGATTTGAGGCAGCGCATATGGCCATGCTATCGCCAACAGTTGGCGTGCGGGAAACACGCAAGCTTGAAGGGTTGTATCGCGTCACGGGCGAGGATTTGGCGACGGCGACCCGATTTGCGGATGGCGTCGTCGCCTGTGACAATCCAATTGACGATGTGATGCGGGCGGAGGGCGAGATGACCCACGAGGCCGCAATTGATGCGGGGCAGTTTTACACCATTCCGTTTCGGTCGCTGGTGCCGGAGCGGATCGAGAACCTGATGTTTGCGGGGCGCATTTTGTCAGCCGACGCCAAGGCGTTTGCTTCGGTGCGCGGAATGCCACAGTGCATGGCGATGGGGCAGGCGACCGGAACAGCCGCAGCGCTTGCGCTACGCGATAATTGTGCGGTGCAGGAGGTGCCTCATGCGGCGTTGGTGCGGGCCTTGAGTGATCAGGGCGTCAACCGGCTGTTGCCCGAGCAAGACCGTCCGTGACGGCGGTGAATACTTCAGAGAAGCTGTGGTCTGCATCCGGTGTGACCGATTTGACCGCCTCTGAGACAACGGTCAACAGGCTGGAGCCACCCACGTAAATCACGCGGTCAATCTGCTCGGGCTTCAGGCCCGCCATGGCCAGTGTGTCGTGAACGCCTGCGCGCATGTCATCGCCATAGGGTGCGAGAATGTGGGCCAGTTGAAGGGGGTAGAGCGGGACAGAGAGGCCGGGCTCGAGCGTGGACAGATCAATCCGCGGATCGGCAGCATTGTCGTTAGCGGCGATCTTGCCAGCTTCGGCGGCAAAGGCGATGTCGTGGCCCAACTCGTCACGCAAGACATCAGCAAGGCGGGAGAGCTTTTCCGGCTCTTCGGCCTGTTTCAGCATCTCGGCCACCTTGCGCTGGGTTTGGGCGGTGTAAAGAAAGGGGATTTTCTCCCACGTCGCGAGGTCGTTGAAGATCGCGTTGGGGGTCGGGAATCGGCCGGGGCCGAATTGGTCGCGCAATAGTGAGCCTTTGCCGAGATAGGGCATGACTTCGGTGAAGCTGAGGGTGCGGTCGAAGTCGGTGCCGCCAATGCGTACGCCGTGATTGGCAAGAATGTCTACCTTGCCCAAGTGGCTGCGAAACAGAGAGAAATCCGACGTGCCGCCGCCGATGTCGACGATCAGGCCGATGCCGTCGCTGTCGATCAACGCCCCGTCGGCAATGGCGGCAGCTTCGGGTTCGGGGAGGAAAGTCACCTCATCAAAGCCAGCGGCGAGATAGCATTGGCGCAGGTCGTCTTCGGCCTGGTGTTCGCGTGGATCGCCGGTGCCGTGAAAGACCACTGGCCGCCCCGAGATGGCGTGGTCAAACGTGAGGCCGGTTTGTGCTTCGGCCTCGGTTTTGATGTGACCCAGAAAGCGGGCAATGATGTCAACAAATGTGACGCGGGTGTTCAGGATTTGACGTTTCTCGTGCATCAATGAGGTGCCGAGTACGCGTTTGAGTGCCCGCATGAAACGGCCTTCGTAACCCTCAAGAAGTGCTTTGTTTGCGGGCTCGCCAAGCAATGTTTCGCGGGTGTCGAAATCAAAGAAAAACGTGGTCGGCAGTGTGGTCGCGCCGTCAAACGAAATGAGGCGGGGCTGGCCGTCCTGTATAAATCCTGCGGCGGAATTTGACGTGCCAAAATCAATGCCCAATGCGCCTGCCATGGCATAGTCCCCAGCTTTTGTGATGCGAGTGGCGGGGTTTAGTGGGCCGCGCCGAGTCCGTCAAGTCAGGCCGGAGGACACTTTTGGATTGATGGATGACGATCGATTGCCCATCATTGAGGCGAAATGATTTGGTACGGAAATTGAATTACAGAGAGGTGGACCTTGGAATTTCTCAAAATGGCTGGAACCGCGGCGGCAGCGGCCGTCACAACTGGTGTCGGGATCATGACTTTCCAGCAGGAGTCTGCACAGGCCCAAGCTGATCGTGCGGAGCGGATCAAAGGTGCGGAAGTGCGGATTGAGAAGGTCGAGATGGAACTCGACCGAAAGGAAAACGAGCTGGAAAAGATCGCCGACCGGCTGGATGTGGTTTCAGATCGCGCTGGAAGCGAGAGCTTGCGTCAGGAATTGAAAGCCATGAGTGCGCGCCTGAAAGCCATCGAAAGTGCATCCGCAGTGGCGGGAGCCCCAACTGCCGAGCAGGTCGCGCGCATTCTGATACGCGATTATGCGGACGTGCTGCGCGGGCCGGAGGGGCCGCGGGGCGCGACGGGTGCCAAGGGGGAAAAAGGTGAGCAGGGGGACGCCGGAGGTGGCTCTGCGAACCCGAATGCGCCGATCACGATCTCTACCGAGTATCAAAGTGCCTTTGAGGATCAATACTGGGGTGACGCCCGTGTTTCGTTGATCGGGTGTAGCGGCAAAGGCACACGGGTCAAATGCAGCTTGGTTGCGTTTCCTGAACAGGAGAAATCTCTGAATTTGTTTGCGGATAGGTCACGAGTCGCCCTGCCTAATGGCGTGTTTGCGCAAGGCACGGCCGTCACCATCGGCAATCAGCGAAGCAGCAGGGTTCACGAAACGCTGTCAGCGGGCGTTCCAACGAAGATTGAATATGAGTTTGCTCTGGAAAGCGGCGGGCATGACGGGCTGTTGGAGATCAAGCTGCTGGAGCACACCACCGGCGAGTATCTGGTCTGGAAGAACATTCCACTGTCGCAGTGACCAGTTGGTTTGATTTGGGCTCCGGCCGGTTTTGGGCCGACCGGAGCCTTGGGTTATGACGCTTAGCCGGCTTTGGCGAGCGCAACGCTGGTTTCCGTGTCGGCGCCGACAGTAAACCGCGTGCTGGTGACGACCAGATCGTCGGTCAGCATGTGCAGAGAGTCGATGGAGGCCGCGGTTTCTTCGAACATGGCGGCGTTTTGTTGTGTGACACCTTCCAGGGCGTGCACGGCAGAGTTGACGTCGGCAAGGCGGACGGCCTGATCTTCGGCCTGATGGGCGATGGAATCGATGGAGCGGTCAAGATCGGCCACATGCCCGGAAATGTC
Organism: Shimia haliotis; assembly: GCF_900114415.1. Taxonomy (GTDB): domain Bacteria; phylum Pseudomonadota; class Alphaproteobacteria; order Rhodobacterales; family Rhodobacteraceae; genus Shimia; species Shimia haliotis. The sequence continues at coordinate 171,947 of NZ_FOSZ01000007.1, read as the reverse complement.
GCGAATGGAGGTGCCGGCCTCGGCGATCTGGCGGGCGCCTTCTCCGATTTCGGTTTCCGAAGCGATGATCAGATCGTTGATGTCTTTGGCCGCATCAGAAGACCGCAGGGCCAACGCCCGTACCTCGGAGGCCACAACAGCAAAGCCAAGCCCACTTTCGCCGGCACGGGCGGCCTCGACGCCTGCATTGAGTGCCAGAAGATTGGTCTGAAAAGCGATGTCCTCGATCATTTCGGTGACTTTGGAAATCTTCAGTGAGGTTTCGACGATGCGATCCATGGCAGCCACAGCGTCGGTCACAACACTGGCGCCGGTCTGAGCGACGGTGTGCGCGGATTCGGCCTGAGTGCGGGCGGCGGCGACGCGGGCAGAGACATCCTGAACCGACTGAGTGAGATCGTGCAGCGCCGCGGTCGAGGAGGCGAGGTTGGTGGCCTGTGTTTCGGTGCGCGCGGAAAGGTTATTGGTTTCCGATGAAATGCTGTCTGTATAGCTGCTGATCTCCTTGCTGTTTCTGACAACATTCTGGGTCAGGCGGGAAATGGAGGACAGCGCGTTGTTCAGCGTGGACTGCAATTCCCCGAATGCGCCCTGGAATTCACCGGCCATGCGGTGAGTCAGGTCGCCTTGGGCCATGGCGTTGGACACGTCAATGGCGGCGGCGAGGCCGGCTTCGGTGTTGGCCATAAGCTGATCCAGATGTGCGGCGGCCGCGGTCAGGGTGTCGTCGGTGTATGCCGCGTTGATGCGACGGGAGAAATCGCCACGGCTCGCGGCCTCGGCCATCAAGGATGTACGTGTTTGAAAATCCTCACGTTCCTGATGCATGCGCGCAGCTTCGGCATCGGCGCTGGTTTGCTTGTCAACAACACCGCGGCGCAGAACAAAGCCGTTTGCCAAGGCCGTAAAGAGGCAGGTTATGACAACCAGCAGGCTGGCGGGGATCAGAAGCGACCGGAAGGTCGTCTGCGCCTCGCGCATTTCCTCAGAAATGGCGACCGCCTCAGCGGCAACTGCGGCTTCAAACACGCTCAGCCCCGCAAGTGCGCTCGCATCGGAAATGGATACGGCCCCATCAATGGTTTTGGGTGAGGCATTTTCTGCGATCAGGGCTTCGATGTCGCTAATTTTGCCTTCGTACTCGGCGATTGTTGCGGTGATGTCTCGGAGTGCGTCTTGCTCTGACGCAGACAGATCAAGCACTGCAAGCTTGTCGATCGCCGTGCGAGACTCAGCGAAATTGGTTTTGAGCTTTTCGATCCGTGGCAGATCGCGGCGCAGAACCAGATTTTTGAAATTGTGGATCATGCCGCCATAGCCCATGTGAAAACGCAAGTCGGACAGCGCTTCGGCCTTGGAATAGCCGGCGCCATCCGACGTGGCGTTCTGACTCATTTTGACCTCCCGAAGCGCGCCGAGCATCGCAAGGGCGGGGCCGTCGTCGACGCTGACTTGAGAATCGATGGCAGCGGCTGATTGCCCGTATCTGCGCAGGTTTCGCACGGCACTGAGCTGGGAGGTGTAATTGTCGATCATGTCGATCACAGGTTGCGCCTCATCTCCGGAGACCGCACCGAGATTGATCATGCGTTCAACCGCGGAAAGGGCGGCGCCGGCGTTCTGGTTGGCGGCGCGGTAGTAGATTTCGTCGCCGCGCAGAACGTAGTTTTTGAATCCGTGAATCATGCCGCCATAACCAAGGGAGCGCACAAGTTCTGACATGGCGGTCGTGGCGGGATCGGCCCTGCGGGACACTTGTTGCATAAGGTCAATTGAGCGGTCTGTTCGGTTGACCCCCCAAATGGCAAGCGCGCTGATCATGAGGCCGATGACCAGAATTGAGAGAACGATAAGTTTGCTGAGAGTCGCGACAGAGAGAGATTTGAATGTCTTCATTTTGGCTTTCCGAAGCACCATTTTTCGGCGTCTGATGGAACAGACGGCGGTCTGAATTGTTGTTTCGGACAAAGAGTATTGGTTGTGCGTTAACAGCCTCTGAAATCTCAAAGGCGAAGGGCAAAAGATCGATGAGTCTTTTTGCAACAAAAAAGCCGGGAGCAGGGCCCCCGGCTTTTTGGCTTGATGTGTGGTGCCGAATTAGCCCTGTAGGCTGCGCACGTCCAGATCCTCTTCACGGCGGGCCTGCATGGCCTGCGCTGCGGCGTGGCTGGCTGCGGCTGTCGTGAAGTAGGGGATCTTATCATAGAGCGCCACGGAGCGAATTTCGCGGCTGTCTTCAACGGCTTGCGTGTCCTCAGTGGTGTTCATCACCAGAGAGATCTGACCGTCCTTCAGCATGTCGACCACGTTGGGGCGGCCCTCATAGACTTTGTTCACAACGTCACAGACGATGTTCTCGGCCTTGAGGAAGGACGCGGTGCCGCGGGTGGCAACGATGTCAAAGCCCAGATCAATCAGGGTTTGCGCCGTTTCGACCAAAGCAGGGGTCTTGTCTGCATCCTTGATCGAGAAAAAGACCTTGCCCGATTCCGGCAGGAGCATGCCCGCCCCCATCTGTGCCTTCAAGAAGGCACGGGCAAAGCTGCGATCCCAGCCCATAACTTCGCCGGTGGAGCGCATTTCCGGCCCCAGAATTGTGTCGACACCCGGGAAACGCGCGAAAGGCAGCACTGCTTCTTTGACCGAGAACCAAGGCATGTTGGGGTCTGCCAAAGTCATCTGGTCGGCGATGGGCTGCGGCTCCTGTACGTTGGTCTCACTGTAGGGAGGACGCTTGGGGAAGTTGGAGAGCGGCTCTCCGGCCATGACGCGGGCAGCGATGGATGCGATGGCACTGTCGGTGGATTTTGCCACGAACGGCACCGTGCGCGAGGCGCGCGGGTTGACTTCGATGAGGTAAATCACGCCGTCTTTGACCGCGAACTGGATGTTCATCAGGCCCACAACATTCAACGCGATCGCAAGCGCATGGGTTTGTTTCTCGATCTCGGCAATCGTGGCTTTGTCGAGCGAATAGGGCGGCAGAGAACAGGCGCTGTCGCCGGAGTGGACGCCAGCCTCTTCGATGTGCTGCATGATGCCTGAGATATGAACGTCTTTGCCGTCACAGAGCGCGTCGACATCCAGTTCCACGGCCCCGTCGAGATAGCTGTCCAGCAGGACAGGACTGTCGCCAGAGACCACAACCGCCTCTGCGATGTAGCGTTCCAGTTGCGCCATATCGCGCACGATTTCCATGGCGCGCCCGCCCAGAACATAAGACGGTCGGATCACCAGCGGGAAGCCGATGTCGCCAGCAATAGCCAACGCCTGTTCATCGGTGGACGCAATGCCGTTGTTGGGCTGCTTGAGGCCGAGTTCATTGACCAGGGCCTGGAAGCGTTCGCGGTCCTCAGCCAAGTCAATCGCGTCGGGAGTGGTGCCGAGGATCGGGATGCCTTCGCTTTCCAGCGCGTTGGCCAGTTTCAACGGTGTTTGACCTCCGAATTGGACGATCACGCCGTGCAGGGTGCCGTTTTCCTGTTCCACGCGCAGGATTTCCATCACATGCTCAAACGTCAACGGCTCAAAATACAGGCGGTCCGAGGTGTCATAGTCGGTGGACACGGTCTCGGGGTTGCAGTTGATCATGATGGTTTCATAGCCCTGATCGGTCAGAGCGTAGCAGGCATGACAGCAGCAGTAGTCAAATTCGATGCCTTGGCCGATGCGGTTAGGGCCACCGCCGAGGATGACGACCTTTTTGCGATCAGAGGGGCGCGCCTCGCATTCCACTTCGCCCATCATCGGCGATTCATAGGTGGAATACATATACGGCGTCTGCGCTTCGAACTCCGCCGCACAGGTGTCGATGCGCTTGAACACGGCTTTGACGCCAAGAGACAGGCGCGCGTGGCGGACCGCGGTTTCATCTTTGCCGGTCAGCTTGGCAAGGCGCGCGTCGGTAAAGCCGAGCATCTTCAGGCGGCGCAGGCCGGCCTCATCTGTGGGCAGTCCATTGGCCGCAACATCCGCCTCGGCGTCGATGATTTCGCGGATGCGGTCAAGGAACCACGGGTCAAACATGGTGACGTTGTGGATTTCATCATTGGTCAATCCGTGACGCATGGCTTGCGCGATGGTGCGCAGGCGGTCAGGCGTGGCGACACTGATGGCTTTGATGATCGCGGCCTTGCCCGAAGCGGTGTCGTCGGCGCCTTCGATGTCGACTTCGTCAAAGCCGGTCAGGCCAGATTCCATCGACGCCAGCGCTTTTTGCATGCTTTCGTGGATGGTGCGGCCGATGGACATGGCTTCGCCCACGGATTTCATCGCAGTGGTCAGGTTCGGCTCGGAGCCCGGGAATTTCTCGAACGCGAATTTCGGGATCTTGGTGACGACATAGTCGATGGTCGGCTCGAACGACGCGGGGGTCACTTTGGTGATGTCGTTGTCGAGTTCATCCAGCGTAAAGCCGACGGCCAGTTTCGCGGCGATTTTGGCAATCGGGAAACCGGTGGCTTTGGAGGCCAAAGCGGAAGAGCGTGACACGCGGGGGTTCATTTCGATCACAACCATGCGGCCGTCGGCGGGGTTCACGGCCCACTGCACGTTGGATCCGCCGGTTTCCACTCCGATTTCACGCAGAACGGCGATCGAGTGGTTGCGCATGATCTGGTATTCTTTGTCGGTCAGCGTCAGAGCCGGAGCCACGGTGATTGAGTCACCGGTGTGCACGCCCATCGGATCGACGTTTTCAATCGAGCAGACGATGATGGCGTTGTCGGCGCGGTCGCGCACAACTTCCATCTCGTATTCTTTCCAACCCAGAAGCGACTCGTCCACGAGGATCTGGTTCACGGGGCTGGCGTCCATGCCAGTACGGCAGAAGTGGATGTAGTCTTCGCGGTTGTAGGCCACACCACCGCCGGTGCCGCCCATGGTGAAGGCGGGGCGGATGATGGCGGGAAGGCCGATGTCTTCGAGTTCGTCCAGCGCCAGGCGCACGCCTTCGTCCAGATCAGTGGAGCCGTCGTCGCGTTTGGGGGCGGTCACGATGGAGGCGCGCGGGTTCTCGATGCCAAGCCGGTCCATGGCTTCGCGGAAGAGTTTGCGGTCTTCGGCCATTTCGATGGCGTCGCGATCTGCGCCGATCATTTCAACGCCGAATTTCTCAAGCACGCCCATTTCCTCAACCGCGAGGGCTGTGTTGAGGCCGGTTTGGCCGCCCATGGTCGGCAGGAGCGCGTCGGGGCGTTCTTTTTCGATGATCTTGGCGACCACCTCTGGGGTGATCGGTTCAATATAGGTCGCGTCCGCCATGTTGGGGTCGGTCATGATGGTGGCCGGATTGGAGTTCACCAAAATGACGCGGTAGCCCTCTTCTCGCAGCGCTTTACACGCTTGAGCGCCGGAGTAGTCAAACTCACAGGCTTGGCCAATCACAATGGGGCCGGCCCCGATGATCATGATCGAGGAGATGTCTGTTCTTTTTGGCATGGTGGACCTCGGGCTTGGAGGCGACGGGCAGCTGTCGCCGAATGCGCAAATTGTCGTGGGTTATACGTATCAGAATGAAAGGCGCAAGGGGGATACGTGAGTGAGCCGGATTTTGACGGGTTTCGCCGTTTTTGAACGCTGCGAAATGTGAAGCGCGGTTTAGGAGAGGGGGCTTTAAAGGGGCGGCAAGCCAAATAGGAGCAATGCGTGCAGATTCGGTTTGATCATGGGGTAGATGGCTGAGCTGTAGATTTTGGCGCATCGCGGGGCGGAAACCATGCGGATGCGCCTGAGGATGCGGCGCGGGCGCCCGAGTTTGGTTGTAACCTTGCTGCGGTGCGGGGAGCGGTTTCGACGCTGGCGGATGTATGGGCCGCGGAGGCTGTGGTTATGATCAATTCGCTGTGGGTTGAGATTGCTGCGGTTTTACAGGAGGCTTGAGACGAGAGGGCTGTGCCTGCGTTGGTAGGCGCTTTTGGAACTCCAATAGGTAGCGCATCTGGCGCAGCAAATGGTGACGGTGTTGGCGAGCTCAACGCCTGAATTGCACCTGCTGGGGGCGGGCAGGCGTCCACCTCCTCGCGGTCGGTCGAAGGACTTGGTGAGTTGAGGCATCCCTCCCAAGCTGATTTGCGCGGATTTGCGGGCAGTTCTCTTGACTTTGGCCGCTCAAACAGGTGTATCGGCCCGACTGTAGACATTTACCCTGAAAGAGGGCCCGCACATGCACGCCTTTCGCAGCCATTCCTGCGCCGAACTGAACAAATCCAACGTGGGCGAAACCGTCCGTCTGTCTGGCTGGGTGCACCGCATCCGTGACCACGGCGGCATCCTGTTTGTCGACCTGCGCGATCACTATGGTATCACGCAGGTTCTGTGCGATCCCGACAGCCCTGTGTTCGCCGAGATGGAAAAGGTGCGTTCCGAGTGGTGCATCCGTATCGATGGCAACGTGAAGGCGCGTGATCCCGAGTTGGTGAACGACAAAATCCCGACCGGCGAAGTCGAAGTTTTTGTGCGTGATCTGGAAGTTCTGGGCGCGGCGGACGAACTGCCGCTTCTGGTGTTTGGTGATCAGGAATACCCTGAGGAAACCCGCCTGAAGTATCGCTTCCTCGATCTGCGTCGTGAGCAGATGCAGCAGAACATGACCATGCGCTCCGATGTTGTGACCTCGATGCGCAAGCGCATGTGGGACAAGGGCTTCCGCGAGTATCAGACGCCGATCATCACCGCGTCCTCGCCCGAAGGCGCGCGCGACTTCCTTGTGCCGTCGCGTCTGCATCCGGGAAAGTTTTATGCGCTGCCGCAGGCACCGCAGCAGTTCAAGCAGCTGATGATGGTTGCGGGTTTTGACAAGTATTTCCAGATCGCGCCGTGCTTCCGTGATGAAGACCCGCGTGCAGATCGCAGCCCGACCGATTTCTACCAGCTCGACATGGAAATGTCCTTTGTTGAGCAGCAGGACGTTTTCGACACCATCGCGCCGGTTCTGGCGGGTGTGTTTGAAGAGTTCGGTGGTGGCCGCAAGGTGGATGCGCCCAATGAGTGGCCGCAAATCCCTTATGCCGAAGCGGCGCTGAAGTATGGTTCTGATAAGCCCGACCTGCGCAACCCGATCGAGATGCAGGTTGTTTCCGAGCATTTCGCGGGTTCCGGCTTTGCGATCTTTGCCAAACTGCTGGAGCAGGAAGGCACCGAAGTACGTGCGATCCCCGCACCGACCGGTGGCTCGCGCAAGTTCTGTGACCGCATGAACAAATTCGCTCAGCAGGAAGGTCTGCCGGGCATGGGCTATATCTTCTGGCGTAAGCAGTCTGCAGATACCATCGCGCAAGAGCAGGGCATTTCCGTGAAGGAAGTGAACGCCAAGATCAAAGCTGGCGAAATCGTTCTGGGCGAAGAGGCGGCGGGTCCGCTAGCCAAGAACATCGGTCCTGAGCGCACGGAAGCGATCCGTCAGCAGCTGGGTCTGGGCGTGGGCGATGCGGCCTTCTTCCTTGGTGGTAAGCCGAAGGCGTTTGAACCGGTTGCAGGGCGTGCGCGCAACGTGATTGGCGAAGAGCTGGGCCTGACCGACAAGAACCGTTTTGCGTTCGCATGGATCGTGGACTTCCCGATCTATGAGGCGGATGAAGAGACCGGCAAGGTCGATTTTGAGCACAACCCGTTCTCGATGCCGCAGGGCGGTCTGGACGCGCTGAACGGTGATCCGCTGGCGGTAAAAGGGTATCAGTACGACCTCGCGTGTAACGGCTATGAGCTGGTCTCGGGCGCGATCCGGAACCACAAGCCGGAGATCATGCTGAAGGCGTTTGAAATCGCCGGCTATGATGAGACCGAAGTGAAATCCCGCTTTGGCGCGCTTTACAAAGCGTTCTCCTATGGTGCCCCGCCGCACGGCGGCTGTGCTGCTGGTGTGGACCGCATCGTGATGCTCCTGGCCGATCAGCAGAACATCCGAGAAGTGATGCTGTTCCCGATGAACCAGCGTGCCGAAGACCTGATGATGAACGCGCCGTCTGAGCCGGCAACAGATCAGCTGATGGAGTTGAGCCTGCGGGTAATCGAGCAGGACTAAGGTCCACGAACATAGATTTCCAGAGGCCGCCCGCGAAAGCTGGGCGGCCTTTTGCGTTCGGGGCGTCACGAAATCGGCATGTTGCGGCAATCGCTCTTTGAATTGAGCCCACATTGCGTAAACTTAGGACCAAGTCCTTTGCGAGTGTGTCATGTCCTTTTCTCCTACTCTAGCTGCCCACCGTTTCGGTTATGGCCGGTCCCCCGCGCTGGCATTGCCGGAGAGCATCGATGCGATGGTCGCTGACCTGCGGGGGGCGGATGTGGCGGCGCGGCAATTTGCTTTGCCACCGTCCAAAGAGGTGCACGCTTTGACCGAAGCGTTTCGCGGCCTTCGCAAGGCACGCGGGCAGGCTTTGAAACGAGGTGAGGATGACGGGGCGGAGGTGGCGGCGTTCAAGGCTTTCCAAAGAGAACAGCGGGACCGCTACCGCGGGTGGATGGCACAGACGTTGTTGCGACGGGTTTGGAGCGTGGACGGACTGCGCGAGCGGTTGGTGGATTTTTGGGCGGATCATTTTTCTGCGCCTGGCAAAAACTATGTCTTTCGCGCGACCGCTCTGCATTATGTAGATGAGGCGATCCGGCCTTTTGTGGCTGCGCGGTTTGAAGATATGTTGGAGGCGGCGGTTCTGCACCCGCAGATGTCGCATTTTCTGGATCAGGCGGCGTCGGTTGGACCCAACAGCGAATTTGCCACGCGCAACCCTGACCACGCGCGCGGGCTGAACGAAAACCTCGCGCGTGAAATTCTTGAGCTGCACACCTTGGGCGTGGGCGGTGCCTATGAGCAACGTGACGTACGCCAACTTGCGGAGTTGTTGACCGGTTTGCGCACGGATTTTGACAAACGCACGCTGTTTGATGCCCGCAGAGCGGAACCGGGCGCGGAAACCGTGCTTGGCGAGCTTTATGGCGGAGCAGGGGTGGCGCAATTTGACGACATCAGAGCGGTGTTGAGGGATTTGGCGCGCCACCCTGACACCGCCACACATCTGGCCCGCAAAATGGCGCGTCACTTTGTGGCGGATGCCGGGCATCCCGACTTGGAAGCGGCGATGCGCGCGGCCTATTTAGAGAGCAAAGGCGACCTTTTGGCCATGACGGAGGCGATGTTGCACCATCCGGCGGCTTGGGAGGCAGAGCGTCGAAACTTTAAGCAGCCGGTTGTGTTTCTGTGTTCGGCGATGCGCGGGTTAGCGGTGCCGCAAAAGCGCATCCGCGAGATCAGAAACGTGCGGATGCAGCGCATGGTGAACGGGCCCTTGCGGGCCATGGGGCAACCCATTGGCGTACCGCTGGGGCCGGACGGTTTTGAAGAAAATGACGCACATTGGCTGAGCCCTCAGGGATTGGCGGCGCGCCTGCAGTGGAGCCTTGCGGCGCCGTCAGTGCTTGCGGAGCCGTTGCCGGACCCGCGTCAATTTGTGGGCGATGCGCTTGGCGATGATGCCCCTGCGGAAGTGCTTTTTGCGGCGCGGGCGGCGGAGAATCGGCGCGAAGGGATTGCTTTGGTGCTGATGTCGCCGGCGTTTCAAAGGATGTGAGGGCGAGATGGCAAAGGATCTGACAAGACGCGGATTTCTGGCGCAGGGCGCGGTGGTGGGATGTTCGCTGGCAGCCTCTCCTTTGATCACGCCGGTGAGTTTTGCCGCGGCTCCGACCGAGCACCGGTTGGTGGTGATTGTTCTGCGCGGCGGGCTTGACGGGTTGGATTTGTTGCGGCCCCGTCAGGATGCATTGCTGCCGGTGTTGCGCCCGCGACTGGCGATGCCGGACGATGGGGAAGTGCCCCTTGAGGCCGGTTTCGCGATGCATCCGCAATGTGCCCGACTTCTGCCGCTGTGGCAGGCCGGCGAGTTGGCATTTGTGAACGCTGTGTCCACGCCATATCGCGACAAGCGCAGTCATTTTGACGGGCAAGACCTGCTTGAGGCGGGAATTGCGTCGATTGACGGCGGGGTGCGTGATGGTTGGTTGAACAGGGCCGTTGGGGCGATGGCGGGCGCGGACATGCACACGGCCTATGCCATTGGGGCTGATCCCATGCTTTTAAGCCGCGGGGCGGCGGAGATCACCAGTTGGTCGCCGGATGTGGATTTTGTTCTGTCACAAGCGGGGGTGGCATTGATGCAGCGCACGATGCAACACGATCCGGCGATGGCGCAGGCGATGGCCTCGGCGCTCGGATTGGCGAGCCAAAGCCAGATGAGCGCGGATCTGGATGAGGGCGCGCTGGAGGATGCGATGGATTCAATGATGGATACCTCTGGCAAGGGCGCGCGGCGGGCGCATGTGCGCGTTGCGGAGTTTGCCGCCGCACGCCTGCGCGAGGATGCGCGGATCGCGTGTTTTTCTTTGGGAGGATGGGACACCCATTTTCGGCAGGCTGCGACGTTGAAGCGGCCGCTGACGCAGTTGGTGGACACGATCCTGACCCTGCGCGATCAGATGGGCGGACCCGCATGGCAGCGCACAACTGTCATGGCGATGACGGAGTTTGGACGCACAGCGGCCGAAAATGGCACCGGTGGAACAGACCACGGCACCGGCGGGTCAATGGTGCTGGCGGGTGGAGCCCTGCGCGGCGCTTCGGTCATGGGAGAGTGGCCCGGGCTGGATGAGGCAGCGCTTTATAAACGGCGGGACGTGATGCCCACTGACGATGTGCGGCGTTGGGCAGCCTGGGCGTTGAGATCAGGCTTTGGCCTTGAGCGCAGTCTTTTGGAAACACTGATCTTTCCAGGCCTGGACATGGGCCGTGATCCTAGGCTGCATGCCTAAGGCTGGCGTCGGTGTTTGTCTTGGCAGGGGCAGGGCTTTGTGCCACTGATGCATTAAGTACGGGAGCTGGCGGCATGAGAGATCGCAACAATGAGACACGGCCTGTGGGATTTGCGGTACCAGACTGGACGCCGCCGCGCGCGCCGGGCCAAGAGATCATTGAAGGCGCATTTGCACGGCTGGAACCGCTGAGCGCGCAACGCCACGCGGCGCTGCTTTTTCGCGCCTATCAGGATGATGATGCGGTTTGGGACTATTTGCCTTACGGTCCATTTCATTCGGCGGCGGCCTATCATCGTTGGGTGCACGAGACTGAGGCCGGCAGCGATCCGGTTTTCTATGCGATTTTTGACAAGGCTGCCGGTGTTTACACCGGTGTCGCGTCATACCTTCGTATCAAGCCTGAGGCCGGCAGCATCGAGGTCGGAAACATCAACTTTGCACCTCGCATGCAGGGCACGCCTGTTGCGACAGAAACCATGTTTTTGATGATGCAGTGGGCCTTTGAGGCCGGGTATCGACGCTATGAGTGGAAATGCGATGCGCTCAATACGCCATCGCGTCGCGCGGCGCAGCGGTTGGGGCTGAGCTATGAGGGCGTCTTTCGGCAAGCGCTTGTGTACAAAGGGCGCAATCGGGACACCGCATGGTTTGCCGCGATTGATCAAGAATGGCCTGCGTTGAAAGAGGCGTTTGAATTGTGGCTTTCGCCCCGCAATTTCGACCGATCAGGTAAGCAGCGTGAAAAGCTGAGCGACTTGACCCGTCTGGTGCGGGCAGCGGATGACCCGACGCTCTAAATTACAGTCGTTGCTTCCAGACGCGCATTGAGTAGAGAGGTGAGCTGCGCCACATCGTGTTTCAGCTTGGGGCCGGAATGACGGGCACGAGAAACCGATTTGACGGCTCCGAGCAAGGTCTGATCGCGCGCGCTGTGGGCGACGCTGGAGAGAAATTGGGCGACATAGTCCAGCACAGCGACATCGTCGGGATGCGTGGACAGAGTGTCAGAGGCATGGAGTAAATCGTCGCGCAGAGCAACGGGGTCCACGTCGATGACATCGTCCGGGAGCGGGCGGGGGCCTTTGGGCTGTCGATCTTTGGGCAGGCGCGAAATGATTTCGGCCTGAAACTGGGCCAATCCGGGCAACGGTTTGGCCAAAAAACCATCGGCGCCAGCGGCCATCGCGATTTCCTCGGAGAAGTCATCACCTGAGGTGGCGAGCAACACCTCAATACGAGGCGAAGTGCGAGCCAGTTCTTCGATCAGGTCGGTTCCGGATCCGTCCGGTAGCCCAAGATCGACGATCGCCACCGAGGGCCTATAGGTTTTCAGGTGGCGGTGAGCGGCGGCGAGGCTGTCGGCGCGGCGAATACGGGCGCCTGAGCGCACGCACATCATGCGCAGCGCATCAGAAGCGAACCGGCTGTCTTCGACAACCAGCACGGCCATGCCCAACAAAGGTCGTTGGGCGGTTGGGGTAAACAATGGCGACAACGCAAGCGGGTCGTTCATATCGGGTTCCTGACATTCTGACAGATCAAATCAATTGCGACTCACTTTATTCGCCGAGACCTAACGGAACGTTAACTTCGGCGCGACGGTGTGCCGCTTGCGCGAATGTTCGCCGCGCCGCATAAGAACCGCGAAGCGAGGACTGACTCTTTGGGAGAGAGATATGATTGGACGTTTGAACCATGTTGCCATTGCTGTGCCGGACCTTGAAGCGGCGAGCGATCAATACCGCAACGCGCTGGGCGCAAAGGTCGGGGCACCGCAGGATGAACCGGATCATGGTGTGACGGTTGTTTTCATCGAGTTGCCCAACACCAAGATCGAGTTGCTCTATCCGCTGGGTGAGGACAGCCCGATCAATGGTTTTCTGGAAAAGAACCCGTCAGGCGGCATCCACCATGTGTGTTATGAAGTGGATGACATCATCGCGGCGCGTGATCACCTGAAAGAAACCGGCGCGCGGGTGCTGGGTTCTGGAGAGCCAAAGATCGGCGCGCATGGTAAGCCAGTGCTGTTCTTGCATCCGAAAGACTTCAACGGCTGTCTGGTCGAGCTGGAACAGGTATAAGAGCCAAACCATATCGCCTCGCGGTGTCATGCGGGGCGACCATAAGGGGATAGAGATGGGAATTACGTCTGCATTGGTGCTTTATGCGGTGTGCTGGTTCATGATCTTTCTGATCGTGATCCCGATCCGTCTGCAAACGCAAGGTGATGTGGGTGAGGTTGTCCCCGGCACGCAAGCTGGCGCGCCGGAGCATCATTTTCTGAAGACCAAAGCCAAAATTACTTCGGTGGCGGCTGCCGTTTTGACCGCCATTCTTGTTCTCATCATCACATCCGGTGTTATTTCAGTACGCGATCTGGATTGGTTCAATCGGATGTCGCCGGAAACTGTTGAGGTTCCAGCCGGTGAAACAGATGGGTGAATGTCGCCGCCCCTAGGATGGGGATCACAAGATTGATCAACGGGATCGAAAGCGGCATGGCCATAAGCGTGCCCGCCAGCCAGATTGTGCCGCCGTGTTTTTTGCGCAGTCGCTTTGCGCCGTCGCGGCCTAAGTGACGCATGGCGGCAAGGGTAAAGTATTCACGTCCGAGCAGGAACCCGTTCATACCCCAGAAGATAAAAAGTGCCATTGGCGGGAACAGGACATAGACGATCAGCCCGACGATATTGGCAAAAATCAAGACGCCCAGAAAATTCACAGTGTCCTTCAGGCCTTCAGAGAATGGCAGCGGCGAGACCTTGGGCACGTGCGGATAGTGGCGGTCTTCTACCGCGCTGGCCACTTCGTCGAGGAACATGGATGTGATGGCAGAGGCCACGGGCACCATCAGAAAGACCGACAGGACCACCATCAAAAAGAACGAGGTCCATGTGAACAGATCTCCGACCCAGCTGATGTTACCAAGCAATTCCTGTACCCATTGCGCAGCGCCAAGGCCGTTCAAAAGCATAAGGAAGCCGGCGTAAGCCGCGATCAGCAATACAAAAGTCAGACCGATGCCGCGAAAAAGAACACGCCGGAAACGGCGGTCGCCGATTTGTCCGATGGCCGCAAAAAACGACCCGATCACGTCCATCACCGCCATGACACTTTGGCCTCTATATCAGGGCGCGGACGCTCTGGCGGCGCCATCTTTTCGGTGCCAATGTGGATGAAGCCGGCGACTTTCTCGCGCGGCGTCAAATCGAGCCCCTTTTCGACGAATGCGCGGTCGTGACTGGCCCAACCAGAGAGCCAGTTTGCGCCCCAGCCTGCCGCCAATGCGGCGTTCAGCAATTGCAGGCAGACAGCGCCAGCCGAATAGGTTTGTTCAATCTCTGGCACTTTTCCCGAGATCACCGGCGTTTCAATGACGGCGACGGCAAGGTCGGCGTTGGCAAACTGGGCGTGGGCTTTGGCAATTTTGTCTTCTGCAATCCCCAGCGTTTCGCCGCGCGATTTTGCCAGGGCGGCCAGCGCGTCGAGGCTTTCGCGGGTCAGCACAATCAACCGCCACGGTTCGAGTTTTCCGTGATCCGGCGCGCGCAACGCAGCTTGTAGCAAAGGCGCAAGTTCGGCCTGTGTCGGGGCAGGCGCCACCAGCGTTTTGGCAGGGCGCGAACGGCGTGTTTGCAAAAATTCCAGAGCAGCCGGATTTGGAGTCGGCATCGGTATCTCCCTCAAGATCGGTGCGGAATAGGTCAGACCTCTCCCGCTAATTTTCAACCGCCTTGCGGCGGTTTGGCAAAGAAATCAGCCATTTCGTCGACGAGTTCGGCGAAAAAGGCTTGGACGCGGGCGTTGGGCTGGCGTGTTGCAAGCGAGAGCGCCATGGGATCCTCAGCGGTGATGGCCGACCCTGAAAGCTCTTCGATCACAGCATGCCCACAGAAGGGCACGTAGGCCTCGGAATAGCCGCCTTCATGCACAAGCACAAGTTTGCCATCGCACAGGGTCTGTGCTGCGCCCATAACCTGTTTGGTCATCTGCCGGAAGGTGTCCGCGGTCGCCATCATTCGCGACAGCGGGTCAAAGGCGGCTGCATCAAAGCCGCAGGCGACAATGATCATGTCCGGCTTGAAGTCGGCCAATGCGGGAAGCACGATTTTCTCCATCGCATGAAGATAGGTCGTGTGACCCGCGCCAGGGGGCAGGGGCACGTTGATGTTGTGGCCCAATCCGTCACCCTTGCCGCGGTCTGAGGTGTCGCCGGTGTCCAGCGGATAGTTCTTTTCCTGATGCAGAGAAATTGTCAGCACATCATCACGGTCATAGTAGATCGCTTCGGTGCCGTTGCCGTGGTGCACGTCCCAATCCAGCACTGCGACACGATTTGCCCGCCCTTCGGATTTGACGGTTTCGATCGCAATGGCGATGTTGGCGAGAAGGCAAAACCCGTTGGGCCAATCCGGCAGGCAATGATGACCGGGCGGACGCGACAAGGCATAGGCGTTCTGTAGATCACCAGAAGCGACCGCGCGAATGGCGTCGGTGGCAATGCCCGCAGACAGTGCGGCAATTTCGTAACCGCCTTTTCCGAATGGAGTGCGCAAACCGATTTCGCCGCCGCCGGCATCCGACATTTCTTTGAACTGATCCAGCAGGCTTGCGGGGTGAATCCGTTCGAGCGCTTCACGCGTTGCTGGTTGAGCAGAGCGGACCTCAAGTTCGCCAGTCAAGCCTGTGACATCCATGAGGTTTTTTAGACGACGTTTGGTTTCGGGGCTTTCCGGAAGCCCGCCGGCCGCAAGGGGTTGCACCAGATCGCCAACCGGTAATGTCAGCGCGTAGTTGCCGCCTCCGTGCCAGAAACAGCGCTCGTCAAAGAAAAATCCGGTGGTCATGTCAGCCTCGTTCTCAGATACGTTGGCCACACCTTTGCCCGTTGTGTGGGCTTTGTAAATTGTCAGGGGCGCTATGATGGAAGATCTGTCATTTCTGGTCAAAGAGGGCGCGGAGATCTCGGTGAGGGTGACACCCAAAGCCTCGCGCAACGCTGTGGTGATGAAAGACGGCCAAATCCGCGTTTACGTGACGGTGGTGCCCGAAGGCGGCAAGGCCAATGCGGCGGTGCAAAAGCTTTTGGCCAACACGCTGGGGATCGCGAAATCGCGGCTGCGGTTGATCCGCGGCGACACCGCCCGCGACAAGGTATTCCGCGTTCTTGGAGGCTAGCTGTCGTCGCGCTTTAGCATGTAGACGCCTTCCGGCAGATCCAGAGCCGCCGAAAGATCCTGCACCTGGTTAGGGGACAGAGTGATCTTTTGCATTGTGTCGGTTCGGGCGTCGTATTGTTCGATCGTGACGCAGTCCTCAAACATGTTGATGACCACATCTTCGCCCAGTGGCGCTGTGCCCTCGTCCACGAGGGTGACAACGGTTGAATCAAATTCGTGCTCGATGCTGAACATAGTGTGAGCGTATCAAGGGTGGGGCAAATGGCAAGGTTTTCCCACTGGAACCCTATGCGGTGGCGACATAAGTTCAGGGTCACCTTGTGGGAGGCTTGATATGACGATTGCGCGGATTTGGTGGAAAAAGGCGGGGATGCTCGGGGCATTGACCCTAGCCGGATGCGTCAGCACAACTTCTGATCCGCAGCCGCAAACGCCCACCAAAACAGCGGCGCCGGCAATCAGCCTATCACAAGCAAAGGCCAAGCTTGCGCCGATCAGTGCGCGCATGGAGAGCGTGGCAGAACGCGAATGCCGCGAACGTACGCCCCAAGGCTACAACTGCGATTTTAAGATTTCTGTGGATGAGCGGCCGAACTTGCCGGCAAATGCCTATCAGACGCTGGACAAGAACGGGCGGCCGTTGATTGTGTTCACCTCCGCATTGATTGCACAGACACGCAATCAGGATGAGTTGGCTTTTGTGATGGGGCATGAGGCCGCGCATCACATTGCGGGCCACATTGCGCAGAGTCAGAACAACGCTGCACTGGGCGCGATCCTGCTCGGTGTCGCAGCCGCCGCTGCAGGCGCTGACGGAAGCGTTGTGGACCTTGCGGTGAACACCGGCGCCCAAGTTGGCTCTCGGGTTTATTCTAAAAACTACGAGTTGCAGGCGGACTCGCTTGGGACGGTGATCACGCATAAATCCGGCTATGATCCGGTGCGGGGGGCTGCGTTTTTCTCGCGGACGCCGGACCCGGGCAATCAGTTTCTCGGAACGCACCCGCCCAATGCTCAGCGCATCCAAATTGTGAGAGAAACGGCGGCTAAGCTTTGACGATGCTGCAGATACTCAATGTGGTCAGTGATCGCGGGTCCAAGTATGCGGTGTCCGGCGGGCCGGTGTCGGGTCGCTCAGATGTCGATGATTTTCTGAAAAGGCTAAAGAAAAACAAAAAGTTCGCAAAGGCGACCCACAACACCTGGGCGGTTCTTCTGGATTGCGGCACGCCGCTGAAGGGGGACGACGGGGAAAGTGGCGCGGGGCTTATTATTTTGCGGATGTTGGAGCGTCAGGGTCTGACCAACCATGTGATCGTGGTGACGCGATGGTATGGCGGCACAAAGCTTGGCGGAGACCGGTTTCGACGGGTGCAGGACTGCGTCGATGCCTATATAGCGGAGCTCAATTGACTCACATCAAGGGGGGGTGAGCCGACCTGTGTTACGTCCTCTCTGTCAGTAGAGGAGGGCGCGATGCCCCAATCAGATACAGTCAGGCGCCACGTGGCGCTGGTGGATGACGCTGCATTGCGCTTTGGCATGGACCTTCAGGACGCAGCCATCCGAGGTGTGTTGCGGGTTGACGAAATTTCCGAGGCCGTAGCCAGATGCACCCTTTGCTCTAATCCGGAGGCTTGTGAAGTCTGGCTGGCAAAGAAATCAAAGAAGTCCGGCAGCCTGCCCGCGTTTTGCCGCAACAAGAAGCTTTTTGCGCGTTTGGGTGGACTGGTGACATGAAACCGTTGGGCACGACGTCTGATCATTTCATGAAAGTCCATAAAATGGCCAAGGCGGCGGGCGCGGATGTTGTTGCGGCGGCGGATGTGGGCGCGCTCAGTCAAGAAGACTGGGCAGAGATGGTTACACGCTGTCGGGCCTGTACTTGGGAACAAGGCTGTGTGCGCTTTCTGGCGCAGGGCGGCAAGGAAGGGCCGGTGGACGTTCCGGTCGATTGTGTGAACCGCGACCAACTGAATGCGCTGGCCGCATTGAAAAGTGGCGAAACATGACCGCACAAATTTCCCACCTCGGTGATCCCGCAACCCATTTTTGGTTGACCCGTTCGATGGCCAGAGCCGTCGGTGTGTCATTTTCCGAAGCCATGGCTTGTGGTGCGATGAGCGCTGGCGATTATGCGCAGATGGTGACGAAGTGTCGGCAATGCCCCTATGTTCAGGATTGCCAATCCTGGCTTGGTGCGCGGCACCCGCGGGGCGCGGATGCGCCGGACTTTTGCTGTCACTCCAAGGTATTGCGCCAGCTGGTTGATGTCGTTTGAGTGAACCGCCGTTTCCGGCGGACACTCGGAACAAAACAAACAGGCAATTTTTGAGGTCAACAATCTGAGCCGTCCGGTTCAGGCCAGACGTCGTCCCCAAAGATCATATTCACCGGCTTCATCCACTTCGACCGTGACAATATCGCCGACCTGTAGGCCGCCTGTGTCTTCATCAATGAACAGATTGCCATCGATTTCGGGCGCGTCGGCTTTGGTGCGGCAGGTGGCGATGCCGTCTTCGTCGATGTCATCGACAATGACATCCATGGTCTGACCGACTTTGGCTGCAAGCTTGGCTTCGGAAATTGCCTGCGCCTTTTCCATGAAACGATCCCACCGCTCTTGCTTGACCTCGGCGGGAACGTGATCCGGCAGGTCATTTGAGCGCGCGCCGTCAACGTTTTCGTACTGAAAGCACCCCACTCGGTCGAGTTGGGCCTCGTCCATCCAGTCGAGAAGGTGCTGGAATTCTTGTTCCGTTTCGCCGGGGTAGCCGACGATGAAAGTGGAGCGCAGAGTGATGTCAGGACACATTTCGCGCCATGCGGCGATCTCGGTCAGTGTTTTGGACGTATGCGCTGGGCGCGCCATGCGTTTGAGGGTGTCGGGGTGGCTGTGTTGGAACGGGATATCGAGATAGGGCAGGATCAGGCCATCTGCCATCAGCGGGATGAGATCGCGCACATGCGGGTAGGGATAGACGTAGTGCAGGCGCACCCAAGCATCAAACTGGCCCAGCTCTCGGGCCAGATCTGTGATGTGGCTTCGCACCTCGCGCTCTTTCCACGGATGCGTCGAATATTTGCGATCAAGGCCGTAGGCGGAAGTGTCTTGTGAGATCACCAACAGTTCTTTAACGCCGTTTTCCACCAGTTTTTCCGCCTCCCGCAGGATGGCGTGTACCGGACGGGAGGCCAGTTTCCCGCGCATGTCGGGAATGATGCAAAATTTGCATTTGTGGTTACAGCCCTCGGAAATCTTGAGATAGCTGTAGTGGCGCGGTGTGAGGCTGACGCTTTTGGCGGGCAACAGATCAATGAAGGGATCAGGGCTGGGCGGCACGGCTCCGTGGACCGCATCGAGCACCTGCTCGTATTGGTGCGGGCCGGTCACAGCGAGCACCTTGGGGTGGGTGCCGGTGATGTATTCGGGCTCCGCGCCCAAACAGCCGGTCACGATGACCTTGCCGTTTTCCTGAATGGCCTCACCGATGGCCTCAAGGCTTTCGGCTTTGGCTGAATCCAGAAATCCGCAGGTGTTCACAATCACCGCATCCGCACCGGAATAATCGGGCGAGATGCCGTAACCTTCGGCGCGCAGGCGTGTGAGGATGCGTTCGCTGTCCACGAGCGCTTTGGGGCAACCCAGAGACACCATGCCGATGGTCGGCTGGCCAGGGCGGGCGTCGCCGGAAACGGTTGCACGGGCGAGGTCTGGGCGAAGGTCGGGCGGGTTGCTGGACGAATTGGACATGGGCGCCGTATAGGCGAGCACGCCGCGTTTGGCAAAGGGGGAAAGGGGGCCAGCCCCCTCTTGGCGTTGCCAATTCACCCCCGAGGTATTTCAGGCAACCGGAAGACGCGGGGAGGCTCAGACCGTCAGGTCTGAGCCAAGCCTGACATGCGGAGGCAGGAGGGCGGGTTTAAAGGATGTCGAGCACTGCCGCTGGCGGGCGACCGATGGCGGCGGTCGTGTCGGTGATGACGATGGGGCGCTCGATCAGGATCGGGTTTTCGGCCATGGCAGTGCGCAAGGTGGCGTCGCTGTCGGTCTTTGAGAGGCCCAGTTCCTTAAAGCGGGCCTCCTTGGGGCGCATCATCTCGATGGCTTTGACACCCAGCTTGGCTTGCACAGCTTCGATCTCAGCCACAGTTGGTGCATCATCGAGATACCGGCGGATGGTGATCTCGCCCTTGTCCTCAATCAGCGCAAGAGTCTGACGCGATTTGGAGCAGCGCGGGCTGTGCCAGATGATGATCAAAGCCAGTCCTCTCGTTTTGTGCCGACAGCGTCTGAAATATTGGCAAAACCGTCTTTTTCCAAGAGGTCGTCGAGGCCGCGCACGATGTCTTCGCCAAGCGAGAATCCTGCAAATACCAGAGCGGTATAGACTTGCACCGCAGACGCGCCGGCGCAGATTTTTGCGTAGGCGTCTTCCGCGGAGCCTACACCACCAACCCCGATCAGCGGCAGGTTGCCTTCGGTTAACTGGCTTAGGCGGGCCAGAACACGGGTGGATTTTTCAAAGAGGGGCTTGCCTGAGAGACCGCCGGCTTGGGATTTTTGCGCATCCACAAGGCCGTCGCGCGAGAGTGTGGTGTTGGTGGCGATAATGCCGTCCAAACCGCTTTCGATCGCGACTTCAGCGATCTCGGCCAGTTCATGATCTGTCAGATCGGGCGCGATTTTGAGAAACACAGGAATTTTCCGGCGCAGTTCGTCGCGGGTTTGCATCACACCGGCAAGCAGCGCCGAAAGCGCCGCTTTGCCTTGCAGGTCACGCAGTTTTTCGGTGTTGGGGCTGGAGACATTCACCGTGGCAAAGTCCAGATGTGCGCCGCAATGGGCAAGAACTTTGGCGAAGTCGGCGGCACGGTCGTCACTGTCTTTGTTGGCCCCGAGGTTGAGGCCGAACACGCCTTGATCCGGGCGTTTGGCGAGGCGGTCGGCAATGGCTTCCATTCCGTCATTGTTGAAGCCGAAACGGTTGATGGCTGCCTCGTCTTCCATCAGGCGGAAAAGGCGTGGCTTGGGATTGCCCGGCTGCGGGCGCGGGGTGGCCGCGCCGACCTCGACAAAACCGAAGCCGGAGACTGCAAGACCCTTCAGGGCGGTCGCGTTCTTGTCAAAACCGGCCGCGATGCCAATCGGGTTTGGCAGGTCGAGGCCGGCCAGGTTGGTGCGCAAGCGGGGCGAGGTGATCTGGCCCGGTGCATGGGCCAAACCAAATTGCAGCGCTTTGATTGCCAGACCGTGGGAAACCTCAGGGTCAACACTGCGCAGGGCACGCATGCCTAACTGCTCCATCGTGCGCATCAATGTCATGTGATCACTCCAGCGGGAAACTTGTGGCTGCCGTCTACCAGAGGCAGGGGCTGGGCCCAAGCCACATCCGACAGTCGCAGCTCACGATACAAGTGCGGAAACTCCGCACCACCGCGGGATTTTTCCCATTTCAGCTCGTCGCCCAGCGGGGCGGCTTCGATGCAGAGCAGGAAAAGGTCTTCTGCGCCGGCAAAGTGCTTGTCAGCGGTTTCAGTGACCTGTTCGGAAGTTGAGAAGTGAACGTAGCCGTCAGCTACATCGACTGGCGCTCCGGCCGTTTGGCCATCCGCGCGCAGGGCCGCCCATTCGTCGGCACGAAAGATTTTGAAGATCAGCATAGTGCTCAAATACTCCGCCAATCCTCTACGTCAAGTTGCATCGGCGGTGTTATGCCTTTGACATCTTGGGGGGTTAGGCGGCACGATATTGACTGAAAGATAAAAACAGAGAGGGATTCCCAATGACTTCGAAACTTTTGACCGGCGTGGCTGCGTTGGCATTGACCACGGGCATGGCCGCGGCGGATTACTCGCTGACTATTCTGCACACAAACGATTTTCACGCGCGGTTTGAGCCGATTTCGAAATATGACTCCGGTTGTTCGGCGGACAGCAACGCGGAAGGCAAGTGTTTTGGCGGGTCAGCGCGTCTTGTCAGCGCCTTGGCTGATGCCCGCTCGCGGTCCAACAACGCCATTCTTGTGGATGGTGGCGACCAGTTTCAGGGCACGCTGTTTTACACCTATTACAAAGGTAAGCTGGCCGCCGAAATGATGAACAAAATGGGCTACGACGCGATGACCGTGGGCAACCACGAGTTTGACGACGGCCCCGAGGTTTTGCGCGGCTTTATGGATTCGGTCGACTTCCCGGTTTTGATGTCCAATGCGGACGTCAGCGGAGAGGCCACACTTGCGGATACGCTGGCGAAATCGACGGTGATTGAGCGCGGTGGCGAGAAGCTGGGTCTGATCGGTTTGACGCCGCAGGACACCGATGAACTTGCGAGCCCCGGCCCGAACATCGTTTTCACTGATCCGGTGGGCGCGGTACAGGGCGAGGTCGACAAGCTGACGGAGATGGGCGTGAACAAGATCATTGTTCTGTCGCACTCGGGTTATGGTGTGGATCAGCGCGTGGCAGCAAACACAACCGGCGTGGATGTGATCGTGGGTGGGCACTCCAACACCTTCCTGTCCAACACCTCTGATCGCGCCGAAGGGCCTTATCCGACCATGGTGGGTGAGACCGCGATTGTCTCGGCCTATGCCTATGGCAAATTCTTGGGCGAGTTGAACGTCACGTTTGATGATGCGGGCAACATTCTGGAAGCCAAAGGCGAGCCGATCATCATGGACGCGTCGGTGGCAGAAGATGAAGCCACCGTGGCGCGCATCGCAGAAGCGGCGGCTCCGCTTGATGAGATTCGCAACAAGGTTGTGGCCGAAACCGCCGAAGCGATTGACGGAGAGCGTGGGTCTTGCCGTGCGGCGGAATGCACGATGGGCAACATCATTGCCGACGCGATGCTGGATCGTGTGAAGGATCAAGGCATTGAAATTGCAATCCAAAACGGCGGCGGCATTCGCGCGTCGATTGATGCGGGCGAGGTGACAATGGGCGAAGTTCTGACGGTGTTGCCGTTCCAGAACACCTTGTCGACGTTTCAGGTGTCCGGAGCGACCATTGTCGCGGCGCTGGAAAACGGGGTGAGCCAATACGAAGATGGCGCAGGCCGTTTCCCGCAGGTGGCTGGCATGAGCTATGCCTTTGACGTCGCCCAACCCGCCGGCAGCCGGATCAGCGACGTGATGGTCGGCGGCGCGGCGATCGACATGGACAAGGTCTATGGTGTTGTGTCCAACAACTATGTGCGCAACGGCGGTGACGGCTACAAAATGTTCCGCGACGCGCAAAACGCCTATGACTTCGGTCCCGACCTTGCGGATGTGACCGCAGAGTTCATGGCGGCCAACGGCCCGATGAAACCCTATCTCGATGGGCGCATCACCAAGAAGTAAGATGGATGGCGTAACGTGAATGACCCCCCGCCGGGAAACTGGCGGGGGTTTTCAATTGGCGCGATGCAATTTTGTCGGACTGGTCTTTCTGGCCGGAAATCGCCTCCTAAGCAGGTCCCTCTAAAAATGCGGGGAAAGCTCGGAAAAGATTTGGACTGAGGCGGCCCGAGGCGAATAGGTACAGGCTGCGCCAAGAACTCTAGCTGAGGTCTATCTCAGGCCAGAGCGCGGGATCGAGGTGAGCGACGAACGTGTCGATCACTTCGGGTAGCTCGCGCCATTTGCCTGTCGCTTTTTGATGGACGCCTTGGCGCACTTGCGCCACAGATGCGGTGCTGACGCGCGCGCGGTTTTGTTCCGGGTGGGCCATGGCCGCTTGCCAATGTAGGTCACAAAAGGCGGCCATTCGTTTGCTGGCGGTTTCGACGTCCTGCACCAATTCTTCGTAGGGCAGGGTCATGATGTCTTGGGCGTATACCTGCTTCCAATGAGCCATGTATCGCTGATGCAGATTAACTGCGTGCGCAATCCAATCCAGTCGCGATGTGTAAAAGGTTGAGGTGCCCAGGAAGTGGCGCTGCCACATGGAGTAGGCAATATCGCGCGGGTCTCTGGTCAGGTGAATGAAACGGGCTTCGGGGAAACACCGTTTCAAAACACCGATGTGTTGGAAGTTGTGAGGCGTCTTGTCGACCACAAGCTCAATTGCTTCTGGCATTTCCGGCATCAATGAGCGGTAGCGCTCGGACGCTTCAAACGGGTCGCGCAAATTACCTGCGAGCATGTCTTCGGCGTCCTGTTCGACGGCGTCAAATTCTCCAAGGCCAAAAACGGCGCTATGGGCCGTCAGGACCAATTCGGTCAAAGTGGTGCCAGATCTCGGCAACCCGACCACAAATATCGGTTTTGGTCTTGCTATGTCTCCGTAGATACCGAGATGCTTGGCGTCTGGGTACATCGCAATCGTGTTGTCGTATTTGGCCTCGGCCACTTTGGGGTTGTAGGGATGTGTTTTTGCCCGTCGTGCATTGGAGCACTGAAAGAAATGGCCCGCCGTTTTCTTGTCTCCAAGAGAAAGAGCCAATACAGCTTTGCCTATTTCCAGCGTTGTCCGGGCGTCTTCGGTAATCGAGACGTCTTCGAGTTGAGATGTGGCATGAGCAATAAGACGAGGTTCGTCACCTTTTTCCCGGATCTCTACCAGTTGGTGAAATGCCTCAAAATATCCAGGATAGAGACGGAGCGCAGTGTTGAACTGTTCTTTCGCATGGGGAAAATCACCGGATTCTGTATGCAACATCCCCAGCGCAAAACGTAGCTCGGCATTGTTTGGTTGGTCCTTGATCGCTTTTTCAAGCGTAGCCGTGGCGTCGTTTTGACGATGAAGTCTTTCCTGCAACGCGGAGATATTCAGCGCTATCTCTGGATTTTTCGGATCGCTTTGACGCACGGCCAGAAAATCTTCCAATGCGGCTTCGGCTGAACCGAGTTCAGACAGGGCAAATCCTCGCAACATTCTGGCTTTGGCCATTTGAGGGCGCAACTTCAAAGCTTCTCCCGAGGCAAAGACGGCCTCTGTAATTTGGTCCGCTTGTAGATGGCACGTGGCCTGAAGAAACCAGAGGTCGGGATCACTAGAGTTTGTGGCGGTCCACTTCTGTGCGATTTCGCAGGCCTTCTGAGTGGATTGAGAGGCCAAAAGGGATTTGACCAGATTCTGACGTGTAGCGGTGTCTTTGGCGCCTAAGTTGATTGCTTTTGTCAATTGACGCGCGGCTTCGACGTGTTTGCCAAAGCCCGCCAGAGCAATACCGGCGAGGCGGGCAATTTCCGGATCCTTCGGAGCTTTCTTTTGCTCTCGAAGCGCCAGTTTTACTGCTGAGCCAAATTGCTTAGCATTTATCTTTTGAACAATGGCTGAAAGATTCGCTGGCACTGTTTCCCTCGCAGACGGCTTGCCGCAGAGTTAGGCCACCGACCAGGTCATTGCAAACCCTTCTCGGCATCGTAGACTGAGTCCATGTGCGGACGTTTTGCAATTACCCTTCCCCCTGACGCTATGGCGCAGCTATTTGCTGCGGCGCCTGCCAACAATCTGCCTGTGGTGCCAAACTATAACGTTTGTCCGACAACGCAGATCCATGTGGTGTTGGGGGCGGCCGAGGCAGATCGGCGGTTGGTGTCAATGCGGTGGGGGTTTTTGCCCAAGTGGTACAAATCGCCTTCAGACGGGCCTTTGTTGATCAATGCGCGGGCAGAAACCATCGCGGAGAAGCCGGCGTTTCGCAGTGCATGTCGTGAGCGGCGGTGTTTGATCCCTGTGACTGGGTTTTTCGAATGGACCAAGGATGCGGAGGGCACACGCTGGCCGTGGTATATTCATGGTGAGCAAACGCTGGCATTGGCGGGCGTTTGGCAGGAGTGGGGGCCGGAGGATGAGCGACAGGCGACCTGTGCGATTGTCACAACGGGCGCAAATGAGACAATCTCCAAGGTTCATCACCGAATGCCCGTGGTGATTGATGAGGCAGATTGGGGGTTGTGGCTTGGCGAAAAGGGTCATGGCGCGGCGACCTTGATGGAGCCTGCCAAGGAAAACCTGTTGTCGTTTCATCAAGTGGATCGTGCAGTGAATTCCAATCGGGCGTCAGGGCCGGAGCTTATCGTGCCGCTTGATGGGGGATCTGAAGGAATGCCCAAATAACCGTGACTTGATTTTCAAGAAATGCGCAACAATCCTTCAGGGGGATTTGGGCTGGCATCTGATGGGTTTGCGTCGATGATAAGGCACGTTTTTCAAGGAGTGCCCCGATGTCCCGTTCGACCTACTATGCGCCCGAAGGTGGCTTGCCCCCGCAAACACAACTTTTGACCGATCGGGCCATGTTCACCGAGAGTTTTGCGGTGATTCCCAAAGGCACGATGACGGACATTGTCACGTCCAACCTGCCATTTTGGACCGACACCCGTGTTTGGGTCATTGCGCGGCCGATGAGCGGGTTTTCCGAAACATTTTCGCATTACATCGTCGAAGTCGCCTCTGGTGGTGGCAGTGATAAGCCCGAGCTTGATTCCCAAGCGCAGGGGGTCTTGTTTGTCGTAGAAGGTGCGGCGGTGCTGCATATCGGTGACGAGCGTCATGAGTTGAGTGCGGGCGGCTATGCCTATTTGCCAGCCGGCCAGGACTGGCGGGTGAGCAACGAGAGCGATGCGCCTGCCACGTTCCATTGGATCCGCAAGACCTATGAGGCGGTTGACGGCATTGATGCGCCTGAGGCGTTTGTTACGTCAGACCATGATGTCGCACCGACTGCCATGCCGGATACCGATGGTCGCTGGGCGACGACACGGTTTGTGGACCCAAACGACATGCGTCACGACATGCACGTCAATATCGTGACATTCGAGCCAGGCGGCGTGATCCCGTTTTTGGAAACGCACGTCATGGAACATGGCCTTTATGTGCTTGAGGGCAAAGCGGTCTATCGCCTCAATCAGGATTGGGTCGAAGTCGAGGCAGGTGACTATATGTGGTTGCGCGCCTTCTGCCCGCAGGCCTGCTATGCGGGTGGTCCGGCGAAGTTCCGCTATCTGCTTTATAAGGACGTGAACCGCCACATGAAGCTGCGTTAAGGCCGACACAGCGCAAGCTGCGGGCATCGTGCCGGATCTGCTGTCAACGTGATCCTTCGCGCTTGAGGCCAAGGCAGGGGTTACAATGACCTGAAGTGCTGCGCTTTAACCTTTGTGGATGTCTCAATGGTCGGGTTCAGGACGTTGAGACATCCGAATGGTGGCGGGGGAAATCAACCAGCTGTTGCGGCTGGTGTCAGGCCCCTGTGACCCGACTTGCAACCTGAACGATTGGTATGTCGGCGTGCGAAATGGCACGGTGGCTTGCCTTGGGTCGGTTTCGACGCGGCGCAAGGTTTATTGATGTGCCAACGTTGCGGAATGATTGCGCTAACGGGTCAATCTGCGGCGATTTCGCCGCCCTTTAAGGGTGGTCTTTTGCCCGCAAAGGCTATCAATTGGCCTTTCAGGAAGGAACTTCAGCGATGAGCGCGCCAAAGATCAGGATTTTCGTCAACGGGTTTGGCCGGATTGGCCGGACGGTGTTGCGCATTCTGGCGCAGGGCGCGCATCCTCAGTTTGAGATTGTCGGGATCAACGACATCGAGTCGCTTGAGACCTGCGCCTATCTTTTTGAATATGACAGCGTTTTCGGAGCTTATCGTGGCGAGGTCGCGACCCAAGACGGGGTGCTGGTCGTGGATGGACTGCCAATTCCGCTTCATGCCGAACGCGATCTGAGCGCGATGGATCTGAGCGACGTAGATGTTGTGCTGGAATGCACTGGTATGGCTGGCGCGCGGGCTGTGGCAGAACGCGGGTTGGCCGCGGGAGCAGGGGCCGTTTTGATTTCCGGCCCGTCAGACGAGGCCGACATCACCGTAGTGATGGGGGCGAATGAGCGTGATCTGCGCGATCAGAAAATTGTCTCAAACGCATCCTGCACGACAAACGCTCTGGCGCCCTTGTTGCGGGTGCTGGACGGAGAGTTCGGACTGATCAGCGGGCATATGACCACGGTGCATTGCTATACCGGAAGCCAGCCAACAGTTGACAAGCCGCGAGACGATCTGGCGCGTAGCCGCGCCGCTGCGTTGTCGATGGTGCCGACAACTACGTCGGCTCAGCGTCTGATTGATAAGGTCTTGCCACATCTGAAAGGGCGGGTGGAGGCGCGGGCGATCCGTGTGCCGACGGCTTCTGTGTCGGCAATTGACTTGACCATACAAACAGAGAAATCCGTTACCGTAGAAGCGGTTAACGCAGTTTTGAAAGCGCAGTCGGAGGCGGAGCATCTGATTGGCTGGACTGAAAAGCCATTGGTGAGCACCGACCTGCGGGCCAGACCGGAATCGCTGGTTTTGAGCGGGCCGGAGACCTCGGTGTCCGTTGGCGGTTTGCTGCGGGTTTTCGGGTGGTATGACAACGAATGGGGCTTTTCCAACAGGATGTTGGATATGGCCGAGAGAATGGGACGGCGGTGACGCCGGGCGAGGGAATTCGGAGAAGAAGATGAGCAATACCAAAGATCAGGATCGCGCCCGTCAGGCGGCGCTGGATTACCACGAGTTTCCCAAGCCCGGGAAGCTTGAGATCCGTGCAACCAAGCCGATGGCAACAGGGCGGGACCTGAGCCGGGCCTATAGCCCTGGCGTGGCAGAAGCCTGCGTTGAAATCGAGAAAAACCCTGCGGATGCCAGCCGGTACACCTCCAAGGGCAACCTTGTTGCGGTGATTTCCAACGGCACGGCGGTTCTGGGGCTGGGCAATATTGGCGCGCAGGCCAGTAAACCGGTGATGGAAGGCAAGGCGGTTCTGTTCAAGAAATTCGCCGGCATCGACTGTTTTGACATCGAAGTGAATGAACCCGATCCCGAAAAACTCGCGGATCTGGTGTGTCGTCTGGAGCCGACGTTCGGCGCGGTGAACCTTGAGGACATCAAGGCGCCGGATTGTTTCCTTGTGGAGCGGCTCTGTAAGGAGCGGATGAACATTCCGGTGTTCCACGACGATCAGCACGGCACCGCGATTGTGGCGGCGGCAGCTGCCTATAACGCCTTGATTGTGGCCGAGAAAAAGGTCGAAGACATCAAGGTTGTCGCGCTTGGTGCTGGGGCGGCGGGGATCGCTTGCCTGAAGATGCTGATGACCATGGGCGTGCAGCATGAAAACATCCTGATGCTGGATTCCAAAGGTGTTGTTCACACGCAGCGCAACGACCTGAGCCCTGAGAAGGCGGAGTTCGCACAACCAACAGACAAGCGCACCACGATGGAAGCGATGGAAGGGGCAGACCTGTTCCTTGGCGTATCAGGGCCCGGTCTGTTGACCAAAGAGATGGTCGAGCAGATGGCGGACGATCCGATCATCTTTGCGCTGGCGAACCCCACACCTGAAATCATGCCCGAAGAGGCGCGCGAGGCCGCGCCCGGTGCTTTGATTGCCACTGGTCGCTCGGATTACCCGAACCAGGTGAACAACGTTCTGTGCTTCCCGTTCATTTTCCGTGGCGCGCTGGATGTGGGCGCGACCGAGATCAACGACGCGATGAAGCTGGCCTGCGTGGAGGCCATCGCCGGATTGGCGCGGGAGACCACCAGCGCTGAAGTGGGCGCTGCGTATCGTGGTGAAACCCTGACCTTTGGCCCTAACTATCTGATCCCTAAGCCATTTGATCCACGTTTGTTGCCTACGGTGGCGGTGGCCGTCGCGAAGGCCGCGATTGAGTCCGGAGTAGCGACGAAAGAGATCGATTTGAATGCTTATGAGGAGAAACTGAGCGCTCAGGTGTTCAAATCCTCCATGATCATGCGGCCTGTTTATGAGGCGGCAAGCATGTCACGCCGACGGATTATCTTTGCTGAAGGTGAGGACGAGCGGGTGTTGCGGACCGCGCAGGCGATGCTTGAGGACACAGTGGACACGCCGATCCTGATTGGTCGTCCCGAAGTGGTGCAGCACCGTTTGGAAAAGGCGGGGCTGAAGATTAAGCCGGGCGTTGATTTTGAGTTGATCAATCCCGAGCAGGATGAGCGGTATCGCGATTATTGGACGACCTACCACGAAAAGCTGCGGCGCAAGGGCGTGAGCCCTGACAGTGCTCGGGCGATTTTGCGCACCAACGCGACGGCTATTGCTGCGATCGCGGTGGAGCGTGGGGATGCGGACAGCATGATTTGCGGCACTTTCGGTGAATACCGCTGGCACCTTAGGTATGTGACAGAAGTGTTGCAAAACAAAGAGTTGCATCCGGTAGGGTCGCTTTCTTTGATCATTTTGGACAAGGGTCCGCTGTTCCTTGCAGACACGCATATTCACATTGAACCGACCTCTGAGCAGGTGGCGGAAACAGTGATTGCGGCTGCGCGACATGTGCGCCGGTTCGGGGTGGATCCGAAGATCGCGCTTTGCTCCGGAAGCCAGTTCGGCAACCTCGACAGCCACTCGGGTCGCGTGATGCGCGGGGCGCTGGATGTGCTGGATCAGCAGGAGCTGGACTTTGAATATGAAGGGGAAATGCACACTGATGCGGCGCTTGATCCAGAGTTGCGGGAACGTTTGTTCCCGGGCGGCCGCCTGACGGGTAAGGCCAATGTTCTGGTCTATTCTAACACGGATGCAGCCGGCGCAACGCGCAACATTCTTAAGTCGGTCAGCGACGGGCTTGAGGTTGGACCGATCCTGATGGGCATGGGCAACCGAGCGCATATCGTGACACCGTCGATCACCGTGCGCGGGTTGATGAACATCTCGGCATTGGCGGGCACGACGGTGTCGACCTATGGCTAAAAAATTGACGTCGGTATTGCGTCGGTAAAACGTCGGTATCGCGTCGGTGCAGATTGGGAGGGCAGGTTTTCTTGGAAAGCCTGCCCTTCTTCTCTGTCAGCGACGAAGATTTGTTACATCGGCCAGAACACCAAAATGGCCGGAATCGACACTGCGACCACCAGAATTTCCAAAGGCAGTCCCATGCGCCAATAGTCCCCGAAGCGATAGCCGCCGGGGCCGAGGATCAGGGTGTTGTTCTTATGACCGATGGGCGTGAGGAAGGCGGAACTTGCGGCAACGGCCACAGCCATCAGGAACGGATCAGCGGAAACCCCCATGGTGTTGGCCATCTGGATACCCACAGGGGCAGCGACGATGGTGGTTGCGGTGTTGTTGAGGACATCGGAGAGCGTCATTGTCACCAGCATCAGCACGGTCAGAACAGCCCAAGCGGGAAGGCCGGAGGTCAGGCTGATCAGACTGTTGGCAATCAGCGCTGTGCCACCGGAGCTGTCAAGCGCCGCGCCGAGCGGGATCATAGAGCCCAACAGCACCACCACGGGCCATTCGATGTGAGTGTAAAGCTCTGAGATCGGCACGATCTGGGTCAACACGTAGGCGACTACCACGAGGCCAAGCGCCACGGGCAGGTAAATCAGGCCGAAGGATGCCGCGGCAACCGCGCCGACAAAGAGACCGATGGCGAGCCACATTTTGCTGTCGGCCGTCACGACAAGGCCGCGATCGGCCAGAGGCAGGCAGCCGAGCCAGTCGGTGACGTCCGCGCCGCGGTTTTTCTGAACAAGGACCAGAAGAATGTCGCCAGGCTGCACGATGGTTTTGCGGATCTGGCTTTTGATGCGCCGGCCTTCGCGGGAGATGCCCATCAGGACCGCGCCCTGTCGCCACGCAAGACCAAGTGCCTGAGCGGTTTTACCGGCGATGCGGGCGCTGTCGGGCACAACAACTTCGATGATGTCGAGACCGTCGCCAGCGGCTTTTAGGTGTTCCTCGCGTTTTTCATCCGAGAAGTTCAGTGAGAGCGCAGCTCGGAATTCGTCGAGCGCATCTGGCGAGGCTTCGAGCACCAACGTGTCGCCTTCTTGCAGCATGGTGTTGCGTGAGGACCCGTACCGGCGCGTGCCGTCGCGCATCAGGCCGATGACGGCCACGTCTGCGTCGTCTGCATCGCCGTCCAACTCTGCAAGGCGCTTGCCGATCAATTTGCTTTCGGCAGGGACGGTGAGTTCGGCGATATATTGGCCCAGTTCGGCAGCCTTTTTGCCTGCGTCTTCGCGTTCGGGGATCAGGCGCCAGCCGATGAGCGCTACAAAAGCCAAGCCGACAATGGCGGTGATGCCGCCCACAGGGGCAAAGTCGAACATGCCGAAGGGCTCGCCTGTGGCCTCTTCGCGGATGGAGGCGATGATGATGTTGGGCGGCGTGCCGATCAGGGTCGCCATGCCGCCAAGAATGGTGGCGAAGCTGAGAGGCATCAGCGATTTGGCGGGACTGCGGCCTGCTTTGCGGGCGGTCTGAATGTCCACCGGCATCAAGAGCGCGAGGGCTGCGACGTTGTTCATGAAGGCCGAAAGCACCGCGCCGATGGCCCCGATGATTGTGATATGGGCGCCAAGGGATCGCGCGCTGTCGACAAGCGTGCGAGTGATAAGAAAAACCGCGCCAGAACGGACCAGACCCGCAGATACCACCAACACCAGCGCCACAATTAGGGTGGCGGGGTGGCCGAAACCGGAGAAGGCGTCTTTGGTGGGCACAACACCCAACACGACGCCGATCATCAGGGCCGAAAACGCCACCAGATCATAACGGAAACGTCCCCAGAGCAGCATGGCAAAGACAAGGCCGAAGAGGCTGAAAAGGATGATCTGGTCAGTGGTCATAAAAATGCGCCTGTGAGCAATTCTGTTTCGGAGACTCAAACGTAGGTGGGCTCTGAAAGCAAGCGGGTTGCGACCCTTGTGTGCCTTGACGTATAGAGACCCCTGACAAGCGAACACGCCAGACAATCCGGAGGCAATTCATGGCCGGCCATAGTAAATGGGCAAACATTCAGCACCGCAAAGGGCGTCAGGACGCCGTACGCTCCAAGCTGTTTTCGAAACTCTCCAAAGAGATCACAGTGGCCGCTAAGATGGGCGACCCCGATCCGGACAAGAACCCGCGTTTGCGTCTGGCCGTTAAAGAAGCCAAGAGCCAGTCGGTGCCGAAAGATGTGATCGACCGCGCGATCAAAAAATCGACGGCGGCCGAAGGTGATGACTACGAAGAAATCCGCTATGAGGGGTATGGCCCCAATGGCGTCGCGGTGATCGTCGAGGCGATGACTGACAACCGCAACCGGACGGCATCGACCGTGCGCTCGACCTTCTCCAAGAATGGCGGCAATCTGGGCGAGACCGGCTCTGTGGGTTTCATGTTCGACCGCAAAGGTGAAGTGGTTTACGGCGCAGATGCCGGCGATGCGGACAGCATTTTTGAGGCCGCGATCGAAGCGGGTGCCGAGGACGTGGAAAGCTCGGAAGATGGTCACATCATCTGGTGTGAAGATACCGATCTGAATGACGTTTCCAACGCGCTTGAAGCGGCTTTGGGTGAATCCGAGAGCACCAAGCTCGTTTGGAAGCCGACCACCACCACCGAGATGGACCTTGAGGGCATGCAGAAGCTGATGAAGCTGATTGATGCGCTGGAAGATGACGACGACGTGCAGCGTGTGACCGCGAATTTTGAAGCCTCTGACGAGGTGATGGAGCAGCTTTAAGCACGTTTGCTGATCTTATTGAGCAAACCCGATCACGAAAGTGGTCGGGTTTTTGCATTTTTGAACCGGAGCGGTCAGCCGAACGTATGACCCATGGCTTTAGCGAGTGAAGCCATGAGGGATGCATGGAAACGGAAGTTGAGCAGAAGATTGAAGTGACAAGTGTTGCGGCGCTTTGGGATTGGCTTGAGCGAAACGCCAGCCGACGCAGCGGCCTTTGGCTTGTTACCTATCGAAAGAACCGCAGCGCACATTTTGTGTCACGCGATGAGGTTCTGGATGCCCTGATCGCTTTTGGATGGATGGCGGGGCGATCTGAGACATTGGAAGACGACCGATCAATGGTTCACATCGCGCCGCGTGACCGACACGTTTGGAACGAGAAGTCCCGCGCCAGCGCGGAACGGCTGATGGCTGAGGGACGTATGCGGGCGCGTGGGGTGACTTCGGTCCAGATCGCCAAAGACACGGGCATGTGGCAGACCAAAGCGGAGGCCGCGGAGGTGCAGGCGCCGGAAGACTTAATGAGTTCTTTGGTCATCGTTGGAGGCGCCCGCGCAATTTGGGATGCGTCTACAGCGACTTACAGGCGCAACGTGTTGCGCTGGATCGCGGGGGCTGGGACACAGAAGACACGTGCGCGCCGGATCGCAGTTGTGGTCGAGTCCTTTGCCACCAACACGCGCTTGCCCAATTTGTGAGGCCACAGAACGCGCTGCTCCTCAGGTGTCTCAAAGCTGACATGCCTCCATTAGGAGAGGAGGGCCGCGCGCGCCATGCGCTTTATCGCTGCGGAGAGCGGCGACAGCGCGGGGCGCAGAAGACGCGTGGATTGCCAGAACAAGGGCGTGCTGTGGCATGCGTCTGGCAAGAGGGGCACTAGTGTGCCGGCGTCCAAATGCGGTTTGATCAGCGGGGCGGGGTTCATTCCCCAGCCAAGTCCAAGCAGGCAGGCGTCAACGAACCCTTGGGATGAGGGCAATCGGTGGCTTGGGGGCGTAGGAGCAGCGCCGAGATGCTCGCGCATCCAGATTTGTTGCAGGCGGTCTTTGGGGTCAAATACCAGCATCGGTGCCTTGGCGATCGCCTTGGCGGTGACACCGTCAGAAAAATGGCGCGCCACAAAGGCAGGGCTGGCTGAGGCGACATAGGTGAGGGTGCCCAAAGGCACGCTGTCGCAGCCCGCAACAGGTGTTTCATGCGCGGTGACGGCGGCGACCACTTCGCCACGGCGCAACCAGTCGGCAGAAAAATCCTGATCATCGACGACAAGATCAAACAGAAGATCCGGCACCTGCGCGATGGCGGGCAGGAACCACGTTGAGAGACTGTCTGCGTTGACGGCGATACGCAGCCGCGCGGTGCGCGGCGTGAGGGCGGACAGATCTTGGGCCAGCGCGGTTTCCAGCATGCCGACCTGATCCAGATGCGCCGCAAGGCGGCGGCCGGTTTCTGTACCAACGCAGGGTTGTCCGCGTTTCACCAAAGGGGTGCCAGCGCGGTCTTCGAGCGCCTTCAGGCGTTGGGACACGGCAGATTGTGTGATGCCAAGCTCTTCGGCCGCGGCCTCAAAAGTGCCTGTGCGCAGGATGGCCGATAGCGCGGCGAGTTGAGCGTAGTCGATCTTCATTAGCAATACTTATGTAGTGTCAGTTGTTTTAATTTGAGTAATTCACCGGTGCACCGTAGTCAAATGCGGGAAACGTCGGAGTGAGACAATGTTTGAGGCGACAGTCGCGGGATTTGCACTTGGCTTTTCCCTGATCATGGCAATCGGCGCGCAAAACGCGTTTGTGTTGCGGCAAGGATTGCGGGGGCAGTATGTGCTGCCTCTGGTTCTGACCTGCGCGGTTTCAGACGCCATTTTGATCACCGCCGGAGTGGCGGGCTTTGGCGGATTGATTTCGGCCAATCCTTGGGCGTTGAATGTTGTGCGCTGGGGCGGGGCGGCGTTTTTGTTTGTCTATGGCGCGATGAATTTCCGTGCGGCCTTTCGAGGTGGTGACAAGCTTGACGACGGCGGCGGCAGTGCGAGATCACTGGGGGCGGCGCTTGCGACATGTTTGACCCTGACATGGGCGAACCCGCATGTGTATCTGGACACGGTGGTTCTGTTGGGTGGGATTTCGGCACAGTATGAGCCAAGCTGGGCCTTTGGTCTTGGAGCGGTCTGCGCGAGCTTCGCATTCTTTTTTTCGCTTGGATTTGGTGCACGACTTTTGCGGCCGGTGTTCACCAGCGCGACCGCTTGGCGGGTGCTGGATGTGATTGTCGGTTTGACCATGTGGGTGATTGCCGCGAGTTTGCTGTTGGCACCTTGATTTGTGCGTCAGTGCGCAGCCTCTGTTGATTGGTCGATGTTTTGTGCGTGAATGCAAGTGGCATATTCTAAGGGCAACATCCCAAGGAGGACGCCATGAGCTGGAACCCTATGATTGATCCGTCTTTGCCGGACACCACACATCCGGATGCAATCGAAACCGTGATCGTGCCGCGTGCACGGGATCTGGGCGGGTTTGAGGTGCGCCGTGCTTTGCCTGCGCCACGCAGGCAGATGGTGGGGCCGTTCATATTCTTTGATCAGGCAGGGCCGGCAGAGTTCATCACCGGAACGGGCATTGATGTGCGGCCGCATCCGCATATCGGGCTGGGCACTGTGACCTACCTTTACAAAGGCGAGTTTGAGCATCGCGACAGCCTTGGCACGCATCAGATGATCTATCCCGGTGAGGTGAACTGGATGGTGGCAGGCAATGGCGTG
Source organism: Shimia haliotis (assembly GCF_900114415.1). GTDB lineage: Bacteria > Pseudomonadota > Alphaproteobacteria > Rhodobacterales > Rhodobacteraceae > Shimia > Shimia haliotis. The sequence continues at coordinate 135,725 of NZ_FOSZ01000007.1, read as the reverse complement.
ACCCATTCGGAACGCACAAGCGAGGCGACGCGAAAGGCGCCATCGAGCCTGTTTGGTATTCAGACGTGGATCGCCTTGCCGGAGGACCGCGAGGATGATCCGGCGCTGTTTGAGCATCATGGCAAAGAGGCACTTCCCGTGCTGGAAGGCGAAGGGAAGCAGGTGCGTTTGATCCTTGGGGATGCCTGGGGGGAACGGGCGCCTGTGACGATGATGTCGGAGACCTTTTACGCGGATGTGATGTTGCAGGCGGGGGCGAAGTTGCCGATGCCGGACAACCATGAGGATCGCGGTCTTTATGTGTCTGAGGGATCAGTAGAAATCGCAGGCGATGTGTTTGAGGCAGGTCGGATGATGGTGTTCCGGCCCGGTGATGCGATCACGGTCACGGCGGGGCCTGCGGGCGCGCGGTTGATGGCGCTGGGCGGGGAAACCATGAACGGGCCGCGCCACATTTGGTGGAACTTTGTCAGCTCTTCCAAAGAGAAGATCGAGGCGGCAAAGCAGGCCTGGGCCGACGGGGATTGGGAACACGGTCGGTTCCAGTTGCCGCCCGGTGATGACGCGGAGTTTATTCCGCTGCCGTGATTGGCGGGACGCGAGGTCGTTAACCTGTTTTCGACCTCGACAATCCGTGAGGGCCATGCTCCTTTGCAGCCATGGCAGAACCGCAGGGATATAATCCACTCAAGGGCGTCTTTTGGATGCTGGTCACGGGGCTGTGCTTTGTGGCGGTGACGGCCTTGGTGAAGATGGTCGGGCCGCGACTGCCGGCGGCGGAAACAGCGTTTTTGCGCTATGCCTTGGGCGCGGTGTTTCTGATCCCGATGATCAAACCGATCCTGCGCGCCAAGCTGACAAAGCGACAGGTTGGATTGTTTGCGTCGCGGGGCGTGATGCACACGGGCGGGGTGGTGCTCTGGTTTTATGCCATGACACAGATCCCAATCGCAGAAGTCACGGCGATGAATTATCTTTCTCCGGTCTATGTGACTGTGGGGGCTGCGCTTTTCCTTGGGGAGAAGCTGGCGGCGCGACGGATCATCGCGATCATTCTGGCGCTGATCGGTGTGTTGATTATTCTGCGACCCGGGTTTCGGGAGTTGAGTGCAGGACATATCGCAATGCTGGGCACGGCTTTGTCGTTTGCGGGTGGGTATTTGATTGCAAAAATCCTTAGCGAAGAGGTCAGTGCGACGGTGGTGGTCGGCATGTTGTCGGTCACGGTGACGATTGGTTTGGCGCCGCTGGCGGCGATGGTCTGGGTGACGCCGACGTTGGGCGAATTGGGGCTGTTGTTTGCAGTCGCCTGCTTTGCCACAGCTGGACACTATACGATGACCTTGGCCTTTGCGGCGGCGCCTGTGACGGTCACGCAACCGGTGAGTTTTTTGCAGATGGTTTGGGCCGTTTTGCTTGGTTGGATTGGCTTCGGCGAAGAGCCGGATTTCTGGGTCATTGTCGGCGCGGGGGTGATCATCGCGGCGATCAGTTTCATGACGTGGCGCGAGGCGGTGATCAAACGCCGGCAGGTGACGCCTCTGGTGGGACAAACCAAGGTTTGAGGGGCGTTGCCCCTCGCGCTGGCGCGCTCACCCCAAGGTATTTGGGGCAATAGGATGAGGCCGGCATTGCGCAGTCACGGAGCGTTGGCGTTTTGATCTGAGAACGTTAGGTTTCTTGTAAAGGGAGATTTTGATGGCGTTTTTTCGGGGATTGACCGGATTGGGATTGGTTTTGCCGGTGGCCGCTGTGGCCGGCAACATGGCTGTGGATACCGGACAGGAGATAGGCATCGAAGGCGAGCCGTTTGAAGGTGTGGTGCTGGTGCAGGAGTGCCTTTTTGAGACTGACTATCCGTATTGCAGTTTCGTGTTCGGAGGCTCGATTCTCTATGCCAATTGGGAAGGCCCGACCCCAAGTTATGTGCTTGAGGCGATTGGCACGCTTTATCAGAACGCGCCGCTGATGATGCGCGCAGATATTGTGTCTATGGGGGATATGTCAGCGGAGATCTCTATTCACAGTTTCGAGTTGGACCCTGATCTGGATGAATTTTCGGAGACACGCGGGTTTTTGCAGGGGCAGTGGATGTTGGCGGGGGCGCCGCAGTACCAGAGCTATGTCAGCGGTGCGAGCGTGACGGAGTATGTGAGCGGGCAGGTGCAGACGGAATACATGATGGAACTGGCACCAACCTGTGACGGGGCGGCGGGCGAGGGGCCGGCGTTGATTGCCTGGGTCAATCCCTGGGATGAGCCACCGTGCCTGATTTTGGACAGTGTGTCGCCGGATGAAATGCGCGTGCGATTGGTGGGCGGTGATGGCACTCAGGCGGTGTATCTGCGCCCTTAGGCCGCGTTTTCTAGCATCAGACGGGTGAAACGGCGGGCCTCGGCGCGGGCGGCGGCAGGATTGAGGGGCTCATTGGCCTGTGCGGCCTCAAGCCAGACGCCATCCATATAGCTTTGCAGGGCTTCGCGCACGATTTCGCGGTGCGCGTCGGGCAGCAGGCTGCGCAACTCGGCACGGAAATGGGATGTGACGCGGGCGCGGTTGATGCGGTGCAGGCGGGAGAGGCTTTCGACATAGGGGGCATTGGCCCAGAACTGCATCCAGATCGCGCATTGTTCCAGCGTGAACAGCCGGTCAGAAAAGTTGGCATCGATCACCGCCATCAGTCGGTCCAGCGGGGTTTTTGCGACGGCATAGCGTTCCAGCTGGGCCTCTTTCAGCATGGTCAGCATGCGGCGCATGGTGGCTTCCATCAGTTTTTCTTTGGAGCCGAAATAATAGTTGATCGAGGCGGCGGATGCGCCGGCTTCGGCGGCGATTTCCGCCATGGTTACAGCAGCATATCCACGTTTGTGCACAGCGGTGACTGTGGCGTGGATCAACTCTTCGTGTCGGATGTCGCGGATACGTGTACGGGCCATGGCGCCACTGTGACGGGAGTAGGGGGTGTAGGCAATATTGGCGTTCAAATAAATTTTTTAAATGAGCATTTAAAAAATGAATGGGCGGTGCTAGGGTTTTCGGCACCGGAGAGTCTCCGGAGGGATTCTGGTGCCCTGAGGGGCGCAATTTGCGAGGAGCGCGCGATGCAGCTGCAACCCACAGCGAGCCATTTTATTGGCGGCGAATATGTTGAAGACACCAACGGCACGCCGATTGAGATTGTTTATCCGGCCACTGGTGAGGTGATCGGAACGGTTTATGCCGCAACACCGGAAATCATTGAGCGCGCTTTGGAGAGTGCCAAGGCAGCACAGAAGGTCTGGGCGGCGATGTCGGGACGGGACCGTGGGCGGATTTTGACGCGGGCGGCGGCCATGATCATGGAGCGCAATCATGAACTGTCGGTTCTGGAAACATACGACACCGGCAAGCCCTATCAGGAAACCATCGCGGTGGATGCGACAAGTGGCGCGGATGCTCTGGAGTATTTTGGCGGTCTGGCGGCCAGCCTGACCGGCGAGCACATCCCGTTGGGAGACGATTGGGTGTATACCGTGCGCGAGCCGTTGGGGGTTTGCGTGGGCATCGGGGCTTGGAATTACCCGACGCAGATTGCTTGCTGGAAAGGCGCGCCGGCGTTGGCCTGTGGCAATGCAATGGTGTTCAAGCCCTCGGAAACGACGCCGATGTGCGCCCTTAAGGTGGCGGAAATCCTGCATGAGGCCGGTGTACCAGCCGGTGTTTACAATGTGGTGCAGGGCATGGGCGAAGTTGGCGGTGCCTTGGTCAATGATCCGCGGGTGGACAAAGTAAGCCTCACCGGATCAGTGCCGACGGGCAAGAAGGTCTATGCGGCGGCGGCCAGCCATCTGAAACATGTGACGATGGAGCTGGGCGGCAAATCCCCCCTGATCATTTTTGATGATGCGGATGTCGAAAACGCCGTGGGCGGTGCAATTCTGGCGAACTTTTACAGCTCCGGTCAGGTGTGCAGCAACGGTACGCGGGTCTTTGTGCAAAAGGACATCAAGGAAAAATTCCTGAAACGCCTTGCGGAACGGTTGGGCGATGCGGTGATTGGTGATCCGTTGGATGAGGCCACGAGTTTTGGCCCGATGGCGAGCGCGCGTCAGATGGACATTGTTCTGGGGTATATGGCCAAGGGCAAGGAAGAAGGAGCGCGGCTGGTGTGCGGCGGCGGCCGGATCGAGCGTCCGGGTTTCTATCTGGAGCCGACGGTGTTTGCCGATGTGACAGATGACATGACGATCGCGCGTGAAGAGATTTTTGGCCCTGTGATGTCGGTGCTGGATTTTGACACTGAAGAAGAGGTGATCGCGCGCGCCAATGCCACCGAGTTTGGCTTGTCGGCGGGGGTGTTCACGTCCGATCTGAGCCGTGGTCACCGTGTGATCGGCAAATTGGAAGCGGGCAGCTGTTTCATCAACTCCTACAATGACGCGCCGGTGGAGGCGCCGTTTGGCGGGGTGAAAAACAGCGGTGTCGGGCGCGAAAATTCCAAAGAGGCGATCAACCACTATAGCCAAGTGAAATCCGTCTATGTGCGCATGGGCGATGTTGAGGCGCCGTTCTGATGGCGTTTGCGGCGTGGGCCGGTCGATTGATGGCCGCCCATCCACTCCCCCCGACCGTCAGTAGGTCGGGTTTTTCAAGTTCAAGGGGATGCGTCTGATGCAGGCGGATTATGTGATAGTAGGCGCAGGAAGCGCGGGCTGTGCGATGGCGTACCGCCTGAGTGAGGCTGGCAAATCGGTTCTGGTGATTGAGCATGGCGGCACGGATGCGGGGCCGCTGATCCAGATGCCGGCGGCGCTGAGTTATCCGATGAATATGAAGACCTATGATTGGGGCTATATGAGTGCGCCGGAACCAGGGCTCGGTGGGCGCAAGCTTGTGTGTCCGCGGGGCAAGGTGATTGGCGGATCGAGTTCCATCAACGGTATGGTCTATGTGCGTGGGCATGCAGGCGACTATGAACATTGGGCCGAGAGCGGCGCCACGGGGTGGAATTACGCCGATGTGTTGCCCTACTTCAAACGCATGGAGCACTGGCATGAAAGTGGCCAGGGCGGTGATCCGGAATGGCGGGGCAAAGACGGCCCATTGCATGTGAGCCGCGGGCCGAGGGACAATCCGCTGCATGCGGCCTTTGTGGAGGCCGGTCGACAGGCTGGGTATCCGGTGACGGATGACTACAACGGCGCGCAGCAAGAGGGCTTTGGCCCGATGGACATGACCGTCTACAAGGGGCGGCGCTGGTCGGCGGCGAATGCGTATCTGAAGCCCGCGTTGAAGCGCGAAAATTGCGACCTGATCAAAGGGTTGGCGCGCAAGGTTGTCATCGAGAACGGCCGCGCGGTGGGCGTGGAGATCGAACGCGGCGGGCAGGTGCAGGTTGTGCGTGCCAATGCCGAGGTGATTTTGGCGGCAAGCTCGATCAATTCTCCGAAGCTGTTGATGTTGTCGGGGATCGGACCGGCGGCGCATCTGGCGGAACACGGTATTGACGTGGTCGCGGATCGCGCTGGCGTCGGGCAGAATTTGCAGGACCACCTTGAGGTCTATATGCAGATGGCCTGCACGCAGCCGATCACGTTGTATAAGTATTTCAACCTTTTCGGCAAAGCGTTGGTTGGTGCGAAGTGGCTCTTTGCGAAGAAGGGGCTGGGCGCGTCCAATCAATTTGAGAGTGCCGGATTTATCCGCTCGCGGGCAGGGATAAAGTATCCGGACATCCAGTATCACTTCTTGCCGATTGCGGTGCGCTATGACGGGCAGGCGCCGGCTGAGGGGCACGGATTTCAAGCGCACGTCGGCCCGATGCGGTCGCCGTCTCGCGGGGCTGTGACGTTGACTTCGTCCGATCCAAAGGAAGCGCCGCATATCTTCTTTAACTATATGTCGACGGAGCAGGACTGGGAGGATTTCCGAGCCTGCCTACGTCTGACACGGGAAATTTTCGCACAGGACGCCATCAAGCCCTTTGTGAAGCATGAAATCCAGCCGGGCGAGGCGTTGCAGAGCGACGATGAGCTGGACAGTTTTATCCGCCAGCATGCCGAGAGCGCCTATCACCCTTGTGGCACTTGCAAAATGGGGGCGGTGGATGACCCGACGGCAGTGGTTGATCCGGAGTGTCGCGTGATTGGCGTGGATGGGTTGCGGGTGGCTGATAGTTCTATTTTCCCGCGGATCACCAACGGCAATCTCAATGGCCCGTCGATCATGACCGGAGAGAAGGCCTCCGATCACATCCTTGGGCGTCGGTTGCCTGCGTCCAATGCGGAACCGTGGTTCAATCCAAATTGGGAAACGGCACAAAGATAGCCTTAGTGCCGCGCCCATTTGATCGGGGTCAAAGTAAGTGCGCGGAATGTCGCCTAGTCTCCTTGTGACATTTGCAGAGGAGCGCAAAAAAATGGCGAACACACCCCATGAGCTGGCCGAAGAATTCCCGGAATTCGTCGAAAAGATGAGCACGCTGAAAGTCGATGATGCGCATTTTGCGAAGATGGCGGGCGAGTATCACGAGCTGAACCGCAAGGTGCACGCGGCGGAGACCAATGTGGCGCCACGCGAAGAGTTGTCCGAGGTGGATTTGCGCAAGCGGCGCGGGGCTCTGAAAGACGAGATCTACGCCTATCTGAAAGCGAATTGATCGATAAAGGCGTAGAGCTTTGGCAGGGTGTCTGAGCGCCAGAGGTCGGTGTGACCGGCGCCTTTCACCGCGAGAAATTGTTTTGAACTGGACGGGGCGGCAGCGTGGATTTGCCGCCCCATTTCTATGGGGATCAGCGTGTCGTTGGTGCCGTGAATGATAAACAGGGGCACGGTGACGGATTTGGCGGCGGTGAGGCTGTCCCATTGATTTTGCAGACGTTTTGCCAGCTCTCCGGTGCCGGGGTAGTGATGGTCCGCCATGGCGGGAATGGATGTGAACGGGGCCTCGAGGGCTATGGCTGTTGGGGGCGTGGGCGCGATTGAGGTGAGGTGCAGTGAAACGGCGGTGCCGAGGCTTTCTCCATATATGACCGTGTTGAACCGATGATTAGGCAGGAGTGATTTCTGCGCACTCCAGACCAAGGCTGCGACTTGTGTGAGGCTGGCCTCGGACGGGGTTCCTGTGCTGCCGCTGCTGCCGGGGTAAGCCAGCGCAATGAGGCCATATCCGCGTTCTGTGAAACGGCGGAACCGGCCAGCGCGATTGGCGAGATTGCCCGCATTGCCATGCAGATAAAAGATCACAGGCTTGCCGTTGCGCGGCGGCGCGGTCCAGATGATGATGGTGCTGTCACCAACTGCCAGTTGGTGCTCTGTGATTTGCGGAAGACCTGCGTCGGTCGGGCTGACTTGGGTGCTGTCAAACGGGTAGAGGATCACGCGTTCGGCTGGCCCCGCCAGTGTCACTGCGGCAAAGGCCAGCATGATGGTCAGCGACAAGAGGCGGAAAGCGAGGCGCATCAGCCGACCTCGTATGGCAAAACCCCACGGGCGTTTTCATTGATGGTCAGGCGGCGTTCCAGCGGTGGTACAGAGCGCTGGTGGCAGTCGGCGCGCTCGCAGATGCGACAGGAGATGCCAATGGGTTCAAAGGCTTGTGGGTTGTCCAGTTCCATGTGGTCAGCATAGACCAGTGCGTCGGCGTGGCGGATTTCACAGCCCAAGGCGATGGCGTAGCGACGCACCGGCGCGCCGAAGTGGCCGCCGGATTTGGACACATCGCGGGCCAGTGAAATGTAGCGCACGCCGTCAGGGGTTTCGGCGAGTTGGCGCAGGAAATGGCCTGGCGTTTCAAAGGCCCGATGGACGTTCCAGAGCGGGCAAGCGCCGCCGAAGCGGGCGAATTGCAGGCGGGTGGCGGAGTGACGTTTGGTGATGGTGCCGGCCTGATCGACGCGCACAAAGAAAAAAGGAATTCCTTTGTTTCCGGGGCGTTGCAGGGTGGAGAGCCGGTGTGCGACCTGCTCAATCGACGCGCCAAAACGGTTGGACAGAAGTTCGAGATCGTGGCGGGTCTCATGCGCTGTGGCAAGAAACTCACTGTATGGCATAAGGGCCGCGCCTGCGAAGTAGTTGGCGAGGCCGATCTTGGCGATAGAGCGCGCGGCGTCGGTTTGGAAGCGGGCGAAATCGAGGGTGGCTTCCAAGAGTTTGTCGCTTTGCAAAAGAGCGACTTGCAGCAAGAGTTGGAAGGTTTGGGTTTCGGGTTGGGCGTAGCGCGAGATTTGCAGGGTTTGGCCTTTGGCGTCGAAGTCGCGCAGGGCGTCGATGTCGGTGAAGGCCACGGTGATGCCGCGGGCCTGAAGCGCGGCAATGGCGGCGGCGCGGATGCCGCCCTTTTCCGCGGCAGAACTGGCGAAGTGTTCAGCAGCGCGGTCAACCGCGTCGATGTAGTTGTCGCAATAGTGGAAGAAGTCGCGCACCTCGTCCCACGGACTGGCCTGAGCCTGAACGTCGGAGCGACCGAGGGCCTCATCCAGTGAGGCAAGGCGCTCGTGGGTTTGGCGGTATGCGCGGTGCAACTCTAGAAACGCGCGGGCCAGAGCGGGGGCGTTTGACGCGGTCAGTCGCAGGTCGGCAAGCGGGGCGGAGACTTCGGCCAGAACCGGATCGGCAAGAGCCTCGCGCATGTCGCTCACGAGGCGTTCGCTGTCTCCGGCGGACAGTTCGGTTACATCAAGGCCGAATTCCTGTGCGAGGGCGAGCACAACCGTGGTTGAGACCGGACGGTTGTTGTTTTCCATCTGGTTCAAATAGGGCAGAGAGACCCCGAGTTTCTGGGCGAAGTCTTTTTGCGTCAGGTCAAGCCGTGTGCGGATTTCGCGAAGTTTTGCGCCTGCGTAGAGTTTCTGCGTCGGCATAGAATCCTCCCCCTTGCATAGATGCAAAGATAACTTTGCAAAGTGTCCCGCGCTAGGGGGGGGTGGCGGACTGCGGCGAATGGTCTTGCCTCTCGTCAGAGGCCGAGCTGTTTTTCGCGACGGATAACCAGAAGAATTGCGCAGAGCCCTGAGAGGCTGGTGGCTAGCATCAGGATCAGGAGCGGGAAGGCGCCAGTCTCGGCGCTGAGCAGGGCGCCAGCGAGGGCTGAGAGCGCGGCCCCGCCGCCGATCATGATCGCGCCTGTGAGGCCCGATGCTGTGCCGGCGAGGTGAGGGCGCACTGAAAGGGCGCCTGCGGTGGCATTCGGAATTGCCAAGCCGTTGCCGATGCCAACCAGTGTCATGAAGCCGAAAAAGACCTCTGCCGATCCGTTGCCCGACAAGAATGTGGTCAGCGAGATTGCGACACCCATGCCGCAGATCGCACAACCTGCGAGCACCATATGGTTGACGCCAAAGCGGGCGGAGTATCGGCCCGAGAGGAAGTTGCCGATGAAATAGCCGACCGCAGGCGCACCGAAATAGATGCCCATCTCTGCAGAGGTCATGCCGAAAAGTTCTGTGGCCACAAAGGGCGCGCCGCCGAGGTAGGCGAAGAAGGCACCGGAGGTGAAACCGTTGGCAAGCGAGAAGCCCCAGAAACGCGGGCTGAGCAGGAGCTCGGGGTATTCGCGGAATTGCTGTGCCAAAGACAAGCCGGAGGACGACTTGGTTTCGCCAAGGTCGCGCCACGTGAGCCACAGCACCGCGAGGCCCGCAAAGAAAAGCATCCAGAATGAGGCTTGCCATCCGAAGTATTGGTCGAGCACGCCGCCGAGCGCGGGGCCAAGCATGGGCACAACTGTCATGCCCATTGTGACATAGCCGATCATCGAGGCGGCCTGATCGGCGGGAACCATATCGCGCACCACCGCGCGTGACAGCACCATCGCGACGACCACGGCGGCTTGAAGCATGCGGAAAGTCAGGAAAATAGCGGCATTGGGGGCGTAGATACAGCCTATGGTGGCCACGAGAAAGATTACCAGACCCCACAGGATCACCGGGCGGCGTCCGAACTTGTCAGAGATTGGCCCCACCACAATTTGAAGCACCGCGTTCACGGCCAAATAGACAGCAATCGACAACTGCATCACGCCGTAATCCGTGTCGAAGTATTCCGTCATCGACGGCAGGCTGGGCAGGAAGATGTTCATGCACAGCGCCGAAACACCTGCCAGCAGGATCAGCGTGGCGATGTTGGGCGGGGTGGAGCGGTCCAGAAATTTTGACGGTGAATGATCATTCATATTGTAAGAGGTAGGGGTGCGTGGGGCAAATGTCCATGGGGTGATTAAACTGTAAAATATTTGCTAATTTGCAATTTACTCAGCTTGACGTGAGGCGGTTTTGCAAATTTGCGGGAAAATCCTTTTGCAGTGCAGCATGCAGGTCTATGGTCAGCCTCAAATTACAGGGGTCCTGCTATGAAAGATATCCTCCATCAACTTGAAGAACGCCGTGAAACCGCCCGTCTGGGAGGTGGTCAGCGCCGCATCGACAGTCAGCACGCCAAGGGCAAGCTGACGGCGCGGGAACGCATTGAGCTGTTGCTTGATGAGGGCAGTTTCGAAGAGTTTGACATGTTCAAAACCCATCGCTGCACAGAATTTGGCATGGAAAATCAAAAGCCTGCAGGTGACGGTGTGATCACGGGCTGGGGTACGATCAACGGTCGTATGGTCTATGTGTTCTCTCAGGACTTCACCGTTTTTGGTGGATCCTTGTCGGAAACCCATGCGCAGAAAATTTGCAAAATTCAGGATATGGCGATCCAGAATGGCGCGCCGATTATCGGTCTGAACGACTCGGGTGGTGCGCGTATTCAGGAAGGCGTCGACTCGCTGGCCGGCTACGCGGAAGTGTTCCAACGCAATATCATGGCCTCGGGCGTGGTGCCGCAGATTTCCGTGATCATGGGCCCCTGTGCCGGTGGTGCCGTGTATTCGCCCGCGATGACCGACTTCATCTTTATGGTGAAAGACACGTCCTATATGTTCGTGACCGGTCCCGACGTGGTGAAGACTGTGACCAATGAGGTTGTGACCGCCGAAGAACTGGGTGGTGCTTCGACCCACACCAAGAAATCCTCGGTCGCGGATGGAGCGTTTGAGAACGATGTTGAGGCCTTGGCCGAAGTGCGCCGTCTGGTGGACTTCCTGCCGCTCAACAACCGCGAAAAGCCGCCTGTGCGCCCGTTCTTTGACGAGCCAGGCCGGCTTGAGTCGAGCCTTGATACGCTGGTGCCGGAAAACCCGAACACGCCGTATGATATGAAAGAGCTGATCGCGAAGGTCGCGGACGAAGGCGATTTCTATGAAATTCAGGAAGATTACGCCAAGAACATCCTGATCGGTTTCATCCGTCTGGAAGGGCAGACCGTGGGTATTGTGGCGAACCAGCCGATGGTTCTGGCCGGGTGTCTGGACATTGACAGCTCGCGCAAAGCGGCGCGGTTTGTGCGCTTCTGCGACTGTTTTGAAATTCCGATCCTGACATTGGTGGACGTGCCTGGCTTCTTGCCTGGGACAAGCCAGGAGTATGGTGGCGTGATCAAGCACGGTGCGAAGCTGTTGTTTGCTTATGGCGAAGCAACCGTGCCGAAAGTGACAGTGATCACGCGCAAAGCCTATGGTGGCGCTTATGACGTGATGGCGTCTAAGCACCTGCGTGGTGATTTCAACTATGCGTGGCCGACTGCGGAGATCGCGGTGATGGGCGCGAAAGGCGCAACCGAGATCATCCACCGTGCGGACCTTGGTAACGCCGAGAAGATCGCGGCCCACACGCAGGACTATGAAGAGCGGTTTGCGACGCCGTTTGTGGCGGCTGAGAGGGGCTTTATCGACGAGGTGATCATGCCGCAAAGCACACGCAAGCGCGTGAGCCGTGCGTTCGCGAGCCTTCGCAATAAGAAGCTCGAGAACCCGTGGAAGAAGCACGACAACATTCCGTTGTAAAACTTTGCCCGTCGCGTCAGCGGCGGGCCGCGCCCGCCCGCCCCATGGCGGGCGCGATGCGCCCACCCAGACGGCCGCGGCCCACCGGATCGAGAGGGAACCACAAATGACGCAGCTTTGGGAAAACCAAGCTTTCACCGTTTCTCATGCCGACAGCTCTGCCTTTGTCGGCAAAGGGTTGCGTCCGTTTTTTGAATATCGCGATCTTGGCATTCAAAACGCCACGTCCGGCAAGTTCGGCGCGCATGTCATTCGAGCGGTGCCGGGTATGGAGAGCCCTGCGGCGTGGCATTCCCATGAGCTTGAGTTCCAGTTGGTCTATGTGACCAAAGGCTGGGTGGTGTTTGAATATGAAGGGCAGGGCGAGCATGTGCTGCGCGAGGGATCGTGCGTGTTGCAGCCGCCGGGGATCAAGCACCGTGAGGTGCGCCATTCCGATGATCTGGAGCTGATCGAGATCATCAGCCCCGCTGAGTTTGAGACAAGCGACGAGGATGCGCCGGAGTGACCAAAGCCCGCTGGCATATCACGCGTGATGGGGACACACTGACGCTGAGCCGATTGGCAACAGCGCGGTTTGACGTGTCCGCATCCACGGTATTGCCGGATGGCGCGCGGGCGGCGATGGCGCATCAGGTGCGGCAGGATATGTGGCGGGCGTTGCAGGGATTGCGCGGCTTTGCGCCCGCAGTTGAGGTTCGCCGCCAAGAGGGCGGGCTGCACGTGACCGCAGGCGGTCAGGTCGAGGGCCGGTTTGCCAAGGGTCACGTTGAGGCCGCCATTCAGGAGGTTCTGGACAACCCCGCGTGCCGCGCCCGCTGGGTGCGTTACGCAAATCGCGGGAGGGCGGTCGCATGATCCGCCGCGCCGCATTCACAGCATTCGTCGCGTTTGGAGGGACCCTTTGGGGCGCGACCACGGCCGGGGCCTTGGAGGAGACACCGGCCGTGCCTTCCGGAAACGACATCCACTTGCAGGAAATCCTGTTTGAGACCCGACAGGACAACACCGAAGTGGCGCGGTTTCGCTATGTGATGCCGTTGATACGGCAAGGGGTGGAGTTCGCCGAGATCGTCGATGACTTCGAGCATCTCTGCATCGGGGTGGCGGTGCCATACCTTGCCATTGAAGGCAAAGAGGTGGATCAGGTGATCATCTCTATGGCAGACCGTGAGACCGAATTTGGCGTCACCACCACGCTGGCGACGCAGTTTTTCGAAGCCTTTGCCGTGGAAAACGGTTCCTGTATTTGGGAGGGTTTCTGATGACACCACAATATCTTGCGGCAGCAACGAGCCATAAGCGGGATTTTGCGACTTTGCCGCCACAGCGCTTTAGCTGTGCCTGCTATCTATATCTTTTTGCTACTGAATCCGCTATGATCTCGGCGTGTCGCATTCGTGCGGCCTTGAGGCAGGCAGGACAAAAACGTCCTGTTCAATATGAAAACAAAACGTGGAGACAGAGATGTCCAAGAGCATCAAAGCATTCCTGGCCGTTGGCCTTGTTGCCGTTGTCGCAGCATGCGCAGACACCGCACCGGTTGAAGAGTACGTGGTTGTTGAACCCGAGCCCATTTCGACCGAGCCGGCCTACACCGGCAAATACAAGTAACAGTCGTTACGCAAGATTTGGACAGGCCGCGCGGCCTGTCCACCCAGTAACCGCGCGATCAAGCGCCCCTTTGCAGAAAGGAGGCGTGCTATGATCAAACATCGCGGCTTCCCCGGTCGACTACCCGGCACCGATTTCCAGTTTGTAATCCGCCGCGCCAATCCCAAAGGCGCCACGCCTCTCACCCAGCGTGAGCGGTTTCGCGATCGTCGTCCGCCGGATCGCCGTGCGGATGCGGGGTTCATGCAGGCCCTGTGGGAACAGTTTGGCGAAGAGCCCTTTGAGCGCGGAAATCTGGACGCGGGGCGGCTGAGTTGGCTGTTTGGCCGCGAAGTGGTGCCTGCGGAGGAACCTTTTGATCCGGCCAGCTATGACGCGCTGTTGCGCATCAACGTAGATGTGGCGCAGGTGTCCTTTCCGGATGCGTTCAATGGCAACGGAGAGGAATGGGCGTGATTTCGCCGACACATATCCTGAAAGGGCGGAAAAATGCTCATTCGGCAGAGGTTACAAATCTGTTAATTGAGCTGCGCGCGGACTGTGCCATGCTCACTTCCATGGAGCGGAAACCCGCTGCGGTTGGCTCCTGTAACAGTGTATTCCGTTACCCTTCCCCTTTCGGGTGGTTCTGCGGCGTCCCTGCAGGATCACCCGTCTTTTTGCCCGCTGAATGCGGGGCCGGTACTATGACTTGTGCGGGGGTGGAACACTGTTGCACAATGGATAGTGAACCGGTCACAAAGACCGGACGAGCGGAAGGAACAGGCAAATGCGGAAACTCACCTGCATCATCTCACTTGTGGCGTTCACGGGGCTTTCGGCCTGCGGCGACACTTTCGGCGAACAGGCCCTCATCGGCGCGGGCGCGGGCACCGCGACAGCAGCAGTGGTTGGCGGCAACCTTGCCGCTGGCGCCATTGTCGGCAGTGCGGCCAACGTCATCTATTGTAAAGAATTCTCTACCAGGTGCTGAACGGGCTGCGGCCCGTAAGAATTTCCTGACGGCCCGACCGTCAACCGAAGAACACAAGCCATCGACGCGCGGCAGCGCGGCGGTGGCTTTTTTGTTGCCAATGACTGTGGATCACACCGCAGGCCAAGACCAAGAAGGACGATAAGATGTTCGATAAGATCCTGATAGCAAACCGAGGCGAAATCGCTTGTCGCGTGATCAAGACTGCCCGCAAAATGGGTATCAAGACGGTTGCGATTTACTCGGATGCCGACAAGCAGGCGCTGCATGTGCAGATGGCGGATGAGGCCATTCACATCGGCCCGCCGCCCGCGAACCAGTCCTATATCGTGATCGACAAGGTCATGGATGCCATCAAGAAATCGGGCGCTCAAGCGGTGCATCCGGGTTACGGTTTCCTGTCGGAGAACGCGAAGTTCGCGGAGGCGTTGGCCGCCGAGGGCGTCGCCTTCGTAGGACCGCCGGTAGGTGCGATCGAAAAGATGGGGGACAAGATTACCTCCAAGAAAATCGCGCAGGAGGCCGAAGTTTCCACGGTTCCGGGCTATATGGGCCTGATTGAGGACGCAGACGAGGCGGTCAAGATTTCGAACGAGATCGGCTATCCTGTGATGATCAAGGCCTCCGCCGGTGGCGGCGGCAAGGGCATGCGGATCGCGTGGAATGATCAGGAGGCGCGCGAGGGTTTCCAGTCGTCCAAGAACGAAGCCGCGAACAGCTTTGGCGATGACCGTATCTTCATCGAGAAGTTCGTGACACAGCCACGCCACATCGAAATTCAGGTGCTGTGCGACGCGCATGGCAACGGCATTTATCTGAACGAGCGGGAGTGTTCGATCCAACGCCGGAACCAGAAAGTGGTTGAGGAAGCGCCAAGCCCGTTTTTGGATGAAGCCACCCGCAAGGCAATGGGCGAGCAGTCTGTCGCGCTGGCCAAGGCCGTGGGCTATGCCTCGGCGGGTACCGTGGAATTCATCGTGGATGGCGACAAAAACTTCTACTTCCTTGAGATGAACACGCGCCTTCAGGTGGAACACCCTGTGACAGAGCTGATCACCGGTGTGGACCTTGTGGAGCAGATGATCCGCGTCGCCAATGGTGAGCCGCTGTCGATCACACAAGAGGACGTGGGCATCAACGGATGGGCGATTGAGAACCGTGTCTATGCGGAAGATCCCTATCGCAACTTCCTGCCGTCGATCGGCCGTTTGACGCGCTATCGCCCGCCGGCGGAAATCGCGGCGGGCCCGATGCAGGACAATGGCAAATGGGCGGATGACGCGAAGACCGGCAAGGACTTCGCAGTGCGCAACGATACCGGCGTTTATGAAGGCGGCGAGATCAGCATGTATTACGATCCGATGATTGCCAAGCTTTGCACCTGGGCACCGACACGCGATGAAGCGGTCGAGGCGATGCGCACTGCGCTGGACGGGTTTGAACTGGAAGGTATCGGTCACAACTTGCCGTTTGTTGCGGCGGTGATGGACCACCCCAAGTTTATCTCGGGCGAGATGACAACAGCCTTTATCGAGGAAGAATACCCCGACGGCTTTGAGGGTGTCACCTTGCCGGAAGGCGCGCTTCGCAAGATCGCGGCGGCGTCGGCGGCGATGTATCGAGTTGCGGAAATCCGTCGCACCCGTGTGTCTGGCCGCATGGACAACCATGAGCGCCGTGTTGGCAAAAAGTGGGTTGTGACGCTTCAAGGCGAAGAGTTCCCTGTGAAAGTGAAGGCCGACAAGAAAGGTTCTACGATCAAGTTTGCCGATGGCGAGAAGCTGCGGGTGAGCTCTGACTGGACCCCGGGTGATCAACTGGCGACCCTGAAAGTGGGTGGCGAGACTCTGGTGCTGAAGGTTGGCAAAGTCTCGGGCGGTTTCCGTATTCGCTCGCGCGGCGCT
Organism: Shimia haliotis; assembly: GCF_900114415.1. Lineage (GTDB taxonomy): Bacteria > Pseudomonadota > Alphaproteobacteria > Rhodobacterales > Rhodobacteraceae > Shimia > Shimia haliotis. Next base: position 119,374 of record NZ_FOSZ01000007.1, on the reverse strand, counting down.
GATTTGAACGTGCATGTGCGCAGCCCGCGTCAGGCGGAACTGGCCAAGCTGATGCCCGAGAAGGTCGCGCCGGATACATCGAAAATGCTGTTGTGTCCAATGCCAGGCCTGATCGTGAAGGTCGACGTGGAAGTCGGCGATACGGTTCAGGAAGGTCAGGCGCTGTGCACGGTGGAAGCCATGAAGATGGAAAACATCCTGCGGGCCGAGAAGACAACTGTGGTCACGAAGATCAACGCAGCGGCTGGTGACAGTCTCGCGGTGGACGATGTGATCATGGAATTCGAATGATCCGATAAGAAAACCAGCCCGGCGGCAACGCCGGGCACCTCCTTTTTGCTGCGACTGGGACATTCCATGTCTGCCGACACGCTTCATTTTTCCAGAACAGGACGGATCGGCCCCTTTGAGGCCGGACGGTTGGCCTATGGGTGCTGGCGGTTTGCCGGATCTACTGTCTCCGAAGCGACGGCGAAGGTGGAGGCTGCGCTGGAGATTGGCGCGAATATGCTCGACACAGCAGCAATCTATGGGTTTGGCCAGCAGGGGTTCGGTGCCGCAGAGGCGGTGTTGGGAGAGGTGTATGCCGCTCAGCCGAGTTTGCGGGAACAGACGGTTCTTGTGACCAAGGCGGGGATACATCCGCCCGTGCCGTATGACAGCCGCGCGTCAAATCTTATTGAGAGCTGCGAGGCATCGCTGGCGCGGCTGAAGACCGATGCTATCGATGTTTTCCTGATCCATCGACCGGATTTTCTGGCGTCCTTTGAAGAGGTGGCGTTGGCGCTGACCACGTTGCAGGAAGACGGCAAAATCCGCGAAGCCGGGGTGAGCAATTTCACCCATACGCAAGTGCGGGCGCTGCAGAGCAAACTGGATTTTCCTCTGGTGGCGACTCAGCCGGAGTTTTCGCCGCTTGCGATTGCGCCGCTGGAAGACGGTACGTTGGATATTGCGCAGGAACTGGAGCTGGCGGTGATGGCGTGGTCGCCATTGGGTGGCGGGCGTTTGACGTCGGCGCATAAGCCCGAGGCAGGCACGCAGGAGGCGCGGGTTCTGGCGGTGCTGGAGAGCATTGCGACGCGTGAAGGCGTGGGCGTGGATCATGTGGCGCTGGCCTGGGTGCTGACGCATCCGGCAAATGTGTTTGCTTTGATTGGTACGCAGAACGTGGCGCGCATCAAGGACTCCGCGCGTGCCTATGACGTGCAACTCAGTCGTCAGGATTGGTATGACATTCTGGTGGCCGCGCGCGGTGCGGCGATGCCATGACAAACGCAAGCGGACATAGGCATCAGTTGCGGCGGTCGCGGATTTCCTGTTGGCGCATTGGCATTTTGTCGATGGAGGCTGAGATTTCCCGCACATCCCACGGGAAGGGTTTGCGGAAATATGTGATGCCGTCCTTGCCGATCAGCGCAAGCATGAAGCCGCGCGGGCGCAGCTGTTTGCGCACCGAAGACACATTGGCGGGATCAGTGTCAGTGATGACCACCACGTCGCGTTCCACCAGTTCGGACGCGCGTTTCTCGATCAGTGCCATTTGTTCAACGAAACGCGGGTCGCGGTCTGTGTCCGCAAGCACCACCAGCGGACGGTTGAGCCAAAGAAATTCCTCCAGATCGACCTCGGATGCGGGCTGGATCAATGCGTCGGACGGCGTGTCCTCGGCCGCAAGAACCGGCGCCGTCAGAACGGCCAGAAAGCTTGTCAGAACAAAGGCTAAGCGGTGTTTCATGGTGTCTCCTGTCAGAGGCAATATAAGCGCTTTTGGCTGCAATACGACCTTCTTTGATGCGCGGGTCGGCAAAATTCGCGTGATTAACCGCAAATGCACCGGTGTCGGACCATGATGCAGGGGATGGAGACTACGCCGATCGCCCCTGTGCGGCCGGCCACCAAAGAGGTGCATGGCGACATGGACGTGATTTTGCACGTGGGGGCGCATCTGACGGGTGTGACTTCGTTGACGTATTATTTAGACCGCAACCGGCGGGCCCTGCGCAACCGCGGGCTGGCGGTCTGGACAATGACGGACACACGCAAGGGGCTTTTTGACGGGCTGACATTGCGGTCGGGGCTGAATGGTGTTGAACGGCGACGGATGCGCGGGGCGGGCCGCGTAAGGCTGCGGTGCGCGATGTATGAACGCGCCCGCGTAAAGGAATTGCTGGTTTGTGATCCGGGCATGATTGGCGGGTTGTGTGGCAACGTCGCGACCGAACGGTTGTATCCCGCGGCAGGTGAAAAAATGGCGCGTATGGCACATGCCTTTGACGGGCGCGTGTCGCGTGTGCTCATAAACATCCGCGCACTCGAGGACTATTGGGCGGCGGCGCTCGCGCATACGGTGCAGAACGGTTTTCCTGTGCCGTTGCAATCGGAGTTGGATCGACTGGTGACGCAACCGCGCAGTTGGCGGCGGGTGATCACGGATATTGCGGCGGCGGTGCCGGATGCTGAATTTCTTGTCGCGCCGTTTGAACGTGTCGGGGAAAAACCTGACGACGTGGTGGAATTTGCTGTGGGCGGGCGCTTTGATGCGCCAACGCCGTTGCGTGTGGGCGTGACGCCGCAGGTGCCGCATCTGGATGCGCTGCGCGAGACCCTGCTGGACCGGTATGAAGACGAGGAAAGTCTGCCTGAGGGCAACGGACGGTGGCAACCGTTCAACGCCATGCAGGTAGAGACATTGCGGGCGGTTTACGCTTCGGATCTGGCTTGGTTGCGGTCCGGGGCGGAGGGGCTTGCCTATTTGATTGAGGAGCAGACGCCGCTGCGACAGCCGTCGTTCGCGGGTGCTGAGCCGAGGGACTAGAAAGAGGGACATTGCGATGAGCGATACCAAGAAGTGGGAAGAGCTGGCGGAGAAAGAACTGCGCGGGCGTCCTTTGGAAGACCTGACGTGGAACACGCTGGAGGGCATCGACGTCAAACCGCTTTATACCGAAGCGGATACGCAGGGGCTGGATCATATGGGATCGCTGCCGGGTTTTGGCCCGTTCACCCGCGGCCCCAAGGCGACGATGTATGCGGGCCGTCCGTGGACGATCCGTCAGTATGCGGGGTTTTCCACCGCAGAAGAATCCAACGCGTTTTACCGCCGCAATCTGGCCGCCGGTCAGCAGGGCGTGTCGGTGGCGTTCGATCTGGCGACGCACCGTGGCTACGATTCTGACCACGAGCGCGTGGTGGGTGACGTGGGCAAAGCCGGCGTGGCGATTGACTCAGTCGAGGACATGAAAATCCTGTTTGACGGCATTCCGCTTGACAAGGTGTCGGTGTCGATGACCATGAACGGGGCGGTTATTCCGATTTTGGCGAACTTCATCGTCGCAGGCGAAGAGCAGGGGCACGACAAGGCGCTGCTGGCAGGGACCATTCAGAACGACATTCTGAAAGAGTTCATGGTGCGCAATACCTATATTTACCCGCCTGAGCCGTCGATGCGGATCATCTCGGACATCATCGAGTACACATCCAACGAGATGCCAAAGTTCAACTCGATCTCGATCTCCGGCTATCACATGCAGGAAGCGGGTGCGAACCTTGTGCAGGAGCTGGCCTATACGTTGGCGGATGGTCGTGAGTATGTGCGCGCGGCGATGAATGCGGGCATGGATGTCGACAAGTTTGCCGGTCGTCTGAGCTTCTTCTTTGCGATTGGCATGAACTTCTTCATGGAAGCGGCGAAGCTGCGTGCGGCGCGGTTCCTGTGGCACAAGGTGATGACCGAGTTTGGCGCGAAAAACGAACGCTCCAAGATGCTTCGGACCCATTGTCAGACCTCGGGCGTGAGCTTGCAGGAGCAAGATCCCTACAACAACGTGATCCGCACCGCCTATGAAGCGATGTCTGCGGTTCTGGGTGGTACGCAATCGTTGCACACCAACGCGTTGGATGAGGCGATTGCCTTGCCGACGGATTTCTCGGCACGGATTGCGCGGAATACGCAGCTGGTGCTTCAGGAAGAGACTGGCGTGACCAATGTGGTCGACCCGCTGGCGGGCTCCTACTATGTTGAGGCGCTGACCGATGATCTGATCCAGAAAGCCTGGGCGCTGATGGAAGAGGTTGAGGAGATGGGTGGTATGACCAAGGCTGTGGCTTCGGGTATGCCGAAGCTGCGCATCGAGGAAAGTGCCGCGACCCGTCAGGCGATGATCGACAAGGGTGACGAAGTCATCGTTGGCGTGAACAAATATCGCAAAGAGCAGGAAGACCCGATCGACATTCTCGATGTGGACAACGTCGCCGTCCGCGAGAGTCAGATTGCGCGGCTTGAGAGCATCCGTGCCGAGAGGGACGGTGCAGCCTGTGAGGCGGCCTTGGACAACCTGACGAAGGTGGCAAAAGAGGGCGGCAACCTGTTGGCCGCCGCAGTGGAGGCGGCGCGGGCGCGGGCGTCTGTGGGAGAGATCAGCATGGCGATGGAGAAGGAATTCGGGCGTCACCGCGCAGAGGTGAAGACTTTGGCCGGTGTATACGGCGCGGCCTATGAAGGTGACGAAGGTTTTGCCGCCATTCAGAAATCCATCGAAGACTTTGCCGAGGAAGAGGGCCGTCGCCCGCGCTTGCTTGTGGTGAAGATGGGGCAGGACGGCCATGACCGTGGCGCCAAGGTGATCGCGACAGCATTTGCCGACATCGGCTTTGACGTCGATGTAGGCCCGCTGTTCCAGACGCCGGATGAAGCGGCGCAGGATGCGGTGGACAATGACGTGCATGTGGTGGGGATTTCCTCGCAGGCCGCAGGGCACAAGACATTGGCACCGCAGTTGATTGAGGCGCTGAAAGCCAAGGATGCCGAGGATATCATCGTGATCTGTGGTGGGGTCATTCCGCAGCAGGATTATGAGTTCCTGCAAAAAGCAGGCGTGAAGGCGATCTTTGGCCCAGGCACCAACATTCCTGAGGCGGCGCAGGACATTCTGAAACTGATCCGCGCGGCGCGGGGGTAGGGCGTAAAGGGGCTTTGCCCCCGTCGCAGCGGGCTGCGACTCCCCCAAGGTATTTAGGGCAATAGGAAAGGGGCGCTTTGGCGTCCCTTTTTCTTGGCGTCTGTTGCGTGGACTTTGCCGTTGTGGCGGCGCGGGCTTTGAGGTTTTCTGAGCCGTGAAACACGAGGGAGTCGGCCATGTTGGAACTGGATCATCTGGCGGTTGCAGGTGAGAGCCTTGAAGCGGCGGTGGCGCATATTGAGGACGCGCTGGGCGTGCGGATGTTGGCCGGTGGGCAGCACGCGCATTTTGGAACGCACAATCAATTGCTTGGCCTTGATGAGGGGCTTTATCTAGAGGCGATTGCAATCGATCCAGAGGCGCCGGAGTTGCCCTATGCGCGGTGGTTTGATTTGGACCGCTTTGAGGGGGCACCGCGCCTTGGAAACTGGATTTGCCGTAGCGATGATCTGGTGGCGGACGTGGCCGCCTTTGGTGCGGATGTTGGGGCGCCGGTTGCGTTGCAACGCGGCGATCTGCGCTGGCGGATGGCGGTGCCGGAGAGCGGCATTCTGCCCAATGACGATTGCTTTCCGGCGTTGATGCAATGGGACGTCTCGCCCACGCCGGCGAGTCTTTTGACGCCGTCGGGTTGTCGCTTGATGCGGTTGGAAGTGGCCCACCCAGAGGCGGTGGCGCTGCGGGAGCGAGTTGGGCTTGGCGATGCGCGGGTTGTCTATGTCGAGGGGGCTGCGGCGTTGCGGGCCACGTTTGAAACTGCGCATGGAGCTCGGGTTCTGGAATGATTGTTCGTACTGCGCGTCGCGCTGATGCGGAAGCTGTGGCGGCGATCTGGAACGGCGAAATTCGCGAGGGTGTGTCGACCTTTACCACCACTGAGAAAAGTGCGACCGCGCTTGAGGCAGAGTTTGCCGCACGCGGGGACGCGTTTGTGGTGGCGGAGAGCGGTGGCGAAGTTGTTGGTTTTGCCACCTACTTTCAGTTCCGTGGCGGTCCCGGATACGCGCAGACGGTTGAGTATACTATCCATCTTGCGCCGTCGGCACGGGGGCAGGGAGTGGGACAACAGGTGTTGACCGAACTGGAAGCCCGCGCAAGGGCAGCAAAGATGCATGTGTTGGTGGGTGGCATCAGCGGTGAGAACGCCACGGGGGCGGCGTTTCACAAGAAAATGGGATTTGTCGAGGTTGGCCGGATGCCCGAGGTCGGGCAGAAATTCGGGCGCCGCATGGATCTTGTGTTAATGCAGAAATTGCTGTGATGCGGCATAGGCAAAGGCTAAGGTGACGTCATGTCGATTTGGACCCGAATTTCCCAAGCGTTGGAGTCGCTGAGCAAAGGTGAGCCTTTGTCCACGGTTTTTGAGCATTTGCGCGCCCCGCCGGAGCGGTCTGTGGCCTTTACCATTGCGGTGATTGCCTTGGGCGCAAAAATGGCGAAGGCCGATGGCCTTGTGACACGAGATGAAGTCACGGCGTTTCGGGAGGTGTTTCAGATTGCGCCAGAGGACGAGCCAAATGCCGCCAAGGTGTTCAATATGGCACGGCAGGATGTGGCGGGATTTGAGGAGTATGCCTCGCGTATTGCGGGCCTTTTTGGCGCCAACAGGACGGCGCCGGACGACCTTATGGAGGGCCTGTTTCACATTGCGGTGGCTGATGGGGAGTATCACCCCAATGAGGATGCCTTTCTGATGCGGGTGGCCGAAATTCTCGGGGTTGAGGAACGGTGTTTTGTCACTATGCGGTCGCGGTTTGTGCCAAATGCGGAGGCGGACCCCTATACGGTACTTGGCGTGACGCCGGAAATGGACAAGGCCGAGATCCGCAAGGCGTGGCGACAGCTTGTGCGTGAGACACATCCGGATGCCATGATCGCGCGCGGTGTGCCTGAAGAGGCGATCAAATTGGCCGAGAAACGCATGATTGATGTGAACCGTGCCTGGGAACAGATCAACGAGGCCGCGTGATGCGGATTGCCGCGTATAACGTGGAATGGTTTTCTTCGCTGTTTGATGCCTCCAACCGATTGGTGATGGATGACGGCTGGTCATCCCGTCGAGATGTGACACGTGCGCAGCAGGCGGAGGCTCTGGGTGTGGTGTTTTCTGCACTGGATGCGGATGCCGTGATGGTCATCGAAGCGCCGGATCAGGGGCGGGTGCGACGCACGGTGGCCGCTTTGGAGCAGTTTGCCGATGTGTTCGGACTGCGGGCGCGGTCGGCGGCTATGGGGTTTTCCAACGACACGCAGCAAGAGATTGCGTTGATGTATGATCCTGATGTGCTTGAGGCGCGCCATGATCCGGTAGGGCATAATACCGATGCGCTGGCCCCTCGGTTTGATGGGGTTTTCAGCATTGATCTGGATGTGGATGCCACCGAGGATCAGGTGGTGTTTTCCAAGCCCCCGTTGGAGTTGGCGCTGCGCACCAAAGCGGGGCGGGAGTTGCGCATGATCGGCGCCCATTTGAAATCCAAGGCACCGCATGGGGCGAAGACGCGCGACGAGGTGATGCGGGTGTCGATCGCCAACCGGCGCAAGCAGTTGGCGCAGGCGATATGGCTCAGGCGGCGGATAGAGGGACATCTGAGCGCGGGAGAGGATTTGATTGTCTTGGGTGATCTGAACGACGGGCCCGGGCTTGACGAATATGAAGATCTGTTCGGGCGCTCGTCGGTGGAGATCATCATGGGCACGGGGTCGCAGCAGCGGTTGTTTGATCCTCACGCGCGGATGGCTTTGGGGCAGAGATTTGGCGTGCAGCCGAGTTCGGCGCGCTTCTTTATCGCTCATGAAGAGCGGTATTTGCAGGCGCTATTGGACTATGTGTTTGTGTCCGAAGGGTTGCGGGCGGCGGGGCCGAAATGGCGGATCTGGCATCCGTTTGAGGATCACGGATGTTACGCGGTGCCTGAGGTGCGCGAGGCCTTGTTGAAAGCCAGTGACCACTTTCCGGTGGTTTTGGATATCGACATCTAGCCTCGCGCGGCGTCTTTACCAGCCGTTCGGCGGATTACCGGCCTGAATGTCCTTTTCGATTTGTACGATTTTGTCGGCGAAGGGACGGCGTGGTTTGGCTTCTACCCAACCGTTTCCTGAGGCGTTGGGGATGAAGTAATCCTGACCGACGATGTATTGAAGAGCTTGCAGCTTGACCTGTTCTTCCGTGAAGTCCGGCAGGTTTGCAAAGCCGGAATTACGCATGTTGGCCGGATGATTTTTTGCATTGGAAAAGGCGATGTCCAGACCCGCTTTGCGCAAGGTCACGCCGCGTTTCCAGTTCCAGATGTCGCTCGCGTTTGGAGCGGAGAGGGCGCCGACCCCAAAGCCGCGGGTCAATTTGGGATGACCGTTTTTGAACTGTTCGAGATTGGAAAGATGATGAAAGACAACCGCATAGGTCAGATTGTTGATTTCGGCGCGGATTTGATCCTTGGTTGGGTTCTCGCCTGTGATCGCAAGGGATTTTGTCTCGGTGCCGTTTTGGCCGTTTGTCATAGCGTATGTGATGCGCAGATTGATGTTGCCGCCGCGCACATCGTTTGAAATCGGGAAATAGTACCGTGGTCTACACGCGTCGCCGGTCCAATGATGGTTCACTTGATGGGAGTCGTTGCGGCCCCAATTTGTGTAGGTCACTGTCGTCTGGATGCGGATGTCGTTGAAACGGACTCGACAGTTGCTGCTGTCTGCAGCCATTTCGATCTGGCAAGGTTGGGCTTCTCGCAGCCCCTTGCAGGTCTTTGAGGCGAGTTTGTCGATGTTGCCGAATGTGACGACGGTGGTTTCCTCCGTGTCCGCCGATTGAGTGGCTGCGTCGTCAGCAAACACCGGCGATGACAGGCCGAGAGCCACAGAAAAGGCGAGTGATGAACCGATAAAACTCTGGATGGTCATAGCGCGTCCTTAATACCATTAACAAAAATGTAACCTTGGCATGGATTGTACGGGTTATGCAATTCAGGCGTGTGCTGCTGTCAAAGGGCGATTGAAACTTTGCCCGTCGAACATCATATTTTGACTATGAGACATGTTGTGATTTTGTGTGCCGCTTTGGCGGCGGGGCCAGTTTGGGCTGAAGAGGTTGCGCCGGACGACGCGCCGGATATGGGGACGCGCCTAATGGAAGAGGGCGCAAGGCTTTTTTTCGAGGGGTTGCAAAAGGAAATGGCGCCGGCTCTGGAGGGCATGCGTGACTTCGCGGCGCAGGTGGGGCCACAAATGCAGGATTTTCTGATGGAGATGGGGCCAGCAATGGCGGAGATCGTCGGCAAGGTCGAGGATTGGAGCAGCTACCATGCGCCTGAGATGCTGGATAATGGCGACATTATCTTGCGCAAGAAAACGCCCGAAGAGATGGCAAAGCCCGAGGCGGACAAGACCGAAGGCGTAGAGCTGTAACGCCTTCGGGGTTTGCGGCTCGTAAATAGTCTATTTCCCGATTTTGACCTTGGGGGTGGCCTCCAGAGCGCGGCAAAGCGACATGAAACGGGCCTCGGCCACTTCGCCATACAGCGCGCCTGTTGCCGGTGGCAGCTTTAGATGCAGTTCGCGCTTTTTGGGGCGCCAGTACAGCTCTCCCATGTCTTCACGGTTCTGCATCCAGAGCATGGCGCCAAACCGCATCGCCTTGCCCAGCACTTCGGCCTCTTTTTTCGCTTTGTCGTCAATAAGTTCATAGATGTCTTCAAAACGGGTGCCTTCGCGCCGGTTGCGATAGCGGTGCAATAGGGACAGACCGATGAACACCCGCTCGGAATGTCGCAATCCGCCAAGATTTGCCTGCGTGGTGGTGTCAAAACAGGTTTCTGCGCGGTAGTCGGGGTGGGCGCGCCAATTGACATCGTGCAAGAGGCAAGCAGCCTTCAGAAGGCGTTTTTTGTCCTCGTTGGCGGTTTTGAACAGGGGCAGGATAAATTTGTACAGCGAGCGGCCGAATCCGGGAAGTCGGGCGTCTTTGGCTTCTGCGAAACGGCAGGCCTCGATCAGCGGATCGCGGCTGCGAACATGGTCAGGCATTTGCTCGTACAACATGCCTTCTCGGATGCCGTAAGAGCTTATGGCGATGTCGCGGGGTTTGAAGCGGCGCAGCACGCCCTTGAGCACTTCGATGGCCAGTGGGACAAGATCCATGCGCGAAGCGGAAATGCCGCATTCCTGACGCAGCTCGGTTAGGTCCCGTTCCTTGATGAAATTGGCGGTCTTTTGGACTGCTGAAGCTGACATGCGGTATTCATGCAGCACGTGCAGAGGGTAGCCGCGGCGGTGCATGTCAACGCGGGCAATGGCACGCCAACTGCCGCCAACCAGAAAGAGGCGGTTTTTCTGTTGGCCCATCTCTTCGTGCAGCTTATCCAGTGTGGCGTTGATAAACGCTTTGCGTCCCTTTTTCCCACCCTTGACGTCGCGCAGCTTCAGCGGACCCAATGACGAGGTGACGCGCCGGCCAACCTCGCCGTCGGTGATCTCGGCCAGCTCCATAGAGGAGCCGCCGATATCGCAGACCAGACCGTAGGCACCGGGCCAGCCAAGCAATACACCTTGCGCGGAGAGGCGGGCCTCTTCCTGACCGTCGATGATGTGGATGTGCACGCCGGTTTCGCGGCGCACCTCTTCGCAGAAATCGGGGCCGTCTTCGGCTTCGCGCACGGCCGCTGTGGCAACCGCAGTGACGCCATAAAGGCGCATGCCTTGAGCAAGGCGTTGGAAGCGGGCAATGGCGGCGAGGGCGCGTTTGCGGCCTTCGGGGTTCAACCGTCCTGTCTGAGCCAGACCGGCGCCGAGAGCACACATGATTTTCTCATTGTAGAAATATGCAGGGCTGCGCGCTGCGCCGTCAAAAACCACAAGGCGGACGGAGTTTGACCCCACGTCCACAACGCCTACACGGCTAAGTGCGCGGGCCTCCGGATCTTCGAAGATGGGACGGCCGAAAAGGCCACTGTCGTGTGCGACTGGATCGGTGAGGTCGGTCGTCATAGTCATCCCCAAAAGACGTCCCCAAGAAATGATGCCTCAATGTGCGGCACCGTGCGGTTTGGGTCAATCTTCGGTGTGAGTCAATTTGGGAACATCAGAGGCGCCGGCGGATCCCCGCCCCGATAGCGATGGGTTTTCCATGAAGAACCTGTGACAGTTAAAGGCAAACGCCCCTTCGGGGATTGGCAAACGATCGAAGGTACCGTCCGGGTTCATCACCCATGTTTGCGCCACATCGGCCAAATTTGCCGCCATGACCTGCGAAACGATTTGCGCCTTCACGGTGTTGTTTTTGACCTCGATGAGCGTTTCGATGCGACGGTTGAGGTTGCGGCCCATCCAGTCCGCCGAGGAGATATAAACCCGCGCCTTTTTGGAGGGCAGGCCCCCGCCGTTGCCGAAGCAGACAATGCGCGAGTGTTCGAGAAAACGTCCTACGATGGATTTCACTCGGATGTTTTCTGACAAGCCTTTGACGCCCGGGCGCAGGCCGCAAATGCCGCGGATAACGAGATTGATTTTCACACCTGACTGTGACGCGCGATACAACGCATCGATGACTTCGGGTTCAATCAGGGAGTTCATTTTTGCCCAGATTTCGGCGGGCTTGCCGGCCTCCGCATGGGCGATCTCGGCGTCGATTTTGGCAATCAGCGTGGATTTCAGATTGTGCGGCGAGATGGCGAGGTTCTCAAGCTTTTCAGGCTTCACATAACCGGAGAGATAGTTGAACACCTTAGTGGCATCACGGCCCAGATCAGCGTCGCAGGTAAAAAAGCTGAGGTCGGTGTAAATTTTTGCGGTGATCGGGTGGTAGTTGCCGGTGCCATAGTGGGTGTAGGTCACAAGCCGGTCGCCCTCGCGGCGGACAACGGTCGAAATTTTCGCGTGGGTTTTCCAATCGGTGAACCCGTAAACCACATGCGCGCCGGAGCGCTCCAGACGGCGGGATTGGCGAATGTTGGCGGCTTCGTCAAAGCGCGCCTTGAGTTCAACAAGCGCGGTGACGGATTTGCCGTCCTCTGCGGCTTCGCAGAGCGCCTCGACAATCGGGGAGCGTTTGGAGGTGCGATAAAGAGTTTGCTTGATCGCGACCACATCGGGATCACGCGCGGCCTGTTGCAGGAAGCGCACCACCATGTCGAAGGTTTCATAGGGGTGGTGTAGCAGCATGTCTTTCTGGCTGATTGCGGCGAACATGTCGCCATCGAAATCCTGCACACGTTCCGGCACACGGGGGGCGAAGGTCGGCCAAAGCAGATCGTGACGTTCGTCGATCACCAATTCGGAAAGATCCGCGAGGCCAATCATGCCGTCGATTTCGACCACTTCGTCATCGCTGACTTCGAGTTCGTCCATGATCAAGGTTCGAAGCGCTGAGGGCGCGTCTTTGGTGATCTTCATACGCACCACTTCACCGCGGCGGCGGCGTTTCAAGGCTACTTCGAATTCGCGCACGAGATCTTCTGCTTCGTCCTCGACCTCAAGGTCGCTGTCGCGCAGAACGCGGAAGGCGCAGTGACCTTTTTCCCTGTACCCTGGGAACAGGCTATCGAGATGCAGAAGGAGCAGTTCCTCCAGCGGCAGGGCGCGGTGCGTGCCGGCTTCAGACGGCAGGAACACAAAGCGCTCAATCTGATGCGGGATCGGCAGCAAGGCGTGCAAGACACGTTTGGATTTGGTGCGTTCCAGTTGCAAGGCGAGAGAATAGCCAAGATTGGGGATGAACGGGAAGGGGTGCGCAGGGTCGATAGCCAGAGGCGACAGGATGGGGAAGACACGGTTCAGGAAGACATCAGCGAGAAAACTGCGGTCTTCTTCTGAGAGGTCGTGACGGTCCAGAATAAGGATATTGGCGTCTTCAAGTTCACGGCGCAGGACGTTGTACATACGCTGCTGTTCCTGAAGCAGGTTGCGCGCGTCCTCATTGATGAGGACCAGTTGTTCTGCGGGCGTCAGGCCATCCTGTGCCGGGGTCACGTTGCCCTCGCGTGCGAGTTCACGCAGGCCCGCGACGCGGACGGTGTAAAATTCGTCAAGGTTGGTGGCTGAGATGGACAGAAAGCGCAAACGTTCAAGCAGAGGGACGCGTGCGTTTTCCGATTCCTCCAGAACCCGCCAGTTGAAGCTGAGCCAACTCATCTCCCGATTGTGAAAGCGATCAGGGCCGGTGAGGTCCAGATGCGGCATTTCGGTCGGGGCGGGGAAGTCGGATTTAAGGAAGTCAGCTTGGGTCATAATTCCACTCATCCCATTGGCAGGTAACAGGAAGATGACTTTACGGCGATTTGGGAGCGGGGTCCAGTGAACGTGGTGTCGCGGGCGCGTAGCAACACGGACTTTGAGAGATGGAGGACGGAGGTTCGCGCGCTTCTATTCGCCTTCGAGAACGCGTTTGGCCAAAGCGCGTGTGATCGGACGCTTTTCGCTGAGGCTGACGTTGTCGAGGGCTTTTACCACAAGCGCCGCGGCCGAGAATGAGCGATCCATATGCTTGACCAGATAAGCCATCGTGTCTGGGCTGGGCATCAATTGGCGATCGCCAAATTGTTTGGCCATGACCGCCATCAACAGCATGTCGTCCGGGTCGTCCATCACGGCGACGGGCGCACCTTGCATACGGCTGAGGAGGTCGGGCAGAGAGAGGCCCCATTGGGGCGGGGCGCCGATGCCGGTCAGCAGAAGTGTATTGCCTTCGGCAAGCGTGAGATTGTGCAGGTGAAACAGAGCTGTTTGAGCGGCTGGATCGTCCGGGATCAGGTGCACGTCCTCAACAGCCACGGGCGTGCGGGCAAGGTCAGGTACATCAGCCTCGGTCAGATCGGCGGCAGCGACGATACGTGCGCCCGAAACTTTGGCCCAAACATGAACAAGATGGGATTTGCCGGAGCCTGCGGGGCCGGAGATCACCAGCTTGCCGCTTGTCCAATTCGGCCAGCTGTCCACAAGGCCAAGCGCCAGCGCGTTGGCTGGGCTGACAAAGAAGTCTTCACGCCCCAGCGCTGCCCGGACAGGCAGGTCAAAGTTCAGTTGTTTGGCCATGAATCAGTCGTTTTCCGCCTCTTGTCGCTCCGACTCGTTTTCTGAATGGCCGAGGTAGAGCTTGGAGGTGGTGTATTGCGTGGCCATGAAGCGCGCAAGCACACCGATGGCGGCGGCAACGGGCACGGCAACTAGCATGCCGATAAAGCCGAACAAAGCGCCAAAAATCGAGAGCGCAAGCAAAAGCCACACAGGGTGCAGGCCGACCGATTTACCGACGAGCTTGGGGGTCAGTACATTGCCCTCGATCATCTGGCCGATGGCGAAAATCGCGGCAACAAGGCCAATCGAGAGCCAGTCGCCCCAGAACTGAAACAGCGCTAGGCCGATTGCGAGCGCTCCGCCAATGAGCGCGCCCAGGTAGGGGATGAAGGTCACAAGGCCCGCGACAAAGCCAACGACGAGGCCGAATTGCAGACCCACGAGCATGAGGGCCACCGCATAGTAGGTGCCAAGGATCAGGCAGACAGTGCCCATGCCACGCACGAAAGACGCCAGTGTGTTGTCCACTTGCTTGGCCAGTATGCGGACAGTCGGCGCATGATCGCGCGGCAGCAGGCTGTCGACTTCCGCGACCATGCGGTCCCAATCAAGAAGCAAGTAGAAGGCGACGACAGGCACAATCACCAGAAGCATGACCACATTGAGCAGGGAAGAGGCCGAGTTTAACGCGCCCTGAAAGATTTCCGGCCCTTTGTTTTGCAGAAATTCCCCCGCAGACCGGAGGGCCTCGTGAACCACGCCATCGGGCTGCATCAGGCTTGGAAATCTGGTGTTAACAAAAGTTTGAAGATCACGAACGAGTTGCGGCAGGGTGTCGACAAGCGAGATTGCCTGAGCCACGAGGGTCGGAACCACCGCCAACAACATGATCACAAAGACCAGAAGCGAGCAGATTGTGATTACGGTTGTTGCCAATGCGCGCGACAGTCCGGCCTCTTCAAGCCGGTCGGCAACCGGATCAAGAAAATAGGCAATTGCACCGCCGAGCACAAAAGGCAGCAGAACATCGCCCAAGGCATAAAGAATAGCTGCAGCCAGGATCGTGAATACACCCCAGACTTGGGTCTGTTTCTGCGGAGAAAGCGCCATAATAATCCCACTGTTGCTCGCGTTATCGGACAAGAGATGGCGGATAGGGCGTGGGGTTGCAAGGTCTGTGAAAGTGAAGCTCGCTATTTGAAGACATGCTCGGCAACCGTAGGCAGCACAGGCTGCCTACGGTTGCCGAGATTAATCTACTGAAAGAGCGCGGGCCATCGGCGCGGCTAAGATTTTGGTCGCCGGCAACGACAAGTGGTTTGTGTCGCTGTGCAAAAGCGTACCATCCCTTACCAGATCGCAGGCGTCTTCAGTGCAGAAGAGATTGTTGAGGTCAAACAACGACACCTCGTACTTGAGTGGACCGGCTTCGCGGATCGCACTCTCAAAAATTGCGCGCAAAGCGTCACCACGCACCCTTTCTATGGATCTCGGATACGTGAAATTTCGAGTGGTTTGCGTATTCCACCATTGTCGATTGGCGATATAGCGTGGCAGATCGACTTGAAGGTTGCCGGTGGAAACCACCAAAAGTACGTTACTATGCTGGCTAATAGTTTTGAGTTGGGTTGCCAGAGCCGAAATAAATGCGGCCTCTCGTCCCTCGGAGCTTGCGGGCTTCGGGCCATTTACGGGAAAACTGGGTATTGTCGTGCTACTCGGGTCAATCCCAAACATATTTGGGCCGAAGGTCTCGAACGCGTAGCTCACCCAATTGGCATAAAGAATAACCTGAGTGATTTCAGGTTTTTCACTCAGATACTCCAATACACGGGCATTGAATGCGGGGCATTGCGTCGCGCGGCTTTGTCCGTCGTTGATCAATCCAGCCACAGGTAGGCAGCTCGACAGCGTCAACTCAACCATTGCTTTGCCATGTTTTTTCAAAGCATCGCCAAGAGGCTGAGCAATTCGGCCTGCGTGACTATCACCAAGCAGTGCCACTGTTGGCTCCTGGCTCAGGTCGCCGAACGTGCATGCATCATTGAAGTCATAAGCAGCTACTTTGTTCCGCACAAGCAGGCAGCGGCGGTATGTTGGGCTATAGCTCTCGCGTACAGCCAATGTTTCGCTGACCTCAGTCGGCATCCTCTTGGGATATCCTTCGGTGATACCTCCACCGATCGCAATGATCCAAATTCCCGCGACAGCAGCCCAAAAGGTCGCCTTTTGGGGCCGATTCCAACCTGCTCCTGTCCGAAAGGGTTGCTCGATAAAGCGCCAGCTAAGGGTCGCGGTCACAATCAAAGCAGCGCAGACCAACAGCAACCCAGCTATGGTTTGAGGCCATAGGTAAGCTTTTTTCAGAATGCCAAAAATGGGTTGGTGCCAGAGATAGAGCGAATAAGAAATGAGGCCCACAAACCGCATGAGCGGATTGGCCAAAATGGCGGTTACAGGTGATGCGGCTTGCGGAGCAAAAAGCACCATGGCTGCGCCGCAGACCGCAGGTAAGGTCCAAACGCCAGGCCACGGCACATTCGGAGGAACACTCCAAAGACCGAATACGATCAGAATGAGACCGGCAATGTAAGTGGGAGTATGCCAGGGGGACGCCAAGGGTCTGTTCCGAACACTCCAAGCCACAAGAACGCCAATCAGTAGTTCCCAGGCTCGTGTGTGGAGCAAATAGAAAGCTTCGAGTCGGTATTCTTGCGCTGTTGCCAAGGCTGTTGCGAAACTGGCAAGTGTTATTAGTAGAAGGGCTGGAAGCACGGCTTTCTTGCTCACTCGCCAGAGCAAGAAGAGAAGCAATGGAATTATCGCATAGAATTGTTCTTCAATGCCGAGTGACCACGTGTGGATCAACGGGTCCAAAGTTGCGTCCGGATTGAAGTAATCGATGCGGTTGAGGAACCAGATATTTGACAAGGAAAGCAGTGCGGTAACGGCACCGCCCCCCAAATACCGGTAGTCATGTGGAATGAGAGTAACCCAACCGACAATCATTGTTACCAGAACCATGGCCACCAACGCAGGTAGAATTCTGCGGACTCGCCGGAAGTAGAAGTCTTTAAATGAAAATCGATCTTTTTCCAGATCGAGAAAAATGCGTCCCCCGATCAGGAAACCGGAGATTACAAAAAAAACGTCGACGCCAGCGTATCCGCCCGACATCTTTTTTAGACCGGCATGGTACAAAACCACTCCGAGAATGGCGACAGCTCGTAGGCCGTCAATGTCGTTTCTGTAGTTCATGCGGTCCATCCGGAATTGAACTTTAAAGGTTGGCGGTGTTTAGCATGTGGAGCCTTTAACACAATGATCTGTTGCGAGCGGCCGGAGGGCCAAAGGCGCTGTTGGCTTGCCAGCCGCCTGCCTTTGGGCTAGCGAAGGGGCAACATGACTGTGCGCTCGAGAGAGTGCCATTATCCGAGAGAGTTTGCCGATGCGCCTGAGCCGCTATTTCCTGCCTGTGTTGAAAGAAACGCCCGCCGAGGCGCAGATTGTGAGCCACCGCCTGATGTTGCGGGCGGGCATGATCAAACAGTCTGCCGCCGGCATTTATTCATGGTTGCCGTTGGGCTTTAAAGTGCTGCGCAAGATTGAGAATATTGTGCATGAGGAGCAGATCCGTGCGGGTCACATCCCGATGCAGATGCCGACCTTGCAGAGCGCCGACCTGTGGCGCGAAAGCGGCCGTTATGACGCCTATGGCGAAGAGATGCTGCGCATCACCGACCGCCACGATCGTGACATGCTTTATACGCCGACCGCGGAGGAGCTGATCACCGATATTTTCCGCAGCAATGTGAGCTCTTACAAAGATTTGCCGCTGACAATGTATCAGATCCAGTGGAAGTTCCGCGACGAGATCCGTCCCCGCTTTGGTGTGATGCGTGGGCGCGAGTTCTATATGAAAGACGGCTATAACTTCGATCTGAGCAAAGAGGATGCGCTGCACGCCTATAACCGCCATCTGGTGAGCTATCTGCGCACCTATGAACGCATGGGTCTGCAGGCGATCCCGATGCGGGCGGACAGTGGCCCGATTGGCGGGGACGACACGCATGAATTCCTCGTGCTGGCCGAGACCGGCGAGAGCGAAGTGTTCTATGACAGCGCAGTGACGGACTTGACCTTTGGGGATCGCGAGATTGACTATGACAGTGTTGATCAGTGTCAGGCGATCATGGAAGAGTTCACCACCAAATATGCACGCACCGATGAGACGCATGACGAGGCGGTGTTTAACGAGGTGCCGGAAGAGCGTCGTCGTACGGCGCGCGGCATTGAAGTGGGGCAGATCTTCTACTTCGGCACCAAGTATTCCGACGCAATGGGTGCGACCGTGCAGGACGCCGATGGCAAGAAAGTGCCTGTGCATATGGGCAGCCACGGGATTGGCGTGAGCCGTCTGCTGGGCGCTATTATTGAGGCGAGCCATGATGAGAATGGCATCATCTGGCCTGAGGGCGTGACGCCGTTCCACGCCGGTATCGTGAACCTCAAGCAGGGCGATGCCGAGGCAGATGCCGCGTGTGAAGCGCTTGAGAAGGCGTTGATTGCTGCGGGGCTTGAGCCCCTATATGATGACCGCAAAGAGCGGGCCGGCGGTAAGTTCGCGACAATGGACCTGATCGGTTTGCCGTGGCGTATCACAGTGGGTCCGCGTGGGCTGAAGAATGGCGTTGTCGAGCTGACCTCGCGTCGGACTGGCGAAAGTGAGGAGATGGCGCCGGAAGCTGCCGTCGCCAAGCTGATCGAGATTTATGCCGATCATCGCGTGAGCGGGCTGTAAAAAACGGTGTGCCCTGTGGGCATGCTGGGAAAATCGGAAAACCTCGCGCTATGCGCGGGGTTTTTTGGTTTTTGGCTCTTTTGAAATTCAGGCTTGCTTGATGCACTCGGCATGTCCCAATGTTTGTCAGGGATTTGATTGTGCTGGAGGTAGCAAATGCGGTTTTTGACAGGGATATTTGGGTTGATTTGTGCGACGGGGGCGATGGCGCAGACGTCGCAATCCGTGATTTTGGCGCCTGCTGCGCCTGCGGGGGCGGCTTGTTACTATGCGGGGTTGGCCTATTCTCCGGCGGCGGTGATCACCGTGGATGTTCCGTTCCGACGTGAAAGTCCAACAGCTACCCAGAAGCAGCTATTAAAATGCGTGGTTCTGGAAGACGGTGAATCATGGGGGTGGGAGCCTCACTCGATGGAGTGAGGCCCGCTGAATGCCTGTGAAAACCCCGGCCTGTGCCGGGGTTTTTTGTTTTAGATTGTTTGGGGCTGGCGCAGGGGCAGGGATTGAAGAATGGCGAAGGTCAATTCGATGATCAAAAAGCCCCAGAGAATAGGGCTGGCTCCGTTCAGGAGAGCGTTGAGCATCCAAATCGAAAAGGCCCAGCGGCCCGCCGCATCGTAGCGGGCGAGCCGAACATCGTTCAGACGCAGGCGGACCACGGACCAGATCAAAACCACCGTACCAAAGAAATTGCCAAAGAGGATGGCGTAGGCGTTGAGGTCAGGCAGGGGCGACAGGCCAAGGGTCGCGTGCGCTCCGTTGAGCATGGACCAGAAAAGCGCCAGCGTGAGCGGCGTGGCGTAGGGCCATGTGACCAGAAGGTCATAGTAGGCCGACACACGGAACAGGTGATGGAAAGTGGTGGGGGACATGGTGCGCATCCTTTGCGTTGTTATGGATGCGGGAATGTGTAAACCTTGGAGTTAGGTCTAGGGTCAAGGAGATTTGTCGTGCGGATCGGAGAATTGGCCGAAAAGACCGGAGTGAGCCGCGACGCTCTTCGGTTTTACGAACGCGAAGGGTTGATTGCGGCGGATCGGCATCAGAACGGGTATCGCGATTATCCGGAGGGGATGGTGACGCTTGTGGGGCTGATCCGGCAGGCGCAGGGGCTTGGGTTTTCACTGGCGGAAATCGGTGGGCTGTTGCGCGGGCTGGGGGGAGGCATGTCGCAAGGCGAGATAGAAGCCGTGTTGCGTGAGAAACTGGAGGAGATTGACGCGCGAATGGCAGCGCTGGGCGAGTTGCGGTCTGTTGTGGCGACGCGGTTGGCGGAGGCCTGTCCTTTGGGTTTGGGTGACGCGGCCGGCCTTCGGTGATAGGTTGGCACAAACAAAAACTGAGGCAGGCATGTTGCGGATATTGACCATGGCTGGCGGGCTGGCCGGAGCGGCGGCGCTGTCGCAATACCCGGAATATTCACAGCAATACGTGCAGCGCATGGCGGGGCAGCTTGATGCGTTATCGTTGGTGGTGGAGGATTTTGACGCCTCGGCGTTGAATGCCGGCCTGACGCAGGGGGAAGCGTTGGCGCAAATGCAGGGTTCGGATTTTCTGGAGGCACGGCAGTCGGACATGCAACGCGCGTTCGCGCGACACGCACGGTTAAGCGCCGATTTTGCCGCGCTTCAGGCCGCGGATGAAATGCAGAGGATGTTGATGCCGCACCGGATGGCAGATCTGGAAACGGCGCAGGGCACGTGGGCTGATTTCAAGCCGGCTGTGCCCCTGACGGTGTCGGGCGCTGTGTCGGCCGGTGCGGGGTATCTCGGCGGATACGGGCTTGTCGCGGCAATTCTGGCGCTTATGGCTTGGCCCTTTCGACGGCAGCGGCGCGTGTGAGGCGATTGGCCTTTGGGCAATGCCCGTGTATAGCTGAGAAAACACAAAGCCGGAGCAGTCATGGCAGGCACAACAGCGCCGTTTTCACGGTTTGAATGGATGATCGCATGGCGGTATTTGCGCGCGCGCAAAGCCGAAGGCGGGGTCAGCACGATGACCTGGATCAGCTTGATCGGCATCACGCTTGCGGTGTTCGCATTGATTGCAACACTGGCTGTACGTGCCGGATTTCGGGCCGAGTTTGTCGATACCATTTTGGGCGCGAATGCGCATGTGACGGTTTACCAGACCGGCGAAGTCAACGAAGTGACCGGTCGCATCGATCGCAGCATCCACGATTTTGAAACGATGGCAGAAAACTTACGTGGGGTGGAGGGCGTCACGCGGGCGGCACCTTTGGTCAAGGGGCAGGTCATGGCCAACATGCGCGACCGCAACGCAGGCGTTGAGGTTTTTGGCATTCGGGCCGAGAACCTTGCAGAGTTGCCGCGCATTGCCGATCCGGCCACAGGGCAGGGCGATATCGCACGGTTTGATGAAGGCATCGCAGTCGGCTCGGGCGTGGCGCGTGAGCTGGGCGTGATGGTTGGCGACAAGATCAAGATCATCTCTCCGAATGGCGTGAAAACAGCTTTTGGCACGTCGCCGCGTATCAACGCCTATGAAGTGGTCTATATCTTCAGCGCCGGACGCTATGACATTGATCGCACACGGGTCTATCTGCCGTTTGATGAGGCGCAGCGCTTTTTTAACCGCGAAGGGGTGGCGGACGAGATCGAGGTGATGATCACCGCGCCTGAAGACGTGGAGAAAATGCTTGTGCCGTTGATGAAGGCCGGCGGGGATCGGGCGCTGGTGTGGACGTGGAAAGATGCCTCGGGCGGTTTTTTGCGCGCGCTGGAAGTTGAGGACAATGTGATGTTCATCATCCTGTCCATTCTTGTTCTCATTGCGGCGATGAACATCGTTTCGGGGTTAATCATGCTGGTCAAAAACAAGGGGCGGGACATCGGGATTTTGCGCACTGTCGGGCTTACGGAAGGCTCGGTTTTGCGGGTGTTCTTTATCTGCGGTGCCTTTACGGGGACGCTGGGCACTCTTTTGGGGGTCGTATTCGGCTGCCTCTTTGCCATCTACATCGATCCGATTTTTTCTTTTGTGAATGTGATGATGGGCGGGGGCGTTTGGGATCCATCGATCCGCGGAATCTATAATTTGCCGGCAAAGCTTGAGGCCGGAGATGTGATCAGCGCGATGGCATTGTCCTTGGGACTGTCATTTGTGGTGACGATTTTTCCAGCGCGGCGGGCAGCGCGGATGAATCCGGTGGAGGCATTGCGCTATGAATGAGGTGGTGATGCGTCTGAATGGCGTGGAGAAGTTTTATAACAAGGGCCTGGCCAACGAAGTGCATGTGCTGCGCGGGGTGGACCTAAGCCTGTCCAAAGGTGAGATGGTGGCCCTTGTGGCACCTTCAGGCGCAGGCAAATCAACCCTGTTGCATATTGCCGGACTTCTGGACGCGCCAGACGCGGGAGAGGTTGCGATTGGCGGCGATGTGTTGAGTGGGCGGTCGGATCGGCGGCGCACGAATGCGCGGCGCAATGACGTAGGGTTTGTATATCAGTTTCACCATCTGCTGCCGGAATTTACCGCGCTGGAAAACATTGCGTTGCCTCAGATGGCCAATGGGGTCGGCAAAGCGGCTGCGGAGGCGCGGGGATTGGAATTGCTGGCACGGGTAGGTGTGGATCATCGGGCTGATCATCGTCCTGCGGCCTTGTCGGGCGGTGAGCAGCAACGGGTGGCATTTTGTCGGGCTCTGGCAAATGCCCCGCGGGTGATGTTGGCGGATGAGCCGACGGGGAACCTTGACCCTGCGACGTCTGATCAGGTGTTTGATGCCTTGATGGAACTGGTGCGCGGCACCGGTCTGTCGGCGTTGGTGGCGACCCATAACATGGAATTGGCGGCGCGGATGGACCGCGTGGTGCGTCTTGAAGACGGAGTTTTGGTGCAGGGCTGAACAGAGACCCTGCGGTCCGCGAGGATTGCGTTGGGTGGGACGACGTGAAAACCTTGAGGCATGACCCGAGACAAATCAGTTCAGGAAGATCAGACGCAGGCGGCAGCGCGGCGGGCCAAAGGTGAGTTTGTGCGCGGGCTGAGCGGGTTCCGCCATGCGATCGGTGATCCTGATTTTCCGCCCGAACCCGGGCGGTATCATTTGTTTGTGGCGTTGAATTGTCCGTGGTGCCATCGGGTGACGCTGACGCGAGCGGTTCTCGGTTTGCAGCACAGCATTTCGATGGACGTGGCCTTTCCCAACCGCACCGGTGAGGAAGATCCGGCTGGGCCCAATCTGTGGGAGTTCAATCCGCAGCGGCGTGCGTCCTTGACCGGAGCGCCGTTGCCGGAGTGTACAGAAGACACCGGCACGGGGTTTTCCCTGCGGCTTGCCAAAGATATTTATCGCCGCGAAGGCTCTGACGAACAATCCGTGCCGATCCTGTATGACAAGATTGCGGGCCGGATCGTGAACAACGAAAGTGCCGAGATATTGCGCATGCTGAATCGCCATGCGACGGCCTTGGGGAGCGCTTCTGCGGCCGAGGTGAATTTGGTGCCACGAGAGGTGGAATCCGAGATCGAGTCGCTGAATGAGCGGATCTACGTGGCGATCAACAACGGCGCGTATAAGGCGGGTTTTTCCGCTGATCAGGCGGTCTATGCCAGAGCATTCGAAGCCTATTTCGAAACATTTGATGTCTTGGAGACGTTGCTTTCGGACGGGCGGCCGTTCTTGACCGGAGTGCAGTTCACGGAGGCTGATTTGCGTCTGTTCCCGACCCTTTATCGGCATGATCCGGTTTACGCCGTGCGGATGAAGCTCAATGGCGCGCGGGTTTTGGATTATCCGTTTTTATGGCGTTGGCTGTGCCGCGTCTATGCGCTCGACGGCGTGTCGTCAGCCGGATCGCTCCTCCATTGCCGGCAGGGATACTTCGGACGGTCGTGGAACGGTGTTGTGCCTTTAGGGCCACTTCATCCGATGCCTTATCCCGAGGCGTATTTGCACCCAAATCTGGCGGCTCAGGGAACGTAAAATGTCGCCGTAGCCGTGGCCACCGGCTTGTCCGAAGGCAGAGCCGTCAAGGTAGCACGCGCAAAAATCAGCGCCTTGCCTGCCCGCACGATTTCCGCATCACAACGGATCAGATCACCGGTTCCCGGACGCAGGAATTGCGTATCCAAATTTGTTGTTGCGACGGGGTGAAACCCGTCCATGTGACCGAAGCACGCAAAAACCATCGCAGTGTCCGCCAAGGCAGCGAGAGCCTGTCCTGAGACAATCCCGCCCATACGCGCAATGTCGTCAGTGATCGGCATGGTCAGTGACGCGCCGGTGGCTGAGATTTCCGAGATTGTCAGGTCTAGCGCGCGCACCCAAGGTGCAAACCCCTTGGGCAGAAAGGCTTGGGCGTCGGTGGGTGTCAGGGGCATGGCGTGTCTCCGGTAGTTTCGCCTCAAGAGTGCCGACACCCCTCTGCGATGTCACGCGATATGATCCGGATCAAGGCACCGGTGTCATTTGGGTGGCATGTTTGCTTTGGAGATACAGGGAGGACGACGCGCATGTGGCGGACAGCGGGCTGGCTTTGTTTGCCGGCGCTTGTAGTGGCTTGCGGAGCAGGGTTTCCGACGGGCAAGACGGTTTTCGACGAGAATTGCGCGGTCTGCCACGGGACAGGCGGGCTGGGGGATGGACCGTTTGCGGATAAGTTTTTGAGCGTACCGCCGGACCTGACCGTGCTGACGCGCAACAATGGTGGAGAGTTTCCCACGCTTTATGTGACGAACATTATCGAAGGTCACGGGCGGGGGGATCATTTCAGCGGCGCTATGCCGGAGTTTGCTGTGACGCTGGAGGGCAAGGCGTTCCGGATCGAGCCGCTGGTCGACTATATCGAGAGCTTACAGAAGTGAGGAGGACGGCATGAGGAGGTTTGCAGGAGCGCTGGTGGCCATGACGCTGGCCGGAGGTTGTTTTGCGGAGGACATCGAAGAGGGGGCCGCGATTTATCTGGATCATTGCGCGACCTGTCATGGAATCGATGTGGATGGAAACGGGCCGATGGCGGGGGCAATGCTGGTCAAACCAGGGGATTTGCGGAAATTGACAATTGGCAACGGCGGAGAATTCCCGCTGGTGAGGGTGATCAAGCGCATTGACGGGCGCGATCCTTTGGTAAGCCATGGCAGTCCGATGCCAGTTTACGGCGATTTTTTCGAAGGGATGGATGTGACGATGAAAACAGCGTCCGGGCAGCCGATCATGACATCAAAGCCGGTGTCAGATCTGGTCGCATTTTTGAAGCGGGTGCAGCAATGAAACGTTGGATCACAGTGACTGCGTTGTGCACAGTGGCGGCGGCCTGTGCCGAGCCGGAAATGCCGGAGGCGCCGGAAGGCGAAGCCCTGTTTGTTGAAAACTGCGCGCAATGTCATGGAGCGAGTGGGCGCGGTGACGGGGTGCTTGCCAAGGGGATGCGACCGAAACCAACGGATTTGACGGTGATTTCCAGAAATGCAGGAGGGGCTTTTCCTGTTGCGGCGGTTCTAAGCCAGATCGATGGGTACCAGAGAGGGCCGGTCGAGGGGGCAGAAATGCCGGAATTCGGGGCGCTCTTGGAAGGCGATTTGGTGCCGGTAGAAACCGGTGACGGGGTGTTTACGCCGACGCCGCGGCCTTTGGCGGCGCTGTTGGCTTATCTGGCGAGCATCCAGCGCTAGACGCTCATGGCAAGGACGCGGCTGATTTCGGTCAGTGATCGGCCGGATTGATCCATCCAGGTGTTGAAGGCCGCTTGGACTTTTTTCATCGCGCCCTTGGAGGTCGGCTGTTTGTCGATCACACCCTCAGCGATCAAGCGGGCGACCACGTCGCGGGACAGGATGAAGCTGTCTTTGCCAAGGAACCGTAGGGAATACTGACCGGTGGCGCCGCCAATGCGGGAGCCGCCTTTTTTCATGAACTCCAGTTGGTTCACGTAATCGGTGCTGGCCCAGCCGCCGAGCACGACGCCCGCGCCGCCACTCTCGCGCAGGCTTTGCAGGAAGTGGGCGTTGTCCATCACCGTGCGGATTTTCGGGCCATTTCGCACGATGTCCTTGTTGGACATTAGGCTGTCCATGTCCTCGTCATGCATGAAAGCGCAGCGGTCGACATCAAAACCGTGAAAGGCGGCTTCGAACCCGTCCCATTTGTTTTCGATGACCTTCCAGTTGAAGCCGGCCTGAAAGACGCCCTTGGTGAATTGCGCGAGCCAGCGGTCCTCGGGGATTTGCGCGAGTTGTTCTGCCGTTTTGGGTTTGTCGAGCATGGCTTCGAGCGCGTTAGGGCCGCCTTTGCGCTCGGCGGAGATGGCGAAGAGGTCGTCGAAGGTGCGCATGAAGATCTCCTTAAAGTCATGCGCAGATTGGCATGCGGAGTTTGTAAGCTAAAGGTCAATTCTTGTGACAGGGTGGAACAGGAGGGCTTCGGTTGCCGCGTCAAATATCGATGTGGCGCACAAATGCCACATCCAAGCCCGATCAGGTTGGATACCCGCACGTGCTCTCGCATGGTTTACCCGGCCTTAACGTAAAAACTCTTAGGTGGCCTTGCAGCCCCCAGTACCCACCACTAAGACTCTGGGGGAGAGGTTTCGTGCGCGGAACCGGATAGCTGCAACCAAAGCGACAACAGGCAGGCGATTATGAACGATCCGTTTGAGACCTATATGAACACCCTCGTGCCCATGGTGGTGGAACAGACCAGCCGTGGCGAACGCGCTTACGACATTTTCTCGCGCCTCCTGAAAGAGCGCATCATTTTCCTCAACGGTCCGGTACATGACGGCATGTCATCCCTGATCGTGGCGCAGCTTTTGCACCTTGAGGCGGAAAACCCGTCCAAAGAAATCAGCATGTACATCAACAGCCCTGGTGGCGTTGTGACCTCCGGTCTGTCGATCTATGACACCATGCAGTACATCAAGCCGAAGGTGAGCACGCTGGTAATTGGTCAGGCGGCCTCGATGGGCTCGCTGCTGTTGACTGCCGGCGAAGCTGGCATGCGTTTCTCTTTGCCGAACTCCCGCGTGATGGTGCACCAGCCGTCCGGTGGGTATCAGGGTCAGGCGACGGATATCATGATCCACGCTGAAGAGACGCTGAAGCTGAAGAAGCGCCTCAACGAGATCTACGTCAAGCACACCGGCCGCACCTATGAAGAGGTGGAACAGGGCCTTGAGCGCGACAACTTTATGAGCCCCGAAGAGGCTAAAGACTGGGGTCTGATTGATGAAATCGTCGAGAACCGCGCCAAGGGTGACGACGAAGAAAGCTAAGATTTTGAAAGTGCCCGTTGCGTCGTAAACCTTGACGGGCACTTTCGCATTGTACCCGTTTCGTGGCTGACTTAAGCTTATGGAAACGCGGGTTGTCCCATTGGTGGGACAGGTAGCAGGCCTGAAAGGGAAGACATGTCGAATACGTCCGGCTCCGACAGCAAGAATACGCTTTATTGCAGCTTTTGCGGCAAGAGCCAGCACGAGGTGCGCAAGCTGATTGCGGGGCCGACGGTGTTCATTTGTGATGAATGTGTCGAGCTTTGCATGGATATCATCCGCGAAGAGACCAAAGCGAGCGGACTGAAGTCTTCTGAAGGGGTTCCGGCTCCGCGCGAGATTTGCGATGTGCTTGACGATTATGTGATCGGTCAAGCTATGGCCAAGCGGGTTCTGTCGGTTGCGGTACACAACCACTATAAACGTCTGAACCACGCAGCCAAATCCGGCGATATTGAACTGGCAAAATCCAACATTCTGCTGATCGGCCCAACGGGCTGCGGCAAGACGCTGCTGGCGCAGACGCTGGCGCGAATCTTGGATGTGCCGTTCACCATGGCGGATGCAACTACGCTGACCGAAGCCGGATATGTGGGCGAGGATGTTGAGAACATCATTCTCAAGCTTTTGCAGGCGTCGGAATACAACGTGGAACGCGCGCAGCGCGGCATCGTTTATATCGACGAGGTCGACAAGATCACCCGCAAGTCCGAGAACCCGTCAATCACCCGTGACGTGTCGGGCGAAGGCGTGCAGCAGGCGCTGTTGAAGCTGATGGAAGGCACCGTTGCCTCCGTGCCACCACAAGGTGGGCGCAAGCATCCGCAGCAGGAATTCCTGCAGGTGGACACCACCAAT
This sequence comes from Shimia haliotis, assembly GCF_900114415.1. Classification (GTDB taxonomy): domain Bacteria; phylum Pseudomonadota; class Alphaproteobacteria; order Rhodobacterales; family Rhodobacteraceae; genus Shimia; species Shimia haliotis. The sequence continues at coordinate 91,514 of NZ_FOSZ01000007.1, read as the reverse complement.
ATCCTGTTCATTTGCGGCGGGGCCTTTGCAGGTCTGGACCGTATCATCGCGCAGCGTGGCAAGGGCTCGGCGATGGGCTTTGGCGCGGATGTACGTGATAACGACGAGCGGGGCGTTGGCGAGATTTTCCAGGACCTGGAGCCGGAAGATCTGTTGAAATTCGGTTTGATCCCTGAATTTGTCGGCCGACTGCCGGTTCTGGCAACGCTGGAAGATTTGGATGAGGACGCGCTGGTCACCATCCTGACTGCGCCGAAGAACGCTCTGGTAAAACAGTATCGGCGTCTGTTCGAACTTGAGGACGCGCAGCTGACCTTTACCGACGACGCGCTGAGCGCGATTGCCAAGCGGGCGATTGAGCGTAAGACCGGTGCGCGTGGTCTGCGGTCTATTTTGGAAGACATCCTGCTGGACACGATGTTTGAGCTTCCGGGCATGGACAGCGTGACCGAGGTTGTGGTGAACGAAGAGGCCGTGACCAGCTCGGCGGCGCCGTTGATGATCCATGGTGATGCGGACAAGGAGCCAGCTGAGGCGGGGTGATTTCGGTCGCGATTGAGATTTGAAAGGGCGTCCCTGTGGGGCGCCTTTTTCGTTTCAGGGGCTTTGCCCCTCGCCGCTGCGCGGCTCACCCCAAGGTATTTTGGGCAAAAGGAAGGTTGGGGCGTTGACCTTTTTGGCGTTGCGCGGAAGGGTGCGCGAGGACAACTTGAGAAGGGAGCCCCGATGTCTGTGCGTCACATTTCCACCGGATCGCCGTTTGAAGAAAAGATCGGATATAGCCGCGCTGTGGTGGCGGATGGTTGGGTTTTTGTCTCCGGAACAACGGGTTACGACTATGAGACTATGGAGTTGCCGGAAGATGTTGTCGATCAGTGCCGCAATACTCTGGCCACCATTGGCAAAGCGCTTTCGGATGCGGGGAGCAGCCTCGATGACGTGGTGCGGGTGAACTACATTCTGCCGGATGGAAGCGATTTTGAGAAATGTTGGCCGGTGACGAGTGAGGTGTTTGCCACGGCGAAACCAGCGGCAACGATGATCATTGCGGACCTGATGGAAGCTGCGATGAAGATCGAGATTGAGGTCACGGCACGGGTGTCCAAGTAAGTGGTCAGCCACATCGCCACAGACACGCGCGCGAACCTGCTGGGCAGCCTTTGGATGGTGGCCTCAATGGCGTTGTTTGCCGTTGAGGATGCCTTGATCAAGGCCGCCGCGCAGGGTGTGCCGATGAGCCAGATTTTGGTGATCTTTGGCGGCGGTGGGGCGTTGCTCTTTGCGGCGTTGGCCAAGGCGCAGGGGCTGGCGCTTTTTCCCACAGAAGCGCGGGCGCCTGCGGTGCGTCTGCGGGTGCTGTTTGAAGTTTTCGGGCGGCTCTTTTACTTTCTGGCGCTGGCTCTGACGCCTTTGTCGTCAGCTACGGTGATCTTGCAGGCGACGCCTTTGGTGGTGGTCGGTACGGCGGCAGTGGTTTTTGGCGAATCTGTGGGCTGGCGGCGCTGGTTGGCGATTGGAATTGGGCTCGCCGGGGTTGTTGTGATCATCCGGCCTGGCGGAGAGAGTTTCTCGGCATTGTCGCTGTTGGCGGTGGCGGGCATGTTGGGCTTTGCCGGTCGGGACCTGGCAAGCCGGGCCGCACCGGCGGGGCTGAGCACAATCTTGTTGGGGCTTTATGGCTTTCTTACCGTGATCGCTGCGGGTGGGATGTATGCAGTGTACGAACAGCGGGCCTTTGTTTGGCCGGAAGGTCCAAGCGGGCTGGCGCTAATCTCGGCCATTGGTGTTGGTGTTTTTGCCTATACGGCCCTCATGAAAGCCATGCGCATCGGCGAGGTCTCGGCGGTGACACCGTTTCGTTATTCACGGCTATTGTTTGGTGTGGCTTTGGGTGTTTTCGCTTTTGGTGAGACAATAGATGGCGCCACATGGGTCGGATGCGGTCTGATTGTGCTTTCGGGGCTGTTTATTTTGATGCGCGGCAGGGCGGCGCAGCGGGCCTAGCCCCCCTAGACCTTTGACGCCAAATGGTTCATTAGGAGAGAGGACTTTGCGGAGGCACCTATGGGCATTCTGAACTCGATTAACAGCGTTCTGACTTGGTGGAACGGGGGAACCCTTAACACCATGCTGTACACCCGTCGTAAAGGCGTGAAAGTGGGCGAGGATGCGAGCGGTAACGTCTATTATCGCAATGCGGACGACAGCAAACGCTGGGTGATGTTCAACGGCGAAGTGGAAGCGAGCCGAATCGACGCGAATTGGCATGGTTGGCTGCATCACACGTTCAAGGATGTCCCGTCCGAAAAGACATTGCCGCACAAAGACTGGGAAAAACCGCATCAAGAGAACCTGACCGGTTCCGTCGCAGCCTATGCACCCGCAGGGTCGATCCGTGCCGCAGGCGCGCCGGAAGAGCGGCGCGACTATGAGGCATGGAGCCCCGAGTAAGCCCATGTCAGCGGTTCGCACAGAAGCTTTCGTTGGCGCAGCGGTGTTGGCGGCAGCGGCCAGTTTTTTGATTTACGCCAGCCAGTTCACCGATGGCGGCCGCAGCGATGCGGGCTATGGGCTGACGGCATCGTTTCGCTCGATAGAGGGTGTGAGCGTGGGCACGGATGTGCGGTTGGCGGGGGTCAAAATTGGCACCGTGACGGACATTCAATTGGATCCCCTGACATTTCGGGCCGAGACCGCGTTTTCGGTTAACGGCGGCATTGAGCTGCCGGACGACAGCGCGGTGGTGATCAGTTCTGAAGGTCTGCTAGGCGGCAATTTTGTGGAAATCCTGCCAGGCGGTTCGCCGTTCAACTTTGAGCCTGGCGCGGAAATCGAAGACACGCAGAGTTCGGTGAGCCTCGTGTCGCTGTTGTTGAAATTCGTAAGCGGCGGGGACGAGTGATGCGTCGGTTTGCCTTGACTCTTGCTGTGCTTCCTATGATCGCAAACGCGCAGGACATTGTGATCGAAACATTGCCGATCGCCCCACTGGAATTTGAAACCCTGTCGCCCACGCCCGAAGTGTTGGGCGATGTGTCCAGCGAGTCAGTGGTTGCAGCGACAGTGGCCGAAGGCGCGATGTTGCGGGGTTTGGACAAGCTGACCGGCGAACGTGTGGATTTCGAATTGGCCAACGGCTATTCGACGTTTATGGGCCCGCTGCGGGTGGATATGGCGCAGTGCCGCCACCCCGAGGACAATGCGACCGGTGAGGCCTATGCCTATCTGACGATCATGGCTGAAAGGGGCGAAGGTGAAATGCTGTTTCAGGGTTGGATGATTGCATCGTCGCCCGCGCTGATGGCGCTGGATCACGCACGCTATGACGTTTGGCTGTTGCGTTGCAAGGTGGCTCCGCAGGTTCAGGACGAGAGCACGTCTGAGGGCGAAGGCAACGACTGAGCCGTGATATCGGTGTTCTGCCGGATCGCCCAGGTTAGCAGTTTGTGATAGTCCGCACGCGGAATTTCGATCGCGCCGAGTGAGGCGAGGTGGTCCGTGATAAATTGCGTATCAAACAAGGTGAAGCCGGATCGACGCAAATGGGTGATCAAAAACGCCAGCGCGATTTTGGAGCCATTGGTCGCGCGAGAAAACATGCTTTCGCCAAAAAAGGCACCGCCAAGCACCACGCCGTAGACGCCTCCGATGAGAGCTTCATTGCGCCAAACCTCAAGAGAATGCGCTTTGCCTTCGGCGTGTAGGGCCATGTAAAGACGGTGAATTTCCCCGTTTATCCATGTTTCTTCTCGCGCGGCGCAGGCGCCTAGGACGCCTTCGAAGTCTGCATTTAGTGAGACTGAATAGTCGGCACGGCGGATGGTTTTGGCAAGGCTGCGGGAAATGTGAAACGCGTCGAGCGGGAAGATACCGCGGCGGATCGGATCGACCCAGAAGATGTCGGGATCATCGCGGTGCTCGGACATGGGGAAAACCCCCATGGAATAGGCGCGCATCAGCAATTCGGGTGTGAGATCACCCATGATGCGCGCCCATTGTTGGTTAGCCCTCGGCCATATTGGCGTCGAGCCATTTCTCCAACCAGTGGATGTTGTAATCACCGGAGTGGATGTCGTCTTCGGCTAGAAGGGCATGGAAGAGCGGAGTTGTGGTGTCGATACCGTCGATGATCAACTCACCCAAGGCCCGGTCTAGGCGGGCCAGAGCCTCGGCACGGTCACGACCATGTACGATCAACTTGCCGATCAAGCTGTCGTAGTAGGGCGGAATGTTGTAGCCGTCATAAAGAGCGCTATCCATGCGCACTCCCAACCCGCCAGGTGCGTGATAGGCTGTGACCTTGCCCGGACGTGGAGCAAAGTTGGGCAGCTTCTCTGCGTTGATCCGGACCTCAATGGCGTGGCCGTTGATTTCCAGATCATCCTGACCAAAAGACATAGGCAGGCCCTCGGCCACGCGGATTTGCTCCCGAACGAGGTCAACGCCAAAGATGGCTTCGGTCACAGGGTGTTCCACCTGAAGACGGGTGTTCATTTCGATGAAATAGAACTCGCCATTTTCATAGAGGAACTCGATGGTGCCGGCGCCGATGTAGTTGATCTTGGCCACAGCATCTGCACAGACCTTACCGATTTTGGCGCGCTCTTCGGGGCTGATTGAGGGGCCAGGGGCCTCTTCAAAGACCTTTTGGTGGCGGCGCTGCAAGGAGCAGTCGCGTTCGCCAAGATGCACGGCCTTGCCTTTGCCGTCGCCGAACACCTGAATTTCGATGTGGCGGGGCGTGGTGAGGTACTTTTCGATGTAGACTTCATCGTTGCCAAAAGCGGCTTTGCCCTCGGCCCGTGCGGTCATGAAGGCGCTTTCCATGTCGGCAGCCGTTTGGGCCACTTTCATGCCGCGTCCGCCTCCGCCGGCGGTGGCTTTGATGATGACCGGATAGCCCATCTCTTCGCCAAGTTTTTTGGCGGCTTCAAGATCGGGCACACCCCCAACGGATCCAGGCACGCAGGGCACGCCCAGATTGATCATCGTGTCTTTGGCGGTGATCTTGTCGCCCATGACACGGATGTGTTCGGCCGTGGGGCCGATGAAAGTCAGGTCGTGGTCTTCGACCATCTGCACAAATTCGGCATTTTCGCTGAGAAAGCCATAGCCCGGATGAATCGCTTGCGCGCCGGTGACTTCGCAGGCGGCAATGATCGCGGCTTTGTTCAGATAGCTGTCAGTGCCGGGGGCAGGGCCGATACAGATCGCCTCATCCGCCATGCGCACATGCATCGCGTCTGCGTCCGCGGTGGAGTGAACCGCCACCGTAGCAATGCCCATTTCGCGGGCCGCGCGGATCACGCGCAGGGCGATCTCTCCGCGGTTTGCGATCAGGATTTTATCAAACATATCTGCGCCTTATTCGATGATAACCAGAGGCGCACCGTATTCCACGGTGTCGCCATCGCCCACCAGAATACGCGTCACTGTGCCCGATTTCGGCGCAGGGATGTGGTTCATGGTTTTCATGGCTTCAACGATCAGCAGCGTGTCGCCTTCGGAGACCGACTGACCGGCGGAAACAAAGCTTGGTGCGCCGGGTTCTGCCTGCAAATAAACGGTGCCGACCATCGGAGAGGTCACGGCGCCTGGATGGCTGGCTGGGTCTGCCTCTGCTGCGGGTGCAGCGGCTTCTGCCGGTGCTGCAGTGGGTGCGGCCACAGGCGCGGCGGCAACCGGAGCTGCGGCAATAGCGGCTGGCGCAGCGACGAGTTGTGTTTGGCGGCTGACGCGCACATTCAGGCTGTCGTCTTCGCCGTATTCACGCATGACTTCGAGTTCGGTTAGATCGTTTTCGCGAAGCAGCTCTGCCAGAGCCTGGATAAAAGCGACGTCGGAATCGTGGTTTTTCTTGCTCATTGTCCGTTTTCTATCCTCTGCGCGCGGAGCGCGGTTGAGTCTTTCTGGTTTCCCCTAAAGTGGGCTTATATGTGAAAAGCTGCCCTTAGGAAAGCCGAACCGACAGGCCGGGTGGGAGCGATAACAGCATATTGGGTTAAAGAGGCATGCCGGAGAGTTTCGCCACCAGTTCCGCGAGCTTGCGGGCGCCAAATTTGCGCAACAGCCGCGCGCGGTATTCTTCAACGGTGCGATAGCTCAGGTCGAGTTCCAGCCCGATTTCCTTAGAGGTGAGGCCGCGACAGGTCAGAATTGCGACTTCGCGTTCGCGTTGGGTAAGGGACACGATCGGGCGATCTTCTGAAAGGTCGGCAAAGGACCAGACAGAGGTGCTGAACGGGTTTTCCGGCGTGTCTTTGGTCGCCGCCTGTCCGCGAACACGACACCAAAACAGCGACCCGTCCGCACGTTTCATGACACGTTCGTCCGAATATCGCCCGGTTTCGCGGATCGCGGCATAGACTTTGGCGCCGATGGTTTGAAAATCTTCTTCGGAGGCGTAAATTTCGGCGATTGGCAGGCCTTCGCAGGCGGCCGGATCAAGGCCGAACATTTCGCCAAAGCGTGGATTGGCGCGACGGATGACGCGACTCTCCAGAAGGATCAGGCCAACGGGGGCGTGTTCAAAGGCGAGTGTGTTGTGGTCCATGGGCCAGTGTCTTGGCACAGGCCGGTAAAAAGGGAAAGAGGCGGCGTGGTTCTACGGGTTGCGCCAACCTCTTTGTTGCGGCTTGATCCTGTTCGGGGATTTGGGAGAACGTTCATGAATATTGCCTTATGGTTGCAACGCGCTGCAGGCCTTGATCCAAAGCGGCAGGCCATTTTTTCAGGGACAAAATGCGTTGAAACTTATGGCAGTTTTCTATCGCGGATTTTTGGCGTCGCAAACTGGTTGGCGCAACAAGGTGTTTCGCCGGGTGACCGCGTCGGGCTGTTCTTGAAAAATTGCCCAGATTATCTCGTGGCGCTTCACGGTATTTGGGCGGCTGGCGCGGTGGCGGTTCCGATGAATGCCAAATTGCACCCCAAGGAGGCCGCGTGGATATTGCAGGATGCGGGCGCGCGTCTGTGTTTTGCGACGGGCGGTTTGGCTGAGGCGGTGACGACGGCGAGCAACGTGCAATGTGAAGCGGTACCGGTTTGTCACGGGGCGGGCGACATCGCCCCAAGAAAGCCGGAAGATCTTTGTTGGCTGTTTTACACGTCTGGCACGACGGGGCGACCCAAAGGGGTGATGATCACCCACCGTATGATTGCGGCGATGGCCACCAGTTATTTTGTTGATGTGGATGAGGTCACAGCCGCCGACACGGCCCTTTATGCAGCGCCAATGAGCCATGGCGCGGGGCTTTATAACGTTATGCACGTGCTTAAAGGCGCGCGCCATGTGGTGCCCCAAAGCGGCAGTTTTGACGAAGCCGAGATTTTTGATCTCGCGGCGCATTTCGGGCGGGTGCATATGTTTGCGGCACCCACCATGGTCAAGCGCATGACACAGGTCGCCAAGGAGATTGGTTCAACAGGGGCCGGCTTGCGCACTGTGGTTTATGGCGGGGGACCGATGTATGTGGAGGACATCCGCGAGGCCGTGGACCACTTTGGACCGGTGTTTGCACAGATTTATGGGCAGGGGGAATGCCCTATGTGCATCACAGCTTTGACCAAGAAAGACGTTGCGAGAGGTGATGCCGCGAAGTTGGCGTCGGTCGGACGGGCGCAGTCGGTGGTAGAACTGGCGATCGGAGTTCCAGAAGGGGTTTTGCCTGCCGGAGAGGTGGGTGAAATTCTGGTGCGCGGCGACGCTGTGATGCCAGGGTATTGGCGCAATGACGCGGCCACGGCTGCGACGTTGAAAGACGGCTGGCTGCTTACGGGCGACATGGGGGCGCTGGACACAGCTGGTTATCTGACGCTGAAGGACCGGTCTAAGGACCTGATCATTTCCGGCGGCACCAACATCTACCCCCGTGAGGTGGAGGAGGTGTTGCTGACCCATCCGTCGGTCAGGGAGGTCTCTGTGGTGGGGCGCCCGCATCCGGAGTGGGGGGAAGATGTTGTGGCTTTTGTGGTGTGTGATGGCGCGTTGAATGTGGCAGCGTTGGAGGCACATTGTCTGGCAGAGATGGCGCGGTTCAAGCGGCCGAAGGACTATGTGCAGGTAGAGAGTTTGCCGAAGAACAATTACGGCAAGGTGCTCAAGACCGAGTTGCGCTTGCGTCTGAGTGAATAGAGCTGGAGCGCGTATCAAAACCGAAGGCGGATCGACTTGCCCTTTGGTTGTTGTCTGATCGCGCATTCATACGACTATTATCGGGCTCCATTTATTCAGGAGTTTAGTCATGAAAGCAATTTCCTCATTTCTGAGCGTCGCGATTTTGTCGATCGGAATGGCGACATCTGGTCATACTCAAGAACAGCCGAATATCGTATTTGTTTTCCTTGACAACTTTGGCTGGGGAGAACCCGGATTTAATGGTGGTGGCATCATTCGCGGCACACCGACACCTGAAATGGACGCCTTGGCAGCTGAGGGTCTTCGTCTGACCAATTTCAATGTCGAGGCCCAATGCACCCCTTCGCGTGCGGCAACGATGACAGGTCGCTATGGCATCCGAAGCGGCAACCACACTGTGCCACTTGGCGGCGGGGTCTACGGTCTCACACAGTGGGAAATCACCATGGCCGAAATGCTGAAAGACGTTGGCTATGAAACGGCCATGTACGGCAAATGGCATCTAGGCTGGTCCGAAGGCCGCTATCCGTCAAGTCAGGGGTTTGATGAGTTTTATGCAATTGAAACGACAGACGTTACTGTCTGGCCTACACTCACCGGGTATGCTGAAGCTGACATGGAGGAAAATGTCGTGATGCAGGGTGTTGCGGGTGCCCCAGCAACCATTGTGCGCCCCTATGATATGAAATTCGCGCGCTCATTGACAGCGACCTGACAGAGAAGGCCATTGACTTCATCACTCGCAAGGCAGGCGGAGACAACCCGTTTTTTATCTACCTTGCCTATTCTCAAACCCACTATCCCAATCTCGCGCATCCGGAATTTGAAGGTGCGACCGGCAAGGGTGTTTGGGCTGATATCCTGTTGCAGGTCGACACATATTTGGGGCGGGTGACGCAAGCTCTCGAAGACGCCGGAGTGTCGGACAACACTGTTGTGATTTTCACCGCTGACAACGGACCGGAAGCGCTCCAGGTCGGGAGTTCAAATATTTCACCCACACCGGCGGTACAGGGTAGCGCTGGTCCTTGGCGGGGAACGCTGTTTACGAGCCTTGAAGGCAGCTTGCGGGTTCCGTTTGCGATTAAATGGCCAGATCGCATTCCAGCAGGGGCGGTGAGCAACGGCGTCGTGCATTCTATGGATCTTTTTCCAACCCTTGCGGCCTTTGCCGGTGGCTCTGTGCCCACTGACCGTGCTTTTGACGGTATTGATCAGTCCGACTTGTTTTTGGGAAACCAAGACACCTCCAATCGGGAAGGCGTGATTGTTTACATGGGAGAGCAAGTATTTGGCGTGAAGTGGAACGACTGGAAGGTGATGTTCAAAGAAAACTCCGGTGTTTTTGGAGCGACAGAAACCTTTGATACACCAAGGGTTTATAACCTTCTGAATGACCCGCATGAGCGGGACAACGTGCTGTTTCCCTACACGTGGGTGGCCGAGAAGGCGATTCCGCAACTTTATGAGCATGCGTCGTCGTTCAAGAAATTTCCCTCAACTCCACCGGGCGCACCAGACCCGTATGTGCCGCCCAAGCACTAACACCCGTCCATTTTCCCTGTGCATGTCGAACAAAAGAAAGCCCCGCCAATTCTGGCGGGGCTTTGCAATTTTGTCGGTCCGTCGCGCTTAGTTGACGATGGTTGCCTCAGTTGCCGCGCGCAGCTCGTCTTCGGACACACCGTCCGCGCATTCGACGATCTTCAGGCCGCCCTCAACCACGTCAAGCACACCCAAGTTGGTGATGATGCGATCCACCACGCCTTTGCCGGTCAGAGGCAGGGTGCATTCTTTCAGCACTTTGGAGACGCCGTGTTTGTTGGCGTGATCCATCACAACAACTACTCGGCCAACACCGGCCACAAGGTCCATCGCGCCGCCCATGCCTTTCACGAGCTTTCCCGGGATCATCCAGTTGGCCAGATCGCCATTTTCCGCCACTTCCATCGCGCCGAGGATCGCCATGGCAATTTTGCCGCCGCGGATCATGGCGAAGGACTGAGCGCTGTCAAAATACGCGGTCTGCGGCAGCTCGGTGATGGTCTGTTTGCCGGCGTTGATCAGGTCGGCGTCCTCATCCCCTTCGATCGGGAAGGGGCCCATGCCCAGCATGCCGTTCTCGGACTGAAGCGTCACTTCAATGCCTTCTGGAATGTAGTTGGATACCAGCGTCGGGATACCGATGCCAAGGTTCACATACCAGCCGTCTTGCAGTTCCTGTGCGGCGCGTGCCGCCATTTGATTGCGATCCCAAGCCATGATTATGCCTCCTCGCGCGGGCGCACGGTGCGCTGTTCGATACGTTTTTCGTGCGTGCCTTGGATGATGCGGTGCACATAGATGCCGGGCAGATGGATCGAGTCCGGATCAAGCGAACCGGTCGGCACGATTTCTTCGACTTCGGCGATGCAGATTTTGCCGCAGGTGGCCGCAGGCGCGTTGAAGTTGCGTGCGGTTTTGCGGAACACGAGGTTGCCGGTTTCGTCCGCCTTCCACGCTTTCACAATGGCCAGATCGGCAAACATGCCTTCTTCCATGATGTAGTCTTCCATGGCGCCATCGGGACCGGTGGGAAACTGTTTTTCCATCTTGCCTTCGGCGATCACTGTGCCGACACCGGTTTTTGTGAAAAAGCCCGGGATGCCGGCACCGCCTGCGCGCATACGCTCGGCCAGCGTGCCCTGCGGGTTGAATTCAAGTTCAAGTTCGCCGGAGAGATATTGGCGCATGAATTCGGCGTTTTCGCCCACGTAGGAGCTGATCATCTTTTTGACCTGCTTGGTTTGCAGCAGGATGCCGATGCCAAAGTCGTCGACGCCCGCGTTGTTGGACGCAAACGTCAGATCCTTGACGCCGCTGTCGCGGATTGCATCAAGCAGAAGCTCGGGAATGCCGCAGAGGCCGAAGCCGCCTGAGGCAATGAACATGCCGTCGTTCAGAACGCCCTCGAGCGCCTCGGCGGCATTTGCATATACCTTTTTCATGGATGTCTCCCCTTATCCGGAATTGTCGGTTTTGTGACGTGGGGGCAAGCGGGAGTCAACGTTTGCAGGGGCTGCGCGTATTACTACGGGCCGCAACAGCCGCTAGATGATGCGCACCTGTGTGCCGACCGGGCTGATTTCAAAAAGTTCGGCAATGGACGGGTTGTAGAGCCCGATGCAGCCATCCGAACTGCGGCGCCCGATCTTGCGCGTGTCGTGGGTGCCGTGGATCAAATAGGCGGGCCATTCGAGATACATGGCGTGAGTGCCCAGCGGATTGTCGGGACCCGGAGGCATGTATTTCAATTCCGGATTGCGCTCGACCATGCTGGCGGTCGGGGTCCAGTCCGGGCCGACGCGCTTGCGCACAATCTTGGTATAACCCCGCTTGGTGAGGTCTTCGGTCATTGGCACGGAGGTGGGGTAAATGCGGTAATCGCTGCCGTCGCCGTTCCAGAAATGCAACGCACGCGAGGTTGTGTCAGCAACGATAGTCGCCACGCCAAGCACGTCAAAGTGATCACGCCAGTCTTGTCGTGAGAAGCTCGAAATATTTCGCAGGGCGGGCGCGGGTTGCTGGGTTTCGTCCTGTGCGAGAGAAGCGCGGGCGGAGAGCGCAAGTGCGGGCATCGCCAGAAGAAAGGCGCGACGGGGCAAGTTTGTGTTTGTCATGGATGGTCCTGCTCTGTTTTGCGACAGATGTGGAGACCGGGGGCCGCCAGCGCAATTGCGCGTTGGCTAAAACTTTCGTGATCAGCGGCGGATGAGCTTGGGGGAAGGATCGGGGCTGGCCCACAGACGCAAGTTGAACTGGGGGCCAGCCCCCAGACCCCCGAGATTTTTTTGGCAAAAGGAAGAGGGGCAAAGAAAAAGGCCCCTCGCGGGGCCTCTGACTTACTTGGCGGCGGCTTTCTTGGTGGCCGTCTTTTTGGCAGGTGCCTTTTTCTTGGCGGGGGCCTTCTTTTTGGCGGCGGCCTTTTTCTTGGGCGCCTTGGCGGCGATCCATTCGAGCGCCTGTTCCATGGTTACGTCTTTGACCTCGACCTCCTTGGGGATCGTGGCGTTGACCTTTTCCCATTTCACGTAAGGCCCGTAGCGGCCATCCATGATGTTGACCGCGCCACCATCGGGGTGATCGCCAAGTTCTCGCAGCGCTTTGGCGGCGGCCCGTCTTCCGCGACCGGGGTTGTTGCGCTTTTCGGTGATCATCTCGACTGCGCGGTTCATGCCGATTTCAAAGACGTCGAGCGTTTCCTTGAGGTTGGCGTAGACCGGTTTTTCCTCATCGGGCAGCTGGTGCATGATGTAGGGCCCGAAGCGGCCTAGGTTGGACGAGATCACGCCGCCATCGGGGTGAGGACCAATTTCGCGGGGCAGGGTCAGCAGGGTGACAGCCTGTTCCAGAGTGACCTCGTTCGGTCCCCAACCGGGCAAGAATTCTTTTCCCTGCTTTGGCAGAGAAGAGCGCGGCGGCTTTTTGTTTTCCGGCGTTGCCTCGCCGCGTTGAACGTAGGGGCCAAAACGGCCGGATTTCAGGTGGATTTCGTCCCCCTGATCTTCGCCGAGAACCTTTTCGTAGCCTTCAGCACCCTCGCCGGAGATCGGGCGGGTGTAGTTGCATTCGGGGTAGTTGCCGCAGCCGACAAAGCCGCCGGTGCGTGAGGTTTTCAGGTGCAACTGACCGGCGCCGCACTTGGGGCAGACGCGCGGGTCGGTGCCGTCTTCACGCGGCGGATAGAGTTGCGGAGCAAGCGCTTCGTCAAGGATATCCAGCACTTCGGAGATTCGTAGATCGCTGGTTTCGGCAATCGCCGCGTTGAAGTCTTTCCAGAAGCGGGACAGCACGTTCTTGTAGTCGCGATCACCTGCCGAAACATCGTCGAGTTCTTCTTCAAGGTTGGCGGTGAATTCATAGCCAACGTATTTGCGGAAGAAATTCACGAGGAAGATGGTGACGATCCGGCCTTTGTCCTCGGGAAACAGGCGGTTCTTTTCTTTCCGGACATAATCGCGGTCCTGAATGGTGGTGATCACCGACGCATAGGTCGACGGGCGGCCAATGCCGAGCTCTTCCATGCGCTTGACCAGCGTCGCCTCGGTGTAGCGGGGCGGGGGCTGAGTGAAATGCTGCTCGGGCGAAACAGACCGTTTGGCCATCGCCTCGTCCTGCATGATCTGCGGCAGACGCTTGTCGTCGTCTTCCTCGACGACCTCGTCGCGGCCTTCTTCGTAGACCCGCAGGAAGCCGTCAAACAGCACCACCTGACCGGTGGCGCGCAACTCGACCTGTTTGTCGTCGCTGGCGATGTCGACCGTGGTGCGCTCAAGGCGGGCACCTTCCATCTGGCAGGCTAATGTGCGTTTCCAGATCAGGTCATAAAGCTTGCGCTGGTCCTCTTCGGAGACCTTCAGATCGGCAGGCTTGCGCATCATATCCGTCGGGCGGATACATTCGTGCGCTTCCTGAGCGTTCTTCGCTTTGTTTTTGTAGATACGTGGTTTTTCCGGAACGTATTCGGCGCCGTAGAAATCCTTGATCGCGTCGCGTGCGCCCTGCACAGCTTCGGGCGCCATGTCGATGCCGTCGGTCCGCATATAGGTGATGTAACCTGCCTCATAGAGGCGTTGCGCGGCGTTCATGCAGTGACGCGCACCCATGCCGAATTTGCGGCTGGCTTCCTGTTGGAGCGTTGACGTCATAAACGGTGCGGACGGGTTGCGAGAGGCAGGTTTGGCCTCAACACGGGCAACCGAGAGATTGCGGCTTTCGATGGCCTGTACAGCCAATTCGGCGGCCGTCGAATTTTCCAGTGAGAACTTGTCGAGCTTTTCGCCGCCCAAAACGGTCAGGCGGGCTTCGAACTCTTTGCCGCGCGGTGTGGCAAGCAGGGCTTTGACCGACCAGTATTCACGGGCGTTGAACGCCTCGATTTCCATTTCGCGCTCAACGATGAGGCGCAGGCAGACTGATTGCACACGGCCCGCAGACCGCGCCCCGGGCAGTTTGCGCCACAGCACCGGAGAGAGGTTGAAGCCCACGAGGTAATCCAAAGCGCGGCGGGCGAGGTAAGCATCCACCAGCGGCTGGTCCACCTGACGAGGATTTTTCATGGCCTCTGTCACCGCGGACTTGGTGATGGCGTTAAACACCACACGGCTGACAGGGGTGTCTTTTTTGATTGCGCGACGTTTGCGCAACGCCTCTTCAAGGTGCCAGCTGATGGCCTCGCCTTCGCGATCGGGGTCGGTTGCGAGGATCAGTTCGTTGTCTTCTTTGAGGGCATCGGCGATGGCTTTGACGTGTTTTCTGCTGTCGGTGCCCACTTCCCAGAGCATGTCGAAATCCGCGTCCGGATCCACCGAGCCGTTCTTGGCTGGCAGGTCTCGCACATGGCCATAAGAGGCAAGTACAGTGTAGTCGGGCCCCAGATACTTGTTGATTGTTTTGGCTTTCGCCGGGGATTCGACAACGACAACTGGCATGAAAATTCCTCTCGACTCGGAGCGAGCTATATGGCGGCGAAAAATGTGGGGCGAAAGGGGGGATTGTCAATGCGTTGTAAAAAATCCTGTGCCAAAGTGGCGAAAATTTGTTTTGGAGATGGGGTGCGGATGGTACAATTTTTGAAGGTCGCGGCTTTTTTGGTTTCGGGATTTCTAGTGTCGCCACCGGCTGCGGCGGGCGATTTTGGCGATTGGTATGAGCCCGAGCGAGGTACGCAGGAGCGTCGGGATTTGATGGATGCTGTTCGCCCGATTGCCGAATGGCAACTCGGTGCGCCGGTGCAATTTGTGGTGACGGAATTGCGGGTCTATGAGGACATTGCTTTTGCCATGCTGACGGCACAGCGACCGGGTGGCGGCGACATTGATCTTGATACGTCGCCTTTGGCATGGCGTGTCGAGTTGAACGTCGATTATATGGATGGGGCCCGCTATGACGTGCTGTATCGCAAGTCGGGAAATATGTGGGTGGCCGTCGAGTGGTCCCTGGGAGCCACGGATGCCTGGTGGGCGTGGGAGCACACTTGCGAGGCGTTCTATGAAGTTATTCCCGAATGGTGTCAGTGACGTCAGATTTTTGACAGCAACCCGCCGGACTGACGCTGGATGTGACCATCCATCTCTAGATCCAGCAAGGCGGGCGTAACGTCTTCTGCGTCGGCCTGAACCTCGCGGATCAGTTGATCCTCAGAAACCGGCGTGGGGCCTAGGCGGTCAAGAATTTGCCGATGCAGCGCGTGGGTCTCGCGCAGTGTGCGTTTTGGGCGTGGTTCGGCGGGTGTCACTTCCGCTGGGCGAGGCGGGCTTGCCTCGTCAAGGCGCGGACTGAGGGCTGCAATCACATCGTCGGCTGTGCGCACCAAGGCGGCGCCGTCACGGATCAGCATATTACAGCCCGACGCTCTTGCATCAAACGGGTGTCCTGGCACGGCGAGCACATCGCGGCCTTGGTCTAGTGCTGTGCGGGCGGTGATCAGGCTGCCGGACTTTGCGGCTGCCTCGACCACAACAACCGCGCGGGCAAGTCCGGAGACAATCCGGTTGCGGGCAGGAAAATGGCGCGCGCGCGGAGCGAGACCCGGAGGATGTTCGGAGAGGCACAGACCTTGAGCGGCAATCTCGTGGCCTAGTTGAGCGTTTTCGGCTGGATACATAATGTCAACGCCGCCAGCAAATACTGCCACCGTGCCGCTTTTTAGGGCGGCGTGATGGGCGGAGGCGTCAATGCCGCGGGCAAGGCCCGAGACTATGACAAAGCCCGCGTCAGCCAATTGACGGCTCAGAGCGCGAGCCATCCTGTTGCCAAGTGCGGAGGCGTTGCGGGCACCGACCAGGGCGATCAACGGCCTGCACAAAAGAGACGGGTCGCCGCGCAGCCAAAGCATTGGGGGGGCGTCGGGAATTGCAGCCAGATCGACAGGATAGTCAGGCTCATCAAAGAATACCGCGCGAGCACCAAGTGTGCGAGCAGATGCGATTTCGGTTTTGGCCTGTGCCGCGCAACAGACTGAGTAGTCTTTCACGCCCGCTGCATTGGCGATCTCGGGCAAAGCCTCGAGCGCTGCGGCTGCGGAGCCATGTTCCGAGATCAACCGGTAAAAGGTGGCAGGTCCGACGCGACGTGAACGCAAGAGGCGGAGTCGGGAAAATCTCTCATCTTCCGTGGTGGGTGGGAGTTGGGGGTGAGTGGAAGAAATCTGATCCTCTGTCATCCGTGTCTCCGCCTCCTTGCAATACAACGTTAAGGCGAATCTCGTTAACGATAAGTAAACGCTAACGGCATTTTAAGGATGCGTGCGCGGTTTGTTCACTAAGTTTGTAGGCGTGACGTGTGTCTGCGCCGCCTTGTCCGTGCTTAGGCCGCAGAGCCGCCGACGGTCAGACCGTCCATCAACACAGTGGGCTGACCGACGC
Source organism: Shimia haliotis (assembly GCF_900114415.1). Classification (GTDB taxonomy): domain Bacteria; phylum Pseudomonadota; class Alphaproteobacteria; order Rhodobacterales; family Rhodobacteraceae; genus Shimia; species Shimia haliotis. The sequence goes on along the minus strand of NZ_FOSZ01000007.1, from coordinate 74,972 downwards.
CGACCGGCACCCATTGGCCGGCTTTGCCGCAGTTACCCATGCCGGGATCAAGCGCCATGTCGTTGCCAAGTCCCTTGATCTGCATCATCGCCGTGGCGCCGTCGCCAATCAGTGTGGCGCCTTTGACTGGCGCACCGATCTTGCCGTTTTCGACCCGATAGGCCTCCGTGCAAGAGAAAACGAACTTGCCGTTGGTGATGTCGACCTGTCCACCGCCAAAGCCGACCGCGTAGATGCCGTCCTTGAGGGAGGCCACCAGATCGGACGGGGCGCTGTCGCCGCCCGACATATAGGTGTTGGTCATGCGAGGCATTGGTGCGTGGGCATAGCTCTCGCGACGCCCGTTGCCAGTGGAATCAACGCCCATCAGGCGGGCGTTTTGACGATCCTGCATATAGCCCACCAAAATCCCGTCTTCGATCAGGGTGTTTTTGCCCGAAGGGGTGCCTTCGTCGTCAATGGTGATTGAGCCGCGCCGGTCAGGAATGGTGCCGTCGTCGATCACGGTCACGCCTCTGGAGGCGACTTGTTGGCCGATCTGGCCAGCAAATTTGGAAGTGCCCTTGCGATTGAAGTCGCCTTCGAGACCATGTCCGACGGCCTCGTGCAGCAAGATACCCGGCCAGCCCGGGCCAAGCACCACTTCCATCGGGCCAGCGGGCGCAGGCACAGCGTCGAGGTTCACAAGCGCAATGCGCAGGGCTTCACGGGCTTTGCCCTGCCAGTCCGCAGGATCGAGCAGCCCGTCCAAGCCGATGCGGCCGCCGCCACCTGCGGAACCGGATTCGCGGCGTCCGTTCTGCTCTACGATCACAGAGACATTCACACGTGTCATGGGGCGCACATCCGTGATGCGGTTGCCATCGGGACGCAGAATGACAACTTCCTGATGGGAAGCCGCCAACATCGCAGACACCTGAACCACGCGGCTGTCCATGTCGCGGGCAAAAGCATCTATGTCCCGTAGGGTTTCGATCTTCACAGGAAAAGACACGCCGCCAATCGGATCGGCATCTGTATAGAGCTTCCGGTTGGTGTGTTGCGGGGCTTCGGCCAGCGTGCCACCGCCGTTCGCAACCGCGAGGCGGGTTGTTTGAACGGCGCGGGCGATTGCGGCTTCGGAGATGTCGGATGAATGCGCATAGCCAGAGACCTCGCCGTTGACCGCGCGCAGGCCGAATCCTTGGGCTGCGTCAAAGCTAGAAGTTTTGAGGCGACCGTCGTCAAATACCAGAGCCTCCGAGCTTCGGCGCTCCAGAAACAGTTCTCCATCCTCCGCACCTTCGGTGGCCTGACGCAACAAACGCAGGGCCGCAGCCTCATCAAGGGTGGTCTCAAACGGGCGGAAAGGCGTAGTGGTCATGTGTGTTCTGCTCTCTCGGATTTTGATCTAAATCAAAAAAGCGACGGTTCGCCGCAAGCTTCGATCTTTATCTAGGCGGCAGAATATGGTTTCAAGGCGCGAAACAACAGCGGGATTCCGCCGATATGGTATGAATCACGCGAATCTAAACAAAGAAACACCGCAACCGATCAGGGTGACACATGCGAATTCTATCGACATTCCTGGGCCTTATGGCAGCTGTAACCGCCATTCCGGCCATCGCGCAGGACGCTGAAACCATCGGCAAGCCCGTGCCCAACGGCCTTGGCTTCCAGCCGGCAGCCACCGAACTGGCCACGCAAATTCACCGTTTGGACACGTTGATCCTTGTGATCATCACAGCGATCGTGCTGTTTGTGACCGCTCTGATGGTATGGGTCATGGTGCGTTACAACCGCCGCTCGAACCCGAACCCGTCCAGCTTTACCCATCACAGCACACTGGAGATCGCGTGGACGGTTCTGCCGATCCTGATTCTTCTGTTCATTGGCGCAAACAGCCTGCCGGTGCTCTTTAATCAGCAGGAAATCCCTGAAGGCGAAGTCCACATCAAAGTGACTGGTTATCAGTGGTACTGGGGCTATGAGTACACTGACCACGAATTTGGCTTTGAAAGCTTCCTTCTGGAAAAGAACGCGCTTGCAGAGAACGGATACAACGAAGACGAATATCTGCTGGCGACCGACACCAAGGTTGTTGTGCCTGTTGGCAAAACCGTCGTGATGGATGTCACCGGTGCGGACGTGATCCACAGCTGGACCATCCCGTCGTTTGGCGTGAAGCAAGATGCCGTCCCCGGACGCATCGCACAGCTGTGGTTTGAAGCCGACAAAGAGGGCATTTACTTCGGTCAGTGTTCCGAGCTTTGCGGTAAGGACCACGCGTATATGCCGATCACTGTCGAGGTGGTTTCCGAAGCCAAGTACAATGAGTGGCTGAAGGGCGCGATCGAAGAGTATGCAGGCGATATGTCCACTCTGCCGACCGTAAAAGTGGCCGCGGCTGACTAAACATACGTATCAACTGGCGGGGTGAAATCCCCGCCCTTTGGACACCGATAAGGGCGCGCAGAAACGACGCGCCTTTGCGACGAGGAAGACCATGAGCGACGCAAGCATCAATACGCAAGCCAGCACCAACGAGGCCAGCTTTGGCGATTATTTCGCCCTGCTAAAGCCGCGTGTGATGTCTTTGGTGGTGTTCACCGCTGCGGTGGGGCTTCTGGCTGCGCCAGGCAGTCTGCATCCGTTTGAAGCCTTCTGCGCGATTCTGTTTATCGCAGTGGGCGGTGGCGCGTCAGGCGCGCTCAATATGTGGTTTGACAGCGACATTGACCAGAAAATGAAGCGCACCCAAGGCCGCCCGATTCCGGCCGGCAAAGTGCAGCGCGAAGAAGCGCTGGCGATTGGTGTGGCGCTCTCGGGCTTTTCGGTTGTGATGCTGGGGCTGGCGACAAATTTTGTCGCGGCTGGCCTATTGGCCTTCACCATCTTCTTCTACGCGGTGATCTACACGATGTGGCTCAAGCGCTGGACCCCGCAGAACATCGTGATTGGTGGCGCGGCTGGTGCTTTCCCTCCGATGATCGGTTGGGCGGCTGTGACCGGTGGAGTCGCGATTGAATCCGTTCTGATGTTCACCCTGACGTTCATGTGGACGCCGCCGCACTTCTGGGCACTGTGTCTGTTCATGAAGTCTGACTATAAAGACGCCGGCGTGCCGATGTTGCACGTGACCCATGGCCGCCGCGTGACCCGTAACCACATTCTGGTTTACACCATCCTGTTGGCGATCATCGCCATTGGTATGGCCTTTACCGGTGTGGGCGGCCCGATTTACCTGACCACAGCTCTTGTGCTGAACGCATTGTTCCTTGCGGGTGCTGTGTCGATCTGGCGTCGTGACGAAGACGTCTCCGAGGCAGACGGTTACAAGCGAGAGAAAGCGTTCTTTGCGCTGTCGCTGTTGTATCTGTTCCTGCATTTCGGTGCCATTCTGGCAGAAGCCCTGCTGGCACCTTATGGATTGGGAGGCTGGTAACATGAGCTTCAAAGAACCCCACGAACTGCACAAACGCCGTTTCGGCCGCAACCTTGGCGTGGCGCTGGTGCTGACGAGCTTTATTTTTATCGTGTTCGGCCTGACCTACGTGAAGATCACGCGCGGTGACTATGAACCGGCAAACGCGAGTGTCGAACGCTGATGGCGATGGATCCGAAGCATAAGACCTTGGTGCAAACCGTCGGTGTGGTGGCCCTGATGGGTGGCCTCGCGTGGGCGTCGGTGCCGTTCTATGACTGGTTCTGCCGTGTAACCGGCTTTGGCGGTGTAACGAACACCGCTGATGTGGGCAGCGACACTATCCTGGAAAAGACCATCAAGATCCGTTTTGACGCTTCGATCGAGCGAGACATGCCTTGGGAATTCACCCCCATGCAGCGCGAGATGGAAGTGCGGATCGGTGAAACCGGTCTGGCCTTTTATGAGGCTTACAACCCGACCGACCGTCCCGTGGCAGGTAGCGCGAGCTATAACGTCGTGCCCTATGACGCGGGTGGCTATTTCACCAAGATCGACTGTTTCTGCTTTGAAGAGCAGATCCTGCAACCGGGTGAGCGGGTGACAATGCCTGTGAGCTTTTATGTGGACCCAGAGATCGTTGAGGACCGCGACGCAAAGTTCGTTAAGGTGATCACGCTGGGCTACACTTTCTACGAAATCGACCTGCCCGAGGAGACAGCCTCCTTGACGCAAGCAACAAACAAAGACGTAAATTAAGAATACGCCTGCCAACGAGGGATTGACTTATGGCGCACGCTAAAAACCACGATTACCACATTCTGGCACCGTCTGCTTGGCCGCTCTTGGGCGCGCTGGCAGGTTTTGTCATGCTATTCGGGGCTGTGTTGTGGATGCACGACAGCGGTCCTTGGATGTTCCTGATTGGCCTAGTTGGCGTTCTGGGCGTCATGTTCTGCTGGTGGGCTGACGTTGTCGCCGAAAGCCAGATTGGGGACCACACTCCGGTTGTTCAGATTGGTCTGCGCTATGGCGTGATCCTGTTCATCATGTCCGAAGTTATGTTCTTTGCCGCATGGTTCTGGACCTTCTTCAAACACGCGCTTTATCCGATGGGCCCCGAAAGCCCCGCGGTGGACGGTGTCTGGCCGCCGGTGGGCATCGAGACTTTCGATCCGTGGCACCTGCCGCTGATCAACACGCTGATCCTGCTGTGCTCCGGCTGTGCCGCAACTTGGGCCCACCACGCTCTGGCGCATGAGAATAACCGCAAGGACATGAAAACCGGCCTGATCATTGCGGTTCTTCTGGGCCTGCTGTTCACCTATTTCCAAGCCTATGAATACAGCCACGCGGCGTTTGGCTTTGCTGGCAACATCTACGGCGCGTCCTTCTTCATGGCGACCGGCTTCCACGGTTTCCACGTGATCATCGGCACCATCTTCCTGCTGGTCTGCCTGATCCGTCTGATGAAGGGGCACTTCACCCAAGAAAAACACATCGGTTTCGAAGCTGCCGCATGGTACTGGCACTTCGTCGATGTGGTCTGGCTGTTCCTTTTCGCAGCGATCTACATCTGGGGTCAGTAAGACACCGTCGTTTGGTCTGGATGAGCGGTTGATCCTGCTGGACCAATGAGATTTAAAGCAGATCGCGGCAGGGCCAGACCTTGCCGCGATTTTTCTTTGAAGGAACTCTTCCTTGCGCCTGATCCTGCCCCTGTTCTTTGGCATTCTCGGCACCGTCGTGCTGGTGTCGCTTGGCACCTGGCAGGTGCAACGTCTGGCGTGGAAGGAAGGGGTTTTAGCCGATATCAACGCGCGGATCGTGGCGGAACCGGTCGCCCTGCCTTCGGAGCCCGACGCGGAGGCCGACCGGTATCTACCAGTCACTATGACCGGCGCGTTTACGGGCGAGGAATTGCACGTTCTGGCGTCGACAAAAAGCGTTGGAGCGGTGTATCGCGTCGTTGCGCAGTTCGAGACCGACACCGGCCGTTCAGTGATGGTGGATCGCGGCTGGATCAAAACCGAGGCCAAGGATTTGGATCGCGCGGCAGGAGAGGCCGCTGTGGTGGGCAACCTTCATTGGCCGGATGAGCGCGACAGCTTCACGCCGCAAAACGATGTGGAAGGTAACATCTGGTTTGCCCGCGACATGGCTCAGATGGCGCAGGTTCTGGGAACTGAGCCTTTGCTGGTCGTGGCCCGTGAGGTGTCGGAAAACAACGCGGGCGTGACGCCCTTGCCAGTCGACACAGCCGGCATTCCCAATGACCATCTCGGGTATATCGTCACCTGGTACGGACTTGCGATTGTCTGGGTGGCGATGACCCTGTATTACCTGCGCCGGATGCGCAAAACCAAGAAGGCCTGAGAGACGTGAAATACATTTCGACCCGTGGAAATGCTCCGGAACTGAGCTTTGAAGAGGCCATGCTGACCGGATTGGCGCGGGATGGCGGGCTCTACGTGCCTGAAAGCATCCCGACGATGAGCGCGGATGAGATCGCGGCGCTGGCTGGCAAGTCTTATGAAGAGGCGGCGTTTATCGTGATGCGGCCATTTGTGGGCGATGCCTTCACGGACGAAGAGTTCAAGGGCATCATCGCGCGGGCCTATGCCAACTTTCGGCATGAGGCGCGGGCGCCTTTGGTGCAACTGGCGCCGAACCACCACTTGCTGGAGTTGTTTCACGGCCCGACGTTGGCGTTCAAAGATTTTGCAATGCAACTGATCGGTCAGCTGTTCCAGTTCTCACTGGCGCGGCGCAATGAGCGTGTGACGATTGTGGGCGCGACCTCGGGTGATACTGGCTCTGCGGCTATTGAAGCCTTCCGTGGGCTGGACAACGTGGATGTCTTCATCCTGTTTCCGCATGGCCGCGTGAGTGACATTCAGCGCAAGCAGATGACCACGCCGAACGACGCCAATGTGCATGCACTTGCGCTGGACGGTGACTTTGACGACTGTCAGGCGCGTCTGAAGGACATGTTCAACGACTTTGACTTCCGCGATGGTGTGAAACTGGCGGGTGTTAACTCTATCAATTGGGCGCGGGTGTTGGCGCAGGTGGTGTATTATTTCACGTCCGCAGTGAGCCTTGGCGCGCCGCACCGCAAGGTGAGCTTTACCGTGCCAACAGGCAACTTTGGCGACATTTTCGCAGGCTACATTGCCAAGAAAATGGGGCTGCCGATTGAAAAGCTGGTGATTGCCACGAACCAGAACGACATTCTGCACCGCACCATGGAAAGCGGCGCCTATACTAAAGAAGGCGTGACACCGTCGATCAGCCCCTCGATGGACATTCAGGTCAGCTCCAACTTCGAGCGTGCGTTGTTTGATGCCTATGGCCGCGATGGTGGTGCCGTGGCGCAGTTGATGGAAGAACTTGACGATGGCACCTTCACGGTGAGCCAAGGCGCGATGGAAACGCTGCGCGAGCATTTTGACAGCGGGCGGGCCTCGGAAGAGGAAACCAGTGCCACGATCGAGGCGGAATTTGCCGCTTGCGGAGAAGTGCTTTGCCCGCATTCAGCGGTTGGGGTAAAGGTTGGCAATGAACACCTTTCGGCCACGCCCATGATCACGCTTGCGACCGCCCATCCTGCGAAATTCCCTGACGCGGTCGAGGCCGCGATGGGCGCTCGTCCGGATCTGCCGCCGCATATGGTGGACATGATGGACAAGGACGAACGCGTGACCCGTGTCCCAAACGATCTTGGCGCGCTGGAAACACTTATAACAGAACGGATCGCTGAGCGTTGACCACAAAACTGCACACACTTTCCAACGGGTTCCGCATTGTAACCGAGCATATGCCTGGTCTGGAATCCGCTGCCATCGGCATCTGGGTCAATGCAGGCGGCCGCCACGAGCGGCCCGAGCAGAATGGCATTGCCCATTTTCTTGAGCATATGGCGTTCAAAGGCACCAAGAAGCGCGACGCGCTTGAGATTGCCGAGGCCATCGAAGATGTGGGCGGTTATATCAATGCCTATACCAGCCGCGAGGTGACGGCTTATTATGCTCGGGTGCTGAAGGACGATGTGCCACTGGCGTTGGATGTGGTGGGCGATATCGTGTTGAACCCGGTATTTGATCCGGCGGAGATCGAGGTCGAGCGGGGCGTGATCCTGCAAGAGATCGGTCAGGCGTTGGACACGCCGGATGATGTGATTTTCGACTGGCTGCAGGAACGTGCCTATCCGGATCAACCGCTTGGGCGGACCATTCTGGGGGAGGGCGATCACGTGCGCGGATTTGGCAAGACAGACCTTGCCGGATTTGTGCAGGAGCATTACGCGCCGGACCGGATGATCCTGTCCGCAGCGGGCGGCATTGATCACGACGAGATCGTGCGTCTGGCCGAGGAACAATTCGGGCACCTCAAGCGTGGGCCTGGCATTGCTCTGACACCTGCGCGTTTTGCCGGTGGCGAGTATCGTACTGAAAAAAAACTGGAGCAGGCCCACTTCGCCCTTGGTCTGGAAAGCCCTGACTATTGCAGCCCTGACATCTATACGGCGCAGATCTATTCCACCGCGTTGGGCGGCGGCATGTCTTCCCGCCTCTTTCAGGAAATTCGCGAAAAGCGTGGTCTGTGCTATTCGATTTACGCGCAAACCGGTGCCTATGCGGATACCGGCATGACCACGATCTATGCCGGCACCAGCGGCAGCCAGATCGAAGAGTTGGCGCAGATCACCATAGATGAGCTTAAGCGCGCCGCTGAGGATATGAACGAAGCCGAAATCGCGCGGGCGCGCATCCAGATGAAGGCGGGTCTTTTGATGGGGCTGGAAAGCCCATCAAGCCGCGCCGAACGTCAGGCGCGTATGATTGCGATCTGGGACTGTGTGCCGACGCTTGCGGAAACGGTCGAGCGCATCGATGCCGTGACTGACGAAGATGTGCGCCGCTTTGCCGAGCATATGGCGGTGGCGGCGCGGCCTGCGATGGCGCTTTATGGGCCTGTGGCCGACGCGCCCGCGCTGGAGGCCTTGCAGGAAAGGCGCGCGGCCTGATGTTGATCAACCGTCGCAAGGTCAAGCTGGACACCGAGCGTATGATCCTGCGCCCGCCGGTGCATTCGGATTTTCGTGAGTGGGCGGAATTGCGGTCCACCAGCGCTGATTTCCTGATCCCGTGGGAACCGGTCTGGGCCGCCACGCATTTGACCCGCAAGAGTTTTACCAACCGAGTGTATTGGGCGCAGCGGGCCATTGCCAACGACACGGCGGTGCCTTTGTTTCTGATCCGGCGTGAGGACGATCGCCTTCTGGGGGCGATTACGCTGGACAACATTCGCCGCGGGCCTGCGCAGGCGGGTACGTTGGGATATTGGATCGGAGAACCTTTTGCCCGTTCCGGCTATATGGGGGAGGCCATCGAAGCGGTGGTGCACCACGCATTCCAACGCCTGGATCTGAGCCGGATTGAGGCCGCCTGTTTGCCGGAAAACGTGGCGAGCCGCGGTGTTCTTGAAAAATCAGGCTTCAAATATGAGGGCGTCGCGCAGAGCTATCTGCAAATCAACGGACGCTGGCGCACGCATGTGCTTTATGCGGCGTTGCGCAATGACCGCCGTGGGCGCACGACAGCGGGGCAGGTTTAACGATCTTTGTCTGCTGTGGGTGCTTCTGATGGCATCATCCTCGGATCGCGCAAAAAGGCGGTCGCAGCAATCTTCTGTCAAAGGGCTATGTTTTTGGGACAGCCTAATTTGTCGCGTTCCGGGACCTAGCGTATCGAGTTGTTTGCCCGCATAATTGGAGCAGTTTGTTCCAACCCAACCCCAGTGCCCCTTGTCGACGGGGCAAAAATTTCTCCGGTTTTCATGACATTGATCCCAGCCTCCTCCGACTTCTCAACCCGTCTTGCGGCGCAATTGCCTGAAAACACTCTGAGTGGTGCGCAAGCAGGCTATCTCGAAGAGCCACGGGGGCGATTTTTTGGCGCTGGCGGAATTTTGGCGCGGCCGCGCAATGCTGCCGAGGTGGCAACAATTTTGCGGGCCTGCAACGAGGCGCGGGTGGCTGTGGTCCCTTATGGTGGCGGGACCGGATTGGTCGGCGCGCAAGTGATGCCAGAGGGCCCGACACCAGTGATCCTGTCACTGGAACGCATGAAAGCAGTGCGCGCGATCTATCCGTTGGAGAATGTACTTGTGGCTGAGGCGGGTTGCATTCTTGCCGACGTACAGGCGGCGGCGGCGGAAGCTGAGCGGCTCTTTCCTTTGTCGCTTGGGGCGGAGGGGTCTGCACGAATTGGCGGGAATTTGGCCACCAATGCGGGTGGCGTGAACGTGTTGCGGTACGGCAATGCGCGGGATCTGTGTCTAGGCCTTGAGGCAGTCCTGCCCAACGGCGAAATCTGGAACGGTTTGACGAGATTGCGCAAAGACAACACCGGTTATGATCTGCGCAATCTCTTGGTCGGGTCTGAAGGCACCTTAGGGGTGATCACTGCTGCCGCGCTCAAACTCTATCCCCGACCGCGATCCGTGGGGACCGCGATGATGGTTGTCACGAGCCCGCAAGATGCGCTCGAACTGTTGGCGCTGGCGCGGGAAATGGCGGGGGAGAGCATTTCTGCCTTCGAATTGTTGCACGGGCAGGGATTGCGTTTTGTCCGAGACAGGTTGCCTGATGTCCGGTTGCCGCTGAATGACATACCGGATTGGTCTGTTCTGATCGAATTGGGTATGAGCAAGGCCGCCGATGCGGCGCTTGAGGCGCTGTTTGAGGCAGCGTTGGAGGTAAGGCTGGTCAGTGATGGTGTTATCGCCCAAAGCGATGGCCAGCGATCCGAACTGTGGGGGTTGCGAGAACATATTCCGATTGCGAACAAAGCGGTGGGGTCTGTCGCGAGCCATGACATCTCGCTGCCACTTGGGGTGGTGCCGGATTTTATCGCGACCGCGGATGCGCGGGTGGCCGCACTTGGTCCATTCAGGGTCAACTGTTTCGGGCATCTGGGCGACGGCAATTTGCACTACAATGTGTTCCCGCCCGAGGGCGAAAGCCGCGAGGCCTATAACGACCGCCGCCATGCGGTCAGCGACGCGATCTATGATCTGGTCCACAGCTTTGGCGGCAGTTTCAGCGCCGAGCATGGTGTCGGGCGATTGAAGGTCGCGGACCTGCAAAAATTTGGCGATCCGACACGTCTGGCGGCGATGCGAGCTATCAAGGCTGCTCTGGATCCCCACGGGATCATGAACCCCGGTGCGGTGCTTTAGGAGGCACTTCCTATTGCGGGAAATACCTCGGGGGTGACGTCACAGCCTGCTGTGACGAGGGGGCTGGCCCCCTAAAAATCACAAACCGTCAAACTCGCAGAGCACGTGCACATCCATGCCCATATCTTCGAGCTTTTGGCGCCCGCCAAGTTCGGGAAGATCGATGATAAAGGAGCAGGAGATAATCTCTCCGCCAAGTCGCTCAATCAGCTTTATGCCGGCTTCTGCCGTGCCACCTGTTGCCAAAAGGTCATCAACAACAAGCACTTGTTCGCCAGGTTGGATGGCGTCGTCGTGCAGCTCAACGATGGCTTCGCCATACTCGAGTTTATATTCCTGACTGATGGTTGTGCCCGGCAGTTTGCCCTTTTTGCGGATTGGCACGAACCCCACCGACAGTTGGTGTGCGATGGCGCCGCCTAGGATGAAACCACGGGCCTCAAGCCCGACAACCTTGTCGATACGTGTGCCCGCGTAGGGATGCAGCATCTGGTCAATTGCCATGCGGAAACCGCGGGGATCGGCAAAGAGGGTGGTTACATCGCGAAACATAATTCCCTCGTGGGGAAAATCCACAATAGTGCGGATATAGTCTTTGACGTCGGCGCTTTTGGGCATGGCTGTTCCCCGTAAAAAAGTTACGGCGCAGCTTTGTCAAAAGCGGGCCTTTGGTGCAAGCTCTCAGTGTGGCCAAGCAGCGGTTTGCGCAACCGGATGCCGTGGCTGCATCACATGGGCGCACCTTCGCATATTGTTGCCATATCGGTGTCCTATCTTGTATAACCAGCGCGCGCCGAACATCATTTAATGACGGGACGACCAGACTTGAGCAAGACTGATGCCTCTGCCGCCGATATGGTGAAAGCCAAATCCAAACAAAAAGTTAAGGATAAGGCCAAGCGCAAATCCAAGAAGGACAGCCAGCTTGTTTTGCGGTTGGACAAGGAAGAACGCGATGCTTTTGTCGAGCTTTGCAAGGATCTTGATACGAGCGCCGCGCGTGAAATTCGCCGCTTTATTCGCGACTTTATGCGCGAGCATGAAGAGGATTGAACGTCCTTGCTAACTGGCCCGTTTCAGGGTCGCAGTTAAGAGCCCCATTGCCATCAGAGAAACGCCTCCGGCAAGTGTGAGCCAACGCATCACAGCGGGCTTTGAAATACGTGAGCGCAGCCGATCTGCCAGCAGTGCATAGGCCAGAGCGTTGAGCGCTGCGAGTGCCACGAACGTGCTGATAAGGATCACAAATTGCGGGATCAGCGGTTGTGATGGCTGCAGAAACTGCGGCACGAACGCGACGAAAAAACCGATGCTTTTGGGGTTGAGCGCCGTCACCGCCGCCGCATGGGCAAAGACACCACGCGCAGGCATGGACCCGGCGGCTGACAGGTTGCCGAGCGTCGCCGAGTCAGCGCCACGCACCATCTTGAAGCCCAGCCACAACAGATAGACCGCGCCGGCCCATTTCAACACGGTGAAGGCGGTGGCGGAGGCCAGCACCAAAGCGCCCAAGCCAAGCAGAGATGCGGTCATCGCTATGAAGTCGCCAAAGGCAACACCGGCGGCGGTGGCAACGGCCACAGCACGGCCTTGGGTCAACGCATAGCTCAGCACCAGTAAGATCGTGGGGCCGGGGATCAGCAGGAGTGCTGTGGAGGCGGCGACAAAGGTGAGCCAGAGGTCAAGGGGCATGGAAAAAGGCCTGCAATTAAGGGTGCAGGCCTTATGAAGCATTGGTTTTTTCGGTCTGTCCAGCGGTTAGGCCAGAACGCGGCCTGCAACGGCGTCGAGTTTGGCCACCATGGCCGGGTCGCGCTTGTCAGGTGCTGTAAGGATTGCGAACTCAAGCGCGCGGTCGCAACCGTGTTCGCAGGGATTACGTTCGGCCCCAAGGAGCGCAGGCAGGCGGCGGACGAGGTCGCGGCCATTGTCGGCGTTTCCGGTCAAAATGGCAATGATTTCAGAGACATCGACTTCACCATGATCGGGGTGCCAGCTGTCGTAGTCCGTGACCATGGCCACCGACGCGTAGCAAAGCTCGGCCTCGCGCGCCAATTTGGCCTCGGGCATGTTGGTCATGCCAATCACATCTGCGCCCCAGCTTTCGCGGTACATTTTTGACTCCGCCAGCGTTGAGAATTGCGGGCCTTCCATCGCCAGATAGGTGCCGCCTTTGTGCACGGTAATGCCGGCGTCTTTGGCGGCGGTATAGCAGGCCTCCGAGAGGCGCGGGCAGGTGGGGTGGGCAACGGAGACATGCGCCACAAGACCGGGGCCGAAGAAGGATTTTTCGCGCGCGAAGGTGCGGTCAATGAATTGATCTACAACAACAAAATCACCCGGAGCCATTTCCTCTCGGAAGGATCCTGTGGCCGACACGGAGATCACATCGGTCACGCCAAGGCGTTTCAGGGCGTCGATGTTGGCGCGGTATGGGACCGAGGTTGGCGTGTGCACATGGCCGCGCCCGTGGCGGGGTAGGAAGGCCATTTTCACACCGTCCAGACGGCCTGTGAGGATCTCGTCTGATGGGGTGCCGAAGGGGCTGTCTACCGCCTGCCATTTGGCGTCTTCAAGCCCGTCGATGTCGTAAATGCCGGAGCCGCCGATCACGGCGATCTTGGTCTCGGTCATGGGGATCTCCCTGTCTTTTCGTTGTGAAAAGTTGTGGCGGCAGGGGGCGGAAAAGGCAACCAAAAGGCACGTCGGTATTGCGTCGGTATTACGTCGGTAACGCGACTGTGTGGATGTCAGCGGCAAATGCCGCGAATTTGGGCCGCCTCCCATGGCAACATCACCTGCTCGGGACGGGGCAGGTTTTGGGTCGGGAAGACTTCCTCGACCAGATCGGTGAGGCGTTCGGTGCGCGGCGCGTCGGGATCCAGCAGGGTGCAGCAGAGGTACTCTTCGACGACGCTGGCCTGTTGCTCGTAGTGGTAGGTCAGGAAAGTGGCGTCCGAGGTGACCTCAAACAGATAGGGATCGTCAGACACCTGATGTTCGTTGGCGGCCTTCCATGGGGAATATCCGGTGAGGTCGCGGTTCTGCCATTGCCAGACGTGCACCATTTCGTGGGCGAAATACATGGCGGCCTCGAGGTGAATTTTTCCCGGGTAGGCGGGCATGTAGTTGGGCACGGACCAGCCCTCGGATGTGTAGAGGTGGTTCCAGAGCACAACACCGGCGGGCGAGGTTGTGACGGGGCCGGGTTCGGGCGCGGGGTAGATGCGTTCGCGGCAGGTCAGGCGTGGGCGGACCTCTCGCGTGAAGGTGGCGACTCCAAGGGGGGCGTTTTTGGTGATACGGACGGGGGCGGGGTCAAAGCTGTCGCCTGCGATGTCGTTGAAAAAGGCGCGTTCCGTGTCTGTCAGCGGGCGGCCACAGGACATCAGGAGCAGACAAAGAAAGATCAGGGGCGCGCGCATGGGTCGGAGCGTAGCACCGGCGTGGCTTGGGGCAAGGTGGGAAAGCCGTTATTTCGGCGTGGTGATCAGTTTGCCGCCCGAGAGGCATTGATGCATGTGGAATTGATAGAACTGCGTGTCGACCCGCGTGCCCGCGGCGGACCCGATGGCGCCGCCGACCATGCCGAGTGCTTCGGCCTGTTTTTTGTCGCGCGTGATGATGTAGCCGGTTTGTTCGCCGAATGTTTTGCCGGTTTGGGAGCCTTGGGTGTTGCCCGCGTTGGAGGCGGCGGCACGGGCGTATTGGTCGCAGAAGGCCTGTGTGCGTTGCTGATCCTGCGGCCACTGGCGCGGGGTGGGGGCTTGGCGGCGCTGGTTGGGCTGGACGGAGAGGTGGTTGTTCTGATGGCGCACGGAGTCCTTGCGGGCCTGTGCGACGGTGTCCGTTGCGGGGAGCAGCAGGGCGAGGATGAGGGCGAGGGGGCGCATGTGGGGGAGTTTGGCAGGTGGTTTCGGCTATCGCAACCTCATGCGGAATGCCTTGCATTCCGCCGCGTCTAAGTACTCACACGCGGAAAGGTGAGCCGTTAGCGAACAAGAAAAGCTGTGTGCTCCCCACTTCACCTTGAAAAAAATGCTTCCACCTTGGCAGCTTGGAACCTCGCCGACGGCAATATTCGTCACAAGGGACAACCAATTTTGGAAACTTGGATCGGTTTGAGAGGGAAATGCTGGAGATTAGGGGCGTCTTCAATTCGCTCAAATACAGGAGCAATGGATAGTGTAATTGTCCCGGCCATCAGCTCGGTTACCATTCTTTTTGCATCCTCACATTTTTCAATGAGTTGTGAACTTAGTGAAGTGTAAAGATTGTAGTGACCATTTTCCGCAATGGACATTGTATTGTGATCTCCGAGAGGTTCGAATTTGGTCGTTTCCACGGATCTTTTCATTCCAAGATTGGTTTTGCCCGATGCATCCTTCGTTAGAATATCCACCATGCTTCCACTATGGTTGAATTCAATACCGATAAGTTTCCCTGGAGGACCATATGATCGCCCCCAGACTTGGGTGGATATGACAACATAATAAGCTACATTACTTCCGGGAGTATTGGTTTCTTCTATTGTAATCTTTGAATTCGCTGTGGCGTATTTGGTTTGTGGAAGCCTCGGGTCGTTGACAAATAGCTCCGAGGTAAGAGGTTTTAGAGTGCCAGATATCTCAGCCACGGTTCGCTGCGCTTTGTCGCTGTAGCTTGAAAATTCGCTGTATCCAAGTGACCCAAGAATGATGGTCGCTAAGGCAAGAATAGTTGTAAAAACAGTACCAATAATCGCTGATCGACGCTCTGTTTGGTGAATACCATTAACTGCGTCTAGCGTCATCCCGAGCCGCGATTCTAAATCGCTAATCCGTTCGTTGTTAGAGTTTCTAATTCTTTCGTGCTCAGCAACTTGGGTTTTCGTGTTTTTTTCTTTTTTGCGAAAAATTCCCATTGAGTTCTCCTCATTGCTTTTGCCCAATATGCCAAAAAAACTTCAGATTTTGTGACTATCCCGTAGTCTTAGTTGCGAGCTCAATTAAACATCCAACTCCTCCACAAACCGCGCGTTTTCCTGAATGTACTGATAGCGCTTCTCAGGCTTTTTACCCATCAGATCGCCGACCAGACCATCGGTCTCGCCCGGCTCGTCCTCGTCAATCGTGATGCGGATCAGCTTGCGGCTTGCGGGGTCCATCGTGGTCTCTTTCAGATCCTTGGCGTCCATTTCGCCAAGACCCTTGAAGCGGCTCACGTCGATTTTGCCTTTGCCGCCGAGACCTTTTTCAAGCCAGACGTCACGCTCGGCCTCATCCACGCAGTAGACGCGTTTGGCGCCTTGGGTCAGGCGGAAGAGCGGCGGGCAGGCCATGTAGAGGTGACCGGCGTCGATCATTGGGCGCATTTGGGTGTAGAAGAAGGTCATCAGGAGCGCGGCGATGTGGGCACCATCCACATCCGCGTCGGTCATGATGATGATCTTTTCATAGCGCAGATCGTCGACGTTGAATTTGGTGCCCAGCCCGACGCCAAGCGCTTGGGTCAGGTCGTTGATTTCCTGGTTTGAACCAAGCTTGGAGCTGGCCGCGCCCAGGACGTTGAGGATTTTACCGCGCAGGGGCAGGAGCGCTTGGGTTTTGCGGTTGCGGGCCATTTTGGCGGAGCCGCCCGCGGAGTCACCTTCCACGATGAACAGCTCGGTGCCCTCGCGGTTGGTGGCGGAACAATCCACCAGCTTGCCCGGTAGGCGCAGTTTCTTGGTGGCGGTTTTACGCGCGGTCTCTTTTTCCTGACGGCGGCGCAGGCGTTCTTCGGCGCGAAGGACAAGGAAGTCGAGAATGGCGCCCGCGGATTTGGTGTCAGCCGCCAGCCAGTTGTCGAAGTGGTCGCGCACGGAGTTTTCCACCATGCGCTGTGCCTCAACCGTGGCAAGACGGTCTTTGGTCTGGCCGACAAATTCCGGCTCGCGAATGAAGCAGCTGACCAGCGCGCCGGCGCCTGTGGTCAGGTCTTCGCGGGTGATGGTCGCGGCCTTTTTGTTGTTCACCAATTCGCCATAGGCCTTGATGCCCTTGAGGATCGCAGCCCAGAAACCGGCCTCATGCGTGCCGCCTTCGGGGGTGGGGACGGTGTTACAGTAAGATTGTATGAACCCGTCGCGCGAGGGGGTCCAGTTGATGGCCCATTCGACCTTGCCGGGGGCTTTGAATTTCTCAAAGGACACCGTGCCGCAGAAAGGGCTGTCGGCATAGGTGGTCGCGCCTGAAAGCGTTTCGTTGAGGTAATCGGCAAGGCCACCGGGGAAGTGGAACTTGGCCTCCATCGGGGTGTCGCCATCCACGATGGCGGTTTTCCAGCGGATTTCGACGCCTGAGAAGAGGTAGGCCTTGGAGCGCGCCATTTTGAAAAGACGGGCCGGTTTGAGTTTGAGCGAGCCGAAGATTTCGGGATCGGGGTGGAAGGTCACCGCCGTGCCGCGCCGGTTGGGGGCGGAGCCGATTTTCTCAAGCTTGCCCTGTGGCACACCGCGGGCAAATTCCATCGCAAAGAGTTCTTTGTTGCGTGCAACCTCGACACGCAAATGGTCAGACAGCGCGTTTACAACGGAGGAGCCCACACCGTGCAGACCGCCGGAAGTTTCATAGCTGTCGCCGGAGAATTTACCACCCGCGTTCAGCGTGCAGAAGATGATTTCCAGCGCGGACTTTTCCGGGTCTTTGGGGTGCGGATCGGTTGGGATGCCCCGCCCGTTGTCGCGCACTGACACATGGCCGTTTTCGTGCAGCTCGATCTCGATCCATGTGGCGTGGCCTGCGACGGCTTCGTCCATGGAGTTGTCGACAATTTCCGCCACCATATGGTGTAGCGCGCGGTCGTCCTTGCCGCCGATATACATGCCGGGGCGCAGGCGCACGTGCTCCATGTCTTCGAGGACTTGAATGGAAGAGGCGTCATATTGAGACGGTTTGCTATCGGCCAAAAGGTCGTTGGGCATTCGCGGGCTGCTCTTTTTTGTGTTGCTTGGGGCGCATTATGGCAGGGGATGCCGAAAGGGGGAAGTGCGAAGCGCGGTCAATTGGCGGGTTTCGCACGGGTCGTCCAGATCGCGCTCATACGATCACCGGTCATTGGTAGGGGAGTTTAGGGGCAGGGGGGAAATACGCATAGGGTGCAACGTTCATCATTCAGTTTGACGGTGCAAGTTTTGCGCGGGTTAAAGCAGAACTTTGATGCGACACAAGGCCATGAAATCCAATATTTTGTTGCGTTTTTGGCGCTGCTCAGCCAGCGTTTCAGACAGGGAATTGGAGATAGGAATTGACTATGGCGCGTGACGGTGCGCCGCCCAAGCAAGTGGTGCTCGTGGGCGGATCGGGTTTTGTGGGGAGCAATCTGGCATATGCCTTAGCGCAAAGTGGGGACTTCACGCCAATTGTACTGGATACAAATGACGAAAAATTAGCCCTGCGATTTGGAGGCAGGGGGAAGTGTGCATTTCGTCGCTGTGATGTGTTGACGGATGGCGCGGTGCTAGAGGCGGCGATTGAGGAGGCTGATATTGTCATCAATCTCGTGTCGCATGTTTTGCCCAAGACGTTTTTGGACAACCCTTTGGGTGTGATTGACGTGACGCTGCATGGATCGATGAATGTGATCAACGCGGCGGTCCGGCACAAGAAGCGGTTGATGCATTTTTCCACCAGCGAGGTTTACGGCAAGACCGGCGGCAGCGAGGCGCCTTTCTCGGAAGATCATAGCGACTGCACGCTGGGGCCTATTGACAACCACCGCTGGATTTACAGCACATCCAAACAGCTTTTGGACCGGATTATTCATGCGCATGGGCTGGCTGGTGATTTGGAGTATGCCATCGTGCGGCCCTTCAATTTTGTGGGCCCGTTGATGGATTGGCTGGATGAAGGCGACGGGGCAGAGGACGCCGAAGTGCCGCGGGTGTTTGCGAGCTTTATGAGTGCGTTGTTGCATGAGCGTGCGATGCAGCTGGTTGATGGTGGCAAAAGCCGGCGGTGCTTTACCTTTATTGACGATGCGACATCTGCGTTGATCCACATTTTGCGTGACCCCGAAGGCGCGCGAAACCAGATTTTCAATATTGGCAATCCGGGCAATGAAACCACCATTGCAGAATTGGCCGAGTTGATGCGCGGGATCTATGCGCAGGAAGCTGGAACCGGAAGGCCGATTGAGATCAAGGATGTGCCGGCGGAGCAGTTTTACGGCTCGGGCTATGAAGACTGTGATCGCCGGATGCCGGATATCGGGAAAATCACCGCGCTGGGCTGGCAGCCGCAGGTCGATTTGCAGGAAACCTTTGAGCGTTCGATGCGGTTTTGCGTCGACAATGCCTCGGCCCTTGGTGTTGCTGTGTCGCGAGAGGCGGTCTGAGAGCCATGCTGCGCAGGCTCCGGACCCGCCGCTTGGTGGCTTTGCGGTATGACCGAGAGATCGACTATGGGTCGCCCCAGCATTTCTATCATTTTGCTTGGGGATACCTGTTTCCGGCACTGTCGCTGGTGCGTGGGCGGCACCGGACACGCGAAACCTATGTGTTTGAGGATTGCGGTCCCAAAATGACGCCTCTTATCGAAGAGGTGGCAAAAGCGCTGGGTTTGAGCATTCAGGTGGTGGACAGAAGCCGACTGAGCGGTGCGGAAGACCTAAGGGTCCCGCGTTGGGATGTGCTGTGTCTGCACCGGTTTTGGACGGACATGCCGGAAAGCAGTGATCACCGGCTTGCCGCAGTGCGGGATGTGATCAGAGCCCGCCGACCAGAGCATTGGGCGTTGGTGAACGGGGCGGACATCGCCGGTGCATTTCAGCAGGATGTTCTGGCGCTTAGGCAATGGATGCTGGACGGGTTCTGCGATCCGGAGGCTGTGCCTTGGGACAGCTTTTTGGTGTTGCGACGCTCTGAGGAGCTGCCGTTTTACGGGCCCGAGGGGCACGCGGATATCAAGGGGTATGGGGTGGCGCGACGTGCCTTGAGCAATGTGGACGCCGCCGTGGCGGGGTTGGCAGAGCGCGGGGTCGCGGCATCGGCTTTTGAGTGTGGGGCACATGACTTGGCTGGGCAGGCTTTTGCTTTTGCGCGCAGCCGAGGGGTGGCGATGATCCGTGGGGCTGAGGTGGCAAATCTGATTTGGGCGCGTCCTGGCACACGGGTTTACATCCTGACACCGGAGATCATGCAGACGGTTCCCCCGCCGCATGAGGGCTTGGCCCGACTGATGGGGCTGCGGATTAAACAGGTTTTGGTCAGCGGTGATTTTCCCGCACTTTCCGCCGCAGACGTGGCGGAATTCTGGAAAGTGGGTGGCTGAGGTCGAAAGGGAGCATTCCCGTTCTCACCAAGAAAAACCCCCGAAAAACTTTTTCGGGGGTTTTCGAGGTAGGGCGGATTATTCGCCTTTTGCCAAGCTTTCAAATTGCAGGCCGATGGCCGTGCGGGGCTGGAAGCCTTTCCAGTAGCTGTGATCGTCCTTTAATGTGCCGTCTTCCTCGGCAGAGAACACGCCGTCTTTGGCGTTGGGAACGAGGTCCAGATAGGTCGCTTTTTCCGCGTCGGACTTGAGATGCAGATCCATAAAGGCCGTGGCGAAGTGCTGGGTGATGTTGTTCATCCGGTTGGTGTCCCAGACCGCATCGGCGTAGTGGTCAAAGGCCGGAAAATCGAGCACTTCGGACGGCTGCCAGCTTTCCAGTGGGGCAGGCATCGGAGCCGCTGCGTTGTGGTTGGCGTTTTCAAACGTCAGCAGGTGACGGTCGGTGCCGGTTGCGCCCGTGAAAATCTGGCGGATGGCGTCATAGACCGAAACATCGTCCACCGAGCCAGCCATCAGCAAAGTCGGCTTGCGCAGTCCAGCCAGTCCAGCGTCGTCCCAGAGGCCGTAGTTGCGCCCCCAAGGGCCGATGGCGATCATGGCTTTGACGCGTTCGTCCACAAGGGCTTCGTGGGTGTCGGTGCCAGCGACGTTGTGCACAAGCGCGCCTTTGGGTGGGGCGAAGGGCGACTGTTCCACACCCGCAACGAGGCCTGCGCCGCCAAAGATCAGCGCGCCATAGCCCCCCATGGAATAGCCGATAACGCCGGTTGTGGAAGCGTCGGTGATGGCGCCAATCGGGCCGTCCAGCGCTTGCATGCTGTCGATGACGAATTTCTGGTCAATCGGGCGGTTCAAAAGTGTCGAGCCGAAAGCAGCCTGATCGGAGTAGGTGCTGTCGGTGTGGTCGATAGAGGCAACCACGTAGCCCTTGGACGCGAGGTTTTCCCCCAAATGGCTGAGCAGGAACCGGTTGCCGGGATACCCATGCGAAATAACGATCAGCGGATAGGCTTCGCCAGAGGCAGGCTCTGCGTCGCGGGCAGCCATGCCGTGCAACGTGACCTCAACAGTGGGGTCGCGCAACGGCGCCGTATAGGTGCCGCCCGGTGCGGTGCCTTCGGCGGCCGGATACCAGATCTCGACAGTCAGATCACGGTTGTAGGTCGCCAGCGCATCTGCGGTAGAGTTGAGCACATCAATCTGGTCGGGATTGGAAAAGGTGCGGGTGGTCACACCCACCACATGGGCTCCAAACGCCGCCAGTTCAGGCGCGTCGGGGCGAATTTGGTCAATACGATTTTCAGCCAAAGCAGGTGTGGCCAGTGTCAGGGACACTATGGCAGCTCTCATCATGGTCATCAGACGTTCTCCTGTTGCATGGCGCAAAGTAGAAGCGAAAAAAACCGAAAATGCACCTTCCAGATACGAAAGTGACGCGGGGTCTGAATTTTTTCTCGTCTTTCCACCTCGGCGTTTTGAGCGCTGGATTTGCGCTGCATCAAGGCGGAAGTTCGCCGATTGGCGTACCCTTCTGGGCGAATTCAGGACGAGATTAAAAGGAGACGCGTATGGCTACAGAATCACAGGATCAGCAGAAGGCAAATGGTGGGTTGCAGAAGGGTCCAGGTGCTGCACCTTTGACGCCGTCAGCGCGGGCAAAAAAGCCGTCCAAGGAAGCCATTCGCAAGGCATTTGAGCGGGGCGAGTACCCCTATGATGTCAAACTGTCCCGTCGTGTATATGAACGCCAGAAAGCGGAAATTCAGGCCGAGCTTCTGAAAGTTCAACTTTGGGCTCAGGAAACGGGCCAAAAATTCGTGATGCTGTTTGAGGGACGTGATGCTGCGGGCAAAGGCGGCACAATTAAGCGGTTCACCGAACACCTGAACCCACGTGCGGCGCGTGTTGTGGCGCTGAACAAGCCGACCGAAGAAGAGTTGGGCCAGTGGTATTTCCAGCGGTATGTGAACCACCTGCCAACTGCGGGTGAGATGGTTCTGTATGACAGAAGCTGGTACAATCGAGCGGGCGTTGAGCGCGTCATGGGGTTCTGCGAGCCCGCCGAATACCTGGAGTTCATGCGTCAAACACCTGATTTTGAACGTATGCTCGTGCGGTCCGGCATCCGGATGTACAAATATTGGTTCTCGGTCACGCAGGACGAACAAAAGCGCCGTTTTGAAAGCCGCGAAACCGATCCGCTTAAACAGTGGAAGCTAAGCCCTATTGATAAGGCGTCGCTGGGCAAGTGGGATGATTACACCGAGGCCAAGGAAGCGATGTTCTTTTACACCGACACCGCAGATGCCCCTTGGACGGTGATCAAGTCTGATGACAAGAAGCGCGCGCGCCTGAATTGTATGCTGCACTTCCTCAATTCGCTGGATTATCCGGGCAAAGACGAAAAGATCGTTAAGGCACCCGATCCGTTGATTGTGAATGAAGCAAGCCATGTGATCCATCAGGCGGACCACATCCTTGGCACCGCGTTGCATCCGGATGCGCGTAGGGGCTAAGCGAAGGCCAAAAGGCCATTGGACAGTGAAAGCACCCGCCGCCCTTTGGGGTGGCGGGTTTTGTGTGCGGCTTTGAATCGGATCTCTCAGGCGATGTCCCTGAGTGCCAGTTGCAACGGGATCAGGTGTTGGAAGGCGTCCAGAGTGGCCCGCTCAAGGCCCTTCTCCGCAACCATTTGATCGGAGAGGTCAAACCACATGGTCATGGATTTGCGTTTGAGCAGCGCGCCGCGTGGATGGGTCTTGTCATAAGGTGCGGGGACGCGTTTGAGCTCTGCTTCGTCGATGCGGGCGCCTTTGGCTTTCAGGTCGGCGATGATCTCTGTCAGCTCGCCCCCTTTGGGACCATCCACCGCGTCGCGCCAAGCAGCGAGCCCCGCTTTGTCAAAGCCCATTATGCCTCCGCCCACCGACAGATAGTCGCGCCCGATGCCAAGAAACCAGCCCACGGGGGGTGTTGACCACAGCATGTGCAGGTGCAGATGGTAGGGGGTCTTGTCCTTGGAAAAGCGCACGTCACGCTGTGGGCGAAAGAGCTTAGCGGTCGGGCGCGCCTCAAACGCACGTTCAAGGTCTGCGCCAATTGTGTCCAGAAAACCCATGGCCGGAATGCGCAGTTCAGCGTCGTATCGGGCTTTGTTTGCAGAGAACCAGTCACGGGTGTTGTTTTCCGCTAACTCGTTGAGAAATGCGCGGGTTTCAAAGACTAGGTGGGAAAATTCCGAGGACATGGGATACCTGAAATTGGGGGTGTGAAAGGGCTTTGGTTTGGATATGGTGACAAAACGGAGAAGATCATTCAACTTCCAGAGGCCAATTGCGGCCTCACACCTTCGGACATAAGGCTTGATCATGAGCACAGCCATGAGCACCTCCGGGCACATCCGTGCCCTGCTGCGGATCGGTTTGCCGTTGATCGGCGGACACATTGCGCAATTTGGAATCGGTTTGACCGACACCATTATGCTGGGCTGGTATTCGGTCGAGGCGCTGGCCTCTGTGGTGATCGGTGGCAGTTTCTTTTTCGTGCTGTTTATTCTGGGCTCCGGTTTTGCCATTGCGGTGATGCCGCTGGTGGCAGAGGCGGATGCACAAGACGATCAGGTCATGCTGCGGCGGATCACCCGTATGGGGCTGTGGCTGTCGACGATTTTTGGTGTTCTGTTGCTGCCGATTTTCTTTTTGTCGGGCCCGATTTTGCTGGGTTTGCAGCAAACTCCGGAAGTGGCCGACTTGGCGCAAGTCTATTTGCGGGTGGCCGGATTTGGGCTGACACCGGCGCTTTTGGTGATGGTGCTCAAGAGCTATCTTGCCGCCTTGGAGCGGACGCGGGTTGTATTCTGGGTGACTGTGATTGCCGTACCGGTGAATGCGATCGTGAACTATGCCCTGATATTTGGCAATTGGGGCGCGCCGGAAATGGGCGTGCAGGGGGCCGCTGTGGCCTCGATCACGGTACAGTTCGTGTCCCTGATTGGCGTGATCATCTATGCAGTGCGGGCTTTGCCTGAACATGCGCTATTTAAGCGACTGTGGAAGCCGGACTGGGAGGTTTTTGCGCGAGTGTTCCGGTTGGGGCTGCCGATTGGCCTGACCAACCTTGCCGAAGTCAGCCTGTTTTCGGCGTCTTCCATCATGATGGGGTGGCTCGGTACCATCCAGTTGGCGGCACACGGGATTGCCCTGCAACTCGCAAGCCTTGCCTTCATGTTGCACCTTGGCCTGTCCAACGCGGCCACTGTGCGCGTAGGCAACGCCATGGGGCGGCGGGATGCCGACCATATGTCGCGCGGGGCCAAAGTGGCGATCGCGATGTCGATGAGCTTTGCCTTTGTGGCTACACTGGTTTTTGTGTTGTTCCCCGAACCTTTGTTGGGCGCGTTCATCCGGCCTGATGAAGTCGAGCGGGATGCCATTCTCGCTGCGGGTGTGACCCTGCTTTATATGGCAGCTTTGTTTCAGTTCGTGGACGGCGCTCAAATTTTGGCGCTGGGCTTGTTGCGCGGCTGTCAGGACACACGCGGGCCGATGGTCATTGCAGGCATTAGCTATTGGATGATCGGGGTCCCGAGCGCGTATGTTCTGGGCTTTGTTTTTGATCTCGGCGGAGTGGGAGTCTGGTTGGGACTGGTGACAGGGCTGACGGCTGCGGCGGTGCTGTTAATGTACCGTTTCTGGATCACGGACATGAACAGACTCCGCCTGAAGTTCGTGGGCTGACGCGCGCGGTTGCCTAACTTTAGGTGAGCCCTGCCAAAGAGCGCGTTTGCTGCCAGACCGCGTCTTCGAGTTGTACCGGATCCATGTCGGTTTTTCCTTGCCCCGGCATCCGTGCGCCTTCGTCTTGCGAAACCGCCTCCGCGAGTGTTGCGGCGCGCTCAAAGAAATCCGGAGCGTTCTCGGGGTCAATTAGCAGGTAGTACTGACCGAGGTCGTGTGGCGCACCTTCTGGGGCCTTCAAGGGTTTGACGTCCTGGCTGAGAACACTGCCGGTCAGACCAGCGGCCAAAAGTTCGGCCATGAGACCAAAGCCCCAGCCTTTGTAGCCACCCATGCTGACGAGTGAACCTCCAATTGCGGCTGCGGGATCTGTGGTTGGATTTCCCTCCGCGTCCAGCGCCCAGCCTTCTGGGATAGTGCGGCCTGCCGCCTTGGCCATAGTGATTTTACCCAGCGCAACCGTGGTGGTGGATTGGTCAAATTGCATGGCCAGCCCGCCTTTGCCGTCAGGCACCGAAAACGCAATCGGATTGGTGCCGATGATGCGGGATTTGCCGCCGGGCGGGGCCACGATGGGGGATGCGTTTGTAAGGCCGAGCCCGATCAGGCCCGAGCGGGCAATCTGTTCCGTGAAAAATCCCAGAGAGGTGCAGGTATGCGCGTGGCAGACCGCAAGGCTGGCGACGCCATTGGCGCGGGCGGCGGCCAGCGCGTCGGGCAGGCCCCGTGCGAATGCAGGCTGGGCAAAGCCGAATTTCGCGTCGACTGTGACCGTTGCAGGTTTGGGCTGCGCAACCTCGGGTTCCACCGCGCCCTTCACGCGCCCTGTGGTCAGCTGTTGGCAGTAGCTTTCAAGATAGTAGAGCCCGCAGATGCGGTTTCCGACGGCCTCGGCCTTGCGCACCGCGCGGGCAACTTCGGCAGCAATCCAAGGCACTGCACCGTGGCGTTCAAGTGCGGTTTGGGTGGTGCGTTCGATCTCGTCCAGAGAAACCTGTGGCATGCGCGAAGTCCTGTCAGCAAATTGGCGTTTCAACCACAGTCTGCGAAATTCGCACGTTTTGCCAGCGTTACTTGCCTTTCATCAGGCGGTCGGCTTTTTTCCGGACCAACACAGTGCGCAGGTCGTGCATGGCAAGCAACAGCGCATCTGTGATTTGCTCAAGCTGATCCGGCTCGGCCTTGGATTGCGCCCATTGTGCCGTGAGGTTCAGGTGGTCCACCGTGCGCAGAATGTCGTCGATGTCACGTTCTGCCAGAAGGGCGCGGCGTTCTTCCATCCACGCCTCGATCTCGGCGATATCATTCTTGGACAACTTGCGATCGCCGTTGGCTTTGATCTCGCCGTTTCTGATGTTGGCCACCGCAATCTGGTCCATCTCGATCCGGCGCTGCTGGTTTTGGGTGTCGATCCTGAACACCATCGCGCCATTGTCGCGCACGCGGAAGAAATACTCTGGAAGATCGCCACCCATTGCCCTGTTCCTCTTGGTCTTATGCGCTCAGTGTTTCGCAGAAGGCGCGGATACGGTCGCAGGCCTCGCTTAGAGCGTCGTCAGACGTAGCGTAGCTGACGCGGAAGTTTGGTGAAAGACCGAAGGCGGCCCCAAAGACAACGGCAACCCCATGCGTTTGCAGAAGCTGAGTGCAAAAGGTTTCGTCACTGTCGATTTCAACGCCTTCGGGGGTTTTCTTGCCGATCAGCCCCGCGATGGAAGGGTAGACGTAGAACGCGCCCTCGGGAACGGGGCAGGAAATGCCGTCGATTGCATTGAGTTTTTCCACCACCAGATTGCGGCGACGTACAAAGATCTCGTTGTGGGGCGCAAGGAAATCCTGCGTGCCATTGAGCGCCTCCAGCGCGGCGTGCTGGCTGACGGAGCAGGGATTGGACGTGGATTGCGACTGAATCTTACGCATAGCTGCGATCAATTCGACGGGACCGCCGGCGTAGCCGATGCGCCAGCCGGTCATGGCATAGGCTTTAGAGACGCCGTTGCAGGTCAGGGTGCGCTCATACAGTTGCGGTTCGACCTCGGCGGGGGTGCAGAATTCGAAATCGTCATAGGCAAGATGTTCGTACATGTCGTCCGTCATTACCCAGACATGTGGATGGCGCAGAAGAACATCTGTGATTTCCTTGAGTTCGTCTCGCGAATAGCCCGCGCCGGTCGGGTTGGAGGGTGAGTTGAAGATCAGCCATTTGGTGTTGGGTGTGATCGCGGCCTCCAGTTGATCCGCCGTCAGTTTGAAATTGGTTTGGAGCGAGGTCTCGACAATCACCGGCTCGCCGCCCGCGAGGAGAACCATATCGGGGTAGGAGACCCAATAAGGGGCGGGGATGATGACCTCGTCACCCGGGTTCATGGTGGCCATGAGGGCGTTATAGAGCGTTTGTTTGCCGCCTGAGTTCACGGTGATCTGGGCGGGGGAATAGTCAAGGCCGTTGTCGCGCTTGAACTTGGCGCAGATGGCTTCCTTGAGTTCGTGGATGCCGTCGGGTGCGGTGTAGCGGGTTTTGCCAGCGTCGATGGCGGCCTTGCCGGCCTCGCGGATGTTCTCCGGCGTGTCAAAGTCAGGCTCTCCGGCGCCAAGCGCGATGATGTCCTTGCCCTGTGCGCGCAGCTCTGCTGCCAAGGTGGTCACGGCGATGGTCGGCGAGGGTTTCACACGGGACAGCGTCTTGGACAGAAAGGACATATCGGACCTCGTTTGTAATCGGTTGACCCATGTCTTAGGGTGCGCGCAACCACCGATCAAGAACGATTGCCTGGAGGGCACCAAATGACGCAAGACGCACCTGAGATGAGCCAGGAGGAAGACTGGTACACAGAGGACGTCGCGACCTTTGGCGACCGACTTTATGCGGCGCGCGAAGCGGCAGGGATGAAGCGGGGCACGCTGGCCAAACGGCTTGGCGTCAAAAAGTCGACAATTGCCGCGTGGGAAGAAGATTTGAGCGAACCAAGGGCCAACCGGCTGTCGATGCTGGCGGGTGTTCTGAATGTGTCGATCCGCTGGTTGTTGATGGGCGAAGGCGACGGTTTGGAAGCGCCGCAAGAAGACTCGGACGTGACCGATCCCGATCTGCTTGCGATCTTTAACCAGATTCGCGATATCCGCGCACGGATGAAGGCGGATTTGGACCGGCTTGCGAAGCTGGAAAAAGTGCTGCGCAAGAAACTCTGAGAAGGCGACGATGATGACCGAAACCCGTGAACACCGTCTGAAGCGGATGAAGATGCGCGCAATGCGGCGTGGCATCAAGGAGATGGACATTATCCTTGAGCGCTATGCGGATGACAATCTGGCACAGATGGATGATTCTGAGCTGGATTTGTTTGACGCGCTGTTGTTGGAGAACGATCAGGATTTGTATCAGTGGGTCACTGGGCAACAACCCGCTCCTGAAAGGTTTGCTCGGCTGATATCCGCCATCTCTGTCGCCATTAGTGGGCAAAACTGAGCCCATTTCGTCAGGGATTTGAGGTGACTTAACGACTTGTTCGCGAATTTCCGTCAAATTGGCCGCAATGCAAGATGACGGAGACTAGGATGAGTTTTCATTCGAACATGGAGAGCGGCTCTAACGAGGCGTTCATGACCGAGTACCTTGACTCGCTCGCACTGGTGGAGCGCCTGCACCGCCTTCTGCTTGACGTGATCAAGGATGAATTTGAACGCGTCGGCGTTCTGGAAATCAACGCTGTTCAGGCGCTGCTGTTGTTTAACATCGGCGACAACGAAGTAACCGCGGGCGAGTTGAAGTCGCGCGGCTACTATCAGGGCTCCAACGTGAGTTATAACCTGAAAAAACTGGTTGAGACCGGCTATATGCACCATCAGCGTTGCGAGATTGATCGCCGTTCTGTGCGGGTGCGTCTGACCGAAAAGGGCCGCGATATCCGCGACATCGTCGCTTCGCTGTTCCTGCGCCATGCCGAAGGTTTGAAATCCAAAGGTGTGCTGGGTGAGAACGGGTTCACCGAGATCACGCACTCGTTGCGCCGGATGGAGCGGTACTGGACCGACCAGATCCGCTATATCTACTGACTGAGCTCGCAGGTGCTGCGCGCGGTTTCTGGTAATCGCGCCATTTTGGTGCCCGGTTTGAAAACGCACCTGACAGGGGCGTCGTGCAGCGACTGCCTCTGTTTTGGTGCCTCTGGCATGGTCGTGTTTACTATGGCTTAGTCAGGGGCGCGGTGTCTCAAGCTGCCCCAGAATGGCAACGCCAAGTTCGCGTTCCAGTTTCCGTCGCATGGCCCGCTCAAAGTCTTCAAACCCTTTGGCGACTTCGACAAAAGCGCCGGGGCCTTTGATCAGTTCACTGCGATAATAGTCTGCGATGTCACCGGGTTTTGCGGACAGATCAGCGGCCTTGGCACCATATGTTTCGATGGCAAGGCCGTTCACGATCACGTTGTCTAATTCAAAAAGCTTATAGACGCGCTTGGCGGTGACGCCGTCATTGTTTGCACCATCACCGCTGACGTCCAGAACATAGGAGTCACAGCGAGGCGCGCGCGCAAACTGCGCGGTGGCAAATATGACGGCATGTCCAATCGCGGTCGGAAATTCCGAGGTTTGGCGTTTGGAAAGGCCAAGCCGTGCCGCGCTTTGATGCAGTGTCTGGGCGGTCTCGATGAGGGTCCAGTCCAGCAGGGTGTCTTGTTTGTTGATACCGCTCCATTCAAACACGGCGAGAGCTACGGGCTTGGGAGAACTGAGAAAGGCGGCTTGAACATTGGGGGCTGTTAGAGCTGCGGCCAGCCCGAGGCGCTGAAGGTTGTCTTCGTCCTCATCAACGGAGGAGGAGACATCCAATGCCAGCAAGAGCGCAAGGCGACAGTCGGCGGTCCGCGCCGCGGGGGCGGCGAGAACCAAAGTTAGAGCGGCGACCAGAGCCGCGCGGATCACCAGTGACCGGTGCTCTCCATGCTGGCCCATGGCTCAGCCGGAGGCAGGGCATCACCCTGCTGCAGCAGCTCGATTGAAATGTTGTCAGGTGAGCGCACAAAAGCCATACGGCCGTCGCGCGGCGGTCGGTTGATGGTGACGCCGTTGTCCATCAGGTGCTGGCACATTTCGTAGATGTTGCCGACCTCATAGGCGAGGTGCCCGAAATGACGGCTATCTGAGGGCAGGCCGTCGTCGCCATCCCAGTTGTAGGTGAGTTCCAGCGGTGCATCGTGATCACCATCCGCCGCGAGATAAACAAGCGTAAATCGCGCCTCTTCGACGGTGTAGCGTTTGATCTCCTTGAGGCCGAACAAAGCGTAGAAGGCCATCGAGGCATCAAGATCCGCGACACGCACCATGGTGTGCAGGTATTTAACGTGCATTTCAGTTTTCCTTGTTGAACTGCCCACAGGAAACACCAGTGGCTGCGGCAATGCTAGGGGCTACGGCGACGGATAAGAGAAAATTTGCTCCTCGGATTAAATCCGCCGACCAGCGATTGTGGCCAAGCCATTGTTTGCACGGGTGGGACCACAAGATATAGTCGCGCTATTCAGAGGCGCAGACCGCGGCAGAATCGCTCCGTTTGGTGGATTTGGCGGCAAAATAGGCAGGGCAGACGGTGCAGCAGTATCATGACGGGTTAAAAACCATTCTGGAGCACGGTGAAGATACCGGTGATCGCACAGGTACCGGAACGCGCTCTTATTTCGGGATGCAAATGCGGTACCGACATGCGGATGGCTTTCCGCTTGTGACCACCAAAAAGTTGCACTTGAAGTCGATCATCCACGAACTTTTGTGGTTTCTGGATGGCGATACAAACATCAAATATTTGCAGGATAACGGTGTTCGTATCTGGGATGAGTGGGCTGATGACAACGGCGAACTGGGGCCGGTCTATGGTCATCAATGGCGCCATTTTCCCGCGCTGGAGCCTGCGGGCGAGGCCGAGGATGGCACATCGATTTATACCAAGCACACGGTTGATCAGATTGTTGATCTGGTCGACATGATCAAAACCAATCCGGACAGCCGCCGAATGATCGTGACCGCGTGGAACCCGGGGGATGTGCCGGACATGGCGCTGCCTCCTTGCCATACGATGTGGCAGGTCAAGGTGCTGAACGGCAAACTGCATTTGCAGCTTTATCAACGCTCGGCCGACATGTTCCTTGGTGTGCCGTTCAACATCGCATCTTATGCGTTGTTGCAGGTGATGCTGGCGCACGTGACGGGGTATGAGCCTGGCGATTTTGTGCATTCAATCGGGGACGCGCATATTTATGCTGACCACATGGAGCAGGTGGCCCTGCAGCTGTCGCGCACACCCAAGACGTTGCCGACACTAAAGATCAACCGCAAGGTGGACTCGCTTTTTGATTTTAAGTTCGAGGATTTTGAGTTTGAGGGCTACAACCCTGATCCGACGATCAAGGCAAAGGTTTCGGTGTAAGCGATGATCACTTTGGTTGTGGGCCGCGCGAAGAATGGGGCGATTGGCCGGGATGGTGATATTCCTTGGTTTATCCCCGAAGATCTGGCCACGTTTCAGCGTGAAACGCTGGGCGGGGCGATTGTTATGGGGCGGCACACTTGGGACAGCCTGCCCAAAAAGCCGCTGCCGCGGCGGTTCAATATTGTCGTGAGTTCCCAAAGCGATGCGGCGGAAGTCGTGGTCGAGTCCGTGGATGCGGCCATCGCACGGGCGCGCGAGGAAGGGTATGACCGGATCTATGGCATTGGCGGCGCGGGGATTTACCGAGAGATGATGACCCTTGCCGACCGGATGTTGATCACCGATGTGGACATGGTGATCGAAGATGCGGATACGTTTTTTCCCGAGTTCGATCCGGCGCAATGGGTATTGCATCAGGAGCGGGTTCTTAAAGAGGCAAGCCCTGCCTGTATGGTGCGGGAATACCTCAGAAAATCCGGTTCCTGAGCAGGTGGTCGAAACACATTGTTTCCAAAAGGGAATTTGACAGTTTCCGGCTCTGCGACGTAGTCTTAATTTTGACTTAATTGTATTTCAGCAGCCGGAGCGAGTGCCCGATGAAACGATTTTTTGCCCTGACACTGGCCGCCACTCTGGCCACCTCGGCGCCTTTGATGGCGCAGACATGGAGCAGCAATGCGCCAAACGTCGGTCCTGTAAACAAACCTGAGGGGTTGATGGTGCATCCCTATCCGGCAAGTGCAAATCACTGCCCGCAGGGGCTGCAACCAATCACCATGGGTGGCGTGATCTGTTGCGGCGAGCCGACGACCAGCGAGACATATTATAACCGTGCTGGTGGCACGCGTCATAGTACCGCGATGAGCTGTCCCGCCGGTCAAAAGGGGTGTAGCTAAGATCGCAGGGCGGGGCGCCTACGCGCCCCTGATCCCCTTAGATTACAGAAGCTTGAGTTCGCCGGCCATGTCGCGGCCGTCACGGCCTTGGGTCATTTCGAACTCGACTTTCTGATTGTCCGCCAGCCCTTTCAGGCCTGAGCGCTCGACAACAGAAATATGGACAAATACGTCCTTGCCGCCTTCTTCCGGTTCAATAAATCCAAATCCCTTGGTGGTGTTAAACCATTTTACGGTACCGCGTGGCATACCGTTCTCCTTTATTACTCTCGTACAATCCGGACTTTTGTTGCCGGAGGTGCGTCACCAACCCATCACCAAAAAATAAAATGATGCTGAAAATGCTCTGCACCTGACCTGAGGATTGCATGGGCAAAGCAAAAAGCAAGCAAAACCCGCTCGAACTTGAAAATATGATGGGCTATGGAGTGAATGAATTTTGGGCAAGGGAGAGCGACAAGATGCGCCTTTATGGGCTGAAAAACTGTGACACCTGTCGCAAGGCCATGAAAGCACTAGAGAATGCCGAGTTGGTAGATGTGCGCGCAGATGGTGTGCCGCCAGAGGTTATGGCGCGGGCGTTTGCAGAATTTGGCGATGCTTTGATGAACACCCGATCAACCACATGGCGCGGGCTTGACGCGGATGAGCGTCAAAAACCCGTTCTGGAATTGCTGGCGGAGCATCCGGCCCTGATGAAGCGGCCGCTGATTGACGTGGAGGGGACGCTTTATCTGGGGTGGAGCAAAGATGTGCAGGCTGCGCTTGGATAAGTCCGGCTATGCCATTATGTGAGTTGGCAGGCGACAGGAGGCATATATGCGCAACGCGGCACTGACACTTGGAATTATTGCGGGCGTGATCGGCATGATCGTCGGCTTTTTCGGCTGGAGCTATACCGAAGTTGTCGACCGGTTTGGTGAGATTCCGGATGTGGCGGAACAGGTGAACAACGTGCAGTTGGTGCGTGCCGGAGCGCTTTTGGCACCGATGTTGGCCATTGCCGGAGGCGCCATGGCAAAAGCCCGCGCGCTATGGGGCGGCGTGCTTCTGCTTTTGTCGGCCGCCGGGATGTACGCGGCCTTCGGGTTCAACGTCTTTACGATGTTCCCGATCTGCTTTGCCGGACTTGGCGGTGTGCTGGCTTTGGCTGCCGGTAAGCCTGATGAGCCGAAATCACACTTTTGATTTGAAGAGCCGGTCAAGCGACAGCGGGCCTGCGCCTTTGATCAGCAGAACCGCAAAGAGAAACGCCCAAAGCACACGTTGATCCAGAAGCTCCTGGGGACTGTCAAAGAGGCTGCCCAATTTTGCACCATGTCCCGTTACATCGACAACCGTTTGCACGGCGATGAAACCGATCATGCCAAAAGCGGCGAGGCGCGTGAGCAGGCCGACAACGATCAGCACAGGCAGCACGAACTCGGCGACGGTTCCGGCGAATATGACAAGGCGTTGGAAAAGAGACATCTGGGATACATCCCAAAGAACGGCTTCCGCAGCTTTGGGAAAGATCTGGCCGAAAGCGCCGGATGAGGGCGAGAAAATGCTGCCGTCGATTTTCAGAAGCGCAGAGTTCCAGAAATAGAAGAACAGCACAGCGAGAAAGGTGAGGCGGGCCAGCGTTGGCACGTGGGTCTCAAGCCGATCCAGACGGGTGGTTGCATTTGTGTACAGTGCGATGAGATTGCTCATGTGTGTTCCCTTTGATGTCCCCTGTTTTCAAGGTGTTATGCTTATGGATGTGATTGCATTGCCCTGTAAAAGCAGCGCGAGCAGGGCGCCGAGATCGAAATCTGGTGCCGAGTTAGCGCCGATGGCGGCAGCTTCTCCCAAGGGGTTGCCGGCAGTGAGGGCCGTCATCGCCGCGAGACCACCAGCGGGCAGGGCATAGGGCATGGGGTCAAATTCCGCGCGCGTGATCAGCACGTCTTGCGCCACCGCTTGAGGCTTGGGGCCTCCCTGCATGTTGTAAGCCCAGATCGCGT
Organism: Shimia haliotis; assembly: GCF_900114415.1. GTDB lineage: Bacteria > Pseudomonadota > Alphaproteobacteria > Rhodobacterales > Rhodobacteraceae > Shimia > Shimia haliotis. Next base: position 40,990 of record NZ_FOSZ01000007.1, on the reverse strand, counting down.
GGAGCGGCCAAGGAGAGTGCAAGAGTTCGACGGCGGGTGCAAATGTCATGACCACATTGCCAAGCTGCATCGGGTCAATCTCACCAAGTGCATCGGGAGCAATCGGGGTGGCGTCCGCTGCGTGGTAGCTGCGCCGCAGTGCCAGCTCAAGGCGGGCGACATCAGCTAGGTAGCCGAGGTGTTGTAAAGGGGCGAAGCCTTCGAGAAACTCGGGGAAACCCGCGCCATAGTGCATCATCAAAGGGGATGCGGGGGGGGATTGACGCAGAAAAATGCCGGCAACCGCGTTGAAGTTTTCCTCTCCGATCAATTTGGCGATGGTTGGGAAACCCTGCGAGAGGGCCTCGGTCAGAGAAACCGCGACGTTGTTGCGATAGACGTCAAAGCGGCGTCCGGCAGCGCGGCCCTTTTCGTCAACCAGTCCGATGGGGCGTTCGCGCGCGCCGTCCAAAAGCGCGCCGCGGAATTCGGTTTGCGAAACGATCATGCGGGCACCTTGGCCAATGCGGTGGAGGCGCGGCTCGCTTCGGCGTGCAACTCGGGCCAGTCCGGAACGTCATTGTCCCATTCAATCAGGACAGGTCGCGGCCCAGAGAGCGCAAGCGTGTGATCCAAAAGCGCCCAAACAGGATCAACAACCGCTTTGCCGTGACTGTCGATCAGAAGCGGGCGACCGTGGTCGTCTTCGTCCTCGTCATGACCGCCGAGATGAATTTCTCCAACTTTATCAAGTGGGTAGTCAGAGATGTAGTCTTTGGGGTCGTAGTGCAGATTGGTCGCACTCACGAAAACGTTGTTCACATCAAGCAGCAGGCCGCAGCCTGTTCGATTGGCAACTTCGCGCAGAAAGTCGGGCTCAGACCATGTGGATTCTTCAAAGGCGAGGTAACTGGACGGATTTTCCAGCATCATTTGTCGCCCGATGGCATTTTGCAGTTGGTCAATATGGTCTGCCACGCGGGTTAGGGTCGCTTGGGTGTAGGGCAGAGGCAGCAGATCGTTCAAAAATGCGCCGTCATGCGTAGACCAAGCAAGGTGTTCTGAGAAAACGGTGGGGTTGAGCCAGTCAACAAGATGCTGAAGGCGGGCGAGGTGTTCCGGATCCAGTGCGCCTTCGCCACCAATCGACAGGCCGACGCCATGAACTGAAATCGGAAACCGCTCCGCAAGATGGCGGAGCTGTGCAAGCGGCCGGCCGCCGGAGCCCATGTAGTTTTCGGCGTGAATTTCGAGCCAGCCGACGTCACCGGCGTCAGAGATTAGGTCGCTGTAATGTTGTGGTTTATAGCCGACGCCGGGACGGTTGGGCAGTTTGGCAAAGCGCGGGGTGTCGTCGAGCATTGCGGGTCTCCGTAGGTTGCGTCGGGGAAGTCAATCGTTGTGAAGTGAGCCGAAGCCCCGGGGGATGATACCGGGGCTTCGGTAGATGGGATCAACCCGGCAGGTCACGATCCAGAGCTTCGAGAGAGCCCATGCGTGCTTTGCCATCTGCCATTGCCGGCAGTTCCATATCCGCGCAGGTGCCCGCGTCGACCAGTTTCCATGCGTTGCCCTGGAAATCGACAGTCGAGGAGCCCGCGCATGTGGTGCCGGGGCCGGCTGCACAGTCGTTCTGGCCTGCCAGAGAAACGCCGTAGCATTTTTCTTTTTCTGCTGCGACTGCGGTTGTTGCGTGTGCGCTCAGTGCTGCTGCAACTGCGCCTGCTACTGCGAGAGTTTTGACGGTGTTGGACATCTTCATTTCCCTTTCGGTTTTGAACTCGGCCCGGCTGTTGTTGCCGTGGCATGGGAAAAGATTAGGCCTTGAGTGTCATAACTGACCAATCACGGGGCTGTGTGTCACAGACGCGTTAGCTGTCGTGACGGTTTCGTGAAGATTCCAGCGCTGGAAGGTTGGTTTTTCGCCGAAAATGAAACAGGCGCGCCCGGTTTCCCGTGGCGCGCCTGTCAAATGTTGCAATTGGCCTCAGACCAGATCGGGCGGTGTGGCCTCTTGTGACAATTGGCTCACGATCTCGTCCAAACTCTGGACTTTGCTTTGCTTTTCACCAAGCCGGCGGGTTGAGACTGTGCGCTCTTCCACTTCTTTCTTACCGATGGCGAGGATCACAGGCACTTTGCCCACGGAGTGTTCGCGGACCTTATAGTTGATCTTTTCGTTGCGCAGATCGGCCTCGGCGCGCACGCCTACGGCCTTGAGCGCTTCGACCACTTCAAGGCAATAGTTGTCAGCGTCCGACACAATCGCCGCAACGACCACCTGACGCGGCGCAAGCCAGAAAGGCAGTTTGCCCGCGTGTTCTTCGATCAGGATGCCGATGAAACGCTCAAACGAGCCCAGCGTCGCGCGGTGCAACATGATCGGACGGTGCTTTTCGCCATCTGCCCCGATATAGGTTGCATCCAGACGCTCTGGCAGGTTCGGGTCCACCTGAAGCGTGCCACACTGCCAGTTCCGGCCGATTGCATCGGTCAGAGTGAACTCGAGCTTGGGACCGTAAAAGGCGCCTTCACCTTCGAGGATTTCGAACTGGTGGCCGGCTGCGTTACAGGCGTCCCCCAGAGCTTTCTCCGCATAGTCCCAGCTTTCGTCGGTGCCGATACGCTTTTCGGGGCGGGTGGAGAGTTTGATGGTCCAGTCGTCAAAGCCGAGGTCGGAATAGATCGCGGACAAAAAGTCGATGAACTTTTTAGTCTCGGCGGTAATTTGGTCTTCGGCACAGAAGATATGGCCGTCATCCTGAGTGAAGCCGCGCACACGCATGATGCCATGTAGGGCGCCAGACGGTTCATAACGGGCGCAAGAGCCGAACTCAGCCATCCGCAGCGGCAGATCGCGGTAGGACTTGAGGCCCTGATTGAAGACCTGCACGTGGCAGGGGCAGTTCATCGGCTTGAGTGCATTCACAGCCTTTTCGCGGGCGTGGTCTTCGTCCACTTCGACGATGAACATGTTTTCCTGATATTTGTCCCAGTGACCGGAGGCTTCCCAGAGTTTGCGGTCGACCACCTGCGGGGTGTTGACCTCAACATAACCGCCAACCTCTTGTTTGCGGCGCATGTAGTCCTGCAGGGTGGTGTAGATTTTCCAGCCGTTTGGATGCCAGAAGATTTGGCCGGGGGCCTCTTCTTGCATGTGGAACAGGTTCATCTCGCGACCCAACTTGCGGTGGTCGCGTTTCTCGGCCTCTTCCAGCATGTGCAGGTGGGCCTTGAGGTCTTCCTTATTCTTGAACGCCACGCCGTAGATACGTTGTAGCATCGCGCGGTCGCTGTCGCCGCGCCAATAGGCACCAGCGACCGACATCAGTTTGAACGCGTCTGCCGGCACCTGGCCGGTGTGGGCGAGGTGTGGACCGCGGCAGAGGTCTTGCCAGTGGCCGTGCCAATACATGCGCAGCGGCTCGTCGCCTGGAATGGCTTCGATCAACTCGACTTTGTAAGGCTCGTTGTTGGCCTCGTAGAATTTCACCGCGCGGTCGCGCTCCCAGATTTCAGTGGTCACCGGCTCGCGCTTGTTGATGATCTCCTTCATCTTCTTTTCGATGGCGCCGAGATCTTCGGGCGTGAAGGGCTCCTCGCGGTCAAAGTCATAGTACCAGCCGTTTTCGATCACGGGGCCGATGGTGACTTTGACGTCCGGCCAGAGTTCCTGAACCGCGCGGGCCATGATGTGCGCGCAGTCGTGACGGATCAGCTCTAGGGCTTCGGCGTCGCTGTCTTTGATGGTGTTGATCGCAATGGTCGCATCCGCATCAATCGGCCACTGAAGATCCCAGTGTGTGTCGTTCACTGTTGCGGAGATCGCTTTCTTGCCAAGCGATGTGGAGATGGACGACGCCACTTCGGCAGGGGTCACACCTGCACTGTAAGAGCGTGCGTTACCATCAGGAAAAGTAAGGGAAATATCGGCCATCAGCCTCAAGCTCCTCGTCAGTTTGGCGCCCACGGAACGCCCGATTGCGGGTATATGGTTCGCGGAGTTTTTGAACCTTGGGGCAACGCAAGTCAAGCGGGGTTTCGCGATGCGACTCTGGAAGTTAAGGTTCGAAGCAAAGTACTAAGGGGCCGGCTATGAGCATCACGCAGTTTCTCGACACACCGCAAGGGCGGCGTATCGCCTATCACAAAAGCGGCCAGACTGGACCGACCGTTGTATTTCTTGGCGGATTGAAGTCGGACATGGAGGGCACCAAGGCCATCCATCTTGAAGAGTGGGCCAAGGCGCGTGGGCAATCGTTTCTGCGGTTTGACTATTCCGGTCACGGTGAAAGCAGTGGAACGTTTGAGGAAGGCTGCATCGGAGATTGGCACGAAGATACGGTGGCCGCGGTTACGGCGCTGACGGATGGGCCTTTGGTGATTGTCGGGTCGTCGATGGGCGGCTGGCAAGCATTGCTTTTGGCCAAAGCGATGCCGGAGCGTATCGCTGGCATGGTGACAATCGCCGCAGCGCCGGATTTTACCGAGGACAGTTACTGGGCCGGATTTGATGCGGCACAGCGGGCTGAGCTTGAGGACAAGGGATATGTAGAGCTGCCGTCGGACTATATGGAGCCCTACCGGATCTCCAAGCGGATGATTGAAGACGGCCGCAAACGGCTTGTTCTGCGCAGTCCTTTGCAACTGAACTTCCCCGTCTGGTTTCTTCAGGGCACCGAAGATAGCGCAGTGAGCGGCGAGGTAGCGCTTCGACTTATTGAACACGCTGAAGGCGACGACATGCAGCTGCTTATGGTGAAGGGCAAGGATCACAGATTTTCCGATTCAACTTGTCTAAAATTGATTGAATCGAAGGTTGAAGAAGTCATTGAGGGACGGGGAGTTTCACAATGAGAACATTTGGTAGATTTTTAGGTCACTTGCTTGGCCTGTTGGTTCTTGGCGGAATCGCTCTGTGGCTGTTTGGCCCGTATGAGCAAGTTTCGGTTACTCCGACGGTGACGGAGCCCGATATCGGAGCGGATGTGGATGCACATTTTGCGACGCGTGAATCCCAGTTTGATGACATCACCGACGGTGTGCAGAAACGGGTGATCTGGGCAGGGGAAAAAGGGGCAAAGACCGATCTGGCAGTGGTCTATGTTCACGGGTTCTCGGCAACGAGCGAAGAAATACGGCCTGTGCCTGACCTGGTGGCTGAAGCCTTTGGGGCCAATCTGGTGTTCACACGTCTGGCTGGACATGGGCGTGATGGCGAGGCCTTGGCGGAAGCCACCGCTCAGCAATGGGCCGATGATTTTGCCGAAGCCATGATTGTGGCACGCCGCATCGCGCGCGAAGTCGTGGTGATGGGAACGTCCACCGGCGGCACGGTCATCGCGGCCATGGCGGATCAGCCCGAGGTCATGAAGGCGGTCAAGGGCATTGTCTTTGTGTCGCCGAATTTCGAACTTTATGATCCGACCGCCAAACTTCTGACCTGGCCCGCAGCGCGTCATTGGATACCGTTGTTGGTTGGGGCGGACCGCAGCTTTGACGCCCAGAACGAGGCGCATGAAACCTATTGGACTACGGCCTATCCGACTGTGGCTGTGATGCAGATGGCTGCGCTCGTGGCGCATACGAAGGGGCAGGACTATGCGTCCATCGACGTGCCGGCGATGTTCCTTTTCTCGGATGAGGACAAGGTGGTGCAACCGCGTGTCACGCGCGAGGTGGCTGCCGCTTGGGGCGGGCCGGCTACGCTTGCGCCGCAGGTGCTGCAGGAGGGGTCTGATGACAGCGCGCATGTGATCTCGGGCGCCATTATTTCTCCGGCGGAGATCGAGAGCGATGTTTCGGAAATAATTTCTTTTATCAAAGGTTTGTGAGGTTTTATTGATGTTAGATGTGAAGTTTGATCAGCGAGTGAGTCTGATCACGTTGGCGGTCGGAGATCTTGAGCGTGCGGCGGCGTTTTACGAAGCTATGGGGTGGCGTCGCGTGCCCAGTCCCGACGGCGTGATTGCCTTTGATCTTATCGGGCAGACGTTGGGTCTATATGACCGTGCGGCCTTGGCTGAAGACCTTGGTCTTCCGGCCACTGGCATTGGCGGATTCTCCGGTGTGACGTTGAGCCACAACGTGCGTAACGAGGAGGACGTCGCACCATTGATGGCGCGCGCCGAAGCCGCGGGCGGGCGTATCTTACGCCCAGCCGGCGAAGTCTTTTGGGGTGGATTTATCGGCTACTTTGCCGATCTGGATGGCCATGTTTGGGAGATTGCGCACAACCCCTTCTCCACCTTGGGGCCAAATGGCGAATTCCGTTGGGAAGGCTACTGACAGGATTGACCTTTTGCGGTTTTCCGCCAGATTGGCAAAAAACGAAAAGACTGGGGAACAGGCATGAGCGAGCCATTGGTTTTGCTTCCGGGGATGATGTGTGATGCGCGGGTGTTTACGCATCAGCTGGCCGCGCTGTCACGGGACCGTCCGGTGACGATTGCGCCGATCACGCAAGGTGAACGGATCGGCGACATTGCGGCAGATATTCTTGGCAAGATGCCGGAGAAATTTGCGTTGGCGGGATTGAGCATGGGCGGCATTGTCGCCATGGAAATCCTGCGCCGCGCACCGGAGAGGGTGACGCGGATTGCCTTGATGAACACCAACCCATTGGCGGAATCACCGACGTCGGCCGCGGCCTATGAACCGTGGATCGTCAAAGCCTCTGCCGGTGGTCTGGAAGATGTTATGAGCGATTTCATGCGGCCAGAGTATCTGGCGCCAGGGGCTGGTCGCGCTCAGGTTCTCGCCATGGTGCAAGCCATGGCGAAATCCATGGGGGCAGATGTATTTGTACAACAGGCACGCGCATTGCAACGGCGTATGGACCAGCAAAAGACCCTGCGGCGATTGAAATGTCCGGCTTTGGTTTTGTGCGGCGAGCACGACGGTCTCACACCTGTAAAGCGCCACGAGTTCATGGCTGAGTTGATCCCATACGCTCAGTTGCGGGTAATTGCCAATGCGGGACATCTTCCGGTTCTGGAACAGCCCGAAGCGACAACTCAGGCCTTGTATGATTGGTTAGGGCAACCATTTGTATTGCAATGAGCGAAGCAAGCAAAAATGAATTGAGCCGCCGCATCCGGCGGTTTCAGGCGTGGGTGCGCCTTAAGGTGCCGAACGGATTTCGTTTCGGTCTTGGCCTGCTGTTGATCGCCGGAGGTTTGGTTGGTTTCCTGCCCGTGGTCGGTTTCTGGATGTTACCCTTGGGTGTGGCCGTTGCTGCGATGGACGTCCGGTGGCTCAAACGCAAATTGGGCTGGAGCTCTAAGTGATGTCGCGCATCACATCCGCAGCAATCTCAAAACTTTTGAGCCGCGCCGCGTGATCGTGGATCATGCCGGTAAGGATCACCTCGTCCGGTTTATAGCGGGCGATGAGCATGCTCAGATCTTCGCGGACCGTGTCTCGGCTGCCTTGTGCTGTGATGCGCAGGGCGTGGTTCACGGCGCGCACCTCTGCTTCGGTTGCCAGATCTCTGAAATCGCTGACCGGAGCGGGCAGGGGGCCGGGGCTGCCTTTGCGTAAATTGAGGAAACCTTGCTGCATGGATGTGCGGAGTCGGGTGGCCTCGGAATCTGTGTCCGCTGCAAACACATTCACCGCCAGCATAAAGCGCGGCGTTTGAGTGATGCCGGGTTGGAACCGGTGGCGGTAGAGTGCCAATGCCTCTTCCAGAGCGTCGGGCGCGAAGTGGCTGGCAAAGGCGTATGGCAGACCGAGTTGGCCGGCGAGTTGTGCGCCAAAAAGGCTTGAGCCTAGGATCCAAACCGGCACGTTTGTGCCTTCTCCGGGAATTGCACGAACGGGCTGAGCGTCGTCGGAATCTTGCAGAAATCCAATGAGTTCAACAACTTCTTCCGGAAAGCGGTCGGCGCCGGACATGCCGCGACGCAGTGCGCGCATGGTGTTCATGTCCGTGCCCGGCGCGCGCCCAAGGCCGAGATCCACGCGGTCCGGATAGAGTGTCGCCAATGTGCCGAACTGTTCCGCGACCACCAGAGGCGCATGGTTTGGCAGCATGATACCACCGGATCCGACTCGGATTGTGCGCGTGACCGCGAGCACCTGACCGATCAGAACCGCCGTTGCTGACGATGCGATCCCGCGTGAATTGTGATGCTCGGCCAGCCAGTACCGGTGATAGCCCCAGCGCTCCGCATGTTGGGCAAGATCCAGTGAATGGCGCAGGGCATCTGCGGCGGTCTGGCCGGAGGGGATCGGAGCGAGGTCGAGTAAGGAATAGGGGATCATTCGGCTGTCCTGTTGGGGCGCACTCAAGATAGGCGTTTTGTGGTTGAGGCCAAGGGGCAGGACGTGGCGGTCCAAAAAGAAACGGGGCCGACGGGCCCCGCGTTCTCATATATTTGATTGATCAGGCTGCGTTTTTGTTTGCGGCTTTGCGCTTGGGCTTCGCGCTGTTGGCGTCAATAAAATCGAGCACCAGAGGCCGGATATTGTTGCGCCAGCTTTTGCCCGCGAAGATGCCGTAGTGACCGGCGCCTGGTTCGACGTGGCTGGCTTTCTTGCTGTCGGGCAAGCCGGTGCACAGATCCAGCGCGGCGATACATTGACCCGGCGCTGTGATGTCGTCCTTGGCGCCTTCAACGGTCTTTATCGCGACCGTTGTGATTTTGCCCATGTCGACCTTGCGGCCAGCAACCACGAATTCGTTGTTGGCAATCTCGGCATTTTTAAAAATGCGTTCCACGGTGCTCAGATAGAATTCCGCAGTCATGTCCATGACGGCGAGGTATTCGTCATAAAACCGGTTGTGCGCATCGTGTTCGGAGGCTTCGCCATGGGCGACGCGCATGATTTGGTCCGAGAACGCCTTGGAGTGGCGGTCTGCGTTCATCGACATAAAGGAAGACAGCTGCAGCAGGCCCGGGTACACCATGCGGCCAACACCTGGGTATTTGAAACCCACGCGCTGGATCATGGTTTCCTCAAGTTGGCCCATTGTGACACGGTGGCCAAAATCGGTGACTTCTGTCGCCGCGGCGTTCGGGTCGATCGGGCCGCCGATCAGCGTCAGGGACCGGGGCTGCGCCTTGGGGTCTTCTTCGGCCAGATAGGCGGTCGCTGCCAACGTAAGAGGGGCGGGCTGGCACACGGCGATCACATGGGTGTCGGGGCCAAGCTCTTTCATGAAATCGACGAGATAAAGCGTATAGTCTTCGACATCAAACTTGCCTTCGCTGACAGGAATGTCGCGGGCGTTGTGCCAATCTGTGATGTAAACTTCGCAGTCAGGGATCAAACTGCGGACGGTTGAGCGCAGCAGCGTCGCATAGTGGCCCGACATCGGCGCAACCAACAATACCTTGCGAGGCATCTCTTTGCGGCCGGACACGTCGAAATGGATGAGATCGCCAAACGGGCGTTCCACGACGGTGTCGATATTCACAATGTGGTCTTTGCCGTCTTCGCAGGTGAAGCTGTCAATGTGCCAGTCCGGTTTCATGACCATGCGCTGAAAGCTGCGTTCTGCAACCTCGCCCCAAGCCGCCATCCATTGCATGGCCGGATTGGGAAAGAGTGCCATTGCGGGTGCCGAAGCGAACGCCGTTGCCGTGGCGCCGAGCCACTGGTTGGTGTTGCGTACGGTTTCCATGAAATCATACGTGGCCATGTACCGCATAGGCGTCTCCTTTACGTCGGGGTATCCCCGTAATGAAAAGCTCCCTAATGTATTTTGAGGGGAGCGGGCTTCAATGCTGCGTAGCAGCGAGACTAGGGCGATTGGTTTAATATGACAACAAAAGACACAACTTCGGACCAAAATTTGGAACTTTTGAACGCCAACTTGGCCAAAGTTGAGCAATTGTCCCGAAGGTTGATGGACATTTTGGGTAAGCATAAACCCTTGAGATCAGAGCTAAATGCGCCGGAAACCGGCATGTTTGTGAATGCGGCGGCGGTCTATTGGCAAGCCATGGCGGAAAATCCCGGAAAAGTCATGGAAAGCCAGCTCGAGCTGTGGACGAAGTCGGTAAAACACTATGTTGATGCGCAGCATATGCTGATGCAGGGCAAGTTTGCTGCACCGCAGGATGACACCGGAGAGGACCGGCGATTCTCTCATGAAATGTGGCGCACCAACCCCTATTTCAACTTCATCAAGCAGCAATACATGCGCAACAAAGAGGCCGTTGAAACAGCCGTTGCAGGGCTTGAAGGGTTGTCGGTAAAGGAACGGCAACGGGTGGAATACTTCAGCCAGCAGATCACGGACATGATGGCCCCGACCAATTTTCTGGGCACCAATCCGGCGGCACTGGAGAAGGCTGTGGAGACAGACGGTCAGTCGCTTGTTGATGGTCTGGAAAACCTCATAGCCGATCTTGAAGACAACAATGGCGAGCTTCTGGTGAAGCTGGCGGATGAGACCGCGTTTGAAATCGGGGTCAATATCGCAACTGCCCCTGGCAAGGTGGTGTATCGCAATCGCATGTTTGAGTTGTTGCAGTTCACGCCGACCACCGAAACGGTGCATGAAATACCGCTGGTGATATTTCCTCCGTGGATCAACAAGTACTACATTCTCGATCTCAAAGAGCAGAACAGCATGATCCGGTGGCTGACGGATCAGGGGTACACCGTCTTTGTTGTGAGCTGGATCAATCCTGACCGGAGCTACTCGGATGTGGGGCTGGACACCTATATCGACGAGGGTTTCCTGACGGCAATAGAGCAGGTCAAAGAGATCACGGCGCAAAAACAGGTCAACGCAGTGGGATACTGTATTGCGGGAACAACATTGCACCTTACCTTGGCTTTGATGAAGCATCGCGGTGACAAGTCGGTGAAGTCTGCGACGTTCTTTACCACGCTGACGGACTTTAATGATCAGGGCGAATTTACTCCGTTTTTGCAGAATGATTTCATCGACGGCATTGATCGCGAAATCGAGGAAACCGGTTTCCTGCGGTCGTTCATCATGCAGCGCACCTTTAGCTTCTTGCGGTCAAATGATCTGGTTTATGGCCCTGCGATCAAATCCTATATGATGGGAGAGACGCCGCCGGCGTTTGATTTGCTGTATTGGAACGGTGACGGGTCCGGTTTGCCGGGCAAAATGGCGCATGAGTATTTGCGCAAGCTGTGTCAGGACAATCAGTTTGTGACCGACGGCGTCGAGTTCTGCGGCGAGCGCCTGCATGTTTCAGATGTAGATGTTCCGACGTGTGCGGTCACATGCGAAACGGACCACATCGCGCGTTGGAAAGACTGTTTCAACGGCTTCCAGATGACGAAGAGCCGCTCCAAGACGTTTATTGTGTCTGAGTCCGGCCATATCGCTGGCATTGTGAATCCGCCCAGCAAAAAGAAATACGGCCACTACGTGAACAAAGACGTCAGCGGGTCGGCAGACGACTGGATGGAGGGGGCAACCTTTCATGAGGGATCGTGGTGGCCGCGGTGGGACACATGGCTGTCATCAAGATCCGGTAAGAAGGTGGAAGCCCGCCAGCCGGGAGATTCGACACATAAAGTGCTGGAAGATGCGCCTGGGTCCTATGTTCGTGTACGGGCAATTCGTTGATTTTATAGGGTTTTCAAATTTTTGCTGCAATGCAGCATAAAAAATCTTGAAATGCCGCGTCGCAGAAATCATATTGGTTTCGAGACTAGAAACGCGGGCCTCCCCAAGTTTTCACACCCGCAACCGATTTGAAGGACGAGAGACCATGGCTAAAGCAGCAGCAACAGACGCCACCGCATTCCTGAAAGACATGATGGGTGCATTTCCTGTAGACACCGCCGCGTTTGAAGACGCGTTCAAAAACACCGCTTCCCTGAACGAAAAGCTGGCAGGCGTTGCCCTGACTGCGGCAGAGAAGTCTTCGGAAATCTCCTCCAAATGGTCCAAAGACACCATCGCCAAGCTGGCCGATATGTCCAAAGCCAAGACCGATCCGGCTGACTACGCCAAAGCAATGACCGACTTCGCATCCGCTCAGGCGGAAGTCGCAGCCGAAAACATGGCGGCATTTGCTGAAGTTGCGAAAAAAGTTCAGATGGAAACTGTTGAACTGCTGATGGCGGCTGGCAAAGAAGTTTCTGAAGAAGCGACCGCAGCCGTGAAGAAAGCCACCGATGACGTGACTTCCGCAGCGAAGAAAGCGACCGCCAAGTAATTTGGCGCCGAGCCGTACTCAATCCTCCCCAGTAGTGCGGATCGCGCGGGCAGGCCATTGGCCTGCCCTTTCTTTTTTCTTTGCTCATTTTTCTGCACTCGCATAAGGTTTTCCGCAGCGCACAAATATCTGGGGAGAATGACGTGGCGGACGATAACAAACCACTCTTGATCAAACGCTATGCAAGCCGGCGCCTTTATAACACCGAAACCAGCGACTACGTCACACTTGACGATATCGCGGGCTTTATCAGGTCCGGGCGTGAGGTGCAGATTGTTGACCTCAAGAGCGGTGATGATCTGACACGTCAGTACCTTTTGCAAATCATCGCAGAGCACGAAAGCCGCGGTGAAAACGTGCTGCCGGTGAACGTGCTGAACGATCTGGTGCGGGCCTATACGACGCAGGCCACATCCATGGTGCCACAATTCCTGCAAACCTCTTTTGAGATGCTGCGAGAGAGCCAGGAAAAGGTGATGGAAACCATGACCCCCGGCATGAAGATGCCTGGCTTTGAAGCGATGCAGGCGCAGCAGGAAGCGTTTCTCAAGGCGATGACCGGCGGGATGAACTGGGGGGCAACTCAACCCAGTGAAACGGTGGAGAAATCCAGCGAGGGCGAAGACCTGGATGACATCAAAAAGCAGCTTGCCGAGTTACAAGACAAACTGTCAAAACTGAAATGATAAAAGCAGGGCCTTGGCCCTGCTTTTGCTTTTAGGAACTCGTTACCTTAGGCCGCGGCGCGTCCCATGACGTCTTCGGCTGCACCGGTCAGTGCGGCGGCAATGATGTCGAGTTCTTCAGTCTTCAAGCGCGCAGGGAGCCGCACGTCACAAGCTTTCATCAGCATTGCACGGGTTTTCGGCAGCTCCGGCAGATCGGGCACGAACTGCCAGTTCCAGAAGGCACGCGCGTTATCGGAAGACTGACCAAACACCTGAACCTTCACACCACGTTTGTTGGCGGCTTCCTGAAAGGCGAGGATTTCGTCGTTTGTCAGGCCGACAAGGTTGAATTGGATGCTGTCGGGTGCGCGGTCTTCAGGCGCCAGTTTCTCGGGAACCTGCAACCAATCCGAGCCGTTCAGGATTGCAGCGACATAGTCATGGTTGGCACGGCCATCGCGTACGCGACGCGGCACTTCGGCCAGCTGCGAACGCACGATGGCGGCCGACAGATTGGACAGGCGCAGGTTGTACAGCGGTAGCTGGTTTTGCCAGCGGTTAAAGGCCGCCTCAAGCTCGCCGGTGTTGTCGCCTTCGGGCGCTTTGTGTTTCTGCCAGTTGTGCTCATAAGCGCCGGACATGATCACCGCGCGGGCCACCAGATCGGGGTCGTCGGTAACCATGATGCCACCTTCGCCGGAGTTGATCAGCTTGTAGGACTGGAAGGAAAAGCAGCCGACATTGCCAATGGTGCCGATGTTGCGGCCGTTCCACGTTGTGCCAAGACTGTGGGCTGCGTCTTCGATCACCGGAATGTTGCGGGCGGAACAAAGCTCCATGATTGCGTCCATGTCCGACGTGTGGCCGCGCATGTGGCTGATGATCACGGCGTCGATATTGTCATCAAGACGCGTTTCGAAATCCTGGATGTCGATGCGGTAGTTTTCGCCCACTTCGCAGAGGACCGGCACACAATCGGCATGCACCACCGATGACGGCACGGCGGCGAAGGTGAATCCGGGCAACAAAACACGCGCATCACGCGGTAGGCCAAGCGCCTTTAGCGATAGAAATAGTGCGGCGGAGCAAGAAGATACGGCCAATGCGTATTTTGTGCCCAGCATCGCGGCAAACTCGGCTTCCAGCAGAGACACGGGCGCGTTTTCGGGCGCGGTGTAGCGGAAAAGATCACCGGTTTGCAGCAAGCGCTCAACCTCGGCACGGGCGGCCTCCGGGATCGGTTCGGCGTCATAGACGTTCGGCGGCAAAGTCATAGATTTCATCTTTCTTAAGCTCTACTTTCAAAAACCTAAAACAATTGCGCGAGCAAGACCAGTCGATTCCGCACCCAGAAGGTGAAGTTTGCATGAAAACAAAGGCTGTTTGGGTCAGATACCCAGCCTGTCTCGCAGGCTGAACCATGTCATTGCCAGCGCCAAAAGCGGGCTGCGCAGTGAGGTGCCTCCCGGGAAAGGCGTGGCAGGCACGCGTGCCATCGTGTCAAAGCCTTCGGCCTGACCGGCAATGGCTTGCGCGATAAGCTGACCCGCGTGGGTTGCCGTGCCGACGCCGTGACCGGAGTATCCGGAGGCTGTTAGCACCTTGTCTGACAAGCGACGCAGGTAGGGCATGCGTTTCATTGTGATGGCCAAAGTGCCGCCCCATGCGTAGTCGATCTGCACGTCTTTGAGGTGAGGAAAGATCTCGGTCATTGGTTTGCGCACGGTCGCGGCAATGTCGCTCGGAAAGCGATAGCCATAGCTTTCTCCGCCACCAAACAGAAGCCGTTTGTCATGGCTGAGGCGGAAGTAATTGATCACGAACTTGGTGTCGGCAACCGCTACATCCTGCGCCAGAACTTTAGCTGCGTCCTCTCCGAGAGGCTCTGTTGCGGCGATGAAGTTGTTGATCGGCATGACGCGGCTGGCGACTTTGGGTTGCAGATCGCCGAGATAGCCGTTGCAAGCCAGAACAAGATGGTCGGCGGTGACTTTGCCGCCGCGCGTTTTGATGGTGATTTTGCCGTTTTCGGTGATCTGAGTGACTTCGCTTTGCTCAAAAATTTCAGCGCCTGCGGCCTGTGCGGCCTTGGCCAGTCCGAGTGCAAAGCTGAGGGGATGCAGATGCCCCGCGCCCATATCAAGGCTGCCGCCGACGTATTTTGGAGAGGGGCACAACGCCTGCATCGCGTCACGATCGAGTTTTTCGATCTGCGTGTACCCGTAGCGGTCCTGAAGGTGGTCGGTGTAGCTGTGCTCGTCCCGAGTTTCGCTTGCGGAAAAGCAGGCGTGCGCAATGCCGGGTTTGTAGTGGCAAGCGATGTCGTGGGTGCTGATTAGATTGCGGACGACAGCCTTTGCCTCTTCCGAGAGGCTCCAGAGCTTGGCAGCATCGTCTTGTCCGACGAGATTTTCCAGCGCGTCCTGCTCCATGCGCTGACCTGTACCCAGTTGGCCGCCATTGCGACCAGAGGCCCCAAAGCCGACGCGTTGAGCCTCAAGCAAGATGACGTCAAAGCCCTTCTGCGCGAGATGAAGGGCCGTCGACAGCCCTGTGTAGCCGCCGCCGACAACGCAAACGTCCGCGCGCCTTTCGCCCTGAAACGAGGCAAAAGGCGGCAGATGGTCTGCCGTCGCTGCATACCAGCTCTTGGGGTATTCCCCCTTAGAATCATTGCTATAGAGCAGGTTCATCTGCGCCCTTTCGGCTATTTTGGCCGCCTTCTGCCGGCGGGATCACACGTTCAGCAGCAAATGTTCCCGTTCCCAGGGCGAGATAACCGCAAGGAATTCTTCGTACTCGGCGCGTTTTACAATTGAGTAAACACGGGCAAATTCCGGACCAAGAACATCGTGCAGGTCTTTTGCTTCGTCAAAGATGTCCAGAGCGCCACCAAGAATGCGTGGGATGGCTTCTTCACCATCATAGGCGTCGCCCTTGTATTGCTTGTCGGGACGCTCTTGTTCGATCAGGCCGAGATAGCCACAGGCAAGAGAAGCCGCAATTCCGAGGTAGGGGTTGCAATCCATGCCGGCGATGCGGTTTTCGACACGCCGCGCGGCGGGTGTGGACAGCGGAATGCGAATGCCGGTTGTGCGGTTGTCGCGCGCCCATTCGAGATTGATTGGCGCGGCGTGGTCCCGCACATAGCGGCGATAGCTGTTCACATAAGGCGCAAGAACCGCGATTGCGGAGGGCAAGTGGTTCTGAAGGCCCGCGATAAAGTGGAAAAACGCATCTGTGTCGCCGCCTTGCGGGCCGGAAAAGATGTTCTGCCCGGTCTCGATGTCGATCACCGAGTGGTGGATGTGCATAGCTGATCCGGGCTCGTTTTCGATCGGCTTGGCCATAAAGGTGGCATAGCAATCGTGGCGCAGGGCCGCCTCGCGGATCAGGCGTTTGAAGTAAAAGACCTGATCTGCCAATTCGACCGGATCGCCGTGGATCAGATTGATTTCAAGCTGACCGGCGCCGCCTTCTTGCGTGATGCCGTCGATCTCAAAACCCTGTGCTTCGGCAAAGTCGTAGATGTCGTCAATAACGGGGCCGAATTCGTCGACTGCGGTCATGGAATAAGCCTGACGTGCGGCGGCCGGCCGGCCGGAGCGACCCATCATAGGCTTGATTTCCTTGGCTGGATCCGTGTTGCGGGCCACGAGGAAGAATTCCATCTCCGGTGCCACGACGGGCTCCCAGCCCTTTTTGCGGTAGAGGTCCACAACGCGTTTCAACACGTTTCGAGGGCTGAACTCGACCGGTTTTCCGTCGGTGTCAAAGGCGTCATGAATGACCTGGAGCGTCCAGTCTCCGGTCCATGGCGCGGCCGTGGTGGTTGACCAGTCAGGTCTGAGGAACATGTCCTTTTCGATGAAGCCTTCGTCGCCTGCGGCTTCTCCCCATCCGCCGGTAAGGGTCTGATAGAAAATAGAATCCGGCAGGTGAAAATACTTCTGTCGTGCGAATTTTGAGGCGGGCACGGCCTTGCCGCGGGCGATGCCGGGAAGGTCGGAGATGATGCACTCTACCTCGTCAAGACGGCGGTCTTTCAGGTATTCGCGGGCGGCCTCGGGGGCTTCGGAAATCCAGTCGCTCATTGGGTACGCTCCTGTCGGAAAAAGTCGGCGAATTGGTCCGCAAGTGTTTGATTTGCGACCGGTTCCGCAAGGGTGTCCTCGGCGGCATCAAGAAGGTCGTCGGGCACAACGCCACGACCGCGGGTGTTGATGAGGCCGTCGATGAACAAGCCGTCAAATTCAGGGTGGGCCTGAACTGTCAGCGCGCGGTCGCCATAGACGATTGCAGCATTCTTGCAGAAGTCATTGGATGCGATGGTCACAGCGCCAGGTGGCAATTCGGTGACCTGATCCTGATGCCAGGCGTTCAGGGAAATTTCGGTGCCGGCAAAATCGTAAGTCTGACGACCCACAGCCCACCCACCGGAGAATTTTTCCACTTTGCCGCCAAGGGCTTGCGCGATGATTTGGTGGCCGAAACAGATGCCAATGATGGGTGCGCTGGCGCTGACGGAAGCACGAATAAAGTCCTCAAGAGGGGGGATCCAATCGTGGTCTTCATAGGCTCCGTGTTTGGAGCCGGTCACAAGCCAGCCTTGGGCAGACTCGATGCCTTCTGGGAAGACACCGTCGACCACATTGTATGTTTCGAACTCGAAATCATGGCCTGCGAAAAGCGCTTGGAAGAGGTCGGAATATTCGCCGAATTCCTCCTGTAGCTCCTCTGGGGTGTGGCCTGTTTGCAGGATTCCGATTTTCATGGTGCACCGTGTGTTTGATCAAATTTTTTCGCGTGGTTTCGGCTCTGGATCAGACCCGCTCGAGGTAGGTCTTCCAGTGGTCTTCCTTGGGTATTCCCGCCAGTTCGCGCAGTTCCTGACGTTTGGTCATAACCATATTGTCAATCAGTTGTTGGGGCAAACAGCGTGTGATGAACGGGTCGGTGGCAAAGAGGTCGATCGCGGCTTCCCAACCGTCAGCAAGGTGGGGAAGGTCCAGATCGTAGGCATTGCCTTCGATTGGATCAGGCGGTGTCAGACCTTCTTCGATGCCTTCGATTGCCGCGCCAAGAACCGCGGCGAGCATCAGATAGGGATTGATATCGCCGCCTGCGACGCGATGTTCGATCCGGCGCGCGCCATACGCGCCACCGGGAATGCGCAACGCGGAGGTGCGGTTCTCATAAGCCCAGCACACAGAGGTTGGCGCGTGATTGCCTGGGGCGAAGCGGTCATAACTTGGGCCGTGCGGGGCAAAGATCAGAGTGGAGGCGCGCATGGCCTGCAAACAGCCGGCAACAGCCTGCTGCAAAATTTCCGTGCCTTCAGGCCCACCGTTGTCAAAAACATTCTTGCCATTCTCATCAACAACCGAGAAATGCACATGCATGCCATTGCCCGCATCCTCAGGGTATGGCTTGGCCATGAAAGTTGCCGCAAGCCCGTGTTTGCGGGCAATTCCGCGCAGTAGGAACTTGAAATACAAGGCATCGTCCGCGGCCTTCATCGCGTTTTGGTGGTTGAGAGTGACCTCAAACTGGCCGATGCCACATTCCGAAATCATCGATTGGATCGGTATGCCCATCGCCTCCGCGCCCTCATAGACGTCGGTGAAGAACGCATCAAACGTGTCGAGTTCATCAAGCCCCATGATCTCACCAGACATCAAGCGGCGCCCGCTGCGCGGATCCAGCGGTGGCATAAGCGCGTCTCCGCTGTCGTCAACCAGTGTGAATTCCATTTCGGTAGCCGCCATGACTGTCCAGCCACGTTGTGCAAAGCGATCCAGAACGCTGGATAGTGCCTGCCGCGGGTCGCCTAAAAACGGTGTGCCGTCTTCGTTGAACATAGCCATAGGCACTGCTTCGGACGGGGTCGCCAGCCATGGCAAAGGCATGGGGCCGCGCTCTGTAGGGCGCAGGATGCCATCTGGGTCGCCGGTTTCAAATACCAGTGGGCTGCCGTCGATGTCATGGCCCCAGATGTCGACGTTCAACACTGACAGTGGCATGCGGGCACCGTCGGTTTCCAGCTTGGCCGCTTGAGCCGAGGGAAGGCGTTTGCCGCGGATCTGGCCATTCAGATCCGAAACGCCAATGCGGAAGGTTCGATAGTGAAGCGGCTCCATAGTGCACCTGTGCTGTCATAATTTGATCAAAATATCTCCGCCGCGCTTCTCAATGTCCAGAGGAATTTACGAACGTCGGTATTACGTCGGTATTGCGTCGGTATTGCGGAGGTGTCCCGACAGTGGCATTCGGGGTGTGAATAACCGTTTAAGGACAGGGGACATACTGGCAGAATGCCCGCCTACAGCGGTGTTTTTTGTGGGTTTTTGTGGGGCGGTTGATCAATACCCAAGCGTTTCGCGATGCGGGGGCAAATTTTGCGTGTCATCAACAGGTCGCGACCGCCCAGATCATGCCGCCGAAAGCCGGCGGGCATGGTGCGGGCCAGTCAGTTGCCCGATTAGCGGATCAGATTGGGGCGTACACGCAGTTTTGCGGTTGCCGCTTGCGGCAGGTGCTTGTTCAGGCGGCGGTTGGTGATTCCAAAAACCCAGATGACAACCAGCGTCAGCAGGATGAAGTAAAACGCCAGAATAGGATAGGGAACAAACGGGTTGAAGGTCTTGTCCGCGAAGTAGCTGGCATAATAGAGCGCATCGCCCTTTTGGCCGCGCGCAGGGAAGGCGGAGAAAAAGACCAGCGCCGTGGCGTGAAACAGAAAGATCGCCTCGTTGGTGTAGGCTGGCCATGCCAAGCGCATCATTGTTGGAAAAATGATGCGGCGGAAACGGGGCCAGCCGGTCATGCCGTAGGCATCGGCGGCTTCGATATCGCCTTTGGGGATCGAGCGCAGGGCACCATAGAAGATTTCCGCGGAATAGGCTGCTGTGTTGCAGAACAAGACAATAACAGCGCCAAGCCACGCTGACGTCAGCGGATCAAAGAAATCGTAGTTTTTCTTGAGAGACAGAAACAAGAAGTAGGCAAAGAAGAACTGGATGAAGAGCGGGCTGCCGCGGAACACGAAGATGAAAAGTTCGCTCGGGCGGCGATATGCCCATGTGGCCGAGTTCTTGCCCATGGCGAGTGCCACGGCAAAGAAGAAGCCTGTGCAGAGCGCGATCACGCCAAAGTAGATGTTCCAGATCATGCCGGAGCCGATCAGCGTAAACTGTTCACACAGGGTAAAATCGGAGCGCGGCAAAAGGCGTTCGCCATAGCCAAGCGAACGGAATGCATAGTCGGAGATGGTCTGGGCGCAGGTCTTCATGCCGCTGCCTCCTTGCGCAGAGCTTCGCCGCCAGCGGTGGCCTGTCCTTTGTTCAGCCGGCGCATCAGGCGCTCAAGCACAACCTCGGACACTTTGGTGAAGCTGAGGTAGAAAACCAGCAGGAAGAGGAAGTACCACATGCGCCAGTCCGGATGCGGATAGGCGGAGAACTTGGACGTTTTGGTGCCGCCGAGTTCGCGGGCCCAATAGACGATATCTTCGATGCCGAGCAGGAAAAGCAGCGGTGTCGCCTTGATCAAGACCATCCAAAGATTGGATAGGCCGGGCAGGGCATAGACCCACATTTGCGGAACCAGAATGCGCCAGAAAATCTGACGTCGTGTCATGCCATAGGCCTCGGCGGTTTCAAGTTGGGCGTGCGGCACGGCGCGCATGCCGCCAAACAAGACGTTGGCCGCAAATGCGCCAAAAACGATGGCAAAGGTGATGACCGCGAGCATAAAGCCATAAAGTTGGTGGACGTATTCCGGAGAGGACCCGAGGGGCACTTTGGCCTGAGGGCATACGAGGAAATCATTGCCCTGCCGGATTGGATCGGTCCAATCGGGGCAGACCACGTTGTGTTTGATGAGCTCGAAGGATTGGTCGAGCGCAATCACGAAAAACAGGAAGAATGCGATGTCAGGGACGCCGCGCACGATGGCGATATAGCCTTTTCCGAGCCAGCTTACGGGGGCGATGTGGCTGCGGGCCGACATGGCGCCCAGAAAGCCGAAAGACAACGCCACAGGGGCGGTGACGGCCAGAAGGGCGAGCACCAGAAGGAAGCTTTTGTAAAACGACATATGCACGCCGGTGGTCAGGTAGCAGGACAGCCACCGGAAGGATTCAAGCGTGGAAGGGTCGGCACAGTAGGAAAACATCGCGGGCGTCTTTGGTTTGGCGGCTGCCCGCGTTTTTTAGGAAAACGGGCAGGGGCCGGATGCAAAAACAGGCCCGCGCAAAGGCGCGGGCCTGCGGGATCAATCAGATCAGTAGGTGGCCGCGTCGGGGCCGAACCACTCGACGATCAGAGCGTTCAGAGTGCCGTCCGCCTTCATCGAGTCGATGGCCGCGTTGAACTTGGCTTTCAGCTCGGTGTCGGATTCGCGCAGACCCATGCCAACGCCGCCGCCCAGCGGAACGTCGTCGCCAGCGAAGACCAGTTCGCCGCCGGATTCGTCAACCAGTGGAGCCAGATAGTCTTTGTCAGCAAAAACCGCGTCGGCTTCGCCGTTGCGGACTGCTGCGACGGTTTCTTCGGGGGTTGCGAATTCGATCAGCGCTGCGCCGGATTCTGCAACGTAGCCGGCCTGAATGGTCGCGGTCTGTGCGGCCACAACGCCACCCATGATGTCTGCATCAGCAGAGGTCGCCGCATATGCGGATGCCGCCGGCGGGATATAGTTCTGGGTGAAATCGATGACTTCGTCACGCTCGTCGGTGATGGACATGCCCGCGATGATGGTGTCGTAGTTGCCGGACACCAGGTTCGGGATAATGCTGTCCCAGTCGTTTTTGACCCACTCGCAGGTCAGGCCGGCACGTTTGCACAGCTCGTTGCCCAGAACGATTTCAAAACCGTCGAGGTTACCCGCGTCGTTGATGAAGTTGTACGGAGGGTAGGCGCCTTCGGTGCCCATGCGCACGGTGTCTGCCAGAGCAAAACCGGCGGTCAGTGCCAGTGCTGCGGTGGAAAGGATCAGTTTTTTCATATTAACACTCCCTAGCTTGTGTTCGTTTTCCGGCGTTTCTTGCCGGTGTGGTCTCAGGTTGCCAATTTGGCCCAGTAGGTCAAGTTGGCGGTGGTTGTCAGTTGTGGACAGTCGAAGACAGAAAGCCCTTGAGGCGTTCGCTTTTGGGATTGCCAAAAAGCTCGTCCGGGCTGCCTTGTTCTTCGACGAGGCCCTGATGCAGGAAAATCACCTTGTCCGACACATCGGAGGCCATTTTCATGTCATGGGTCACGATCAACATGGTGCGGCCTTCTTCGGCCAGAGATTTAATCACACGCACAACTTCTTGTTCGAGTTCAGGATCAAGCGCTGATGTCGGTTCGTCAAACAGCAGCGCTTCGGGTTCCATTGCGAGCGCGCGGGCGATGGCGGCGCGCTGTTGCTGACCGCCGGACAATTGCGCGGGGTAGACGTCGTGTTTGTCGCGGATGCCGACCTTGTCGAGATAGGCATGGGCGGCCTCTTCGGCTTCGGCCTTGTCACGGCCAAGCACTGTGACGGGTGCTTCCATGACGTTTTGCAGAATGGTCATATGTGACCACAGGTTGAACTGCTGAAACACCATCGACAGGTTGGTGCGGATGCGCAGCACCTGTTTGGGGTCCGCTGGAAGACGGTCGTGGCCGTTGCCTTTCCATGTGATCGGTTCACCCTTGAAAAGGATTTCGCCTTGTTGGCTGTTTTCCAAAAGATTGGCGCAGCGCAGGATGGTGGATTTCCCGGACCCGGAAGAGCCGATCAGGGACACCACATCGCCGCGATGAGCGGTGATGTCGACGCCTTTGATGACTTCTAGGTCGTGGTACGCTTTATGCAGGTCGCGGATTTCCAGTACGGGCGCGGTATCGGGCACGTGATCCCCATCAATTCTTGTTATGTTGGTGCCTCAATAGGGATGAAAAAATGCGCAAATGCAACTTGCAAAACGGCGCCGTGGCAGCGGTTTTGTGCGAAAAGTCGCCATTTTCATCCGTTTGGCCAATTCTTGACGTTAGGGCAGCGGCGGGATGGGCACGGCGAGGTAAGCTGTGTGGCGGATGTCGATGATGTCGTGCAGGTGCAGGATGTCGCGATCTGCGGGTGACAAGTCAAATATGGCACGGGACAAGGCATTTGCGATGGGCATTGGGTCACGTTTGCGCGCTGTGATGAACGGCAACGCAGGGGTCGGCTCTGTGCGGTCAATCTCAATCAAGTCAGCGGCAAAATCTTCGTAGCGGCGGATCATTTCCCAGCTGAGGGCATCAAGGGCGGCAAAATCTGTGAAACCGTCAGCCACAGAGCGCCCTGATTCGACGTGGGAGCCGGTTTCGCGCACGTCACCGATTCGCAGGCCGTTTTCTGAAAAGTGCCTGTAGGGAGCCGCCCATCCCGATTGGGAGAGAGGATCGTTGAAGGCCATTTTGGCGTTGTCGAAGGTATCGAGCGGATCACCAGCGCGGGAACGATGCGCCACAATGACCGAGTTGTAGTAGCCGGGCTGGCATCCATAAAGACGGTAGTCCGGCGAGCCAACAAGCGTGACGCGCCCGTGCAGTTTTGCGCGGTAGGGCAGGCCGCAGGTCTGAGACAGAACCAAATCGGGGGATTGCCACATATCCCAGACATCCCGTCCACGCGTCAGGGCTGTAGGGCCAAATCCGAGATGGTCCCGCGTTGCCTCCCAGAAGCGATTGTTGGCCTCGGCGGTTTCGGGCCGGTCATACATGGGCAGGGAGGCGATCATTGTCTGGCGATGACCCGCTGTCGCGCCAGTGCGCTGTCTTTGTCGTTGATGCCAAGCAGGTTGGCCGACAGGCGCATCAGCGCGTCTTCTTCCGCATCCCGTTCCCCGTCTGCCAGAACGACGGACCACATGGCCTCGATCACGGCGATGCGGTCATCATGGGCCACCGCCTCTTTGATGGCGCGGGTGAAGCGAACGGTGTCCGGCGCTTCGGATTCCAGCGTTTCGGCGTCTTGCATGAGAGCATGGGCATCGGAGGGCGTGAGGCCGTAGCGCTCAGTCACGATGCGTTCGATACGCTCGGCTTCGGCCTTAGCATAATGATCATCCGCGCGGGCGATGCGCACAAGAAGCGCGGTCAGCGCAAGGCGGGCATCGGATTGATTGAGCGGGTCAGGGGCGGGGGCAGTGAGCCGATTGAGAAAGTCTGCGAACATGCTCAAAGATGTAGGGACCGATCCTGTCAGGAGCAACTTTTCTTTTTGGTCTTTTACCGTCTCAGGTTTCCGCGCCGGCGGATCGTTTACCAACCGGCGCGTTACTTTGGCGTGGTATCAGTCGTCCGCGGGGCTGTCTTCGGGCTTGATGCCAAGCATGCCTTCGATTTCGTGCAGGCTGGTTATTTCGGCGTTCACACGGGTGCCATCAGCGATGATCACCTGCCAAAGCTGTTGCGCGACCTCAAGCCGGTGCGGGTAGTCGATGTGCTCGCGGATCACCAAAGCGAAATCAGGGGTACCCGGTGCGGCGGCTTCGAGTTTTTCGCAGGTCGCGCGCATCTTGGCGGCCTCGACCGCGTTGAGATTGAAGGTCGCGCCAAGAATGCGGTCGATCTCGCCGATTTCCATGACGTGATAGTTGTTGTCGGATTTGGCCACGCGCACCATCAGAGCGCCCAACGCGAGCTTTTCATCCAACTCCGGCAATTCCTGTTCTGCGGGCTTATTGCGCAGACGGTCAAGCAAGCTGTCCCAGATCATGGATCATATCCCTCAACAATAACGAGATCGGACGTGGCGACGTCGCTGCGCAGTTTGATCGCGGCCTGATATTCGTCGCTATAGTAGCAATCCCGTGCCGCTTGATAGGACGGAAACTCAATCACCACATTGCGCGAGCGCGAGGTGCCTTCAGGGTTTTCGAACTGTCCGGCGCGCACGAGAAATGTGGCGCCAAATTCGGCAAAAGGTTTCGCATTTGCGGCGATATAGTTTTTGTAGCTTTCAAAGTCGTCGATATCGACGCGCGCGATCCAATAGCCCTTGGGCATGGCTGTTATCCTTCCTGAAGCGTTTTTTGATCAGGGTGCCGAAGGTCAGGCGCCTTGGCAACCTTTCTCCGACAGTTTGATGCCGGCAAAGTCGTTCATCTCGATCAGACCGGCCTTTGCCCACGCGCGCGCAATGTCGCGGGTCTCGTCCATGGTGAAGTTGTGTTTTGGTAGCAGCTCATCTGCTTCGGCGGTGGTCATCTGACACCCGTTGTCGCGGATAAGTTTGAGCAACTCGTCGGCGCGGGTGGAGGCGTCTGCCAATAGGGGCGAGGCAATGAAAGCGGAGGCGGCCAAAGCGCGGAAATACATTTGGAAAATCCCATTTTTGACTAATTGGTCGCAGATTTGGCGAAGAAGCGATTCCAGTCAATCCCAGAGAGAGGGGAAGAATTTGCATTGCGCGTCAACGGTAAACCTGAGTCGAGGACATTGCGCGCACCAAACCAAAAACGCCCGACCAGAAGGCCGGGCGTTTGAATGAGTTTACCTCAGAGGCGTTAGACCAAACGGCTGTTGTCTTTGGCGGCACGAACAAAGTCGCGGAACAGGGGATGCGGGTCAAACGGCTTGGATTTCAGTTCCGGATGGAACTGAACGCCGATGAACCACGGGTGGTCTTGCCACTCGACGATTTCGGGCAGGCGGCCGTCGGGGCTCATGCCGGTAAATTTCAGGCCCGCCGCTTCGAGTTGCTCGCGGTACTTGATGTCCACTTCGTAGCGATGGCGGTGGCGTTCCTCGATGGCCTGAGAGCCATAGACTTCGGCCACGCGGGAGCCTTCGGTCAGGGCCGCATCGTAAGCGCCCAGACGCATAGTGCCGCCCTTGTCGTCGTCGGCCTTGCGTTTGACTTTGGCGTTGCCCTGCACCCATTCCTTGAGGTGGTAGACTACCGGTTCAAAGCGGGTTTGCCCGGCCTCATGGTCAAACTCCTCGGAGCCAGCATCCGCAATGCCGGCCACGTTGCGCGCGGCCTCGATGACGGCCATTTGCATGCCTAGGCAGATGCCCAGATAGGGGATTTTCTGCTCGCGGGCGTATTGCGCGGCTTTGATTTTACCTTCGGTTCCGCGCTCGCCAAAGCCGCCGGGCACCAGAATGGCGTCATAGCCTTCCAGATGCGGCGCGGCGTCGCCCTTGTCGAACACTTCGGCGTCGACCCAGCTGACGTTGACCTTGACGCGGTTGGCCATGCCGCCGTGGGTCAGGGCTTCTTTGATGGACTTATAGGCGTCCTCAAGCTGCGTATATTTGCCGACGATGGCGACATTCACATTGCCGTCGGTGTTGTGGATGCGGTCGTTCACATCGCGCCAGACAGTCAGGTCGGGGCGCGGAGCAGGGGCGATGCCGAAGGCATCAAGCACCGCCTGATCGAGCCCTTCGCGGTGATATGCCAGCGGGGCTTCGTAAATCGACTTGAGGTCATAGGCGGGGACCACGGATTCTTTGCGCACGTTACAGAACAGCGCGATCTTGTTGCGCTCTTTCTCGGGAATCGGTTGTTCGGAGCGGCAGACCAGAACGTCAGGCGCGATACCGATGGATTGCAGTTCTTTGACAGAGTGCTGCGTCGGCTTGGTCTTGAGCTCGCCGGAGGCCGCCAGATAGGGCAGCAGGGTCAGGTGCATGAAGATGCACTGGCCGCGCGGTTTGTCGTGGGAGAACTGGCGGATGGCCTCGAAGAAGGGGAGGCCTTCGATGTCGCCCACGGTGCCGCCGATTTCGCAGAGCATGAAATCCACCTCGTCGTCACCGACATTGATGAAATCTTTGATCTCGTTGGTGACATGGGGAACCACCTGAATGGTTTTGCCGAGGTAGTCGCCGCGGCGCTCTTTCTCTAGCACGTTGGAATAGATACGTCCGGAGGAGACAGAATCGGTCATCCGCGCAGGCACGCCGGTGAACCGCTCGTAGTGGCCGAGGTCGAGGTCGGTTTCCGCACCATCATCGGTCACAAAGACTTCGCCGTGTTCAAACGGGCTCATCGTGCCCGGGTCAACGTTCAGGTAAGGGTCGAGTTTACGCAGGCGGACAGTGTATCCGCGTGCCTGCAACAATGCGCCCAAAGCTGCTGACGCAAGGCCTTTGCCCAACGATGAAACAACCCCACCAGTGATGAAAATATAGCGTGCCATGCCTGTGGCATCCCCCGTGATTTCTTGACGTGCCTGTCGATATAGTGAGCGCCCGGAACAGAAGAATCTGGCCATGCATCACGGGACTTAAGTCATAAAGGATTCGCAGCAATTTGGCAACCGGACCGCAAGATGCTGTTGCGGACGGCTTTGGTGCCTCAAACTGTAGTGGATGCCCTTAGGGGGCAAAAAATCAAACGCTCCCGAGGGAGCGCTGAATTCGTGTCTTGGGTGCGCGCCTTAGTCGGCGCGCGGAACCAGCGGTTCGTCGCCTTCGGCAGGCGGCAGGAGCGAGTCGGCCCCTGGCAAGGTGCCGGTTTCCTCTGCGGCCGGGGCTTGGGTGCCCAAACGGTCAAACACAGAGCTGGAAGAGCTGTTTTGCGCGGCGATCACGGTCAGGGCGATCGAGGTGCAAATGAATGCGCCAGCGAGCCACCAAGTGACTTTGCCAAGCGCGGTTGCAGCTGCGCGGCCAGTCATGGCACCGCCGCCACCGCTGCCCATACCAAGGCCACCGCCTTCGGAACGTTGCATCAGCACGACCCCGATAAGGGCCAGAGCAAGAAGAAGATGGATTGTAAGGACAACGTTTTCCATAGGGACCTGTCAGCGAGCATTCGGTTT
Organism: Shimia haliotis; assembly: GCF_900114415.1. Classification (GTDB taxonomy): domain Bacteria; phylum Pseudomonadota; class Alphaproteobacteria; order Rhodobacterales; family Rhodobacteraceae; genus Shimia; species Shimia haliotis. Next base: position 13,394 of record NZ_FOSZ01000007.1, on the reverse strand, counting down.
GATAGCGGGCTATGTAGGCAAGTTTTGCGCGGGGGGCAAGGATGTTTCGCTGCGCAATTTGGTGAGCGGCGGGAAGCTGTTCTTGGCTGGACAGCAGGCAGGCCTGTCTGGCAGGGTCGCCTCATGCCACATGATCACGACCACCCGCATGCACATTTGCCGTCTGACCCTGCGCTACGGGTCAAGGCGCTGGAGACCATTTTAACTGACAAAGGGCTGGTTGATCCGGCGGCGCTGGATGAAATCATCGACACTTATCAGAACAAGATCGGGCCCAAGAATGGCGCGGCTGTGGTGGCGAAAATGTGGGCTGATCCGGCGTTTCGCGAAGAAATGCTGAATGATCCGATGCCGCGGCTTCAGGAGATGGGGCTGTATGGGCGGCAGGGCGAGCATATGGTGTTTGTCGAAAACACACCGGAGACACACAACCTCGTCGTTTGCACATTGTGCAGCTGTTATCCGTGGCCGCTGTTGGGGATTCCGCCTGGGTGGTACAAATCCGACGCTTACCGTGCGCGGTCCGTGCGGGAGCCGCGAAAGGTGTTGGCAGAATTTGGCGTGACTTTGGCCGACGGGCAGAAAGTGCGCGTCTGGGATTCGACGGCCGAGGTGCGGTATCTGGTGGTGCCAATGCGGCCCGCCGGCACCGAGGGCCTGTCAGAACAGGACCTGGCGGGGTTGGTCACACGGGACAGTATGATCGGCGCGGGTTTGGCGTTGGAGCCAAAGACATGAGCCGGATACATGACATGGGCGGGCGGTTCGGCACAGGCGCGGTCGATCCCGAAGACAATGCAACCTTCGCCAAAGACTGGCATCAGCGCGCGCTGGCTCTGAATTTGGCATGCGGGGCTTTGGGGCAATGGAACATTGATATGTCGCGCCACGCTCGGGAATGCCTGAGTGCCGCGGATTATGCCGGATTCTCCTACTATGAAAAATGGCTCGGCGGGTTGACGGACAGTCTGGTGGCCAAAGGGGTTCTGACGGTGGCGGAGCTTGAGGCGGGGCAGGGCGCGACGGTGTCCGAGTTGGCAGATCGGAAGCTAAAGGCAGACGCCGTGGCGGCAACGTTGGCAGCGGGCAGCCCCTATACGCGCGAGGCTGCGCCCGCTGAGTTCGCCTTGGGCGACAGGGTGCGCGTGCGTCGACCCGCGCGCAATGCGCTGGTTGAGGGCGGGCACACACGTCTGCCGGCCTATGCGGCAGGAGCTTTGGGCGAAATTGTCCTTATGCACGGCGCGCATGTGTTTCCCGACAGCAACGCGCACGGCTTGGGGGAAGCCGCAGAGCCTTTGTACGCGGTGCGGTTCACGGCTCGGGAATTGTGGGGCGGCGAGGCAGACCCGGAAGATGAAATGGTGCTGGATCTGTGGCAAAGCTATCTGGAGGCTGCATGAACGTGCGCCCCGAGCCTGCCTTTGAAGCCCCTTGGCATGCGCAGGTCTTTGCCTTGACGGTCGCGCTCAACGAAGCGGGGCACTTTGCATGGGCTGAATGGGCCGACACGTTTGGCGCGACACTCAAGGCGCATGGCGTTGATCGGGAGCTTGATGGCGGCGAGGACTATTTCAACGCATGGCTTGCGGCATTGGAGGTACTCTTGAAAAAACGCGGCTTGGCAGAGGCGGGAATGATCGAAGACATGCGCAGCGCTTGGGAACATGCCTATCTCAGCACGCCGCATGGCGCACCGGTAAAGCTGCAAAAGGCCTGACTGCGCGACTTCGCTACCGTACTTTTTTGAATTTGCCGCTAAAAAAGGAAGTGTCTTCCTATTGCCGGAAATACCTTGGGGAAATTGGCCGCAGGCCAAGGGGGCAAAGCCCCTGTGACTTGCTTAACGGTCTTTTGGCCTAGCCGTCGACCTCATCCACATCAATCTGGCCGGAGAGCATGCGGCGTACGTGGCTCCAGCCCATGCCGATGCCAAGCACAATGGACAGGGCCAGGATGGCGATCCAGATGTTCTGGTCCGCGCTTTCAAGGCTGAGCATGTTCCAATCGTAAAGAACCCAAGTGAGAGAGGCGACAACCGCAAGCACCAGTACCATGCCAAAACCGCCGATCGAGCGCAGCGTGGCGCGCAGGTAAATTATGTAGCCGATCAGCAGCAACAGGCCGAGGAGCACCGTCAGGGGCAGTTCCTCAATGTAGTTGGAGCGGCCCCATTGTACGTAGTTGTATTGTGTTGGATTGAAGGTCATCGCCAGCAAAACAAAGGCGAAGACCCACCGTAGCAACAGCCCCATGTTTTGCCCCTCGATACGCCCTTTTCGGCAAAGCTTGCGCAAAATGTGCGGTCCTGTCCAGCCTGCGGGTCACTTTGCGGTTTCACGCGCCGCCCAACGTGGCTAAAAGGGCGCGGGTTTGAACTCTATTCAAAGGACCGGATATGGCCAATGTTGTCGTCGTAGGCGCCCAGTGGGGCGACGAGGGAAAAGGCAAAATCGTGGACTGGCTGAGCGAGCGCGCCGATGTGATCGCGCGCTTTCAGGGCGGTCACAACGCGGGCCATACGCTCGTTATTGACGGCAAAGTTTACAAGCTGCATGCGCTGCCTTCGGGAGTTGTGCGTGGTGGCAAACTGTCGGTGATCGGCAACGGGGTTGTTTTGGATCCCTGGCACCTGATGAATGAAATCGCGACCGTGCGTGAGCAGGGGGTCGAGATTTCGCCGGAAACGCTGATGATTGCGGAAAACACCCCGCTGATCATGCCGTTTCATGGCGAGCTGGATCGGGCGCGTGAGGAACATGCCTCCAAGGGCACCAAGATCGGCACCACCGGTCGCGGCATTGGTCCGGCCTATGAGGACAAGGTGGGCCGTCGGGCAATCCGCGTGGCGGATCTTGCGGATGCAGCCACGTTGGAGGCGCGCGTGGACCGCGCGTTGCAGCACCATGATCCGCTACGCAAAGGTCTGGGCGTTGAGGCGATTGATCGCGACGCGTTGATCGAACAACTCAAAGAGATCGCCAAGGATATCCTGCCGTTTGCAGCGCCTGTTTGGAAAGTGCTGAATGAAAAGCGCAAAGCCGGCAAGCGTATCCTGTTTGAAGGCGCGCAGGGTGCGCTCTTGGACATCGATTTCGGCACCTATCCCTTTGTGACATCGTCCAATGTGATCGCAGGTCAGGCTGCGACCGGTGTGGGCATCGGTCCGGGGTCTATCGACTATGTGCTGGGCATCGTGAAAGCCTATACCACCCGCGTGGGTGAGGGACCGTTCCCGACCGAGTTGCTCAATGCGGACGGCACACCGGACGCCGACGGGGAGCGTCTTGGCACCCGTGGCCACGAGTTTGGTACCACCACGGGCCGTCAGCGTCGCTGCGGATGGTTTGACGCGGCACTGGTGCGCCAGACCTGTGCGACGTCGGGCATCAAAGGCATCTGCCTGACGAAGCTGGACGTGCTGGACGGGTTTGAAACGCTGAAGATTTGCGTGGGCTACGATCTGGACGGTGAGCGGCTGGATTATTTGCCGACAGCGGCGGATCAGCAGGCGCGCTGTAAGCCTATCTATGAAGAGATCGACGGTTGGTCCGAGACCACCGAGGGCGCGCGCAGCTGGAACGATCTGCCAGCCAACGCGGTGAAATATGTGCGTCGTGTCGAGGAGTTGATCGAGTGTCCTGTGGCGCTGTTGTCGACAAGCCCCGAGCGCGAAGACACGATTCTTGTGACCGATCCGTTTGCGGATTGATCGCGTATACCGGTTGAGTTGAGGAGGCTGGAATGGCGTTGAGTTACAAAGCCCGTCGCCGTTGGGCGCTTGTTATTCTGGTGGTTGGGTTGCCGCTTTATATCATCGTTGCCAGCGTGCTGGCGACATGGCTGAACCCGCAGAACTTTCTGGTGACGCTCGCGCTTTACGTCGGTTTGGGGATTGTGTGGATCATGCCGTTCAAGTCGGTGTTTCTCGGGATCGGACAAGCCGACCCGGATGCTCCGCCTGAAGATGACCAGTATTGAGACACTGAAAACCCGGCCTCTGGTCGGGTTTTCTTTTGCCGCTTAGCGCGGGGTGTTTGCCAGACGCATCAGCCGCCCTTCGTAGCCGCGCAGGATACGTCGTGCTGGTTGGCCATAGCTTTCGGGCAGGGTGCGCAATTCGGGAAAGAGCTGGAACAGCTCCTCGCGTGTGTGCTCCTCGAAGCGGTCCAAACCCACTTTGCCGGGGAAGAAGCTTTCGCTTTGGAGACCGTTGCCGGTGACGATCTGATGGCAGTCAAAGAAAAGGTGCACATAGCGGACAAGCCCTGCGGGGGCCTGCGTGATGTGAGTGCCGTTGACCAGATGCCGTGCGGCACACAGGACTTCGGAGGCGCCAAACATCAGCGCGGCTTGAGATCCGGTAAGCAGGATGCGGTGCAGGGGCGAGATCAGAAGATCGCGGTCCGGCACGCCCTGTCCAAGGCTGTGCGCGCGGATGCGGATCGGGCGCAGGGCGTCGGGCGTGTCACCACACCGGGTGTCTACGGTACTTTGGCCGACCCAGCGGATGCGTTGCGGGCCTGCGTCACGTGTCAGGACCAGATCGCCGATCTGAAGCGTTTCGACCGCGCGCGGGCCTGACGGGGTGTCAATCAGGGTACCGGCCACAAAGCAGGGTGGATCGGTGGTGCCGTTGATGGTGATGGTGATGGTGGTGGTGCCGCCTGCGGAGGTCACAGTAAACACCTCTGTCAGGGTCTCACCGTCGTTCAGTGCGGCAATTGCGGGGTGATCGTTGAGCGCTGTGTAGGTCCAAACACCGTCATCGTCGATCACCAGAGCGCCTCCGTAAGCGCCTGCAATGGTTTCTGCGGTCCATGCCCCCGTGTCATTGCCAAACCAGTAGTCCACATCCCCTGAAGTGGACAGGAAGCCGCCGACAACACCGCTGTCTTCGGTGACGGAGCCGGTATCAGGGACAGGAATACCCATCTATGATCTCCCCGCCCAATTGCTGTTGTCCCAAGCGACAACCTGCCCGCCATCGCGCCCCAGCACATCACCGCGCACGACTTTGCGCAGGGCGCCAGATTGGTCGATGCGGGCAAACCAGAACGGTTCTTCAGGGGGCATGCGGGCGATTGTGCGGGCCACGATACGGCCATGTCCGAAGGGCGCGAGCAGATCGAGGAACCAGAGTTTATCACCGCTGGTCCATTCACTTTGAGTAGGCAAAGTTCCGGTTCTCAGGAGACGGTCGCTGACGTCAGAAGACAGACGCGCCCAGATCAAGGCCGCTGCAGTGTGTCCGTTTTCGTTTTCAAAAAATCGCACGCACCCGTTGTTCAGCGCCGGATAAAAAATCCGGGCCAACGCATGAGCAGGCATTTTTTGGTGCAGGGGACAGAAACTGGCGAGAAACTGAAGCTTGCCAATAGAAAGAAGCTCAGATTCGCTTGGCCCCATTGCACGCGCATCGTGCTTGGACATCGGTTGCGACTACCTCAAGGATCTCCGTGTTTCCGGAGTTGTTGCAATCTTAACCCGAGAGCGAATCAGTGTCAAAAACCGGTTTCACAGGCTCACGGGGCGTTTTTAAAGGCAAAAGCCCGACACATTGTGCCGGGCTTTGCATGTTTTTTAGCGTAGCGGGCAGATCAACCGGCGGCGCGGTCCGCCGGTTTGAAGTTGATGCTTTCGTCTGCGGTGAAGCGGCCGCCGGCGATCTTGCGGATTTTCTGGTCTCGCAGGAGCTGGCCAAAGCTACGCAGGCCCTCTTCGCGGGAGAATTCCGCTTCGTTTGCGTCGCGGGCCATGCGCATCAGCATCGGGCGGGAAAAGCGTTCCTGACCTTTGACGAACGTGACATAGGCCGCTGCGGCTTCGAGGATCTGCGCCATGGAGGTGGCACCCACAGATTGCGCATAGTCGGCGAATCCGCCTTGCACGGAGGCAACTGAGCCGACCGGGGCAACAGTGCGCGCGATTTCATCGCGGTCCTTCCGGTCGGTCGACACCCGGCGCGGGCGAACAGGAACGCGCCGTTGTGTCTTGGTTTCTTCAGCGGCGACAGGGGCCGCTTCTTCTTCGGGCTCGGGATCGACACGCTGTTCTGCCACGAGTTTCAGCGGGGCAGCAGCCTTGCGGTTTTTCGCCTTGGCGGGCTTGGGCTCATCCGCCTTGCCACCGGGAACCGCTCGCACAACGCTGGCGAGGTCGTCGCGGTAGGCAACTGTGTCGTCCTGGTTCGCAGTACTCATACCTGCGGCTTTTTCGGCGCGGGTTGCGGCGACGGCGGCACGCAGATGTGCGATGGCGCGGCGGCGGCGTGACCCTTCGGGTTCTTCCATTTCACTGTCTGCTTTGGCCATCAGGCGCGACAGATCGGGTTTGCCATGGGCGTCGTCGCCGGACTTGGGGGTCTCTTCCTCAAAGGTGGCATCAGCCACTGCGACGGCGTCTTCCTCAGTGAAAAGTTCCTCCGGAGCGGTGGCGTAGTCATCCTCAAGGATGCTGTCGGCCTCTTCCGGAGCGGGGGCGTCGTCTTCGGCAGCGATGTCGCCTTTGAGCTCCGCTTCAACTTTGGCCAGTTCGGCCATCAAATCCGCTTCGTCTTCTGGCGTCAGTGAGGTGTCTTCGGCGGGGGAGGCGACATCATCGCTGGCGAGAATGTCCTCTTCGCTGTTGTATGCGTCTTCGGCGTCGTCATTTACCTCTTCTGCTTCCAGCAGGCCGGAAGCCACAGCTTCTTCGAAGTCGGCTTTCTTCATGCGCACAACACGAGCGCGCAAAGCCGGCTTGGGCTCGGCGGCGTCGGAAATGTCGTCGATATCCGCGTCGGCAGTAAAGATGTCCTGCGTCAGCGCTTCTTCCTGAGCGTCGTCTGCGCTGGTCAGGTCGCGAGCATGCTCGTCTTCAGAAAATCCGTCGGTGTCCGCTTCGCTGTTGCCGCGGGAGACCACGGCACGGATGCGTTCGAGTTTGGCAGCGATGGAGTCTGTTTCGTAGTCAGAGGATTCCTCGTCGTCGTTCCAGTCGTCGGCCTCGTCGTTTGCATCTTCGGCAACCGGATCGAGAATTTCCACGTCGTCAAGGATTTCCACGTCGGCCGCTTCGATGGCTTCGACCACCTCTTCAACGGGCTCGACAGCGGCAGGAACGTCGTCGGCAAGCGCGGCCTGAATGCTGTCTTGCAGGATCAGTACATCTGAGGCCGCGAGCGCGTCGATGGTGTCATCCATCGCCGAAGCTTCTGCTTCTTCTGTGGTGCTCTCATCCGCGAGTTCTTCTGCGAGCGAGTCCAGAATGTCGTCGGCGTCGACGGCTACGGCGCTGTCCTCGATTGCTTCGTCGGCGGTCTCAGGCGCGACGGCAACCTCTTCGGCGACGGCTTCAAGAGTGATCTCTTCAGGCTCGGCAGGGGTGTCCTCGGACTGCGACTCAACCAGCGTGTCCGGAGCCGGAGATTCCAGTGAGGCCTCAACCACATCTTCCGAAGTTTCGGCAACCGGCTCCTCGGCGGAGACTGCGATCTCTTCGTGGGCCTCGGCGTCATCGTCTGCGGAAATGACGGTTGCTGCGGCAGCGGCGGCTGCAGCAAGGGCACCGGCTTTAGCGACGTCATTGTCGACGGTGTCTTCTTCGGGAGCCTCGTGGTCCGCCTCTTCGATCATCTCTTCGACGGGGAGATTTTCGGCGGGTTCTTCGATGACGGGCTCAGCCTGCGTGTCGTCGTCAAAAACTTCGGCTGCTTCTTGTACCGGCGCGACGCGGTCGGCGGCGCTCAGGACAATTGCGCCCTGATCCATGCGCGCGCTCACGCGGCGCTCAATCTCACGCTCTGCGATACGGGCCAGCATATCCGCATCCGGTGTCGGAGGTTCTGCTCCGAAATACCGGTCGTCAGCTGCCAGATCGCGGAAATACTCCGCAATCACCTTCATCGTATCAAAAGAGTCCTCGAACCCCTCTAGGGTGCACGAGAAAGTCCCGTAAGAAACCGTAAGCACTTTGTTATTCGTAACCATTGAATTCGGGTCCTTTGCACTGCTCAACTATCCCTTTACCACGACAGGAAAGTCGAAACGTGACCGATTCTGTGCAACGCAGGGTATCATTTTGGGGCCAAAATGTGACTTGGCCAACAAGTTGAGGGGAAAAGGGCCGTTATGACCGTGATTGTTGAAAGTCTGGAACCAATTGCGCTGGTCGGCGCAGGTTCGTTGACGAAAGCGGATGTAATTGAGGCGCAGACCTTTGCGTCACGGGTCGTGGCCGCCGATGGCGGCGCCGCGCACTGTTTGGCTTTTGGTCTGCTCCCAGAGGCGGTGATCGGGGATTTCGACTCCATCCCCAAAGCGGTTTTGGCCGAGATTCCGGCCGATCGGTTGTTCCAAGTGTCAGAGCAGGAAACCACGGATTTTGACAAAGCGCTGCGCAGCGTGACAGCGCCGCTGACAATTGGCATCGGCTTTGGCGGTGCTCGCGTGGATCATTTTTTGGCTGCACTTAATAGCTTGGTACGGGCCGCGAACACGCGGTGTGTTCTGCTGGGGGGAGAAGACGTGATTTTTGTGTGCCCGCCGGAATTGCAGCTTGAGCTTGAGGCCGACACGCGGGTGTCGTTGTTTCCAATGGCCGACATCACCGGACGCTCGACCGGTCTTGAGTGGCCATTGGACGGGCTGCGCTTGTCGCCAAGCGGGCGCGCGGGTACTTCAAACACCGCAACGGGGCCGGTTCACCTGAGTTTTGACAATCCGGGAATGCTGGTGATTTTGCCGCGTGCTTGTTTGTCTGAGGCCGTCAGGGCGTTGCAAGCGAGCGACGCAAGGTGGCCCGCTCTCGGAGCATGACATAGAGGCCCGCGCCCATTGTCACACAAATGCCAAGTGCGGCAAGGCCGTTGGGCCAATCCGAAAACACAATCCATCCGACCAAAGCGGCCAATGGAATTTCGATGTATTGCATCGGGGCCAGCGTGGTGGACGGCGCATAGCGCAGGGACCATGTCATCAACAGGTGTGCGACGGTGCCTGCGACGCCGATTGCAAGGAGCAGCCAGAATACGTGTGTGTCAGGCACAACAAAAGCCAAATCCGCGATCCCGCTGGTGCTGCCTAACAACAGTGCGGGCGCCAGCAGGGCCGTCGCGATCACGCCAGACACCACCTGCATTGCAATCGGGTCGACGTCTTTGGCGACTTTGCGCGTGATCAACATAAAGAAGGCAAAGATGAACGCCACAGCCACAGGCAGCAGGGCGGGTGCCCCGACATCGGCAAAGCTGGGTTGGATGACCATCAGCGTGCCGGAGAAGCCGACGACACAGGCGAGAATACGGCGTAGGCCTACGTCTTCGTTGAGGAAGAATTTGCCAAGGATCAGCATGATGAACGGCATGACAAAGGCAATGGCCACCGCATCGGCCAGCGGCAGATACCGCAGTGACGTAAACATACAGGCGATACCGGCGATGTGCAGCAATGTGCGCCAGACAACAAGGCGCAACACCCTCGCAGACATGCGCCATTGGCGTCGGGTCGCGACAACGATCGGGACAAGGATCAGCGCCTGAACGACAAACCGCGTCAAAACAAGTTGGCCCATCGGCATCTGGGTGGACAACAGTTTGGCCAAGGCGTCGCCGATCGGAGCCATCACGCAAAACCCAAGCATCAGAAGGATGCCAAGAAGCGGACGGTCTTGCGTGGGTGAATGTTCGTTCATTTCCTCACGCTAGGTGGGTGATCCTTCGATAGCAACGTTTGATTTAATGATCAGAACGCGGTGATGCCAGGTTGAACAGGACGTTCAAGGTAGGTGGAGAGCGCCACATATGTCTTGGTGGAGACAACTTCCGGCAGTTTATAGATACGCTCAAGCAAGGCTTCCATTGCTTTGGGTGTTTCCATACGGACCTTGAGCAACATGCAAGTGTCGCCCGTCACAGAGTGAATTTCTTCGACCTCAGGTAGGTCTGCGAGTTGCATGATGCCGTCGCTTTTGCCCCAGCCAGAGGTGTCGACATGAATAAAGGCAAGGAACTCTTTGCCGGTCATGGCCGGATCGAGGTGAGCAGAAACGCCGGAGATTCGTCCGCTTGCTTTGTAGCGTTTGACCCGTTCGTGCACAGCAGGGGCTGACAGGCCGACTTTTTCGCCCAGTTGCGCGTAGCTTTGTTCAGCGTCTTCTGCGAGTTGGCTTAACAGGTTTCGGTCGATAGCGTCCAAACCATGGGAGTCTTTGGTGGTCATCTGAATCTCATTCGAAATTTTGGATAAGTTGTCGAATTCAGTACAAGGTTTTTATCAGATTGGCTATTCCTTGCGGCAAATTCGGAGGGATGAATGAAGCCTGTTTGGGTGTTGATGAGCGCTATCGGCGTGGTTGGGGCGAACTCTTTGGTTCTGAGCCCGATTGCAACAGATGTGGCGAGGAGCTTTGCCGGGCGCGGGGCGTCTGACGTGATGCTGGCCTCGGCTGTATACGGCGCGGGAACGGCGCTGAGCGCGTTGTTTCTGGCTCCGCAGGCGGATCGAATAGGGTTGAAGCGGGCGCTCTTGTGGGCGTTGACGGTGCTGGCAGCGGCGTTGGTGGCAAGTGCGCTTGCGCCAACATTGCCAGTGCTGGTGTTGGCGCAAGGCGTGACAGGGCTGGGCGCTGGGCTCGCCTTGCCTGCGATCTATGGTCTGGCGGCGGATATTGCGCCCAAGGGGCAGGAAAGCGAGACTCTGGGCAAGGTGCTTACGGGCTGGACGCTGAGTCTTGTGGCAGGGGTGTCGTTGTCAGCGGTGCTGGCGGACCTGCTGCATTGGCGCGCGGTGTTTGCAGTGATGGCGGTGGCGAGTGCGTCACTTTGGGTGTCGGTGCGGCGGCTGGAGGTGACCCGCAAAGTGGCGGCAGAGGTCTCTACCTCGCCGCTGGGTGCGTTTCGAGTCGCAGGTGTGAAGCCTGTCTTGGTCGCGGTGGCTGCGTTTATGGGCGCGTTTTATGGGGTTTATGCCTTCCTTGGTACCCATATGACCGCAACGCTTGGGTACAGCACTGCGATCGCTGGGCTGGCGTCGTTGATTTATGGCATCGGTTTTGGCGCGGTGGCTCCGTTGGATCGACTGATTGACCGGTTCGGGGCGGCGAAGGCTGCGCCTGTTGTGTTTGTAGCGTTGATGCTGGTGTATCTTCTGATGGCTGGAGTGGCGCAGTCCGGTGCGGCTGTGTTGGGTGTGTGCCTGATCTGGGGGGCCGTGAACCACTTGGGTCTGAATATCATGGTCGGGCAGCTGAGCGCGCTGTCGATCAGTCAACGTGGCGCTATTTTGGGGCTCTATAGTGCAACGACCTATGCGGCGATGTTTATCGGCACGGCGGCTTTTGGGCGGGTCTACAGCGCCTATGGTTTTCAGGTGATCGCGGTCTTGTCGGCGATCTGTATCCTGCCTGCGGTGATTGGTGCCGTGTTGCGGCGGGGTACGACACTAATGCCCGCCCAATAAAAAACGGGCCAGCGAAGACGCCGGCCCGACAGGGAGTGGGTTCGGACCAAATTGGAAAGCCCGAACCGGGGGAATCAGCGATTCATTCTGTTTTCGATGAGATCATCGACGACGGATGGATCAGCGAGCGTTGAGGTGTCGCCCAGCGCGCCATAGTCGTTCTCGGCGATTTTGCGCAGGATGCGGCGCATGATTTTGCCGGAGCGGGTTTTCGGCAGGCCGGGGGCCCATTGGATCAGGTCGGGGCTGGCAATCGGGCCGATTTCCGTGCGCACCCAGGTGCGGAGTTCTTTCTTGAGCTCGTCGCTGGGCTCCTGGTCGTTCATCAGGGTGACGTAGCAGTAGATGCCCTGACCCTTGATGTCGTGCGGGTAGCCCACCACGGCGGCCTCGGCCACGGCGGCGTGAGCCACGAGCGCGCTTTCAACCTCAGCCGTGCCCATGCGGTGGCCGGACACGTTGATCACGTCATCCACACGGCCGGTGATCCAGTAGTCGCCATCGGCGTCGCGTTTGCAGCCATCGCCGGCGAAGTAGTAGTTTTTGTAGTCGGAGAAGTAGGTCTTCTCAAAGCGTTCGTGATCGCCCCAGACGGTGCGCATCTGGCTTGGCCAGCTTTCCTTGATCGCCAGCACGCCTTCGACGTCATTGCCGGAGATTTCTTCGCCGGACTGCGGATCCAGCACGACGGGATGCACGCCAAAGAACGGCTTCATCGCGGCGCCCGGTTTGGTCGCATGGGCGCCGGGCAGGGGGGTCATCATGTGGCCGCCGGTCTCGGTCTGCCACCAGGTGTCGACGATCGGGCAGCGGCCGCCGCCGATGACGTCGTTGTACCAGGTCCAGGCCTCGGGGTTGATCGGTTCACCCACCGTGCCGAGGATGCGCAGGGAGCTCAGGTCGCATTTCTCGACGTATTCGTTGCCTTGACCCATCAGCGCGCGCAGGGCTGTCGGCGCGGTGTAGAACTGGTTCACACGGTGCTTTTCACAGACCTGCCAGAAGCGGGAGGCATCCGGATAGGTCGGCACGCCCTCAAACATCAGGGTGGTCGCGCCGTTGGCGAGAGGACCATAGACGATATAGCTGTGGCCGGTGACCCAGCCAACGTCGGCGGTGCACCAGAAGATGTCGCCGTCTTTGTAATCAAACGTGTATTCATGCGTCATGGACGCATAGACCAGATAGCCGCCGGTGGTGTGCACCACGCCTTTTGGCTGACCGGTGGAGCCGGAGGTGTAGAGAATGAAGAGCGGGTCTTCGGCGTCCATCTCGGCGGGTTTGCAGTAGTCGCCCACCTCCATGACCATTTCGTTGTAGTCATAGTCGCGCCCGTCAATCCATGTGGTCTGATCGCCGGTGCGTTTCACAACAAGGCATTTGACGGTGTCTTTGGTGTGCAAAAGCGCCGCGTCGGTGTTGGACTTGAGCGCGGTCTTGCGTCCGCCACGGGGCGCGCTGTCGGCGGTGATCACAACTTTGGCGTCGCAGCCGTTCACGCGGGCAGCGAGGGCGTCGGGAGAGAAGCCGGCAAACACAATCGAGTGGATCGCACCGATGCGGGCGCAGGCCAGCATGGCGTAGGCCGCTTCGGGGATCATAGGCAGATAGATGACCACGCGGTCGCCTTTGCGCACGCCCAGCTGCTCCAGCACGTTGGCCATGCGGCAGACGCGGCGGTGCAGATCGGCATAGGTGATGGACTGCGCCGGCTCGTTTGGGTCATCGGGTTCAAAGATGATCGCGGCCTGATTGCCGCGGGTTTCCAGATGGCGGTCGATACAGTTGGCGGCGACGTTGAGCGTGCCGTCCTCAAACCACTTGATGTCGACCTGACCGGGCGCAAAAGAGGCGTTCTTCACCTTGGTGAACGGCTTGATCCAATCTACACGCTTGCCATGCTCCGCCCAGAAACCTTCCGGGTCGTTGATCGAGGCCGCGTACATCGACGCGTAG
>NZ_FOSZ01000016.1 GCF_900114415.1 Shimia haliotis | reverse complement strand
ACGGTGTTGCAGGACTTGTCCCAGCTGAAAGCGCATTACCCAAATTCATGGGAAACCTTTCTTGGCAATGCAGGGATCATCGAGGCATTTGGCAACGCCGATATGACCACGCTCGACTATCTCTCTAAACGAATGGGGCAATCGTTATCGGTGCAAGTCCAACCTGAAAACACGTCCCTACAATCTCAACAGGGTGGCGCAACTGGTGAACGTGAAACCATTGTCAACGTGCCATTGCTTGCGCCCTATGAGATAGCTCTCGCCTTCGGTCGAAAGAAAGGTAACAAATTGGTACTGATGGCTGATGAAAAACCATTCGGCCTTAACCGTGTGTTTTGGAAGGATTTGCGGTGATGGCTAAACAACTGAATTTAAGCGCAACATGGCATGACGATACATTGCGGGTTGCATGGAACGACGTGAAAGCAAACGATCAAAACAAGTCCATTCAGTGGGTCATTGGTCTCGTTTGGTTTCCGCTCTTTCTGGTATCAATGTTCACTGCCGTGAGTGGTGGAGGATTTGCCTTTATGGGCATTCTCATGGTTGCGCTAATCGTGACGGTCATCTGGTTTCGGTCGGGTTCTACGACAGTCCCAAACCATGTAAATTTTGGCACTCAAGCCGTCACATTTAAGGGGCGGAACTATGCGACAACAGAAATCACGCGCTTCGATTATGGCGTGAAATCTCAGCTAACTGGAATTACTCCACAGAAGGATGGCAACGGAAATTCAATGTCTGATCCTTCGCTCATTCGCATGTGGATCAACGACTCTGCGCCTGTAACTATTTCTGAAAACAACTGGTCATTCGATGTTTGTCATGAAATCCGCGATGCTTTGGCAAAGGCTCTTGATGCTATCCGTAACGTCGAAAAGAAACAGTCACAGGAAAAAGAGTTTGGCGAGGTGAACGGCGATTTTGGGATGCCTGATTACTGATCCCGATTAGAACACGGTTCGCGTTGCTCACGCTCCAAACCCCCTCTCTTCATTGTCATGCGGGGGCTGTGTCGCCTAATCAGGATGGGGATGATTTCTAGTGCCTGTCCGTCGGGTCGCTTTCGCTGATCCCGAAAAGAGCCGTGACAGGTTGTCCGTCAAGGGTGCGTAGCACAGGCAAAGCCTGCTTGCCCTTGATGGATGTTCTGGCATGGATCAGGGATCAATTCAGCGAAGGCCGTCCTGATGGTTTGAAGGCACGTCGCCCCTGTCCAGAGGTAAGCTAGAGCGAACCTTAGCCCCGCGCATCCCTTTGGGATGCACATAGGGGCAGAGCATCCGCCTGTGGCGGATTCCTTTTAGTCATAACTTTGCCGTTTGTGTCCCCTCTAGACACTTATCCACATGCTCCGTGTGTTGTTCTATGTGTTCTATATGGTGTTCCCCCCTAAATCCCTGAATTGAATCAATAAGTTAATCTGATTGGGGGGGAGAAAATCGGCAAAAATGGTCATTCAGGGGGAGAAAATCGGCAAACAGGGGGAGAAAATCGGCAAAACATCTCGAACCATTCAGGGGGAGAAAATCGGCGAGGGTTTGCTTGCTTTAAGGGGAGGGATGAAAAACAGCTTGCTCCCCCTTGGGATTCTGGCATCATCGATTCATGGAGCAAAAAGAACTTGCGCTTTCCCTGTTTGAGGAAAGCGAACTTGAGGGCATACAGGCAACAGGCAATCCGTGGATCGTAGAGCGCGACGATCCCGCAACTGTGCCTGTGCCTCTGCCAATCGTCATAACGAACGTGCAAGGCCCATACACCGCCAAGGATCGCAAATTATGGACGTTCCTGCTTCATGTCGCCTTTGAGGAATTAGGGCAACAAGGCGGACACTCGGTCGCGATCAAAGACATCAATGCGGTGTTTCGTGCCTTAGGCGGTGAGCATTCGACGGACTGGATTTGGGCAAGTGCAAAGCGTCTGGCGCAAACCACCGTTGAATTTGAAGTGACCTATAACGATGAACGTTATGACACGGTAACGAACATCTTTACGGCCTCCGTCCCACGCAAAGGCAAGCGCGGATCAGAATTGCATTTCTGGTTTCCTGAACCGCTGATCCCGATCATCAAAGAGCCTTTGCGCTTTGCCCGTCTGAGGGTGCATTTCCTGATCAAGCTATCGGGCAAATATGCGGTCACGCTGTATGAAATACTTGAAGGATTCGCCAACCGTCGCGATGGCGAATGTCGTGTCACCATCGAAGAATTGCGCCGATGGCTGAAAGTGCCTGACGGTAGCTACAAGGATTGGAAGGACTTCAAAAAATGGGTTTTGCGCCCTGCCATGGAACAGATCAACGCTGACCCTCTGGGGGCAGGATTTACGGTTGAATATGAACCACTACGCAAAGGCCGTTTCTATCATGAAATCTGTTTCAAGCTGACCAAAACACCGCAACGCATCCAACAGGAGCGCGACATTCGCTCGGCAAAATCTAAGAAAATGCGTTTGGCCGATTTGAAGGCCAAGGGACGCCCTGCCCTCACCTCGGCCATGATCGCCCGTGCAGATAACGAAACGCGCCACACGCTCGATATGGGCGAGGTAGAACGGCAATTCTGGGCGCACTGGGAAAGCAAGGGGCGCAAAGACCTAAAGAGCGTCGGCGGCGCGTTCATGAACTTCACAAAGCTCAAGTACAAACAGTCTTTAGGACGGGCATAGAACCGTATATTCCTCTCGGTCAAAAACAGTCGATAGATCAAGCACAGCCAAACTCAGGTAAAAAAATGTCCAAGTGTCCATTTTGCAAAACAAATCTCAACACGGGAGCAACAACATGCGCGGCTTGCGGCGCTTACAAACAGGATTACGGAAAAGGATTGAAAAATCACTATATACAAACAGGAATCGCCGCCTTGGCTCTGTCCTGCATTTTTTTGGCTTGGGGAATATTACCTGACCCTGAAGACCCCGCAGCCATAGCATTCGTTGGTGTATTGCTCGGTATTCCCGCAGTAGGAAGCCTCCTATTCGGAGTCATAACATCGTTTATAAAACCGACTTGGGTCGCGAAAAACTAGAGCATCGGTGGCGTATCAGAAAAACTGTGAAGCTAATTGAGCACAGGGTCGCAAGCACATGAGAGCCGATAGCCCGTAATGTGCCTATTTGCCTGCCCTCTTTGACACATTATGCGAATATGCCATCATGCGGTTAGTAACTGGGGCAACACCAGTATTAAAAACCGCAACCACACCCCCACACGGGAGCAAGGTATACAGGCATGAAACTATCAGCGAACCAAGCCTCTAAAGAGGCAGGAAAAACGAAGAAAACCATATTAGATGCAATAAAATCAGGGCGATTGAGCGCGACAAAGAACGACAAGGGGCACTGGGAGATTGATCCCTCTGAATTAGAGAGGGTGTACCCGAAAACTGGCACTAACCACCCCACAGAAACCGCAACTACGCCCCCTATAGAAAACCACGAAAACCGTATAAAAATCGCGGAGTTAGAGGCGGAAGTTAAAGCGCTTCGACGTGAGGTGGAACGCACGGACATGGAACGAGAAAGAGAGCGTGAAAACCTATCCCAACACATCGAAGATATGCGCACCGCCATGGCACGCCTAACGGATCAGAGAGAAGGGCAGGGGGGGCGTCGGTTCTTCGGCCTGTTGCCCGCGAAGTCAGGTTGAATTGTGGATAAAGCCACAAATCCCTATCCACGGATGATGACTTAATATAGCATGCCGCACCATGACACATATGAAACCACTTTCGATTCAGCCTATCCCATATCAAGGTAGTAAGCGTTCACTCGCTCCGAGAATATGCCAACTCATCCCAGATGGCATAGAGACACTTTATGAGCCGTTCGCGGGTTCTGCGGCTATCACCATCTATGCCGCAACCCACGGCAAGGCGGAAAACTTCGTGATTGGTGACAGCTTCGGTGTGCTGATTGACCTGTGGGAAATGATCATTGATAGCCCAACAGAACTCTCCGAGAAATATAGTGAGCTATGGCATGGCCAATTGGACAACCCACAGCACTTCAACGAAGTCCGCTCGGCTTACAACCAAGAAGCTGATCCAGTGCAACTCCTGTATCTGGTTGCAAGGTGCGTAAAAAACGCTGTGAGATTTAACAAGCATGGTCACTTTACACAGTCCGCCGATAAACGACGCACAGGCATGAAACCTGACAAAGTAACCCGAACGGTTCATGCTGTTAGCAAACTTCTGAAAGGCCGTGTGCAGCTCTACAAAGGAGATTTCACGACGTGCATTAGTGATGCCTCGCCTGCTGATTTTGTCTATATGGACCCACCTTATCAGGGAACCTCTTATGGGCCAGATAAACGCTATGCCGCCCAATTGGACCGCGACACGTTGATTGAAGCACTACATGGCCTTGATGTTAGAAACGTACCTTACGTCCTATCATATGACGGTCGGACGGGTGACAAAACCTATGGCGATCCACTGCCTAATTCAATCAAGGCAACCATGCTAGAAATTAGCGCGGGACGGTCATCACAAGCGACCTTGAATGGTAGTGATGCGATGACCGTTGAAAGCCTTTATGTGTCACACGGATTAGAGCTTCTTGATATGAATATGCCTGCCCACAAAGAACAGAACCGCCTACTCGCGTAACTTCTGTTTTATTAGCGCAGGAACTTCCATTGACAGTGCCTGCGCCTCGGCTTTCAGCTTTTCATAGTCCTGTACTTCTTCGCCTGTCCAAACGATGTCTGCCCGCCGCGACTGCGTTTCAGCTATGTGGTCATAATCCTCTGGAAATGCCCAAAAACACCGCCGACAAATTTGAGGGTCATGCTTGGTGATGAGATTGTCGCAATGTTCACATGACCAGCTTTTTGCACGATTAGACGAGGCATCCAGTAGCATAAATTCTGCGGGATCAAGTTTAGCTCCACTGTTGTCGTCGCCTATCACCTCATAAGGTATGCGGTGGTCAATCTGTAAATATCGCTCGTCCAATCCTTCACCTGTAACGGCATCGCGTGCACCGTACATCTCTATCAAGTCCTGCTTGAACCGCTTAGGAAACGCCTTGCGCCCACCAATTCGGCCACGTTTTATCTTTGATACGTCATCAAACGTATATGCGCCCATGCGACGCCCAGTCTTGGGACTGATGACGTTGTGGGTAATGAGTGGAATGCCGTTTTCTCGAACGTCGCGAATAGCACGGGGCGGATGGTCATATCCGTATAAATCGCTCAATTCTTCGTTGGTGATGATGCCATGTTCTAGAATATGGTCAATGACAGTGCGTGCACGTTTAGCCTCGATACTGAGGCACAAAGCAAGCAAGGCAGGGTCGATTAGGCTTTGTGGTGTGCGCTGTATTTTATCGAGGTCAGCCATCTTCCCTCAACAATTCTACGGGCGCTATTTCAAGAGCCTTCGCAAGAGCTTCTAAAGTGGCAACGGTGATATTTCGTTCTGAACGCTCAACCGAACCAACATAGGTTCTGTGATACCCGCAAAGGTCAGCAAATTCTTCCTGAGACAGTCCCATCTGCAAGCGCCGCTTGCGTACATTAGAGGCTATAACCTCTTGTAAATGCGAAATGTCTTTAGTGGATTCTACCATCCGACAATGGGAACACTGTGATGACTTTTGGTCTACAGACTATTGCTATCTTTACGCAACTTTCGCATTTTCACGGCTCAAACTTTCGACCGCCGTCGCGCTTACGCCTTCGGGCGCGTTTGCGGGTCTTCTTTTGGATCTCGCGGATCTTGTCCTCGCCCAATTGCTCCCGCGTGATCTGGTCGATGGTTTTGCGTTTACTGTGATCCTTGCGACGGTCGGCCGTCTGTTCAAAATCCTTGCCTGACTTGTCGCGTGGCCGCTCCTGCCATATCTCAGCGGATTTGGCCTTGGTGTCGTCATAGGCGCGTTGATCCTGCGCCTCGTGTGAGGCCTTCAACTGGTCATGGTCATACTGCCACGCCTTCCGCACCTCGCGAGACGCATCGGCAATGCGATTTTTGTGTTCCTGGCCTAACTGCTTTTTTTCACGCTCCTGGTCGCGCACAAAATCAGCCCGCAATGCCCCGTCATTAGTCACGGCTTGCAGAAATCCGATGATTTTGCTCCGCCCACCTCGCGTCATGGCGAACCCTAGGCGGTCGAAAAATCCCGCGTCAAAGTTCTTCAGCTCATAACGCTGTTTCTTGAATAGGTCGCGCCACTTGGGCTTAAAGAGGGCTTTGATTTCCTCTTTGCGTTGGGCTGTGCGATTTTCCTTCTGTTGCCACAGGGCGTCATATTGCCCTTTGCGATCTGCCCGCGCTTTCGCACGGTCAGCGCGGAAGGTGTCCCAAATATCTTTGGTTTGGGATTTCTTCCACGCCCGCCAATCCTGCGGGCTTGGTGATTGATCTTTGATATACTCACCGCCCTTGCGCTTTTCGCGGTTCTTCTTGCGCTCTGGACAAAAATGAAGCTCACCCCGTTGCTCGCGATATTCATGCGCCCAGTCCGACAAAATCAGGCGGTCATTGCTCATGGTCGATGCCTTGCCCGTGGTCGGACAAACGCGGTTCACCATCACATGTACATGGCAATGGTCGGTGTCGTTATGGCCGATAATGACGGCCTGTCGATCGGAGACGCCAAGGCGCTTTAACGTCGCCTGAACGGCCTCTAGCTGCTCAGCCTTGGTTGGGGTCTCGGATGGATGCCAAGCGAGGCTGTAGCAGTACACAGGGGTTTGCAGGGGGCGTCCGCCCTTGATGCCTGCCTGTTGCTTCAACTGGTTGGCATGGGTGGCCGTGTCGATCATGTGCGCGATGCCTCGATCCGCGTCATTGGTCGGCAGGTTCACCGTCTCGGTGAAGGCCACACGATCATTGGTCGATGCGCCTTTATCGTGGAGGTAATAAAGCCCCGCGCCCTTAAAGCTACGGCCTGATTTGGCGACTCTTGGGATCATGGTTCAACCATTGGTCAAAGAGGTGATCAAGCTTGGCACACACGGCCAAAAGCTCGGCAGGCGCGACGGTTTTTTGCGCGTTCATCGCCTTGGCAATCTGGTTCAGATTGACACCGATACGGCGCAAATCGTCACGGGTAGCAAAATCAGGCGCAGTCGATTGTTGCACGGTGACGGACTTGCCAAGGGCAGAGGCACGAACAAACGCGGTGACGGTTGTTTCGCCTCGCTCGGCCTTGGCGTTGAGTTGTGCCAACTCAACAGGGGAAAGGGACACACGCACGGATTCCGTGCGTCGTTTGGCGGGATCGATCTTCGGTCGTGCCATGTCGTGTCCTTTCTCCCAAGCTGGGTTTTTAGGGGGTGGTGCTAGACCCCCTGAACGAGACGTTGTAACCATTGGTTGCGGCGGTTTATAGGAACTATAAACATATCTCGCTACTCTCTTAGTTTGACAAATAAGGGTCAACATTTTCTTAATGCGCGTAACAGTTGCACAAACCCATTTGTAACCGAGGATTGACGTTGATTAGTTTCGAAGACCTGCCGCGCGGCCTCCCCCGTGAAATTTCTCAGAAAGACAGTGCGCCCCGTGCCCTTTGGGTGCCACCCGAAGGGCTGGCACAATCCGAACGATGGGCACCCAAACCAACGGCACCGCTTGTTGGACAAGACCGAAACGGCGAATGGATTTGCCTTGATGATGACCGGCATTTGTTGACCGTAGCAGGCTCACGCGCCGGCAAAGGCGTCTCGGTCATCCTGCCCAACCTCGCAATCTACAAAGGGTCGGTTTTGGTGCTCGATCCCAAAGGCGAGAACGCCACCCTAACAGCAGAACGCCGCGGCCGTGGTCGTGGTGTTCCTGCGGGCGGTTTGGGGCAAGATGTATTCGTGCTCGATCCATTTGGATGGGCAAACGTTGACGACGAGTATCGAGCAGGATTCAACCCTCTGGCCGATCTTGATCCCGCCGATCCGCTCTTTGTCGATCATTGCGACAGCATCGCAGATGCACTTGTCGTATCTGAGCAGGGCAAAGAAAACGACCACTGGAGCGCAAACGCTCGCCTCGTGCTCAGAGGATTCAACGCATGGGTGGCGTCCAAACCATCGGGGAAACGGGATCTGGTCGAGGTCAGCCGCCTGCTGCATCTTCCCCTATCCCCCCCAGCCGATGAAAATGGAAAACGCCCTAAGCCAAACCCCGACGCCTATTTTGATGATCTTCTGGACGCCATGCTCGATGACCCTGATCGCGCATGGGGCGTCACAGCGGCGGCGGCAGGTGCGCTTTTGTCCATGGGACATGAAGAACGCGGCTCTGTCCTATCTACGGTGCGCCAAAACATCCTGTTCTTGTCATCCCCACAAATGGCAAAAATGCTGTCCGACACGGGCAGAGAACCTGACCTCAAAGCATGGAAATTCGGCGGGCAATCAATCTATCTCTGCCTGCCTGCGGGCTTCCTGCACACCCATGCTCGTTTCTTCCGCCTATTCCTCAATCGGATGCTGGCGGCAGTGGAAGCGACGCCACCTGTCCCGCGTGACGACCCCAAAGGGCTGATGATCCTCGATGAAATACACGTCCTCGGCCATATGAAAGCCCT
>NZ_FOSZ01000021.1 GCF_900114415.1 Shimia haliotis | reverse complement strand
TCATCGGCGGCGTGGACACTGGTGATGTGACCGAGAGCAAAGCCGGTCAGGATATGTCACCTGATTATGCGCAACCGGGTATGACAACCCTGGGCCGGGCACAGCTCTATGCCGACGGGCAACTTACTATCCTTGATCCAGACGTTGGGGAAAACGAGTTCGACACTCGCGGCAGTATGGGTATGAACTACTCTGGGACCTATGGCGATCTGCGGCTGAACTCGGACGGCTCCTGGCACTATTACGGCGATGCAGGTCACATCCGTGTGACTGGCGGCAGGACTACCACGCGCGGCACGGCGATCGACCAGCTTGGCGAAGGGCAAACGCTGACCGACACGATCACTGTCTATTCCAAGGACGGTACCGCGCATGACATCACGATCACGATCCATGGTAGCAATGACCGCCCTTACTGTTCGTCCGAAGTTGCGCTCACGCCCGGCACCGAGGACACCGCGCAAACACTGACCAAGGCACAGCTGTTGGCCAACACGGTCGAAGTGGACGCCAATGATGCAGGCAAGCTGTCCATCGCAGGTCTGCGCGCCGATCACGGTTCGATCCGGGACAATGGTGATGGCACCTATACGTTCACGCCTGCGCGCGACTACAACGGCGCGGTTCACTTTACCTATGACGTCAAGGACGCCCATGGCGGCGTCACCCACACCGGTGCAACGACCACGCTTGCCGCCGTCAGTGATGCCGCAATCATCGGCGGCACCGACACCGGCTCTGCTACCGAAGATCATGTCACAGGGCGCATCGTGATCAGCGGGCTGCTGACAGTGAGCGATCCCGACGGCCCGTCGCAGGAACACTTCCAGTACAGCCAGTTCGGAGAGCACGCGATCTCGGATCCCTTTGGCGGCAACTTGCATATCGATTCTGCAGGCAGCTGGAGTTATGTCACGGACAACAGCAACCCTGCCGTTCAGCAGCTGGCTGCCGGGCAGGAAGGGCATGCGACTTACCGTGTTCGCTCTTCCGACGGCACAACGCATCAGATTCAGATCACCATTCATGGGACGAATGACGCGCCGGTTCTGAGTGCGTCGACGGCCTCGGCAACCGAGGACGG
>NZ_FOSZ01000004.1 GCF_900114415.1 Shimia haliotis | reverse complement strand
CTCACCACTTTTTTCCAAGCGCTTCCTTCAGCAAATCGTTCTGCATGCTTTTCTCAGCATACATCTTCTTGAGCCGCTTATTCTCTTCGTCCAGTTCCTTCATGCGCGCCATCAAGCTGGCGTCCATCCCGCCATACTTGGATCGCCATTTGTAAAAGCTTGCGCTGCTCATGCCGTGTTCTCGGCACAGATCAGAGACCGGCACACCGTTCTCTGCCTGCTTCAGGATCGCCATGATCTGTGCATCGCTGTACTTCGACTTTTTCATCAGAATCTCCTCTTTCATCATTCGAGAAAATTCTACTTTCAGACACACCTAAATTTCGGGGGGATTACCGATGTCTGGGATGAATGGGCAAGGAAGTCCTCTAAGTACGAAGGTAGAGATGAATCCGCGTTGAAGTGGGACGGTTTCGAACCTGACGGCAGCCTGACAATTGGCACTGTCTTCGCGCTCGCAAAAGAGCGTGGGTGGAACGGGCCGACGCATTCCCTTGTCCGCGAAATGAATTCCCGGTTTGGCATTCTGACCTATGCCACCACGACACGGATTATTTTGAAGAACAGTGTGAGCAATGAAGTGCTGTCGTTGCTAGGCAAAGGGCCGTTTGAGGATCGGCTGGCACCCGAAAAGTTCCCCGTTACAGACGACAACGGCAACACAACTTGGCGGCCCAAGGCCCGGTACTGGATGCAGCACCAGTTTGCCGCCCACTATCACGAAGTGGATTTCGATCCCGCTCTGCCGCCGGGCCACAATGATCACGTCTGGAACATGTGGCGCGGCTTCGCAGTCGAGCCCATTCCTGGGGATTGGAGCAAACTTAAAGACCACATCTTCGACAACATCTGCGGTGGAAACGACGAATACTTCGGCTGGTTGATGAATTGGTTGGCGCTGGGCGTCCAGCAGCCCGCACTTGTCATCGGTACTGCCCCGGTTCTCAAGGGCCTCCCCGGCACAGGTAAAGGTGTTCTTGCCAACGCTTACGGTCAGCTTTGGATGCCGCACTTTGTGTCGATCACGAAGGATGATCACGTACGAGGTCGCTTTAATCAGCACATGGAGGGGCGGCGATTTGTCTACGTAGACGAAGCCATGTTTGGCGGTGATCGCAAGAACGCGGGTGTGATCAAGACGATGTTGACCGAACCCCAGATCATGATTGAGCGAAAGGGTGTCGACCCGATCTGGCTCAACAATCACATGATTTTCATGGTCACTTCCAATGAGCGGTCGGTCGTTCCTGCCGACATTGGCGACCGCCGCTGGCAGGTTTTCGAAGTCTCCGACCGGAAGCGTGAAGATAAAGCCTACTTCGCGGCCATCGCAAAACAGATGAATGCGGGCGGCTTCGAAGCCATGCTGCATGAGCTTCTCGAGCGTGATATTTCCATGGGGCCTGACCCCCGGAAAACAATCCGCACGCCCGAGTTGTTCGATCAGATCATTCAGGCACAAGGACCGGTGGAGAAGTACGTCTATCAGATGCTGGACACGGGTATCCTTCCGCAGCCCGACGCCCCGGGAAACGGCCCCGGCATCACCACAATCGCAGCGATGTACTCGGACATGAAACGGTCTCACCCGAGCGCTCAGTATGTTCAGGAAACGCTGTTCGGTCGTGACCTCGGAAAGGTCTTCTCCGGTCTCAGGAAGGTTCAGAGCGGCAAGTTTATCACCGGCTACAGCACGCATGGCGAGCCGAAGGTGGTGCGCTCCATGCGCTATCACTTCCCGCCTCTGCGCGATTGCCGGGCAATGTTCGAGGATTATATCGGGCAGCCGATCCCTTGGTCTGAGGACGTCGATGAATGGCAGGACGACGTTGATCCCCCGCACGACTATGGTGATTTCGGAGGCGGTGGCGAACCACCCTTTTGATATAGGTGAAATAGGCAAACGGGGCGGCTTTGGGCCGCCCTCTCTTGTGCTGTCGTGGTGGTCACCAGTTTTCCCAATACACCTTATACTACCTATACAAGCACCTCTTTTTCTTCCTTCTTGCGCAAGGGAAATGAACGAAACATGCGGGCTGAGCAGCGGCGGTTTAGGGTATGCGGTGGGCGTACCTCCGGGCGGCCCACTAAGCCACTCGAAGGACGCCTGCGGACGTGTGGTGGTGCCTTTTTGGCTTACCCTTGCACATCTAAGGTTAGGGTGCGCCAGCTACCGCGCTCCGGGAAATACTCGGTCGTGCCGGTAAATGTTCCGCGTATCATCGCGCCGAAGCCATTTTGGGCATCGAAGTGTCCGACAACCCGATAGATGCAGTTTCCCATGTTTCGTGTCCCCACGCCGAAGCGACCCGGAAATTCCGCCGTCGATGGCGCTCGCAGTGACCGGCGTACATCTTCTTGGATCATGACATAGGCTAGCGCGATTTTTTCGTTGGAGCATTCGGCAAGACGGTTTGCTTGGGCTTGTGCGGTGCGCCTTGCAGCCTCAGTTGCATGGGCTTCCGGGTCCAACTCGCTCAGTTCGGAAAACCATCTGTCTGCATCCACCTCGCGCAGTTCTTGCAGATACGCGGCGGGATCACTTTCGCGGAGGTCGGCCCAACGAGCCTCGCGTTGTTCGTCGAACATAACCGCGCCCTGTAAGGAGAAGAACCCTGCCGCAATCAGAAACAGCAGGGCTTTGCCGCGATGGCGGAAATGCGGCACGCCTTTGCCAGTGATCAGAGTAAAGACGAACACGCAGAATAGCAGCATTGCCACCAAGGTTTGTGCGGTCACGTTGCTCTGCTGGAGCAGATACAGAGCAAAACCAAAGGCGATAAGTTCCAAAATCAATGTCTGGGAACGCACAAAGGCACCAACGATGGTTGTTCCCTGTTTCTTCAAATCAGCGTTGCTCATAACGGCTCCTCTACTAACGAAATCGGCCACCAGAGTTACCTCTGGCAGCCGGGGAGTTAGTAAGCCGCCAAGAGACGACCGCGCTGGCCTTTAGGCCGGAGCCCTGGACATACGCCAGTGCCTCCCCGACCATAGGGTTCGAGGAAGTGTCATTACGGTCGACACCGACCGCTCTTGGAGGGGTTACTACGCCCCGAGACCGGCTCTGTTTGCCAATCCTGAGCGTAGCCTAGCCCGTATGTCTGAAAATCGAAAGCGCAAACGTCACCTTGCGGGCTTGCCGAAGGCGTTGATTCCAGTGCTAAATTTGGTGGTGTGTTGAGAAGAGTGGTGCCCCATGACGGACTCGAACCGCCGACCTTGTCCTTACGAAGGACCTGCTCTACCAGCTGAGCTAATGGGGCCTTCTTCTCTTTTCCGCGGCCCTACTATGGCCCTACTAGTTACCGTGCGCCTTCTCTAACTCACTGGTCCTAAACGTCAATCGCGGATCGACCCGCTAATTACGAATGACGTGCTCTACCAGCTGAGCTACAGCGGCTCCGGGCGCGTTCTTACAACCGGCTTGTGCACTGGGCAAGCTTAATTCGCACCAAATTCCACCCACCGACCACGCGCCACGGAATTCCCAAGACCTCTATTACCGAACCCCAAAAAGCTGCAACACGGCAGGAATCGCCTTAAACTCCCGCGACTTGTTGCCTGGGCGTTTTTGAATGGGTTTGGTAAGCCAATCGGCCCACACCAGCTTGTGACACAACTCCTCCGCAGCGGTCCGCAAACCAGCTGGAGCGACATTGCCGTGCACCTCAAGTGCCTCTGGCAGGTCTGACAACATCTGGGGTGAATGGGCGGCGACGTTGAAGGCCCAAATCACCAGATCCCGCGCCTGCCCCTTGAGCGAATTGTTGCGTCGGTCGTACCGCTCAAAATCCAGCAGAACTTCCTGTCCATTCAGGCGACACATGTCCTTTGGACTGGGTCGACCATGGGCAAAGCCGAGCGCATGCATGTCCCCCAGAGATCGGGCCGCATCCATAAGCAAACCCCGCCGAGTGTCTGCATCTTCCTCGATGGCAAGCCTGTGCCGCAGGTTCGGGCCGCAATCCGGTAGAACGATAAAATCCTGCCCCTCCAATGCCAAATGCGGCGCCGGCCCATTAGCGGCATTCAGATCGTGAAACCCAAGACGCTCGCGTTCAAACGCCTTACGGGGATCGCCCTTTTGCAAACGATATCTCAAAGACAAACGTTCGGGTCTCTTTATCCAGAACACGCCATGCTGTGTCTCGACACGTTCCACACGCGGTGCAGCCTCGCGGGCACGGGTTTCCACCAACATGCGCAGTTCGTCTTCAACGGTGAAGGGAGGTCTTTCTTCCATATCGGCAATATAGGAGCATCGCCAAACCGCCACAACAGGGGTGCCGGATCGCCCCTTCGGCTTGCCAACTTCGGCCAACAAACATTGAAACGTCCCGCAAGACACCGTAAGTGCTAGTCAACTCAGACACCGAGGCGCAAATGGCGAATTTCCTGTATCAAAACGACCTGCCCGACGGGCTTGATCTTGGCCCCATTGTGGCCATCGACTGTGAAACCATGGGGCTTAACCCGCATCGGGATCGGCTTTGTGTGATCCAGATGTCTGGCGGCGATGGCAACGCGCACCTTGTGCAAGTGGCTATTGGGCAGACCGAAGCGCCAAATCTGGTAAAAATGCTGCAAGATTCCAAAGTGCTCAAACTCTTTCATTTTGGCCGCTTTGACATCGCCGCACTCTTCAATACCTTTGGCGCCGTGACAGCGCCGGTTTATTGCACCAAAATTGCGTCCAAGCTTA
This sequence comes from Shimia haliotis, assembly GCF_900114415.1. Lineage (GTDB taxonomy): Bacteria > Pseudomonadota > Alphaproteobacteria > Rhodobacterales > Rhodobacteraceae > Shimia > Shimia haliotis. The sequence goes on along the minus strand of NZ_FOSZ01000004.1, from coordinate 391,477 downwards.
TCCGCACTTACACTGATCGCCACGGCCTGAAGAACCTGTTGCAGGAACTTTTAGGCGTAGACATTTCCAAGCAACAACAGATGAGCGACTGGGGCGCGCCCGAACTAACCAATGCCCAGCTCGACTATGCCGCGTCAGATGTGCTTTATCTGCATCGACTGCGCGAAGAGCTCAACACACGCTTGGCCCGCGAAGGCCGCACCGAAATGGCACAGGCCTGCTTTGACTTTCTCCCGATGCGAGCGCAGCTTGATATTGCCGGCTGGCCCGAACAGGACATTTTTTCACACTGATGACCGAGCAGGACAAACATACCTTCCTCGCCACAGCTCAACGCGTGCTGTCGATCGAAACCGAAGCTCTGCGCCTACTGGGTGACAGTCTGGGAGCCGAGATCGGCGATGCTGTGGCGCTCTTGTTGTCGGCAAAGGGACGAGTGATTGTCTCAGGCATGGGCAAATCCGGCCACATCGCGCGCAAAATCGCGGCCACGTTTGCTTCGACCGGCACACCTGCGCATTTTGTGCATCCCGCCGAAGCCAGCCATGGCGACCTAGGCATGATGGCACAAGGCGACGTCGCGCTCGTATTGTCCAACTCCGGTGAAACGCCGGAACTTGCCGACCTTGTGGCCTATACGCGGCGCTTCAATATCCCGCTGATCGGCGTCGCCAGCCGCGCCGAAAGCACGCTGATCAAACAAAGCGACATCGGCCTGATCCTACCCAAAGCGGAAGAAGCCTGCGGCACCGGCGTCGTGCCCACCACATCGACCACGATGACATTGGCCTTGGGAGACGCTTTGGCAGTGGCCTTGATGGAGCATCGTAAATTCACGCCGGAGAATTTTCGCGAGTTCCACCCAGGGGGAAAACTCGGCGCGCAACTCAGCCGCGTGCGTGACCTGATGCACGCAGGGGGATCTGTACCTCTGATCTCCGAAAAAACTCCCATGTCTGATGCCCTGATCGAGATCAGCCAAAAGGGCTTTGGTGTTGTCGGCGTCACCCGAGAAAACGGCACACTGTCTGGCATCGTGACCGACGGCGACTTGCGACGCCATATGACTGGCCTGCTTGAGCGTTCAGCCGCAGATGTAATGACGCGCGATCCGCAAACAATCGCCCCCTCAGCGTTAGCCGAGGAAGCCGTTGCCATCATGAACCAGCGCAAAATCACCTGTTTGTTTGTGGTCGACCCCGACGGCGCCGGCACACCCGAGGGCATTCTGCACATCCACGACTGCCTCCGCGCAGGGCTGGGCTAACCCCTCGTGGCGGGTGGCCTGACATATTCCAACGTTGTGGCCTTCCTGAAGGTTGTCCTGCCGCTGATTGCTCTGATTATTCTGGCGACCCTCTTTTTGGTACCGCGCGATGTTGACCTCGAAAGCGCCATTCCTTTTGCCGATATCGAATTGGAAAAACGTTTGCGGGATCAACAGATCACCGCACCATCCTTTTCCGCACAGACGCCGCAAGGCCACATCATTGCCGTCACCGCGACCACGGCACACCCAGACGCTGACGATTCATCACGCACAATCGCCAACGACCTGAATGCCAAGATCTCCATGAGCAACGGCAACAACATCTCCATCATCGCCACACATGGCGAAATGGATGCGACGTTCAAGGAACTTGTTCTGGACAAAGGCGTGACCATCTCGACCTCAAACGGCTTCGAGTTGGAAACCGGAACCATGGTCATGAGTGTTCAGGAAGTCCGCGCCGAGAGCGGCGGAGATGTGGTGGCCACTACGGGTATCGGACGTCTTGAATCCGGTCGCATGGCAATTCGACCTGCCGGCGAGGCCGATGATGTCTATTTGTTTTTCACAAACGGCGTGCGCCTGTTATACACGCCAACAGTGACTACAAAGGATTGATAACTATGCTGCGCGCGCTGCTCATTATGGCCGTAAGCTTTTTCCCTGCTTTCGCCTCAGCTCAGGGGATCAAGGTCGGTTTTGGCGACATGAAGCAAGACAGCTCCCTTCCCGTGGAAGTCACCGCAGAAAGCCTCTCTGTAAACCAGAATGACGGCAGCGCCGTGTTCAGTGGCGATGTCAAAATCACACAAGGCGCGATGCATATGACCGCCGACAAAGTGAACGTCTTCTATCAAGAAGGTCAGGTCGGGATCGCCCGCCTCGTGGCCGAAGGAAATGTGCTCTTGGTGCAAGGCAGTGACGCCGCCGAAGCCCAGAAAGCAGAATATAGCATTGAAAACGGCTCCGTTGTGATGTCCGGTGATGTCATGGTGGTTCAACAGGCCACAACCATCACCGCCGACAGCATGTCTGTAAACCTCAACGACAACACCGCCCAGATGCACGGTCAGGTCAAAACGATCCTGAGGAACCAGTGAACATGGCAAAACCGGACCTTGCCATAACAGACGGCCAATCCGGCCTGAAGGTCGAAAGCCTTCGTAAAGCTTATCGCAAGCGTGTGGTGATCCGCGACTTTTCTATGGAACTCAACCGCGGTGAGGTGGTCGCGCTGTTGGGGCCGAACGGATCAGGAAAAACCACGACATTCTATGCGGTTGCAGGGCTCTTGCAGCCAGAAGGCGGGCGCGTGGTGATTGATGGTCTGGATGCCACCACCCTTCCGATGTACCGCCGCGCCAAGCTGGGTATTGGCTATTTGCCCCAAGAGATGTCGATCTTCCGGGGCCTTTCGGTCGAAGACAACATCACCGCGATTCTCGATATCACGCAGAAAGACCGACACAAACGTCGTGAACGTCTTGAGGAACTCCTGAGCGAGTTCTCCATTGAACACCTGCGCCGTGCGCCAGCTTTGGCCTTGTCCGGCGGAGAGCGTCGGCGCGTTGAAATCGCACGCTGTTTGGCCGCTGATCCGAAATATCTGCTTTTGGATGAACCCTTTGCCGGCGTTGACCCGATTTCCGTAGGCGACATTCGTCATTTGGTGGCGGACTTGAAAAAGCGGGGCATCGGCGTCTTGATCACCGATCACAACGTCCGCGAAACTCTTGAGATCGTGGACCGCGCCTACATTCTGCACGACGGCAAAGTGCTGATGTCCGGCACCCCCGAGGAAGTGGTGGAAAATGAAAATGTCCGCCGCGTCTATCTTGGTGATAACTTTAGGATTTCTTAAGTCCGGCTGGCAAATTCCGGCGCAAAGTTGATCCCCGTCATTGACTCTCGGCGGTCCTGATACTCAAATAAACACTATGACACCTCGGCCACCCCATGCTGTGATCCCGTCCTCCGTTTTTTCGGTGCCGGATCGCGCAACACGGTGCAAGGTGTCGAGTTCCAGCATTCGGATCTAAAGCATTTGACGGGCGTTTTTTGCCCGTGGTCCGACATGTCATCGAAAAGGAGACAGGATGCGCTATCAAATCACCGGAAAACAAATCGACGTCGGCGAAGCCCTGCAGACCCACGTAAAAACCGAGCTGAGTGGTATTCTAGAAAAATATGCCGGCCGACCGACCGACGCGAATATTGTCTTCTCAAAAAGCGCACATGAATACGTCTGTGAAGCCACCGTCCATCTGTCCACCGGACTGACAGCTCAGGCCAAATCCCACGCAGTCGATATTTATGCAGCATTCGACGGCTGTGGCGAAAAAATGGACAAACAACTGCGCCGCTACAAGCGCCGCCTGAAAGACCACCATAAGGAGCGCCAAGACCCGGTTGAACTCTTCGGCGCTTCCTCGTATATCCTCGCGCCTGAAGCTGAAGAACATGAGGCCGAGCCCGAAACCCTGCAACCGGTGATCGTCGCCGAGATGGAAACCAAGATCCCATCTCTGAGCGTCGGCGAAGCTGTGATGCAAATGGAACTTGCCGGAGCGCCTGTGCTGGTCTTCAAGAACGAAAGCAAAGGTGGATTGAACGTGGTCTATCGCCGTGAGGACGGCAATATCGGCTGGGTTGATCCGCAGACATAATGCGGTTGGGGGCAATGCCCCCAATCCGGAGTTACAGGCAAGATGGACCTATCTACGATCCTCCGGCCAGAGGCGGTGAAAGTTGTTACTGCCGCCTCAAGCAGGAAGCGTTTGCTGCAAGAATTCGGCGACCTCGCGGCGTCGGCATATGACCTGTCCGCGTCCCGCGTGGTCGAGGCCCTGCAGGACCGTGAAAACCTCGGCCCCACCGGTGTCGGGAACGGTGTGGCCCTGCCGCACGCGCGCCTGACCGATATCGACAGCGTCCTTGGCGCCTTTATTCTTTTGGAAAAGCCTGTTGATTTCAACGCGGTAGATCGTCAGCCCGTGGACATTGCGTTTGCACTTTTTGCGCCGGAAGATGCCGGCGTCGAACATCTCAAAGCGCTTGCCCGTGTGTCTCGCAGCCTGCGCGACGCCGCCGTTTGCGCCAAACTTCGCGCCAATCAGGATGCCGGAACGCTTTTCGCGATCCTGACCCAAGACGACAAGGTTCAGGCGGCCTAAAACCGCCTGACCAACCGGCCCTACGGCGCCTGCCTTCTGCCCGTCAGCGCCAGTTCTCAAAACCGAAAATCATATAGTCCCGCTGGTAAATCTCACGCACCCGCGCTTCGATCTCCGCGTCATAGATTGCCTCTAGAGACACCGGCGCATCCTGAGCCGCCGGAATGGGATCGGGTACCGATTTACGCCCCACCTGCATCGCCAAAGCAGGAAGATAGCTGGCCATTTCTTCCTCACGAATGATCATATCCGGAAGCGCCATGTCACCGAATCCCCGCACTGCGCCCGATTGAGTCGCCCAATGGGCATCTTGCCGAATACTGGTTTGACCCAGAAGATTCGCTTTTACAAAATCAAGGAACGCCAGAAACGCTGTGCGATGAGCCTCCACATCATAATCCGGGTCTGGTCCGTCCTTGGGGATTGGTAACTTGTAAGTCTTGCGCAACGTGTTGCGGATTTTGGTATAGCTGCCTTCATCGGTCGACAGAATACGCTCGCAGAATGCCGCATGAACGCGCGGCACGGGATGGCGCACCACGGTGAACGTGCGATGCCCTTTGTTGCCTCGTTTCCACTTGCGCAGGGTTTTTTGCGAAAAATCCGTCAACAAAGACGTCTCGGGCACATGGTCCAACGCGGCCAGCCATTGCGCCACTTCGGCCTCGGGCCCAGATCGCACCGGCATATACAGAAGCGGCACGACGGCCCCCGCCAGATAGCTCGGCACCACGCCCCCTCGGCGGGGCTCAAAATTCGGAGTGCGGTTGAGATTGAACCGGTCCAGATCCGCCAGCGCCAAAGACACCTCCGCAAAGTTGGACACTTTCTCCGACAGCGCACTCGGGTTCTGTCGCTTCAGAGACTTGTCGAGCGCTGGCAGCACCTCGTCCACGCCAAGATACCGAGCGAGGCCATTCATCACGTCAATGTCCTGCAGATCCTCATAGGCCACGTAAAACGCCGTTTGCCCGCTGGTCTGCAGCGCCTTCATCAACGTGACCTGAAAATCCTGTAAATCCTCGACGTGGAGTTTGAACTCTGCCCCATCGAAACGCACTTTGCTGTCCCGCCGACGCCGCACATCCGTCAGCTTCCACTGTCCGGTAGCTTGCGCAATTTTCCAGCTCACATAGCTGTCCAGCGGATTGCGGGTAAGAACAATCTTGGCACAGCGCTCGTCGTTCAGGATCGTGTCGAGAATCCGCGGATCATGGTTGTGGAAATATCGAAACCCCGACAAATGGTCCGGTTCTTCCTTGATCGCGCGAAGCAAGACCATTGGATCCGCCGTCCGTTGCTCCAAGGTGACGCCCAGCACGTCGTCGCGGTTCGGATAGCCGATGAAATGGGGGTTAAACGCCTCACCATGACAATTCAGCCCGTCAAAAGCATTGATGTTGGTCTCGAGAAAATTGGACCCTGTGCGCATCTCTGCAAACACGACGAAATAATCAAACTTGGACATGGGTTTTTACTGCACCAAATAGGGTTTGCGCGGTGGCTTCTTTTGTCCGCCTTCAGGCTGCTCGACAGGGAAATCGCCCATCAGATAGGGATGCATCCCCTGATTTTTGAGGTTCTGCAGGAATTGACCAAACCCGCTCAGGTCAGCCATCCGCGGGGCCTCTGCCAGACGGCGGGCACGGTCCATGCCAATCTCGTCGATGATCGTCTGCAACGGCTCCATTGGGGCCTCGATGAACTCAGCCATAGTCCAAATCCGCACCCGCGCCTTGGCATAGGGCGATCTCAAGGCAAACAACTGTTCGTTTTCCAGCTTTTGCAATCGTGCCGCCTCAGCCCTAATTTCGGTGAAATTCAGATTGGACTTGAACAAAGGCACCGCCCACGCCCCGGAAATCACACTCACTTGTGCATTGGGATCTTTGGCAATGAACCACACCGGTGCGCCCTCATCTCTGGGGCCAACCTGAAAACACTGCCGCTCGCCGCGTGTGTTCCAAATCAGGTTCGACAGGAAGGCTATGGAATTGTAATCGCGCAGCTTCGGAGAGCTGCTGAGCGCGCCGTTGATCACACGCTGCCGGCCCGAGAACTCTGCCCTCTCCGGCGCAAACACATGGCCATGCACCTGCGCACCTGTTGCGCGTGACAGCCAAGGTTCAAAATCTTCAAACAGCTCGGCAAACCCGTGAAACACCGAATAGCGCCCGAAGGTCATGCCGTTTTCCCAACCCTCATTGGGATAGCGGCTTTGCATATAAAGACCGGTCCGCCCCTTGGTCCGGCGCTCCACCGCCTTGGCAAAAATCCGGTCGATCTTGGCGGGGTTGGGCTCGCTCATCTTGATGGCGCCCTCAGGGTCTCTCATGAACCCGTTATAAAGCTTGTTCGCGCGCGGCCAGATCTTGCGCGCCACAAAACAGTCGGACCGACGCAAAAGCTGTAGGTGGTCGTCATAAAAAATGTGCGGCTTGCCCTGAAAGTCGAACTTCGACAGCGTCAGAGAACGGCTTTCGATTTTCGTTGAATAGAGCCGGACCAAAGTCTGGAAATAGCTTTCATCGGGAATCCAGACACGACTGAAGTATTTGTCAAATGTGGCCCGTTCGGGGTCTTCCAGAATGGCTGAAAGTGTTTGCCGTGTCAGGCACCACCACTGGCTGCCCATATGTGGGACAATCCCGTGTGGAATGCGTCGTTTGATCCTCAGAAACCGCTGAATATCGACCCATTTGTCAAACAAGTACCGGTTCTTCTTCCAAGAAAACGGGAAGTGAAGCGTAAACCGTTCCGCATCCAGACCACCAACCGTCCAAGGCACATCTGCAGTTGTCGCGCTCTCGATGAAATCTGTCCTTGGGCGGGCGGCAAGATAATCTTTCAACTCTTGCACAGGGCGCAGAGGCAGACACGACCCCGAGGTCAGATAAACGTGGCGCACACTTGGAAAGTCCTCAAGCATCATCTCCGCCGCAGACTGTGCCGCCGCCACCAGCCCCCAAGCACCCCACTCACATTTGTGTCGCTTGCAGAACTTCACGTCCGGCAAATCCTCAAGCGCTTTCACAAACCGTTTGTATTGCTTCTGCTTCACTGTTGCGTCCACGTGGATCACCACCGGACAGCCGTATTTGTTCCAATGTCGTGCCACCTGCTCGGCACGGCCGAACGCAGTGTGCACCAACATCAGAATACCAACACTCATGCCCAGTTCCCCTTGGACATGAGGCCCAGAATTTCAAGCTGGCGCCAGTTGATGTATTTTTCACTCCACTTGCACCACAGCTCGGGATTGTCCCGCAGGCGCTCGGCATAAGCTTTATATTCGACACTGGCCGAGTAATGCTGATTGCGCAGCAATTCTTCTTCGGCCTTTGCGGTGAACGTGTCGAGAAATTTGGCGTGCAGCAACAGGCCGGAGGCCTTCTCCCCGCCCCATTCATCATACACCTGATTAAGCCCTCGTGGCAGCAGCATGTGGGTCGAACTCACATAGGCGTAGCGCCTGTTCCATTTGACCAAGGGAATTTTGTTGAGCGCCGGCGCCAGTTCCGGATCGTCGGGAAAGAACACCCGCGACCGTGGCCCGCCCTGAATCCACAGATTGCCGTACTGCGGATTCTTCGACATCGTATAATTGCCGGCGTCAAACCAACAGGCGATGTCCAGAGGATCCTGCCCGGACCGGTAAGGCTGCTCGGTGATCGGGCCACGTGGGTACATATCCAACAACATCGCACTGAAGGATTTGATCGAAGAGGCATCCAGCCAATCCGTCAACGCCTTGATCGGGCGTGTGTCACAAAAGGGATAGATAAAGAACTCGTCCGGATCGACGGTCAGGCACCAATGTTCGTGGCCATACCGAAACTGCAGCCAGTTCAGCCAATCCACACCAAAGCGGGACCGCTTATAACTCTTGCGCGTGTGCCAAACCGATACATCCGGTTGCTCCGAAAGATATTCAAGCGAGCCATCATCGCTGTCATTGTCCACGATCAGGAAATGATCGACGCCTTTGTTCCGGTAATAATCCAAGAAGAACGGCAGGCGAATTTGTTCGTTGCGCTGAGTGGAAAACAAAAGCAGATCATCGCGTTTGATCTTGCCGGTCCGATTGACAATCGACCGCAACTCACGGCGCTTGCGAATTGCGCGGCCCAGCCGGTAACGGCGTCTGACCCGAAGCCGATATGATTGCCAAACACCCAACCCGTTAACTCTTCCTTGTTCTGCCTCTCACGGCGCACCCATCTGGGCTATCATGTGACCCTTAAGACGGTGTTGAAATGCGCCTCCCAGGTCGGCACCTCAAAACGCGCCTGAGGCCGACCGTTCGCGTCCTGCACGTCCCGATCAGCCTGCGCCAAAGTTCTTATTGCCTGAATCCATGAATAACTGTCTGTAACGCTTGCGTAAATGGGATATTCGCCGAGAATTTCCCGCATCACAGGCAAATCATTACAGACCACGGGCACCCCTGCCGCCGCTGCCTCAACTGGTGGCAGGCCAAAACCTTCTGCAATACTTGGAAACACCAGTCCCGACGCCCCTGCCACGAGGTGCCCGAGGGCCGCGTCATCCAAGCTGTTGAACTCATGGACGCACACGCCTCTAAGGGGGCTGTTGCCCAATCGGGCGAACAGTTCGTCACTCTTCCATCCGCGACGCCCAGCGATCACCAGATGCGGCAAGGACTCGGCCGTCTGCTCCTTTGCCATCCGGTCCCAAATATCAAGAAGAAAGCCGTGGTTCTTGCGCGGTGAAATCGTTCCCACAGCAACAAAATATGGCGCGGACACCAAATTCGGCTGATTGTTCACGATTTGGAACAAATCCCCTTCCACACCCAGATGTGCCACGACAATCTCCGGCACGTCCCCGGCACGGGACATATGACGGATCACATCCTGTCGCGTGACCTCTGAATTGACGATCAACACATCGGCATTCCTGCGCGCGCGCTCAAAAAGACGCGCGAATTCAAGAGACGGTTTGGACGCTTCAAAATCCGGCAAATCCAATGGGATTGTGTCGTGCAAAAACACTGAAATCTTGCCGTGCGGGATGCTTTTGACAGCGTTCACAACACGCTGCGAAAAATTGGCATGATCAACGTTGATGTAGACAGTGCCAGAAGGCAAATACCGCCTCAACATGCGACCAAGAAACGATCGGGTGCAGCGCGCTGTGCGCAATCGCCTGAGATCTGCCTCTGTCTCGCGACGTGGGTTTTCTGCGTCGCGCGTCACACGTGAAATCCAGTCGCTCTCACCCCATGGGGTCCGCCCTTCAAGCCGAGCCAGAAGCGCATTCATTCCCTCTTTATTAACAAGAACATAACCGGCTTTTGTCCGCGCCAAACCCCAGGCTGGAACCACATCCGAAACCACCGCACGCAAATAGGCCAGACACACACGATCCACGCCCGTCGGTGGCCGCCCCTTCAAGGCGAGCACCCGAGTCAGCTCAATCAGTCTGGCCGAAGGGTCAGCGGTCGTAATGGCCGGATTGATGCCATCTCCATGCATCGGCGATCATGATGTCCATTTTGGAGCGTGTTGGCGTCCAGCCTAGCTCTTTTTCGGCACGTGTCGAGCCGGAAACCAGTTTGGTGCAATCTCCTGCACGGCGCGGGCCTTCTTTGATCGGCACAGCCTGATTGGTCACGGCCCGCGATTGATCCACCACTTCTCTCACCGAAAAGCCCGTGCCAGACCCAAGGCTAAATACGCGGCTCTTCTTGCCATCAAGCAACCACCGCAAGCCAAGCACATGCGCATCCACCAGATCGCAAACATGTACATAGTCGCGAATGCAAGTGCCGTCCGGCGTGTCATAATCTGTACCATGGATGGTCAGAGCATCGCGCTTGCCGGCAATGGCATCCAGCATCAGCGGCACCAAATGTGTCTCTGGTTGATGAAACTCGCCAACTTCTGCCTCCGGATCGGCTCCGGCCACGTTAAAATACCGAAACACAACGCTGCGCAGATCATGCGCACCTTCAAAGTCGCTCAACATATCCTCAATCGCCCGCTTTGAACTGGCATAAGCGTTGATCGGGTGTTGCGCGACGGTTTCATCCAATAGCACGTTGTCGTGGTCGCCATAGGTCGCACAGGTCGAACTAAAGACAATGTTCAAACATCCGGCAGCCACTGCCGCCTCAAGCAAGGACAGAGAACCGCCCACATTGTTGTGCCAATACAGACCAGGTTTCTGCATGCTCTCGCCTACCTGGCTCAGCGCTGCAAAATGCATGACGGCAATCGGGCTGTATTTGGAGAAAACCTGATCCAGCCGTGCGCGATCTTGTAAGTCGCCTTGTTCAAACGGGCCAAATTTTACGGCGTCCTGCCATCCGGTACACAAATTGTCATAGGTCACAGGTGTGAACCCAGCATCCCGAAGTGCCTTGCACGCGTGAGAGCCTATATATCCGGCCCCTCCGGTCACCAAAACATTGGTCACGCCAACCCTCCCCGTCTTATCTGACTATGGGATTATTGCGCCGCGCGTCGAGCCGCAAGCATCTCTTCCAGATACATTTCAAGTTCGTCACGCAGATCATCCCGCGCCAAAGCAAAAGCCACAGTTGCCTGCAAGAAACCTGCCTTGGATCCGCAATCGTACCGCTGGCCTTTGAATCGGAAGCCATAGACGTTGCGTTCCATCTCAATCTCTTTGGCAATCGCGTCGGTCAACTGAATTTCACCACCTGCGCCGCTCTCTTGCTTGTTTAGATTGCGCAACACATCAGGCGTCAGGATATAACGCCCAATCACCGCGAGATTGGACGGCGCCTCATTGGCCTTGGGTTTTTCAACCATGCCTTTGACCGACACCAACGCACCCATGTCCTCTTTTACATCCAGCACACCGTAAGAAGAGGCCTTCTCTGGCGGCACTTCCATCGCAGCCACCATGCAGCCGCCGGTCTCGTTGTAGGCATCCACCATCTGTTTGAGACAGCCCTGCTCACCGGCAATCACGTCGTCCGGCAAAATCACAGCAAAAGGTTCGTTGGCTATCAGGCGCTGTGCACAAGCCACCGCGTGACCAAGGCCAAGCGCCTTGTGTTGGCGAATATAGGCAATTGCCCCGCTGTCCATATTGGTCGCTTTGAGCGTCTTCAACAGCTCGGTCTTACCCTTCTTGCGCAATTCCTGCTCAAGTTGGGGAGTGTGATCAAAGTAGTCTTCAAGCGCACCTTTTCCGCGGGACGTAACGAAGATGAATTCCTTGATACCGGCCTCACGGGCCTCATCAATCGCGTACTGGATCAAGGGGCGATCCACCAGCGTCATGATTTCCTTAGGAACAGCCTTCGTTGCTGGAAGAAATCGAGTGCCAAGCCCCGCAACTGGAAAAATTGCTTTGGTCACTTTTCTACGCATGTGTCACTCACTCTTCTCGTTCGTCCGTAGGCATTCTAGCCTCCCTGTTACCAATACTATGTCCGCCTGGACATCAATTCCGGCGGGAGAAATCCTAACAAAATTCGCACTCTTGGGCGATATACTTCAAGAACCCAAATCAATCAAAAACGTTGTTCAAAGCAAACAGCGATCCGGCCAACGCAATCACCGCCTGCGCTGGTTTTACGGCAGATTCTGATGCCATTACAATGTCATTAGGCTGAATTCGGAAATTTCGCGCGCCAAACACACCGTCGGCATTTGTAATGTCAAAAACAAACACAACGTGCCGCGTCGAGGGGCCAGACCGATCCAGGCGCACCGCGTCCTCCGGATATTCCCGCAACACCAATATGCCCTGTGGATTGGCCCGCGTATCGGTCAAACCCCCAAGCAGCGACAAGGCTTCCATCGCGGATATGCGCTCTTTGTGGAAGAAAACCTGTTTTTCTGATTGCGTGGCACCCAATGCGAGAAAGAATCGTTCTTCCTCCTCCACCAGAATCTGGTCTCCCCCTCGAATGATCACATTCTTTGCGGGATCCTTATATAGGCTATCCACTGGGATCTCGTAGGCTTTTCCGTCACGCATCAAGCGAACCAAAGGGTTCTCGACATTGCCATCGATGCCACCGCCCTGCGCAATCAATGACAAGATCGACACATTCCGGTCCTGCAAGGGATATGTGCCGGGATTTTTGACACCAGTGACCAGATCGGCCGAATTCCGGCGGCCGGATTGTACCTCGATCTGCACCTGAGCAGAGGGTGCAATTGGTGTCAGACGTTCCTGAATAACTTCCCGTGCTTCCTGAGGGGTCAGGCCATTCACCTGAATGTTGTCGACATATGGAACAAAAACCGTGCCATCTAACGCGACTTCTTCAGGTCGCAACGGCGCGCTGCGCTGTTCCGGACCAAGGAGAAGCGAATTGTCCTGATTGTCCCAAATCGTGAGGATGACCAAATCACCCGGCCGGATCAGACGGTTGTTTGGGCCAGGTTGCCGCGAGAACCAGTGATAGTGTCCGTGCCAGCCCGCAGAGGGCCATTTCTCGATCTGGGCCACAGAAGCGCGGGTCACTTCTTCGACCACGATATCTTCAGGCTTGTTTTGTCCAATAATCTCAGAAGCAACCGGTCCGCCGCGCGGCAACGAACACGCAGTCAACACGCCAAGCGCCAACAACATCACCGCCAAAGCAGCCTTGGATTTCATTCACATTGCCCCAGTTATTGCAGCGCACAGCACTTTCTTGCGATTGTTAAATGACAGCTTTAGACTACTTTGGCTACTTTCTTGCGCAATTCAGCCGCCGAATTTCTCAATTTTCTTCCGCACTTCGCAATTCAGGTGTCCCCGCTTTTGAAACGCACCCGTAGATGCCAAATGTGCCCCATATTTTCACGATCAGTTCTCGAGCCAGCACCCCCAAAAGCCAATTGCAGGAATTCCGCACTGTACGAACAACGGTGCTATAGTAGGTTAACAGAACGTTTTGAGTGATGCTAAAAGGGCGGCGAAAGTTCGCCTTTGTCTCACCCGCCTAATTTGAGAATAGCTATGCTTTATGAATTTGTAACCACTTTAAAACGTTCTCAAAAAGGGAAAATTCTCTTAGGCACTGACCTGTCCCTTGTCTGCATTTCCTGCGTGATTGGAGCACTTTTGATCGGCACAAGGACGGGCGAATCCCTTCGCCTACCGGATCTGCTTTGGTACCTTGCCGTCCTGCTCCCGCTCGCCGCCGGCATGATGAGCTTCTTTGGATTGCACCGTATCAAGCTCAATGCCTACGGTATGGATGACATCGGTCATACCTTGATCATTTCCGGCACCCTGATCATCGTTGCAGAAGCTCTCAGCCAGTTCACAAGCATTTTCCCACACATTCCATTTGCGGCGCTCCTGAACTCGGGCATCATTTTTGCCGTTTTGTCGGTAAGCAACCGGGTGATCCTGCGCAAAATTGTGTCCCGAATTTATTCCAGCCGGCTTGAGCGCAAACTGGTGCTGATCTACGGCGCCGGCCAAACCGGGCAACAGCTTGCGGCCGCGCTACGGACAGATGACGAATTTGAAGGGGCGTGTTTTGTTGACGACAACCCCAATCTGCACCGCCTGTCGATCTTGGGACTGCGGGTGCATTCCCCCAATGACATCCCCATGCTTGTGCGTCGAATTGGCATCGACCGTGTGATCCTCGCGATGCCATCATCGGATCAGGCCGTGCGTCTGCGGCTCGCAAAGAAACTGAGCGGCCTAAACTGCGAAGTCCTGGCTCTGCCTTCTTTCTCTGACATCGTTCTGCACGGCGAAAAGGTTACCAACGCCGCTCCAGTGAAACTCCACGCGCTTTTGGGGCGCGACGCTCTGGAAACGGACCTTCCGGCCTCAGACTCCACCTATCGAGGCCACAACATTCTTGTGACCGGCGCCGGTGGATCCATCGGGTCTGAACTTTGCCGACAGATCATCCGCCTCGAACCGGCGCAATTGGTGCTGCTCGATCACAGCGAACACGCGCTATATAAAATCCAGCGCGAGCTTGAGGACTTCGGCCTCAACGTCAAACTCACCGCGGTCCTTGGATCTGTCGGCCTGACAGAACTGATCCGTGAAACTCTGGAAGCACACGAGATTGATGTGGTGTTTCATGCCGCCGCCTACAAACACGTCAACATCGTAGAGGGCAACGCATTCGAAGGTGTGCGCAACAACGTCTTTGGCACGCGTGTCGTTGCCGAAGAAGCCCGCCGCGCAGGCGTGCGCCGCTTTATTCTTGTGTCCACAGACAAGGCCGTTCGGCCGGAATCTGTTATGGGCTCCTCAAAACGGCTGGCTGAGTTGGTGATTCAGGATCTTGCGACCCGCTCGCAGACCACCAAGTTTTCCATGGTGCGTTTTGGCAATGTGTTGGGCTCCTCAGGTTCCGTGATCCCCTTGTTTCAGGACCAGATCCGCAACGGTGGCCCAGTCACCGTTACCCATCCGGAAGTCACACGTTATTTCATGACCGTCGACGAAGCGGTCCGTTTGGTGCTGCTCGCCGGATCTTTCTCGCGGGGCGGAGATGTGTTTGTTCTCGACATGGGCCAGCCCGTGAAAATCCTCAACGTTGCCCACAAAATGATCGAGGCGGCCGGCTACACTGTTCGGGACGAACGTGATCCCAATGGGGATATTCCAATCGAAATCACCGGGTTAAAACAGGGCGAGAAAATTCACGAAGAGCTTCTAATTGGCTCTGACATGCTGACCACACCACACCAGAAAATCCTGAGAGCGCAGGAAAGCTACCTGTCCGAGCTTGAGATCGCAGGCGCGCTTCAGGATCTGCGCCGCGCGGTGGAAACACGCGACGCCGAGCTTCTGGAAACCACCATGATGCGCTGGGTGGAATCCGCCGAGGATGCCAATTTCGCCAATCGCACCATGACGGGCAAAAGCTGATCAAACGCTGTAGAAGTCGCGATACCACGCCACAAATTTTGCCACACCTTCTTGGACAGGCGTTTTCGGAATGGTGCCGGTCAATTGCTCCAGCAATCCCGCATCCGCCCAAGTTGCAGGCACATCCCCAGCCTGCATTGGCATAAAGTTCTTTTCGGCTTCCTGCCCAAGCGCGAGTTCAATCGCCTTGATATAGTCCATCAACTGCACCGGTTGCCCGTTGCCGATATTGCAAACGCGCCACGGCGCTACGGCGCTCAAGCTGTCGTTCTCAAACTCCTGCTCACGAGCATCCGGCGCTGCCGGAACGGCTTCGATCAAATTCACGATGCCCCGCGTCAAATCGTCGATGAAGGTAAAATCACGTTTCATATCGCCGTGGTTGTAAACGTCGATCGCTCGTCCTTCCAAAATCGCCTTGGTGAATTTGAAAAGCGCCATATCCGGTCGCCCCCACGGCCCATACACGGTGAAGAACCGGAACATGGTAATCGGCACGCCATAGAGATGCGCATAGGAATGCGCCATCGCTTCGTTGGCCTTTTTGGTGGCCGCATAAAACGACATCTGGCTGTCTGCCTTGTGTGTCTCTGCATAGGGCATCTCGGTGTTGGCCCCATAGACCGAACTGGTCGAAGCCATCAGCATATGCGCCGGCGGATAAGCCCGCGCGGCCTCTAGCAAGTCAAAGGTTCCGATCAGGTTCGCTTCCACATAGGATCGCGGCTCGTCAATCGAATACCGCACACCGGCCTGTGCCGCCAAATGGATCACCGCATCCGGCCTGTACTCGGCAAAAATATCCATCAATTTGCCTGGCTCCTCGAGCCGGGCCTTGATGGCTGCGAAACCCGGATTCTGAAGCAACATGGCATGGCGACGCTCTTTGAGCGTCACATCGTAGTAATCGGTCATGGCATCCAACCCGATCACCCGCCAGCCGTCCGCCAACAACTCCTTCGCGGTGTGATAGCCGATAAAGCCTGCCGACCCCGTCACCAATGCAGTGCGCTGTTGTTGTGTCATGCTCGGTCCTTCCTGTCAGACGTTCCCGCCTTCATCCATCAACATCCTTTGACGGGCAACCCTCTGTTTTTCCGACTTCAATCGGTTCCGGAAACCCATCAAACGAAACAATCGGCCATTCCGGTCAGATCGACCAAACAGACCACCAACCTGTTCCCAGTATCCCTCGGAGTGATAGATCACCTTATGAAAAAGGCCTGTGCGCGAAAACACAAAAACAGAGGGCACCTTGCCCGAGATTGCCGCGCTCTGGGCCTCTTCAAGAATTTTGCGCCGCCGCCAGTGACGCCCCGCAATCACCACGGCACCGCCAGATGTTCTCTCAAAGGCGCGAAACCCCTCCGAAGATCGCGCGATCCGCGGCAACACCGAAATCGGGCGTTCCATTCCGTCGGAATGCCCGACCCGCATGCTCCGCATCAGCCGCGCGACATCTCCGGGCATGATCTCTCCACGGACCATAAAATCAACTAGCCGGCGACGCTGCCCGCGTTGGTATTCTGTCCAAACCTTCGCCCGTGCCTCTTGGGAACAGTGTTTGCGCAGGAAAACCGCCATGCTCGCGCCAACATCATGCAAGTCCCTCGGCGCGCGACGGGCTGACCGCCTGACGCTCTCAAAATATCCGTGATGCACTTCGGCAAGGGGTACAATCGCCGTAATAGCGCCCTGATCGGCCAGCCGCAGGTTCAGATCGGTTTCATCAAGGTAGTATCGGAACGCCGGATCAAACCCGCCCATTTCGGCCAACACATCCCGACGAAAGGCCATGTTGGTGCCTTCGGTCTTGACCGCGCGCCCCTTGCTTGGTGTCATCTCAACCGGCTTGTCGTTGCCCAAGGAAATATCGCAATGCTGCGCGGCACCATCGACTGACCGTGCCTTCCATTGAAACGCGATACCATTACGCCCCCGCACAAACCCGCCAGCCGCAGCAACGTCGGTACGGGCAAAAGGCGCCACCAAATGCCAAAGCCAACCTGTTTCCGGAACCGCGTCATCGTCAATAAACGCGACAACCTCACCGGCAGCCACCGCAACACCATGATTGCGCGCCGCCGAGATATTGGGCTCGTCAAATTCCACCAGTTTAAGCTGATGTCCGAAATCTAGAAACTGCACCGCATCGATGCCTTCACTGTCGGTGACGACAATGATCTCAAATTGCGGATAAACCTGTTGGGAAATCCCCATCAGCGTGCGCCGCAAAGACCGGGGCCGCCCCCGGCTGACAACGATCACGCTGACCGGAAGCTGCTTCATGCAACGCCCATCTCAGCCATCATCGCCTCGATCCGTGGGACATCTTCGGGGTTGTTCAACTCCCAAAACTGCCGCCCGCGCGCCTCGACTTCGACGCACAACACTTGCCGCCCGTGCTCCATGAACCGCAGCTGCTCCAACCCTTCAAGTTGCTCCAACGGCCCCGCTGACCAGCGTGGGTAAGCGCCCAGCGCCGACGGGCGATAGGCATAAACGCCGACATGATGGAACACCGGCGTTGCGTCTTCGTCGGCATAGGTTTCTGACGTGAACGGCACCACTTCTTTGGAAAAATAGAGCGCGTGACGATCAGTGGTGAACACCGCCGTTGTGCCGCCCACGCGCCCGGCACGGCGGTCTTCGAGGAACCCGTTCAGCGCCCGCCCGTCACAGCGCAACACAGGTGTCGCCACCTCCGCCATACTGTCGTCGCGCAGCCCCTGCACCAGATCCTCAACAAACCACGCCGGCGTCAGCGGCGCGTCACCCTGCAAGTTCACAACGATGTCGTATCCCCCGCCCAGCGCGTCAAACGCCTCAGCACAACGTTCTGTGCCATTGGCGCAATCTTCCGAGGTCATCACAACCTCCGCGCCAAAGGCCTCTGCGGCGTCCTTGATGCGATCATCATCCGTCGCCACCACCACGCGATCCACGCCTTCGACCGCACAAGCCGCCTCCCAGCTGCGCTGGATCAGGCTGCGGGCTTCTCCGGTGGCCCCGCGCAGTTCCGCGAGGGGTTTGGCAGGATAGCGCGTCGAAGCATAGCGCGCGGGAATGATGATCAGAACAGACATCAGGCGGTTTTCAACTCCACATCAGGTGCATAAGCAATGAAGAACGGGTTGGCAAAATCGTCTTTGCCATAGGTCAGCGGCGTGTGGTCGTCAAAACGCACCACCTGACCGCCCGCACCCAGAAGAACCGCGTGGCCTGCGGCGGTGTCCCACTCCATCGTGCGGCCAACACGCGGGTAAATATCCGCCTCGCCTGTGGCCACGAGACAGAATTTCAACGAACTGCCCGCCGATTTGCTGTCTTTGACGTTGTATTTGTTGATGTAGTCGTCGGTCGCCTGATCGCGGTGCGATTTGGACGCCACAACCATCAGCGCCGCGTTGTCCGATTTCGCCACGTTGATCTCACGGGTTTCACCGACAACGTCCAGATCAAACACGCCAACCTCTTCAACGGATTGACCGTCCGCCTGAGTAAAGAACATGCGCTCTTTGGCGGGCGCGTAAACCACACCGCGCTGCGGCACACCTTTTTCAACATAAGCAATATTCACGGTAAAATCGCCGCGGCGATGAATGAACTCTTTGGTGCCGTCCAACGGGTCCACAATCAGAAAGGTCTCCCCCTTGGCCGAATGGCTGTCCGCCTGCTCCTCTGTCACCAGCATCACGTCCGGAAACGCCGCACGCAAACCTGCCGAAATGATCGCATCCGCTGCCTCATCCGCTGCCGTTACAGGGCTGTCATCCGATTTAACCTTCACGTCAAAATCGTCGGAGTTGTAAATCTCCATAATCTTGGCGCCGGCCTCGATCGCAAGTTTTCGGATAACAGGAATAAGCACATCGTAATTCAAAAGATCTCTCCTAGGCGGGCATTTGTTGAACTGCACAGTCCGGCCCCTTATGATGCCAGCGTAACCGAACGGCAAGAATTCCCTGCAATAACGATATAACCCCGCGCAAAGCACAGGCAATGTTTCAACATACAGCACAAAAAACGACACTCACGTCAGCGCTGAATATTCTCGAGTTGGTCTATCACTCGATTGTCAGAAACGTGCGCAAAGGCCACGGCAATGCGGTGCTCTCAATCATTACCAACATGCTGCAGGCGATCATTTTCGTGCTCGCATTCTACGTCATGTTTTCGGTTCTCGGGTTGCGCAGCGCCGTGCTGCGAGGGGATTTCTTGATTTACCTGATGTCCGGTGTGTTTCTGTTCCTGACTCACACCAAAACGCTGGGCGCGGTGGTGGGGTCAGAAGGCCCATCATCGCCAATGATGAAACACGCGCCGATGAACACGATCATCTCGATCCTGTCTGCGGCGCTGGGTACGCTCTATATTCAGGTGCTGTCGCTCTTTGCGATCCTGTTTGTCTATCACGTTGCCTTCACGCCCATCTCGATTGACAAGCCAATCCAGACCTTTGGCATGTTGCTCTTGGGCTGGTTCACGGGCTTGGCCATCGGCACTGTTTTTCTGGCGCTCAAGCCGTGGTTCCCGACATTTGTGTCAATTGCGTCCACGGTCTACGCCCGCGCGAACATGATTGCCTCCGGCAAAATGTTTGTCGCAAACACCCTTCCCAGTTTTATGCTGGCGATGTTTGACTGGAACCCGCTGTTCCATTGCATCGACCAAGCGCGTGGATTTGCTTTCATAAATTATTTCCCCCGCAATTCCTCCGTGATCTATCCGCTCATGGTGGGAATTGTTCTTTTGATGATCGGGCTGATGGGCGAATTTTACACCCGTCGTCATGCCTCCCTTTCCTGGAACGCCAAACGATGATCCGCCTTATTTTTGCGATACTGTGCCTTCCCACTCTCCTGTGGGCAGAAGACTTCCCTGCGCTTTACGATGTCACTGATGTGGCAAGCGACGATGTTCTCAACCTTCGCGCAGAGGCCAGCGCAAGCTCGGACACCATTGGCGCGATCGCGCACAATTCCCGCAACATTGAGGTGATCGCCACAAACGGCAACTGGGGTCAAGTCAACTCCGGTGAGGGCACCGGTTGGGTCTCGTTGCGCTATATGGCGCGCCAAGAGCCCAACCCGGATTATGCTCTGGCTCAGCGGATCAGCTGTTATGGAACAGAACCCTTTTGGGGCGCTGAATTTGTTCAGGGCCAAAACGTGCAATTCACCTCACCGGAGGGCGGCTATGACCATCCGGGAGCAGGGTTGATGGTGCCCGCATCTGGTGTCCCTGACCTATGGGCAATGGCGTTTGGCGACTCGGTGGCCACCATCCGTCGTGAAATATGCTCGGACGGTATGTCGGATCGCCAATTCGGCCTGTCGGTCGCACTCTATCACAGCCATGATGGCGAAATTGCCCTTCTGTCTGGATGCTGTTCGATCACCGGATACTGACTCAAGCAAGCGTGGCAAGCTCCTGCACCGGTCAAACTATGATTCAACCACCCGCAAGGTGATGTTGATCCGCCCTCCGTCCGGCAACAAGCGTGACGAACGGAACCTGATTTTGTCCACTCCGTGATAGGCCAAACGCGCCGCGCCGCCCATCACCACCACATCGCCGGACTGCAACCAGAGAGACTCAGTGCTGCCACCACGCTCCACGCCTCCCATTCTAAACAATCCGTCATCCCCAAGGCTCACCGACACCACCGGCCAATCAAAATCCCCTTCGTCTTTGTCCTGATGCAACCCCATGCGCGCGCCTTCGCCGTAGTAGTTGATCAGACAACAATCCGGCTCCCGCTCAAGTCCGGTGACATCCCGCCACAAAGTGAGAATAGAATGCGGTATCGCAGGCCATGCCGTTCCGTCCGGATGCGTGGGCTCGTAACGATACCCCCGTCTGTCCGAAATCCAGCCCACGCGCCCTGCACTGGTCATTTTCACACTCATCGGTTTGCCCCAGCGTGTGACAGGTGATCGCATCGGTGCCGCGCGGGCGATATCACGCAGGTCCGCAACCATCGCGGCCTGAGCGGCAGGCTCAAGAGCCTCTTTCACCACCTCAAACCCCCGAATTATTAACCGATCGTTCATTTCTGCCTGTGCTCTCCGCGCAATTGCCAAAACAAATGTCGTGATTCATCCCAAATCGCCCACCCCTTGCGCTTGCAGGGCCTATTTCTCGGCCCTATATACGCTCCGAAGCGCTTTTCCGATCTCTCGGGAAGGCAAACTGGATCAGGCGCGGATGCCATTTCGGGTCCGGGCACCATACATCGCCTTAAGTAGAAGGGATACAAAATGAGCAAAGTGATTGGTATCGATCTCGGTACAACAAACTCTTGTGTGGCCATCATGGATGGCTCCCAACCAAAAGTAATCGAAAACGCCGAAGGTGCGCGTACCACGCCATCTATCGTTGCGTTCACCGACGACGAGCGCCTCGTAGGCCAGCCGGCAAAACGCCAGGCCGTCACCAACCCCGAAAACACCGTATTTGGCGTTAAGCGTCTGATCGGTCGCCGCTATGACGATTCCGCTCTGGCCAAAGATCTCAAGAACATGCCGTTCTCTGTGATCAACGGCGGCAACGGCGATGCATGGGTCGAAGCCAAGGGTGAGAAGTACTCCCCGAGCCAGCTGTCCGCGTTCATCCTCGGCAAAATGAAAGAAACCGCTGAGTCCTACCTTGGCGAAGACGTGACCCAAGCGGTCATCACCGTGCCTGCCTACTTCAACGACGCTCAGCGTCAGGCCACCAAAGACGCCGGCAAAATCGCTGGCCTCGAAGTGCTGCGCATCATCAACGAGCCGACCGCAGCTGCACTGGCCTATGGTCTGGACAAAGAAGAAACCCAAACTATCGCGGTCTATGACCTCGGCGGCGGTACATTCGACGTGACCATCCTCGAAATCGACGACGGCCTGTTCGAAGTAAAATCCACCAACGGCGACACGTTCCTCGGCGGTGAAGACTTCGACATGCGCATCGTGAACTACCTCGCAGGTGAGTTCAAAAAAGAGCACAACGTCGACCTGACCAAAGACAAAATGGCGCTGCAGCGTCTGAAGGAAGCCGCGGAGAAAGCCAAGATCGAGCTCTCCTCCTCTTCCCAGACCGAGATCAACCAGCCGTTTATTTCCATGGACCCGTCCTCCGGCACCCCGCTGCACATGGTCATCAAACTGACCCGTGCCAAGCTGGAAAGCCTCGTGGGTGACCTGATCAAAGCTTCTATGAAGCCTTGTCAGGCAGCGCTGAAGGATGCCGGCCTGTCCGCAAACGAGATCGACGAAGTGGTTCTGGTGGGTGGTATGACCCGCATGCCGCGCGTCATCGAAGAAGTGACCAAGTTCTTCGGCAAAGAGCCCCACAAAGGCGTGAACCCTGACGAAGTGGTTGCCATGGGCGCAGCCATTCAGGCCGGCGTTCTGCAGGGCGACGTCAAAGACGTGGTTCTGCTGGACGTGACCCCGCTGTCGCTGGGCATCGAAACGCTGGGTGGCGTGTTCACCCGCCTGATCGACCGCAACACCACGATCCCGACCAAAAAGTCGCAGATCTTCTCCACCGCGGAAGACAACCAGAACGCCGTGACCATCCGAGTGTTCCAGGGTGAGCGAGAAATGGCTGCCGACAACAAGATCCTCGGCCAGTTCAACCTCGAAGACATCCCGCCCGCACCGCGCGGTATGCCCCAAATCGAAGTGACCTTCGACATCGACGCCAACGGCATCGTGTCTGTTGGTGCGGCTGACAAAGGCACCGGCAAAGAACAGAAAATCACCATTCAGGCATCTGGTGGCCTTTCTGACGCGGACATCGAAAAGATGGTTCAGGACGCCGAAGAGAATGCCGAGGCGGACAAAGAACGCCGCGAGCTGATCGAAGCGAAAAACCAGGCGGAAAGCCTCATCCACTCGACCGAGAAATCTGTGGAAGAGCACTCCGACAAGGTCGATCCGACAACCGTCGAAGCCATCGAGTTGGCAATCGCCGCGCTCAAGGATGATCTGGAAAAAGACGACGCGTCCGCCGAGAAAATCAAATCCGGCATCCAGAACGTGACCGAATCGGCCATGAAACTTGGCGAAGCCATCTACAAGGCAAGCCAAGCTGAGGCCGGCGAAGAGCCAGAAGCGGCAGACATGGGTCCGGGTGCCGACGACATCGTCGACGCCGACTTCGAAGACCTGAACGACGACAAGCGCTAAATTGCGCTCTCGGAACACACATTTGGGCCGGTCCGGTTGCCGGATCGGCCCTTTGTTTTCCGACCCAAAGGAGTAACCCATGGCTAAACGTGACTTCTATGAGGTCCTTGGCGTCGCCAAAGGGGCTTCGGCAGACGAAATCAAAAAAGGCTATCGTACGAAAGCCAAAGAACTGCACCCTGACCGCAACGCGGACAATCCCGATGCCGAGGCACAGTTCAAAGAGGCCAACGAGGCCTACGAAGTCCTGAAGGACGCAGAGAAGAAAGCGGCCTATGACCGCTACGGCCACGCTGCCTTCGAAGGCGGTATGGGCGGCGGCCCGCGCGGCGGCCACCCGGGTCAAGGTGATTTCGCCTCTGCCTTCTCCGACGTGTTTGACGACCTGTTCGGCGACTTCATGGGCGGCGGCGGTCAACGCGGTGGCGGACGCCGAGCCTCTCGTGGCGCCGACCTGCGCTATAACCTGCGCGTGACGCTCGAAGATGCCTTCAGCGGCATGCAAAAGACCATCAACGTGCCCACCTCCGTGTCCTGCGAGGGCTGCAATGGCTCTGGTGCCGAAGGCGGCTCAGAGCCCACCACCTGCCCGACCTGCTCCGGCATGGGCAAGGTGCGCGCGCAACAGGGCTTCTTCACCGTGGAACGCACCTGTCCGACCTGTTCGGGCCTTGGTCAGATCATCCAGAACCCGTGCAAATCCTGTGGCGGCCAAGGTCGCGTGGAAAAAGACCGCGCACTTTCGGTCAACATCCCCGCAGGCGTGGAAACCGGCACCCGCATCCGCCTTGCGGGCGAAGGCGAAGCCGGCATGCGCGGCGGCCCTTCGGGCGATCTCTACATCTTCATCGAGGTCGCGCCCCATAAAATTTTCGAACGCGATGGCGTCAACCTCTATTGCCGCGTACCGGTTTCCATGACCAATGCGGCACTGGGCGGCGACATCGAAGTGCCGACCATCGACGGCGGCCGCTCGCGTGTGAAAATCCCCTCGGGTTCCCAATCCGGCCGCCAGATGCGCCTGCGCGGCAAGGGCATGCCCGCCCTGCGCGGCGGCGGCTCCGGCGATATGGTGATCGAACTGGCGGTGGAAACCCCCGTCAAACTCACCAGCCGCCAAAAAGAGCTGTTGCGTGAGTTCGAAGAGTTGAGCGAGGAGAACAACCCCGAAAGCTCCAGCTTCTTCAGTTCGGTGAAGAGTTTCTGGGACTCGATGAAAGGCTGACCGCTTTAAGTACGTCGAAAAGAATGAAGCCCCGGCGTAGTGAACCGGGGCTTTTTTGTTAGCAGGAATAGCTAAAGACTGCGCTTTCAATTCCTCTGTAAGTTTCAATTTTGGATTTACACGACTTTCCAGTCATGACGAAAAAAGCTTTAACCCCCTCAATGTAGTCCGATGTATCGAACTGTCCGCCGCCAATACGATGGGACAAGTCCATCTTGATCAACAAACGGTGGTACTCACGTTTCTCATAGGCGATGGCTTTGTGGTACGACCACCTCAATGGCTTGCCGGGCACCCCAACAAAACTTCGATCCACCGCAAATCCCTGACGGGCAAACTCCTGACACTCTGCTTCCGTCACGCAATAGCGGGTAGGCGAAACGGAGCCTGTACAAGTATATCGATACTCATAGCTGCCATCATTAATGAGAGTTCCGCGTCCAATGTCACAGGCTTGCCCCTTCGCATAGAAGTGGGACTGCAACCCTTGTCGAAGACTAGCCTCGGTCGAACCGGAATACACAAGGATACTGCCAATTGAGTTATCCCTCAAAACGGCCAGAACCCGACCGTCCTACGGGCGTTCAAAGTAATAGAAGACCTCCCCCAATGCAGTCGCTGTCTGCCGCTCCATCCCCGCATACCGCGGATCAGGTGCCTCTGAGGTCGTCGTCATACAGCCCGCCAAAACCAATCCGGCAATGGCCAGGCAAATTGCTCTCAACCTATTAATGAAATTATCTTCTTAGGGTTGTTTCAGCCAAATGACCGCAACTCCAATTCCAATACAAGTTAAAAAGCCGTCGGTAGATAACTACAAAGAAGTTATTCCACCTCCGGCGCAATCAACATCATCGCCTTAAGCGCCTGCCCCGGCTCCAGGCCGGGAATGGATTGCTCTAAAAGTTCCACCAGCACACCGTTGCGATACATATTGGACAAGATGCCATCCACCATCAGACGGAAATCCGCATCTCCACGCGCCATTGCCAGCCCCTGCTTCTCCATCGTTAACAGGTTGGGCGACACCATCAGCGCATTCTTCTGTGGGCTCGACAGCCAAAGTCCTACCAAAATGGATTGGTCTGCCACATAGGCCCCAATCTCTCCCTCTTCCATCGCCACAATCGCGCTCTGGTGATCGGCGAAAGGGGCGATCTCGCGATCGATTTTGTTGGCCTCCATAAACACCTGAAGCTGCGCTTCGGTAGTGGTGCCTTGCCGGACACCCACTGGCATCTCGGTATTGGCACGCAGATCGTCACCAAAGCTGGTAGGCTTGTCTGACGGCATCAGAACCGCTGCGCCATCAACATACACGGGGATCGAAAAATCCACGACCTTGCGCCGCTCCAGCGTGATGCTCGCTGCACCGCACAACAGATCAATCTCGCCACTGGCGACTTTGTTAAACCTGTCCGTCGCGTCCACTGGCACCATTTGCACATTCAGACTCTCAGCACCCAGTGCCTGTACGATACCATGCGCCACCTGCACACAGACCTGCGGCGTGAACCCGCCCGGTTGTCCATCTGTGGTCTGAAAGGACAAAGGGGGCGCATCCACACGATAGCCAAGCCGCAACTCGTTGCGCTCCAGAATACGGTCAATGGTCTGCGCCATTGCCCCGCCCGTCGTTGCCAGACCCACCAAAAGCGCTGCTGAAAAAAGTCGCACGAATATCTCCACCTATCCCTAAATCCCTTGCGGCACCATTTCACCCAAAGTGCAAAGTCACAACCCGAAGACGTCGGCTTGCTCCCTCAAGAAAGTCTCTATGTCCGGAAAATCCGGCGCGCGTCTTTTCGCACCGACGCGATACCGACATAATACCGACGTTTTGCCGACGTCGATTTCACAGGGGTTTTCGCTGATATTTACCATTGGTTAACCTTGTCCGCGCAGCCTTGGATTATGTCTGACCCAAGCACCTTTTCGGAGAAACCGCTGCCTCTTTTTGATGTGGATGAAGCCCCTATGGCCCCTCTGCCATCCGGCAAATTGCCATCCTATCTGCGCGATCATCGCAAACGTCTGAGAGCGCGGTTTCTGTCTGGCGGGGCAGACGCACTGCCCGACTACGAAATGCTCGAACTGGTCCTTTTTCGCGCCATTCCCCGTCAGGATGTCAAACCCCTTGCCCATATCTTGTTGGAAACATTCGGTGATTTCAATGGCGTCCTTTCTGCCCCATTGGCCCGATTGAAGGCGGTCAACGGCGTCGGCGACGCGGTAGTGACCGAACTCAAGCTCGTGGAGGCTGCCGCTCATCGCCTCGCCCGCAGTCGTGTTATGCAACGCCACGTGCTCTCTGGTTGGGACGCCTTGGTGGACTATTGTCACACCACCATGGCGCATCGGGATACGGAACAGTTCAGAGTGTTGTTTTTGGACACAAAAAACACATTGATCGCAGACGAAGCTCAGGCACAGGGGACCGTAAACCATGTGCCGGTCTACCCCCGAGAGGTCGCCAAGCGAGCGCTTGAACTCAACGCTAGTGCTCTGATTTTAGTACATAATCACCCATCCGGCGATCCCACACCATCCGACAGTGACATCGCGATGACCCATCAAATCAACACAGCAGCCCAAGCGTTAGGCATCACGTTGCACGACCACCTGATTATAGGAAAATCCCGCGAGCTGAGCTTTCGCTCAGAGGGACATCTCTGAGATCACTCTACCCAGATTTCCACCCGCCGGTTCACCTGCCGTCCCCAGGACGTGTCATCACAGGCCATCGGCATCGCCTCCCCAAAGGCCACAGTTTCAAGCAACAGGCGATCAGGGTTCGCCGTTTCTGCGGCTGCCAGAACCGCATCACGCACCGCCTCCGCCCGCTTCAATGCAATACTGCGGTTGATCTTTGCGGGGCCATCTCCGTCAGAAAACCCAACAAAATATAAGCGACGGGCATCATACCGTCCGCTCTCCAACGCCCGCGCGAGTTGATGCACATTGGAACGGGACTGCGCATCCAGTCGAGAAGACCCAGCTTGGAATCGAAACGACGTTGTCAGGCGCTTCTTACCCAGCAGCGTTGCCATCATCTCTTGCGTGGTTTCGAATGTCAGATCCTCTCCGACCACGGAGATTGCATTGGCCAGACGATCCCCTTGAATGTTGACCGGAATTTCTTCGGATGTCTGGTCAACAAATCCTGCGCGCCGGATCACCACCTGCGCCGATGGCCCGCGTGTATAGGCAAGAAAGTCCCGCGCCAACTTGGGCAAGCGTCGTGCTGGAAAGTAAAGGAACATCGGCGCATTGAGAGGGTAATCTTCTGTTTTGATTGTCCTTCGGGACGCTTCCAACGAAAAGCCGCAAGTGCCACTCAACGTCAGAACCTTGGCATTTGATGTATTGGAAAAGTTTGTGATTCCAATGGCAAAAGGGTCTCTTTCCACAGCAGTGATAAGATCGGCCCCGGCGCTATGGCGTGTAATGTTGGCGTCAAACTCCTGTGCCGCCGGTCGCATCAATTGATCTTCCACAGCCTGCGCAAAACCCGACGTCGGCGCCTCCAGATGTACAGAAATCGGCGCATCCGGCCCGCCCAAAGCCTTCCAATTTGTGACCTTGCCCGCAAAAACCGTGGCCAGCTCAACCAAGGAAATTGTCGAAACTGGATTCCCCGCAGCAACAACCGGCACCATTCCGTCAAGCGCCAAGACTCGGCTGCGGTTGCTGTCGCTCATGTCTCCAAGACCCGCCTCATAGCCCAGTGCGGCTTCCTCCGGCCTAATTTCCCGCAACGACATCGCAATATCCGCTTCGTCCGCCAAAAGGTCGGCAAACCCCTCATCGGCATTGCTGGCATGGAATCTGAAACGGGCCCGCAACTCTCCTGTTGTTTCCTGCATAACCCGATATTCAAATCGACCTTCCTCGAGATCATGGCGGGCAATAGCGTAGCCATTTCGCAAGGCAAAAGCCTCCAGCAACGCAGGCATCAAAACCTGCGCCATCCGCTCTGACCCGGAAATGGAAATGTCGGCTACATAATTGATAAGATTAGGACATCCCGGACCGTCGCATGTCACACCGGAGCCATCGACAGTCAGTTCGCCATACACCGTGTCAACGCGGTAAAATTCACCGTCAAACCCACGCAGCGTGCCGATGATTTCAACGGCCCCGTCATGGGATTTAAGGGTGACATCCTGCGCAAACAGCGCGCTGGCAAAAACAGAAAGTGCGGCGCATATCGCCGCACGGAATCTCAACATTGGATTGGTCCTGACCGCCGCTTATTTTTGTGCGATTGTCAGGTCTTCTACGAGGTTTTTCAACACCAGAAATTGCCCCACTGCGTCACAGCTCGGAATCTCCATCTGCAAGGCGCGACTCGAGGCCACTTTTCCAGCTTCGATTTTCTCAGCCTGCACGGCAATGCTGCGCCCGCAATTGGCCTCGGTAATTTCGGCCTCAACACTTAGGGAAATCTTTCCAGACTGCGATGTGGTGAGACTGGGAAACGTATAAACCTCCGCACGGGCGGCATCTGGCAAGTCTGCGCTGCCCAAAGGCGTCAGGAAACCACCGAGGCCACCAATCAAAACGGAAATATCCCGAGCCTCTTCCCGCCAAACATGGCCGTCCTCGCCATAGGCTGCGCCAAACTCACGCGCATGAAGTTCAACCCCTGACTGACCTATCCAATGGATGACAGTGCGGTCGTAAAATTCGAGGCTATCCACGGTGGCCGAAGCTGTTGCGCCATCGCCGTTGGGCATCATGACCGCAAATACCGCGTTCACCGCTAACGCTGGCACTACAAGCTCAAGGAACCCGTCATCTCCTACAATTTCGGTAAATGTCATGTTGCCATGATGAACCGAAACTCGCGCTCCGGTGTGACAGGGCGCAGTCATCACAAGGCGCACCATTGCCCCCGCGGTTGACTCCGCCTCCAGTGTCACATCGCACCCCATCGCCGGCGCGACTTCTTCTTCGGGAATGAGCCCGACCGGAAGGTCATCTGCGACCGCCACCAAGACAGGCCCTCCCGGCAAGCTGACTTCGCTGGAGCGATCTGTCGGCATATTGGGCAAGGCAACCCCAGCGGCATGCTTGGGCGACGATAGCACCCCGCTGCTCAGGCTGGCTTTGACCACTGGCAATGACGGTTCCGAAGACAGGTCATGTTGCGAGGATACCGGCGCTTGGCTAGCCTCTGTGCGCTCCATGACAAAGCCAATAAAAATGGCGATCGTCGCTGTTGCACACGCCATGGAATAGCGGCGGTATACGTTTCTTAGATTGCGCATGAAAATCTCCGGTCACTCAAACACGGAGGCCAAGATCACAAATAAAAAGGGCACCCGTAAGGCGCCCTTTTGAATTAAGTCTGTCGCAAATTGGTCAGGCAAGACGCCCATGGCAGTGCTTGAACTTCTTGCCGGAACCACAGGGACACTTGTCATTTCGCCCCGGGTTTCCCCATGTGGTGGGATCATTTTCATCAAAGCCGGCCAACGCGTTTTCAGGGTTCGGAGCGGGGTCATCATCTTGCGGTGCCGCGGGTGTCACGGCCTGCTGTGACGCCTGCTGTTGCGCTGCCATCTGCTGCGCCAGCTCGCGCTGCTCCTCTTCCGAAATTGGGCGAATACGGGACAAAGTCGCCGTTACATCCTCACGAAGACCGTCGAGCATTCCCTCAAACAACTGGAACGATTCGTTTTTGTATTCGTTCAGTGGGTCGCGCTGCGCGTATCCCCGGAATCCGACGACAGAGCGCAGGTGTTCCAGTGTCAACAGGTGCTCACGCCATTTGGTGTCGATGGTTTGCAACAGAATCTGCTTTTCGATCATGCGCATCGCCTCGGGGCCAAAGCTGACCGCCTTGGCTGCCATCATCTCATCAGCAGCTTTTTCAAGACGTTCGCGAATCTCATCGTCGTCGACGCCTTCTTCGTCCGCCCACTCCATCACGGGTACATCGATACCAAGCTTCTCAATACCAGCAGCATAAAGACCTTCGGTGTCCCACTGATCGGCGTAGGTTTTCGGAGGCATGTACTGATCCACCAACTCGGCGATCACATCATGACGCATATCCTGTGCAATTTCGGAAATATCCTCGGCTTCCATGATTTCCCGACGTTGACCAAAGATCACCTTACGCTGATCGTTCATGACGTCATCAAATTTCAGAAGCTGTTTCCGAATGTCAAAGTTGCGGCCTTCCACCTTCGCTTGGGCGCGCTCCAACGACTTGTTAACCCAGGGGTGGATGATCGCTTCACCCTCTTCCATACCCAGAGAGGACAGCACCTTGTCCAACCGATCAGAGCCAAAAATGCGCATCAAGTCATCTTCCAGACTCAGGAAGAACGAAGAGCGACCCGGGTCACCCTGACGGCCGGAGCGACCGCGCAACTGGTTGTCGATGCGACGGCTTTCGTGACGCTCGGTGGCCAAAACAAAGAGACCGCCTGCGTCTTTTACGGCTTGCTCGTCGGCTTTGTGAGACTCTTCGATCTCATTGCGCAGCTTTTCATGGTCACCATCCGGATCGGCCGCAATGGCTTCCAGGATTTTGAACTCGACATTGCCGCCCAGTTTGATGTCAGTGCCGCGGCCGGCCATGTTGGTCGCGATTGTCACCGCCCCCAGTTTGCCCGCATCAGCAACAATTTGCGCCTCTTGCTCATGCTGGCGTGCGTTCAAAACACTATGCGTCACACCCGCTTGATCAAGCAGGCCTGACAGGAATTCCGATTTCTCAATAGACGTGGTGCCCACAAGGATCGGCTGACCTTTTTCGTGCGCTTCCTTGATGGTTTTGACAATCGCCGCAAATTTTTCATTCGCCGTGCGATAAACGGCATCGTCTTCATCTTTGCGGGCGATGTCGCGGTTGGTTGGCACTTCAACCACACCAAGACCATAAATCTCAGAAAATTCCTCGGCCTCTGTCGCTGCTGTGCCGGTCATACCACCAAGCTTGTCATAGAGCCGGAAGTAGTTCTGAAACGTCACCTGTGCGAGCGTCACGTTTTCGGGCTGGATCTTACAGCCTTCTTTGGCCTCGATCGCCTGATGCAAGCCGTCCGACAGGCGGCGCCCGGCCATCATCCGGCCAGTGAACTCGTCGATCAAAACGATCTGGCTGTCGCGGACAATATAGTCCTTGTCCTTGGTAAAGAGCTTGTGCGCCCGCAGACCTTGGTTGATGTGGTGCACGATGGTTGTGCTTTCCGGATCATAGAGGCTCTGCTCTTCGGGCAACAATCCTCGCGCCTGCAACTGCTCCTCAAGGAATTCATTTCCTTCGTCGGTGAACGTCACGTTTCGCGTCTTTTCGTCCAGTTCGAAATGATCATCCTGAACGTCCGGAATCAGCTTGTCGATCGCGACATAAAGCTCGGTCCGGTCCTGCGCGGGGCCAGAGATAATCAGCGGTGTCCGGGCTTCGTCAATAAGGATCGAGTCGACCTCGTCCACAATCGCAAAGTTGTGGTCGCGCTGGCTCATGTCCTTGAGTTCAGACTTCATGTTGTCGCGCAGATAGTCAAAACCCAGCTCGTTGTTGGTGGCATAGGTCACATCACATGCGTAAGCGGCGCGTTTTTCATCTTCGGCCTGCTGCGGGTACACAACACCGGTGGTCATACCCAGAGCGCCGAAAACGTTACTCATCCACTCAGCGTCACGTTTTGCAAGATAGTCATTCACGGTTACGACGTGGACACCCTTGCCGGTCAGCGCATTCAGATAGGCGGGGAAGGTCGCAACGAGGGTTTTACCTTCGCCGGTCTTCATTTCCGAGATATTGCCTTCGTGCAAAAAGATGCCGCCCATCAATTGCACATCAAAAGCGCGCAATCCCAGCGCTCGTTTTGCCGCCTCGCGACAGTTGGCAAAGGCCTCCGGCAGGAGGGCGTCCAGCGACTCGCCACCTTTGGCCCGCTCGGACAGTTCCGTGGTCTTCGCCTTGATCTCGTCGTCGGAGAGCTTCTCGAATTCCGGCTCCAGTGCGTTGATTTTTTCAACGAGTGGACGCGTCGCCTTGATCTTGCGGTCGTTCGGCGTTCCGAACACCTTTCGGGCGATTTTTCCAAATCCGAGCATTATGTCGTGTCCTTCGTTGACGCATTCGTGCGAGGCACATTGGTTGCTGTCCTGCCGCCACCCTCATACAAGAGAGGAAACAGGCGTTTGCCTCAGCCTCAAAGCGATGTAAGGGGCGTAGTATACAGTGTCAACGCCGCGGACCCACGCGGCCCTAGCCAAGGACAAAACGATGTCTAAAACCCTCAATTTCCTGCGTGCCGGTGCGGTTGCTCTTCTCGTTGCTGCTCCAGTTGTCGCCGAAGAGTCGCCCAGCGCGAACACAGTCCTGGTAACTGTGGACGGGTCAGACATCACCCTGGGCATGGTCATCGCTGTCCGCGAGGCACTTCCGGATCAATACAAAGAGCTTGGGGACGATGTTCTTTTTGATAGCATCCTCGATCAGTTGATTCAGCAAACAGCCCTTGCCGCCACGCTGGACGGAGAGGTTTCCCGCAAAATCGAACTCACGCTTGAGAACGAAAAGCGGGCACTTCAGGCGAATGAGGCTCTCGAAAACTTCATGTCCGTTAGCGAGATCTCCGACGAGGAACTGCAGGCACTTTATGATGAGCAGTTCGCGCATCTGGCTGATGAATCGGAATACAACGCCAGCCACATTTTGGTGAACACTGAAGAAGAGGCGCTTGCTTTGGTGCAGGAACTCGAAGGTGGTGCGGATTTTGCGGAATTGGCGCAGGCCAAATCCACTGGTCCGTCCGGCCCGTCCGGCGGCGCCTTGGGCTGGTTTGGCAAGGGTCAAATGGTGCAGCCGTTCGAAGCTGCGGTGATTGATATGGCTGTTGGGGCCGTTTCTGCACCGGTTCAGACCCAATTTGGCTGGCATGTCATCAAGCTCAACGACACCCGTCAGGTTCAGGCCCCCTCTTTTGAAGAAACTCGCGGAGAACTCCTGAACAAGGCACAAGAAGAAGCTGCGCGCGCCTATATCGCGGATTTGACCGCAGGCGCCGACATCGTAAAAACCGAAGCCGCCAACATGAGCCCTGAAATCATCCGCCGCGCTGACTTGATCGGCGGCCAGGTGACACAGGACTGATCATGGCCTCCATCGAACACGTCTCTCCGCTCGCCCCAAAAGCCTTTCCTGATTTGCCGGAGATTGCTGGCGCCCGTTTCGCAAGCGTTGAAGCTGGTGTGAAGTATGCCGGTCGCATGGACGTGATGCTTGCGCACCTCGCACCGGGAACAGTTGTGACAGGGGTGTTCACCAAATCTGCAACGCGTTCAGCCGCCGTATTGGATTGTCAGGATAAAATTGGTGACGACAGCGATTTGGGCGCTGCCATTTTGGTGAATGCCGGCAATGCCAATGCGTTTACCGGCAAGAACGGCGTTCACTCCACCAAGGCAGTGACCAACGCTGTGGCCGAAACACTCGGTTTGCCAGAAACGCGGGTGTTTTCAAGTTCGACCGGTGTGATTGGTGAACCCCTGCCGCACGATCGTATCACTGCCAAACTGTCCGATCTTTCAGAACGGCTAAGCGCGGATGGGATGGCGGGAGCCGCAGAGGCGATCCGCACAACTGACACCTTTGCCAAGGGATCCACGCGGACGATTTCCACATCCAACGGAGACGTAAAAATCGCCGGCATCGCCAAAGGGTCCGGCATGATTGCACCGGATATGGCGACCATGCTGGTTTACATCTTCACGGATGCCAAAATTGACCGCGCCCCGCTTCAGGCCATGCTGTCTGAGCTGAACGAAAGAACGTTCAACAGCATCACCGTCGACAGCGACACATCGACGTCGGACACGTTACTGCTGGCGGCCACTGGCCAAAGCGGCGTCGATGTGACCAATGACGCTGACTTCAAAGCCTGCCTGCACGCAGTGATGCTTGATCTGGCCCATCAGGTGGTGCGAGACGGAGAAGGCGCAACCAAGTTTGTCGAAGTTTCTGTCACCGGAGCCGCAACCGAGGCAGATGCCCGCACGCATGCTTTGGCTATCGCAAATTCGCCGCTGGTGAAAACCGCCATCGCAGGCGAAGACCCAAACTGGGGCCGGATCGTGATGGCGATCGGCAAATCCGGCGCGGCAGCTGATCGGGACCTTTTGACCATTCGATTTGGCGATATCCTTGTCGCAGAGGCCGGTTGGGTTTCGCCTGACTATACCGAAGACGCCGGCGCGGCCTATATGCAGAACGCATCAATTCAAATCACTGTCGATCTGGGCTTGGGAGAAAGCAGCAGCACCGTTTGGACCTGCGATTTGACCCATGGCTACATCACTATCAATGCGGACTATCGCTCGTGAAAACTATTCTTGTTTCTGCTGTGTGTCTAATCGACGTTGATGGGCGTATCCTTTTGGCACAACGCCCGCAGGGTAAATCCATGGCTGGAATGTGGGAATTCCCCGGTGGTAAAGTCGAGTCCGGCGAAACACCCGAGGTCGCCTTGATCCGTGAACTGGAGGAAGAGCTCGGCATCAACACGTGGCAAAGCTGCCTTGCCCCGCTCACTTTTGCTTCGCACAACTACGATGATTTCCATTTGTTGATGCCGCTATTTGCGTGTCGAAAATGGGAAGGCACACCAATCGCGCGCGAGGGACAGGTTTTGAAGTGGGTCCGGCCTGAAAACCTACGGGACTACGAAATGCCACCCGCAGACCTGCCGTTGATCCCGATGATACGCGACTGGGTCTAGGTTTCGCGGTATTTCGCTCATTTCCCTGTGATTTGAGCCGGTGGGATGAAACCCTCCCGCGCGTCGTGCTACATTTTTGCTAGAAATGAAGACATGGGGCGGTCAACTCGCGGGCTCCATGCCTGTCACCTTACATCACCCGTCAATCATCTGGGGACATTGGCATGTTACGCACCATCACAGTGGGCAGCTGCGTGTCCATACAGGGCACCCTTGTCGGAAACTTGCCCGACGGACGGATTTCCGTTCTGGTCGGCGACAAGATTTTCTCAGGAAAACCGATCTCAACGATCAACAAATAGAAAGGCCGCCTGAAAAAGGCGGCCTTTTTTCTGTTTGGTTGGGTCGAACCTTAGTCCAGAGTCCGTGTGATTTCTTCGCGTTCGAAAATCTCAATCACGTCCGCCGGGCGGATGTCGTCGTAGTTTTCAAACGCCATACCGCATTCCTGACCCGAGATGACTTCGGCAACTTCATCCTTGAAGCGCTTGAGTGTCTTCAAGGTGCCTTCGTGGATCACAACGTTGTCGCGCAACAGGCGGACGCCCGCAGAGCGACGCGCCACGCCTTCAGTGACCAGACAGCCGGCAACCTTGCCAATGCCAGTGACTTTGAAGACTTCTTTGATTTCGGCATATCCGATGAACTTTTCACGAATTTCCGCGCTCAATAGGCCGGATGCGGCGGCTTTCACGTCATCCACAAGGTCATAGATAACCGAGTAGTAGCGGATTTCGACACCCTTCTGGTTGGCGCTGTTACGGGCCGATGCGTTCGCACGCACGTTAAAGCCCATGATCGGCGCACCAGACGCTTCCGCAAGGCCAACGTCACTTTCGGTGATGGCGCCTACGCCATGGTGTAGAACACGCACACGCACTTCGCCGTTACCGATTTTTTCCATCGCCTGAACGATGGCTTCCGCGGAGCCCTGTACGTCGGCTTTGACCAGAATTGGCAGCTCGGCGACGTTTTCGTCTTCCTTGGCCTTCTGCATCAGCTGTTCCAGAGTGGTTGCAGCACCGGCCGCAGCACGTTTGTCTTTCGCAGCTTGCTCGCGATAGGCGGCAATTTCACGCGCCTGCGCTTCGGTTTCGGTCACGTTCAGAACGTCACCCGCTTCGGGTGTGCCGTTCAGACCAAGAACCTCTACAGGTACCGACGGGCCGGCTTCTTTGACGCGATCGCCCTTGTCGTTGATCAGCGCACGAACCTTACCGTACTGCTCACCCACAACGAAGATATCGCCTTGTTTCAGCGTGCCTGTCTGCACCAGAACGGTGGCAACTGGACCACGACCCACATCCAACTGTGCTTCAATCACGGCACCCTGTGCCGCGCGATCGGGGTTGGCTTTCAGTTCAAGAATTTCCGCCTGAAGCGCAATGGCTTCGAGCAGTTCATCCAGACCTTGGCCAGTGTGTGCGGAGACTTCAACATCCTGCACGTCACCGGACATCGCCTCGACGATCACCTCATGCTGCAAAAGCTCTGCGCGCACTTTCTGGGGATCAGCCGCCGGACGGTCCATCTTGTTGATCGCGACGATCATCGGCACTCCGGCTGCCTTAGCGTGGTTGATGGCCTCAATCGTCTGCGGCATGACCGAGTCATCCGCCGCCACAACCAGAACAACAATATCGGTCACCTGAGCACCGCGAGAGCGCATCGAAGTAAACGCCGCGTGGCCCGGGGTGTCGAGGAACGACAGAACGGCACCACCTTCGGTTTTCACCTGATATGCACCGATGTGCTGTGTGATCCCGCCAGCTTCGCCAGCCACAACACGTGCGTCGCGGATCGCATCCAACAAAGACGTTTTGCCGTGGTCAACGTGGCCCATGATGGTGATCACGGGCGGACGCGGCTTCAGGTCTTCTTCTTTGTCTTCAACTTCGGCAATCACGTCTTCTACGTCAGCGTCGGAAACGCGGACGACCTTGTGGCCGAACTCTTCGATGATCAGTTCCGCAGTATCGGCGTCGATCGTCTGGTTCTGTGTGACCATCATACCCATGTTCATGAGCGCTTTCACAACTTCACCCACCCGCTCGGCCATACGGTTGGCCAGCTCGGAGACGAGGATCGCCTCGGGCAGCTGAACATCGCGTACAACCTTTTCGCGCTCGACCGTGCCACCCATCGCTTTTTGACGGGCACGTTCCTGCTTACGTTTCATCGCAGCCATCGAACGGTGACGGTTGCCTTCGCCTCCGGTTGCCTGACCAAGTGTCAGCTTGCCGGAACGGCGGCCATCGTCTCGACCTTTGCCGCGCGTGTTGCGCTGTTCGCGTTCACGGTCGGCCTTGCGAGGCGTCGGCGCCGGTGCAGCCTTGTGGTTCGGAGCGCCACGACCCTGAGGTGCCGCGGCGGCGGGCGCAGGAGCAGCAGCTTCGGCAGCTGCACGTTTGGCGGCCTCTTCGACCTCCTTCTTCTTGCGCTCTTCGTCTTCGGCCTTTTTACGGGCCTTCTCTTCGGCCTCGCGCTGTTCGCGCTCTTTGGCTTCCGCTTCTTGACGGCGGCGCTCACGCGCCTCGGCGCGTTTCTTTTCTTCAGCTTCGCGCTTCGCAGCCTCTTCGGCTTCGCGGGCCTTTGCGGCCTGCAATGCCTTCATACGGCGCTCCATTTCCGCATCGGAAATGCCCGCCGGACGCCGCGAGGGATCACCCGCAATTTTACCCGATGCAGCACCCGGTTTGGCCGCACCTGGTTTGGGCACAACCACGCGTTTACGCTTGGTTTCCACCACAACGTTTTTGGTGCGCCCGTGGCTGAAGCTCTGCTTCACGTTACCAGGGCGGTTGCCACCGCGCAGACCCAGGGTTTTTTTACCGTCGTTATCGCTCATCTGGCTTTCTTGTCCTTCCCGGCGGCCCCTGCCACCGAATTTTTGCGTACGCCTTTTAATCTTTGGGCTTCCTCTACAACACGTAGAGTGAGTCCGCCAGACGCAAGCGCCCCATGTATCACAGTTTGTCGCCCAAATGCCAAACCCAATTCGCTGGCTGTCAGGCAGTCAAAGTAATGGCCCCCATTTGGCGGCCGCAGTTTCATTTTTCCGCGCTCTGACCCGTCAGATGCCTGAAGCAGGATTTCAGCCACATCTTTGACAAGCCAATCCTTGACCTTTTCATATCCAGTCACAGCCGATCCAGATCGACGCGACAGGCTTACGAGCTCAACAACGCGATGTGCCAATTGGCGCTCGACCTCGTCAACAAGCCCCGCCGGAACCTGCACCTTTTGTTTTGCTGCGCGCGAAAACAGACCTTTCTTGGCTGCTTTCTCGATCGCTTCGCGATCCGCGGAAACCCACATACCGCGACCAGGCAACTTGCCGAGGATGTCGGGCACTACAGTGCCATCAGGTCCAACCACAAACCGTACAAGCCCGTTGGTAGACGAGCTTGCACCAGTGGCGATGCACTTGCGCTCCGGTTCGGATGGCCGTTCGTCGGCCCGCCCTCCGCGGCTCATGTCAAGACCCCCGAGGCCTGAGATCAGGCCTCGGCCTCCTCGTCGGAAGCGCCTTCTTCACCGGCTTCTTCCTCAGCAGCGGTTTCCAGCTCGGCCGGATCAACCCAACCCAAAACGATACGCGCGGTCATCACCATGTCTTGCGCAGTTTCCAGTGTCATGCCGAAGGGCTCTAGCACACCGTCGTCTTTTACACGCTCGCCATCCACATTGGTCCAGCCACCGGCGAGTTCCCAATCTGCACATGTTGCGAAGTCTTCAAGCGTCAGAACGCCGTCTTTCGCGAGCGCCTCAATCATCTGGGGTGTCAGACCTTCAAATGCAACCAGGCTGTCTTCAACACCCAGTTCACGCGCCGCATCAAGCGCGGCTTTATTCTGTGCTTCGATGAAGTCACGTGCACGTGCCTGAAGTTCGTTGGCCGTGTCTTCGTCAACACCATCAATGACCAACAGTTCGTCAACTTCCACGTAGGCAACCTCTTCAAGGTTGGTAAAGCCTTCCGAAACCAGAAGCTGTGCGAAGAACTCATCGAGATCCAGCGTGTCCATGAACAGCTTGGTACGCTCTTCGAACTCTTTCTGGCGGCGTTCGGATTCTTCGGCCTCGGTCATGATGTCGATATCCAACGCAGTCAGCTGCGACGCAAGGCGCACGTTCTGGCCGCGACGGCCAATGGCCAGCGAAAGCTGCTCATCAGGCACAACAACTTCGATTTTGCCGGCTTCTTCGTCCAGAACAACTTTGGTCACTTCGGCCGGCTGTAGCGCGTTTACAAGGAACGTCGGCTGATCTTCGTTCCATGGGATGATGTCGATTTTTTCACCCTGAAGCTCGTTCACAACCGCCTGAACGCGGGAGCCGCGCATACCAACACAGGCCCCCACGGGATCAATAGAGCCATCGTGGCTGATGACGGCAATCTTGGCGCGCGAACCGGGATCGCGAGCTACGGCTTTGATGTCGATGATGCCGTCATAGATTTCCGGCACTTCCATCTTGAACAGTTCTGCCATGAACTCAGGCGCGGTGCGCGACAGGAAGATCTGCGGACCACGGGTCTCACGGCGTACATCTTTGATGAAGCAGCGGATGCGGTCGTTCGGGCGATAGCTTTCGCGGCCGATCTTCTCGTTGCGACGCAGAATGGCTTCGCCACGGCCCACATCAACGATCACGTTGCCATACTCTTCGCGTTTGACCAGACCGTTGATGATGGTACCCACGCGATCGTGGAATTCATCATATTGACGATCACGCTCTGCTTCGCGCACCTTCTGCAAAATAACCTGCTTGGCAGATTGCGCAGCAATACGGCCCATTTCAACCGGCGGCACTTCTTCGATGTACTGCTGACCGACTTCGGGACTTTCCATGTACTGCTTGGCTTGCTCCACCGTGAACTCGGCCTGATAGTTCTCAAGCTCTTCGTCCTCGACCACGGTGCGCACGCGGGTGAACGTCGCCTTACCGGTCTTGCGATCGATGCTGACACGGATGTCCATTTCGGCGCCGTAGCGGCTCTTGGCTGCGCGGGCGAGGGATTCTTCCATCGCTTCGACCACGAGGCCCGGGTCGATCATCTTTTCGCGTGCCACAGCTTCAGCAGTTTGCAGAAGCTCAAGCTGGTTTGCAGAGGTGATTGCCATCTTATTTACTCCTCGGACTCGTCCGCAGACTCGTCGGTCTCGATGTCGTCAAATTTGTCTTCGTTCAAAACGCCCGCATCCTTGCGAGCCTTCAGCATTTCTTTGATCAGATCGTCAGTCAGAACCAGTTTGGCCTCGGCCAGCCAGTCAAACTGCAACCCAACGGTCACGGTTTCACCCTGATCATCGATGTTGATCAGGACATCATCACCTTCAACGCCCGCCAAAACGCCCTTAAAACGCTTACGCCCGCCGATCAGCTCACTGGTTTCCAGTTTTGCCTCATATCCCTCATAGGTGTCGAAATCCTTGAGGCGAGTCAAAGGGCGGTCAATACCAGGGCTGCCAACTTCAAGAACATAGCTGTCAACAAGCGGATCTTCGACATCCAGAACGGCACTGACCGCGTTGGAAATTGCTGCGCATTCATCCACTTCGATGCCGCCCGACGGACGTTCCGCCATGATTTGCAGTGTGTGGGTGTTGCCACCCATAAGACGCAAACGGACCAGTTCGAACCCCATATCTTCGATAACGGGGCCGACGATCTCGGCTAGTTTGCGGTCAATTGCCGCCTTGGCAATCAGGTCACTCATTGATGTCTTCCAAGCACAAAAAAACGGGCGCGCGGCCCGTCGATGTTTCCCGGTGGAGCGTTCAGGCTAAACCGACCGCGCCGCTGTTGAGAGCGATATACGTCCGATAGGCTGAGTCTGCAAGGGCCAATCGGTCTATGCGTTCAGGCGCGCCACCATCTCTCTGCGAACCGCGCATTGTCCATCGCCCAGTGGCGGCCAATGGCCGATGGCGTTTCGATGCGATTCGACACCGCCTGTAAGTGGTCTGCAAACACAGGCACGGTCATTGGGCCTTCGTTTCTCAGCAATTCCTGAATGTCCTGATACCGAGCGCGGCGTTTGGTAGAGTCCAGCTCCGAGCGTGCGGACAAAAGCATGGTTTCAAACATTGGATGCGTCCAATTTGAAGCATTCCAAGGCGCGCCAGCTGTCAGGTATATCGACAGCACCCAGTCTTCGGTCGCACGACCCGCACTGCTGTGTACCACGCCAGACCCCGTGCCGATCTGAACCGGCAGTCCAAGCGC
This sequence comes from Shimia haliotis, assembly GCF_900114415.1. GTDB lineage: Bacteria > Pseudomonadota > Alphaproteobacteria > Rhodobacterales > Rhodobacteraceae > Shimia > Shimia haliotis. Next base: position 349,814 of record NZ_FOSZ01000004.1, on the reverse strand, counting down.
TGAAAACTGCGTCCCAATCGCCTCTGCCAATTGGCTCGAAGGTGCTGGCAGATGATGCATCACAGACAAGTTCAAACGATCTACGCCAGATTTCTTCAGGAAGTGTCGGGCCAAATCAGAATCAAACGCTGGTGCATCCAACTTAACGGCAAAATACTGGTTTGCCGGTCCAACCGGTGAGTCTCGACCAATATCGCCGTGACCAAGCAACACATCATCTAAAAGCGCCCGCCGATCCAGGCCGTGCTGCAACGCCCGACGCAGGTTGAGATCACCGTGAGATGTCAGGGCCACATGGGCGTTACCGGTGGCTTTCTGTAACCGGACTCCGCGCCAATCGGCCAAATGCACTGCATCCACCGCGCTGATTTGACCCACGGTATCCACCGTTCCATCCGACAACATCTGCATGCCCAGCGCCGAGGTCGCGGCCGTAAACTCCAAACTATCAAAGAACCCCGCTTTGCCGTCCTTATAATGGCCCTGCACCCGAGATGCGCTGAACACCTCGCCGGGTTGGAAATTCTCGACGCGATACATTCCGGTGCCGATCCCACCGATCATCGCCAATTCCACGTAGCCTGCCGGATAGATCACGAGGTGATAATCCGAAAGCAAATAAGGGAAGTCTGCATTGGGTGCAGCCAACTCAAACTGCACCTGATGGCCGGTCAACTTGCGCAGGTTTTGCACACCCGCCAACAACGGCGCGGCCGGAGAACGGCTTTCCGGCCCATGCAGCGCAAAGGATTCTAAAACATCATCCGCGCCAAAAGCCTTGCCGTTGTGGAACACGGCATCACGCCGCAGATCAAAGGTCCAGACGCGCGCATCCGGGCTGGCGTCCCAGCTTTCGGCCAGCTCACCGCGCAATGCACCGTCAGGGCCGATCTCGGTCAAACAGTCAAACACCGCGCCATGCGCTGCAGCCATCATGAAAAGCTCGGAATGTTCGCGCGCATCCCATGTGTCGGACACCGATCCGCCCGGCAAAACCGCCCGCAACGTGCCGCCGGTTTTCGGTGCAGCCGCCACGCCAAGACCGCTGGCGGCAAGCACACCGGCTGCAGCACCGCTGGTCAAAAGGCTACGCCTGCTGATCCGTGTCATGGGTTAACTCTCCAATTTCGGACGCCGATCAGACGACGACATCGCCCCGATGTCCAGCCCCCATCATACCAAGTCGCCCTCAGGCCCGCGCAAGTTGATCCATTATGCGCACAAGTTCCGCACTTATACCGGGTTCAGACAGAGCATGCCCCGCATTGCGCACCATACGCAGATCCGCCATCTCTCCCCAAGACTCGGTCAGCTCATAGGCTGCCTTTGGCGGACAAATCATGTCGTAGCGACCCTGGACAATGAATCCGGGAATATCCTTAATTCTGTCCATATGGCCCAGAATCTGCCCGTCAAACTCAAGAAAACCCTTGTTGCGGAAATAGTGATTCTCCAGCCGAGAGAAGGCACGCGCATATTCCGCCGGCGCCTCTCCGCCAGCACCGCTTGAATAAACAGACGCCAAGGCGTTTTCCCACGACGCCCAAGCACGGGCGTATTTCACTTCGGTCGCGCGATCGCCGCAAAACAAGCGGTGGTGATAGGCCTCGATAAAATCGCCACGCTCTTCCGTCGGCACCAACGATGTAAATCGCTCCCACGGTTCCGGCCAAAAATGCCCTGCGCCACCGCCGTAAAACCAATCGAGTTCCCGCTGCATCATCAAGAAGACGCCACGCAGCACCAAACAGACCACCTTTTCTGGATGCGCCTGCGCATAAAGCAAGGACAAGGTCGCGCCCCAGCTGCCGCCAAAGACGATCCAATCGGAAATCCCAAGCGTAGTGCGAATAAGTTCCATATCCGCAACAAGGTGCCATGTTGTGTTGTCCTCGATGCTCGCATGAGGCCGCGACCTGCCACAGCCTCGCTGATCAAAAAGGATCACCCGATAGACACTGGGATCGAAATACCGTCGCATCGCAGGGCTGCACCCGCCGCCCGGACCGCCATGCACAACCACCACCGGCAGCCCCTTGGGATTGCCAGATTGTTCCACATAAACCTGATGCCCGTCGCCAACATCCAACATCCTCTGGTCAAATGGCTCGACCGGCGGATAAAGATACTGCACTGCGCGCTTTTGGCCCGAGTTCTTGTCCATGTCTTTCCTTAAATGTAGAGACAGCCCACATGACCCACGGAGAGTATTAAATGCAAGCCTCCCAGAGCACCGTTGACCCGTCCGAGGTCGCCAAATTCGAGGCCATGGCCGCCGAATGGTGGGACCCCAATGGCAAGTTCAAGCCTCTCCACATGCTCAATCCCTGCCGTCTGGACTATATTACGACGCAGATCGCGGCAGAGTTCAATCGCGACCTGAACACAGAGTTGCCCTTTGCCGGATTGCGATTGCTGGATATCGGATGCGGTGGCGGACTGCTTTCCGAACCAATGGCACGCCTCGGAGCAACAGTCGTGGGCGCCGATGCGGCAGGCGGCAATATTCCTGTGGCAAGAGTCCATGCGGAACAATCCGGTCTAGACATCGACTATAGACACACCACCGCTGAAGCGATGGCCGAAGCTGGCGAGCAATTCGATGTCGTTCTGAACATGGAAGTTGTGGAACACGTTGCCGATCCTCTGGAATTTCTGACGGTTTGCCAACGTCTTCTGAAATCGGGTGGCCTGCATCTCTGCTCTACGATCAACCGCAATCCCAAGAGCTTTGCTATGGCGATTGTCGGCGCCGAGTTTGTTATGCGCTGGCTGCCCAAGGGAACGCATGAATGGCACAAATTCATCACGCCAGATGAATTGTTTGCGCTACTGGAGAAATCCGGTGTGACACCAGTCGACCGGAAAGGGTTTGTGTTCAACCCGATCGCTTGGAGCTGGTCGATCTCGGCTCGGGACCTGTCTGTCAACTACGTCACAGCCAGCACGAAACCTTAAGTGTCGTCCTCAAGGCGCAGGCGCAGTTCCCGCAAAATCGGTAGGGCCGAGCGGACACGCTCGTCGCCGAGATTCTCGACAATATCCCGAATCAGCGGCTCCATGCCCGCCAACGCTGCATCCCGCGCCTGACGGCCGGCGGGGCTTATGGCCACCATCTTGCGGCGGGCGTCGTCCCAATCCGGCCGGATATGCACATATCCAGCCAGTTCAAGCTTATGCAGGGTATTGGTCATGGCACCGCGGGTGACGTGGAACGTCTTTGCCAACTGTGCGGGGCTGCGCTCCGAATTCGTTCGATCCAATTGATTCAAAACGGAAAAATGAGACAGTTCCATTCCCTTGGGCAACGCTTTGGTCAAGCGCGTACGGGCGAGCTGATCCACCATCAGGATCTCGCCAAACAGGGTAATGGCCAAGCCGCTTTTGTCGTTCATCAGGGTCCGTCGAACTCTCGGTCATGGCCCAAAGCGGGCACTTGTCTGCGCGCTTTGTCCACCATCGACAGGTCAAGATCAACATATGTGATGCCGCAGTCGGTTCCGGCATCTGCCAAAACCTCTCCCCATGGCGCAATTACCATCGAATGCCCATAAGTTTGGCGCGATTTGCCTACGGTGGCGTCATGCCGGCCGGTTTGTGCAGCCGCAACAACGAAACATCCTGTTTCAATGGCCCGCGCCCGCAACAGAACCTCCCAGTGCGCAGCACCGGTGACAGGTGAAAATGCCGCTGGGACGGTCAAGATCTGCGCCCCAGATTTGGCCAAAGCGCGATGGAGATGCGGAAACCGCAGGTCGTAACAAATCGACAACCCGACCGTCCCAGCGGGTGTTGGCACAGTCGTTGCCACCGCTCCGGGACGATAGCCGTCGGATTCGCGATAGATTTCTTCTGGCGACACATCCACATCAAACATGTGGATTTTGTCGTATCGGGCAGCAATTTCGCCCTTGTCATCAATCACAAAGGAGCGATTGGCAAACCGTCCGTCTGTGTCCTCTGTTTTCAAGGCAAGGCTTCCAAGACTGACCCAAACGCCCAATTCAGAACAAAGGCCCCGCACCCGCGCCAGCATTGGATCGTCGCCTTCATGGCACAAAACACTCACCTGATGCTTCCGGCTCATGGAAACAATGTTGGTCACTTCTGGCGTAAAGATAAATCCGGCTCCTTGCGCCGCCGCTGTGCGGATCATGCCTTCAACAGTCGTCAGGTTTTCCGACGGCTGATCCGATGACGTGATCTGTAAAAGTGCGATCCGCATTGGCGTCACCGGCCAAGCAGCCCATCGAGCTTGCCCGCACGCTCAAGCGCATAAAGATCGTCACACCCGCCCACGTGAATGTCGCCGACGAAAATTTGGGGAACCGTTCGACCTCCGTTGGCGCGTTTGATCATCTCCGGCTTACGGTCAGGCTCTGACAGAACGTCAAATTCGGTGTACTCAACGCCCTTTTGATTCAACAAGCGTTTGGCGGCGTGGCAAAAGCCACAAAGAGGGCTGGTATAAATTTCAATCGTCATTGCGCGATCCTCAGTGTTTCAACATTTGTCAGGCATTTAGTCGCCCTTTGCAACGCGTGCCAGTGTCAGCACACACACATCTTTGGCACCAGCCTGCAACGCCGCTTGCGCTGCGGCGGTCAAAGTCGCCCCGCTCGTCATCACGTCATCCACCACAATCGTCCGCCTGCCGGCCAAACGCTGCCCGCGTTTGGGGTGCGGCTCTATGGCTCCAGACATTTTATCAAACCGCTCCTCGGTGGTGAGACCTGCGGTGGTTCCCCTGACGCGGGGCCGAAGCAACGCATCAGGACAAAATGCCAAATCCAAATGCCGTGCCACGCGCTTGGCCAAAACGCCCGCCTGATTGTAGCGCCGTTTCAACAAACGGCTCCAGTGCAAGGGCACCGGCACAACTATGGCTTCCGCCTCCCACAGTTCCCTGCCGGCCGACGCCATCCATTTTGAACATGGCAATGCAATGTCCTGCCGGTCTCCATGTTTCAAGGCCAACACCAATTTGCGCGCCACACCTTCGTATGACAACGCTGCCGCGCCCTTAACCCAAGGCCGAGGGACGGATTGGCACGCATCACAAGTGAGCTGATCTTCCACACTTTCTGCCAAAACAGAAATTCCGCAAAAATCACATTGCGCACCACCCAAAAACGGCGTCTGCGCCCAACATAAACTGCAAAGTCCGAAGTCTCCTTCAACCAATGCACCGCAGGCAACACAGCGGGATGGAAAAACCATCTGCAAGGCCGTTTGAAACTTACTTTTCTTCGTCATATTGTCCGCCTCATGCAGACCCAGCCGAAACTCACCGATCGTAAGGCCCTGACGCGCAATCGCGCGCGCGCTGATGTGTCCAAAGGTATGTTCCTACATGAGGTCGCGATCGAGGAGGTTCAGGATCGCCTCAGTATGGTTAACAGAGGGTTTACAAGGCCCGCGATTGTGACCGGATTTCCTGATGTTTGGCGCCGCTGCATTCCGGACGCCGCGATAGTGGAAGACACCGATGTGCTTGATTTGCGCGAGGGTGCGCATGATCTGGTGGTGCATGCGTTAAGCCTGCATTGGGCCGATGATCCAGTCGGGCAAATCATCCAAAGCCGCCGCGCCCTTTCTCCGGACGGGCTTTTTCTGGCTGTGACATTTGGCGGCCAGACTTTGAATGAGCTGCGCAGCGCTTTGGCGCAGGCCGAAAGCGAAATTACGGGCGGCCTGTCGCCCCGCGTCGTTCCGATGGGTGAAATTCGCGATATGGGCGCCTTGTTGCAACGCGCCGGACTGGCTTTGCCGGTTGCCGATTCTCTCCCTCTAAAGGTCACCTACGAAACGCCCTGGGCCTTGATGAAGGATCTTCGTGCGATGGGGGAAGCCAACGCCCTTGATCAACGCCTGCGCAAACCAACACAGCGCAAAGTGCTGATCCGCGCGGCGGAACTTTACGTAGAGAACTTCATGGAAGAGGGCCGCCTCACAGCAACCTTTGATATGATCTTTATGACCGGCTGGTCTCCTGACGAGAGCCAACCGCAACCGCTCCGCCCTGGGTCCGCGTCAACCCGCCTTGCAGATGCGCTAGGCGCATCAGAAATCAAACTGCCGAAATGACGGCGCGAAAAACAGTGGACCAAAAGATGAAAGACGTCGCCTGCCCCGCTCACGCCCCTGCCGACCACCCCGCCGTTCCGCGTGGCAAAACCGGTATTTTGCTGGCCAACCTTGGTACGCCGGATGACTACACATATTGGCCCATGCGCCGGTATCTTAACGAATTTTTGTCGGACAAGCGGGTGATCGACTACCCGTGGTGGAAATGGCAACCAATCCTGCAACTCATCATCCTCACCAAACGACCTTTTTCCAGTGGCGAGGCCTATGAGTCGATCTGGGATAAAGAGCGGGGCGAAAGCCCTCTGATGGTGATTACCAAAGAGCAAACCGCCGCGATTGCAGATAAAATGCAGGCGCGTTACGGCGATCAGGTGATGGTCGATTTCTGTATGCGCTACGGCAACCCCTCCACGCCTTCCAAGGTGCGTGAAATGGTGTCGGCGGGCTGTGAGCGGGTGCTGTTTTTCCCGCTTTACCCGCAATATGCAGGCGCAACCACAGCCACCGCGAATGACCAGTTCTTTCGCGCATTGATGGACGAAAAATGGCAGCCCGCGGCTCGCACAGTGCCCGCCTATTTTGATCACCCCGCCTATATCGAGGCATTGGCTTCTTCCATCGAGGCCGCCTATGCGTCTCGGGAGAAACGCCCTGATTTGCTGGTGGTTTCCTACCACGGCATGCCGAAACGCTATCTGATGGAGGGGGATCCCTACCACTGTCAGTGCCAAAAAACGACACGTCTTTTGCAGGAGCGGCTGGGCTGGGACAAGACAGAATTGCGCACCACGTTCCAATCCCAGTTTGGACCCGAAGACTGGCTTCGCCCCTACACAGTAGAAGAGGTGGCGCGTCTGGCCCAAGAAGAAGGCAAGAAAAGCATCGCCGTCGTCGCGCCAGCCTTTTCGGCGGACTGCATCGAAACGCTGGAAGAGATCAATGAAGAGATCAAAGAGAGCTTTGAGGAAGCAGGCGGCGAGGACTTTCTCTATATTCCCTGCCTGAACTCGGACGAAGCGCATATTGATGCGCTGTCTGACATCATCTCTGAAAATCTGGGAGGCTGGGTCACGTCCTAAAGGCGGGCCACGAGCGTCAGACCAAAAGAAAAGGCGAGGGTAATACCCTCGCCTTTAACTGTTTGTTGTAATTCGTGTGAATTACGACTGAGTAGCTGCTGCGGCGATAACAACCAACAGAAGCAGCGGAACCCAGACAGCTGCGTTGGAGCTCGACGCTGCTTCTTCAATTACCGGCGGTTCTACAACCGGATCGGCCATGGAGCCAGCAAAGGCAGTGGAAGCAGCGGCGGTCAGTGCAGCAGCGAGAACGAGTTTCTTCATAGTATCCTCCAGAATTCGCTTGCCACCAAAAACAAAAAAGAGGGCGATGACAAGCACCCAAGACTTAACCTCGTGCAATCGTCTAAACAGGAAAAAGTCTGCGTTTGCAAACCCTAGTTTAGGGATTCACGACTCCTAACAGCAAAATGTCGTCAAATAAGCAACACTTGTGTGCCCACATTCGTGAGCGCAAACAGCTCTGCAATATGTTCGTTGTAAAGGCCAATACAGCCGTTGGACGATCTACGTCCAATTTTACGTGTATCATGCGTCCCGTGAATCCGGTAGTAGGTCCAGCTCAGATACAGCGCATGTGTCCCCAAGGGATTGTCCGGTCCCGGGCCAACAAACTCAGGCCATTCTGGGTTGCGCTTGCGCATCGATGGCGTCGGACGCCAGCTCGGCCCCTCGACCTTTCGAATGATCTTTGTACGCCCTTTTTTGGTCAAATCCTCGGTCAAAGGCACGGATGTCGGGTACAGCTTATAGACCGACTGATCCTCAGACCAGTAATGCAAGGCGCGGCTCGTGATATCCACAAGAACAGCACCGTTTCTCAGGTTGCTGAAGTACGGCTGCCAATCAAGTGAGCGGAAGCTTGAGATGTTGCGCACGACCGCCTCGTCCAAGTCCCGTTCGACCTCGGTTGTGCTGGATTCGGTTTGCGCCAACGCCGGCGCCCCTGCAAAAGCCGCACCCGTCGCCAAAAATGCGCGGCGGCCCAAAAAATTTTTGCAATTATCTGTCATGGTGCTCTCCCAGACACGGTCTTATGTTACGTCAAACGATATTGCCCGAAAGCCTCAGTCGCAAATCAATCAATCGTCAGATCGGCCACGTCACGCCGATGTGGGTTTTCATGTCAACTTCATACAGGTAGATCAATGCAAAACGCAAAATCACCAAGCGGGGAAGACATGCGGATCTTTACTCTATTTATTGTTCTGGCGCTAACTCTGGCGGCCTGCACCACCACCGGCGGCTCTTCCGGAGCCAAACAATACAGGATCTCCTCGAACGCGTCTAACAAGATTCAATTCCGTGTTCTGGACAGCGTAAACGCTTTGCGACAGGCCTCGGGCGCTGTTCCGGTTGAATACAGCGCACAGCTCAATGCGGCTGCGGCAACCCACTCCAGAGACATGGCGTTGCAAAACCGCCCCTGGCATTTCGGCTCTGACGGCTCCTCACCCCTCGATCGCGTCAAACGTGTAGGCTACCAAGGTGAACTGACCGGAGAGACCATTTCCGAGACATACGAGACCGAAATGGAAACACTCGCCGCTTGGATGGAACAGGACGACACCCGTGCAGTGATCCTTGATCAAAATGCCCGCGACATCGGATTTGCTTGGTTTCAGGAGAAGAATGGCAAAATCTGGTGGACCCTCGTCATGGGCGCACCAACCTATGCCACAACCGATATTGCCAATTTCGACGGGTAGTTACGGATAAATCCAAACTTGTGTGCCGTTCCTGACCATCGCATAGATGTCCCGCATCTCGCGATTGGTCACGCTGATGCAGCCCGCGGTCCAGTCGGCCTTTTTGTTTTTGAACACTTCGGGCTGCCCGTGAATAAAGATGTCACCGCCAGGCGATTTTCCCTGAGCTTCGGCATAGGCGCGATCGGCCGCATTTGGATAAGAAATGCCAATCGACAAATAGAACTGACTGTTCGGATTGCGACGATCAATCCAGTATTGCCCTTCCGGCGTTCGACCATCGCCCTCAAACTGTTTGTGCCCAGCCGGCGCAAACCCCAGATCCACGTCATAAGACTTCAGAACAGTCTCATTGTGCAGCAAGTGCATTTTGCGCTGTTCTTTGTAGATCACGACATGCGTCACCTTAGGGCCGCTGTAGGTCTTGAATTTGGACGAACAGCCCGCCGCGCCGATAGCAACGACAAAAAGAAGAACTAGAGATAGCCAGCGCATCGAAGGTGCCTCGGTTGTTTTTGTTCTATTGCCCTAGTCCAATAACAGATGAAAGCGGCAAAAACCCGTCACGACGCTGTGACTTGTATCAAAGTCTTGCGAATCGGGCCGCAAGCTCCACGTGACTGGACCACCGGAACTGATCCACAACCTGCACCCAGTCCAGCGCATAACCTGCGCCGACCAAAGTCGCGGCGTCGCGGGCGAAAGTAACAGGGTTACAACTCACAAAGGCAATTTCGGAAACATCCGACTGCGCCAATTCCGCAACCTGCGCTTCGGCGCCGGCCCTTGGTGGATCAATCACTGCAAAATCATAGCGAAGATCTTCGGCAATGATCGGATTGCGGAACAAGTCCCGCGCCTCGGTTGTCACGTGTTTCAAGCCTTCAGCCATGCGCCAGCCGGCGTCCAGAGCTTTCGTCATGGCTCGCTCGCCCTCCACCCCGTGCATCTGTGCGCATTCTGCCATCGGCAAAGTGAATGTGCCACACCCCGCAAAAAGGTCGATGCCTTTCTCGCCTTGCGTGATGGCGGACTGAACCGCTGCGAGAAGATCTGCTTCACCCTGCGGAGTGGCCTGCAAAAACGCGCCGGCTGGCGGCACAACCTTGGCCTTTCCGAATTGCTGATATGGCGGCACGCGGGTCGCGACCACTTCTCCATCCCATGAAAGTCGAGCCAGCTTGTGCCGTTCGGTTTCCTGCGCCAGTTGTGAAAGAAACGGTCCGTCAAGCGGTTTTCCGCCCCACACCGCCACATCCAAACCGCCGTCGCTCAGGGTGACAGTTGCGCTGATTTCACCTTTGCGAGATCCGCCAATTTTGGCCAAATCGCCCACAATCTCCATCGCCGGAATCAGCTTGGGATCAAGCAGTTGGCAATCGGGGATTTCCGCAATCACATCAGAGGCACGGGCGTGAAACCCCACAGTTGCGCCTTTCTTAGTGCGGCGCGCGGAAAATACTGCGCGACGACGTGTGGCCGCCGGAGAGGTCAAGATCGGCTTCATCTCGGCCACAAGCCCCTGCGCCGCAAGCGCATTCCTGACCACATCCACTTTCCAGTCCGCGACAAAACCGTCTCTCGCGTGCTGCAACTGGCACCCGCCGCAGGCTTTGAAGTGCCGGCATGGCGGTTTCACGCGGTTCTCTGATGGCGTCACAATCCGCACATCGCGCAGACGATCGCCGTCAATTTCTCCGCTCACCTCCTCACCTGGTAAGGTCAGGGGGGCAAAAATCGGACCTTCGGCAATCCCGTCGCCGTGCAGGCCCAGTCGCTGGATGATGATCTGGCTCATGCGCGTCCCCTACCGCGAGGACGCGCATTGGTCAATTTACTCGGCGGCTTCGTCGGCATTCAGGAACCCACCCGACTGCCGCGCCCAGAAACCGGCATAGAGGCCTCCCTGCGCAAGTAGATCGGCGTGACTGCCCTGCTCGACGATTCTACCTGCGTCCAGAACCAGAATGCGGTCCATCTCGGCAATCGTGGACAAACGGTGCGCAATCGCGATCACGGTTTTGCCCGCCATCATGCCATAAAGCGTGCTTTGAATGGCGGCCTCCACTTCGCTATCAAGCGCGCTTGTGGCCTCATCCAGCAGAAGAATCGGTGCATCTTTCAGGATCACCCGCGCCAACGTGATCCGCTGCCGCTGTCCTCCTGACAGCTTCACACCACGCTCACCGACGTGCGCATCGTACCCTTTCCGGCCCTGCGGATCTTCAAGATCAAGGATAAACTCATGCGCCTCGGCCTTTTTCGCCGCGGCAATCATCATCTCCTCAGTGGCATCCGGCCGCCCATACAACAGATTGTCACGCACCGAACGATGCAGAAGCGAACTGTCCTGCTGCACCATACCGATCTCGTCGCGCAGGCTGTCCTGCGTGACCTTGGCGATGTCCTGACCGTCGATCAGAATGCGGCCGGTTTCGGCGTCATAAAACCTCAGAAGCAGCTTCACGAGCGTCGATTTCCCCGCGCCACTGCGTCCGATCAGGCCAATCTTTTCGCCCGGATTTATGGTCAGGGAAATCGCATCCAAGCCGCCAGATCCGCGACCATAATGGTGCGACAGGGCGTCAATTTCCATTTTACCTTCAGTAAGTTGTAGCGGTTTTGCTTCCGCAACATCCACAAGATCAATCGGCTGTGCGATGGTTTCCATACCCTCGGCCACCACGCCCAGCTGACGGAAGAAAGAGGTCAGCGCCCACATGATCCAGCCGGTCATCGCATTGAGCCGCAGTGTCAAAGCGGTGGCTGCCGCGACCACTCCGACACTCGCCTGCCCTTGCATCCAGAGCCAGATCGCCCATCCCACAACGCTCACAATCAAAAGTCCGTTCAAAAAGACCAGAACCACATCCATTATGGTGAAGATCCTCATCTCTTGCTGAAACGTATCGCGAGAGTAATCGATAGCCTCTTTGGCGTATTCCAGCTCCCGCTGGTTGTGGGCGAATAGTTTGACGGAATGTATGTTGGTGTAGGCGTCCACCACACGGCCTGTGACCTGTGAACGGGCGTCTGACGCTTTCTGTGAGGCGGGACCAACGCGGACTACCGTCCAGCGCACCAACGCACCATAAAGCACCAACCAAATCAGCATCGGCAGCACCAGACGCGGGTCTGCGTCCATCAACAAAAGCGCGGCACCAACCACATAAGCGATCGAGAAAGTGATGGCGTCAAAGACCTGGAACATCGCTTCGCCAGCGGCAGGCGGCGTTTGCATAATGCGGTTGGCAATACGTCCGGCAAAGTCGTTTTCAAACCAGCCAACCGATTGGCGCAAAACATGTTTGTGCGCCCGCCACCGGATCAAAGTGCCAAAATTCGGCAACATCGCGTTGTTCAGAAGCAGCACGTCCAATCCCTGCAAAAGGGGCCTGAGCAGCAGCACAAAAACGATCACTGCAAGGAATTCAACCTTATGCGCAGCCCAGACATCGGCAGGATCGCCAATCAGCAAATCCACGATGCGGCCCATATAGCCGATAAGGCCGATTTCCACAGCGGCAACCACCACGGACATCACCGCAGCAAGGAAAAAGACCCGTTTGAACGGCTGTGCATAGTCCATGATGAACGGCCACAGCTTGGTCGGCGGCGTGTCGGTCTCGACATAGTCGCAATAAGGATCAACGAGGTTTTCGAAAAACTTGAACATGGGGAAACCCAAAGAAAGAAGACAGGACAAAATGTGAATGCGCAGCCGTTGGCCACGCGAATGCGGTCAGCTTGTGCTTATGACAACCAGATTCCGCGATACATCTTGCACCCTCCTTTTACTCAGGTGCGGCAAGACTGCCGCAATGAACGCCACCTGTCAATCAGGCTGATTGGTGGTTGAACCCTATCTCTTCCTAGGGACAAAATCGCTGTCGGCACTACGTCGGTTTTGCGTCGGTATCACGACTGTATGTCTGCGGTGCCCTATTCAGGCGGTCAACGTCGCCAAAAGCGCCGCTTTGCCCATTGTCAGGCCACTTTCAATCCATCGGGATTCGAGCGTCTTGAGCGCACGGCCTAGCGCGGGGCCGGAATAATCCGGCATCAGGTCGGCAGGACGGATTGGAAAATCCGCTGCCGCACCCCGGGAGACTTCAGCGGGTGAGGCGGGATCGAATGGGAGTTCCAACATCGCCGCGCGCAGGAGCAGGATTGACGTGCCTGCCTCTGAACCCAACCGATAGCCAAGTTCAGCCGGCCCCATTGTGTTTTCCACCCCGTCGCGCAGATCATACAGGGAGCGAGAGTCGCGTTTAGACAGACGCAAGGCCTCGGTGAGGCCGACACCGCCAAGGCTCGCGAGTCGGCGGATGGGATCGGGAGCAAGGCCGAACTGTGCCTCAAGATGCACCAAGGGCGCGAGAGCCTTGTCATCGCAGCCGTGCAGGATGGCAGTCAATACGCCAGTCGACCGCATGGCCGCCACCGCGGGCGCCGGATCCGAGGCGGAGAGCAGTTTCTTGACCTCTGTGCCGACCCGCTCTTTGGACAAAGTCGCCAAACCGTCAATGTTGTCCGCGATAGCGGCCAGCGCATCAGGATCCATGCCCGCCATCGGGTCACCATAGATCGCGTGAAACCGGAAATAGCGCAGGATGCGCAAGTAATCTTCGCGGATGCGGTCTTCGGCATTGTCGATAAACCGCAGACGGCGGGCCTTCAGATCTGTCATGCCGCCAAGCGGGTCGACCACAGTGCCATCGGGAGTCGCATAAAGCGCGTTCATGGTGAAGTCGCGGCGAAGCGCATCGTCCTCAACGTTGTCAGAGAACGCCACAACGGCGCGGCGACCGTCGGTTTCCACGTCGCGGCGAAAGGTGGTGATTTCGTGGGGAATGTGGTTTGAGACAACCGTAATTGTGCCGTGTTCAATACCTGTTGGAACGGCGTTGAGACCCGCGGATTTTGCCAGTTCCATGACCCGCTCCGGCAATGCATCAGTGGAAATGTCGATGTCATTCACCGGAGCGCCAAGCAAGGCATTGCGCACACAGCCGCCAACAAAAAGCGCTTGATATCCCGCATCAGTCAGCGCCTTGCAAACCTTCTGCGTCGCCGGATTGGTCAACCAATCGCCAACTACTTTCATACCCTCTCCATTCGCTCCGCAAGACCTCGCAGGATGCGGGCCGTTGCGCCCCATATGTAATAGGGGCCGAAGGGCACGGTAAAGTAGTGGCGTCGCTGTCCCTGCCACCGGCGGGATTGCACGGAAAATCGCGCAGACGTGGTCACATGGGCCAACGGCACGCGAAAGACTTCTTCGACTTCGCCCGGCTCTGGGATCACGTCAAACGCATCTTTGACGAGACCCAGAACTGGCGTCATGGAGAAACTGGTCACGGTTTCATGGGTCGGAAGGGTTCCAAGCACCTCGACGATCTCGGGCGGCAGTCCAATTTCCTCACGCGCCTCGCGCAAAGCGGCGGCGACCACATCAGCGTCATTTTCATCCTGCTTTCCCCCCGGAAAGGCGATCTGGCCGGGGTGGTGTTTCAGATGGCTGGCGCGTTTGGTGAGGATCACATGCGGGGTGCCGTTGCTGATTTCGATCGGCATCAAGACACCTGCTGGGCGCAGCTTGCGGCCTTTTGGCAAAACAACATCAGGATTTAGATCAAAATCGGAAGAGGCCGCGCTTTCGGTTGAGAGCGCGGCCTTTAAGGTGGACAACGGGTCAGGCACCCGCGGCGTCTCCGTCTTTCTTCGCCTCAAATCCGACCGAGGTCGGATCAAGGTCGTAATGCGCGCCGCAGAACTGGCAATCGACTTCGACACGGTTTTCCGGCGTCGTCATCGTTTGAATGTCCTTGGCCGAATAGATCGACAGCGACTGGCGCACACGATCCTCGGAGCACGTACAGCCGAATTTGACCTGCTGGGCGTCATATACGCGCGGCGCTTCTTCGTGGAAGAGACGCACCAGAAGATCCGTCGGCGGCACCGAAGGGCCAATCATCTCGAGCTCTTCAACCGTGTCCAACAGAATGTTGGCCCGGTTCCAGTTCTCCATGTCTTCCTCGTTCACCACATCTTTGGCCAGCAACAGACCGCTTTCGCCGCTGCCGCCTTCGCCCGACACATGCGGGCTGGCTTTGGGCATGTGCTGCAGCATGATGCCGCCAGCCCGCCAATGCTCGCCCACACCGGGTTCGACAGATTTGCCGAACTTCAGCGAAAAACGTGTCGCCAGCTGCTCAGATTGGGCGAAATACGCCTCTGCCGACGCTTGCAGTGATCCACCAATGAGGCCGGAGATGCCCTGATAGGGCTTCATGCCATCACCTTGATCAATCAGGACCGCGAAATAGCCGTTGCCAAGTTGATCAAACGGCGCGCCGTCGGTCAGGCGTTCCTCATCAAAGCTGGCGTAGGCGCGAATGCGGGCCGGCTCGCCTCCGGCGGTCGGTGCATAGTAATCGGTCGCGATCATGCGCACGGGGCCATCGGTCTGCACTTGCAGCGACAGCTTCCAGCGCAGGCTGATGGTCTGCCCGATCAATGCGGTCAGCAGAGCCATCTCGGCCACAAGCGCTTCTACCGTTTCCGGATAGGCATGTTGTTTCAATACGCCCGACAGCACACCATCAAGGCGCGCGACGCGGCCGCGAATGTCAGATTTATCCAGCTGGAACGGCAGTACCGTGTCGTCCCAGGCAATCGTGTTTGCGGGTTTCATGGGGTTTCCTTATCGGCCTTCCCTTGCCATACCGCGACTATATAGGGCCAGCAAGGGCCACAAAAAGGGGTTTCACCCATGATACCACGTTTTGGAACACCGCCAGAAGCCGGCCGACGTTATGGTATTCGGCCCGGGGCCTATGCGATTTTGCTGCGTGGCGACGAGATGTTGGTAACGTATCAGCACGCGCCACACGACGAGTTCCAACTTCCTGGCGGCGGTATTGATCTGGGGGAGTCTCCCGTGTCCGCGCTGCATCGGGAAGTCTATGAAGAAACCGGATACACCATGACTGCGCCACGTCGGCTGGGGGCGTTTCGGCGTTTCACCTATATGCCGGAGTACGACAAATGGGCGGAAAAGGTCTGTGCCATTTATGCGGCACGACCGGCCCGTCGGCTGGGTCCACCGCCGGAGGCCGATCACGAAGCGGTCTGGATGCCGATCACCGTGGCGGCGAGGACTCTGGCAAACGAAGGCGATCGCGCTTTTGTCAGGCGGTTCCTGCTTTAACCTCGGTATTCCAGAAGGATACCGGAAATGTCATCCGGAAACCCCCGACCGCCGCTGTATTCGTCGAGCTTCCACACGATGGCCTGCAGGGTTTCATCCAACGCATGTCCATGCAGATCGCGCACCATTGTCTCAAACCCGTTTTCTCCCAACATGCCGCTATCGGTATCAGGACATTCGGTCACGCCATCGGACATCATGAAAAGCCGGTCTCCGGGGTGCAACTGCAAGACAAACTGCGAGAACTCCGCCCCGGGAATAAGACCGACTGGCAGCCCGCCAGGGCCATCTTGTTCTACCGTGCCATCAGCACGTTGGATCAGGGGATGGGGATGCCCTGCTTGTGCCATGGTGACTCTGCCGGTTTCCAGATCAACGTCGGCCAAAAGCATCGTGAAGTAGTGCTCAGTCTCCATCTCGTCGAGGATGATTTCATTCAGGCGGCAGATCACCTCTTTGGGTTCCAAATGTTCATGTGACCCGTCCGGATAAACTTGCATCGCCACATTCTGTTCCGGCGAGGAAGAGGAGAGATACCCCGCCAGCCGCGCGGTGATCAGGGCGGAACTGATGCCATGTCCGGAAACATCGATGGAATAAAGACCGAGTCTGGTGTCCGAAATTTTGTAGTGGCCGACAAGATCGCCGCCAACGTGACCGGAGGACTGCAAGAGCAACGACACCGCGCCTAGGCCAAAGTCGCGGAACCGGTCCGGCACAAGAGACTGTTGCAGCTTTTTCGCGGCCAAAAGGTCGTTGTCCAACGAATCATAAAGGCGCTGCAATTCATCCAAGGTATCGGTGATAACACGGTTTTTTTCCGTCAACTCATGCTGCATGCGCAGGATGCGCTCACCCGCACTGATCCGCGCGCGCAGCTCATACCCGTTCACCGGTTTGGTCAGGAAGTCATCCGCGCCAGCGGCAAAACCCTGAGCCACTTCGTCCTTCTCACTTTTGGAGGTCAGCAGAATGAAATAGGCATAGCTTTCTACCGGTATCTCCCGCAGCTCCCGACAGAACTCCAGACCGGACATCCCGGGCATCATCCAGTCGGAAAGAATGAGATCAGGCAAATTCTCACGGCAAATTTCCAGCGCCTCCTGACCTGAGGCAGCCTCGATCACGTCGTAGCCTTCCCGTTTGAGAGACACGCTGAGAATGCGCCGCTGTACACGGCTGTCGTCAACAACAAGAACGCGACGGATCACACCGGAATCCGCCACCGCGTCCATAGCTTGAACAGTCATAGTTTGCACAGTCATCCAACCCTCGGTGCTTGGGAATCCCCGCAACTCTAGGGCTCTGTCACTTAACGGAGCGTCAACAAATCCCGGAGTTTGTTAAAAATTTTATCAACCAGACTTTCTTAACTCTTTGCTGCGACCCTGCAGGCAAAGTCACAAGGAGAGCGCCATGATCAACTGGGAACGAGTCGAAGAATTGCGCGACGAAATTGGAGCAGAAGATTTCGACGAGGTGGTCGACCTGTTTCTTGATGAGGTTGAGGAAGTGACCGAACGCCTGCGCACGGCACCGGATCTGTCCTCCCTCGAAGCAGACCTGCACTTTCTGAAGGGCAGCGCTCTGAACCTCGGGTTCGAAACGTTTTCGCAGCTTTGTCAGGCTGGCGAAGCCGCCTCCGCCGCGGGCCAAGCGGCAACAGTAGACGTTTCGGCTGTGCTCAGCGCGTTTGAGGAAAGCAAAGCGATCTTCCAACAAAAGCTCGCCGCAGCATAAACCTCTAGAGCACAAATTCACCCAATGTTTCGTCATTGGTTATGTCGGTAAAAGTCATTCCCGCAGCTTCGATGCGTTTAAACAGGGCGTCGAAATTTTGCGGGCTTTTGGTTTCAATCCCGATCAGAACCGACCCGAAGTTCCGCGCGGACTTCTTCAGGTATTCAAAGCGCGCGATGTCGTCGTCGGGCCCAAGCGTTTCCAAAAAATCGCGCAGGGCACCGGGGCGCTGCGGCATTCGCAGGATAAAATATTTCTTCACGCCAGAGAATCTCTGTGCCCGCTCTTTGACTTCGGGCAGCCGTTCGAAATCGAAATTTCCGCCCGACACAACACAAACCACGGTTTTGCCTCGGATCTGGTCGGCCACATCCGTCAAGGCATCCACCGCGAGCGCCCCCGCGGGTTCCAGAACGATGCCTTCGACATTCAGCATTTCCATCATCGTGGCACAAATCCGGTCTTCGGACGCGGCAATTACATCATCGCGGGTAATGTCCGAAAGCCGCGCAAAAGTGCGTTCTCCGATCCGTGCCACCGCCGCACCGTCCACAAAACCGTCAAGCTGGTTCAATGTGACCGGGTGCCCCGCCTCAACCGCCGCCGCGAGGCTGGCGCCGCCGGAGGGTTCGACAAATGTATAACGGGTGCTGTCCCCAAAATAGCTGCGCACGCCCGAGCTTAGGCCACCTCCACCCACAGGCAGAATGATGTGATCAGGCACGCGACCAAGCTGGTCTTGCACTTCGACCGCCACAGCCGCCTGCCCTTCAATCACATCTTCGTCGTCAAAAGGCGAAAGGAAGGCCGCGCCGGCCTCTTCGCAATAAGCCTGAGCCGCGGCAAGCGTGTCATCAAAGTAGTCGCCCACAAGGCGGATTTCGACATTGTCCCCACCGAAGACCTGCGTTTTGAAGATCTTTTGCTGGGGCGTGGTCACGGGCATGAAGATCACGCCTTTCACGTCGAAATGTTTGCACATGAACGCCACGCCCTGCGCGTGGTTTCCGGCACTGGCACAGACAAAAATCCGCTGATCCGGGTTGCTTACACGCCGCTTGCGCATGGCGTTCAGTGCTCCGCGCAGCTTGTAGGAGCGCACCGGCGTCAGATCTTCGCGTTTGAGCCAGACATCCGCGCCAAACCGCTTGGATAGATGAGCGTTCAGTTGCAGCGGAGTCGCAGGAAAGACATCGCGCATCGCTGCAACGGCGGACCGGGCATTTGATTGAAAATCAGACATGCCCGATCACATACCGAAGTCGGTGCCGGTGGCAAGGGTCAGTCGAGCGGCCGGCCCTCGATGTAGTGCCCATAGAACGTGGTCAGGACACTGATGTTCACAATGCTAAGGAACAAAGACGCCGCGAGGCTAAACAGGATCCCCAATGGCGCGAAGAGTGCGGTCAGCGCCATCACAACCAATTGCACACCAAGGTTCACCCCGAACACAACCAGCAAAAGCACAATGATCGCGCCGGCGGCGCCTTTGGTGGCATTGAAGGACTCCATAAGCTTGAGCGGCTTGCCAATTGCCGCAGCTGGCAGGATTGGAACCAGTCGATACATGACGATCACCAGCGCGATATAGGCCGGAACAGCCACGATCACGGCGAGGACTTCGGCACCCATGCTGGCAAAAAGCGCCATAAGCGCCACCACCGGAATCATCAGTACAAAGGCAACCAACCCGAGAAGCAAAGCATGCCCCAGATAGGACAGAATACGGTCAAAGCGGAACGTCGGAAGCCATCCCGTCGGGTATTCTTCGAGCAGAACGAAACGGTGCCAGCTGACCACGCTCCAGAAGATCACGATAAACATCAGCGGAAACATCAGAAACAAAAGTGCCATGCTTCCGGTTGGTTCGCCCGAAGTGAGACCGATCGAGCCACCGACCACGACGAACAGACCGACGCAGAGTGCCACTGGCACCAAAAAAATCTTAAGCGCTTCTTTCCAGTTTCTTGCGGCCAAGCCAACGGAATGAGCGAATATCGTCCAACCCTTCATAATTTTCCCCGTTCAATCGTGTTTGAGTTATTTTTCTGCACTCAGAAAACCGGATTTGCCAGCAAATGCAAGTAAGGGCATCCGGTCGCCTTGCCCTGCCCGCCAAAACCCGATATCGCGCGATCGTTAAAATGTTAGAGAGATCAGATATGTCCGCTCCGAAAAAAGTTGTGCTGGCCTACTCAGGTGGCCTCGACACCTCGATCATTTTGAAATGGCTGCAAACCGAATACGGTTGTGAGGTTGTAACCTTCACCGCTGACCTTGGTCAGGGCGAAGAACTAGACCCCGCTCGCAAAAAGGCCGAGCTTTTGGGCATCAAGCCCGAGAACATCTTCATCGAAGATGTCCGAGAAGAGTTTGTGCGCGATTTTGTGTTCCCGATGTTCCGTGCCAATGCCGTTTACGAAGGTCTTTACCTGCTGGGCACCTCGATTGCGCGACCCCTGATCTCCAAGCGCCTCGTCGAAATTGCCGAAGCAACCGGTGCAGACGCGGTGGCGCATGGCGCGACTGGCAAAGGCAACGATCAGGTGCGCTTTGAACTGGCGGCCTATGCTCTGAACCCCGATATCAAGGTGATCGCGCCTTGGCGTGAGTGGGATTTGTCAAGCCGCACCCGCCTTTTGGAATTTGCTGAACAGCACCAGATTCCTGTTGCCAAGGACAAGCGCGGTGAGGCGCCATTCTCGGTTGACGCGAACCTGTTGCACACGTCCTCCGAAGGCAAGGTTCTGGAAGATCCCGCCATCGCAGCGCCGGACTATGTCTATCAGCGCACCGTGCACCCCGAAGACGCACCAAACGAGCCGGAATTCATTGAGATCGGCTTTGAAAAAGGCGACGCGGTCAGCATCAATGGCGAGGCAATGAGCCCAGCGACCATCCTGACCAAGTTGAACGAATACGGCGGCAAGCACGGCGTGGGACGTCTGGACCTGGTTGAAGGCCGCTTTGTCGGTATGAAATCCCGTGGCATCTACGAAACTCCGGGCGGCACCATTCTTTTGGAAGCACACCGTGGCATCGAATCCATCACCATGGACCGTGGCGCGATGCATCTCAAAGACGAGCTGATGCCGAAATACGCGGAGCTGATCTATAACGGTTTCTGGTATTCGCCTGAGCGCGAAATGCTACAAGCAGCCATCGACAGCAGCCAGGAACATGTCACCGGCACTGTGCGCGTGAAGCTTTACAAGGGTTCCGTGAACACTGTCGGCCGCTGGTCGGATCATTCGCTCTATTCCGAAGAGCATGTGACATTTGAAGACGATGCCGGCGCCTATGACCAAAAAGACGCGGCGGGCTTTATCCAGCTGCAGGCGTTGCGTCTGAAGCTGATTGCGATGCGCAATAAGCACGTAGCGGAAAAAAAATAGCGGCTGTTCAAACCAGAAAAATTGACCCGCCCCTTCGTGGGCGGGTTTTTTTGTGGCCTCCCTTCGCGAGATAAGTCTTTGTGATCCCGCTCCTCCCTACTAGCCTTCAGTGGGGAACTATGCGGCGTATCGCGACCCGCATTACGGGAGAGGCCACCAAAATGAGACAGCTGAAAAAAATTCTGCACATCTTCGTGAGCATCATCGCGTTGGCCACAACCGTGTGGGCGCAGGACGCTGAAACCGTTGTCGAAACCCAGCCCGCCGTGGACAGCGATGTATTTTTGCAACCCGTTGTTGTCGACGGTGAAGAAATTTTCTCTGTGCGGGGCTCAACGGCGCTGCCCGCAGAAGAACGCGCAGATCTGGTGACACAACGCATCGTTGAGGTGGCCACCCGAAACGAAGCGCCCTCTGTTACAATGCGAGTAGAGCGCAGCGAGATCGGCCGTTCGATCTATGCAGACGGCACCTTGGTCACGCTGACAACTGAGGCTGACGCCGAATTCGAACAAATGGATATTGCGGTGCTGGCGCAGCTGCATTCGGAGGCCGTAGAACAAGCAATTCTGGCCTATCGTGCCAATCGCACAGACGAAGCCTTCTCGCACGGGGCCTTGACCGCCGCGATCTGGTCCGGCGTTTTTGTCGTATACTTCACTGTACTTCTTTGGATCAGAAGACGATTGCCACGATTGGTGGCCCGTATTGTCGAACGACGTGCAAAAGTGCTTCAGGAGGCAACCAAGGACATAGTTCAAAGCTCTGCGGTGTCCGATTTGGCCCGTTTCTTTATCAGGCTGCTGATCGACATTTTTCTCTTCACTGGATTTTACTATTTCCTGTCCTTTGTGCTTTTGGCCTTTCCAAACACGCGCTCCGCCGCAGAGTTGCTGATCCGGTATGTCACAAATCCGATCCTCGGTCTGTTGTCGGGCTTTGTCGCCTACCTGCCAAATTTGATCACCATCCTGATCATCGCCGGCCTCACCCGATGGCTGATCAAGGGCACGCACCTGTTTTTTGAAAGCGTTGAGCAAGGGGTTGTGGAGTTGCGTTCTTTCGAAAGTCACTGGATTTGGCCCACTTATAATTTGATCCGTGGCGGCTTGATTCTGATCGCGGCAGTGATTTGTTTTCCCTATATTCCCGGATCGGACTCGGCTGCGTTTCAGGGTCTAACCATCCTTGTTGGCGTGATGGTGTCGATGGGTTCCAACTCGGTTGTCTCCAATTTGTTGGCCGGTCTTTTCGTGCTCTACAAACGCAGCATGAACGTGGGAGACCGCATCAGAGTCGGGGATTTCTACGGCGACGTAATGCAAATCCGTTTGATGGAAACCTACCTCAAGTCCGTAAAGAATGAACTTATTAGCATTCCCAACGCCACCCTCTTGTCGAGCGAAGTGACCAACTACTCCAGCCAAATCGATGGCAAAGGTCTATTGCTGCACACTTCGGTCGGCATCGGTTATGAGGAACCGCGCAAGAAAGTCGAAGCCATGTTGGTAGAAGCCGCACGGCGCACAAAAGGGCTCAAAAATTCGCCTGCACCATTTGTGCTGGTTACCGGCTTGATGGATTTTGCGACCGTCTATCAGATCAATGCGTTCACAACACGCGGATCTTCTCTGCCGCTGCTTCTATCCGAGCTACACAAAAACATCACCGACGTCTTCAACGAAAACAAAGTGCAGATCATGACGCCGAACTATGAGGCCGACACGGCCGACCTCAAGATTTCGGAGGTGGAATGGGACGAGCCACTGGCGCATGAGGTAGCAGTAAGCACAGACGTCGCCGAGGCCAAGCCATCGTGATGTCAGGAACTGGTCTTTCCCGCAGGATGTTCATGCTGGGATTGTTGTCGGGCTGCACCACCGCCGGGCCGGATTTCACCAGTCCCAAAATTGGCCTTCCCGACAAATTTCTTAACGAACCGGCCGCCGCGACGCGCAAGAACGACGCGCAATGGTAGAAAGCGTTCAACGACCAGCTGCTGAATCAGCTCGTCGATTATGGACTGGAAAACAACAAAGACATCCAGAGGATTGCTGCCCGAATCCAACAGTCTCAGGGTATTCTCGCATCGTCCGGCTTTCCGCTTTCTGGCGCCACGAGGGTGGGCGAAGCCCGCATCTCGGGCGGGGGCGGCGATCCTGTGGATCACACCGGATTTGTGCGTGCTGAAGCAACCTGGAAACTTGACCTCTATGGCAAGCTTGCGCGCGAGAAAGAAGCGGCATTTGCCCGTCTTGAGGCCAGTTATGCGGATGTGGACGTATGGCGTCTTCTCTTCGTTGACGAGGTCGTCACGGCCTATATGGACATGCGCTATGGGCAGGAGCTGATACGGATCATCCAACGCGTTCTCAAAAGTCGGGAAGACACTCTTGTCGCCACCCGCAAACTACAGGAGTCCGGCGGCGCAGGCGAATTGGAGGTCGCGCAGACGGAGGCGCTGGTCCTGCGCACAGCCTCGACAGTGCCAGACGCGCGCATTTTCTTCGTGCGCATGGTAAACCGGATCGCAGCCCTCGCCGGCACCACAGATCTGGTGCAGCGCGAGGACCTGGACGTCAAAGCTCCGCAACCACAGCCAAGCATAAAAGTTCTGAAAACCGGCGTTCCCGGCGATCTGATCAGAAATCGGCCGGACATCATTTACGCCGAGAAGAAACTCGCCGAAGCGGTCGCCCTGCTCGGAGTGGCGGAGGCGGATCTTTACCCGAATATGGGGGTGACCGGAAACATTGGCCTGTCCAACAGCGGCGCCGGTTTCGAACCGGTGGCCGGCTTTATTCGGTTGAACTTTGATCTGCCGATTTTTGATTTGCCAGTCCGCAAAGGCAAAGTAGAAACCGCCAAAGGGCTTATCACAGAGCGCCAGGCGGCATGGGAGAAAGAGGTGGTTCTTGCGGTTGAAGAAGTGCGCAACAGCCTCTTTGCCCTCGATCAAAACACAATCGCCGTTGAAAAAAGCGTGGATGCTGAAAAAGCAGCGGCAACTGTACTCAAAATAGCCCGAAGCGCATATGCCGAGGGCAAAGTGTCATTCTTGCAGGTTCTGGATGCCGAGCGGGCGTTTCTGGACAGCCAGAACGCCCTCGCGCTGGATCGCAGAAACCGCGCTGTGGATTTTGTGGACTTGAACGTGGCGCTAGGCGGAAGTTTCCCTGCGACCTGAGTGCCCAAACGTCACGCTTGCGTCGCCTCCGGACGGATGCCAGCAGTTGTACAAACCCCTTTGTTAAGCGGAGAAACCGATGCTGGATCAAGTTGTGGAACGTATGCAAAAAGAGCTACAAAGCAAAGCCTTTGACGGGTCTCTAAAATTTGACTGTGGCGACGACGGAGTCGTGGTTCTCGCCGACGGCAGCGCATCACGAGACGACCGCGACACCGATTGCACAATCAAGATTTCGCAGGACAATCTGATCAAGCTACTGACTGGCAAGCTCAACCCGATGACCGGCGTGATGATAGGCAAGCTCAAGGTCTCCGGCGACATGGGGGTGGCCATGAAGCTGGGAAAATTGCTCGGCTGATGCCGCGCTGTTAACCACTGCGATGACTACCTTTGACGCGGTGTTTCTTGCGCGGGTTGGGGCTTCATGACATTGGTACGCAAAGCATTTTGAGTAGAGGCACCAAGTGGTCATGAAAATTGCAGTTGCTGGTATTGGGTATGTAGGCCTGTCAAACGCCGTGCTTTTGGCACAGCACAACACAGTGGTCGCCGTGGATCTTTCGCAAGATCGGGTGGATATGCTCAACAATCGAGTTTCCCCGATCGAAGACGCGGAAATCGAAGAGTACCTCTCAAGCAAAGAACTGGACCTGAGTGCCACAACGGATCCGCAGGCCGCTTATAGCGGGGCGGATTATGTGGTGGTTGCAACGCCCACAAACTATGACCCAAACACCAACTTCTTTGATACGTCCTCTGTCGAGTCCGTGATCAAGGACGTGCTTGCCACAAACACCTCGGCCTTGATCGTGGTGAAATCGACCGTACCCGTCGGTTTTGTCAAACGGATCAGTTCCGAAATGAACACCGACCGCGTGGTTTTCAGCCCCGAATTTCTGCGGGAAGGGCGCGCCTTGTACGATAACCTGCATCCTTCTCGGATCATCGTCGGCTCTGACAGCGACAAGGGAAAGAGGTTCGCCCAATTGCTCAAGGATGGCGCGTTGGAGGACGATGTGCCAACCCTTTTCACCGGCTCCGATGAAGCTGAAGCGATTAAATTGTTTGCCAACACCTATCTCGCCATGCGCGTTGCCTATTTTAACGAACTGGACAGCTATGCCTTGGCGTTGGGCATGGACAGTCGGCAGATCATCGAAGGCGTCGGGCATGATCCGCGCATTGGCCACCACTATAACAATCCATCCTTTGGATATGGCGGGTATTGCCTGCCCAAGGACAGCAAACAGTTGCTGGCGAATTACTCCGAGGTGCCGCAGAACCTGATCCGTGCGGTGGTCGACGCCAACCGCACACGCAAAGATTTCATCGCGGATCAAATCATAGCGCGTGGCCCCAAAACCGTAGGTGTGCACCGTCTGGTGATGAAGGCGGGCTCAGACAACTTCCGCCAAAGTTCCATTCAGGGAATTATGAAACGGATCAAAGCCAAAGGAATCAAAGTCATTGTGTTTGAGCCCGCACTGCCCGACGACGATTTCTTCAATTCCCGTGTGGTTCGCGATCTGGAGCAATTCAAAGCCGAGTCCGACGTCATCATCGCCAACCGCGCCTCCATCGAACTTGATGATGTCGCAGACAAAGTGTTCACCCGCGATATCTTTGGCTCGGACTAGGTGTCAGAACCGTTCCGGCCATAGCTCGGCAAGGCAACCTGCCCATCAACGGCAACGGTGATCGGATCGGGAAACCGCGTCGTTTCAGGTGCGTCCGGTCCGTGCGGCAGAATGATTTGCACCTGTATCTCGCCGTCAATTTCGATCACTGGCCCTGCGATCCAAGGATGATCGTGTTCTTCAACACACAAAAAATCGCGCACCAGAGCCGACTCACCGTTAAAGACAAGCTTGTCGCCTTCTTTGAATAATACCAGACGGTCAGGACGCGCCTGCGGGGATAGAATGATTTTCATTGTGGGTCTCCTCAAAACCAGCGGCCCAATACACGAACGCGAACCTGAGCCTGATCTCCGGCCAGAAAATCGGCCGCGCCGGTGTTGCGAAACAATTGGAAATAGCAACTCCCCACATCAATCGCGCCGGCATAAACGCCGGTCAGGTCGTTGATCGGCGGCGTGGCTCCTGCGTTGTAACTACTGACGTTCAACAAGGCGTTGGGCACGATCACGCCATTGATCAAGGCAACTGGATAGGTCCACAAAGCCGCCAGCTTGGACGGGATTACATAGGTCAAATTAAGCGCAGACCAGCATTCCACCGTGCCGTCCGCGAATTTGATGTATTCGCCGTTCGCGTTGCTGCCACGTTCCATCACGCCGCCGGTGGGTGTGCCTGCAGACTGACCCACCGTGGACAGGATATTGCCCGGCCCATACCCATAATCCGCGCGCATCAGACGGCCCGGCGTGGTGTCTTGCGGAGTCGCTTGTACCGCAGCACCCGACGCAACACCGGTTGTGGCGTCAATGGTGAGGGCTTCGGTCCACCCTGCACCGTCCGGCGACACCTTGATTGACCAGTTGTCCTGCCCCGCCAATCCCATCTCTGCCCGCCCGCTCCAATTGCTCTGAAACACCAGCGATGCTGTGTCAGCAGACGACGACTTGTTGACCTTCACCTGGTGCCCTGCACCGTCATGAGTCAAAAGCGTTGCATCGGAAGCTACAGCCAGACGGTTTGTGGTGTCGGCATGGGTGTTCACTCCCAAATGCCCCTGCGTACGCCAATCACCGTCGTCATATACGCGCATCTCGCCTTCGGCTTGCCCCCAAGCCCGCCATCCTGCAACGGGTGTCAAAAACAGCCACCCTGTGCCGTCCCAATAAGCGAGCGAACCGTCCTGTCCCGCCCAATCGCCGCTGGCACCGGTGCCAAGAGCATAGCAATCGCCGTGTTCCGGTGCGGCGGGCGGCAAAGTGGCGCCAAACGCGCCGACCCTCAGTTGCACAACGGCATCCAAATGTTGCAAGGCCTCGTTGTGCGTGACGTGTTTCTGCGCCTGAGAGGGTATCAGAAACGGCATATCCAAATTTGGGGAACGATCCGGCATCGGGTGTCCTATGTGCTGAAAAAACCGATGCAAACCGTCGCAACAGTTTGTTCACAGGGGCTGAAGCCTCCGACCGGTGATCGTTGCCTTTCCGCATAAACCGAGGTGCCTAGACACTGGACGCAGGCCAAACTGTGCTCTAGGCCATCGCACAACCGGACAATCACAAGGCACGGCATGCCGACGCACAAACCCGAACAAGCCGACCAACCGCATGTTGGCATTCTTCTGGCCACCTACAACGGTGCGGACTGCCTGCAAGAGCAGCTCGATAGCCTTGCCGGACAAACGCACACAAACTGGTCCCTGCTAGCCAGCGATGATGCGTCAAAGGACGCCACTCGTGAAATTCTGAACGCTTTCGCAGCGCACCAAAATGTCGATGTGCTTGATGGTCCTCAATCCGGCGCAGCACCTAACTTCATGTCGCTTATTGCCCGGTCTGGCGCGCATTTGCCTGAAAACAGCTGGATCGCGTTTTGCGATCAGGATGATGTCTGGCTGCCCGACCGCCTTGCACTGGGTGTGACTGCTTTGTCCAAGCTACAGGGCGACCGACCGGCACTTTATTGCAGCCGGACTTGGGTGGTGGACCAACATCTGCGAGGGCGTACCTTGTCTGCCAAGCGCCCCAGAGAGCCCAGCTTTCTCAATGCGCTGGCGCAAAACATCGCGGCCGGAAACACCATCTTGCTGAACACCCCAGCTGCGCGCCTTTTGCAGGAGGCCGCGAACCGCACAAGCACTGTGGTGATGCACGATTGGTGGACCTATCAGATGATCACCGGCGCCGGCGGCGTGGTGATACACGACGACACGCCGACGCTGCTGTATCGGCAACATGCCGACAACGAGGTTGGCGCAAATACCGGCTGGCGCGCCAAGATGCAGCGCTTGTTGCGTATGCTGCGTGGCGACTTTCGGTCATGGAACGACACCAATGTCGCAGCCCTTGCAGAAAACGGGCACATCCTCACATCCAAAGCTCAGGCTCAACTCGCCTCCTTTGCCGCGCTCCGCAGTCAACCGCTTCCCGCCCGATTGGCCTCTCTGGGCAGTCTTGGACTGTACCGACAATCCCGCTCCAGCACCGCTGCGCTTTGGGTCGCCGCCGTACTCGGACGCCTCTAAATCCCAAAAACCTCCGGTTTTCCGCAGTCGTAGAGTATCGAAATCAGCCGAAAAAGACTCGCCAAAGTCGCAAACCGGATGGTAGTTAACAAAAGGTTAAAGACATTTTGTTGGGACTCTGATCCGCAGAATTATCAGGGTCGTTACGCCCATAGTTCGCGAGGGAAGGTTATGGATTGGTCTGAGAAATTTCTGGGACCAGCGAACAAAGCGCGAAGAACAGGCCTTTTGGCTATGACATGCGTACTTTTGGCTTCGGGGGGGGGTTACGCGATGGGAGATCGCCAGACTCAGCACAAGATTTCAGTAAGCTGCCCGCAGGATGTGCCTGCGCCGCAGAAGCTGTGCGACGCCTTGATCGACGCAATTTCCAAGGATTCTCCATCCACAAAGGTCCGGCGCGATCCGACGGGGTCCGATGTCGCCCTAAAGCCAAACGATCTTGCCGTGACGCTGCATTTGACCCACCTGACCGAGTCCGGCATCGGAGGGCGTCTGGAATGGCGCACGTCCGAATCTTCTGAACCTAGCGTCGGCCCCACGGTCGATTTTGATGTCATGGACACCACAATGTCCGAGAAATTTTATCCCAAGTTTGTGCAAGGGCTTCTCAAATCAACGCCGGAATTGTTCGCGCGCTGAAAAGCCACAAACCCGCACAGAATTGCTTAGAAAAAGGAAACCGACAAATGTGTTTCATGTGTGCTGCCACTTCGACTTTTGACCCCGGTCGCCATTCTGACGATCCTGAGTCCGCAACCATTTTCGAGGGCACCGACGCTCCGTTTTCCACGTCAACGCCATACACAATTTCGGTCGGTGATACCTTCCGTGGCACAATTGGGTCTGGTGACGAAATGGATATCGTCCGCATCAATCTGGTCGCCGGTCAGACATATACTTTCGAACTTTTGGGGTCTCCGTCGGGCGGAGGTACGCTCTCTGATCCGCTTTTGAATCTGTACAATTCCTCCGGCGGATTCATCACGTCAAATGACGATGGCGGAAACGGTTTGGAGTCTCTTATCACCTTCACCGCTACATCCACTGGCACCTACTTCCTCGGCGCAGACGCCTTTAGCGCAAACACCGGCACCTACACTCTTACAACAACCACATCTACGCCGCCGCCACCGGTGGCCGCGGGCACGTTGGATGAATTGGCCAACTATCTGACCGACGGCTATTGGGACAATACCAACCGCGCGGGGCGAGCCTTCAGCACGTCTTCGGACAACATCATCTCTGTGAACCTGACCGGCTTGACTGCCCAGGGTCAGGCGCTCGCACGCTGGGCGCTTGAGGTGTGGGAAACCGTTGTAAATCTGAATTTTGTTGAAACCGTCGGATCCGCAGACATCACATTCGATGACAACGATTCAGGAGCCTATGCGGTCTCGTCCGTCGCCGGCTCAACAATTCTTAGCTCTGACATCAACGTGTCAACGGCCTGGCTCTCAGGTTCGGGTACTCAAATCGGCACGTACAGCTTGCAAACCTATATCCACGAAATCGGACATGCCTTGGGTCTTGGCCACCAAGGTGGTTACAACGGGTCGGCAACCTACGGCACCGACGAAACCTTCAGCAACGACAGCTGGCAAATTTCTGTGATGTCGTACTTCGACCAGACCGACAACACCACAACAAGTGCCTCCTTCGCCTATATCGTCAGCCTGATGATGGCGGACGTCATCGCGGGCCAGAACCTCTATGGCGCATCGACGGTGACAAATGGAAACACCACCTGGGGTGCCAACACCAACTTGGGCGGGTATTGGGCGACCCTATTTGGCGAACTTTACAACGGCGTCAACTCGCCTTCGGTTGCCGCCAACTCGATGTCTTACACCATTTTTGACAATGGCGGCACGGACACATTCGACTTGTCGACCTCGACCTCCGACAACCGTATCGATATGCGCGGGGGTCAGTTCTCCAACGTCAACGGCTTGACCGGAAACGTTGGTATTGCCCGCGGAACAGTTATCGAAAACTTCATCGGCGGCGTTGGCAACGATACCGTCACCGGCAATGACGCCAACAACACAATCACTGGCGGTCAGGGCGACGACTCCATTGATGGCGGGGCCGGCACAGACACCGCCGTCATCGCGGTCAACCGGAGCAGCGTGACCGTCACTGACCTTGGCAGCGGTTCCGTTCGCATCGTGTCAGCCTTTGGCACCGACGTTTACGACAACGTGGAAAACTTCCGTTTTAACGACGGCACCGTGACCTTGGCAGTGTTGCTGGGCAACACGCCCACGCCAACAACCGGCAACGACACCATTGATGGCACATCCGCCGCGGAAACCATCGACGGCTTGGCGGGCAACGATTCAATCCGTGGTCTGGGTGGACGCGACAGCCTGCTGGGCAACGCGGGCAGCGACACGCTTCTGGGTGGCGTCGGCGACGACACGCTTGTGGGTGGCGGTGACGCCGATCGCCTGTATGGCGGCAGCAACAACGACCGACTGCTTGGCGGCAACGGCGCCGACACGTTGTTTGGCGACTTTGGCGAAGACACCCTCTTTGGCGGGGCCGGCAACGACCTGCTGCGCGGCAATGGCGGCAACGACACACTGAATGGAGAGGCCGGCAACGATATTCTGATCGGTGGCAACCTCTTTGACCGGCTCGACGGCGGCGAAGGCAACGATCGGCTCGATGGCGGCACCTTTGCCGATACGCTTTTCGGACGTGACGGCGACGACACTCTGCTGGGCGGCGGCGGTCAGGACCGTATGTTTGGCGGCAACGACAACGACAGCGGCGAAGGCGGTAATGGCCATGACCGCTTCTGGGGCGGCTTTGGCAACGACACCTTTATTGGCGCCGCTGGCGATGACCGCGCCTGGGGCGAATCCGGCAACGATTTGCTGCGCGGCGGTGGCGACAACGACACGCTTTACGGCGGCGGTGGGTTCGACACTCTGGACGGTGGCGTTGGCAATGACGAACTGACCGGCGGCGGCAACGCAGACGTGTTTGTGTTCGCGGATGGCCACGGCGACGACACGATCACCGATTTCCTCGCCACGAACGGTGCTGAGGATATCAACCTGTCGGGCGTCAGTGCGATCACCGACATCACCGATCTGTTGACCAACCACATCCTGTCCTCTGCGGGCGGCAATGTTGTGATCGACACCGGGGGCGGCAACACCATCACATTGCTCGGTGTGAACCTCGCTGATCTGGACGGCAGCGACTTTATTTTCTGACGTTTTGTCAGAACCGTCGGTTCGGTGGGGCCCAAGGACCCCGCTTTAATTTCGGGTGATAGTGTGGGTTGCGCCCGCGGGCAAAGGCATGGGCAACGGGGTCAGAACGCCATCGGCCCAACGAATGTTTCCGCTCTCGATTCTTGTTCCGCTGCCCAAACCAACGTGCACGTCTGGCGCGTCAAAACTCATGAAACCGCCGCCAATCTGAACCTCGCGCGTGCGTGTGACGCCCAGGTCGTCGGTCACGGTCACAACCGCGCCAACACCATGCCGGTTGCCCAAATTGTCACTAAGGCGCAGCAGCACGGCATTGCCGTCTTGCGATGTATTCACAAAGGCCACCAATGGGCCGTTTACCGGATGGGTGATCATATCCAGATCGCCATCGCCATCCATGTCAAACCGCGTGGCGGCCGCCGTCATAAGATAGTCCTCAAGACCAAAAAATCCGGACGCTTCCACAAATGTTCCACCGCCCTGATTGTGAAAGAACAGATTGGACGGGCTGACTTCGTTGGGCACCCAAGTGCCGTTCACGATATAAACGTCCTGCCAGCCATCATTGTCAAAATCCGCAATTTTTGTGTCCCAGCTCCATCCTCCAACTTCCAACCCTCGCGCTTGCGCGGTGTCTTTGAAGGGCGCAGTCGGCCCGTTGCGCTCAAGCAAAACATTTGCGCGTTTTACCTGCGCCAAGGCCGCGTCTGCCTCGGCCTGTAAAATTGCGCGCGGCGGCATAAAATGAACCTCGCAATAGCTTTGCGCCACCCATTGATCCGCCGGTATCAGGCGGCAAACTTTCGGGTCGCGTTTCTGGATCGCCAGATCCTTGATCAGCATCGCCTTGCATTCGGCTGCCTGTCGGCCAGACATGTCCTGACATTTGGACGCATATCCCGGATTGAAGCTGTTGCCCGATTTGTACCACCGCTTGATCGCCATGTTTTCTTGGCACGTCGCCAGCGCTGCCTGATCCTCAATTCCGTCGCAATACTGTTCCAAAGGTTGCATTTTCAATCGATCCGAAACTCCCGAAGATCGGCCCGCAATTTGCACCGCATAAAGTTCGGGCACCGCGTCGTTCATCAGATCCGCCACCTTAAGGCCCATTGTCGTTGTCGGCACATGCTCTACCAATCGGTCTTGATAGGTGATCGCTTCAAAGGCGCCCTGCCCGTTGCCAAGATAGTAATAGTCGGGGATCTCAAAATCATTGCCGACCAGAAGATCCGCATTCCCGTCGGCATTCATATCGGCAAAAAGAATCGACAGAGTTTCACCGGGAATGCCCGGCAGGTCGGTAAAGGCGTCTCCGCTTAGAACGCCATCCTCATTCCAAACAATGCGATTGCGAGACTCGTCGCCGGGGATACGGCGATACCATCCCGCCGCCCAATTGCCCAACGCCAGATCAAGGTCGCCGTCTTTGTCCGGATCTCCAAATGTCATCGCCAGGGCCAAAATCGCATCCTCACGATTGGCCAACGATATGGGCGCATCCGTCAATAGCTGGCCTGCGTCGTTTTCAACCACAAACAGCCCTCGGCGGTAGGTGGCCACCACCAGTTCGCGCCACCCGTCGTTGTCGACATCAACAAGAACCGCATTGAAGACCGGCAAAGTGTCCAGCGGCCCAGCGGAAACATCAGCGCGGTCAAAATGACCTTTTCCATCGTTGGAATAGACGTAGAGCCCCACTTCGGTCGACGCGACCACAAGATCAATGTCTCCATCGTTGTCGATATCGCCACTCGACAGGCTGCGGCCCTCCCAAAACGGTGGCCACATATCCCGCATTGAGAATTCGAGAGGTTTGTCGATGCCAATTTCATGGGCCTCCAACCGAAGAAACGGTGTCTCCGCCGCCAGAGAACGCGGTGCAAAAGGTTTCGAGGTCACCACCAAACCGCTGGTTTCTTGTGCGTTGGCAGCCATAAATGGCTGTGCGATTGGCGCCTCACCGGTCAGAATTTCCAAAGCGTTGTCGCTTTGGCGATCATGCCACCCCTGCACAACCAAACCAGCCGCAACCCCGCAGAGAAGAACAACCCCAGCCATCATATTTGCCGCGCGCGCACTCATGGATTGGGTCACAATAAACCACGAATAGATTGAATAGCTGCCCAATGTGATCAACAGCGCCATGGCATAGCCATGCGCCAGCCCTGCGGCGAGCAATACACCGACAACAACCACGTCAAAGGCAATCGGCACAGGCAAAAACAAACCCACTAAAGCGATGGTCACAAGAGCGAGCAGGCCAAAAGGCAATTCGGTGATCATCTCCCCCGGCAGAACCGTGATCGCTATAGCCCCCAAGAATCCCGCGAGAAACATCAAAGGCACAGTCATACGAAGGATGAACCATAGGTTTCTGGCAAAATCCGTCGCAACTCCGACTGTGGCCGAGCCAAGCCCTTCGGATAACGGCAGCCCAAGCTCTCTGGCTGACCAACTTTGGGGAGGAGACACTATCGGCGCCGGGTTTCGTATGTCTTCCGGCAAGAATCGCGCAACCAATGGCACGCCCAGCAATATGATCACCAAGGAAATCGCAAGCTTGGCCACAACCAAATAGATCGGCAGCAGTGACAGCGCGAGCGTCATCACCACAACATTGAGTGTTGGAGAGGCCATCATGGCCGCCAGCGTGGTCTCAGCACGCAGCCCCCCCGCATGCATGCCCCGGGCGATCGGCGCGGCGCAGTTCACACAAACCCCCAAAGGTGTACCGATCACCAATCCCAGCGTCGCATTCGCAAGGCCACTGCGAAAGCTGCGCTGTTTGACGTATCCCATCAACGTCAGAAAAACCGCCGCAAAGAGCACCCCGAAAGTCATGCCCTTTTTGTTGGTATTCAACCAATTCAGTGTGGTGTAGCCAATCCTTTCCACAGTGCTCATTGAACCATCGATCGGGACGACCGCGTCAAAACTCAGCGGGTCATCAAGCTGAATCGCGCCGCTCATCATCGCCTTCTCGTCCAGTGCCGGATACCGCGATCCGGTCCAGAACAAAGCCGCAAGCAGGACAATGACTGCGGCACAAATCATAAACCGCAAAGAGCGGCCGGTATGAACAAAGGAAATCGAGACCATATCTGAACTATTGTAAAAGCATGTGTTTTCGCGCAAGAGGCTGGTGCTATATTAATTGAAATTCGCCCGCTTCCGTTGCCGAAGGCCTTCCCTAATTTCGATATGCGCACCTATGATCCCGATCAACCGCTGATCTTCAGCCACATCCCCAAAACCGGTGGCAGCTCCGTGAAACGGGTTTTCGCTGGATGGTTCGGTGACAATTACCTGCTTCATCGGAAACGAAAGGGCATCTGGCTAAAACAGGATCTGGCCAATTTGCCGGACCCCACTGCCCCGGCGGTGGTCTGTGGCCATTTCAACCGGATGCGTGGGTCATCTCTTGAGGCATTCTATCCCGAAGTCCAGCAACTCGTGACTGTTCTGCGTAATCCTTGGGAACGGGTGGTATCTGGATATTTCTATCGCCAACGGGTGCTGGCCAATCCAAGACACCCCAACAGTCCCGCTTTTCAGCGTGTGGTGGCTCTCAGCCTTGATGACTATGTATCTGGCTGGCCCTACGACGATCCGGATTTTGGTCCCCCAATGACCAATTTCCTACCCAAACCCGCCGCTGGCCAAACGATTATAGACGCGATGGAGGAACACTGTGTCGCCGTTGGTATACTAGAGCTTCTGCCCAAAAGTCTGTCGGTTATCGCCACGGCTCTGGGCAGGCCGACACCGCCCAGCACGCCTCATCAAAATGCCACGCCGCGCAACGCAGGGCTGCCGACGCACCTCAAGGCCGCGTTTGTCGAACGCAATGCTCAAGAATACGAGATCTATAACCATTTCCGCCACAGGCTCTTGTCTGAGGCGCCTGGCGAGCCACTCCAATGACAGTGGCGCCGCCAAAAGTAAACTTTGTGGTCGCTGGCGCACAGAAATCAGGCACCCGCGCCTTAGCGCATTTTTTGCGCCAACACCCCGACATCGGGCTGTCCATAGAAAGGTTGCCGGAACCGCACTATTTCGACAAAAGATACCGCCACAAAGACCCGCCGCAATATGACGCTTACCATGCGCTGTTTGATGCCCAAGACCTGAGCCGCGTCACTGGCGACGTGACCCCTATCTACATCTTTCA
This sequence comes from Shimia haliotis, assembly GCF_900114415.1. Classification (GTDB taxonomy): domain Bacteria; phylum Pseudomonadota; class Alphaproteobacteria; order Rhodobacterales; family Rhodobacteraceae; genus Shimia; species Shimia haliotis. The sequence continues at coordinate 313,833 of NZ_FOSZ01000004.1, read as the reverse complement.
CCCGCCCAGCATCGAGCGCATCAAAGCCTACAATCCTGACATGAAGGTCATTGTGCTGCTGCGCGATCCTGTGGCGCGCGCCCATTCGCATTGGGCAATGGAACACGAACGCGGCGATGAACCGCGAAGCTTCGCATTTGCCCTACTGAACGAAGTGCGGATGTACTTGATGGGCAAACGGCGGCATCGGGTGATCTCATATCTGCAGCGCGGCTTTTATGCGGGTCAGATTGCGCACCTCTATGACCATTTTCCAAAGCACCAGTGTCTCATTCTCAGAAGTGATGATCTTCGGAAAAACCACGCCAAAACACTGCATCTGGTGCATGAATTTCTTGAAGTGCCTACCGCCGATCTTCCGACGCCAAAAACCGTGCACAGTCGGGACTACGCCCCGTTGCCACGGTGGTTGGACCGCGTTCTCAGGGCGACATTTGCCAATGATCTGCGCCGCCTCGAAACTCTCACCGGACTTGATTGCAGCGACTGGCAGAGGCCTCAGCCATAAGAAAAGCCGGTGCAGAAACTGCACCGGCCAATTCTTCGGCAAAAGCTTCGGTCGCTTTAGTCGGCAACCTTGGTTTCCAGCGCATCAAGACGCGCCTTCAAAGCTGCATTCTCTTCGGCCAGCGCGCGAATTGCGGCCAGTGCAACACCGGAGGTGTCCATGGTCGAAATACCGCGTTCGCTCGCACCGGTGCCAAACAACGCGTAAAAGTCCTGCGCCATCGGGCCGATGTGCCGCGTACCCAGTGCCGCGTCGTTTTTGTACGTCCATTCGGACACTTGCAACGCAGCCACCTTCGCGAGGATTTCAGACGGGTTCACCGGCTCAATCGCCATCTTCGTTGTTTTGTCCGAGTTTTCCGTCAGCGTGCCTTTAATGGTCATGTTACCAGACTGATCAATGATCATTTCATTGTCGCCATTGGTGCGGTCCTGAAGCACAAACGTGCTGCCGGCGGAAATCGACCAGTTGCCGGTTTGGGCCGTGTTGCCTGTACCTTTCATCTCAAGGCGAGGACGGCCCTGCGTGTTTTCCAGGAACATCAGCGTTTGGTTGCCCGGAGCAGCATTATTCCGCACTTCGAGCGCATAGTTCGGCGCCGTGTTGCTGTCGGTGTCTTCGACAATCAATGCATCGCCAATAACATGCATTGCCGCGTCAGGAGAAGAGGTGCTTAGACCAACGTCGCCATCCGCCGCAATATAAATCGAATTCTCAGGCGCACCCGGTTTACTGCGGAAGAACAGCTTCGAACCGTTGGTGACATCGCGAATGAAAAAGTTGGATTCATTTGCGGCAACGTCATAGGTCTGCGGTGTAAACCCGTCCGAGCCATCCTGCTCAAGGCGCAGAGTTGGCGTATTGCCTTCAACCACATGAATATCAACCACTGGGTCGCGCGTCTTGATGCCGAGGTCGCCATCAGCCTCAACCACAAGCGCGTTGCTCGGGGCACCAGCTTCGATGCGGAAGGGATTCCGACCCGCAGTTGAATCCTGAACCGCCAAAAAGTTTGCGCCGCCGTTGGATGAATCGTTTGCGATGATGCGCCAATCGTTGTTAGGGAAGCTCGCCGAAGTCGACGTGTCGTCAAAATGCAGTTGCGTATTGTTTTCCTTCAACCGAAGGGTGTCAAAGCCAAAGCTCTCGCCATTGACGCAGTCCAAACCAACGCAAAGGCTACCGTTGACAATAACATCGTCATTAAACACCTGATCCGCGCTGGCAACGCCAGCCATCAGGCAGAACGCCGAGGCCGAGCCCGCCAACGCTGTGAAGGTTTTGGTCCCTAATTGTTTCACGTTCCAATCTCCCTGAAAAATGGACGGGGCGTCCCCCGTTTATCTGTTGGTTCAGTTAGTTGCCGTCTTCTTCTTGGATATCTTCCGGCACAATGATCACGCCGCGCGACACTGTGAACCGGCCAGAGGCATAGTATGATTTTGCGGCCGTATCTTTGGCAGCCTCGCCACGCCCATTGTTAAGCTGATTGACGATCTTTTCCTGCTCCAAAGTCGCAGCGCTCAACTCAAAATGATAGATGCCGTCAAGCACATCCCTTCCCGGCAACTGATAAACCGGAGTTCCGGCTTCCGTATAAAGCTCTGTAACCTGACCATCAGGCGCAAAAACCTTAAGCGTCGCATTTGTCATGCCGCCCCAGTTTTCGAACCAGACCGCGTTCGAATTGTGTTGTTTAACAGGATCAGACGCGGCCATCGCAGCCGAAAATGGCGCCAAACAAAGCGCAAACACAAACGCCAGTCGCCGGTCAAATAGGCATGCCATGATTTCTATCCCTGGTTTCAACGCGCTGTAACTTGGCGCTATATTCTTGTTGTGACGCGCCAAACACGCACATCCTTTGACCGCAGCTTAGCGAGTCATGAATTTCATATTAAACTAATTTTTACCAAATTTGAAATTTCTTTACTTAACGTCATCTTTCGTTGGCAAAACCCATCGCGCAGTGGCCGCATCCTGAGCCTGAGCAATCACAGAAGGCGTCAGTTGCACTCCAAGATCATCTGCAATTCCTTCGGCTTGCGGCATGCCGCCTGACATCGCCAGCGTCGCCCACATCTGGCCGGAAACGTAATCCTGAAGCACACCCTGCCCCAAAAAATATAGACGCGCCAAGTTGGCCATAGACGGCGCGTGCCCTTTGGATGCTGCCTTTTCAAACCAACGTGCTGCTTCGGCGGGCAGCTCTTGCTCCAAGAGCAAGAGCGCTATGAGGAACTGAGCAACAGGATCCCCCGCCCGCGCCTGAGCGCGATAGGTTTTCATCACCTGCGGGCGCAATTCCTCATCGTCTGGAAGAGGAGCAAGTCGCGGATCAAGAATGGGGCCGGACCGCCTCGCATCAACGCCGCGCGCGCCGCGCCGGTACCACATCGCCGCCACTTCGTCGCTTTGCTCAACGCCGAAACCGTTGTCGTAAAGCACGCCCAGATTGTTCATTGCTTCCTGCAAACCCAAATCAGCAGCTTTCGCAAATAGCTCCGCCGCCTTTGTATAGTCCTGCACAACACCGTCGCCGCGTACATACAACAAGCCAAGATTGTTCAACGCGCGTGGATGCATCCTGAGCGCCGCGGCCTCGTAGTATTGCCTCGCCTTGTCGAAATCCTGCGCCACACCAGTACCGTGTTGATAAAGAACGCCAAGGCTTGCCAAGGCATCCAGGTGTCCCGCTTCGGCGGCCCGACCATAGGATTCGGCTGCTTCGACTATAGCTCCGCTCCCCTCCAAAGCCCGCGCCAAGTCATATGTGAATTCAGAATGTTCCGTGGACGCCGCCTTGCGCAGCCACACGAGTGCTTCGTCGCGATCCTCGCCAATTCCGCCCATACCGGAAAAAAGATACTTTCCGTATTGGTTCTGTGCGCCCGCATGGCCCAGCTTCGCGGCCCGCAAATAAAGCCCCGCGGCCCGTCTGTGGTTCTGGGGCACCGCGTCGCCTGTGTGATATCGGTTCGCCTCAAGAAATAGCGCGCCAGCGTTGTCTTGAGCAACCGCCACGCCAGCCCAGATAGCAACCAGACAAACCGCCAATCCCCGTGCGAAGATCATCACTGATCCGTCCGCCCATCCGGCGTTTCCGCAACAAAGTCGCGCGCTGCGGCCTGAGCCGCGCCAATTTGCTCTGCTGTCATCAATTCCGTCAACACATCACGGCTTTCCGCTGCCCCTGCATACCCCTGTGCGGCCGCGAGATTGAGCCACATGTGGGCCTTTACGTAATCCTGCGCAGTTCCAACTCCAGCGCTATAAGCGTCACCCACAAGATACTGAGCCTCCGCCAGACCTTTGCGCGCCGCAGCTTCCAGGACAACAAGACCTTCTTCGGCGCGACCCGTCTCCGCCATGAGCGCCTTGCCCAGCGCCACTTCCGCAGGGCTGACACCGGCCTTCGTCTGCTCTTGCAACCAGCCCACAGCCTCCGCAGATCCCGCTTCGGCAGCAGCAGCCACAAACGGCACCACATCGTGTGGCGCCATTTCAGTTTCCAAAGCACCGCTCAACGCCAATCGCACCAACGCTTCTTGCGACTCTTTGTGACCAGCTGCTGCAGCGTCTTCATAAAGAGTCACAGCTCGAGACAAATCCGCCTCCGCACCGCGACCACGCTCAAGAAAGGTGGCTTGCATACCTTTGGCACGCGGAAGGCCGGTCTCCGCCGCCTTGGTAAAAAACGCCAGTGCCTTTTGATCGTCCTGAGGAACCGCCTCCCCCGCAGCATGCAACAATCCCATGTTGAACAAGGCCCCGGGCTCCCCGCCTTCCGCAGCGAGGCTCAACCACTTGACCGCCGCCTCGGGGTCTTCATACACACCTTCTCCACGCAGATACTTGGTTCCGATAATTCGCATCGACAGAATATGCCCGCCCTGCGCAGCTTGTCGGAACCAGTCAAACGCCTGATTGCGATCCTGTTTGACGCCCTGTCCGGTCTCCAGCGCATTTGCCAGAAAAAACTGGGCGTCCACATGCCCGTCACCGGCGGCGCGACGCAACCACGCCAGTGCCTTTTCTCCATCCGCGTCGGTGCCGCGGCCCTGTGCGTAAATCCGGCTCAACTCATATGCCGACGCAATATGCCCTTGCTCAGCAGCCGCCCGCAGCCAGACAAACGCATCCCGATCGCTCTGCGGCACCCCTTCACCCGAGGCGTATAGCAAACCGAGGTAATATTGCGCTTCCTGATCCCCTCGCGTCGCGCCGTCCTGCAACAGCAGCGCAGCGCGCTCGGCATCACGGGGCACGTCGCCACCACTCAGCAAAACCCGTGCCAAAAGCGTCCCCGCCGGCAGGTTTTCCGCCTGCACCGCGACCTCAAGCCAGCGCGCGGCTTCCGGAATATCCACGTCACCAGCACGGGGATCCATCAATATGCGCCCATAGCGATAGGCAACACTTCCAGACGGCTCAGTTTCAGTGAGAAATTTCAAACCCGCCCTGACACTTGGGAAATCCTGATTGCGATAGGCAACCTCAATCTCCTCCATCGTCGCTGGCACAGGGCCGGCATCCGCGGAGACCTCAGCAAAGCCCACCGTGGGAGAAATCGATGAAAGTAAAAAGGCGAAAGCAAAAAAGCGTTTCATTAACCCACGTTATCCATTCCGAATTGCACCCAAATTCGGGTGCGTCCGGCGAAGAATGCCTTCCAGCCAACCCCACGTCCAGTGGGGATTGCCAAGAGTCACAAAGGAGGAAGGCTGCCCAAGGTCCGCGCAAGCCAAATCAGCATGCCCGACACGACAAGAAACGCGCCAAACGGAACAGCGGTTGTGCCGTCAATCTTGCGACCCGAAAGACGCAAACCGGCAGCGCCCGCCAACGCCAACAGGGCGGCGACTAGCACCAAGAGCGGCAAATCCAATGGTCCGGACAAAGCTCCAAGCCCTGCCATAAGTTTGACGTCACCCAATCCCAAGCCTTCCCGCCCGCGAATTTTCCAATACCCCCACCGCAGTCCGGCAAACACCGCAACGCCCAGCGCCCCCCCAAAAAAGGCGGCCACCTTGTCATTTGCAAGCAACACAGCCACGACACACAAAGTTAACGTCAGCACGTCAGGCAGGCGCATCCACAAAACGTCTGTGGCAAACAAGGTGATCAACACCCACAAAAGCAACATATTCAAAATCAAATCCTGCGCCGGCACAGGGCCAAATCGGGTGACAACCACCAAAATCGCCACGCCGAACGCCGCAATTTCCATGACCGGCAACCAGAGCGGCAAGCGCACGCCACAATACCCACATCGCCCACGACGCGCTGCATAAGAAACAACGGGCACTAGGTCAGAACACCCGAGAACTGTTCCGCAGCTTCTGCATCGTGATCGGGTCACAACAACGCCCTCTCCTCGCGGCAAGCGATCGACCAGAACAGCCAGAAACGATCCGACAAAAGGCGATACCACCACCAAAAAAACGGCAATCACGGGAATGGATCCAAAAACGGCATCTGTTTGAAACATAGCAAAGTTCTACGCAGGCTTTGCGCGTTTGCCAATTGCCAGCGCGCCTCGAGCGCGCCTATGATACCGCCAACCTTGGGTGGGACCGGACGGGACAAGACATGCACAACTCAGAAAAGCGTACCAACGCGCAAGACGCCGGCTTTTCGCTGTTGGAACTGATGGTCGTTGTCGTGATCCTGTCCGTTCTTGCGTTGGTAATCGTGCCGCGAGTCATTGATCGTCCTGATCAGGCACGCGCCGCTCGGGCGCAAGCTGACATTGCCGCCATTGCCAGCGCGGTGAACCTCTACCGGCTCGATAATTTCCGCTACCCGACAACGGAACAAGGCCTCGCAGCTTTGGTGACTGCGCCCACCAGCGAACCACAGGCCCAGAACTGGGCCACAGGCGGCTATATGGACCGGCTACCTGTGGATCCTTGGGGCACCGCTTATCAATATCTCTCACCTGGCGTTCACGGCGACTTTGATGTGTTCTCCTATGGCGCAGACGGGGCACCAGGCGGATCGGGAGCGGACTCCGACATCGGGTCATGGACCCTGTCACAGTGAAACCCGGCGCTGACACGGGTGTCAGCCTCATAGAACTTCTGGTGGTGGTCGCCGTGCTGTCGGTGCTGGCAATTGGAGTTTCATTGCCTCTGCGTGACGGCGGCAGCCAAGCACCCGCAGATGCAGCTCGGTTTGCGTCGATGTTTGAACGAACCCGAACACTTGCCATCCACGGTCAGACACAACAGGGATTGCGCCTCACGTCGCGCGACATGGCCTTGATGAAACTGACAGCCGACGGATGGCAAACCTCCCGCCAATCAATCCGCTTTCAGGGACGCGCAGATTTTCGGACCAAAACACCGGCCAGCGCACTCAGAGCCCTTGATGCACCTGAAATTATCTTTCTTCCAAATGGGCAAACAACGTCGTTTGACCTTATCTTCTTTGGCTCTGGTTCAAGGAGCGCGGTTTGCAAAAGCGACGGATGGTTGGGGGTGGAATGTACAAAAGATTAGACTCTAACATTGCCCAAAGCGTCGATGAGGGCCTGACATTGCTTGAACTGATTGTGGCAATTTTTGTCATGGCGCTTGGCACGCTTGCGGTGCTGTCGGCCGTTGATCAATCCGGCACCGGCATCATGCAAGAACGCGCTCGCCTGTTGGCCGGCGTCGTGGCGGACAACCGCGCCGAAGAACTTCGCCTGCCGATTGGGGGTTTGCCCGCCGAAGTGAACATGGGGGGATTGCGGTTTGCGGTCACGCAAGATTTGCAACCAACCGAAGGCGGGTTCACCGAAGCCACAATTCGCGCGCGCGTCGTCGACGGCGCAGGCGGTCCGGGGGCATTGCGTATCACTTGGATCGCGGCATCAAATGCAAGGCCGGGACAATGACACATCCCCCACGCGATACCGGCCTATCGCTGCTGGAACTGGTCGTAGCCATGGCGCTTTTTGCGCTTGTGGCGGTGATGGGTCTGCAACTTCTGACGGGCACTTTGCGCATACGAGACCGATTAGAGATCGCCTCAACGGAAACCGGTGACCTGTCGCGCGCGCTTGCCTTGTTGCGTGCGGATCTGACCAACGCCACCCCTATGCGATTTGATCCCCCAGGTGACGCCGGGCCGCGCTCGGCACTCACCGCATCTGCAACCGGTTTTCAGCTGTCAGTATCGGGTCAGGTCGATCTGCCACCCATCAACGCGCTCGGCTTTCACCGTGTTGATTGGCAACTTGCTTCTGACGGCACACTTTCCCGCAGCTTCTGGCCAGTGCTATCGCCAGCCAGCGCCACATCAAAAAGTCCCGACGTGCCTGTCCTTACCGGAGTCACCGGCTTGGCCATACGCACATTCTGGGCGGGACAGGAATGGGTTGGCGGCACAAACGACCCAAATCCGACCGCCAATAACTCAGGCCCCGCCCAAGACAGCGATCTCGGCCCGATTGCCTCCAGCGCGTATTCGGATCAACTTCCAATCGCCATCGAAGTCACACTTCAGACACGCGACTTTGGCGAATTCACACTCGTGGAGGTGCTACAATGAGTGCGCCCCGTGGATTTGTTTTGGTGAATGCGCTGATCCTAGTGGCTGCACTGTCCGCCGTTGCCGTTTTATTGCTGTCGCGGGCGGGAGAGGGTCACGCACGCCGTCTGGTCGAACAGGACGCAACACGACTGCGGCTTGTTTTGGATGGTGGCGAGGCCATGATGCGGACTGCCCTGATGCGGGACGTTCGCTCGTTTGATCATGCAACGGACAGATGGGCGCGAACATTTGAGGCGCCGTTGGACAACAGCTTACTCACAATCGAACCAGTGGACCTGCAAGGCCGCTTTAACATCAACTGGCTGTCCAATCCCGAAGACACCGCCGGTCGTGCTGCGTTTCACCGGCTTATCCAGCGTGTCGGCTTGCCGGTGTCCCGCGGTGAGGACATCGTACGTTTCATGAAAATCAATTCAAATCCGTCCGGCTACCAAAACCGCGTGCCACCGATTTCCCCGATTGGCGGACCTGTTTTGATGGTGCGACAACTTCAAACCATGCCAACGCTCCCCGAAAGCGACTTTCTGAAACTCGCACCGCATATCATCGCTTTGCCTGGGGACAGCCGCGTCAATGTGAACACAGTTCAAAAAGACGTTCTGGGCGCTCTGCTCCCTGAGGTGCCACGAGGTGGATTGTCCAAGATCATCTTTGACCGCGAACGCAATCCAATAACCTCGCTCGAAGATTTCCGGTCCCGCGTTATCGCCGCTGGCGGCATGGATGCGACCCCGGCTATTGACGAAAGCCGATTTTCCGTTTCCACAAATTGGGTCGCCGTGCGCCTCGTCGCCGAGAACGGCAGTGGCCGCAGCGTAACACGCTTCACTCTCTTTGAACGCCCCCCGCTTCCGCTCGCGCCACGCGTGGCCTATCGTTTGACAGAGCAGCCATGACACAAGGCATGATGATGAAGCAGACCGGCAACAAGATGACCACAGGCCCCGACGGGGTGGCCCTTGTACCTGGGGAACTAATTCCTGTGCTGCCGGTCGACTTACCTTCCAGCCTGCGCGGAAGTACCCGCGAACAAGTCGCAAGACGGCAGCTGGCTGATAGCGCCGGATTAGACACTAACACTGCTGAAATCAGGCCATTTTTTCTCGGGGGTGCCGACAGTTCCTGGTCCCACGCCCTTGTGGCCGACCGTGACCAAATCGCGCAATGGATTGCTTCGGCGCCGCCAAATTGCACCGTGTTGCCCGACTATCTCGCGCTGCCCACAACGGAAGGCGTTTGGACGTTGCAAGCCGACCCCGACGCAGACCGCGTATTGGTTCGCCTTGGCCCGCAAGATGGTTTTGCGGCAGACGCACAGCTAACACAGCTGATGCTCGAACGGGATTTGTCGGAAGGTTTGCCGCCAAAATCGGTCCTTTGGATTGGCCCAAAAATAGAGTCTATTAAGGCACTGTTTGAGGGATCCGATATTTCGACGACAGAAACAGCCGCTGAGGTTGGTGCCAAAGTATTTGGCCATGGTGAACGTGCGCTGGATCTTCGCCGAGATCCATTCGCCACCCGTGCGCGCCTGCGGCGTTCGGTATTGCCGTGGCGTTGGCCCGCTTTGGTTGCCATGATCGCAACCGGGCTCTGGGCGGCGTCTCTAATGATTTCCGTCGAAGCCTTAGAAACAGAACGGCGCGCCGTACAGTTACAAACGATGAACACGGTGCGCACACAATTTGTGCCTGCAGGACCGGTTCTGGACATTCGCGCTCAAGTCACCCGCGCTTTGTCAGATGCCCGAAAGGCCGCCTTAACCAGCGACGAGGGGTTGCCGCCTTTGGCGCTGTTTGGTGAATCTGTCGACCTGATTACCGGTCCCGGCATCACTCCGGAACGCGCCGAATATCGCGATGAGGACGGGCTGCGCCTGCTTCTCGAAGTGTCCGACTTTGCCACCGGAGAAGCGTTGGTTACGGCCCTTCAAGGCGCTGGCTTGACTGTCGATGTTTTGCGCTCCGAAGCTGTGAGTGACCGCGCCGGTGTGACATTGGAACTTAGATTGGAGGGAGGCGCATGACCGACCGTCTAATTGACCTTCTCGGTCGCCTCTCGGCCCGTGAACGCGGGCTCATTGCGTTTCTGATCGCCGTGGTCTTGCCGCTCGCGCTTTGGCTTACTTGGCTTGGCCCTCTTGTTCAGGCGCGCGCTGACGCTCTCGCCGCGTTGCAAAATGCCCGCGCCCTTGACGCATGGGTCAGCGACCGTGCGACGGAAAATGCTCTACTGCGCGTTACTGCGCCGGAAAAATCCCCTCCGGCCATCGGCGCATCCGGCGTGGAACAGCGTCTGATATCGGTTGATTTACGTGACGCGCTTTCGGGGTTATCGGATCTCGGTGACGGTCGGTTGTCGCTGCGCTTTGACAGAGTCGAATTCGCGCGCCTGATCCTTTGGCTGTCTGATAGCGATCCCATTTGGGGATACGAAATTTCCAAATTCAGATTTGAGCGCACACCCGTCGCCGGCGTGGTTTCCGCGGATTTGACTCTCACACCGCGCGGCTGAGACCAACTACTAAGCTAAAGATTTCAGCCGGATTTGAATTTCCTTCAACCGGCCAGCCATCGCGCCAACTGGATCAAGATCCGGTTGCAACTTCAATGCCTCTCCGAGAGCTGCAGCCGCGCCGCTGAAATGTGCCTTGGCCGACGCATTGTCACCGGCTTGCACAGCGTCACGGCCAAGCTCATCTTGCGCCGTACCTTGCACATATAGCGCTGACGCGCGCATTGCACCTTCGCTGCCCTGCGCGATGAAACGCGCCTGATTTCGGGCCTCGGCATAGTCACCCGCCCGTAACAGACTGTGCGCATACTCCAGCCGCACGCCGGGCTCATCCGCGCCAGCAACTTCCAGAAGGTCCGCATAAATACTGTTTGCGCGATCATATTTTCCGGCTTCAAGCGCATTACGCGCCGCCGCGTACCGCGAGGCAAAACTGTTGCCTTCGCTAAAAGACCCGCCAAAGTTGCCATCACCGCCACATGCCACAACAAGGCTCAGGCACACGCCAGCCATAGCGGTTCTGAAAAATGATCCTGCCTGCATCACATGCTCTTTATATTCTTTGCAAAAACCCTACCATGAAGCGCACGCCCGCGTCCACATTCTCGAAAGGTTCATCGCCGCCCATGCCTACGATCAACGCCAAGCGGCTCTCTTCACGACAAGACATGAGTCTCTCATGCGTTTGCTAGCCTTTTTTGCAACCCTGATTGCTTTTGCCGGGCTCATCTTGGCAGGATTGGAACTCCGGTCGGCGATGACCACTCCGCTTCCGCCGACCGAAACGCGCGCTGCCCAATCATCTGCTCTGCAACAGACCCGTCGCGACGAACCACAACCGCCGCGTCAGTGGCCCGCTGTTTTTGGCGAAGAGATCAAAGAAGAAAAGCAACCTCCGACACTTCCGACGCCCCCCCGCGCCGCGCTGCCGCCACCCCCTCCGATGCCACCAATTGAAAGTCTCGGCTACACACTCAAAGGAATGGTGCGCACCGATGCCCAAGACGGCACAGGCGACTGGGCCATAGTAAGCCACCCGACCGGAGATCGCCTGGTGCGTGTTGGCGACAGCCTGAGCGACGGCGTCGAGATCATCAGCATCACTCAAGAGGGCATTTGGGTTGATCGCGCAGGAACCCGCGCGCTCCTCGGCTTTGAAGAACAATGAGCCCCAACTGAGGGGATTTGGCCACAACCTCTTGTGTTCACCGCAACGTCAGAAATTTCACTGGCGACAAAATCTTAAAAATTGTCTAAACTGCCACAAAACAACGCCAAAAACTGGCGACTATCTATGAGGCACGGGCAGAGCATCCCGCGACAGACCCACCGAGGCCCCGACGTGTTCGGCGGCTGTTTGACGGTTTGTAGCAGGGGTGGCACGCTCAAAGAGGGCGGACGATACCATGTTGAGACACCCCATCCGCGCGCTGGCTTTGGCCATGGGCCTGATCTTGGCGCAGCTTGTCACCGCAACGTCATCGCAAGCTCAGGTCGAATTAGACCTGCGCGACGCCGATTTGCGCAGCTTTGTGCAGATTGTATCCGAAGCGACAGGACGCAATTTCATTCTCGACCCGCAAGTGCGTGGCACAGTGACCGTTCTTGCGCCGCAAGGCCTTGCACCGGACGCCCTGTACGAAGTGTTTCTCAGTGTTCTGGAACTCAACCGTTTGACCGTCGTGGATGGTGGCTCTGTGGCTCGAATTGTGCCCATGACTGTGGCTCGAGAGCTTGCAGATGGCACCTCGCTGCCCGGCGACAGCGCCGGATTTGAAACCCGCGTCATCAAGATCCACCACATCTCTCTGGACGAAGTGATCACTGTGATCCGTCCTCTTCTTCCGGCCGAAGCCGTGATCACCCCCGTGCCCGGTGCTGGTTTGCTGATCCTCTCGGACCGCGGTAAAAACCATCGCCGTATCGCCAAACTGATCGCGCGTCTTGATCAACCCAAAGACGACACCATCGAATTGATCCGGCTCAGCAACGCAAATGCCGCAGAAATGGTGGGCGTTGTTGAAAACATGGGGCTCTTGCGTGGCGGAGCAACAATTTCTGTAGATCGCCGCTCCAATGCGCTGATTGTGTCCGGACCGGATGAGGTTCGTGACACGGTGCGTGCCCTTGTGAGCAAACTCGACCAACGCGGCACAGTCACAACATCGGCTGTGGAACAATTGAACTACGCCGACTCCGCTGCCCTTGCCGACGTCGTTCTCCGCAGCTTCTCCGACCAAACGGAACAAGGCCAACTTGTTCGTATTGTGCCGGAACCACAAACCAACACACTTCTGATCACTGCCCCGCGGGACATGATGCGTGACATCACAGCCATGGTGCGCCATCTGGATCGACGCCCAACACAGGTGCTCGTCGAGGCTGTGATCTTTGAGCTCTCCGTCGAAGGCTACTCCGATCTTTCCAGCCAGTTCGCCGGTGTGATCAACAACGCGATTGTCGGAGGTGTGCAGTTCTCACTCGAAGGCCGTCCCAGCCTGACCAGCCTGATCTCGGCCGCTGTCAACGGAGAGGTGGTCAATCCGGGCGACGGTGGTGTCATTGGCGGCGGCAATCAAAGCGGCGACAATGCCTTCTTTGGCTTCATTTCCGCGCTCGCATCCACCAGCTCCGTCCGCCTGCTCTCGACGCCATCGATCATGACGCTCAACAATCAGGAAGCCGAGATTGTGGTGGCCCAAAACGTGCCCTTTGTAACTGGGTCCTATACCTCCACAGGTGACGGTGCGAACCCTGAAAACCCCTTCCAAACAATCGAACGCCGTGACGTCGGCCTAACCCTGAATGTCACTCCACAAATCAACGCTGACAAAACTGTGCGTCTTCTGATCAAACAAGAGGTCTCCAATCTCACCCGCACAGCCTCTGCTGCAGGCGGTGAAATCACTGCGCGGCGCGCGCTCTCGACCACCGTCCTGGTGCGCGACGGCAACGTGATTATGCTTGGCGGATTGCTCGAAAACGAAAGCGGCGCAACCTCCAAAAAGGTGCCGGGAATCTCCAAAGCCCCTTTGATCGGGGGACTGTTCCGCGGCAAGAGCGCCACAAAAAACCAATCCGTTCTGCTGGTCATGCTCCGACCCCGCGTGATCAATTCCGAGGCCGAGGGTCAACGTATCACGCGGCAGGTTGCCAAGGACACACGCAAGGCCAGCCTTGCCTTGCAACCCGCAGACAGTCATCTTTACCCCAATACGCCCAATGCGGCGCTGCCATTTGACGGCAACAATTTGAACCAACCTTTTGAAGCGGGATTCATCGACGATGTCGCCCAAAGCCGAAACCTCCCGCCGCTCCCAGCCCGCCTCCCCATCACCCGCTGAGACGCCCGCACCGAACAATGTTCCCTTCGCGTTTGCCCGCGACCATCAGGTCACCCGGGAAGACGGGGCGCTGCTGGTTGGCCCACGTGCCACAGTTCTTGGCTTGCGGGAAATTTGTCGACGCACTGGCCAACCGCTGACCATCACGCAGCTCGCGCAGGATGCCTTTGACCGCGCACTGGAGCGGATTTATCAAGCCGACAACAACGCCACCGCACCGGATGACGGCCTCTCCTTTGATCTAGAGGAAGGCAAAAGTGCCGCCAGCCAGCGGGATTTGCTGGAGGACGCCGAAGACGCACCTGTCATTCAGCTCGTAAATCAACTTCTGCGGCGCGCGGTACTGTCACGGGCTTCGGACCTGCATCTCGAACCTTCTGAAACCGGTCTGCGGGTGCGGATGCGCATCGACGGCTTTTTGCAAACAATTATGGAGCGCGACGATGTCCCCGTTCGACGCGTTGTCAGCCGCCTCAAGGTTATGGCGGGGCTCGACATTGCCGAAACCCGCCTTCCCCAAGACGGCCGTATTCCTCTGCGCCTTGGCGGGCGCCTGATCGATACCCGCGTAAGCTCCCTGCCTGGCAGTTATGGCGAACGCATCGTTTTGCGGATTCTCGATCGTTCCACAGGCTTGATGGATCTGGATGCACTTGGCCTGACCGAAGATCAGATTGCCTTGCTTGAAAGGCTTTCCGCATTGCCAAACGGCATCATCCTCGCCACCGGCCCAACTGGATCAGGCAAAACCACCACGCTATATTCACTGCTCAAACTCACCAACCGTGACGAACGCAACATCGTCACCGTCGAGGACCCCGTGGAATATGATTTGCCCGGCGTGAACCAATCGCAAGTCAACTCCGACATCGGCATGACATTTGCCGCCGGTCTGCGCGCCACTTTGCGGCAAGACCCCGATGTGATCCTGGTGGGCGAAATCCGCGACACCGAAACCGCATCGGTTGCCGCCCAGGCCGCCCTGACCGGCCACCTCGTCTTTTCCTCGCTGCACGCCAATTCGTCGATCGGCGCGGTCGTGAGATTGCGCGATTTGGGCTTGGACGATTTCTTGATTTCCGCCACCTTGCGTGGCGTTGTCGCCCAGCGCCTGTTACGCCGACTGTGCCCCTCTTGTGCAACACCCGCCCCACCAACTCAGAATGAAGCCGCGCATTTTCTGCGCCACCAGATGTCTGCCCCTCCGGTGATACACGCACCCCAAGGGTGTGCTTCGTGCAACAATTCCGGATATGCTGGGCGTGTTGGTATTTTTGAAATGACCGAAGTGGACGAAACCCTGCGCGCAGCCATCGACAACGGCGCATCGGAAATGGAATTGACCCGCCTTGGGCTGTCGGAAGAACAGACCTTGATTGGTCAGGCCCTTTTGCAAGTTGCCGCCGGCGAAACCTCCCTTGCCGAAGCTCTGCGCGTTGTGGGCGATGGCGCATGAAACCCTATTCCTATATCGCCTACGACAGTGCGGGCGCCCGCACAAAAGGCTTGATCCTAGCTGATACCGAGGCCGACGCCTCTGCACGATTGCGCTCGCAAGGTCTGTTTGTAGAAAAGCTCGACGCCACCCGCCAGCGGGCCAACCTATCTGACCGCCTGCGTCGGACCACGCGGCTGAACCCCGATCTGCAATCGGTGTTTACCCGCCAAATGGCGGTCTTACTGTCCGCTGACATGCCTCTTGAATCCGCACTGGAAGCCATCCGGACCTCCGGCGACGGGACTGCCTTGTCTACAGTTGCGACGCGCACCCGCGCCAGCCTTATGCAAGGCAGCACATTGGCAGAATCCCTCGACAGCGCAGGGGCAGGGTTTCCCCCCTACGTGACTGCCGCGATACACGCAGGCGAAAGCGCCGGCGAACTTGCGGCTGTGTTCGAGGAACTCGCCCGCCATCTTGAAACCCTCGGCAACGAAAAAGCCGAAATCGTCAGCGCCCTTGTCTATCCGGCGTTTGTTGCAGTCGTTTCGTTTCTCGTCTGCGCCATATTGATGATCAACGTTGCTCCGGAAATCGTCGCGATGTTCGAGATCTCCGGCCAACCACTCCCCCCTCTTACCCGCCATGTTCTGGCTGTAAGTGACTGGATTCGCGATCATATTACCGGCCTCGCCGTTGCCTTTGGTGTTTTGATTCTATTAATGATCGCCTCAAACAGGCATCCCACTTTGCGTAATTTGCGAGACCGGTTTCTCCTGCGAGTGCCTCTTGTCGGCCGCCTCATTCGACGAGCAGCGGCCGTGCAATACCTGCGCACACTCGCGCTGGTCCTTGGCAGCCGCCAGACAGTGCCAGTAGCGGTGGAAAACGCCGCCCGCGTTCTGGATATCGTGCAATTTCGCAAAGAAGCAGACAGTGTTCTTTCCGGACTTCAGGAAGGCGCAAGCTTGTCCGATGCGCTGGATCGGCTGTCCATAATCCCGCCCGTTGCCCGTCAGTTGATCGGCGCGGGGGAAATGTCGGCCCGCCTTGCCCCGATGGCCGAACGCAGCGCGATCCTCGTGGAAAGCGATCTCACTGCCGAACGCAAACGCATTGCTGCTCTGCTGGAGCCCATGTTGATGATGCTGGTTGGTGCTTTTGTGCTATTGGTCGTACTGGCTGTACTCTTGCCGATCTTTGACCTTCAGGCAGTTGTGGCGGGCTAAGTCACCCGCCACCCAATTTATCTACTGACGAGCGTACACGTCTTCAAAACGGATGATGTCGTCTTCACCCAAATACGAGCCGGTCTGCACCTCGATAAGAACCATCGGCACCTTACCTGGGTTCTCCATTCTGTGTTTTGCACCCAGAGGAATATAAACGGACTCGTTTTCGCTCACGAGCTTCACATCGTCATCCACGGTCACTTTCGCAGTGCCTTCAACCACGATCCAATGCTCTGAGCGGTGATGGTGACTTTGCAAACTCAAGGCGGCACCGGGATGTACGTGAATACGCTTCACCTGAAACCGATCGCCAATCACTAGGCTTTCGAACCACCCCCACGGGCGGTGGTCCTTGGGAAAGGCCGTGGCCTGTCGCGCCCCTTTGCTCTTCAAAGCCGTGACCGCCTGTTTCACATCCTGCGCGCGGGACACATCTGCCACGAGAACCGCATCCGGCATTGCGATGGCAATCAGGTTTTGGACCCCCAAGCCAACAATCTCCAGCCCTTCATCCTCAGAGCGCAGCAAGGAATTTTCGCACTCAATGGCTGTCGCCGCCCCATGCGTTGCCACACCATTCGCATCCGGCCCGCTTTCGCGCCACACAGCATCCCAGCCTCCAAGATCGGACCATTCCGCGCTGAACGGCACCACACTCAGGTTCTCAGCTCGCTCCATGACCGCATAGTCAATCGAAACGTCCTCCGCGCCGTTCCAGGCATCGGGGTCAAGCCGCAGAAAGCCAAGATCCGGCTTCCCCTTATCCACGGCCGCCGTAACGGGTGCGATAAGATCCGGTGCATGTGATTCAAACGCCGCAATAATTGCCTTGGCGGTGAACAGGAAAATTCCCGCATTCCAAAGGTAGTTTCCTGCGGCCAGCATCTCCTCGGCACGGACCGAATCGGGTTTTTCGACAAACCGCGTCAGCGCCAGCGGACGGGCCTCAAAATCGGTCGGATTCTCGGCAAGCTCCAGATAACCATACCCCGTCTCCGCCCGATTCGGCTTGATTCCGAACGTCACCAACCGACCCTCAAACGCAGCCGGCACCCCAGCGGCGACCGCGGCGCGGAAGGCCGCGGCATCCGGAATTTCGTGATCTGACGGCGCCACCAGCATCAACGCATCCGCATCGGTTTTTGCCTGCCAAAGCGCCGCTGCGAGAACTGCCGGTGCCGTATTGCGCCCTGCCGGTTCAATCAAAATCGCGCTCGGATCAATGCCAACTGCCGCAAGCTGTTCGGTCACAATGAACCGGAAATCCGAGTTGGTGAGCACCATAGGTGCTCCAAAATCAACCCCGCTCAATCGCCCGGCAGAGCGCTGGAACAAGGAGTTTTCGCCCAATAGTTGTGAAAACTGCTTGGGATAGCTTTTGCGACTAAGTGGCCACAAACGGGTCCCGGACCCTCCGGAAAGAAGCACAGGTGTAATTTTTTTTGGGGTACTCAAAGGAAATCCTACTCGTGAAGGCTGAGGCGGAAAAACAATTTTGACGGCCTAATTTATTCACTTTAACGCAAAGCACACACCCTTTGCAGCCACTCTGTAATTTCCGACAACGGCGGAACTCATGCATAGCCTGCATTGTTTCCTCAGAGATGAAACATTCCACCTGAAAAAGCAATAATTTAGCAAGCCTCGCCTCACGGTGATGTGCTACATTGACGATTGTTCGAAATATTAAATTGGTTTTTATATACAGCCGTGTGTTTGGTTGTGGCCGAAGGAAAAATATATGCTGACCGAGTTGCCTCAAGGTATCCAACAAGTCGTTCTTTATGAAGGATCCATTTATGCCAATGTCGGCAATGGCGCGAAAGTGGAACATCTTTCGATCCGCCAGGGTCAGCGTGACACGCCTTTTGAATCACTGGATCTCAATGGCAACAACCAAATGAGTTTTCCGGTCGAATACCGACCGGATTTCTCAGAAGGTCACATTGCAAGACTCATCAACCCGCTAACGGGCGAAGGCGAGGACTACCCCTCCGCCTGGGTAAACAACCTCGAGGACTGGTCTCTCGAAAACAGCGAAACCCTGCAGTTGATGGTCACTGACCACAACACCTCGGCCCAGTATTCCATTCTTGCACCGTTGCATGTGAGCTTTCCACACAGCCACCAGATGGCATTCCGCGCCTGGGTTGCCGCCCACCGAGCGTGCGGGCGCCTGATTGTCAATGTGACAGACTCCGATACCGGCGGAACCACAAAGCTGTTTGAACAAAAATTCTCAAATGACAGGCGGGGGGGGAAACACGCGGTTGGGTATCAGGAAATCAATTTCACCCTACCGCGCTATGACAAGCCGGTGACTTTGCGTCTTGTGCTGGAATTTGACAAATACGTTCACGAAGACCACGCCATTGAACCCTTTCTGTTTCTCGCAAACCCCCATGTGGCCCGCGCCGTACAAAAAGACCCACTCGTCGTCAGCCGGCGCCTTGCAAAGTGTTCAGAGACTGCCAAATCTCCCAATTGGCTGGTGGCGCGACTGCCGGATCGCATCATGCGCGACAGCACGCTGGAACTTGTCGCCCAAGGCCAAAGCCTACCCCTTCTAAAAGGCGATGATGTAGAAATCACTTTGGAAGGTGCCGATGGCGCGGGCCTGAATTTGCGCAGCACCCAAGCGCGCGAATTCACCATTTATCTTGACGGAAAACAGGCGGAACGGGCCTATATCGGTACAGAAACCAGCTTCGTACGTGTGCCAAATGAATTTCTGGATGGCACTCACAAACTTGTCGAAGTGCGCGATGAAACCGGTAGTCAGGTCTTCTTTTCCACCTATGCGCTGCTGCCGCGCCACCTGACTCCGACCGACGTGCTCCTGCGCGAAGGTAAATACCCCTTCGGCGGGCCTCTGATGGCACAGGCCCGACACCGCTATGAATCGCTCAAACTTCTGTTGAAAACCTGCGCGTCTGACGCGGACCGCCAACAAGCCGCCTATGCATTGTCGGTGCTCGAAGCGGGGTATGACAACGTCAGCCTCAAGCCACTCAACTTCCCTGTCGTAGACAAGCCTGACGTTTCCATTGTCATTCCTGCCCACAACAAGATCGAAGTGACGTATCTTGCCCTTTGCAGCTTGCTGCTTGCACACAACAAGGCCTCTTTCGAAGTGATTGTGGTCGACGATGCCTCCAACGATGAAACCACAGAGCTGGAAACGTTTGTCTCCGGTATTCGCGTCATCCACAACGCAGAACCGCAACGCTTTATCAAAGCGTGCAACGCCGGTGTCGCGACCGCTGAAGGCAAATACGTGGTCCTGCTAAACAATGACGTCGAAGTCACCTCTGGCTGGCTGGATCAGCTGATCGACGGCTTTTCGCGCTTTGACAATGTGGGGGCGGTCGGCTCCAAGCTGCTTTATCCCGACGGACAGCTCCAGGACGCAGGGGGCATGGTCTGGGGATCAGGCAATCCATGGAACTATGGCAATCGTCAGAATGCATGGGCTCCTCAATTCAGCTATGCCCGTCAAGTCGACTACCTGTCCGGCGCGGCGCTGATGACGACCCGAAAAATCTGGGACAAGGTCGGAGGCCTGTCGAGCTATCTTGAGCCCATGTATTTCGAAGATACCGATTTTTCGTTCAAAGTGCGCGACGCCGGATACAAAACTTTCTTCATCCCCTCGTCCATTGTCTACCACTACGAAGGCATGACCTCGGGCACTGACGTAACCTCCGGCTACAAACGGTATCAGGAGGTGAACCGTCCAAAGTTCAAGCGCCGCTGGGTCAAAGCCTATGCCTCCCACGGCCAGAACGAAGGCTTCCGCCCTGACCTTGAAAAAGATCGCGGCATCGTCGGACGTGTTCTTTTCATTGATTACACCACTCCACGTCCAGACAGGGATGCCGGATCATATGCGGCAATTCAGGAAATCAAACTGGTCCAGTCTTTGGGTTACAAGGTCACGTTCCTGCCTCAGAACCTTGCCAATTTCGGCGGCTATACGGACGAGCTGCAAAAAATGGGCGTTGAGGTTATCACCGCTCCGTTCTTCCTGTCTGTGCCGGAATACCTCGAGAAATTCGGCGCCGATTTCGACGCCTTTTTCATTACTCGCTACTATGTGGCCAACGAAACTTTGCCGATCATTCGCCGTGTCGCGCCCAATGCCAAAGTCCTCTTTAACAATGCGGATTTGCATTTCCTGCGTGAACTGCGCCGCGCTCTTAGCAATGGCCAAGACACCAACCTCGAACAAATGCGCGATATACGCGACAAAGAGTTGCGTGTGATGCGCGATGTGGATGTGATCCTGTCCTACAATGATGCGGAACACGCTGTGATCACATCGCACCTCGAAGGCGCAGTTCCCGTCGCCAAATGCCCTTGGGTCGTGGATGTGCCTGTAAAAATTCCCGGCCTGAAAAACCGTACAGGCCTGTCGTTCCTCGGCAGTTTTGGCCACCATCCAAATGTTGAAGGTTTGGAATGGTTCGCCCAAGAGGTGCTGCCCGCCATTGGTGCCGCAATGCCCAATGCCAACCTATCTGTCTACGGCTCAGGCATGGGCGACGCTCTCGATCATATCTCCTCTGACATGCTGACCCCCATCGGGTTCGTCGACGAGATTGCCGACGCATTCCACCGGCATCGCGTGTTTGTAGCCCCTCTTTTGTCCGGCGCCGGTATCAAAGGCAAAGTGCTTAGCGCGCTGGCACACGGCATCCCGTGCGTACTGTCACCAACCGCTGCCGAAGGCATCGGCCTGCGCAACGGTCACGACTGCTTTATTGCCCGCACCCCCGAGGACTGGGCCGTGGCCATAAGCCGTTTGTGCGAAGACGATGACCTCTGGCTGGCAATGTCAGAGAACTCCCGCGCCTACATAAAAGAGACATTCTCGTTTGAAACGGGCAAAGAACACATGCGCGCGGCGTTTGAATGTGTTGATATGTTCCAACACATCTAGGCTTGGGGATTACAGAAAGACAAATGCCGACCAAACGCACGATCGTCCTGCACTATCATCTATTCAAAAATGCAGGCACATCGTTAGACCGGATTTTCCAAAAGAATTTCGGCGACCGCTGGGTCACACAGGAGTTTCCACCCATGGGTGGGGACAATTCCGCCCCGTTGCAGGATTGGATCGAAAACACACCGGAGGCCGTGGTGTTTTCCACCCACACCGGTTCCGGCCCGTTGCCGCGCATACCCAACGTGGACATCATTTCGGTGATGCTGCTGCGCGATCCGGTGGCCCGCATCCGTTCGGCTTATCGGTTTGAACGCAAACAGGTGGCCGACACCTGGGGTGCCAAGCTCGCCAAGGACCACGATCTCGCGGGCTACGTCGAAGCCAGACTTGCGCGCAAGGGCGATCGGCAATGTCGCAATTTCCAGACCGGACGCCTCGCCTCTCTGGTTCCAGGCCCAGCGCCGGAACTGGAACGCGCCATTCTCGGTATGAATCAACTCTCCGTTCTTGGCCTGGTCGAAGACTTCAACGGCAGCCTCCAGAGATTGCGTGCCAAAATGCTTCCCCACTTTCCGGATTTTGTCGCTCAAAACATCAAAGCCAACACCACACAAGCCAAACCGGAATCCGAGGAAGACCCCCATCTCACCCGTCGCTTACTGGAAGCCAACATCTATGACCGTGCGGTGTGGCAATCGGCAATGGATCGGTTTCAGAGCACCTGAGCGTCAGTACCCGAAAGTCTCATAATCCACCGCATAGATGTCTTCGATCACAGCCACCAACTCCGGCGGGGTCTCACGCGAACTGGCCGCATCTGACGAATTCTCCCGCCCCTGTGCGCGCTCTGCCGCATCAGGCACATTCAACATCTCGAGCACTTTGCGAAAATCCCGCGCAAAATGCTCCTGACGTCCGATAAAGTCATATGGAATAACCCCCTGCGCTGTCAGCGCTGTTTGCGACCGCCAGTGAATATCACGCTGTCCATCAGGCGTTTCCTGCACCCAACGAACGAAGTGGGCAAAGGTGATGTCGCCGTCATCTTGCAGACCAAATCTGGCGCGAATGCTATCACGGTAGACCTGCCAGAACTTGCCGGGAGAGTTCTGGATCTTGTCACGAAATCCAGACCTCATGCGGCTCTCGGGGTGACGCACAAAACAAAAGCTCAGAAAATTCTCTTGCGCCAAAAGGGCGTCAACACGATCGACATAGTCCATCACACTGCCCACAAACTCCCCGTTGCGGCGATAGTGAATATTGGTCTGATTGGGCGGCTGCGCATATCCCGAAATGTCCTGAAGGGTACATTTCACCTTGGTACAGGCCACTTTAGGTGTTTCCACAAACAAGTACCCGCGATCCCCGTCCATCCAAGTAGCATAGGCCCAGCGGTTCGGCGCTTTCTGGAACAATTCCGACGGTGTCATCACCAATGGTCTCTCGCAATTTTTAGATAGGCTTCAAACTGATCTGCCGGAACCTTGCGCGCAAAAAACGCAGGCGATTCCAGTGCGTCCTGAAAACGCGCCTCATCCAAAGGCCGCGCGCCGCCGCCCTGAAAATGCAGGTTTCGCGCGGCAACGAAATCCGAAACGCCCAAAAAATCGGTCATCAGAAGTTCCTGAAAAAAGCTCTCATCCGAAATAAAGCAGGTTATCAAGTCGTCCAATACCGTTTGTGTCCGCGGATCTGTGACGATCCGGTCCACCAGACTACGATGCAGCGCAACCCATTGCCGGCCAAACCGCGGAGGACGTACTGGCGCAGCCTCCTTCGGACGCATCCTATGCACTTCGAACAGGTTTTTTCCGACTTCCATGAAGCGGACTTTGCGCCGATGGGTCACATCCCGTGCCGGATCAAACCGACCGGCATCAATGTCTGACGCTATTTCGGCGTCACAGCGAAACACAATACGCGCATAGGCCCGCTCTTGATCCAGCGGCGCGTCACTCCACGCATAAGGCTCATAGTCCCGCTTAAGGTTAAAGGCATTGCAAAACGCCAATCGCCCCTTTTCGCGATGCTCCCGTTCCAAGAAGCGCGCTAAATGATCTGGCGAGCGCAACGGCATGCAATGGGCGCTCAAATTCACGATCCAATCCCATTCCGGAATGTCCATCGCACGCTTCAGCACGTCAAACATCGCCTGCGTCAATGACCCGCCGCCCCAACTTACAGGTCGCGACTGCGCCACATCGACCACATCCCATGTGCTGTACGCCCTTAACTGTTTTCCAATTCGGGCCACGGTTTCCTCAGGGCTATCCAAGGTCACGAGAAACCGCGAACGGGGCCCTGCCAGCGCATCCACCAAAGGCGCTATCTGAGGCATATCTCCGTGGGCCTGAATGGCAAACAACGTCGTCACAGGGCCCGCCCCCACTCGATTGCGCTTTGTAGAGTCACTTGGCCAGCTCCGGAGTCAGGCTAAACACACGATGCGACCGTCCGGCTTTGGTCAGCATATCAGAATCAAATTTTGTTCCGGTGGCCACTGAAATACGGTCAAAATCACCTTCAAGCGTTTCAAGATCCGGCAACGGCTTGTGGCATTCCCACGACCGGACCGGCGCAGCGCCAAGTTCGGCTTCAACCGTAGCATTATACCGACTTTGCGCACGAAGCTCGGCTGCGGCCTCATCCGGCACAAAAAACGGCGCCCGAAAACTTGGCTCTTCCAAGGCCAGTTTACGCAATGCTTCGTACTTCAGTCCCTCAACCTTCATCCGATTTGAAAACAACTTGTAGACCAGAAGATTACCGCCAATGGAGGGATTTCGATCCTCAAGGTTTCTTTCCTGAAACGGCAACCCAGCCCGTTCGCAGAAATCCTCAATAATATCGCCGTTCTTCAAAAGGTCGCGGTGATACCACGCAAGATGCAGATCCCCAACCGAGCGCCACCTCTCAAAGAAAGGTGTCATGCCCTGAAACCGATAGCAGTATTTGGAAAAACTTGGCGACTTGGACTGTGCCTGTATCATTTGACGATAGGCTGAAACCGCATAATCCAAATGCTCCCGCACATAGCAGATCACGGTCACTTTCTGCGCACCCAAATGTGCCAACATGTATTGCAGACCGTCCATGTCGTCTAAGTTCTGAAAGGCTTCACTGGACAGTAGAAGTGTGTCTTCTCCGGCTTGCTCCTGCCGGATACCTTCAACCAGCCGGACCACATCACCAAACGCCTTTTCCCGAAGTGCACCCGCTATGCGATGATGTGCAATCCGGTTTGGTGCGCCGGTGTGCGGATACAAGACCCCAACCTCAGAAAGTCTCCCCCGACTAAGCGCCAACCAATGCTGAAGCGAGGACGTTCCGGACTTGTGGCGACCGATATGTAAAATCACGTTCTCGAAAGTCACTTCGGCCGTCCTTGTTCTTTTCACGGGACAATTCGACGGTTCAGTGCCAGTTGCCCAATGCTATGTGATTGTTAAAGCACTGCCTCTTACAGGTCCATCTCCCTGTTTCTCTCCACCCTCGCCTAAGGTAAAGTTCACAATGAACCGGACCTGTGTCGTACCTGCGAACACGCCCCCCCCTGCCAATCCCGAGAAAGGGACCATGGATGACCCCTTTCAAGCGCCTGATCGACATTCTCTCTGCGCTGTTTCTCGGCCTTGTTCTGTCACCGTTGATCCTGTGGATCGCCCTGCGTGTGCTGATCAAAGACGGGCGTCCGATTTTCTTCGTCAGTGAACGAATGAAAACCCCTCAGAAGGCCTTTGGTCTGGTCAAATTCCGAACCATGCAAACCGGCAGCAACGATGGGATGGCGACAGGCGGCGACAAAAACGGGCGCGTGACTGACAACGGCGCCGTGCTGCGCGCCAAGCGGCTTGATGAGCTACCGCAACTTTGGAACCTGCTCTTGGGGCATGTGTCCCTTGTTGGTCCCCGCCCGCCCCTGCGCCGCTATGTAGAGCAACATCCCGAAGTGTACCGCGAAGTTCTCAAGGCCCGCCCTGGTATCACGGGCTTGGCGTCACTGGTCTATCACCGCCACGAAGCACTGCTTCTGGAACGCTGTGCCACCGCAGAGGAAACCGACGAGATCTATGCGCGGGCCTGCGTGCCTCGCAAAGCTGCCCTCGACATTATCTATCGCGACAATCACAACACATGCTGGGATTTCGTGATCATGTATCAAACCGTATTTGGCCGCCGCTGATCCTCACGCATCGCAAGTTCAGCAGCTCCCCTCGCAACGCGCGGTGCATTTGCCAGACCTGTCACCAAAATCGCACCGTCGCAATACCGACGTAATACCGACGTTTTGCCGACAGGAAATTCATATAAATTTCAGCCGGTTAACAGGCGATCAGACTAAGCACCACCGCGCCGCTTCCGCTCTTTGTCTTTCTCGACCATTTCCATGTAGTGATCCACTGCGGCGTCGATATCCGAGTAGTAGGTCAAATTGCCGTCCTCCAGCACGGCGCCTTCAGTGCACAATCTCTTTACCGCTTGCATCGAATGGGACACCATCACCATTCCGCTGTGCTGCAACCGCTCCAGAAAAACCTCATCACTCTTGCGCTTGAAGGTGGCATCCCCGACCGAAGTCACCTCGTCCACAAGGTAGGTATCAAAGTGAATGCCCATCGAAAGCCCAAAGGCCAAACGTGACTTCATACCGGAGGAATAACTGCGAACCGGGAGGTAGAAGTGTTGGCCAAGTTCCGCGAATTCTCTAACGGATTCAACAAGCTCATCGCTGTCCACACCATAGACACGCGCCACAAACCGGGTGTTCTGAAGGCCGGTGAGTTGGGGATGCGCACAGCCGGCAAAACCCACCGGCCAAGAAATCGACCCGCTGGACACCACCTGCCCGTCGTCCGGTGTCATGGTTCCGGCAATCATCTGCATCAAAGTGGACTTGCCCGCACCGTTTCTGCCCAACAAGGCCACAGCCGTGCGCGATGGCATCGTCGCATTCATATTGCGCGCAACGACCTTACTGCGGCCATTCATATGGTAGGTTTTCCAGAGGTCCTCAATCCGGATCATCGCCGATCCCGCATCGCGTAATAGACAAGGCACAAAATCAGGAAACTCACCAACAACGCCCCAAGCGTAAGAAGGCTCAGCTGCGCGCGCCTCGGATACTCCGCCGACTCCGCCATGGTTGGATTCATATAGGCCGCAACATACCGGGACTTGCGCTGAGCCTCCGCCAAAGCGGCGTCATACGCCACCGAGGCAGACAGGTAACTGCTGTTGGCAAACTCAAGTTCCACCGCCAACTCTTCATACTCACCGACAAGTCGGGAATAGGTGTCGTCTTCGGTTTCGATCTCACTGCCAAAGCGATTTCTTTCTTGGGCAATGCGTTCTTCGATAACCCGCACCTTGCGTTCACCCTGTGTGATCCGTGGATCACCCTCTCGCGCTGTTTCACGCACCAGATCCAGTTCAATCAAAGCCGTCGCCAATTGTGTCTGCAAATTGTTCAATAGACCCAAATGGCCTTGTGTATCGGCCAAAGGATCCACGATCTGCGTGCGCGCGCGGAACTTATTGATATCTTGGCGTGCTACCTTCAGGCGTTCAATCGTGCGGTCGAGTTCTTCTCGGGCGTATCGGGTTGTGTCTTCTCGGGCAATGGCCGTCAAATCATTGATAATGCGGGTGCTTTCCTGCACGACAAGCTGTGCCACCCTCTGCGCGTCTTCAGGCGTGAACGCCACAACGCGCAACTCAAGCAAACCACTGCGAGTATCATAGTAAACAGTCACAACCCGCTGCCAATAGTCCTGCAACTCTTCAATTGTGCTGTTTGGCTTCATGCCGAAATATGGATCCTCGGGGTTTTCATAAATTGACCCAAGATCCAGCTGCCTATGCGCGGCCTCTACCATCTGACGCGAGCTGATAAACTTGTACAAAATATCCGTGTCGCCGGAACTGTTGCCCGACAAATCCGTGATGCCTCCAAGCAATTCAAAGCCGGAACTGGCTTCCTCTGAACGGACAGTAAAGCCTACGTAAGAGGCGTATTGATCATGCGCCACCCAATAGAGGTACCAGATGACCACCGCAAACGGCACCACCACCCACAACAGAAAAAACAACATGAGCCGCACATGACGTCGGCGGGGTCGAGCAGGTCCTGCAACAGTTTGAACCACGCTGTCCGGCTTGTTCGCAGCGGACCTTTGCCTTCCTCCATTGCCCCCCTGATTGGGTGCACGATTTCCTTGTCCGGGCTGCTTATTCCGGTTCCCGTTCCCTTGTTGAGTTTGCTGTTGCCCCGGACGCTTTTCACCCGTCTCGTTTTTCTTGACGCTGGCAGGTTTGGCAGAGGCGTTCTCGGACATATCAGTTTCCTGTTTGCCTCGCGCCACACGCGCATTTGGCTGGGGGTTGCTCGTATTCAAAACAGCTCTCTCGTTTACTCGCAAAGCAAAATACACTACTCAAAGCTTAACACGTGACAGATAGAAAGCCAGTACTCCTACCCATGTCAGAGACTGAATTTGTCGCTCAAAAACCACGGTCCTTCCGTAGCTCCAGAACGATTATCGCTCTGGTTTTGCGTGAAATGTCGACCACTTACGGTCGGACAGCGTTTGGGTATTTGTGGGCGATCCTGCAACCTGCAGCCGGTGTGATGCTGCTGACTATTGTCTTCTCCATTGCCCTGCGTAAACCTGATCTGGGCACCAACTTTCCCCTGTTTTACGCATCTGGTCTTCTGCCTTTGCTGGCGTTTCTGGATGTGGCTGGGAAACTGGCCAAGGCGCTGGATTTCTCCCGAGCCCTGCTTGCCTTTCCAGCAGTGTCCTATCTGGACGCTCTGATCGCGAGGTGGCTGATCAACGGCTTGACTCAGGTGATGGTGTTCGCTGTCGTGTTGGGCTGTATCATGTTTTTTTACAACCAATCCCCGCATATCCATATCGGCCAGATGCTCTCAGGCTGGGCAATGCTGCTGGGCCTCGGAGCCGGTATCGGAACCCTAAACTGCTATCTGTTTCTCCGGTTCCCCTTCTGGGAACAGATCTGGGGAATTTTGACCCGACCTCTTCTGTTTATTTCCTGTGTTTTCTACACATTCGAGGCGGTTCCACCACCCTACAGTGACTATCTGTGGTACAACCCCATGGTCCACGTCACCGGAATGATGCGCCGAAGCATCTACTACAACTACGACGCGGCTTATGTTTCGCCGCTCTATGTCGCGACAATCGCCCTAAGTTGTCTGTTGCTTGGTTTGCTGCTGCTGCACCGCAACTCTCGCGACCTGCTGTATCGCTAAGTGTTGTCCTGCAAAACCTGCCGCAAACACGCCGCCATCTCGGTCGCCTGATCAGAAAAACTTGTGACGTCGATCGGCTCTTGCGCGGCACCGTCCGGCTCAAGAACCCTGACAATGTGGGGCAATAAATGATCGGCCCCCTGACCAATCTGCAAAAGCTCAGAGGCCTCAATAGCAGCATGCTCCGTGGTGCCGCCACTGTCAGTTTGAATGACTTTGATCCCGCGGGCCAGTGCTTCGCGGATCGTCAGACCAAAGGTTTCTTTCCACTGGGACATGAACAACAGCACATCAATTTTGGCGTAGAACCTATCCATTTCGTCCTGCGAGAACCGAGGATAAACAGACCAGTTCCCCTTCAGTTTCTTGAGATCGACATCGCTCCACCAACTGCCGTCCATACTGCCGTCAACGAGATAGCCATCAAAATCTTCCCGCTCGATCGTCTCAAATGCCTTTCGAATGAACGGCCAGCCTTTGATGTGGGACGGCCCTCCCACAAACCCAAAGGCCACGCGCCCTCCGGTTGCTGCTCTGCGATTTGCCTGTTTCTCAAAAAAGCGTGGCGAAGGTTTTTTGACCCCGTTACGCCACACCATAGATCTCTTAGCAGTCAATCCTGATCGCGCACTCAAGTCATGCGCAAAATCGCTGGGATAGGTGATGACATCCGCCATGGCTGCGGCGGCCTTTAGGCGACTATCTCGGCTGCGTGTCCGATCAAAATCATCCACGCAACCGCGACAGTTTTCAATCCGAACCGGGTCTTGCCCACAATAGCGCCCATCCATCCGGATCATGAACTGCCGCTCACACAGCCACCAAAAATCATGCGTCGACAAAACCATCGGCACCCCTTGCCGCCGGATCATTGGCATGATTCCAGCGCCGACCTCTTGCACGCAATGCATGTGCACTACGTCGGGAGAAATCGTGCGCAAAAGCCTCTCTACCACCTCGGTGACCTGCGGATTGTCATAGGACTCAGCATAGTTACGATGGAACGGCAGATTGATGACATAGTTCACGATGCCGGCTTTTTCGGTCTTGATGACCACGTATGGCGGCATGTGCTCCTGACAGGTGGCTGAAATCGCTGTGACTTGAAACCCGTGTTCGGCTTTCAGGCGCTGCGCAACCTGTTCCGCCACCACCGTCGCGCCGCCATAAGTAAAAGGCGCAAAAAATACATTGATGACAAGAACGTGTGGCGCTTGTCCCCGCGTCATGCCTTCACCCAACGGATCAGTTCAGGATCAACAACCGGCGCATCAAGACGCGCACTCCAGCGGCTCTCGAGCAATTCGCGGGCGACACGCCCCATTTCCGCAGTCTCGGAGCGATCCCGAGCCATCCGATCGAGCGCTTCCGCCCAACCGTCAGTGGCGTTCAGGACCAGTCCGCTGCGCCCATGGTCCACCACCTCAGCCATGTCGCTCACCGACCCGACAATGCTCGGAACACCGACAGATGCCGCATCAATCACGCGCACCGCGCTCTTGCAGCGATTGAAGATGTCATCTGTCAACGGCATCACCGCGCAATCCACCGTCGACAGTGTCCGCAGGTAGGTTTCGTAGTCCCTGAAGGGGTGGGTTTCTACCTGACTTCGCAACTCGGCAGGCAGCAGCTTGCGGTCAAAATGCCCCAAAATGACAAGCTTGCGATCCCCGCCCTCCGAAAGGAAACCTGTCACATCATCCGCAATTAGGTTGAAGTCGATTTCATGACCCTGTGACCCACTGGCAAAAGCAACACGAAATCCATCTCTTTTGGTACGGGATTGAATCGCGCGCGTGCCGGCCTCCAACGCCTGCTGATCCGCAAAGTTTCGGCGCATCAAGACAGGGCGCGTTGAATAAAGCCCTGCATGCGCCTGCATTCCCGGAGTGGACACGCTGATCATGTCTGCACTGTTCATGACGTCCAGATACTTCGGCGCCTCGTTCATGAAATGCGTCTTCCGCCAAACAGGCAGCGCCTTCATGTTTTCGTAGGTGCCATATGCAGAAACGGAAAACAGCGGGTCATCAAGATCATACAGAATGGGCAACCTTAGTCGCCGCGCCTCGTAGCTCAGCATGCTGGTCAAAGGCGTTGTGGCCAACCGATAGAACATAACGTGTGTGGCATCTTGCATGATCGTGGTCGAACGCGTCACGTCCTCATAGTGGGAATAAATGTACTCCACGTCAGCAAGCCGCCAGATTTCATCTAACTGTTCGACCCGATACTTGCGGCATTGCGGTAAGTTCAGATCACCGATCATCGCGATCTTGCGGCGTTTGTTCAAAATCGCCGGAGGTTGTGAAATGTGGAAGCCGTCGTTTTCGGCAAGATCCAACCAAAGGGAGGACAGGTACTCCGAAGGCGCTTTCGGCCGTTCCCGACCGCTGCGGATTAACGCCGAGTACCCGCGCCCTGCCATACGATTGCTAACGTATTGCTTTGTCCGGGCCAACGCGCCAGACAATCCCTCTTCGCGAATTGCTCTAGAAAATCTCGAGAGTTTGTCGCGTTTAAACATATCGATCAAAAGCATCGCACGCCCAAACCTTAATGCACTTGCCCCTTCTTAACCATCGCTCCCGATTGGAGAAACCCTAAATCTGCCGATCTCTTTTGACCAAAATTCCGCATAGCACCCCGATTGGGAAGTACTAAAAATTGCGATGAATTCTCGACGCTTCTGTTCTATCTTCCACGATTTCAACACATTTCCGCCCGCGCGAATTCGGCTGTTTCCGACATATTTGGGCACCATTTTTGCCGATCCGGCGCAGGTATTTTTTATGCTCTCATTCAGTTTCACCGGTCTGTTGACCAGTGGTAGTTTCAGCTTTGCGTCCGACACGCTGTCCTTCACACCCATGTCCTCCAATTCGGGAGTGACGGTTTTTCACCATGGGCTGGGCACCGCAACCGAGATTTCAACACCCGTCGGCGGCGGTGCATCTGTCACGACCCAACACAGCCTGACAGACAACAGAATTTCGCTGGGCTCTGACAGCTCACTTCTCAGCCTGTCTCGCACCATGCTTGACGCCCTCATCGAGCAGGCCACCGCAACGTCCGCAGGATCAATCAGAACGTTCCTTTCCAATGGAGATCACTATGGAAACGCAGGCGTTGTGCTCGCGGATCAATCCAGTTCAGCCACACTCATCTATGTATCAGAACCCAACAGCACGAGCCTGAGAGTCTATCAAGAAACCACGTCGGGAACACTGGCCTTAGTGCAAACCATTTCCGGTACCGTGAGCCCCTTCGCAAATGGCATTTCCACCATGGCGCGTCTCGCGACTGATCAAGGCAGCTTTCTCTATACCGGTTCTGCTTTGTCCAACGGGATCGACATATATCAAGTTTCCGCCTCTGGGCAGCTTCAACACTACGGCTCTTTAGGTGCGGCCGACGGACTACCGGTGCACACCATCACAGCCATCGAGCCAGCAACAATAGACGGTGCAGATTTTCTCGTTGTTGCAGCGTCGGGCACGTCAAGCCTTTCCGTGCTTCAAGTGGCAAGCGACGGTAATTTGGTGCTCACCGATCACGCGTTGGACACCGGTCTAAGCCGGTTCCAAAACGTCACGGAAATCGATGTAATATCCGTCAGAGACCATGTCTTTGTCATCGCGGGAGGCTCTGACGGCGGCGTAACGCTGTTGACCCTTCTGCCGGACGGCACCCTTATAGCTCTGGACACGCTTATCGACACCGGCGACACAAGCCTTCACTCCGTTTCCGCCCTTTCTTCCAGTGTAGTTGGCAGTGACATTCACGTGTTTGTCGGTTCAGGGTCAGAGGCCGGTGTGACCCATCTGGTGATAAATATTGCCGCCCTGGGCGATCTTGTCGTGGGAAGTTCGGGCCATTTGATCGGCACGCCCCAAAACGACACGCTCGCAATAGAAGGAAGTGGAACTGTTGCCGCCGGCGCAGGTGACGACATTCTGCGCGATGGCAATGGGCAGAATACATTGACCGGCGGCGACGGTGTGGACGTTTTTGTGTTTGGCGCTGATGGACAACGAGATGTGATTGCAGACTTCCAAGTTGGCGTAGACAGAATCGACCTCACCTTCGCACTCGGGTCCTATCCCATCGGCCAAATCTTTACGACAATCACCTCGACCGGTGCCATTCTGACCTATGGCAACGACATATTGGAAATTATCGCTTCGGGGGCCGGACTCACAGAGGCAACCCTACATGCCGCACTGGTCGGCGTCATCGACCATCCTGCGACTTCGCCCGTAACCCAGCCTCCAACACCCGATCCAGATCCCGAACCGGACCCAGACCCTGAGCCGGTGCCCGGTTCAGAAAATGATACGCTTATTGGCACCGCTGCCGGCGACAATCTGGAAGGAGGCGCAGGGCATGACACACTCGCGGGTCTGGCCGGAGATGACCTGCTGAGAGGTGGGATTGGAAACGATGCGCTTTATGGTGGCACAGGCAACGACCGGCTGATCGGAGGAAGCGGAGAGGACATACTGCGCGGTGGCGCAGGAAACGACACCATCGAGGGTGGCGGTCAACAAGACACCATCGAAGGCGGCGGTGACAACGACAGCATCCTCGGTGGCAATGGACGCGACAGCCTATTTGGAGAAGCCGGAAACGACACGCTGCGCGGCGGGGTTGGCAATGATTTGCTTCAGGGAGGCGAAGGTTCGGATCGCCTGCACGGCGGACGTGACAGCGACACGATTTATGGCGGCAATGGCAACGACACGCTTCTGGGAGAGTTCGGCCGCGACCGCCTTTTTGGCGGAGCCGGAAATGACTTGCTGCGCGGCAATGGCGGCGACGACACACTCGATGGTGGCGCAGGGTCGGACACATTGGTCGGCGGCAATCTCTATGACATGCTACGTGGCGGCGAAGGCAATGATTTTCTGGACGGCGGTGTTTATGCAGACACCCTTTTTGGTCAACAGGGCAATGACACGCTGATCGGCAGCGGTGGCACCGATTGGCTATATGGTGGCAACGGACATGACAGCGCTGATGGGGGCAACAGTCATGATCGTTTTTGGGGAGGCAACGGCAACGACACGTTTGTTGGAGGCGCCGGTCACGACATCGCGCGTGGCGATGCCGGAAACGATCACCTACGTGGGGGCGGCGACAACGACACACTGTTCGGCGGGGGCGGATTTGACACATTGATCGGTGGTGTCGGTGATGACGTCCTCACCGGCGGTCAAAATGGCGATGCCTTTGTGTTTGCCTCCGGACACGGACAGGACACCATCATGGACTTCGATGCAGCCAATGCGAATGAAACCATTGACCTACGGGGCGTTGCAGCCATCACGTCTATTCAGGACCTGTTGGCCAATCACATTCTTTCAACCGCAAACGGGAATGTTGTGATCGACACGGGGCATAACGGGCAAATCACCCTCATTGGTGTGCAGCTGGATCAACTGGACTCATCTGACTTTCTTTTTTAGCCAAATATCACTGTACCTACTTTTAATGTCATCGGGTGTTTCTAAAAAGAGGTTGCGCTGTTCTTCCAGCGCCTGTTACTCCAGATATGACGCTCATTTAGGAGGTGTGGACGGGGTATGTCGCGACCTGATTTCGTAGGTATCGGCGCACAGAAAGCCGCAACGACCTGGCTTTTCAAGCGCCTTTGCATGCACCCAGACATCTATTTTCCTCGTGGCAAAGAGATCCATTTTTGGGATCGCCGCGACCAAATGGGACGCAAGATTGTCCAATACCAAAGGATGTTCAGCGGCAAACAGATCGATCACATCGGCGGAAAAACCGGCGAAATAACCCCCGCATATTTGCGCATCACCGACGCTCGCATCGCGGAGCTGAAAGAGTTGGCACCCGACCTGCGTCTTATGGTCATTCTGCGCAATCCCGTCGAAAGGGCGATTTCTGCCGCGGCGCAGGCTATCAGAAACAACGAAGGCTCTCAAAACCCCCTGTTCTCTCGCAACACCACGGAAGGCGGACTGTACGGAAAACATTTGGGCCGGTGGCTGGCTCATTTCTCCAAAGATCAATTGCTGGTTCTGACCCAGGATGAGATCAAGGTAGACGGTCGAGCCGTGCTCAAGAAAGTCGCGACTCACGTCGGCGTTGAACCCGGTGTTTATGACTTGATTGACCGATCATTGTTGGACACAACCACATCTCCAACGCCCAATCGACTTGACGTATTGCCTGACGACATGAAACGCCTGAAAAGTATTTTCCGTGAGGACATTCAGACGTTGGAAGCCTTGCTTGGGCGTAGTTTTGATTGGGACATTTGAGGGCGACAGTCCTCACATTATTGAGGCCTCTTTCGTGGAGAACGAACAATGAGCCAACAACAGCTTTTTGGAAATCTTTTCCTGAGTATCGGCGCCATGAAGGCCGGCACCACATGGCTCTATACAGTGCTTTCGCGACACCCCGAGTTGCATTTTTCGCTCGAGAAAGAAATCCACTATTTCTATCATCGCTACGTCAATTCTGGATTGCTAAGCGATCAAAGGCGCATGAGAAACGCCAAGCAGCAATACCTCAATCGCTTTGATCCTGATCGCGCCAATATCGACCGCATTCGCCACAACCTGCACTGGGTTAGCGCCTACCTCAGCCGTCCGGTTGATGATCACTGGTTTCGCAATTTGTTCGAGCTGCGCGGCAACCAAAAATACGCCTGCGAGTTTTCAAATCTTACGGCTCACGTCCCAGTAGAAGCCTGGCCGCGCATTCATGATGACTGCAACAAACTACGCGTCCTGTACACAATGAGGGACCCGATCAAACGCCTCTGGAGTCATACGAAATTCCACCTGCAAGTCACCAATCAGGTCGACAAGCTCGATACATGGACACCAGAAGAGTTTCAGGCCTTTGCGAAAAAAGACTTCCTGTGGGACAACGCAGAATACGGAGCGGTCTTAAGGCGCGTGAAAGAGGGATTGCCCGAAGGCACATGGATGCCGTTGTTTTACGAAGACCTACACGAAGATCAGCGCGGGACGCTCAAGAAAATCGAAGACTTTCTCGATATCTCGAACTTCGACTATCCCCAACAGATTTTGGACAAACGCATGACGGAATCGGTCAAGCGTCCGATGCCAGAGTTCTTTCCCGACCTGTTCACAGAGGATGTCGAACGGATCAAATCAGAACTGACCGACCTTGGCCTTGAACCTCCAGCAAGTTGGCTGTGACGATCAGCCTTTCAGAAGTCCTTCGAGATACCGGCCATAGGCGTTCTTGGCAAAAAGCTTGGCACGCTCTTCAAGCCGATCCCGCGTGATCCAGCCTTGGTCAAAGGCAATTTCGTCAGGACAGCCGGATTGCAGGCCTTGGCGTTGCTCCAGTGTTCGGACAAAATTTCCAGCGTCCAAGAGCGACCCGTGTGTTCCGGTATCCAGCCACGCGTAGCCACGTCCCATGCGCTCCACCGACAAATTGCCCTCATGCAAATACATCTCCAGAAGCGTGGTTATCTCCAGCTCACCGCGCGCCGAAGGCTGCACTTTGCGGGCGCGCTCAGAGGCACTTCCATCCAGAAAGTAGAGACCGGTGACCGCAAAATTCGACGGTGGGACTTCCGGTTTTTCTATAATCGACACCGCCCGCCCTTCGTCGTCAAAATCAACGACACCATAACGCTCCGGGTCAGCAACGCGATATCCGAACACGGTGCCGCCAGCTTCCTTTTGATCCGCGCTCGCCAACAGTTCCGGAAGACCATGACCAAAGAAGATGTTGTCCCCCAAAACCAATGTGGAGGGGGCGCCATCAAGAAAATCTTCTGCCAGAATAAACGCCTGTGCCAATCCGTCAGGACTTGGCTGCACGATATAGGTGAACTGCATGCCGTATTGGCCGCCGTCCTGTAAAAGTCGTTGAAACTGGATCTGATCTTCTGGTGTGGTGATGATCGCCACTTCTCGGATACCCGCCAGCATCAGCACGCTGAGAGGATAATAGATCATCGGCTTGTCATAAATCGGTAGGAGCTGTTTCGACACACCCATTGTGATTGGATAAAGTCGGGTGCCAGAGCCCCCCGCCAGAATGATGCCTTTACGCTTGCTCATGTCAGCTACCTTTCAAATCGTTCAAAACAACCGCTAGGCTGGCCCGCCAATTGGGGCGCGCAATTCCAAATTCCCGCTCCAGGTCAGTACAGTCCATACGCGAGTTTGAAGGGCGTTTCGCAGGTGTAGGATAGTCAGACGCTGGTATGTCCGTGACCGTCACCTCTCGCCCAGACTGAGCGAAGATTTCACGGGCAAATTCTGCCCAGCTTACATCCGGTTCGCCGGCAAAATGGAAAGTGCCGCCGGCCTGTCCCACAATCATCGCGTCCGTCATAACAAGACAGGCCGCAGCTATATCCGCGGCCGACGTCGGGCCGCCAACCTGATCAGCCACAACAGTCAGCGCATTCCGAGTTTCCGACACACGTAGCATTGTTTTTACAAAATTGTTGCCGTGCGCCGAAAAAACCCAGCTTGTGCGCAATATTGATGCGTGTGCTCCCGCGTTGCGAATGCCCTGCTCACCAGCAAGTTTTGAGCGGCCATATGCGCCCAATGGACCGGTCAAATCGTTTGGTTTCCACGCGCTAGTACCTTGACCATCAAAAACGTAGTCAGTGGAGATATGCACCAACGGCAATTCCCGAGCCGCGCAGGCCTCGGCCATAGCCGTCGGAGCGGCACCGTTGACCAAAGTGGCAAGGGCTTCTTCCTCTTCTGCGCGATCCACGGCCGTATATGCCGCTGCATTGATTACAGCTCCCGCATCTGCCTCCTTGATCGCCCTCGCACAGGCCGCCGGATCAGATAAATCGACCTCGTCGCGACCCAGCGCGATCACACGGTCGCTTTGTAGTCTTAGTTCTGTAGCGACTTGCCCGGTTCGTCCAAAAACCAGAATTGGCGCATCAATAGCGGGTGTTGGCGTCTGGGTCATACCCGAACCTTTCGTAGTCCGCTGCAAACAGCGCATGAACTTGTGAGCGCTCTTCATCACTCAGTGAGAATTTCACCGGATCACGATCTTGCCACTTCAATCGCTCAATCAAAGCGTTGCTGTTTCCGATTTGGCGCGGGCCATCTTCGTTGCCCGCTAAGCGATCAAGCCAGTCAACAACCTTCTGCAAACCATCTTCCAGTCGAAACACGGTGCTTGTTTCTGGAATAAAGTCCGCACATGAACGCACATGATTGTCATACAAAAAAGGCTCTTTTTGAGTCTCCGCACACAAGTTACTCAGCCAAGGCCCAAACCCTGTTTCGGGCGCAATCCGACCCTCTATTTCCCGCTGAAACAAAAATGCTGATGCGACACGGTCGATCGGGTGGCGCACGACCGCAAAGCTGGCGTCAAAAAAGTCATCTGGAAACAACCTCGACAATGCATCCAGCGGAATGTGCTGCGGAGAACTGTTGTTCCAGCGACCTTTGGCCTCCAGCGAGCCAAAAGCGCTGTCTTTGAAAGCCAGCGAGCCAAACCGGGCTTCCAAATAGTGCTCGATCGCCGTCCCTGCGCACTTTGGCACATGAGCAAAATAGACAAGTTTACCGGCGATCCGAGCGATTGGCATATCGACTACCCCGCACCCAAACGCTGACCAACACCGTGCCGCTCCTGAAGCGGGCGCCACCAATCTTCATTGTCCAGATACCAAGTCACCGTCCGCGCAAGGCCTTCTTCAACCGTCACGCTCGGGCGCCAGCCAAGTTCCTCGCGAATTCGAGTGGGATCAATCGCATACCGCTCATCATGGCCCGGTCGATCGGTTACAAATGTGATCTGGTCCGCATACGAATCCCCGCCCACTTTCGGGCGTTTCTCGTCTAGAATGGCACACAGAGTCTTTACCAATTCCAGATTGGAACGCTCGTTCTCGCCGCCAATATTGTAACTTCGGCCCAATGCGCCCCTCTCAGCCACAAGCAAAAGGGCATCGGCGTGATCTTCTACAAACAGCCAATCTCGGACGTTGGACCCATCACCATAAATTGGTAGCGCCCTGCCTGCCAAAGCGTTGAGAATGATCACCGGAATCAGCTTCTCTGGAAAATGGTATGGGCCATAGTTGTTGGAACAATTGGTCAGAACAACCGGCAGTCCATAGGTCTCCTGCCAAGCTCGAACAAGGTGGTCAGAAGCCGCCTTGGACGCGGAATACGGACTGCGCGGATCATAAGCTGTGGTTTCTGTAAATTGTACGTCCGGATCTGCTGGCAAAGAGCCGAAAACTTCGTCTGTCGAGATGTGGTGAAATCTAAACCCGTCGGGCTTTCCGGCACTCACCCAATAACTGCGGGCGGCCTCAAGCATGTTATAGGTGCCAGTGATATTCGTTTCGATAAAATCGCCAGGCCCATCAATGGATCGATCCACGTGCGATTCCGCCGCAAGGTGCATAACGACATCTGGGTTCTGCTCTGAAAAAACCCGATCAAGGGTTGCGCGATCGCGAATGTCCGCTTTTTCGAAATGATAAAGAGGGCTTTCGGCGACTTCCGCGACATTCTCAAGACATGCCGCATACGTCAGCGCATCCAGGTTCACAACTTCATGTCCACGCGACACCGCCAATCGCACCACTGCGGATCCGATGAAACCTGCGCCGCCCGTTACCAAGAGTTTCATTTCGATCAGCCTTCGTAGTTGAAACGGCTATCAAAGCCCTCAAATGTCGGTGCGAGCGTGTCTTTCTCGGACAAAATCGGTGCGCCGTCAAAACTCCAATCGACCCCGCAGCTGTCCCAACGCAAGCCGGCATCACAATCCGGCGCGTAGTAGTCCGTGCATTTGTAGATGATTTCCGTGTCGGGCGCGCGGGTCACAAAGCCATGCGCAAATCCTGGGGGGATCCACAACTGTTTGCCGTTTTCCGCGGTGAGCTCCTCGCCCACCCACTGACCATAGGTCGGGCTGCCTTTACGAATATCGACCGCCACATCAAACAGAGCACCACGGCCACATCGCACCAGTTTGCCCTGCGCGTGAGGTGGTGTTTGAAAGTGCAGGCCGCGAATGGTACCCGCTTCGCTGCTAAGGCTATGGTTGTCTTGAACAAAATCGATGTCCAATCCCGCTTCCGCCATACGCTGGCGGTTCCAACTTTCCGAGAAAAATCCGCGATTATCGCCAAAACGAGCGGGGGTCAGCAACACGACACCCGGCAATCCAAGGGCCACTACATCCAACATAATATCGGGTCCAAAAAATAAGCATTGCCAAATACATACACGCCGCTACCACTTAGGAAAACCCTACAGACGGTTTGAGTGGTCCCTCATAGGCAATGAGCCCCATATGGCGCCGGTTAAAGTTTGGCGGCCTTCATCTTTTCATAGAGTGGCAATGCGGCGTTTAGCACACTTTGAAGGTGGTCTGGCACCATCGGAAGTGGACCTTCGGCGCCGTCAAAACCGGTGGAATTCCACACTGATCCGTACCAATGCGGCGCCCAAACGCCGTCGTTCCTATGACCACCTTCCGGCCACGACAACATCGCCTCTGAAAATGACAAGCCAATGGAATCGCAAAGCTTTTCCAGCATACCTTGTGGATCATCGCGGATGTCATGGCTGTCAACTACTACGGGATCTTGCCCCCACGACGCCACCAAATCGAACAACTCTGATTGTTGCGCAAATCCGATATCTGCCAGCGTCGGGTTTTCGCGCTTGGCGGCATATGACGATATCACGCGAGCAGGGTGACGGATTAGAAAAACATTTGTCACATTCCGCATCCAGTCTCGGGGCACGCCCTCAATCATGTGCTGTGTCATATGTTTTTGATAATAAACTCGTTTTCCGTCCGGATGGACGCCAAGCAACATCTCGGCCACGGCGTCGGGATTCCGGTTTTGCGCGGCCAGTATTTCATCGCGCATCGGATGATTAAGGCCGGTGATCGACAAGTAGGCAGCATAAAACGGTTCATCAACAACTGTGCAATCCGGTCGGTTTCCGAAGGCATACATCATCGCGGTTGAAAGGTTTCGGGGGCCGCTCCACATTGCGATTTTCACGGGGCAAAACTCCTGTCGGTATCGTGTCGGTATTGCGTCGGTGAATTCTTTACTCAGGATTTGGCGGCGTCTTTTGCCACCAAATCTTTATAGAGTGCGCGGATGTGTTTGGTCATGTCGCCCATTTCACCGGTCCCGATCTGACGTCCGTCGATTTCACTTACGGGTGTTTGGGCACCGAAAGTGCCGGTAAGAAATGCCTCGTCCGCGCCGTAGGTGTCGACCAGAGAATAATTGCGCTCGAAAACCGGGATACCGTCAGCACGGCAGACGTCGATCACCTTTTGGCGGGTGATACCGTTCATGCAGTAATCGCCCGTCGAAGTCCAAACGGCGCCTTTGCGCACGATAAAGAAGTTGCAAGCGTTGGTCGTGTTCACAAAACCATTGATGTCGAGCATCAGCGCTTCGTCAGCACCGGCCTTTTCGGCGGCAATGCAGGCAAGGATACAATTGAGCTTAGAATGGGAGTTCAACTTAGGGTCTTGCGTCATCGGCAGGCCGCGAATGTGCGGCACGGTGGCAAGGCGGATCGGACGCGGCAGAGAGGGTTTGGAATGTTCCATGATGATGGTCATCGTCGGGCCTTGACGACTTAGCCCAGGATGCTGGAACGGACGTGTTTTGACGCCGCGCGTCACCATAAGGCGGGCATGGGCGTCGGTTGTCATATTGTTGGCGGCGCGGGTGTCTTCCAATGCTTGAATGACGCCAGCCGTATCAAGCCCGATGTCCAGATCAATGGCCTTGGCGGCCTCAAACAGACGGTCGATATGTTCAGACAGAAACGCCCAATGCCCATTGTAAAGGCGCAGCCCTTCCCACACGCCATCCCCGAGCATAAAGCCGCTGTCATAAACAGACACAACGGCCTCCGCTTTTGGCACGACACGGCCATTGAGCCAGATCAGAATGTCTTCGTTGCGAGCATCCTCGGCGGCCTGATGTGTGGTGACGTGATCGGTCATGAGCGCTCTTTCCTTCTTGTGTCACGAGACGCTAGTGCCACGCGTCAAGAAGGCCAAGTCGGAAATTGTGATCAAAGCTGATCACCACGACGTGACATTTGATTTCACAGGATTGAGGGTCCTTAGACAGTGGCGCAGTGTGGGTTCAAAGGAGTGATACGAGATGTCAAAGATCCAGAACCTGAAAGCCGCCGCCCTCTTTGTGTTGATCCTGATCGGCGCTGTGGCCAACGGCAAACAGGCAAATGCCGCCAGCAGCGAAACTCTGATTGTTGCGGGGGGGTGTTTTTGGTGCGTTGAAAGCGATTTTGAAAGTGTCCCAGGTGTGAAAGAAGCCGTATCCGGCTATACGGGTGGCACCACCAAAAAGCCGACCTACAAGCAAGTGACCAAAGGCGGCACTGGCCACTATGAGGCGGTAAAAATCATCTTTGACCCCGCCAAAGTGAGCCGCGAAGAACTGTTGAACCTGTTTTTCCGGTCGGTTGATCCAACCGATGCCGGCGGACAGTTTTGTGACCGTGGTGACAGCTATCGCACCGCTGTTTTTGCCTCCGGCAAAGCGGAAAAAGCTTTGGCAGAGGCCGCCAAATCCGAGGCGCAGGCTGCCCTTGGGCGCACAGTTGTCACACCGATCCTGAACGCCAGCCGGTTTTATGACGCCGAAGATTATCATCAGGATTACTACAAGGGCGACAACATCGTCCTGACGCGGTTCGGGCCCAAGAAACAGAGCGAAGCCTACAAACGGTATCGCAAAGCTTGCAAGCGCGACGCCAAGGTCAAAGCGCTTTGGGGAAGCGCAGCGCCCTTTGTCGGCAACTGATCCTGCAGTTATTCCAAACAAAAACGGCGCTCCGATTGGGAGCGCCGTTTTTTGTTTCTACGTCACAGCCACTTAGTAGCGGTAGTGCTCCGGTTTGAACGGGCCTTCCGGCGTCACGCCGATATAAGCCGCTTGCTCTGGTGTCAGCTTGGACAGCTTCGCGCCCACTTTGGCGAGGTGCAGCGCAGCCACTTTCTCGTCGAGATGCTTGGGCAGGATGTACACTTCGTTGTTGTACTGCTCGCCTTTGGTGAACAGCTCGATCTGCGCCAGCACCTGGTTGGTGAAGCTCGCGGACATTACAAACGACGGGTGGCCGGTGGCGTTGCCAAGGTTCAATAGACGACCTTCGGACAGCAGGATCAACCGGTTGCCATTCGGCATCTCGATCATGTCCACCTGCTCTTTGATGTTGGTCCACTTGTGGTTCTTCAGGCTTGCGACCTGAATTTCATTGTCGAAGTGGCCAATGTTGCCAACAATCGCCATGTCCTTCATCTCGCGCATGTGCTCGATGCGGATCACGTCTTTGTTGCCGGTGGTGGTGATGAAGATGTCCGCGTCGAGGCTTTCTTCGAGCAGCACGACTTCAAAGCCGTCCATCGCCGCCTGAAGCGCACAGATCGGGTCGGCTTCGGTCACTTTCACGCGTGCGCCCGCGCCTGCGAGCGATGCTGCGGAACCTTTGCCCACGTCGCCGTAGCCGCAAACAACAGCCACTTTGCCGGCCATCATCGTGTCGGTGGCGCGGCGGATGCCGTCAACCAGCGACTCTTTGCAGCCGTACTTGTTGTCGAACTTCGACTTGGTCACAGAGTCGTTCACGTTGATCGCAGGGAACGGCAGCTCGCCTTTTTTGTGCAGATCATAAAGGCGGTGAACACCGGTGGTGGTTTCTTCAGAAACACCCATGATCGCTTCACGAGTTTTGGTGAACCAACCGGGGCTTTCGGCCATACGCTTTTTGATCTGCGCATGAATGGCTTCTTCTTCCTCGGAAGTCGCAACACCCAGGTCTTCGCCGGCTTCTGCCTTGGCGCCCAACAGGACGTAGAGTGTCGCGTCGCCGCCATCATCAAGGATCATGTTGGGGCCCTCGGGGAACAAGAACGACTTGTCCAGATAATCCCAATGCTCTTCCAGCGACTGACCTTTGATCGCGAATACCGGCACACCAGAGGCCGCAATCGCTGCGGCGGCGTGGTCTTGGGTGGAAAAGATGTTGCAGCTTGCCCAGCGCACATCCGCGCCCAGCGCGACAAGCGTTTCGATCAGGCATGCCGTCTGAATCGTCATATGCAGCGATCCGACAATGCGCGCACCGGCCAAGGGCTTGCTTTCGCCGAATTCTTCACGCAGCGCCATCAGGCCCGGCATTTCGGTTTCGGCAATATCCAGTTCCTTACGGCCAAAGTCGGCCAGAGAGATATCTTTTACAATATAGTCGGTCGCCATTGCGCCCAGCTCCTTACGGGTTATCCATTTGCGCCCAGATAACACCGAAGAGCCTTTTCTACAACGGCACCTCGTCGGATTCCGCCAGATCCAAGCGGGACAGTTTTTCCTGATGCCAGTCGGTACCAGCCGCGACGATACAGCTTACGCCCTGTGGGTTGGTCATGATGACCGTAAAGGTGCCGGTCTTTTGCGAGGCCCAGACCTCGATCAATGTTGCGTTGGCGGTGGAGCCTTGCAGACCGCCGGCTGTGAGAACTTCGGAATATTTGCTCTCCAACCGC
Source organism: Shimia haliotis (assembly GCF_900114415.1). Classification (GTDB taxonomy): domain Bacteria; phylum Pseudomonadota; class Alphaproteobacteria; order Rhodobacterales; family Rhodobacteraceae; genus Shimia; species Shimia haliotis. Next base: position 269,449 of record NZ_FOSZ01000004.1, on the reverse strand, counting down.
TCCACCATGCGATCCCGCGCGGCACAGTGCAAATTCTGAGCGGCAACAGGCTGTGCGGTTGCGGTCATGCCAAGAAGCACGCCCCCACATATCAGTCGCTTGAACATGACGACCTCCTGCTCATTTCAGGTTCAGAAAATGTGAGGAGGACACGCGGGAGGAAGCATTGAACGTGCCCCCCTCGCTATTGATGTCGGTATCGCCGTGCCGGTTTTCAAAACACGGTTGATCACGTTATTTTGCTGGCAGCACGCGATCCCGTCATGTTCAAAAACCATGCCATCGAAATGTGGCTTTTTTTGGGCATCGTCTGTTGTGGCTATGCCTGTGAGTCCGGTTGCGGAAGGAAACCCCGTTGCACGCACCCTGACGCAGCGCTAACCAAGATGCATCCGAAACCAAGAGGATTTTACCGTGGCACGAGCTTGGCAACGCATGCTTTCCGGGCGCAGGCTGGATCTGTTGGACCCGACGCCGGTTGATATCGAGATCGAGGATATTGCCCATGGCCTCGCGTTTGTGGCACGCTGGAACGGACAGACTCATGGCGATTTTGCCTACTCCGTCGCCGAGCATTCGCTTTTGGTAGAAGAGCTTTTTGGGCGCATGTATCCAACTGCACCCGCGAAATGGCGCCTTGCTGCGCTTCTGCATGACGCACCTGAATACGTGATCGGCGACATGATTTCGCCGGTGAAGGCTGCTGTCGGGCCATCTTATGGCGAATTGGATGATCGTCTGACGGCCGCGATCCACATCCGGTTTGGCCTACCCGCAGCGACGCCGAAACGGATCAAGGCACAGATCAAGAAGGCCGACAAAATCAGCGCGTGGATGGAAGCGACGCAGATTGCGGGGTTTTCCGTAACCGAATCCAACAAGCTCTTTGGCAGACCGGATCCGAAGGTGATCGAAGGATTGACCATCCGCTTGCGTCCTCCGGTGGAGGCGCGCAATGATTACACCTCGCGACACGCGGAATTGTTGTCCCAGATCTAGGTTTTCCGGTGTATTAGTCTCATATTTGACCTCAACAGGCCCTTCTCTATGACCCGAATTTCAGTCCGCCAAGGAGGCGAAGGCGATTTGCGCCAGACGCTCGACCTTTTAAACGAAATCATCGTCATCGGAGGCACCACCGCAATCACAAAGCCCTTGTCCCGCGAAGATCTGGCAGGCTGGCTGATGGCAACACCTGAGCGGGCGGTTTGGCATATTGCCGAGGAAAATGACGGCACAATTCTAGGGTTTCAATGGATCGGCCCTTGGGGTGACCTCCCACCCGAGGCCTGTGAAATCGGAACCTTTGTCAAAGCTGGCCGCACCGGCCTTGGCATCGGCAGCCAATTGTTCGAAGCCACAAAAGCTGCCGCACGTGAGATAGGGTATTTTTGGATCGACGCCGAAATCCGCGCCGACAACACCGGCGGACTGGCCTATTATCAGTCACGTGGCTTTGAAGACTACAGACGCAAAGACGATGTGGCGTTGGACAATGGCACCGTTGTCGGCAAATGCCTCAAGCGCTACCGACTTTAGGCACTGGGGAGAACATCGCGTTGCACCATGGCTCTTAGGGCAAAATTTGACCGCATATTCCGGATGCCTTTGACAGCCATCAAGCGATGTTCAAGAAAAGCGTCAAACGCATCAAGATCCGCGGCCACCACTCGCAACAAAATATCCCGCGAGCCTGACATCAAATAACACTCCATCACCTCTTCCAACGGGCGGATGGCGCGCTCGAAAGCTTCTATCGCTTCCGATCCCTGTTTTTCCAATTCAACCGATACAAAAATGGTCACTGGCAAGCCAAGCTTGCGGGCATCCACCTTGGCACCATAACCGGTGATCACCCCGTCAGATTGCAAACGGTCAACCCGCCGAGCACAGGGTGTCGCGGACAGTCCGACCGCTTCTGCCAAATCCGACAGCGTCATCCGGCCATCTCGCTGCAGAACACTCAAAATCTTGCGGTCTATGCCATCCATAGTGAAATTCCCCAAATTTTCTCGAATCGTTGGATGAAAAACCTCAACAGAACTGCATTTTCAAGCGAAATTTAGCAAAAATCCCCATTGCCCCTGTGTCAAATTCGCTGCACTTCGCGACCAGGCTGACCCAAAGGAAACGCAGATGCAAATCACGCCCATTTCGACCCCAACCCATGAAACCGTCTTGCGTGTGCACGACGCGGACATCGGGCTTACAGGGTTCATCGCGGTGCATTCCACCCATCTTGGCCCAGCCGCAGGCGGGCTGCGCATGCGCGCCTATGCGAGCGAAGACGCAGCGCTAACCGATGCTTTGCGCCTGAGCCGCGGCATGACGTATAAAAACGCCGCCGCTGGCCTTCCATTGGGCGGTGGCAAAGCAGTGATTATGGGCAATGCCTCTGAAAAGACGCCCGTTCAGCTCCTGACTTTTGCGCGCGCTGTGCAATCTCTTGAGGGCCGGTACTGGACCGCGGAAGACATGGGCATGAGCCCTGCCGATATGGAACTGATGACCCGACAGACGCAATTTGTGGCCGGGCTCCCCAATGGCGCACATGCGTCTGGTGATCCGTCCCCGATCACGGCACGCGGAATTTTCAATTCGATCAAAACCACGGCCCGCCATCGCTTTGGCACAGACGACCTGAGTGGCCGCACTGTATCAGTGCAGGGCCTCGGCCATGTAGGTGGATATCTTTGCCAGTTCCTGCATGAGGATGGTGCGAATTTGATCGCGGCTGACATCGACGCCGATCGGGTTAAGGAAATCTGCACAGCCTACGGAGCAGTCGCCGCATCAGTTGATGACATCCTGACCGCCAAGGCCGACATTTTTGCCCCCTGTGCCATCGGTGCCATTTTGAACTCAGAATCGATTGCTGCATTGAACGTGGACGCGGTTTGCGGCGGCGCCAACAACCAACTCGCCACCAGCGAAGACGGTATCCGCCTGCACGCCCGCGGAATCCTTTATGCACCCGATTTTGTCGCCAATGCCGGCGGTATCATCAATGTTGCCACAGAAATCCTCGCGATCGACGATCGTGCGGCCTATGTCGATGAGAAACTGGACACGTTGGATGTGACTCTTGATGCGATCCTGACCCGTGCCATGCAGATGGATTGCAGCCCCGACAGAGTCGCGACCTCCATTGTTGACGAGATGCTTGCAGCAAAAGCCGCGTGAGTCCTGTCTAAAAAGCTGGTGTCAAAGAAGCATCAGCGCAGTCCCGCATTTGCGGACTTTCCTAACCGGCCTCAACTTGGGGCCGGTTCTTTCTTTGGACGGAATTTGAGAAACGCGTTACCGACGTGATGCAGACAGGATTTTTGATCACCGTGGGCTGCGTTTGGCCAGAATGCGTTGCAGGGTACGGCGATGCATATTCAGACGCCGCGCGGTCTCGCTCACATTGCGATCACACAATTCATAAACTCTTTGGATATGCTCCCAACGCACTCGATCAGCACTCATCGGATTTTCCGGCGGAGGCGGCAATTCGTCGTCAGCACTCAGGAGCGCGTGCATGATGTCCGTGGCGTCGGCGGGCTTGCTCAGATAGTCTGTTGCGCCAATCTTTACCGCGGCAACTGCCGTTGCAATAGCGCCGTATCCGGTCAGCACAACCACCCGTGATTCCTCGCGTTTTTCGCGAAGCACCTCGACCACATCGAGCCCGTTTCCATCCTCTAGACGCAAATCGACCACGGCATATGCCGGTGGTCGAGCAGTGGCAATTGCCTTGCCGGCGGCAACCGATCCAGCGGTCTCCACCTCAAATCCTCTTTTCTCCATCGCCTTTGCCAAGCGACGCAAAAAAGGCTCGTCGTCGTCCACGAGAAGAAGTGTCTTGTCCGGCCCGATCTCCGGCAGCTCTTTGTCCGCCATTTGCCTCATCCCTTTAGTATTTCACAAGTATTAGCGGGAGAGACAAAAAGGGTCAAACCACCCGCATCTTACATGTTGTCTACGAAGCACCCGACCCGCTGGGCCATATCCTCTGGCGTTATGTCACGCCGGAAGTATTCAACGAAGCCATAACCTGGCAGGGTCAAATAGGTAAAAGTAGAGTGATCCACGAGGTAGTACTCCTCATCGCCCTCTTCCGGCTCCTGCTTTTTGAAGTAAGTCCGGTAGGCCTGCGAGGCGGCTTTGACCTGTTCAGGCGAGCCGGAAAGGCCAATCATGCGGTCATGGAGATAGCCGGCGTAGTCTTTGACCACCTCAGGCGTATCCCGTTCAGGATCAATCGTGATAAAGGCGCCGTTGACGATCTTTCCTTGGTCTTCAAGCAGGTCCATTGCCTCGGCATTGCGGCCCGCGTCCAGAGGGCAGACATCTGGGCAGAATGTATACCCAAAGTAAATCAGTGTCGGCTCGGTGAGGACATCCTGATCAGTGACCGTGTTGCCGTCGCCATCCACGAGCGTGAACGGCCCGCCGATCGCGCTGGTGCCGCCGGCGACCTGACTGGTGCGGCATTGCGCAAACTGATCCTTGTCACCGGACTGTGACACATACCACATCCCGCCCAACGCAAGGATCACGACAAAAACAGCCACAGCGGCCACAGTACGCATCATAGGAGCGCTCCCAATGCCAAGTTGATTGATGGTTGACGGACACCTAACAATTACAAACGCGAACTCAAGAGCAAACAACATCACATGTCCGATTTCTCAACCGAACTCATCTCCCACAATCGGCGTAGCAACTGGGTTCGCCTACGGACCATCATCATGGTGCGCTGGATTGCGATTGCAGGGCAGGCGGTGGCCCTTTTGGTCGCGCAATTCGGGTTCGGGCTGAATATTGAATATGGCCTTTGCTATATGGCGGTCGGCATCTCGGTTATCGGCAACCTGATTGCCATTTTCGTGTTCCCCGAAAACAAGTTGCTGAGCGGCGTCGAGAACATGTTCATGATCCTCTTCGACATCTTACAGCTCGGTTTTTTGCTGTTCCTGACCGGTGGATTGAACAACCCGTTCTCGTTTCTGATCGTCGGCCCGGTGACAATTGCCGCTTTGGTTCTTTCGGTGCGATCGGCTCTTGCTGTTGCCACGCTGGCCATCATTATCGTGACGCTTCTGTTGAATTTCCATCTACCGCTTAGGGTCAGGGAGTTCATCACCCTCGAGGTTCCGGACATGTTTTTGTACGGGAACTGGTGCGCCATCGTGATCGCCATTCTTTTTTCGTCGCTCTATTCGCGGCGGGTCGTCACGGAAATGTCGTCGATGTCAGATGCACTTGCCGCCACACAAATGGCTCTCGCTCGGGAGCAAAAGTTGACAGATCTTGGCGGTGTAGTGGCAGCTGCAGCCCATGAATTGGGAACACCTCTGGCGACCATCAAGCTTACCAGTGCCGAGCTGATGGAGGAACTGGACGACAATCCCGAACTAAAAGAGGATGCCGCGCTGATCCGGCAGCAAGCTGATCGTTGTCGCGATATTCTCCAGTCGATGGGACGGGCAGGGAAGGACGATCTGCATCTGCGTCGCGCACCGCTTTCGACCGTGGTTGAGGAAGCCGCGGAACCCCACATGAACCGCGGAAAAACCATCTTCTTTGAACATCTCGACCTTGTGGATGGCCCAGAAATTTTGCGACAGCCGGAAATCGTACATGGATTGCGCAACCTGATTCAAAACGCGGTCGATTTCGCAAAATCCACCGTTTGGGTAGAAACCGACTGGGACGAAGACCGGATTTATGTACGCATCATGGATGACGGGAAGGGATTCCCCCCGCATTTGATCGGACGCATAGGTGATCCCTTTATCCGCAAACGTCGAGCGGACCGTGAAAAATCAGAGCGACCGGGCTATGAAGGGATGGGTTTAGGGTTGTTTATTGCCAAGACGCTGCTGGAGAGATCAGGCGCTGATCTGAGCTTTGCGAACGGAAATAGCAGCGAGATTGACGAAGAAGATGAGCATCTCGGAGCCATCGTCGAAGTGATCTGGTCCAGAGGCCAATTCGCAGATGCTTCCGCGAGCGGATCGCTTGGGCAAAACCCACTCGTTGAAGGGTAAGCGAAAGCAAAGCAAAATCGTTTGGTTAACGATCTGTTAACCTCAAGTCTGTGATCCTTGCCACGGCACTTCACCGATTTTGGGGTCGCTATGTTTGATTCGGTTATTGATTTTTTGATTGTTACTTTGGGCATTTCCGCCCTTCTTCTCTCTCTCGGCGTTTTGACATTCCTGTTGCGACGCATCCCGCAGGACGCTGGTGGACCACAAACACAAGAAGCGATTTGCATTTATCGGAACGGCAGCTTGGTGGAAGCAAACACCGAGGGCCTGCGACTGTTGGCAGGACGCGGCGGGAAGGAGACTAACTGGCGGGCGCTGCGTCGGCTGCTTGCCGAGCGTTTCCCCGATTTTCCGGAGAACCAAGGTGCGACGGACATGCAAGATACCAAGGTTCTGACGTCCTCAAAGATGCACGACGGAACGCTTCTTACCATTGACCAGTGGAATGACGTTGCTCGGGTCACAATTGTATCTGATGTCCAGCCTGAAGACGCGACGGTGACCTTTGGCTCGGATATTTCAAATGGGGCGCCTTATCCCATTTGGGTTTGTCGCGCCGACACGCAAATAATTTGGTGCAACGTCGCCTATGAGAACCTCGCACAGGAACAGGGAAAAAAGCTCGATCCCGAAATCCCAATGCTGTTTGAAATGACAGATGGCGAAGAATTCACAGCCTCCCGTCGACTTGGGCTCTTCTCTGCGGACGGGACGCCGCAATGGTTTGATGTCACCTCTGTCGCTCTGGATCAGGATCGCGTGTTTTTTGCGGTGGATGCCAATACCGCGGTGGATACCGAACTGGCACAACGCAACCTTGTGCAGACGCTTTCAAGGACGTTTGCCCATCTCCCCACAGGTTTGGCGGTGTTTGACAGGGACCGAAGGCTGGTGTTGTTCAACCCTCCATTGGTACAGTTGAGCGGATTATCTCCAACCGAGTTGTCCTTGCACCCCAGCATAACCGAGTTTTTTGACAAACTGCGCGCGCGCCATATCGCACCGGAACCCAAACGCGCCGTTTCATGGCAATCTCACGTCGGCACAATTATTCGCGCCATGGAGCAAGGCACCTATGGCGACACATGGGAACTGCCCGACGGCAAAACTTACCGCGTTTCAGGACGCCCGCAACAGGATGGGGCAATCGCCCTCTTGATCGATGATATTTCCGCAGAAATGGCTTTGACACGGCGGTTTCGCGCCGAAATTGAAATTGCCCATGCGGCACTGGACGGTTTGGGTGATCCGGTGGTTTTGTTTTCACGGGCAGGCGATCATTTGCTGTGCAACAACGCGTATCGCAGCTTCTGGCAGGTAGACCCGGACTCTACCTTTGCGAACTATACAATCCGTGACGCTACAGCCTTGTGGGAAGCGGCAATTTGCGACACACCGGCGTGGCAGGATTTCAAAGAAGCCATAGGAAATTCGGAACCGCGACGTCCTTGGGCGGGCGTTTTGGCCCTGCAACAGCTTGGCTTGATGCACGCCAAGCTGACACCCATTTCCGGTGGCGCGACCATGATTGAGTTCCGACGCGCAATTGAACAAGAGATCACTCAGCCCGCTTGATGGTTGCAGGCAAGCCCAAGCGTTGTAGTGTGGCGCCATGTCATCCATCACACTCACATCAGCCGAAGAGACCTCCGAGTTGGCGGCCCGCATCGCCACAGAACTTGTGCCCGGCGATGTTGTCCTACTTGAAGGAGACATCGGAGCGGGAAAAACGCATTTTGCCCGCAGTGTAATTCAAACCTTGTTGGAGGTTCCCGAGGACGTACCCTCGCCCACGTTTACGCTGGTGCAAATGTACGACACGCCAAATGCGGAAATCTGGCACGCGGATCTTTATCGACTGACGTCACCGGACGAAGTGGTGGAACTGGGGCTGATCGACGCCTTTGAGGATGCGATCTGTCTGGTGGAATGGCCGGACAGATTATCGGACCTGCGCCCCGAAAACGCGCTGACGATGCGATTTGAACTCGGCGACGACATCGGTTCGCGCGCACTTTCATTTCTCTTTGATTCAGATCGCTGGGCGACCGTTGTCAGAGAGCTGCAAGATGGCTGACCGTGACGCATTGTTGGCGGCGTTTTTGGCCAAATCAGATTGGTCAGATGCCGAGCGGTCTCTGGTCGCCGGTGATGCATCCAATCGGCGCTACGACAGGCTGCAACAAAGGGATGGATCTTCGGCGATCCTCATGGACGCTCCGCCTGATAAAGGCGAAGACGTGGGCCCCTTTTGCAGGATCGCAGAACACTTGCTTGAAATCGGACTGTCTGCACCGCGCATATTTGACCGTGACCAACAAAATGGGTTTCTGATCATCGAAGACCTTGGTGATGATTTGTTTGCCCGAAAGATCCCAAGGGCGCCCAATATGGAACGGCCTCTGTATGAGGCTGCGACGGATGTGTTACTCCATATTCACTCTCATGCTGCGCCAGAGTTGGAACCATTTGACACGTCAATGATGGCAGAAATGGTCGACCTCGGATTCAGTTGGTACGCAATGGGGGCAGGGCAGGAATGGCGGGCATCTTACGAGCGTTTTCAGCCGCGGTTTGCTCAGGTTCTCTCAAGCACCGTCGCGCCACCTTCGGTGTTGATGCATCGCGATTATCATGCGGAAAACCTTTTGTGGCTGCCGGACCGCGATGGCGTGGCCCGTGTTGGCTTGATTGACTTTCAGGACGCAAAGTTCGCGCATCCGGCTTATGATCTTGTGTCGATGTTGCAGGATGCCCGCAGGGACGTGCCCGCCGATCTGGAAACGGCGATGATCGAACGCTATGTGGCACGATCAAACGTGGAAGAGAGCGAGTTTTCGGCAGCATATCATGTGCTTGGCGCCCAAAGAAATCTGCGCATTCTCGGCATTTTCGCACGATTGTCTCTGCACTTTGGCAAACCGCATTACGTGGATTTCATTCCAAGGGTCTATGGCGTGTTGATGCGTGATCTGGATCATCCGGCGCTGTCTCCGGTGGCTGGACTGTTGCATGATGCGCTACCGGAACCCACCCCCGCAATCCTGAAAGAACTGAAAGACAAATGCGCGACTTTCCCAACGCTGTAATGCTCTTTTCTGCCGGATTTGGCACCCGAATGGGCACGCTTACGCGCTCAAGGCCGAAACCATTGATCAAAGTGGCCGGAAAGGCATTGATCGATCATACGCTGGATCATGTGAATGCGATTGCGCCCAAAACCGTGGTCGCAAACACGCACTACTTGCACGATCAAATGGCTGCGCATCTGGCGCACACGGGTGTTCATTTATGTCACGAAACGCCCGACATTCTTGAAACCGGCGGCGGGTTGCGAAACGCATTGCCGGTCTTGGGGGACGGGCCGGTTTTCACCTCCAACACAGACGCAATCTGGCGCGGAGCCAACCCGTTTAAGGTCGCGCTTAGTGCATGGCGGCCGGAAGACATGGACGGACTTCTTGTTTGCGTCCCGCAGGATCAGGCGCGCGGTCACAAAGGGCAGGGGGATTTCACATTGGCGCCGGACGGGCGCATTTCCCGCGGGCCGGGCGTGATCTACGGCGGTGTCCAAATTCTGCGCACCGAAGGATTGGAAAAAATCGAACAGGATGCCTTTTCTCTCAACCTGCTGTGGGATCAATTGCTTGCCAAGGGTCGGCTGTTCGGAGTCTCCTATCCTGGGCAATGGTGCGATGTTGGATCGCAAGATGGCATTTTGCTCGCGGAACGGATGCTGATTGAACCCGATGTTTGAGCCAACTGAAAAACCAAGAGTTTACGGTGTCCCTCCTGGAGCGGATTTTCCCAAGGTGTTGGTAGATGGCCTGCGCTCGCGAATGGCAGGGGAAGCACCAGACAAAATGGCGCGCGTCGAAGTTATTGTGAACACAGCGCGCATGGCCCGACGGATTTCGTCACTGTTCGACGACGGCGCTACGACGCTATTGCCGAGATTGCGATTGCTGGGAGATTTTTCCAGAGACGTTTCGGCGGACCTGCCGCCTGCGGCCTCGCCTTTGCGGCAGAGATTTGAGTTGATCCAGCTGATCACCCGCCTGTTGGAACGGGAACCGGATCTCGCGTCACGCGCGTCAATCTACGACCTCGCTGACAGCCTTGCGGGTCTGTTTGATGAGATGTCTGGTGAAGGTGTTGCCGTAGACGCGATCGAAGCATTGGATGTGTCGGACCAATCCGGCCATTGGGCGCGCGCGCAGCACTTTTTTGCGATTGCACGGCATTTTCTAGAAAACGTCGACAGTGCGCCCGGTACAGAGGCCCGTCAACGGATGGCAATTGAGCGCCTTGCCACCAAATGGGAAACATCCCCCCCGCATCATCCGGTCATTCTTGCGGGATCGACCGGATCTCGTGGTACGATGATGCTTTTGATGCAGGCTGTCGCCAAGCTTCCACAGGGAGCTATTGTTCTGCCTGGATTCGACACCGATATGCCCACATCTGTCTGGACTCAGATGGCGGATGCGATGGAAGCAGAAGATCACCCGCAGTATCGGTTCCGCAAACTGATGGATAACTTGTCCATCGGTGCGCAAGACGTCGCTGAGTGGCACCCATGTACGCCGCCCAGCGCGGTACGAAACCGATTGGTGTCTCTGGCAATGCGGCCTGCTCCAGTCACGGATCAGTGGCTCTCCGAAGGTCCAAGCCTTGGGCCACTTTCGGAAGCCAGTCAGGACATCACCCTGATTGAAGCCACAACACAGCGTGAAGAGGCCTTGGTCATCGCAGCGCGTATGCGCAAAGCAGCGCAAGACGGTCAGACCTGCGCCCTGATCAGTCCGGACAGGATGCTCACCCGTCAGGTGACAGCCGCGCTGGATCGCTGGCGAATTGTGCCCGATGACAGTGCAGGCCAACCTTTGCAGCTTTCTCCACCAGGGCGGTTTTTGCGGCATGTTTCGACCCTATTTCAGCGAAAATTGACGTCTGAGGCACTTTTAACTCAATTAAAACATCCGTTGACACACAGTGGATCTGATCGCGGGAGCCATCTTTTGTGGACTCGCGAACTGGAGCTTTGGATCAGGCGCAAGGCAGTGACTTATCCTGACGCGAACACCCTTCGAATGTGCGCCGTGACGTTGGACAGTGTTGACGACAGCTGGATTGAATGGGTTGCTGACTGTTTCTGTGACAAGGAACTGCATGGTGAAATTGAGCTGTCAGATCGGCTTGAGGAGCACATCACCCTAGGGGAACGCATTGCGGCAGGGCAGAGTGACGGGTCCGGCGGACTATGGCAGGAAGCGGCAGGACGCAAGGCGCGCAAGGTCGTAGATGATTTGCAGACACATGCCAGTGTTGCTGGCCCAATCACCGCGCAGGATTATGGTGATTTGTTCGGGGCGGTCTTGGCCCATGAAGAAGTGCGGGACCGCGACGAGGGGCATCCGCATATCCTGATCTGGGGCACCTTGGAGGCGCGTGTTCAGGGCGCGGATTTGGTGATCCTCGGGGGATTGAACGAAGGCAGTTGGCCGGAAGCCCCAAGCCCCGACCCTTGGCTCAATCGGAAGATGCGCCACGACGCCGGACTGCTTTTGCCCGAACGCCGCATCGGATTGTCTGCCCATGATTTTCAACAGGCCGTTGGCGCGCCAGAAGTCTGGATCACCCGCGCCATCCGCTCAGACGAGGCGGAAACGGTTCCCTCAAGATGGGTAAACCGCCTGCTCAATCTGATGGGCGGTCTGCCCGAACAGGGCGGCGCGGACGCGTTGCAAGAGATGCGGGCAAGGGGGCAGGAATGGATTGATCGCATACACACGCTCGAAACCTTCCGAGAGGAAACACCTGCCGCAAGGCCGTCACCGATCCCGCCGCAAGCCGCGCGCCCTCGGCAGCTTTCAGTGACAGAAATCAAGCGACTGATCCGCGATCCATACGCAATCTATGCCAAACATGTACTGCGACTTCGGCCCCTTGATCCCTTGATGAGAACCCCGGATGCGCTCCTGCGTGGGATCATTGTTCATGAAATTTTGGAGCAGTTGATCAAAGAAAGCGTGGAACAAGGTATTGCGGTCACGCGACAGCGTATTCTGGAAATTTCAGAAACTGTTCTTGCCCAAAATGTGCCTTGGCCAACGGCGCGCGCTCTCTGGAAAGCGCGATTGGAGAGAATCTCGGATCATATTGTGGCGGGCGAAGCCCAGCGCAGGATGCGAGCAACGCCCGTTGCTTTTGAAGCACGCGCAAAGGATCGCATCGAAGTTTTGGATTTCACATTGACCGGAACAGCGGATCGTTTGGACCGCACGCCGGAAGGGGATCTGATCCTTTATGATTACAAAACCGGTTCGCCACCAAGCCAAGACGAGCAAACCCATTTTGACAAACAGTTGCTGCTTGAGGCGGCAATGGCGGAGCGAGGCGGGTTTCGCGACATTGATCCGGCGAAAGTGGCTGACGCGGTCTATATCGGGCTTGGCCCCAAACCCAAAGACCAGCCTGCGCCTTTGTCCGAAAAGCCAATAGAAGATGTTTGGGAAGATTTCACCCGACTGATTGCGGCCTATTTGAGCGACGGAAAAGGCTTCACCTCTCGTCGCGCAATGCGGTCGGAAGCAGACGATGGGGACTATGATCAACTTGCTCGGTTCGGAGAATGGGACGCGACGGATGACCCAGAGCCGGAGGCGCTGACATGAGCCAGTTGAACGATGCCACGCGACGCCAGATCACAGCCGCGCGGCCGGATGCGAGCACATGGTTGTCGGCAAATGCGGGATCGGGAAAAACCCGCGTTCTGACCGACCGCGTTGCGCGGTTGCTGCTTGAGGGCGTGCTGCCGCAACACATCCTGTGTCTGACATATACCAAGGCCGCCGCCAGCGAGATGCAGAACCGGTTGTTTGCACGCCTTGGCAGCTGGGCCATGAAAAGCGATGCAGACTTGGCGACGGAACTCGCGGAACTTGGGGCGGGGGCAGAGGCGACAGCCAATGATTTGGCCAACGCCAGAACGCTTTTTGCGAGGGCGATCGAGACCCCTGGTGGATTGAAAATCCAAACCATTCACTCGTTTTGCGCGTCCCTGCTACGCCGCTTTCCTTTGGAGGCAGGGGTGTCTCCACTGTTTTCCGAAATGGAAGATCGCGCTGCTGCCCTTTTGCGAGAAGAAATCGTTGAAGGCATGGCCAGCGGCAAAGACGCACCGTTGATCGAGGCTTTGGCACGCCATTTCACTGGACAGGATCTGGAAGATCTCACCGGTGACATCGCGCGCAAAGCGGATCTTTTCCGTTTGCCAAAATCCCGCTCAACCCTGTGTGAGTTTTTTGGCCTGTCCCCAGATTTTGACGACGACACCTTGCTTGGGTCGGTGTTTTTAGGTGGGGAGCTGGACCTTGTTCGGAATCTGATCACCTTGCTGCGCACAGGCGGTGCAAACGACAACAAGGCGGCGGACAAGCTGAAACTCATCGCGTCCTGTGACACATCGGCGATCGCAATTATGGAAAGTGTGTTTCTAACCGGAGGCAGCGCAAAGGATCCGTTTTCTGCAAAGCTGGGCTCGTTTCCGACAAAAAAATTGCAGGCAGCCAATCCCGATCTGATTGAGAAACTGAAACCCTTGATGCTTCGGGTCGAGGCCGCGCGGGAAAGCCGGATTTCGTTGGCTGCGGTAGAACGCAGCGCTGCGCTCAATGCCTTTGGGCACCGGTTCGTGCAGCACTACGAACACCAAAAACAACTGCGGGGCTGGCTCGACTTTGACGACCTGATTTTGAGAGCGCGCGGTTTGCTTTCTGATCCGGCAGTGGCCGAATGGGTGCTTTACCGTCTTGATGGTGGCATCGATCACATTCTGGTGGATGAGGCGCAAGACACCAGTCCGGCGCAATGGCAAGTCATTGAACGGCTGGCACAGGAATTCACGTCGGGCACGGGGGCCCGCGCGGACATCACGCGTACGATTTTTGTGGTGGGGGACAAAAAGCAGTCGATCTATAGTTTCCAAGGGGCCGACCCCGCAGAGTTTGATCGCATGCGCGACGAATTTGCGGTGCGGCTGAAATCGTCTGACCACGCGTTGCAGGATTTGAGTTTGGAATATTCGTTCCGCTCTTCGCCTGCGGTGCTCAGTCTCGTGGATGAGACTTTCAAAGAGCGGGAGTCGGCTGGTTTTCCGGAAGGAAACCGCCACATTGCGTTCCACGACCAGATGCCAGGTCGGGTTGATTTGTGGCCGGTTGTTGATCCAACGCCAAAGCCCGAAAAAGACGACTGGTTCGATCCTGTGGATAGGATTGCCGATACGCACCACATGAAAATCCTCGCCACGCGCGTTGCCTGTGAAATTCGCAGAATGATCGACCAAGGTGCGACCATTGCCACGAGCAAAACCGAAAGCGGCGTCTTTGCTCAGCGCCCTGTGAAGGAAGGGGATTTCCTTATTCTGGTGCAGCGGCGGTCCGATCTGTTTCACGAAATCATACGAGCCTGCAAAACCGAAGGACTGGCGATTGCTGGTGCGGATCGGTTGAAGGTTGGCGCCGAGATGGCCGTGCGTGACCTAGGTGCCCTTCTCAGTTTCCTCGCCACACCCGAGGACGACCTGTCGCTAGCGACAATTCTACGATCACCACTTTTTGGCTGGTCCGAACAAGAGCTTTTTGAACTCGCGCATCGGCGCGCTGGCAGGCAGCATCTTTGGGAAGCGCTCCGCAAGCGGCGCGACGAATTCCCAGACACATTGTCCGTGTTGGACGATTTGCGCCGACAGGCCGATTTCTTGCGCCCTTACGATTTGATCGAACGTGTCCTGACCCGTCATCAGGGCCGTCACAAATTGCTCTCCAGACTGGGAGGCGAGGCAGAGGACGGCATCAATGCCCTGTTGTCTCAGGCTTTGTCATACGAAAAATCTGCGGTGCCAAGTCTGACCGGTTTCCTGCAATGGATGGAAACCGACGATCTAGAAATCAAGCGGCAAATGGACAGCGCGTCGAACCGAATTCGCGTGATGACCGTGCATGGCTCAAAAGGACTTGAGGCACCCATTGTGATCATGCCGGACACCGGTCGGCGCATCACCAGAACGGATGTGCCGATCGTTGATGTTGATGGCACTGCCATTTGGAACGCGGCCAAAGATTTGTCGCCAAACCGGTTGAATGACGCTCGCGACGCAATGGCCACCAAATTGGAAGCGGAACGTCTGCGCCTGCTGTATGTGGCCATGACCCGTGCCGAGAAATGGTTGATTATCGCCGCGGCCGGAGACCTCGGGAAGGACGGCAAGAGCTGGTACGAAACCATCGGCACGGCAATGCAACGCTCAGGCGCGATGACGCACAAAATGCCAGGTGGCGACGGACTACGGATCAATCACGGCGATTGGTCCGGTCCGGTGGAACACCCGACGGAAAGCAAAAAAATTCGCGTGTCCGAATTACCCATGTACCTTTCAGAAGAAGCACCCGAACCCTTGCGAGCGCCGCTGCCTTTGTCTCCTTCGGATCTCGGTGGGCCTAAGGCGCTCGCGGGGGACGCAGGGTTGGACGAGGAGGCGGCCAAAATGCGCGGCACGCAGATCCACTTGCTGTTGGAACATTTGCCAGCCCACCCTCAGGAAAACTGGCCGCAGGTCGCAGATGCGCTGCTGCAGGGAGAGCTGGCGCCGGACTCAAAGCTGGCGAAGGACGATGTGTTTCAGGAGGCAGTGGCGACTTTGAAAACTCCGGAACTGGCGTGGCTTTTTGAGGATGAAGCGCTTGTGGAAGTGCCGCTGACAGCCAATCTTGGAGACCGCAAATTGCGCGGTATCATAGACCGGTTGCTTGTGTCCGAGAGTCGCGTCGTCGCCGTCGATTTCAAGACAAATGCCACAGTGCCAACGTCTCCCGAAGCCACACCAGAAGGGGTGCTCCGGCAAATGGGAGCCTATGCGCATGCTTTGAGCCAGATCTATCCAAGCCACGAAATTCAAACGGGAATTTTGTGGACGCGGACGGCCACTTTCATGCCGCTGACACACGATCTTGTGACAAAATCGCTGATGACCACAGGATACCTTGACGCCAACCCGCCGCAAACCTAGTTTCTTGCGAACCCAACGCTTCCCTCTTTAGGAGATCCCACATGGCAACCGTCGCTGTCACCGATGCCACCTTCGAACAAGAAGTCACCAACTCCGACGTCCCCGTGGTCGTCGATTTCTGGGCCGAATGGTGTGGCCCCTGTAAACAGATCGGCCCGGCACTCGAAGAGCTGTCCTCCGACTACGACGGCAAAGTAAAAATCGTCAAAGTCGACGTCGACAGCAACCCAGGCACAGCGGCTGCTCTGGGCGTGCGCGGCATTCCGGCGCTGTTTATTTTTAGAGACGGTCAGGTGATCTCCAACCGCGCGGGCGCAGCGCCGAAGGCCGCCCTGCAAAGCTGGATTGATGAATCTGTCTGATCGTACTGCGATGTAATTTCCAAGGCGCCCTTTCGGGGCGCCTTTTTTATTTACACCGGCCAGCCCAGCGCCTGAAACCGTGCCCGAATGCGTGTTTCGGCCTCGGGACGACCAGCGTTGATCGACATCTTCTGCAAGAACCACCAAACATAAAGCGCATAGTCCGGTGCTGATGCACGTGCCGATGTGAATGCCTCGGCAACGCCAAGCAATTCCACGTTGGCTGCGATGTGATGAAAATCAATCAATCCGAATAGCACACAGGGCTTGCCAAAGAAGAACCCTGCGAATGCTACGCTGGAGTTTTGCGTCACCACATAGTCACAGCGTGCCAGAAGCTCTTCCATGTCGCCCATGCGCAATTCAAGTTGGCTGTATTCTGCTTCCAATCTTTCCAGCACGGCGAATTCTTCCTCGGAATAGCTTTCCTTGGGGTGCAGGGCGGCGATCACCTTGCGGTTCGGTTCCTGCGCCAAAGTATGACCTATCATCTCAACAGGGCTGCAATGCTGAAACGATCGTTTTTCCAATAGTTTGCCCTGAAGGGGAACATAGGCAAACCCGTCATGACCCACATTTTGCAGCGGTGCTTCGTAGAGCCGTTTTTGCCAGAACCGGTAAAACCGCGTTGCTTCCTCGGGGTCGATGCCTTCGGGGTCAAATCGCGCATTGGCCACGTCCCAGTGCCACCTTTCATTGGTGCGCTCGATTTGCCAGAACGGGTAATAGTAATTTCGCCGAACGGTCACTGAATCGCGCTGAAAAGGCCGCTCCATGTGAAAAAGTGAATAGCCGGAACGACGCGGGTCGGCCATTTGCGGCGCCTCAAAAAGCACTTCGAACTCAGCCGCGCGCAACACATCAGCCACCTTGTTCAGGAAATTATGCTCTCCCGCTTCGACACTCTGCCGCAAGCCTTCGGGAAGATAAAACCGGACTTTGTTTTGGCTGCTCATGCCAGCGACGCTAAGCGCAAGCTGGCGCACGGGCAAGACCCGCCCTTGCCTCACACGCATGGCAGGCTCATATAGGGCTAGAATAACGAGGAGCGTTTTATGGCTGACGATCAATTCCCTGGCTGGCACGGCACCACAATTATGGGCGTGAAAAAGGGCGGCGAAGTTGTGATTGCGGGCGACGGACAAGTTTCGCTTGGTCAAACCGTTATCAAGGGCTCCGCACGCAAGGTGCGTCGCCTGTCCCCTGGGGGCTATGACGTTGTGGCCGGATTTGCCGGCTCGACTGCGGACGCCTTTACTTTGCTCGAGCGGCTGGAAGTCAAACTTGAGGCCACTCCGGGCCAATTGGCACGCGCCTCTGTGGAGCTTGCAAAGGACTGGCGGACCGACAAATACCTGCAAAAGCTTGAGGCGATGCTGATTGTGTCCGATGGCGCGGACATCTTTGTGATCACCGGCGCTGGGGATGTGTTGGAGCCTGAACACGACGTGACCGCGATTGGTTCGGGCGGCAACTATGCCTTGGCCGCAGGACGTGCGCTGATGGATACCGATTTGTCGGCTGAAGAGATCGCACGCAAAGCCATGGCGATCGCCAGTGACATCTGCGTCTACACCAATGGCAACCTGACGGTGGAGACCATCAAGAAATGACGGACATGAGCTATACCAGCCTTGGCAATTCGGGGCTTGTTGTCTCGCGTATGGCGTTTGGCACCATGACCTTTACGCATGGCTCGGACTGGATCCCTGGTGTTGCCAAGGTTGATCTGCAACACGCGCAGCAGATGGTCGATCTTGCGCTGGATCGCGGCGTGAACTTTTTTGACACTGCGGACGATTACTCAGGTGGAGCCGCCGAAGATATTCTCGGCAAAACCCTCAAAGGCAAACGTAACGGGGCGGTGGTCTGCACCAAACTCGGCTTCCGTCAATCCGGCCGCATGAATGACGCTGGCCTGTCTCGCAGCCACATCACTGCTTCGGTTGAGGGCAGTCTTCAACGGCTTGGCACCGACTGGATCGACCTTCTGGTGCTACACAAAACCGATTTCACCACACCAATGGAAGAAACCCTGCGCACGCTGCAAACGCTGATCGATGCAGGCAAAGTCCACCACATTGGCGTGTCCAACTGGCCCGCTTGGCAGCTCGCCCGCGCGATCCAGTTTCAACGAGACAACGGCATGCAGCAATTTGTGGCTGGACAGTACCTCTACAACGCTGTTGGCCGCGACATCGAAGTTGACGTGTTGAAGCTGGGTCAAGACATGGGTGTCGGCCTTATGTCCTGGTCGCCTCTGGCTGGTGGTCTACTGACCGGCAAATACGACCCTGCGGATCTTGAAAAAGGCGAGGGACGCCTGACCAAAGGCAACTTCCTGCAAGTTTCCCCCGCACAAGCCACCGCGGCGCTTGATGCCCTCAACGCTGCTGCCGAGGCCCACAAGTCCTCGCCCGCTCAAATCGCACAGGCTTGGATTTTGAACAAACGTCGGGATCACACCGTGATAATCGGCGCTTCCAAGATCAGCCAGCTTGATTCCGCGATCGACGCTGCCAATATCTCCCTCTCCGAGGCAGAAATGGCCGCTATCGATGCCGCAGCTGCTCCCGCCCGTCGTTACCCCGAGTGGTTTGACGACATGATGACCGACGAACAATTCACAAAGGCGCTCTCGTGACCGATCTGACCCCCCGCGAAATCGTATCCGAACTCGACCGTTTCATCATTGGCCAGAACGACGCCAAGCGCGCCGTGGCTGTGGCCTTGCGCAACCGGTGGCGGCGCAAACAGCTGTCTGATGATCTGCGCGACGAGGTCTATCCGAAAAACATTCTGATGATCGGGCCGACAGGTGTCGGCAAAACCGAAATCAGCCGTCGATTGGCAAAACTGGCCAAAGCGCCATTCATCAAGGTTGAGGCCACAAAATTCACCGAAATTGGATACGTTGGCCGCGATGTGGAACAGATCATTCGTGATCTGATGGACGCAGCGATCCTGCAAACCCGCGAATACATGCGAGAAGACGTGAAAGCCCGCGCCCACCAAGCCGCCGAGGATCGCGTGATCGAGGCCATTGCGGGTTCTGACGCTCGCGAAGGTACCCGCGAGATGTTCCGCAAGAAACTCAAGACCGGCGAACTTGATAACACGGTGATCGAGCTTGAGGTGCCTGACACCTCCAATCCAATGGGCGGCATGTTCGATATCCCCGGGCAACCGAACGGTCAGATGGGCATGATGAACTTGGGCGAGCTGTTTGGCAAAGCCATGGGCGGGCGCACGACGCGCAAATCCATGACCGTGGCAGAAAGCTATGAAATCCTGATTTCGGATGAAGCTGACAAGCTGTTGGACGACGAAACCGTCAACCGTGCCGCGCTGGAAAGCGTTGAGCAGAACGGCATCGTGTTTTTGGACGAGATCGACAAGGTCTGCGCCCGCCAGGAAGCCCGCGGTGGGGATGTGTCCCGCGAGGGTGTGCAGCGCGACCTGCTGCCACTGATCGAAGGCACCACCGTATCGACAAAATATGGCGCGGTGAAAACCGACCACATCCTGTTCATCGCTTCAGGCGCGTTTCATATTGCGAAACCTTCTGACCTGCTGCCTGAATTGCAGGGCCGTCTGCCAATCCGCGTGGAGCTCCGCGCGCTAACCGAAGACGACTTTGTACGCATCCTCACGGAAACCGACAATGCGCTCACTCTTCAGTATACCGCACTGATGCAGACCGAGGAGGTCACAGTGACCTTCACCGACGACGGAATCCATGCGCTGGCGGCGATCGCGGCGGAGGTCAACCAATCGGTGGAAAACATCGGTGCTCGGCGACTCTACACCGTGATGGAACGCGTGTTCGAAGACCTCAGCTTTACCGCTCCGGATCAATCCGGCCTTGAGGTCACGGTTGATGCTGCCTTTGTCGACAAACATCTCGGCAGCCTTGCTAAATCCACGGACGTCAGTCGTTATGTCCTTTGATTGAAGTGCTGGAAACTCACACGAATTCCCCGCATAGTCCCGGCGTTAACAACGCTGGGACTTTTTTATGCGTTACCTATTCTGTGTGTTGAGTTTCGTGGGGCTGACTGCCTGTTCAGCCCCAGTTTACGCCCCAGTCGTCCCTGAAGCGATGGAAGCGCCAGCAAAAACGAAAGTTTTTGTCGCAACAAATCGCGGCACAAATGCTGAAGGTCATTTTGATCGCTCTCGCAGCACCAAACAAACCTATCTCGAAACAATTGTGTCTCTTCCGGAGGACAGAAAACCCGGAGAGCCGATAAAATTTAGCAACACCCCGAATATCAAAAAGCACTATGTCGTTGCGGGTCAACGTGCGTTTGACAATGCCGAAGAGTTCGCCAAGGAGATCCGCAGATCCACAGGTTCAAGTGATGAAGTTCTTGTGTTCGTGCACGGCTTTTATAACACATACGCCAACTCACTGTTTAGGACTGCGCAGATAAAGCAGGACATGGGCAACCCCAGCCCAATTATTAACTTTAGCTGGCCCAGTGCGGGCAGGGCGCTGGCCTATAACTACGACAGCGAAAGCGTTTTGTACGCACGGGACGATTTGGAAACTCTTTTGAGAGCACTGGAACGTCACGGACCCGAAAACATTGTTCTGGTGGCGCATTCACGTGGTACGCTTTTGACCACGGAAACACTGAGACAGATGGAGATCAAGAATCCGGGCTGGTCGCGGCGGAACCTAGATGCGCTGGTATTCATCGCGCCGGACGAACCGCTTGATGTGTTCCACAGGGCGTTGTCCCGCTTTGACACGCTTCCTCAGCCATTTTTCATTTTGACCACAGGAAAAGACAAAGCGCTTCGGTTCTCTAGTCGGATAAACGGATCAAATCTGCGCGTAGGACAGATCACCGAAGCCTCGCAGCTTGGGGATCTGCCGGTTGTGTTGATTGATGTTTCAAACTTTTCGCTGTCAAGAAACAACAACCACAGTTTGTTCGCGGAATCCCCGGCGCTTATTTCACTTTTCAGAGACCAAACGACGTTTGAAACGATTGTTCGAACTCTGGATGTTGGAGTACCAAATACACTAGAGCAGACAGTTCAAGTGTTCGGGGATGCAGTCTCGATCGAGCTCGTTCCACCAATCGATCCGGGAGCGCAATGAGCGAAACTTTGACCTTTCTACGTGCAAATTTGCGCTGGCTGGTACCAGGTGTTTTGCTGACTTTTCTGTCTTGTTTTGGACAAACCTTCTTCATCTCACTGTTTGCCGGCGAAATTCGCGACACATTTGACCTTAGCCACAGCGCTTGGGGCAACATCTACGCCCTCGGCACACTCGCCTCCGCCATCGTCATGGTCTGGGCAGGGGTGCTGACAGACCACTTCCGCGTCCGCGCGCTGGGGGCCGTTGTGCTGGCCATGCTCGCCGCTGCCTGCATCGCCATGTCCAACTTGAACGCCGCATGGAGTCTACCGTTCATCATCTTCGCTCTGCGTTTCACGGGGCAAGGCATACTCAGCCACATCGCTGTGGTGGCAATGGCCCGCTGGTTTGTCGCCACCCGTGGCCGTGCGCTTGCGATCGCAGGTCTTGGCTTCTCTTTCGGCGAAGCCATCCTGCCCATCGCCGTTGTCTCAATCCTTTCCGCCGAGACTTGGCGTTCAATCTGGCTTATCGCGGCTTGCGTGGCAGTCGCGGGCATCCCGACCCTGATCTGGCTCCTCAGTCAGGAACGTACCCCCGGCTCGATGGCGGACTCCGACGAAACCCTCGGCATGGATCACCGCCACTGGACCCGACGCCAAGCGCTAACCCATCGCCTGTTCTGGCTTATGGTCCCCGCCTTGCTTGGCCCCTCGGCCTTCAATACGGCCTTCTTCTTTCAACAGGTTCATTTCGCCGAGATCAAAGGCTGGCAACACATCGAGCTTGTTACCTTCTTCCCGGTTTTTACCCTGACCGGCATCGCCGCCATGCTCGCGACCGGCTGGGCGCTGGACCGGTATGGCACAGCAAAACTTCTGCCGTGGTTCCAATTTCCAATGGTCGCCACTTTCCTTGTCTTTGCATTGGCCAACTCGGTTATGGGCGTCTTCATCGGGCTTGTTCTTATGGGGCTGACCGCAGGGGCAAACGGCCCGCTGGTGTCTGCCTTCTGGGCCGAATTCTATGGCACCAAGCACATCGGCGCGATCAAATCCGCGGCAGCGGCCGTCATGGTGCTCGGCTCCGCCATCGGACCCTCCATCACAGGCACACTCATCGATCTCAACATTGGTTTGGAAACCCAATATATCGGTGTCGCGCTCTATTTCGTTGTGGTCTGCGTCATGGTCAGCATCGGTATGAACCGCTACGCCAACACCCGCTAGCGTCGCCGCAAATATACGTAGTAAGCACCACTGCCACCGTGGCTGATGTGCGCTTCAGACACCTGCATGACGCAACCAGCCAAGGGCGGAAGTGCCAGCCATTGGGGAACCTGATGTTTCAAGACTCCCCGCCGGATCGGGATTGGGCCATCGTCGAACTTGTCTTTGCCTTTACCCGTGATGACCAGAACCAACCGCTTGCCGTCGCCGTGCGCGCGCATAACAAATCGATTTAGGGCTCCGTGCGCCTGCTGTGCCGTCATGCCATGCAGGTCAATCCGCCCTTCCGGCCGCAGTTTCCCACGCTTGAGTTTGCCAAAGGCCTTCTTGTCCATTTGAACAGGTTGTTTGGCCATACGTTCGGAGATGCCCGGCAACAGGTCATGTCCAGGACGTCCCAAGCCTGATTTGGACCCCACATCAAATTGCGGAATGGAAGGCGCGGTGGCCACATTGGGTTTTGGCTTTGGCTTGGATTTCGCAGGCAGATCGACAGTTCTGGCTTCCGGAGCAAGCCTTTCCGTTGACTTTGCCACCTTGCGCCAAAGTTCAAGATCATCCTCAGATAGTCTGCGCCGCCTCACAAAATCGACTCCGGCAACATGGCATAAGCCCTCTGAATTGGCAGAAACACCACCATTCGGCCGGGATCCTTGAGACGACCGGCAGCCTTTCCGGCGCCATCACCGGTGCCAAAAAAGATGTCAGCCCTTTGCGCTCCCTTGATAGCCGATCCTGTGTCCTGTGCAATCATCAGACGGCGCAGGGGGCCTTCGCCATCTTTTTCCAGCCAGACAGGAGCCCCCAAAGGGGTAAACTTCGGGTCCACTGCGACAGTGCGCATCGTCGTAATCGACCGGTTCATCGCGCCCAGCGGCCCTTTGTCCGCGGCCACCCGGCTCACTTCCCGAAAAAAGACATAGCTGTCATTGTGGCGCAGCAATTCGGCACCGGCGACCGGATTTCTCCGGACCCAATTCTTGATGACTTCGGCACTCACCTGATGTCGATTGTAAACGCCGCGCCGAACAAGTTCGGCACCGATAGAGCTATAGTTTCGCCCGTTTGATCCGCCGTACCCCACACGAATTGTCGAGCCATCCGACATACGAATGCGTCCAGACCCCTGAATTTGCAGAAAAAATAACTCGACCGAGTCATCAACCCACGCGATCTCAAGCCCGCGTCCGGACAAAACACCTGAGGTTTCCAGTTGTCTGCGGGTGAGCCAAGGACCGGCTCCGCGGGCCTCGGGCGGCATGCGGTAAACAGGGAAACGGTATTGCCCGTAAGGGCTGCGGGCGCCATTCAATTCCGGTTCAAAATATCCGGTAAAAAGCGGTTCCGCTCCGTCCTCGATTAACACCGGACGGAACAACAGCTCAAAGAATTTGCGAGCATCTTCGATGCCTGATGCCGCAGAGCAAACACTCTGCCAATCCGGCGCTTCAAAGTCACCGCAGGTGTTCAGAAACACCTCTCGGGCGGCCTCGTGATTGTCCGCAGCCCACCCGTCAAGTTCGTCAAAAGACAAAATTTTCAGCGATGTCTCAGACACCGCGTGCCCTCCCGCCATCACAAGGACAGCGGCGCATGCTGCCCGAATGCTCTGGATCATTCGCCCGTGGCAACAAGCTGCCAGTTCGGGTCATCAGACCCCATCACGCGCGCAAAGGTCCAAGTGTCCTTCTGACGTTTGATCTGGGTCTCGCTGCCCTCGATGATTTCGCCCGCTCGGTCACGCACAACCGACGTCAACTCACCGATAAACTTAACGGTGACTTCGCCTTCACCGGATTGTTCATCATAGTTCGCAGACACCAAAGACATCTCGCGAACCCCGATGAACTCGGCTTCGATTGTCAGGCCTTGGGCTTCGCGTCCGTCAACAACTTGGGCAAAGCTCTCGTAAACCTCTTCGCTCAAGAACGGCAAGATCGATGCCATATCGCCTTTTTCAAAGGCCATAAGGATCATCTCGTAAGCGCCGCGCGCGCCCTGCAAAAAGTCACTGACGCCAAAGTTGCCTTCGATCGATTTCATTTTGGCAAGGGCAATTGCCGTATCGCTGCCTTCTTCCGCGTGATCCAGAATGTCACGATCAGGCCCGCCTTCGATCACTTCGAGATCCGGCCCCCGACGTTCGGGCGTAGCGGACACTTCGCGCGGCGGTTCAAATCCTTCGCGCGTGCCCAAAACATTGCGCAAGCGCAGGATCAAAAACACCGCGATCCCGGCCAAAACCAAGAGCTGAATAAAGGGTGCGTTCATCGGAACCTCGTATAAGGGCATTTAAACATTGCTTGTAGCGACTTATGTAAGTCACGCGACGGGTCAAGTCCACCTTGGCCAAGTAACGTTTGGAGTATAGCAGACATGTGGCTTTTGTTGGCCTTTGTGGCGGTTCCGTTAATCGAAATTGCCTTGTTCATAAATGTAGGCGGCGCAATCGGCTTGTGGCCGACGCTGGCCATTGTGGTTCTAACGGCTTTTCTGGGCACATGGCTTGTGCGCACACAGGGCTTAATGGCGATCGGCAACTTACAGCGGTCGTTTGCTGAATTGGATGATCCGACAGAACCTTTGGCTCATGGAGCTATGATCCTGATTTCAGGCGCTCTTCTGCTCACTCCCGGATTTTTTACAGATGCTATCGGGTTCTCGCTTTTGATCCCTGCCATCCGGTCTTCTGTCTTTCACTACATGCGCCGCCGTGTGACGGTGCAAAGCTTTTCGATGGGAACGACCCATACAAGCTATCAATCGAACCAAAGAAGCGCTGCTGGCGACGTGATCGACGGAGAGTTTTCCGAAGTCGATTCAGACCAAAATCAGACTCAACCGCCTTCCGGCTGGACTAAGCATTGAGGCAGCCGGTCTGACCTGATAAGCAGCCTTCAAAACCTAAGTTTTATGGAGTTTCCAATGTCCGAAAACGGCACCGAAGCCGCACAGGCGCCGCAGATCAAAATGAACGTGCTGACCCAGTTTGTCCGCGACATGTCTTTCGAAAACATCCTCGCGCAGAAAGGTGCCTCTGGTCAGGCGCAACCTGACGTACAGGTGCAGGTGAATCTGGATGCCAAAAAACGTCCGGTGGATCATCAGTTCGAAGTCGCGATCAAGTTGAACATCACGTCGAAGAACAAAGACGACGACACCGAAATGTTCATTCTCGAACTGGACTATGCCGGCGTTTTCCACGTCGAAGGTGTTCCAGAAGATCAGTTGCACCCGTTCTTGCTGATCGAATGCCCGCGCATTCTGTTCCCGTTTGTACGCCGTATTGTGTCGGACGTGACCCGTGACGGTGGCTTCCCGCCGCTGAACCTCGACAACATCGATTTTGTCGCTCTGTACCGTCAGGAAATCGCGCGCCGTCAGGAAGAACAAAGCCAGCCGGTCAACTAAGATCTAAAGCGCTGCCCTTTCGGGCGGCGCTTATCCCAGCTTGGACCAGAGTGCGTCCTCGCCCATCTTTTCCACAAACTCCTTGTGAGCAGCTTCTTCCTCGGGCGTCAGTCGCGAGGCAAGTTCCTGCGGCCGCTTTGTAGGGCGCCAGTCATCCTGCATTGAGCCACTTGATGATTTGCCCGCTGTACCTGACGCAAGCACAAGATCCGGCTGACGGCCCCCTATCAGTTCAAGGTAGACTTCGGCTAGAATCTCTGAGTCCAACAAGGCGCCGTGCAACGTCCGCGAGGAGTTATCGATACCAAAACGCCGACACAGAGCATCCAAAGTTGCCGGTGACCCCGGAAACTTAGTGCGCGCCATCGCCAGCGTATCCAGAGAGCGGTTCATCGGGATTTCCGGCAGACCGAGCCAGCTTAGCTCTGCATTCAGAAACTTCATGTCAAATTTTGCATTGTGAATGACCAGCGTGCTGTCATTGCCAATGAAATCTAGAAATTTCTGGCCGAAGGCCTTGAACACCGGCTTATCAAGCAACGTCACTTCACCCGGTTCTGCCGCGCGTGGTTCAGCCAGAAGGTCAGGCCCGATCCCATGAACACCAAAGGCTTCGTCAGGCATCCCGCGTTCAGGATTGATATAGACGTGAAACGTTTCGCCCGTCGGTAGGTGGTTGTACAGCTCGATCGCACCGATCTCGACAATCCGGTCGCCTTTGAACGGATCAAAACCGGTTGTTTCGGTATCAAGTACGATCTCACGCATTTGCCAATTGCCCCCTGATGGTTGAAACGATCTTCTCCACCTGCATGCGCGCGTGGTCAAGCGTATCCGTAAGAACAACATAGTCCGAGCGGGCCACTTTGTCGTCATTCGGCATTTGCTTAGAGAGAATTTGCGCTAACTGGGCTTCGCTCATCGTGCCTCGCGCCAACACCCGCTCACGTTGGAGTTCCGCGGGAATAGAGACGCATACGACGGCATCCATTGCCGCATCACCGCCGGTCTCAAATAGGATCGGGATGTCAAAGACGAGAATGTCGGCCTTTGTGTTTTTGACAAAGGCCGCGCGGTCCTGCGCCACAAGCGGATGGACAACTGACTCGATCTTGCCGAGCAAAGAGGGGTTCGTTTGGATGGCCTCGCGCAAGTGATCCCGCGACACGGCGCCATCAACAATCGCACTAGGGCAAATCGCGCTCATTGGAGCAACGGCCGCTCCACCTTGTGAATAGAGCCGATGCACAGCCGCATCCGCATCCCAAACCGCGCAGCCCTGTTCAATGAACATTTGTGCTGTGGTGGACTTGCCCATGCCAATCGAACCGGTCAGTCCCAGCTTGAAGGTCATGCCAGCACCGCGCGTCGTGTTGCCAAATCCACCGTGGGTCGTTGACCAAACCAACGTTCAAATCCCGGAACAGCCTGATGCAGCAACATGCCGACACCGTCCACGGTTGCGCAGCCCTTAGCAGCGGCGGTTTCAAGCAAAGGTGTGCGCAGAGGCGTGTAAACCAGATCGGTGACCAACGTGCCTGGCCGTAGACCATCAAGGGGCACGCGAAGCTCGGCCTTACCCGCCATTCCGAGAGATGTGGTGTTCACCAGGGTTTGTGCTTCTTCGATAATGTTGCCGGCTTGTACCCACTCGAAAACCTTAACCCTTGCGCCAAAATCTTCTCGCATTTTGTCGCTGCGCACCCGCGTCCTATTGGTCAACAAAATTTCAGGCACGCCAGCATCCAACAAGGAAGACACGACCGCGCGGGCTGCTCCGCCTGCGCCCAACACGACCGCAGGTCCGGCCTTGGGGTCCCAATCCCGGGCACCTTGTCGCAGATTTTCGATAAAGCCATATCCATCGGTGTTGTCGCCCAGAATGCTGCCGTCATCGCGGAATGTCAGAGTGTTCACAGCACCAATCAAGGTTGCGCGATCCGTGATTTGATCGACATATTGCATTACGCGTTCTTTGTGCGGGATCGTCACGTTGCACCCAACAAAGCCCATTTTTGGCATCGCCTTCAACACATTGCCCAAATCATCGGCCTTAACCTCGAGTGGCACATAGTGGCCGGGCAACCCCATTGTTTTTAACCAATGCCCATGCAGTACCGGTGACTTGGAGTGCGCAATGGGATCACCAATCACTCCGGCAAGTGGAATAGAAGCCAGTGTCATTTCTCAAGATCTCCTCGCAGCGTCAGATACGACAGTATTTCGACAAGTGGCATGCCAAGAACCGTAAAGTAATCACCATCGACTTTTTCAAACAGCCGAACGCCTTCTTCTTCAAGCTTGTAGGCGCCAACCGAATGCTGAATGCTGTCCCAATTCCGATCAAGATAGCCTTGAAGGTACGCGTCACTGAACTGGCGCATAAACAGACGCACGACACCAACAAATCGCCAGACCGGCTGACCGTTTTCATATAGCACCGCAGCCGAATGCAACATATGCCGTTCACCCCGAAGCTGCTGCAATTGGTCTCGCGCCGCCTCTATGCTTGCCGGTTTTGAAAACACCTTACCCTTAAAATCCAGCACCTGATCACAGCCCAAAACCAACGCCCCAGGCATTTTCGCGCTGATCTTGCGCGCCTTCGCTTCGGCCAAAGCGTCCGCAATATCTCTGGGTGACGCTGCCTCCGCTTCGAGCCCACGTTTGATCATTTCTTCGTCCACGCGGCCCGGGTTGGTTTCAAACACCACCCCCGCATTGTGAAGCAATGTGGCGCGGATTTCTGACCCAGAGGCCAAAACAAGTTTTGCAGACATGTGGATAACTCCGTGGACGGATTGTCCTGAACAATGCGTATTCTTTCTGGAAAGATGTGCGAGATTTTGCAAGCGGTGGATTCATTCCTGTCGCCAAGACTTCATTCAGCGATTCCCGCACAGTGGATGGGGACAACTTCTGAGATGGGGAAGACTCGACTTTCTCTAATCCATCCGCAGAGTTATCCCCAGATTCACAAAGAACTTCATCTTTCTAAATATTTGAAAAATATAGATTTTGTAGAAAGCACTCAAGGCTGTTCAAAACCTGTTTGGTGTTTTTCCCACCGTGGATAAATGCAGGGAAAAACCAGTAATCCACAGAAAACAGTTCCCCAACAAAATCATCATCCTTTTCTATATTTCTTTATTTATTTAGAGAGGACGTCAGGCCATCGAGAGAACGAAAGCATGGAATACTTCCTTGTCGATATCTATCCGTACGTTTTGTCCCTGCACATCATGGCGGTCATTTCGTGGATGGCTGGGATTTTCTATCTTCCGCGGCTTTTCGTGTATCATGCTGAGCGTGCTGAGAAGGGTGACAATCTTGACGAAACTCTCAAGATTATGGAGTTCAAACTTCAGCGTTACATAATGGCGCCTGCAAGTGTGGTGGCATGGATTGCTGGTTTAACACTGGTGTTCACGCCTGGAATCGTCGATTGGACTGCCGTTTGGCCATACACGAAAGCTTTTTGTGTGATTGCCATGACGGTGTTTGATCACTGGTTGATGATCATGCGGAAAAAATTTGCGAGAGATGAAAACACTCTGACTGGCCGGCAATATCGTATGATGAACGAAGTGCCGACTGTTCTGATGGTGGTGATTGTTCTTTCTGTCGTCGTGAAGTTTTAACCTGAATTGACTCAGATCGACTCAGAGCTTAGATAATGTCACAACTGGCCCGTCCGGGTCACGTGTCTTCCATGCACTAGAACCGCGAACCGTCCATACTGGGCGGCCACAGGATATTTCCATGACACAAGAAAAGCTCGCTCTTGGCGATCTGAAGGCGAAAAGCCCAAAAGACCTTCTGGCAATGGCCGAGGAGCTCGAAATCGAAAACGCATCCACGATGCGCAAAGGCGAGATGATGTTCCAGATTCTGCGCGAACGTGCAGACGATGGTTGGGAGATCTCTGGCGACGGCGTGCTTGAGGTGCTTCAGGATGGCTTTGGCTTCCTGCGGTCTCCCGAGGCGAACTATCTGCCAGGTCCCGATGACATCTATGTCAGCCCTGAGATGATCCGTCAGTTCTCTCTGAGGACCGGTGACACCATTGATGGAGTTATGAAGGCTCCAGAGGACAACGAGCGCTATTTCGCGCTTACAGGCGTTGCTCACATCAACTTTGAGTCGCCTGAGAAAGCGAAACATAAAATCGCCTTTGATAACCTCACGCCGCTTTATCCGGATGAACGTCTGAAGATGGAGATCGAGGATCCCACCATCAAAGATAAATCCGCGCGTGTGATCGACCTGGTTGCGCCGATTGGTAAAGGTCAGCGTTCCCTGATCGTTGCGCCACCGCGGACCGGTAAAACCGTGATCCTGCAAAACATCGCGCATTCCATCGAAGCTAATCACCCCGAGTGTTATTTGATCGTTTTGCTGATCGACGAACGTCCGGAAGAGGTGACAGACATGCAGCGCTCCGTGAAAGGTGAGGTTATCTCCTCCACCTTTGATGAACCCGCAACGCGTCACGTGGCTGTATCCGAGATGGTGATCGAAAAAGCCAAGCGCCTTGTCGAGCACAAACGAGATGTTGTGATCCTTCTGGATTCGATCACAAGACTTGGTAGGGCGTTTAACACTGTGGTGCCGTCCTCCGGTAAAGTTCTGACCGGTGGTGTCGACGCCAACGCCTTGCAACGACCGAAACGTTTCTTCGGTGCGGCCCGTAACATCGAAGAGGGCGGTTCGCTCACCATCATCTCCACCGCGCTGATCGACACCGGTTCGCGCATGGACGAGGTGATCTTCGAAGAATTTAAAGGCACGGGTAACTCCGAGATCGTGCTCGACCGCAAAGTCGCTGACAAACGAGTCTTCCCGGCGATCGACATTCTCAAATCCGGCACGCGGAAAGAAGACCTGCTGGTTGACAAGGGCGATCTGGCCAAGACCTTTGTATTGCGCCGCATCCTTAACCCGATGGGCACCACCGATGCCGTGGAATTCCTGCTTGGCAAACTCAAGCAGACCAAAACCAACTCCGAGTTCTTTGACTCGATGAACACCTAAGGGATCTGCGATGGCCTTCGTGCCTGACACAATCTTCGCCTTAGCAACGGCCCCCGGTAAAGCGGGGGTCGCTGTCGTTCGTGTGTCCGGTTCTCGGGTCGCTGAAACGGGCAGGGCACTCTTTGGCGAAATGCCCGCACCGCGCTTTGCGTCTTTGAAATTGCTCAAAGATCGAGAAGGTCGCCGTCTGGATCAAGCGCTGGTGTTGTATTTCGAAAAAAAGGCCAGCTTCACCGGCGAGGAAGTTTTGGAACTGCACTTGCACGGTTCAACCGCCGTTGTGAATGCGGTCTTGCGGGAGCTTTCCGAGTTGGATGGGTTGCGTCTGGCCGAGGCTGGTGAATTCACACGTCGCGCATTGGAAAACGGCTGTCTTGATCTTGCTCAGGTCGAAGGCCTTGCTGACCTGATTGACGCAGAAACCGAAGCCCAACGCCGTCAAGCACTCCGCGTTCTGTCCGGCGACCTTGGCAACCTCGCGGGAAAATGGCGCACCGATCTGATCCGCGCGGCCGCTTTGATCGAGGCCACTATTGATTTTGCCGACGAAGACGTTCCCGTCGACGTGACACCTGAAGTCACCGAGCTTTTGACTGGTGTGGGTACAGAACTCGACAAAGAAATCGCAGGCGTTGATACTGCCGAACGCATCCGTACCGGTTTTGAAGTTGCGATCCTCGGAGCGCCCAACGTCGGCAAATCCACCTTGCTCAACGCGTTGGCAGGGCGGGAAGCCGCGATCACCTCTGAATTTGCCGGCACCACCCGCGACGTGATCGAGGTTCGTATGGAACTCAACGGCTTGCCGGTGACCTTGCTGGATACCGCGGGACTGCGGGAAACCGATGACCATGTCGAAGGCATCGGTATCCAACGCGCTCGCGAACGTGCTGAGGCCGCCGATCTGCGCGTCTTTCTTAAATCGGACGGAGAGGAGCCGGATTTTACACCTTTGCCGAACGACGTGCTCCGCGCTGCCAAAGCTGACACTCTGTCTGACCCTCAAAATGCCATCTCCGGCAAAACTGGTTTTGGCGTGTCCGAACTCGTGGCGGAGATCACTGAGAAACTTTCCGAGCAAGCTGGACGCTCTGGCGTCGCGACGCGTGAGCGCCATCGCGTTGCTATGAAGCGTGCATCGGAATCTTTGGGCGCCGCTCGTGCGGTTCTCGCGTTAGGACCTGACCATTATGATATTGGAGCAGAAGAATTGCGCACCGCGATTCGAGCGCTTGATTCAATCGTCGGTCATGTCGACGTTGAAAACCTGTTGGATGAAATCTTTTCGAGCTTTTGCATCGGCAAATAGCACCGAGGGAAGGGAGTGTTTCACGTGAAACATTTTGACGTCATCGTCGTCGGAGGCGGCCACGCAGGCGCAGACGCTGCCGCTGCCGCCGCGCGTATGGGCGCGCAAACCGCCCTTGTAACATTGAAAAAGTCCGGCATCGGCGTGATGTCCTGCAACCCGGCCATTGGCGGCTTGGGTAAAGGCCATCTTGTTCGTGAAGTCGATGCGCTGGATGGCGTTATGGGCCGGATCGCGGACAAAGCGGGCATCCAATTCCGTCTGTTGAACCGGCGCAAAGGTCCAGCAGTGCAGGGGCCGCGTGCGCAATCTGACCGCAAAATCTACCGCACAGAGATGTTGGCGGAGATTGAAGCCACGCCCAACTTGACCATCATTGAAGGCGAAGCCACAGACTTTCGCATGGAAGACCAGGCTGTACGCGGTGTGATCCTCTCGGAAGGATCGGAAATTTCTGCCCACGCGGTGGTTCTCACAACGGGAACCTTCCTTCGTGGCGTAATTCATATCGGCGACGTGTCGCACTCCGGTGGACGCATGGGTGACTACGCGTCGGTCAAACTGGCTGAACGCATCGACAGCTTCGGACTACCGCTTGGTCGCCTGAAGACCGGCACCCCTCCGCGCCTGAACGGAAAAACCATCAAATGGGATTTGCTCGATAGCCAACCTGGCGACGACGAGCCGGTGATGTTCTCTTTCCTGAACAAGCGACCGACCGCACGTCAGATTGCTTGTGGCATCACACACACCAACGCCAAAACCCACGACATAATTCGCGAAAACCTCGACCGTTCCGCCATGTATGGTGGGCACATCGAAGGTGTTGGGCCACGGTATTGCCCGTCTATTGAAGACAAGATTGTTCGCTTCGCGGACAAGGATTCGCATCAGGTCTTTTTGGAGCCAGAAGGCTTGGACGATCACACCGTTTACCCTAACGGTATTTCCACTTCCTTGCCCGTCGACGTTCAAGAAGACTATGTAC
Source organism: Shimia haliotis (assembly GCF_900114415.1). Lineage (GTDB taxonomy): Bacteria > Pseudomonadota > Alphaproteobacteria > Rhodobacterales > Rhodobacteraceae > Shimia > Shimia haliotis. The sequence continues at coordinate 235,908 of NZ_FOSZ01000004.1, read as the reverse complement.
GCTCGATCTATGGTCTTGAAGTTGTGGAGATCCAACAGCCCGGTTACGCGATCGAATACGACTATGTCGATCCGCGGGCTTTGGATGCTGCCTTGGGAGTCAAAGGCGTGCCTGGCTTGTATCTTGCGGGGCAGATCAATGGAACCACAGGATATGAAGAAGCCGCCGCGCAAGGCCTTGTCGCCGGTTTGAATGCTGCCTTGTCTGCACAGGGCAAAGAACCGCATCACTTTAGCCGTTCTGATAGCTATATTGGTGTAATGGTAGATGATCTCATCACTCGAGGCGTGAGTGAACCTTATCGCATGTTCACCTCCCGCGCCGAATTCCGCCTGTCGCTGCGCGCGGACAACGCGGATCAGAGACTGACCCCGATTGGAGAAAGTCTGGGTTTGATTGGCGATGTGCGGAAACGCCTGTTTGGTCAAAAGCAAGAGAAATTGAACTCTGGACGCGCACTGTTGGAAAAGGCCGCTCTGACACCGAAAGAGATCAACGCCGCTGGTATTACGGTAAATCAGGATGGAAACCGTCGTACCGCGTTTCAGGTTTTGGCATTCCCAGAGGTTGGTTTTGACGACCTTCTTCCTTTGGATAAGGCGTTTTCTTCTGTGGAGCCCGAAATCCGTGGCCAACTTGAAAAAGACGCACTTTATGCCAACTACATCGAACGCCAAAGGCGTGATGTGGAGGCGATGAAACGGGATGAAAGTCAGTTGATCCCCTCTGATTTCGACTTTGACCGTATTGAGGGACTTTCAAATGAACTCAAAAGTAAGCTGAATGCGGCGCGCCCAGCCAATTTGGGACAGGCCGGGCGTTTGGATGGCATGACGCCCGCCGCTCTAACGCTTCTTCTTGCCAAACTGCGCCAAGCAAAACGGGATAAATCAGCGTAATGACCGATGCGGATCGCATTCTCGGCACGCTCGATGTTTCACGTGAAACATCTGAGCGGCTCAAAACACTGGCAGAGATCCTTGTTAAGTGGAATCCACGGATCAATCTTGTATCCAAATCCACGATCTCCGAGCTTTGGACGCGTCACATATTGGATTCCACACAGGTGTTTTCCCTTTCATCAACGGGAACGCCCCATTGGGTCGATATCGGAAGCGGGGGAGGCTTTCCGGGTTTGGTCATTGCCTTGATGTGCGATGAGCCTGGAGCGCCCGAAAAGGTCACTCTAATTGAATCGGATCAACGAAAATGTGCGTTTTTGCGTACGGTATTGCGAGAAACCGGTGTGCAAGCCACAGTTCTTACCGAACGGATAGAACAAGCTGATCCTCAAGGCGCCACGGTTCTTAGTGCGCGCGCGCTTGCTGATCTATCCCTCCTATTTGAATTTTCTGAACGACATTTGGCTTCGAATGGCGTCGCATTGTTCCCGAAAGGGGCTAATTGGAAAAAAGAAGTCACGTCCGCAAAGGAATCGTGGTCTTTTCAAGTGGATGCCGTTCAAAGTAAGACAGAGCAACAGGCAGTCATTTTGAAGATCGGAGAGCTCCAACGTGTCTGATCCATCGCGCCCCAAGGGCCCCAAGATCATCGCAGTAGCCAATCAAAAAGGCGGCGTTGGCAAAACGACAACCGCTATTAACCTCGCGTCTTCGTTGGCAGAAGAGGACTGTAAAGTGCTTTTGGTTGACTTGGACCCGCAAGGGAACGCTTCGACTGGTCTTGGCGTTGATGTCGAGGACCGAGAATACACGACATATGACTTGATATTGGGTGAAGTTGATCTCGACGAGGTAATTCAAACATCCAGTGTCGCCGGCATGTCCATTGTGCCAGCTACCGTCGATCTAAGTTCTGCCGACATTGAGCTGATGTCGAATGAAAAGCGCAGCTTTCTCTTGCATGACGCCCTACGTCAGACCGCAATGGACAATTTTGGCTTTGACTACATTCTGATCGACTGCCCACCGTCTTTGAACCTTTTGACCGTCAACGCGATGATCGCGTCGGATTCGGTTTTGATACCACTGCAAAGTGAGTTTTTTGCATTGGAGGGCTTGTCCCAATTGATGCTGACTGTGCGCGAAGTTCGTCAAACGGCAAACGCATCTTTGCGAATTGAGGGGATTGTTCTTACGATGTTTGATTCCCGCAATAATTTGTCTCAGCAGGTCGAACAGGACGCGCGGGACAATCTGGGGGATCTGGTTTTTGAGACCAAGATCCCTCGAAATGTTCGCGTTTCTGAGGCGCCTTCCTTCGCGCAGCCCGTGACGGAATATGATCCCGGGTCCAAAGGTGCAGAGGCATACCGAGATCTTGCCAAAGAGCTTTTGGGCAAACACCTAAACAGAGCGGCGTAGTAGGGGGCACGGAATGGCAGAAAAGAAAAAGACACGCGGTTTGGGCCGTGGTTTGAGTGCCTTAATGGCGGATGTTACTGAGGATAACACTCGCCAAAAAACGCAAGAGGCCGCTCGACGGCCGGATATGGTGGTGCCGATTGAAAGAATCGTCCCAAACCCAGACCAGCCGCGACGAGATTTTACGCCTGATCAGCTCGAGGAACTTGCGAGTTCGATCAAAGAAAAGGGTGTCATCCAGCCTTTGATCGTTCGCAAAAAGGGAGCCAATCAGTTTGAGATCGTCGCCGGTGAACGTCGTTGGCGTGCATCACAGATGGCTCAGTTGCACGAACTTCCAATTGTTGTGCGGGAGTATGACGATACTGAAGTTCTGGAAATTGCTATCATCGAAAACATTCAACGGGCGGACCTGAACCCAGTTGAAGAGGCGATGGGATATCGTCAGTTGATGGAAAAATTCGGGCACACACAGGAAAAACTTTCAGAGGCGCTTGGTAAAAGCCGCAGCCACATCGCCAACTTGATGCGGTTGTTGAACTTGCCTGATGATGTCCTCGGTTATCTGAAATCCGGCGACCTGTCCGCTGGTCATGCGCGTGCATTGATTACATCTGACGACGCGTCCGAGCTGGCCAAAAAGGTTATCAAGGGTGGTTTGTCTGTACGTCAGACCGAACAGTTGGCCAAAAAAACGGGCTCTCTCGTCGAGCAAAACAAAAAATCTCGACCCAAGACCCACAAGGACGCCGATACGGTCGCGCTAGAAGGCGATATTTCGGCGAATTTGGGTATGAAAGTCAGCGTAGATCATGTATCCGGCGGAGAATCTGGAAAAATTACCGTTACTTATCAAACGCTTGATGAGCTTGATGAATTGTGCCGAATTCTGACCGCTAGCCGTTAGGCCGCGTCCAGATGAAAAAAAGTACCGCGCTCAAAACCACCGCTTGAATGACCAAAACGGTGGTTTTGACGCCAAAAACCAGAGAAATGCAAAAAACGACCAGTATGGACAGTGTTGCTGCCCTTTTGGCGCTTGGGCGGATTGCACCGTTGCGATTCCAATCTTCGATCATCGGTCCAAAGGTCCCGTGCGACAAAAGCCAATTGTGAAGCCGCTCGGAGGACCGTGCAAAGCAAAACGTGGCCAGCAACAGAAAAGGGACTGTCGGCAGGAGAGGCAGTACAACGCCAATCAAACCGCACCCAAGAGCAAGAAGGCCACCGATCAACCAAACAATGCGCATCAGTCGGCCAACAGTTCGGCCAAGACGGAATTCAACACCATCCGCCCTTGCGGCAAAACACGAAGAGTGTCCGCTTGATGATCGATCATGCCGAGATCGATTAGGTTCTGCATTCGCGGGCCTTCCAATGACTGACGGGACAGTGCTTCATAACGTGTTATGCTCACACCTTCTGTCAATCGAAGGCCCATCAGCAAAAATTCAGCGGCTTGTCCATCAAGTGGGATTTTTTCCCGGAGACTCTCGCCGTTTCCGGACTCGGTCATTTCCAGCCACTTGTTTGGGTTGCGCCAGTTTTCAACGGCATAACGTTGGCCGTTCAATGTCATTCTGGCGTGTGCCCCAGGGCCGATGCCGACGTAGTCGCCATACCGCCAGTATATCTTGTTGTGGCGGGATTCCGAACCCACGGAGGCATAATTCGAAACCTCGTAGGGCAACATGCCCGCGTCAGCGCAGATTTCCTGAGTGGCTTCGTACATGTCTGCGGCGAGGTCATCTTCAGGCAGACCACGAAGCTTTCCGCGGGCGTAACGGTCGCCGAACGCCGTGCCTTGTTCCACTGTAAGTTGATAGAGGGACAAGTGATCAATTGCCATCGACAAAGCTTCCCGAAGCTCCAATGTCCATCCTTCAAGCGTTTGGTCCTGACGGGCGTAGATCAGATCAAAACTGACCCTGTCAAAAGTTTTTCTTGCAATTTCAAATGCTTGTCTGGCCTCATCCACCGAGTGGATGCGACCCAATCGCTGAAGATCCCGATCGTTTAAAGCCTGAATGCCCATTGAGATCCGATTCACACCGCCGTCTCGGAATCCGGCAAACTTTCCCGCCTCCACAGAACCCGGGTTCGCCTCAAGGGTGATTTCCATGTCATTTGACGTTGGCCAAAGCTGGCGAACGCGTTCCAAAATCGCGGCGACGACATCGGGGTCCATTAAACTCGGAGTACCACCGCCGAAAAAAACGGTGTTCAGTACTCGTCCGGAGGTTTCGGCTGCTACTCTGTCCAACTCGACCAAATAGGCTCTAAGCCAGCGTGATTGGTCGATCTCGCGGCTTACGTGGCTGTTAAAGTCGCAATAGGGGCATTTGGCTTGGCAAAACGGCCAGTGGACATAAAGCCCAAAGCCGCCGTTCTGCCAATCTTCACTCAAAACAGCCCTTAACAAAGGCCTGCACCGCGCGTCCGCGATGGCTGATCTTGTTTTTTTCCCACCTATCCATTTCGGCAAAGGTCACATCGTAGCCTTCGGGAACAAACATTGGATCATAGCCAAAACCGTCCTTGCCGCGCATCGGCCAGACCAGATGTCCTGGGGCAACGCCTTCAAATACTTCGTCATGTCCGTCAGGCCATGCAAGAACCAAAGTGGACCGAAATTGTGCCAATCTGGGGTGGGGCGCGTTGACGGCCTCCAGCTCATTGTTGGCGCGCGTCATGGCCATGACAAAATCACGACCATTGCCAGTCTCAGCCCAATCCGCGGTGTATACACCGGGAGCGCCGCCAAGCGCGTCAATCGTGATCCCACTGTCATCCGACAGAGCAGGCAGGCCAGTTGCCTGTGCGGCTGCGTGCGCCTTGATGCGTGCGTTTCCGACAAAAGTGTCTTCAGTTTCTTCCGGTTCGGGAAGATCCATGTCTGCCGCACCGACCACACTCACACCAAAGGGCTCAAGCAGGTGGATCATCTCCTCCAGCTTGCCCTTGTTGTGGGTCGCCATAAGCAACTTTTTGTCGGTAAACTTGCGGGTCATGCGGTTGCTGCCTCCTGCGCGGCAACCAGCTCGGCCACACCTTTTTCCGCCAAATCAATAAGTTGGTTCATTTGGTCCCGCGAATAGGTCGATCCTTCAGCTGACATTTGAGTCTCAATCATTTGACCATTGCCGAGCATGATAAAGTTGCCGTCAACGCCTGCTTCGCTGTCTTCCGGATAGTCCAGATCCAGCACGGGTTGGCCTGCATAGATGCCACAGGAAACCGCCGCTACCGGCGAAATCAAAGGGTCAGTTTTCACGTCGCCGGCTTTCATCAATGCATTTACGGCAAGACGCAGGGCGACCCATCCGCCGGTGATTGATGCGCAGCGTGTGCCACCGTCCGCCTGGATCACATCGCAGTCTACGGTGATCTGACGTTCGCCAAGCGCAACGCGATCGACACCGGCCCTCAAGGAGCGACCGATGAGCCGTTGGATTTCGACGGTGCGACCGCCTTGTTTTCCGGCAGTGGCTTCACGGCGCATGCGCGAAGAAGTCGAACGTGGAAGCATCCCGTACTCCGCTGTCACCCAGCCGAGTCCGGAGCCTTTGATAAATGGCGGAACGCGCGCTTCCAAAGATGCGGTACAGAGCACGTGCGTATCGCCCATCTTGATCAGGCATGACCCTTCGGCATGTTTTGTGACGTTGGTTTCAATCGACACATCACGCATTTCGTTAAGCTGACGACCGGAAGGGCGCATGGGCAATATTCCTTTTGCTGTTTGGCAAAGGCATACGCGCGCGGGCAGGGTGGGGCAAGCCCGTTCCCCCAACTTACAAGCACCTGATTGACCTTGGCGCTCTGTCCCTTTTAATGGTCAGTCAGAGGCAAAAATCCATGACAGACAGCACAACACTTTTTGACGAAATGAACGATCGCTCTCGCGAAGTGTTTCGCCGCGTGGTGGAGGGCTATCTGGACACGGGTGGCCCCGTCGGTTCCCGCACACTTACGCGATCCCTTTCAGAAAAGGTCAGTGCCGCGACAATCCGCAATGTGATGCAGGATCTGGAGTACATGGGGCTCTTGGATAGCCCGCATGTATCAGCCGGCCGCATACCGACGCAGATGGGTTTGCGTATGTTTGTCGATGGCCTGCTTGAGGTTGGCGACCTCGACACCGGTGATCGCCAGAAGATTGACGCCACCATGGGGGACACGGGAGGCGATGTCGGATCGATGCTGGATCGCGTATCTACAGCCCTGTCCGGTGTCACACATGGAGCCTCTCTGGTGTTGGCGCCTAAACACGAAGCGCCCATCAAGCATATCGAATTTGTTTCGCTGGCTCACGACCGCGCTCTTGTGGTGCTGGTCTTTGCGGATGGTCACGTCGAAAACCGTTTGTTTACTCCACCCGTCGGACAGACTCCGAGCTCTTTGCGCGAAGCCGCCAATTTCCTCAATGCGGTTGCAGAGGGTCGCACGCTTTCAGAATTGCAATCTGCGGTGCGAAAGGAAATTCAGGCTCGGCGACAGGAGATAGATACGCTGGCGAGAGACATGGTGGAAAGCGGGTTGGCCCTTTGGGCTGACGGCGAAGAGCAACCTGAGCGTTTGATCGTAAGGGGCCGATCAAATCTTTTGGGTGCAGAGGAGGATGAGGAAGACCTTGATCGAATCCGTACCCTCTTTGATGACCTGGAACGTAAGCGTGACATTGCCGATTTCCTGCAGCTTGCCGAAGAAGGCGACGGTGTGCGCATTTTTATTGGCTCAGAGAACAAACTTTTTTCACTTTCGGGTTCCTCTTTGGTGGTTTCCCCTTATATGAACGCTGATCGAAAGATCGTGGGCGCGGTCGGGGTCATCGGACCCAAGCGCCTGAACTATGGACGTATCGTGCCGATTGTGGATTACACGGCACAGCTGGTCGGAAAACTCCTCTCCGACCGCGGTTAGAGGTGCATTATGGCAGAGCCGAAAGACAACGAATTTCTGGACGATTTGGCAGAGGCCGAAGCAGAAGAATTTGCCCAGTCTCTTGACGAACTGGAAGACGATGCGATCGAGCTGGACGAGCTTCGCGCAGAGCGTGATGAATTGAAAGACCGCTGGATGCGCGCGCTGGCTGATGCCGAGAACGCGCGCAAACGTGGCGACAGAGCGCGCCGCGAGGCCGAACAATACGGTGGATCTAAGCTGGCTCGTGATATGTTGCCGGTTTTCGACAATATGAAACGCGCCGTTGAAACGATCACAGACGAACAGAAAGAAGCCTCGGCCGCGCTAATCGCAGGTATTGAACTCACCATGCGCGAGCTATTGAAGACTTTCTCCAAGCACGGCATCGAAATCGTCAGCCCTGAAGTTGGCGACAAATTCGACCCGAACATCCATGAGGCGATGTTCGAAGCCCCAGTTCCCAACACAAAATCCGGCGACATCATTCAGGTGTCTGCGCAGGGGTTCATGTTGCACGACCGGCTTCTTCGGCCTGCCCAAGTTGGTGTCAGCTCGAACCCGGGCTAAACACACGGCAAAAACCTTGCTAAAAGGCTCCCGTCTACCACGGGAGCCTTTTCTATTGCGTAACCTGCTTTTGTCCCTTGTTGCTTGTTTCGTTTGGATCAATGCCGCCTTGGCTGCGGACTATCCGAATTACGATGAGCTTTATGTGAATGATTTTGCTTTTCTTCTAAGCGAACAAGAAGAGCTCAAAATTCGAGAAAAGCTTGTGGAACTGCGTCGCGATCACGGCATCGAATTTACAATTGTCACCATCGACAGCATGTTCAGCTATGCCCACAACGGTCAGATTGAACCTTTTGCAACCGGGCTTTTCAATCATTGGGGGGTTGGAGATGCGGAGCGAAACGATGGCGTCATGATGCTCGTTGCCGTGAACGATCGTTTGATGCGGATCGAGGTCGGTTCAGGTTATGGATCCGACAAGAACACCCCAATGAAAAACATTATCGACACGGTGATCACTCCTCATTTCAAAAAGGGCGACTACTTTACCGGCATCAATACTGGCGTGGATTATGTGTTCCACAATCTGACAGGTCAGTGGCCGGGTGAGGCCGATGCCACGGGTGTCGAAAAAGCCCTCAACGCCACACGTCGCACCGTCGATCGCATAGGTGCATGGATTTATGCGGTTTGGGCCGCTGCGGCAGGGGCCGCAGTTCTTTTATTTCGCCGCTGGAAACGAAATCGTCCTCGTCGGTGCCCCAATGACGGCTCCAAAATGGAACGAATTCAAGAGGACCTGGACGACGACTATTTGCAGGCTGGGCAAATCACCGAAGAGCGCCTCAAGAGCAAAGATTACGATGTCTGGTGCTGCATGCGCTGCGACCACAGAACAATCGAAGGCTACAAGAATCTGTTTTCTCGATACGGCGCTTGCCGGTCGTGTAACTACAAGACTTTGGAAAGCGATTCCACGATCCTTGAATCCGCAACCACAACATCAACCGGCAAAAAGCGGATCGATTATTCTTGCCACCATTGCCATGACAGCTGGAGTGTAACGCGCGTCATCCCTAAGAAATCGTCCAGCTCATCGTCCTCTGGCGGGTCTTCTTTTGGTGGTGGCAGTTCATCAGGCGGTGGCGCGTCGGGCAGTTGGTAGAGCTATTTTTCCGACATTTCTTTCAACTCATAAATCAGGCTCAACGCCTCACGCGGGGTCAGCGAATCGGGATGCACGTCGCCAAGCTTCTGCTGAAGCGGTGACGGCCCGCTTGGTGAAGCCGGCATCGGGGCAGGCGTTGCGGCAAACAGCGGAAGATCATCAATCAACGCCTTCTGTGCTTTGCCTTCGCGTTCACCTTTTTCAAGCGCATCCAACACAACACGCGCTCGTTCGACCACTGCCACAGGAAGGCCGGCCAGCTGTGCCACCTGAACACCATAGGAGCGATCTGCGGCGCCCTGAGTGACCTCGTGAAGGAAGATCACCTCACCCTCCCACTCGCGTACGGTCACGGTGGCGTTGTCCACACCCGCCATCTTACTCGCCAGTTGTGTCATCTCGTGATAATGCGTGGCAAACAGCGCGCGGGATTTGTTCACATCATGCAGATGCTCCAGCGTCGCCCATGCAATTGATAGGCCGTCATAGGTTGCTGTGCCGCGCCCGATCTCGTCAAGGATCACAAGTGCGCGGTCATCGGCTTGATTGAGGATTGCAGCGGTTTCCACCATCTCGACCATAAACGTCGAGCGACCCCGTGCCAGATCATCGCTCGCGCCTACACGGCTGAAGAGTTGACTTACCAAGCCAATTCTTGCGCTGTCTGCGGGAACAAAGCTTCCCATCTGCGCCAAAAGAGCGATCAAGGCGTTCTGCCGCAGGAAGGTCGACTTACCTGCCATGTTGGGACCGGTCAGCAACCAGATGCTTGCCGCATCGCCTCCGGACAGGTCGCAATCGTTGGCAACAAACGGATCACCTACCTTGCGCAGGGCCGCCTCCACCACCGGATGTCGCCCGCCCTCGATGGCAAAATCGCGGCTGTCATTGACCTCGGGGCGCGTCCAGTTGTCGGCGATGGCAAGCTCCGCCAACGCACTCGCCAGATCGAACTCAGCCAATGCCTTGGAGGCTGTCGCAACCTGTGATGAGCGTTCAAGAATGGCGCCTTTCAGGTTGTCATAGAGCCGTTTTTCAATCTCCAACGCCCGATTGCCGGCGTTCAGGATCTTGGTTTCCATCTCGCTCAACTCAACGGTAGTGAACCGAACTTGATTGGCGGTGGTCTGGCGGTGAATGAAGGTCTCCGACAAAGGCGGTGACATCATCACATCCGCATGTTTCGCCGTGGTCTCGATGAAATATCCCAGCACGTTGTTGTGCTTGATCTTCAGCGCTGCAATGCCGGTCTGCTCCGAATACTGCGTCTGCATGCCTGCAATCACGCCGCGCCCTTCGTCACGCAACTCGCGGCTTTCATCCAGTTCTACGTCAAACCCCGGCGCGATGAACCCACCATCGCGCGCCAACAACGGTGGCTCCGCGATCAGCGCATCTTCCAGAAGGTCGAGCAGTTTGTCATGTCCCTCCAGTGCCTGCCGCGCGGTTGCCAGATCGGCTGGCAAGTTCCCAAACTCGCGCGTGGCCAATTCGCCCGCCTGACCAAGCCCGTTGCGCACCGCCGCCAGATCCCTCGGCCCGCCACGGTCTAAAGATAGGCGCGACAACGCCCGATCCAGATCCGGCACTTTTCGCAGGCTGTCGCGCACATCCGCCGCAACACCACGCTGTTCGGTCATGTAACTTACGGAATCCAATCGCCGCCCAACCGCCTCAAGCGACAGAGACGGCGACGACAACCGCCGTTCCAACAGCCGCGCTCCACTGGCCGTCACAGTCCGATCAATGGTCTCCAGCAACGATCCCGCGCGCCCACCAGACAGGCTCGCGGTCAGTTCCAGATTGCGTCGCGTCGCCGCATCAATCTGCATCACCCCATGCGTTGCTTCGCGCACCGGCGGCTGCAACAGAGGCAGCTTTCCTTTTTGGGTGATTTCCAGATAGTCCACGATCGCACCAAGTGCGCCCGCCTCGGCCCGCCCAAAGGTGCCGAAAGCTTCGAGTGACGACGCCTTAAACAGCGAAGAAACCCGCTTTTCCGCAGAAACAGAGTCGAAACTACCGCGCGAAACCGACGTCACTGACACTCCCATGTCATCTGCCACAGCGTTGACGTCTGCTTCCGCACCTTCGGCAACAAGCAACTCACTCGGAGCAAGTCGCGCCAATTCTGGTCCCAGCCGAACAGGCGCCATTGGCATCACGTGTAGCGCGCCGGTCGAAATATCTGCCCATGCGAGCGCGGCCTCGTCACGCACCACAGAGAAAGCCGCCAGAAAATTGTGCCTGCGCGCATCCAGCAAACTATCCTCGGTCAACGTACCTGGCGTCACCAGTCGCACAACATCCCGCTTCACAACCGCTTTATAGCCGCGCTTCTTCGCCTCCGCAGGGCTCTCCAGCTGTTCACAGACAGCCACCCGAAATCCCTTGCGGATAAGTGTCAGGAAATACCCTTCGGCGGCGTGATGCGGCACGCCACACATGGGGATATCCGCCCCGTCGTGCTTGCCGCGTTTCGTCAAGGCAATATCCAGCGCTTCTGCCGCCGCAACCGCGTCGTCAAAGAACATCTCGTAGAAATCGCCCATCCGATAGAACAGCAATGCATCCGGATACAGCGCTTTGATCTCCAGATATTGCGCCATCATCGGCGTCACAGTTGGCTTGTCGCCTTTCACTGCTCAAAACCCCCAAGTTTTCGGTCTTCATGAGATAGCAAACCCACGCATAGGAGGAAACGCGCAAATCGGATAATCTGCGATGGACAGGTCGGCACGTATTTGATCATGTGGTCAAAAAGGGCATCTCATATGGCAATCTTCAACCTCGGCTCAATCAACGCAGACTATTTTTATCGCGTTCCACACCTACCCGGACCGGGCGAGACTTTGGCCTCCACCGGCCTTTCCAGAGGTCTTGGCGGCAAGGGCGCGAACATGTCAGTCGCCGCCGCGCGCGCGGGTGCCCGTACCATTCATATCGGCGCGGTTGGGGCTGACGGTCTTTGGGCGCGGGATCAAATGATGGAATCCGGCGTCGACACACGCCATGTTGCCACTCTTGCTGATACGCCCACAGGCCACGCCATTATCAATGTCGATGACGCAGGAGAAAATGCCATTGTCCTGCTTCCGGGTGCAAATCATGCCATTCCTTCCGAGACACAGGAGGCTGCTTTGTCCGAAGCTGCGGCTGGCGACATCCTTCTGGTCCAAAATGAGACTCTAATGCAGGCAGAAATGGCCAAAACGGCGCGCGATCTGGGTCTCTATGTTGCTTATGCGGCAGCGCCGTTTGATGCCTCTGCAACGGCAGCGATATTGCCCTACTTGGATTTTCTGATCCTGAACGAGGTGGAAGCTGAGCAGCTGGCCCAATCAATTGGCAAAACCCCTGAGGCGCTGGGCATTGCCGATGTGATCATAACGTTGGGTGCCAAAGGCGCGCGTTGGATCAATGGAAGTCAAACCCGAGACTTCCCTGCCATGCCTGTAACAGCCGTGGACACCACTGGCGCAGGAGATACGTTCACAGGCTTCGTCCTTGCGGCGCGTGACCGTGGGTTGCCAATGGAGCAAGCGATCGCACTTGCCATGCGTGCCGCCGCTTTGATGGTGACACGACACGGCACGGCAGACGTGATTCCGGACCTCAAGGATGTGGATGAAGCACGATTTTAAGCCGTCGTTGCGTGGGGCTGGAAGGAAGCCCCCGCAGCCGCGTCCCAATCTGCCAGAAATTGCATGATTTCCAGACTGTCTGACAGGCGAGGGGCAGGACGTGGTGCCTCGGTTTGTCCCTGCGCCAAAGCGCGTTCTACCATCCTTGTTTGATGGTAGAACGCGTCATTTTCATCCTTAACCAGAATTTCGCGTGCTGCACCCACATAGGGCTGCCAGATCATGCGATTGACTCCCGCCTCCGGCAGCCATGGGTTTGTGTCAAAGCGCAGTTTTCCTGTTGTTGTCACAATCTCAAAGCTGTGTGTCATGCCGTGGCTGTCAGAACTTTGTAGTGTTGCAAGAACACCATTTTCAAAGTGAATAACAGCGGCGGTGTCCTGTATATTGCCGTCGTTGTTCTTAAGGCCATGCGCTGAGATATGACGCTTTGAAAAAGCGTCTTCTCCGCACATTGTTTTAACCACAAGATGCAACAAGGACGACGGATAGCAGCCCAGATTGTAGAGAGTGCCGCCACCTTCAGGGTTCACCACTTGCCAGATATCAGCCGAGTAATAGCCGGAAACGGAACGGAGGGAGCCTAGAGACGGGTCGCGCAAAAGAGCGGTGAATTGCTCCATGAGGGGGTGGGAAAGGTACATCAATCCCTCGGCAAAAAAGAGGCCGCTTTGGCGTACGGCCCTTGCCAATAGGTCTGCGTGATCCATTGTGACCGTGAGCGATTTTTCGCATAGCACAGGTTTGCCAGCCGCCATTGCCGCAGCAGTCGCTTCAGCGTGTAGATGGTTGGGAAGGGCAATATAGACCACGTCGACCTGTTCTGATGCTAGCAATTCATCTGTTTCGGTGAACCCAAGATCAACGCTATACTGCGATTGAAGTTCCGCCAGTGCCGTCTTGTTTCGGCCGGCTATGGCTGTCACCACAGACCTCTCCGACGTTGAGATTGCGCGCAGCATGGCATGTGAGATGAAGCCGGTTCCGATGATACCCCAACGCAGCATTTTCGTTCATTTCCCTTTAGCAATGGGCGCACCCTAGGGGCATTGAAATTTGTTGACCAGAGAGCGCAACGGTTATGGGGAAATAGGGAGGAGATTTCCCTTTGTCTGGGCTCGAACCCTGTTTACTGTCGCAAGCAGCCACAAGGGGCACAAAATGAAAAAGGCCGATGGGCCAAAACCTGGGAGAGAAAAATGGGCAAACGTGACGATCTGATCGCAAAATATGCTGATGATTTGAAAAACAAATGCGGAATGACCCCCGATATGGACCTGCTGACCAAAGTGACTATTGGGTGCGGTCCGGCGATCTATAATGATGATGCGTCAACTGTAGCCGGTTCTCAGGAAAGCGAACTTGAAACTGTCAAAACCAACTTCCTCATCAAAAAGCTTGGGCTGAGCGACGGTCCGGAACTGATGGAGGGGATCAATGCAGTCATCGAGACCTACGGCAAATCTGAGCGCAACAAGTATCGCGCCGTTGTATACTACATGCTGACCAAGCATTTCGGCAAAGAGGCCGTGTACGGTTAAGCCGAACCCGACCAGAAAACATAACGCCCGCGCGCTTGGATGCCGCGGGCGTTTTTGCTTTCCGTCCTTGAGGAAACTTCCAAACACTTGTTCCTTGAGAGCTCTTGAATGTTGGCCCAGCAAATAAGGAAGCGGCAAATAGGCGATCCAATTATGAGCGCGTGGGGAAGCAGAGGATTCGAGGTGCTGGTCGGGCATCCGTTTACTCATCAGAAAAGCGTTAGCACTGCCCCGATTATCGTGCACCCAATAGTGGCATAACCGCCGTCGATGAGCATCAGTTTTGCAGGACGGCCTGCAAATCCGCAGTTGGTAACGATCCAAGGTGTGGCAAGGAAGAGACCCACTCCAAAGCCGCCAATCAGCCCTTTGTCGAGGGTATTTATGGCGGAAAGCGCAAAGACGTGCCGCATCATTCCGGCAACAACAATCGCACAGACAAAGGCGAGAATGTATGGTGTTGGGTTCTTGGAATTGATCGGTCGGCCGTCTTCGCCGACTTCGACACCTGCCGCGGCCATCCACGGTTTAGCAAGCGCCATATACCAGATTGAACCGAACACATAAGAGGCCACTGCGGCGGCCAACACTGCGACAAATCCCATTTTTTCTCCCCGTCTATTCGTTCGCTTGGGAAGTATGCCGGAATTTTCAGATTTGAGAACCGCTCATCTCAAGGATGATGTGCCATTCGGCAGTGGTGACAGGTTGCACGGACAGTCGCGAATTTCTCACCAGCACCATATCAGCAAGGCGCGGGTCTGCCTTGATCATGTCGAGTGTCACAGGGTTTTTCACCACCTTAACCGCTTTGATATCGACGCACTCCCAGCGCTCGTCATCGGTGGTGCTGTCTGGGTGGGCCGCAGCGCAGACTTCCACCACACCGACCACGGATTTTTCTTTCTGCGAATGATAAAAGAAGCCGCGGTCGCCTACGGCCATTTCCCGCATGAAATTGCGCGCCTGATAGTTGCGCACGCCGTCCCACTCTTCGCCTTCCTCGCCCTTGGCGACCTGTTGGTCCCAGCTCCACGTCGAAGGTTCGGATTTGAACAGCCAGTAACGCATCAGCCCAAAACCTTGTTCCAGGGTTTCAGCTCGACGCTGTCGAAAAGATCAGCGGCCTTGTAGGGATCCCCAGCGGCCCAAGCTTTGGCCTCGGCCATGTCAGCGACGTTCAGGATAATGAGCGAGCCACACATGTTGCCCGCCTCATCCAAAAACGGGCCCGCCATCATGATCGTGTCGCCAGAGTCCTTGAGATAGGCGACATGGGCATCACGGTTCGCTTTGCGGATATCCAGCGCGCCGGGTTTGTCTTTGGCGATGAGTGCGATCAGCATGGGTTATTCCTCCTTGGGTGGTCTTGCGAGCAGCATTTCCATGGCGTCACGGATTTGCAAGCCCCCATCAAGCACGGCGACCACGGCTGCGGTGATGGGCATGTCGATATCCATGGATTTGGCGCGGGCATCGGCGGCGCGGGCTGTGGCCGCTCCTTCGACAGTCACGGATGGGTCAAAGTCCTCTCCGCGGCCAAGTGATAGACCAAAGCGATAGTTTCGGGACTGTTCAGACGAGCAAGTTAGCGTCAAATCCCCAAATCCAGACAGACCGGAGAGAGTTTCGGGCTGTGCCCCGAGCGCGCGGGCCATACGTTGCATTTCTGCGTAGCCGCGTGTCATCAACGCGGCGCGCGCGCTGTCGCCGAAACCGGCGCCAATGGCGATCCCGCAAGCGATCGCAATGACGTTCTTAAGTGCGCCGCCAAGTTCTGCGCCGACGGTGTCGGCGGTTCGGTAGATGCGGATATTGGGGGAAGTCAGGTTTTTTTGCAGCGCCTTGCCTGCGGTATCGTCTGCAATAGCAAGCGTCAGTGCCGTTGGCAGGCCGCGTGCGATGTCAGATGCGAAACTGGGGCCGGTGAGAATGCCTGGCGTTGCATCTGGTAGCACATCGCGGATCACCGCCACCGGTCCAAGCTGGGTCCCAAGTTCAACTCCCTTGCAACAGGCGACAAGGGTGTGTCCGGAGAGTTCCGGATGAGTTTCTAGCAGACCGCGAAGTTTCTGCATTGGCACGGCTAAAAGCACGACATCGGCAATGGCAGAGGCAAAATCCGCAGTAACAGAGACTGTTTCAGGCAAGTTTACATTTGGAAGGCGCGTGTTCTGGCGTGTGTCCTGCATGGTTTTAGCAGCAACCGCATCACGCGCCCACAGAGATACAGGAGTGCCATTGCGGGCGAAGGCAACCGCAAGTGCTGTGCCAAAAGCGCCGGCCCCAAGGATCGAAATCATGCTTTAGCTCCCTTTTTGCCGCTGCCCAGTAGGGCTGGTGCGCTCTGATCTAAGGGCCAGCGCGGACGGGCCGACAGGCTCATGTCGTCACGCGCACCGGATTTAAACCGTTCTAGACCCGCAAAGGCAATCATGGCGGCGTTATCCGTGCACAACGTAAGCGGAGGGGCTGTAAATGTGACGCCTCGATCCGCGCAAACAGTCTCTAACCGTGCTCGAATTGCCGTATTTGCCGCAACGCCTCCTGCGACAGCGAGTAGGGGCGTGGGAGGGTTCTCAGCCATATAGATTTCGAGAGCGCGACGAGTTTTTTCCGCCAAAACGTCAACCACGGCCGCTTGAAAACTGGCGCAAAGGTCGGAGCGGTCTTGCACGGTCAGCCCCCCTTTGTCTGAGATGATGGCGTCGCGGGCGCGCAGCAGGGCGGTTTTCAGGCCAGAGAAAGACATATCGCAGCCAGGTCGATCCAAAAGAGGTCGCGGAAAACGATGCGCTTTCGGGTTTCCGTTTTCAGCTTCTTTCTGCACCGACGGGCCTCCAGGTTGAGGAAGACCCAAAAGACGGGCGGTTTTGTCAAAGGCTTCGCCCGGCGCGTCGTCGATAGTGCCGCCGAGGCGCGAGAATTTCTCGGGGTCATGCGCGATGAGGAACTGACAATGGCCGCCTGAGACAAGCAGCATCAGATAGGGAAAAGATACCTGATCGGTCAGACGCGGTGTGAGGGCGTGCCCAGCAAGATGGTTCACACCGACGAGTGGGATGTTGAGACCTGCGGAGAGACCTTTTGCGCACATCACGGCCGAAAGAACGCCACCGATCAATCCCGGGCCCGAGGTCACAGCGATTGCGTCGATGTCTGCAAGGGATACGTTGGCGGAACTCAAAGCCTCTTCAACCGAAAGGTCCAGTTTCTCGGCATGAGCGCGGGCCGCTATTTCGGGGACAACTCCCCCATAAGGTGCATGCAACTCGGTTTGGCCATAGACAACCGAGGCGAGGATTTCCGGAGCATCACTGCCGGTTTGACGCAAGATGGCGGCCGCAGTGTCGTCGCAGCTGCTTTCCAGTCCGAGGATGGTGAGAGACTTTGTCATGGGTCCTTGCCGTTGCGCCTTTGTTTTTAGGCAGGTAACACCGGAAGGCGGTTCAAACAATCCCGGCACATTTTTCATGAGCGATTTGTCCCCCACCATCCTGATCACGCGGCCGGCGGCCGCGGCGGACCGGTTTGTGGCTGCAATGCGCGACGATGGGATTGGGCAGGATACTTTGATGTCCCCGCTGCTGCGGGTGGAGAAAACCACGGAGCCGGTTTCCTACGTGGGTTTTACTGGGGTCATTTTTACATCCGTAAACGGGGTTGAAGCGGCCCCGCCGTCGGATTTGCCAGCGTGGTGCGTGGGTCAGGCCACCGCTGCAGTCGCGAGGTCGAAGGGATGGTTAGCCACAGCTGCCGGTGGAAATTCTGGTACTTTGATTGCAAGAATTACGGCTGACGCCCCGACCGGTCCATTGTTGCACCTCCGTGGCAACATTTCCCGAGGAGATGTTGCAACCCGTTTGTCTGAAGCGGGAATAGCGACGCGCGAAGCCATTGTGTATGATCAGGAATTGTGCGGTCTGACCGATGAGGCCAAAGACATTTTGACGCGGGAAACCCCCGTGGTTGTTCCCCTTTTTTCGCCACGAACGGCAATGCAGTTTCTAAATGAGTACAACCAGATTCAAGGCAGAGCGCCGTTATTTTTGGCCGTATTGAGCTCCGTGATAGATGAGACAGTGCGAAATTTGCCCGCAGTTGAGCGGATTGTGGCCGCTGAACCCAACGTCAGTGCTATGATTGACGCGGTAAAAGGACTGTTGGACGCAGTAGAGAATATTGAGGACCGCGGGCCGCTGACCTAGATTGGTTCTGCGACCGCAAAATAACCGGATTCGAAAGGACTTCAGGTGGGTAACTCTGACAAGACCAACAAACCGGACGACGACAAGACGACGGCGGAGATCGCCAACTCTGACGGGATCGAAGAGGCTGTTGTTGAAGACGAGGCTGTCGGGAATGTGTCCGATACAGCCGAGCCAGAGACACTTGAGGATCCCGAAAGTGATGCGTCCGACGAAACCGAAGGCGTTGATGACCTACCGATCGAAGACAATGAGGTTGTGGGCGGAGTGGATGAACCCGCAGTAGAGCCTGGCGTCGAAGAGACCCCATCAGTTGTAGAGCCCGCCAAACGTGGTGGATTTGTACCTTTAGTTCTGGGGGGCGTCATAGCCGCCGGTCTTGGTTTTGGCGGAGCGGTCTATTTTGGTGATCAACTTGGTATCGGCGCTAAGTCATCTGATGCAATCGCCAAGATTTCAGAGGAGCTTGCGGCACAGAGCGATACGTTGAAAGCGCTCCATGACCGCACGACGCAAGCCACGGACGCGGCTTTGACGGCCTCACAGACTGCAAAGGAGTCAGCGGTTGAGCTTGAAAAGCTGCGGGAACTGCATGACGCAAAACTCGACAGCCTAAGCGAGGCGGTGACGGGATTTGAAACACGTCTTAGCGATATCGAGAAGCGCCCCTTGAACGAAGGTTTGGGCGCGGCAGCAATCGCAGCCTATGAGCGAGAGGTCGAAGATCTTAAGACATTGGTGGCGGAACAGAAAGCCGAGGCGATGGAATTGAAAGACAGGGCCGACCTGTCAGCCAAGACCGCGCTGGCGCGCTCTGCGACAACTCGGATCATCGCGGCATTGGATAGCGGTGCGGCCTTCAGCGGTGCGGTGGTCGATTACAGATCAGCGACGGGAGAAGGTGTAGCGGAAGTGCTGGCGGATCATGCGGAAACTGGAGTGATTACTCTGGTGGCTTTGACCGAAGCATTCCCAGAAGCGGCTCGTGCTGCCTTGGCCAAGGCTCGTTCGGAAAATGTAGACGACGCGCAGGGCAGCAAACTTGGCAATTTCCTGAAGACCCATTTGGGCGCGAGATCTGTGGAGGCCAAAGAAGGCAATGACACTGACGCGATCCTGAGCAGGGCGGAAGCAGCGCTGAGGAGCGGGCAATTGGCAGAGACATTGGCCGAGCTGGACGCGTTGGCGGATGCGCCCAAAACCGTGATGGCGGATTGGCGCGCTCAGGCGGAAACCCGACTGGCGGCTACGCAAGCTGCTGAAGCAATGGCGCAAGCCCTGAACACGAACTGAAAGTCAGAACATGCTGTGGTCTTTGATTAAAATCCTTGTTTTTGTTGCCGTTGTCGGGGCTGTGACCTTTGGCGCGATCCATTTGTTGGAAAGCGACGGTGGTTCATTTATCGTGTTTCCAGACATAAACGGTGTTGAGTACTCCCTTGGGTTATTCCACACCGCGCTAGCCCTTATTGCTTTGGTGGCCGCGACCTGGTTGGCGATCCGGCTTCTGGCGCTATTGGTGGCGACGCTGAAATTTTTGAACGGCGACGAGACGGCGATCAGCCGGTATTTCGATCGTAACCGAGAGAAGAATGGCTATCAGGCACTGGCCGATGGCCTGATGGCGTTGTCGTCGGGCGAGGGTCGTCTGGCGATGGATAAAGCGCGCAAGGCTGAGAAGTACCTTAAGAAGCCGGAGTTGACCAACCTGATCGTGGCGCAGGCCGCAGAGATGAGCGGTGACGGCAAGAAGGCCGAAGAGGTGTACAAGAAGCTTTTGCAGGACGAACGCACCCGGTTTGTCGGTGTGCGCGGACTGATGAAACAGAAGCTGGACGAAGGCAAAACGGACGTTGCGCTGAAGCTTGCGGAGACGGCGTTTGCGTTGAAGCCGCGTCACGAAGAGGTGCAGGATACCCTGCTCCGACTTCAGACCGAGAAAGAAGATTGGAAGGGCGCGCGCGGTACACTGAATGCGAAACTCAAGCACGGGGCTTTGCCGCGTGATGTGCACCGTCGTCGGGATGCCGTTCTGGCGCTGGGCGAGGCGAAGGGCATCGTTGATGAGGACAGTTCGGTTGAGGCGCGTGAACGAGCGATTGAGGCCAACCGCTTGTCGCCTGATCTTGTGCCTGCAGCGGTTCTTGCCGCGCATGGCTATATCGAGCAGGGGCGGCCGCGCAATGCGGCGCGTTTGTTGCGCAAAGCCTGGGACGTGAGCCCGCACCCCGATCTTGCAGCGGCATTTGCGGCAATTGAGCCGGAGGAAACCCCACAGGCGCGGATCAAGCGCTTCAAAACCCTTACGAAGGCGACGCCGGATCATCCGGAGACCCGGATGTTGAACGCGGAATTGAATATCGCGGCAGAAGATTTTCCAGAAGCGCGCCGCGCGCTGGGCGATTTGTATGAAACTGATCCCACGCAACGGGCGCTGACCATTATGGCGGCTATTGAACGTGGTGAGGGTGGCAATGATGCGGTTGTGAAAGGGTATTTGGCCAAAGCGCTGTCCGCTCCACGTGGCCCGCAGTGGGTGTGTGGCAATTGCCACAACATTCATACGGAATGGGCGCCGACCTGCACCAATTGCGGGAGCTTTGACACGTTGAGCTGGGTGGCTCCCCCTGAAACCGAGGCAGGTTCTGGATCGGGCGTGGAAATGCTTCCCCTGATTATCGGCGCGTTGGAAAACCATTCCGATGACGCTGACCTAGAGGATGCTGACGACGAAGAACCGGTTGATGCAACAGTCGCAGACAATCAGGAAGCTCGGCCCGCGTGACATTTCGGGTCAAAAGTTAAAGCGGGGCGGGCTTTGAACCGCCCTTCCGAACTTTTCTTTTGAACACGAACTCACAGTCCTTCGACGATTTCCCTAAGCAAGGCCAATTTGATCGGTTTGGCCATGTGCTCATCCATGCCCGCATCGAGGCATTTTTGCCGGTCTTCCGGCGATGAGTGCGCTGTCAACCCAATGATCCGTGCGCGTTTCCCCTTGTCGTTTCCTTCGCCAACACGAATTTCGCGGGCAGCATCCAAGCCGTTCATAACCGGCATACTGACATCCATGAGGATTAGATCCGGCCTCAGCGCTTCAACTTGGGTAATGGCTTCAAGTCCGTTTTCCGCGCTCGCATGAGGTAGACCCAAGCGGTCCAGAAAAACCTCAATTAGTTTGCGGTTGGTGCGATTGTCGTCGACGATCAAAATGGGATTCATTCCCGGGCGTTTGGTTTTGGTTTCTGCAGAGCAATTTGCCGTTGCGGGCATCGTGTCAGTTTCATTCAAAAGCACGCGTAGTAGATTTTCCGATAGGATCGGTTTTTGGAGATTTGCGTCCGCAAGAACGTCGGGCGAACAGCCGATTTCAATTGAATCGCGCAATTCATCAACAAAAATGACTCGTGGTTGGTGGATGTTCTTGAATGCGCGACAGGCCCTCAGGAATGTTTCTGCAGATATGTCGGTCAAACGTCTCTCTACGAGAACGACATCAAAAGCCTTAGATTGGCCGCTTGCTTCTTTGAGCGTGGAAAGTGCATTGGCGCCGTTTTCGCATGACTCGGGTTTGGCATTCCAATAGCTGAGCCGTTCATTTGTGACGAAAGAAGCAACGGGCTCCTTTTGGACCGTTAAAACCCGTAGCCCATCAAGGTTCGGCTTTTTGACTTTTCGTACAGTTCCAGCTGTCGGCTCTTCGATCGGTATGCTGAAGCAGAACTTGGATCCTTCGCCGACACAGGACTCGGCCCAAATTTCCCCTCCCATTAATTCAACAAAACCTTTCGAGATTGCCAGACCTAAGCCCGTACCCTGATGTTTGCGACTGGTACCGCCGTCTACTTGAGTGAACTGGTCAAAAATAGTGGCGAGGTTTTCTGTGGGAATGCCGATCCCCGTGTCGCAAACATTGATCCGCATATGCGGGGCACCGGCCGCGTCTTGCGACAATTGCGCATCAATCATCACGTACCCTTCGTCCGTGAATTTCAGAGCGTTGCCCGCGAGATTTATGACGATTTGCTTCAGCCTTGGACTGTCGCCGAGAATGTGATCCGGCAAGTCTGGGTCAACGCGTGTGATTAAATCCACACCGGCGTCGGATGCCTGAAATGCAAGAATTTGCGCGGTTTTTTCAACCACGTCCACAGGACGGCAGGGTTCTTTGTGAACGGTCATATGACCGCTATCCATTTTCGAGAAATCGAGAATGTCGTTGATGATATTTAGCAGAGAGGATCCTGAGGAATGCATGGACTCCAATAGACCAAGCTGGGCGGGGGTTAAGTCTGTGTCCGACAGCAATTCTGCCATACCCAGCACACCGTTCATCGGAGTGCGAATTTCATGGCTCATTCTGGCCAGGAACTGTGACTTGGCATTCTCTGCGTTTTGAGCCGTTTCCACGGCTACTTGCAACTGAAGGTTCTTTTTGTGCACCTCGTCGCTGAATTGCTTCAACTGTTCCTTGGTGTGTTCGAGGTTTTGCACGCGGTCTGCAAGGTGGTCCATCATTGTGTTAAATGACTTGGCCAAGCTTTCAACTTCGTCGTTGGTGCGGATCGACATACGGTGATCAAGATTACCAGCCGCGGCTTGTTCGGTGGCCTGAGTCAACTTGGCAAGAGGGTTGGTTAGGCGTCTTGCCACAAAAAAGCTCAGCGCCAGACCAGAAATGATAAACATCACCCCAAGTGTGGTGTTGCGTTGACGCAAAAGTACCACTTCGCGGTCTGCAAGAGTACCATCCAAGTCAAAACGGATCGTGCCAAAGTTGAAGTTGCCGTAAATAACCGGAAGAGCGATCTCGATCAGACCGTTGTTCTTAATAAACGCAACCTTTTGGGTTTTCTGTGCCTGCTCGACGAGAGGGTCGTGAACTTGATCGAGAAACAGAGAGTATCCGTCGTTTCGTCCGGTCACGATGAGGTACCCGCGGGAGTCAATCAGTGAGAGTGAAACGACGTCAGGTTGCTCCTCGAGTTCCTCATAGATCACATCTAGCTCTGACGGATGCCCGTCAAAAAGATAGGGAAGGGAAACCTCAAGTATAAGGCGCCCAAGGGACTCCGCACGCTCTTGAAATCGTTGTTCCACCAAGTGCTGCTGAGTCACGGTGTTTGCATAGATCAGGATGGTCACACAGATCGTAAACAGCGCCCCAAAGTAGCACAGCATGCGCAAATGCAGACCATAGGTCAACTTGCGCCAACGGGAGGGTTGTGGAGTTTGGAAAACGTCGCTCAATTTACCATACCTAGATCATGCCGATGCTGATTAGCCGGTTCAGAATCGCAAAAATTGGCTGAAAAGTGCCATAGATGTCCGGAAATCGCTCAAAGCGGTCCGTGTGCGAGAACCCCTTGATGACAACACGCCCTTCTGGCGTTTCGTGCATTGAGGTGAGCGCATCCGAGATTGCCTGGGAAAGATCGTGCTCCATATTCGGACGCTGCATCACCACTTCTCGGGGCATGAAACGGCTCTCTGAAAGAACGCGAAACTGTCCAGGAAAGGCGCTGTCCAGTCTTCGGAAGTCGATATCGTTAATGGCCCCTGCGTCGACCCACCCGCGCACCAGCCAATACATCGTGTTGTCGCAGTCGCCGGTGAATAAATAGCCTACCTTGCCAGCTGGCACGTCTCGGTGGCGGGTGCGTAGCTTTGCGAGCTTTAGGCCGGCTTGATCCAGAAGGTAGACTGGCAAAAGAAATCCCGCGGAGGACGAGCGTTCTTCAAAACCAATCTTGCGGTCGACCAAATCATCTAATGTTTGTACGGGCCCATCGACGGGGGCGACGATCATTGATCGAAAGGTGGCGTCGCGGTTGCGGTATTGTTTCAGAAGGGGAATCGCGCCGGAATCTCTGGCCACCTTTGCGGCAATCACAGGCGTGTCAAAATACAAATCAATGTCACCGCTGGAAATCGCGCCCGCGATATCCTGATCTTCTCGCATGACAGTTATCTGGACCTCCGAAATGCCGTGCGGGGCTAGTGCGGTTTCCAGATAGTCAGCAAGAGGGGTAAATCGAGCGACTTGGCGACGAACGTCGTTTTCCAAACTTCCAAGCACAAGCACTTCTGCAGAAAGCATCTGTGCCGGTGCCAACAAGATCAGCACCCACGATAGGCGTTTCAAGATAATCAACATTGGTCCAAGCCCCTTCAGGCTGAGCCGTAGAGGCAAATTCTTGACCGATGCTTAATTTTGTCAGTTCGATAATCAGCAGGGCGCGATTAGATGACATTGGCGCAGAAATGGCACATTTTATGATGCAAGCCCAACCCTGAAGGCCCGCAGTTTGAATCTTTTGTCGAAGGGAGTCGCAGTCCAAGACCTTCAAAGGGGGACCCGGGTGGATAGCGGCTTTGGGCTATCTGCTATCGGTGAAAGATGGTTTGACACAAAAGTTAGTTGTGTCTACGCCGTGCCGAAGGATCTGGCTTTTGCAATCAAATTGGGACTTTGGGTAAACGAGCAATAAGCTAATCAAAAAAGGGATTTCTTATATTACTAAGTTCGATCAAAAGACGCTATCGATAGCTCATCAAGACGTCGTCAAAAGCACCCGTTTGTGGCTTGAACAAATGGTTGTGAGGCTAAACCTTTGCCCATTTTCCTCGAGCGTCATAGCCCGAAACCAAGTTCGTTATGCTGTTTGTGATGCCGAGAGTGATACCCAACAAAAGCAGTTCTTTTTGAATGAATTGCAGCGTCTGCTTGGAACCAACGAACATGACATTGCCACCAGCTTGCTCATGTTTACCCAAGGTCTTGAAGAGTTCGAAGATTTCCTTTCAGTACTAGACTGGTTTCAGTGGCTTCTGGAGCAAGTTGAGCTAACAGAGCATGTGCAACTGGCCTCATTTCATCCTCAATATCTGTTTGAGGGCGTCGCGGCAGACGATCTTAGTCACTTTACCAATCGCTCACCCTATCCAACCATACACCTGCTGCGCCAAGATCAAATGTCCAAAGCCCTCGCTCATGTTTCAAACCCCGAGCAAATCTATTTGGACAACATCAAAGCATTGAAAAAGCTTGGTCGCCAAAGGGTTGAGGCAATCTGCCCTTGGGGGAAATAGACTGTTTGGCCGTATTGCGGTTTGTTGCGCGAGGCTGGTTAAGCAAGTTACGCCTCTTAAGGATGGGCATCGCCGCCATGCGGCCAACCTCCGAGACATCCGTTTGGTTTACGTATTTGAGGTCGGCTGCGATTTTGTGATGGGTCTCTGGACGCTTCGGAGCGCGCCTTTGAAACTTGTGACGACCGGATTTTCTGGCCTGGGTCAGGTATTGAAGTTCCAACGCGATCCTAACAACTCTGCCCTCGCTGTGTAGCGATTGTGCGAAAGAATCCGGCGGATCCGCTTGTAGCCAGTGATCTTGTGGGAAAAATGGTGCCCAGAAGAGGACTCGAACCTCCACGTCCATACGGACACTAGCACCTGAAGCTAGCGCGTCTACCAATTCCGCCATCTGGGCACGGGTTGGTGAGGCAGGCATTTAGTCCTGTGCGCGGGGGGTGTCAACGCGATTCGACTGATTTCCCCAAAATTGTTTGCAGCGGGCGACGTGATCTCTCAGAGGCGTATCGAATTGACGTTGCAAAAGCTGGGGTTTCTTGTCGCGCCACCACCTTGTCGCTTGTTTGGAAGCGCGTGGGGGGCTATTCCAACTGTCACGACACCAGCGGAGGCGAGCCATGTCGAAACTTGTCACAATCTACGGCGGGTCCGGATTTGTCGGACGTCACATTGCCCAGCGTATGGCCAAAGAAGGCTGGCGCGTTCGGGTTGCAGTGCGGCGGCCCAACGAGGCGATGTTCGTCAAACCTTACGGCTCTGTGGGGCAGGTTGAACCAGTTTTTTGCAACGTCCGGGATGATGCTTCCGTGGCGGGTGCCATGGCGGGTGCGGATGCGGTGGTGAACTGCGTTGGCGTATTGTCGGACCGCGGCAAGAACACCTTTGATGCCGTTCAGCATGAAGGCGCAGAGCGTATCGCACGAATTGCAGCAGCGCAGGGCGTGGACACGATGGTGCACTTGTCGGCGATTGCCGACACCGCATGTGAAAGCAACTACGCGACCACCAAAGCTCTGGGTGAAGAGGGTGTTCTGCAACACATGCCGAACGCGATGATCTTGCGCCCGTCGGTGATCTTTGGTCAGGACGACGGTTTCTTTAACCGCTTCGCTTCCATGTCGCGCATGGGGCCTTTCCTGCCGGTGGTGGGTGGAGCGACAAAGTTCCAACCGGTCTTTGTGGATGATGTTGCCAAGGCTGCGGTTATGGGTGTGCTGGGACAGGCCGAGGGCGTTTATGAGCTTGGAGGGCCGGAAGTCAAAACCCTGCGCGGTTGGGTAAATGAGATCCTTGAGGTGGTGCATCGCAAACGGATCGTGATGAATCTGCCGTTCTGGGTCGGAAACCTTATGGCCTTTGGTTTCGGCTTGCTGCAGGCGTTGACTTTTGGACTGGTGCACAACTCGGTGTTGACCAAGGACCAGGTGAAGCTGCTACGCTTGGACAATGTAGTATCAGACGATGCCAAAGGCTTTGCCGATCTTGGGATTGTTCCTTTGGCGCCCGAGGCGATCATAGCGGACTATTTGTGGCGCTATCGCCCATCCGGTCAGTATGATGCCATCAAGGATTCCGCGCGTAACCTTAAGGTGTGAGCGCAGGTCAAATAAGATTTTGGGGCGGGTCTGAGGGCCCGCCTTTTTTGTTAGCTGTAAGCGATGAAAAGCAGGATAGCGCCGAGGACCACGCGGTAGATCACATACGGCGTGAAGCTCACGGATTTCAGCAGGCGCATCATCAATGCCAAAGCCAGAAGTGCGGCGATGAAAGAAAAGATCGCGGCAAGGCCCATATCGCGCATCATCGCCATATTGGCCTGAGAGGCCACATCAAGACCAAGTAGAGTGCCACTGGCCAAAATGGTCGGGATCGATATCAGCATCGCGATCTTTGCCGCGTCGGACCGTTCGTAACCCATAAAGCGGGCGCCGGTGATTGTGATGCCGGATCGCGATGTGCCTGGGATCAGGGCCACCGCTTGCCAAAGGCCAAGGCGCCATGCGTCTTTGGTTGACCAGTCAGCTTCGGTTCTTGTGTTGGCGCCCTTTTGGTCGGCCCACCAAAGCACAAGGCCGAAGCCCAGCATTGTCCAGCCGATCACGGCGATTGACCGCATGGCGTCATTGAGTCCGGTTAATTTGAGGAACAGTCCCGCGATGATGACCGGGATGGTTGCCACAATCAGCAGGAACGCAAGTTTGCTGCCTTGTGTGTCGCGCTTGCCAATAAGAGCGCGGGGGAGACCAAGGATGGCGAGGCGAACATCTGCCCAGAAATAGAGCACCACCGCACCCAGTGTGCCGACATGCGCTGCGACATCAATGGCGAGGCCTTGATCGTCAAGAGCAGTGAGATTCGGCAGGAGAATCAGGTGCCCCGAAGAGCTGACGGGGAGGAATTCGGTGATGCCTTGGATGACTGCGACCAGAAGAATGTGGAAGATTGACATGACTCACCGGCCCCTATGTGTTCGCGAATGGTATAAGAGTGCTGCAAAATAAAGAAAATAATTGATTTATGTCCGATCCGGACCTTAAAAATGCCCTACATCATAAAAATTGACGCTGCGGAGCGGAAAAAACTGCAATATAGGTCATCAGTTCTGACTTTTATATTCGAAACGCTCATATTACACACCTACGACTGAAGAAAACCGGAGGCAGCTGACGTGGCAAAGCAACCTATGCTGAAATTCGTGACCGTAGATCGGGACATGCCCGAGAAACGTGACGCGAGTGTGCGCAAAGAAGATTTCAATGAAATCTACGCAGAGTTCGCAAAGGCGAAGGCCGAAGAGCAGGCGAGCCGGTGCAGCCAGTGTGGTGTGCCCTATTGCCAAAGCCATTGCCCGTTGCACAACAACATTCCTGATTGGCTGCGGCTGACGGCAACCGGTCGTCTGGAAGAGGCTTATAAGGTGAGCCAAGCCACCAACACCTTCCCTGAAATCTGTGGCCGGATTTGCCCGCAGGACCGTCTGTGTGAAGGCAACTGTGTGATTGAACAGTCTGGCCACGGCACCGTGACCATCGGGTCGGTTGAGAAATACATCACCGACACCGCCTGGGAAGAAGGTTGGGTGCAGGCGATTTCTCCGGCGCAGGAGCGGTCCGAGAGCGTCGGCATCATTGGTGCCGGCCCAGGTGGTCTTGCAGCTGCGGATCGTCTGCGTCGAGCGGGTCTGCAGGTGACGATTTATGATCGCTATGACCGTGCGGGCGGCCTGCTGACTTACGGCATTCCGGGCTTTAAGCTTGAGAAAGATGTGGTCATGCGTCGCAACAAGCTGTTGGAAGACGGGGGCGTGACCTTCAAGATGAACTGCGAAGTGGGCAAGGACATCTCCTTTGCCGACATCCGCGCCGCGCATGATGCGGTGATCATCGCGACGGGCGTATACAAATCCCGTGATTTGCAAGGGCCGGGCGCAGGTGCCGAGGGCATCGTGAAGGCTATTGATTACCTGACCGCGTCCAACCGTCAGGACTTTGGGGACACAGTCGCCGAGATCGAAAGCGGCGAGTTGAACGCCGAGGGCAAAAAGGTTGTTGTCATCGGCGGTGGCGACACGGCGATGGACTGTGTGCGCACGGCGATCCGTCAGGGAGCCGAGAGCGTGAAATGCCTGTATCGCCGCGACAAGGCCAACATGCCAGGCTCGCAGCGTGAAACACAGAACGCCGAGGAAGAAGGCGTCGAATTTGTCTGGCTGAGCGCGCCTAAAGGATTCACCGGCGGCGACAAGGTCGAAGGTGTGATGGTGCAGAAGATGCGATTGGGTCAACCCGATGCGTCGGGTCGTCAAAGCCCCGAGGTGATCGAAGGCGCGGACTATGTTGAAGACGCTGATTTGGTAATCAAAGCACTGGGCTTTGAGCCGGAAGATCTGCCAACACTTTGGGAGCAGCCGGAGTTGGAGGTGACCCGTTGGGGCACCATAAAGGCACAGTTCACTACAGGTGCGACGGATCTTGATGGCGTCTATGCCGTGGGTGACATCGTGCGCGGTGCGAGCCTTGTTGTTTGGGCGATTAAAGATGGCCGCGATTGTGCAGATGCGATCCTTGAGAAGCTTGATGCACGTGCGGCTGTAGCAGCGGAATAAGAGCCGTTTTTCGACGTCTGCAACACGTCGGTAAAACGTCGGTATTACGTCGGTGCCATTTCCAGAGCGACAGAACGCCGGAAGCACCGTGAGGTCAGCAAGCCTGACCTAAGTGAGAAAAGAGAGGGTTATGTTCATGACCAAGTACGATCAAAACTGGGTGCGCACAGAAGAAGCCAAACGCAAGTGGATGGCCGAAAACGGTCTGTATGACGAGAGCGAAGAGCACTCTTCTTGTGGTGTGGGTCTTGTTGTGTCCATCGACGGCAAACCAAGCCGCAAGGTTGTTGAAGCCGGTATCACCGCATTGAAAGCAATCTGGCACCGTGGCGCTGTGGATGCGGACGGTAAGACCGGCGATGGTGCGGGCATTCACGTGCAAATTCCGGTCAGCTTTTTCTATGATCAGATCAAGCGCACAGGTCACGAGCCGATCACGGATCAGCTAATGGCTGTCGGTCAGGTTTTCCTTCCGCGCACCGACCACGGCGCGCAAGAAGTGTGTCGGACGATTGTTGAAACCGAAGTTCTGAAAATGGGCTATCGCATCTATGGCTGGCGTCACGTGCCGGTCGATGTGACCTGCTTGGGTGAGAAAGCCAATGCAACCCGTCCTGAGATCGAACAGATCCTGATCACCAATTCCAAGGGGGTGGATGAGGACACGTTTGAACGTGAGCTTTATGTGATCCGTCGCCGCATTGAGAAAGCGGCCTTGGCGGCGAACATCACCGAGCTTTACATCGCGTCGCTGTCCTGCCGGTCGATCATCTACAAGGGCATGATGCTCGCCGAGCAGGTGGCGGTGTTCTACCCCGACCTGATGGACGAGCGGTTTGAGTCTGCGTTTGCGCTGTATCACCAGCGGTATTCCACCAACACGTTCCCGCAGTGGTGGTTGGCACAACCGTTCCGCATGTTGGCGCACAATGGTGAGATCAACACGCTCAAGGGCAACCTGAACTGGATGAAGAGCCACGAGATCCGCATGGCTTCGGCGTCCTTTGGCGACTTTGCCGAGGATATCAAACCGATTGTGCCGGGCGGGGCGTCTGACTCTGCCGCGCTGGATGGTGTGTTTGAGGTTCTTGTGCGTGCTGGGCGCTCGGCGCCGATGGCGAAAACCATGCTGGTGCCTGAGTCGTGGTCCAAGCAGGCGGTGGAACTGCCGCAGGCGTGGCGCGACATGTATTCCTACTGCAACTCTGTGATGGAGCCGTGGGATGGTCCGGCCGCACTGGCGATGACCGATGGTCGTTGGGTCTGTGCGGGTCTGGACCGCAACGGCCTCCGCCCGATGCGCTATGTTGTGACCGGTGACGGGCTGCTGATTTCCGGCTCTGAGGCGGGCATGGTGCCGATCGATGAGGCCAACGTCGTTGAAAAAGGCGCGCTTGGTCCGGGGCAGCTTTTGGCCGTGGATATGAAAGAGGGCAAGCTATATCACGACACCGAGATCAAGGACAAATTGGCCGCTGCGCGCCCGTTTGGCGAGTGGGTCGGCAAAATCCGTGATCTGGCAGGCGAGCTTCAGAGTGTTGAAGAGACCGCAACGTTCAGCGGCGAAGAGCTGCGTCAGCGTCAGATAGCTGCGGGCTTCTCGATGGAAGAAGTCGAACAGATCCTCGCGCCGATGGCCGAGGACGGCAAAGAGGCGCTGGCCTCGATGGGGGATGACACCCCGTCGGCGGTTTTGTCGAAACTCTATCGCCCGCTCAGCCATTTCTTCCGACAGAATTTTTCTCAGGTGACAAACCCGCCGATCGACAGCCTGCGTGAATACCGCGTGATGTCGCTCAAGACGCGCTTTGGCAATTTGAAGAACGTGTTGGGCGAAGACGGCAGCCAGACCGAGATTGTCATGCTGGAGAGCCCGTTTGTGGCCAACAAGCAGTTTGAGAAATTGCTTGAGGCGTTTGACGACGCGGTGGTGCGGATCGACTGTACCTTTGATGCGGATGCGGGCGATGGCGCTTTGCAAGCCGCCTTGGAGCGTATCCGTGCTGAAGCAGAGGACGCTGTGCGGTCCGGTGCCGGTCACATCGTTCTGAGCGACGAAGCGCAGGGTGCCGCCAAAGTGGCGATGCCGATGATCCTTGCGACCAGCGCAGTCCACAGCCACCTGACGCGCAAAGGTTTGCGGACGTTCTGTTCGCTGAACGTGCGGTCGGCTGAATGTATCGACCCGCACTATTTTGCAGTGCTGATCGGTGCCGGTGCGACCGTGGTGAACGCTTATCTTGCAGAGGACACACTGGCGGACCGCATTGCGCGCGGTTTGGCGGATGGCACGCTGACCGAGAACATGGCGCGTTATCGTGAGGCGATTGACCAAGGTCTTTTGAAGATCATGGCGAAGATGGGGATTTCGGTGATTTCCTCCTATCGCGGCGGTCTCAACTTTGAAGCTGTTGGTCTGAGCCGTGCGATGTGTGCGGAATACTTCCCGGGCATGACCAGTCGCATTTCCGGAATTGGTGTGAGCGGCATTCAGCACAAGGCTGAAGAGGTGCACGCCAAGGGTTTCCTGAGTGGCACCGATGTGCTGCCGATCGGCGGCTTCTATAAGGCGCGCAAATCGGGCGAGACCCACGCGTGGGGCGCGCAGACCATGCATATGATGCAGGCGGCCTGTAACCGTGCGTCTTACGAGCTTTGGAAGCAATACTCCGCGAAGATGCAGGCGAACCCGCCGATCCATCTGCGTGACCTGCTCAACATCAAGCCGTTGGGTGACGCCATTCCGATTGAGGAAGTGGAAAGCATCACCGCAATCCGCAAGCGTTTTGTGACGCCGGGCATGTCGCTTGGGGCCCTGAGCCCGGAGGCGCACAAGACGCTGAACGTGGCGATGAACCGGATTGGCGCGAAGTCTGACTCCGGTGAGGGCGGCGAAGATCCGGCGCACTTTGTGCCGGAGCCGAATGGTGACAACCCGTCGGCAAAAATCAAGCAGGTGGCGTCGGGTCGTTTCGGTGTGACCGCTGAATACCTGAACCAGTGCGAAGAGCTGGAAATCAAAGTGGCACAGGGCGCGAAACCCGGTGAGGGTGGCCAACTGCCGGGCATGAAGGTCACCGACCTGATTGCGCGTCTGCGTCACTCGACCAAAGGTGTGACCCTGATTTCGCCGCCGCCGCACCACGACATCTACTCGATCGAAGACCTCGCGCAGCTGATTTACGATCTCAAGCAGATCAACCCGCGTTGTAAGGTGACGGTGAAGCTGGTGGCGTCCTCGGGCGTTGGCACAATTGCCGCCGGTGTGGCGAAGGCGAAAGCCGACATCATCCTGATCTCCGGCCACAACGGTGGTACCGGTGCGTCCCCTGCGACCTCGATCAAATACTGTGGTCTGCCGTGGGAAATGGGTCTGACCGAAGCACACCAAGTGCTTGCGATGAACAACCTGCGTGAGCGCGTGACCCTGCGGACCGATGGTGGTCTGCGCACGGGTCGTGACATTGTGATGGCCGCGATGATGGGGGCCGAGGAATATGGCATCGGCACCGCGGCGTTGATTGCGATGGGCTGCATCATGGTACGTCAGTGTCAGTCCAACACCTGCCCCGTGGGCGTGTGTACGCAGGATGAAGATCTGCGTGCGAAGTACACCGGTTCGGCCGACAAGGTGGTGAACCTGATCACCTTCTATGCGCAGGAAGTGCGGGAAATTCTCGCCTCGATCGGCGCGCGTTCTTTGGATGATGTGATTGGTCGTGCGGATCTTCTGGCACAGGTCAGCCGTGGCTCTGCCCACCTTGATGATCTGGATCTGAACCCGCTTCTGATCACGGTCGATGGTGCACATGACATCGTGTATGACCGCAAGAAAGAGCGCAACTACGTGCCCGACACGCTTGATGCGGAGATCGTACGCGATGCTGCGCGTTTCCTTGAGGATGGCGAGAAGATGCAGCTTTCCTATGCGGTGCAGAACACGCACCGGACGGTTGGGACACGCACCTCAAGCCACATCGTGCGCAACTTTGGTATGCGCAACGCGCTTCAGGAGGATCACCTGACGGTCAAGCTGACCGGTTCGGCTGGTCAGTCGTTGGGTGCCTTCGCAGCGCCGGGTCTGAAAATCGAAGTATCGGGTGACGCCAACGATTACGTCGGCAAGGGCTTGTCTGGCGGTACGGTTGTGGTGCGCCCGCCGATGCAGAGCCCGCTGACGGCGGCGGACAACACCATCATCGGCAACACCGTGCTCTATGGTGCGACCGACGGGTATCTGTTTGCGGCTGGCCGCGCGGGTGAACGTTTCGCAGTTCGCAACTCCGGCGCGAAAGTGGTGATCGAGGGCTGTGGTGCATGTGGGTGCGAATACATGACTGGCGGCATTGCGGTGATCCTTGGCGATATCGGTGCCAACTTTGGTGCGGGTATGACCGGTGGCATGGCTTATCTTTATGACCCTGA
This sequence comes from Shimia haliotis, assembly GCF_900114415.1. Taxonomy (GTDB): domain Bacteria; phylum Pseudomonadota; class Alphaproteobacteria; order Rhodobacterales; family Rhodobacteraceae; genus Shimia; species Shimia haliotis. Next base: position 201,962 of record NZ_FOSZ01000004.1, on the reverse strand, counting down.
GGGGAAGGCAGAAAATGTCATGAACCTCGAGACCTTGGTGACATGTCCGGTGACAGTGGCGCATTGGGAAGATCAGCTGAAAGGGTTGATCGAGCGTCATGTGGCGGAAACCGGCAGTCGGAAGGCCGCTGACATCCTGCAACACTGGGACATGGAGAAAGCCAATTTCCTTCAGGTCTGCCCGAAAGAGATGTTGGTGCATATTCCGCATCCTTTGACCAACGACCCCGCAGCGGTTCCGGCAGAATAAAGCCAAAAGAAACCGGGCCATAAGGCCCGGTTTTTTGTGAGCGGCTTGAGTGAGAGAAAAGTGGTTTGCTGGTGAGTGGTTCAGTCGCCCGGAGCACCGAGATACCGAAAATGATGCGTGCGAGATTGAACCGGCGCACCAATCCGGCTTGTCCCTGCGAAGGTGCTGAGATCAAGAGCGGTTTCCGGAAGACTTGCGAGACAAGAGGGGCTGCTTTACTGCTCTGAAGGAGAGTGGAGCGGTGCCCTGTGGCGAAGAAAAAGAAGAAGACCCCTGACACACACTGGTTGCGTCGGCGTTGGTTGAAGGCGCGATACTGGGCGCGGCGCGCGGCTGTTTGGCTGGTGTCCTTCACGCTGTTTGCGCTTGTTCTTTTTGTCATTGTGAACCCGCCGATCACTTGGACCATGTGGGAAGAAAAACGCCGTTTAGGGCAGATTGATCACCAGTGGACGCCCATCGAGGACATTGCGCCGGTGATGGCGCGATCTGTTGTCGCCGCGGAGGACGCGAATTTCTGTTTGCATTGGGGGTTCGATGTGGTCGCCATTCGCGAGGCGATTGAGGGCGGGGGCAAGCGCGGCGCGTCCACTTTGACCCAGCAAACGGTAAAAAACGTTTATCTTTGGCAGGGCAGGAGTTACCTGCGCAAAGCCATTGAGGCAGTGCTGACTCCATTGGTGGAAATCGCTTGGTCCAAGCGGCGCATTCTGGAGGTTTATCTAAACGTTGCAGAGTTTGATGAGGGTGTCTTCGGAGTCGAGGCGGCGGCGCGGCAATATTTCGGGGTCGGACCGGAGGAGCTTAGCGCAACTCAGGCCGCACGGTTGGCTGCGGTGCTGCCAAATCCTAAGGCGCGGTCGGCCAGCAAGCCAACTGCCAAACTGCGCCGGCGGGCGGCCGCGATCATGGATGGGGCCGAAACCATACGCGGAGAGCCGCGCGGCGCTTGTTTTGCCGATTGAAAACCCCGTAAGGTCGGGGCATTGAAGGCAAAACACCAAAACCAAGTGATGTTGTGATGAATCGACTGTTCCATGTGCCGTTGTCCCCGTTCTGCCGCAAGGTACGCCTTTGCATGGCCGAAAAGCGGCTTGAGGTGGAGTTGGTGGAAGAGCGGTATTGGGAGCAGGATCCCGATTTCCTGCGACGCAACCCCGCCGCCAAAGTGCCGATCTTGAAGATGGACGGCAAGATGATGGCGGACAGCAACGCCATTTGCGAATACCTTGACGAGAAATATCCCGAGCCCGCCTTGTTGCCGCGAGATGCGGATGGCCGGTACGAGGTGCGCCGGCTGGTGGCGTGGTTTGACGACAAGTTTCATCACGAAGTGACGTCAAAGCTGCTTTATGAGCGGGTCAACAAGAAGCTCATGGGAACAGGGTATCCGGACAGCGCCAATGTCAAAGCGGGCGCCAAGGCGATCAAGTATCACCTTGATTATATGGCTTGGCTGCTGGATCACCGCCGCTGGCTTGCGGGCGATGTGATGACCATGGCGGATTTCGCGGCCGCGGCCCATCTTTCGGCATTGGACTATATATCAGACGTGGACTGGAACCGGTCATCGGTGGTTAAGGACTGGTATGCGACGATCAAGTCCCGCCCCGCGTTTCGCGCCATTCTGGCGGATCAGGTTCCCGGGTTCCCGCCGCCCGCGCACTATGCTGATCTGGATTTTTGATGCTGATCTAAATGGGGGGCCAGCCCCCCAAACCCCCCGAGGTATTTCCGGCAACAGGAAGGGGGCCGAATGGATGATTTAAAGGCGCAATTGGTGGCTGAGGCCAAGGCCATCGGGTTTGACATGGCGCAGGTGTGCCGACCAGATGCCGTGGGTCATGTGGCTGCCGGACTGGCCGGATTTCTCGACAAGGACTATCACGGAAGTATGGGTTGGCTGGCCGACAGGACGCATTGGCGCTCTGATCCTTCCGTGCTTTGGCCGGAAGCGCGGTCCGTGATTGTGTTGGGGGAAAGTTACACGCCGGAACATGACCCGCTGGCGGTGCACGGGATGCCCGATCGCGGTGCGATTTCTGTGTATGCGCAAAACCGTGATTATCACGATACGGTCAAAAAGCGGCTGAAAAGACTGGCGCGATGGTTGATTGCGCAAACCGGTGACGCGACACAGGTGAAGGTTTTTGTGGATACAGCACCGGTTCCGGAAAAACCACTGGGACAGGCTGCGGGGTTGGGGTGGCAAGGCAAGCATACCAATCTTGTCAGTCGGGATTTGGGGTCTTGGTTCTTTATCGGGTCGGTGTTCACGACAATTGAGTTGCCGCCGGATGCGGCAGAGATCGACAATTGCGGATCTTGCAGGGCCTGTTTGGATGCCTGTCCGACCGGAGCCTTTCCGGCCCCACATCAGATCGACGCGCGGCGGTGCATTTCCTATCTGACCATCGAGCATCACGGGCCGGTGGATGAGGATTTGCGGGCCTTGATGGGCAACCGGATTTACGGATGTGACGATTGCCTGGGCGTTTGTCCGTGGAACAAGTTTGCGCAAGAGGCACGAGAGGTGAAATATCATGCCCGTGCCGAGTTGGTGGCGCCCAAGCTGGCCGAATTGGCGAGCTTTGACGACGCGGGATTTAGGACGCATTTCTCGGGCTCGCCGATCAAGAGGATCGGGCGCAACAGATTTGTCCGAAATGTGCTATATGCCATCGGAAATTCAGGCGATTTGGCATTGTTAGAGACTACATTGGCTTTGTGCGATGATCCGGATGACGTGGTGTCGGACGCCGCGCGTTGGGCCGTTGGGCGGTTGCGCGATACGGGATGACTCGCATCCGGAGGAGGCGTTCAATCTGCGGGATCTGACCCGTGAAGAGCGGTCTTTAGCGGCGGAAAACTCGCCTCGATTATGGTCTATTTCTACGTGCGCCCGTTGGTGCGGCTGACCGCGCTGGATTTCGGCGACGCGCAAGAAATTTAAAGGTGTCGCAAACGGGCTGGCGTTGCGGTTCTGTCGCCGCTATCCGGTTTTTAGCGAACAGATGAGGGTTGGGCACAATGAGTCTGTCTTTGGGGGTGGATACCGGCGGCACCTATACCGATGCGGTGCTGATCAGAGATGAAAGCGATGTGATCGCCAGCGCAAAGGCATTGACCACGCGGTATGATCTGGCTGAGGGGATCGGTGAAGCGGTTTCAGCCGTTTTGGCGCAGGCCGCTGTTGATCCGGCACAGGTGACGCTGGCGTCTTTGTCCACAACACTGGCGACCAACGCTTTGGTTGAAGGACAGGGAGAACGGGTCGGTTTGATCCTGATCGGGTTTCGGGACGCCGATTTGCAGAAGCACGGTCTCGCCGAGGCGCTTGGCGGCGATCCGGTTGTTGTTCTGGCGGGCGGGCACGATCATGCAGGCGGAGAAAAAGCGCCATTGGATGAGGCGGTGTTGCGGCGCTGGCTTACCGAGCATGGGGATGAGGTGAGCGGCTTTGCGGTTGCGGCGCAATTTGCCACGCGCAATCCGGCACACGAGCAACGGGCCACGGCGATGGTTGTCGAGCTTACCGGTCGTCCGGTGAGCGCTTCACACCATTTGTCAGCCAAGTTGAACGGGCCAAAGCGGGCACTGACTGCTGTTTTGAACGCGCGGTTGATTGGTATGATCGATAGATTGATTTCGCGTGCCGAGGTTCGGCTTGGGGAATTGGGTGTGACCGCACCATTGATGGTGGTGCGCGGTGATGGGGCGCTGATCTCGGCCAAATTTGCACGCGAGCGTCCGATCGAGACCATTCTGAGCGGGCCGGCGGCGTCCATTGTGGGTGCCCGGTGGTTGACGCATGCGGATGACGCGCTCGTCAGCGACATTGGCGGCACGACAACAGATGTGGCTGTGCTGCGCGGTGGGCGGCCTGCGATTGATCCCGATGGTGCGCAGGTGGGGCCGTTTCGCACGATGGTTGAGGCGGTGGCGATGCGCACCTTTGGTCTTGGCGGGGACAGCGAGGTGCATTTTGTGGCCGAGGGGTTGCAGGGTGGCGTGACGCTTGGACCGAAGCGGGTGGTGCCGGTGTCGCTGATTGCGCTGGATGATCCCGAAGGCGTGCATGCGGCGTTGGATGCGCAGTTGTTGCGGACGGTGCCAGGCGAGCATGACGGACGGTTTGTGCGTGCGGTGCAGGGCGCGGGGCCGGTTGGGTTGTCGGAGCGGGAAGAGGCCCTGTTTCAGCGCATAGATGGCGTGATGCCGCTGGGCGATGTGCTGCGCAATCGGATCGAAATCAAGGCGCTGCGGCGGTTGGTGGAACGTGGGTTGGTGCAGGTGTCGGGTTTGACGCCATCGGATGCGTCGCATGTTTTGGGCAAGGTTGCGGCTTGGGATGCAGAGGCTGCAGAGAAGGCGCTGCGGCTGTTTGGGCGGCGGCGGACGGGGGCTGGGCAGACATTGGCGGCGGAGCCAGATGATCTTGCGTGGATGATTGTCGATCAGTTGACCCATCAGACGGGTTTGGCTTTGTTAGAGACTGCTTTTGCAGAAGAAGACATGGGGTTTGATCTGCCGCCGGATCAGTTGGCGCGGCATGTGTTGATGCTGCGCGGGTTGAATGGCGGGCATCGCGGGTTGATCCGGTTGGAGACGGGATTGGCGAGTGCTGTGATTGGTCTCGGTGCCTCGGCGGCGAATTATTATCCGGCGGTGGCGGAACAGATGGGCTGTGCGATGAAACTGCCGGAGCACGGTGGCGTTGCGAATGCGATCGGCGCGGTTGTCGGGCGTGTCACGATCCGGCGGGCTGGTACAGTGACGGCGCCAAGTGAGGGAAAATATCGGGTGCATCTTGAGGCAGGGCCAGAGGATTTCGCCAGCGAGAGCGAAGCTTTGACGCGACTTGAGATGCATTTGTCGGATCATGCGCGGGCGGATGCGGAAGCGGCAGGGGCCGAAGGCATCCGGTTGCGGGTTGAACGGGATGTGAAGCGGGCGAAAGCCGAAGCGCGTGATGTTTTTATCGAGGCAACGATCACGGTGGAGGCGTCAGGCCGGCCGCGTGTGGCGGAGGGTTAGACGAGCTCTCCGGCGTCCAGTGCCTTGAGGAAGCGGCGCGAGTCGGCGTCAACAGCGTCGAGTTTTTCGTCGCTCATGCGGGCGAGGTTTCGGTAGGGCATGCCGAGGCGCGGGTTGTTGCCGAGGCGCGCGCGATGGCGATTCAGGAAATCCCAGTAGAGGTAGTTGAACGGGCAGGCGTCGGGGCCGTTTTTGACGGATGGTTTGTAGCGACAGCCGGCGCAGTAGTTTGACATGCGATTGATGTAGGCGCCGCTGGCGGCGTAGGGCTTGGACGCCAGAACGCCGCCGTCGGCGAAGAGGATCATGCCTGACACATTTGGCAGTTCCACCCACTCAAAAGCGTCGGCGTAGACGATGAAGAACCATTCGTTAACCTCGTCTGGCGACAGGCCCGCGAGCAGGGCGAAGTTGCCGATCACCATGAGGCGCTGGATGTGGTGGGCGTAGGCCCATTTTATGGTTTGGCCGAAGCTCTGGGAGAGGCAGTTCATCTGCGTTTGGCCCGTCCAGAACATCGGTGGCAGGGGACGTTTGGCGTTTAGCGCGTTTTCACTGGCGTAGTCGGGCATGCGATACCAGTAGAGGCCGCGCACAAACTCGCGCCAGCCGAGGATCTGCCGGATGAAACCTTCGACAGCGTTCAGCGGCGCGTGGCCCTCGAAATAGGCGCGTTCGGCGGCGCGGATGCACTCCATCGGGGTCAGGAGCCCGATGTTGAGATAGAAACTGATGTGGCTGTGAAACATCCACGGTTCATCTGCGATCATGGCGTCCTGATAGGTGCCAAAGAGCGGCAGGCGGTGGGTGATGAAGTGGTCAAGGACTGCGATCGCGTCGTCGCGGGTGGTGGCGAAGTGGAAGGGGAGCAGGTCGCCAAAATGGTCTGGAAAGTGGGTGTCTACGAGGGCGAGCACATCGCGGGTGATGGCGTCGGGGGCTGTTTCAAACGGGGGCGGGATGTGCAGGCCAGATTTGGGCGGCTTGCGGTTTTCGGCGTCAAAATTCCATTGGCCGCCGATGGGGTCATTGCCCTGCATCAAGATGCCGTGTTTGCGGCGCATCTCGCGGTAAAAGAACTCCATGCGCAGTTGTTTGCGACCTTCGGCCCATGTGGCGAAGTCTTGGGGCGTTGCGAGGAAGCGGTCGTCGGGGAGGATGTGGACCGGAAGGTCTAGCGTGTTCTGCCACGTCTGCATTTCGGTGAGCAGGCGGTACTCGGCGGCTTCGGTGACGGTTATTTCTTGTGTTTTCGGCGTGATCGCGCGGCGAAGTTCCTCCAGCAGGCTGCCTGCGTTGTCGGGGTCGTCGTAGCGGATGTAACGGACAGTGAAACCGCGTTGGTGCAGTTCTTCGGCGAAGTGGCGCATGGCGGAGAAGATTAGGGCGATCTTCTTTTTGTGGTGTTTGACGTAGGTCGCCTCAGTGCGAACCTCGGCCATCAGGATGAGGTCGGTCGCAGGGTCTGCGTCGCGGAAGGTGGGCAGGTCGTGAGTGAGCTGATCGCCGAGGATCAGGCGGATTTGGCTGGTCATGTGGGAGATACGGGGGGGCGGCGGTGGTGGATTATCCTTGGCCCGGAAACAAGGCCGCAGGCCGCCGGGCCAGCGCCGGGTCCGGCGCTGGCCTTTGTTTCAGTCCCGAATTAGGCCGTCACATCCCGTTTCGGCAGTACCCAATCGGGGCGTGCAAAGTGGCAGGTGTAGCCGTTGGGGTTCTTTTCCAGATAATCCTGATGGAAGTCCTCCGCTTCCCAGAAATCGCCAACCGGCTCGACTTCTGTCACGACCTTGCCGGGCCAGAGGCCGGAGGCGTCGACGTCGGCGATGGTGTCGATTGCGCAGGCTTTTTGGGCCTCATCGACGAAGTAAATCGCAGAGCGGTAGGACATACCCAGATCGTTGCCCTGACGGTTGGGCGTGGTCGGATCGTGGATCTGGAAGAAGAATTCCAGCAGTTTGCGATAGCTGATGCGGGCGGGATCAAAGGTGATCTCGATGCCTTCGGCGTGGGTGCCGTGATCCTTGTAGGTCGCATTGGGAACGTCACCGCCGGTGTAGCCGACACGGGTGCCGATCACCCCGTCCATCCTACGGATGAGATCCTGCATACCCCAGAAACAGCCGCCTGCGAGAACTGCGCGTTCGCTCATTGATCGATCTCCTCTACTTGATCGAGATAGGCGCCATAGCCCTCAGACTCCATATCGGCGCGGTGGACGAACCGCAACGAAGCGGAGTTGATGCAATACCGCAGGCCGCCACGATCCTGTGGCCCATCTGGAAAAACGTGACCCAAATGGCTGTCGCCGTGTGTTGATCGCACTTCGGTGCGGATCATGCCGTGTGTGGCGTCGTGATGTTCGGTGACGTGGGCGGTTTCGATCGGCTTTGTGAAGCTGGGCCAGCCGCAGCCGCTTTCGTATTTGTCGGCGCTGGCAAACAGCGGCTCACCAGAGACAACATCGACGTAGATGCCGGGTTCCTTGTTGTTGAGCAGCTTGCCGGAGCCGGGGCGTTCGGTGCCGCTTTCCTGAGTGACCCAGAACTGTTCATCGGTCAGCGTGGCGACCACATCAGGGTCTTTGAAATATTTGGTCATGCGCGTCTCCTTTCAGGCACGGGTGCCTTCCCAATCTGGGATATGGGGCCTGAGACCCTTTTGAAAAGAGTAAACGCGGCGTGGTCAAGCCATAGTGATCGCATCTGAAGCAGCGGCGCGGGCGTGCGGAGAGGCCGCCTCGAACCGACCGTCATCGCGCGAGGGGCTGACGCCAAAAACGGCGCGGTAGGCTTTGGAGAAATGTGTCTGGCTGTTGAAGCCGCAGGCAAAGCAGATTTCGGAGAGCTTCATGTCGGTCTGAAACATCAGGTCACGAGCTTTGCGCAGGCGCAGACCGGTGTAGTGGGTTTTTGGCGTGGTGCCGAGATGTTTGCGAAACAGCCGCTCAAGTTGACGGGAGCTGAGACCGACGGCTGTGGCAACTTCGCCTGGCGTCAGAGGTGCCTCGATATTGGCGTTCATGATGTCCACAGCGTCCGAGAGCTTCGAGCTGCGCTTGCCGGCGCGCAGTTGCAAAGACAGGCGCTGGTTGTGGTGCGGGCTGCGCGGCGCGGAATAGACCATTTTCTCGGAAATGTAATTCGCCAGATCGCGGCCATGATCCCGCTCGATCAAATACAGCATCAGATCCATAGAGGCCGCGCCGCCAGCGCAGGTGAAATGCTGCCCGTCAATGGCGAACACACGGTCCAGAAGGTCGATGCCAGGGAAAACTTCGGCCATCGCGTTGTGGAAATCCCAATGCACGGTGGCCTGTTTTCCCGCGAGAAGCCCGGCAAGTGCCAGAACATATGTGGCCGAAGCGACCGAGCCGATCCGCACACCGCGGCGGGCCTCGCGCCGTATGAAATTGAGCACCTGCGGGGTGGCATGGCAGGCGATGTTGTCACCGCCACAGACGATCAAGGTGTCCTGGCGGTCAAGGTTTTCAAGGGGTCCGTCGACGATCTGCCCCAATCCGTTGGAGGCTTTGACGGGTTCGCCATCACAGGACAGCACATGCCATTCAAAGTGCGTCCGTCCGTCAAACCCACGCGCCATTCGAAGCGCTTCAAGAGCGCAGGAGAAGCTGATGTGGGAAAACTCGGGCAGCAGAAGAAACACGAAACGACGAGGTTTGGTTTCGCCCACGGGGCTGGCTTTGCTGCGGGAAATGTCGAGCGCCTGAGTCATGGCGTGTCTCCTGAAACGACGAGAAGTTCAGACTAGCCAGAGGGTTTGCGGTTTTGATCCAGTGAAATACCAATGAATTGGATAGGCGCAGGCTATGGATGCATTCACGGCGTCAATCCGAGACACGGGGCTGTGCCTCGGATTGACGTATGGGATCAGGCGACCGAAGCCGACAGCGCTGTGTCCATCAACTCTTTGATTTGTGTTTTTGAGGTTCCGGCCACGATGCGGCCGAGCTCCTGATCGCCTTTCAGGACAACCAGAGTGGAGCGGCGGGGAATCTTCAAGTCACGGGCAAGATCGGATTGCCCGTATTGATCATAGTCCACGTGGATAAAGGCGACTTTTGCTTCGTAGTCGGGGTTGGACTGCAACAGGGCATTTATTGCGCGATCTTGGGCGGCGCAGGTGCTGCACCACTCGGTTCCGAAAACCAGAAAAACGGTGTCGCCGGCTGCGAGGTGTTTTTTGACCAGGCCCGGGGTGTAGTTGGTGGTGGCATTGGCCAGTGCGGGCAGGGTCAGGGCCGCGGTTGCGGTGGCGAGAAAAGTGCGACGATCCATGTGAAACTCCTGTTGGGTCAAAGGGATACAGAAAGATCGATGAGCCACGCCGGCAGGATGCTGACGAGCCAGAATTCGATCATGTGGTGGACATTGAAAAAGAGAGCGAGGCCGGTCGCGAGAAAGACTGCTCCCATGATGGGGCGGGCTTTGGCGGCGATCCGGCGCAGGAGGGCCTGACGGTTTTGCAGTGCGGAGCGCGCGCCATAGCCAAGGCCCAAGATCAGGGTGGAAATGCCAAGGGCGAAGAACACCATGATGAGGGCGGCTTTGCCGAGGCTTTCGCCTTGGCTGGCAAGGGAAATTGCGCCCCCCAGCGTCGGGCCGATGCAGGGGGACCAGACCGCTCCAAGCAACAGGCCGCCAAGAAACTGGCCTTGCAGAGAGGAGTGATCCACGTTGTCGAGCGTACCGTCCGCGCGGGCTGCGACACCGGCGGTGGCTGTTGAGAACGCAGCGGAGAATTTCGGGACAAGCAAGATGGCTCCGAACACCATCATCAGCACAGCGCCGCCCTTGGCCAAAGTCTCAGGGGTGAGGCCAATGGCGTGGCCGAACACCGTGACCGCCATGCCAAGCACAACAAAGCTGAGGCTCATGCCCAATGCCAAGGCGGCAGGGCCATGGCGGGACGCGTTCAGGGCGGTGGTCAGCACGATCGGTAACACCGGAACAACGCAGGGGTTGATCAGCGTCAGCAGGCCCGCACCATATGCAAAGACAAATTCCATGCACCTGTTGTGCCAACACATGCGACTTATGTCATGTCAAACAGCGTTGACGAGGCTTCACTTGGGCGTGTGCGATTGTTTCGAAAGCTGCACCGCAAGGATGCCAGCGGCAATGATTACAACGCCGACAATGTCCGTGGCGGCAAGACGTTCACCAAGAATGAGCGCGGCGATGGCAACCCCGAAAAAGGGATTGAGAAAGTGGAACGTCGCCGCTTTGACAGCACCGATACGGGCGACAAGCGCAAACCAGATCCACGTGGCCAACAGGCCGGGGGCAAAAATTGTATAGGTCAACGCCGTCAGCATTCTTGGGGTCCAGTTGAACTCCCATGTTTCGAAGATGAGCGAGGCAAAAAAGAGGACGATTGCGCCGACAAACATCTGAAGGCCGACAATCATCATGACATTGCCACCCGCAGAGGCGTTGCGCACCGTCAGAGTGGCAACAGCCAGCGCCAAGGCGCCAATGACACAAAGGAGCACACCAAATAGATCGACGCCTTGGTCCATGCGTCCGCCCATTATGAGGACAACGCCGGCAAAGCCGACCACCAGCCCGATGGCGGCAAGCGGGCTTAGCCTTTCGCCCATCGCGGCCCACCCGAGGAAGGCGACGATCAACGGCATGGTCGAGGCGATGATGGAGGCCAATGAGGCTTCTATCGTGGTCATGGCGGTGAAATTCAGACCCAAATATAGCGCATTCTGACAGAGGCCGAAAATTAGCGTGGCCCGCCATTGAGCGCGGGTCAAATGCCATGTCTGACCCAATGCGCGGGCAATGAGAACTCCGATCACGCCGGCAATGGCAAAGCGGATCGACGATATCGCCAGCGGCGGCGCGTCCGCCACGATGATACGGGCCGAGGTAAAGGCTGAGGACCAGATGAAGGCAAAGAGAAGCCCCATGCCTATTGCGCGGATGTCCATATTGCCTGTCCTGAAATACCCCTGCTCGACGCGATCTAATCGCAAAGGAAAGGGGGTTACAACCGCCTCGGTCAGAGTGGTTAACTTTTTCACCTTGCTGGATTGGGCATGTCTCTATTGCGACTGTGCGCCTCGCAACAGGCCACGCAGGCCGCGGCGTTTGGGTCTCATTCGGTCTTCGCGGTTGAGCGGGAAGAATGAATCCACAACGATATATGCGATCAGGACGAAGACCAGCGCATTGCCGATTTGCACGAGGCGGTCGATCATCTTCACATCTGCATCGTTCCCAAACGGCGCGATGGAACCCCCGAACAGAATGACCGTTGTGGTGAGCGCGGTGCCTGCCATGGATGCATCAGCACGATCGGAGACCAGCCAACCCGCCAGCACAAATGCGGCGGTTGCGAACGCCAGCATTGCGACGATCATCAAGGGTGCGATCACGGTGATTTCGTAACAGAAGATGGCTGTGATGCCGCCCCAGAAATTTGCTTTGAGCATGGTTTTGGCGACTGTAGGTCCGGCTGCGGTTGCGGCTGCGAGTTGTTGGCTCAGGATTGCGACGAAGAGCAAAGTCACCAGAGCGGAAGACCCGACCAGGTAAAAGTAGATTGCGAAAGGAATGGTGACCAAGGACATGCGCAACACCAGCCTGTTGGGGTCGTAGGTCGGTCCGTCGGGCTTTTGCGCAGCGGCGATGCCGGCCGGTGTTGGCGGAAAGACGTAAAACATAAAGACCGTCCACAGCCATGCCAGCAGCAGATTGATCGGCAGCCAGATAACCAGAGTCAGCGCCAGCTCTTGGGAGGTCATCACCAGTTTCGGCAACATCAGCGCTGCCATCAGTGCAAGCACAACCGAGAGCACGCCCGCGCCCTTGGTGGACCAGTAAAAGCAAGTGGCCACAGCCATGGCGAGCGCCAGCAAGAAGGCGACGGGATAGGGCGAGAGGGCAGAGGAAATCAGCCATGAGGCTGCGAGGAAAACAATGCCCTGTTGAAACAGCGTGCGTATCGCCACGCCAGGCATTGGGCCGGGCGCTTGCAGGAAGAGCACAACAAAGACGGTTCCGATTGTGGCAAGCGGCCAGCCAATCAACAGGCCAAGGGCAAACAGGCTCGCCGTTCCGACAGCGAGCCTCTTGCCGCGATTGTTTGGTTCAGTAGGCATAGGAGAAAAGCGCGACGATCTTGATGTACACGCGACCAATGGCGTTTAGGAATCCGCGGTCTCTCGTATAAACGATCACGTCTGCCTGTCCGTTGACATTGAACCGGACATCGTCAGTTTCGTCGCCTTCTGTATAGTCCGGCAGCACGATGCGCAGGGCAAAACGTTGCGGGTCACGTAACCAGCCGGAGACACGCGGGATTGCCGTAGGCTCGCCGGGTTTTGAGCTGGTTCCATCTGAGCTTGCGATACTGAGACTGGCAACTTGGCCTTTCCAGATTTTGCCGGGGTGCATGTCCAGAACCACATCGACGGGGTCGCCGATCTTGATGTTTCCGAGATTGTTCTCGGTCATATAGGCCTCGATCCAGACATTCGTGCTGTCGACAAAGGTCATCAGGCTTTGTCCGGAACGGGCGTAGTTGCCGACGGCGAGATCAAGATCGGAGAGAACGCCGCGCGCTGGGGCTTTGAGTACCGTCCAGCTGAGTTTGAGTTCGGCGTCCGCCAGTTTCGCCAGCGCAGCTTGAATGCGTGGGTTGTCCTGACCGGAGCTTCCAAGGGCTTGCTTGGCGCTTTCCAGATCGGCCCGCGCTTGTTCCAACGTGGCCTCGGCATCCGCGAGGAGCCGGCGGGATTCGTCAGCTTTGGCGACCGCGATCAGCCCCTTTTTCTCAAGGTCGAACACGCGGGCCGCTTGAAGGCTTTCGGTCTCCAGATCGGTTTCGGCGCGGGTCACGCGGGCCTGTGCGCTGCTGACATCAGCTGACCCTGCGCCCACGTCCTGAGTGGCAAGCTCCAGATCGGCCTCAGCACTGTGTTTCTGAATTTCGAACTGGCGCGAGTCGATGCGTGCGAGAACGGCGCCGGCTTCGACGATTTCTCCGTTCTCGGCATTGATTTCGAGGACCGTTCCAGAAACTTGCGGTGTGATCGGTGTGATCACCGCTTTGACGCGCGCATTGGATGTAAATGGCGTCCGGCGGTCCGCCGCAAGATACCAGCTGACCAGAATCATCAGCAGGCCTAAAGCAATCCAGAAGGCGCGTTTCATCCGGCAGCTCCTTCTTCCGTGTCGGCTTCGATGTCTTTGGCGATGTCAGCGTTCATCCACGCCACCACGAGTTCATAAAACACAGAGAGAATTACCGGGCCGATGAAGATGCCAATTAGGCCACCGGATAGCACTCCGCCAATGACGCCGACAAGAATCACGAGGATTGGGGTGTTGAGACCTTTCGCGATGAAAATCGGGCGCAGGAAGTTATCCATCAGCATGAGCGGGATCATGATGGCTGTGAACAGAAGCGCAGCGCCGGTGCCCATAGAGCCCCATGCCCAAATCACAAGCGGGATCACAACAATGGTGGGTCCGACCTGAATGATGCCAAGGATCAGGACAATCACCGCCAGCATACCGGCGGTTTCGATTCCAAAGACCTTCATGACGATGCCCATAAGCGCAGCTTGCAAGGCGGCGACGCCCAGAACGCCTCGGGAAACGTTGCGCACGGTGGCTGCGGCCATTTCAACAAACTCGCCGCCTTTTGGAGCAAAGACGCGGTTGCCGAAGGATTGCAGCATCTCGCCAAGTTTCGGTCCGGGTGAGAGCATCATACCCATAACGATGACGGAGAGTGCCATCGCAAGAAGCTGGAAGCCGATACCGGCCACCGCACCACCAACAGAGCCGGCAAATTCGAGAATGACCGAACCATACTGTTTGAAGGCCAAATCCATGTTGGTGTTGAACAGGGACCAGATTTCGGCCGCTTTGGGTCCAACGAGAGTGATTTCGTCAAGGCCTTCTGGCGGTGGCGGCAACTTGAGCGTGCCGTTGTGGAGTTTGGTTGAGAAGCTGTTGAGCGATTCTGCGAGTTGCCCGATGGACGCCCACAGAGGCCCGATTGTAAGAACAAGGCCGAGCAACGTGATGATTGTGGAAGCCCAACCGCGACGACCGCCGAGCTTGGCTTGAAGCCAGTCAAAGACCGGATAAATCGCCACTGCGAGGATAATTGCCCAGACCACAATGCCCGACAGCGGCATGATGATCGCAAAGGCGGCATACGCGAAAACTGCCAAAAACAGCAATCGAATGCCTAGGTCTATCAAGCGACGTTCATCCATCCCGCTCATGTCAAAGTCCTTCCCTTATCAATTCAATTCAGCTTACGTTTGAGCACACTAATTCGGCTCACGCATTTGTTATGGGGGCATATTTGCACAGGGATGCGGGTTTTGAGGACAAGAAAATGAACGATGTGAAACATGTTTCGGTGCCTGACGGTTTGTTTCAAACCCACCGGTGGTCGATTCTCTTGGGGCTTTTGGTTTCTCTGATCCTTCTGGACGGGTTTGAAGACCGGTTGCCGTTTGCGGATCAGGTGGCGCTTTGGGGGCTGAGTTTCCTGTTTCTCGGTGTTGTTGGGGCAACTGAGCGCAACACTGCACTGCGTCTTCTGATGTCTATTCCGGTGTTTGCGTGGTTTGTGTTGCTGATCATGAGCGAATCGCTGGACGTGCATGTGGATGGCAGCCTGTCGGGTTTGGCGGCAGTGTTGTTGTTCGGCTCGATGATTATCAGTTTCCGCCAGCTGATTGGCCCGGTCCATTCAGAGTATGAGCGCCTGTCGAGCGGTATTTTCGGATACCTGCTGATCGCGATGTTGTGGGGGCTGATTTACTGGCGGATCGAGGTGATGCATCCGGGAAGTTTTAATTTGCCTGAGGATGTGGCCGGTCACCGTGCGCCGTTTGTCTATTTTTCTATGATCACCATGACCACCGTAGGCTATGGCGAGATCACTCCGGCAGCGAGTCTGCCGCGCATTCTGACAGGTCTACAGGCCATCGTCGGCACCATGTTTGTCGCGATCTTTATCGGGCGCATTGTGGGACGGCTGAAATGAAGGCCATCACGGGGCAAATCAGTTGGGTTTATACGGAAACCCTCGCGCCCTGCATTGCGTTCTATCGCGATGCGCTGGGGCTAGAGGTGGCTCTGGATGCCGGACAGGCAATGATATTTGCCACGGCGGAGGGTGCGCGGATCGGGGTTTGCGAGACTTTTGCGGATCGCGTGGTGGAGCCTAACGGTGGGATGATCACGCTTTTGGTGGACGGCGTGGCGGCAGTGGATGCGTGGTATGCCCGGCTTGAGACAGCGGGCGTGGATCTTCAGGGGGCGCCTCAGAATATGGACCGTTTCGGTATTTATTCATTCTTTGTGCGCGATCCGAACGGATACTTGATCGAAGTGCAGTGTTTCCTGTGAAACGCCGGTTTTGATATTTGGCAAAAGTTCCAATTCGGTTTGGGCACAGCGTCCCTTTTGCGGACTTGGTTTCTGAATCGCGATGTGCTGCGCGATGGCGGTCCTTTTTGCCGATACCTGCCTTTCGCCAGCGTAGGCAGAGCCTATGTTTTGAACCAACAAAAGTTGCAATTCAGCAAGGTGACCAACCATGAGTATTCGTGAAACCGATGGGCGCGGACGGCGCTATGACAGCATTCTGGACACCGTAGGCAACACGCCGGTGGTGCGCATCAACCGGATCGCGCCGGAGCATGTGAACGTCTATGTGAAATTCGAGGCCTTCAATCCCGCGGGATCGGTCAAAGACCGTCTGGCGCTGAACATCATCGAGGCCGCGGAACGTGACGGGCGACTGAAGCCTGGGCAGACGGTGGTTGAGGCCACATCCGGCAACACTGGTATCGGGTTGGCAATGGTCTGTGCCGCAAAAGGCTATCCGCTGGTGATCACCATGTCGGAGGCGTTTTCCGTGGAACGTCGGCGCCTGATGCGGTTCCTTGGGGCCAAGGTTGTTCTGACGCCAAAGGCGCAAAAGGGGTTCGGAATGTACCAGAAGGCCAAGGAATTGGCCGAGGCGAACGGCTGGTTTTTGGCGAGTCAGTTTGAGACAGCCGACAACGCCGATATTCACGAGGCCACAACAGCGCGGGAAATTCTGTCGGATTTTGCGGGCGAAAAACTGGACTACTTCGTGAGCGGATACGGCACCGGTGGCACGGTGAGCGGAGTGGGTCGTGTTCTGCGCAAGGAAAGTCCGGACACCAAGATCATCCTGAGCGAGCCGGCCAACGCTGCGCTTGTCGGATCGGGCTATGTAAACACGCGCAACGCCGACCATCAGGCGACCGAGAGCCATCCGAATTTCGAACCGCATCCTATTCAGGGCTGGACGCCGGATTTCATCCCGTGGGTTTTGCAGGAGGCGCTGGACAACGGGCTGTATGACGAATTGTTGACCGTCGCTGGGCCGGACGGGATCGTGTGGTCACGGCGACTGGCAGCAGAAGAAGGCATTTTCACTGGCATTTCGGCCGGGGCGACTTTTGCCACGGCGATGCAAGTTGCAGAGACCGCGCCCGCGGGCAGCAACATTCTGGTGATGCTGCCGGACACTGGCGAGCGGTATTTGTCGACGCCGTTGTTTGAAGGCGTCGGCGAAGAGATGGACGCGGCGGAGTTGGAAATTTCGCGGTCGACCCCAAGCGCGCAGTTGTGAGACCGGCGGCGCATGGGGTGAAAACCCGCGACGTCAGGCCAAACAAAAAGGGTCGCCCGTGGGCGACCCTTTCCGTAAATCAGTGATCAACGCGATCAGCCGTTTACGCTGTCTTTCAGCGCTTTGGCGATGGTCATTTTCACAACCTTGTCTGCGTCTTTCTTGATCTGCTCGCCGGTGGCAGGGTTGCGCACCATGCGCTCTGGGCGCTCGCGGCAGTAGATTTTGCCAACGCCAGGCAGGGTCACTGCGCCGCCGCCGGAAACTTCACGGGTGATCAGTGCACATACTGCTTCCAGCGCTGCGCCTGCGGATTTCTTGTCCGAACCCATTTCTTCGGCCAGAGCGGCAACGAGTTGGGTCTTTGTCATCGGTTTTGCCATTTCAGGTCTCCATTGGTCTGCCCGAGTATTGGGCCTCGTGCCGGGCATTTAACGGGATATAGTAGGCGAACACAATAAATTGTGTGCCCAAAAACCCATAAAAAGTGGGGTTTTTGGCAAGTTTCCGCAGAGTCAAAGGAATGCGGTCTCGTCAAATGAGCGCAATTTCCGCGAATGCAGCCGTTCCAGCGGCATCTCACGAAGGGTTTCCATCGCGCGAATGCCGATCATCAAATGGCGTGCGACCTGCGTCTTATAGAAGTCCGATGCCATTCCTGGAAGCTTCAATTCGCCATGTAGCGGCTTGTCGCTGACACAGAGAAGAGTGCCATAAGGCACGCGGAACCGGTAGCCGTTGGCCGCAATGGTCGCGCTTTCCATATCCAGCGCGATTGCGCGGGATTGGCTCAGACGTTGCACGGGGCCCGCGTGTTCGCGCAGTTCCCAGTTGCGGTTGTCGATGGTTGCCACTGTCCCTGTGCGCATAACACGCTTCAGGTCATACCCCTTGAGCTCGGTTACTTCGGCGACGGCTTCCTCCATGGCGATCTGCACTTCGGCCAAGGCAGGGATTGGCACCCAAACAGGCAGGTCGTCATCAAGAACGTGGTCTTCACGCAGATAGGCATGGGCGAGAACAAAATCACCGAGCGATTGTGAATTGCGCAGTCCGGCACAGTGGCCAACCATGATCCACGCGTGGGGTCGTAACACGGCGATGTGGTCAGTTGCAGTTTTGGCATTTGACGGCCCAACCCCGATGTTCACCAGCGTGATGCCGGAGCCATCTTCGCGCTTGAGGTGGTAGGTCGGCATTTGCGGCTGTTTATCGACGGGCGCGATGGGGGTTTCCGCGTCGTTTATTTCGACATTTCCAGTGCTGACAAAGCTGGTGTAGCCCGACTTTGGATCGTCGAGCATGGCGCGGGCGTAGGCTTCGAACTCTGTCACGTAGAACTGGTAGTTGGTGAACAGCACATGGTTCTGGAAATGCTCGGCATCGGTGGCGGTATAGTGGCTGAGCCGCGCGAGTGAATAGTCGACGCGCTGGGCCGTGAAAGGCGCCAGAGGTTCAGCGCCGTTTGCCTCGTTCATGCCGTTCACGATGTCATCGTTGGTGGTCGACAGGTCCGGAACATCAAAAATGTCGCGCAATGTGAATTCTGCAGCGCCATCCTGAGGTACAGTCATGTTGCTACGTGCGGCGACTGCAAAATGCACGGGGATCGGGGTGTCTGAGACTCCAATCGTGACCGGCACGCCGTGGTTTTCCAGCAGCAGGGTTATTTGTTGCTGCAGATAGTTCCGGAACAAATCCGGTCGCGTGATCGTGGCCGCGTGGGTGCCTGGCTCTGACACGTGGCCAAAGCTGAGTCGGCTGTCGACCTGTGCAAATGAGGTCGTCGTGATGCGGATTTCCGGATAAAACGCGCGGATGCGGTGGCCGTCAGGCCCTTTGCGCAGGGCGCGGCTGAATTGATCGCAGAGATAGGTTGTTGCGATAGTGTAGAGCTCTTCGAGGCGTTCAACAGCTGCGGCGGCATCGGTAAAGCTCTGCGCAGCGGGGATAGCGGGAGAATGTACGGGAATTTGTTGCGGGGTCATTCAGCGGCCTTAATCACATCAGTCATTTCAAACTTGGTTACATCAACAAGGCCAAGGTCCGAGATCCGGAGTTCAGGGATCACCACCAGCGCCAGAAGCGAGTGTTGCATATAAGCGTTGTTCAGCGTGCAGCCGCAAGCCTCCATCGCCTGCACCATGTTGTCGGCTTTGGCAGCAACCTCGGTGGCCGGCGCGTCTGACATCAGGCCCGCGATGGGCAACTCAATCAGCGCGATTTCCTGCCCGTCTTTGAACACGGTCACACCGCCACCAACTTTGCCCAGACGGTTGGCAGCCAGCGCCATGTTTTCGTGGTCGGTGCCGACAACGATCATGTGGTGACTGTCATGGGCCACGGTGGAGGCCATGGCCATGCGTCCTTTATACCCAAAGCCCGAGACAAACCCGTTCACCACGCCACCCGTGGCGCGGTGACGTTCGACAAGGGCGATCTGGGCGATATCAGTCTCTATGTCACCGCAAACCACGCCATTTTCGACGGGGAGATCGGCAGTGAGCGCTTTGGTCGGCGCTTGGTTTTCCACCACGCCAATCACGTTGGCTGTGACTTTGGTTGCCCCTTCGGGGGCGTGGATTTCAAAGTCAGCGGCGGTGCGGTCGCGGCCCATGTTGACGGTCTGACGCGCGTGGGCAGGCCAGTCATAATGCGGGCAGTCCACCAAGCCTTTGCCATCCTGCGCGACGGTTTTGCCACGGGCGATGACATGTTCGATGGGCAGGGTTTTGAGATCAGAGGTCAGGATCACATCGGCGCGGCGGCCTGGCGCGATGGAGCCGAGGTCGCGTTCAACGCCGAAATGGGTGGCGGTGTTGATCGTTGCCATCTGCAAGGCCACCACCGGATCACAGCCGCATTCGATGGCATGGCGCACCACGCGGTTCATGTGACCGTCGTTGACCAAGGTGCCCGAGTGGCAATCATCGGTACAGAGGATGAAATTGCGCGGATCCAGCCCCTTTTCGGTGATCGCGGTGATCTGGGTCTCCACGTCATACCAAGCCGATCCGAGCCGCATCATCATGCGCATACCTTGACGCACACGGGCGATGGCGTCGGCCTCGCAGGTGCCTTCGTGGTCATCCGCGGGACCACCTGCCGCATAGGCGTGGAACGGGATACCAAGGTCGGGACTGGCGTAATGGCCGCCTACGGTTTTGCCGGCGTTCTGCGTGGCGGCGATTTCGGCTAACATCTGTTGGGAGCCGTTGATCACACCGGGGAAATTCATCATCTCGCCCAGACCAATGATGCCGGGCCAGCCCATGGCGGCACTCACATCGTCGGGGCCGATTTCATAACCTGTGGTTTCCAGACCCGGCGCGCTGGGGGCGCAGGAAGGCATTTGCGTGAAAATGTTGATGGGCTGCATCAAAGCTTCGTCATGCATCATGCGCACGCCCTCAAGGCCGAGCACATTGGCGATCTCGTGCGGATCGGTGAACATGGTGGTGGTGCCATGCGGGATCACGGCGCGGGCGAATTCCGCGGGGGTCAGCATGCCACTTTCAATGTGCATGTGACCGTCACACAAGCCCGGGATCATAAAGCGGCCGTTGGCCTCGATGACCTCGGTATCGGGGCCAGTGCAGTGGCTGGCGTCAGGACCGACATAGGCAATGCGGCCTGCGGCAATGGCGATGTCATGATCTGGGAGAATTTCGCGGGTGTGAACGTTGACCCACTGGCCCTTGCGAATGACGGTGTCTGCGGGCGCGCGGCCGGCGGCCACGGCGACAAGGCGGGGGGCCACGTCGGCCCAGCTTTGAAAGTGCATATGTTCCATGGCGTAAGGTGCCATGCGTTTGAGGGATGTTCAACCATCGGCAAGATGAAGGTTTTGCGAAAACAGTTTCAGGAGTGGTTTGAAATTTGCGACGTCACCCAACGCTTGCAGGCGGCGGTCAGGATCCCGAAAGGGACGAGCGTCTTTCTTGTGCCAGTTCGGAGCGCAGCCATGTGGCAAAGGCTTGGGCGGCGGGCATGTCTTCGGCTTGGGGCGCGGATAAGAGATAGTAGGCTTCTTCCATCGGAACGCGATGGTCAAAGGGCGCCACGAGAGTTCCGTTGCGCAGGAGGTTGGCGGCAATGGTGTCATGGGCAAGCGCCACGCAGGCACTGGCTGCTGCGGCAGCCATTGTGACGGAATATGTGGTTGCGTAGGTCACGAAGGGATCCGGCCAATCCAGTGCCTGATCTTCTGCCCAACTGGACCAGTTGCACATCAAATTGGCGCAATCCCAAAGAGGATGTGTGTGCAAGGTGGCGAGAGACACGTCATAATTCGGTGCGGTGACGGGGTAGTAGTGATCCCGACGCAGAAGTTCGGCCCGCAAATGTTCCGCGGGGCGCAGGGAATAGCGGATTTCCAGATCCACACCTTCCGCCATGTCCCGTGGTTCCCATAGTTCCGTGCGCAGGTTGAGTTGAATGTCGGGGTGGGCCGCATGGAACCCAGCCATGCGCGGGGCGAGCCAGTGGATGGCGAAGGTGATGTTGCACTGAATTTGAAGCACCTGCCTTTGAGGACCCAGAACGGTACGGGTTCCACGACGCAGGGTACGGAAGGCGTCGCGTACCACCGGCAAGTAGAGCAGGCCGGTTCTGGTGAGTTCCAGCGTTCGGGGACGACGATGGAAAAGCGGCTGGCCGAGGTGGCCTTCGAGGGCTTTGATTTGTTGGCTGACCGCGCTTTGGGTGATGTTGAGTTCCTGTGCTGCACCGGTGAACGACAGGCTGCGCGCGGCGGCCTCGAACGCGCGCAGCCAGTTCAGGGGGGGCAGATCTTGAGACATCACATTATCTATCCAGTAGTTTGACTAATGGATTACCCCCGTTTTTTTCGTTGGTAAAGGCAGCGGCGCTTGGGCAGGTTTTTGGTCAAGCACAAATACAAAGGACAGATCAGATGAGCGTCACCAACTTGCGGCCCAATATGGAGCATTGGCAGGAACGCGTTGATATGGCGGCGGCGTTTCGCTGGACCGAGCGGTTGAACATGCACGAGGGCGTGGCGAACCATTTCAGCCTTGCAGTGAATGACGACGGCACGCAGTTCCTGATGAACGCCAATCAAGTGCATTTTTCGCGGGTTCGGGCGAGCGAGCTGTTGTTGCTGGATGCCAACGATCCGGAAACCCTCAAGGGACCGGATGCGCCTGATCCCACGGCCTGGGGGTTGCATGGCGGTATTCACCGTCATTGCCCGCATGCGCGTTGTGTGATGCATGTGCATTCGATTTTCGCCACGGTTCTGGCTTCGTTGGCGGACAGCAACCTGCCGCCGATCGATCAGAACTGTGCGACGTTTTATAACCGCTATGTGATCGACGAGGGCTATGGCGGGTTGGCCTTTGAAGATGAGGGAGAGCGCTGTGCGGCGTTGCTGGCCGATCCGAAGAAGAAGGTGATGATCATGGGCAACCATGGTGTGCTTGTCATTGGCAGCAGCGTCGCGGACACATTTAACCGGCTCTACTACTTCGAGCGGGCGGCAGAGACCTATATCCGCGCGTTGCAGACCGGACAGCCGTTGCGCGTTTTGCCCGATGACATTGCCGAAAAAACCGCGCGGGAGTTGGAGGAGTATCCAGATCAGGACGCGCGGCATCTGGCGGAACTTAAGGCCATTCTGGACGACGAAGGGTCAAATTACGCGACATAACCGGTCGCCCCACGCGCACCTTGGGAGGATTGCACCATGCCACATGATTTTGCCAATGATGCCGAGGCGGAGCGCTGGAACTATCGCCCGTCGCACCCGATTGCTTTAAATCCACTTTTTGCATGGCCGCCAAGGCCGCTGGCGGTGCTGCGCTGGTATCGCGGGGCGTGGATGATGCTGACGGCGCTGACGATTCCGTTTCTAGTCGCGGTGCTGGTCTGGGCTTTTGTGCTGCCGCCGCTGGAGCAGATGCAGGTGTTTCACTGGCGCTGGATCGGAACGGTCTGGCTGATGAACATAGTGCCACAGGCGATGGTGGCAGGCGGGCTGCATTGGTGGCTTTACATGCGCAAGGGTCAGGGCATGCGCAAGAAGTTCGACAAGCGCGACCTGACACGTAAGAACGGCACCTTCACCTTCAACAATCAGGTGCTCGACAATATCTGGTGGACACTTGGCAGCGCGATGACCGTGGCGACGGTATACCAGTGCTTGATTTTCTGGGTGATGGCGAACGGCTGGGTGCCGGTGATCACTTTTGCCGAGACGCCGGTGTTCTTTGTCGCGTGGCTGGCGTTGATCCCGATGTGGTCGGGGTTGCACTTTTACTGGGTGCATCGGTTGGAGCATCACCCGAAACTTTATAAACACGTGCATGCTGTGCATCATCGCAATGTGAATGTCGGGCCGTGGTCGGGAATTTCGAACCACTGGTACGAAAATATGTTCTATTTCACGACTTACTTTGTGCATCTGGTGGTGCCCTCAGGCACCCTGCATTTGATGTTTCACGTCTATTTCCAGCAACTCAGTCCGGTGTTTTCACACTGTGGATTTGAGAAACTGATCGCCAAAGATGCGGAAGTGGCCAAATCGGGGGATTTCTTTCACCAACTGCATCACAGGTATTTCGAATGTAACTATGGCACCTCGGAAATCCCGTTTGATAAGTGGTTCGGCACGTTTCACGACGGATCAGCCGAAGGTACCGAGCGCACACGGGCACACAAGAAACAGATGTATACGAAATAGAGACTAACTCTGCCGAATCTGACTTGGAGTGGTCCCAAAATCGGCTTTGAATGCTCGGGTCATGGCCGCAGGGTTTCCATACCCTGTTCGTAGGGCGATTTCTGCGACTGACAGATCCGTGTCGACCACAAGCTTGCGTGCCAGTGACAGGCGCTGACGGCGATAAACCGTTGTGGGTGTCGCGCCCAATTCGGCTTTCATTCGTGCCTCCAACGTTTTCTGCGTAACACCTGTGCGGCGGGCGATGTCTGGGATGGGCAGTGGATTCTCTAGGTGTTCCTGCATCACCGCCAGCGCACGGTTCACAATGCGGCCAGCAGGGGTGGCGCCGCCAGCGTGGCTGCGGGCGCTGTCACGGGTCATAAAGAGCTGCGCGACCTCAAGCGCGAGGGCCTGACCATGGGTTTGCCCGATCAGGTGCAGGATCAGGTCAAAGGCGGCCATGGCGCCGGAGCAGGTCAGGCGATTGTCGTCGATGACAAAACGTTCACGGATTGCCTCAACCTCTGGAAAACGTTCGGCGAAGTTGGTGAGTTCCTCCCAGTGGATCGTGGCCCGATGCCCATCCAAAAGCCCAGAATGCGCCAAAAGCCAGCTTCCGGTGTCCATGGCGCAAAGCTTGGGAAACCGCGTGGCGGCGGATCTGAGCGCTGCTTGGGTTTTCCATCCGGCGTGGTGGCGAAAACCGTAAGACGGCATCACCACCAACATGTCGCCACGGGCCGCATCAAGGCGATCATGCGGGGCCACCGGAAGACCGGACGAACTTTGGACTGGTTGCGCATCGAGCGATAGAAACGTCCAGTCATAAAGTGCCTTGCCCGACAGCATATTGGCCGCGCGCATGGGTTCCACCGTGTTGGCAAGGCAATGGTTGGAGAAGCCCTCGAATAGAAGAACACCAATGCGCTGCGGCGCGGCGGAGGTTTTTTGCCAAAACTGCATGATACAGGGATAATTGCGCATGATCTGGCCGGTCAAGTGGATTGAACTGGGGCGGTAAAGAATTTGGAGCGCGCTATGCAGTTTGGGATGACCGAAGAACAGGCCATGATCGTGGAAACCACGCGGGCTTTCGTGGAGAACGAGCTTTATCCGCACGAGGCGGAAATCGAGCGGACCGGGCATCTTGATATGGACGTGATCCGCGACGTGCAGAAAAAGGCGATGGAAGCCGGGCTTTATGCGGCGAACATGCCGGAGGAAGTCGGCGGCGCGGGTCTCGATACGCTGACATGGCTGATGTACGAAAAAGAGTTGGGGCGTGCGAACTATGCGCTGCATTGGACAGGCGTGGCGCGGCCGTCCAACATCCTGATGGCGGGCACGGCAGAGCAACGGGAAAAGTATCTGGTGCCTTGCATGAAGGGCGAGAAGTGGGACTGTCTCGCGATGACCGAGCCGGACGCAGGATCCGATTTACGTGGGATGAAGGCCACAGCAAAACGCGATGGCGGCGATTGGGTTCTGAATGGCACCAAACATTTCATCAGCCATGCCGACATCGCGGATTTCGCGATTTGTTTCATGGCGACCGGAGTTGAAGACACGCCGCGTGGACCAAAGAAGAAGATCACCGCGTTTTTCGTCGATAAAGGCACGCCAGGATTTGAAGTGCGCGAGGGCTACGGCAACGTAAGCCATCGGGGATATACCAACGCAGTGCTGGAGTTTGACGATTGCCGGCTGCCGGATGAGGCGGTTTTGGGAGAAGTTGACAAGGGATTTCAAGTGGCCAACGAGTGGCTGGGCGCCACACGCCTTCAGGTTGCCGCAACGTGTCTAGGGCGCGCCGAGCGCGCGTTGGAGCACTCGATTTCTTATGCAGCAGAGCGCAAACAGTTTGGTCAGCAAATCGGCAAGTTTCAGGGCGTGAGCTTTAAGTTGGCGGACATGGCGTTGGAATTGAAGGCAGCGAACCTGCTGACTTGGGAAGCGGGTTGGAAGTTTGATCAGGGCACGGTGACGGAATCGGACATGTCCATGGCCAAGCTGAAGGCGACCGAAATGCTGGCCTTTGTCGCGGATGAGGCGATCCAGATTCATGGCGGCATGGGGTTGATGAACGAGCTGCCACTGGAACGGATTTGGCGTGATGCGCGGGTTGAGCGCATCTGGGAAGGCACCAGCGAAATCCAGCGTCACATCATCAGCCGCGAAATGCTACGGGCGCTTGGTGCGTAATGGCGGACGTTGCGTCCCGCGCAAATGGGCGGCACAACTGCGGATGTGAACCGTGGGGGAGTCGCCATGAAGCCGGCTGTGACAATCTACTATTGCGTCGGATGCAACTGGCTGCTGCGTGCGGGATGGATGGCGCAAGAGCTGTTGCAAACCTTGGGCAGCGACTTGTCAGGCGTGACCATTGCGCCGGCCGATGTTCCGGGGACCTATCGCATTGTGGTGGATGGCGACACCATTTGGGACCGCAAGCGCGATGGCGGGTTTCCGGAAGCAAAAGAGATCAAGAAAAGATTGCGGGATGTGATCGCACCAGAACGCGATTTAGGACATCTGGACCGCTAGACCGCTCATGGGCGGGGGCCAGCCCCCGCACCCCCGAGGTATTTCCGGCAATAGGAAGTGATGGGCAAGGTCGACGCATTCGCCTCGGGCCTATGTTTTTTCATGCGAAATTTGTCCGTGCCGAGGGCGAACTTCTTTGGGAGGCACAGCACAATGGCGCGTAATATTTCGAGACTAATCCAGCCCAAAAGCGTTGCGGTGATCGGCGGTGGGGCGTGGTGCGTCGAGGTTGTGCGACAGCTGGAGAAGCTCGGGTTTGAGGGTGAGATCTGGCCTGTGCATCCCAAGGCGGCCGAGGTCGCAGGGCGGGCAGCTTTTGCGGCTCTCGAGGATTTGCCACATGCGCCGGATGCGGCCTTTGTCGGGATCAACAGGCATGCCACGATCGAGGCGGTGCAGGCTTTGTCAACTATGGGCGCAGGCGGAGCCGTGTGTTTCGCTTCGGGTTTCTCAGAGGCGCTTGCGGAGGATGCTTCGGGAGGTGATTTGCAGGCGCAGCTGGTTGCCGCAGCGGGCGCGATGCCGATTTTGGGCCCCAATTGTTATGGGGTGATCAATGCTGTGGATGGAGCAGTGTTGTGGCCGGATCAACACGGCTGTGTGCGCGTGGACAAAGGCGTCGCGATCCTGACGCAAAGTTCGAACATTGCGATCAACCTGACCAATCAGCAACGCGGTGTACCGATTTCCTATGTGGCGACCTGTGGAAATATGGCGCAGCTCAGTCAGGCCAAAATTGCCAGTGCCTTTTTAGATGACTCAAGGGTCACGGCCATTGGACTGCATATCGAGGGGTTCACCGACCTGCGGGATTGGGAGGATTTTGCGAAGAAGGCCTATGCCAAAGGCGTGCCGGTGGTGGTGTTGAAAGTGGGCGCAAGCGAAGAGGCGCAGGCGGCAACGGTGAGCCACACAGCGTCACTGGCTGGCAGTGATGCAGGGGCTGAGGCTTTGATCTCGCGGTTTGGGTTTGCACGCGTGCGGGATTTGGCGGTGTTTCTTGAGGCTCTGAAGCTGTTGCATATGAACGGCCCGCTTGAGATGCCGACGATTGCGTCGATCAGTTGTTCGGGAGGCGAGGCGAGTTTGATGGCGGACACAGCGCTGGGAACCGGACTGACCTTTCCGGCATTGACCGAAAGCCAGAAACAGACCTTGGGTGAGGTATTGGGGCCAATGGTCGCTCTGGCCAATCCGCTGGACTACCACACCTACATTTGGCGCGATGAAGACGCGATGGCTCAGGCTTGGGGCGCGATGATGGCAGAGCACATCGGCCTGACGTTTTCGGTTGTGGACTATCCGCCCAAGAGCCGGCAGGACTGGGATTGTGCCACCGCTGCGGCGATCAAAGCCAAGGTGGCAACTGGACGGCCAATGGCGGTTGTCGCCAGCCTGCCGGAATTGATGCCTGCCGACACGGCGGCGGAGCTGGCTGCGGGGGGCGTGATCCCGATGTATGGCATGCGTGATGCGCTAGAGGCCGCCGCTGCAACGGTATGGATACACGCGCCTGAGACACAGGCTCTGGCCTTGCCTGGACGTGCTGAAGGCGCCGTGGTTTTGGATGAAGCCACAGCAAAGGCAGCCTTGCGAAAGCACGGGTTAGATGTGCCAAAAACAGTCTCTAACAAGGGCAAATATGGCCTGGCTGAAGCCGCCGTAAGCTTGCCGGCGCCTTTGGTCTTAAAGGGGTGCGGTTTGGCACACAAAACCGAAGCAGGTGCGGTGAAACTTGGGCTGACGCATGCGCAATTGGATGCTGCTGCAGACGGGATGCCAACAGAAGACTTTCTTGTGGAGGAAATGATCGATGGGGGTGTTGCGGAGCTTTTGGTTGGTGTGACCCGTGATCCGGCGCATGGGTTTGTCCTTACGCTGGCTGCTGGCGGAGTTCTGACAGAGGTGTTGTCAGACAGCATCTCGCTCTTGGTTCCCGCAAGTCGTTCATCGATAAAACAGTCTCTAACAAAGCTAAAAACGTCAAAACTTCTGTTTGGGTATCGCGGGTCTGAGCCGGTCAATCTGGACGCAGTTCTGGATGCGGTTGACGCTTTGCAGGCCTATGTGCTTGCCAACCTCGACAGCCTGGAGGAGGCTGAGATCAATCCGTTAATCTGCACGCCCACACGGGCGGTTGCAGCGGATGCTCTGATTAGAAAGGCCTTGTGATGCAGACCATTGGCGCGGTGATTTTTGAGGGTTTCGAGATGCTCGACTATTTCGGGCCGCTTGAAATGTTTGCGATGCATCGGGAGCACTTCAAAATTGTGGCGGTCGGTGAAACCGGCCATGCGGTGGCATCTTCGGGCGGCCCTGCTGTGGTGCCGGATGCGCGGTTTGATGAGGGCGACACTTATGACGTGCTGCTGGTTCCCGGTGGCAAGGGCACACGGGAAGAGGTCGAAAACGCCGCCATGCTGGATTGGTTGCAACAGGCCAGCGCCAAGGCGGAGGTCGTGACCAGCGTCTGCACGGGTTCGGCACTGTTGGCGCGGGCGGGTCTGCTTGAGGGGCGCGCGGCGACCACAAACAAGCTGGCATTTGACTGGGTGCGCGAGATCAGCCGCACCGATACAGTGGATTGGAAACCCAAGGCGCGCTGGGTCAAGGATGGCAAATTTTACACCAGCTCCGGCGTGTCGGCAGGCACAGATATGAGCCTTCAGGTCATTGCGGACCTGTTGGGAGAGGCGGCGGCCGAAAAGGCCGCTTTCTGGGCTGAATATGAAGCAAACAGAGACGCGGACAATGATCCGTTCGCGGTTGAGGAGTGACACGACATGAGCGAAAGCCCAGTGAAAACGCGGCGCAAGGGCGCCATTTTGGAAGTGACATTGGATCGCCCCAAGGCCAATGCGATTGATTTGATTACCAGCCGCGTCATGGGCGAGGTGTTTCGGGACTTTCGCGACGATCCGGAGTTGCGCGTTGCGATCCTGACGGGTGGGGGCGAGAAGTTTTTCTGCCCCGGCTGGGATCTCAAAGCGGCTGCGGATGGCGATGAGGTTGATGGCGACTACGGCGTTGGTGGGTTCGGCGGATTGCAGGAACTGCGCGACATGAACAAGCCTGTGATCGCGGCAGTGAACGGGATCGCTTGTGGCGGTGGCCTCGAGCTGGCCCTGTCGGCGGATATGATCCTTGCGGCGGATCATGCCAGCTTTGCGTTGCCGGAAATCCGTTCCGGAACGGTGGCGGACGCTGCAAGCGTCAAGTTGCCCAAGCGGATTCCCTATCACATCGCGATGGAGTTGTTGCTGACGGGGCGCTGGTTTGATGCCGAGGAGGCGCATCGCTGGGGATTGGTCAATGAGATCGTACCGGCGGACAAGCTGATGGCGCGGGCTTGGGAGCAGGCGGAGTTGCTCGCTTCGGGGCCGCCTCTGGTTTATGCGGCGATCAAGGAGATCGTGCGCGATGCGGAGGATGCCAAGTTTCAGGATGCGATGAACCGGATCACCAAGCGCCAACTGCGGAGCGTGGACGTGCTTTATGACAGCGAGGATCAGTTGGAAGGCGCAAAAGCCTTTTCTGAAAAACGCGATCCGGTTTGGAAGGGCAAGTAACTAGGCTTTGCGAAAACACGCGATCAGAGCGGTATCGTCCTTGTGATCGCCCGTCGCGGCAGTGCCGTAAATTAAAACCTCTTGCAGGCTCAAATCAGTTATTTGGGCCTGAATAGAGTCTATTTTTTTGGCAAAACCGGCGTCCGAAAAATGTTGTGCGTTGATCGACAAGACAATCAGCCCGTCTGGCGCGGTGATGCGCAGGAGTTCGTCAAATGCGTCGGGGCCGACATGTCCGTTGGTGAATGTGCCCGAACTTGTGATGCCGGCATAGGTGCCGTTTTGAACCGGAAGCGTGCGGGTGAGATCGCCGGTGAACAGGTGCCGATACAGCCCTTTGACGCGGGCCCGCTGCAACATCTCTGGCGAGATGTCTGTGCCGTCGATCTCGGCTGAAATCAGGGGGGCCAGCGCTTCGGCCAGAAGGCCGGTTCCAGCCCCTACATCCAGAACGGGCCCAATGCCACCAGCGCCGGCAAATCGGTGGGCTACGTGATGATGTAGGATGTAATCAGAGGACGCCGCAAATTCACGGTCGTAGGTGTCGGCCCACTCCGCATAAAGGCGTTTGCTGTCCTGAGGGGTTTTCAGGGCATAGGCGGCGTCAAGGGAGGGGTCATTTTCTGGGCGCATGACCTGAGGGAACGGCGGGAATGTTGAAAAATCAAGTGCGCGGCCTTGCAGCCAGCGCCGCTGGGCGGCAGGGTGCGATCATGACAAAGACACTGCTTTCACTAGGACATGGCTATACTGCGCGCGCTTTGGCGCGACGGTTGGTGCCGCAAGGATGGACCGTGATCGGGACGCTGCGCGATGAAACGCAATTTGATGAGTTGCGGGCTGCGGGCGTGACTCCGATGCTCTGGCCACTTGATTTTGAGACCGCACTCGAAGGCGTGAGTCATGTTCTAAGTTCGATCCGTCCAGACGCGGATGGCGATCCGGTGTTGCGGATGGGACGTGACGCTTTGGCGTCTGCCAAGGGGTTGGAATGGGTCGGCTACCTGTCCACTACGGGCGTTTACGGCGATATGGATGGTGGTTGGGTCGATGAAGAAACGCCGCTTGATCCGGGTGGGCTGCGCGGCAAGATGCGGGTCAAAGCCGAGGCTGAATGGCAGGCCGTTGAGGGGCTCCCGCTTCATATTTTCCGTCTGGCTGGCATCTATGGCCCAGGCCGTGGTCCCTTTGCCAAATTGCGCAAGGGCACGGCACGGCGGATCATCAAGAAAAATCAGGTATTTTCCCGCGCCCATGTGGCAGACATCGCACAGGTTCTAGAGGCGTCGATGGTCGCACCGGATGCCGGACGGGTCTATAACGTCTGCGACGACAGCCCTGCACCGCCGCAGGACATTCTGAGCTATGCCGCTGAGTTGTTGGGCATGGACCCCCCACCGGAGGTGGCGTTTGAGGAGGCGGACATGAGCCCGATGGCGCGCAGTTTCTATTCCGACAGCAAGCGTGTCCGCAACGACCGCATCAAGAAAGAGCTCGGCGTGGATCTGACGTACCCGAACTACCGCGACGCGTTGAAAGCCATGTTGGACGCAGAGCAGACCTAGGCCTTCTTTCTGGCTCAACATACCCGAAAGTGCGGTGACGCCGCGCGTCTTTAGGCAGACTTTTCGCCGATCTGAGTGATGCCCAGCGTGTCCAGAACCTTGGTTTCGATCTGCTCGGCATTCATGGCCGCCACATCGTACATGGCTTTGGGTGACGCCTGATCGATGAAGGTGTCCGGAAGCACCATAGAGCGGTATTTCAAGCCGCGATCAAAGACAGCATTTTCCGCCAGCAATTGCGCCACATGTGAGCCGAAGCCACCGATCGCCCCTTCTTCGATGGTGATCAGGGCTTCGTGGTTGGCCGCAAGATCGAGGATCAACGCCTCGTCCAGCGGTTTTGCAAAGCGGGCGTCAGCGATGGTGGGTGTGATACCCTTGGCTGCAAGTGTTTCGGCGGCTTTGCGAACCTCTTCGAGGCGGGTGCCAAAGGACAGCAGCGCCACGCGCTTGCCCTCTGCAATCATGCGGCCTTTGCCGATTTCAAGGATCTCGCCTTTTTCCGGCAGTTCCACCCCAACACCCTCGCCACGTGGGTAACGGAAGGCGATCGGGCCGTCGTCATGGGCAGCTGCGGTTGCCACCATGTGCTTTAGTTCGGCCTCGTCCGCGGCGGCCATCACCACCATGCCCGGCAGGTTGGCCATATAGGCAATATCAAAGCTGCCTGCGTGGGTGGCGCCATCGGCCCCCACCAGTCCCGCACGGTCAATCGCAAAGCGCACCGGCAGGCGCTGAATGGCGACGTCATGCACAACCTGATCATACCCGCGCTGCAAAAAGGTGGAATACATCGCGCAGAACGGCTTCATTCCGCCGGCAGCCAGTGCAGCAGCGAAGGTCACACCATGTTGTTCGGCAATCGCCACATCAAAGCAACGGCTGGGGTAGCGTTCCGCAAAAAGGTTCAGGCCCGTGCCGTCGGGCATTGCCGCAGTCACGGCGCAAATGCGCGGATCATCCGCAGCCAGGTCGGTGAGCGCCTTACCAAAAACGGACGTGTATGACGGCGCGTTGGAGGGCGCTTTCTGTTGCTTGCCCGTGATGACGTCGAACTTGGCGGTGGCGTGGCCTTTGTCCGGAGCGCCTTCCGCCGGAGCATAGCCTTTGCCCTTTTTGGTGATGATATGCAGCATCACCGGACCGGTCGCGCGCTGTCGCAGGGTGCGCAGGATCGGCAACAGTTGCTCCATGTCGTGCCCGTCGATCGGTCCGACGTAGCTAAAGCCCAGCTCTTCAAACAGAGTACCGCCGACAGCCATGCCCTTGATCATTTCCTTGGCACGCTTGGCCCCTTCGCGGAAGGGTTCCGGCAGCAGGGACACCGCGCCTTTGGCGGCGGCTTTGAATTCCTGAAACGGCTCACCTGCGTAAAGGCGGGACAGATACTCCGACATCGCGCCGACTGGCGGGGCAATCGACATGTCGTTGTCATTTAGAACCACAAACAGGCGCTTCTTAAGATGGCCCGCGTTGTTCATAGCCTCATAGGCCATGCCCGCGGTGATCGACCCGTCGCCAATCACGGCAATCGCGTCGCCCAGACCGCCTTCGCATTGACCGCCAAGGTCGCGCGCCGTGGCAAACCCCAGCGCGGCCGAGATCGAGGTGGAACTATGTGCGGCGCCGAAGGGGTCATAAACCGACTCGGAGCGTTTGGTGAAACCAGACAGGCCGCCTTCCATGCGCAGGGTGCGGATTCGGTCCCGTCGGCCGGTGAGAATCTTGTGCGGATAGCATTGATGACCCACGTCCCAGATGACCTTGTCACGCGGCGTGTCAAAGATCGCGTGCAGGGCAACCGTCAGTTCCACAACACCAAGCCCAGCGCCAAGGTGGCCGCCGGTTTCGGAAACGGCAGAAATGGTCTCCGCGCGCAACTCATGGGCCAGCTGCGTCAGCTGTGCGTCGGAGAATTGCTTCAGGTCTTCCGGAGAAGTAACCTGATCAAGCAGAGGGGTCTCGGGTCTGGCGGACATCGCACGTGCCTTTCGCTAGCTGTCCCGCGAGATAACGAAACGGGCGGCTTCCCGCAAGGTATCAGCATCGTCACCATAAGGCGAAAGTGCGTCGCAGGCATCCGCCACAAGGTCGCGGGCGCGGGCTTTGGCGCCGTCCAGACCAAGAAGCGAGACAAAAGTGGCCTTGCCGGCGTCGGCGTCCTTGCCCACCGCCTTGCCAACAGTTGCGGCATCCCCTTCGACATCAAGAATGTCGTCAGCAATCTGGAACGCGAGGCCAAGATCGGTGGCGTACCGCAGCAAGGGCGTGGTGTCGGCATGGGCCATGATCGCGCCCGCAGTTGCGGACCACGCAATCAGGGCACCGGTTTTGCCGGCTTGCAGGTGGGTGATTTCATCCAAGGTCAGCGGCAAAGGCGCGGATTCGGCCGCAATATCAAGCGCCTGACCCAACACCATACCCTGTGCGCCGGCGGCGCTCGCAAGGGTTGCCGTCAGATCCGCACGCACAAGGGGATCCGGGTGGCATTCGGGGCGGGAAACGCTTTCAAAGCCCAAAGTTTGCAGCGCATCACCTGCCAGAACCGCCGTGGTTTCATCCCACTTTACATGCACAGTTGGCAGGCCACGGCGCAGATCGTCGTCGTCCATACAGGGAAGATCGTCATGCACCAGCGAATAGGCGTGGATCATCTCGATCGCACCGGCAGGCCAGATGGCGTAGTCTTGTGACACACCATGCAGACGCGCGCTTTCCAGAACCAGAAAGGCGCGCAGACGTTTGCCGCCTGAAGCGGCATAGCGCATGGCGTCGATCACCGGCAGATCCCCCAAAGGGGCCATCACAGAATGCAGATGTGTTTCGATAAGATTGGCGGTTTCTTTGAGGCGGGTTGGGAACACCGAAGGATCCTGTGTGTGACTTGCGGGGGACCTTTTCACGGTGATGCCGTGCAGCGCCCGACCGCCCCCTCGAGCGGGTGCTTCGTTTCGCCCGCAACCGGTCCTTGCACTTGGGTGGTGCGACACGGCGGCGGTTTTGATTTACATGCCTTCGACGGGGGTCAGACCCTTTGGGCTGCCGTCGCCATCAAGCGTGATCGCCGCGACCTTTTCTTCGGCTTCCTTGAGCTTGTCTTCGCAACGCTTCTTGAGCTGTGCGCCCCGTTCATAAAGCGCGATCGACTTCTCAAGCTCGACATCGCCACGTTCCAGCTGGCCGACAACCTGCTCAAGCTCGCGCATCGCGGCTTCAAAGCTCATTTCGTCGATTGGCATGTCACTCATGCGGCAAACTCCATCAAAACCTGAACATGGGCGGCGACCGACGCCGCCAAAGCGTTCAGATCATATCCGCCTTCCAAAGTCGAGACCACCCGCCCAGCGCAAAATTCATCCGCTATTGTGCAGAGTTCTCGGGTGATCCACGCGAAATCCTCCGTGTTCCAGTTCAGCTGTGCCAACGGGTCGTCTGTGTGTGCGTCAAAGCCGGCAGAAAGGATAAGCAATTCGGGTTTAAAGGCGCGCAAAGCCGGAAAAACCTCGGCTTGATAGGTCGCCCGCATCAGTCGCCCGTCAGAATGGGGTGGAAGGGGCCAGTTTTGCACATTGTTGGCAGCACCCGTTTCGCCGGGCATACCGGTGCCGGGCCAGAGGGGATTTTGGTGGGAAGTGATGAAAAGCGTGCGCGGCTCGTCCCACAAAAGCGCCTGTGTGCCGTTGCCGTGATGGACATCAAAATCAACCACGGCAACACGGGACAATCCGTGGCGGTCCAGCGCGTGTTTTGCTGCTATGGCGGCGTTGCCAAAAAGGCAAAACCCCATTGGTGTGCTTTGTTCCGCATGGTGGCCAGGGGGGCGGCACGCGACAAAGGCATTGCCGGCGTCATCTGCGATCACCGCGTCCACGGCGGCAACACAACCGCCAACCGCGTGGCGGGCGGCCATGGTTGAGCCGGAAGACATATGCGTGTCCCCGTCCAATGCAACGGTTCCGGAGGTTGGTTCTGCTTGCGCAATGGCGGTTAAATGGCTTTGCGGATGACACAGCAGAATATCCGCGTCTTCACAGTCCGGCGCATCACGACGATCCAGCGCGGCGAATTGCGGAGCGTTAAGCGCTGCATTAATGTGCTCGATCCGCGCAATTTGCTCCGGATGACCGGGTGGTGTCTGATGTTTGAGCGAACTGTCGTGGGTGAACAGGGCTGTGGTCATGGTCCGCCTCTCAATCTTGCCAAAATACTCTCGCTGTCGGCGACGCCATCACCAACCGATTAGTCCGGCGCCAGCATATAACCCGCGCCGCGCACGGTTTGCAGATAGCGGGGCTGTTTCGGGTCTTCTTCGATCTTGCGGCGCAGGCGGGTGATCTGCACGTCTACTGCGCGTTCCTGTGCCTGACCTTTGTCGCGGCCCAGCTCTTCGACCAGTTTGGTACGTGTCACCGCTTCTCCAGGTGTTTTGGAGAAGATGCGCATGAGCTGGCTTTCGGTGGCGGTAAGGCGCAGAGGTTCGTCGCCCTGCCACATCTCGCCGCGGTCGATGTCATAACGGATAGAGCCAAGGTGCAGGACCTTTGGCACAGACTGATCGCCCTCCGGTTCGGGCATGCGGCGCAGGATCGCGTTGATGCGCAGCAGCAGCTCTTTGGGTTCAAACGGCTTGGCAAGATAATCATCAGCGCCAGCCTCAAGCCCTTTAATGCGGTCTTCGGTTTCGCCTTTCGCGGTCAGCAACATGACAGGCGTGTCGCTGGTTTCGCGGATATGGCGGGTCAGCGACGTGCCATCTTCACCCGGCATCATCACATCAAGCACGATCAGGTCGAAGTCGAGACCGGACAAGATACGCCGCGCATGTGCTGCGTCGCGGGCGGCGGTCACAAGAAAGCCGTTCCGCATGAGGAACTTTCGCAGCAGGCTGCGGATGCGTTCGTCGTCGTCAACGATCAGAAGGTGCGGATCAATGTCAGTCATTTTGTGCCCCTACTGGCCATTTTCACGCAGTGATTTGTATTGCCGGCGCAGCTCGCCGTCCATCATCGACTCAAGCACCTGACGGAATCCTGATACCGCGTCAGGCCCTGCATCGCGGAACGCGGCGCGCATGCGGGCGCGCTGGGCGTCAGACAGCCGGTTTTCCAAAGAGATGCCCTCTTCGGTGAGATAAAGATTGCGCTCGCGTCGATCGGAGGTGCCGACACGGCTTTCGACCAGCCCGTCCTCGATCAGAGTGCGCAACACGCGGTTCAGCGATTGTTTGGTGACGCCGAGGATCGCCAGAAGGTTGGTGACCGTGGTGCCAGGCGCACGATTGATAAAGTGGATCGCGCGGTGGTGGGCGCGGCCATACGCCATTGATTCGAGGATTCGGTCGGGATCAGCAGTAAAGCCGCGATAGGCAAAATACATCGCCTCGATCCCCTGTCGCAGTTGCTCATCTGTCAGATAGAGCAGGCTGTCGCTCCTGATGCCTTCGCCCATGTGGCCTCCGGAATTCACAAAATGCCTCTTGGTGCGTCACAATACGTCAGCTTTGTTGACACTCCAAGGCCAAACTGGTAGCGAATCGCAGGTTTTGCGCAACTTTATGACCGAAGCGGCCTTAAGTAGCGCAATAAATGAAAAGTTTAGACGTCTGAAAGGAGCGACCATGGCTGGTGCATATGACGATCGTGACGGTGTCATCTGGATGGATGGCGAGTTTGTTGATTGGCGCGAGGCCAAGGTGCATGTGCTGTCCCACGCATTGCACTATGCAAGCTCGGTCTTCGAAGGCGAGCGCGCCTATAACGGCAAGATTTTCAAAAGCCGCGAGCACAACGAGCGCCTGTTCAAAAGTGCCGAGGCGTTGGACATGCCGATGCCGATCACACTGGACGAGTTGGAAGCCGCCAAGCAGGAGACTTTGAAAAAGTCGGGTTTGCAGGACGCATATGTGCGTGTTGTCGTGTGGCGCGGCTCGGGCGAAGACATGGGTGTCGCATCGGCTGCGAATCCTGTCAGAGTTGCGATCGCAGTGTGGGAATGGGGTGCCTATTACGGTGACGCTAAGATGCAGGGTGCGAAGCTCGACATCGCTGAATGGAAACGTCCGAGCCCGGAGACCATTCCTGTTCATGCCAAGGCGGCGGGTCTTTATATGATCTGCACGATCTCCAAGCATAAGGCGGAGGCCAAAGGCTGTTCTGACGCTCTGTTCATGGATTATCGCGGCTATGTGGCCGAGGCGACGGGCGCGAACATCTTCTTTGTGAAAGATGGCGAAGTGCATACGCCGTTGCCCGACAGTTTCCTGAATGGCATCACCCGTCAAACGGTGATCGGCATGCTCAAGGATCGCGGTATTACCGTGTATGAGCGCCATATCATGCCCGAAGAAATGACGGAATTTGAGCAGTGCTGGCTGACGGGTACGGCTGCCGAGGTTACTCCTGTGGGTCAGATTGGTGACTACACCTTCGAAGTGGGCGACATCACGCGCGAGATTGCCGAGGCTTATGAGGAACTGGTGCGCGCATAAGTGTCAGGAAAATGAGCGCGCATTTGACGCGCGCTGTATGTAGCGGGGCCCTTTTTGGGCCCCGTTGTGTTTTGGATATTTTGGCTAGAAAGACCGGTCAGCCGAGGTAAGCCTTAAGCGCCTCTGGCGGCGTGTCGAGTAGCGCCTTGGTGTCCGTTGGCGGGTGGGCTGTGCCGTCTGCTACAAGGATGGTTTGGTCCGCAATGCGGCGCGCGTCGGCGGGGTCGTGGCTGACCATCAGAAGTGTGGCGTTCGTTTCGTCCAGCAGCTCTGCCACAAGGTCGAGCATTTCGGCCTTGAGCGCGGGTCCAAGCGCAGCGAAGGGTTCATCCAGCAGGATCAGGGGGCGAGACTGCACGAGAACACGCGCCAAGGCCACGCGGCTTTGCTGGCCGCCGGAGAGTTGTGCGGGTTTGCGGGATTGGTGGTCCGCAAGGCCAACTCGGCTAAGGGCGGCTGAGACTGTTTTGGTTTCGTCACGCGCCAGTCGCAGGTTGGGACGCAGGCCCAGCGCGACGTTTTGCGCGGCGGTCAGATGCGGGAAAAGGTTGTTGTCCTGAAACAGCATGGCAATGGGGCGATTGCCAGGGCCTGTTTCGGTGAGATCAGAGCTTTGCCAGCGAATGCCGCCGCTCTCGGGTGTTAGAAAGCCTGCGATGGCGGCGAGCAGTGTGGACTTGCCGGCACCTGAGGGGCCGATCACGGCGGCGCGGGTGCCGGTGGGGATCTTGAAGTCCGCGGTCAGGCGGAAATCATCTTGGGTCAGAGTTAAGGCATCAAGCGTCAGCACGGGCGCGACCTCCTTTGTCAAAGAGCCAGAAGATGCCGAAGGACAGGCCAAGCAGCAGGACGGCGGCACCTGATGCAAGTTCCATGCGATAGGCGCCCATCAGGCGATACATCTGCAAGGGCAACGTCGCGGTTTGCGGGTCGGCAAACAGGGCAATCACTCCAAGATCACCCATCGACATGGCGGCGGTCAGACCGCAGGCGAAGCCGAGGTTGGGGCGAATGCGGGGGATCAAAACCAGCCGCAGCCATGTGAAGCCGGTGAGGTTGAGCGATGTCGCAAGGCGGTCATAGTTGGCATGTGTGTCGCGCACAGAAGGCGTCAGGATACGCAGGGCGAAAGGCAGGGCCATGATGGCGTTGACGGTGGCGGTCACGGGCAGTGCCAGCGCAAAAGGGTCTGCAATCGGGTTGATCACGATAAAGAGGCCGGTGCCGATGACAAGCGGACTGGCGGCGATGCCAAGCAGACCCACGGTCTCAAGGCGGGCGCTATGGATGCCCGCGGCGATGGCGAGGGGCAGGGCGAGCGCCAGCATAAGAACGGTAGAGATCAGCGCTATCAGGATGGAGGCGAGGGCGGCGGCCCAGACAGAGGTCGGCAGGCTGGTAAGGGCCGGTGCGCCGCGCAGGATCACGAGGGTGATGGGTAGGAGCAGGAACAGTGCGGCAAGGGCGATGGCAGTGGTATCGATGATGCGCAGCAAAGGATGTGCGGCGTCCCAGCGTTGCACGGGACGGTCAAGACCGGCACCAAAGCCGTCGCGGGTCGAGAATTTCAGAGCGGCTATTGCTGCTGTGCCCACAAGGGCAATTTGCACGCAAGAGAGCAGTGCCGCCCGTCCAAGGTCAAAATCAAAACGGAAGGCCTGATAAATCGCGAGTTCAACGGTTGTGGCATGGGGCCCGCCGCCAAGGGTCAGAGCGACAGCAAAACTCGAGAGACAAATGGCAAATATGATGGCCGCCGCACCGGGGAGGGTGCGTGTGAGCATCGGGCGTTCCAGCGTGTGGAATATGTCGCGTGTCGTGAAGCCAAGTTGCGCGGCGAGGCGAAAGCGTTCTGAAGGAATATCTTGCCAGCCTTGTAGGATGAGGCGCGTGGCAAGCGGCAGGTTGAAAAAGACATGCGCCAGCACCACGCCATGCAGGCCATAGATCGACACTTCGGGCAGCCCCATAAAGCGCAGTGTTTCGTTGAGAATGCCGCTGCGCCCAAAAACAGCGAGCAGCCCCATAACGGCAACGATGACCGGCAGAATAAAGGGCGCGCCCAACAGCGAAATCAGCAGGCGGCGACCCGCAAAGCGGCGGCGCGCGAAGGCGCGGGCGACGGGAACAGCCAAGAGAACGGAAAAGGCGGCGGAGAGAACGGCCTGAGAAACAGTAAAGCGAATGGCGGCCCATTCGGCGGGGCCAAGGCCGCGACCCGGTTCAGCGCGCATAGCGACCGCGCTAAGCGTGCCAAGAACAATCGCGGCGACCAATGCCGCCGCGATCCAGCCCGGAAGGGCGCGTTTTATTGCGATAGGGCCGCTTGCCATTCCGCCAGCGCCTCGTCACGGATTGCCGGCACGTCGGCGGGCGCGATCAATCGCGCCTGTTCCGGCGCGATGGGCGCCGCAAAGCCTTCGGGCAGACCGCCCGCCGGTGTGATCGCCGGATACATCCAGTTGGTTGTTGGGATGATCGACTGGAACGCGTCGGTTGTCATAAAGGTCAGGAACTGATCCGCCAGTTCGGGCTGATCGGTGGCGGCAAGTTTACCGGCAACTTCGACCTGCATGTAGTGGCTGCCAAAGGCGGCTGCGGATTTGCTCTGATCCTCTTCGGCCACAATGTGATAGGCGGGCGAAGTGGTGTAGCTGAGCACCATGTCCGCTTCGCCTTCAAGGAAGAGGCCGTAAGCTTCGGACCAGCCTTTGGTCACGGTCACGATGTTGTCGGCGAGAGCCTCCCAGATTTTGGGGGCATCCGTGCCATATTGTTCCTTGACCCAAAGCAGAAGACCCAGGCCCGGAGTGGAACTGCGCGGATCCTGAATGACAATCTTCAGATCAGAGGCGGCAAGCTCGTCAAACGAAGCCGGCGGTGTTGCCAGTTTGGTGTTGTCATAGACAAAGGCGAAATAACCCCAGTCATAGGGCAGGAAATGGGTGTCCGACCAAGTGCCTGCTTCGCCAAACGGGTTGGGCACATCCACGGTCACGGTCTGCCCGTGCTCTTGGAACAGGCCAGATGCAACCGCAGCCGCTGTCAGGTTGTTGTCCAGTCCAAGCACCACGTCCGCATCGGACCGCGCGCCTTCAAGCTTTACGCGCGCCAGAAGCGCGGCACCGTCGCCCGCGCCCACGAGGTTGAGTTCGCAACCACAGGTTTCTTCAAAGGCGGCTTTGACCGCAGGGCCGGGCCCCCAATCCGAAACAAAACTGTCATAGGTGTAGACTGTGAGAACAGGCGTCTCGGCCACGGCAGTCGTAGCAGCAAACAGTCCCGCGGCAATACTCAGATACTTCATGGTATCCTCCAAATTGCGACGGGCGGAGATAGTCAGGACTCATTCCCTCGACCTTCCCTCCGCCGGTCTTAACCGGTTCAGGTTCAACGGGTTCGCATTGTGCATCTCAGCCCGCCTTTGCGGACACCCCGAGGTGGTGACGTACTTATTGATATGCTTTGGGCAACGCAAGGCGGTTCGGACGCCAAATGCCCAGAAGATGAGGCCAGCTGTCTTGCGTGAATATCGCCAGACAGGGTCGCCGAAATGCAACACATTCACGATCGGCCAACCTGTACGTTTTCCAATTTGGGAAAATTCGGTCTAAACCCCCACCTAAATTGGGAAAATACTATGAAAAATTCGATTTTGTTTGGGTCTTTGGTATTGGCGATTTCGGCTTCCGTGGCGCAAGCGGCAGAACTGACATCTGTTGAGGCGCGTATCGCCTATGAACGTAGCGAGGCCGTTGGACTCGATTTCAACAGCTGGAACATTGCAGGTGATGCGACAGTGTCTTTGTCAGAGTCCTTCGATTTGAATTTTGGGATCGCACGCGCAAACCCGTCCAATACCATTGGCGGCGTCAACAATCTGACCCGCCTGAGCTTTGGCGGTCAGCTTGATGTCAGCGAAACCACATTTGTCGGGGCATTTGTTGATTCCACCTATGTGTCGGGTGGTGGCTCGGATTGGGCATTTGTCTACGGCTTGGAGGGTGGCGTTGAGGTCGACAAAATCGCAGCCAGCGCGTTTATCGGCCAAGGCGATTATGATGCTTTGGGCGCGCCGGCCAAGTCATTGGTTTATGGCGTCGATGTGGGTTATTCGGTCAGCGACACGCTGGATTTCGGCGCGTTCTATCTGCGTGAGGATATGGATACCTCGTTTGACATGGCGCAATACGGTCTGAGCGTGGGCAATCAATTCTCCATGGGTGGCAATACGCCGGTCTATTTGTCCGCACATCTTTCCCGCATTGACGGGAGTGGGGCGAATGCGACCCAATTTGGTCTGTCTCTGAGTTTCGCCCTTCAGGGTGACGCATCCCTTGGTCGCAAGACCTTCAGCCGGACCTCGGTGTTCCACAACACGTGGTCCAGTATTGGCGGTCTTTTCTAAGATCCGCACAGCTGACCAAGGAAAGGCCGCTCGATTTCGGGCGGCTTTTTTTCTTGGTGGCTTTCCCACATGCAATATTCCGTTTATTGCTGCGCGGCAGAACGGTTTGAAAGGTCGCGCAATGTCGATGAACAGCTTTGGACATTTGTTTCGGGTCACCACCTGGGGCGAAAGCCACGGGCCCGCTTTGGGCGCGACAGTTGACGGGTGTCCTCCGGGGGTGCCAGTGGATGAGGCGATGTTGCAGCATTGGCTCGACAAGCGCCGCCCAGGCCAGAACAAGAACACCACACAGCGCAATGAGCCGGATGCGGTAAAAATCCTATCCGGTGTGTTTGATGGCAAGACCACCGGCACGTCGATACAGTTGATGATCGAAAACACCGACCAGCGCAGCCGCGACTACG
The DNA here is from genome assembly GCF_900114415.1 of Shimia haliotis. GTDB lineage: Bacteria > Pseudomonadota > Alphaproteobacteria > Rhodobacterales > Rhodobacteraceae > Shimia > Shimia haliotis. The sequence goes on along the minus strand of NZ_FOSZ01000004.1, from coordinate 159,340 downwards.
GCGAGATCAGCCAGACCTTCCGCCCAGGGCATGCGGACATCACCTATCATCAGAAATACGGCAACCGCGACTATCGTGGAGGCGGGCGCAGTTCTGCTCGGGAAACCGCAGCGCGGGTGGCTGCGGGCGGTATCGCGCGTGAAGCGATCAAGTCGCTGGTTCCGGACCTTCAAATCAAGGGTTACATGACCAAGATGGGCGATCTGGAGATCGACCGCGCGGTTTTTGACTGGGACGCGATTGACGGCAATGATTTCTGGATCCCGCAAGGTGCGGATGTGGCGCAGAAATGGGAAGATTACCTGCAAGCGCTGCGCAAAGAGCATGACAGTGTTGGTGGCGTGATCGAAGTTGTGGCGCGCGGTGTGCCTGCGGGCATTGGTGCGCCGATTTATGGCAAGTTAGACACTGATCTGGCGGCGGCGATGATGTCGATCAACGCTGTTAAAGGCGTCGAAATCGGCGAAGGCATGGCCGCGGCTGGCCTCAAGGGATCGCAAAACGCTGACGAGATTTTCATGGGGGCGAATGGCCAGCCAGAATATTCGTCAAATCATTCCGGCGGTATTCTCGGCGGCATCTCTACAGGTCAGGACGTGGTGGTGCGTTTTGCGGTGAAACCCACCAGTTCAATCCTGACCCCGCGCAAATCGATCCGCATTGACGGCAGTGCGACCGAGGTCATCACCAAGGGCCGTCACGACCCCTGCGTCGGTATCAGGGCTGTGCCCGTCGGGGAGGCTATGATGGCCTGCGTGATCCTTGACCATTTGCTGTTGCACCGCGGCCAGATCGGTGAAAATCAGGGCAAAATCGGCTGATGGAGGCCCTGCGCGCCGCGCTGCGTGAGGCGGTTGCAGCACGCATGGTCACAGACGCCGCACATGATCTGGCGCATTTGGATCGGGTCTGGGCCAATTGTCTGGACATCGCCAAGCATGAGGCCGCGCCAAACATGCGTGTGTTGCTTGGCGCGACTTACCTTCACGATCTGGTAAACCTCGCCAAAAACGATCCGCAACGGGATCAGGCGTCGCAGTTGGCTGCCAAGGACGCCGCGCCCATTCTCGGGCGGCTGAGATACTCCGATTCAGAGACCGACGCGGCCCGGCACGCCATCCAATCTCACAGCTTTTCCGCAGGAATAGAGCCGAAATCTTCGGAGGCTCGGATTTTGCAGGATGCCGATCGGCTGGATGCCATTGGTGCCATCGGCATTGCGCGCACCTTTGCCGTGGCAGGCGCGCTCAAGCTGGCGCTTTATGACCCTCAAGACCCATTCGCCGAGCGCCGTCCGCTCAATGATCGCCTATGGGCATTGGATCACTGGCCAGTGAAACTGTTTCGCCTGCCACAAACTATGAAGACAAAAACCGGTCGGGACATCGCGCGCGCCCGTGTGGCCGAGATGCGGCGTTTCGCCGAAAGCCTCGCCGTGGAAATTGGAACCGATCTGCCGGATACTTGGCGCTAGGTCGTTCTTTCCTATTGCCCAAAATACCTTGGGGGAGGCGCAGCTTGCTGCGACGGGGGCAAAGCCCCCTTATCCAAACAGTGCGGCAAAGTCCTCTCGCAGCGCTTTCTTCTGAACTTTGCCCATGGTGTTGCGCGGCAGTTCCGGTAGGAAAATGACCTCTTTGGGCTGTTTGAATTTCGCGAGGTTTTCTGCGAGCGGTCCGGTGATTGCGTCTTTGGTCAATGTTGGGTCTACGCGAACAACCACTGCCACCACCGCCTCGCCAAAATCCGCATGTGGCACACCGATCACGGCGCTTTCTTTCACGCCCGCGATGTCATCAATCAAGCTTTCGACCTCTTTGGGGTAAACGTTGAAGCCGCCGGTGATCACCAGATCCTTTGAACGGCCCACAATCGTGATGTAGCCGTCAGCATCCTGTCGGGCCAAATCACCGGTGATGAACCACCCGTCGGGCAACAATTCTTCGGCTGTCTTTTCCGGCATCTGCCAATAGCCCTTAAAAACATTTGGCCCGCGCACTTCCAGCACGCCGATCTCTCCCTGCGCCACCATGACCCCGTCCTGCCTGATGCGCGTTTCCACCTGTGGCAGCGGAAAGCCAACAGTGCCGGCGCGGCGCTCACCGTCATAGGGATTGGAAGTGTTCATATTGGTTTCGCTCATCCCGTAGCGTTCGAGAATCCGGTGTCCGGTGCGGTCTTCCCAAGCTTCATGCGTATCCACCAGCAAAGGCGCAGAACCGGAAACAAAGATGCGCATGTTAGCGGCTAGATCGCGGGACAGGCGTGGGTCATCCAGCAAGCGGGTGTAGAAAGTTGGCACGCCCATCAACGCGGTAGAAGCGGGCATGGCCTCAAGGATGGCGTCAGCGTCGAACTTGGTCAGGAAGACCACGGAGGCCCCTGCAAGAAGCGCGACGTTGGTTGCCACGAAAAGGCCGTGGGTGTGGAAGATCGGCAGGGCGTGGATCAGCACGTCATCGGAGGTGAAGCGCCAGAAGTCGCGCAGGACGGTGGAGTTGGAGGCAAGATTGCCGTGGCTCAGCATCGCGCCCTTGGACCGGCCGGTCGTGCCAGATGTGTAAAGAATTGCCGCCAGATCGTCGGCGCCGCGTGCTACCGGCGCAAACCCCGAATGCGAGGCAGCGGCCTCAAGAAGGCTGCCATGACCATCCGCATCGAGCGTTTTGACCACGGCCTCGCCTGCAATGCCTTTTGTGTCGGTCTCTCGGGCAGGGTCGCAGACCACCACACGCGGAGCGGCGTCCCCGAGGAAATAGGCCACTTCGGGTGTTGTGTAGGCTGTGTTGAGCGGAAGAAACACACCGCCCGCCATCACCGTGCCAAGATAGAGCTGGATCGCCGCGACGGTCTTTTCGACCTGCACGGCCACGCGATCACCGGGTGTGACGCCCATCTCCACCAGCGCAGCGGCTATTTTCTCGGCCCCTGCGAAAAGGTCTCCAAACGACACATCAGCGCCGCAGGGTACTTTGGCAAATACGTCGCCCTCTCGGCCCGCCGACGCGATGCGCAGGGCGTTTAACAGGTGGTTGGTGTCATACATGGTGGCCTCCCCGATCTTTGGCAGACTGTTTCGTTTTGTCTGCAAAAGATCAAGGCCGCCGCCTTGTCATCACGGTCTCTGCGCGGCACAGTCGCAGCCATTCCCAAACGGCAAGGCATAGCATGAATCCGGTTCGCGGCATTGCGCTCAAAGTTACGGCAATTGCGCTGTTTTCAATCATGGCAGCATTGATCAAAGCAACGGCGGACACCGTGCCTGCGGGACAGGCCGTGTTTTTCCGCTCCTTTTTTGCCCTTTGGGTCATCCTGGCATGGCTGGCCATGCGCGGGGACTTGTCCTCGGGCCTTAAGGCCAACAACAAAATGGGTCACGTCTGGCGCGGGGTGATTGGCACAACGTCCATGGCGCTGAACTTTGCGGCTCTTGGCTTGCTGCCTCTGCCGGAAGTGACGGCAATCGGCTATGCCGCACCGCTGCTGACCGTTGTGTTCGCGGCGATGTTTCTTGGCGAAGAAGTGCGGGCGTTTCGCCTGACCGCTGTCGGTATTGGCCTGATAGGGGTGGTTATCGTGCTCTGGCCGCGACTGACGATCTTTGACGAAAGCCCCGAGGCTGCGTTGGCCACCGTTGGTGTGCTGCTGGTGCTTGGATCGGCTGTGTTTCGGGCTCTGGCGCAAATCCACATCCGGCAACTGGTCCAAACCGACGAAACCTCGGCCATTGTGTTCTACTTTTCGCTGACGGCGACGTGCCTGTCTTTGCTGACCCTGCCTTTTGGCTGGGTGGTGCCAACCTTGTCGCAGGCTCTCATGCTGATCGCTGCGGGGCTGATTGGCGGCTTTGCGCAGATCATGTTGACGTCCTGCTACCGGTTTGCGCCGGCGTCTGTCGTGGCGCCCTTTGATTATGCGTCGATGTTGTTTGCGTTGGTGATTGGCTACGTGTGGTTCGACGAAGTTCCCACAGGCGCGATGTTGGCAGGCGCGTCGATTGTGATCGCGGCGGGCATCATGATCATCTGGCGGGAGCGGCAGCTTGGTCTGAAACGCGGCAAGGCGCGGCCCAATGTGACCCCGCAGGGATAAGGGAAAAGAAAGCCGGCCGCCCCGCAAAGGGCGACCGGCCAAAGCAAGCGAAAGACACGCTTACATGTTGTTTTTCTTGTACTCTTCCATGAGCATCTTTGCCTCGTCGATCATCGCCTGACCGTCGATGCCGCGTTTGTCCATGTCGGCGATCCAAGTGTCATAGATCGGGTTCACAACCGTGGCCCATTCTGCTGCGTCAGCTTCGGAGACCGTAAAGATGTTGTTGCCGCGATCAGCAGCGGCCTTTCGGGCCGGAGCATCATACTCTTGCATAGTTTTGCCCGCAAAGACGGAGAAATCCAGACCGGATTTGGCGTCCATTGCGGCCTGAAGATCGGCAGGCAGGCTGTCCCATTTGGCTTTGTTCATCGCCAGCACAAAAGTCAGCGTGTAAAGCGCGTTGCCTTCGAATTCGGTGTGGTTGCCCACCAGTTCCGGAACCTTCAGCGCGGCGGTTACTTCCCACGGGATGGTGGTGCCGTCGATCACGCCTTTGGACAGCGCCTCGGGGATCGCCGGAACCGGCATGCCCACAGGGTTTGCACCGGTTGTCTTGAGCAATTCGTTCACCAGACGCGAGCCGCCGCGGATTTTCATACCCGCAAGATCGCCCGGTTTTGCGACCGGCTTGTTGGTGTGGAACATGCCGGGACCATGAACCCAGGTGCCAAGGATTTTCAGATCCTTGAACTCGCTGTCCTTCATGTGTTTGTCAAACATCTTCCAATAGGCATAGGAGCCCGCGCCCGCGTCCTCGACCATAAAGGGCAGTTCAAAGACTTCGGTCGACGGGAAGCGGCCTGGCGTATAGCCGACCACAGTCCACACCAGATCAACAACGCCGTCTTTGGCCTGATCCATCAGGCTCGGCGGTGTGCCACCCAGCGCCATCGCGCCGAAACGGTCGATCTTGATACGGCCCTCGGACGCCTCTTCGACGCTGTCGGCCCAAGGGTCCAGAATGTGCTTTGGCACGTTGGCCTGCGGCGGCAGGAATTGGTGCAGGCGCAGCGTGACATCCTGTGCCACCGACGCACCGGCCGTCATGGCCAGCGCCGCTGCACCACCAAGAATGTTGAGAATTGTTCTGCGAGTTGTCATGTGATCCTCCCTTTACACAGACAGATGAGAGCCATGCCTCGGCATTTCCGCGCCCTCAAATGGATATTCTAAAATTGCGTTGTCACCGGCTGTTGCCGGTATGAAACCCCGAATTGCCGTTGTCTGGCAACCGTTTGTCTTGGCCCTGAGGCAAGTTGCCCTTGCGGGTCAGGAATCCGGCAAAGGACAGAATGTCATTTTGGCGATGTTTGAGCCGGACAATTTGCACCCGTTTGCCCCTCCTCATTGGCAAGGTTGCGATTTCATGTTTCCCTCCCTTGTCAAACCAGCAAAATGTAACAATCAAGGTCAAAACGCCAAACGCGCGGAGGGGCGCGGGCGCAAGACCAAGGGATGGGGACCACCAACAGGGCATGAACGAGATTGTCGAAGGGCTGCTTAAGGCGGGCCAACTTATCGTCTCTCTTGACGCTGATCTCATCGAGATTTCGCTGCGCTCCCTGCGGGTGACGCTGACGGCTGTGCTGATTTCCTCGCTGATCGGCTTGCCGCTTGGCTGCTGGCTCGCGGTGCGCCGCTTCCGGTTCCGACGCTTTGTCATTGCCACATTGAATGCGTTGATGGGGCTTCCGCCGGTGGTGGTGGGTCTGATCGTCTATATCCTGCTCAGCCGGTCCGGCCCGTTTGGGGTCTTTGGATTGCTGTTCACCCCCGCGGCCATGATCATCGCACAGGTGATCATCCTCACCCCGCTCATTGCTTCAATTTCGCATCAGGCGATCAGGGATCTTTGGGCCGAGTATCACGATCTGCTGATTTCGTTGAACACGTCACGGTTTCAGCGCATCGGGACGCTCTTGTGGGACGGGCGGCGTGCGTTGCTCACGGCGTCGCTTGCCGGTTTCGGGCGCGGAATTGGCGAAGTGGGCGCGATTATGATTGTTGGCGGCAACATCGACCATGCGACACGGGTTCTAACCACCGCCATTTCCCTTGAAACCGGCAAAGGCAACTTTGCCCTCGCCTTGGCGCTCGGCTTTGTTCTGATCGGGCTGGCCGTTCTGGTGAACCTGATCATCCACAGCCTGTCACGTACTGAAAGGAGCGGAAGATGGTGATGAAACCGATTCTCCCCCTGACGGTTTCCGAGGCCGTTGTCAGGCGGCGTGGCAAGGTGCTGGTTGGTCCGATTTCGGCAACGTTAGAGACTGATGGGCTGACCATTGTGATGGGGCCGAATGGCGCGGGCAAAACCACGCTGTTGCGTCTGCTTCACGGGATGGAACGTATGTCCAAGGGCACGCTGAAATGGCAGGTGCCCGAGTCTGAGGCACGCTCGGCTCAGGCTTTTGTGTTTCAGACCCCGATCCTGATGCGGCGCTCTGCCTTGGACAATGTGGCCTATCCGCTGCGGGTGCATGGTGTGTCGAAATCAGACGCCCGCGCACAGGCCGCCCACTGGCTGGCGCGGGTTGGCCTCAGCGACAGCGAGCACAAGCCCGCCCATGTTCTGTCCGGCGGCGAGCGACAGAAAATGGCCTTGGCGCGGGCGTTGATCCGCGACCCGCAGATTGTGTTTCTGGATGAACCCTGTGCCAACCTCGACGGGCGCGCGACACGGGAATTCGAAGATCTCCTGCATGCCACGCGCGCCGAGGGTACGCGCATTGTTATGGCGACTCATGACATCGGTCAGGCACGACGCTTGGCAGAAGATGTCTGGTTTGTTCATCACGGACGCATCCACGAGGCGTCCCCCGCCACAACATTCTTTAACACCCCACAAACTCCGGAAGCGCGCGCATTTATTGAAGGAGACATTGTCGAATGACATTGAAAGCAGTTCTGACCGCAGCCGCATTGGTTGCCAGCACCGGCATGGCCGCGGCTGAGACTATGAAAATGGCGGTCACGACCTCGTTTCACAACTCGGGGCTGGCCGATGTCCTGCTGCCCGAGATCAAGGCCGACCTCGGTCTTGAGGTCCAGTTGTTGGTTGTTGGCACCGGTCAGGCGATCCGTCTGGGCGAAGCGGGGGATGTGGATGCCATTCTCGTGCATTCCAAAAAGGCAGAAGACGCGTTTGTCGCGGGCGGCTATGGCACCCATCGCACCGAAATCATGTACAACGACTTTGTGCTGATTGGCCCGTCTAGTGACCCCGCTGCGATCAAGGGCGCGGATACCGCTGCTAGTGCTTTGTCGAAAATTGCGGCCGCCCAAGCGGTTTTTGTCAGCCGTGGCGACGACAGCGGCACCCACAAGAAAGAGCTCTCCCTTTGGACAGCATCAGGCATAGAAAACCGTGCATCCGACTGGTATCGCGAAGTTGGCGCAGGCATGGGTGCGGCGCTCAACACGGCCTCCGGCATGAACGCCTATATCATGTCTGACCGGGCGAGCTGGCTGAAGTTTGGCAACAAAGGGGATCTGGCGCTGCTGTTCGCCGGTGATCCCGTTCTTTTCAATCAATACGCCTATCTGCCGGTGAATGCCGGCAAACATGGTCACGTTCATGCAGACCTTGCAGCCAAGTTGGAAGCCTGGCTTGTGAGCGACCGCGCTCAGGCGTTGATTGACGGGTACAAACTGAACGGCGAGCAGTTGTTTATTTTCAACGCCAAATAGGCGTTTTCCGCAGGAATAGAGACTGTTTTGGTGGCGGCATCACAGCCTTTTGCGCTGCTCCCGCCACCAAGTGAACAGACCTGCACCAACAACCACAACAGCGCCCACAGCTACGTTCATTCGCAGCGTTTCCCCAAAGGCCAGCATCCCCAATGCGGCAGCAAACGGCAGTTGCAGATAGGCGAATGGCTGGACCGCGCTGGCTTCCGCGGCCTCATAGGTTTTGATCAGGAGCCAGTGACCAAAGACACCGGACACACAGAGAACGAGCATCCAAATCCAGTCCTGTCCGCTCATCGGTTCCCAGAAAAACACTCCAATTGCGGTCATGACCACACAGCCCATAGTTCCGGTGTAAAACAGACTGGTTTCCGAGCTGTCCCCGCGTGAGACATAGCGTGTCAGCAGTCCGTAGATTGCGAACATAAACGCCCCCAATAGCGGAATTGCCGCCGCCGGTGAGAAGACGCCCGAGCTTGGTTGCAGGATGATCATCACACCAATTGCCCCGACACCAATCGACACCCAGCGCCGCCAGCCCACCTGTTCACCCAGAATGGGGCCGGACAGCGCGGCAATCATCAGTGGATAGCAGATGAACACAGCATGGGTTTCGGTGAGGCCAAGCAAGGTAAAGGCCAACACCGTCACACAGATTTCCAGAGCCAGCAAAGCCCCGCGAAAGGCTTGTAGAAACGGAAAGCGGCTTTGTGCCACGCGCCGCAGCCCGCCGTCCTGACGGATCGCAAGTGCCACAACAAAGGCGGCGAAGAACCAATAGCGGATCATCACCACCAGATATGTGTTGTAAGTGTCCGCCAGATGCCGCGAAAACCCGTCCTGCATGGCAAAGACAAAGGTCGTGAGGCACATCAGAAGGATGCCGCGCCTGTTGTCGGCCACCGCGTTCATGACGTGCCCTTGCGGCAGGTGGTCATATGACGTTTGCGGCCAAATCCTTTGGTTCGGGTCACGGTGAAGCCCGCATCCGTGAGGTTGCGACGCACGAACCCGGCCGCGGTATACGTCGACGCCGTGCCGCCCTGCTTGGTGTGCGCGCCGACCTGCATCATCAGCGCCTCATCCCAGAGTTCAGGGTTTTTGGCGGGGGAAAATCCGTCAAGGAACCACGCATCAGCCATGAAATCCGCGCCTTGCAGGGTCTCGCGTGCGTCGCCAAGCATGACGCGCGCCCGAATGCCGTCAAGTGACGCCAGTGTTTTGTCCTCGCCCCATGCCGCCACCAACCTGTCGCGGTAGGCGCCAAGTTCGGGGAACGCCTCCAGCGCGCGAGCCATCTCGTCGGCTTCCATCGGGAAGGCTTCGAAACTGGTGAACGTCAGCGGCGTGTCCATGCCCGCCTGATCCCAAGCCATCCAAGCCGTCAAAAGGTTCAAACCGGTGCCAAAGCCCAGTTCTGCGATATGAAAATCAGGCGCAAACCGTGCAGGCAGATCGTTGCCCGCCAGAAACACATGGCGTGTCTCTGCCAGCCCGTTTTCGAGGCTGAAATAGGGGTCATCAAAGCGGGTTGAGACCGGAATGGCCTGATCTCGCCACTCCAACTCTGCATGCTGGTCGCTCATCTCGGCTTGCCTTATTGAGAGGTCAGGAAAGCTTTGAGCGAAGGCAGGTGATTTGGCAATGGGCAGAGCAGCGGATGTGACGGTTGTGGGCGCGGGCGTGTTTGGGCTGGCGAGCGCATGGGCCTGCGCACGGCGGGGCGCGAAGGTGCGGGTCATTGACCGCACCGGTGTCGCGGCGGGCTGTAGCGGCGGCGTGGTTGGCATGCTGTCTCCGCACGCGCCGGAGCGATGGAACGAGACCAAGGAATTCCAGTTCCAAAGCCTCGTTTATGCCGAGGCGTTCTGGCGCGAAGTGGAGACCGTGGGTGGTGTGTCCTCGGGCTATGATCGTGTCGGGCGCCTGCAACCGATTGAGACCGAGCGCGCGCTTGAACTGGCGCGGGAGCGCACAGAGAATGCGGTGGTGCATTGGCAAGGCAAGGCCCACTGGCGTGTGATTGACGCTGCTAAAGCAGGCGATTGGGCGCCAGCGACGTCTACGGGACTGCTGATTGAGGACACCCTGAGCGCCCGTCTGCATCCGCGCCGCGCCTGTGAGGCCCTTGTGGCGGCCCTCCATGCACGCGGCTGCACGGTGGAAATCGGTGAAGCGAGCAACCTGCAAGGGCAAGTGATCTGGGCCACCGGAGTCGCGGGTCTCAGGGAGTTGACCGAGGCCAAAGGCAAAACAGTCGGCAACGGTGTGAAAGGGCAGGCGGCAGTCTTCGGGCTTGATGCCGGCGGCGCGCCGATATGTTCCGCGGGCGACGTTCTTGTGGTGCCACATGCAGACGGGACCGTCGCTGTCGGGTCAACGTCAGAGCGGGACTATTCCTCACCCGATGCCACGGATGACTTGCTCGAAGATCTGATCGCGCGGGCGTGTGACGTCTTTCCCCTGCTGGCTGCGGCGCCAGTGGTGGAACGCTGGGCCAACCTGCGCCCACGCGCCAAAAGCCGCGCGCCGATGCTGGGCGAACACCCCCTGCATCAGGGACAATTCATCGCCAATGGCGGTTTCAAGATTGGCTTTGGCATGGCGCCAGGCGTGTCCGAGGCCATGGCGGATCTGGTGCTGGAAGGGCGCGACACCATTCCGGACCGGTTCCGCCCGGAGGCCTCTCTCTAGGTCGCCTCGGCGCTCATCACCAGCCGCCCGTCCGGCCCGCGCACCCAACACGTGTCATCCCCGCCCCAGCACAACGTGGCGGTTTCAAAATGCATGAGCGGTGAGGCGGCTCGGAAACTGAAGGACGTGAGCTTGCCAAGCTGCCGCTGCGCCATCAGCATCAAAAGCTGTGCCAGAAGCGGGCCATGCACCACAAGCCCGCTGTATCCTTCGACATCTCGGGCATAGTCCAGATCATAGTGGATGCGGTGGCCATTAAACGTCAGTGCCGAGTAGCGGAACAGAAGCGTGCTGTCGAAGGCTTGGGTTTCGGTATGCACCTCATCGGTGCGCGCGGCCTGAGTCTGCGGTTTCGGTGCGGTCGGGTTGGGGTCTTCGCGATACACAAGATCCTGAAACTCCCGCACACAGACAGCGCCGTTTTGTGACACCTCGTGGCGCAAAGTGACAAAAGCCAGCGGTCCACTGCGACCTTCCTTGCGCAAACTGCTGTCCAGTGTGGTGACTTTTTCTGCCGCCAGACCCACCCGCAAAGGCGCGTGAAACTCCAATCGCCCGCCAGCCCACATGCGGCGGGGGAGGCCCATGTCGGGGATGATGCCGCCTACTTTCGGATGGCCGTCCCGCCCCAAAGCGGCCGGTTCCTGAGCGTCCCAGAAATAGAGCTGATGAAAGAACGGTGGCAGCGGATCGCAGGGGGCGTCCGCGCGGCTCAGGGCCGTCCAGAACGCCGCCGCGCGGGCGGGGTCAAGAACATCGTTTTGACGGATCAATGTGGGGCTGTCATGGTTCATGACATCAGGCTAACAGAGCCGCCCACAAGGACAAGAGAGACCATGCCACAGGTCACATCGCTGGATCATCTGGTGCTCAGCGTCACTGATATTGCCCGCACGATCATTTTCTATTCCGACGCGCTGGGCATGCAGGCGGAGCAGTTTACGCCTGCTGACGGATCAACGCGCTGGGCGCTCAAATTCGGGACCCAAAAGATCAACCTGCATGAGGTAAACACGCCTTTTGCGCCCCATGCCGCAACCGTGGCCGCAGGTTCGGCTGATCTCTGTTTTCTCAGCGACACCGAAATTGTCCTGTGGCAGGCCCATTTTGCCGACCTAAATATCCCAATCGAGGATGGCCCAATCAAACGCACCGGCGCGACAGGGCCAATCCTGTCGCTTTATATCCGTGATCCTGACGGCAATCTGATCGAGGTAAGCGTGCCGCTTCCCTGACCTCTTTCTTGCAGAAATACTCTGGGGTAGCGACAGCTTGCTGTTGCAGGGGCAACGCCCCTTATGCGGTGACGTCCGCCTTCAGCGCATCCATCAGGGTCTGCACCGAGGCCGTGTAGCGGTCACTGGTAAAATGCCCGTTTTCGTCAAAGGCAGCACCGCTGTCGGCAATGCCTACTTCCGGCGCTAGGGTAATACGTGGACGAAAAGCCACAAGACAGCTGCGCAACATGGTTTGCGCCCGCACTCCGCCCGCGCGGCCTGCGGCAGCACTCATCAGAGCTGTGGGTTTGCCAACCATCGGTTTGTTGGAATGACGGCTGATCCAGTCCAGCGCGTTTTTCAGAACGCCAGTCACTGCGCCGTTGTATTCCGGCGTCGAGATCAACACCGCGTCAGCCGCCGCAATCTGTGTCACCAACCGGTTCACCGCCTCCGGAAGGCCGTCCTCGTCTTCGAGGTCTCCGTCATAAAGGGGCAGGTTCAGATCCGCCTCTGCATAACTTGCAGCGCCGTAAAGCCGCGCGGCTTCGCGCAGGAGCGCTGAGTTGGTAGATCCGGTGCGGAGCGCGCCGGACAGGCCAAGAAGGGTATGGGGCATGAGGACATCCTGTTCGTCTGTGCGCCCATAGAGGTATCAAAAAAGGCGCCGCTGACAAGCGACGCCTTGATTTTTTAATCATTTGCCTGCGATCAGGTCGTCGCGTTTGGCAGGATGACAATTTCGACGCGCCGGTTCTGGCGGCGGCCCGCATCGTCCAGATTGGAGGCTATTGGTTGATCCTCGCCACGACCGATGGCTTCGATCCGGCCAAACGGCACGCCCCCGTCCATCAACACATCCGCGACCGCGTTGGCACGGCGTTGCGAAAGGCCCTTATTGTGTTCGGCTGAACCGGTGTTGTCAGTGTGACCGAGAATCTGCACCGTGGTGTCCGGATATTGGTTCACGCTGGAGGCCACCTTGCCTAGGTCGTCGGTCAGGCTGGCGCTGACATTGGCGCTGTCCACGTCAAACAGAATGTCCTGCGGCATGGTTAGAATAAGACGGTCGCCGGTGTTTTCGATGCGCACGTCATCATCCAATTGCGCGCGCAGTTCGGCTTCCTGTTTGGCGAGGTTGTTGCCGATCAGTGCACCCGCTCCCGCGCCCACCGCGGCGCCGATCAGCGGGTCATTTTTGGTCGCGGCCGACAGCCCTGCGCCAAGGATACCGCCGATAATTGCGCCGTTCACGGTCTTGTTGCCGCCGCCGTCACCCGTCACATAAGCCGGATCGGTGCATGCGGTCAGAGCCACAAGCGAAACGGAACACAGGGTGAGTGTGAATTTCTTCATGTCGATGCCTCAAATATAGCGCCGGTTTGGTCCGGCTTTGTCGTAATTATAGGTCATCGGACGCATTGTCCCAAGCGTTCTGGCGCTCGTGTCGGCAAAAAAGCGCCGAAAATTGCCGTGATCTAGGCCTCCGCCCGCGCCGCCTCATATGCCAGAAGCGCTCGCTTAACGGGCACCCCCCAATGGTATCCGCCCAACCCGCCTGACTTGCGCATTGCGCGGTGACACGGAATGAGCCAGCTCACCGGATTGCGCCCAACTGCCGTCCCCACCGCACGCACGGCGCGCGGGTTGCCGATGGCGCGTGCGATTTCGGAATAGGTTGTCACTTCACCCGACGGGATGCGCATCAGGGCTTCCCAGACTTTGATCTGCAGGCTGGTGCCGATCATATACACAGGCACCTTGTCCTGATCCCCGGATTCCGCCTGAAAGGCCGCCAGCACCCAAGGGCGCAGGAACATCGGATCCTCGACGAAATTGGCTTTGGGCCAGCGGGAGGCGAGATCTTCCATTGTCGCCTCTTCTCCCATTTCCGCGGCAAACCCGATGCCGCACAACCCTTTTTCGGTGCCCATCACCAAAGCCAGACCAAAGGGGCTTTCAAACCAGCCCCAATAGATCGTCAGACCGTCACCGTGGCGGGCATAATCCCCCGGGCTCATGGCTTCCCACCGCAAAAAAAGATCATGCAGGCGGCCAGATCCCGACAGGCCCACGGACCCTGCCGTTTCCAAAGTTGTAAAACGCTCCCTCAACAGCACCTTGGCGTGGCCCAACGTCAAATATTGTTGGTATTTCTTCGGGCTGACTCCGGTCCACTTTGTGAACAGTCGCTGAAAATGCGCAGGGCTCATGCCCATTTCGTTGGCCAGCTGCTCTAAAGACAAAACATCCCCCCCATCGGCGCTGTGGGCGTCAATCAATTCGATGGCGCGGCGCATGACATGGTAGTGATATCCTTCGCTCATATCGTTCATGGCGGCTCTCCTTTGCCCTCAAACTATGCCTGCCGCGCGGTTCTATCGACCCGAAACATGCGGAAATATGAAAAGTAGACATTGAAGTCTCAAATGAGACACCTATGTCTCACATCAGAGAAGCAACCTGATTGGAGAGGGTTATGATTGAAAAAACCGCAGAGGCCATTCTTGAGGCTGCGTTTTCTGTCTTTGACGACACACCGACCGCGACTTTGACCGATGTGGCTGCCGAAGCAGGGGTCGGCCGCGCTACATTACATCGCCACTTCAGCGGTCGGGACGAATTGCTGACCGCCATGGCCATTCAGGCGATGCGCGAACTGGACGACGTGTTTGAAACAGCCGCCGCAGAGGCCGAAACTTATACCGAGGCCCTGCGACTTGGCATGGCCGCGATGATCCCTTTGGCCAATCGCGCGCATTTTTTGGAAGACTGGCCATCCGTAAACTCACCGGCGCTGGCAGCTGAAACAGAGCGGCAAAAGCATGAAATGATACACGCGATTGAGCAGGCCAAATCCGAAGGCGGCTTTGCGCCAGACGTGCCAAGCGCATGGATTGCCCAAAGCTTTGACGCCCTGCTGTTTGCGGCTTGGGAGATGGTGAAATCCGAAGACGCCACACCAAAACAAGCCGCGGATCTTGCGTGGCGAACACTGACAACCGGAGTAGGAGGCGGAAAATGACCCCCGAAGCATTTATGGCGTTGGCCGAACAGATAGACGAGGTGTTCTTCACGTTGGGTGGGTTGATCCTTGTGATCGAAATTGCAGAAGCGTGGTTCAAGGGCTCTCTCAAGGGCAAAACGTTTCTAGAGATGCTTGCCAGCGCCAGCACTCAGGTGCCTTACCTGTTGCTGGAAGTCACAATGATGACCGCGCTTTACTTTGGGCTTTATGTCTTCAGCGAAACCGTGGTGAGCTGGCATCTTCCGTCGACGCTGCCATGGATAGTTCTGGCGATCGTGCTTGCGGATTTCACCTACTATTGGGAACACCGCATCGCCCATCAGGTGCGTCTGCTCTGGACACAGCACGCGGTGCATCACTCCAGCCGGGATTACAACATTATCACATCGATCCGGTTTGGCCCGCTGGAAAGCCTGTGGTCCTTCATCGCCCACATTCCGATGATCTTGATCGGGTTTAGCCCCGACGTAGTGCTTGGGTCCGTGATCCTCGTTCAGGCTTATCAGACGTGGTTGCACACAGAACTGATTGGCAAACTCGGCCCACTGGAATGGGTGCTGAACACCCCAAGCCACCACCGCGTGCACCATGGCTGTGACAACAAGTATCTAGACAAAAACTACGGTGGCATTTCGATCATCTGGGATCGCATGTTCGGCAGCTTTCAGGTTGAAGAAGAACGCCCCCGATACGGTCTGACCACGGATTTCGACAGCCAAAATCCGGTGAAAGTCTGGTTCAGCGAAATTCCGGCGCTGTGGAAAGACATCCGCAACGCCAAATCCGGACGGGAACTGCGCGGGCGTTTGTTTGGACCGCCCGGCTGGAAGCCTGATCCCTAAACCCGAAATCACGGGGCGCGCCTTGCGAAAGGACGCGCCCCTCCCATATGAAGGCGACACCGTCGCCACTGCGCAACAACTAGGACTTCTGCATGACCCTTAGGGACAAAATCGGGGCGTTTATCGATCGCCCGACATTCCGCAATGCCATTCTCGGGGTCATCCTCTTCAACGCGATCATTCTCGGTTTGGAAACATCCAAGCCCATGATGGAGGCAATCGGCCCCGTTCTGGTTTTTCTCGACACGCTGTGTCTGGCGATTTTTGTGATCGAAATCCTTGCCAAGCTTTTTGTGCAACGTGGCCAGTTCTTCCGCGACGGCTGGAACCTCTTTGATTTCGTGATTGTGGGAATTGCCTTGGTGCCCGCGGCGCAGGGCCTCGCAGTTCTGCGGGCGTTGCGCATCCTGCGTTTGCTGCGTGTCGTGTCCGTCGCGCCCTCTCTGCGCCGTGTCATCGAAGGTCTGTTGAATGCGTTGCCGGGCATGGGCTCGGTGTTTCTGCTGATGGCGCTGATTTTTTACATCGGCGCGGTCATGGCGACCAAACTCTTTGGCGAGGCCTTCCCCGTTTGGTTCGGCACACTTGGTAAATCCGGCTACTCGCTGTTTCAGATCATGACGCTTGAAAGCTGGTCCATGGGCATTGTGCGCCCCGTGATGGAGGTGTTCCCCTTCGCATGGATGTTCTTTGTGCCCTTCATTCTGTTGACCACCTTTGTGGTGCTGAACCTTGTTGTAGGTCTTGTGGTGAACTCGATGCAGGACGCCCATCACGTCGAAGCCGAAGAAGAGACCGGTAATTACCGCGACGAGGTTTTGGCGCGGCTCGACAAAATCGAGGCGATGGTCCGTGACGGGCAGCAGAAATAGAAGCTGCCGCGCAGCGCCTGTTGCCTGAACCGGCGCTCCGTGCTTTAGACAAGTCATGGCAAAGCAACTTGATTATCACACGATCCGCGAGATTTTCACGCGGTTTGAGGCAGCAGAAGCCGAACCCAAAGGCGAGCTGGATCACGTCAACGTCTATACGTTGGTGGTGGCTGTGGCGCTGTCGGCTCAGGCCACCGATGTTGGCGTGAACCGCGCGACCAAAGAGCTTTTCAAAGTGGCGGACACGCCGCAGAAGATGCTGGATTTGGGTGAAGAGCAGCTGATCGAGCATATCAAAACCATCGGGCTCTTTCGCAACAAAGCCAAAAACGTGATGAAGCTAAGCCGCATTTTGGTCGACGACTATGGCGGCGAGGTGCCTTGTTCACGCGCCGCTCTTGAAAGCCTGCCGGGCGTTGGTCGCAAAACCGCCAATGTGGTGCTCAACATGTGGTGGCGATATCCGGCGCAAGCGGTGGACACCCATATTTTCCGTTTTGGCAATCGTTCAGGCGTGTGCCCCGGCAAAGATGTTGTCGCCGTTGAACGCGCCATTGAGGATCATATTCCGGTGGACTTTCAACTGCACGCCCATCATTGGATGATCCTGCATGGCCGCTACGTCTGCAAGGCGCGCAAACCCATGTGTGGCAACTGCCTTATTCGAGATCTCTGTCAGTTCGAGGACAAGAACCTATGAAAAATTATCAGGTTGTCGGTATCGGCAACGCCGTCGTGGACGTCATCAGCCAATCTGACGACAGCTTTCTGGACCTTATGGGCATTCAGAAAGGCATCATGCAGCTCGTGGAAAAAGAGCGGGGCGAGATGCTTTATGGAGCGATGACCAATCGCAAACAGGCGCCCGGCGGCTCAGTGGCCAACACTCTCGCGGGTCTCGGGGCGCTTGGTCTGTCCACTGGCTTCATCGGCCGCGTCAGCGACGATGCGCTGGGCCAGTTCTACGCCAGCGAAATGCAGGCAGACGGCACGGATTTTGTGAACCCTCTGGTGCAAGGCGATGCATTGCCCACCTCGCGCTCAATGATTTTTGTCAGCCCCGATGGCGAGCGCTCGATGAATACGTATCTTGGGATTTCTTCTGAGGTTGGCCCCGACGACGTGTCCGACGATGTCGCCGGCCACGCGCAACTCCTGTTCCTTGAGGGCTATCTTTACGACAAGCCCAAAGGCAAAGAAGCTTTTGAACGTGCGGCCAAACTGTGCCGCGACGGCGGCGGCAAGGCGGGCATCGCCCTATCGGATCCGTTCTGTGTGGAACGTCATCGCGACGATTTCCGGCGTCTGGTGAAAGAGCTCGATTTCGTGATCGGCAACGAACACGAATGGGCGTCGCTCTATGAAACCGATCTTGGCGCCGCTCTCGAACAGGCCGCGCAGGATTGCGGCATGGTGGTGTGCACCCGCTCTGGCCAAGACGTTGTGCTTGTCTCTGGCGACGAAGAAGTCACCGTGCCTGTGAACGAAATTGTTCCCGTGGACGCCACCGGCGCCGGCGACCAGTTCGCTTGCGGATTCCTTTACGGCGTGGCCACAGGTCAAAGCCTTGAGGTTTCAGGTCGCATGGGCTGCATCGCGGCCGCCGAGGTCATCAGCCACTACGGCGCACGTCCCGAAGTTGACGTCAAAGACCTGTTCCGCAAAGAGGGGCTGCTGGGCTAGGCCGCCACCGGCGTCTTTCTGGCCTCAAATACCCACTCAGGCTCAGCGCAGCTGAGCCATGCCCAACCAAGCGAAGGTGCCCGTCAGGGCATTTTCCTTAGGCGGGAGCGCCCCGATCCTAGTCGGCAAACAAATGATCGGTGTGGGCGATCTTTTCCGCCACGTCATCTGTGACATTCAAAAACTGCGCAATGGCGGGCACAAATTCGTCCAAACCGTCGGCCTGCCGAATGATGCTGAGGTTCTCGAATTCCGCATCCCTGATCCGGTCGCTTTCGTTCACGATGTCGCGCCGGATGGTTGGCAGCAGACGTTCCAACGTGTCCTGCGGCGTCTGTTCACCCGCAAGGCCAATCCGCATCGAATGCCCTGTCAGATAGTCGTCGGTGAATTCACACTGAATTTCGAGCATGCGCGTGGTGGAGCGGTCGCCAAAGAAATCCTGCATCAGGTCCATGGCAGATGGGTCCAGACACACCACCAGCCGGTTTGTGTCATAGTAATCAAACAGCATCCGCATCAAAGCTCGACGGTGGCGGGTTCGTTTGCTCAGCGTAGATTGAATCCCGCCCAGATCCGGCAAAGGTGTGCCTTCTTCATTGAACAGGTAGGCAATGGTCGGAATATCTGTTTCCTGCCCGATTTTCTCAAGCAAGCGTTTGGCCACATGCCATTTCTTGCACACCAGCAGCATCAGCTCGCGATCCCGCCCCAACGAGCTTTCGGTTTCCCAGAACCGACTGGCAAATCGTTTGCCCACACGGCCGCGGTTGGTCAGGAATTTGAAAAGGCTTGGCCCTTCGGCGGAGATGCTGAAGTCAACGCCGGTTTCCGCGTAAAGCGCCCCGAGGCGTTCCTTCAGTTCGGTCGCTTCCGGACTGATCTTGCGCGCAAAGAGGTAATCCTGCGTCAGCAACAGATCATAGTGATCGTTGTAAAACGTCAACGGCATCCCGTAGTCGGAGAACATCAAGAACGTCAACGTGCGGGTGCGGATTTCCGTTGATGGCACCAGATGGCGCACAATGGTCTGAAAAAACGTTTCATCCGGAATCCAAGTGGTTCGGAAAAACCGCATGACATCCCGCCGTTGCTGCGTGAAGTGCAACACCGCCTCGATGGTCTGGCGTCTGAGACACCACCACTGCGAGCCGATCATCACTTGAATGTCGGCAGGCACTTCGCGGGTGATGCCGAAATAACGTTGCAGTTTGAACGCGGTATAAAATCGCCATTTCTGGGTACGCTCGTTGAAGATGTGGCGATAGATCAGCCGCTCTTCTTTCCATCCGGTCTTGATCCAGTCACTTTCGAAATAGTCGAAGCTTTCGATGAAATCGACGTCGTGATCATCAAGGAAGTTGTGGATGTACTCCGAGGATTTGATCACCATGCAATCGCCGGACACCATATAAAAATGGGTCGCACGCGGGAATGTTTCGACCGCGGTTTCTACCGCATACAGGGTCGCTTCCACCAAGGACCACTCGCCCCAGCCGCATTTGATGCGTTTGTGGGCAAAGGCCACGTTGGGGTTGCTGGCCAGCGCTGTGGTGATCTGTTTGTAATGCTCGGGTTTGGCACTCGCATCAAAGTGTATCGAGATGTAGTCACCGGTTGCCGTCAAGCTCTGTGCCTGTTGGATGATGGCCTCGGGATCTTTGTGGCACAGCAAAATATACGCAATTCGTGCCATGTAAGTTCCGTGATCCCTGCTTTGACGACTGTGCTTTATCCATTTAAAGATGAAGTCGCATTGAATAAACAGGCTTTGTTTGGATTTTTTTAGGTCTGACAGGTAACTACCGACGGTAAGAACCGCGGCATGGCAGGAGGCGAGTAGGATGGGTTTTCCGGGAACATGGATGACAGAGAGCGAAAGCGTGGTCTATCGCGTGGTGCCAAAGTGCGCCTGTTCAACCATCGGCCAGATCATGTTCTATTCAGATCATGGCACTTTTTTTGACGGCGACATTCACGATGCCAAGGGCGGCATGCACAAATGGGCTCTCGAAGACAGCCACCAGCCGATCATCGACAATGTGCGTGACCACAAATCCTATGCCTTTACGTGCGTGCGCAACCCGTACACCCGCATTCTGTCGTCCTTCTTTGACAAGATCTGCGGCATTCAGCGCAACGGCAAACGGTATCGCGGCAACCTCGTGCCTATGTTGATTCAAAAATACGGAATCGAAGTGGGCGGGGATGACGGCAAGCAGGAGTTTGACCAAATCCAGAGCTTCCGCCGCTTTCTCCTGTTTGCCCGCGACACCATCCGCTGGCGTCGTCCAATGGATCCGGACATCCACTGGTCGGCCATGTCAGGCCACGTATCGACGTTTATTGTCAACGGCGGGGCCTACGACAAAATAGTCTGGACGGAACAGTTCAACGAGGGAATGCAAGGCGTTCTGGACAATATCGAAACGCCTCATTCCATTGATCTCGCTCAGATTCCGCGCTTTAACGAGTCCGAAGGCCACGGCCCCAAACGCGCGCATCCGGTCGAAGAGTACTTCGATGATTTGTCGATGCATCTGGTCTACGAAATCTACAAGCGTGACTTCCAACTGTTCAAATACGACTTTGAAAATCCGGGCAATAAGATGCCAATCGGCGAGATTGATCTGGATGAGGTCCACGCCAAGTTGGGCGATTGACGCGTGCTGCAATCAATTTGTGCGCATTGACCTGCGTCCATCTGAGGGAATGATCGCCGAATGCCGGACATACTTCCCCCTGATCTGACCCATCTTGCGGCGATCATGTTGCTTGCCGTCAGCTTTGCGGGTTCCTTCATTACAGCCGCCTTTGGCATTGGAGGTGGCGTGGTGTTTCTGGGCGCCTGCGCAATTCTGATGCCGCCCGCTGCAATCATTCCCGTCCACGGCGTTGTTCAGCTTGGCTCCAACAGCATCCGTGCGCTGATGTTTCTGCGTCATATCATGTGGACGGCCCTGCCGGCCTTCGTGGTCGGCTCCCTGATCGGGGTCGCCATAGGCGGCAGCGTCGTCGTTAGCCTTCCTGGATGGCTAATTCAATCCGTTGTCGGGGTCTTCATTCTTTGGGTGGTGTTTGCAAAGCCGCCCAAATGGCTGTCTCAGTGGCCGCTGATAACCGGTTTGGTTTCCAGTTTCCTGACCATGTTTTTTGGCGCGACCGGTCCTTTTGTGGCGGGCTTTGTCAAAGCGCAGAATTTGGATCGTCATACCCACATTGCCACCCACGCCGCCCTGATGACGGTTCAGCATGGCCTCAAGGTCGCAATGTTCGGCTTTCTTGGGTTTGCCTTTGCGGATTGGACGCTTTTCATTGCTGGATTGATCGCCGCGGGCGCCTTTGGCACGTGGGCCGGTAAGTTCGTTCTGGGCCGCATGACCGATCACGGATTCCATCGTGTCCTGAACGTGATCCTCGTGCTGATCGCTTTGCGCCTGATCTGGGGTGGGGTGGTCGCATTTCTCGTGTCATCCTGAAATGCGTGTGACTCCCAGAACCTGATTGCGGCACCGACGTTATACCGACGTGTTGCAGACATGGGTCAGAGCCCCCATTTGCCCCAAAACGGGGAACGGTGTATGACGCCCCTCTGATCAGGAAAGCGCGCGCAATGACCCAACACAGATCCGAACTGCTGATGCCGGCAGGCAACCTTCGCAAACTCAAGATGGCGGTGCTCTATGGCGCTGATGCTGTCTATCTCGGTACGCCGGATATGAGCCTCCGCACCAAGTCGGAGTTCTCTCTGGATGACGTGATCGAGGGTGTTAAATTTTGCCATCAACATGGCCGACGCGCGTATCTGACGTTGAATTTGTTTAGCCATAACAAAGATATACCCAAGCTCGATGAATACATCGACACCGTGCGACAGGTGAAGCCAGACGGGCTGATCATTTCTGATCCCGGTGTGTTCCAATACGTCAAGGAACGCGCGCCGGAAATCCCTTTGCACGTGTCCACACAGGCCAATATCGCAAGCTGGCTGACCACGCAGTTCTGGCAAAGCCAAGGCGCCGATCTGGTGGTTCTGGCTCGCGAAGTGAGCTTTCCGGAATTGGAAGAGATTCGCGAAAAATGCCCTGATATCAAGCTCGAAGCCTTTGTTCACGGCGCGATGTGCATGACCTATTCGGGGCGCTGCCTGTTGTCGAATTTCATGGCCGAACGCGGCGCGAACCAAGGCAACTGCGCCAACTCCTGTCGCTGGAACTACAAGTTCCACATGCGTCTGAAAGACGGCACAGTGCAGGAATTGATCGTGGATGAAGACAATCTGCACATGTTCGAATTCCTGCTCGAGGAAGGTGTGCGCCCCGGGGAGCTTCTGCCCATTCAGGAAGACGAACGCGGCAGTTATATCTTGAATTCCAAAGACTTGTGCCTGATGCCCAAGCTGGATGACTACCTGCGGATCGGCGTTGACAGCCTCAAGGTCGAAGGTCGTGGCAAGTCGGAATACTACGCCGCCATCGTCGCGCGCGCCTACCGCATGGCGATTGATGACTATTACGCTGACCCTGAAAACTGGAACGCGGCGGATTACATGGAAGAGCTCGAAACCGTGGGCAACCGCGGCTACACCCTCGCCTTCCACAAGGGCCGCCTGACGAATCTGGCGCACGGCTATGAACAAACCCAAGCAATCGCCCAATGGGAGTACGCGGGCTTTGTGACCGATGTGGTGGATGACGCCTTCCATGTAGAAGTGAAGAACAAGTTGGAGCCAGGTGATGTGTTGGAAATCGTGTCGCCAGTCGCCCGCAACACCATTCTTCTGCGTGCTTATGACTACGAAGTTGCGGCAACAGGAGAGAAGAAAGAGGTCGTCCATGGTTCCACCAAAACCGTGATCCGCCTGCCGTTCTCATTGTTTGAGCATGAAGACATCAACGATTTGCGCACGAATTTCCCGCCGATGACCGTGATCCGCAAAGAGCGCGCTTTGACCGAGGAGCAGTGGAAACGCCTGCAACTCGACAAAACGGCGTTGGCGATGGAAGTGAAGGATTCGACCAACGAAACCGCCTATAAACGCCGGCGCGACGCGCTGGTCGATGCAATCGAAGCCGACACCAACACCAAGCGCTTCAAGACCAACCGCAAAGGCACGGAAGGGTGTTGTGGCAAGGGCTGCAACGGATGTCTGATCTTCTGGGAAGATCCGATCTATGCCAAGGCACGTGAGGTTTTGAGAGAGCGCAAGATGGGCGCGATGCTGACGCGTGCGGAAGCCGCAGAATTCAAACTGCCGGCCGCCGAATAGCGCCCACAAGTGGCCCACAAACCGCTGTGCGCATGGTGATAAAAACGCCTTGCGCCGCTTTACTTAGATTAGGTGCGGTAAAAGTAATATCGATCAGGTGCGACGGTTTCCGGTCCGCGCACCTGTTCAAACCCGACCAAAGGCTGGCCTGAAATGAGCACGCCATTTGCCGCCATTACCGGTGCAATCATTGCCGACAAACGCGCGGCTTCGGCCACGTCTTTCTCTTTGACACCAAATCCGAAATCATAGTGACCCAATGCAACTTTGGTGCCTTGATCGGCCAGTTTGCGCAGCATGTCTTCGGCTTCGCCCTCAAGGTAATCTTCCTTGGGCGGCACACAGGACTGGTGACAGTTCAACGCGCGATCAATCACCCAGATACGGCGCTCGGGTGCGATTTCGCGCATGTGATCATAGGTCCGGCCATTGCCTAGCCCCATTTCAAGGAAGTCCCCTTCCAAAGTGCCAATTTGGGTCAGCCCCCACTCAAGGCCTTCGGCCTGAGCCGCGAGGCGACGCATCATGCTGTTGAGACGGCTCATGAAAACCCCTTTGTGTCGTGACGATAAAGCCGCACCGGCCCATCGCACATTTCCTGCATAAACTGTTGTGAAAACTCCCAGATATCGGCGTCATGCACAAGGTGGTGCGTAAGATATCCGAGCGGTTCGGCGTTGTCCTGCATGCCCGTGCGCCGCGCCTGCAAAAGCGCCACGGTCTGAGCCACAAGGTCGTCTGGTGGCACCAATCCACGGGTGCCGCGCCAGAAGATCGGATCGATATGGGTGTTTATCTGGGTGACGCCTGCGATCGGAGTCGCGGTTTGACGCGGCAGATAGGTCGATAAGGCGTCAATTCCAAACTCAGCGAGTGTCGGCAACAGAGCCGCGTCGAACCTGTTCCACGGCGGAACAAACATAGGTGCCAGACGCGCACCAAAAAGATCCCTCATCCGCGCCATAGATTGCTGTAAGTCCAAGCGTGCGGCATGTGCATCCCGCCCCATTCCAAACTCGGCTTTCTTGCCTTCTGTCTGATTGTTGACATGCGCCCACCCGTGCACCACGGGGATAAACTGATCGCTCAGGTCATCTGCCAAAGAACGCGTCGCATCGCGCGGAATCACCGCCATATGAACGGGCACGCCGCTTGTGGCGCTCAGGCTTTCGAGCCGCGCCAAAGATTCGGTCGGCGCAACAGCGTCGTCATCACGCCACCATAGCGGTAGAGTCAGCCCCGCAGCGCGCCACTCGCCAAGTTCATGCTTCAGAGGTGACCAGTCCACCTTCATGCTGGCACCTCAGCGAGCATCGTTTCCACAATTCGAACCGTTTCCGCGGCCCCGTCCATTCGCAGGCTGGCCGCGCTACGCTTGCCGGATTTCAGCACCCGCGTCACGTTGCGTGACAGGCTGTCCGGGGTAACGTCCTGCGCCATAAGCACCTCAAACCCGCCTTGTGCTGCCAGCGACTGCCCACGCAGGGTTTGTTCGACTTCGCCGCCGTCGTCAAAGGGCACGAGGACCGCAGGAACGCCGCTTTGCAACAAATCCATCGCGGTATTGTAGCCGCACATGCTGACCGAAGCCGCCGCACCGCTCAGCATTTCCCGAAAATCAGGGCGGACGGGTTCGATGGTGATGTCCATGGCTCCGGCCCGCGCTTTTAGCGCGGCGATCCTTTCGGCTTTGTCGGTTCCGCCTACCAGAATGCGCCAGTGGAGCGGGTGGCCGCGCGCTGCTTCAACGGCGGCTTCGAACAGGGTCTGCCCGACAGAACCGCCGCCGGCACTGACAATGACTTCTCCGTTTCCGACACCCTCAGGATGCGGGCCCGCCGGATCTTGGGTGACGAAGCCTGTGTATTTCAGCATGTCCGCGACATCCGGAGTGACCGGCCAGCTGACGGACAGTTCGGTGATGGCCGGATCAGAGTGCACCAAAACGCCATCGTAGTGCGCCAACAGGATGTCACGCGCGCGGGTCGCCTTGGCGGGCTTGCTTGGTGGCGCGAGAATGTCGCGCACAGATCCCAAGATCAAAGGTTTGCGGGGCAAGTCCTTGCAAGCCGTCAGAAGGGCCACAAATTCCGTGGCCAAGGAGCGTCGGCCAAAAGGAAACAGCTCTGTGATCAAAACGTCGGGCTGATGCGCCATCAAGGTTGCCACCATGAAGGCAGAGCGATCGTTCAGGTATTGGGCGTCAGCTTCGCGCCCGTCACCGCACAACAGCCGCGTGAAATTGGTGCCGTCTGAGGCAAGCGAGGGTGCCTGAACGACTTGCACGCCGCGCGCATCAAGGTGGGGGGCCGGTCGGCCTCCGGACAAGACGACGACCTCATGTCCGGTTTTGGCAAAAGCCCGACCCAGGGTCAGGGCACGCCCGAGGTGTCCTGTACCCAACAGGTGCGTCACCGCAATCAGAACTTTCATGCGCCCACCTTGTCCAGACGCACGATATCCGGTGTTGCCACCCGCACTGTTCCGGCATCCAGTTCGACGACGAACAGCCGGTTGCGTTTGACCGCAAAGGGCGCAGGACCGTCAAAATCCCAACCATGCGCTTTGGCCAAAACCATACGCATGATTCCAATATGACAAACTGCCAGACTGTCGCGCGTCAGCCCAAAGAGCCACGGTTCAATCCGCTCCCAAACATCCCGCGGGCTTTCGCCGTTTGGCGGGCGGTAGTCCCATCCCCATTGCTCGATGTCACGAAACCCATTGGCGGGGTCGGCCTTAAGGTCGATACCTTTGCGTCCCTCCCAATCACCCCAATCCATCTCGGTGATTGCATCCACGGTCGTCGCAGCACGGCCAGTGACAATTTCTGCGGTCTCTGCCGCGCGGCCCAAGGGGCTGCTGTAAATATCAACGTCTTGCCAGTCGGCGGGAAGACGAAACCCGCCAAGGTCGGCGCGCGCCTGATCATCGAGCGGGATATCCGTGCTGCCTTGAATCTGTCCGGCTCTGTTCCAGCTTGTGTGCCCGTGGCGCAGCATCGCAAAACGGATCATGGTGTCTCCGAAATCAAAGGCGACAAGGCGCCCCAAAGTGTATTGCGCGCAGCCCCCATCAGGTGATGCTTGGAAACTTTGTCGCGCGCCGCAGCGGACCGCGCTGCGTGAAATGCGTCGTCATTCAACAACTGCCCAAGCGCTTCTGCAAGGGCCTTCGGGCGGTCAACGGCACAAAGTCCTGCAGCGGACACAACTTCGTTCACACCCAGCCTGTCTTGGGCCACCACGGGAACCCCGTGGGCCTGTGCTTCCAGATAGACCATTCCGAAGGCTTCGTTCACACCTGGCCAGAAAAATGCACGCGCTCGCCGATAGGCCTCAGTCATACCCGCTTCGTCTAAACCGCCCAGAAATCGAACACGCGGCCCAAAGGGTGCCATCAAAGCTTCAACACGCGCGCGCTCAGGTCCATCTCCGGCGATTTCCACCTGCCAGTCTCCCTCCAGCAACGCCAGAACCTCGGCTGCGATCTCATAAGACGCCAGTTTGTCTCCCGCGCGCATCATACCTGCAATCAGGATGAGCGGTGTTTCAGGACGCGCTGGTTCCGGCAAAGTTTCGCGACCAAGGAACGGGGGCAATCCAACGAGAAGCTGATGATCCTGCAAGTCCCGCCACAATGCGACAGCATCACGCGCGGTAAAGTGAAACAAAACATCTGCGGCGTCACAGGCGTCCATTGCCTTGCGCTCGAACTGGTCCCAAGGACCGCCAAGACGCTTGGACGCGCGGGTCGCTTCGATTGACAGATAGGGTATGCCAAGGGTTTTGCTGACCACAGGCCCGAGCAAGTCTGGCGCTTTGTAGTAACTGTGATAGCTCACCCAAGCGTCCCAGCTACCTTGAGCAATCAGCCCCTTAGCAATGGCGTCAGCTTCCGCCAAAAAGGCATTCTGGGTCTTTGGACTACCGTTCTTGTCAAAGGGTCGAAACTCCGACGCGAGATCCACGGAGTGCCTTGGTTTCTCAATGGCAGTCATTAGGTTGCGGGCAATTGTGCGCTCACCGGAAGCCACAGGGTGATGCGGAGATTTCAGGGCAGCGTAAAAGGCGATGCGGGCCACTGTGTCACACCAAGGCGCGCAAGCGCAGATCCAGCTTGGCAATTCCGGGCTGCATCAGGAAATGCGATGTCAGACGACCATAGGCGGCATCCGCCAGCTCAGCTCGTTTTGCGGGATCGCGGGCGAGGCTCTCCATGGCGCTTGCCAAAAGCGCAGGCTCATCACTGCTCAGAACGCCGTGCACACCGTCGTCGATGAATTCCGGAATGGCGCTGACAGGGGTCGACAACAAACACAACTTTTGGCTTGCGGCTTCCATCAACACATTCGGCAATCCGTCCCTGTCGCCACTTTCTGCAATGCGGCTTGGCAGGACAAACACGTCGGACGCGCGCATCGATTGGATCACTTCTGGCTGATCACAAGCGCCGCGCCAAATGATTCGGTCTGCCACGCCAGCGGCTTCGGCTTGCTTGCGGAATTTCGCATCAGACCCGCCACCGCCAATATGTTCCCAGCGCCAGTCAAGATCGTCAGGCAACAGAGCCAGCGCTGCGATCAACCGGTCAAAACCCTTTTTCTCAACAAGACGTCCAACCGACAGGAAATTAACTGGCCCGCTGTGATCCCGCGTGGCCGGTGGTTCAGGAAAACGAGTCAGATCCAGACCGTGATAAATCAACTCTACTCGATCGGGGCGATCCGCCAATCCGGCAAGATGCTCGGCCCCGACGCCGGTGCAGGTTGCTAGGAACTCCGCCCCATGGGTCGCGGCCTGCAATTTCTCGCGTTTTTCCCACTCGGGGGAGGTCCAAATGTCTTTGGCGTGGGCTGACACCGACCAAGGCATGCCCCGCAGAATTGCTGCGTATCGGGCAACCGACGCCGGCGTATGCATAAAATGCGCATAGAGGGCGTCGATGTCCGGGTTCAATTCCGTAGCGAGCACACAAGCCTGTCCAAATCTGCGCACACGGTTGCGCGTCCGGTCGCGCCTTAGATCCTTCAACCATGTGCCGCAGGCCGCCCAGAATCCGCGCCGCATCATTGAGCGCAATAGGCCTTTTGCCACGCGAAGGGGTTCTTGATGCAGATACTCCGGCAGGTAGTGGACCTTGGCCTTCAGCCGGTCGTGCAACGGATGTGTTTTGGTGTCCGTGGGAAAACGCAAGGACCAGAGTTCCAGTTCATATCCAGCTTCTTCAAGCGCCACCAATTCTTGGGCAATAAAAGTTTCTGAAAGGCGCGGCCACCCTTTGACGGCCACAGCCAGTTTGGGTCGAGAAAGCGTGTTCATGCCACCCCTTGCGAGCGGTTCAGGTCAAGAATATCGAGCGTGCGATCTGCAATCACGTCCAAACCATCCAGTAATCCAGGAACAAATGCAGACGATGGACTAAGTTGTGTTGCTAGACCGCGAATGGCCAAGGTCATGGCCTCGGGGGTCAGCTCTCCGCGGGTTTCGTCCAACATCCGCACCAACCCTAACTCTTCGGCGCGGCTGGCGCGAATGAACTGCTCCAGACGCGGACGCGTGCGCGGCACAATCACGACCGGTTTGTCAAAAGACAGCACTTCGCAGAAGGTGTTGTACCCCCCCATGGACACGATGCCCTTGGCACCGTTCATCAGGGTTTCCATGCGGCTGTCAAAACCCACCGCGTGCACGCGACCTTTGAGCTTGGCAACACGCTCTTCAAATTCCGCCCGCACTTCGCCAGACAGAAATGGGCCGTATACCAGCATCGCCCGCGGGTCCAAATCGGGATTCCGCTCATAGGCTGACAACACGAGATCCACCATGCTCGCGCCGTCTCCACCGCCCCCCGGCGTGACCAGAATATAGGGGTCCGTAGGCGCTTCTCCGTCCGGCAGTTCTTCGCGGCGCAGATAGCCGGCAAACCGTGTCTTTGCACGAAACTCGGAGGAGAATTCCAGGCCTTCTGTGGGGTCGTGAATGGATTTTAGCCCATATACCCAGCATTCGTCGTAATACTGCTCAGCCGCTTTAAGTGCGCCCTTGCGCTCCCATTCGGCTGCCAACGTATCGGGATCATCCAACACATCGCGCAGCCCCAGCACAATATGTGCCTTCTTTTGTTTGCGCAGCCATTCCAACGCGGGGATCATTTCGCCGCGAAACCCCGTCGGCTCTTTGTCCACTATCACAATATCGGGGTCGAAATGCTTGACGGTTGCATCTATCAGACGCGCCCGCAGTTCGGTGACTTCATCAATGCTCAGCCCGAGGCGTTCGCTTTCGTAGTTGCCGTCAGGTGTTTTTGTGACACCAGGCAGGCGAATGTGGTCGACATTGTCAGGGAAGGCAAACCGCCCCGCAACCGGCGATCCCGTCAGGATCAGCGCCGAAACGTCGGGCGCGGCCCGCGTGATGGCGCCCGCCAAAGCCCGGGACCGGCGAAGATGACCGAGCCCAAACGTATCATGGCTGTAAAACAAAACGCGGGGCGCGCGCGTCACCCGCTGTTCTGCTTGTATCATGGCTTCTACCACGTCCCGCCTCGCTTCGTTTATTATAGACGCAAGTCCGACTCGGACTTGGCCAAAATGCCTTTGATATCATAGAGCAAAGCTCCTGGCTTTCCGAGAGCCCGAATGGCCGCGGCGCCCATCTCTACAAATTCCTGATGGCCTACGGCCAAAATTATCGCGTCATAGGCGCCTGATGCCGGATTTCGAGTAAGAGAGATGCCGTATTCTTCGGTCACGGCTTCGGTATCAACCCTTGGATCCCAGATCTCGACCTTTGCGGAATAGCTTTCAAGCTCTTCCACGATATCCACCACCCGCGTGTTGCGCGTGTCAGCACAGTTTTCTTTGAATGCGAACCCCATGACCAGTACCCGCGCACCGGCCGCATTGGCGCCTGTGTCCAGCATCCCCTTGATGGTCTGCTGCGCGACGTATTTGCCCATGTTGTCATTGATCCGCCGACCGGCAAGGATCACCTCGGGGTGGTACCCCAACTGCTCGGCCCGATAAGTCAGATAGTAAGGATCGACGCCAATGCAGTGACCGCCAACCAGACCGGGCTTGAACGGCAAAAAGTTCCATTTGGTGCCTGCCGCTTCCAGTACTTCAAGCGTATCCAGCCCCATCCTGTCAAAAATCAGAGCGAACTCGTTCACCAGTGCAATGTTGAGGTCGCGCTGTGTGTTTTCTATCACTTTTGCGGCTTCGGCGGTTTTGATTGAACTTGCCTTGTGCAAGCCGGCAGTGATCACCGGCGCATAAATCGCCTCAACTCGATCCAGAGTTTCCTCGTCTTGAGCGGAGATCACTTTGACGATGGTTTCCAGTTTGTTGATCGGATCACCGGGGTTCACGCGCTCCGGCGAATATCCCAGCTTGAAATCCACTTTGCGTGTCAGTCCTGTGGCCTTCTCCAAAGCCTCTCCAAGAACGTCTTCGGTCACACCGGGATAGACTGTGCTTTCAAGGATCACCAAAGATCCTTTGCGCAGGTGCGGAGCCACAGTTTCTGCAGCGCCAAAAATCGGATCAAGATTGGGTTTCTTGGCCAAGGTGATTGGCGTCGGAACCGTGAGGATAAACACCGTGCATTCCGCCAAATCAGCGTCATCCGCGCTGAACGTCGCGCCAGTTGTTCCAACGGCATCACTGCTGGCTTCGCCATTGGGATCAGTGCCGTTCAAAAGCCGCTCAATCAGGCGCGAGTTGGTGTCAAATCCAACCACGTCAAATCCGGCATTTGCCAACCCAAGCGTCAACGGCAAGCCAACGTATCCTTGGCCCAATACCGCGATTTTTTCCTGTGTCTTTTGCATCACGATTGGTGGTGCCTCTTGCTATGGGTCGCCCCTTGGCGTTCCCCAAGAAAACCTAGGCTTTGCGCTATCTCTTTTGCTGTGTGTTGTCACCCCAAAAGCTGAGCAACTCGCCCTCTGAACCATTCCCGTATGGGTTGCGTGCCACACAAAATCAACAGTTTGCCCAATACGCAATCTCGGGGTAGACCGAGTGGAAGTGTTAAGAAAGGCTCCCTGATGCTGCGCTTCCTCTCTGTTTTTCTGTTTTCGCTGTTTCTGCCTGTTGTGCTTGTGGCTCAGGAGACGGCCGATGCTGATGTGACCAACCCGATGACCTCGCTGATGCAGGAGGCTGCAAAGCACGGCATGACTGTGATCATCATGGATGCAAATGGCAATGCGGTGCCGACCGAGGTAACGCCGCAGGAAAGCGTCGTAGAAGAGGTCGTTGAAGGCGACAGCGGCAACACGATCATGATGGTCCAGTCTGAAGTAGATCAGTTTCGTGATCTTTTGCAGCGCCGTCTTGATGCGTGGCCGGCGTCGGTCAACGAAGTGCTGTTTATCCTGCGTGCCAGCAGCCCGACCGGAGAAATATTCACTTTCGTAGAGGTGCTTCTTTGGTCGCTTCTTTTGTTCTTTGTCGCGCTTTTCCCCGAACGCTACATCTATGGCAAACGTATTGCCGCGCGGTTTGTCATGCCGATGATCAAGGAAAACCCAGTGGGGTATTCCGACAAGCTGCCGTTCCTCGTGGTGCGGTTCATTGGTGGTGTTCTCGGCGTGATCTTTTCCATGGCCGTTGCATTTATTCTTGGTTGGCTTCTGTTTGGCAGCTCGGATGACACCGCCATCGATTTCACCATCGGTTCGATCTATTTTGCCTATTTCGTCGCCCGCGTGGCCGCGCTCCTTTGGCGGATGATCCTTTCTCCCTTTTTGGATCAGTATCGCATTCCGGCCTTTTCCACCCGCGATGCAAAACGGTTGTATCGGTGGCTGTTCCTGCTCGCATCTTTGGACATTTGTACTCAAGTCTTTGGTGATTGGCTTCGTCAGCTGGGTCTGAACTACGACGTCTATGCACTCCTGACATTGGCGCTGGTGTCGATTTTCTCGTTGGGCAATATCCTTATGGCGCTGGTGAACTACAAACCGATTGCCAATGCGATCCGCAATGGTAAGGCGCTGGAAGACGTCAGCTTGCCCCTGCGCCTTGTCAGCGTGTTCTGGGCGCCTGTGTTCATCGTTTACGTGGTTTACGGCTTCTTTGATCAGGCATTTGATTTGATTTTGGAGGTAGAGGAATCGGTGCCGGCGCTGGCTGCTGCCTATGGCATCTTCATGGCCATCATAGTGGTCTATGCGACAATCAACTTCTGCATTGAAAAGTTCTTTGACCGCGCCCGTCGCGTGCGCGAAATGAACGAAGAACTGCAGCAGGAAGAAGAGCAGGCCGAAGAAACCGAATCTCCCACGCAAGAGCAACTCGACGAGATCGAAGAGCTCAAACAGCGGCTCGAGGGAAAACAGATCAGCACCTACGAGCAGCTCGCCCGTCGTGTCTCTGGTATTCTGGCGGTTGTCGCCGGTGTCTATGCCGCCGTTTTGGCATTCGGCGCTGGCGAAATGATGACGGAATCGGTGTCAAACCGTGCGCTTGATGTTCTGGTGATTGTCTTCATTGGCTACATCGTTTTCCACGTCTTCCGCATTTGGGTGGATGGCAAAATCCGCGAGGAGCAGGGAGAAGAGGAAGAGGGCGAACTTGGAGACGAAGGCGGCGCCAACAGCGCGAGCCGTCTTGCCACTCTGCTGCCTCTGTTCCGCGCTGCGATGTTGTTGGTGATCGTTATCTCGATCATTCTGATCGTGCTGCTGGAACTTGGCGT
The DNA here is from genome assembly GCF_900114415.1 of Shimia haliotis. GTDB lineage: Bacteria > Pseudomonadota > Alphaproteobacteria > Rhodobacterales > Rhodobacteraceae > Shimia > Shimia haliotis. The sequence continues at coordinate 126,243 of NZ_FOSZ01000004.1, read as the reverse complement.
GAACGTCAGCCCCTTGTTCGCTGGTGCCGGTGTGGTCGGCTTGGCGGTAGGCTTTGGCGCGCAATCTTTGGTACGCGACATTTTTTCCGGTGCGTTCTTCCTGTTTGACGATGCGTTCCGCAAAGGCGAATACATCGACATCGGATCAGTCAAAGGCACGGTCGAGAAAATCTCGGTCCGCTCCTTTCAGCTACGCCATCACCTCGGCCCGCTGCACACCATTCCATTTGGCGAAATCCAATATCTGACCAACTATTCGCGTGACTGGGTGATCATGAAACTCAAGCTGCGTGTGACCTATGACACAGACGTGGAGCGGGTCCGCAAGTTGATCAAAAACCTGGGTATCGAACTTCTGGATGATCCGACCATTGGGCATAACTTCATTCAGCCGTTGAAATCGCAGGGCGTGGTGGAAATGCAGGACAGCGCCATGATCATCCGTGTGAAGTTCATGACCAAGCCCGGTGATCAGTGGCTCGTGCGCAAAAAGGTCTATCAAGACATCCGGGAACTGTTTGAGCGCGAAGGCATTAAGTTTGCCCACCGCGAAGTCACTGTGCGCATCGCCGACGATCAGGAAGACCGTGAGCTCACTCCAAAGCAAAAGGAAGCGGTTGTGGGGGCTGTTGAGGCCGCGATTGACGAAGACGCCATGGAAGGTGGCCCTGACGACGATCGCTAGCGCGCCTGACCGAAATCCGCGCTCTCGGCAATGTTGGGACGTTGGGTATTTGAAGCCAGGAAGAAGCAAGTGTTCCAAGCTTCTTTCTGGCGCAAATACTTTGGGGCAAGCCACGCAGCGGCGCGGAGCCCCATTTCAAGATGGCGTGAAGATTAACTCCGGTTGGGATCCAGCGCGTCTCGCAGGCCATCTCCAAAGAAGTTGAATGCCAGCACCACAATCACAATCGGCAGCATCGGAATGGCCGTCCACCAATAGATTTCAATAGACGCAAGATTTTGCGCGTCGTTCAGCATAACGCCCCAACTCACCGCAGGTGCCCGTAGGCCCAACCCAAGGAAGCTCAGCGCGGTCTCGCCCAAAATCATGGCTGGGATAGACAGGGTTGCGCTGGCGATCAGATGGCTCAGAAAGTTGGGCAGAAGGTGCTTGCCGATCACGCGGCTGGGTTTGGCGCCCATCATCTCCGCGGCGCGTACAAATTCTTCTTCCCGCAGGCTCAGGAATTTGGATCGGACGGCCCTTGCAAGCCCGGGCCAATCCAATATCCCGAGAATTATGGATATGATGAAAAACACCGCCACCGGCCCCCAATGCGATGGCACCGCAGCGGACAATGCCAGCCACAGCGGCAATTCCGGCAGGCTGCGCAGGATCTCAATCACGCGGTTGATGATCCAGTCCAAGAACCCGCCAAAGTACCCCGCAATAGAGCCTAATATGATGCCGATTACAAAGCTGACGGTGATGCCGACAAGACCCACTGTAAGAGACAGCTGCGCCCCGTAAAGAATGCGTGAAAACACGTCACGACCAAGTCTGTCTGATCCCAAAAGGAACACCGTCGCGCCTTCGGGCGCGCAGAAAAGATGCGTCTTGGTCGGAATAAATCCGGAAAGCTTGTACTCACTCCCTTCACAGAAGAACTTAAGCTTCATGGGCGTTTCACGATCTTGGATGTACTTCCAACTGAAGCTTTCAAGATCCATCTCTGCGGTTGTGCCATAGACATACGGGCCGACAAATTCCCCGTCGTGAAACAGTCTCACCAACTGCGGCGGCGCATAGAGATAGTCTTCCAGCCGCTCGTTTGGCGTATAGGGAGAGATGAACCCCGCAAAAGGCAGGCTGAGGTAGGAAACCAGCAGGAACAGAGCCGAAATCAAACCCAGTTTGTGTTGTTTGAACCGCAACCAAAGGAGTCGCGAATTGGACATGTCCAATTCAGCGTTGCGTGCTTCGGCGCCTGTGTCGGTCTCATACGGCGCGTCGTCGACATAGCGACCGTCTGGCAGAATGGTCATCGTTCGCGCCCTCCGAACCGAATTCGTGGATCAAGCAGCGCCAGCAGAAGGTCAGACACAAGGGTGCCGATCAGCGTCAAAAGCGCCACGAACATCAGGACAAAGGCTGACAGGAACACATCTTGGGATTTCAGCGCTTGCAGGAGCACTGGCCCAATCGTTTGAAGTCCCAGAACCACCGAAACCAGAACCGAGCCTGATACCAGTGATGGCAACAGCGTGCCGATGTCGGCAACAAAGGGGTTAAACGCGACCCTCAGCGGATATTTTGTCAGCATCGCGCTTTCCCGCATGCCTTTTGCCCGCGCGGTTTCCACATAGGGCTTACCAAGCTCATCCAGCAAATTCGCCCGCAAGCGCTGCATCATTGCCGCCGCGCCAGAGGTGCCGATCACAAAGGTCGGGATGATCAGATGGATCAGAACCGACTTCATCTTGTCAAAGGACATCGGTTCGCCTTCGAATTTCGGATCCATAAGGCCGCCAATCGGCAGATTCAGATAGCGGTTGCCGTAATAAAACAGGATCAAGGCCAGCAAAAAGTTCGGTGTGGCAAGCCCCAGATACCCGATGAAGGCCGAGGTGTAGTCGATCCATGTCTTGGATCGGGCGGCGGCCAGAACGCCCAGCGGCAGGGCAACAGCATAGATGAACACCACCGCAGCGAGGTTCACCAGAACCGTCATCCACAGCGCGCCACCAACCAGTTCGCTTACCGGCTTGTCAAATTCGAAGGACCATCCGAATTCGCCTTGCAACAGCCCTGCAAACCCATGCGGACCCGGCAATGCGCCAAGCCAGATAAAGTATTGCTTCCAGATCGGTTGATCCATCGAGAATTCCTTGCGCAGGAATTCAGCTTTGGCGATGCCATTGGACTGTCCTGTCGCCCGCAACTCGTTGATTTGGTTGGACAGAAAGTCACCCGGAGGCAGGTTTATGATCGCATAGACGAACACTGAAACCACCAAAAGTGTGGCCAGCATCGTCACAAACCGGAAAACTGCAAATCGCAGCAGCGCCATCAGATCGTCCTATTCATCAAAGAAAAATTCATCGACGCGATACACGCCGAAATGCGCACCGGGGGACCAGGCCCAGATCGCTTTTTCCGGCACGTTGCGCAGACGGTTTGACACCACAACAGGTTGCGGCGCGTTGTTCAAAAGCCCAATGGCAAAGACATTTTCCGCATGAATATCAATCATTTCCTGCCAAATCACGGCGCGATCGACAGTGGAGTAGGCCTGCGACCACTCATGCGCCAGATCGTTCAGGCGGACGGCAGCTGCCAAATCTGGTGGCTCTCCGGCGTCGCCGCTGGTTTGATGATATTGCCCCCACTTGGGCCAAGCAAAAAACTCTTGCTGCCAAGGGGCGACAAAGTCAGGCGAGGTATAGGAATGCGGGATGCCATTGTCCCAACCGAACCAGACCGCCGCCATGGTTTCACCCGAGTACACGCGATTGCGTAGGATATCGCGCTCTAGCGGGCGCATCAAAAGCTTGATGCCAAGGTCTTTCCAGTTGTCGATGATGATCTGGAGTGCGTTTTCCACTTCCTGACGCTCTCCGGCGGTCTCCACCACAATCCACATGGGCCGCCCGTCCGGCAAAAGGCGTGTGCCCTCCTTGTCGCGCTCCGTCAGCCCCATATCGTCAAGCAGCGCATTGGCCTGTTCGATGTCATAGTCCGCCCAGGCCTGACTGTTTTTCTCGCGATAAAACGGGCTGACCGGCAAGACTGTCATGCCGCCCTGCTTGGCAAGCCCGAAGTACAGGCCCTTGTTGATGATCTTGCGGTTGATGCCCAAAGACAGAGCGCGGCGGAAGCGCACGTCCCGCATGGTTTCGCGCCACAAGTCGTCGTTGTAGTTCAGGTTGGGATAGATCGCGATCTGCGAAGCGGTGCCATTACCCCAAAGCAAAGTTGTGTATTTCCCCGAGTTCTCACCCTTTTTGAGAATCGCGGTGTCTTTGAAATCCAACCCGCGGGCCTGCAAATCCACTTCTCCGGCGTTTGCCTTGGCAGCCACCAGACCCGGCGCCACAACCTGCATTTCCACGACGTCGATATAAGGCAGCTGCACCCCATTTGGGTCGACGCGGTGGTAATAGGGGTTGCGGACAAAAAGGAACCGGCTCTTGCCGTCTTTGGTGGCAAGCATCCACGGTTGCAGCGTGGGCAGATCCGGGTTGTCGAATTTGTACATATTGTCGCTGCGATTGTGCAGCGCAGCCCAGCTGCGCACCCGCGCCTCATAAAGCGCCTCACTCAATGTCTCCTCATCTGCATAATCCGCATGCAGGGCTTTCAGAAAATGGGAGGGGCGATAGATAAATGGCGGGCGGGCCTCAGCCAGCTTTTGCAAGAACACCGGATTTGGCTTGTGCCACTCGTAGATAACCGTGTGCGCGTCGGGAAAGGTCACAGTTGGCAGTTCGCCTTCGACCCGAAGGAAATCAATCGGACCGGCAGGCGACAACATTTCGTTGTTGGCCACATCTTCCCACCAATACCGAAAATCTTCAGAGGTGAACGGGTTTCCGTCCGACCACTTGTGTCCCGGACGCAAACGCAAGGTGAACTTGATGTCGTTTTCGTTTTCAAGGCTTTCTAGAATGTCGGGTACGATTTCGTAGCGCTCGTTGTATCCAACCAGCCGCGCGTAGCCATAAACTACCATTTGGCGCACATCTTTGGCGCGCGTCACCATGGTACGCAGGGTACCACCGGGTGTGCCGAGCTCCCGGCCACGCAGTTTGAGATCAGGCACGAGCGGAATGCTCGGCATGCGCTCGCTCACCGGCGGCAGATTTCCTGCGTTGACTTCCTGCAGCCAGAAATCACCTTCGATTGGTTCTACGGCCACAACGGCAGAGGCCATCACGCCCAAGGCGGTGGAAACAGCAAGCAAAGTCTTCTTAAACATAGCATCGCACCTTGTGGTTGGGGCCGGTCTGCGTCAGCGGTGGTGCCTCGACGCCGTCAAACCGAAACGCTTCCGGCCAAGTTGACGGTTCGCCCGCGCCTTGTGACACGATATTCAGGTCAATCGGGCGGTTGATATCCGGTTCGGGCTGCGCTGCGATCAGAGCTTTGGTGTAGGGATGGTGAGGGTCATGGAACAACACCTCGGGTGGGCCTTGTTCGACCACCAGTCCGGACCGCATCACAGCAACCTCATCCGCAATCCGTGCCACCACAGCAAGGTCGTGGCTGATGAACAGATAGCTCAGGTTAAGCCGGTCACGGATATCCTCCAGCAATTGCAAAACCTGCTCCTGCACCGACACATCCAACGCCGAGGTGGGTTCGTCACACACGAGGAATGTCGGACCGAGCATAAGGGCGCGCGCAATCGACAAACGCTGCCGCTGACCGCCGGAGAAGGCATGCGGGAAGCGCGTCAACATGTTCTCGCTCAGGCCGACCCAACGCAGCATTTCGGTGGCGCGGTCCAGTCGCTCTTCGTTTGACCCGACACCATGAATCTCCATCGGTTCCGTCAGCGCCTCTTTGACCCTCATACGCGGGTTAAGCGTCGAGTAGGGGTCTTGGAACACCATTTGCGCCTTGCGTTGGAACGCCAGCCTGCCGGCTTTGTCGAGGTCTTGCAGGTTGACGGCTTCTCCGCCCGGCTCGGAGCGGAACAAAATGGAAGATCCCGCGTCGGCAACCTCCGCCCCCAACGCCATCTGAGCCGTTGTGGTCTTGCCTGACCCGCTTTCGCCGACGACGGCCAAGGTCTTGCCGCGTTCAACACCGAAATTCACGCCGCGCACCGCATTGATCACGGTTTTGGGTTTCCATGCGGACCCGCCCTTCAGGACGTAAGTTTTGCTGACATCCCGCATTTCAAGGATATAGTCGCGCTCGGTCTCACTTTTCTGTTCCGGAATCGTCTCCGGAATTTCCGGAGCCGCCGCCATGAGATCTCGGGTATAGCCATGTTTTGGATCGTTCAGGATCAGCGGCGCTTGGCCAGCCTCCATCACGCGCCCGCGATTCATGACTACGACGCTATCGGCCATATTGGCCACAACACCAAGGTCATGCGTCACAAGCACCACGGCCATGCCATATTCCGCCTGCAAATCCTTGATCAGGCCAAGCACCTGCGCCTGTGTTGTCACATCCAGCGCCGTTGTCGGTTCGTCGGCAATCAGGATATCGGGCCGCCCGACCATCGCCATCGCGATCATCGCCCGCTGCCGCATCCCGCCAGAAAGCTCAAACGGATAACTGTCATAGACACGCAGCGGGTCTTTGAATCCGACGCGTTCAAACATCGCCAGTACCCGCTTCTTGCGCTCTGACTTGCTGATTTTCTTGTGCAGCCGAAGAACTTCAGAAACTTGGTTCCCGATCCGGTGCAGCGGGGACAAAGAGCGCATTGGCTCTTGGAAGATCATGGAAATCCGTTCGCCGCGAATGGCGCACATTTTGCGCTCACTCACTGACATGAGGTCGATGTCGGGTTTGCCGTCCTTGCCGGCAAGAGTGATCTTTCCGGATCGCATTTGCGCGGCTGCCGGCAGGATGCGCAGCGCCGAGCGGCAACTGAGCGTTTTTCCAGAGCCACTTTCTCCGACCAATGCCAGCGTTTCTCCGGGATTCACGGAAAAACTGACATCGTCCACAACCGGCGCACCGCCGCCAAAGCCGATGGTCAGATTCTCCACAGTCAATAGTGCCGTCACGCTAGTTTTCCCTCGCCGCATTTTCGCGGTCTCACCCTGTGCGCCCTCCACGAACGCTTTTCGGAGTGAACATGATTAATTGAATTGCCGCAAGCATCTCAGGCGGCCAAGCACACGGAACCTGCGGCACTTTCCCGAAACTGGGCCCAAAACGGCGGAAAAATCGTGCCATTGGCACACATTGCCTGTGCGAGGGCAAATTTTGTGTCTAAGAGAGTCGCAAAGGGAAAAGTGAGGGACCGATGAGCCGACTGGACGTTTTTATTGACCGAATGGTGTCGCAACGCGCCTGCATTGATTTCGCCGTTCAGGCCACGAGCCATCTTTCCGGCCCTGTGTTTGAATTGGGCCTCGGCAACGGGCGCACCTATGACCACATCCGCGAGGTTGTCTCGGGCCGCGATATTTTCGTTTTTGAACGTGAGGTCGCGTCCAATCCGGCGTCTACCCCTCCCGAAGACCGAGTGTTGTTGGGTGACGTGCGCGAAACACTTCCCGCCGCGCTGGCCCGATTTGGCGCAACGGCTTCGATCATTCATGCCGACTTGGGTGGGCACAATCTGGAACGCAACGATCAGTTCGCTCGGGCGATTTCGCCCGCCATCGAGCCTCTGTTGGCAGTGGGCGGTTTGATGGTATCCTCTGATTGCATGTATTTTGAAGCGCTGACCGAGATCGAGATTCCCGAAAATGCTGTTGCAGGGCGCTGTTTCATCTATCGCAAAGATGCCTAAGTTCGTCGCGCTTGGGCCCAATCCTTTTTGAGGGATCTAAATTTCTAGACCCGCATCACGTTAACCGTCATATTGGTACGGACCATAGAAATTCTGCCCGTTTTCGGAAAACCGTCAAGTTCAACAATTTCAGCGCACTCCGTAAACGGAGACTATTATGACCCAAAAAGACGATAGTTTTCTCAGTTATGCAGACCGTCGCTTCCGCCTAAGCGGAAAGGCGATCATTGAGAATGGCCATCCTTATTTTGTTCCCACAGATGCACTGGAGGCCCGCTCGGCCGAGTGGAAGGATGGGTATTTGTCGATGTCCCACTACGATTACCTCGGACTGGGACATCATCCGGCGACAACGTCGGCCGCCAAAACTGCAATAGATATACATGGCACCGGCGCAGGGGCGTCCCGACTGGTCGGTGGCGAACGTCTGGCGCACAAGGCATTCGAACGTGCCATGGCCGACTTTTTGGGTGTTGGCGGAACGTTGTCGGTGATTTCTGGTTATCTGACCAATGTATCCGTTATCCAGCTTTTGCTTGGTCCTAAAGACCTCGTGATCGTCGACGAATTGGCCCACAATTCGATCATGGTCGGCGCGAAAGGCGTAAAATCCGATCTGCTTACTTATGCCCACAACGATCTCGACGATCTGGAGCGCATTATCGCAAGCAAGCGCGATGACTATTCCCGCGTTTTGATTTGTACCGAAGGGCTGTTTTCAATGGATGGCGACATCACCAATTTGCCGCGATTGTTAGATATCAAAGAGCGCGCGGATTGCTGGTTGTTGCTGGACGAGGCCCATTCTTACGGAGTTCTTGGGCCAACAGGGCGGGGGACTTGCGAACATTTCGGTGTGGATCCAAATCGGGTTGAGGTCGCTATCGGAACGCTGTCCAAAAGCTTTGGCTCCTCCGGCGGGTTCATTGCCGCCAATGCGGATGTGATTGAATGGATGCGCTTCTGTCTTCCCGGGTTTGTGTATTCCGTTGGCCTGTCACCCTCCACCGTGGCGTCGGCGCATGCAGCACTGGACATACTCAAGGCCGAGCCCGATCGTGTCACCCGATTGCGCGGCAACTCGCGACGCTTTTTGCACCGTGCCCGCGACGCGGGGCTAAACACCGGCACCGCTATCGGCGAAGCTGTGGTGCCCATTCTGTTTGAGACACCTGAGGATTGCATATTTGTTGCCGAGGCGCTGATGCAGCAAGGTATCTACGCACCGCCGGTCGTGCATATTGGTGTCCCCAAAGATCTGCCACGCATCCGCTTTTTCATCAGTGAAACGCATTCTGAGGCAGACATTGACCGTGTTATCGCCGCCGTCGCCGAGGCCTCAGCCGCGGCACAGGCCATGCGCAACCGGATCAGCGCGGAATAACCGTGCCAGCCCGACGAAGCATTCTTTTGTCGTTCTCGCGACTCGCTGTGATCCTTTTGTGCATGCTTGCGGTTCAGGCGCAGTCGGTGCAGGCCAAACCACGTCTCTCCCTGCAATCAAGTGTCCCCAGTGAAACCTTGCCGGTCGCGAACCCCAAGTTCAAACATCCCGTTGATCAGCATCAGGTGTTCTTCCTGCAACGCACCACCAATGCCAACACAATTGTATATGTCGCGCAGTTTGACGCCGACGGGCAACTCAATCGGCAAAGGCCCATGCATGGCTATTGGCGGCGCTTTGCGGGGCGCGGGCACCAGATGGCATTTCGCTGGTACGAGCGTGTCGCCGGATTTGGAGCCAGAACGCGAGCATTGAACAATGGGGCGGACTTTGAGGTGCGCTTTAACGGCTTAAAAGACCAACAATTGCTGTTGAAACAGAACGGACCCTTTGACGCAGCGCTCTATACACGTCAAAACGGGCGCGATTACAGAATGATTTATGGATATATTGACGTGGATGACTCCGGTCTATTGCCAAGAGTAACGCGATTGCGGCTTTATACGTCTGACCCGGAAACGGGCAACTTCATGACCCATACGATTGCCGTTTCCGGTGGAGCTTTCCGCGAATGACTACAAACACGAAAACTTCTTCTATCCGCACCGTTATCGTTGGGGTGGGCAACTGCGCTAGCTCCCTTATACAAGGCGTGTCGTATTGCCGCCAAAAGGGCGACGATGCCGTGGGTGTCAGCTTCCCTGATCTTGGTGGCTACACGCCTGCTCAGGTTGACCTGGTTGCGGGCTTTGATGTCGACAGTCGCAAGGTCGGTCTGACTTTGGCCGAAGCAGCCTTTGCCGCGCCCAATTGCACAGAGCGGTTTCACACGGACCTTGCAGATCAAACTGCACCGGTGCTGCGTGGCCCTGACCTTGACGGCGTTGCGGCGCATATGTTGACCAAACCCGAGGATCGCAGCTTCCGCTTGTCAGCGGAACCGGCCATGACCAAGGAGGAGATCGTCGCCAAGCTGCGGGAATTGCGCGCAGAGGTAATGATTGTCTTTTTGCCCGTCGGGTCCCAAAAGGCCGTGGAGTTTTATGTAGAATGCGCGCTTGAGGCGGGTGTGGCCGTGGTCAATGGCATTCCGGTCTTCATCGCCTCGCATCCGGTCTGGGCCGAAAAATTCCGCGCCGCGGGTGTGCCGATCCTCGGAGATGATTTCAAAGCGCAATTCGGCGCGACGATCGTGCACCGCACAATCACCAACCTGGCCGAGATGCGCGGTGTTGAAATTGACCGCACCTATCAATTGAACGTCGGGGGCAACACCGACTTTCTCAACATGACCGAGCACGACCGCCTCGCCAACAAACGCGAGAGCAAAACCGAAGCTGTTCAGGCCGTGATGGAACAGCGTCTGGACGACAACGACATTCGTATCGGCCCCTCAGACTACGTGCCTTGGCTGAACGATCGCAAGGTGGCCTATGTGCGCCTTGAGGGACGACTTTTTGGTGGTGCGCGCACCAATATCGAAATTCGCCTTGATGTCGAAGACAGCCCCAATGCCGCCGCCGAGGCGCTCGTGGCGATCCGTTTGGCGCGCATCGCGCTTGATCGCAACATGGCGGGCCCCATTGCCGAGGCAAGCGCCTTCCTTTTCAAACACCCACCTGAACAGATCGAGGATACAGACGCCCATGACGTCATCCTCAAATTTGTGAGCGGGGATCAGGATTAAGGATGCCTGGTCCGGCCTTTGTCACCGGCGGATCGAGTGGCATCGGGCTTGCCGTGGCGCACCAATTGGCGGCGCAGGGTCATGACATCGCGCTTTTCGCTCGTGATCCGGACAAACTCGCCTCCGCACGTGCCGCCATTTTGGCCCAGTCGCCGGGCATCACTGTTCAGGGTTTTCCAGTTGATGTCTCTGAGCGCGCTGACATCACCTCTGCTGTGAAAGCTGCGGTGCAAACCATGGGACCACCAGATTATGCCATAGCTTCCGCAGGCATCGCTGAACCGGGACTGTTCACCGAACAGCCGTTGACCATCCATGAGCGGCACATGGCCGTGAACTATTTCGGCGCGCTTTACTTCGTGCATTCCCTCAAGGACGCCATGGCCGCCAATGGCGGCGGCAAAGTTGGCCTTGTTTCATCGGTTGCGGCCTTCTTTGGTATCTATGGCTACTCTGCCTATGCTCCGACCAAATTTGCTCTCTCGGGGCTCGGGCAGGTTCTACATCTCGAGTTGGCCGATTTGGGTATTTCCGTCACCACCATTCACCCGTCTGACACCGACACCCCTCAGCTTGAAGCCGAGAAAGCGACCAAACCCGCGGCAACTGCCGAAATCGGCGACGGGGGCGGATTGTGGCAGCCCGAGGATGTTGCTGCAAAACTGATCAAGGCGATGGAATCCGGTCGCCCGTCCGTGGCCACGGGCCCCGCTATGACTGCGCTGGGCGTGGTGTCGGGTTTTCTGGCACCAGCGCTGCGGCGGCATCAACGTCGCATTATCCGAAAGCATCGGTCAAAATGACGCCGCTGTTGGTCAAAGATATGGCCCTGATCGCAGGCGCTCTCTTGATTGCGGGCTATGCGCTGCTTTCTACGGTTGCCTTGTTGCCCAAAACACGCGCACTGGGTTTGGATCTTTTGCGCACTTTTTTCAGCGCGACCTTAATCGTTTGTGTGCTCACGGGTCTCTTCTTGCTAGGCCCATTGGCCCTTGTGCCTGCCTTTGCGCTGGCGGCACTGCGCATCGGATTCGAAAGCGCAAGCGTGCGGATGAAGGATGGCCCCGCACCGCTGTTGATCGGTATTTTGACCGCTGGCCTCACAGTTGTCGCAACCCTTGATGACCGGATCGCAATGGCGGTGCTTGGGGTGTGGGCGTTACTGCTTGTGCGCTTGATTGTGCTGCCAAACGCCTCCAATCCGCGGACGTCCAAATCGATACTGGATCTAATGGTCTTTCCGGTTCTGCCGCTTGCCTTGCTGGCATATGGGGCGATTCAGCCCAACCTCGCGGGACTGATGTTTGCGGCCTATTTGCTCGTCGAAATCTTTGACAGTCTTGCCCTTCTTTGCGGCAAACTTTTTGGCCGCACAAAGGCGTTCCCCACACTCAGTCCGAACAAAACAATCGGCGGGCTTGTCGGCGGCGCACTCAGCCTGATCGTTCTGACAGCTTTCGGGGCATATTTGCTTGACCAGCCTTTGGGTCTCGCTGCTTTGCTGGCGGTGTTCGTGGGTTGTCTTGCGGTGGCTGGCGATCTTGCGGCGTCACGCCTCAAGCGGATCGGCGGGGTGAAGGATTTCCCCATTGTCTTCTCCCGTCAGGGCGGGCTTCTGGATAGCCTCGATAGCTGGATCGCAGCCGGAGCCGGCCTCATCGCGCTCTCCTTGCTGGCAAGTCTGTGCTGAGTCTCTTGCCAGCCGCAGGCCACGCTGGGAATATCCCCGTATGAGCGTGTTCCGCCCCTTCCTCCGCCAACCGGTCCGGCGCATTATTGGCTGGCCGATCCTTTGGCGGCTTTTGCTCATTATTGTCGGGGTTCAGGCCATTTTTCTGGCGGAGGAATTCACCGGTCTCTTGCAAACCGCTCTGCGCTTTGACGGCAGCGCAGGTGTGGTGGCCAAGATGTTGATGTTCCGAATGCCAGAGATATTCGATCTCGCGTTGGCCTTTGGCTTGCTGATTGCTGTGTACTTTGCGGTGGGAGAGGCCCGCGATAACGGAGAACTTGTGGTGCTTGCCACCGCGGGCATTCCATGGTGGCGCGTGGTCACTCTGGTTCTGGGCATCGGCTTCTTGGGTGGCGTGTTGAGCCTTGGCAACGCAGGCTATGTCCTGCCGCTCTCGGACTACGCGGAACGGGTGACAATTGCTGAGCTGCGCAAGGACTATGTCTTGCGTCGCATTCAATCCGCGGGCACCCGTACCGCGCATCAAACCATCAAAGACACCACCTTTATTGCGACGCCGCCGGATGGCACTGACCCGGATCGCAACGGCAACCTTTTTGTCTATCAACCGGATATCGGCGGCTTTTGGCGGGCGGCCACGTCCCGAAACTGGCGTGTGGTGGACGATGGCGAGGACCGCCACATCGTGAAACTAGAAGACCTTGTGACCCATGAGGTGCGGCGCGCCGACACCCCGACGCCGCCTTTTATGAACCGATACGCCGTGAACGCCGCCGAATTCGCATTCAATATGTCCGACGTGGCGCCTGATGTTGATCGCACCAGAGGGGACGCGGAAAAGCTCTTGCTGGTGCGTCAGGACGGAAGCAAGCGCATCGCCGATATCGCCACGCGGGCCCTGATGGTGCCTTTGGCGGGGCTATTGGCATTGGCTGCCTTGGTGGCAGGCCGCAAGGGGCTGGCCCGCGTGGTCTCGCTTCCGTTGGCGGCTGTGGTGATGATGGCTGTGGATGTGACCAGCAGCGCCACAGTCAATGGCTGGGTTGGGGCGCTGTCACCCATGCTGACGACAACTCTTGCTCTGTCACTCTATCTCGGGCCGCCCCTGATTTTTCTGTCTTGGCGCGCCGAAGATTTGATGACACCGGACCGCAGCGCCGCATGACGTTTCGCGCATATACCGGCTCCGCCGTGCGCCTGATCGCACGCAGCTACCTGATGACGGTGGGCTTTGTGCTCTTTGCGCTTGTGGTGATTGCCCTGTCCATCGACCTGACCAAGACACTGGACGAGCTGCGCGCAAAGGCGGAGGCGGCAAATACCCCGCTCTGGCACATTTTGATGCCCTATGCCTCTTATCGGGCGGTTGATGTGCTCACCCGATTGTTGGGCACCGCCTGCGTGATCGGTGGTTTTCTTGCGGTTCTGTGGCGCCACCAACGCAGAGAAGATGTGGTGCTCGCCACTGCCGGTCTGTCACCGAGCTATCATTTTACCGCGATCCTTATGGTCGCGCTGGTTTTCGGAGCTCTGCAATTCAGTTTTCAGAACTGGGTGCGGCCTGTCGCCGTCAAGGCTCAAGTCGAGACACAGTTGGGCCGTTATGGCCAGTGGTTCGGGTCCACCGAGGTTGGCGAGCACTGGATTGTCGGCAATGACACGGCGATCACGGCCTCTGTCAATCGGGGCGAGGGGGCCCGTCTGGAAAACGTCAAAATTTTCGAAGGGCTATCTGCACCAACTTTGACGCGTGTGATCCGTGCCGATCGGGCTTTGCCAGACCCCGATGCTACGCTTTGGGTGCTGGAAAATGTCACCTTGTGGACCGCGGAGAGCGGATTTGCCCCAAAGCGGTTGGATGATCTTCGGCTCGCGTTGCCTATCAACGCTGCCAGCCTGCAATGGTATGGGGTCCACGGATTTTATCTGCCCAATTCGGCCGCTCGCGAAATTGCCACGCTTACCGGCACTGAGGCCGCCAGCGACGCGCAAACCACTTTGGCCTTTCGCCAACTGGCGTTTTTTCTGCCAGGTGTCCTGATCTTTCTCGGGGCGTCTTTGGCGCAATCCGGTCTCAGCGGGCGCCGCCTTCACCCTCCTCGCCTTATGGCCTTGGCGGCGGTTGGGTATCTCACTGTTGTCGGTGTGAAATCTTTCTGGATTTTGGGAATAAACGGCCGTGTTCCACCGCACCTCGCAGCCGCGCTTCCCTTGGCGATTGCCTTCGGTGTGGCCTGTCTTTTACAACTGCATCACGCGGGGTATTTGTTCCGCCGCAAAGTTGGTTTGCAGGGGCGGAACGCGTGAAAATTGTCCAAGTCACTCCCTATGCGATGAGCCGCCACGGCGGCGTGCAAACCCATATCCGTGACCTGTCTCATTGGCTGCGCAAGCAAGGACATGATGTGCGCATTGTCGCCCCTCCCGGACAGAGCACGGTTCCGAGTGTTGATGGTGTCACAGAACTCGGATCGGTTCGCGATATCGCGGTTCACGGCACCAAATTCGAACTGACCCGCGCCAGTCGCGCCGACCTGAAGGCCTGTGTCGAAGACTTGCGGTCCTGGGGGGCCGAAGTGTGCCATCTGCACACCCCATGGACGCCGATGTTGCCGTTTCAGGTCTGGCGCGCGTTGGGCGTGCCCGGTGTGGCAACGTTCCACGCGACCTTGCCCGACAGCGCGGGCTTCGATCCGCTGGCTTGGGCGCTGCGCCGTTCTGCCCATTGGTTCAACCGCCGCCTTTCCGGCATCGTCGTGCCCTCCAAAGCGCCGCAGGATCAATGGCGCGCCAACGGCGTCACGCCTTTGCCCAAAATCCTACCGCCGACCGTGGATTTGTCCGGTTGGCGTGCCGCCCGCGATGTTGCCATACCCTCCGAGGTGTTTACGATCGTCTGTATGGGGCGCTTGGAAGAACGCAAAGGCACAGCAACCCTTTTGGCAGCATGGCGGGAGGTGGAAACCCAGCGTCCTGACGCCTGTTTGACCATTGCAGGCGACGGCCCTTGCAAACCGGCTCTGCTGCAACAAACGCGGGATCTCGGGTTGACCAATGTGACGTTTGTGCCCCCTCCGTCCGATGCCAAGGCGCGGAGCCTGATTGCGCAAGCCGATGTCTTTGCTGCGCCAGCGCACCACGGCGAAAGCTTCGGGCTGGTCCTCATCGAAGCAATGGCCGCTGGCACAATACCCGTGGCAGCTGACAATCTCGGCTATGGCACGGTTCTGACGGGTCCCGGAGCGGAGTTGCTCGTGCCGCCTGCCGATGTCAAAGCCTTGGCCGGAAAATTGCTTGCTATTGCAAGCCAGCCCACGCTGCAAACCCGCCTTGAACGCTGGGCACGCGCCCATGCGGATACATTTGACGTCCGCCACCAAGGCCCCGCCTATGAGGCGTTTTTGCACGGCGCCCTGCGCTGAGAGTTGCCAAACGGGGTCCAGACATGTCAGACCCTTCAGAACCCGATGGGGTAGAAAAAGACTTTTTGGGACAAGGTATTGATGCAGGGCGATCTGGTCATTTCCGCCGATTTCGGCACTTCCGGCGTTAAGGTCGGTGTGGTCGACGGGGACTTGAATGTCGTCGCGCGCGCAACCGCGCAATATCCACTCAATCTTGCGCCGGGTGGTATTGCCGAACAGACGCCTGACGATTGGTGGGGCGGGCTGACGCGGGCACTGTCCGACTTGCGAACGCAGGTGCCGGATCTTCGCGATCGCGCTGCTGTTTTGGTGTTTTCCGCCCAGATTTGCGGCCTGATCTGCGCGGATGAAAATGGCACCGCGCTAAGACCCTGTATGACGTGGCTCGACAAACGCGCAGGCAGCCTTGCGCAAGCCTTCATTGGCGGCTTTCCTCAGGTCCACGGCTATCAACTCACTAAGCTTGCCCGCTGGCTGCGCTATGCCAACGGGGCGCCCGCCAAAAACGGCATGGACGCCACCGCGAAAATCCTCTGGATGCAGCGCCACGAGCCGGAAATCATGACCCGTACCCGTTGGTTGATTGACGCCAAAGATTGGTTGGTCCATCGCGCGACCGGCGTGATGACCACCAGCCCCGAAAGTGCCAATCTGACGTGGATGATGGACAGCCGCCGTGGCCGCGAAGGCTGGTCGCAGCACTTGGCGGGGATGCTGAACGTGTCGCTCGAGAAGCTCGCCCCGATCACAACGGCGGACACGGTTGTCGAAACGCTCACCCCGCAGGCAGCAGCAGAACTCGGCCTTGATCCCGCGGTGCGCGTGCTTGCCGGTACGTCGGATGTGACTGCCGGTGCGCTGGGGTCGGGTGAAGTCGAAGATGGCGCGTTGCACATCTCGCTTGCTACCTCTGCTTGGATTGCGGGATTCTTTCCAGACCGCCGCCTGAATGTTCCCGCGTCCTATGCCACGGTGACGTCCGGCCTCGATATGCGCCCTCTATTGATCGCAAGTCAGGAAAACGCCGGATCAGCGTTGGATTGGGCGGCCCGCATCACGGGCACCACAGACGGACACGCCCTTGACGCCATCGGATCGCCGCAGCCGGATGATCCGTTTTTCCTTCCTTGGTTGGCCGGGGAAAAGGTGCCCACCGACAATGACGCGCTGCGTGGGACATTTTTTGATCTGTCTTTGCACCATGACGCAGATGCTCTGCGCCGCGCAGCGGTAGAAGGTGTTGCGCTCAATCTCAAATGGGCGATGTCCAAAGTGAGCCGCGAAAAAGGGCTGCGCACCAATGGTGCCATCACGTTGATTGGCGGCATGGCCGCCAACCCGCGGGTCGCGCAGACTCTGGCCGATGCACTCAACCGAGATATTCGGGTGGGCGAGGCCCGCCATGCGGGGATGCTGGGCACCGCAACTTTGGCTGCGTCTGTCATGGGGTGGGCCACCAGCCCTGCGGTTGCCGCGGCCCGCTTGCGCAGCCGCACCACAGCGCATTTCACGCCTGACCCCGCCCGCGTGCAAGCGCTGGAAGACCGCTCCGTGCGTCTGGGAAAGCTCCGCAAGCACGCCCTGCGCAGCTATAGCTGAAAAGGAACCGCCCGATGATCGACGGCCTGCTCAAGAACAAAATCGACCCGATGTGGGAGGCGATGTCCACACCTTTGGTCAAAGCGGGGCTGACACCCAATCAAGTGACCTTCGCTGGGCTTGTCCTCATTGTGCTCGCCTCGCTTGCCTACCTTTGGCACGGATCCGAGGTGATTTTTGGCCTGACCCTCGTTGTGGCCTTTGCCTTTGACGCGCTTGACGGCGCAGTGGCCCGTCGCACGGGCCTGTCGTCCAAGTCCGGCGGCTATTTTGATGCCATGGTTGATCGCTATCAGGAACTCGTCGTGCTTTCTGTTTTGGCCTATGCTCACGATCACTGGGCACTTGCACTTGCCTGTTTTTCCGGCAGCGTCATCACCTCTTATGCCAAGGCCCGCACTGCGATCGAAATGCCGGTTTCAAATACCGACTGGCCCGATTTTTTTGAACGCATGGAGCGCGTGATTTACCTATGCGCCATGCTATTGCTAACGGGGCTGTTTGGCGCGTGGATGATCACTGCCGGCCTTGCCGGATTTGCGGTGTTGTCGCATGTCACAGCACTACAACGCGCTCGGCGCGCTTTCTCGATGTTGCGCGAGGCCGACGGTCAGGCCGCCGTCACAGATGATCCGCGCACATAGCGCAGCACAATCGCCAAACAATCCGGAACAAAACTCAGCACATAGAACAAAAACGAGCTGATCAAGAGCGGCTCGGTCGAGACATAGACAACAAACAGCGGCTTGTTGATTGCTCCTAGATCCACGTCCTTGAGAACAAAACAGCTCAAATAGACCACCGCCAAAATCACGGGCACCCAGATGTATTTTCGCCGTATGGCCACCATAACAGGTAGCAGAACTTGGTCTTTTTCCGGCAGGCGGCTGAACGCGTTGGAAATCACTTGTCCGCCAAACACAACAAGCGCCTGGCTAAAGAAAAACAGGTAGCTGCCCATCATGTGCCCGAAATGATGGTCCGGAAACCGGAAGTGGCTGAGCACCACCATTCCAACAGACGCCATCGCCTGCAAGATCACCAAAAAACCGCCCATGCGGGCGAACCACCCGAAGGTTTTGGTGTCGTGACCTATCCTGCTGCGCAGGTCTGCCAATATGCCCAATACAAGCAATGTAACCCCGACTAACAACGCAGGTGCGCAAATTGCCATCCAATCGGCAAAAGGTTCGCCGATGCGCGGGTCCGATATGGCGCGGCTGATTGTCGGGGATTGGCGTGCGGCACGTTCAGGGTGAAAAGCAATGAAATCCCATCGCGCAGTATAAATCAGCGCGTTCACCACCCAGACGACAAAAGTTGTCAGGATGACCGAAATGCCAAGGCCCAAGGCCACCGCGCGATCCGGACGTGTCACATCACTCATACCGCATTTGCCTTTTGCATCTTCTGGTCAGACACCACCCGCCCACCTTCCATTTTTATCAGACGATCGCATTTGTGGAACTGATGGTCGTCGTGCGTCACGGCGAGAACCAATTGACCTGAGGCGCTGAGTTCCGGCACGAGAACGTCATAAAAGAACGCACGATTGACCGGATCCTGATCCGCAGCAAATTCGTCCAGCACAATGATGGGCCGACGTTCTGCCAAGGCTACGGCAAGCGCCATTCGACGGCTCTGTCCCGCCGAAAGCGAGGTGGTGGAGAACTTGTCATCCAGCATGCTGACACGGCTGCTCAAACCCAACTGTATGATGCGGCGCTCCAATTCCTCGCGCTCATGAGGCGTGCTCCCATAGGCCCGTTCAAACAAATGAAAGCCGGAAAACACACTGGAAAACAATTCGCGATAGGCGGCCGTGCTGCCTTCATCAAGGCTTTTTCCGTCCAGCAGGATTTCCCCCTTTGTGGGGTGTCGCAATCCGGTGATGAGCGACAAGAGGGTCGTCTTTCCTGAACCGTTGCCACCGCAAATGAAAACAGTTTCTCCTGGTGTAAATGTCAGATCAACGGGGCCAAGATGAAACGGCGTCGCCTCGGGTGCATCGACTTCCCCCACAAGCGCTTCCGCGCCCTTCAGGGTGATTTCACGAAACTCTGTCGCCGCAGATTGATCCGAGACATTGGCGAGGCTTTGTGCGTTGGACAGCGCAAACTCAACGGCTTTGATCCGATAATATGCGGTCTCAGACCGACTTAGGTTCGGCAGGGCGTTGAACATGGTTTCAATCGGGCCATTCACCAGAAAAATGACGGTCAATACTTGAAACATCACCGTTGAATCCGCGTGGTTGATCACCGGTAGGATCGTCACAACAAAACACAGAAGAAAAATGATCGCACCCTGACCGACGCCCGCGCTACCGGCGAAAAGCTGTTGCGCCTGCTTTCGGGCTTCTACATGCGCGTCAATGATGGCGAGCGTTTCCTCCTCCAGAGCATCGCGCCGCGTTTTTCGCAGCCGCAACTCTTTCCATCCCCCAAGCATGTCGCCAACCCGATCGCAATAGTCCGCGAAAAGCACTCCGGCTCGATACCGCCATTTGCGACCCGGACGATCCAGAATGGCAAATCCGGCAAAACCGATCCCGACTGCGATCAAAGCCACAAAGCCGGACGCGGGAGACACAAAAAACAGATAGGGCAGGGCGAATGCGAGAACGATCAGCGCGCCGGCGACTTCGACGATCGACACCACCGCCGCTGACAGGCCATTCACTTCGGTTGTGAGTGCCGAATAGACTTGGCCATGCTTTTGCGAGAGCAGAAAATCGATGTTCGCCCGCAGCAGCAATCTTGCCAAGCGGCGCCACAACAAACGTGTGACCGACGTCACTAGAAGAAAAGCCTTCATCCGCAGGACATATCCCACCAGAAGCATCGTGACCGCGCAAACCACCATCAACAGGGACGACCATGTCAGAACCGCTCCGCCAGCGCGGGCAGTTTCGTTGATCGCGTAAATCATTCCGGCGCGGGACAGGCCCGCCAGCAGCGTCAGAAAGATAACCGGCCCCCGCAAAAGACCGCTGGCAGTTGCCAGAAAATTCAAAACGGTCCAACGCCGCTCTGCCATTGCCGGAAAACTTCCGTCGCTTGGGTCAGGTATGTCTTTGAATTGGATGGTCATCTACGCCCCTCGCCGTCGTCGTCACGCTAGCGGGTTTCGGATTCTGACGCCAGACGCGCGTGGTGGGTTGAGTGAAATCGGCACCAGCGCGTGGCGGTGCGGATACCGACGCAAAACCGACGTGATACCGACGTTTTGCCGAGGGGTTGTTTTGTCCTATTCGTTCCGCGCCGAAAACCCGCGCCAACGCAGAATTGCGTTGGCCCCGATATCGCGGATCGGCCGAGGGGGGAGGCGTTTGGGCCACGATTCACTGAGAAAAAATTCTGTGATCTCCGATGTGTATCCAGCGGCTGTTTCGGCGGCAGCAATGCCTGTCAAAGTGCCCCGAGCCGTCCCCAATCCGTTTTGTACACATGCAGAGAAAACACCGGTTTCGATTTCCTTGGCCACAGCCACACCATTGCGCGAAAGGCACAGGTGTCCTGCCCAGACGTGGTCCATTTCCAGACCTCTAAGTTGAGGAAATCGTTGGTCAAACTTTCTACTCATCACGCAGTTTGCCTGTTTGATATCGCTTGAGCTTGACTGCATTCCCGACCGCAAAACAGCGCATGAGCGCGTCACAATCCGGTGCCCGCCTTGCCCCGCATCAATGCGCCGCATGGTGGTGCCCATCGGGTCTGACGGCGTGACGCCCCAGCGCTCCGCACCTCCAAGCTTTGCCCGTGCCTCGCAGTCCAGTTCCTTGCTCATCATGGCAAAAAGAAACAGATGCATCAGCCGCCCTTTGGCAACACCGAAACTCTCTAGATGCCCGTTTACCGCAAGTATGATCTTGCTCGCAAAAACCCGCCCTTTCGCGGTAGAAACCTGCCAATCTGTGCCCTGTTGTTCAAAAGAAACCACAGCGGAGTTTTCATAAATTTCAACGCCTTGCTTGCGAAGTCCGCTGGTCAATCCACGAATATATCCGGCGGGCTGCAACATCACCGTTCCAGGCGTGTACAGCCCCGAAACATAGTGCTGCGATCCGGTCAGCTCGGTCATTTGCGGCGCATCCAGCAATTCGTGTGGTTCCCCAAGTGACGCCAAATGCGCGGCATAGCTGATATTGTGGCGATGCCCCGTAGATCCCGCCGCGCCGTTCACTTTGCCTGCGGAATCGAAATAGTCGTCGTTGATCCGATAGTCCGCGACCGCCTCTGCGCCAAAGGCAATTGCCTTGCGATTCAGACGGGTCAAAAGCGCGTCATCCCCGTCACCGGCATAGTCCTCTGAGGCCAGATCATGCGGCAAATCAATCATGAAGCCGGAATTTCGCCCAGCGGCCCCTTCGGCCACCCGTCCGGCTTCAAGAACTGCAATCCGCGCCTCTGGTAGCAACTGCCGCAATCGCCGCGCCGCTGACAAACCTGCAAATCCGGCTCCAACTACGCAAAAATCCGCGGTGATGTCCCGATCCAAAGGGGAGGCCTTACCTTGTGGCCCAAGTATCGCATTCCATGCAGCCACACCCCGATGAACCGGAGTACGGCGCGCAAAATATGTGGTCACGACACGGCCTCGTCCGCGTCGTCAGACAGGTCTATCCAGATCGTCTTGAGCTGTGTGTATTGATCATGGGCGTGCAGGGAATTGTCGCGCCCGCCAAAGCCGGATTGTTTGTAGCCCCCAAACGGTGTCGAGATGTCCCCTTCGCCATATGAGTTCACTGTCACAGTCCCCGCCCGCAGCATCCGCGCGCCGCGAATAGCGCGCTTGGCGTTGGCTGTGAACAGGCTGGCGCAGAGGCCATAGTCGGTGTCGTTCGCTACTTGAATGGCTTGGTCAAAGTTGTCGATTTCGATCACACCCAGAACAGGGCCAAATATCTCATCTCGTGCCAGAAGATGCATGTTATCAGGCAGCTCGACCAGAGACGGCGCAACAAATCCGCCTCCTGCGGATCCACCAAAAACAACCTTCTCGGCCTTCTTAAGATATCCGCTGACTTTCTCGAAATGCGCAGGGCTCACCAGCGCGCCAATTCGGGTTTCCGGATCCAGCGGATCACCGACATTCCACTGCTGGGCGTGGTGCTCGATCCGTTGCAGCAACTCGTCTTTCACCGCGTGGTGCACGATCAGGCGCGAGGTCGCAGAGCAGTTTTCGCCCATATTCCAATAGGCGCCATTCACCAGATGCTGTGCCACGCGATCAAGATTTTCCGCGTCATCCATGACAATGGCGGGGTTCTTCCCGCCCATCTCAAGCACCACCTCCTTGGCGTTGCTTTCTGCCGCATAGGTCAGGAATTTTTTGCCGGTCACAGTGGAGCCGGTAAAAGACACCATGTCGATATCCATATGCCTCCCAATAGGTTCGCCTACGTCGGCGCCACTTCCTGGAACCACATTCAAAACCCCGCGCGGCAGGCCGGCTTCGCGTGCCAGTTCTGCGACACGCAGCGCTGTTAACGACGTTTCCTCTGCCGGTTTCACAACCACCGAACACCCTGCAGCCAGAGCCGGTCCAATTTTCCATGCCAACATGAGCAAAGGGAAATTCCAAGGAAGCACCAACCCCACAACGCCAATCGGTTCGCGCACCACCATCGCGATGTGATCGTCCGAACTCGGTGCGACCTGATCGTAGATCTTATCGACGGCCTCGGCGTGCCATTTGATGCAGTGGATGGTCTCCGGAATGTCCACGGTTTCGCAGTCATAAATCGGCTTGCCGCTATCAAGGCTTTCCATAACTGCCAACTCGCGCGCGTTGCGGGTCAACAGCTTGGCAAACCGGATCAATACGTCCTTGCGATCAGAAGGGTGCGCGCGCGACCAGCGTCCGTCGTCAAACGCTTCCCGCGCTTTTTCCACGGCGAAATCCACGTCTGCGGCCCCACAAGCAGCCACATCCATAAAACGCTCGCCTGTTGCCGGATTGGTGGTGGGGAACGTCGCGCCGGACACGGCTGGCCGATAGGCTCCGTCAATGTAAGCCGCGTTGGGAAAATCCATAGAAGCCGCAAGTGCCGCGTATTCGTATTTTGTCAGCAGACCCATGTCTCAGCCCTCCGCCTGAATGTTGGAAATTGTGGTTTTTAGCACGCGCACAACTTGCTCCAGCGCGCGTTTGTCGTCCTTGTTCAATCCCTTGAGCGGGGCGCGGACCGGACCCGTGTCCATTCCATTGAGGGTGACACCATATTTGATGGTTTGAATGAACTTTCCGCCCTGCTCGAGCACCCGCATTAAGGGCATCAGCGCGCTCATGATCCGGCGGCCTTTGTCGAAATTTCCTTCGACAACACAGGCTTGATAAAGCGCGACATGTTCGTCCGGCAGGAAGTTTGACCCACCACAAACCCAGAACGGTGCTCCCCAGGCGAAGAATTCCAACGCCTGATCGTCCATGCCGCATCCCAATTGAATGTGTGGGTAATCCCGCGCCAAAAGGTGCACGCGGTTGATATCGCCGGAGCTTTCCTTAATGCCGCAGAAATTGCGGGATCGCCCGACACGATCGAGGAATTCCTCCCCCATCATCGTGCCTGTCCGGTGTGGGTAGTTATAGAGCATCACCGGTAGGTTCGCGGCCTTATCGATGGCCAGCGCGTTCAAGGCGTTTTCCCGATCTGTCGGCACGGCATAGGGTGGGCTGGCCAGCAGAATGGCATCGGCTCCCATTTCGCGCCCCGCAACTGCGAGTGCGATGGAGTCATCTGTCAGCATAGCCCCTGTGCCCATCACCAACGGAACGCGCCCCTTGATCCGATCGTTGGTAAACCGCGCGATTTCCACACGTTCCGCCACGGTTTGCGCATAATTCTCACCGGTTGAGCCACCTGAAATCAGGCCATGCACGCCACGATCAATCAGGTGATCGATCACGTTGGCGAGGGTGTCAAAATTGACTCGGCCGTCCGTATGATACGGTGTCACTACCGGCGTATAAATGCCTTCGAATTTGAAGATTGGCGTCATGGTGATCCTCTAAGCCGTTTGCGTCGCGGGCAGCTCACCCAGCGGCATGTCCAGCCCCGCGGGCATTACAAAAAGTTCAATCCGGCCTCGCGAAAGGTTCCAGTGGTCAATCGCCAGCTGGGCGCATCTTTCATCGTCGCGGGCTTGGATGGCGGCAATGATGGCGTCGTGTTGGTCCGCGGCTTCGCCGACGTTGCGGGCCATGTCGCCATTCTGGGGCTGATAAAACGTCATCGAGATACGGGCATGGTCAATCAGCAGCCGCTGAAAGCTTGGCGTCAGATAGATATTGCCTGCCATCTCGCCAGTGACTTCGTGAAATCGGGTATTTGCAAGCGCGCGTTCTGCGCCCGACCCCTTGCGCAAGGCCGCGCGAAATCTCTCTTGGGCCGCCATCAATTCTCCGATTTGCTCGGTCTTGTGATTAATCGCTGCGAGCCGCATCACCGCGCCGTAGATCATCGGCGCTGCGAGAAAAAAGTCGCGTAGGGTTTTGTGGCTCATTTCGCTGATGCGGGCTCCCCGGTTTTCCCGAAGATCAAGGTATCCTTCGCCCGCGAGATTGCGAAACACCTCCCGTAAGGGTGTGCGGGACAGAGAAAACTCCTCGCTTAGTGCGGTCTCATCCAGATCCGATCCAGGCGGCAATTCCAACGTCAAAACAGACGCCTTCAAAGCAACATAGAGCGCCTCTTTGCGGGATTTCGGGTCTGCGGACATAAGGGTCTCCGGTCGGGAATCAGGCGAGTTGCCACAAAGCTAGACTCAAAAATACAATGTGTATACAAAAAGAGCTGCCGGACATTCCAAACCCTGTGCTAGCCTTTCACAATGACCAAGTCTGAACGTTTTGCCATTCTTCTGGTGCCGGAGTTCACGCACATCGCATTCTCCTGCGCGATTGAACCGTTGCGCATTGCCAACCTGATTGCCGGAAAAACGCTCTATGAATGGACTTTGGCAAGCCGTAATGGAGATCGTGAAACCTGTTCCAATGGCACGGTATCGTTGGTCGATTGCGATTTTCGAAACTTGCCCAAATGTGACCGTGTTTTCGCGTTGTCAGGCATCAATGTGCACAATCATGTCGATGCTGACCTGCTCAATACGTTGCGCCGCGAACGGGCCAAGGGGGTTGGGATAGGGGCCCTTTGTTCTGCTGCGTACATTCTTGCCAAAGGTGGCATGCTGGATGGCATGCGGGCGGCAATTCACTGGGATTTCCACGACGGCTTTCTTGAAGAGTTCCCTGACGTGAATCTCGTCAGCAGTGTTTTTGTTGCCGACGAGCCCATCATCACGGCTTCAGGCGGTACGGCCACAGCCGACTTGATGTTGCATCTGATCGGCCAAACCCATGGTGCCGAGCTGGCCACGGCCGTTGCGGATCAAATGGTTTACAACGCCGTACGCGAAGGCACAGCGGAACAGCGTGTCAGCCTGCAAAGCCGCCACGGAATGCGCAATCCGCATTTGGTGAAGGCGATCCAAATCATGAATGACTGCATTGAGCGGCCGCGCTCACCGAGTCTGATTGCTGATGAAATCGGCATCTCGACCCGTCAGCTGGAACGTATCTTCGGGCGCTACCTCAATTGTTCACCCAAGAAGTACCTGATGGATTTGCGTCTGAATCGCGCGCGCAATCTGTTGGTGCAAACGGATCAATCCGTCACGGAAATTGCACTGGCCTGCGGATTTGAAAGCCCGGGCCATTTCGCGCGGGTCTATCGCGGAAAATTCGGTATCACGCCTACCGCACAACAAAGCAAACTCAACTGACCTTGAACCAGGTTTTCATGCCAGCGGTTTGATGTGACAGCATATGACAGTGAATCAGCCATTTGCCTGGATTGTCGGCAACAAAGGCAAAAGCGCGCTGTTCTCCTCGCATCATCAGAACAGTGTCCTTGTGGGGACCAAATGACCCGTCTGGCAGCACTTCTTGAAAATGTGTGCCGTGCATATGCATGGCGTGGGGAAACGCCGTGTCGTTTTGCATGTTCAGAACGACAGTTTCTTCGAGGCTGGCCTCAAACAGTGGCGCGTCGGGCAGACCGGCAACGCCATTGACCGCCCAGACCTGACCCTCTTGGACGAGAGCACGCATGTCCATGTTTTCGCCCTTGAAAGTGGCACCGCGAAGACCGCCCATCGCGCCGCCCTCCATCACCATTGGTACGGCTCGTGCGTCGGCAACCGAGGTGATGTTCGTGATCGGGTTGGGGGGCAATGCCTCAACCGGCGCACGCCGTGCCCGAGCTCCAGCCAACACCGGAGTTTCGGCTAGGACATATCCCTGATCACCCTCGCGGAAGGCCAAAAGAACTTCACCGCCCGCTTCGGCGGTCACATCAACGATTGCGTCCACGCGCTCTGCGGGGCCAAGCGTGATCTGATCCATCGCTTCGGGTCTGGCCAAAGGCATGCCATCGCGTGCAACGATCCATCCCTCGACCCCTTGCAACGCAAGCGGCATGATCCTATCCGTTGCCGTGTTCACAAATCTCAAGCGCACCCGCTGATTAGCTGCAAAGTGGGTAGGCAGCGGATCAACAACCGCGTGGATATAATTTCCCAATCGCCCTGCGTGGCTCAGATCATGCATGTTGCCAAAATCATCGGTGATCTGCGCATCGGGTGACAACCGCCAGTCATCTAGCACCACTACCAAATCGTGATCGACATCCAACGGAGAGGATTCTCTCGCAACTACAATGCCGTACAGCCCTTTGGAGACCTGCTTTAGAGATCGATTGTGGCTGTGATACCAATAGGTTCCGGCATCCCTAAGGGAGATTTCGTAGTCAAATGATCCCTGTGGCGGAACGGCTTGCATCGTCATTCCTGGCACGCCATCCATTGCGTTTTTGACCCGCATTCCGTGCCAATGCACGGCTGTGTTCTCGGTGAGCTCATTGCGAAGTCGAACGCGCATTCTTTCACCCTGAACGCCCCCCAAAAGCGGACCTGGAACAGAGCCATTGAACCCCCATACCGCGGTTTTTGGATACTCTCCTTCGACTAATTGCATCTGTGTTTCAAACGCAGCGAGTTCGAGGAAACCGTCGTCTTTTGCTTTGGCAAAGCGCGGCATGCCTGCCATTGCCAGACCACCCATCAACACCTTACGACGATTGAGTTTCATCATGGTACTCTCCTGCGTCACATGTCTTTAGCCTCGGGGAACCAAACTCTGAATGTTGTACCCGACCCAGCGGTACTCTCAGCTTCAATTGTGCCGTCATAAAGCTCAACCAACTTGCGCGTAATCGACAAACCCAAGCCGGTGCCTTCGCCTTGTTTGGTGGTGAAAAACGGGTCGAAAATCCGCGCCAGCACCTCGGGCGACATCCCAACGCCGGTGTCCGCCACAACAATTGAAACACCTTGTCCGCGGTCTTCCACCATGAGGGACAAGGCGCCGCCATCTGGCATGGCGTGAATCGCATTCACGATCAGGTTGATGAACACCTGTTGCATTTCGGTGCGGTTGATCGCCACCGCGCGCAGGCTTGGAGTTTCAAGTTTCAGAGCAATCTCCGCCTTGTTCAGCAAATGCTGGACCAGAGGGATTGTGTCCGTCATCACATCTGCCGGGCGGTGATGTTCCATGCTTTCCGCGTATTCGTCGGGCCGCGTGAATTGCAACAGCTTATTCACGATCAGAAAGATCGAATGCACCTGTTCATCAATCAACCGCAACTCGGTTTCGACGCGTTCTGCGTCTGCGTCCAGTTCAACGCGCATCACGTCCAGATTGCCTTGGATGACCTGAATGGGGTTGTTGATTTCATGCGCGATGCCGGCAGCAATCTCGCCAATGGCGGCAAGCTTTTCGGACACGACCAACTGTCGTGAAGTGGCTTCCAGCTGTTGATTGGCGATCTCAAGATCTTTGGTGCGTGCGGCCACGCGTCGGGTCAATTCGCGGTCACGTTCCTGAATTTGCTCCAGCAATTCGTCCATTTGCGCTGCAACCCTTCCGATCTCGTCGCCGGTGTTGTCCACACCAGTCCGCGCGCCAAGATCGCCGCCTTCAACCCGCGTGATTGTGCGCAGCATACGTTCCAATGGTTCAAAAATTTGCCGCGCCCAGCGCAGAAAAATCGGTACCGACAATAAAACGATGACGGCAAAGGCCACCGCAAACGTCAGAATGGTGGAAAATTTGGCGTCCCGAAAAGGTTGGTCCAGAAAACCGACATACAACATCCCGACGCGGTTACCGAAACTGTCCGTCAACGGCTCATAAGCCGAGATATACCAGTCATTCACCACGAATGCGCGGTCGAGCCAGATCTCGCCCTTTTCCAACACGGTTTCGCGCACAATTGCCGAAACCCGCGTGCCCAGTGCCCGCTCGTTTTCAAAGAGCCGAACGTTGGTTGATACGCGCACATCATCCAGAAAAAGCGTGGCCGTGCCGACGGAGCCTTCGGTCAGGCTGGCACTGGGGTAAACAAGGTCATTGATCGTGTCGATGAACTCCAGATTGCGGTTCAGCAGCACCCCTCCAACAAGAGCGCCCCCGCGTCCCACATTCACCGGAGTCGCGGTGTGAACGACCATACCACGTGTTTCTTCGTTACGGTCGGTGGGTACGGCGGCCTCTGTTGGCACCAGCCTGATCCGCGCCCGTTCCGCCAAGTCGTCGCTGATACCGGCAAGGTCTGACAGTCCAAAGACATCGATGTGACTCGCGGCCACGCCGGACAAGGCCTGACTGACCACCGGCCATCGGGCGAGGGCGTCCGTCTTGGCAAATGCGGGCGAAGACAGCACATCACCATCCCCGTTCATGTAGTAGAGAAAATCCAGCCCCAACGCCGCGCGTTCGGCATCCAGCAGGGTTTTTAGGGCATGCCCTTGCCCGTTCCCGGCCCAGTGCACAAACTCCGCAGACTCTGCGACAGCACGTATTTGCAGATCGCTTTTCTCCAGTTGCTGCGTCAGGAATTGATCGGCGATGGTCAGTTCGCCATTCACTTTGGCGATCAGCAGGTTGTCGAACCGACCGCCCCAGTTGACGGCCGTGGACATGAAAAACACTGGCATGATCACCAAGGTTGGCAACAGTGCAATCGCCAACAGGCGAATGCGCACAGACCGCGCGCGGGTCATCGTCTTGCCGGACTGACTAGACATTCCACATTGCGCATTTGCGGTCGATGGTCTTGCGGGACACACCTAGCCGTCGCGCGGCCTCTGCGCGGTTGCCGTCACAGGCATCCAGCACCGTCAGGATATGCCTCCGTTCAACCGCCGCGAGGCTGTCAATGGCTTCGACCTCCTCGTCGCTCCCGTTTGCGGCAAATTCCGAAGGCCACTCTCCGACAATCAGCGACCGCTCAATGAGGTTGCGCAGCTCTCGCACATTTCCTGGCCAGTCATAGCGCGACATGTTCAGTAGAACGTCCTCAGAAAGCGTCAACGGCGGTACGCCGAGGCTTTGTGAAACCTGTTGGATGAACATCATTGCCAGCTCCTTCAGGTCGCCGATCCGGTCTTTCAGCTTTGGCATCTGTACCTGTAACACGTTGATGCGGTGATACAGATCGGCGCGGAAACGTCCCTCGGAAACAGCGGTCTCAAGGTTGCCGTTGGTGGCGAAGATGAACCTCAGATCCAAAGGTACTTCACGCGATGATCCGACCGGCCGCACCCGCTGATGCTCAATGACCCGCAGCAACGAGGCCTGAACGGGCAGGGGCATCTCTATGATCTCGTCCATATAAAGTGTGCCGCCATTGGCGTTCATAAACAGCCCATCCTGACGCACCGTACGCCCCGCCGGATCTTGCAGGATTCGGCCAAACAGTTCTGCCTCTATCGTGTCGCCCGAAATCGTGGCGCAGTTGATCGGCACAAACGGTTTTTCGGCCCGATCGGACAAGACATGCAGGGCGCGCGCGCCCACTTCCTTGCCTGTGCCGGTGTCCCCTGTCAGCAGCACAGGGGTTGGCAACGGCGCCGCGCGTTCCAGAGTATCGCGTATGTGCGCAATCTCCGGAGAACTTCCCAGCAGTCGCGACCGGACCTGTGCATTGCCGCTGGCAAGCTCGTATTTCAGAAGATAGTTCTCGCGACGCAGGCTCACCCGATCCACACAACGTGCAACCGCGTTCAGAATCTGGTTGGACCGGAATGGTTTCAGCACAAAATCCACCGCACCGGCGCGCATCGCTTCGATGGCGGTGTCCATGTCGGCGAAGGCCGTGATTAGGATCGTGTCGGCAAAAAACCCCAGCTTGCGCTGCTCGCTCAACCACTCCAGCCCCGTTGTGCCTGGCATTACGTTGTCCAGAATCACGATGTCATAGTGGTTGGCATCCAAAAGCCGTGAGGCAACTTCGGTGTTGGCGGCCTGTTCGATCCGGCCGACTACGGGTTGCAGGATTTTGACGATGAAATTGCGAATGCCCGGTTCGTCATCCACAACAAGAACCGAGGCTGTCGCCAGCCCGTTGCCAAATTCCGACGCCGCCTTGTCTTGCGGGCGGGCGCGTACTGTTTGCGTCATTGGGTCAATCCAGCCGCACAGACCCGGCGCTGGCTGAATCGGCCGCGGAGAAGCCGATTGCGTTTAGGCCATAATAGGCGGCGATGGCGATGCCGATGACGGCGACGCAGGCCACAAGAAATGCTCTCATTTTCAGTTTTCCCTGGTTTCGCTGAAGTTACGAAGAAACTTGATCAGGTCGGCGCGGTCTTCAGGGGCTTTGATCCTTTGAACCGGCATCTTGGTCCCCCGAATATACACATCCGGTCCCAAATCAAAAAGCGCATCAATGGTTTGCGCGTTCCATACGATGTTGCTGTGTAAAAGTGTGTCGGAATAGGAGTAGTCGGCGACGGTTCCCGCGCGCCGGCCAAACAGGTCTTTGAGTGTCGGCCCCGCGCGGCGGGCGCTGTCACCGGTCAGCGTGTGACAGATTGAGCATTTCCGCTGAAACTGCCGCTCGCCGTTGGATGCGCTGTCGTTACCATTCAGAAAGGCGCGCTCGCCTTCGACCATTTTTGGCGCGTCACGCGGGTCGGTTAGAGGCCAGCTGAACATCGCATCATCCAGCCCGCCAGCATGGATATTCTCGCCATCTGCTGAAAATGCCAGCGCCCAGATCGGCCCGCGATGAGTGGCGCGAAAATCTGCATGGATCGACCAATCAGATGTATCCAAAAGCATGATGTAGCCTTCACCATCTCCGATCGCCAGATACCGTCCGTCACGGCTGTGAGACATTGCCAGAATGGGTCGCCGCTCGAGCGTCACGTCTTTGATCGTCGCGGCCGTTTGCGTGTCGACGATCCGCGTCACCCCGTCCACCGCTCCAAAGGCAAGCCAGCCCCGCGCCGCGTCATGCACCATCGTATTCACGCCAAACCCGTTGCTCAGAACAAGCCGGATTTGCGCGCCTGTGGTCACGTCCCATTCGCGAATGTGGCCATCTGATCCGGCAGACAAGATCGCTTCGCCACTCCGCACAAAGGACACATCATTCACATTGGAATTGACCTGAATAAACCGCGCTGCGCCGCCATTTATCGGCCAGATGCCGATGGTTCCGTCCCAACTTGCCGACGCGACAGCTTGCTTGTCGGGGGACAGTTTCAATGACACCACCTTGCCTTTGTGTCGGCCGAGGACGTCGCTTTGACCGGTTTCCAAATCCCAGAGTCGCACGGCAAAATCATCGCCCGACGACACGGCACGGCGGTCGTCCACAAACACTACCGCGTTCACCGCCGCCTCATGCCCCTCAAGCCATGTCGGCGTGTCACCCCAATATCCTAGGGCATAGTCAAAACTCGCGGTCAGGATGCGCTGGCCATCAGGTGACACGGCGATGCCCTTGATCGGTCCACCATGCCCTTCAAGTTTAAAAAAGTCGCCGGCCGTTGCCGTCAGAGGCCAAAGACAGGCGACAAGGATCAGCGCAAGACGCCGCATTCATTCTGCCGGAGTTGCCTGATCTTCCGCCCCATCTGGCGGTGTTTTGGCCTTGGCCATTTCTTCTTCGTACCAAATGGAATGGTGCTCTTTGGCCCATTGCTCGTCGACTTCGCCGGTGCCCATCGTTTCGATCGCGCCTTCCATGCCGACGCTACCAAGATAGATGTGCGCGATGATGATGCCGATGAAGATAAACGCGATAATTCCGTGCCACAGCTGCGCCAGTTGCATCTCCGCATAGGGAGACAAAACCTCTGGTAATGAAGCGCCGGTGATTAACGCCGGCAGGCCAGTCATATTCATGATCTCAAACGTTTTGCCGAACATCGAGAACGAGAACGGGAAGAGCAGTGCCAGACCGGAAATGGAAATCGACACACCAAGGATGATAACAGACCAGAAAATGATCTTCTGACCGGCGTTGAACTTCTTGGCCGGCGGATGCACGCCTTCGGAAAACAGCCCACCCGCTTGCGCCATCCACTTGATGTCGCCGCGATCCGGAATGTTGTGCTTGATCCAGAGAATGAACACAAAAATCACGCTGAGCATGAAAGCCCAGCTCATGTTGTTGTGCGCCCACTTCCCGGCCTGCGCAATCGTGGCATAGGCGTCATGCCCCATCCACGGGATCAGGAACTTACGCCCTGCAATCAGAAACAGTCCGCTCAGACCAAGGATGATGAAACTGACGCCCATCACCCAATGAACAAAGCGCTCGAAGGCATCAAAGCGGATGATATTGCGGCCTGTTTTCGGACCTTCGATCATGATCTTGCCGCGGAAGGCATAAAACGCCCCGATAATCACAACCATCGCGCCAAGGAAATACAGCCCATATGTCAGCATCGGCCCTTCGCGGAAACTCAGCCAGCGCATGCCGCCGTCCTGAATAAGCAGGCCCGCGGTCGGGCCGCGGTTTGAGGTGGTGGTGTCGGCGCTGCCATAGCGCAATGCGCGGAACACATCGGCGTCTGACGCCGTGCCGCGGGTGCCGAGCTGTCCCATCAAGGCCTCGACATTGCCTTGCCCTGTCGCATCGCGTCGGAAACTGTCGTCCAGTTTCTCTCCGCGCTGTCGCGCCATGATGTCTTCCAGCGTTTGCGCGCCACCTGTCGCTGCGCGCGGCTCACCGGAAACCGCATCATCTGCCATGGCGGGAAACGCCAGAATCACACTCAAAACAATCCACAATAGCGCGCGCATCAGGAACCTCATCCTGTCCTATGCCAAAATCGGGGCCGGTCTTCATGTCGAAAACGCCCCGCCTTCCGGCTGAAATTTCATTGGTAAGTGGCGGCCGATAAGACACCGGCCGCCACAGATCAGAGCGGCTTAGCCACCCTTCTGTTCATAGGCCGTACCCCAGCCCCACGCACCGGAGCCAAAGCCCCGCGCCACAACACGCTCGCGGTAGATGCCGGACACAACGTCCCCGTCACCCGCCAGAAGCGCCTTGGTAGAGCACATCTCGGCACAGATCGGCAATTTGCCTTCTGCGATCCTGTTGCGGCCGTATTTGGAGAACTCCGCATTGGAGTGGTTCTCTTCAGGGCCACCGGCACAGAAGGTACATTTGTCCATCTTGCCACGGCTGCCAAAGTTGCCCGCCTGCGGATACTGCGGCGCGCCAAACGGACACGCATAGAAGCAGTAACCACAACCGATGCACAGGTCTTTGGAGTGCAGCACGACACCTTCTTCGTTCTGGTAGAAGCAATCCACCGGACAGACGGCCATACAGGGCGCGTCCGAGCAGTGCATGCAGGCCACCGAGATAGAACGCTCACCCGGATTGCCGTCGTTGATCGT
This sequence comes from Shimia haliotis, assembly GCF_900114415.1. Lineage (GTDB taxonomy): Bacteria > Pseudomonadota > Alphaproteobacteria > Rhodobacterales > Rhodobacteraceae > Shimia > Shimia haliotis. Next base: position 92,198 of record NZ_FOSZ01000004.1, on the reverse strand, counting down.
CACAACGCGGCGCCGGTTGATGCCCCAAGGCACCTCGTGCTCGTTCTTACAGGCCGTAACGCAGGCGTTGCATTCGATGCAGCGTTCCGCGTCGCAGAGAAACTTCGCTCTTGCCATTTCTCTTCCTCCTTATGCTGCCCAGATTTTGCAGAGAGTCGCTTTGGTCTCCTGCATCTGGGTCACGCTGTCATAGCCATAGGTCTGTGCCGTGTTGGTGCTTTCACCCAACACATACGGGTCGGCCCCTGCGGGATATTTGCTCCGCAAGTCCTCTCCTTCGAAGTGGCCGCCAAAGTGGAACGGCATGAATGCCACCCCTTCGCCGACACGGTTAGTGACCAGGGCCATAACCTTGACCTTGGCGCCTTCCGCACCTTCGACCCAGACCTGCGCGCGGTCACGTACGCCGAGATTGTTCGCATCACGCGGGTTGATCTCGACAAACATGTCCTGTTGCAGTTCCGCCAGCCACGGGTTGGAGCGCGTCTCTTCGCCACCACCCTCGTATTCGACCAGACGACCGGAGGTCAGCACGATTGGATAATCCTTGCTGAAATCCTGTTTCTGGATCGAGGCATACATGGTCGGTAGACGATAGAACTTCCGGTCCTCATAGGTCGGATAATCCTCCACCAGATCACGCCGCGGCGTATAAAGCGGCTCGCGATGCAGCGGGATCGGATCCGGGAAGGTCCACACAACCGCACGGGCCTTGGCGTTGCCAAAGGGCGCACACTCATGCTTGATCGCAACCCGCTGGATGCCGCCCGAAAGGTCGGTTTTCCAGTTGGTCTTGGGACCAGCTACCGCCTCGATCGAGGCGCGTTCCTCATCCGTCAGATCACCGTCCCAGCCAAGGTCCATCAGCATCTGCATGGTGAACTCGGGATAGCCATCCTGAATCTCGGAATCGAGGCTCGCGACACCTTCGGCCAGAAGGTTGTCACCGTCACGTTCCACACCAAATCGGGCGCGGAAAGTCAGACCACCCTCAGAGACACGCTTGGACATGTCATAAAGGTTCGGCGTGCCCGGATGGTTCATCTCTGCAGTGCCCCAGCATGGCCACGGCAGACCATAGTAATCGCCATCCGCCGGACCGCCCACAGCCCTGAGCGTCGTGCGGTCAAAGGTGTGCTGGTTCGCCATGTGCATCTTGATGCGTTCCGGCGATTGTCCGGTGTAACCGATCGTCCACAGACCTTTGTTGAATTCACGCGTGATGCTTTCAACGTTGGGTGTGCTCTCGTCTTCCATTTCGATGTTGCGGAAAAGACGATCGCCAAACCCGAATTTGTTGGCAAACAGCCCGATGATTTCGTGGTCGGTTTTGCTTTCAAAAAGCGGGTCCACGATCTGATCGCGCCACTGGAACGAGCGGTTGGACGCTGTCACAGAGCCTCGGGTTTCGAACTGGGTACATGCCGGCAACAGGTAAACACCATCGGTGCGGTCATGAAGCACGGCGGAGACAGTCGGATAGGGGTCGATCACGACCAGCATATCCAGCTTCTCCATCGCGGTTTTCATTTCCTTGCCGCGGGTCTGCGAGTTCGGCGCATGTCCCCAAAGCACCATGGCACGGACTTTGTCCGGGTTGTCCATGTTGTCAGGGTCTTCCAAGACACCGTCAATCCAGCGCGACACCGGAATACCGGTGAGGTTCTGAAGCGACTTTTCCTTGCCGTCGGCACCGGTGGTTTTGGCGAATTGCCCCGCCAGCCATTCCGGATCCTCTTCCCAGACACGTGCCCAGTGTGCCCATGCACCTTTGGACAGGCCATAGTACCCTGGCAAAGTGTGGGACAGAACGCCAAGGTCGGTTGCGCCCTGCACGTTGTCGTGGCCACGGAAGATGTTGGTGCCGCCACCCTCTGTGCCCATGTTGCCAAGGGCCAGCTGCAGGATGCAGTACGCGCGGGTGTTGTTGTTGCCGTTGGTGTGCTGCGTGCCACCCATACACCAGATCACGGTGCCAGGGCGGTTGTTCACCATCGTGCGCGCCACACGGCGCAGCTGTTCACCGGGGGTGCCGGTCACACGTTCAACTTCTTCGGGGTTCCACTTCCGGACTTCGTCACGGATCTGGTCCATGCCCCACACACGGGTGCGGATGAACTCTTTGTCCTCCCAACCGTTTTCGAAGATGTGCCACAGGATACCCCAAACCAGCGCCACGTCGGTGCCGGGACGGAAACGGACATATTCATCCGCATGGGCTGCCGTGCGGGTAAAGCGCGGGTCACAGACGATCAGCGGCGCGTTATTGCGCTCTTTCGCGCGCAGCACGTGCAACAGCGAGACAGGGTGTGCCTCGGCCGGGTTGCCGCCGATGATGAAGATAGCCTTGGAGTTGTGGATGTCGTTGTAGGAGTTGGTCATGGCGCCGTAGCCCCATGTGTTCGCAACACCCGCAACGGTGGTGGAGTGACAGATGCGCGCCTGGTGGTCCACGTTGTTTGTGCCCCAATAGGCAGCAAACTTGCGGAACAGATACGCCTGTTCGTTGTTGTGCTTGGCCGAACCCAGCCAATAAACACTATCAGGGCCGCTTTCTTCGCGGATGTTCATCATGCCGTCGCCGATCTCGTCGATCGCCTGTTCCCAGCTAATGCGCTTCCACTCACCACCCTCTTTTTTCATCGGGTACTTCAGGCGGCGCTCGCCGTGGGCGTGCTCGCGGACCGATGCGCCTTTGGCACAGTGGGCGCCAAGGTTGAAGGGGCTGTCCCAGCCGGGCTCTTGCCCGATCCAGACGCCGCTTTGCACTTCGGCAACCACAGTACAGCCCACCGAACAGTGGGTGCATACGGATTTTACGGTTTGAACGGCGGTGTTGGCGGCATCTTGCGCCTGCGCCTGTGTCACGGTGCCACCGGTGGCACCTATTGCTGCCAGCCCGCCAATGGCGAGGCCGGAGCCGCGCAGGAATGTGCGGCGGTCCACTGATTTTTCAGCAGCGGCAGACAGGATACTTGTCCTCTGGGGGCGTCGCGCAACCCCGTTGGTCTTTTTCCTAAGCATTGTTTTCCTCCCTTGCTATCCCTGTTTCGGGACTGGCTCGGTTAGTCTCTTGATCCCGACCGGTGGGCGTCACGCAACCGGTGGTCGGGGGTGAATAACGACGTCCGTTAGAAACGGGCGCTGTCGAGGTAGGCGCGGGTGTGCGCTGTGTCCTGAATTTCTGTTTTGGACAGATCGGCGGGCTGTGCCTCGGCGCTGTCAGGCGCCATCGTCGCCACAACTGCCGCAGCCGGTGCCGCCGCAGTCGCGAGTTTCAGAAAATCGCGCCGCGAGGTGGCTTTGTCGTCCGCAGTTTTGCTCATTGCTTCCTCCTTGGTCTTACCGGTCGGGGGCCGGCGGTTTCGTTCGATCTGATCACTCCGCTCCCATGCGGAATGCTTGTGTTTCAATTGCCATAAAGGCTTTGCCGACCGTGCCGACCGGTGCGTAGAACACCGAATTCTGCGCGGCCTCGAGGTCAGAGAAGAAATGTTCGGCCCAAGGTGCGATGTGGCGGAAAAAGAAATCTTTCTGCTTGCTCACCGGCGCTGGTTCGCCAAAGCGGCCGCGGATCATGCCGGCCATCATTTCCAGCAGGCTCGCAATGTTGTCTTCGGGCTCATAGACATTTGGCGCGCGGGTGATGCGCAACCCCGCCATATCCGCCCGCAAGGACGCCAGCGGTTTTTCATTCAGAAATCCGGTCAGATAGTAGCTGGCAAACGGCATCAACTCGCCACGTCCAAGCCCGATGAACAACGCGTTGAATTCGCTCTCCACCGCCTTGCCGTTGGTGGCTTTAGCCACGCGCGCCAGCGTGCCGACAGCTTGTCCCAAATCGCTATCGTCGCCGTTCAGCGCCGCGGTGCGAGACAGCAAATCCTGATCCGCAGGACCCGCCAAAAGCGCCGATAGGAAATCATACAGGTCGGCACGCAGCAGGTCTTCTTCGGCAATTGCTGTCTGGGTGGCAGTCTCGGTCATTGGTGCTCCATCGGGGGTTGCTCGAATTCAAATCTCATCCGGCGGCGTGGCACCAACGGTGCCTCCTCCAGTTCAGGGGCTGGCTCGGCAAACGCCAGTTCCACCGGTTCGACCTTTTCGGCCTCCACCAGCGCGGGCTCCTCCGACACCTCGTCAATCTCTTCCGACACATCTTCGACCACGGCCTCTGCCGCTTCGGCCTGACGCGCCATTTCCTCGACGTGCTTCAACATGCCTTTGCCGATCTGATAGGCGGTTTGCATGCCCTCAACGACCATGGCGCTGTCGGTGAAGTCTTCACCGTAGTCGACCAGCCCGTCGACATTTGCCAGCGTCGGATTGGTCAGCCACAGCTTGCGCAGGGCCCGACGGCGCAACCGCTCGGGCACGGCTTTGGTGAGAAAAGCAGAGAAATCGTCGCCAGGCTGCATGCCGTCGGGATCGGGCAATTCCAGCTCAGCCAGAATTTCGGCGTCGGTTTTCTCTTCCAGCACTGCCTGCGCGTCTGCCATTTCAGCACGGGCGTCAGCGCGTAGATCAGACTCCGCTTCCGCAGCCACAGCGGCCTTGCGGCGCGCCCAGAAATCGCCGCCCCGACTCAATTCGGCCTCCCGGCGCGCGGCGCGCGGTAAACATCCGTCAGCTGCGTGATCCGCGGATCACCACGACCATCTTCGACTTCATCAATCCGCTTTTTGTCGCGGCGCCGTTTCACGAAAACCTCTTCTTCGTGATGCTCTTCCACAAAATCACGGATCAAGGCCACAAGCCCCTCGGGCATCGGCACCAGTTCCAGCAACTCTTCTCCGCTGTCGGCATAGTCCTGACATTCATACGGCGAGGCTGTGGCGAGCAGAATTTCGTAGGGATGGGCGCTTTCGTCATCATCGCGCATCACCACGCCAATCGATGGCACCCGTGCGGACAATCCGGCCAAGTAGGCCTCCGTGTCCGTGTGCCACAACTCTAGCGGTACAGTTGCTGCGTGATACTCGATCACATCACCGTCTTCGCGCAGCACCTGCCAGTCAGCAGCGCCCGCTCCGGGAATGACGCTCACGGCCTTATAAGCCCACGGCGCCCAACGGCTGACCGAAGGCGTTCGACGCACCACGATGCCCAAAGGCAAAGAGACTGGCGCTTGGCGCATGATTTTCGTCTTCCTCCCAAATCGACCGTCAGGCCGACCATCAAAAAATATTTGATCGAGAACATGTTCCCCCGTGGGACGCGGATTTCCAAAGGATTTTGGCAAAAACTCCGCAACAAGGGGCAAAAGGTGGACATTTTGCGCCTTTCGGAGTGACCTAGGGGGAACCTAGGGACAGATTGTCCCTCGCGCTGAATAACCCATAGAATCACTTGGTTAATGCCGACGCGCCGCGGGGGTTTACGTGGCTTGGGAAACATGCCTTTTTAGGATGCGCAAACGGGAGATTGCAGCCGGAGGAGCCAGACGACCCCATGCCCAAATCCTTGATTCTATGTGATTGTTCCGACACGTCTAACGTGAATCCCGATGCGTTGAACGGGGTGGAGGGCGTGGCCTGCTCCAAGGTGCACACTGGTCTCTGCACCCATCAGGGCGACGTTGCCGCCAAGGCGCTATCGACAGGGGACGCCATCATCGCCTGCCAGCAGGAACGCGCATTTTTTACAGAACTTGCGGCGGATCTTGATGTGGGTGAGCCCCAATTTGTCGACTTGCGCGATCGGGCTGGATGGTCTGATGAATCCGCCAAATCCGGCCCGAAACAAGCCGCTCTTCTGGCCGACGCTCTGCGTACACCGCCCCCTGTCAAAACATTCGATATTGTCTCCGAAGGGCTCTGTCTGATCCTCGGTCCGAGTGAGGCCGCGCTCGCCGCCGCCGCTGAACTCAAAGACCACCTAAACGTCACCGTTCTTCTGGAGAACACAGACGACACCCCGCTGGATCGCGGTTTTGACGTGGTCGCAGGCCGCTTGAAATCCGCAAACGGAGCACTAGGCGGCTTCACCGTGCAAATTGACGCGCTACAACAGATTCTGCCATCCGGTCGCGGGCCGCTTTCCTTTGGCGCGCCCCAAAACGGCGCACGCACCGAATGTGATGTGATCCTCGATCTGCGCCGTGATCCGCCGCTTTTTCCGGCCCACGAAAAACGCGAAGGCTATTTGCGGGCTGACCCAAACAGCGCGCCGGCGCTGCGTGCAGCCATCCTTGAGGCCTCTCACCTCGTCGGCACGTTCGAAAAACCCTTCTTTCTCGCGCTGGATCCCGCAATCTGCGCCCACTCGCGCGCCGAACAGGTCGGTTGCTCCAAGTGTCTGGACACTTGTCCGACGTCCGCCATCCGACCCGAGGGCGACCATGTCGACATTGACCCCAACATCTGCGCCGGCTGCGGCTCTTGCGCCGCGCTTTGCCCGTCAGGTGCGATCACCTATGACGACCCACCGACCAGCTTCCTTTTTGCCCGTATTGCCGGTCTCGCTGATGCCTACCGCACCGCAGGCGGCAGCGCTCCGCGTCTTCTGGTGCACGACCGCGATTTTGGTGCGGATTTGATTTCCTTGGCCGCCCGGTTTGACCGTGGTCTACCCGCCGATGTGATCCCTATGGATCTTGAACGGGTCTCGGGCTTCGGCCATGCCGAAATGCTCGCTGCTATGGCTTGCGGCTTCGCTGGAGTGGACATTCTCGTCGCCCCCAAAACGGACCGCAGCGCGCTCGACACCGAACTTCCGCTCGCGCAAGCACTCTCCGGCCAACCGGATGCCCTGCGCCTTCTGGAGCCGTCCGAGCCAGCCCATCTGTGCGACGCACTTTATGGCAGAGCGCCGAGTTGCGCTGAAATAGAGCCTATTTTGCCGCTCGGCACCCGACGGCAGGTCACACGCCTTGCGGTCAAAACTCTGCAATCTGGCCTTGACGCGCCGTTGCCATTGCCGGAAAAGGCACCTTATGGCGCAGTTGTCGTCGACAAAGATGCCTGCACGCTCTGCCTTTCGTGCGCATCGCTCTGCCCTGCGGGCGCACTTGGCGACAATCCCGACAAGCCGCAACTGCGCTTTCAGGAAGACGCCTGTCTGCAATGTGGGCTCTGCACCCACGTTTGCCCGGAAAACGCGATCTCTCTGCTACCGCAATTTGACACGTCCGATGCCGCTCTCAGCCAACAGGTTGTGCACGAGGAAGAACCTTACCCTTGTGTGGAATGTGGCAAGCCGTTTGGCGTGAAATCCACTATTGAGCGCATCATCGACAAGCTTGAGGGCAAACACGCCATGTTTGCCACGTCTGACGCCGCCCGCATGATCCGCATGTGTGATGATTGCCGCGTGAACGCGCAGTTCCACCAAACGAATAACCCGTTTGCCGCCGCAGATCGCCCACAAGTGCGCACCACCGAAGATTACTTTTCCAAACGCCGGGATCACTGATGCGCGATGGGTGCCCCAAGGTCGGCGGGGTCGATCCCCGCCACATAGGCCACGATGTCCTCGATTTCATCCAGAGTGACAGTCACCGGCGCAATCGGGCTGGGCAGGGTTTCGTCAAACTCTTCAATGACTTCAGGTATGATGGTGAAGGCCCCGTGCGGTTTGAGAACATAGAAGATTTCAAACTTCTCCTGCCAGTTTTCCATAGTGCGCAATACGGCAAAACTCGGCGTCGACCCGATCCCCGCCATGCGATTGATATCACCGACAACATGACACCGCCCACAGGCCCGCAAACTGGCGTCCTGCCCTCGCAAAGCATCGCCCGAAAGCGCCGCCGCAACAACCTCGTCCTTCGCCACCACAGGCTCGGAGAACACCGCCTCACCATCCACTTTGAAACCCAGAACCGTGCGCAGACCAATATCGCTGGCAAGCCAGTTCGCGAAAGTTTCTCCATGCGACGAGTCCCGCGTCAGGATCAGGCCATAGGCCACACCATCCTTGGCAAAAACCGGCGCGCCCTCGGCGCTCAAAACCGCCTCGGCACCGCTGTCGACCACAGTAACCCGCACACCATGTTTCAAGGCAAAGCGCGGCAGGATGAACTTCAAGAGCCCGCTCTCCGCGATCTCCTGAGGTGCGGACAAGGTCAACGTCTTTCCTTGCGCCCGCGCCATATTGGCCAAACAGGCAAAAGAGATCACAACACAGCAAAGAAACCGAACAAAACCCATGCCATCAGCCTAGATGCGACGCTCTGCTTGCGTCAACATGGGGCAACCGAGACCAAAGGAACATGACGATGAGCGAAGATTTCAACATGACTATGCGCAAGTTTCTGAAACAAGTGGGCGTGACCTCGCAGCAGGCGATCGAGGACGCGATGCGCACCGCCGGATCAGACGCCACCGCAGGCAAGGACTTCTCCGCCAAAATGGTCCTCACCATCGACGGGCTCGAGGTCGAGCACATCGTCACCGGCACAATCAAAGGACGCGACTGAATGGCAACCCGTGACGAAGTTCTAAATGTTCTCAAAGGGTTGAAGGACCCCGTTTCGGGCGCCGATCTGGCCTCCTCCGGCATGGTCCGTGCGCTCAACGTGGATGGTGGCGAAGTCCGCTTTGTGATGGAGATCGACCCTGCCAACGCCACCGCGCTGACGCCGGTGAAAACCGAAGCAGAAGAAAAAATTGCCGCTCTTGAGGGTGTCACCAAAGTTTCCATCGTAATGACTGCGCACGCCAAGCCCTCGGCCCCGCCGGATCTGAAGGCCAACCGCCCCGCTCAGCCGCAAGGCCCGCAGAAAATCCCGGGAATCGACCGCATTCTGGCGGTGGCGTCCGGCAAGGGCGGCGTCGGCAAGTCCACCGTATCCGCCAACCTCGCTGCCGCTTTCGCCGCCGAAGGCCGCCGTGTGGGCCTGTTGGATGCCGATGTTTATGGTCCCAGCCAGCCGCGTATGCTTGGCGTGTCCGGCCGACCCTCCAGCCCTGACGGCAAAACTATCCTGCCGATGCGCAATCATGGCGTTACGATGATGTCGATCGGTCTGATGACGCGCGAAGAAGAGGCCGTTGTGTGGCGGGGTCCAATGCTAATGGGCGCGCTGCAACAGATGCTCAATCAGGTGCAGTGGGGCGCGCTCGACGTGCTGATCGTCGACTTGCCACCTGGCACCGGTGACGTGCAGATGACCTTGGCGCAAAAGGCCGAGCTGACCGGCGCGGTCATCGTGTCTACACCACAGGACATCGCCCTCCTGGATGCCCGCAAAGGCATCAACATGTTTGAAAAACTCGGCACGCCCATCGTCGGTATGGTCGAGAACATGAGCACGCATATCTGTTCGCAGTGCGGCCACGAGGAACACGTCTTTGGACACGGCGGCGTCGCGGCAGAAGCCAAAAAACTAGGCGTGCCTCTGCTGGCGGAAATCCCGCTGGCGATGGACATCCGCGTGGCGGCCGATGGCGGCGCACCTTTGGTGGTCAGCAAACCAAATGCGCCACAATCCCAAGCCTTCCGCACCCTTGCCCGCTCACTGATTGACAGCGGCAACGCATGACCTCCGCTCCGCATTTTCCTCCGCTCTTTGAGGGCCTTGGCCTAACAGGCGCAGCGGATCCTTTTGCCAAGGCACAGTTGCAGGCCACGATGGGCTGCGATGCAGGGCTTGTGGTCTACAACATCGCCGCCGATCAAATGCGCGCGGCGATTGTCTTTGCGCCAGAGGTGCCTCTTGAGGCCGCGATGCCGGTCATGATCTGCTGCGCCATCGGGTTTCAAAATGCTCTTGGCGCGCTTGCCCCACCAGAGGTCGGTGTGCATCTGGACTGGACCGGTGGCATCTATGTGAATGGCGCTAGCTGTGGCCGGATGCAGGTCGCCGCCTCCACGGACGACCCTTCCGCAGAGCCCGATTGGCTGGTTGTCGGGTTGGAACTCCCGCTTCTGCCAATCGACCCTAACACACCGGGAAACACCCCAAATCAGACCTGCCTGTTTGAGGAAGGCTGCGTAGACATCCCGCCCGAAGACCTCTTGTCAGCTTGGGTGCGCCACACGCTTGTCTGGATCAACCGTATGGAAGACGCGGGCATGAAACCCCTGAACGAAGAGTGGCGCGGATTGGCGAAAAATCTTGGCGAAGAGGTGTCCTTCTCTCTCGCTGGCAACACCCATAGCGGCCTCTTCGTCGGCGTGGATGAACATTTCGGCATGTTGCTGCGCGACGGTGACGATACCCGCCTGATCCCTCTCTCGACCCTGTTGCAAGGAGACACCTGATGCATCTCGCCCGCGCGATCCATTTTGACGAAAGCGATCAACGCATCTTCTTCAATCCCGCCCGCACCGGCGAATGGGCCATCAGCGGCGGGTTTGAGTTCTCCAACTGGGGCGAAGGCGACCTGACAGGCAAGGCGCGTCAGGCTTTTGCCAACGGCTGGCTCGGCATTGAAACCTTCGGGCGCGTGACCTTCGTTGCTGTGACTGCGATTGAACAAAGCGAGTTGGCCGCCTTGGAGCAGGCCCTCGCCCAACATTTTGTGGATCTCTACGGCGCACCATCTCTGGAGGCCGCACTGCCCGTCGCCAAAGACGAACTGCGCCATATGATCGAGATGTGCGACGAACATGACCCCAACACGCTTTTGACAGTCAGTCGCGAGTTGACGGAAACAGGGGTCCGCGAACAGTTCAGGTCAATCAAACCCGCCGAAGCAGAGCTTGACCAATTTGCCGTTCATTCGGTGCCGGAAGAGTAGGGCAGTCAAGGCTGCTAGCGGATCACACGAATTGTCCCGCCGGTGATCTCCTGTCCGAACGGCACCGGCAAGGCGGATTTCCCCAGCCGCGCGCGATAGACGGGCAGGCTTTCGGACACCCGCATTACGTAGTTTCGCGTTTCGTTAAACGGGATCATTTCGATCCAGTCTACCATAGCCTCCACCGATCCCCCGCGCGGGTCGCCATTTTTGACCATCCAGCGTGTCGGACGATGTGGTCCTGCATTGTAGCCCGCCGAAATCATGATGATGTTGCCGTCAAACTGCTCGGCCAACCCCGCCAGATAGGCACTCCCCAAGCGGGCGTTGTATTTGGGGTCCGCGGTCAGATTGCCCAACACGTAGGCCTCGCCAATCTCTCGCGACACATCCCGCGCGGTGCCTGGCATCAATTGCATCAACCCACGGGCGCCCGCGTGACTGACCACAACCGGATCGAATTCGCTCTCACGCCGCGCGATGGCCAGTGACAATTCATCCGCCACGGGCAAATCCTGTGAAACCAGCGGGTGCAACGGGTAATAAGGCCCCGGCAAGGTGATGCCGCGCTTGACGATTGCCTTTCCCAGCATCACCGCGATATGCGGCTGGCCGAGATCCTGCGCCATTTCACCCATCTGTCCCAGACCGGGACGGTCCAACCGTTCACTCAGGTGAATCCAGAACCGTTCCGCCAGCGACAACTCACCGGCATCAAGCAACATCTTTGCGGCCTGATGCACGCTCGACGTTGTCCACGCCGCTTCGCGCCAATCAGGGAACGCTTCGTCCCCTCGCAACGCCTGATCCGGCGCTACACCACCTTTTTCTGCCGCCAACAATCCATAGAAACTTGTCTGATGCGCCGCGCCGGCCACAAAAGCTTGCTTGGCTGTGGCCGTGTCGCCCATCGCCTCATAGGCACGGCCAAGCCAGTATCCCGCGCGCCCAAGAGAAATCGGTGTTTCCACGGATTGCGCAAATCGCACGAAATGCGCCGCGGCGATATCGGGCTGGTTCAAAAACCGCAGCGCCATATAGCCCGCAAGCCATTCGCAATCGGAAAACCCATAGCCCGCATCCGGCGCCATGCCGTGAACAGAAGCCAGATCATAGGCCGTTTGATAGTTGCCCGCCCGCATCTGCGACCGGATCAGGGATCGACGCCGTTGCGCCCATTGCTCGGGCTCGCCCAATGTTCCAGCCTTGGATCGCGCCAGAAGAAGCTCGATTGCGCGGTCGTCCAAACCCTTGCGGTGCCGCCAGACAAACCGTTCATAGGCCAGTCCGGGATTGTCTTGCAGGGCGGCCGGTACGGCTTCGATCAACCCGTCCACACCCGCTGCCCGATCCCGCAAGGCAATCCGCGCTTGCGCAAGGGCCACCCAACTTTCGGGCACAAAGCGATACATGCGACGGGCATTTTCCTTCCACCCCTTCCACAGCATGCTATCCAGCCGTGCAGTGTGATGATCAGCCAACAGTTTCCCATAGCGGTCCAGATAGACCCCCTGCGTTTGGCTATCCATTGGCATGGTGCGCCATGCCAGAACGATGCCGGCTTGAGCAGTGCCCTCTTCGCCCGCATGCGCCAAAACCTCTGCCTGAGTGAGCGCGCCCTGAGCGGTTTGCGGGCTGCCATGCACATAAAATGACATGGCCATTTCGTGACTCACACCAAAGAAGGCTTCCTCTGATTGCTTGCGCAAATAAGGCAGGCCGGGCCAATCCCCGCGCCGGTTCAGAAATGCCAACACCTCGTCCGGCTGCCCTTGTCCGGCGCGCAGGCGATGCCACTCGACAATGTCCTTTGCAATCTGGCTTTCGCCGCGCACCTCTGCAGTCGCAGCTGCCCAATCGCGCGCGCGCACTGCATCCATCGCGGCGCCCAAATCGGCACGTGCGCCGCCAACGCCGCTCAAAGTGACCCCAACGGCAAGACAAAGGGCCGGAAAAGAACGCAACATGCTTGCAATTTCCAATGTCAGACAGGATAGAGCTCGCACGGTAAAACGCGGCCCCGTTTGCCACAACTCACAATCTTGGCAAGACGGCGGCTTCCCGCTAGGGTCCGCGCGATTTCATACGGGCAATTCCGCCCAGCTACGCAGAAAAAGGAGCGTGTCATGTTCAAAGGGTCATTCCCCGCACTCGTCACGCCGTTCACGAACGGCGAGCTGGATTTGGAAGCGCTTAAGAAACTGGTCGAGTGGCATATTGGCGAAGGCAGCAACGGTTTTGTGCCTGTTGGCACCACCGGTGAAAGCCCCACCCTGACACATGCCGAACACGAAGCGGTGGTCGAAGAAGTTGTGCGCGCCTCTGCCGGTCGGGTTCCGGTGATTGCCGGCGCCGGCAGCAACAACACACTTGAGGCCATCGGCCTTGCGCAGCATGCCGAGAAGGTGGGTGCCGATGCGATTCTTGTGGTGACGCCTTATTACAACAAACCGACCCAGCGCGGTCTGGTGGCGCATTTTACCGCGATTCATGATTGCTGCTCTTTGCCGATCATCATCTACAACATTCCGGGCCGCTCTGTGGTCGACATGTCGCCTGAAACCATGGGTGAGCTGTCCAAGTTGGAGCGCATCGTAGGCGTGAAAGACGCCACCGGTGATCTGTCGCGCGTGCCGCAACAGCGCATCACCTGCGGCAAGGACTTCATTCAGTTGTCCGGTGAAGACGCCACCGCGCTGGGCTTCAACGCGCATGGCGGTGTTGGCTGTATTTCCGTCACCGCCAACGTCGCTCCGCGCCTGTGTGCCGAATTCCAAGCGGCCACGCTGGAAGGTGACTATGCCAAAGCGCTGGAACTACAGGACAAGCTGATGCCGCTGCATCAGGCTGTGTTTGCCGAGCCCGGTCTTGTGGGGGCAAAATACGGCATGTCCCGTTTGGGACTTTGCTCTGATGAAGTTCGGCTGCCGCTGACCGGCCTGACAGACGAGACCAAGGCGTTGATGGATGACGCCATGCGTCACGCAGGTCTTTTGAACTAACTGAACTTTGCTCAAGGGGGCTCCCGCCCCTTTGACACCAACAGCTCCGCCGTTGACGCCAAATCGTTGGGCGGGGCTCATGCCTTTGGCATGAGCCTATCCGCGATCCACGCGTGGGCGCGAGATTATGGGCCAAAGTGCGACGCAAAAAATCACAAGCGCGGTTGTCCAAGACACCCCAGCGGCCACCAGGGCCAAGGGTTCGGATTGACCAATCCAACGCAGCACAACAGCACCGGCCATCAGGGCGTAAACCGCCGAAAATGCGGGTGATGTGGTCAATGGCCGTCCGGTATGCCCAAGCGCGGCGCGGCTCATCACGGCCACCGTCATTCCACCAACGGCACCGATGCCGAGCACATGGATCGCAGCGGTTTCTGTACCGATATCAAAGGTCGCCAGACCCCATAAGATAAGCCCCAGCGCCAGCAGGGCCATGCTGAGATGCAGTGACCAAATCAAGGGCTCCTTCCCCGTTGCCAATCCGCGCCACCGAGCTTGTCTTGGAATTTGAACAAGACCCAGAAGGCCGATCCAACATCCCGCTATTACCGGCGGTGCGATCATCACCACCCAAGGCATGCCCAGCGCCAGCGTCATTGAAACTTTCTGTGTCCAATCCGGCGTTTGCGGCCACTGCGCTTCGGGCACACCGTCCCGTTTCATCGCATTGCGGGTAAACGCTGGTGTGACCCGCCCTCCCAGAACCGCGATCAAACCTGCCAATGCCAAAAGACCCGCCCTCAGACCTGTGGCTGCGGTGTCGTCTGTGGCGCCAATCCATTCCAGATGCACCAACCCATTGGCAACCCATAGGGCACAGAGCATTGTCAGGAAAACCATGTTTTGGGGTTTGGGGCGCTTGAGAAGTTGCGAAAGTATCTTCACCGCCAGAACCGGCACAAACAGCAGATCAAGAACCATCACAGTCATCGGTGGCAGCAAAGGCATGGACCAGACCGTCAACCGCCCCACCAGCCAAAGCCCGAAGACCGTCACAACAAATGCGGTCTTGGCGCCGTCCGTATTCGTCCAGTTCGGCACAGCCGTGAGGAAAAACCCGCCGACAGCAGCTACCCCATAGCCAAAGATCATTTCATGGGCGTGCCACTGTGTCGGTATGTCCTGCATGACCGGAAGCAAGCCCGCGCCGGAAGCAACCCAATAGGTCCATAAAAGCCCGGCCACCGCACCAATGACTCCAGCTGCCAGAAAGAAGATGCGAAACCCTTCGCCAAATACGCGTTTCATACTGCTTTCGATGACCTCCGGCGATTTTGTTGCATGACCTCTAACCGTCAGCACGCGCAGAGGCATTGATGTCCGTCAAGCGAATAGATCACACATAAAAAACCCCGACCGAAGCCGGGGCTTTTCCTGCCGGTACGTGAAGGGGAGCCAACACCGTGCCGACCAGGAGAGGTCACTCGTTACTCTTCAAAGCCCTGAATTGACCACCCGTCTGGGGAAAGGGCTGGCGCGGGCCGCAGCGCGGTCCGATCGCCATTTCGCAAACCGCCTCGCCAGTCCGAACACTCCAATCAAGACATAGCTTGACTGGATCAGAAACGCGGCGAGGTTGAAGGCGGATGCCAAACTGATCAGGACACAGGATGCCGCGCAAACAACCAATCCGGTATAGAGTGCGCTGTTGCCGCAAACCTTGCCTGTCTGCAAACATGTGAATGCCAAAATATACAGGGAAAACCCAAATACACCGACCTTCTGCAGGATGTCGGGATATTGCCTGATCATATCTATAAACTCGTACACAAAACCACTCCCTGTTTGCCAGTGCAGCTTACGTTCGAGATGCTGATATCGTCATACCCCCAACAGGGTATGAGGGTGGTAATCTCCCTTGTTTTTAAGGCGAAATTCGGTAGGGAAAGCCTTACTTGGGGTTCGAAAGTTCTGGAAAACCGTAGTTTTTGCAGACCTTGGATCAGCCTTGATTGGCAGGCAGGACCGCATCCGCCAAAGCAGCGAGTTCAGTCAGAATCTCTTCGGTTCGGGCGAAAAGAACAAGCTGCCCGCACTTTGGAAACTCGCGGTAGCCAAACCCGTGATCCTTGGCAAATCGGGCGGCGCTTGTGGCGCTGACGGCGGGGTCGTCTGATCCGTGCATCATCCTGACCGGTTGCCCTCCAAGAACACAAACATCTGACCAGTCGCGCACGACATGGTGGCTGTCTATGACAAAGCCAAAGTGCCCCTGCGTGACGGCCTGTCGATACCCTTCGTGCAGGAACTCTCTATGTTGCGGACTGCGGGCCTGGGCTCGGTCGGCGGATTCCTCCGGATGCAAGGCGTCAATAAACGCGTCAATGCCACCGGCATCAATTTGGGCGATGCCGGCGCGCAGGATCGGAGGCAGCATTCCTGGGGCAAACCGCGCGGTCATCGCGACAATCTTTTGCCGTGTGTTCATCGACAGGATTTGCGCGAACTGTGACATCGGCACGGCACCTGACACCGTGAACACCGCCGCAATGCGGCCGGGCGAACATTGGGCCAACCGAAACGCATAAACTGCACCTGACATGTACCCCACACAAACGACACGGCCGAGACCAAGGTGATCCAGAAGGTGGACCGCATCCTCAGCAAACCGCGTCGGGGCCTGCGCTGGATCGGCGAGGCAAACCTGATCTAAATCGCTGTCTCCAAACCCCGGACGCAACGGACATATCAGACGCAATCCTAGTGTTTGCAGAAATGGAACAATCGGCACAAGGGTCGCGGGACCGGACAGCATGTTGTGGATAAACAGACAGGGTTTGCCATCCTCCGGCCCAAAGCAGCGATACGCCAGCCTGCGCCCGTCCCTAAGGTGCAAGACGCCATGCTCACTCGGGCAGGTCTGCGCCATCTCCGGCCGGTCCCGTACCAAAGCCTCCAGTCCGGTCATGATCCGAACCAGCTGTTGTTGGTTCGCGGTATAGGTTTTCCGCCGGATCGCTTTCAGTTGTGTGCGCAGGGTGTCGATTGATCGCCCCGTGGCCTCGGCAATGTCTTTTAGTCCAACTCCAGTCAGCAATTCACGGGCAAGCCGTGTTTCGGCATCGGTCAATCCGAACATTTGGCGCAGCATTCGATCATGCACTTCGCTCCATGCCCCATGCAGACCGCGCAGCAGGAACTGGCCTTCTTGGTGCGCTTCCAAGGCCATCGGCAGCGGATGCCCGTCTGTCCGGTCAAAAAACACATAAACCGCGCTGCTCTCCGGCTCTCCTCTGGCCGCCAGATCGATCTGCAACCGCTGACGGCTTTCCGGTGTCATGTCCAACCCAAAAAGGCTGTCATCAATTTGCGCCAAAAGGGTGATCTTTGCCCGATGAGAGCAGGATAGAATTTTTCCTTCCCGCGTCACCACAATTTCCGGAGGCGAGATTTGTGGTCCGGGGGCGTCGGTCTTTTCGATATCGGTGCGCCCCAATCGGTCTAATATTTCGAACGACCGCATCAGATGTGAGGACACCTCCAGCGAAATCTGAGCGGGGCTTGAATGATCCAGCATAGGAGCAGGGGCGATCGTCTCCTGCAGGTAGTCGCCCCACAGTGCCACCAACCTGTCAAAGGCGTCGGGATCAACCGCAACCTCGTAGATGGTCTGGATCAACGCTGTCGGTGTTTGGATCTCGCCAACGGGAGAAACGCTCAGCATGAAAGCCCCGCAAAATGTGACCGCGTCCTTAAAATGCATTGGACGCAAGTCACGATCTCACGATTTTGGAAGTTGACCGTCAAGTCAGGTTTCTCGCCGTGAGCCCTGACGCGCTTCAATGGCTACATTAGCCACACCGCGCAAAACACGGCCGCCGCGCCGATCAAGGCACCGCCTCCGCCCGCCAACGATACCCAAAGCCAGGCCTTGCTTTGATCCCGCACTGGGGTTTCGTTTTGCTTCATCAACGCCGCTTCAACCAAGCCCGGCAGGCGCGGTCCGAACCGACCCAGAACCCGTGCGGTCTTGGTTAGATCCTTGAGAACTGCGCGCGGGCCAATGCTTTGTTCGATGTATGTGGCCACAACAGGTTGCGCCACATCCCAAATATTCACTCGTGGATCAAGCGAGCGGGACACGCCTTCGACGACCACCATTGTGCGTTGCAAAAGGATCAGCTCCGTACGTGTGGCCATGCCGAAACGTTCAGTCACTTCAAACAGATAGTTGAGCAGCCGACCCATCGATATCCGGTCCGCATCCATGCCGAAAATCGGCTCGCCCACGGCACGCAGGGCGCGGGCAAACTCGTCCACGTCCTGATCGGCAGGCACATAACCGGCCTCGAAATGCACCTCGGCCACGCGTTTGTAGTCGCGCTGGATGAAGCCGTAGAGGATCTCGGCATAAACCCGACGGGTGTATTCGTCGATCTGTCCCATAATCCCGAAATCATAGGCGATGATGTCACCATTTGCGGCAACCTTCATATTGCCCTGATGCATATCTGCATGGAAAAATCCGTCACGCAGCGCATGGTTCAGAAACAGCGACAACACCCGACTGCCAAGCGCATGGCGGTCGTGTCCGGCCGCGTCCAGCGCGTCATTGTCTCCCAGAGGGACGCCTTCGGCCCAACCCAGCGTCATGACGCGCTTGGCGGAATGTTCCCAAACCACCGCAGGCACCTGATAACCTTCGTCATCCACAGTATTTGCGGCAAACTCGCTGGCGGAGGCGCTTTCCAAACGCAGATCCAGTTCGGAGGAAACGCCATGGTCGAAATGTTCAATCACATCGCGGGGCCGAAGCCGACGGGATCCGGGTGATAGGAACTCGATGGTATTTGCGGCAAAATAAAAGGCGTCGATGTCTTTACGAAACGCCTTTTCCACACCGGGTCGCAGGATCTTAACCGCCACTTCCTCGCCGGTTTCCGCCAGCCGTGCGCGATGCACCTGCGCAATAGAGGCAGCGGCCACAGGTTCCGAAAACTCCGAGAAAATCTCGTCCACTGGGCGTCCCAGCTCTCGTTCGACCTCGGCCTTCGCTGTGGCAATGTCAAACGGCGGCAGTTTGTCCTGCAACACCCGCAGCTCGGTGGCCAGATCGCCGCCCACAACATCCGGACGGGTGGACAAAACCTGTCCGAATTTGATGTAGGCCGGTCCCAGCGCGGTCAAGGCGCGGGGCAGGGGGGGCGCATCGGGATCGCCCTTGATGCCAAGCCATTGAAACGGCCATGCCAGCCCGCGCAACACAAAACGCATCAGGGGCGGGGCTTCGAAAGCTTCCAGAACCACCTTCATGGCGCCGGACCGCTCCAGCGTCGCACCAGTGCGGATCAGTCGGATGATGTTGTGAGGTCCGCGCATGTTTTATCCTTTTGCCAGACGACACGCAGGGCCACGCCCGTTGCTCTGTGTCATCACAGCTTCCACCCCGAATG
The DNA here is from genome assembly GCF_900114415.1 of Shimia haliotis. Lineage (GTDB taxonomy): Bacteria > Pseudomonadota > Alphaproteobacteria > Rhodobacterales > Rhodobacteraceae > Shimia > Shimia haliotis. The sequence continues at coordinate 73,115 of NZ_FOSZ01000004.1, read as the reverse complement.
TAGAGCCGCAATGCCCATGGTCAGGTTGCGGTACTTTGCGTTCTCAAACCCCGCCTGACGTACCATACCAAGGAAGGTTTCCTGATCCGGAAACTTGCGGATGCTTTCCACCAGATACTGATAGCTGTCGCGGTCGTTCGCGATCACCTGACCCATCTTGGGAATAATGTTGAACGAGTAGAGGTCATAGACCTTCTGCATCATGTCGTTCGGGATCTGGCTGAACTCCAGCACCATCAAACGCCCACCGGGTTTCAGCACACGATAAGCTTCGTTGAGCGCTTCCTGCGGGCGGGTCACGTTCCGGATGCCAAAACTGATGGTGTAAACGTCAAAGGTGTTGTCTTTGAACGGCAAGGCCATCGCATCGCCCGTCACCCAATCCAGGCTGTCCGCCATCTGCGCCGCCTCGGCCCGCTTGCGCCCCTCAACCAGCATCGGCTCGGTCAGATCACAGACCGTGGCATGGCCATGCCCTGCGCGGCCAAGGAACTTGAACGACACATCACCGGTGCCGCCTGCCACATCCAGCAACCGCTGACCGGGGCGTGGCGCCAGCCAATCCATCATCGCATCTTTCCAGATGCGGTGGATGCCCATCGACATGACGTCGTTCATCACATCGTATTTCGACGCCACAGAGCCGAACACGCCCTGAACTTTGCCAGCCTTTTCAGACTCCGGCACGGTTTCAAAGCCAAAATGCGTGGTGTTGCTGTCCTGGGTCATAAGGGCGTCCCTATCTGCTTCGGTCCCCTACATATCCCTCCGGCGAAACAGGCACAATGCGGCGTTTGGGAAAGCCCTTCTCCCACTTGAACACCTCCACAATCCCCGCCACAGTCCGCGCACCTAAACTCGCGAGCCGCCCCATGCCCGAACTGCCCGAAGTCGAAACCGTCCGCCGTGGCCTTACACCTGCTATGGAAGGCGCGGTCATTGCCAAGGCTCAGGTCAACCGCCCTGACCTGCGCTGGCCGTTTCCGGAGCGCATGGCGGAACGGCTTACGGGGGCCAAAGTCAACCAGCTGCGCCGCCGCTCCAAATACATCCTTGCCGACCTCGACACCGGCGAGTCGCTTCTGGTGCATCTGGGCATGTCCGGCCGCATGACCGTATCTGGCGATCCGCTGGGCCAATTTGCCCATGACCACCCTCAGCATCAGAAACACGACCACGTTGTCTTTGACATGGACAACGGCGCTCGGGTGACCTTCAACGATCCCCGCCGGTTTGGCGCGATGGATCTGCTGGACACCGCCACCGCCGCCGAGCACCCGCTGCTGGCAAAAATCGGTCCGGAGCCGCTGGGCAATGATTTCAACGAATCTTATCTCGCAGAGCGACTCAAATCTCGCAACACACCGATCAAATCCGCCTTGTTGGATCAGTCGATTGTTGCCGGTCTTGGCAATATTTACGTCTGCGAGGCGCTTTATCGCGCAAAGCTGTCGCCGCGTCGCAAGGCCAATGCGATCTCTGCCAAGCGCATTCACGCGCTCGTTCCGATCATCCGAAACGTACTGTCCGAGGCCATCGACGCGGGTGGATCTTCTCTCAAGGATTTCCGCCAAGCCGATGGAGAACTTGGATATTTTCAACACAGCTTTGATGTGTACGGTCGCGAGAGTGAGTCCTGCAAAACCCTGGATTGCGACGCCACAATCACCCGAATCACCCAGTCGGGGCGCTCATCCTTCTACTGCCCGCAATGCCAAAGATAACTTGATCCGTTCCACCCAAGTGATAAGGAATCAGCCCTGACTGGAACAACCGAAAGCACCACTCATGGCTTTTGAGACGATCATCGTCGAAATCGAGGACCACGTGGCCCTCATCAAACTTAACCGCCCCGATGCTTTGAACGCGCTGAACCAACAGCTCATCGGCGAGGTTATGACCGCCCTTACCGAGGCAGACGCCAACGACAAGGTGCGTTGCATCGTGCTCACCGGCTCCGAGAAAGCTTTCGCCGCAGGCGCTGACATCAAAGAGATGTCCGAGATGAGCTTTGCGGATGTGAACCTCTCTGATCTCTTCGGCAATCTTGGTGATGGCATCCAGCGGATCCGCAAACCGATCATTGCCGCCGTGTCCGGCTATGCCCTTGGCGGCGGCTGCGAAGTGGCGATGGCCTGCGATTTCATCATCGCGTCGGACACCGCGAAATTTGGCCAACCCGAAATCAACCTCGGCGTCATCGCCGGCATCGGTGGCAGCCAGCGCCTCACTCGCGCCGTGGGCAAGGCCAAGTCGATGGACATGAACCTCACGGGCCGTTTCATGGACGCCGAAGAAGCAGAACGCGCGGGGCTGGTCAGTCGCGTCGTGCCTGCCAAAAAGCTGATGGAAGAATCCATGGCTGCGGCTCAGAAGATCGCCGAGAAGTCGCTGATTGCTGCACGCACCGCCAAAGAGGCCGTGAACCGCTCTTTTGAGACAACCCTGACCGAAGGTCTTCTGTTTGAACGCCGCTCCTTCCACGCGTTGTTTGCGACCGAAGATCAGAAAGAAGGCATGGCAGCCTTTATTGAGAAGCGCGAACCGCAATTCCGCGACAAGTAACGCTCCCGCTTTGCACCGATCTTTGAACCCGCAGCCCAAGCTGCGGGTTTTTTGTTGCGATCCGGTCAGTGCTTTATCGTATCTCGCTTTGATTTTTTCCTCCGGATGGGCATTAATCGCCTCAACGAGGACCGCGCAGAGGAAGGAGCTCCCTTGTCCACACATGACCGGCCTGGGCGCATCCCCTATATCGACGGCTTGCGGGGCTATTTGATCTTTTCCATGACGCTGTCCCATTTGGGGATCATTGGCCCCAATCTTTTTGCGGACCTGTCCCACAAAACGGTGTCGGCGTTTTTTACCGGCGAAGGGTTCATGACCATCTCGGGCCTGATGATGGGCTATATCCTTGCGCGCCCGACTCAGACCGACGGAACTCTGGTCACACTGGGCAACTCACTGCGTCGCAGTTTCAAAATCTTCCGGCACTACATTGTTGTTTTTGCTCTCTGCGCCTTGGCCTTTTGGGTGTTCGCCCCGGCAACTGACGACCTCCTAGCCTCGCTGTTTCGCGGTCGTAATCCGCTGACACCTGAGGCGGCGCTGTTGTTTGTTACTGGCCTCTACCGGCCTTTGATGTTTGACATTCTGTTTTTGTATATCGTGCTGATCGGCATCGCGCCGGTGCTGATCGGCATCGCGCTTAGGTATGGCTCACCGGCTCTGCTCGGTTTGTCGATGACCAGCTGGTTGGCGTTTCAATACGGGTTTGTCACTAAGGTCGTCGAGAAGCTTGGGGCCGTTTTTGCCTTTGATCCGGCCGAGATGTTTGGCTCTTTCAGCATCTTCAGCTGGCAGTTGCCCTTTGTGATCGGTTTGTTGCTGGGCATCACGCTGGCTCTCCAAGATCAAAAGACCCCACAACGCCTTGCCGATTTGCGCAAAAACGCTTTTCCCTTTGCTGTTACGATTTGCTTGGCGTTTGCGTTCTTCGGTCTATTGGATGCTATTGGCGTGATTTCTCTGGGGCATGTTTTTTTCGCCGACTACCTGCGTTTGGATCCTCTGACTTTGATCAACTTCTTTGCTTTCGCGCTTGTGCTGGCTTGCCTGCTCGCGGCAAACGCTGATGATCCAAACCGAACCGTGCGAGGCCTACACAAAGGGCTGGCCGCCTTCATCGACAATCGCCTGTTTACCACCATCGGGTCCAACTCGCTGCTGACCTTTTCAGCCAGCGTCGTTCTCACCTATTGGGTCATCGGGATGCGGGAGCCCTTGTTTGAACTGTTGGGTCCGTTTGTCGGCAACACGCTGGCTTTTTCGGGGGTGATGGGGGCTCTTTATGTGATCGTTATCTTGGACCGGCATCTGCGTCGGCGGTGATCCTATGCCGGCCAATTCGCACCGACGAAATACCGACGTTGCACCGACGCGATACCGACACGGGTTATTGGGGGGCGGAAGGTGCCTCAAAATCGGTTTGCAATCTCTGCCAATATCTCTATAAGCGCCCGTCATACATGCGCGTGCAGCCCGCTCTGGCTTGATCTGATTCTCTCTGAAGAACGAGAGGCCCTGTTCGGGACGTGGCACGCATTCACAATCGACCGAACCAAGCAAAAGGTTACAGATCATGGCAAATTCGCCCCAGGCAAAGAAACGCGCCCGTCAGAACGAGCGCCGTCTTGAAGTCAACAAAGCCCGCCGTTCGCGCATCCGCACATCCCTGCGCAAAGTTGAAGAAGCCATCGCTTCCGGCGACAAAGAAGCAGCAACTGCAGCTCTGCGCGCCGCTCAGCCCGAACTGATGCGTGGTGTGACCAAAGGCGTTTACCACAAGAACACCGCATCGCGGAAAATGTCGCGCCTCGCAGCGCGGGTCAAAGCGATCGCGTAAGACTTTCCTGTCTTTGCAAAATCACAAAAGCGTCGCCTTCGGGCGGCGCTTTTTCTTTGGTTCGGGTTAGTCAGTTTCAACATTTGAAACTGGCAATTGGATGCCGAAATCAACTTTATTCAGTTGACCACATTTCCGAATCCAAGGCGTAGACCAGATTCCCGAAACGAATCTTTTCCACAGGGGATATGAGCAAGATACGACCGATTTTGCTCAAGGTCTCAGCATCTGAATTTCTCTTACAAACATTGCAATTTCAGAGGTTTATCCACAGGGTCTCAGATTCTTTTTTGCAAATGAATGAGTCAAGATCGAAGTTTCGTTGCCGCGTCCGCAGACAGCTTGCTAGTTTTGATCCAGCGATTCACATCGCCTTGGGGGGAACGGACGCCAACTGCTGTCGCACTACCAAGCCGTGCTTGCCAGCCAACTCACACATTGGGTCGGCATAGCGGTTATTTGGCGTTTAGCCCGTTCTCTGTGGAGTAGCGCTTCTGCGCTTTGTGATCAAATGTGGCTCGGGGATGGGACCCTCGAGACATGTGTGTTTTGGTCTGTCCTCCCGACACTGCGTCGGGCCGGGGTGATTGTTGCGTCGTGACGAAAAGATACGCTGGGCAACCGGCACATACGTTGAAGGAACACGGGGACACATGACACAGGAACAATGGGGCGCACTGCGGCAAGAACTGCTCAAGACGGTTGGCCAGAACAACTTTAAGACCTGGATCGATCCGATTGAGTTTTCAGAACTCGATAGCGGTGTTGCGACCTTCCACGTCCCCACAAACTTTGTCGGCAATTATGTGTCGCAGAACTATGGTGATCTGATCCTGCACCAAATGACCCGGTCGGGTCACGACGTGCAGCGCATCTCATTTGAAGTCGCGGCCAACACGGCCTCCCGCCCAACTTTGCCTTCAACAGGCGCTCCTGTTGCCGTCGCCAATTCGACCCCGACCGAGACTCGCGAACTGGCAATGACAGGGGCCCCGTTGGACGGCCGATTCACCTTTGAAAGCTTTGTTGTTGGTAAGCCCAACGAGCTGGCCAACGCGGCTGCGCGTCGCGTGGCTGAGGGCGGCCCCGTGACCTTTAATCCCCTGTTCCTCTATGGGGGCGTCGGCCTCGGCAAAACCCACCTGATGCACGCTATCGCATGGGAGCTTCAGTCTCGCCGTCCGGATTTGAACGTCCTTTATCTTTCGGCTGAGCAATTCATGTATCGATTTGTGCAGGCCCTTCGTGATCGCAAAATGATGGATTTCAAAGAGCTTTTCCGCTCCGTGGATGTACTCATGGTCGATGACGTCCAGTTTATTGCCGGCAAAGACAGCACGCAGGAAGAATTCTTTCACACGTTCAATGCGTTGGTGGATCAGAATAAACAAATCATCATTTCTGCCGATCGAGCACCTGGTGAAATCAAGGATCTGGAAGACCGTATCAAGAGCCGCCTCCAGTGTGGACTGGTTGTTGATCTGCACCCGACTGACTACGAACTGCGCCTTGGTATTCTGCAAACCAAAGTCGACAGCTATCGTGCTCAGTATCCCGACCTGCAATTGGCTGACGGCGTTCTGGAATTCCTTGCCCATCGCATTTCGACCAACGTACGTGTGCTTGAGGGCGCGCTGACTCGTCTCTTTGCCTTTGCCTCTCTTGTGGGCCGCGAGATCACTATGGAGCTGACGCAGGATTGCCTGTCCGATGTTCTGCGCGCGTCCGAGCGTAAGATCTCGGTCGAGGAAATCCAGCGCAAGGTGGCGGAACACTATAACATCCGCCTCAGCGACATGATCGGCCCGAAACGCGTACGCACTTTTGCCCGCCCGCGCCAGATCGCCATGTATCTCTGCAAGCAGCTGACCTCACGCTCGCTGCCCGAGATCGGCCGCCGCTTTGGCGGGCGCGACCACACAACCGTGATGCACGGAGTAAAGCGCGTCGAGGAACTGCGCACCGCAGATGCCCAAATCAGCGATGATCTGGAACTGCTGCGCCGCGCGCTCGAAGCCTGATCGGCACAAAATCACCAATTTCGTGATCAAAACGCCGCGTCCCAAAGGGCGCGGCGTTCTCAATTTGGTCCATAGCCTTGACCCTTGTGGCGAAGTGGCCGACAAAAGCAAAAATACTTGCGCCAAAAGGGGAAACCGCTAGGGTGCCCCTCCCGGCAATCGAGAGGACGATGGGATGAAAATCAGTATCGAACGCAGCGTACTGCTTAAGGCAGTGAGCCAAGCGCAGTCGGTGGTGGAACGCCGCAACACCATTCCGATTCTGGCCAACGTCCTGATCGAAGCCGAGGGCGACACTGCGCAGTTCCGCGCCACCGACCTTGATATCGAAGTTGTCGATAAAGCTGCCGCTATGGTCGAGCGTGCCGGTGCCACTACCGTTGCTGCAACCACCTTGCATGAAATCGTGCGTAAGCTACCTGATGGTGCGCTTGTCACTCTGACCGACGATGGCGCATCCGGGCGCCTGACGGTTGAAGCAGGTCGGTCGAACTTCTCGCTCGCCACTTTGCCGCGCGAAGATTTTCCGGTCATGGCGACCTCTGAGTATTCCTCGAACTTCTCGGCTCCCGCGCCTGTGCTTCGCCGTCTGTTCGACAAATCCAAGTTTGCGATTTCCACCGAGGAAACCCGCTACTACCTAAACGGCGTTTACATGCATATTGCCGATAGCGACGGTGGCAAAGCCCTTCGTTGTGTGGCGACTGATGGACACCGGCTGGCCCGTATCGACGCGGATCTTCCAGACGGTGCCATGGATATGCCTGGCGTGATCGTGCCTCGTAAAACCGTGGGTGAGCTGCGCAAGCTTCTGGACGATGACGAAATGCAGATCGCTGTGTCTGTCTCCGAAACCAAAGTCCGTTTCGCGACCCCGAATATCACCCTGACATCCAAGGTGATCGACGGAACGTTCCCCGACTACACCCGCGTTATTCCGCAGGGCAACACACGCAAACTAGAAGTGGATGCGGCCGAGTTCGCCAAGGCCGTTGACCGCGTTGCTACCGTTTCGTCGGAGCGCTCCCGTGCTGTGAAACTGCAACTTGACGAGGACCGTCTGGTACTTTCGGTGAACTCGCCAGATAGCGGTGCCGCCGAAGAAGAACTTGCCGTTGCGTACAATGATGAGCGGCTCGAAATTGGGTTTAACGCGAAATATCTGCTCGAGATTGCTTCGCAGGTGGACCGCGAGAACGCCGTGTTCATGTTCAACTCCGCAGGCGATCCGACTCTGATGCGCGAAGGCAACGACACCTCCGCCGTCTATGTCGTCATGCCGATGCGCGTGTGAGCGAACCAACCAATTGCCAAACAAAAGCCCGGTCACAGACCGGGTACTGCCCGATCCTCTTGGGAGGTTGTTGAGGCATGACCCTCGCTCTGACCCGCCTCTCCCTCAGCCATTTCCGCTCCCACAAAAAGGGCACGTTGGAAACCGATGGCCGCCCCGTCGCCATCTTCGGCCCCAACGGGGCGGGCAAAACCAACATTCTTGAGGCGGTCTCGCTCTTTTCCCCCGGTCGTGGTCTGCGCCGCGCGAGCGCCGAAGACATGACCCGCCGCCCAGAGGCAATTGGCTGGAAACTCGCAGGCCACCTGTCCGCCAACAACCAGATCTCCGAAATCGACATTCGATCCGAGAACGGCGCCGCCCGCCAAATTCAGATCGACGGCAAAGCCGCGCCACAAACGCAACTCGCCCGCATCGGGCGTGTGCTCTGGCTGATCCCCTCAATGGACCGGCTCTGGATCGAAGGTGCCGAAGGCCGCCGCCGTTTCCTTGACCGCACCACGCTCAGCTTTTTCCCCGATCATGCCGAGGTGTCGCTGGCCTATGAAAAGGCCATGCGCGAGCGCAATCGTCTGCTAAAAGACCAAGTGAGCGACGCACACTGGTATGCTGCATTGGAAAAGCAAATGGCCGAAAGCGGCGCGCAAATCCACGCCGCCCGCACCAAGGCGCTGGCCCGCCTTTCAAAGGCCCAACAACAGGCACAAACCGCCTTTCCGGTGGCAGAGCTAGCGCTCCTACAGTCCGAAGGCACCCTGCCCGAAGAGGCAGACGACCTTCGCGAGGCCTTCGCCGAAAGCCGCTTCCGAGACATCGCCGCAGGCCGCACTCTTGTCGGCCCGCACCGCTCAGACTTGATCGGCACCTACGCCACCAAAGGCGTGCCTGCCAAGGATTGCTCCACCGGCGAACAAAAAGCCCTACTTGTCAGCCTCATCCTCGCCAACGCCCGCGCCTTGACCGAGGACATCGGCGCCCCGCCGATCCTATTGTTGGATGAGGTCGCAGCCCACCTCGACCCCAAGCGCCGCGCCGCCCTTTATGACGAAATCTGTGCCCTTGGCGCACAGGCTTGGATGACCGGCACTGAGACCGAACTTTTTGACGCTCTGGGCGGGCGTGCACAGTATTTTGAAGTCACTGACGAAGATGGCATTTCCACGTTCACACTCGCAAGCTGATCCCTGCCGGTATGGGCCGGATTTCTGGCCTCAATCGCGTGACAACCCCCCACAAAACCGCTATAAATTTCCAAAATCAATAAAGGCGGATTGAATGTCTGATAGCGCGCAAAATTCCGAGCAATATGGCGCGGATTCCATCAAGGTTCTCAAAGGCTTGGAGGCGGTTCGCAAACGCCCCGGTATGTACATTGGTGACACCGACGACGGCTCCGGTTTGCACCACATGGTGTATGAGGTCGTGGACAACGGCATTGACGAGGCTCTGGCCAACCACGCCGACCATGTAAAGGTCAAAATTCACGCCGACAGTTCCGTGTCCGTCTTTGACAACGGCCGCGGCATTCCGGTCGACATCCACCCCGAAGAAGGCGTCTCTGCGGCCGAGGTCATCATGACCCAGTTGCACGCCGGTGGTAAGTTTGACAGCAACTCCTACAAAGTTTCCGGCGGTCTGCACGGTGTGGGTGTGTCGGTTGTGAACGCTCTGTCGGTCTGGCTGGAACTGCGCATCTGGCGCAACGGGAAAGAACACTGGGCCAAGTTCGAGCACGGCGATTGCACCGAACACCTGCGCGAAGTGGCGGATTGCGGCGACGAAACCGGGACCGAGGTTCGGTTCATGGCCTCCACCGACACGTTCTCCAACCTGGAATACTCTTTTGACACCTTGGAGAAGCGTCTGCGTGAGCTTGCGTTCCTGAACTCCGGTGTGCGCATTATTCTCGAAGACGAACGTCCCGCCGAGCCGCTCAAGACCGAGCTTTATTACGACGGTGGTGTGAACGAGTTTGTGAAGTACATCGACCGCCACAAAACCCCTCTGATGGAAGCGCCGATCTATGTGAAAGGTGAGCGTGACGACATCGGGGTTGAGGTCGCGATGTGGTGGAACGACAGCTACCACGAAAATGTGCTGCCTTTTACGAACAACATCCCGCAGCGTGACGGCGGCACCCACATCGCCGGTTTCCGCGGCGCGCTGACCCGCACGCTGCAGAAATACGCGCAGGAAAGCGGCATCGCGAAGAAGGAAAAGATCACCTTTACCGGCGACGATGCCCGTGAAGGCCTTACCTGCGTGCTGTCTGTCAAAGTGCCCGATCCGAAATTCTCCAGCCAGACCAAAGACAAGCTGGTCAGTTCCGAAGTGCGCCCCGCGGTTGAAGGCCTATTGGGTGAAAAGCTGTCCGAGTGGTTTGAGGAAAACCCCCAGACCGCCAAAATGATCGTGTCCAAAATCTTGGAGGCAGCCCACGCCCGTGAAGCCGCTCGCAAGGCCCGCGAACTCACCCGCCGCAAAACCGCGATGGACGTGAACTTCCTCGCCGGCAAACTCAAGGACTGCTCCGAGAAAGATCCGTCCAAGACCGAAGTCTTCCTCGTGGAGGGTGACTCCGCCGGCGGCTCCGCCCAAACGGGCCGTGACCGCATGACACAAGCCATCCTGCCGCTACGTGGTAAAATCCTGAATGTGGAACGTGCGCGGTTTGACCGGATGCTCGGCTCCCAGGAGATCGGCAACCTCGTCATGGCGCTTGGCACTGGCATTGGCCGCGATGAATTCAACATCGACAAGCTACGCTACCACAAGGTCGTCATCATGACCGACGCCGACGTCGACGGCGCGCACATCCGCACGCTGCTGTTGACCTTCTTCTACCGCCAGATGCCTGAGCTGATCGAAAAAGGTCACCTCTACATCGCGCAGCCGCCGCTCTTCAAAGTGGCGCGTGGCAAGTCCGAGGTTTACCTCAAGGACCAGTCCGAGCTCGACGATTATCTGGTGAACCAAGGCATCGATGGCGCGGTTCTCAAACTCGGCTCCGGCGCCGAAATGGTCGGCCAAGATCTCGCCCGCGTGGTCACCGAGGCTCGTCAGCTGAAACAGGTGCTCGACGCCTTCCCAACGCATTACCCGCGTCACATCCTCGAACAGGCCGCCATCGCCGGTGCGTTTGTTCCGGGCGCAGTTGAGGCCGACCTGCAAGGCGTGGCCGACAAGGTTGCCGCCCGCCTCAACCTGATCGCGCTGGAATATGAGCGTGGCTGGGCCGGCCGTATCACGCAGGATCACGGCATCAAACTCGCTCGCATCCTGCGCGGCGTCGAAGAAGTCCGCACACTGGACGGTCCGATGTTGCGCTCCGGTGAGGCGCGTAAGTCTGGCAGTTTCACGGAAAGCCTGCAGGAGGTCTATGACACGCCGGCAACGCTGGTGCGCAAAGACCGCAACCAGATCATCAATGGCCCGCTGGACCTTCTGAACGCCATTTTGGCCGAGGGCGAAAAAGGCCTGACGCTGCAACGCTACAAAGGTCTGGGCGAAATGAACCCCGATCAGCTTTGGGAGACCACACTGGACCCCGACGCCCGCGTTCTGTTGCAGGTGAAAGTCGAAGACATGGCTGAGGCTGACGACCTTTTCACCAAGTTGATGGGCGACGTTGTGGAACCCCGCCGAGAGTTCATTCAGAAAAACGCGCTCAGCGTTGAGAACCTCGATTTTTGATGGAAATGGCGGACGCGCGCTTCAATGCGCGCGCTTCCCTCATTCTCGCCTTCGATCCCAAAAACCGCTGTTTGACGTGAAAAAGACGTATCAAGGTGGCTTTTGGGCAAAATTTCCTCGTTTTTGGCGATTTACCGCCTCGGCGGCGGTTGCCAGTGACCCTGTGTTTGTAGCATCAAGCAGTATCCCCACCTGACTGGAGGCGGAGTGTCATTTTCGGCACTTGCAGGCTCTGGCGTTTATCTGTGAAACAGATGCTGACCGAGAAAAACCGACCGTGAAACATAGACACGCGGCGGAAAACAACGGAAAATCCTCATGAAACAATCGCTTCCACTGACAGAGCTTCGCTCCAACACACTCTATAAAGAGGGTGATATCTTCGTCTTGTTTGGCGAACTCTTCGGACGCGGCTACGCCACCGGATTGATAGAGGCCGCCAAGGCTGCTGGTATGACTGTGGTTGGCATCACGGTCGGGCGCCGCGACGAGGACAAATCCTTGCGTGCCCTGACCGCCGAAGAATTGGCGGAAGCCGAGGCCAATCTTGGCGGAAAAATCATCAACGTTCCGCTCATGGCCGGGTTTGACATGGATGCACCAGAAGGCGGTGAGACGCCCACTGATATGCTGGCTGGCATGACGTTGGAGAACTGGCAAGAGTACACGTTGGATTGGGCGCAGGTTGATGTCTGTCGCGACCTTGGGACAGCCCGATTCAAGTCGGCTCTGACCGAAGTCTTGTCACAGCTGGACAGCTTGATTCCGGCAGGTCGTAATGTACTTTTTGCACACACTATGGCGGGCGGTATTCCTCGCGCGAAAGCGTTCATGGCAATCGCGAACCGGATCTACAAAGGCAGGGGTGCACGGCACTTGTCGTCACAGGCTCTTCTAGACAGCGATCTTGGCAAGCTGATCTTGCAAAACTTTGACGAAGTAACCGCCAACAGCTTTGGTCATTTGATTGAGCAAAGCGCATCGCTTCGGACGCGCATCGAAGGCGAAGGCGGTGAGGTGCGGTATTCTGCCTACGGGTATCACGGCACGCGCGTTTTGATTGATGGTGAATACCGTTGGCAAACCTACACCAGTTATACTCAAGGCTATGCGAAAATGCGCCTTGAAGGATTTGCAAAGTCTGCATGGGATCAGGGCATTAAGGCCACCGTGTTCAACTGTCCGGAAATCCGCACCAACTCGTCAGACGTTTTTGCAGGCATTGAGCTGTCTCTGTTGCCGCTGCTGGAGGCACTACGCCACGAGGGTGGTGGAACGTGGACTGATGCGCTTTGGCAGGAGTGCCAGTCGTTGCTTAAAGATGACGTGGCACTTGAGGCTGTGTTGAAGACTGTGCAGGACTATCAACTCGATCCGGCCATGCAGCCATTCTACAATTTCGCTGAGTGGCCGATGGCCAACAGCGCGGAACAGGTCGAAAAGACGGTTGGTACGTCACAGGACATTGTTGGCTTGCACAAGGACCGCAAAGCTTTGGTGAGCGATGTCTTGAGCCAACACGTGGTCGGGGCCACAGGGGCGCTGATTTTTGGCACGCTTAGCCAGCCGGAAGGGCCTGCAATCTGGCTCGATCACGATCATGTCGCCAAACACCTGATTAGCGTCCACTAGGCGAACACCGGAGAAAACCATGACCAAACGTATCGCGCTTTCGAGCGACCATGCAGCTATTGAACTGCGCCAGACAGTCGCAAAACACGTCGAGGCCAAAGGCTTTGAGGCGGTCGACATCGGGCCGACAAGCGCAGAAAGCACGCACTACCCTCTGCATGGTAAAGCTGCAGCAGACTTGGTGGCCAAAGGGGACTGTGACCTTGGGATCATCCTGTGCGGCACCGGCCAAGGTATCATGATGGCTGCCAACAAAGTTGACGGCATCCGCTGTGGCGTTTGCTCGGACACGTTCTCAGCTGCGATGATCCGGCAGCACAACAATGCCAACATGCTGTCTATCGGGGCCCGTGTTGTTGGCGAAGGGCTGGCTTTGGCGATTGTTGATGCCTATTTGGATGCGGAATTCGAGGGTGGCCGCCACGCCACCCGCGTTGACATGATTGAGGATTAAACCTTTTTCTTGTCGTCCACGATGCTCATCTGAGCCTGTCCACTTTGGCCCAGATCAACGGCGGCGAATGCGCCGCCGTGACACATTTGGGCAGAGTCGGTGGAATCCGCCAGCGGTTCAGCGGCCAGAATATCGAGAGCAAACTGTTCGGCGTTGTCGCGTGGCCGATACCCAAGGTGTGACGCCCTTGAGTTGTCCACGGGCGCTCGGTCATTGTCTGACACGCCATAAATCACGCTGAAACCTACCGTCGGTGTGTCGATCGCTCGGGTCACAAGTTGTATCAGGTCATCGTAGCTGAGCCATGTTCCAAGGGCCCGGGCGCTTGTGACTTGGGCGCAACTCAGAATGCGAAGGTGAACTGATTCCAGCCCCCGTTTGTCCCAATACATTTTGCCAAGATCTTCTGCGAAACACTTTGCCAGACCGTAAAACGTATCCGGACGATGGGCGACCTCGGTATCAATGAAATCCTGTTTAGCATGCATCCCAACGGCATGGATTGAACTCGCGTAGACCACGCGCCGCACGCCTTTTTGATAGGCCGCCTCCCACACATTGTAGGCCCCGATAATGTTTGGCCCCAGAATGTCCTCGAATGGCGCCTCATCTCCGATGGCACCAAAATGCACAACCATATCAGCACCCTCCAAGAGAGCATGAATGGCTGAGGCATCTGCCAGATCGGCCTTCACATAGCGTTCACCAGGATAAAGTGTTCCGATGTCTTCAAGTATGTCTGACGACACAAGTTCTTCTGCCAGTTTGGACAGGGGTTCCCGTAGGTACGATCCCAATCGTCCTCCGGCGCCGGTTAAAACAAGTTTTTTCATCATTTCGGTTCCCACGATTCCGGTCTAAATCACAGCTTTCTCGACAAACGGGCGCCCTTGCGCGATCCGCTCGTAGCCAAATGGCGACAGATCCAAGGTTCGATAGCTTCCGTAGATCAGCCACTCCGCTGTGCCACGCCCCATCGCGGGCGATTGTTGCAATCCGTGTCCGGAGAACCCGTTCAGAAACACGAAGTTCTCTACTTCCGGATGTGGGCCCAAAATCGCATTTTGATCCAGTGTGTTGTAGGCATAGTGACCCGCCCATTCTGTCACCACTTTAATGGCTTCAAATTGCGGTATGCGGGTTGCGATGATTGGCCAGACATGATCCTGCCATCGATTGTGGTCCATGTGGAAGTCGTCAAAATCCACCGCTGGATCCGGATCAGCCGCACATCCGGCCAGATAAGATTGCGGACCATCCTGACGAAAATGCACGCCCGTAGGGTCAATGGTCAGAGGCAAGTCGCAGTCCAAGGGATTTTCGGCTGTGAAAATCCACGTGAAACGCTTGCGTGGTTCTACAGGAACATCGATACCCGCCATTTGTGCGGTGCGTGCCGCACGGGGGCCAGAGGCGTTGACGACCTGTCCGCAGGCAATGACCTCGCCAGATTTGAGTGTCACGCTTTCTACGCGAGTGCCGGCTGCGCACTTGGTCATGGCGATAACTTCGTTGGCGACATATTCCACACCGTTTTCCCGTGAGGACCGGCGGAACCAATCAAAGACGCCGCCTCCGTCCCAGTACCCTTCGTCTTTGGTGTTGATCGACCCCAAGACCACGTCTTCGACGTTATAAAACGGATATTCCTCTGCGATCTCTTCCGCGGTCAAAAGTCGGGTTTCCGCTCCGGTTGCCAGTTGCACTTTCTGATTGGTGCGCAGCACATCGGCAAAGCCTTGATTATCGGCAAGATAGAGATACCCATAGTTCTGAATATCCATCTCGGGCACGCGTTCATCACCGCCCATGTAGGAGCGCAAGTTCTTTACAAAGTCTGCGGCGAATTGCGAAATTCGTACGTTTAGCTCCGACGAAAACTGCTGACGCATGCAGGAGTTGGTGTGAGCAGTCGATGAGGTTTCATAGCTTGGGTCACGTTCGACGACCAAAACCGATCCGTTGAAGTCTTTGTTATTGCTAAGAAACCACGCAGTAGACGCCCCCATTATGGCGCCACCTATAATCACAACGTCATAAGACGCCTTCTCTGGCGTGCTCGCAAACCTTGTTGCCATCAAAACTCCTCCCCGCGTCTGGCGCGTGCCAGCACATCTTCTATGTCCCTTTGGGCCATTCCGTATTCCGTGGCCGCAACCCCCGCTGAAATATATCCCAGAGCAAGGTCTCTCCGAACGGCAGTGACCGCTCTCATTTGTGGATCGCCATAGCCCGCACCGCCGGGAAATGCCATCTTCACATTGGCTCCGTGTGGCACAAATTGTTTGCCTTTGCCCTTCATAGCGGTGCCGTCGTCGCGGGCGATTTTTGTGGAGCCACCATGCTTGCCGCCTCTCCGTCCCCTCGCGGGATGGTCCAGCCGGTCAAACATCGCCTGAATGTCGAATTCATGTCCCTCGCGAGCGCCGACCTCCATATATTGCCCTAGCCCGCCGCGCTGTTTCCCTGCACCACCACTGTCGGGTCTCAGTTCTTTGCGCCAGATCACCACTGGCCCGACGTGCTCTGTTGCCTCTACGGGCATCGTCATCACACCCGAAGGAAAGGCGGTGGCATTCATGCCATCCAATGTAGGTCGCGCCCCTGAGCCGCCAGAGTTAAACGTCAACACTTCAGCTCGCACTGCATCTTCCGGTGCCGGAGCATCAGTACGAGGCCTCAGAGACAATTGAAAATTGCACAGGCACCCTGCGCCTTCGGCGGGCACCAGGTTTGGCAACATCTTGTCCAAAGCATCATAGACTGTGTCTGGCACCATGTGCCCTATCACGTGCCGTAAGGCGACTGGGGCAGGGTGCAATGCATTTACGATACTGCCATCGGGCGCGGTGATTTCGAAAGGTGCAAGAGATGCGGCGTTGTTGGGGATCTCGGGCGCAATTGCGCATTTCAAAGCGTAGCAGGCATAGGCTTTGGTATAGACCAGCGGTACGTTGATGCCTTTTTTGTCGAGCCCGCTCGTGCCCTCCCAATCGGTTATGATGCGATCTTTTTCAATGCTGACCGTCACATGCAAATCAATTGGGCGGTCATAGCCGTCGATCCTCATGTGGCCGGTCGCGACACCACTTGGCAGGGCGTTGATCGCCTCGAGTGTCGCGGTCTGTGAATGGGTCAGGATAAAGTCGGAAATCTGAGTCAGATCCGGCAGATCAAACTCTTCAATCATTTCAATCAACCGCCGGTGCCCGATCTCGTTGCAAGTCGCCAGCGCGTGAATATCTCCGACAAGCTGATCCGGCTCTCGGACGTTGCCGCGAATGATAGATACGAGCGTTTGGTCCACGATTCCCCGATCGGCGAACCGCATGATGGGAATATATAGGCCTTCTTCGTGAACATCATTTGCATCGGCACCGAACCCACGACCGCCGATGTCTGTGACATGTGCTGTACAGGCAAAAAAGCCGATCAATTGGCCGTGGTGAAAGGACGGTGTGACCACGGTGATGTCATGTTTGTGTCCAGTGCCTTCCCAAGGATCATTGGTGATGTAGACGTCGCCTTCGGCCATAGTGTCACGTCCGATTCTTCGGATGAAATGACCCACTGCATCAGCCATCGCATTTACGTGGCCCGGTGTGCCGGTGACGGCCTGAGCCAGCATTTCGCCAGCCTCGTTATAGACACCAGCCGACAGATCACCTGCTTCTCTAACGGATGTGGAAAACGCGGTGCGAACAAGAGCTTGCGCCTGTTCCTCGACCACGGAAATCAAACGGTTCCACATCACTTGAAAAACAACCTTGGACAGTTCAGTCATCGCGCTGCTCCTTTGCAAACACCTCGATTGTGCCATCGGAATGCACTCTGGCTGATCGACTTTTGGGAACGACGATTGTGGTTTCGGACTCCGTGACCACCATCGGTCCCGCCTTGGATGCCCCCACTTCGAAGTCGTCGCGCAAAACCACGTCCGCACTCACAAATCCACCTTCGGCAGGATCAAACAGATCACGAACCCCGCTTGCTTTCGGGGCAGACAACGTCGGCGATGTGGTGATCTGCTCAGAGATAGCATTTTTGGTAAAGGCGTTCACAGACCAGACGGTTATTTCCACTTCCATGCCTTCGACCACACGCCCAAACAGCAGGGTATATTCCGTTTCAAACAGGCGCAGGAATGTCTCTGCACCCGGTTCGACAACTTGCTTGGGAGTCAGTGGTACCGGAATTTCCCAACCCTGACCCGCATAACGCATATAGACCCGATGTTCCGTTGCAATCTCTGCGTCTGCGTCACACCCTCTGACAAAGCCGATCGCTTCGGTCGCCATTTCTGAAAACAGCGTCTTGACGGCCAATTTGTCAAACGCCTTGAGGCGCATGAATACAGACCGATTTGCCTCAAAACTGAAGGGGGATTTCAGGAACCCGATGGCGGATCCGACGCCTGCTCCTTTTGGGACCAACAATCTGGAAACGTTTAATTTCTCACACAGCCGTGCCGCATGAAGCGGTGCCGCGCCGCCAAAGGCAATCATTGTATATTCGGAAAGATCCTCTCCGTTCTCAACTGCATGTACCCGAGCGGCATTGGCCATGTTCTCGTCCACCACTTCAGCCACGCCCCACGCGGCTTCTGTGGCGTCCATTTCCAGCCGCGCGCCGACCTCAGATTGCAGCGCTTTCGCAGCTTGGTCTCTGTGAAGTTGGATGGAGCCGCCAGCAAAGTTATCGGGATCCAGCTTACCCATCACCAAATCGGCGTCAGTCACTGCGGGCTTGTCTCCGCCACGCCCGTAGCAAGCTGGCCCGGGTTCGGAGCCCGCACTTTCCGGCCCGACACGAATTTGGTTCATCCCGTCAACATGTGCCAGCGATCCTCCGCCCGCCCCGATTTCAACCATGTCGATCACTGGGATAGAGATCAGCATACCGGACCCTTTTTTGAACCGATAGGTTCGCGCAACCTCGAACACTCTTGCTGTCTTCGGGGTTTGGTTTTTGATCAGGCAAATTTTGGCGGTGGTGCCCCCCATGTCAAAGCTCAGCGCTCTCTGAATTCCGTGCCGCTTTGCAATGTCTGCGGCAAAAATCGCGCCCCCCGCCGGACCGCTTTCCACAAGGCGCACGGGAAATTCCGCAGCGCTTTCCAGCGACATGATTCCACCGCCTGAATGCATCAGAAACACCGGACAATCCGAACCTTGGTCCGCAAGACGGTTCTTTAGGCGCCCCAAGTAGGATGCCATCAACGGCTTGATATAGGCATTGGCAATTGTTGTGTTGAACCGTTCGTATTCGCGCATTTGAGGCGACACTTCACAGCTTAGAGACACATGAACCTCGGGCAGTAGCTCTTCCAAAACCTCGGCCACAAGGCGCTCATGCGTGTGGTTAACATAGGAGTGCAAGAAGCCGACGGCGATGCTTTCGTATTCTGCCTCTTTCAGCTCAACCGCCAGAGCTTCTACCTCGTCACGGTCCAAAGGAAGGAGGACATTGCCCAATGCATCCGTCCGCTCGCGCACCACATACCGACGGTTTCTTGGCAGCAGGGGGGCAGGCAGCGTCAGGTTCAAGTCATATTGCTCAAACCGGCTTTCGGTGCGCATTTCGATAACGTCCCGAAATCCCTCAGTGGTGATCAATGCTGTTTTGGCTCCGCGTCGTTCGATCAGTGCATTGGTGGCCAAGGTCGTGCCGTGGATGATCTGGCCAATCACATCGGGCGCAACTGAAGCTTTGTCGCAAACTTGATGCATACCTTGGATGATGGCGTCTTCCGGCGCACCATATGTGGTCAGAATTTTGGTCGAATACCATTCGCCCCCATGCTCCAACACTACGTCTGTAAACGTCCCTCCGATGTCGACGCCCAATCGTGTCCCGCTTTGAACCATGCCTGCGCTCCCTCGCTTTGCCGTATTAATCTACGGCAAGTGAGGCAATCTCTTCCAATTATTCTTTCAGATCAAAGTGATCGAAAAAATAGATCACACGCTGCCGGCGTCCAAGTTGGCCCAACTCACCTTTGCGGCCAAATCCGCTGCTTGCCGCACGAAGTGAGGTGACGTGTCTTCGAAGCGGGCAAAGAACTGAAGCGCATCGGGACACCAAGGATAGTTCAATGCCACAAGCTTTCCGTTCGACAGTTCCTGCCGGACCATGCTTTCGGGCAAACACGCAACTCCAAGCCCTTCGACTGTCATCTGAATGCAGGCTGACATGTTGGTAGATGGAACCAATCGTGTCGTTTGATTCGGATTTTTCGCTGTATGGGCGCTGATTTGGGTGAACGGAAGCGTGCCCCGCGCATGAGTCAGAATCGGTCGCTCCGCCAAGTCGCCCCATGTCAGTTCTTTATCCCCAAATCCCAACATCGGAGCGCCCACCCAAATATAAGGAAAGCTGCCGAGGGGGCGTTCCTGTGAGGTAGTTCTGCCAAAAGGGCCGCTTTGTAATGCCAGATCAATCGACCGATCAAACAAGGCGTCGCTGAGGTTTGCGGACAAATCTACCATTAAATCGACATCGATGTTCGGGAACTGCTTTTTGAGTGCCGATAGGTAGGGCACCAACCAACTGTGCGCGATCATCTCCGTCACGCCCAACCGAAGCACTCCGTCAAAAAGTAAATCATTGTCTGCGCCGGCGACAAATTCATCCATTGCAGCCAAAACCTGACGGGCTTTGGACAACATGTTCTCACCAAATGGTGTCAGCCGCACCAACCCCGCGTCCCGATCCATAAGCTTGCGGTTCAACTGGGTTTCCAGCGCAGCAATGCGAGCAGAAATGTTGGATTGAGTGGTGTTGAGGCGCTCCGCCGCGCGTCGAAACCCGCCAAGTTCGGCAACCCTAACAAAGGTTTCAAGTTGTTTCAGGTTGATCCGTGCCACTGCGTTACTCCAAAGAGCTCGGGACAGGGCGCGGGAACCGTTTCAACGCTTCCAACACAACACTCCGGCACTGAGCTCCGTCCCAGTTGTCGCCTAAGACCAAGTCAGGCAGCGCACCATGGCGCAGGCGCAGGCGTCGCCATTGGTGCAAAATTACCAACCTCAGAGAGGTGGAGGCCTTTGTTTCCGTTGGAGTAGGCTGTTGTAAGAGCGGGGCCACTGCGTGTGCCAGAGCCTTGTATTCGGTGCAAAGGCCTTCGGGGGCCACGGCCATTTGGGCCCATTCAGGCATATGGATCGGAGCCGGCACTGCCAACCATTCTTCGGGGATGTCGCTTAGTCCGGTAACCAACGCCGAGCGGGGCGTCAAAAGTGCGCTGTCTTTTGGGAGGCGGCCGGAAAATTCCGGTGCGGCGGTTTGCGGGGAGGCGACAACCATCCAAACCGGCGGACTTTGATCTGTTTCTGATCCGTAGATATGGGGCCAAACGCTTTCGGTTTGCGCACGCCCCTTTCGTGTCAGTTGGTGGCGTGAGCGGCGTCCGTCCTTGGTTGTCTCGACCCATCCATCATTGCGCAACCTATGTACTGCGACCCGAAGTGCTTGATTGTTGATACCCATGGGTGCCACCAATGCATCAAGTTGTTGAGCGCTCAGGCTGTCGCTTTTATCGCGCAATAGATCGCCCATGACAGTCACGACCACTGACCAGACTTTGATCGGTCCCAGTCCGGCGATTTTGGTAATATTTTCTTTTAGGTCAGAGGCTTCCAAGTGCCTGTCTCCATTGGGCTTTGCCCTCTCACACTAGGCGAGCGGCACGCTGGGCTCAAGGATGACAGTCACTGAATGACACGCGACGTCACAACTCCGCGGGCTTGCGGCCCCCAAAGGTCCACCCCAAACTAACGCCAAATACTGGGACGGTGTCAGGAGGAGGGCCCATCCATGTGGAACGGACCGAAGGTCACAGCGGCAGATCCTGCGTTTGCCGACAATCGCGCAGCAATGTTGGCTGCAATCGGTGAATTGCGTGCCTTGGAAAATCGCACAGCGCAAAAATCGGAGGAGCGGCGCGCGCGGTTTGAGGCACGTGGCCAGATCACACCGCGGGATCGACTGGCGCGGCTACTCGATCCGGGTGCGCCGTTCTTACGTCTGCACAGCCTTGCAGGTTTCCTGGCCGACAAGAAAGGGCCGGAGGAGTCCTTGCCTGGCTCCACGTTTATCATGGGTATCGGCGTGGTTTCCGGCGTACGCTGCATGATCGTGATTGATGATAGCGGAATCAACGCCGGCGCGCTCAGCCCGAAATCGTTGCAAGCAATGTTGTCCGCACAAGAAATTGCGCTTCGTCAGAAGTTGCCGTTTTTGCATTTGGTGGAAAGCGCAGGCGCCAATCTGATGAATTATCAGGTTGAGGATTGGGCACTTGGTG
Source organism: Shimia haliotis (assembly GCF_900114415.1). Classification (GTDB taxonomy): domain Bacteria; phylum Pseudomonadota; class Alphaproteobacteria; order Rhodobacterales; family Rhodobacteraceae; genus Shimia; species Shimia haliotis. The sequence goes on along the minus strand of NZ_FOSZ01000004.1, from coordinate 51,311 downwards.
GCGGGGTTTTCCGCAACCTTGCCAAACTTTCAGCGGCCGGATTGCCGACAATCGCTGTGCTTCATGGCCCTTCGACCGCCGGTGGTGCCTATATGCCGGGACTGTCAGACTATGTCATCGGGGTGAAGAAAAACGGCATGGCTGCGCTTGCGGGGGCTGCGCTGGTAAATTCGGCGACTGGTGAAGTGGCCAAGGACTCGGATTTGGGAGGTGCGGAGATGCATGCCACCAAGTCGGGGCTGGTGGAATACCTTGCGGATGATGACATCCATGCCATTGCGCTCGCGCGCCGCGTGATGGCGCGACTGGATTGGAACCGTGATCTGGCGGCGTTGCCAGTACGGGAGTTTTCCGAGCCGGAGTATCCAATAGAGGATGTCGCGGGGATTGTGCCCGCTGATTGGTCTACGCCATATGACGCCCGTGAATTGGTCGCGCGGCTTGTGGATGGGTCCGAATTTGATGAATTCAAACCTGGATTTGGCGCGGCCACTCTCTGTCTGCAGGCACAGGTTCACGGCCACACCATTGGCATACTCGCCAACAACGGCCCGATTGATCCGGCGGGTGCAAATAAGGCCACTCATTTCATCCAAGCCTGCGATCAGGCCGGCACGCCTCTTGTTTTCCTCAATAATACAACGGGTTACATGGTAGGCACGGCCTATGAGCAGGCCGGCATGATCAAACACGGTTCCAAAATGATCCAGGCTGTCGCCAACACACGGGTACCAAAGCTGACGTTCTACTGCGGCGCGTCCTTTGGCGCCGGCAACTATGGCATGTGCGGTGTAGCCTATGAGCCCGATTTCCTTTTTGCTTGGCCCAACTCCCGCTCTGGCGTCATGGGGGGCGCACAGGCGGCCAAGACCATGAGCCTTGTGGCGCGTGCAGGAGCCGCGCGCAAAGGCGTTGAAATTGACGAAGACCGAGTGGCGCAACAGGAAGCCGCCATTCAGAACCTCTTTGATGCACAATCTTCGCCCTTCGTGACTTCAGGAAAAGTGCTGGATCACGGCGTCATTGATCCACGAGATACACGCAAAATCATTGCGTTTTGTCTCGACACATGTGCCGAAGCGCGCCGTCGATTGGTGAATGAAAATGCCTTTGGCGTAGCAAGGATGTAGCCCATGACACTTACTCAAGCCGATGATTTCCTGACTGAGTCTGAAACCCTTTATGCGGCGCTGGCCGGGCTTGATGACACCGCGCTACTTCAGGCCACGCAGTTCAAAGGCTGGACCATTGAAGACGTCCTTGTGCATCTGCATTTCTGGAATATCGCGGCTGACCTTTCTGTCTCCGATGAAGCTGGGATGCAAAAACGCGTGGCCTCAGTCATGGCCGCGCTGAAGGAAACCGGCTCTATGCGCTCTGGTGAAAACGCCACAGTCACCGAGCGCGGCACGGCATTGCGCGAAGCATGGATTACCAATGCCCGAAATATGGCAGTCCGCTGGCGTGACATGGATCCAAAGCAGCGCCTCACTTGGGTTGGCCCTACAATGTCGGCTCGGTCGTCCATCACCGCACGCCAGATGGAAACATGGGCGCACGGGTTTGAAATTTTTGACACTCTTGGCAAAGCCCGCGAGGAGCAAGATCGGATCAAAAACATTGTTGTCCTCGGCGTGAATACCTTTGGTTGGTCACATCAGGTGCAATCTTTGCCCGTTCCCGAAGCGATGCCGCGGTTGACCCTGACAGCGCCATCTGGCGAGGTTTGGACTTTTGGCGAGGTCGGTGACAACTCAATAACCGGCTCTGCCGTCGATTTCGCCGCGGTCGTGACGCAAACCCGTGCTTTTGCCGACACAGACCTCATAGCAACCGGCGACACCGCGCAGACGTGGATGACCCACGCTCAGTGTTTCGCTGGTCCACCTGAAACTCCGCCCGCAGCGGGCACCCGCCACAGACAAGAGACCTAAATGACCAAAGCCATATTGACCTGTGCGCTCAACGGCGTGTTGACCGATCCCACACAACATCCCGTGCCGGTAACTCCTGAACAATGTGCATCCTCTGCCCGAGAGGCGATGGATGCCGGAGCGGCGATCATTCATATCCATTTCCGACAACAAGAGGCTGGCAAAGGACACCTGCCAAGTTGGGATCCGGTTGTGGCCAAGGAAATTGTTGATGCCATTCGGGCAGCCTGTCCCGGGATATTGATCAACACCACAACCGGCGTTGTGGGACCAGATTATTCCGGCGCATTGGAGTGTGTGCGCGCGCTAAAGCCTGAGATTGCAGCATGCAACGCGGGTTCACTCAATTACCTCAAACTCCGTTCCAACGGTGATTGGGCCTGGCCCCCCATGATCTTCGAAAACACGCCTGCAAAAATTCAGGACCACCTTGATGTCATGGCGGAAGCCGGCACCATTCCTGAGTTTGAGTGTTTTGACACAGGTATCGTGCGCTCCGTCGGAATGTACGTAAAAAATGGCATGACCAGTCGGGCACAATACAACCTCGTGATGGGCGTCGCCTCCGGAATGCCGGTGAGCCCTGAGTTGTTGGAATTCCTGATGCCATACATTCTTGATGGCAGTGCATGGCAAGCCACTTTGATCGGTCGAGAGAACATTTGGCCCACACACCAAAAAGCCGCAGATCTGGGCGGGATGCTGCGGACAGGTGTCGAAGACACGTTCTATCTGCCAGATGGCTCAAAAACCCGCTCGAACGGCGAATTGATCGAGGCGCTTGCGGCCTGCGCCCGCAACGCGGGACGAGATATCGCCAACCCGGACGAAGCGCGGCAATTGTTGGGCATCGGCTGATTTTCAAGGAAGGCTGCGTGCCACAATCTCATAGCAGCCGTCGCTTTCCCCCCGACACGATGTCGACTTTGGCACAGTTGTGTTCTGACACGTGACTAAACTTCTCCCTGACGGGAGGACACAGGATGACTGATTTACGTGGCAAGGCGGCGCTTGTGACTGGCGCCGCCGGTGGCATCGGCCGTGCAATCGTCGCCACCTTTCAGGCGCAAGGCGTGATGGTGATGGGCGCGGACCTAAAGGCAGGCGAGGCCGACCATAATGTGACGGGTGATCTCATGGATGGGGCGTTTTGTGATGCCCTGCCGGCACAGGCCGTTGCGGAAATGGGGCGCCTCGATATTGTGGTCAACAATGCGGGCATCATCACACGTGGCAAAATAACAGAAGCAACCGATGAAGACTTCGCGCGATCCATGGCAATCAACGTCGAAGCGCCGTTCCGCCTGTGCCGCGCGGCGGTTCCGATCATGGCAGAAGCCGGTGGCGGGGCGATCGTAAACGTTTCGTCGTGTTGGGGTGTGCATCCGGGACCGAACCATCCGGTGTATGTCAGTTCCAAAGCGGCGGTGGCCTCTCTGACGCAGTGCCTTGGAATGGATCACGCGGATCAAGGCATTCGGGTGAACGCGGTGTGCCCCAACGAGGTAAATACTCCGATGATCCGCACGGGATTTGCCACACGTGGCCTCGACCCGGACAAAGCAATTGATGAACTTAATGCGTCGGTACCACTGGGGAGGATTGCGGAACCTCAGGACATAGCCGATGTGGTGGCGTTTCTGGCGAGCGATCAGGCCCGCTACATGTGTGGCGCCTTGCTTGAGGTAAACGGCGGGAAGTCGGTGCAATGACGGATTGGACAAGCAAAGTCGCGCTGGTCACAGGGGGGCGCAGTGGCATCGGCGCGGCAATTGCCGATGCTTTGGCCGAGAAAGGCGTTCGGGTGATCACCGCACAACGCGGCGAGGATTCCGTGCATGAAAGCATCGTGGCGGATTTCCTACGACCTGACACGCCCAAGCGGGTGGTTGAGCAGGTGATTTCCAAGGCAGGTCAGCTCGATATGCTGGTGAATAACGCTGGTCTGATGCGCGAGGGCACGGCGATCGAGATGTCGGAGAAGGATTTCTCTGACACGCTTCAACTCAATCTCACCGCGCCCTTTATGTTGATCAAACACGCCTTGCCGCATCTGATTGCTGCTAAGGGTGGAATTGTGAATATCGGCTCCATCGAAGGGCTGGGGTCCAACCCTCGACATTCGGCGTATTGTGCCTCTAAGGCAGGGATACATGCGATGACGCGGGGCGTCGCGGTGGATCACGGGCCGGACGGAGTGCGGTGCAACGCAATTGCACCGGGTTGGATTGATACCGAGTTGAACACTGCCTTCATTGCGAGCCTTGGTGACCCCGAGGCATTTCGCGCACAGATTGGCGGCATTCATCCGGTCGGCCGCACCGGCAAACCGGAAGAGGTCGCCACTTTGGCGCGCTGGCTTTTGTCTGACGAGGCGGCTTTTGTGACCGGACAGGTCTGGACCGTGGATGGCGGTCGGACGTCTAAGCTGAGCTTGCCATAACGAAAAAGGGCGGACCAATTGGCCCGCCCTCTCGCTGTTTCTCAGCCTAAGCTTACTGGCGCGAAACGAGTTTCCAGCCGCCGTTCTCCACGACGGAAATGGTCACTTCGTCGACACCCTGATGGTCGCCCGGGCCGTATTTGATTTGCGCATCAGACAGTTCGTCATAGAAATCCAGAGATTCCATCGCCGTCTGGAAGCTTTCGTGCGTCAGGTCTTTGCCAGCCGCTTCAAGCGCACGCACAACGGTGTCTGCCGCAGAGTAGCCCAGCATCGCAAAACCGGAGGCCGGCTGGTCAAACTTGGCTTTGTAGTCTGCGATGAACTTGCCCGGAACTGCGTCGCCCGCGCGAGAGTAGAGATCTACCCAGCCAGCGGAGGCGTATAGGCCATCGGTCACACCGCCTGGTACCATCGCTACCGGCTCAAGGAAGCCAGCAGAGGTGTTCAGGAATTTGACGTCGGTCCAGCCCAGTTTCTTGGCGGTGCCGACAACAGTGATGCCCTGACGCACACCCAGTGCCATGGTGATCACGTCACAACCAGCGGACTTGAGCTTGGTCAGAGAACCAACAAAGTCCAATTCGTCCGGCTTGTGCGTGGTTTCGCCGCCCAGAGCAAGGCCAAGGGATGCGGTGACGTCTTTGGTCGACTCTGCGATTTCTTTGCCGAAGTCAGACGGGATGTACATGGTGCAGATCTCTTTGGCGTCAAATTCGCCTGCGAGGTATTTCACACCAACCTGCACCTGATCCCAATAGCTGGAGAAACCGATGTATTTGTTGTCGATCGGATCCTGCAGCATCTGACGCGCCGCGGAGAGCGGGCCGATGTTCGGAATGCCTTTGGGGTCCAGAAGCTTGAAGCCCGCGATGTTCATCGGCGTGCCCAAAGACAAGAGCATACCAAAGACTTTGTCACGGTTCAGGAGCTTGTTATAGCCCTGCATCGCGCGCGGGATCTGGTAGCCGTTGTCCTCCACAACAAACTTGATCATGCGGCCATGCACGCCACCGGCGGCGTTGGCTTCGTCAAAGCGCATGTTGGCGCCATTCACGGCCGGAACGCCCACCGCGGCAAAGATGCCGGACAGATCGTTTACCGAGCCAAACACCACTTCGGTGTCCGTGACGCCTTGCGTGTCCGCTAGGGCCTGAGACGAAAGCGCCATTGCGCCTGCCGCGACTGCGGTCGTCAGTTTTTTCATGTTTTCCTCCCGTTGGTTAAGTGGTCTTGAGCCACAATAAATTCAGCTTAGTACATTTCCTCGATAAGTCCCGCGTGTTTCTTCTCAACAAAACCGCGTTTCAGTTTCATCGTCGCGGTGAGCTCTTCGTCCTCAGCCGTCAGCAGAACGTTTATCAGGCGGAAATCCTTGATCTGTTCCACGCGGGCGAAGTCCTTGTTGACCTCATCAACCTCCTTTTTGATGAGATCGACCACTTCTTGAGCCGCACAAAGTGAGGCGAAATCAGAGAAGGGTACTTTGAGATCCTGCGCAAACTTCTCAACGTTTTCCTGGTCGATCATGATCAGGCAAGTCAGGTATTTGCGCGCGTCGCCAATCACCACCGCGTCCGAAATATAGTGGCTGAACTTCAAACGGCTTTCGATTTCGGCCGGTGTGATGTTCTTACCACCTGCAGTAATGATAATGTCTTTCAGGCGGCCGGTGATCGACAGGAAACCGTCCTCGTCGACCTTGCCCACGTCACCCGTGCGCAGCCAGCCGTCGTCGGTGAAGGTCTCTGCTGTCTTTTCGTTGTTGCGCCAGTAGCCTTGAAAGTTGTTCAGGCCGAAGGTCTGAATTTCACCATCTTCGGCAATGCGCACGTCAAAACCGGGAACCGCCTTGCCAACCGTTCCGATTTTGTTGTCATCGGGTAGGTTGATTGAGGCAATACCGGAATTTTCTGTCATGCCGTAGCCTTCAAGAAGTTGCACGCCAATCGCCCAATACCAGCGGATCAACTCCGGCGAAATTGGTGCCGCACCAGTGCCGCCGCGACGCATTTTGTCCATGCCCAACATACGGCGCAAGTTGCGCAGAACAAGGAAATCCCAGACCGCATAGTTGATCTTGGTTCCCATCGGTACCGGCTTGCGTTCCAGCAGGTAATCCGCCCGCTTCAGACCGGCCTTGACGGCCAGTTTGAAGCAAAGTCGGCCTAGCGGGGTCGCCTCTTGTGCCAAAACCAGCACGCGGGAGTATACCTTCTCCCAGACGCGCGGAACGGCGGTGAAATGCGCAGGCGAGACCTCTTGCAGGTTGTCAAAGACGGTTTCTGTGCTTTCGGCAAAGTTCACCGTCGATTTGCCCGCAATCGGAAAATATGCGGACACGTTGCGTTCCAGAATGTGACAGAGCGGCAGGAAGCAGAGCTGTTCATCGTCATCCTGTGTGGGCAAGGCGTGGGCACCGGACACACAGCCCGCGATTACGTTCTCCTGGCTTAGCATTGCGCCCTTGGGCATGCCGGTCGTGCCGGAGGTATAGATCAAAAGACCGGTATCACCCGGTTGTGTCTTGGCGATTTCCTCTTCGAAAAAGCCGTGGTTTTCTGCCTCAAAGGCGCGGCCTGTGTCGTAAAGCTCATCGATGAACACACATTTTTCGTGGCGCAGGTCGTGCAAGCCGTCCTGATCCAGAATGATGACTTTCACCACATGCTCGGCCTGATCCTCGATTTCGAGAAACTTGTCGAGCTGCTCGTCGTTTTCGACAAACAGGAACCGGCTGCCGCTGTCGCGCAAAAGGTATTCCAGCTGGCTGGCTGAGTCGGTCGTGTAAACACCTGACGCGATCCCGCCGACGCATTGGATGCCCATGTCGGCATAAAGCCATTCCTTGCGGTCTTCTGACAAGATCGAGACAACTTCGCCCCGCTCCATGCCCAATGCCCGAAGGCCAAGGCCGATCCACTTGGCGTGATTCCAATAGTCTTTCCACGAATAACTCTGCCAGATGCCGAGGTCTTTTTCGCGGTGAGCGGTCCGGTCCCCAAGCTGTTCACAGCGTTTCTGAAACAGACCGACAACTGTGTCGCAGCCGTCCACAAGCGCTGGGCGTTGGCCCGGTGTTGCGGTGACGACGACGCCGTTGATCTCGATCTGGTCGGCATTTGTGTGCACGTTCATTGCATGTCCTCCCTGCGTCCGATCAACGCCATGTCTTCTTGCGCTTCCAACGGCGTTCGCCGCGGGCGCCTTCTTCCTGATGTCCGAGATAGAAGGACTTGATGTCCTCGCTCTCCATCAGGCGATCCGCCGTATCGTCCATCACGATCCGGCCGACTTCCATCACATAGCCCACATCCGCGAGGTCGAGCGCCACCTTGGCGTTCTGCTCCACCAGCATCATGGTCACGCCTTCGTCTTTGTTCAGGCGTTTTAGGATGGCGAAAATTTCCTGCACCAGCAGTGGCGACAGACCGAGCGATGGTTCGTCCAACAGCATGATCTTGGGGCGCAGCATCAGCCCACGACCAATCGCAAGCATCTGCTGCTGACCACCCGAAAGCGTGCCAGCCTCTTGATTGCGGCGCTCGGCCAAAATCGGGAAGTAGTCAAAGACCATTTCGCGGTCTTTCTCGATCTCGGCTTTGTCGGAGCGGGTGTAGGCCCCCAATGACAGGTTTTCATCCACCGTCAGAAGCGGGAAAACCTCACGACCTTCGGGCACGTGAACGATGCCTTCGCCAACAACCTTGTGCGGTTCCATCCCCTGAATTTCACGGCCCTCAAAGATCACCTGACCTTTTTCTGGATCCATGATGCCTGAGATGGTTTTCAGAAGCGTGGATTTACCAGCGCCATTGGCGCCAAGCACGGTCACGACCTGACCTTTTTCAACTTTCAACGACACGCCACGGATCGCCATGATCGGGCCGTAGAAGCTTTCGATGTTTTTGATATCAAGTACGGTCTCAGTCATTACGCTGCTCCCGCGCCAAGATAGGCTTCGATCACCGCAGGATCAGACTGCACCTGCGCCGGTGTGCCTTCGGCCAGCTTTGCGCCATCAGCCAAAGCCAGCACGCGGTCGGATACGCCGCTCACCAGCCCCATGTCATGTTCCACCATCAAAACGGTGATCCCCATCTGTTTGCGGATGTCGTCAATCCACCACCGCATGTCTTGTGTTTCTTCCACCGAAAGACCGGAGGCGGGTTCATCAAGCAGCAAAAGCCGAGGTCCCGAAGCCAGCGCGCGGCCCAGTTCAACGACCTTGCGCACGCCATAAGGCAGGCCCGCGATCATTTTGTCGCGATAGGGCTGCAGATCGAGGAAATCGATGACTTCCTCCACCGCCTCGCGGTGCCTTTTCTCTTCTCTCCGCACTTTGGAGGTGAACAACGCTTCCTGAAGCAGATTGGTGCTCCGGTGACGATGTCGCCCCACCAGTAGGTTCTGAAGAACGGTTGCATGGTCAAACAGTTCAATGTTCTGAAATGTGCGGGCGATGCCAAGGTCGGCCACCGCATCCGCATTGCGATCCAGAAGATTGTTGCCGTCGAAATTGATCGATCCGGCATAGGGATCATAGAACCGCGAGATCAGGTTGAAGACCGTGGATTTCCCCGCCCCGTTTGGGCCGACGATGGCGTAAACTTCGCCTTCCTCGACCGAAAACGTGAGGTCGTTCACAGCGGTGACGCCACCAAACTTAAGCGTCGCGTTTTTGATTTCCAGAAGGTTGCTCATCTCAGGCGCTCCGTCTTCAAGTAGCTCTTCTGGCGCTTGAACATGTCTTTGCGCGCGAACGGGAACAGTTCGAACCAGATGCGGATTTTCATCCAGCGGCCGTAGATGCCCATTGGTTCAAACAGGATGAACAGGATCAAGATCATGCCGAACACGCCCGTCTCCAGACCAGGAATGGCGACGCCGCCACCGATCACGGTTTCCTTGGCCAGCGAAAGGAACTGCGGCAGGAAGGCCACTACGACCGCGCCGAAGAAAGCTCCGTGAATAGAACCCAGACCGCCGATCACGATCATCATCAACAAGGTGATGGAAATCACAATAGAGAAGGTCTCGTTGGTCACGATGCCAGAGAAGAACCCCATCAAAGCACCCGCCAAACCAGTGATGGCGCAGCTGATACCAAAGGAAATCGCTTTGGTGCGGGAGATGTGAATGCCCATCGCCGTCGCGGACACTTCGCTGTCACGGACCGCGGCAAACGCGCGACCCAAGGGGGATCGCAAGATATTGCGGTAGATCAGCGTGCAGATGATCGCAACGACCAACACCAGCCAATAAAACCTGTCAGGTGTGCCCCAACGTTCGATTTCGATGCCGAAGATGTTGATCACCGGAGCAAACTTGCCGGACACGCCATTGGTGATCGGCTCCATCAGGACGATGATGTCGTCGGCGAGGATCGACAGTGCCATCGTCGCAATCGCCAGATAGATGCCGTGCAGGCGGATCGCGGGAATCGCAATGATTGTGCCAATGATGCCCGTCAGAATGCCCGCCGCAGGAAAGGCGATCAGGAACGGCAAACCCTGTTCCATAAAGATGATGCAGGAGTAACACCCAAGCGCGAGGAAAGCAGCGTGACCAAGGGAGGCTTGGCCGGTTTGGCCGGTCAGCATCATCAAGCCAAGGCCTGCAATCGCCCAGATCAGGACGTTTGTGACTTCGCCAAGAAAGAAGTCGTCGATCAGCCAAGGCAGAAGCACTGCTACGACGATCAGCAAGGCATAGACGAGGAAGCTCCACCGGTCAGGGAACAGCCGGATGTCGTGTTCATAAGAGGTCTTAAAATGAATGCGCATATTGTTCAGACCTTCTTTGTGCGGACTTGGCTAAAGAGCCCGTGTGGACGAAAAACCAGAACAAACAGCAGAAGCGTGTATGGCGCGATCTGGCTGTATCCGGCAGGGAAATAGCGGGATGCGAAGGGTTCGATCACACCGACAATAAGGCCGCCCATCAACGCGCCCGGAAGCGATCCAAATCCACCAATAACGGCTGCAGCGAAGGCTTTGATACCCAAAAGGCCGGCGTTTGGATCAATCGCCCCTTTGGAGGCGAAAAGGATGCCTGCGACGGCGGCAACTGCGCCCGACAGACCCCAGATCATGCCCTGCACGCGCTTCACCGGAATACCCATGAAGTAGGCCGCCATCTGGTTCTGCGACGCAGCTTGCATCGCCAAACCCAGTTTGGTGCGCTGGAAGAACTGATAAAGGAAGAAGGTCATGAGAACCGTGACAACGATCACCGCCACATCCGCCATACCCAGCACCACACCGCCAACATTGATGTCACCGATCGCAAGCGGGCTTTCCAAGGTCTGGGGTTCGTGGGTCCAGATCAAGCCCGCGATGAAGCGGATCACAAAGCCCAAGGCAATGGTCAGGATCACGACCGCAGTCTGGCTTTGGCCAAAGAGGTGACGCAGCACGAAGAAATCGAGCAGGTAGCCCAGTACCGCCATGATGGCGATGGCTAGCGGCGCGGCAACCCAGAAGGGCAGCCCCATGTAGTGTGCGTTCGTGAGACCCAATGTGATAAACGCGCCTAGCATCATGAAATCGCCCTGCGCGAAATTCACTTGCTCGGTCGCTTTGTAAATCAGCACGAACCCGAGCGCGATCAGACCGTAAACACAGCCGTTCGCAAGCCCGCTGACGAGCAGTTGCAAAACTTCCAATTTTTCCTCCCATTGCCGGTTTTCCGGCATTTCTTGACGGTCAGTCTTCCGACCTGCCTCCCCTGCGTCAAGCGCCGTGACCCCTCCCGTGGCCTAGACGCCGTTACGTCATGTGGTGCGCCCTTTACGTTTCCGTAAAGGGCAGTTGCCTAGATGCCGCGCTGTTTCAGCAGCCATTCCGTGTGGTGTCCTGCATCCCCGAGGAACTCGGAAAGTGCGCGGTCGCGCTTCATAAAGAGGCCCAGATCCATCTCGTCGGTCATGCCAATTCCGCCGTGCATCTGCACACCTTCCTCGGTGGCCTGACGCCCCACACGGGCGGCTTTTGCTTTGGCCGCACGGCTCAACGCTTCGGCGTCATCTCGTCCCTGATCCAGTGCATTGAGTGCTTCGGCCACCAGCGAAGAGGTCTGCTCCAGCTCGCAATAAAGATCCGCGGCGCGGTGTTGCAGGGCTTGGAACATGCCGATCAGCACGCCGAACTGTTTACGGGTGCGCAGGTATTCAAAAGTCTGCTCCGCTGCGGCCTTGGCGTTGCCCAACTGCTCAGCAGCGGCCACAGCGCGACCCGCCCGCAATGTGGCGTCCAGAGCCGCTTGGGCCGCGTCGCCTTCGGCAATGATTGCTTCGGCAGGCACTAAGGCATCATCCAGCGACACAACCGCGGTGTTTCGGTGATCCAACATGACCTGCGATGTCACCGACACGCCCTTTGTCTGGGGGTCGACCAACGCCAAAACCAGCGCGTCGCCATCCTTCGCAGCGACAATGAGGCGGTCGGCATCCACGCCATCCACAACAAATGACTTGCGCCCGTTCAACGTTGTACCGTCCGCGGCTTTGGTCGCCGTCGTGGCGATACGGTTGGGGCGGTGTTTCACGCCTTCTTCCAACGCCAGCGCGATCACGGCATCTCCGCCTGCAATTCGCGGTCCCCATTGCGCCAATGTGTCTCCGCCAGCAGTACGTAAAACTGTTGCAGCCAGAATCGCAGTCGAAAGGAATGGCCCCGCGGTTAGGTTTTTGCCCATCTCCTCGGCAATCAGACCCGCGGCGCGGAAGCCGAAATCGGCCCCGTCAACGTCCTCGGGCAACGCGATGCCCATCCATCCCATCTCGGCCATCTCACCAACAATGGCCTTGTCATAGCCCAGTGCGGCACCGCTATCGCGCAACGCGCGGAAGGCGGTGATCGGGTGGGATTGGCTCAGCAGGCCAGCGGCGCTTTCGGCCACCATACCCAAGTCTTCGTTCAGAATTTCCATGATCAGCCCCTCAACCCGGCATCTTCAGAATGGCTTTGGACAGGATCGACAACATGACCTCGGATGTGCCGCCTTCGATGCTGTTGGCTTTGGACCGCAGCCAGTCTTTGGCGGCTTGGCCCGCATCATTGGACCCGCCTTCCCAGACCAGATCATCCGCACCACCGGCAGCAACCCGCAACGACTGGCGCTGTTTGTTGAGCTCGGTGCCGAGGTATTTCAACTCGGCTGACCGCGCGCCCAACTCGTTGCCCGCTCGCATATAGGCACGCGTCATGGCGACATGCGCGTCAAAGGCCATCTCATCAACGATGAATTCACCCAGTTCAGCGCGCATCATCGGATCGTCCAGACGACCCGCGTCATCTAGACCAATCGCCTGCGCGGCGTCGGAAATCAGGTCGGACTTGGCAAAGATCGCGGAATCAGAGCCGCCAATCATTTCACGCTCATGCGTCAGCAGGTATTTCGCAATGGTCCAGCCTTGGCCACGCTCACCGACGATCTGCTCGGATGGCACTTTGACCGCATCAAAGAAGGTTTCGCAGAAGGGCGACGCGCCTGAGATCAGCTTGATCGGCTTGGTGCTGACGCCTTCGGTTTCCATGTCAAAAAGCAGGAAGGAAATGCCGGTGTGTTTCTTTTCATCCGGCTCGGTGCGCACAAGGCAGAAAATCCAGTCCGCCTTGTCGGCATAAGAGGTCCAGATTTTCTGGCCCGTGACCTCAAAGTGGTCGCCTTTATCGACGCCTTTGGTTTGCAAACTGGCAAGGTCCGATCCCGCGCCGGGTTCGGAATACCCCTGACACCAGCGAATTTCACCGCGGGCGATCTGCGGCAGGTAATGGCGTTTCTGCTCCTCAGAGCCGAAGTGCAACAAGGCTGGCCCAAGCATCCAAATGCCAAAGCTTTGAAGCGGTGGGCGCGCATTTATACGCTTCATTTCTTCGGCGAGTACTTTCTGCTCTGGGCCCGACAGGCCGCCACCGCCATAGGCTTTGGGCCATGCTGGCACGGTCCAGCCGCGCTCAGCGTTGACCTCAAGCCACTGTTTCTGAGCAGGCGAGCTGAACTCGAACTTACGCCCACCCCAGCAGATATCATCTTCGCCCATCGGCTCACGCATCTCGGGCGGGCAATTCGCCTTAAGCCAGTTGCGTGTTTCCTCCCGGAAGGTCTCCAGGTCCGTCATCGTCTTATTCCTCCCTGCCGGTGCGCCGGTCTTGTTGGCGCTGGCGTTGCAACTGAAATGCAAACATACTACTCAGTATGCTGTCAACGAAGGCCACCCCCGCGACGTCGCGTCAGCCACGCGGCTCACCCTAGGGAAAGTGTTGAAGGGAATAAGTGAATGACTGCTGCGGCCGCGCAAACCGACAAGAAACCTATGAGCAAATCCAAGGCGGAGATCCTGGATGCAGCGGCGGAGGTTTTTACCAAGCTGGGCGCGGATACAGCGTCCATTGACGATGTCGCGCGGCACCTTGGATCAACCAAAGGACGGATTTATCACCATTTTCCGTCCAAGGGTGTGTTGCTGGCTGAAGTTTGTTTGCGCGCGGCAGATTTCGTGCATGAAGAGGTCGGACCAGCGGTGGATCCAGCAGAGACACCAGAGGCCAACCTGCGCAAAATGATAACGTTGCACATTCCTGAAATCCTGCGGACGCTGCCTTATCACAAGGTGATTATTCAGTCCTACGTTGGAATGAATCAGAAATCGACAACGTCGCTTGAACGAGAATTGTTCAAGCAGATTCGGACCGAACGGCGTGCCTATGAGGACATCTTCCGCGGCATTTTGCAGGCGGGCATGCAGGACGGGTCTTTTCGGGACCAAAACCTGTCGATTGCGCTGCAATCCATTCTGTTGCTGATCAACGCACCGGTGTTCTGGTATCGCCCGCGAGAGGATGAGCCTGCGAGTTTCATCCCTGATCTGGCAAATCAGCTTTCAGATATGGCCGTGGCCGCGCTGCGCTAAGGCTTTGCGCAGGAAACGGGTCGTGTAGCTGTGGTCGTGAAGGCAAACTTTGGTCAGTTCCCAATCAGGAGAGACCAATGTTGCAGTACATCCCCATGCCATCAGATGAGGCACGCGCCTATCGCTCCGGCGCCCCCGATGCGTACGGCCGCGCGCCAGAGCGTCAGATATCGGACGGATCAGGCGCGCCTTGCCGCCATTGTCTAAAGAACGTGCCAAAGGGGGCAGAGATGCTGGTTCTGGCGCATTGCCCCTTTCCTGAAAAACAGCCCTACGCCGAGACGGGCCCGATTTTCCTGTGTGCTGATGAGTGTGACCACCCCGACAACGAGCAGGTGCCTCCGGAGATTTTGTCGTATTCATCTACCTATCTGATCAAGGGTTACTCTGCGGATCACAGAATCGTCTATGGCACCGGCGCGATAGTCGAGAAAGCGGAGATAGAAGAGGCATCAAAGAGTATTCTGGTGCAGGATCGCGTTGCCTATGTTCATGCAAGGTCCGCCAAGAACAACTGCTATCTTTTGCGCATAGAGGGGGCGCTGCCCCCAACGTGAGCAGGCTCACGATTCCCCCGAGGTATTTGGGGAACAAAAAGACGCAACGATTTGTTAACCCCGAATCACGCAATCTGTGGTTGCGGTACAGGCTGAGGAGCCGCTGGCCGTGAACGAAAAAGACGCCCTGCCTGATGCGTAGCTTCGCGCAATGTCGACCGGTGCACAGGCTGGGCGCACGATGCTTTCACCTCGTCTTTTTGTTCTCGAAAATACCTCTGGGTGTGCTCACAGCTTGGCTGTGAGTGAGGGGCTTGGCCCCTATTTTGACTTGGTAAGTTTCAGGAACACATCTTCTAGGTCTGCTTGCTCGGTCTTCACATCCGCGATGGCAATGCCGGCCTGGCGCACCGCTCCGAGTACGTCTTCGGCACTGATGGCGCGGGCTTGATAGGTCAGGGCAAGCGCGCCGTTGTTGCGCAGAGTGACTTCAACCCCGTCCAAAGTGGGTAAGCGGTCCGGTTTGCTGACAGGCTCAATGACCATACATTTGCTGTCGATCTGCCCAAGCAGGTTAGCCGTGCTGTCGCGGGTGACCAGTTCACCGTGATTGATGATGGCGATCTCGTCGCACATCTCCTCGGCTTCTTCGAGGTAATGCGTGGTCAGGATGATGGTCATGCCACGTTCTGCGTTCAGCTTGCGAATGTTGGTCCAAAGCATCTGGCGCAATTCGATGTCCACACCCGCAGTTGGTTCATCTAGCACAAGAATTTGCGGGTGGTGTACCAACGCCTTGCCCAGCAAAAGGCGGCGACGCATACCGCCCGACAGAGTGCGAGCGTAGGCCTCGGCCTTGTCCGACAATCCAACCATTTCAAGAATTTCATCGCTGCGGCGTTGGGGTTTTGGCACGCCATAAAGACCTGCCTGTACTTCAAGTGCTGCGCGTGGGGTGAAAAAAGGGTCGAGGTTCAATTCTTGCGGCATCACGCCAATGGCGGCGCGGGATTGGCGTGGGTTTTCGTCCTGATCAAATCCCCAGATGCGGACTGCGCCTTGGGTTTTAATCACCAGTCCGGCCATGATGTTGATCATCGTGGACTTGCCAGCACCATTGGGGCCGAGCAGGCCAAAGATGGAGCCGGCAGGGATATCCAGATCAACACCTTTGAGTGCGTGTTTCTCAGGTTCATTGCGCCCGCCGCGGTATGTCTTTCTCAAGCCGCGGATTTCTATCGCGTTGTGGGTCATGGCCGCTCTTGCTCCTCGCTGCGCAATCCCTATTATCGCTGCCTGACCAAAGCCGCCAGACCTTAGGGGCACGCGGCTCAAAGACTTTGCCAAGGACGACCCAGATATGACCATCGAGGCACCCGAAACCAAGATCGTGGACAGCTATCGCATTTCCTGTGACGGCGGCGAAGGCGCGCTGGGCCATCCGCGCGTGTGGTTGCAGATCCCGAACGAGCACGGCTGGGTTGAATGCCCTTATTGTGACGCGAAATACGTTCACAAAGATTTCGCTGAAACCACTGAGTGACAGGTTTCAGAGATGTGTCTGGGCGTGGTGGCGTTCGGGCGCTTCCAGATGGGAGATCATGTTGAACTGCACCAGCAGGGGTTTATCCAGAACCATCTGCCAGCGGTGAACAGAGGTGTTCTGGATTGCCAGACACATCTTGGCCCAACCCTCTACATCAAGATCAAGTGTCTGACGCAAAACCGTGCCAATCAGCCCGCCTGAGGTGACAACCAAGGCACGGCCTTGGCCTGCGGCGATTTCTGACGTCACATCCCGGATGCGGGCCGAGAAAGCGGCGTGGGTTTCCGGCACGCCTTCGATCTCGCCCCGCTCCCACGCGCCCAACACAGTGGGTAGGTGCCGCACAAATCCCTCGCGCTCTGTGGGCACTTTGAGACCGTGCTGTTCTTCCATAAGCTGGCTGAGCGTGAAATAGGCGAATTCATTGAGGCGCGCGTCTTCAACAATTTCCGCGTGATCCTGTGTCCGCATGCCCGCGGCGGTTTCCCGATGACGTCGCATGGCTCCTGTATAAACCCGCGCAAAGCGATCGCCTGTATCGCGCATATGTGCGCCAAGCCATTCGGCCTGTTGATGCCCTAGCTCTGAAAGGCGGTCATAGCTTTCCTCGTCGCGGGCTTCGGTGTTGGCCTGTCCGTGGCGGACCAGAGTGATGTGCGGCATGAGATCGTTCCTTTGGTTAGTCTCTGAGTAAGCCAGCTTGGCTGTTGGAAAAAGGGGGGATAACGCGAGGTTGTCAGACAATTTCCGCCGGATTTGAGGGTTGTGATTGCGGGCACCTCCGGCAGAGGTATTTTGAGAACGAAAAACTTTGGAGACCGCGATGAACATCAACACCGACCGCTTTTTGCGTGATCTGCACAAGCTACGTTCTTTTGGCGCATCTGGCGTTGGCAAAGGGGTCGTGCGCCCGGCTTTTTCAAAGGCCGATATTGATGCGCGGCAATGGCTTCTGGCGCAGTTCGAGGCAGCGGGACTTGAAGCGCATGTGGATCCGGCGGGCTCGGTCTGGGGATTGGCGGAAGGGCCGTCCTTGTTGACGGGATCGCATTCCGATAGCCAGCCCGAGGGAGGCTGGCTTGATGGGGCATTGGGTGTGATTGCCGCTTTGGAGATTGCGCGTGCCGCCAAAGAATCCGGTGGGGCCGCGGTGTCAGTGGTGTCTTTTCAGGACGAAGAAGGCCGGTTTGGCGGCACCACAGCAAGTTCGATTTGGGCCGGTGGCGTGTCACTGGAACAGGCGGACAAATTTACCGATTTCGACGGTGTGTCCTTTGCCGAGGCGCGCGCGTCGATGGCGTCCCTGGCGGGTGACTTTGTCGATCCGAAGCGATTCACCGGTTTTATCGAGATGCACATCGAGCAGGGTCCGTGGCTGGATCAGGCAGGGGAGGCCATCGGCGTTGTGACGGACATTGTGGGCATTCGAGATATCAACATCACCTTTATCGGGGATCAGAACCATGCCGGGACGACGCCTATGCATTTTCGGCGCGATGCGGTGCAGGGAATGCTAGATGCGATCAGCCAGATAAACACAGCGTTTGGTCCTATTGTGAGTGACAGCACTGTGTGGACGAACGGCCACGTCAGCGTCCACCCTAACGCAAGTTCGATTGTACCGGGGAGGGCACGATTTTCGATGCAGTGGCGAGACCGTGATCTCGCCCGTTTGAATCGGATGGAAGATGTCATCCGTGTCACAGCTAAAGCGGTTGCCGAGGATCGGGGGTTGCAAGTCGAACTCAGCGATTATTGGGCTTTGGAACCTGTGGCGATGGACGCAAGACTTAAGGCTGCTTTGTCTGAGGCGGCAGAGGCTGAGGCTCCGGCAAAATGGCGCGAAATGCCGTCAGGCGCTCTGCATGATGCCACCTGCGTGTCGGCCTTGATGCCGGTGGCAATGCTGTTTGTGCCGTCTATCAATGGCATCAGTCATGCGTTTGCGGAGGACACAAACGAAGCTGATCTTGTGACCGGTCTCAAGGTCTTGGCGCGTGCTGTGTCGCGGTTGACGAATTAGTCGCGAGCATAGCCGCGGCGTTGCGCACGTCGACGATACCGATCAGCAGCGTTAGAGGCTTCGCGCAGATTGCCGAAGATGTTCACGCGGCTTGCGCCTTTTCCGCCGGCCACTCCCCATTCACGCATCACCGAAACCTCCTCAAAGAGGTTCATAGCGATTTCAACGCGGTAGTACCGCGGGCGTGTTTTAAGGGATGGCTTATATAAGATGCAGATCGCCATAAGGAATCCTATCGCGCTGCGAATCACGGCGCAATAGGGTCTGTGTTTCGCGCTACGCCGCCGTCAGGTCAGTAACAAAATCTCGGACCCACCAGAACTGCGGCGCAGGGCATGGATGTCGGCCAAATCCGGATCGTTGATCCACTGCAGCGCGCTATTCTTGTCGGGAAAAGACAGTATGGCCGCCACATCCGGCACGTCCGGCGCACCGTCGATTGGCATCACATTGCCGCTGCCTTGCACCACTTTTCCTCCGTGGCGAGCAAGGGCAGGGCCGGCTTTATCACGGTAGTCGGACAGGGCTTCGGGGTTTGAAACGGTCAGTTTCGCATACGCATAGATCATGAAATTCTCCGTCTTTTCTGAGGTGTCTCCAGAGTAGGGGCAGATTGAATTTGCAAAAACGCGTGGTATTGCATGTAACACATGCAATACTGCATGCATGAATGTTGATTGGGATGACCTAAAAACGGTATTGCACGTGGTGCGCGGAGGCTCATTGGCAGCGGCGGGCGCTGCTTTGGGCGTGAACTACACCACCGTCGCGCGGCGTATTGCGCGGGCCGAGAGCGCTCTGGATATGATCCTTTTTGAACGCTTGGCGGATGGCTATCAGCCCACGCGCGCGGGTTTGCGGGTGGCTGAACATGCCGCCGAAATGGAGGCGCGCGAGCACGATCTCTTGCGTCAGTTGCAAGGACAGGACGAGCGCCTGTCTGGGCGGCTTGTACTGACGGCGCCACAATTGATGATTGGCCCATATGTTGCACCTGCAATCGCACAGTTTGCTGAGGCGCATCCAGCCGTCGAGGTGTACCTGAAAGCCGGTAATGAATTGGCCGACCTGACCCGACGCGAGGCTGATTTGGCAATCCGGATCAGCGCGTCACCCGGAGACAGCCTGACCGGTTTGCGCATGGCCGCACAGGACAGCGCAAGCTTCGCCGCACCGATCTGGGCCGAGCGTATGACAGAAGGCAAAGCTGCGGTCATCGACTGGGTGGTTTATGAGCAGATCGCACATGTCCCCAAACAGGCGTTGGAAAGGTTTCCCAATAGTCGTGTGGTTTTGGTTTGCAACGACATGGCCGCAATGGTCGGGGCCGCGGTGTCAGGGTTGGGCGTTGTGCGGATGCCGGTGTTTCTCGGTCGCGCGACGCCAGGCCTTGTACAGGTGCCCGCGATAGAGCCCCAAACCTATGCAGATGTATGGTTGGTGGGTCATCCGGACGTCTGGCCAAGCGCAAAGGTCAAAGCCTTTCGTGAGATTTTGGTGCCGGAATTCAGGAAACGTCGTGCAGAGTTTGTCGCGTGAAAAAAAATTCCCCGCAGCCGATGGTCTGGTCTGCGGGGAAGGCGGGAGTGATCCGTGAGATTTCTTTAGGTGACACCCAGCACATGTAGCGCCATGAGACCCATTGCGCTTACCGCGACCACGAAGGCCAGCGTGCGCAATACAATGATGCCGAAGAGGTAGATGAGATAATGCGCGACAAGAGCAAAGAAGAAGGTTTTTGCCAAAGTACCCGCATAAATATCATCCGGTGCCCGCATCATCGCCATGAGCGCGAGTACAGCAAAGGGGAGAAAGGCTTCAACAGCCACTTTGTGCGCGCGCTTGGCGCGTTGCGCCCAGTGCGATTGCGGGATTGCATCAGGACTGGGGTTGGCAAGGGCCCCTAAAAGGCCGCGCACCAAAACCCGATCAACGATATAAGGCGCCCAAGCCAATCCGACCCAAAGAGCGGTCAGAGCGGTGTAATGCTCAAGCTCGGTCATATCGCAAACCTCTCAAAAGGCGGGCCTTTGCGACCCGCAACGCCACTTAACAATGAAACAAGTGTAGCTCATCTTGTGGGTGAAATCTACAAGTTGCGTATATCGTGGGGTAACGCCTAGGTATTGTGGGGAAATTTGTCGTCAGCTTAGCGCCAGGTGACGTCACCCAAGAAAATGTAACCAGCACCATAGATGGTTTTGATCAGGCGTGGGTTTTTCGGGTCTTCCCGCAATTTGGTGCGTAGACGGGAGATACGAACATCCATGGCGCGATCAAAACTCTCTCCGGCGGCGCCACCAAGGATCTCTTGCATCTGTGCGCGGCTGACAAGTCGTTTCGGGCTCTCCAGAAATAGGCGCAGAACTTCGCCTTCAGCGTGGCTGAAAGTGGTTTCTTCGCCCTCTTCGTCGATCAGTACATAGCGGTCGAAATAGGCGGTCCAGCCGTTGAATTCAGCCGTGTTCGCAGGACCAGACGCCGGCGTCGCGGCACGGTCTTTGCGCAACCGGACGCGGACGCGCGCGACAACTTCGGTCGGATCAAACGGCTTGATGATGTAGTCGTCTGCGCCGAGTTCCAGCCCAGTGATCCGATCTTGCACTTGCGCACGGCCAGATATGATGATCACCGCGGCGCCCACTTCCAGAGCCAGACGATGCACCAACGTCAACCCGTCCTTATCCGGCAGACCAAGATCAACAAGACACACATCCGGCGTGGTTGACTTCAGCATTGCCTCGAATTCGGTGGCCCGTGAAAATCCCATTGTGCGAAACCCCGCGTCTTCCAAAGCGTCCGCAAGGATGCGGCGGATCTCGGGTTCATCGTCCAGAATGGTGACAAGCGGGGCAGTCATGGGGGTCTCACTTCGGGTGCAGGAATTGGTCAAGCTGGTCGCCAGTGAACGGCTTGGACAAAACGGGCGCTCGGGATGCGCCTTCGATATAGAGTGGATCACTGACCGGCAAGGAGGTCATTAAATATGCGGGAATTGCGTCGTTGCGCAAGGAGCGCACGAGGTCCACGCCCGTTGCTTCGCCTTCCAGTGAGATGTCTGACAGAACAAGTGTGATGTCAGGGACCTGTTCCAGCAAAATGTGCGCCTCTTCGACACTGGCAGCTTCGATGACGGTGTGTTGCATATCCGTAAGCATATCGCGGATCAGGCCCCGCAGATCGGGGTTGTCTTCCACCAAAAGGGCCAGTCCTGGTGCCGTGCCCTGCATTGCGCGTCGTAGTGGCAAGCGCATGCGAACCTGTCCGCCGGTGCCTGTGTTGCCGATTTTTATGTCGCCGCCCACGAGCTTGGTCATGTCATAAACCATGGCGAGACCCAGGCCGCTGCCGTCGGAACCTTTTGTCGTAAAAAACGGATCAAGCGCGCGCATTAAGGCTTCGTCGCTGAACCCTGTGCCGGTGTCACGGACCGTGAACTGAACCCACGTGTTTTGGACGAGCTCGGCAATCAACAAAATCGTGCCGTCCCCGCCACATGCATCTCGCGCGTTTAGCAAAAGGTTGACCAAACTGTCTTGCAGCATTGCGGTGTCGAGCATCACGGTTTCATCGGGAATATTGTTTTCGATAATAAGCGTGACAGCTCCGTCCAGCGTTGGGCGAGCCAGCGTTTCCAGATCGGCAAGGAATTTGCGCATGTCCGTCGGTTCCAAATGAGGAACACGGGGGCCTGTGACATTGGCAAGTTGATCCAAAAGTTTACCGCCACGCCGAGCAGCGCCAAGAGTGGCCTCCACCAATTCGGGGGCATCGCCCGGCAAATCAATCTTGCTGAGCTTTCCCTGAGTGCCGAGAATAATGGTCAGAAGGTTGGAAAAATCATGGGCCAGCCCGCTCGTCATCTGAGCGGCAATTTCGCGGCGACGAGTTTGTTGCAGTGCCACGCGGGCCTGGGTTTCCTCTGTTACATCCATAGACAGCACATAGACCCCGCGCATGTCGTCAGAGGCATCATCAGGTGTAAAAGCCACTCGGATACGGCGCGTCGAGGGATGTTCGTTGAATTCAAACACCGAGGCCTTTCCACGAAAGGCGCGTTCCATGTAGGGCTCGATGGCGGTAAACGCACTCTCTCCCAAAGCGTCACGCGCGTGCATACCCACGATATCAGAAGGCCGACCCGGGATCACCGCGCTTAGGCGTCGGTTGGAATAGGTATATAGCCGATCGGGGCCAAGATGCGCGATGTGGGCCGGCATCATCTCCGCCGTCAACCGCATCCGTGCTTCACTTTCGGTCAATTGGCGTTTGACCTCTTCCAAAGTTTGGACAGTCGCCTCCAATTCTCGGTTGGTGGCCGACAATTCCTCAGCGTGTTTCAGCACCTGATCCGAAAGCTCTTCAGATCGAGACCGAAGCAGAGCCTCCTGTCGCTTCGTGGACGTAATGTCCGTGTAAACGGCAACCCAGCCACCCTGCGGAAGCGGCGAACCCTCGACGCTGATCCAGCGCCCATCCGCGCGCTCGCGCTCAAAGTAATGAGGCTCAAATGCACGAGCACGTTCCACGCGTTCGGCGATGAATTCTTCGACAATATCTTCCGGCACATGCCCGTATTCACCGTTTTCGATCAAAAACCGAATAGTGTCCGAAAAATCCGCGCCAGGTTGAATCAGCGCGCGCGGAATTGAGAACATCTCCCTGAATCGTGCGTTGGCCACCACTAGCTTCAGATCGCTGTCATAAATCGACAACGCCTGCTTGATGAGGTTCAGACCTGCGGCGGTCATGTCCTGAATTTTGCGGGCCGAAGGCTGCATCGTGATCTCCTTCTACTCACCGCTACCACTCGGGCAGAAGCGGGCAAAGTCAGAAATGCATGCTGTTACAATTCGAAAGGATTGGGAAATGTTCAGGAAAAAGTTGACCGCGAGGTTCTAATTCGCACCTTGGAAGGTGAAGAATCGTTTCGGCGGTTTCAGCCCGCAGCCGCGGGTGAATGGGAGGAATACATTTTGGCACAGTCGTCACAGGCGACCGGCGGACTCGCATCCGTTCCGGCGCTCTTGCAGCGTAACGCCACTCTCTATGCGGACAAGGACGCATATCGGGAGAAAGAGTTCGGCATTTGGCAGCGCTGGACTTGGGCAGAAACAGAAAAAGAAATCGAGGCGCTCGCGCTTGGCCTGATCAACCTTGGTGTTGAAGAGGGTGACTTTGTCGCCATCATTGGCCGCAATCGCCCTTATTTCTATTGGTCGATGGTGGCCGCGCAATCCGTAGGCGCGGTGCCCGTACCGGTTTACAACGACAGTGCCGCCGAAGAGATGGAGTACATCCTTGGCCACTGCGGCGCGAAATACGCCATCGTCGAAGACCAGGAGCAGGTCGACAAGATCATTGAGATTCAGGAACACCTGCATCAGTTCAAACACATGATCTACATCGATCCGCGTGGCCTGCGTAAATACGACCACCACGCGCTGCATGAGTTCAGTCACATCCAGAATCAGGGCCGTGCCGCCTATGACGAATGGATCACCGATCTGCAGGAACGCCGCGCCAAGCTGACTTATGACAGCACCTGCGTGATGCTCTACACCTCGGGTACCACCGGCAAGCCGAAAGGCGTGGTTCTTTCCAACCGCAACGTGATTGAAAGCGCCAAGAATTCGTCCGAGTTCGACAACCTCGGCGCAGGCGAAGAAATCCTCGCCTATCTGCCGATGGCTTGGGTGGGTGACTTCATCTTCTCGATCGGTCAGGCCTACTGGACCGGTTTCTGTGTGAACTGCCCGGAATCGCCGGACACAATGATGACCGACCTGCGCGAAATTGGGCCGACCTACTACTTTGCCCCGCCGCGCGTGTTTGAAACACAGCTCACCAACGTGATGATCCGCATGGAAGACGCCGGCCCGCTCAAGCGCCGCATGTTCCGCTACTTCATGGATCTCGCCAAAAAGGTTGGCCCCAACATTCTGGACGGCAAGCCTGTCGGCGGGATGGACAAGCTGAAGTACAAGCTGGGCGAATTCTTTGTTTATGGCCCGCTGAAAGACACGCTTGGCTTTGGCCGCGTGCGTGTTGGCTATACCGCTGGTGAAGCGATCGGGCCGGAGATTTTCGAATTCTACCGCTCCCTCGGCATCAACCTGAAACAGCTTTATGGTCAAACCGAAGCCACCGTATTCATCACCGCCCAGCCGGACGGTGAGGTGCGCGCGGACACCGTGGGCGTGCCAAGCCCCGACGTGGAAATCAAAATTGCCGACAATGGCGAAATCTTTTACCGCTCGCCGGGCACCTTTGTGGAATACTACAACAATCCTGAATCCACCGCCTCGACTAAAGACGCTGAAGGCTGGGTGGCAACGGGTGACGCGGGCTTCTTTGAAGAGGGTTCCGGCCATCTACGCATCATCGACCGCGCCAAAGACGTTGGCAAAATGGCGGACGGTTCTATGTTCGCGCCGAAATATGTCGAGAACAAACTCAAGTTCTATCCTGACATTCTTGAGGCCGTGCTGTTTGGCAACGGAAAAGAGAACTGTGTCGCCTTTATCAACATCGACTTGACGGCGGTGGGCAACTGGGCGGAACGCAACAACATCGCGTACGCGTCCTATCAAGAACTCGCGGGTCACCCGAAGGTTCTCGACAGCATTCAGAGCCATGTGGAAACCGTGAACAAATCGGTTGCCGCTGACCCGATGCTGGCCGGTTGCCAAATCCACCGCTTCCTTGTGCTGCACAAGGAACTGGACGCGGATGACGGCGAAATGACCCGGACCCGCAAGGTGCGCCGTGTGATTGTGGCCGACAAGTTCAAGGACCTCGTGGATGCGCTTTATGACGGCTCCACCACGGTCTCGACCGAAACCGAAGTGACCTATGAAGACGGCCGCAAAGGCTCGATCAAGGCCACCCTTGAACTGCGCGACGCCGCAGTCGTCTCAACCGCAGCAAAGGTAGCCGCAGAATGAGCACGCAGGAAAGCTACGTCACCGAGGACGGTCGCACAATTGGCCCGACCGTGATGGAAATGAAAAACATCACACTGCGCTTTGGCGGTGTGAAGGCGATCACGGATATTTCGTTCGACATCCGCGAAGGTGAGATCCGCGCGATCATCGGCCCGAACGGTGCCGGTAAGTCTTCGATGCTGAACGTCATCTCCGGCTTCTATGTGCCGCAGGAAGGTGAAGTTTGGTATAAAGGTGCCAAGCGTCCGCCTATGAAACCCTACGAGGTGGCACAGCAGGGTATCGCACGGACCTTCCAGAACATCGCATTGTTTGAAGGCATGACCGTTCTGGACAACGTCATGACCGGACGCATGCGCCAGATGAACGCTGGCTTGCTGAGTCAGGCGATCTGGATGGGCAAGGCCCAGCAGGAAGAAGTGGAAAACCGCGAGTTTGTCGAGAAGATCATCGACTTCCTCGAAATTCAGGCGATCCGCAAAACGCCGGTTGGCCGTCTGCCCTATGGCCTGAAGAAGCGTGTCGAGCTCGCCCGCGCGCTGGCGGCGGAGCCGTCGATTCTTCTGCTGGACGAACCAATGGCCGGTATGAATGTTGAGGAAAAGGAGGACATGTCCCGCTTTATCCTCGATATGAACGACGAATTCGGCACCACCATCGCCTTGATCGAACACGACATGGGCGTTGTTATGGACCTTTCCGATCGGGTTGTTGTGATGGACTACGGCAAAAAGATCGGCGACGGCACGCCGGACGAAGTGCGCAACAACCAGGCCGTCATCGACGCCTATCTGGGGGTGGCACATGACTAATCAACTGACTGAAATGACACTGAAAACCGGAGGCGTGCGCCATGCCTGAACAACTCGCATTTGCGATGGAGGTCTTCCTCAACGGCCTGATGGCGGGCGTGCTCTATGCGCTTGTCGCGCTGGGCTTCGTCCTGATCTACAAGGCCTCCGGCATCTTTAACTTTGCGCAAGGTGTTATGGCGCTGTTTGCAGCGATGACCCTTGTGGGCATCCAGAACGGCCAGGTGCCCTTTGCCCATCTGATCAATGCCATTTTTGGCACACATGTGCACACTTTCGGGTGGAATGTTCCTTCGGTGTTTGCGTTGATCTTTACAGTGATCGTGATGATCCTGCTGGCCTGGGCGGTGCAACGCTTTGTGTTCCGCCATCTGGTTGGGCAAGAGCCGATCATCCTCTTCATGGCGACCATCGGCCTGGCATATTTCCTCGAAGGCTTTGCCGACCTGATGTGGAACTCCGAAATCAAAAAACTCGATTTCTGCATGACTGCGAACACCTGCTTGCCGCAGGGGATCAACCTCGCGATTGATGAATTCACCTTCAACGCCTTTGGCTATGGCTTCTTCATCGACAACCTCGACATCACCGCGACCATCGTGGCGGGTATCCTTGTGGCGGCGCTGATTGCCTTCAGCCAGTATACCAAACAGGGCCGCGCCATGCGCGCCGTGGCAGACGACCACCAGGCCGCTCTGTCGGTGGGTATCTCGCTCAACTTCATCTGGGTTCTGGTCTGGTCGCTTGCAGGGTTCGTCGCTTTGGTCGCAGGTATCATGTGGGGCGCCAAATCCGGCGTTCAGTTCTCACTCTCGCTCATCGCGCTGAAGGCCCTTCCGGTTCTGATGCTGGGCGGCTTCACCTCGATCCCGGGCGCCATTGTTGGCGGTCTGATCATCGGTGTGGGTGAAAAACTGTTCGAATTCTGGGTTGGCCCGCTTGTGGGCGGCGCGACTGAGAACTGGTTCGCCTACGTGCTCGCTCTCCTCTTCCTCGTCTTCCGGCCTCAGGGTCTGTTCGGCGAAAAGATCATCGAGAGGGTCTGACGCGGATGCCCAAGCTGGTTGCCATTCTTAATGTGATCGCATGGTCAGGGTTCTGGGCCTTCGGGTTTCTCGCTCTGACTGCTGACCCCGCCAATGGTCGTCAAATGACCATAGCGGCAGTTCTCGCGGCACTTGGCGCAGCGGCGGGCATCTGGGCCTACTTCCATCTGGTGCGCACAAGCGAGCGCACCGGCTATGCAAAATCTCGGAACCGGGCGGACCGGTCCCACCTTGAAAAAGAATACAACGAGGAGACCGCCTGATGTTCTATCGTGAAGCTGGCGATTTCAAAACGTCCTACGCCTCTGACAACCAGACGTTCCCGATCAAAATCGACCGTCGCGGCTACTACGTCGCTCTGGCATTTGCCTTCTGCGTCGTGCCTTTTGTGATCAACGATTACTGGGCAAACGCAATCTTCCTGCCGTTCCTGATCTACTCGATCGCTGCGATCGGCCTCAACATTCTCGTGGGTTACTGCGGGCAGGTGTCTCTCGGCACCGGTGGTTTCATGGCTGTGGGCGCATATGCTTGCTACAAGCTGATGACCGCCTTCCCCGAAGTGAACATCTTCTTCCACGTCATACTTTCCGGCGGGATCACAGCATTTGTCTGCGTGCTCTTTGGGCTACCAAGTCTGCGCATCAAAGGGTTCTACCTCGCGGTAGCAACGCTGGCGGCGCAGTTCTTCCTCGTGTGGCTCTTCAACCGTGTGCCGTGGTTCTACAACTACTCCGCATCCGGTCAGATCAACGCACCCGAGCGCACCGTGTTCAGCATCCCTGTGACCGGCCCCAACACCGAAGCATGGGCAACCTATCTCTTCTGCCTCGTGTTTCTGGTGCTGAGCGCCCTGATCGCCCGCAACATGACCCGTGGTATGGCTGGTCGTAAGTGGATGGCCATCCGCGACATGGACATCGCGGCTGAAATCATCGGTGTGAACCCGATGAAGGCCAAAATGACCGCCTTTGGCGCATCCGGTTTCTTTATCGGCATCTCCGGCGCGCTGTTCTTCGCGCTCTACCTCGGTGCTGTTGAAGTTGGCGAAGCCTTTGGCATCAACAAATCGTTCCTCGTGCTCTTCATGATCATCATCGGTGGTCTGGGCTCGATTTTCGGCTCCTTCGCCGGTGCCGCTTTCCTCGTACTGCTCCCAGTGGTGCTGAAGGTTGTCGGCGTGGACATGCTAGGCTGGCCCACAGACATCGTTGCACACTTGCAGTTGGTGATCGTGGGTGGCCTGATCGTGTTGTTCCTCATTCTGGAACCACACGGCCTTGCGCAACTGTGGCGCGTGACGAAGCAGAAACTGCGGTTGTGGCCCTTCCCGCACTAAGGCGGGGCCAGAACCAACCATTCCGGGGCGGGGAGGCCTCGGCAACCAACATCGGACAAAACCAAGGGAGGAAACCCGATGAAGATGAAACTAGCAACCATGGCCGTGACCGCCGTAATGGCAGCCGCTCCGGCAATGGCGGACCTCGTGTTCCCGTCGCTGAGCTACCGTACCGGCCCTTACGCCGCTGGCGGCATCCCCTTCGCGGATGGCTATGCGGATTACTTCACGCTGCTGAACGAGCGTGACGGCGGCATCGGCGGCGTTCCGACTCGCCTGCTGGAATGTGAAACCGGCTACAACACCGAAAAAGGCGTTGAGTGCTACGAATCCACCAAGGGCGAAGGCGCTCTGGTGTATCAACCGCTCTCCACCGGCATCACCTATCAGCTGATCCCCAAAACCACCGCGGACGGCATCCCGATGCACACCATGGGTTACGGCCGGACTTCTGCTGCAAACGGCAAAGTCTTCAGCCATACCTTTAACTACCCGGGTACCTACTGGAACGGTGCGTCCGGCGCGGTAAATTACCTGCTGGCGGAAAACGGTGGCGACCTGAACGGCCACAAAATCGCTCTGGTTTACCACAACTCCGCATACGGCAAAGAGCCGATCCGTACGCTCGAAGAACTGCAGAAAAAGCACGGCTTTGAACTGAGCCTGCTGCCTGTTGACCACCCCGGTCAGGAGCAGAAGTCCCAGTGGCTGCAGATCCGTCGCGAAAAGCCTGACACCGTTCTGATGTGGGGCTGGGGCGTGATGAACCAGGTTGCCATTCAGGAAGCCGCGAACATCCGTTTCCCGATGGAAAACTTCATCGGCATCTGGTGGTCCGGTGCGGAACATGACGTTCTGTCCGCAGGCGACAAAGCAAACGGCTACAAAGCACTGACGTTCCACAACGTTGGTCGTGACTTCCCGATCTTTGCTGACATCCAGAAGTACGTTGTCGACACCGGCAAAGCTGCTGGCGCTGGCGACCAGATCGGTAACGTTCTCTACAACCGCGGTATGTACGCAGCGATGCTCGCAGCCGAAGCGGCGAAAACCGCTCAGGAAATCCACGGCACAGCAGACATCACCGCAGCTCAGATGCGTGACGGTATGGAAGCTCTGGAAATCACCGAAGAGAAAATGGCCGGCCTCGGCATGCCGAACTTTGGTCCGTCCTTCTCCGTGTCCTGTGAAAACCACGGCGGCCCCGGCCTCGTTGGTGTGACCCAGTGGGACGCAGCTAACCAGACTTGGTCGCTGATCTCCGAGTTCGCGGAAACCGACATGGAAGTGATCGGCGCGCTGATCGCAGAAGACTCCGGTTCTTACGCGTCTGAAAACAACATCGCAGAGCGCTGCAACTAAGGCGCTTTGACAGGATCGTCCCGGCCGGTTTGGCCGGCCGGGGCACACTTCCACACGAGATGAAAGACAACGCAAATGCTTGACGCTGGTCGCACCGAAGAGACACTTCTTGAGGTCAACAACATCGAAGTGATCTACAACCACGTGATCCTCGTGCTCAAAGGCGTGAGCCTGAGCGTGCCCAAAGGCGGTATCACCGCATTGTTGGGTGGCAACGGCGCGGGCAAAACCACGACACTCAAGGCGATTTCCAACCTGTTGCACTCCGAGCGCGGCGAGGTCACCAAAGGCTCCATCAACTATCGCGGCGAACCCATCGCCGAGTTGGATCCTGCATCGCTGGTAAAAAAGGGTGTTATTCAGGTGATGGAAGGCCGTCACTGTTTTGAACACCTGACCGTGGAAGAAAACCTTCTGACCGGTGCCTATACGCGCGGTGGTGACATCGCAGCGGATCTGGAAATGGTCTACAACTACTTCCCGCGTTTGAAAGAACGTCGCAAATCGCAGGCGGGTTATACCTCGGGTGGTGAGCAGCAGATGGTTGCCATTGGCCGCGCTTTGATGAGCAAGCCAGAGTGCATTTTGCTTGATGAACCCTCCATGGGTCTTGCCCCGCAGCTTGTGGAAGAAATCTTTGGCATCGTCAAAGACCTCAACGAGAAAGAGGGCGCGACCTTCCTTCTGGCTGAACAGAACACCAATGTTGCTCTGCGCTTTGCGCATTATGGCTACATTCTGGAATCCGGTCGCGTTGTGATGGACGGCCCCGCTGCCGAACTGCGCGAAAACCCTGACGTGAAAGAATTCTATCTCGGCATGTCCGATGACGGCCGTAAATCGTTTCGCGACGTGCGGTCCTATCGCCGCCGCAAGCGTTGGCTGAGCTAACCCTAACGGGCGCGTATTTTGCGCCCACCTCGCCCTCTCTGGGCAATTGAATTTCTTTGTTCCGCGCGGTGTTCACAGGCGCGGTACGTCCTCCATTTGCCGCGTGAAACCGGTCTGTGACACACAAAGGATGGCATTATGAGCCGCTTTTTTGACGAGTTGGAAACCCGCAGCGCCGATCAGCGCGCCGCCGATCTGGCAGACGCCCTGCCGCGCCAGATCACCCGCGCCAAGACCCTGTCGGGGTATGGGGCTGCCCTTGCTGATGTTGACCCAGCGTCGATAAACTCAATGGATGCGCTTGCTGCTTTGCCGGTGTTGCGCAAATCCGAACTGGGGGCTGCGCAAAAGGCCAATGGCCCATTGGGTGGCTTTGCTGATCTCAGCAACCCCAACCTTGTGCATGTTTTCCAGTCCCCCGGCCCGATCTATGAACCTGGTGGACACACATCTGACTGGTTCCGCTTTGGCCGCGTGCTGAACGCTGTTGGCATTGGCGCCGACGACATTGTGCAGAACTGCTTTTCCTACCACCTGACCCCCGCGGGCATGATGTTTGAAAGCGGCGCGCGCGCTGTTGGCGCCAAAGTGCTGCCAGCCGGTGTTGGCCAGACTGAAATGCAGGTCCGAGCTGCTGCTGACATTGGCACCACCGCTTACGCAGGTACGCCGGATTATCTCAAGATCATCCTCGATAAGGCCGAAGAGATGGGCGAGAAGTTGGCCATTACCAAAGCCACCGTTGGCGGCGGCGCTCTGTTCCCTTCCCTGCGTCAGGAATACGCTGATCGCGGCATCAAGTGTCTGCAGGGCTATGGCACTGCAGATCTTGGCTCCATCGCTTATGAATCAGATGCCATGGAAGGCATGATCATCGACGAAGGCGTGATCGTGGAAATCGTCACCCCCGGCACCGGCACACCCGTGGCTCCGGGCGAGGTGGGCGAAGTGGTTGTGACCACACTAAATCCCGATTATCCGCTCATCCGTTTTGCCACCGGCGACCTCTCCGCCGTCCTTCCCGGGCAAAGCCCTTGCGGGCGGACCAACATGCGCATCAAAGGTTGGATGGGCCGTGCCGATCAGACCGCCAAGATCAAAGGCATGTTTGTCCGCCCCGAGCAGGTTGCTGCGCTGGTGGCCAAACATGACGAAGTCACCAAGGCCCGCGTGATTGCCACTCGCTCAGGCGAAATGGATGTGATGACCGTGCAGATCGAGTCCACAGCCGACACCGCCGACGCCTATGGCGCGTCCGTGGCAGATGCGCTGAAACTTAAAGGCATCGTTGAGATTGTCGCTCCGGGAAGCTTGCCCAAGGACGGCATCGTGATTGAAGACCAACGCAAATACGACTGAGTTACCTCTCCGTTGCGCGGCATGGTGCATGACTAGGCCGCGACTTGACCCGCCCAGCCTTGGGCGGGTCTTTTTGTGTTTGGACGGGGAGGGGTCGGCTGCGTTAGTGTGCACGTGTTCCAACTCAAGGAGTTACCGCATGTTCCGCAGGCCTCTGATTTTTCTAATTGCTCTGTTGGCGATGCCCGCAACGATCGAGGCGCAACAGGAACGGCTTATCCCACTGATCGACGGGCGCACTTGCTGGACCGAAACGTCAAACCGCTGCTTTCGCTACAATGCCAACCGCCGCACCGCGACGCGGGCAGGATTTGGCAATGTGCGCGTACCAACAGATTTTGAGGTCAAACCGGGTTTCATCACCGAAAGTGGATTTGTCTCGATTGAGCGCGCCATCAGTAAACAGGTCGGCGGTCAGGTCTACGGCCGTTAATGCGCGCGTTTCCCGAGAAGTAGGACAAACACGAACAAAGCTCCCAATGAGGTCGTGACTATGCCTACAGGCAGCTCTTGTGGTGCAAGAAGTCGCCGTGAAAGGATGTCGGACGCCGTAAGCAAGGTGGCCCCGATCAACGCAGCGGTCGGCACCAGTCGCCAATGCAATGGGCCGGCCACCCCTCGTGCCAAATGCGGCACCATCAGCCCGACAAATCCAATTACACCTGCCACAGAAACAAAGGTGGCCGTCGCCAGAGCAGCCACCAAAAACATGGTCATTCTCAACCGTTGCACCGGCACACCAAGACTTTGGGCGGTCACATCGCCCGCAAGCAGGGCATCCAGCCAGCGGCGCTTGTGAAAAGCATAGGCAAGGATGATCGCAAGCCCGATCAGGACCAGTGGCAGGGTTTCCCAGCGGGCAAGGCCAAGACCGCCTAACATCCAGAAAATCACTGAATGCGCCGCGCGGCTGTCGCCGGAGAAAATCAGATAGTTTGTGATTGCTGCAAAAAGGAAAGACACAGCCAGACCGGCCAGAACCAGCTTTTCCGGAGCGCTTGTGCGCAGTCTATGCACAAGTGCCAGCACAATGCCTGAGGCCACAATGCCCCCGCAGAACGCGGCCAGAGGCAAAGTCCAAATGCCCAAAACATCACCTGTGACAGTGATCACCAAAACCGCGCCCGCCGCGGCTCCGGATGACAGTCCGAACAAAAAAGGATCGGCCAGATCGTTGCGTGTGGTGGTTTGTAACACCACGCCCACAACCCCGAGACCCGCGCCGATAATTGCGGAGAAAAGAGCACGCGGAAGGCGTAGATCAAATATGATCCTTCCCATTGGTGTTGGCTCGGTAGAGCCTATTCCAATTCCCGACAGGATCGCTGAGATGGCCTCGGACACGGGTATGCTGGTGGTGCCGTGAAGCACCGACAGCAAGATGAGGGAGATTAATCCAACCACGCCCACCACGATCCTGAGGCCAAAACCGTTCATCTCAGAAGAGATCAGGGTGCATAGCGCGCGCCATTTTTTCGATGGCTTCGATATTTGCCGGACCGGGGGTCAGTTCCTCGTACCGAAGGCCGATCCAACGCTCGTTTTTAACCGCGTCGGTGTGGGCCATGACCGGATGATCTTTCAGAAATTGGAAGGTATCCGCCGCGCCGTTTCCGGTTTGATAGTCCAGCAGCACAAGAAACTCGGGATTGGCGGCAGCGATGGTTTCCCACGCGCTTCGGCCCCAGCTGGTGTCCATCTCGTGAGTGACGTTCATACCGCCAGCCGCTGCGATCATCGCGTCAGGAATGGCAAATTTGCCCGCAGTAAATGGGGCATCTGCCGGACCATCCAACAGGAAAACACGCGGGCGGGCTTGATCTGTGGTTCTGGCCTTGATGTCGGCGAGTTGGGTTTGCCAGTCAGCCACCAGACCCGCGGCCTTTGCTTCAACATCCATCACCTGTCCAAGCCGCAGCACATCATCAAACAAAAGGTCCATGCTTGCTGTGGGGCGGTTTTTGTCCAGATGCACGCAGCTTTCTGTCAGGATCATCGTTTTGATCCCGAATGGAGCCAACGTATCCGGTGTCACGTCGCCGCCGGGCTTCATGCCATAATACCAGCCTGCGAAGAACAGGTCGGGCGATGCGGCAACCAGATTTTCGATGGAGGGATATTTGGGCGCCAGCTCAGGAATGTCACCGCGCTCGGCATCAAATGTCGGGCTGGTTTTGTACCAACCCGTGATGCCGGTCAGGCCGACGATTTTGTCTTGCAGACCCAACGCGAACGCCATTTCGGTCATGTTCATGTCGTGCACGACAATTCGTTCTGGCGTTGCTTCAAAGCTGAGCGTCGTACCGCAGTTGTCGACAGTGACTTCGGCCGTTGCCGCGCTGGCAAGACCGAGCATAAGCGATACAGTCATCAGGTGTTTCATTGTGGGTTTGCCTTTCATGTATGAGGGACTTCAGTTTTTCGGATATCAAGCGCAGGTATCTCGCGCCCTTCGTGGGACAGCAGCAGATAGTCGACGCCAAAAGTTGTGCGCACAGTCTCGGGTGTCAGCACGTCTTTAACGGTGCCAAAACCGGTTAGCCGTGTGTTCTTCATCAAGGCCACATGGCTGGCAAATTCCGGAATCATAACAAGATCATGAACCACCATGATCACCGAGACACCCAAGCTGGCAACCAGTGAAAGCATGCGGCCTTTGGCATCCGGATCAAGGTGGTTTGTCGGCTCGTCCAGAAACAGAACTTCAGGTTTCTGTGCCAAAGCGCGGGCGATATGCGCTCTCTGACGCTCTCCACCCGACAACTGCCCAAGCGGGCGGTCGGCAAGTTCGGACAGGGCCGTCAGCTGTAAAATACTCTGGAGCGCCACCGAATGCTCTTTTGCCGAGGCGTCCGCCCAAACCGGCATTTGGCCCATGGCAACATAATCTCGCAGCGTCAAACGAGCATCTGGCGCTGATTGTTGACTGACAACAGCGATCTTACGCGCGCGCTGTTGCATGGACATGTCGCGCAAGCTCTTTCCGTCAAAAAGAACGTCACCCTGCGCAAACTCCTGAAGGCCAGCCAACACCGTGAGCAAAGTGGTTTTGCCGGCACCATTCGGGCCGGCAATTGCCAGCGTTGCGCCTTTCGGGAGATCGAAAGACACGTCCTGCACCATTGGGCTGCCATTGCTGGCGCGCACCCCGACATTTTGCACTGACAAAACAGAGGTCATGGCTGTTGATCCGGCAATGCGGGCAGGCGGGCGAGAGTCTTGTGAAAGAGGGCCGATGGCCTGTCTGTAGCGGAGGTCCAGCCACTTTGGCTGGCTGAAAACTGATGGGCAAATTTTACCAAGGCTTCGCTGTCGGCGCGTCCTTCAATCGGGCCGAACACATAAGACGCCTTGCCCTGCGCTTGAAACCCGACGGCAATTGGCTGCTCGCATCCGGCAAGGCAATCCACCGCGCGAATGCCAAAACAATCGGGCAGCTCTGGCAAAAGGTCCGATCGCAACCGCGCCGCACCTTCAGGCCCTTCGCAGGTGCTGCAGATAAGGACGAAGTGATCAGGCGCGCTGGACATGGTGCCCCGCGCTTGCGAGCAAGCCTAGATCGAATGTATTCAGTGTGTCGGTACACAAGTCGTGTGCCATCTAGCCTCCTTCCAAGACGCCCCGTCCTGGGTTGGTCAAAACAAAACGAAGGCAGGTCTCCTGACTTGCGGATCTCAGCTATGCTGACCTTCCCAGCCCTATTGGACCAGTGGTATTTCAGCGTCGCTCACCGCCTACAGTTGCGGGGGCAGTCACGGAATTCGCGAAATCGCGGCACCGTATTCCCTTTTCATCCCGTTACGCTCGGCGCTTGGGAACCATCGTGCTCGCACAAGTGCGTCACCCCAGGAGGCAAGTCAATGAGAATGTGATCTGTGCAATTTTTTTCCCAACGGCTTTCTAAACTCGGCCTGTGGGTTTCGGACTCTCTTGGTTTCGTGCTTGGTCCATTTGGGCGTCGTGGTCCTAGATTGCCCGAACACCTCACGGAGAAGCGACTTGGCCCGTTCAACCCTGATCGCAATCGCGAGTCTTTCGGGTGTGATGCCTTGCCCGCGGCGCAGGCACAAAAAAACCGCCCAAAGGGGCGGTCTTTCAGCGCAGTGATCAATGGTGGGCCCTCAGGCCCACAACATCAGCCCTGGCGTGCTTTAAAGCGACGCTGGGTCTTGTTGATCACGTAAACACGGCCCTTGCGGCGCACAATGCGGCAGTCGCGGTGCCGGTTCTTAAGCGAACGAAGCGAGTTCTTGACTTTCATAGTCCTTCTCCTCATGTCGCGGCGCGGCGTGCGCCTCTGGGTTACGGATGCTTCGACCTAGGTCAAAGCGGTGAATTCATGGTGGGCGATACTGGGATCGAACCAGTGACCCCTTCGATGTCAACGAAGTGCTCTACCGCTGAGCTAATCGCCCCACCCGACACAATTTCCATGCCCCCGAACAAAAGGGGGCGCGGAAAGCCCGCGCCGGTAGCGGGTCTATAAAAGGAGTCGGCGGGGGGATCAAGGGCTTTCGGCCTATATATTTTTCGGCCTATATTTTTTGTAACAGGAGACACAATGACTCGGCCACCGTTCACAATTCATTCGCCCAAGACGCGTGATTCTGCGGTGGTGTTTGCGTCCCCTCACAGCGGGAGCCAATATCCCGATTGGTTCGTTGAGGCCTCCTTGCTTGATAGTCAAAGCATCCGGTCTTCCGAAGATGCCTTTGTAGATCAGCTGTTTAAAAGTGTTCCGCAACAAGGCGCCCCACTTTTGGTGGCTCATGCCCCGCGGGCTTTTCTGGATTTGAACCGCTCCAAGGATGAATTGGACCCCGCTCTGATCGAAGGGGTGCGCAAGGTCGGGCACAATCCACGCGTGGCGTCGGGGCTTGGCGTGATTCCGCGCGTCGTCGCCAACGGCCGTCCGATTTACTACGGCAAAATGACCCGCGCTCAGGCCCACCACCGCATCGATACATACTGGCGACCATATCACGCCGCCTTGCAAGGGCTGTTGAACGAGTCGCGTGCGACTTTTGGCAAAGCGATTCTGGTCGACTGTCATTCGATGCCGCGAGAGGCCGTTGAAACTGGATTGCGGCCTGGTGCCAGGCGTCCAGAGATCGTGCTGGGCGACCGTTTTGGCGCGGCGTCACACCCGGAAATCATGGATGCAGTTGCGGCTGTCTTTGAAAAAGAGGGCTTTGTTGTTGCGCGTAATACACCCTTTGCCGGTGCGTATGTGACACAGACCTATGGCCGTCCGGCCCGCGGGCAACACGCCATTCAGGTGGAAATAGACCGGTCTCTCTATATGGATGAAACAACGATCAGACCGCACGCGGGATTTGACGCAATCCAATCTCGCCTTACTGCCGTGGTTGCGCAACTCGTCAACATCGGGCGCCCGCAAGCAGAGCCGCTGGCGGCCGAGTAGCCCTTATTCGGAAGATTCGACTTTTTCTGATCCAGCCAAATGGCGGCGTTGAGCGCTGATCATCGCCAAAGGCAGTGTGGAAAACAGCGACTTCGCAGACATGTGCCGCGTGAGTTTGGCAAGGTCAGCCTTTACAATGACCCCAATTGTCACGCCGACAACCGCGCCGATCAAGTTCAGTCCGTGCAGCATAGCCACACCGGAGCTCCCGTCTGTCTGTATAAGGTTTTCAATCAAGCTTTCCACCGTTTAAACCTAGTCACTCGGTCCCGTATTACAATGTTAAGTGATCAACTTGCGAAGTTCATCATAATAATTCGCAAGCGAGTTTGCTTCGCTCGCGCGTTTGTCCATTTGCCCTCCCAAATGAAGGCCAGCCCCTAATGAACCCGCCCCGATGGCAATCATCGGAACCGCAATCGGCGCGGCAAGCGTTGTGGCGACGAATCCCACGAAGCCGGCGACCGCAAATGTTATTCCGCCACCTTTCATGAAAGTAATTTTGCCAGAGTGCTGTGACTTTAGAGCCTCAGATTCCAGCCTTAGTTTTCGACGGCGTCAAAAAGTGCGTCAGCGACTAAATCCTTCAAAACGGGTGATTATCGCGTCTTAGAAGATCTGCAAATTCTCGTCGCAACGCGCCTTTTTGCGCAATGATCGGCAGCAAATCGACATTCACTCCCAACTCTTCCAGCGGCGGAACAGAGTTTGGATCGGTGATTTCCAGGTTGTCGAGCGTTGCCTTCAGTTCAGACAGCAATCGGCGTGCATCGCTCCGCAAGGGTTTCTCCTAAGATGTTACTGTGACACAAACGCTATGAGTATAGGTTGAGTTTGCCGCTAAAGGTATGGTCGCGCAAGTCTCACCGCATCGCCCGCCCTTTGAGAATGGCGTCAGACCCAAAACGTTTGCGAATCTCATCTGTTGCGCGTTCCGCTTTGGCCCGCTGTCCGGCTTTTGGGTCCAACAAGTCGCCAGACAAATCAGCCTGATCCGCAGATACCAAATCCGCCAGACCAACACCAATCAGCCGATATGGTCCCTCGTCGCCAACTTGGTCAAACAATCCGCGCGCCGTGCGGTACAATGTGTCCGCCATCTGCGTTGCATCGCGCAGGCTCACCCGTCGACTGATGGTGCTATGATTGGCGCGCTTGAGCTTGAGCGTCACAACGCGTCCGGCCAAATCTTTTGCCTTTGCGCGATCTGCCACTTTCTCTGCCAAGCGCCAAATATGGCCATCCAGCACTTCCGCGCTCGCAGTATCCTCGT
Source organism: Shimia haliotis (assembly GCF_900114415.1). Taxonomy (GTDB): domain Bacteria; phylum Pseudomonadota; class Alphaproteobacteria; order Rhodobacterales; family Rhodobacteraceae; genus Shimia; species Shimia haliotis. Next base: position 12,498 of record NZ_FOSZ01000004.1, on the reverse strand, counting down.
AAAAGGTGGTCTCGTTGCTGATGCTTTTCATCGGAGCATGTGCCGACACTCTTCGCCGGTCCATCCCGCGCGCCAGATGCCACAGCCGATATCCCATATTGCCAAACCGCGCGATCAGGTCGTCCTGCTCCCATCGCAGCAAATCGGTAAAGGTCCGTATACCCGCACGTTCCAGACTCTCCTGTGCCACAGGCCCAATCCCCCAGATCAGACGCACGGGCTTGTCTCGCAGAAACTCCGAAGTCTCCGCCTCTCCAATCACAGAAAACCCGCGCGGCTTGTCCAGATCGCTGGCCACCTTGGCGAGAAACTTGTTGTGGGACAGGCCAATCGAGCCGGTGATACCCAACTCGTCTTTCATTCTCTTCACCAACCGCGCAAGCATCACCGCGGGCGGGACGCCGTGAAGCTTCTCAGTGCCTGTCAGGTCCATGAAAGCTTCATCGAGCGACAACGGCTCTATCACCGGCGTCATCTCGTCCATCATCTTGCGAATTTCACGACTGACCTCGACATAGACCGACATGCGCGGCTTGATCACCACGGCATCGGGGCAGAGCTTCAACGCCTGAAACATCGGCATCGCAGAGCGAACGCCACGGATGCGCGCCACATAACAGGCCGTGGACACCACGCCCCGTTTGCCTCCGCCAATAATCACCGGTTTGTCGATCAAGGCCGGATTGTCGCGCTTCTCGACACTGGCATAAAACGCGTCGCAGTCCATGTGGGCGATAGACAGGCTGAACAGTTCGGAATGGCTGGTCACACGCATGCTGCCACAGACCCCACAGCGGGGTCCGGCTTGCAAAGTCGTAAGGCAATCTCGGCAGAGGGCAGGCATGGGCGTTCCGTCGGCAGCTCTCTGGTCAGTATAGCATCCCAAACAGAAGCAGCCACGCCGTTTCATGGGGCAGGGTATGCGTGGGCGAAATTACCGGTTCGCCTGAACCGAAGACATCTCCGCGACAATTGCCTGTGCCGCTGCTCGCGGGTCTTGCGCCCGCCAGACAGGGCGCCCGACGACAATATGGTCCACCCCGTCGGCCACGGCATTTGCCGGCGTCGCGACGCGCTTCTGATCACCCAGTTCCGCACCCGCAGGGCGCACACCTGGCGTCACAATCAGCCGTCCCTCGCTTTCAGGCAACGCACGGATCAACGCCGCTTCCTGCGGCGACGCGATGACACCGTCTGCTCCTGCTTCAAACGCATTGCCTGCGCGCTCAATCACCAGATCCTTGACGTCACCGTCCTTGATCAAACACCCGTCCAGATCGCTACGATCCAAAGAGGTCAGAATTGTCACGCCCAGAATTTTCAGATTGCTGCCCGCGGCACCTTCTTTGGCGGCCCGCACCACATGGGGATCGCCATGAACCGTCAGGAAATCCAGATCAAACTGGGCCAACCCGCGCACCGCTGCCTCGACCGTTGCGCCAATGTCAAAAAGCTTCATATCAAGGAAGATTTTTTTGCCATGCTCATCCTTGAGTTCATTTGCCAACGCCAGGCCGCCGCCGGTCAGCATGCCCAAACCGATTTTGTAAAACGAAACGGAATCGCCAAGGGTTTCGGCCAGTTTTAGCCCATCAAGCGCGTTGGGCACATCAAGGGCAACGATCAGGCGGTCATCTGCGGTCATGGGGAAACTCCGATACGGGCTGTGGGGCAAAGTGTCGGTTCAATACTGCCACGCAGCCCCCCCTGCAACCCTCAGCGATCTCCGTAGAGCCACTCCATGTCCGGCTGTTCAGTGCAATACCAATGCACCCAGATGTAGCAATGTTGGAAAAACGCGACCACCAGTGCATTCCAGCTGTCAAACAGCAGGGCAATGCCCCACATCCCGAAAAATGCCAGCCCATACATGGCATTGCTGGTGAACCGAAACGCCCCTTCGCGCACCATTGGCAATTCGGCAATCTCGTCGCGAAAATGGTCTCCACCCACCGCGCGGCGAATGGTGAAGTGTTTGGACACCGAGTGCATCACCCATCCGGCCAAAGCAACAAGCGCGAGCCCAATCACCCATTCCAACCCTCTCGGTTCGTTCAGGGACGTGTCATCTGCCCACCCTGTCAAAATGATCGTGATTGGCCGTGCCACTAGAAATGGCAGAAAAATTTTGGTCCAGATTTCCAGATCGCGTGCGCCAAACATGCGCGTCAAAAGTCCGCGGTGCAGTTGCAGGCGAAAAACAACCGCGACGACCACCTGATGAAAAATGGCAAGAAGAATAGACAGCTTTGCCCATTCGGTCGCGGTCAGGAACAGAACGCGTGGCGCTGTATCATCTGAGGACAACCACGCAAAAGCGCCTGCCGCCAACAACAAAGCCAGCCCCATATGCTGCGGCTGGCCTTCAAGGATGTCGCGCCAAGTGCTGCGTGCGCGGATATCTGTCAGTTTGCTCATACGGACAGTCTCAACCCGCTGGCTGCAACTGTCCAGTCCCTAACCTCGCAAGGCTCAGGCTTGCGCGGGAACCAATCCCGGAGCGAACGACAGTTCTTCGCGGCCAGTGCGAATCTCCGGCATGCGGCTGATCTGGCGCAGGGCTTCGTGGATCAAGGCCAGACGTCCTTCGCCTTCACGGCGCTCGGCCCGCGCCGGAACATTGCACAAAAGCTGCACATCACGCGCATCGCTGCTAAGCGACACAACGGCTGTCAGCTCTCCAAGGGTCTGGCGATAGGTCGGATTGGTGATCTGAATATCGGTCACATGCATAGTGTGGCCCCCTTTTTATACTGCGTCACTGGTTAACTTGCCTTTGAAATGGGGCGAAAATGGACATGAGTTAAGGTTTCTTTACGCCATTCATTCCCCCCAAAGACGCTTGTTCCGCAGGCGCCGCCTTATTGTGGGCGCAAACATCTAGGCAACTTCTTGAAACCCAACAACAAGTGCCCCACATCTCTTGTGAGGCCCAAATTCGGGACGTGCCGCAGAGCGGGCGTTCCCTACAACGGGGCGCTTGGAAAAAGGAGAACACCATGGACTTGAGCAAGTTCACGGAGCGGTCGCGCGGTTTCGTTCAGGCGGCGCAGACAATCGCAATGCGGGAAAGCCACCAGCGGCTGACCCCTGAACACCTTCTTAAAGCACTGATGGATGACGAGCAGGGGCTCGCCGCCAATCTGATCAACCGCGCCGGCGGGAACGCGACGCGTGTCCGCGAAGCTGTGGATGCCGCCATCGACAAACTGCCCAAAGTGTCCGGCGACACTGGTCAGCCATATCTTGATGGCACCACAGGCAAAGTGCTGGGCGAGGCCGAAGCGATTGCCAAGAAAGCTGGCGATAGCTTTGTGCCTGTTGAACGTATTTTGATGGCGCTGGTGATGGTGAAGTCCAAAGCCAAAGACGCGCTAATTGCAGGCGATGTGTCTGCCCAGACGTTGAACTCCGCGATCAACGACATCCGCAAGGGCCGCACCGCCGACAGTGCCTCTGCCGAGGACGGATATGACGCACTCAAGAAGTACGCACAGGATCTCACCGAACGCGCCGCCGAGGGTAAAATCGATCCGATCATTGGTCGTGACGACGAAATCCGCCGTGCGATGCAGGTGCTCAGCCGCCGCACCAAGAACAACCCTGTTCTGATCGGTGAGCCGGGCGTCGGTAAAACCGCGATTGCCGAAGGCATGGCGTTGCGCATCGTGAATGGCGATGTGCCAGAATCCCTGCGCAACAAAAAGCTTCTGGCACTCGACATGGGCGCGCTGATTGCGGGTGCGAAATACCGTGGTGAGTTCGAAGAGCGCCTCAAGGCCGTTCTGACCGAAGTCACCGAGGCGGCAGGCGAAATCATCCTTTTCATCGACGAGATGCACACGCTGGTTGGTGCCGGTAAATCCGAAGGCGCGATGGACGCTGCCAACCTGATCAAGCCGGCGCTTGCCCGCGGGGAGCTGCACTGTATCGGCGCGACCACGCTCGATGAATACCGCAAATACGTTGAGAAAGACGCGGCCCTTGCACGCCGGTTCCAGCCTGTCGTGGTTGAGGAACCGACGGTGGAGGACACGATCTCCATCCTGCGCGGTATCAAAGAGAAATACGAGCTGCACCATGGCGTGAGAATCTCTGACAGCGCACTGGTCGCGGCTTCCACGCTCAGTCACCGCTATATCACCGACCGATTCCTGCCGGATAAGGCCATCGACCTTGTGGATGAGGCAGCCTCGCGTTTGCGTATGGAGGTGGACAGCAAACCCGAAGAGCTTGACGCGCTTGACCGCCAGATCCTGCAATTGCAGATCGAGGAAGAGGCGTTGAAGCTTGAGGATGATGCGGCCTCAAAGGACCGTCTGGAAACTCTGCAAAAGGATCTGGCCGACCTTCAGGACAAATCCGCCGAGATGACGGCCAAATGGCAGGCCGGTCGGGACAAGCTGGCTTCTGCACGCGACATCAAGGAAGCGCTTGATCAGGCGCGCGCTGATCTCGACATCGCCAAACGTGAAGGCAACCTCGCCCGCGCGGGCGAACTCTCTTACGGCGTGATCCCGGATCTGGAGAAAAAGCTTGAAGAGGCCGAGAATGCCGAAGGCGAGATGACGATTGAAGAAGCGGTGCGCCCAGAACAGATCGCGCAAGTGGTCGAGCGTTGGACCGGTATTCCGACGTCCAAAATGCTCGAAGGCGAGCGCGAGAAACTCCTGCGCATGGAAGACGACCTGCACCGTCGCGTGATTGGTCAGCATTCCGCCGTGACCGCTCTCAGCAACGCGGTGCGCCGTGCGCGCGCTGGGCTCAATGACGAGAACCGCCCTCTGGGGTCGTTCCTCTTCTTGGGGCCAACAGGTGTAGGTAAAACCGAGTTGACGAAAGCCGTCGCCGAGTTCCTGTTTGACGATGACAACGCCATGGTTCGCATCGACATGTCCGAGTTCATGGAGAAACACGCGGTTGCCCGTCTGATTGGCGCGCCTCCCGGTTATGTGGGCTATGACGAAGGCGGGGTCTTGACCGAGGCCGTGCGTCGCCGTCCCTATCAGGTGGTGCTGTTTGACGAGGTCGAAAAGGCACATCCGGATGTGTTCAACGTGCTCTTGCAAGTGCTTGATGATGGCGTGCTGACTGACGGTCAGGGCCGCACCGTGGACTTCAAGCAAACGTTGATCATTCTGACGTCGAACCTCGGCGCGCAGGCGCTCAGCCAACTGCCCGAGGGCGCGGACGCAAGCGATGCCCGTCGCGATGTTATGGACGCCGTACGCGCTCATTTCCGTCCCGAGTTCCTGAACCGTCTGGACGAAACCATCATCTTTGACCGCCTCGCTCGGGCCGATATGGACGGCATCGTCGAAATTCAGTTGGGGCGCCTCAAGAAGCGCCTCGCGGGACGCAAGATCGGTCTGGAGCTGGACGAGGGGGCACAGAAATGGCTGGCGGACGAAGGCTACGATCCGGTCTTTGGTGCCCGCCCGCTGAAGCGTGTCATCCAGCGCGCCTTGCAAAACCCGCTGGCCGAGGCCTTGCTTGCCGGTGACATCAAGGATGGCGACACCGTTCCGGTCACAACGGGCGCGGAAGGGCTCTTGATCGGCGATCGGGTCGGCAGCAGCGACAATCCAAAACCGGATGATGCTGTCGTACATTGATAAATTCGACGAAGTAAGAAGCGAGGGCGGAGGCGACTCCGCCCTTTTTTGTAGGACAAAAAGATTTCGAGGTTTGCACGACGGAAACCACAATGGGAAACGTTTTACTAACCAATCTTACTGAGCTCTTGCTTGGAGCATTGAGGTTGTGCGGGTTCGGTGTTTGAGTTGTAGCCCAAATTCCAACGGAAAGGTTCTTTTATGAACAGGCATTTTTTCCCTGCCGCGGTCATGGCATGCGTTCTGCCCGTAGTTTCAGCTTCTGCAGAGGAAGTGGAAATTTACCTCGTAGACATGCTCGACAACATCCAGAGCGGATAATCGATATCTCAGGCGGCAAGGGTGCGTCTGCTAACCCTGAAAATGGGCTTCAGGGTCATACCTGCTATAGCCCGCTGGGCGAGCTTCTGGTTGACCAGATTTTTGAGACGGAAAGGTTTGAAGCGGGCGCTCTCGATATGCCCAAGTTCGATGTCTGTGCCGAAGCCTCTGCAATAGAGCAGGGTGCTGCGATGGAGCTGGCCGAATGCAATGCGTCCACGGAGCAAACCTTTGTATTTTCCGATTCCGGGGCTATTTCTCCAGCCGCTGACCCGAACTTGTGTCTCACGTTGGGCGACGCAACCCGATTTGGGCGGAGCAAGCAAAACCAGATCAAGGCGCTATCATTGGAAACCTGCGCCCCTGAGAGCGCTGCGATGCAAACGTGGGCCACGCGAACCGGACTGGATTAACGCTATTGCCGTTGCGCGTTACACCTCCGAGCCGCTCGACAACGTGAACTCGATCTTTGAACGGATGATCGGCGGCAAAATTGATGGTCGCATCGTGATGGAACTCAACTGATCTTCTCTTCGGGGCAGTTCTCGGACTGCCCCATTTCCTGTTGGTAAACCCAGGCAGTTTGTTCAGGTGAAGCACGATCTCGTCGCGCGTCTCCTTCCGAAACTTTCCCTGTGCGTCAAGGTCATAGTGATGAGTATTTTAGTGGACCAGGCTCGGTTGCGCTGAGTGCCGCGCTTGAATGTTAGCTTGCGCGGTATTTGGCGCAGTCTCAATAACCTGAGGTCTTTCCGCTATGCGTTTTTGTTGATTGTTGCGGCACAAGCGAGCCCATATCTTCTTTTCAGAGCGCTGGAAATCTTCGCTTTCAGTGAAGTTCAACGCTCTCCGAGTTTTTTGATCTTTTGAGAACTGCGTCTGACTGTGCCCTTGAGGCACCGTTCCTGAGCGCCTGCGCTATTCTCATGTCAAATACTCGGCCCCTCGCAAAGAAACGGAGACCAAATATGTCTTTGAGCAAAGCCAAGCTCTTCACCGCCGCCTCTGTGCTGGCCCTTTCTTCCTCTGCGGCACTGGCCGAACAAACCCTCTATTTTAACGGTTCCATCTGGACAGCGAATGATGCCGCGCCGACGGCCGAGGCAGTTGTTGTTGACGGTGACATCATCACCTTTGTCGGCGCCGAAGCCGACGCACGCGCCGCCGCGCCAGAGGCCAAGGTTGTTGACCTGAACGGGCAAATGCTGATGCCTGGCTTTCACGATGTGCATATCCATTCTGATTGGGTAGGCGAAGCGCTTGCGCTGAAGTGTGACCTTGCAGGCAAAGGCACGCCTGAAGATGTGGCGGCGGTTATCAAAGCCTGTGATGCGGAGTTGCCGGAGGGCGAGTGGCTGATCGGTGTTGGCTGGGCACTGGGCGCGTTCGAGAATGCGTCACCGTCGCTCGAGTTCATCGACAGCATTCTGCCGGATCGCCCTTTCTATGGTGTGGCCGAAGATGGCCACAACGCTTGGGTCAACTCCAAAGCGCTGGAGCTGGCAGGTATCACTAAAGACACGCCTGATCCGGAAAACGGCTGGATTCTTCATACCGAGGACGGTGAGATTCAAGGCACTTTCCGCGAATACGCTATGTTCCTGTTTGATGACGTGCTCCCGACCTATGATGCCGGGGACTACGGCAAGGCTTACCGTGCCTTTATGCAAGCGGTGAATTCTAAAGGGATCACCACCGTGGTGGATGCTTGGGGTACGCAAGACAAACTTGATCACGTAAATGAAGTCATCGCGTCCGGCGATGCCACAGTACGCTTTAACTTCGCCATGTATTTAGACCCAGGCTACAGCGGTGATTTGTCCGAGTATCGGGACTGGTATTCCACGGGAGATGAATGGATTCAGGTGGACCAGATCAAACTTTGGATGGACGGCGTGTTCGAAGCCCAGACAGCGGCAACCGAGGAGAACTACATTGGCCACAACCACAACGGCGAGCTGTTTTACGAAGAAGCCAAGTTGAAGGAGTGGTTCCCGGCGCTGGAGGCGATGGGTTACCAGATGCATATGCACACAATCGGCGAGCGTGCGGTTGGCCAGGCGCTGGATATGCTGGAACATAGCCGCGATGTGCGGGGCGCTGAGGTTAACAACCTGCCCTTCTTGATCCACAACTACTCGATCAAACCCGAGGATTATGCGCGGATCAAAGCTGCAGACGCCACTGTCAACATGACCATGCTCTGGCGCCAGAACAACGACTCGATGGTGTATCTCAATAAGCCGGCTGTGACCAAAGAGGTCTATGAAAGCTTCATGCCTCTCGCCGAGGTCATTGACGCCGGCATTCGTGCGGCCGGTGGCTCGGATGCACCGGTGGGACAGTATAACCCGCTGTCCTCGATCAAAGTGGCCGTGACGGGCGAAGTGGTGCCCTATTTCGAAGGCGGCTACTTTTGGGAAGACCAGGAGACTTGGCCCGGTAAGCTGGTGGCGCTTGAGGATATGCTGAAGCTCTACACCATCAATGCCGCCGTGGCCGAGGGCAATGATGCTTGGGTCGGGTCACTGGAAGTCGGCAAGAAAGCAGACATGATCGTGCTTGAAAGCAATCTGTTCGAGATCGATCCGATGGATATTTATGACACCGAAGTCACCAAGACCATCGTGGACGGTAAAGTGGTATTCGAACGCAAAGGCTCTCTCTAACGTATCGCTATAGAAAACGTGAAAGGCCCGTTATCACCGACGGGCCTTTTTGCATTGCACGACCCGGCATTGCGCCGCACTCTGGGATCGCAGCCACCAAAGGAGCCAAGTTATGGAAACCACAATGGAAACAGCCTTTGATATTGTGAACTTCCTTGGGCTTTTGTTCGTGCTGGTCTTTGGCTTGCTGATCGCCGTCGCCGTCGTTCTGTTTATCATTGACCGCAGTCAGACCGGCGATGCCATTCGACGAAACTACCCCGTCATCGGCCGCTTCCGTCACCTGTTTTCCGAACTCGGGGAATTCTTCCGACAGTATTTCTTCGCCATGGACCGCGAAGAACTCCCGTTCAACCGCGCGCAACGCGAATGGGTTGGCCGCGCAGGCGAGGGCAAAGGCAACACCGTGGCCTTTGGCTCCACCCGAAATCTTGCCGTGCCCGGAACACCGATTTTCGTGAACGACCCGTTCCCGCCGCTCGATGACCAGTACGCCAGCACCGAACCGCTCCTGATCGGGAGCACAGCCCGCACCCCATTTCTTGCACCGTCAATCTTCAACATCTCGGGCATGAGCTACGGCGCAATCTCCAAACCCGCAGTACAATCCCTGTCGCGCGGGGCGAAAGAGGCCGGCGTTTGGCTCAATACCGGCGAAGGCGGCCTCTCGCCCTTCCACCTCGAAGGGGGCTGCGACCTCGTCTATCAAATCGGGACTGCGAAATTCGGGGTGCGCGACGAGGCCGGCAATCTGTCGGACGACAAACTCCGCGACGTCGCCGCGCATGACACTGTGCGCATGTTCGAAATCAAAATGGCCCAAGGCGCGAAACCGGGCAAAGGCGGCATTCTTCCGGGCGAGAAGGTCACAGAAGAAATCGCTGCCATTCGCGGCCTCAAGGTGGGGCAGGACGGCATTTCCCCCAACCGTCACCGCGAGATCGACACCTACGACCATCTGCTCGATTTGATCGCACACATTCGTGACGTCACCGGTAAGCCCGTCGGCATCAAAACGGTGGTGGGTTCAGAAGAATCAATCCGCGAGTTCTTCGACGTCATTGCGAAGCGCCCAGATGATGCGCCGGATTTTATCACCATCGACGGCGGCGAGGGCGGTACTGGCGCCGCGCCCATGCCATTGATTGATCTTGTCGGCATGCCTGTGCGTGAGGCGCTGCCCTTGGTTGCGGATCTTCGGGAAGAATTTGGTCTCAACAACCGCATTCGTCTTGTGGCATCGGGCAAACTGGTGAACCCCGGTGACATCGCTTGGGCGCTGGCGGCAGGGGCGGACTTTGTGACCTCCGCGCGTGGCTTCATGTTCGCCCTGGGCTGCATTCAGGCGCTCAAATGCAACAAGAACACCTGTCCCACAGGCATCACCACTCACGATCCGCGCTTTCAGAAAGGTCTGGTGGTGGAGCGAAAATACACCCGCGTTGCCCGCTATGCCAAAGCATTGGTCAAAGAGGTCGAAACCATCGCCCATTCGGTGGGCGTATCCGAACCGCGCAAACTGCGCCGCCGCCACGTGCGGCTGGTTCAACCCAACGGGCGTTCGGTGCCAATGAACGAGGTTTTCCCGAGGCCAAGCGCAAAGTAAACACGTCTGGCTCGGACAAGTCCGCGGCTCAAGTCAAATCAAGGTTTTCGACCTTGGCAAGGCGCTTGCCAAGACGTCCGGTTGGGAAAGCGCCCACATTGGGTCGGGCGCAGCCCTTTACGCCTAGGTCTCTCTGTTACAATCCACCCACACCATCGTGACCCCCTGTGTCTGGCGCGATCAAACCCTCTCGATATATGTCTGATCCAAGGACAAGGGAGACACCGATGGCATACCGCTGGACAAACACACTTACCCATGACGACGTGACCCCGCGCGGCGCATACCTCAACCGCCGTCAGATCATGGCCGGCATGGCGGGTCTTGGCCTTGCCGCCATCGCCCCCAAAGCCCAAGCCGCTGCAGATCTGACGCCGTCGGAATATGACGTCATCACTCAGTACAACAACTTCTATGAGTTCGGCACAGACAAGGGCGATCCCGCCAAACACGCCCACCGCCTGACCACCAAGCCATGGACGGTCACAATTGACGGTATGGTCGACAACCCCGGCGACTATGCCTTCGACGACATCATATCCAAAATGACCATCGAAGAACGCATCTACCGCTTCCGCTGTGTTGAGGCTTGGTCGATGGTTGTGCCGTGGAACGGATTTGAGCTCAAAGACCTTCTTGATCTTGCCGGCGTGCAGTCCTCTGCCAAATACGTGGCCTTTGAAACTCTATATCGCCCCGAGGAAATGATCGGGCAGCAACGCCCCTTCCTTGATTGGCCCTATGTCGAAGGCCTGCGTCTGGATGAGGCCAACCACCCGCTGACCATCATGGCCACAGGTATCTATGGCAAAGACATCCCGAAACAGAACGGCGCGCCGCTGCGTTTGGTGGTGCCGTGGAAGTATGGCTTCAAGTCCATCAAATCCATCGTGCGCATCACGTTGACCGACAAAGAACCGCCCACCAGCTGGAACAAGGCGATCGCGTCCGAGTATGGGTTTTATTCCAATGTGAACCCCGAGGTCAGCCACCCGCGCTGGTCACAGGCCTCCGAGCGGCCCATCGGTGGTGGTCTTTTTACCAAGCGCATCCCGACCCTGATGTTCAACGGATATGAAGACGAGGTCGCGGGCCTGTACGAAGGCATGGACCTCGCCAAGAACTTCTGACCATGGAGCAGGTGGTTCTCATATCAAATGTGACCTGCCCTGACTGTGGTCACGAGTCGGCGCATAATATGCCCGAGAATGCCTGTCAGTACTTTATGGAGTGTCCGAACTGTGAGGCACTCCTGAAACCCCTCGCAGGAGACTGTTGCGTCTTCTGTTCCTATGGAACGGCGCCTTGCCCACCCGTACAGCGCGGCAGGGAGTGCGGCAGGCCCGAAGATCAGGCTCACTGACGTTATGAAAGAACACTTCAATTCTGTCATCCGCCGCATCCCGAAATGGGCGCTCTATATGGTGGCGGCTCTCTATCCCGCGTGGCTCCTATATAATGGTCTAACAGGAGGCCTCGGCATTGATCCGGTCAAGGCGATGGAACACGCGCTGGGCAAGGTCGGTCTGCAACTGATTGTGCTTGGCCTGATCATCACCCCGCTTCGGTCTTTGACCGGGGTTTCGCTCCTGCCACTACGACGGGTGATCGGGGTTGTCGCATTCTTCTACATCTTGCTGCACTTCGTGGTCTGGCTGGTGCTGGATGTGCAAATCCTCGCGCAGATCTGGGCCGACATTCTAAAGCGCCCCTATGTGACCGTTGGTATGGCGGGGCTCTTGATGCTCCTGCCTCTGGCCGCGACCTCCAACAATCGATCCGTCCGCAAACTGGGCCCGCGATGGCGCAAGCTGCACAAACTGACGTATCCGGCGGCCTTGCTCGGCGTGATCCACTATCTGATGCAATCCCGAGGTTTCCAGTACGAGCCACTCCTCTATGTCGTAGTCGTGTTCGGATTGGTGGCGTGGCGGTTCGTTCCGCGCAGACGGGCAGGGTCGCGCGTCGGTTAATTGTACCGACGCGATACCGACAAAATACCGACGCAATACCGACAGTGGCCAAGGCCCCCCCTTTTTGTTCGTGCCTCTTCCGTAATCATTCCCTGGATCCGCCGGATTCTCCCTGATTCCGGTCCTGAATCGCCTCAGCATGTGGGTATCTCTGTGGAAAACGCCCCCTTTCGATGTTTGCGCCAAAAGTTAACGGGAATTTCTAGTGTTTGGTTTTGTATTTGGGGGAATTGTGCTGATGTAGTTCTTTGATATTGTTTGATTTTTTGTGTTTTTCGAAAAAAGTGGGAAAAAGTTGGAAAAAGCGCTTGCGG
>NZ_FOSZ01000014.1 GCF_900114415.1 Shimia haliotis | reverse complement strand
CGAGGTAGACCACCTCGTCGATAGGCCAGAGATGTAAGTGCGGTAACGCATTCAGTTGACTGGTACTAATTGCCCGATAGGCTTGATTTGATCCAGTAAAAGAAAGACTTTTACGGACCATATGAAGTCATACACAACACAATCAGCGTACAAGACTTGGACAACACTATCAGAACCGGGTTGTTTACTCGGTTTGGTGATCATAGCGCGAGTGAAACACCCGGTCCCATCCCGAACCCGGCAGTTAAGCACCGTAGCGCCGATGGTACTGCATCTTAAGGTGTGGGAGAGTAGGTCATCGCCAAACCTAGTAAACAACCCAGCTCTCGTATCTCTCAAAACGATACTAAATTAGCGACAGTCGTGCTCAAGTAGCGCTCCGCGCGGTAGCACAGCTAAACTGGCGCGGGATGGAGCAGCCCGGTAGCTCGTCAGGCTCATAACCTGAAGGTCGTAGGTTCAAATCCTACTCCCGCAACCACTGAAAATTGACTCCCGGCTCGCAAAACAGCGCCCGGGAGTTTTTCTTTTTCCAACCCCCCGTAAGTCCCTAAGATCCCAGCACAATCACCGTGAAGCGTGATCGTGTAGCCGTCCTGTGCTTCCGGATCAGGTGTGAGAACCACCGTCTCAATCATATCAGCCAGAGCCTCATGGGCGCGCTGAACGATTGCAGGGTCCCGCAGAGTGTCTTCAAGCGAACGCACGAGTGCACCGTAGGCCGCAGGCAGGTTGGGCATCTCAAAGGGCTCCTTAGGTGTGTGTGCGAGGGCATCGAGCTTGGCGGCCAAGGCCTCACGTTCGGTCTTCCGTTGCTCCAGACGTGGCAGAAGCAGACCCGCTTGACCGGCGCCGTCTTCAATCTGGTCCATAATGCGCGCCATCTTCACATCCAGAGCTGCGATCGCTTTTTCCAAGGCTCTCCGGTCATCACCTTCTGACTTTTGCAACGCATTGAGCTCTCCGCTAACTCTGGTGACGAAGGCTTCCAGGTTCTCCGGTGCCAGTAGCTTTGCTTTGAGGCTTGCGAGAACACGACCCTCGACTTGTTGTCGGGTTATTGTGCTCGCGTTGTCGCAGGCACCGGTGCGTTTGCGCGTTGAGCAGCCGTAGCGTTCCTTTGCCTGAATCGCCATATTGCCTCCACAGTAACCGCATTTGAGAAGCCCGGAGAGAAGGAACTTTTTGCGGTGAGAACGGTTGAGGGCCAGTCCCGTCTTAGGGTCTGTGGCCATCTCGCGTGAAATGGACCTCAGGCGATCGGAGACCGCATTCCAGAGATCTTGCGTCACAATCCGCAGTTCCGGCGCATCGACGACGAGAGGGTCAACGCCAGGTATGGAGGTGCGTTTTCCAGTCTTCGGATCTTTCCGAAACCTCATCTGGCCATACACGATTTGTCCTATGTAAGCGCGATTGCGTAGAATGCCGGTTTGGCGTTTGGCGTTGCCGCGTATCGTGGAAGATTGCCAGAGCCCGCCTGAAGGGCCGGGGACGCCCTCAGCATTCAAAGCTGCTGTAATTTTGGCGGGCGCCAACCCGTTTGCGAAGTCTTCAAAGATGCGACGAACGACCTCAGCCTTCGCTTCATTGATGACGCGGTTTTGGCCCGTAGTAGGCGAGACGTCATAGCCATAGGCGATGCCTGCTGCGACGCGCCCACGGTGTGTTGAGCCGACCTGACCGCGTCTGGTTTTTGCGCCGAGATCCTTAGAAAACTGTTCCGCGACGACGCCGAGGATTGCGGCGTGAAACTGTGTGATCTCGCCGACGTTCACGGCGTAGAGCTGTTGGCTCTGGAACGCGAGTTGATCTCGAAGGTCGGTGATATCCGCCGTTCGGCGACTAAGACGGTCGATAGACTCTGCGAGAACGATGTTGAACGCGCTGGCTTTGGAGTCCCGTAACATGCGCTGATAGGCAGGGCGTGCCGCGGATTGTCCGGATATCTCCTTGTCTATGTAAGTCGCCCCGATGTCCCAGCCTTGGCTGTCTGCATAGGCGCGACAAACGCGGATCTGGTCTTCGATAGAACAAGCATCCTGCAGAACCGAGGAATACCGAGCGTAGAGTGCAACAAGAAGAGCCATGGTTATTAATCCTGTTTGGGGCGAGGTGCGTTGTTGTCGTTTGCGGCTGAAAGCGTCGCGACGTAGCGCTCGGCAAGAAGTCCAACAAGAGCTTCAACAGAAGCGGGGGAGCGGTCGGTTTTGATCGTCATGAGTAGTGTCCTCGTTGGTGGGAAGCGGGGTTCCCGGTTGCTGTTTTGAGGACCTCAGACGCTTTGAAAATTTAAGAAGCGAGTTTGACAAGAAAACTGGTGAACCTGACGAAATACTCCGTCAGGTCGCTGATATTTATAGAAAAGAAATTTGCGATTTAGTCGCGAATTCCACGATGCCAGCCCACGTCGCGCTCGGCTGCAAGCAAATCACGCACACGATTAGAAAGCGAAATCGCTTGTTGAAGTTCTTGAGCAATCCGGTCGAAAATCTCGGAACAATCTTCCGGGTGTTCCATGTCGGCGATCTGCGTTTTGAGGGCATATGCGGCGTCTACAAAGCGATCGTTTAGCAAGCGTCGCTTCTCCACCGCTTGCCGAAGTTCGGTGACGTCAGCGGCGGTCGATCGGTCCAGCTGTATCGTCAGGGATGCGAGGTCTTCGAGGGCTTTGCGCGCGGCCTGCAGGCCGTTCGCAGTGAGTTCCTCCAAGCCGTCGAAATCATCGCGCGGTGTTGGCTGTAGGAACAGCGCAACGCGGTGTGAATTGTCGTTCGGGAAATGTGTTGGGGCAGGGATCATTGTGTCTCTTTCTGGGTCGGGCGAGCACCTGCCGACCTCACTTCGAAGGTCGGCAAGCGCTGGCGAAATGGAAGAAGGTTGCAGGCGCATCGGCGCCTTCAAGCTTTTGATCAGGTCATATCTTCGCCGCGCAGGGTCTGTGCGATTTGCTCAGACCGGCGCAGACGACCGAGCGTCAAAAGCGCACCGCGCAACTGCATCAGAGGCTGGATCTTCTCGCCCAGATCTTGAGCACCCGGGCGCAATATCTGATCGAGAGGCCTTCCAGAGGTGTGCCGCGATGAGACATGGGTATCTCCGAGGGGGGCAGGCTCCGCCACCGCCATCAATGGCAGCAGAACCTGCTCCAGAGCGTCGAGATCGCGCGCGGAAAATATCTTCTCTTGTGCGATCTGCGCAGATAGACGGCGCGCAGCGTCCTCGTTTCTTCGATCTATCCAATACTCCGAGAGTTGATCCAGCGCGTTGTGCGCGCTGGATGCCAGTGTCAGGGCCTGAAACACTGCCGCCTGGATTGGGTCGTAGTCGAGATTGGGCTCAGACATTGATCGTCTCCCATTTGGTTTTGCGAAACTTAGAACGTCGCTCGACAGTGACTGGGCGAAGGCCGCCCGCGTTGCGGCGATGACGCCCGAGAAAATCACGTCGGATGTCGCGTTCTGCGTGAATGCGTGCACGCACGCGGTGCATGCGATCGCTTGCCGGGCCGGTCAGGCGTCCGAGCACGGGCGTGCCAATCTCAGCACTCAGTTCAAAACCTGGATGGTCGAGCGACACGAGAACCCGTCGCGCAGCGTTGAAGCGTGTCGGTCGGTGGAGCGCGGTCGACGCGCGATCTTTGTCCGAGCGGACATCCACGCAGTAGGCTGCTTTGCGCGAGCGTGGATTAGACGTGCCGTAGGCGAGCGATGCGAAGCGGCCGACGTCGGTCTCTTCCACATCGAGGACGAGCGCAGGGCGCACTTTGGGATCGTTTGAGCCGTCGGTCTCATGCGGAAAACGAAACGCGACCACGTCGCCGGTTTGCAAGCTGTCTTGCCACACGGCAGGCAGCACAACGTCGGGAGAAAGGATATCGGTCATTGGGATCTCCAATTGGAACAAACATCACGTCTTCTTCTGAACCGGGGCTGGTCCCCGTTCTCAGATGCGCGACACAAGGTCTGTGCAGCTGAGAACGTGTGTCCTGCACCCGTGGTACACACCGCTTTGCAACCTCACCGAGGCCAGCGCTGGAAGGGGTTTGGGGAAGGTCGGCGCAAGGACCTTCCTCAAGAGCACGGGGTCTTGGGGCGGTTTGCGGAATACCCCCTGAGCCGGTCGGGAGACGCCCTTGGAGTGCAGAGGAGCGTGGCGAACGTTCCTTTGCCGCCCGCCGCGCAGGTGGCCTGCGGCAGCGCGGGGTTCGGGGCAGCGCCCCGACGAACGACAGCCAGAGCGGTTTCCAACGGAAACTGCGCGGGCTGATTAGTGAGTAACTTTCCCTGCGCAGCCAAGCCGCGCTCGGGTCAAGGTGTCGCCTCAAACCTGTGATGCACAAGTTTGCGACAGCGGCCCCACTTCCCGTCCTCAAGACAAGAGGGCGACATCATGGGTGAAGACATCAAGACGGCCTACATGCGACATCCGGTGGTGTTGCGCATGCTGGGCCTCTTTCCGGCGGATCTGGGGGGATACGAACTGCACCGCCGGCGTAAGGGCGGTGATCTTGGTCACGTGGATGAGACACGCTCGAACCTCAACCGACGCCTGATCGGCGGCGAAGATTGGGCGCAGCGTGCCATCGCAGAGATTGAACACATGCGCGTGGAAAACTTCGCCAAAGAGCTTGAAAGGCTGAAGAAGCGGCGCCGCAAGGCGGAGCTTGCCAAGCGGGTTGTAGAGGGACCTAAGGATCCTTGGCGCGGCACACGGCATGGGCCTTTGCGTGAAGTGATCATCACTGCGCATCAGGACTGGTTTGCCTCGATCGATCTACGCAACATGGATGATCTGTTCGGAGAGAGCCGCGAAGACCGGTTTGAACAGATAGCTGTGGCATGGCTCAAAGACAGCTTTGGTGAGGATGTGATCCACGCCCGCGCCGACCTCGATGAAACGACCTATCACATCCACGCCATCGTCATGCCTCGGTCCGAGACAAAGGACGGGCGCAAGATGTTGCAGCCATCAAAACACCCCCTGATCAAGGACTATGAGAAGGCCCAAGACAGTGTGGGGGTGTGGTTCGCGGAGCTTGGTTTGAAACGCGGTGAGAAGCGCAAGCAGGCGTTGCGGGCGGCTGTGCAAAAGCATCGTGAAGAACAGGAAGTACAAGACAAAGATGTCGAAATGCCAGTCGAACTTCCACAGCATGTGGAGCATGTCAGCCCGCGTGAATGGCGTGAAAAAAAGGAGCGGCAGTTGGCAGGCCGTGAAGCCCGCGTCGGCGAGCGCGAGAAAGAAGCCGCGACCAACATAAAGATCGCCAACGCTGTCGCCGCCGGGGATCCCAAAGTGCTCGAAGAGATAGCGCGACGGCAGGGCAAATCCTTCGCCGCGAGCCTGTTCGGAAAAGCTTTTACAACTCTACGCCGCAAGGCCCGCGAGGAGGCAAGGCAGGAAGCCCGGGCTGAAGTGCAGTCTCACTTTGAAGAGATCAAAGCGGCGGATGATGCGATTGTGCAAGCGGCTGCTGCGTTGCCAGAGGCGGCGCGCAAGAAGATCGTTGAAGCACGCAAGTCGTTGGTGGGGCGCATCACTGCGCTCAAGCGGGCGGTTCACAAGGGGACGAAGTCAGACCCCAAAGACGGTCCGGAAATTTGAGGGGAGTCAAACCTCTCTCAAACTTTTTTCTCTCTGAAGAGCAACGATCCTACCTGCTGATTGTCGAACGCGGCATTGCGCTGCCTCGGCAGTCACCGGGGGGCACAGCTTCCCTAAACATTCATGGTCAAAAAGGGGGACTCCTATGGACCTACCAACAGACCTCACCCCGGCGCAGTTGCGTGCGCTTGGGATCATTGCCGGTATCGGCGAAACGCGGGCCGAAGCCCGCGCGAAGATCAAAAAGGCACTTGCGGACACGCTCCCCAAGTTCCTTGAAGCGGCGTCGAAAGACGAAGATTTGCTACGCAAAATCTTTGTCCTCTTTGAAACGGTTGCTACGGCGACAAACGCTTCAAGAATCCAGCTTCATCCACTGCGCCCTGAGGGCATCGGCCAAGAGGTCGACATGCTGCGCGAGGCAAGAAAGGCGAAACCGAAGGTGAAACAAAAGTCGGAGGCAAAACCCGAGACGTGAAGCGCCCTCTGTTAGGATCGCAAAGAAAAAGGGGCGCGGCTTTGGCCGCGCCCTTATGCGTTTTGAGGACTATGCCAGCTCCTCGGGCCCAGGCTCCGCGTCAAAATGCTCAAGCAAAGACGACAGCTCGGCCTGGGTGTAGAGGCCAGATGTCTCAACCGCTTTGCCGATCGCCAGCCAGTGCAATGCCTGTGCCTTGATCGTCCGGTCGTGAACCAGTGCTTCATGACGGAGGCGTTCGTAAAGATCAGGACGAAGAGTGATGTAGCGGGGCATGGGAGGCCTTTCCAATCTGATGCGCTGCAATCAAAAGCGCAGAAGATTGGGAAAGGCAGGTGGCGGTCCAAAGCCGGCTTTGGACCGCATCCCCAAGCGCTGCCTTTCGCGCATGAGTACAATATCGCCATTGGCCAAAGGTCACTTGTGTGGATAAACAGTCGACCTGTCAGATGTCAGGCTTCAAGCCCTCTCGGCCTAAGGCCGTCTTTAGAATCGGTTCGTATCCTTCGACCAAAATTGATCATTCCGGTCGCCGGCGCGATGAGGAGAAACCTGCTTCAGGTGCCCAGGCCTAGAAACAGAATATGGGAACCGGGTCGGTCAAAGTTGTTCTGACTACCAAAGAAGCGGCATGAGGAGCCCTTTGCTCCAAGGCACCGGCGTTTCGAGACCCGCATGCAAATGCACATCAAGATCATAGGCTAAGGTCGTCGTCCACGCGATCAGGACACATAGACTGACATAAGTAATCCCCAAAAAGGCAGTCGTAAGATTGGAGAAGGGCGACCTTATCAACGTCACGATCGGCCCGAGGTAGAAGGCGCCCAACCAGGCGATCGCACCAATGGCGGCAAGGGTGTGTCGCAATTGCAGGAAATCCGCCTGTTCCGCACCCGTTGCAAGTTGCAGCGTGTCCAGCACCATTAAGTAGGGGCCGAAAAAGCCGGTTACAGTCTGAGCGAGCGACAGGTACATCGCGATCTCACCGAGCGGCATAGCCCAATGTGAGACGATGCCTGTCTCGTCCATCTCGCTTGAGGCAATAAACAGGATCAGCGCGACAATCGCCAATCCCAGGGCAAGAAACAGAGGAACCGAGACGGTGACATGGATTGGGATCTCGAAGCCCTCTAGGCGGTAGCCGCCGCTAAGCACGCTGGAATTGGTCATGAGGATCGAGATTACTGCAAGGTTGAAGCCCAACACCGTGAGGCGCGCACGCATAACATTTACTGCGATCCGGACCTTTTTGGCCTTCGGGTCTGTCCTTTTGAGTTTCAGCAATCCTACTGCCCCTTTGTACCTTTTGCAGTCCATAGCATATGTTTGCCAGCTGTCGAGAGACCCGATCGATGTGGCGTGCTACCAGCATCCTGCGAAACGTAAACAACGCTACTCTGGATCGCGAGCTTGCTTTATTTGCCAAAAGGAGCAACAAATTGGCTTGTTATTGTGTGCAACACTAGCTACTCAGCAATAAAATTTCCACGCATTCTCATCTAAACAGGGAAACATTAACATGTCGAAGGACAAGCCCGGGTATTACACGTCAATCTACGAGCAGTATCAGGAAGAGATTCCCGACGAGTTTCCCGAGCAAGGTGTCTCGCCCCGCGCGGCCGAGGCACTGATCGAAAGCGCAATGTGGACAGACGCCAATCCGATGCTCAACCTGTCAAGCTTTGTGACCACCTCCATGGAGCCCGAAGCACGCGAGTTGATCGAGCGGCATTTGCATATAAATTATGTGGATCACGACATGTATCCGACCACCTATGCGATGGAAAAGCGCATGGTGAAGATGCTGCATGGCCTGTGGAATGGTCCGCAGACTGCCGAACCTTACGGTGCAGCTACGGTCGGCTCATCGGAAGCCTGCATGTTGGCCGGCCTCGCGCACAAGTGGAACTGGCGTCAGGCGCGCGAGGCCAAGGGGCTTGATGCGAGCAAGCCCAACATGGTTACCGGTGGCAATGTTCAGATCGTGTGGAAGAAGTTTATGCGTTACTTCGATGTGGAACCCCGCATCGTGCCCCTTGAGAAGGGCAATTACCGGCTGACCGCGGAGCATCTGGACAAGTATGTGGACGAGAACACAACCTGTGTCGTCGCCATTTGCGGCCAGACCTTCACCGGCGAGGACGACGATCTACAGGAGATCCACGATTGGCTCGACGCCTATGAGGCGCGCACTGGGATCTCGATCCCGATGCATATCGACGGAGCCTCCGGCGCCTTCGTCAACCCCTTCCTGTACAAGGACTACGAATGGGATTTTCGCCTGCCGCGTGTACAGTCGATCAACGCTTCGGGTCATAAGTTCGGGCTGGTATACCCTGGCATTGGCTGGGTCGTGTTCCGCGACAAATCAGTCTTCAATGAGGACTTGATTTTCTACGTCAATTATCTCGGAGGCGAATCCCCCACCGCGACGCTCAACTTCTCTCGCAATGCCGCGCAGATCATCGGCCAAGCCTATCAGTTCCTACGCCTCGGCTTCGACGGTTACGAACAGGTAATGCGGCAGACGGTAAAAAATGCAGAATACCTGCGCGACCGGCTTCTGGCGTCGGGCTACTTTGAGATCATGAATAAGACCCAGCGCATCCCAGTTGTGGCAATGACGCTCAAGGACAGCGTCAAGAATTTCAACGAATTCGACGTCTCCTTCAAGGTTCGTGAGAAGGGCTGGGTGCTCTCGGCCTACACCATGCCGCCCAACGCTGAAGAAGTGACCTCGCTGCGCGTCGTGGTGCGGCCGCATCTCAACCGGACCCTGATGGAGGAGCTAGCCAGCCACATCGTCGAGGCGTGCAAATATCTCGAGGAACATGGTGGCACGGCAACCCCGCCAACGCTCCACGGACATGCCAAGCACGCCCCTAAATGCTGAGCGGTGCGAACTTATCCCATTTCAGGAGCCAGCGCTCGGGCCACTGTCAAATTCACGAGGAGGGACGCATGTTACGTCTCGTACAATTTTGTGGCCGAACCCTTCCGGCTATGTTCATCATGCTCATGCTGAGCGCCATCGCCTCCACCGCGCAGGAACCCGTCCCCGATTCCGTCGGCGGCGCGGCGCTACAGATCTTCGAGCCGGTGCTCGAAAGCGGGATCCACGGTTTTTTCGAGCTGCTTGACAAACAACCCTTCGTTTTCTTGCTGCTGGCCCTGGCTATCGGCTACCCGCTCGGCCGCGTGGCGATTGCCGGAATTTCGCTCGGGCCGACCGCCGGCACACTTTTGACGGGAATCGTGATCTCGCTGACCGCTAAAGTCGCGTTCGACATCCAATACGAGATCCCTGGGCTGGTCTCGACCATCTTCCTTCTATTCTTCATGTATGCGCTCGGACTGAAGGTCGGGCCGCAATTCTTCGCCGGGTTGCGCTCCGGTGGCCTTGCCTTCATCACCATCGCGGTCGTGGTCTGGGCACTGAACTGGATCATCGCGTTTGGCGGTGCTCAAATTGCCGGGCTCGATCCAGGCTATGCCCCAGGCATTATCTCCGGCAGCTATACCATCACCGCCGTGATCGGCGTTGCCACCTCTGCGGTGCAATCCGGTGCCTACGTCCCACCCGAGGGTCTGACTGCGGAACAGATTGGCGCCAACATGGCCGCTGGCTACGCGATCAGCTACGTGCTCTCCTCTGTCGGGATCATCCTGCTTATCCGTTACCTGCCTTCGCTTTTTGGCTATGACGCGAAGGCAGAAGCCGCCAAGGCTGAGGAATCTATGAGCGACGGCGCCACGGAGCCCGTCCCCGGCGCAGCGGAATCGCTGACCCTCGGGTTCTCGCCCTATGACATCCGTGCCTACCGGGTTGAGCATACCGCCTTGATTGGCAAATCAGTTGAAGCGCTTCACCATGCTCATCCGAATGCACCCATCCTACGGGTTTTGCGAGGCGGCCAGGTGATCGAGCCGGAGGTGGACCCGATAATCGAAGCTGGCGACATCGTTGCCGTGCGCGCCGATGTGCATGGACTTATCCTGCAGGGCGAAGAGGTGATTGGTCCCGAAGTTGACATCGCCGTAGCCCGAGATGTCGCGCTGGAAGTAGCCGATGTACATGTCGGCTCGCGCGACATTGCCGGTAAGACGCTAGGTCAGCTCGGTGAAGATATCGGCTACGGGCTGCAGCTCAAGGCACTGTTCCGGCATGGCGAGCAAATCGCGGCGGGCGCCAACACGGTTATTCAGCGCGGTGATGTCGCCCGCCTCGTTGGGCCGAAATGGGCAGTTGACCGGGTTGGTGTGAAAGTCGGTGGCAAGCCGATTGTTGAGACAACTTTGACAGAGGTCACCTGGATGGCGATCGCCATGATGGTGGGCTATCTCGTTGGGATTATCAGTGTTTCCGTTGGCGGCATTCCCTTCGCGCTCGGCACCTCGGCGGGCTGTCTGCTCGCGGGGATATTCGTCAGCTATTTCCGCTCGATGAATCCCGAGATCGGCGGGCCGGTTAGCGAGGGCGCGCGCAGCTTTCTGCAAGATATCGGGCTCAACATGTTCGTCGCGGTGCTGGCGGCGAATGTTGGTCCGCAGATATTGCAAAGCTTCCAAGGCGCGACAGTAATCTGGATCGCGCTGATCGGTTCCACCGCAGCGCTCCTACCGCCCTTCATTGGTTTCCTGATCGGCGTCAAGGTTTTCCGCCTAAATCCGATCCTCTCCGATGGTGCAGCCGCAGGCGCGCGTAACTCCACACCTGGTCTCAACGCCATCGTTGCCGAGAGTGGTAGTGCGGTTGCTGCAGTGCCGTATCCACTGACGTATGCAGTCACCACAGTGCTTGCACTGATCGGCGGCTATGTGGCAATGATCCTATCTTAAAAAGTGCTGAAGCTCCGCTGAGCAAGCGGTGCTTCCAACCATTCTCTGCTGGCACCGTCTTCCCGAAAGCTGCAAAGGTCTGATGTCTGACGCCAGCGCCCATTGCACCAAATAGGGCAATTTGAGTGCTGAGTGTTCTTGCCCCATTCTACCTCCCGAGGAGTGGACGATTGGACAGGCAAATAAATGCATTGAGGCGTAGATTGGCAAAGGCGACAGGCAGGCAGAGTTCTGCCCAAGAGAAGATGCAGATCGTGCTGGATGCCCTTCAGATTTGGTTTGCAATTGTTCTCTGCATTTTTCATTTTTATAGGCACATTCACGAATCGTGCTTATCGAAGGCTTAGTATGTCCCCTACAATAACGGTGTTCGGTTCCTATTTTCCGGCTTGGGCTGCCTGTTTAATGGTGGGGATCGGCTG
This sequence comes from Shimia haliotis, assembly GCF_900114415.1. GTDB lineage: Bacteria > Pseudomonadota > Alphaproteobacteria > Rhodobacterales > Rhodobacteraceae > Shimia > Shimia haliotis. The sequence goes on along the minus strand of NZ_FOSZ01000014.1, from coordinate 32,944 downwards.
TGCCATAATTGCTCACGGCGTGTTCAAGGCCTTCAACTTTCTTCCTGCTCTGCCCTTTCCTGCGCTTGTTTACTCGTTCACCGTTTTGCTCGGAGCCAATACTTTCTGGCTGGTGATGTTTCTTTGATGATGTTCCCGATTGAACCCTTGGAACCCACTAAACGTTATCTCGGTTGGGCGGTTTTTGCAGGTACTGTTGTTGCAGCCTTCGTGTCCACTTGGGTTGTGCTGAGTAACCTATCAGTCAACCCTCGATCGACAGACGCTTTCTTAGCCGCCGACATTGCGAATATTTCGGCCGGCGTGCCGGGCCAAGTTAGCGCGGTTCATGTTGGGGAAAACGACTTGGTCGCCAAGGGTGACTTGTTGTTTGAAATTGACCCTTCCAACTATGAGCTTGAAAGGGCTCAAGCCGAAGCAAACGTGGCTGCAATACAAGCGGCTATTCGTGAAGCCGAAAGAACGATAAGGGCGGAAAGCGCAAACGCGGTTTCCGCCGCTGCCGAAATTGAACGCGCCACACAGAACTTGAGCCTCGCTCAGGCAACGGTCAGCCGTCTCCGTCCATTAGTTGAACAGGGAATTGCGTCGCGGCAATCTTTAGATGAGGCAGAAACTGCAGCGGCGGATGCAGCGGTCTCCTTGCAAATTGCAACTCAAACTGCAGAGGCTGCCGACGAACTGGTCAAGACAACCGATGTTCTCAATGCCAACCTTGCCGCTGCCCAGGCAACGCTGGCTATTTCCGAACACATGCTTTCGCGAACGAAGATAATTGCTCCTTTCGACGGCAAGGCGGTCGGCGTATCAATTGTTGCTGGTGAGTGGGTTTTGCCAGATGCCCCGGTGCTAAGCCTGATCAATGATGCCAGCTGGTATACCGAAGCGTTTTTCAAAGAAACCGAGCTGGCCGAGATCCGGCACGGGATTCCGGCTACGATCTGGATACTGTCGAACCCAGATCAGCCGATTCATGGAACCGTCCATTCTGTGGGCTGGGGCGTTCAAACCGAGGACGCATTGGAACTGGGTAGTCTTTTGCCTTACGTGCCGCCGACAACGGATTGGGTGCGCTTGGCCAAACGGTATCCGGTTCACATCGAGCTTGAAGATCCACTTCCTGATTTCCTGAGGGTAGGAGCCAGCGCGACCGTTTCGCTGGGTACCCCTTGAAACAGCTACATTCGTTTTTGGTATTCTCTGATCTGTGGCCCTTTGACTTAAAAGACAGGGCCTTCAAAGCTCTGGTTCTGTCCTCGGTCGTCGGGCTGACAATCGTGTTTTCCAAGCACTTGAGCCTGCCAGAAACCGCCCTTTCGGCTTATCTGGTATTGTTTGCTGTTCGGCCGGGAGCTTTTGAGACGATTGGGATCGCAATCGCGCTTATCTTCGCCGCGCTATTTGCCGTAGGTTTTTTGACTCTGGCGATAATGGCGACGTCAGGCCAGCCTGCGCTCAGAATTCCTCTCATGTTTGTCACTGCATTTGGTTGCTTTTGCTTGGCGAGTGGAAGCAGCGAAGGGGCTGTCTTCACCACCGCCGGTATGATCATTTTCGAGGTTCTTAGCGGCCTGGACGTTATCCCATTTCCCGATCTCGTATTAAGGGGCATGTTCTGGCTGATAGCTGTGGTGATGTTGCCAATGAGCCTGCTCATCGTCTCGCAGCTTATACTCGGAAGACTCCCCTTGAGCTTCGTCAGAAATGAACTCGGCCTGCGTCAGAAAGTTCTCGATGCCCGGGATGCGGGGGATCCGTCGAGCAAGAGAGTTTTACGTTCATTTTTTCTTACCAGCCCCAGAGGCCTTACTAAGCCGTTGCAACAAGTTCGCAACAGCGGGTTCCTGCTGTCTTCCTTTCCTCAGTGGGAAGCCCTTTCAGATGGAACGGCACGAAATCTTGCTCTTTCGTTGCAGAACGTGCTGCCGCATCCCATCGAGATGCCCGTCGGTGGCAAGACCCCGCGGGTGAATGTACGGCGTACGAACGACGAGAAGACACCTTTCAGTCCTGACATCCGATTTGCATTGGCCGCAACCTTGGCGGTGGGGATTAGCTACATAGTGTTCCTGCTGCTGAAATGGCCAGAAATTCACACCATCACGATTACAACTTTTCTGATATCTATTTCGACCAAACACGAGACTTACTATAAAGCCGGCTTGAGGATGGCCGGGTTTTTTGCAGGCGCGTTGATCACAATTTCAACACTTCTTTGGGTCATTCCGGAAATCGAAAACGCCTCGCAACTTGGACTAGTTTGCTCAGTTGTTCTTTTTCCCGCTGCGTGGATCGCTCTTTCCAACGAAGTCGTGTCGTACGTGGGTTTGCAGATCGCTCTCGTGTTCCTTCTGACAGTTGTGAACTCTCCAGGGCCGGAGATTGATTTGACAATTGCTTGGGGACGGTTTTGCGGCATACTCTTGGGGACACTGATCGTCACAGTTGTTTTCCAGACCTTTCTTGCCGATAGGCCAGAGGTTCGTATCGGAAAACAACTCTCGACCCTGAGAAGACGAAATGCAGCGCGAACGTTTGACCAAAGGGGCGATGGAGAAGAAATGCTGGAACTGATAGATCAGGTGGCCGCGTTGCGCCGACTGATTTTTATTGCAAGAAAAGATCCCACGCAGACACCCAGCTCGAAAATTGCGCTGGATTCACTTTGGATCAATACGAACCGGCTTTTTGTTGAGATAGTAAACAGAACCCGCCCGCTCAATCAAAAAGCGCAGAATGTGCCACCGAACTCCAGAGGCAGAGCTTCATGAAGAAAACCGGTGTATGCGTACTCTGCCTGCTTTTGTTGGGATGCGAAGAGGCGCCCCAAGGGCGCAGCTTGGTTACGTCCTCAACCCCGATTGTGGATTCACCAGAAACCAGACAAGCCGATGCGGACTTGTCTGCAGAAATCGCTGTGGATCCAAGCACACTTCCAGGCGTGTCTACTGGCAAGGTCTACACGTTGCCGCAGCTGATAGACATCGCCCAAAGCAGAAACCCGGTCACTCGCAAAACCTGGCTTGCCGCACGCCAAGCAGGCCAAAACGTTTCAGCCGTTCGTGCAGCCACGCTGCCATTGGTGACTGCATCAGTTATTGCCGGCGGTCAGCGTTTCAACACTGATGTCAATCCGGCTCTCCTGCCCCCTTCAACGGTTTCGACAGACGTTAGCGGCGTGGCGGCCGTGGTCGGCGTATCCTGGCTGCTTTTTGATTTCGGTGAGAACATCTCACGGCAGCAGGCCGCCGATCAGCTGGCAAGAGTGGCCGAACTCCAGTTTAACAGAGCGCATCTGCAACTTATTTTCGACGTATCTTCCCACTACCACCGTCTCGATGCTTCTCAAAAAAAGAACATGGCGGCCACAGCCGCGACCCAACGTGCGGAACAGCTTCTCGAAGCAGCCAATAAACGGAAGGGCTCAGGTCTTGGAAATGACGTTGAAGTGGCTCAGGCAGAACAACTCTTGGCCCAAACCAGGGTGGTTCAATCACAGGTCGCAGGCGAAGTTGGTGCCGCCCGGGTGTTGCTCGCCTCGGCTTTGAATTTATCACCCAATTCTGTTGTTCGGATCAGGCCGACAACCGGGCGACTTCCGTCCCCCAAAAGTAAGACTTTGGAGACTTATGTCCAAAGCGCCATGAAATCACACCCGGAGGTGCTAGCTGCTCTGGCTGAAGTGCGGGCGGCGCAATTTGATTTGGACGCAACCGCTGCTTCCTACCTTCCAAAAATTTATGGGGGCGCGAATGTGTTGGCAGGGAACAGTGGCCTGAGCATTAATGGATTTGAACCTGGAGGTATTGGCACAACCTCAAGTTCGGGAGTGTTCTTAGGAGTAACTATTCCAGTTTTTGATGGAGGGCTGAAGGAGACGCGTCTCAACAACGCGAATAGTCGGATAAGCTCCGCGAAAGTTGGGGTAGAGATCGCACGCTCAGTAACCAGTAGAGAAGTTGGTTTGGCATATCAGGCACTAAAGACCTCGCTTGCCGTGCACCTTGCAGCGCAGGATCTTGTGACCTCAGCAAAACGCACTGCAGACGCGGCAGAAAGTGCCTACGCCGCAGGGATTGGGACTATTTCAGACGCTTCTGTGGCCGCCTTGAATGAGTTTGTCGCCATTGAAGCACTGGCGGACGCACGAGCCGCAGTTTATATTTCGTCGGCAGCCTTGGCTTTAGCTACCGGGACCTATGGCAACTAGACGTTCATTCCAGAGATTTTTTGAACCGTAGCGACGCCGTCGCAATGCCGAAAATCGAATAAAGCGACAGAACGAGCGCGCCCGACCCAAGGTCGGCGAAGGTTGCATCACGTAGAACCACCCCGCGGATCATGTCCATAAAGTGTATAGCGGGGAAAAGGTTTGCGATCATCTGGGCTGATTGAGGTATGCATTCATAGGCAAGCGACTGCGTCAGCCGGTGACTATGGGCGGCCAGGGTGGGGGCTGGTGTGTGTGCCCAGATGTACGTGCGGCGCGGGCGCTTGAATTCACCTTTGAGGTGAACATGTCAAGGATCGTGGCCTTTGATCCGCAAACCAAAGTCCGCAACAAAACCTGTTGGGTGTCTGCTAATTATTTGGTCACCAGCATTGAGCATTAGCATGTTGAGGCGGCGTTTGAACAGCTCAGAAATCGCCAACCGTGTTTGAAATTGACCAAGAGGCTCTCGCAGTCTTCGGTGGTATCAGGCTCCCGCAACCAAATTTATAACATAAATATCAAGTCACTAGCCGCCTCAGGGCGGTTTTCCACGTTTGCGCTTCAGCGCACGTGTCCGGCAGCTCGCCGACCTCTTCAATGTCCAAGGTGATCAGCCTCAATCAAGTGGTCCACTTTGAATGTTAGTGCATGATTGGCCTTGGTTCCATTGGGACGATGGTTTCTGAGGCCGGTGGGCGATAACCCAAGGCACCGTGTGGTCGTTTGGTGTTGTAGTGTTTCCCGCTGACCGGCAGGGCATTGTGCAGCAATGTCCCGAGTGGTTCCATTGTTCGATCAGGATTTGGGCCTCCTTTAGGCTGTTGAAGACTTCATCATTTGGAAGCTCGTCGCGGAACCGGGCATTGAAACTTTCACAGTATCCTTTCTCCCAAGGTGACCCGGCTCGATGTAAGCGGTCTTGGCTCCGACCGCGCCTATCCAATCCCGAACAGCCTGAGCTATGAACTCTGGGCCGTTGTCTGATCTTATGTAGGCCGGAACACCGCGCAGGATGAACAAATCCGTCAATGCATCGATCACCTCGGCTGAATTCAGCTTCCGTTTCACTCGGATCGCCAAGCATTCCCGGCTGTGCTCATCCAGGATATTCAATGTCCTGAACGCCCTTCCATCATCCGTTCGATGATGAACGAAGTCATACGACCAGACATGGTTGGGATACTCTGCACGCAGTTGGATACCCGAGCCATCGTTGAACCAGAGCCGTCCTTTCTTGGGCTGCTTCATCGGCACCTTGAGCCCCTCACGCCGCCACAAGCGTTCAACACGCTTGTCGTTCACCCGCCATCCCGCATCTCTCAGCAAAGCTGCGATGCGGCGATAACCGTATCGGCCATACTGGCGAGCCAGTTCGATCATGTCGGCAACCAAGCGGTCTTCATCGGCGCGACCTTTTGGGGCTTTACGCTGTGTTGAACGGTGTTGATGCAACACTCTGCACGCCCGACGCTCTGAGATGCGGAACTGGCTTCGCACATGCACAATGCTGGCACGGCGGCGCGAAGGGCTCAGTAGTTTCCCCGTGCTGCTTCTGACAATATCAGCTTGTCCAGCGTTAGGTCCGACACGGCTCTTCGCAGCCGTTCATTCTCCTTCTGAAGTCGTTTGAGTTCCTTCAGTTGATCGGTTCCCATTCCGCCATATTGCTTACGCCAGCGGTAAAACGTCTGCTCGGTTATCTGCACTTGGCGGACGGCATCAACGCGTGCCATGCTTGGCCGCACAGCACCTCGATCTGCCGTAACTTCGTGACAATCTCTTCCGGCTTGTGTCGCTTCATTCCCATATTAGATCCTCCGTTCGCTATCTATACGGGCGGACCACTTCCGTGGGGGAGGATCAACTCGGAACTAAGCCAAAAAGTGTGCCGATTGATCCTTATGAGCGCGATTTGGGTGTGAGGCCTTCGCAAAACTATACTAAAGGTCAGTGGAATTCTCTTTTGATCACTCTACCATACACCAGCTCCAGCCCGCACTTTGTTGGTTTTCCCTAAGTGTACCTCGAACATTCTGACGAGGTCGCTTTGAAAATTCGCCATCAACCCGCAGGCTCCGACCTGAGTTGGACCGTCCAAGCCCCCCTGACGTTTGAGGCCCCGTCCGGTCAGGTTGTACGGATTGATGCCTGGTCTTTGGCCGGGCTGTCTTGGCCGAAAGAGGCGGGAAAGTGTCCGCAGACAGGGCAACTTAGCGTACCGTTCCAGGGAGTCGACGTGCGTTTTCCGGTGCGGCTTACGCAGCCAGATAGCGAAAGCTTTGTCGAATTTTCCGGTTTAAGTGGGCGGCAAAGAGAAACTTTGGCGCTGTTCTACCGTGCTTTGCTTTCAGGTCGAATGGCCAGCAGCGAAGATGTCATCACAAGCTTGGACACGCCGGTGGACCTCGTTCCAATGGAAGAGACCGAAGAAGAGAAAGAGGAAAGCACCAAAGGACGGTGGCCAACACCGATCCGCGTGGTTCTCCATGTTGTTCTCTACGCGATGGTTGCACTCACTGTTGCGACAATCCTTGGTACATCCCTGTTTAACAGCTTTACACGCATCAACGTTCAGCATGGGCGCGTGGTGGCTCCCATTGCCGAGCATTTGCCTGCCAGTGAAGGGTTTGTGAAGTCGATTTCCGTGAAAGCTGGCGAGGCTGTCGTTGCAGGGCAGGTTTTGGTGCGTCTTAAAGACCCCGAGGCACAGGGCAAATTGGCTTTGGCGCGTTCCAAACTGGCGCACGAACAGAATGAACTCCTGAGCATAACCCGCACGCTGGAGGCATTGACGTCTTACCATAGTGTCGAGGCACCAGACACACGCGCGAGCGCCATGAGGTTGGCATACACGCGCTTTGTTGGGGACCGTGGGTTTGACACCCTTTGGGACAGGTGGCGGACAGAGCAGGCAACGTCTCCTGCCCAGTCGGTGGCTCAGGATCCATTTGTGTTTGCAGTAGCGAGACTAAAAGAGGTCGAGGCGGCACAACTGGCCAAAGTGCGCGGCCTGCGTGCGGCGCGCGATGCCCAAAAGGATGCCATTTCACTTAGCCACGTGCGAGCGCCAAGTGATGGACTGGTGCATGAGGTTCTGGTGCGCAAAGGGCAGCCTTATGACTACAACGATTTGGCTGTTGTTTTTGAAGGGGACGCTCCGCGTGTGGCGCAGGGTTGGGTCAGCGAGCGTTTCGCAGAAACCATTTTCGTTGGTATGCCCGCCAGCATCGGCATCAATACTGCAGGCCGGAAGAAAACCTTGGCTGGCAAGGTGACGGACGTGGCTGCGGGGGCAGATCCGCGGCGGCCGGGTGAGTTCGGCATCATTGTTACTGTGACCCCCACCAATCTGAGCGCCCAGGAGACAAAATCGGCCTTGCGAAAGGATGCGCCTGTCAATCTTCAGGTCCGCCGCCCTTGGGCCCAGCGCATGATCTCCCGCGTCAAAACCCTGTGGTCGCGCGATGCGTGACATACATTCCGAATACGCGTTCGATAAGGATCTGACCAACCGGCTTCGGGAATTGCAGCGCCCCAAGAAACCGTATTGGCGCCGCTGGACCTTCAAAAATCTGATGGTGCTTTTTGCGGTGATTGCGCTGCTTTTCTGGCTGTTGGTCTCTGTGCCCAACCGGTTTCTCGATCCAAATGTAGGGCACATCACAATTGTCTTGGGATCTCTGGGCCTTTGGCGTTTCGGCTGGTGGTTCACCCATGCCATTCGCGCTTCGATTTATTCGTATGTGGCATGGCCGGCAAAACGCAAAAAGGCTGACGCGATTTGGCAGACCGGATGGCGACCGAAACGGTTACATATACAAATGACCACCTATTTTGAGGAGCCGTCGATCACCAAACGGGTGATCGGGTCAATTCTTGGCCAAATCCGCCGCGAACGCATTCCGACCACAATCTATATCGGAACCGGCAGTGCCTATGACGAGATGATCATACGGGATTTTGTTCAAACCTATGCGCAAGACATTCCCGACGACCTCGCCGAGCTTGTTTTTATTCGCCAAAATCACCCCGGCAAGCGGATGGCCATCGGCTTGATTTTGCGGGCTATGAGTCGAGCAGCGGCGGACCCTGAGGATTTGGTGATCTTCATGGATGGCGATGCCTTGTTCGGAGACGATGTGCTGAAAAAAACACTGTCGATGTTCGCCTATGATCCGGAGTTGCAGGCGTTGACCACGGACGAAGAGGTCATCTGCTACGGACCTCAGTGGATTGCCAAATGGCTAGACATGCGTTTTGCTCAAAGGCGTCTCGCGATGCAAAGCCATGCTCTGTCCGACAGGGTTCTGACCTTGACTGGACGGATGAGCGTTTTCCGCGCCCGACATATCTTGGATCTGAAGTTCATTCGAACAATCGAGGCGGACCACCTGAACCACTGGCTTTGGGGCCGGTTTCGCTTTTTGTCCGGCGACGACAAATCGACTTGGTATCGCCTGCTGAGTGTCGGGGCAAAGATGACTTATGTCCCGGACGCCACGGTCTATACAATCGAAGTGATCAAAGAAAACGGCCTGATGCGGATGATCCAGAATTTCCGCCGCTGGTCTGGAAATATGTTGCGAAATGGCAGCCGCGCCATCGCATTGGGCCCGCGCCGGATGCCTCTGTTCATCTGGTGGTGCGTGGTGGACCAACGTCTGGCAATGTGGACCATGATGGTGAGCCCGATCATGGCGGTGTTGGGCAGCATGATCGCACCTGGGTATTTCCTGAATTGCCTGATCTGGGTGCTGTTTTCCCGAGTGGTGCTTTGTCTGTTTTTGATCGGCTACAGCCGTCATGCAGACATGAGCTGGCCGTTTATTCTCTATCTCAATCAAGTGATTAACGCGTCGGTGAAAATCTACATGATCTTTCATTTGTCCAAGCAGAAATGGTCCAATCGTGGCAATCAAAGTGCAGGGAACCATACTGGATTTGTCGACCGTCTCCGCAATGGGTTCGCCAAGTTTCAGCTTGTGACAGCCACCTCTGCATTTCTAACTCTTTTGATGCTTTATGTTGGGCTGATTGACCTGCCCTTTTGAGGGTCTGCTATCCTTTTGAACAGGTCGATAGCCCTCCGACATCGCACCTTCGTTTTTGTTGCCAGCTATCCTCGCTGCAACAAACAAGAAAGGAAGTTTCGATGATCACACCTGTCATTCTCGCTGGAGGGTCCGGCACACGTCTGTGGCCTGTTTCGCGCAAGAGTTTTCCCAAACAGTTCGCCAACCTTTTGGAAGGGCCAAGCCTGTTTCAGCGCACATTGGAGCGGGTGAATACACCTGAGTTCGCGGAGCCGACTGTGATCACTGGCGAAGACTATCGTTTCATTGCCCAAAAACAGCTGGCGGAGATGCAGGTCGATTGCGGTGGCCTTATCGTGGAACCGATGGGACGCAATACAGCCCCAGCCGTGTTGACCGCCGCGCTGTTGCACAAGGACAACCCAGAGAAAATTCTGTTTGTTCTGCCAAGTGACCATCAGATTTCGGACGCTCACGGGTTTCGCCAAACCATTTTCAAGGCGGCGCGGGTTGCACAGAAGGGCATGATTGTTACGCTGGGTGTCAAACCAGATTTTGCGGCGACGGGATTTGGGTACCTGCGTGTCGAAGGTGGCAACGATGATGCGCTGATGATTTCCCAGTTTACTGAGAAGCCGGATGCTGAAACAGCCTCCCGGATGCTCGAAGATGGCAATTGGCTGTGGAATGCCGGCATGTTCCTTTTTCGAGTCGACGTTGTCTTGAAAGCATTTGAAGCGTACGCGCCTGAGCTAATCGGGCCAGCAGAGGCAGCAATGGCATTGGGCGGCGAAGATCTTGGATTCATGCGTCTTGATGCGGACGCATTTGGGCGCTGTGACGAGATTTCCTTTGACCACGCGATCATGGAAAACCTATCAGAATGCACTGCATTGCCGTTGACCTGTGGGTGGTCCGATTTGGGAAGCTGGCAGGCCCTCAAAGACATCGGTGAACCAGATGAGCATGACACGGTTGTTCTAGGGAACTCTACAGCGCTCGATTGCGAAGGGAGTTTGCTGAAATCGGAGAACCCTGATGTGAAGCTTGTCGGTTTGGGGCTCAAGGATGTGATAGCTGTGGCCACGGATGATGGCATTCTGGTCGCGGATCGGCGCCATAGCGCCCAAGTGGGGCAGGTGGTGGAGGCCTTGCGCATGGAAGGTGCCACCCAGGCAGACGGATTTAAGCGGTGCTACCGGCCTTGGGGGTACTATGAAACGCTCTCATTGGGCGCTCGCTTTCAGGTGAAGCGCATCATGGTTGAGCCGGGTGCCAAGCTGTCTTTGCAAAGCCATGTTCATCGCGCAGAGCACTGGGTCGTGGTCAGCGGATCAGCCAAGGTGACCGTCAATGAGGATGTGAAGCTGCTGACAGAGAATGAAAGCACATACATTCCGCTTGGTGCTGTTCACCGTTTGGAAAACCCGGGGAAACTGCCGCTTCATCTGATCGAAGTGCAGTCGGGCTGCTACCTAGGTGAGGACGATATCATCCGCTACGAGGATATCTACCAACGCGCCGAAGTGGCCTGATCTCTCCCCAAAGATTGACCGTCGTATGCCTAAGCCCACCCGGCTCGACGGACATGGCAAACCTGCATGGATCACCGTGCAGGTTTCGTCATTTCTGCCGTTGTAAAGGCTGGCTGCACTAAAGGATAGCGCCCTCAACCTAAGGGCGGCTGAAATGACCTAATTCCAAAAATATTCCTGAAAACAAAGCTTTAATTTGATTTCAGTCAGGAGGAATTTGTCATGGAATACCGTAAGTTTTTGCCGCAGGACGCCGAGATCGTTGTCCCTGCTCCCCGTCACAAACCCAGTATCAGTGTGGTTGGCCTTGGTTATGTGGGCGCCGTATCAACGGCGTGCTTGGCATCCTTGGGTCACCGTGTAATCGGGGTCGACCTGAGCGAAACCAAGGTCAAAATGATCGGTCGTGGCGAAAGCCCCATCCACGAAGATCAACTTTCTGAAACGCTGAAACAAGGTGTTGACGATGGATTGATCAGCACTTCCGACGACCTCTCGCAGGCAGTGATCGACACAGATGTGACTTTTGTCTCTGTTGGCACGCCTACAGCAGCAGACGGCGGGTGCGACTACACATTCATTAAGTTGGCGTCCGACGCGATGGCGCGTGGCTTGCGCGACAAAGATGGTTTTCACGTCTTCGCAATGCGCTGCTCAATTCCCCCAGGGACGACAATGAAAGTTATGGCGCCTATTCTGGAAGCAATTTCCGGCAAGGTCGTGGGACGTGATTTCGGAATTTGCTTCAATCCGGAGTTCTTGCGTGAAGGCGTGGCGATTGATGATTTCCACAACCCGCCCAAGACGGTCATTGGCACCACGGACTTTGCAACGGCAGAGATCATGCGCCGTATCTATGCCTCGGTGGATGACAATCCGATCCTGACCACCATCGAGGTCGCGGAAACAATCAAATATGTGGACAACGTTTGGCACGCCACCAAGGTTTGTTTTGCAAACGAAGTTGGTCGTCTTTGCAAACCCCTGGGTGTGGACAGCCATGCCGTCATGGACATCTTCACACAAGACCAAAAGCTGAACCTCTCCTCATACTATCTGAAACCTGGCTTCGCCTATGGTGGGTCATGCTTGCCCAAGGAAGTGCGGGCTGTGCAGCACATCGCCGAAGAGATGGGTGTCTCACTCCCTCTCATTGGCAATCTGGACAATTCCAACAAAGAGCAAATCCGGCAGGCGACCGAAATGCTGCGCGGCACTGGCGCGCGGCGCGTCGGTGTCTTCGGGATTGCCTTCAAACCAGGTACAGATGACCTGCGCGAAAGTCCGATCCTCGAAGTCATGGCGGCTTTGCATGCCGAAGGCATCGAACTGTTGGTGCACGACGAGGCGGTTTCGGCCGACACGCCGGTTTCGGATCTGTTGCCCTACGTCACACACGGCAGCAAAGGGCTGAGCCAGCTTGCGGGCGCGCTAAAAGACATGTTGCGCGACACTGTTGAAGACGTGACCTCCAACGTTGACGCGGTGATTGTTTGCCACAGCAACGACACCTACCGCGCCGCGGTCTCGGCCAATCCCGATCTTCCGGTCATCGATGTCGTGCGCCTGTTTGCGTCGTCCCCGAAGAGGGGCAACCTCCAAGGCATCGGCTGGTAAAAGATCCCCTTTTTCAATCAAACCTGTGAGGTAACTCAATGTCTACAACAACCACCTGGGTGGGCTCGGGCCTGTCCGATGTGCACGAAGGCACCAGCCAATCTGACAACATGGTCGGCTTGGCGGGCAATGATAATCTGGCCGGGCAGGGTGGCAATGACCTCCTGTTTGGCGACTATTCCGAGGACAATTTGCTTGAGGGGACAGACGGTGCATCCTCTTTCGCCGATTATGCTGAAAGCGGCAATTGGACGGTTTCGGATCTGGAGGGCGGACACCAGCAAATGACCCAAGAGGTCACGACCGAGGCGGGCGGGGTCTACAATCTAACTCTCGAACTCGCCGCCAATTTTGCGGGCGGGCAACCCAATGCTACTGTGGAGGTCTTGATGGACGGCGCCGTCATTGCCGAGTTTTCCTCGGACAGTGGTTCGTACGGCGCACATCAGGTGCAATTTACAGCCTCGGACGAGTCAGCCGAGATCACCATTCGTTCTGTCGAAGGCGAGAATAGTGGGCCAGAAATCGACACGTCCGGACCTATTTTTCACTATGAAACTGAGATCGACATCGGTGGTCAGGATGTGACCGTTTCGGCCTTCGCCGACGGGCAGGCAAATCTCTATCAGGTGCTCAATGGCACGCTTCATGTCTTTGACGTCGAGACACAGACCTACGAGGTAGCGGGTGTTCAAGGCACTGTGAACGTTAACTCAATGGGCTACAACGCTGAAAATGATCTGCTCTATGCCATCGCTGTGGGCGACGGTGTCGACGCGCTGGGCAACCAGGTCAGTCGATCCGACCTCGTGATGATAGATGCCGAAGGTAACAGCTATCGGGTTGGGGAAACGCCTTACCGTGCATGGACCGGCGATTTTGATGACCAAGGAAATCTTTGGTCATTCCAGTCCAGTATGAACCACATCGCCGTGATAGACGTCGATCAGTTTGACAGCGACGGCAACCCGCTTGTGTCAGTGCATCGGTTCCCTGCCGAATTGGTAGGTGCCCGTGTCTATGACGTCGCTTTTGACGCCGCAACTCAGTCCTTCTACGGCGTAGCCCGCCCTAGTGCTGAAGGCGCCGATACCATTTTGCTTGTCGTTGATGTTTCTAGCGGCACCCCAACTTTTGAAACTGTTCCGGTGACGTCGACTGTCGTTGATGGTGTCACGCTGGATGGCGTACCGGCCATGACATTCGGCGCGGCCATAGTGGATGCGGACGGCAACCTTTACGTAGGGGGCAATGCCGGCGATCACGACATGGACGACTCCACACCGAGTTCGGGCGCGATTTACCAGGTGGTGATCGACCCGGAAACCGGTCTTGCGAGTTTGCACCTGCTGGCTGAAACCCCGACCTCATACTCAAACGACGGGTCGGCCGATCCGACAGCTGAAAGCCCGTTCGTAGAAGTGGACATAAATTCCAGTGTTTTGGTTACAGGCCTGACACTTGTAGCCACTTCTGAAGGAGAACTGACTTACGATGACACGCTAAGCGGTAACGGCGGAAACGATACGCTGGATGGCGGCATCGGTGAAGATGAACTGACCGGTGGAGGTCTCGGTGATACTTTGCTTGGTGGTCAGGGAGACGACTATTTGCATGGCGGCGCCGGCGCGAATGGCAACAGCACCATAGTGTCACACTATGACAGTGAAGGGCTGCGCTATGATCAGTTCGGCAACCTCCTGCCCGAAAACGATGACGTTTTGCTTGGTGGAGCCGGAAGTGACACACTCGAAGGGTCCGCGGGTCATGACACGCTGGATGGCGGGCAGTCCTCCGATGTTCTGAACGGTGGGTCCGGCGCTGACGTTCTGTTTGGCAGCGACGGTGACGATACTCTATCCGGCGGTGGCCAGAATGACATTCTCTCAGGAGGTAGCGGCACAGATGAGCTGCACGGTGGGTCCGGTGACGATGATTTGTCTGGCGATGCCGGGGCTGATGTCTTGGAAGGCGGCTCTGGAAGCGACACCCTGTCTGGCGGCGTGGGAGAAGACCATCTCACTGGTGGCAGCGGGGACGACTCTCTGGATGGAGGCGAGGGCAGCGACGAACTGATAGGTGGATCTGGAAACGACACCCTAAACGGAGACAGCGGCAATGACACGCTGGCTGGCGGTTCCGGCAACGATGCGTTGGATGGAGGAGTTGGAACAGACAGCCTGCGCGGTGGAGTTGGTGATGATGTCCTCACTGGGGGAGAAGGGCGTGACAGCTTGCGCGGAGATAGCGGCAATGATGTGCTGTCCGGGGGAGCGGGACGTGACTATCTCAGTGGTGCGTCAGGGGACGACACTCTATACGGTGGCGCCGATGGGGATCGTCTATATCTGGGGGCAGGCAGTGATGTCGCCTCGGGTGGAAGCGGTGCAGATACGTTCATTTTCCGCAGCGACGACCTGGACGGATCTTTGGACAGCATTCTGGATTTTTCGGTCACGGATGGAGACCGTTTGGATCTGCGCCGTTTGGAGATCGGCTTTGACGAAAGTGACTATTCGGCTTGGTTCCAAAGCCAAGTCAGCGTTATTGGCAATGACATTTCGATCCAACTCGGCAACGACACTACGCTTCTGCTAACAAATACGGCAGACGACATTGCCCAACTCTATGACAGTTTTCTGTTCTAGTTTTTGAGAACGGGGCAGGCTTATTCAAAGCCTGCCTCCTTAGCTATCAAAGCCGCTTGGGTGCGGTTTTTCGCGTTGAGCTTTTTGCAAAGTGTTCGCACATGAAGTTTGATTGTCACCTCTTGCAGGTCGAGGTCGCGGGCAATTTCCTTGTTGGACTGCCCCTTACACAGGCCGGTCAAAACCTGCTGTTCTCGTTGGCTCAATTGCTTTGAAAAATCACTCTCACTTGCTTCACCACCGGCTGCCAACACGCTTGCGGGGACGAATGTCTCACCTGCTATCATAAAGCGCACCGCATTGACCAAGGACTTGGCCCCCATGGTTTTGGGGAGAAACCCTATCGCCCCGGCTTCGAGCGCGTCTTGGGCAATTTTGTTGGGTGCGGTGCCGCTCACGATGGCAAAGGCCTGATCAGGGTGCGAAGCCACAGCATCGGTTAGTCCTTTCAGGCCGTTCATGCCCGGCATGCTGAAATCCAGAAGCACAAGATCGAATGGGCCTTTGAGTTCCAGAATTTTCATGGCTTCGAAATAATCCGAAGCGGTCAGAACGGCGGCTCGGCCTTCCGTCGTAAGATATGCGGAGATGGTTTCTCGAACCATTCCGTGGTCATCTGCCAACAATATTCTCATAGAAACTGGGCGTCCTACTCGTTGAATGTGAGATAAGCTTATCGGGGACGGCTGATGTAAGCCAGTCGTGTCTCCCTGACTTTGCTGAGATTCCTGTAGCATTCAAAACTTCCTTCTTCTTGCAGCCGAATGGGGTAGAGCGCCGCTTCGTCCGAATAATCTGGGATAATTCGCATAGTTTTAGAAAATCTCAGCGGTGCATCGGACGAACCTCCAACGCTGTAAGGTCATCCAAACTATACCAAAGGTTAGTCCAATAACCGAATGTGCAACCGCATGGGCTCTGCGTTGATGGCACAAGGATGCAGACCACAAAAATCGGAGAGTCCAATGAAAAGCCTAAATGGAATTTTGACCAAATCTCCCTCTCGGAGCCTTTTAGCCGGCGTCGTCTTCATGGCCATGGTGGCTACTCAGCCGATGGCGGAGACTGTTTTGACCATCACCGGCGATGTTGCGGAGACGGCGGATGGTGCAAAGTGGCAGCTTGATGAAAATGCGCTGCGTGCGTTGCCAATGACAATGCTTGAAACCGACACAATCTGGACGGAGGGCCTTCAAACATTCGAAGGTGTTTCGCTGGCCGCACTTCTTGCCCATGTGGGAGCAGGCAAAGGCGAGTTGCGCGCCACAGCCGTAAATGACTACACTGTTTCCATACCCACATCGGACGCAGTTAAAGGTGGTCCGATCGTCGCTTACTTGCGCAATGGCGAAAAAATGTCCTTGCGGGACAAGGGACCTTTGTGGATCGTCTACCCATTCGCAGAAAATGCATCCTATCAGACAGAAGAGTATTATTCCCGCAGTATATGGCAACTCGATCGTATTGAGGTTGTTGCCGATGAGTAAATTGAGGTCCGCATCTCCCGTTTCAGAACCATGCTCATGAAAGGCCGATGGCCATTTCTACTCTTTGCAAGCTTGCTCCTCGCAAGCTTGCTTTTGGTGGGTGTTTTGGGGCGAACCGTGTTTGCCGATTTGAGAGTTTTGTCCAAGGCACAAAACGACGATGTTAGCTGGACGATGTCGCAACTCGAAGTGGAGTTGTTGATGTTGCAAAACGCAGCTCTGTCGGCGCAAACGGGCGAACTCGCCGACTTGCAGCAAGTCCGAAAACGCTTCGACATATTTTTCAGTCGGAATACGACCGTGCGGCAAAGCGCCTTTTTTGGTCCCATGGCGCGAAACGAAGAAGTTGCGGCATACATGGCTGAGACGGTCGAATTTCTGGAACAAAGCATTCCATTTGTCGACGGGCCCGACGAGAACTTAAGATCAAGACTGCCCTTCATGCTTTCGCAAATCGAAGTGCTACGCCCCAAAGTGAGGGCCTTGGCGCTGTCTGGCGTGGATCATTTTACAACTCAGGTTTCGGCGGATCGACAAAGATTGTCGGTGACACTCCAGCGGTTGGCATTCGGCCTGACGACCCTGATTGCGGTCTTGTTTCTGGCGCTGGCAAGTTTGATCCAACTTTATCGACAAGGACAGCGCGCGGCACAACTCAGCGATCGGGCCAGATCGCGCTTTGAGGCAGCGGTTTCTTCCTCTCTGGATGCCGTTTTGGTTGTGGACAAGCGCGGTCAAATTGTTGAATTCAATGGCGCGGCAGAAACGGTTTTCGGGTATTCCCGCATGGATGTGCTTGGGAAAGACATGTCCGATCTGATCGTTCCCGAAGAACTGCGTGCGGCGCATCGCGCGGGATTGAAGCGTTTCGTGGAAACCGGAAATAAGAAAGTAATCGGCGCTGGGCGCGTCCGCTTGCAAGGGATGCGAGCCTCCGGCGAGGTGTTTCCAGTCGAACTTTCAATTTCTTTGTCCGAGGCCAGTGGCGAGACGGTGTTCGTGTCGTTTTTGCGCGATATCACCAGCGAGTTGAAGGCTGAAGAAGACCTCAAAAACGCATTGGAAAAAGCGCAAGTCGGCGAGCAGGCGAAATCAAACCTGCTAACGGTGATGAGCCATGAAATGCGCACACCGCTCAACGGAATTTTGGGCTCGCTCGATCTTCTGGATCAATCGAACTTAAGCGACACACAAAAACGGCATTTGGCCTCGATCGGGATTTCCGGCGAGCTGTTGTTGTCACATGTGAATGACGTGCTTGATCTTTCTTCTTTGGGCACAGAGAACGAGCCGCCCAAACAGGCTCCGTTCAACTTGCGCGACCTGGTGCAGGATGTGAACGCAAGTCTGCGCAGCAACGCGGATCAGGCTGGAAATGACCTGTCGGTTGATTTCACCACACAAGATCTTGAAGCCGTTCGCGGCGACCGTGGTGCCTTGCAACGTTGCCTGGTCAATTTGGTAGGCAATGCGCTCAAATTTACCCGCGATGGCAGCGTTGCCATTGAGGTGGAACGGTTGTCCAGTTCGGATGTTGTTGAATTTCGTGTAGCCGACACCGGTGTCGGAATCGCGCCGGAAAATCTTAGCAGGATCTTTGAAGAGTTCGTCACAATCGATACTGCATTCGATCGCGAAAACTCGGGCACGGGTCTGGGGCTTGCAATCACCAAACGGCTGATCGAGCGCAACGGCGGTACGCTGGAGGCCGACAGCCTTCTAGGAGAAGGGAGCCTGTTCACGTTCCGGTTGCCGTTGCCCAAGGTAGACGTTGGCGATGGCATTCGAGGCACAGCCGGCACGCAGACTTTGCCAGACCTTCCAAAGGGGTTCCACGCCTTGATTGTGGATGACAACGATATCAATCGCGAAATCCTTGTAGACATCATACGAGAGCTTGGTGGCCGCTCTCATCAGGCCAGCAACGGATATGACGCGATCGATATGTGTGATGACACGGATTTTGACGTTCTGCTTTTGGATATCAGCATGCCGGGCATCGATGGGATCGAAACGCTGAAACGTATCAGGGACGGAGCCGCGCGAAATGCCGCCACACCTGCGGTTGCGGTCACTGCGCATGCCTCAGTCTCCGACCATGAGGCCATTCTGGCGCAGGATTTCCAGCGACTGGTCCTGAAGCCCGTGCGACGATCTGCCATTCACAGCACTCTTGTCGAAGTTTTCTCCGGCGAGGAAAAGGTCGGCTCTCACGACCTTGACATGTCTGAGCAAGAACCCGAGTTTTTGAAGCGATTTGGCCAAGAGCGCTACACTGAGGCGCAGCTAGAAACGCAGGGAGAGTTGTCGCAATTCCTTGACGGCAAAGGTACTTCTGACTTGATCTCGGAAAAAGACCGTCAAGAAGCGCATCGTCTGTCTGGATCTGCTGCGGTGCTGGGCTGGCAATCTCTCTGGAGCATCCTGCAAGAAATCCAGAATGCACCAGAGGGCCAATGGGGCGACCTCCTTTCCCGACTTCGCAACGAAGCCGAGGCCTTGCATCCCGACGCCGCAGATCAACGGTGAAACTCAAAGTGACGCTAAGTTCGGTGATGTTCGTCAGCCTAGGTTCATGGTTCCGCGCGCAACTGCGCAATCTCTGAGGCAACCGCTTTGATTGTCGTTGACTTCAAAGGGCCCAAAACACAGGCGCTTTGCTGCCCTGTTTCACGGCAAAACGCATTGATCGAGCGGATCAGCGGGCGATTCAAATAGGGGCTGGCGCGTCCTACGCGATATCCCAAATCCCGAAGCTCCATTTGGACGATCCGGACATAGGCGTTTTTGTTTATCTTCGCGGTCACCGACAGGCCACGTGCAAACACATCATTGGGTGCCGAGCGCACAATCTCCTCTGACGTGCTCCAAAACTGTTCGGGGTCTAGGTCGCGCGCTAGAAACAAGCCTTCTTCAACACGTATCTTGTCGCGCAGGCCATCGGTCTCCAAAAGCGTTGCCCGTGTCTCGATTGTCCCGCGTGGGTGGCCGACGATCCGGTAATATCTCAACAGGGCTTCCGCAGCTTTGGCATCCCCCTGCGTGTGGCGACTATGCAACTCTGTGAGCGTCTTGGAGACGTCCACATCATGTGAGGGGGTGCGTGTTAATGCATCAAGCAACGAAATCTGACCGTCTCGATCCCCGTTGGCGGCCAAGGTGATCAACACCGAAAGCCCTTGGTCTGGGTCGCCAATAGGTCCCAGTCGTCCCGTCGCATGGGCCCATGCCAGGACAGCCTCTGCTCGTTGGTCTCCCTGCGCAACAGCCGCCAAAAGACTTTCAGACGCCGCCTCGTAAGATTTCTGGGTTAGGTGAATTTTTCCCAATGATAATAGTGACTTGCTGCTGCCTTGCTCTACTGCTTGTTGATAGTAGGCGATGGCTTGGTCGGCGTCTTGCGGTATGCCGATGCCTTTGAAACTAAAATAGCCGAGCCGGTCGCACGCGCGCGAAAAACCTTCATCACAAAGCTGCTCCAGTGACGTCGTCGCCATTTGCGGATCAGATTCGACTGAATCCATTGCTGCGTTGTATCGATCTCTTGGCGTCTCTTTTGCCTGTGCTGGTGTGAGCGCCAAAAACAGAGCCGCAACCGAACTGACGGTAAAAGTGCTGGGGATACGAAACATGAATACCTTCTCCTGATCTGCATCCAATATGGAGTGGATCGGTTGCGCCAGTGGGCGCGCAAAAGGATAGACAAAGTGTCAAAAGGCGGTCGGACAAAGTCTTTCATACATTTTCACCCGATCCGGTCATTTCAGATTTCCAACGCCATACTGCGGTCAGGAAAAATGCGGATGGGACATGTGCCAATACGACCTCGCCGATGAGAGAATTTCGTGCGAACGCACAGACGGACCTCAAATGTCCACAACCTGTCGCCCCCTTTTTTCATGGAAACGGCGATTGAGACGCCATCGCTATGGGTTCCGACGCCAAGAGGAGCCGCTTGACGCGCAGAATCTAATGCGCTCCAAAACCGGGCACGAACTCGCCGTCACCTCGGAAGCACCCGCTCACATAGTTGGCCGTCTTTGGGACGTCGCACGTCCTGCGCGCCCAAATCATTGCGCTTTTCCTCATCCTTTCCTGCCCAAGGGTCAGCGAGATAACCTTTCGCGACATCCAGTTATCCTTTCGACTTCCCTCGCGATCACCGCCTTTCTCTATCTCTTGCAAGGGAAGGAGATACCCTATGAACCGTTTCAAGCTCGCCCCTTTGTCTGTGCTGGCACTTCTGTTTGGCGCGAACGCCGCATGGACTGCCGACAACACGCTCTATGATGCCCCTCCACCGGATGACGCAGTGTTTATTCGATGGCTCGATGGCGGAACTGCGCCAGCGGTTTTAGGTGTCTCGTCGCTTGGGGAAACGGATGACGCCTTTCGGCCGGTCTCTGCCGCGTTAACCAGCGGTGCGCTCGAGGGAGCCTTTTACTCGGCGGCAATAGACGCGACTGGGCATGTTGTGATTATTCAGGAACCCGCACGGGACAACAAAGCACAAGTGCTTCTGACGCTGCTGAACCTGTCTAACCAGCCCGTCCGATTGTCGCTTGCGGAGCACGACGTGGATGTTATCGGAAGTACCGCCATCAACACTGCAGAGGGCCGTTCAGTCAATCCTGTCGCTGCAAGGCTATTGGTTCTGTCGGCTGAAAATAGCGTGTTGGGTACTTTTGACGTTCAGTTGCGGCGAGGACAGAACCTAACCTTTGTGGCGCGACCCGAAGGGGCGCATCTCATCGAGAACCGTTTCGGCACAAATATCGAGGGCTGAACAATGGTCTTCTCAACGCCCATCTTTGTATTCGGCTTCTTGCCCTGCTTCCTGGCCGCCTACTACGCGCTGCCGAACGGCGCGCGCAATTGGTTCATCCTGCTGGCCTCAACGCTGTTTTATGCTTGGTGGCGGGCGGATGCGCTTATCGTGCTCTATGCCATTGCCGGCGGCAGCTATTTTGCGGGCTATGTCGCCAACAGGACGTCCCGGTCGGAGACCAAAAAATTGGCTGTCCGTATTGGGGTGGCGTTCAATCTTTGCGTCCTTTGCTGGTTCAAATACACCACGTTCCTGCTTGGAAATCTCAACACCATGATGGGAGGTGAGAGGCTTGTTGTGCCTGAGATCCTTCTGCCAATCGGTTTGTCGTTTCTGACGTTTCAATCCATCAGCTACATTATCGACGTATCGCGTGGCGACGCTCCGCCGGCCAAGAAGCTTTCCGATTTCCTCGCCTTTTCGTCGCTGTTTCCACAGCTGATTGCCGGCCCGGTTCTGCGATACAAGGACCTTGCCCATCAATTTGGGCACCGCACCCATTCGCTAGTACTTTTCTCCTACGGCCTGCGCCGGTTCCTGCTGGGCCTCGCGATGAAACTACTTATCGCGGACAGCGTCGCGCCATTGGCTGATAGGATCTTCGCCTTGGGCGAACCGACAATGGTCGAGGCATGGACGGGTGCTGTCGCCTATTCGATCCAATTGCTCTTTGATTTTGCGGGTTATTCGGCAATGGCGATCGGTCTCGGGATGATGATCGGGTTTCACTTCCCCGAGAATTTCAATGTTCCCTACATCAGTCAGTCGATCACGGAATTTTGGCGTCGCTGGCACATGAGCCTATCAAGCTGGCTGCGCGATTATCTCTATGTGCCGCTTGGCGGCAATCAACGCGGTAAGGTGAAAACCTATCGAAACCTGCTTTTGACAATGGTTTGGGGGGGGATTTGGCACGGTGCAAACTGGACGTTTGTCGTCTGGGGCATCTGGCACGGCGGCATAATGGCCATTGAGCGTGCGATGGGGGCCAAGCATCGCGAGACCGTTTGGCCCAAGGCGATAGCTTGGCCGTTGACGATGTTGTTTGTGATCTTGGGCTGGGTGGTGTTCCGCGCGGAAAACTTGTCGGGGGCGGCCACGATGTATGCTGGAATGGCCGGTCTTCACGGCTTTGCAATGCGTCCGGAACTCATCACCCTCACGGCCACCACCGAGGTGTGCTTCCTGCTGTTTGGGATCGGAGTATCAATCTCTCCTCGCCTGTCGCTGCCCCAGATCTCGCTCTCACCAGCCCTGCAATCCGCCACCCTCTCCATCCTGTGTTTCGTTGCCCTTCAAGTAAGGACCAACAGCCCGTTCCTTTATTTCCAGTTCTAGGAAGCAGACAGATGCGCGTTACTTTTGACACCCTAAGCACCTTTGCTATCGCGACGTTGATGGCCGGACTTTCGGCAACCGCATTCGTGCGCACCGACGCGGGGGACCCACTCAAAGGCTGGACCAACGGCGCCTATCAGCGTGGATTTGAGGGCCGGTTTGAGGCTTCCATTCCGGCAAACGAAGGCGCCGTTGCGATTTGGGCTGCGGTCAAATGGATCCTCTTTCAAGAGCCCGCCGATGGCGCCGTCGCTGGTAAAGATGGCTGGTTGTTTACGGCGGAAGAATTCACTGAACCAAGCGATCCTCGCGATTTTTCGTCAGAACTCGCTCGTGTCTCCAGAGCACTTTCCAAAGACGGGATCACACTTGTTCCTCTCATCGTTCCGGACAAAGCTCGGATGCAGGCGCAACGTCTCCAGCGCGGGCGCTCAGAGAGTTTCACCCAGCGTTATGCGCATACACTTGCCGCCATCCAGAATGCTGGGCTGGTCGGGATTGACCTACGAAAGACGCTGCAAATTGATGCTGCGTTCATGCGTACAGACACCCATTGGAGCCCAGAGGGCGCGCGACGTGCCGCCAATGCGATTGCCGAGGCCGTGCAAGAGCTTGAAATTCCGCGGGCCAAAGTCACCACCCTCGCGACGGGCGTCACAGAATTTGACGGCGATCTAATGTCATTTGTTGCTACAGGACCATTTCGCAGTCGCGTGGGCCCCGCGCGTGAGACCATCGAGAACTTTGAAACCACCGTTGCCACCAAGGGGGGCTTGTTTGGAGACGTCGCCGTTCCCGTTGCATTGGTCGGCACCAGCTTCTCCGCCAAAGAGGAATTCCACTTTGAAGGGTTCCTCAAGCAGGCGCTGCAAGCGGACGTCCTCAATCTCAGCCACGTAGGGCAAGGCCCCTTCGTTCCTATGGACGCGTTTCTGAAGGATCGCTCCAGTTTCTCAACCCTCCCATTGCTTGTGATCTGGGAGATACCTGAACGCTTTTTGACCAGCCGGAGCACTCAAAAATGAAACACTATGCCCCCTTGATTGCCGCCCTTCTATTGGGGTCTGCCGCACAGGCCGCTCCCTATTGCGAAATGCTCTTGGATGGCGACGCGCTGCCAAAGAAATACGCCAAGGTTGCACCGGTCTACAGCGATGATAGCAGCAGATGGATTTTTACGCAGGATCAGCTGATAGACCGCTACGACATGAAACCCACGTCAAAGAAACTCGTTCAGGCTATTGTCGATGAATTCAAAATGCGCGGCGTTCCTTTGGCAATTGTCATCGCGCCGCCGCGTCCTGTGGTTGCTGGACAGCAGCAACTTAACGCCGCGATGGGGGCGAACACCTATGATGTTACCGCCGCGCAAGCGTCCTTTGATGCCTTGATCAAAGGCCTGTCTATGTCGGGAGCAATTGTTCCCAACCTGTCCGATGTCGCCTTGGCCGACGCTACTATCAGAGAGGATTTTTACTTTCGGCGGGACACGCATTGGACCACCACAGGGTCCGCAGTCAGCGCGATTGCTTTGGCCAAGGCGGTCAACGGGGAAGCACCTGACCTGTTCGCCAATGACGGCCAGTTTGGCATGGATGACCTGACAGTCAACGACACCATAGATGAGAGGGGTTCTCTTGCTGATATTGTGCGCACCACTTGCGGGACTTCGCTGCCTGCTGAAACGGCAGATTCGTTTAACCTGACCCGCAATGGCAGTCTTCTAGATACGGTAGATAGAGAACCTTCCATCGCCTTGCTGGGCAGTAGTTTTTCCAACCGATACAAGCGGGACTACTACCGTTTCGCCGACGCGTTATCCCGCGCATTTGATGAAGATGTGGAAAATTTCTCTGTGTCCGGTGGGGGACCGATCGGCGCGATTGAAGCCTATGTGGCGTCAGGCGCACTTGAGCGACAAGAACATAAGTTGGTCATTTGGGAATTGCCCTACACCGAGAGTTTCAATTCCTCGTCATTCTTGCGGCAATTGCTTGGTATGCTGAGAAGCGGTTCCAATGTGTCAAAGGCGACCGTTTTGGAGAACAGCTCCGCAACATCTTTGGTTCAACTTGACGATGGCGCGTCAATTGCTGGGATCGAAATTGTACCGGCGGAACTGGCAAAGCAAAGTTTCAGTTTGGAGGTGCGCTTTGACAATGGTTCGAAATCAAAAATCTACCTTGGACGTCGTGCCTCGGTGCCTGTCCAAATGCGGTCTCCTAGCCTCTTTAGTGACCTTTCCTTTATCGGGAACAGAAAACCCATCGAGATTTCAATAACACCGTTGAAGGACGCCAGTATCGACTATGTCGCTGTGTTTGAGAGCGCGAATTAGTTGGCGATCGAGATATCCAACGCGAATTTGGAGTGTTTCAGTACCCCCGAAGGATCGGCTGCTCCCGCATGGTTTGTGGGTACTTCGAGTCGGGACCTGCGCTTCTATCGAGGGCAAGATTTATGCCGCATGTAGAGGGAATCCAGCCTTAAGAATGCCAACCCCATTTTTGATCTAATGCCCGAAAGCTGGACCGACCTAGGCTGGGATTCTTCATTTATGTTTCGGTAATCCAGTCTTAATCTGGGAAAATTGAGCCACTATGCTGGTGCCACGGCGGGGTGGAAGGATGGCTTGAATGAGGATCCGCTGCGTCACCCTTCAAAACAGACTAAAGTGTTGCACTCACCATTAGAATCCACACACTAGGTTTGCCATTCGGAAGATCTTGCACGAACGGCCGCTTTGGCGGGACGTTGAAGTTGGGAACTGCGTTGGAGGGTTGTCATATTTGGCAACCTAACGTCGTTCGACATCGGCGGTTGCGAGCTCCCGCAACCATTACTGTCGAACAACAAGCCACCTTCGGGTGGCTTTGTTCGTTCCGGGACATCCCCAAACTCAGCAAGCCATCCAATTCTCCAACCAATTCAATCTCCAAAGCGCCTGCGCCGTTGGGCACAACGCGAATACTATCAAGCAGAGACCGGATGATTGTCGTAGTCTCGGCTTTGGTCGACTGATCGTTCAGCGCACCCGTCAGGTTGGCGATCTTGTTCCGGTACACGTCGGCTCAAGTCACGTCACGACACATAATCGGCTTTGGGTTTAGCGTCCCTGTCCTGACCACTTCACGTCATTGGGCATGCAAAGCCTCTTCCAACTCATGGTGCCAAGGAGAATTGGCGCCTGCACGGGACACGGTCACACCGGCGACCTTTGTCCCAAAGGACAAGGTAGCTTTCAAATCCGCATGTGACAGTGTGCCAAGGGTTGATTTCTTCAACAGCGATCGCTTGTCCAAACAGGCAAGAACACCTGCGTTGAATGTGTCACCCGCCCCAACTGTGTCGACGACTTGAACCGGTGTGACGGGAACCTGCGCGGTTTGGCCCGTTGCGGTCCATGCGCTTGCGCCATCGCCACCTTCTGTGAGGATGGCCAGCTTTGCGCCTTCGGAAAGAATGCGTGATATTTTCTGGTCTACAGGATCGTCGCCAGGAAACATCCAGTGCAAATCCTCGTCCGAAACTTTTACGATATCCGCGCAGGACAACATCAGGTTCAATCGGGCGCGGAAACGTGCTTCGTCGCCAATGAAACCAGTTCGAATGTTGGGATCCAAGACGATCACCTTGTCGTCTTTGCCTTGCTTGGCCAGCGCAGCATAAGCATCTGCCCCCGGCTCGCAGGCGAGGCTGATGCCGCCGAAGTACAGAACTGAGACCTCAGGGCTGATCTCCGGAAAGTCCGTGACCTGCAGCATCCGGCCCGCGGAGTTCTCGTCAAAGAACGAGTAGGTGGCTTGCCCGTCAGACAGATGCACGAAAGCAAGCGTGGTTGGGCGATGGCTTATCACAAGGTGCGAGGTGTCCACGTGGCTGGCCTGCAAGTCGCGCAAAAGCTGTTGCCCAAACAAATCGGAGGACAGGCCGCTCAACAGGCCCGCGCCCGCGCCAAGACGCCCCAAAGAGATGGCTGTGTTGAACACTGCACCACCTGAATGAGGCACAAAGCCGGCTTCGCCCGACACCGTTGGCGACGGGATCAAGTCAATCAAAGCTTCGCCGCAACATAAGATCATTCAGAAGCGTCCTTTTGGGCCGTGAGTAGGTCTCGATGTACTCGATTTAGACACCGCGTCATCGGTTTGATGTCACTGCGACTTACCTTGCAGATACGTGGATATGGTTGCTTCCACCCCATCACAATGCAGGCGCGTTAACCAGTCTGTAAAGGTGGCACAGAAACCCGGGTGGTTGGCAATGGCACCGTAGTACTGCCGCTGCTCCAGCCATGCCTGCGGGTGATGCTCGGCCTGTTTCGCAGCAGCACTCAATTGCTCCCATGCTGGATCATTGGCGGCAATGGTGCTGCCATCTTCCCGACGGCCTGTGCACATGCGTGCCCAGAGTGCCTGAGAAAGTGCAAGACCTTCAATCGGCGCCCCGACGGCGAGCGCCTGACGGATCAAAGGCAAAAGCGCGCCGGTATGGCGGTTTGAGCCATCAAAAGCCACGCGCCGCACAGTGTCGACGATCGCGGGGTTGGAGAAGCGTGCATCCACCAAATCGACATATTGCGAAGGGCTGCAATTCGGAACCGGATTGATATGCGGCGATATCTCATTGAGGGCAATTGACCGGAAAAGGCCTTTGAGTGTTGATTGTCACTGAGAACTGACCCGGTATGCCTTTAAATTGTCACTGAGAATTGACCCATGTGAACACACTACCCCGACGTTTTTGGTTGGGGGGATTTGGAGTGATCGACATGGGATTTTTGAGTGTCATCAGACGTTGGGCATTGCGTGACAAAATGCCGATACGCGAGATTGCCCGTCGCTTACAGGTCATAAAAGGCAACGCAGGCTAGGGGGTTGTAATACACGCTTCGCGCCTTTCCCAACGCATGCCTGCCCCGAGGCGCCGCAAGCTGACCTAGAAGAGATGGATTGCCGGGCTACAGGAACTGAGCTCAAGTGGGCGGTTTGCGGACCTTCGTGGCACGTGCATAGTTGTTGCCTCAAACTGAGGAAAGCAGCCAATCAAACGTGAACCCCCCTGCTTGAAAGCTGCGCCAACCTCCAATGGCAGCACGGCAAAGTTTGCGTGTTTTGAATAGTCACACCGTCGGCCGATAGCTGGCATTTTTCCTGCCAAATCGGTCATGCCTGCCTTTGGGCCTGTTCGACTGCATAGCTCCTTCATCAGACCCGTCGCATGGCCACCAGCTGCATTGCCAAACTCAGTCGTTGTTTCCGTCCAATGTCTTCAAAATCATTTGCTCTGTTTTTGAGCCATCGGCGAACAATGCGTTCACAATGTAGGCCGTCGGAAAGTCCGGCCACGTCGCGTTCAACTCAGCAAGCAATGCAGTCGACTTTTCTGAGTGTGCCAGTTGATCAAACGCGACAGCTTGAAACAGCAATGAAGGCGGGCTTATCGGCGCGCCAACCGGCGCCGCGCCTTCAAAGGCGGCGATGGCTTCTGCATAGTTTCCCAACATCAACTGTGACACGCCCCAAATATTGCGGGATCCAAACCTACCGGCGCCTTCTCGGGGCACTGATGGATCACTTGCCAAAGCTGCAAGCTCCGGATCATCTGCAACAATAGCCGTCATGCCTACCAAATCCAGAACATGACCATCCTTCGGCGACAGCTGCATAGCAGTTGTTGCGTATTGAATCGCTGGCTCGCGGTCACCGGTCGCCGCCAAGACAAACGCATAAGCGCCATTGGACCATGCATCTGCCGGCGCCAATTGCAACGCGTACACAGCGCTGTTCAAAGCATTTTCCAAATAAGTGGCCCCGACTGTTTGATCGGGGCTCAGCAGGCCCAAAACGGTCAAGGTTTGCGCCGCTCCGGCGTGACCTCCCGGAAGAGAAGCATCGAGCTCGATGGCGTGCCGGAACATGCCAAGCGCGAGCTCCTGGCGCTTTAGATCAAAAACAGGGAACAGCATGCCCTGCGCTTGCTCCGTGATGTTCATGGCCTGAAGAGACAACATGGAGTGTTGCCGCAACGCCGCTCGTACCGGATCTTTGATTTCGGCCAAAGAAGGAGACGCTTTGGCTGGAGGCTCCGAAAATTGTGCCACCGCCAGCCCAAAACAAATCACAGCGGCCGCCCCTCCTGCCGCCCAAGGCAGCATGCGTCGCTTGATGGGCTGCGCGGCACTTTCGTCTAGGTCTGCCCGAGATGACGTATCAAGGAATACAAAACGTGGCCGGTATCCGCCGGCATCCATCCGAATCTGTACTGGGTCATTTTTTCCTTCCGCCTCGTAGTACGCCGTTAACAATCTGCGCAGGCGGCGCGCTTCAACTCTGACAAGGTTTTGCCCGGCGTCCCCGACCAGACTCCGTCCATACACATCCACGGCCACAGACTTTCCACGGATCGCGGCACCTCGCCCAGCCAGAGTTTCCCGAACGACGTAGGATAAAAATTCTTGCAAACGAAGGGATTCAACGAAGCCGTCGCTTTCGTTGATACACTTAAGCGCGACTTCGACCATTTCGCGTGATTTCTCGTCAAGAGACTGAAACAGTTCTGTTTTCTTGCTCGGACTCACAGACAACTCACCCCCAACTCACCGTGACTCACTTTCAAAAAATTTTGAAACAACTCACGCTAAGAGAGTTCAAATCGTAGTGGTTAGCAGTCCTATGTCAACATCACCCTTGGAAAAGGATTTCCCACACTTCGCCGCCGTTATCCGGCAGGCGTCGCGCCATGATGAGGCACTCAAAGGTGCCCTTGCGGACTACGAGACTGCATGCCGAAAAGAAGCTTCGCGTGACATTTGTGAAGTCGAGCGCGCGGAGTGGACTCGCATCCGCCGTGAGGTTGCCAATGAGATGAAACGCTTGGTCCAATTATATTCAATTGATGGTCAAAACCCATGATGACTTTTTGTGTGCATACATTTTTGAATACCCATCACTTGGCGACACCCGTGAAGCAGCTGATCCTCGCAGGGTTGCTGGCATCGCTGACAGTTACATCCGGCTTTGCTGCCGAGCCGCGCAACCTACGTTGGGATGATCTCGTACCCACGGTCACGGTCGGAGACAATCCATTCGAGGCATTGGATTTCCGGCAAAAGAACGATCTTGCCAAACTTTATCGCATTGAGGTGAAGGATGCGGCAACGGCCAGCGATTTCGAAAAATCTCAAGCGTTGACCATCCGCGAAAATTTGGATGCCGACGGTCTCGACCCCGATTGGTATTTTGCTCAGCGTGAGCGTTTGATGGCGGAACACACCCGACAGTTTAATGCGCCAAACCCGGAGGTCTTGGCCCAGTCCGTACGCGTGCCGGGCTACATCCTGCCGCTGGAAATGGAGGGTGCAATGGCGGTCGAGTTCTTGCTGGTCCCCACGGTCGGGGCCTGCGTGCATACGCCACCGCCAGCGGCCAACCAACTCATCCATGTCAGCTACCCGAAAGGCTACCCGCTGAGGGGTATGTACGATCCTGTCTGGATCATCGGCGAACTACAGGCCGAAACCCAGATCGAGATGGTCGCCTACTCTGACGGCCAACGAAACGTGCAGTCCAGCTATGTGATGACCGCTTTTGAGGTCGAGCAATACAAGTAGGCGCTGCGCCCACTCTCCCCTACCCAATTTCACCGAAATCCATTCAGGAGGATAAAATGAGAAAAATCAGAGCATTGGGGGTCGCGGCCCTCACGTCATTGTCGCTAGCCAGTGGAGCTTACGCACAACAGATCCCTGCACCTGCTGAGCCGTCTTCCGCGGAAGACATTCAGAATGCGTTGCTGGGTGGCGTTCCAAACGGTCGTTGGAAAGAAGGCCTAATGTTTGAGGGCATTTCGCCTCAACCTTGGCTTCAGAGTGCCGCCAACTGGTTCCCAGGTACCGAAGAAGTGCAGCCAGAAGAGATGCGCATCACGTTTATGGGCACCGCACCTCTGCTGCGCCCAGGACAAATGAACACTTCGGTGTTTGTTGAACTCGGCAATGGGGACAACTTCATCTTCGACATCGGCGAAGGCTCTGTTGCCAACTATCAGGCCGCACGAATTGCCCTCAATGAACTTACAGATGTGTTCATTACTCACCTGCACGTCGACCACTTTGGCGCTTTGCCTTATCTGTGGATGTTCCGTACCTGGAACGGTGGCTGGCACGAGCCCCTGCGCATTCACGGACCATCCGGTCGCACACCAGAATACGGCACCGCGGCCATGGTCGAAGGCATGAAAATGATGACCGCCTGGCACCGCGACGCCTTTAGCGTTTTCCCGACGGGCACAGGTTGGGACATCGAGGTCAATGAGTTCGATTTCGCGGACAATGGTGGCGTCATCTATGAGAAAAACGGCGTCACCGTACGCCACTGGCAGCGCAGCCACGCCAAAGACGGCGCCACCGCCTACCGCCTTGATTGGAATGACCTTTGTTTCGTCTGGACTGGCGACGGACGCCCGAACCTGCTGGATGTGGAATACGCCAAAGGCTGTGACGTGTACATCACCGAACAGCAGCAGGAAGTGGTGGAAATCAACTCTGGCGTACAAGGGGTGCCACCATTCCTTGCCCGCTACACCATCGACACGCACCACACCCCAACCTACGCGGCGGGCTATATCGCGAACCTGATCCAGCCCCGTCTCTTCATGACCACTCACATGAGCTATGACAAATATCTGCTCGAAGAATCTGTGGCTGAAATTCGCGAACACTGGAAAGGCCCGTTCCACTTTGGTGCGCCTGACGGGATTGTCGTGAACGTGACCAAGGATCAAATCTGGGTTCGCGAAGGCATCCTGCCTGAGTTCCCCAACGTTCGGGCACCACAGTTTGACTTCACCAACGAGCAATTGGTTGTTCCTGCGCCGCCACATGCGCGTGAAGACATCCAGAATGCTGAGGTCCGGGAAACCGAGCTCGACCCTGAACTCTACTACCCGGAAGGTTACCATCCTGAATTGCTGCCATTCTGGCCGGTTGAAGGTGATCTTGTCGTTCCAATGGAGATGATGCCTGAAGCTCTCAAGAACAGCATGGGCGCGGCTTGGCGTCATCGCGAAAAGAACCGCGAAATCTTGAAAGAAATGGGCAAGTTCTAAACTCGCCAGCAACGGAGGCAGCCCCAAATACGGGCTGCCTTTTTGAATTCCAGCAGCAAATTACCGGTAAACCGATGTTTCCTCACTCCACTACCGTTTCGTGTCGCACATTGATTGCATCATTCGTCG
Source organism: Shimia haliotis (assembly GCF_900114415.1). Lineage (GTDB taxonomy): Bacteria > Pseudomonadota > Alphaproteobacteria > Rhodobacterales > Rhodobacteraceae > Shimia > Shimia haliotis. The sequence goes on along the minus strand of NZ_FOSZ01000014.1, from coordinate 1,008 downwards.
CCACGCTGTTGACCGCATCTTTTGCCCACGCTGAGGCGCAAAAATGGGACTACACGGGTTTTTTGTATCTGTGGGGACCGGCTATGAGCGGCGAAACAGCCACCGGTCAAGATTTTGACCTAAGCTTTTCCGATGTTGTCGACAAACTTGATTTTGCCTTGATGGGCTCGCTTGAAGCGCGGAATGGCCCCATCGCAATATTTGGTGATGCTCTATATCTGAACCTCTCCGAGGGCCGAAACGCAGCTGTCGGTCCAGGCATTCCAGCCACCGCAGATGCAAATGTCAAAGGCTTGGCACTTACAGTCGGAGCTGGCCGAGATTTCTCGCACACAAATCGCTTGAACCTCAACGGTTTTGTCGGCTTGAGACACACAATACTCGACACGACCGCGAATGTCGGCATCGGTGGTGGTTCACAGCGCGCCAATGACACCCTGCGGAATTGGGATGTGATTGTCGGACTGCGCGGTACAACCGAGATTACTGATCGATGGGCGATAACATACTACGGAGATATTGGCGCGGGTCAGAGTGATCTCACTTGGCAGGCCAATCTTTCATTTGACTAGGGGCGTGAATCATACCGACCAATCAAGTTCAATGTCGTTTAAGGGTCCTGAGCCTAGGGTGGCTCTTGTCGTCCTGAGACATCCCCAAAGACAACAAACCCGCCAATTCTCCAACCAATTCAATCTCCAAACCACCGAAGCCCCTGGGCAAAAGGCGCATGCTCTCGAGCAACGAGCGAATGATCGGCGTCGCCTTGGTCGCCGGATCGTTCAACGCCTCGGTCAGGTTAGCGACTTTGTCGCGATACACATCGGACAGGTTCGGGTGCTGCAAGACAGGGGCAGGGGGCTCCGCATTAGCCAAGTCAGCTTCAAGTTCGCGCTTGTGCGTCTCAAGGCTGTCGGTAATCCCCCCGAAATTTAGGTGTGTCTGAAAGTAGAATTTTCTCGAATGATGAAAGAGGAGATTCTGATGAAAAAGTCGAAGTACAGCGAT
>NZ_FOSZ01000003.1 GCF_900114415.1 Shimia haliotis | reverse complement strand
TTCTTCGTCGTCAACCTGGTCAACTTTGTTCATGAACACGACCATGGCAGGGATACCAACCTGGCGGCCCAGCAGGATGTGCTCGCGGGTCTGCGGCATCGGGCCGTCAGCTGCGTTCACAACCAGGATCGCGCCGTCCATCTGCGCCGCACCGGTGATCATGTTTTTCACATAGTCAGCGTGGCCGGGGCAGTCGACGTGTGCGTAGTGACGCGCGTCGGTTTCATATTCAACGTGCGCGGTCGAAATGGTGATGCCGCGGGCTTTTTCTTCAGGCGCGCCGTCGATTTCGTCATACGCTTTGAAGTCACCAAACTGTTTGGTGATCGCTGCGGTCAGAGTGGTTTTACCGTGGTCAACGTGACCAATGGTGCCGATGTTGCAGTGCGGTTTACTGCGCTCAAACTTTTCCTTAGCCATGATGGCCTCCTTGATGTTTAGAAGGGAAGCGGGGAACCCGCTTCCCGAATTTGGTTATGCGTATTTCGCTTGGATCTCGTCGGAGATGTTCTGCGGAACCGGATCGTAGTGGTCAAACTGCATGGTGAACTGGGCACGGCCCGAGCTCATGGAACGCAGCGTGTTGATGTAACCGAACATGTTGGCCAGCGGCACAAATGCGTCGATGGCTACAGCGTTGCCGCGCGGCTCCTGACCGGACACCTGACCACGACGGGAGGTGAGGTCACCAATGATGCCACCGGTATATTCTTCCGGTGTGATCACTTCCACTTTCATGATCGGCTCAAGCAGTTTCGCGCCAGCCATCTTCATGCCTTCGCGCATGCCCATACGAGCGGCGATTTCAAAGGCGAGAACGCTGGAGTCCACATCGTGGAACTTACCGTCGATCAGAGCAACCTTGAAGTCGATCACAGGGAAGCCTGCCAACGGACCGGAGTCCATGACCGACTGGATACCCTTTTCAACACCAGGGATGTATTCCTTCGGAACGGCACCACCAACGATGCGGCTTTCGAACGAATAGCCTTCGCCCGCTTCGGTCGGCATGATTTCCATTTTGACTTCAGCGTACTGACCCGAACCACCCGACTGTTTCTTGTGGGTGTAGGTGTGCTCGATCGGCTTGGAGATGGTCTCACGATAAGCAACCTGAGGTGCACCGATGTTGGCCTCAACCTTGAACTCACGCTTCAGACGATCCACGAGGATGTCCAGGTGAAGTTCGCCCATGCCTTTCATGATGGTCTGACCGGATTCCAGATCAGTCTCCACACGGAAGGAGGGGTCTTCGGCTGCCAGACGCTGCAGACCCTGAGACATTTTCTCTTGGTCGGCTTTGGTCTTCGGCTCAACAGCAATCTCGATCACCGGATCGGGGAAGGTCATCGTTTCCAGAACCACCGGATCGTTCACGGCACAGATTGTGTCGCCTGTGGTGGTGTCTTTCAGACCTGCCAGCGCGATGATGTCGCCTGCAAATGCTTCGGTGATTTCCTCACGGTTGTTGGAGTGCATCATCATCATACGACCGATGCGCTCTTTACGACCTTTGGTGGAGTTCAGAAGCGTGTCGCCCTTGGTCAACGTACCGGAGTAGATCCGGGTGAAGGTCAAGGAGCCAACGAAGGGGTCGTTCATGATTTTGAACGCGAGGCCGGAGAACGCCATGTCGTCGTCTGCACGACGCGCAATGTTACGCTCTTCGGTTTCGTCACCTGGTTCAAAGCCCATGTAATCAACAACGTCGAGCGGGCTCGGCAGATAGTCGATCACGGCGTTGAGCAGAGGCTGAACACCTTTGTTTTTGAACGCGGAACCGCCCAGAACCGGCACGAATGCCATTTCCAGCGTACCTTTGCGCAGCAGTTTGCGCAGGGTCGGTACGTCAGGCTCTTCGCCTTCCAGATAGGCTTCCATGGCGTCGTCGTCCATTTCGACGGCGTTTTCGATCATTTTGGCGCGCCATTCGTCGGCCAGATCTTTGAGTTCGTCACGGATCGGAGCTTTGATCCAGGACGCGCCCAGGTCTTCGCCCTGCCACAGCCACTCTTCCATGGTCACCAGGTCAACCAGGCCTTCCAGCTCGGTTTCGGCGCCAATCGGGAAAGCGATCGGAACAGCGGTCGCACCGGTGCGGTCTTCAATCATGTGAACACAGTTGAAGAAGTCAGCCCCGATTTTGTCCATTTTGTTGACGAAAACCATACGCGGAACCTTGTAGCGGTCAGCCTGACGCCACACGGTTTCGGTTTGGGGTTCAACACCAGCGTTGGCGTCCAGAACACAGACAGCACCGTCGAGAACCGCCAGAGAACGCTCAACTTCGATTGTGAAGTCAACGTGGCCAGGGGTGTCGATGATGTTCAGGCGGTGCTTGGGCGTGTCAGCAGTTTGGCCATCTTCGGTGCGCTCCCAGAAAGTGGTCGTCGCAGCGGAAGTGATGGTGATACCGCGTTCCTGCTCCTGCTCCATCCAGTCCATGGTGGCTGCACCATCGTGCACCTCACCGATGTTGTGGGATTTGCCGGTGTAGTACAGGATGCGCTCCGAACAGGTGGTTTTACCTGCATCGATGTGCGCCATGATACCGAAGTTACGGTAATGTTCGAGCGTATATTCGCGTGCCATTGGTTCAATGTCCTCTGGAAATTACCAACGATAGTGGCTGAAGGCTTTGTTAGCCTCGGCCATCTTGTGCGTGTCTTCGCGTTTCTTAACGGCAGTGCCGCGCGAGTTCACAGCGTCCAGGAGTTCGCCTGCAAGGCGCTCTTCCATGGTGTTTTCGTTGCGGTTGCGCGACGCGGTGATCAGCCAACGGATGGCCAGAGCTTCGCGGCGCTCGGGGCGCACTTCAACCGGAACCTGGTAGGTGGCACCACCAACACGACGGGACCGAACTTCGACCGACGGTTTGATGTTGTCCAACGCTTCGTGGAAAACTTCCACAGGCGCGCGTTTTACTTTGTTTTCGACGCGATCCAGGGCGTTGTACACGATCTTTTCTGCAACCGACTTTTTGCCGTCGATCATCAGGTTGTTCATGAACTTGCTCAGCACCTTGTCGCCAAATTTGGCGTCGGGCAGAATCTCGCGTTTTTCAGCGGCGTGACGACGTGACATCTCAGCCTCTCCTTCTTACTTGGGACGCTTCGCGCCGTACTTCGAACGACGTTGCTTACGATCTTTAACACCTTGGGTATCCAGAACACCGCGAAGGATGTGGTAACGGACACCCGGAAGGTCTTTTACACGACCGCCACGGATCAGAACCACGGAGTGTTCCTGAAGGTTGTGGCTTTCACCCGGGATGTAGGAGATCACTTCGTAACCGTTGGTCAGGCGAACCTTCGCAACTTTCCGCATAGCGGAGTTCGGTTTTTTCGGAGTGGTTGTGTAAACGCGTGTGCAAACGCCACGTTTCTGCGGGCACTGCTCCAGGTGCTGCGACTTGGAGCGCTTGATTTTAGGCTGACGCGGTTTGCGGATCAGCTGTTGAATCGTTGGCATAGGGTCTCTTTCCTATTGCTTCCATTTATACGCCAGACCGAAACCCGACGCGGTTATCGTTTTTTTCACGCGTTATGCGAACACAAGCGCAAAAGCCGCAATCGTTTCCATTCCGAGGCAAACGACGCGGTTGAGTTCTCAGAGGGTGCGATCTTCAAAGTAGACCGGACCTTGACCACTACAGTTATGAAACGGCTCAGGGTACACGTATCCCATTGCCGGATGCGCGCGATATATGGGGAGTCGGGAGTGTTGTCAACAGCCACCCTGCGCGCTCTCAGGTTGCACGTGGTTTCGCGCGGTGACAATGTAAAGACAGGGCATGCATTTCATGCCCTGTTCTAGTCACGCGATAACACAAAGGCCTTTGCGATGGATAGCAAAGACATGCAGGTCATCGGCGTTTGCCGCTTTTCCTACCCCGCTCTGGGCGGCTTTCAGGTGGAGCATGAAACACCCGAAGAGCGCATGGCCTTTCTTTACGCCCCAGAACGCATGGAGGAGCGGTTTCGCACCTTTGAGGCCTTCACTTTGCCTCCCCTTCGGGCGCAGACCGATCCCGACTTCACGTTTCTGGTAATCATCGGTGACCAGATGCCGGCGCACTACCGCACGCGGCTGGAAAAATTGCTTGCCGACATCCCGCAGGCCATCATCGCCGCCTACCCGCCCGAGCCACACCGCGACATCATGAAGGTCGCGATCAACGCCGTGCGCCGCGAGAGCAAACATCATTGCCTGCAATTCCGCATGGACGACGACGACGCGGTGAACATCCGTTTTGTCGAGCGCCTGCGAGAGCGGGTGAACGAGCTGCACACCCTGATCCGGCTCAACAAGCATATCGCGATTGATTTCTCCCAAGGCTACATCGCCGCCGCCGGCCCCGACGGCATCAAGGGCAAGCCGACGATGGAGCACCTCTGGACTGCAGGCCTTGCCATGACGGTCAGTCCAAAGTCAGACATTACAATCCTGAACTTCGGTCATTCCAAGATGGGGAAGTTCATGCCGGTGGTCAGCTATGCGGGCGAAGACATGTTTATTCGCGGCCACAACGACTACAACGACAGCCGCCAAAAAGGCGCGAAGCCGTTGAACCTGCCGCTACTCGATGCCAAGGACGAAGCCCACTTCAAGCGCGTCTTCAACATCGACGCCGATCACGTCCGGGTGCTGTTTTCCTGAGCCAACCTGCGGCCCCGCAGCAATGTAAACACCCCCGCGCCAACAACGATCACACACCCCGCAAGAGTGATCGGATCCGGCCAGTTGCCAAACACGACGAACCCCAAAAGCAAGGCCCACAACAAGCTGGTATATCGAAACGGCGCGATGAAACTTATTTCGCCCACGCGCATCACCATCACCGAGAACAGATACCCGCCGAGGATGAAAACCGACGCCCCTCCGATCAGCCCGATCTGGCGTGCATCCAGCGCCACCCACTCCACGCCGAGACTGGCCACTCCGGCAAATCCCATAACGCCGAGTGAAGCCACAAGCGTCACCGTCATCGAAGGCACCTCCGCCGACATCCGCCGCGTCGACAAATCCCGAACGGTCACAAAGACCACCGCCGCCAGCGCATACCCTGCATAAAGATCAAACCCTTCCGGTCCCGGCCTCACGATCAGCAACATGCCAATGAACCCAGCCAAAATCGCCGACATCCGCCGCCAGCCCACCGCCTCGCCAAAGAACATTGCCCCACCCAGGGTCACCGTCAGCGGCAGCACCTGCAAAACCGCCGTCACATTGGCAATCGGCATATGGTAAAGCGCGGTGATAAAGAAATAGGCCGCCCCGATTTCCGAGGTTGTGCGCAGGGCCACCAGCCCCCAATCCCGCCGTGGCATCCGCCAGCGCAACGCCCCCAAAGTCCGCGCCAGCCCCCAAATCATCAGGCTTGAGGCCAGACCGCGCAAAAACAGCATTTGAAATAGCGGCACCTCCGGCCCCAGCAGTTTCACGCAGGTATCGTTAAACGTAAACGCCGCCATGGAGCACATCATCAACAACGCGCCCTTGGTGTTATCCGTCAAAACCGCCACGTGAAGCCCTCCGCCAAAGCCAACCGCGCGACGCTACGCCCGCTACGCGGCCTTGCCAAGGCCTTCAGTTCACTTTGCCACAAATGCCCTCGCCGAAAGCAGAAAGGCCCCCGACGCAACGTCGGGGGCCTTTCTCAATTCTCAAACGTCAAGTCGACTTAGTCGAACTCGCGGCTTTCAGGTGTTTCCACCAGACCGCTGTCAAACACGTCGTCGGCCTGCAGATCGTCCGCTGTCGGCGCTGCCAGAGCAGCTGCCGCTTCCGCTTCCTCGCGACGGGCTTCGATGACCACGTTGTCACGGTCAGATGCGATTTTGCGCACCTTCTGTGTCGCGCCACCGGTACCCGCCGGGATCAGGCGGCCCACGATGACGTTCTCTTTGAGGCCAACCAGCTTGTCTTTCTTACCTTGGACAGAAGCCTCGGTAAGAACGCGGGTGGTCTCCTGGAACGATGCCGCAGAGATGAACGAACGGGTCTGCAAAGATGCCTTGGTGATACCAAGCAGGATCGGCTCACCCTGAGCAGGACGGCGGCCTTCCGACAGCGCCTTCTCGTTGGCGGCGTCAAACTCAGCCTTATCGACGTGCTCGCCTTTCAGCAGCGTGGTTTCACCAGAGTCCTGGATCTCCCACTTCTGCAGCATCTGGCGCACGATCACTTCGATGTGCTTGTCGTTGATCTTCACACCCTGCAGGCGATAAACGTCCTGCACTTCGTCGATCATGTAATCCGCCAGCGCTTCAACACCCATGATGGACAGGATGTCGTGCGGTGCCGGGTTACCGTCCATGATGTAGTCACCCTTCTGGACGAAGTCACCTTCCTGAACAGGAATGTGCTTGCCCTTGGGCACCATGTATTCGACGGGCTCCATGCTCTCATCCGACGGCTCGATCGAGATGCGGCGCTTGTTCTTGTAGTCGCGGCCAAAGCGCACGTAACCATCGATTTCGGCGATGATTGCGTGATCTTTCGGACGACGTGCTTCGAACAGTTCGGCCACACGCGGCAGACCACCGGTAATGTCCTTGGTTTTGGCACCTTCACGCGGGATACGCGCGATAACCTCACCTGCGGTCACGTCCTGCTGGTCTTCGACCGACAGAATTGCGTCCACGGACATCGGATAGTGAACTGGGTTGCCCGCATCGTTGCGCACCGGCTCGCCATCGGCATCCACAAGGATCACTTCCGGCTTCAGTTCGTTGCCTTTCGGCGCCGAACGCCAATCGGTCACGATCTTCTGGGTCATGCCGGTCGCATCATCGGTCTCGTCGCGTACGGCGATGCCGGAAACCAGGTCAACGAATTTCGCTTTACCGGTTTTTTCTGCGAGGATCGGCAGGGTGTAGGGGTCCCATTCAAACAGCTTGTCGCCGCGGGCGATCTTCTGACCGTCTTTGACAAACAGCTTGGAACCGTAGCCAACCTTGTGGTTGGCACGCTCTTCGCCGGCGTCGTCGACAATCATCAGCTTCATGTTGCGGCCCATGACGAGGATCTCGCCATTTGCGTTTTCCAGAATGTTGGCGTTCTCAAAGACAATCTTGCCTTCCTGGCTTGCTTCCAGGAACGACTGTTGACCACCCTGCGCAACGCCGCCGATGTGGAATGTCCGCATCGTCAGCTGTGTACCAGGTTCACCAATCGACTGCGCCGCGATGATGCCGACGGCCTCACCGGTGTTGACCATAGTACCGCGTGCAAGGTCACGACCATAGCACATGGCGCAGACACCTTCTTCGGCCTCACAGGTCAGTGGCGAACGGATGCGAGCCGAAGCCACACCCATTTCGTCAATGGTGTCCGCCATGCGTTCATCGATCAGCTGACCTTCAGCCACCAGCACCTCATCGGTAGCCGGCTTGAGAATGTCTTCCGCCGCGACACGACCCAGCACACGCTCGGCCAGAGATGCCACAACTTCACCATCGTTGACCGCCGCTTCTGCAGTGATCGCCGCGTCAGTTCCACAATCATGCGCACGCACGATGCAGTCCTGAGCCACATCCACCAGACGACGGGTCAGATAACCCGAGTTCGCAGTCTTCAACGCCGTATCCGACAGACCCTTACGGGCACCGTGGGTAGAGTTGAAGTACTCAAGAACGGTCAGACCTTCTTTAAAGTTCGAGATGATCGGTGTTTCGATGATGTCGCCGTTCGGCTTCGCCATCAGGCCACGCATCCCGCCCAGCTGCTTCATCTGCGTAACAGAACCACGCGCTCCGGAGTGGGCCATCATGTAGACCGAGTTCGGCTCTGCTTCGGCACCGTTCTCGTCAGACTTCGCCGCAGAGATGGTGTCCATCATCGCGTCGGTGACTTTGTCGTTACACTTGCTCCAGGCGTCGACAACTTTGTTGTACTTTTCGCCCTGAGTGATCAGGCCGTCCATGTACTGCTGTTCAAAGTCTTTCACCTGATCGCGGGTGTCGTCGACGATGGTCCACTTGTTGTCGGGGATCACCATGTCGTCTTTACCAAACGAGATGCCCGCCTTGAACGCTTCGCGGAAGCCCATGGTCATGATCTGGTCACAGAAGATCACGGACTCTTTCTGACCACAGTAGCGATAGACGGTGTCAATCACGTTCTGCACGTCTTTCTTACGCAGCAGCTTGTTCACAAGGTTGAACGGCGCCTTGTTGTTCTGCGGCAGCAGAGCACCCAGACGCACTCGGCCCGGGGTGGTCTCTACGCGTTCGAACACTTCCATGCCGTTCTCGTCGATCTGCGGAATACGCGCGGTGATTTTCGCATGCAGATGCACGGCACCACTGTCCAGTGCGTACTGAACTTCCTCGATCGAGCCAAAGACCATGCCTTCGCCCTTCATGCCTTCGCGCTCGATGGTCGTGTAGTACAGACCCAAGATCATATCCTGAGACGGAACGATGATCGGCGCGCCGTTGGCAGGCGACAGAACGTTGTTGGTGGACATCATCAGGACGCGTGCTTCCAGCTGGGCTTCCAACGAGAGCGGCACGTGAACAGCCATCTGGTCACCGTCGAAGTCCGCGTTAAACGCAGAACATACGAGCGGGTGCAGCTGAATGGCCTTACCTTCGATCAGAACCGGTTCAAACGCCTGAATGCCAAGACGGTGCAGCGTCGGCGCGCGGTTCAGCATGACAGGGTGTTCGCGGATCACTTCGTCCAGGATATCCCAAACTTCGGGACGCTCTTTTTCCACCAGCTTCTTGGCCTGCTTCACGGTCGAAGACAGACCTTTGGCCTCCAGACGCGAGTAGATAAACGGCTTGAAAAGCTCCAGCGCCATCTTCTTGGGAAGACCACACTGATGCAATTTCAGTTCAGGACCGGTCACAATCACCGAACGGCCGGAGAAGTCGACGCGCTTACCCAAAAGGTTCTGACGGAAACGACCTTGCTTACCCTTCAGCATGTCAGACAGCGATTTCAGCGGACGCTTGTTGGCGCCGGTGATCACGCGGCCACGACGGCCGTTGTCAAACAGCGCATCCACAGATTCCTGCAGCATCCGCTTTTCGTTGCGCACGATGATGTCAGGCGCACGCAGTTCGATCAGACGCTTAAGACGGTTGTTCCGGTTGATCACACGACGATACAGATCGTTGAGGTCGGACGTCGCGAAACGGCCACCATCCAGCGGCACCAGCGGGCGCAGCTCTGGCGGGATCACCGGGATCACAGTCAGGATCATCCACTCCGGACGGTTGCCGGATTCGATGAAGCTTTCCACAACTTTCAAACGCTTGATGATCTTCTTCGGCTTCAATTCACCGGTCGCTTCGGCCAGATCGGCACGCAGCTGCTCGGCCTCGGATTCCAGATCGATCATGGACAGCATCTCACGGATCGCTTCGGCGCCGATGTTGGCGGTGAAGGCATCCATGCCATATGCGTCCTGCGCATCCATGTACTCTTCTTCGGTCAGCATCTGGCCATAGGTCAGATCGGTCAGACCGGGTTCGATAACGACGTAGTTTTCAAAGTACAGCACGCGTTCCAGATCACGCAGTGTCATGTCCAGCATCAAGCCGATACGCGACGGAAGCGATTTCAGGAACCAGATGTGTGCAACAGGTGCCGCCAGTTCGATGTGGCCCATGCGCTCACGGCGCACTTTCTGAAGCGTAACTTCAACACCACATTTTTCGCAGACAACACCGCGATACTTCATGCGCTTATATTTGCCGCAGAGACATTCATAGTCCTTGATCGGGCCAAAGATACGCGCACAGAACAGACCGTCGCGCTCGGGCTTGAACGTACGGTAGTTGATGGTCTCTGGCTTTTTGATTTCGCCATAGGACCAAGACAGGATCCGCTCTGGAGAGGCGAGCGAGACCTTGATCTCGTCAAACGCTTTCTGCGGTGTCAGCGGGTTAAACGGGTTGTTCGTCAGTTCCTGGTTCATTTTGATACCTCAAATTCGGTTGGGAGGAGAGTGGTTGGCGTGAGGGCTTGCGCCCTCATTCACCTTCCTCCGTATCCAGGAGTTCCATATTCAGGCCGAGACCACGGACTTCTTTCACCAGAACGTTAAACGATTCTGGGACGCCCGCTTCAAAGTTGTCCTCGCCCTTGACGATGCTTTCGTAGACCTTGGTCCGGCCTGCCACGTCATCCGACTTCACTGTCAGCATTTCCTGCAGTGTATAGGCGGCGCCGTAAGCTTCCAGAGCCCAGACTTCCATCTCACCGAAGCGCTGGCCACCGAACTGCGCCTTACCACCCAGCGGCTGCTGAGTAACAAGCGAGTACGGACCGGTCGAACGCGCGTGGATTTTGTCGTCCACAAGGTGATGCAGCTTCAGCAGGTACTTGATACCCACTGTGACCGGACGGGCGAACTGTTCACCGGTACGACCGTCAAACAGGATCGACTGACCGCTTTCGGAGAAGCCTGCACGCACCAGAGCGTCGTTCACGTCGCCTTCTTTGGCGCCGTCAAAGACCGGCGTTGCAATCGGCACACCGTTGGTGACGTTGCTTGCCGCTTCCAGAAGCTGACCTTCGTCCATGCCGGTGATGCCTTCTTCGTAGACATCATCGCCATAGGCCAAGTGCATGGCTTCGCGAACCGGTGTCAGATCACCTGTGCGGCGATAGTCCTGCAGCGCTTCGTCAACGTTCAGACCCAGACCGCGCGCGGCCCAACCCATGTGGGTTTCAAGGATCTGACCAACATTCATACGTGAAGGAACGCCCAGCGGGTTCAGACAGAAGTCAACCGGCGTACCGTCTGCGAGGAACGGCATGTCTTCCATAGGTACAACCTTGGAAATAACACCTTTGTTCCCGTGACGACCGGCCATCTTATCACCCGGCTGAAGCTTACGCTTCACGGCGATGAAGACTTTGACCATCTTCATCACACCCGGCGGCAGGTCGTCGCCACGACGGACTTTCTCGACTTTGTCCTCAAAGCGATGCTCAAGCGCACGTTTCTGGATCTCGTACTGCTCGTTCAGAGCCTCGACAACCTGTGCGTCTGCTTCGTCTTCAAGCGCCAGCTGCCACCACTGACCGCGGGACAGAGAGTTCAGCAACTCGTCGTTGATTTCCGCGTTCGGCTTGACGCCTTTCGGGCCTTTCACAGCAACTTTGCCGCTGATCATGCCTTTCAGACGCGCATAGATGTTGCGGTCAAGGATCGCGAGTTCGTCGTCGCGGTCACGCGCCAGACGTTCGATCTCTTCACGCTCGATCTGCAGCGCACGCTCGTCTTTTTCCACACCGTGGCGGTTAAAGACGCGCACCTCAACAACGGTACCAAAGTCACCCGGCTTCACGCGCAGCGAGGTGTCACGCACGTCGGATGCTTTCTCACCAAAGATGGCACGCAGAAGCTTTTCTTCCGGCGTCATCGGGCTTTCGCCCTTCGGTGTGATCTTACCAACGAGAATATCGCCCGGCTCAACGTCCGCACCGATGTAAACGATGCCCGCCTCATCGAGGTTGCGCAGCGCTTCTTCACCGACGTTCGGAATGTCGCGAGTGATTTCCTCTGGACCGAGCTTCGTATCACGTGCAGCGACTTCGAATTCTTCGATGTGAACCGAAGTAAACACGTCGTCACGCGCGATGCGCTCGGAGATCAGGATGGAGTCTTCGTAGTTATAGCCGTTCCAAGGCATAAACGCGACGACCACGTTTTTACCCAGAGCCAGTTCACCGATATCGGTGGACGGACCGTCAGCAACCACTTCGCCCTTCTGAACCGTATCACCCACTTTCACCAGCGGACGCTGGTTGATGCAGGTGTTCTGGTTGGAACGCTGGAACTTGCGCAGACGATAGATGTCCACACCCGCGTCACCCAGCTCAAGGTCAGACGTCGCACGGATAACAATACGCTGGGCATCCACTTGGTCGATCACGCCCGCGCGTTTCGCCTGAATGGCCGCGCCGGAGTCAATCGCCACTTTTTCCTCGATGCCGGTACCAACCAGCGGTGCCTCGGCACGCAGCAGTGGAACCGCCTGACGTTGCATGTTCGAGCCCATAAGAGCGCGGTTAGCATCGTCGTTTTCAAGGAACGGGATCAGCGAGGCAGCTACGGATACCAACTGCTTGGGCGAAACGTCGATCAGGTCCACGTTTTCGCTTGGAGCAAGTGTGTAGTCACCGGACTGACGGGTCGACACCAGATCGTTCTGGAACTTGCCGTTTTCATCCAAAGATGCGTTGGCCTGTGCCACTGTGTGACGCATTTCTTCGGTTGCCGACATGTAGTGAACTTCGTCAGTCACCGTCGCGTCTTTGACCACGCGATAAGGTGTTTCGATGAAGCCATACTTGTTGACGCGCGCAAATGTCGCCAGCGAGTTGATCAGACCAATGTTCGGGCCTTCCGGTGTTTCAATCGGGCACATCCGACCATAGTGGGTCGGGTGCACGTCGCGCACCTCAAAGCCTGCACGCTCACGGGTCAGACCACCCGGGCCAAGCGCCGAAAGACGGCGTTTGTGGGTGACTTCCGACAGCGGGTTGGTTTGGTCCATGAACTGCGACAGCTGCGAAGAGCCGAAGAATTCACGCACAGCCGCTGCGGCCGGTTTCGCGTTGATCAGATCCTGCGGCATCACCGTGTCGATCTCGACAGAGCTCATACGCTCTTTGATCGCACGCTCCATGCGCAGCAGGCCAACACGGTACTGGTTTTCCATCAGCTCACCAACGGAACGCACACGACGGTTGCCGAGGTGGTCGATGTCGTCGATGTCGCCTTTACCGTCACGCAGCTCAACCAGCGCCTTGATGCAGGCCACGATGTCTTCTTTGCGCAGGGTGCGCAGAGTATCTGGCGCATCCAGTGCCAAACGCATGTTCATCTTAACGCGGCCAACCGCGGAAAGGTCATAGCGTTCGCTATCGAAGAACAGGGTGTCAAACAGCGACGACGCCGCTTCAACGGTGGGCGGCTCGCCCGGACGCATCACGCGATAGATGTCCATAAGCGCGGTGTCGCGGCCCATGTTCTTGTCCACCGCCATGGTGTTGCGCATGTACGGACCGACATTGATGTTGTCGATGTCCAGAACAGGGATCTCTTTGACGCCTGCGTCTACCAAATCCTTGACAGTGCCGCCGATCAGATCGCCGTCCTTGTCATATTCCAGCGTCAACTCATCACCGGCTTCGACATAGATCGCACCGGTTTCTTCGTTGATGATGTCCTTGGCGACAAACTTGCCAACGATGTGCTCAAACGGCACGAGCAGATCGGTGATCTTGCCTTCATCGATGATCTTCTTGACCGCACGCGGGGTGACTTTCTTGCCAGCTTCGGCAATCACTTCACCTGTTGCGGCGTCAACCAGATCCATCAGAGGACGGGTGCCACGCACACGCTCGGGGAAGAACTTGGTGACCCAACCTTTGCTCTTGTCCAGCGTGTAGTCCACGGTGTCGTAATAGGCATCCATGATGGCTTCCTGGTCCAGACCCAGTGCATAAAGCAGAGTGGTCACAGGCAGCTTACGACGACGGTCGATGCGGGCATAAACGATGTCTTTGGCGTCGAATTCAAAATCGAGCCACGAGCCGCGGTAGGGAATAATGCGGCAAGCAAACAGCAGTTTACCCGAAGAGTGCGTTTTGCCTTTGTCGTGGTCAAAGAACACGCCCGGAGACCGGTGCATCTGGGAAACGATCACACGCTCGGTGCCGTTCACGACAAATGTGCCGTTCTGTGTCATCAGGGGCATGTCGCCCATGAACACGTCTTGTTCTTTGATGTCTTTTACCGACTTCGCACCGGTGTCCTCGTCCACATCAAACACGATGAGACGCAGTGTCACCTTCAGAGGTGCGCTGTAAGTCATGTCACGCTGCTGACATTCCTCAACGTCGTACTTCGGCTTTTCCAGCTCGTAGTTGACGAATTCCAGCACGGAAGTTTCGTTGAAATCCTTGATCGGGAAGACCGACTGGAACACGCCTTTGATACCCTCACCATCGGTGGGGATTTCAAGCTCTCCGGATTTCAGGAAAAGATCATAGGAGCTTTTCTGCACCTCGATCAGGTTTGGCATTTCCAGCACTTCGCGGATTTTGCCGTAGTATTTACGTAGACGTTTCTGGCCAAGGAAGCTTTGAGCCATGGTCAATGTCACCTTTCGATTCATCATCAACAACATGCCGTCGGGCCCCGGCACGTCGCGTCAGTGACGGCGTGGATCAGATCCATTCTCGACTCCGTCCCACCGGAGCCACTCGATCGTTGATCCCTGCCTTGGAAAACCTCTTCAACCGCGCCTATGCGCCACTCAAGAGGCTTGCCAAGCCGGGGTATCCCACCTTGGAAAACGTGCTTTATTGTCTGTCGTTGTCTTTCCTGCCGGGGTGATCAATTCCCCGAAAACCACGCCGCCTGTTCACAAAAATCCGCAAAGGACAAAAGCGGCCCCGAATCGCTCGAAACCGCAAGAGACTACCGAATAATGAATCGGCTGGTCATTGGCAACCCCTCGGGGCTTGACATTCGGCCAAACCACAGATCGGGCGATCGACATCTTTTGGCACTCCAAAACCCATGCCGCCCAGCAAGGTGCGCAGCCTCGCGCACCGTGGCATCCATAAACCGCTCCGCACCGGATCACCGCAATCTCCCCTAGACCAGCAGAAGGCTTTTCGTGCAACCTCTTTCCTATTGGTCTTTGTGTGTCATGTGGGGCTCCTGTTTTGTCTTTCAGCCAACTCAACATCTTCAGCGCAGCCATCGCCGCTGCGACATTTGCTGCCTCCGTTGCAGCCGCCTCCACCGGCATCCCCAATTGGCTTCAACAACACGTTGGCGCCGGCACGGGCCAGATCGCGCCAATTGTGCTCGACAGAGCCCGCGCCCATTACCTGGAAAAACGCCAATCGGGCACCGTCAAAAACCCCTGCTATTTCGCGATGGACGCCACCCGCCCCAGCACAGCCTCCAACGGCGCCGCACTGCCCCGCTTCTATGTGATTTGCGAAGAAACCCGCACCTTCAAAGCCGTGTCCTCCGGCTATGGAAACGGGCGCAAACTGGCCAAAGCGAATTTTTCCAACGGCCGCCAATGCGCGCGAAACTTTTCCAACGCAGAAGGCTCCAAACTCACCGCTGGCGGCGCCTATGTGACCGCTGAATCCCGCACGTCTTTCAAGGGCTACTACCAAAAGGGCTCCCGTAAAAAACCCTTCCTACGCACCTTCCTGCTCTTTGACGGCGAAGGCGAAACCGACAACGCCCGCGAACGCGCCATCGGCGGGCATCGTGCCATGTTCATGCGTTGGCAATGCCGCATGGAAAAACCGCAAAGCAAACACGCAGATGCCGACGGCTTTGTGCCCTTCGGCAAACTGGTGGACTACACCTCAGGCCGCAGCAACGGCTGCACCACGTGGTCCGAACCCGCCACCAAAGACATTCTGAAAATCGCAGACAGCAACCCGACCACGCTCTACATCTATCCTGCGTCGCAAGACATCAACGCGGTAGCCAAGGCTGTCAAACGCGGCACGTCCCTGAAACGCGCGGGCCTCTATTGGAACGACGCCTGCCTTGCTGCCATTGGAACGCCGAAATTCTGGCCCAAACGCACACTGCAGCCAATCATCAACGAATGGCGCAACTCACTGCCCAAAAGCCAACCGTTGGACTTGCCTCTCTGCGACTAGGCCTCAAACGAAAACAGGCGCCCCACAAGGGACGCCTGCAATAACTCGGTGAAAAACCGAATTACTTAACTTCGACCTCGGCGCCAGCTGCTTCCAGCTTGCCTTTGATCTCTTCAGCTTCGTCCTTGGAGACGCCTTCTTTGACAGCTTTGCCGCCGGCTTCAACCAGTTCTTTAGCTTCTTTGAGGCCCAGGCCGGTGATGCCGCGGACTTCTTTGATGACGTTGATTTTCGATGCGCCTGCAGCTTTCAGGATCACGTCGAATTCAGTCTTTTCTTCTTCAGCTGCGCCACCGGCGTCGCCGCCAGCTGCCATTACAACTGCGCCGCCAGCGGCGGGCTCGATGCCATACTCGTCTTTGAGGATGGTTTTCAGTTCTTGTGCTTCCAGCAGGGTCAGACCCACGATGCTTTCTGCGAGTGCTTTCAGATCAGCCATTTTAGACTCTTTCCGTTGTTAGGTATGTGTTCCAACGTTGTGACAATGTCACGACGCGGCTCTCAAAAAGTTGCTTACGCAGCCTCTGCCTTTTCCTCGATGGTAGACAGGATGGATGCGATGTTCGAAGCAGGTGCGCCAATGGCGCCGGCGATGTTGGAAGCAGGTGCGCCGAGCATGCTTGCGATCTGAGCAATAAGCTCGTCGCGCGAAGGCATTTTCGACACTGCTGTAACACCAGCACGGTCCAGAGCGTTCTCGCCCATTGCACCACCAAGGATCTCAAATTGCTTGTGATCTTTGGCGAAGTCCTCGGCCACTTTGGCGGCTGCCACAGGGTCCTCGGAATAGGTCAGAACGGTCATACCCGACAGAAGGCCACCGATGCTTTCGCATGGTTTGCCATCAAGGGCGATCTTGGCGAGCCTGTTCTTGGCGACACGAACAGCACCACCCGCATCACGAGCACGTGCGCGAAGGTCCTGCATGTCAGCAACCGTGAGACCCGCGTAGTGGGCAACCACTACAACGCCAGAGCTTTCAAAGATCTGGCCGAGCTCGTCGACCAACTTCTCTTTTTGTGCTCTATCCACAGTTTTACTCCAAAATTGGGGATTGCTCCCCGGCTCAGTTTTGCGCACCCCAAAGGGCACGCGTTTAGGTCCATACAAAGGGTTGGGAACCAAGATCGCCGAAGCCAGCGAAGGCTTCTAAGAATTCTTGTCTCTTACCCCATCTCAGGAAGGAATTATTCAGGCGAAACCCGAACCCTCCGTCTTGGACAGGCCACGCGCAGAGAATCAAACGATGCTCTGTGTGTGGGCAGGCGTGTCTTTAAGGGCTGCTTTGACCATTGTCCACCGATTTTTGGCGAAGCAGCCATGCGCCCTTCATCGCTTGCTTGCCAAACTCCGCAACCACGTTTGAAACACACATGACGAAGCCCTTACCAAGAGGGAAGTCAACGACGCGTCACAACGAAAAAGGGCGCCCCAAACAGGACGCCCTCAGAATTCTCAGATCAGAAGATCTTACTGAGCGGAAGCGTTGTCGATGTCGATGGTCACGCCCGGACCCATGGTGGAGCTCAGAGCGATCTTTTTGACATACGCGCCTTTTGCGCCAGCTGGCTTGGCTTTCAGAACCGCGTCCATGAAGGAGCGCACGTTCTCAACCAGCTTGTCTTCGCCGAAGGATGCTTTGCCGACGCCCGCGTGTACAACACCGGCTTTCTCGACTTTAAACTGAACTTCGCCGCCTTTGGCTGCTTCCACGGCCGCTTTCACGTCCATGGTCACTGTGCCAACTTTGGGGTTCGGCATCAGGTTGCGCGGGCCCAGGACTTTACCCAGACGACCAACAACAGGCATCATGTCCGGTGTCGCGATGCAGCGATCGAAGTCGATGGTGCCGCCTTGAACGGTTTCCATCAGATCTTCTGCGCCAACGATGTCCGCACCAGCAGCTTGTGCTTCTTCAGCTTTCGGGCCGCGAGCAAAAACAGCAACACGCACGGATTTGCCGGTGCCGTTGGGCAGACCAACCACGCCGCGGACCATCTGGTCTGCGTGACGCGGGTCAACGCCCAGCTGAACGGCGATTTCAACGGTTTCGTCGAATTTCGCGGTGGCATTGCCTTTGACCAGAGCAACAGCTTCTTCAACGGTCAGGTTAGTTTTGCCTGCGAACGCTTCGCGCGCTGCGGCAGTACGTTTACCAAGCTTAGCCATTACTTCACCTCGATGCCCATGGAACGCGCCGAGCCAAGGATGATCTGCATTGCAGCATCGATGTCGTTTGCGTTCAGGTCTTTCATTTTCGCTTCGGCGATTTCTTTCACCTGAGCGGGGGTCACGGAACCTACGGTCTCACGACCTGGCAGGTTTGCACCGGATTTCAGCTTGGCAGCTTTTTTCAGGTAGTAAGACGCAGGCGGCGTCTTGATGTCCATGGTGAAGGACTTGTCCTGATAGTAGGTGATCACGGTCGGGCACGGCGCGCCGGGCTCCATGTCCTGTGTCTTGGCGTTGAACGCTTTACAGAATTCCATGATGTTGATGCCGCGCTGACCCAGCGCCGGACCAACGGGCGGGGAGGGGTTGGCTTGACCTGCAGGAACCTGCAGCTTCATTGTACCAGCTAGCTTCTTAGCCATTTGGTTTTCCTTTCAACGTAGGTGAAACGCGTTCCACCCGGTTTGTGTTGCGTGGTCCGGTCCTTGCATCGCGATGCCCAAACCTCCCACGAGAGAATCTCGCCCGAAGACGATAGAGGCGGCGTTTACGCCTGATTTGCGGGGTTTGCAAGGGGGTGATTGCCTGCGGGCATGCCCGAAACCCGCGCCGCCCAAACACAAAATGCAGACATCAGAGACAAGCCAGCGCGCCACACGTTAGATCCACCGCGGCACTTGGCGCTTATACTCGACATAAGCCCCTCCAATTGTCGCATCCAGATGCATCTCTTCGGACAACGTTTGTCGATAGACCGCGAGCGCCCCGACAATCAGGCACAAAGTTGAGAACCAACTCGGCAACGCCAGCCAAAACCCGACCTGCGCGATGATGACGCCCAAGAAGGCTGGATTGCGAGAAAACCGATAAGGCCCGGTATCCAAAAGCACTCTTGGCCCTTCACGATCGAAGCCAGACCGCCAATGACGCCCCAGTGCAAAATGGCTGACAAGCGTGAGGCCAAAACCGGCCGTCAAAAAGCTCACCCCAAGCAGGATCAATGCCGGGTACTGAAATGCTGGCCACAGACCAAGATAGGCGTCAAAGGCCGGATCGACCGCCCGCAAAACACAAACGGCCCAGATCGTGACGCGGAACATGCGAAACACCATATGATTCCACCACGTCGCACAATACCTCTGGCCCGGCAGGACAATCTCAACCCGCTCTTTGAGCCTCAAGAAAGCAACGCGTGATGTGTAGAACACAGCTACAAAGGTAAAAAACACCGCCAAGTAGATGCGGACAGCGTCAGAAAGCGTGGCGGAGAAGTCCATATTGAGGTCAGGTCGTTTCTTTGTCCGTCAGCATTGCGGGCTGGGGCTGGGTTTGGGGTCACGCCCACTGTAACCGCGCCAGAAAATGTGACAAGCCAAACACTTAGCCGAATTCAGCCCGACAAATAAAAACACCACTTAGAGAAGTGACGCCTTTGACGTTCTTGTTTTGCGGGCAAAGATGGTCACGGCCGCTTTCACGCGTCGTTGGCCTGACCCAGAATCCACCCCAGATGCGCGCTCCAATCCTCACGTGGCTTCCCACCTTTGCCGATCGCCTTGTGCCCGAAATACAAATGCAGGATCAGATCCGCCGTCGCCGTGCGTTTTTCCCCGACCTCGCCAACCTCAAATCTATCCAGCACGCCTAGAATCCCGTTCCGCAACCGTACCGTCATCGCCTCGGCTTTTGCCGCAACCGTCTCGTTCGCCGGCCCCAATTCCACCACCGCGTTACAGATGAAGCACCCCTTGCGAGCATCTGCTTCCGGCGAAAAGAGTACCGACAAACACGCCTGAGCTGAACCCGCGTCGCACCCTGCTAAGGTCGCCACGGTGGCACTCACGACCTGATCGTCATACCGGTCCAACGCCGCAATATAGACCGACAGCTTATCCCGAAACGCCTTATAGAAACTGCCCCGCGTGAGGCCCATCGCCATAAGCAAATCCGGCAGGTTGGTCGCCACATATCCCTGACGCCAGAAGATATCGAGCGCGCCGTCCAGCGCGGTGTCCATGTCAAATTCACGGGGTCTTGCCATAACGCCATTCCCTTTTCTCTCTTGCCATCCTGCGGGAATTCACAAGCTTTCACAATCATTTGTTTTGTACCAATTGGTTCCCAATGTCAGATATGTCCTGTCGGAACACACATTCCAACACAGACACTCCCTCGCCGCCCAAAAGCGCGGCCCCAACATTGGACATTGATATGA
Source organism: Shimia haliotis (assembly GCF_900114415.1). Classification (GTDB taxonomy): domain Bacteria; phylum Pseudomonadota; class Alphaproteobacteria; order Rhodobacterales; family Rhodobacteraceae; genus Shimia; species Shimia haliotis. Next base: position 479,019 of record NZ_FOSZ01000003.1, on the reverse strand, counting down.
AAGCTGTAAAAACCCTGATCTCCGGTGTGGCCCTCTCCGTTGCCCTCACCACAGCCGCCTTCGCCGCTGGCCCTGAAATCAACGCCTCCAACACCGGTCTCGCGCTGCAAGGCTACGACCCCGTCGCCTACTTCACCCTCGGTGCCCCAACGGAAGGCAACTACACCATCACCGCAACCCACAACGACGCCACTTATCGCTTCGTCAGCGAAGAGCACAAAGCCGCCTTTGAGGCTGACCCCGAAGCCTACCTGCCGCAATACGGCGGCTACTGCGCCTTTGGTGCCGCAATGGGTTTCAAATTCGACGGTGATCCGGAACTCTGGAAAGTGGTCGACGGCGAACTCTTCCTGAATCTCGCCCAAGACATCCAGGACCGCTGGAACGCCGACATCCCGGGCTTTATTCAGCAGGCCGACGCCAAGTGGAGTGACATCGAACACAAAACCCCGTCTGAGCTGCAATAACCTTTGGGGTGTGCGTTCCGCGCGCGCCTTCCCCTAATCCTTTGAGGTCGGCTACCCGCCGACCTCAAACACCTTGTTCACACGCATCCCATCTTCTTGAAATGTGCGAAACCCCATAGCCTCATAGTAAGACAAAGCCTCTTTGCTCTGCGCACCAATAGAAGCCTCAATCTTGGCCAATCCCGCTTCCACGGCGGCTCCCCGCGTCACCGCAAACAACCGTTTGCCCACCCCGCGCCGCGCAGCTTTCGGGTTCACATGCGTACCAATGATCCCCCACCCTGGCACGGTGCCATAAGGATTGCCCTCCTTCGCCAACTTCAAAATCTGAATACCAAGCAGATCACCACTGTCCTCGGCCACAACGCAGGAAATGTTGTCGCCATGCGCCACATAAACGTCGCGCACATAAGCCTCATCTGCCGGCAGGGTCCGCTTGCCCAACCGCACCAGCTCCTCAAGAAACGCGGACACCTGCGCCACATCGCGCAATTCCGCCTGTCGAACAATCATGCCAGTCCAATTCGTTCTTACAATGGATCACACCGTGGCAAGCCCAGCGTCGAAGAACAACCACTGCCCGCGACGCAAACTCTCAAAACTTCCCCGAATTCGCCCATTCCTCGCGCGGTGGCACAGGTTCGGCGTTGTCCCAATGCTCGACAATCTTGCCACCATTCAGCCGGAAGATATCCGCCTGACACATGTCCAGCCCATCCAGCCGCGTGCGGTTCAACGTGGCGACAAAATTACCTTCGCCAACCATCAGGAAACACTCCTGATAACTCAACGGACAATCATCGGCTGCATAGTAAGACGCAAAAGCCGCCAACCCGTCTTCCATGCCCACTGAGTGCTGATGAAACACTTCATCGCTGATGAAGTCTCCCATTCGGTCCACCCGCCGCCCGATCAGACAGGCGTCGATGTATTCAGAAATCAGCGCCTTGTTCGCCTCTGTCTTTTCAATATCGACAACCTCGGTCGGCCCATCCACCAGCGTCCTCCCCGCCGGATTGGGCGGTGTATCTTCGCCAATCACATCCCAATGTTCGACGATCAATCCCGCCTCATCGCTGTCAAAGAAATCCGTCGTCACCCATTTGGCTGCGCCACCGTTCAACACCTGATGGGCCTGCACAAAGACCTTCGCCCCATCCTGCAACGCCCGCACCACACGAATATCGCGATCCGGATTGCGTTCGATGAACGGCCCAAAGAAGGCGAGAAACCCCTCTTTACCATCCGCGACACCGGTTGAATGCTGGGTATACCGCGCGCCAGTGTAAGCATTGATCGCTTCCTCTGCGTGCCCGTCCCGAATCCCTTTCATGTAGAGATTGATCGCATTCTCTTTGGCTGTGGCCATGACGCCCTCCAACAAACTGCACAATAAAAAACGCCCCGATGGTGACACATCGGGGCGCTTTCGCAATTCACAATTTTGGGTGGGATCACATCTGCTTGGTAACTTGCGTGAACTCCAGTTCCACCGGAGTCTCGCGACCAAAGATCGACACCGTGACCTTGAGGCGCTGGTTGTCGTCGTCCACTTCCTCGACCATGCCATCGAAATCTTCGAAAGGTCCGTCGTTGACCTTTACTTTTTCGCCAACCTCGAAGGAGATCAGAAGCTTCGGAGCCTCTTCGCCTTCCTGCACGCGACCCAGGATACCCTGCACCTCGGCGTCACGCATCGGCATTGGACGACCCTGTGGGCCAAGGAAACCGGTGACGCGGTTGATCGAGTTAATCAGGTGATAGCCCTGATCGCTCATTTCCATGTGGACAAGAACGTAACCAGGCATAAAGCGACGCTCGGTGGTGACTTTCTTGCCACGGCGCACCTCGATCACTTCTTCGGTCGGCACCAGCACTTCGTCAATCTGGTCCTCAAGCCCTTGCTCTTCCACCGACGTGCGGATTGTCTCGGCGACCTTCTTTTCGAAGTTCGAAAGTACGCTTACCGAATACCACCGTTTTGCCATGTGACCGTTCTTTCCCGTCTTACCGGCCTCGGGCCGGATGTCATTTCAATACGTCGCCCAAACAGGGCTCTCGGGAACAAAAAATCGGCGTGTAACTTGATTCGCCACACGCCACATTCCCGAAGTAGGCAGTGAACTACCGCCGATACTGGTTGATTTCAAGAGCCAAAGGCCGAAGGTCGGCCAAGCCTGCTTTAGCCGAAGAGCGACAGAATGCCATTCAGGCCGCCACGGATCAGGATATCCACCAGCGAAAAGAAGGCCGCCGTCAGCGCCGCCATGATAAATACCATGACAGTGGTCAGCAGAACTTCGCGGCGGGTCGGCCAAACAACTTTGGACACTTCCGCGCGGACTTGCTGAATGAATGTGATCGGATTGGTTTTCGCCATGACGCTTCTTCTTTGCCTTGATCAGAGGCTGACATACTTGGGCCTTGCGTCAAATTCAAGGCCCTTAAGTTGCCAATTACGGTGACATCACGCTTAAGACCGTATTCGTGACAACCTTTGGGCAAAAGATGGGTCGATCGGACCCTCCCAATTGTCTGCCTCTGAAGTGGGCCGATACAACAGATGCCGGGAGCGGTGCGGTGTCACTTTTTCCAAAAGTGCAGCAATTGCAGGATCCCGCCAGATCAACCGCTGGATTCGTCGTCCGACAAACCGCGCCATCCTGTCCTGACCAATCAACGCCCCCACCAGCAACAGAGCGGACACCAAGACCAAAACCAGCATAGGAATAAACATCGGCTGCCAGTAAACGATGAAACTCAGGAAAGCGATCGACAACAACCTTGGCGTTGTTAACAACCGCCGCAAAGCCCGACCGGGCCCGCCTTCGACGATGGTCAGCCTGCGCCATTCTCTTTTCGGTGGTGCTTCGGCCCACTGCTGCCAATCACCGGCGTCGTTTTCCACCTTGGCGCGCTCTTGATCAGGATCCCAGTTCGAAGTCTGTGCTCCGGGCGTTGTCCTGACCAAAACCGCCTGTTCCGGCGGGTTCGACGGCACACCGGGGATCACATCGTCTTCCGCCACCAAAAATCGAATAGCGTCCAGCGTTTCTTCGCCAAAAGGCTCGCCAGGCTCTTTTATGTCCGCTCCGTACTGCGGAATGTCTCGAGCCTCATAAAGGGTCGGATCTTCGTTGCTCATACCAATCACCCATGTAGCGCTTCCACCAACGGCAGAAGAGTGCCACGTCAATATTCTCAACCGGCTTGGCCATGCGAGAATCACACTTAGAATTTGGGCATTTAGGGTTGGTTGGAAATTGGAACAACAATGGGCAAAGGTGTGGCAATTTCAAGGCAACCCCTCAAACCTACCATTCCTTCGCCTGTCAAAGATCGTGTTGTCTGCGTCTAGTCGCCGCCGGACAACAACCTCTGCGCGAGCCGCAGCTCATGCTGCCAATACTCAAGACACCAGCCATAGAAATCCCGCAAACCATCGCGCACGCGCTCAGGGCCCACGGCCACCGCGGCCACCAAAAACAAAACCAGCGACCAAATCAACACACGCACCGCCGCAGTAGGCATCACGGCAGCAACCGTTCCCACCAGAATCAGCGACAGCAACCGCGGTCTCGGCCAGCGGCGCGCCATCAGCGCGGCCCGCTCAGCTTCGATCAGCGCCATCTCGGTGGCAGAAACCCCAGCCAGATCAGGCGCATTTCGCTGCATAGCAGCCTCAACTCGGGAAACCCCCGATGTAGCACCATCATCGCCGCCATACCCCAACATCCGCCGCGCGGAGTCGATCAGCACCCACCGTGTCTCTGTCTGCGATTTGACCGCAGACTCAATGTCGGCCCGCTCCGGCAGGAACGGTCCAGTCTCATCAAAATCGCCAAGCCGCCAATTTTGCGCCATAACGTGATCCCATGTGTAGTGCCCCAAGCTCCACAGCCAGAAGCCGCAGTCACCGAAATGGTTGCTAAATGGTTAATAAGGCGAGTTTTTGTGAGGTTTGCGACCTTCTTTGGGCCAATCCTGTCGCAAATGCGGCGCGGCTCCGACGGCACAAGTCCTCAAGCCGTTACGTCTGATCGCTTCTCACCTGGCGCGAGCCACCCCTGATACGTCAATACCGGCCAGCCCAAAACGGGGAGCGCGGCCACCACCTCAAAGTGATACCGCCCACTGTTTGCCCATTCTCGCATGCGCGTATTGCGCCATAGGCCTCTTGGCACCCGAACTCCGCGCACGCGCACCTCAACAATGCGCAGCCGTAGTCCATCGTCGGAGACTTCCGCCACACTGTCCACTCTCACCGGACCAAGCGCCTCAGACAATTTCTGACCGTCCAGCCAAAGCCGCGATTGCATATTGTGTCCCGCGACCTGCCGGACCCAGATTTCGGCATTTCCATCCGCTTGCTTCGTCAAAACCAAAGGGGCCGCCTCGCAAGCACGCGGAAAGCCGATCGCCACAAACAAGATCTCCGCGAAGGGAAGCTGGCCGTAGCGCACCGTCATTTCACCTGTGAACGGGCCCATCTGGCGATGTACCACCCCACATTCCGGCGCAAGAGCATTCAACCCACAGCCGAGCCATCTGGCGTAAAGCGTCACGACACCAAGCGCCGCTTCAACACATCATCAGGCAGCGCGCACAAATCATCCCGTCCAAACATCGCATACCGGTTGCGGGCGATCCGCGCATACAGCCAATCTTGCATCCACAGCGGCAACAACGTCAAAGGCGCCAAAGCCCGAAACGCCCAATGCAGACGGGGCGCCAACAAAAGAATCGCCTGCAACGATCCCCAAGCCTTACCGTCTTCAATCAACAACCAACTCTCCGGATCATCGGGCGCGAGACCATAATGCGACAGTAACGCCCACCCAAGCGGACCCTGCGCCGTGGTGATCCGAATGCAATCCCTGCTGTCATGCGCCGCAATGAACCGCGCGGCGCGTGAACACAACGCACAGTCACCATCCATCACCAAAAGCACCCGCGACCGGTCACTCCAGCCACAGCCAACCTCAGCTTCATAGGAATAAGCCTCCCGCGCGACAGGCCTCATCGTCATCCTCGCTCCACTCCCAGACAAGCCTAGCCGCCCTGCCCCTGTCCACAACCCCAAAGTCTGGACCTCTTTGGGCCTGATCTACCCTCGGGAGTTTGGAGCAGGCAGCCCCAGTCGCAGCGATGATGCCTCGCGAGCAGTGCGCTCTACCCGTTCACAACCTCGAGATAGGCAAAATCCGCCGCCTTGCCCCGACCGGTCAAATCCTGCGCAGCGACGCCAACAAAATTGCCGGTGAAGTTCGAATGCTCTCCGCGCACGCCTTCGTCAGACAAAATAGATGCATCCAGAACCGGACCGATCGCCCGAAACGGCCCTTCGCCAACTGCATAGAAAAACTGCAACTCAGCGTGATTAATCTCCAGCCTTAGCCGCACGGACCCCGCCTCTGGCAACGCCACCATTTCACCTAAAGGATACGTCACACGCCCCTCCGGCCAATCCGCGCAAGACAGAATGTTGAGCGCCCGCCCGCCGGTCTCAGGATCCATCGTCACTGCCAAATAGTGAAACTGCGTGCGATTATAGTAGGCCGCGAGACCCGCCATCTGCTGATAGCTTTCCGGCGCAAAAGTCACCTCTGTTTCGGCTGCACAAACCCATTCCGTCTGCCGCGCCGCCACCAATGCCTGCTCAAACCACGACCCAATCGACTCCCGCCCGAAAAGCCGCAACGCATCTTCGCGCAACTCAAACAGCCGCTCTGTTTCGGGGCTCCGCAACCATTGCAACTGCGGCGGCATCTCGGTCATCTCAACAAAATCAAACCGCGCCGGCACCTCGGGCCACGGATGCGGAGCCAAGGCGGGCGCCTCTTCCACAGGACTTGGCTCCATCCCGCCATTCGCCAAAAGCAGCCATCCGTCCTCGCGCCACTCACAGCGCGCAATCCCGCTCTCGCGCCCCATTTGCGACCGCCGCGTGCCGGGCAACGGCCGCGTGCACAGATAGGTATGCCAAGGCGTTCCATCCGGCAGCTCCACATACTGTCCATGCCCAGTTCTTTGCAGCGGATGCGCATCGTTGTCCCGCACCGTCAGCAAATGCTTGTTCGGGTGGGTTTCATACGGCCCGCGCAAATCGCGGGACCGCGCATAGGTCACAGCATGCTCATAGCCCGTGCCGCCCTCGGCCGTAATCAGGTAATAGTACCCGTTTTTCTTCATCAAATGCGGCGCTTCGGTCAGGCCAAGCTCGGTTCCGGGATAGACATTCGTGATCTCCCCCACCAACCGCTGCTCCTCAACAGAAAACTCCTGCAACAGAATGCCGCCAAAGAACGGCGCGCCCCGCCGGTCCGAATTGCCCATCGTCGCCAGATGGTTCCACACCATATTGACCAGATACTTCTTGCCGTCCTCATCGTGAAACAGCGACGGATCAAATCCGCTAGAGTTCAGATAGATCGGATCGCTCCAAGGCCCCTCGATGTTTTCGGCGGTCACCAGATAGTTGTGCGCATCTTTGAAGTTTCCGTCCAGCCGCTTCACGTCCGTATAAATCAGCCAGAACAGCCCATCCGCATAAGACAACGCCGGCGCCCAGACGCCGCAGCTGTCTGGATTGCCCCGCATGTCCAGCTGCTCTTTGCGTCGCAACGGTTGCGCCAGCGTGCGCCAGTTCACCAGATCACGAGAGTGGCTGATTTGCACGCCGGGATACCATTCAAACGTCGATGTCGCGATGTAGTAGTCTTCGCCCACACGGCAAATTGACGGATCGGGGTGAAACCCCCGCAGGATCGGATTTTCAATCTGGGGCATCGCTCGCTCCTCCCAAAGCTGATGTTAGCGCCAACTCAATCAATCTTTCCGCCTCTCGCCAAGTATTTTTTTCGAGCCTCAAACAAAATACCAGCCAAATTCCACCGTTGCGTCACACCTACGCAAACCCTTTGACCTGACGCCCTAACCTTGCCTAATCTCCGGCCATTCTCGGGGCGGGGTGAAATTCCCCACCGGCGGTGAAAGCCCGCGAGCGCCATCATGGTGATGGGTCAGCAGACACCGGTGAAATTCCGGGGCCGACGGTTAAAGTCCGGATGATAGAGAATGGGTAAGGTCGCGCCTTCGCTGGCGCCGGCCCCCTGTGCGCTCTGGGATCTTGTCGTAGGAGAAAGGATCAGAGCCATGACAAAATCCCCCAAATTCGCCTTCATCAAGGCCCGCTGGCACGCCGACATCGTCGATCAGGCGCTTGTGGGCTTTGAGGCGCAACTCAAAGACCTCGGCGTGAATGCCGAGATCGACACCTTCGACGTGCCCGGCGCGTTTGAAATGCCGCTGCTGGCACAAAAGCTGGCCGAGACCGGTGACTACGCGGCCATCGCCGCAGCCGCTTTGGTGGTGGACGGCGGCATCTACCGCCATGATTTCGTGGCCCAAGCTGTCGTCACCGGCCTGATGGAAGCCGGCCAGAAAACCGGCGTTCCGGTGCTCTCTGTGTCCCTGACACCGCACCACTTCCAGCCTTCTGAGGAACATCTCACCTTCTACCATGAGCATTTCCTGAAAAAGGGGCGCGAGGCCGCCAACGCCGCCGTGCAGATATCAGCGCTGCATGCGCAGCTTGCGGGGTGATCCACACGCCAACAGCACCCCCAACCAGAAATGGGGGTGCCAGCCTTGGCAATGCGCCTGACGGTCAGGACTTTGTATTGAACAACTTATGCGTCTTGGTCAGGAAAAGATCTTTGCCTTTGATCACACGGGTCAGGAAATCACCGGCCGTGAACAAGCTCAGGAAGGATTGCCCCTTTTGGGGACCAAGCGGCAAAAGGATCGGCGCCTTAGACCATGGCTTATACGGTTTCACGTCCTCAACCTTTGCTCCGCCAACAACGGCTATCAGCATCTTCTTGAGCCAAGGCAGTTGGCGCGAGATCGCGACGATGGTCATGCCATCGCCAATATCGGCCACATCCCCCACCGCAAAAACATTGGGCATCGCCGTCGGCCGCATCCACTGATCGTTCTTGATCCGCTGTTCGCCGCTCATCTTGACCCCCTGCAAATCCTGCAACAGCCCTGACACCGCGCGTGATCCGATCACCGGAATGATCAGATCCGCTGTCACCGCCTCTCCGGTATCAAGCTGCAACGTGCCGGCATAAGGCGCCGAAAGGTGTTCAAGGTTCTCGACCCGCGCGCCCAGTTTCATCGTCACATTGGCAGCCTGCAACTTTGCCAACAGCCCTTTGCCCAGCGCCTTTGGCATGTCCGGAAACAACGACGGTGTGGCAGATATCAGGGTCACATCTTTTTCGGGCATAAAATGCGCGATTTCACCCGCCAGTTCGGACCCCACAGCCCCCGCCCCGACAATCGCCACCGTTTGAGCCTGCTTCAATAGTCCGTGAACCCGTGCATTCTCCGCACGCAGCGTCGCGATGCCATTTCCATTGGGTCGAAACGGCGTTGCATTATCCGATCCGGTCGCCACCACGACATAATCCGCATCAACACGGCGCCCATCTTCAAGCGTGACACCGTCGCCATCCACGCCCGTCACCCGCGCCTGAATGACTTCGCCCCGTGTCAGCAGTTTGTCATAGGGGATCAACGCCTGATCCAACAATTCCGGAGTCACCAGTGCGCGGATCATCGCAGGCGTATGCACAAAATGACTTTGCTGCTCAATCAGCGTCACATCCGCTTTGTCCTGCAACGCTTTGGCAAGCTCCGCACCGGCATAGCCGCCCCCCACGATCGCAATACGTTTGCTCATACCCAATCCTTACCTGTCCATCCGGTTGCAATTTTCTGTCTACCGCGTCATCTAAGGTAGGCAATTACAAAAAACAATAGACCACGGTCCACGGTTTAGGAAGAATGCGATGCGCATCGGAGAACTAGCAGAGAAATCAGGCGCGAGCCGCGACACCATCCGGTTTTACGAACGCAATGGCCTGATCACCTCAAGCAAAGGGAACAGCCCAACCAACAACTATCGGGAATATCCCGAAGATAGCTTGTTTCGCCTGAACTTCATCACCGGTGCACGCGAGGCAGGCATGTCTGTGGCTGACCTACGCACGATTTTTGACGCCATGGCAGGCAGCTGTGACCAAGAGGCCGGTCACAAAGTTGTCGCGCAAAAGGTCGAAGAACTGGAAGCCCGCGCCAAACAGATCGAGGACGTCATCGCATTTCTGGAAAACGCCCTCGCCGATTAATGGCCTTGTGGCCTGTCTACTTCGCCCGATCCGCTGTCAGCCATGAAAAATCGGTCAGCGCGACATTCGCCAGACACGCGCTCTCGGCTGTGAGATCCTCAAGCAAATCAGGACACAGGCTTGTCTGATAGCCGGTTTTGCCCTTGCTGTCTGGCGACGTATGGCCCGCCCGTTGATGGCAATTGCGGCAACTGGTGGCAATCGGGTGGGTCACGCCCTCAATATAGGGGTTCACCGAAATCTTCAGATTATCCCCAACTTCGGGGAAAATCTCGGTGCCTTGCGTCAACAAATAATTCTGCCAAGGCCCAACGGCACTCGTCAGCTCAGGCCGGTCTTTGGCATATTCGCCCGTGTCGGGCTCATTGACCCACCAAACGCTTTGCAACGTCCATGTTGGCACTTCTTTGGTGAACACATGCATAGCAACCGTCACCAGATAATCGCCTGGTTCAAACGGCTTATCATAAAGCCAAAAGCTCGCCGCATTCAGGATCGCCTTGTCCGCTTCATCAAAAAGGGCCCAGTCCGCCTCGGTGACTTGGTGGTGGTAAAGATCCTCGATCGGCACAATTGGCGCAGTGACGGTCCGCGTGTCCATGGGTGACCCGTCGTTTTCTTCCACCCCATACAGGAAAGACACCTCCGCCTCCCCTGACTGTGCATTGCTGGGATCAATAGCGACCACGCTCTCCCACAACTCATACCCCCAATAGCCGGTAAAACTCGGATCCCACTGCGTTCCATTGTACCAAGGCACCGCCGTCAAACCATCTGCCTTCACTGGCCAATACATATGTTTGGTGAAAATCGCCTCTGCGGGGAAGTCGACACTTTTGCCGTCTCTGTTCATCTGATCCAGCGTCGACTTTTTATAAAGTTCGCCTGCCACTATTGCTTCAAATCCGGCAGGTGACATCGACTCCGTTGCAACCATGATATCGCCGTTAAAGGCAAAATACGCCCCGTCATAAAGAGACACCTCACCCGAGCCCGACTTTTTCAAGGCGCCTTGGAAATTCTCCTTCACATACTCGGGCAAAGGATACTGCGGCGCCGGAGTGCTGACGTTTGGAGCATCCGTTTCCACAGGCGCCACCCGCGCCATCTGCGCATGCTGAGACTTGCGGATCGACGGATGAAGCGCTTCCGGCGGGGCCATGTCCTGCGAAAAAGCTTGTGAACCGGTTGGCCAGCTGAACCAAACCGGCCAGCTGTTGTTATCCCCCGCGTCCAGCGGCTGCATGATTCCTGCCCAAAGCCCCCAACCATGTTCACGGATTGCCGAACGCATGTTTTCCTGAACAGCGTTTTCAAGTTGTTCGGTGTGCTCAAAATATCCGTACCCGGACGGGATCGGCTGATATGTCGGGCGCCCGTCCTGCGCGCGGACCTGTGATGCAAATATAGCTGCCCCAATCGCGGCAATGGCAAGTGAACGTGAAACTGGCGTTACAAACATGCTGGCGTCCTATCGGTTGGTGTCAAAGTTCTGGTCTTGACAAAGTGGAGGCTCCGGTCTTCGGCGTGAAATTTCAGCCACCGGTCTCCTCGGGAGTAAGTCACACCCACTTAACACGTTTAACGCGTATCACCAAAGTGTTTACCGCCCTTAGCGTGTTTGTCGAGTGCGCAAACAAAAAGGGCAATCACGACTGACCGCGATTGCCCTGCTGTTCCTACCGTCGGACCACTGCCAAATGACACCGACGCAATACCGACGTTTTACCGACGCGTTGCAGCTTACTGCAAACGCTCCGCGACCATGGCGATCAGCTTCTTGTGGTCGACGTCAAACTTGCGGATGCCTTCCGCCAGTTTTTCGGTCGCCATCGGGTCCTCGTTCATCTCCCACCGGAACGTCGCTTCGTCCATGGTGACCGGCGCCAAGCCGCTAGCGTTGTCAGGCGACAGAACGCGCGGCAGTTCAGCGTTTTCATTGCCCATTTCCTCAAGCAAAGCAGGCGCAATCGTCAAGTTGTCACAGCCCGCCAAGGCCTTGATCTGACCCGAGTTGCGGAACGACGCGCCCATCACCACGGTCTCGATGCCGTTGGATTTGTAGTAATCATAAATCCCGCGCACTGACTTCACGCCAGGATCTTCATCCGGCGCATAGCCTTCCACGCCTTCGGCCGCCTTGTACCAATCGGTGATCCGGCCCACGAACGGCGAAATCAGGAACGCTTTTGCATCGGCACACGCCACCGCCTGCGCCATCGAGAACAGGAGCGTCAGATTGCAGTCAATACCTTGTTTCTGAAGGATTTCCGCCGCGCGAATACCTTCCCAAGTGGACGCCAACTTGATCAGGATGCGATCCTTGCCAATGCCACGCTCGGCATAATCCGCCACAATCGCCTGCGCCCGCTTCACCGACGCTTCGGTGTCAAACGACAGACAAGCATCCACCTCGGTCGACACACGCCCCGGAACCAGCGACGTCAGACGCGCGCCCACAGCCACCGTCAGCGCATCCGCGACCTGCTCGGCAGTCCAGCCCGCAGCCCGACCTTTTTCGATCTCTGCGGCTACCAACTCTTCAGAACCTGCATCCTTCAACGCGGCCAGAACCAGTGACGGGTTGGTGGTGCAATCCACCGGCGCATATTTCTTGACGGCCTCGACTTCGCCGGTGTCGGCGACAACCACGGTCATCTCTCTCAACTGATCCAAAACGCTTGCCACGTTCGCTCTCCTTATCTGGGGTCGCGCCTCGCGCAACGCCTATCGCATATTGGGGTCACTGCCTTTTAGTCCGCTTCTGCCATGGCAAACAACACCCAACAGACACATCTGCGCCAATCCACGCCTACTGTCCTATAGGGCAACAAAAAAAGGGCCGCGCACCGCGCAGCCCCATAATATTTGATTCGCTGAAATTCAGACCAGTTTCTGCAACATGTCTTTCTCATAAGCCGCCAAGTCTTCAAACTTGCCGTCCTGAACCTGATTGGCCCAATCGGGGTTCGCAATCAAAGCGCGGCCCACGGCGACCATGTCAAACTCGTCCTTCTCGAAACGTTCCAACAGGTTATCAAGGCTTGCAGGCTCGGCTTCGTTGAACTCAACAAACCCGTTTTCCGGCAGGAAATCCTGATTGAGACCAACGCTGCCCACGGTGATCGTCGGCTTGCCCGTTAACTTGCGCGCCCAGCCAGCGAGGTTCAGGTCGCTGCCCTCAAACTCCGGCTCCCAGAAACGGCGGGTCGAACAATGGAAGATGTCCACGCCAGCGTCCGACAACGGCTTCAAGAAGCCTTCCAGCTCTTCCGGCGTCTCACACAGGCGGGCCGTGTAATCTTGTTGTTTCCATTGTGAAAACCGGAAGATGATCGGGAAGTCTTCGCCCACTGCCGCGCGCACAGCCTTCACCAGTTCCAGTGCAAAGCGCGACCGCCCTGCGAGATCGCCACCGTATTCATCTTCGCGCACATTGGTGCCGTCCCAGAAAAACTGGTCGATCAGATAGCCATGCGCCCCATGTAATTCGATTGCGTCAAAACCGATCTTCTTGGCGTCCGCTGCCGCCTTGGCAAAGGCTGCGATCACCTCGTCTATGTCGGCCTGCTCCATCGCGTGACCGGTGACTTTGCCGGGTTTTGCCATGCCGCTGGGGCTGTGGCCTGGCTCGTCACCACCGGGATTTACACCCGGGCGACGGATTCCGCCCACATGCCACAGTTGCGGGGCAATCTTGCCACCCGCCTCGTGCACAGCATCCACAACCTTTTTCCATCCCGCCAGCGAATCTTCACCGGAAAACGCAGGCACATTCGGATAAGCAATCGCCGCCTTGTGGCCCACGAATGTGCCTTCGGTGATAATCAGCCCAACACCGCCTTCAGCCCGCGCCTTGTAGTAAGCAATGTTTTTAGAATTCGGCACGTTGCCCGGTGAATACATCCGGGTCATCGGCGCCATTGCCACGCGGTTCTTGACCTGCAACTTGCCCAAATCGACGGGGGTAAAAAGAATATCCTGACGGCTCATCTGTTGTGTTCCTTGTGGCTTGGGCCTGCTGCGGCCGCTTTGGAACAAGCTCTACTGAGCCAACGGCAACGCGCAATATTTTCTGCCCAAAAATCGCATTTCTGACCCCACGTCGCAAAGGCTCCACCCGCCGCAAGCACCCTGCTGCCGAGGTGAAACCCAAAGAAAAACCCACCACAATCTCTCGCGGCGGGTTCCTATACCGATTGTCAAAAGCTTGGGCTCAGTGCACAGCCACCGGCGCATAGTCGTGATCGCGCGCCAGCATGAACGCCATCTTGCGATCTTTCACAAGCGCCAGCCGTTCACCCTCCGCGTCATGCACCGCATAAAGCGTTTCTCCATCCTCGACCTGGTCCTGAACCTCTTCAGGCAGATCTGCCGTTGCCACCGGGCGCACATAAACGATGCGGTCCGCCACGTGGCCTTCAAACTCATTTGGCTCAAAGTCGTCGGCGTCAAACTCATACTCATCATACATCGCCCTACCCCTTCTTAATCTGGATTGTCTGCACAACCGTCTCCGGTTTCGCCCGTGTCAGATCGACATGCAGCAGTCCGTTTTCCATCGCCGCTTCGCCCACTTCAACACCATCTGCCAGAACAAAGCTGCGCTGAAACTGGCGCGCAGCGATCCCGCGGTGCAAAAACACACGCCCCTCGCTGTCATCGCCCTGACGTCCACGGATCACCAACTGACGATCCTCGACCGTGATGCTCAGATCTTCCTCACCAAAACCGGCCACAGCCAAGGTGATGCGGTAAGAAAAATCGGAAGTCTGTTCTATGTTGAAAGGCGGATACCCTTCATTGCCCGTCTTGGCGGTGCGTTCCAGAAGGCGTTCCAGTTGCTCGAACCCGAGCATGTGGGGGTACGTCCCCAAAGTGTGCTTAGTCATCGACACGTCCTTATCAAAGCGACAGCCATGCGCCCGTCCCATCCTGGCAACCGACGCACTTTCGAATATGGGGGGCTTCTTGGGCAGAGGCAAGGCCCGCCGGCAAGACTCAGCACATTAACCGCTGCGCGCCTTCGACACTTTGCACGTGCCCGCCAAGTGCCTATATTCGAAGAAAATCAAGAACAAGGATGTCAGAAAATGAGCGACGCGCGCGACCTGTCGATGAAAACCGATGACGTGCTGCAGGTGGAGCTTGAGGTGTTCAAACAGGAACACAGGGATCTGGACGAAGCGATTCATGCCCTTGTTGAACGCGGCAAAAACGATCAACTCACGATCCAGCGCCTGAAGAAACAAAAACTGCGCCTAAAGGACATCATCGCACGCATCGAAGACCGCCTGACACCGGACATTATCGCCTGATCCGCCGCATTGCAGAAATTGCGAATCCCGCTATAACGCGCCTTTATTCCTTGGAACGTATACGCGGGAACCGGACATGACGGACACACCACAGGTCGGCATCATCATGGGCAGCCAATCAGACTGGCCCACCATGAAAGAAGCAGCCACCCTTCTCGAAGAACTTGGCATCCCCTACGAGAAGAAAATCGTCTCCGCCCACCGTACACCGGACCGGCTCTGGTCTTACGGCAAAGAGGCCGCGGGCCGTGGCCTTCAGGTGATCATCGCAGGTGCCGGTGGTGCCGCGCACCTACCCGGGATGATGGCCTCCAAAACCCGCGTGCCGGTGATCGGCGTGCCGGTTCAGACCCGCGCACTCTCTGGAGTCGACAGCCTCTATTCTATTGTGCAAATGCCTAAAGGGTTCCCCGTTGCCACCATGGCAATCGGGGCCGCAGGGGCCGCCAACGCGGGCCTGATGGCCGCTGGCATTCTCGCCCTGCAAGACTCTGGTCTTGCCGCCCGTCTTGATGCATGGCGCGACGCCCTGTCTGCCTCCATTCCGGATGAGCCCCAAGATGACTAAGCCGCTCGCCCCCAACGCCACCATCGGCATTCTCGGCGGTGGCCAGCTTGGCCGTATGCTCTCAGTTGCGGCCTCCCGGCTGGGATACAAAACCTGCATCTTTGAGCCAGGCGGCGACTGCCCCGCAAGCCACGTGGCCAACTATCACTTCCAGAAAAGTTACGACGACGCCGACGCCCTTCGCGAATTCGCCAAATCCGTCGACGTCATCACCTACGAGTTCGAAAACATCCCGACCTCGGCACTCGACATCCTCGAAGAGCACTGCCGGATCCACCCAAACCGCGACGCGTTGCGGGTGTCACAAGACCGCCTGACCGAGAAAACCTTTCTGCGTGATCTGGGCCTGATGACCGCCCCCTTCGCCACTGTGGACGACGCCAACAGCATGGCGGCGGCCATTGCCGAGGTTGGCGCGCCTTCTATCCTGAAAACCCGCCGCTTCGGCTATGACGGCAAGGGCCAAGCCCGCCTGAAGTCCTCTGAGGACGCCGACACCGCGCTCGCCGACATGGCCGGCGCCCCCGCGCTTCTCGAAGGCTTCGTGAATTTCTCCCACGAGGTCAGTGTGATCGCAGCCCGTTCGATTGACGGTCAGGTCTCCTGCTTTGACCCCGGCGAGAACGTGCACAAGGACGGCATCCTGTCCACCACCACCGTGCCTGCCCGCCTCACTGGCAGTCAGCGCATGGACGCAGTCCTGCTCGCCGGCAAAATCCTCAATGCGCTGAATTATGTTGGCGTGATGGGGGTCGAACTCTTCGTCACACCTCAAGGCCTGATCGTGAACGAAATCGCCCCGCGCGTGCACAACTCCGGTCACTGGACGCAAAACGGCTGCACCATCGACCAGTTCGAACAACACATCCGCGCCGTGGTTGGCCTGCCTCTGGGCGACGGCCAGCGCATGAACGATGTGGTCATGGAAAACCTGATCGGCGACGACATGGACCGCCTGCCCGATCTGCTCGCGGAACCAACCTCTGCTGTGCATCTCTATGGCAAAGCCGACACCAAGCCGGGCCGCAAAATGGGCCACGTCAACCGCGTCAGCCCAAAGTCGAGCTGACCAGCGCTTCCTATTGCCTGAAATACCTTGGGGTGAGGCCGCAAGGCCGAGGGGCAACGCCTTTTAGCCAATCCGCCAATTGCACTTTCAGCGGCGGCCCCGTTTCGGCCACTGCTGACTGGCAATTTGTGGGCCTAAGTCTCGGTGAATCGCGTCTAATGCGATCCCAAACTGCATTTGGAGTCCAGCACGTCAAACAGCGGCTCACAGCCCAAAGCGGACATTGCTCATCTACAAAATGGGCAGGGAGCGGACTATCGTTATCTGATCACTTATTGGCGTACCAAGCAGGTTCCTAAATATGCAGCCGTTGATCCCAATGATGACACCATTCACAAATGACTTTTATTGGACTTCTGGATCAGAGTTGCCGGAGCATTCAACGACGCGAGAAATTCTGATTGTAGCGCTTTGAATTCACTCGCAATTTTAGTGAGTTCCAGGAGGACTCCTTCGATCTTTTTGTCATCGGTTTTCGTGCAGGTTGCATGGTAGCGAACACAAAAGACAGGCGCGCCGAAGAGCGCCACGAGACTGCCGCTGTCCAATTCATGTTTACATGTAACCGGGTCCGCTATCAGCACCCCCAACCCTTGCGTTCCGGCCTGAACCGCATGGGCGAAGTCATCGAAGTATATGCTCTTGCCTTCCGCAATACTGGCGAGATCGAATTGATCCAGCCATGAGTGCCAGCTTTCTCTGTCATCCCCTTGCAGCAGTTGAAAATCAACAATGTTCTTTGGCTCTTTCGGGTCGCCATGCTGACGCAAAAGGGACGGGGCGCAAGCGGGGAAGCCGTAGAGATCCAACAAATCGACAGAATGAACATCGTTCCAGGTGCGCGGCTCGTGAAAGTGGACCACGATGTCCACTCCCTTCGGATAGATGTCGGGCAAAGTATGGGGGGTCAGAACCTCGATGTCCGCTCCATGCGCGGCTTCGCGGAGTTGGCCCAGCTTTCCAATCAGGCACTTTGAGAAAAAGCTTGGATCACAAAGCAGGGTAATCACATCGCGATTGGTTTGGGCATCAAATCGGGCGGTGGCGATTTCCAGTAAATCCAACGCTTTGGAGTAAGACGAAACCAGTTCGCGAGACCTGTCTTTGAGTTTCAACCTGCCTTTTTCACGGTCAAACAGATTCTGACCAAACCAGCTTTCCAGCTGCTTGATTTGCTGGCTCAGGGCGCTGTGCGTCACGAGCAATTCATTGGCAGCATTGCCGATATGTTGATGTCTTGCCACCGCTTCAAAGGCGCGAATGGCGGCAAAAGGGGGCAACTTCCTACGCAAGGGGCTGATAATCCTGAATTATTTAAACCATGTTAGCTCCACTTAACTCCGAGTGTAATGCTTTGAAATTTCGCCATCAACTGGTGTCCGGTATCTGAGTGGCAAGTCGCCGATGACGATAGATTTGCCAAGGCAATCTCACGCTTCGACCACTGCCCTGAAACCCGAAGACGGAATATCCTCATGAAAAACTTCATTGACCCCTGGGACTTCACAACCGACGAACTGATGGAGCTGGTTGACTTCATCCTTCTTTTGAAGAAGGCCGACAAACTTGGCGCATGCCCCAAGCTGCTTGAGGATGCCTCTTTGGGCATGATCTTTGCCGCCCCTTCCACACGTACCCGTGTGTCCTTTGAGGTCGCCATGACCAAACTTGGCGGTCACGCGCTTTATTTGCGTCCGGGCGAGCTGCACCTTGGCTCCCGCGAGACCATCAAGGACACCGCGTTGACCCTGTCGCGCATGTGCGATTGCATCATGGCGCGCATCCACAGCCCAGAAGACATGGAAGAGCTGTCCAAATGGTCGAGCGTGCCGGTGATCAACGGAATGACCGACTACAACCACCCGACACAGGCGCTCTGCGATCTCGTGACAATCGTGGAAAACATGCCAGAAGGGAAAACCCTGTCCGACATCACATTGACCTTTGTCGGCGACACCACCCTATTTGAATGTGTGCTAAACACAATGAACCAGATCCTGCCGCGCTTTGGTGGCAATGTGGTTTTCGCATCACCCGAAGGATACTCGCTTTACGACGACGCCTCCCCGTATCGCGAAAAGCTGATCTCGCGGGCAGAAGAAGCCTGCAAAATCGGCGGTGGGACATTCAAAGTGCTGAACGATCCGATCGAAGCGGTCAAAAACGCAGACTTCATCTACACTGGCCCGTGGACATATCATGGCAACGAAGACGAAAAAGAAGCCCGCGACAAGGTCTTCATGCCGAAATTCCAAGTGAACGCCGACCTTGTGGCACATGCACCGGATCATGCCCAATTTATGCACTATGGTCCCGCCCTGCGCGGTCAGGAAATGTCTGAAGAGATCATGGATCACGAACGCTCTCTGCTGGTGGATGAGGCGGAAAACCGGTTGCACACTGAAAAAGGCCTGCTGGCCTGGTATATCTATCCGAACCTGAAACGCGCCTCGACCGAAGTGAAAGCTGCAATGCAGGCCGACGCCGAACTCTTCGTGCTCGAAAATCAACGGGAGGCATAAGGAGCAACAATGTCACAAGTGCTGCAATCAACACCTCGTGCGGATGGCTTTAGGCTCTGTGCGGAATGGGAACGTCAAAAACAAACCTGGCTGATTTGGCCGGAACACGCCAACAACTGGCACAGCGGGGCAAAACCGGCCCAACGGGTTTGGGTTGACCTGTGCGCGACCATCGCAAAATTCCAGCCTGTCACAGTGATCGCAAGCGGGGATCAATACAAAACCGCGCGCTACATGTTGCCTGACAACGTGCGCGTCGTGGAGATGTCGGTCAACGACAGCTGGTGCCGGGATTCCGCGCCGAGTTTTGTGAAGAATGACAAAACCGGGGAAATCCGCGGGGTGCGTTGGCAATACAACGCCTACGGCGGTCTCGAAGACGGGCACTATTTCCCGTGGGACAAAACTGCGCAGGTGTCTGGCAAGATTTGCGAAACCGAGTGGTTGGATTCCTACATCGCGCCATTGACCGTTGAAGGCGGCGCCATCCACACCGATGGCGAAGGCACGTTGATGACCACCGAGGCTGTGTTGTGCAACTCCAATCGCAATCCGGGATTGACCAAAGAGGAAATCACCGAGCAGCTATGTGACTACTGCGGAGTGCAAAAGGTGATTTGGCTGCCAGCCGGCCTGCCAACTGACGTCACCGGTGGCCACATCGACGATCTGGCCTGTTGGGTTGCCCCTAGCGAAGTGCTGCTTCAATGGACAGAAGATCCGGATGATGAATCCTATGAGGTCATTCAAGACGCTTACAAAAGACTGTGTCGGGAAACCGATGCAAAGGGGCGCACACTCAAAGTCCACAAGATGCTTCAGCCGAAGAACCCGATCGTTGTCACGAAAGAAGAGGTCGAAAACTACGATCTGGCTGAATATGAGATCGAGATTGAGGAAGGGTTCCAGCAGACCGGATCCTACATCAATTTCCTGCTCGGAAATGGCGTCGTCATTGTCCCAAGCTACGATGACCCCAACGACGACGACGCCGTCAAAACATTGACGGGCCTGTTCCCGGACCGCGAAGTTCTCAAACTCACAAACGCTCGGGAAATTGCCCTAGGTGGCGGTATCATTCACTGTATCACGCATGAACAGCCTGCAGCTGGATGATCGGCTGAAATAACGACCCAACAAAAACTTCAGTGGGGCGCAGCTTTGCGCCCCGTTTTGCATACCAAGATGTGGGAGTAGCAATTCAGCGTGGTTACGCTCAGCCAGATAGGTCAAAATCAAGAATTCCAACACGCTGAGAGCAACAATCGCTGACTATGCGGCTGGCCCAACATGCAGCTCGAGAAACGAATGAGAGCTTTGCAAAGCTGCGGTGTAGCACTTCGGCACCCTGCCACAGCTGGCGATAGGTCGTTCAAGCCTGCCCTACCTATCTTTGATCAAAATTTTGCAAAACTCACTTTCCGCGCATTGCCGCCTTTCGTTCGCGGTGCAGCATCCGTCAAAACGGGCTCCAAACTGCCTTACGACGGTGCAGCGCCAAGTTTTAGGCCAGCGGCGCCTTTGGGGATGCTCTAGTGATCGGCCCCAGCCCTATGCGGAAATTGCCGGACCTTCACGCGAGCGGTTTCGAGCGATGCCTCAATCAACAAAATGCTAGTGTAGCAGTTAGTCGGAAAGCAACATCCGCAAACTGAAGGAGCTCCAAGCCGGTCGTCTTGCCTAAGCGAACCAGAGACAGTTACGAACGAGATTGATCCATGTGCCATTGTTCGCCCAAACCGGTGAACCATTTGACAACGCCAACCCACAATCTGCGTAGCCAGCTGCTTAGCCCGAAGTTTTCCGGATGGCAAAGCGTCGACGCCGCAAGAATTATTCATGTTCAGGACATAAATTTAACATGACGCTTGTATAGACCAATATAGACTAATTTTGGATTTGAATTGGAAAGATCGTTTGTGGAAAAGCTTGAACTAGACAAAGCCGGTGACCTTGAACGCGTCCAAAACGCGCTCGTCATTCCGCCTTTGGACGAGACAGGTTCCCGAAATCACCCATGTGGGGTGCTTTCGCCTGACGGCCAAATGGTCACCAATTCCATCAGCTGGACCGACAGCACAAGCCCGGTCAACTCAAAACCCGATTTGCCCTCTAGCGCAGACACGTTGGCCGGCACCTGGATGTTTGGCGGGACGCTGTACGGGCATTTTGGTCACTTCATATTGGAATCCCTGAGTAGAATTTGGGCACTCGAGGACCTGCGCGGGAAAATTGATGGCGTGATATTCACGCCAAAACGCAACGACCCTCAGTTTCATCAGGTTTTGAAACAGCTGAGACCGCTGATGGAGGCGCTTGGGTTTGACGTTGAAGCGCGCGTGGCTTTGACGCCTACCCGCGTCGATACACTGTACGTACCCCGTCAGGGCATTGGCATGCATGATCTCATGGAGGGCAGTCAGAAGTTTCGCGACTTTATGAAAAAGCGCGCCGGCGCCGATATTCCAGCGGACGGGGCCTCAAAGATCTACATCTCGCGCAGCAAGCTGCCCCCGCATCGTGGCGGCCTGATATGCGAGAACATTCTTGAGGAATATCTGGCCGCAGAAGGCTACGAAATGTTTCATCCACAGAACCATTCGGCCGCCGAACAGATTGCCGCCTATAAAGCCGCCACACACATCATTGCCGTTGACTGTTCGCCGCTGCACCTTCTGGCCTATGTTGGGAATGCGTCGCAAAAAGTGGGCATTTTAACCCGACGCAGCATGGCATTCAGCGCGGATTTCGTGCGCCACCTGAAAGCCTTTAACAATGGGGTTGCGTTTGAAGTTGACGCGTTGGATCGGGACTGGATTCCGGGCCGTGGTTTACGCCCAAGCCGCAGCTCTTTCGGGGAAATGAATTTTGAGAAAGCGTGGGAGGTCTTGCACGCCAACGGCATGGTGTCTGTAAAAACGCCCTGGCCTGCGTTGACTGACGCTCAGCGCCAAGAAGATTTGGATCGGATCGCGTTGCTGCACGACAACTCCTTTCATCCTCTGGACGAAAACATTGCCATCCGCGACGCGAAACTTGCCGAGCGTGAGGCCAAGCAGCGCGCTCATGCGGCCAAGTCTGCCGTGGCCAAAAAAAGCGCCCCAAAAGAGCGCCTGCACAGTCAAAAACAGCCTTCCTCGGTCATCACCCCCATCATGCCGATCAATATTGCTACGCCATGGGAGCCGCAGCCGTTACCTGTTTCGTCTACAGCTGCGTCACCGCCAGAGAAAATGGCCGCCTCAGACAACGAAATGCAGCCAAATCATGCGCCAAAATGGTTGGTGGACTTCCGCCGCTCAGCATGGCGGCGCGGTTTTTATCATTCAGAAGAAAACTTCGCCGCACTGTTTGCAAACCGCGGCGGCGAACATCTGTTTGTGTCTTTTGACGACTTGGTTGCGACAAGGCACGATCAAATTGATCGCGAAGCTTGGGGGTACGGCCTGGCTTCCAAGGCAGACTGGTCTCACCTAGGCGTTTTCTCCTTCAGCCCCAATTGGTATCGCGATGCGACCTTGTTTGACTATCTGCATCGCCTACGCGACAGCGGTTTTTTCGCACAGTTCAAGAGCGTGACGATGAGTGGCATTTCGATGGGAGGATATGCGGCCTGCGCGTTTTCTTCCCTTGTTGAAGATGCGCAAGTTTTGGCTTTTTCACCGCAATCGACATTGGACAACACTTTGGTGCCGTGGGAACAACGGTTTCCTTCGGGGCGGGCGGCCTCTTGGGATGGGCCCTATGCAGATGCAGCCGAAGAGGTTGCAACGGCGGGGAAGGTGTATCTGGTGTATGACCCGCTTGAGGCATCTGATTTGCGACACGCACAAAGGTTCACTTCATCAAATGTTGTCCATCTGCGAGCGCGATACACAGGCAGCAACGGCGTTTTGCGTTTGGTTCAAGCGGATATGTTCAGCAGGTTGATGCGTGCGACCGCGCAGAAACAAATGGACGAAACACGTTTCGCTGCGGAATACCGGACAATGAGAACTCGGACGTGGTTCCTGCAAGAAATGTGCCATCGCTTGGAGGCCAGAAATCGCCCCGATCTTTTGGAACGTGTTGCTCAGTTTGCAGTGTCGAACGATATGCGCGGATACGCAGAGCGCATCAAGCAGAGGGCCGAGATTTTGCGTCAAACCGGCGCCGGTTCAAAAGCGGGTGGAGTGTAGCATGTCACACGGTTTGGACGACTTTGGAGAAAAATGGCCCGCGTTGCCGGGCGTTAGCCTGTTTATGGCAATGAGTGACAGCGCGCCGACGCTGTTGGAATGGGTGTTGCATCACCGCGTTTTGGGCTTTGGTCAAATCACGGTTTATGGTGATGGAGCCAATTCAGAGGCGGAAGCGCTTTGTCGTGCGCTTCACGACGCAAAGTTGATCCGCTACATACCCCCCCAGCTAAAAGGCCTGAGTGCCAAAAAAGCGCGGGAACAGGCCAGCATGGAGCATATGCTCGACAGTGCCAATGATGACCGTGATGAACTGGCATTGTGGCTGGCGCCGGAGGACTTTGTCATTGTTTCAGTAGGTGACGGACGGCTTTTGGATTTGACTGACGTCTTGCCACCAGCACTCGATCTACTGAGTTTGACAACTCAAATGGTTGGTGGAAGCAGGCAACTTACCTATCAGCCGGACCTGCTCATGCGGCGCTTCGATGCTGGCACGGGCGCTGGCGAAGGTGGGCCCATTTTTGCAACGTCCCTTCGCACCCTGTTTCGCCCATCAGTTGCGGCATCTGTTCAGCCCAACCGCCCAAAATTGAAGCCCAAATACAAAAAAGGCAAAGAAACGCTTCAGTGGCTGGATGGTGGCGGACAGGATGTTTTTGAGCGGTATCGCGAAAAAGGTTGGAAGTCGCCCAAAACAGACCCTGGGTTTGGGCTCGCCCGAGTGGTCTCCTTTACAGCACAAGACCCCGAAACGTGGCTGCTGCGAAAAACGGACTCATCAGACACTCTTCGTTTTATCACGCCAGATATGCTGAAGGCGTCCATCGAGAACTACGCGCGGTTTAACTTTCTACAAACCAAGGTTTCTGGGTTGGATCGAGATATCAGTCGACTCGAAGCGGCAAAGGAAGCCGTTTTTGAGGCCGTGCCTTCGATCAGAGATGCGCATCTCGCCGTCGTCGAAGAGTTTCGCACAAGAATGAACCGACTTCTTGCCAAGCAAGACCCGCAGGCGGCTGCCGCTATCAAACTGTTCGTGTCTGGCAAAAACCCCGCTGCCAACATGTATCAGTGGGAGGTTCCAATGGGGGTTGAGACCACACTCCCTCCAGTGTCGGAAGCCAGCTCGACTTGGGCAGCCATGCACAATGCAACAAAGCCAGACCTGAGCGAAGAGGACATGTTCGCAGACGAAGATGACTCCCCAAAAGAGTTGGAAAACACGGCAAGCAACCCGGAAAAAAGCCATGCGCCTGAGTGGTTGAGCGATCTCAGGCTATCAGGACACGCACATGGCTTTTATCATTCCATGCCGAACTATGGATGCAGCTATGTCGCGCGCAGCCAAGAGCATCTTTTGATCTCGTTTGATAATCTGTCCTCTGTTTCTGAAAACCCTGTTGAACGCGGGCCTTGGGGGTATGGGTTCGTGCGCAAAGCGGGGTGGTCTCATCTGGGCGTTATGACCTACGTGCCTGCGTGGTACCGCGACGAAACTTTGCACGACTACTTAACCTCCCTGAGAGATTCAGGTTTTTTTGCACGTTTTAAGAATGTCACATTGTTTGGCACATCAATGGGCGCATATGCTGCCTGTGCCTTCGCCTCTCTTGTTCCTGGGTGCAGGGTCGCAGCATTTTCGCCGCAATCCACATTGTCCAAACGGTTGGTCCCTTGGGAGCCGCGTTATCCAGCTGGTCGACGGGCGGATTGGACAGGCGCTTTCGTCGACGGGAGTAAGGAGGTGGCGGCCGCGGAGAAGGCATGGATCTTTTACGATCCTTATATGCCGCTTGATGTGAAACATGTGGAACGTTTCAACAGTCCAAATGTGCATCGGGTGCCATTGCGAAATGCAGATCACAAAACCGCGCTTGTGCTTCGAAATGGCGGCGTGCTCAGCAAAGTCGTGCGAAAAATTGTTGAAGACGAGGCAAGTGTTCCCGCGATCCATCAGCTTTACAGGCAGTGTCGAACGGACAATCTTTATTCATCTAACCTGCTCAAGCGAGCAATGACAAGCGGCGGCCCAAGTCGCCAAAACCGTGTCGAACTGGCGCTTAGGAGTATCGCAAACAGTCATTAACACTAAGAGCCGTTCTGGCTGGGATGCCTGCACACTATCTTCGCTAACAAAGGAACAAACCTGCCAGGAATGAACATAGTCATGCGAGGACTGAGCAACTTGGAAGCTTGAAGTCGCAATGCTGACCTATGTCCGCTCCCCGAGCTGGTGCCCAAAGGATTTTGAAGAAGCCAACGGCCGATATGGGCCATGCTTGGCAGTTTGCAAAATGCGCTTATTGCGCACAGCAGACATTGATGCAGACCGCGACGTGTGCGTGTTTCCGCCCCTCATCTACCCCATAAACCGCGCAGCAACTTCGCCCGCCATAAAACTCACACGCCCACCAACCAAAGTGGCGTCAACACGTCCTGTATTGGCGTCCATCACCAACATATCTGCGCGTTTGCCAACCTCTATCTCTCCCCGATCCTCAAGGCCTAGCACCGCTGCTGGTCCCGACGAGATCAGTCGCCACCCATCTTCCAGCGACACCACCCCGTCCGCCGCAAGCCGCAGCACGGCCTGCTTCATTGCCGGATAGTGGTAATCAGACGCCAGCGCATCACAAAGCCCGTCGGCCACCAGATCACCGGCGCTCACATTGCCCTTGTGCGAGTTGCCCCGCACCACATTCGGCGCGCCCAAGACAATCGCATCACCACCGGCCCGCGCCGCTTCTGCGGCCTCACGTGTCTCCGGAAATTCCGAAATCAGCGCCCCACAGCCTCGCCACCGCGCCCGCTGCTCAACTGTGTTGTCATCATGACTTCCCAGGCGCACCTGGCGCATCGCAAGTCGCGCTGCCAAAGCAGAAACCGCCTCTGGCACCTCTGACTTGCGCGCATACATCGCCTTCAACAGCGCCTCATGCGTCTCCGGATTGCGCCCCGCCTTCAACGCCTGCCCTGTCAGACGCGGCGGCTTCTTGCCCTTCGCCAACGCCTTGTGCGGCAAGTGATCATTGAACACCACATACGGCACGTCATGCGCTGAAACCGCCGCTTCAAAATCGGCGTAGTCATCCAGCATATGAGTTTCCAGCCGAAGCTGAACCAAGACGTCCGTCAGCATTCCGTCGGCGGCGTCCAAAGCTGCCAGAAAGCGTCGCGCAAACTCCGGTCCGCGCATGCCACCTTCCCAACTCCAAAATTGCGCAAGAACCGCTGTTGTTATGCCATTTGCGGCCAATTCCGCATCCGTGGCTGCCAATCCCGGCCCCAAATCCTTCATCGCACCGCGCCTTGGGGCCAAGTGGCGTTCAAACCCGTCCCCATGCAGATCCACAATACCGGGCAGCACACAAAACCCGCGCAGATCAATCTCGCGCCCGCCTTGATCAACGATATGGCCGTCTCTCACGGACACCGGATGATCGGAGAATCCTTCTGCGCGCAACACATCAGCGCCGGTCAGCCGCCACTCATTCATCCTTCGAGTCGCCGTCATCGCCTGACCAAAAACGGTCCCAAACATCGTCCCAGCTCTCATCGCCTCCGGGAACGTCCACACAGACACCGTCTGTGCACTCGCCTTCTAGAAACACCTCCAGTTCCCGCAATGTTTTCTCAGCGTCGCCCCACTTCAGTTCATGGTCAAAAGCACCATTTACGAGAAAGTTCTTCACCTGAACAACCACCATGGGATTGTTCATCATAAAGGTATGCGTGACCGGCATCACAATGTGATCCGTCATGCCGTCAACCTTTGTGCTCTCCACCGAAACCTTGCCGTCATCCGGCCCCTCAATCAACGCAGAGAAAAGTGGACTGATGGACCGGTTTCCCGCAATAACGCCCAATTCAAAGTCCACCGGCGGCAGGGAAATCGGTAAACCATCCGTCGACAGCTGTAATCCCGCGGGACCATTCAGCATTTTGAACGCTTCGAGGTCGCGCAATTCGTCCACAATTTCAGACCCTTTGTTAGGCGGCCCCAACATCACCACCCGATTGAGCATTTCTGGCCGGTGTTCGGCCAACCAAACGCGCGTCAGAATACCCCCCATAGAGTGGGTCACAAAATTCAGCTTCTCGTCACCACATTGCGCTACCGCTTCAGGAATAGCCTTTTCCGCAAGCACAGCGATCTCTTCCTCTGTCGAAGGATACCCCTGCCGCACCACGGTGTAGCCAAGCTGCTCCAGCGCCACTTCCATAATGAGAAAACTGTTGTCCGTGCGCGCCAGACCATGCAGCAGGATCACACATTCCGCCCTTGCCATCGCAGGCGCACCAATCAACCCTGTCACCAGAGCCGCTATCAAACCAAATCTTGTCATGCCCTTGAGATAGGCAATGCAGCGCGATTACAAAAGTAAAAACGCCACTCCCAGCGAAAGCTTGCACATGCCATCTCCCCGCATCGCCGCCCGCGCATTGATCCTGCGCGATGACAAATTGCTTCTCGTGAATGCCTATCCCGCGGGGCAAAGTGACCTCTGGTGCGCTCCGGGCGGCGGTGTTGAAAAACATACCAGCCTACCCGACAACCTGATCCGCGAAGTCCGTGAGGAAACCGGCCTGACGATTTTGGTGGGTGCCCCCGCCCTGATCAATGAATTCCACGACCCGGATCTGAATTTCCATCAGATCGACATCTACTTCCGGTGCGACATCACATCAGGCGAGCTTTCATCTGATTGGTGCGATCCCGAGGGCATTGTCTCGGAGCGCTGTTTCTTTTCCCGCACCGAAATGGCCCATATCGCATTCAAGCCCGACAGCCTGCCTGACGCGGCATGGGGCGACACCCTGCTTTATGATCCGTTGGAACGGTTGATCAAACCGACCGGCGCATAGAAATCAGAACCCCTGCGATCACCAAACCCGCCGCTCCAACGAACGTCCATGTCATTGGCTCTGCCAAAAAGACCATACCGCCCGCCATTGCAATCACCGGCACGCTCAATTGTGCCACCCCTGCCCTCGCGGCCCCAAGGTCGGGCAAAATCGCATACCAAAGCGCATAGCCCAAACCGGAGGTGATCACACCGGACACAATCGCCAGTGCCACGCCTGTCGCTGGCATGGCTCCGCCGCCCCAAAATAGCCACGCAATCAGCGCCACCGGCGCAGCCAGACAAAAATTCATCGCCGTCGCCTGTGTCGCATCACGCTCCAGCCGTCCCTGAAGGGAATAGACGCCCCAACCGACACCCGCGACCGCCATGGCACCCGCCGCCCCCCAAGGCGCAAGGGTCGTCTCTCCCGGCCACAGCAACCAGACCAATCCGGTCGTTGCCACAGCGGCGCCGACCCAGCGGTTCAGCGGCACGTCTTCGCGCGCGAGCAAAGCACCGCCAAACATCGTGATTTGCACGACGCCGAACAACAACAGCGCGCCAAGACCCGCATCCAGACCGCGATAAGCCACTGAGAAACCGAATATATATGCCAGAAGACTGCCGACGGCGATCACGCGTCCGCTGCCACCCAATGCAAACCCTCGTCCTTGCCACGCAACGATCACCGCCAGCGCCACCGCACCCGATACCAGACGCACGACACCAAAGTCCAAAGGGCTCATGCCAGCAGTCGCGACCCCTGCACGGTTAAGAACATAATTGGCCGCAAACGCGGTCATTGTCAGGGCGGTCAAAAGAAACAATCTCATATCGACCTAGGTGGCACGCAAAGACGAAGCAGACAAGCCACCTCAGCCTTTGCGTGCCTCGCCGGGCAGGGCAAGGACCAACACGCCTGCCACGGTTTTCAGAATGCAGGGTGCGACAGCATAGGCCCAAACAAGGGTGCTGATCGCCTGCGGAGAGTTGGCTTGACCCGGTCGAAATCCGGCTTGTTCCAGCAAGGGCAGAACCAACGCCGCTGCCAGAGCCAGTGATAGCTTTCCAGCCAGCGACCACAGGCCGAACCCCGCACCGCCTTGGATGTTTTCTTCATCCAGCGTCACTGAAAAAAGCGCAGGCAACAGAACCATGTCGGCTCCCAAAGCCAATCCGGACCCGACACACACCAGCGCAAATCCTGCCACTGCACCCGTCTGCAAACCGGCGACACCGACAAAACTTGCGATTGCCAGCCCCATGCCAACCAAAAGAACCGGCTTCGCACCCCATTTTCTGGCGGCCTTTGACCAAAACGGCGCACTGACGCCGGCGCAGGCAAAGAACAGAAGCAAAAACGGCCCTGCCAAATTTGTCAGTAGCAGACGATCCTCTACAAAGAACAGAAACAGCGTCGAAGTGATCGCCACGGGCAAGGCGTTGACCATCGCCAAAACGAGCAAAAACCGCACCCGCCGCACCTGCAAAACACCAGCAAGGGACGCGGTTGCAACCGGCGCCGGGTCACGCGACCAAATACGCCACATCGCAAGGCTCGCCAAGGCGGCCAGCCCCACGTAGATACCCGCAAATCCTCGATATCCCAGAACCGTCGGCAGCATCGTGGCCAGCAAAATGCCCACCACTGTTCCCAACTCGCGCGCGCCGGCCAATCGGTAATGCCCGTCCGCGCCGCCCCGCGCCATCAGGCGCACGCCCTGAGCGTAAAACAGAATCGTCAAAAGGCTATAGCTCGTGAAAATCACCACCAGCACAGCCACCAGCCAAACCACCGGATGGCCCAAAACCGGCATTCCAAACAGCGCCCAGAAGCCGAGTGCGAGACCGACCGCGCCAAGCGCGGCCCAAACCTTTGGCGTCACTGAGCGCCGGTCAACGAGCTTCCCAAGCAGCGGGTCTTGGGCAAAGTCCATCACCCGAATGCCCAAAAGCACCGCGCCCAAAGTGGACAGGCTCACCCCCATTTCCACCGTCGCGTAGCGCGGAAGATGGATGTAGAGAGGTACGCCCGCCGCCGCCAACATCGCAGCATAGAGCCCGATGCGAAAAAACACTCAGCCCTGCCCCCGCAGTCGACGCGCCTGTGCAGGGTCACGGGCGCGATCCGACAACCAGATCGCCATGTACCGATCGCGGAAATTTGGATGGGTCAGGGTACAGGTCCGCTGGCCATTTATCCAAAACGACATGGCATTCGCCCCTTTGGGCGCAGCAACGATCCTGTCGCCCGGTGTGATGTCACGATAGCAAGCCGCAAGCTTGTCCCGTATCGCACCGTGATCCGATTTTTTGCCTTCGACCCGCTCCAATTCTCCCAGAGAGGCCTTGAGCAACACAGCGGTGCGAATTTTTCGATCGTATTCAATCGCCAAAGCAAACGGCCTCTCGGCGTTGAACCGGGATCCGCCCTGCGTGATTAGGTCGAGATCATAAACTTTGAAACCGAGATACTTGAATTGCCCCTCTCCGGCGACGGCGGGCTGCGGCACCACGGATGTCACCTCCGGCGGCATAGACTGGGCCATGGCCTGCACAGCCCAGCCCAAAAACAGCAACGCCGCCAGCGAGATTGTCAAAAGCCGCCTGCGCAGCACCAAAACATGCGTCATATCCTATCCTCCCGGCTCCGATTTGGGATGGTTTGGATAGGTTACGCATCGCCCCTGCCAGCGGATCACCCGCAGCAGAGGCTTACACGCTTAGCGCCGGCCTTTGCGCCCTTTGTGGACCTTGGTCACAGTCTTGATCATTTTGCCAAAGTCTTTCTGTCGCGCACGTCGTTCGGCTAGGGTTTCCGTGTTGTGCCGGTCTTCCGCTGCGAGCTTGCGATAGCGCTCCAGCCGCGCTTCATCCAGTGTGCCCGCGTCAATCGCCGCCCTGACCTTACAGCCGGGCTCGGTGTCATGGGCGCAGTCGTTGAACTTGCACTGGTTGGCGAGATCCACAACGTCGGAAAACAGGTCAGCAATGCCCGCCTCTGCATCCGCCAATTGCAACTCCCGCATCCCTGGTGTGTCAAGCACTCCAAGGCCCGCTTCGGTGAAATGCAACTGCCGCGCGGTGGTGGTGTGCCGCCCCCGCGCGTCGTCCTCGCGAATGCCGCTTG
The DNA here is from genome assembly GCF_900114415.1 of Shimia haliotis. Taxonomy (GTDB): domain Bacteria; phylum Pseudomonadota; class Alphaproteobacteria; order Rhodobacterales; family Rhodobacteraceae; genus Shimia; species Shimia haliotis. The sequence goes on along the minus strand of NZ_FOSZ01000003.1, from coordinate 447,717 downwards.
TTGCGGCCTGTTCAGAGCCAAAAATCGCGTTCACAAGCGTCGATTTTCCAACACCCGAAGTGCCGAGGAAAGCAATCGTCTGTCCCGGCGCGCACCAATCCTCCAGCGCGCCCGCCACATCACCGGCCTTGGCATCTATCGCGATCACCGGCACGCGGTCCGAAATCGTCTGTGCCTCCTGCACATAGCGCTCCACGTCGTCGCAAAGGTCCGCTTTGGTCAGCACGATCACCGGCGCGACCTCGCTTTCAAAGGCCAACGCAATGAATCGCTCCAGCCTCGCCACATTGAAATCCTGATTGCAGGAGGTCACGACAAACACCGTGTCCACATTGGCTGCAATAAGTTGATAGTGTTTCGCATGCCCTGCCGCGCGGCGTTTAAACAGGCTTTTGCGGTCAAGAAGGATGCTGTGCGTTGGCAAAGCTTCGTCAAACAGCAGCCAATCCCCCACCGCAATCTCCAACCCCGGCGGGATCAACCCGTCAAAGCCGTCGCCCCTTACGTTGGCACCGGACTTGTGCACTTCGGTCACACGCACAGGCGGCTTTTCGGTCAGGGTATCGACATCAACCTGCGTAGCGAAAAACGGCTGCCAGCCAAGGATATCCAACGCACTGCGCTTGGGTTTGTCGGTCAAAGGAGTGCCCATCGCGGGCAAGAATTGGGAATAGTCCCGTGTCATCGGTATGATCTTTCATGGTCGGGCGCCAAGCCATCGCTTGCGCCTATCGTATCAGAGAAATAATCGCAGAAAAACAGGTGCCTGACGCGGGTGCGCAGACAGGTCGTCCTGTTCGATTGTGCAGGTGGGAAGCCGCTCTGCCTCCCCCTCATCATTGCTCCAGAAACCGGGCCATAAAATCTCCAATGTGTCTTGGGGGGTACATGGGGATGTGAGGTGCCGCTGTCAAATGGATCGGCGTGTTTTGCCCAACGGCCGTCCTCTGCGGACAGCCTCAATTGTCCGAAATGAAACCCACTCCCCAAAACAAAAAGGGCCGCCCGAAGGCGACCCTCTAACTCTTGGGCTGCTGCTGTCGTGACATTGGCCCGTAGGCCAATGCACTGTCGCATCACCGTTCGCAAAGCGAACAGTGATTACATCATGCCGCCCATGCCGCCCATGCCGCCCATGTCGGGCATGCCGCCAGCTGCGCCGCCGTCTTTGGCAGGCTTGTCGGCAACCATAGCTTCGGTGGTGATCAGCAGACCCGCGATGGAGGCTGCGTCTTCCAGAGCTGTACGGGTCACTTTGGCCGGGTCGATCACACCGAAGGAGAACATGTCGCCATATTCTTCGGTCTGCGCGTTGAAGCCAAAGGTCAGGTCAGCGGATTCACGGATCTTGCCCGCAACAACCGCACCATCAACACCGGCGTTCTCAGCGATCTGACGCAGAGGCGCTTCGATGGCTTTGCGCACGATCACGATACCGGCGTTCTGGTCAGCGTTCGCGCCTTCCAGACCTTCCAGTGCTTTACCGGCCTGAACCAGAGCAACACCACCACCAACGATCACACCTTCTTGCACAGCAGCGCGGGTCGCGTTCAGAGCATCGTCAACACGATCTTTGCGCTCTTTCACTTCCACTTCGGTCATGCCGCCAACGCGGATAACAGCAACACCGCCTGCCAGTTTGGCAACGCGCTCTTGCAGCTTCTCACGGTCGTAGTCGGAAGAAGTTTCTTCGATCTGGGTGCGGATCTGAGCAACACGTGCTTCGATCTCGGCTTTGGCGCCAGCACCGTCAACGATGGTTGTCTCGTCTTTGGTGATCTCGATTTTCTTGGCAGTGCCCAGCATGTCCATGGTCACGGACTCAAGCTTCATGCCCAGATCTTCGGAGATAACCTGACCGCCGGTGAGGATCGCGATGTCCTGCAGCATGGCTTTGCGGCGATCGCCGAAACCAGGTGCTTTGACAGCAGCAATTTTCAGGCCGCCGCGCAGTTTGTTGACAACCAGAGTTGCCAGCGCTTCGCCTTCAACATCTTCTGCAATGATCAGAAGCGGCTTCTGGGACTGGATCACCTGCTCAAGCAGCGGAACCATCGGCTGCAGCGAAGACAGCTTCTTCTCGTGCAGCAGAACCAGACAGTCGTCCAGATCGGCGATCATTTTGTCAGCGTTGGTCACGAAGTAAGGCGACAGGTAGCCGCGGTCGAACTGCATGCCTTCAACAACATCGGTTTCTGTTTCCAGACCTTTGTTCTCTTCAACAGTGATCACGCCCTCGTTGCCAACTTTCTGCATCGCGTCTGCGATCTGCTGGCCGATTTCGGCTTCGCCGTTGGCGGAGATGGTGCCAACCTGTGCAACTTCGTCGGAGTCTTTGACTTCGCGTGCAGAAGCTACGATGCCTTCAACAACTTTCGCAGTTGCCAGATCGATGCCGCGCTTCAGGTCCATCGGGTTCAGACCAGCAGCAACCTGCTTCAGGCCTTCTTTGACGATGGCTTGTGCCAGAACGGTCGCTGTGGTGGTGCCGTCGCCGGCTTCGTCGTTGGTGCGGGAAGCAACTTCCTTCACCATCTGTGCGCCCATGTTCTCGAACTTGTCTTCCAGTTCGATCTCTTTGGCCACGGATACACCATCTTTGGTGATGCGCGGCGCGCCAAAGGATTTGTCCAGAACCACGTTACGGCCTTTGGGGCCGAGGGTCACTTTAACGGCGTCTGCCAGAACGTTCACGCCGCGCAGCATTGCGTTGCGGGCATCGGTGTCAAACTTGACGTCTTTTGCCATTTTAAAGGCTCCTAATTTCGTAAATGTCGGTCAGACGATCAGGCAATAATGCCCATGATGTCGGATTCTTTCATGATCAGCAGCTCTTCACCGTCAACGGTGACTTCGGTGCCGGACCATTTGCCGAACAGAACTTTGTCGCCAGCTTTGACGTCCAGTTCCACGCGCTTGCCAGCGTCGTCACGCAGGCCAGCGCCCACGGAAACAACTTCGCCTTCAGCGGGCTTTTCTTTTGCGCTTTCGGGGATGATCAATCCGCCGGCGGTTTTCTCATCGCTTTCAACGCGGCGAACAAGCACGCGATCGTGCAGCGGTGTAAATGCCATCTTCGAGGTTCCTTCACTCAAAGTTTCTCCCACGCCCCGATGCCATTCTGCGACACCGTTTGGGCGATTAGCACTCACTTGCATCGAGTGCTAACGGCGAAAGAGGTAGGGGCAGTTTTGGGAGGAGTCAACGGCGGGGAGTGAAGTTTTTTGAGCAAATGCTCCGCTTTGACATATAGGGGCGCTCACGTCGCGCTCAACCGGTCAGCGGATTCCTCGACGAACGCGCAACTTCACCCCGTCACCCACCCACCGGCGGATTCCTAAACCCGCTCGGCGCAAACGGCTGCACCAACGCCCGCTCCAGCAATTCAAGATGGTCCTGCCCGTAAAACATGTCGCCATCCACGAAGTAGGTCGGAGACCCAAACACCCCACGCGCCAGCGCCTCCCGTGTGTTCGCCTGAAACACCGCCTGCACATTCGGCGTCATCGATGCCGACAACAAAGGTGCGGGATCGATCTCCACAGCCCGCGCCACCTGCGCCAGATCCTCGGGGTTCGCCAGATCAATGTCGTCGCGCCAATGCCCCTGCAACATCGCAAACGACAGCGCATCTAAGTCCAGCCCCGCTTGCTCCGCCGCAATCAACATCCCGCTCGACAGATGCAGCGCGTTGTCGTGATAGGTCGGGCGATGCGCAATCACCGGTACCCCGCGATACTCCGCCCAGCGCTCAATCTCGCGGCCAAAGAAATAGTCCACATGCGTCTGCTTGCGCCCTGCAAAAGACAGCCCGCCTGCAGCTTCGACAACCGGAGACAGTTCAAACGGTCGATGGATCAGACGACAGTCATGCGCCGTACAAATCTCGGCGAGCCGCTTGGCCCCGAGATAGGCAAAAGCCGAATGGGTGGAATAGAAATATTCAATTGCGCGTATGGTCATGCGGGGACGCTAGCAACGTCCCACGAAATATCAAGCTCACGCCTTCCCACGGAATGTGCTCAAATCTTGCTTAGGCCACAAACCCTCCTGCCGCGCTCACGTTGAAGAGCCGCTCTGCCGCTTGATGGATCTGTGACCAAATTTGCCAAAGGCCAATTTACGACGCGCGCCGTCAGGTTCTAGATGCCGATATTTACCACCGGAGAAAACTGCCAAATCCAGCGCAAGGCCCTCTTTTACGATTTCGGCACCTATATCGCTTCCATCCGGCAAATAGCAGGTTCCAACAAGTCGGTCATAGGACCGTTTACCGTCCAGTTTCGCGGTAATGGTTTTGCCTTTACAAATTCGCACCATAGCCCATTTTGATTTTTGACCGTAAGGCTGGTCGGTTTCGGGAGCGTCTATTCCCGCCAGCCGAATTTTCGTTTTCTTGATCCGGATCGTGTCGCCATCAATAACGTAAGCAGGCCCCGAAATAGACAAGCTTTCCGGCATGGGTGGTAGAGGAACATTGTTTTCCCGACACCATTCCTCGGCACTCAACGGACCCTTTTTTCCCGGCTCGGTCGAGCGTCGCTTCTGTTCTGGCCTCTTCTTTTGTGCCTTTTTTTCCGCTCGTCGCGGCAGCGGCTGTATTTGAGGGCGCTGATCCGTCGAAGTTCCAACGTTTGATCGGTTCCCAAACAGTAGAATGCTACCTGCAACAACCAAAACAAAAACAAGAAAAAGAATTAGGCCTTCCATAAGCACACCTCCAAATACTTTTGATCTCTCACCAGAGATCTAAGCATTGAAGCTGGAGTTCCCTTGGCCAGCGCGGCCAAATTCTTTTGGTTTCACGCCAATGCCCCCACGACGCCCGTAGGGGCATGGCCTGTTTGCTCATTCGGCCCCGAAACCATGACCCCACAGCAACCTCAAGCCGCGTCGAGCAACGCCTCACTCACCGACCACAGCCGCTCCGCCGCCTCATCATCCGTGGCATGGTCATTCACCCCGAAGAACCGCGCGGTCGGACTGTCCGGATCGGTTGGCTGCGCGATGTTACAGTCCTCACAATAGACCCCAGCCTTGCCTTCCAACAACGGCGAGGTCGCCGCCCACACAGAGGTCGCCGCCCCCTGCTCTGGTGTCTTGAACCCCTGCTTGGCCAACTCCGAAGGCTCCCCATCTTCGCCAAGCCAGCCCAGCGCGATCATCTCTTCCTTGGGCAAATGCCGCTGCAACGGCGTGAAAATCCCACCTGGATGCACGGAAAACGCCAGTCCGTCGGTGACGTTCAACCGCCGTGACAACGCATTGGCAAACAACGCATTTGCGGTCTTTGCCTGCCCGTAGGCCTGCCACTTGTCATAGTCCGTACTCTCATACTGGATGTCGTCCCAACGGATCGGCGACAGCTTGTGCCCCGTTGAAGACAACGACACCACCCGCGGTGCCTCTGCAGCGCTCAGCAGGCCCATCATCGCCTGCGTCAGCGCGAAATGCCCCATGTGGCAGACACCGAACTGGCTCTCCCAACCCGGCCCGACACGGTCAAGCGGGCAGGCCATGATCCCCGCGTTGTTGATCAGCAGATCAAGTTTGGGCAACGTCCCCGCCACCTCATTTGCAAAGCGCGCAATCGACCTGATGTCGCCCAGATCCATCGGCAGCGCGACCACTTCACCAGCCACATCCGCCAGCGCCGCCTCGGCTTTTTCAGGCGTTCGCACCGGCACGACAACCTTCGCGCCTTTGCCAGCCAACGCCCTCACAGTTTCCAGCCCCAGACCGCTATAGCCGCCCGTGACCACCGCCGTCTTGCCGTTCAGGTCGATCCCCGCCACGACTTCCGCCGCATCGGGGCGTGATCCGAAATTGTGCTCAACCGGCACCTGATCCGTTTTCGCCATTCCATTTCCCTCTCTGAAACCACTTAGCCAAAGAGGTGACCCCGCTCCTGTCCGCAATCAATTGCAAATCGCGCCAATCTCAACGGTCAAAACCAAAACCCTCAAAATCATCGCGATACCGCCGCCAGATTAGGTCTTTCTGATGCTGTGTCAGCACCTCTTCCGTGAACCCCGGCGCCTCCCGCTTCATATTGCGGTGCGGCAAGGCCACCTCACGGCCAAAGATCGCAGACAATACCGGCGCTAGGCCCGCTGCCAACTCCGACTGATCCACCAGATGATCCACCATCAACTGACCATCGGCGTCCATCACATACGCCACCTGCGGCGCAAGATGGCGCGCTCCATCACAAAGCGGATCGTCATAGTGCGTGTCGACAAAGCTCTCAAATCGCCGCGCCTGCCAGCGCGGCAAATGTTGCGCCATCCAGTCCACCACGCCCATGCGGTAAACATACTCCGATACCATACGCGCATAGGGATGCCGGATGACCGCAAACTTGGTGAAAGCCGCAAAATCCTGTTGCGACACAAATCCCATCTCCACGTATTCCCGCGCATAAAGATGGGCCAAACGCTCCGGCTGTGCGCGGTCTCCGCGCCGCATCAAGAGCGCCCCGCGCTCCTCCCAACTCAACCCAAGATCGTCCAGAAAAACCTGCGCGACGCTTTGACCGCCGGTTTTGGGGATATGCACAAAAATCGTCTTGTGGTGGCGCGATAACATGGGCTTCACCCTTACAACCTGACGTCACCCCGTCAACCAAGGTAAGGCGGATTTACAAGGGCTGCCAATGCGCTACCGTAGCGCCAAGGGAGACCACACATGCAGATCACCGCCAACGGCATCACACTCGAATACGAAACCCACGGTCCCAAGGACGGCATCCCACTTGTTCTGATCCGTGGCCTTGGCTCGCAAATGATCCATTGGCCTGCCGAACTCTACGAAGGCCTCGCGGCCCACGGCTACTATGTCATCCGTTTTGACAACCGCGACGTCGGCCTGTCCCAACGCTGCCCACATCCCGACGCCCCCGGCGACGCCGACGACATCCTCACCCTGACCCAAGCCGGAAAACCCGTCACGCCCGCCTATCACCTGACCGATATGGCGCAGGACGTCACCGGCCTGATGGATGCGCTCAACATCGAAACAGCCCACGTTTTCGGCATTTCCATGGGCGGCGGCATCACGCAGCTTCTGGTGACGCAACATGCTGATCGATTGCGCTCCGCCACCATCGTGATGACAGCCGCGCGCCCACTCATCGGCGTTGATCAGGCCTCAGCCATGCTGCCGATGCTTCTGTCGCGCCCACTTGGGAGGGAAGCCTATATCGACAGCTGGGTCTCAGAACACGCCACCAACGGCAGCCCCGGCTTTCCAATGACCGAGGCCGAAATCCGCGCCGAAGCTGCCCTTGCCTTTGACCGTGGGGTCGACGCGGACGGCATCAATCGTCAACTGCTCGCGGTTCTGAACGCGCCTGATCAACGTCCCGCGCTCGCGCAGACATCCGTGCCCTGTCAGGTCATTCACGGCGAGGACGACGCGTTGATCCCCGTGGACCTCGGCGCCGAGATCGCTGCCACCATCCCGAACTGCCCATTTCACCGCATCGCCGGAATGGGCCACATCATCACCCCTGATCTCGCCCCTCAGATCGTCGATCTGATAGATACGTTCATCCAGAGCCAAACGTCTTAGGCTGTGGCTTGCTTGTGCCCTGTCTTCAAAGGCGGGTCTCAGGCATGCCGCACAAAGGGTGAATGACTCGGCGCGTCAGCCTTCAATCGACCGTCCGCGTCAAAATCCCCTTCTGGATTAAACACCATTCGGGGCAAGCTGTTCCAACGCGCCGCCAGTTCTGTCTGCGCGTCAAGCACAGAACGCAACTGCGCCTCCACGGCCTGCTTGGCTTCACCTTCGTGATAACCATGCACCGAATGCACCGACACCGGCTCCAGAACCGTCATACCCAAATACCGGAACGTATAGGCCAGCGGCCACAACTGCAGACGCAAATCCCCTTCCTTGCCATCCGGCCCGCATTCACTTTCACGCGCGCCGGTTGAGACACAAAACAGCACCTCTTTGCCAAGGCACATCCCTCGATCGAACCGCGCGTCCTCGCTGTGCAATGCCCCTTGGGCAAACACGCGATCCTGCCAGCCCTTTAGCGCCGCAGGTGGCGCAAACCACCAGATTGGAAAATGCAGAATAATCCGATCCGCGGCCCGAACCTTGGCCACCTCTTCCGCCACATCCGCAGGCAATTCATTTGCTTCACTGGCCGCTTGCTGTGCCTTCAGCGGGTCAAATGCTTCCCCGTTCGGCAAACCATAGACGCCCGGCGCCTCCACCGGATCAAAACCCATCGCCCCAAGATCAGAGCGCAACACGTCATCTCCTGCAGCTCGCGCCGCCGCCACGCTCGCTTCGGCCCACGCGTTGGTAAAACTTTGCGCTGACGGATGCGCGCTCACCACAAGTACCGTGCCCACAGCCCACTCTCCCTTTGCTTTGTACTTCAACGTTGCGCATCGTTGTGCACGCAACAGCCACAATTGCAACGGGCCTCGGTTTCACGTTGCGCCGTCATCAAAAAGGTCCACAACCAAAAAATCTCGGGGCTCACCTGAACCCCGAGATCTGCGCGGCCACTGTGGGCCGCTTTTCACGTTGCCAAACCGGACAGGTCAGCAGCCACAAGGGCCTACTGTTCCGACCAGCTTCTTAACCACACTTGCTAAAGCCACAGCTAGGGCAAGTCATACAGCCTTCAACCATCTGCAGACCGTATTCGCCGCAGCTTGGGCAGGGCTTGCCTTTTGGCGCTTCACCGACCGCCACCACTTCGGCCTGCGGATCAGTTTTCAGCCCCATGCCTTCGCCTTCGATAAAGCCAATGGCGATCATGTGACGTTCCAGAACACCGCCAATCGCCGCCAGAATGGACGGGATGTACTTGCCTTCCATCCATGCACCACCGCGCGGATCAAACACAGCCTTCAGCTCTTCGACCACGAACGACACATCCCCGCCGCGACGGAACACCGCCGAGATCATGCGGGTCAGCGCCAGTGTCCAAGCGTAGTGCTCCATGTTCTTGGAGTTGATGAACACTTCAAATGGGCGGCGATGGCCGTTGATGATCACATCGTTCACCGTCAGGTAAATCGCGTGCTCACTGTCCGGCCACTTCAGCTTGTAGGTCGCGCCTTCAAGGCTCTGCGGGCGCTCCAGAGGCTCGGACATATAAATGACCTCACCGGAGTCCGCGACATGATCCGCCGGCTTCTCACCTGGGGCAGCCTCCGAAGATTCCGAAACGGTCAAAACCGAACCCGTCACTTCATTGGGGCGATAGGTGGTGCACCCCTTACAGCCAGTGTCCCATGCCTGCATGTAGACTTCCTTGAACTCGTCAAAGCTGATGTCTTCGGGGCAGTTGATGGTCTTGGAGATCGAGCTGTCGATCCACTTCTGCGCCGCGGCCTGCATACGCACATGCGCCGCCGGTGCCAGAGTTTGGGCGTTCACGAAATAGCTTGGCAACGCCTTGTCGCCGAACTTGTCGCGCCACATTTGCACAGCGTAATCAACGACTTCTTCTTCGGTGCGCGATCCGTCTTTCTGCAAAACCTTACGAGTATAGGCATAGGCAAAGACCGGCTCGATGCCCGAGGATACGTTGCCCGCATAAAGGCTGATGGTGCCGGTTGGCGCGATCGAGGTCAAAAGCGCATTGCGGATGCCGTGCTTGCCAATCGCGGCCCGCACGTCCTCATCCAGATCCTGCACCATGCCACCGTTCAGGTATTTCTCTTTGTCAAAAAGCGGGAACGCGCCCTTCTCTTTGGCCAGATCGACCGACGCCAAATAAGACGCGCGCGCGATGGCTTTCATCCACACTTCGGTCTGCTCTGCCGCTTCTTCGGTGCCGTATTCCAGACCCAGCATCAGCAACGCGTCGGCAAGACCCGTCACACCAAGACCAATGCGTCGCTTGGCTTGCGCTTCCTGTGCTTGCTGCTCGAGCGGGAACTTGGACGCGTCCACAACGTTGTCCATCATCCGCACAGCGGTCGCCACCAGATCCGTCAGCGCGTCCTGGTTCAGTTCCGCATTCGCCTCAAAGGGATTGCTCACCAAACGCGCGAGGTTCACCGAACCAAGCAGGCACGCGCCATAAGGTGGCAAAGGCTGCTCGCCACAGGGGTTGGTTGCGGCAATTTCCTCAACATAGTTCAGGTTGTTGCGCTGGTTGATGCGGTCAATAAAGATCACGCCCGGCTCGGCGTAGTCATAGGTCGACTGCATGATTTTGTTCCACAGATCACGCGCATCAACCGTGTGATACACACGATCGCCGAAGGTCAATTCCCAAGGGCCATCCGCTTTCACCGCTTCCATGAACGCATCTGTCACCAGAACCGACATGTTGAACATGCGCAGGCGCGCAGGGTCGGATTTCGCGGTAATAAACTGTTCGATATCAGGGTGGTCACAGCGCATGGTCGCCATCATCGCGCCACGGCGCGAACCGGCGGACATAATGGTGCGGCACATCGCATCCCACACATCCATGAACGACAGAGGGCCGGAGGCATCCGCCGCCACGCCTTTGACGTCCGCACCACGCGGGCGAATGGTCGAGAAATCATACCCGATGCCGCCGCCCTGCTGCATGGTCAGCGCGGCCTCTTTCAGCATGTCGAAAATCCCCGACATGCTGTCCGGCACGGTGCCCATGACAAAACAGTTGAACAACGTCACCTGACGCGCAGTGCCCGCGCCAGCTGTGATGCGACCGGCGGGCAGATATTTGAAATCCTCCAGCGCCGCATAAAACTTATCTTCCCATTTCGCAGGGTCTTTCTCGACTTTCGCCAGATCGCGCGCGATGCGGCGCCAGCTGTCTTCAACCGTGATGTCAATCGGCGTACCATCAGCCTCTTTGAAACGGTATTTCATGTCCCAGATTTGCTCGGCGATGGGGGCAGCGAAACGGCTCATTCTTGATTCCCTGTTAGGTTCGGCGCGTTAATGTGAAGAGGCTACAAACTAAACTGACTCGGCCCCTCGACACAACAATTAACCCGAGGGCAGGCGAAGATTTTGCACAATAGGTTGCGGCCACTTGCACATGACATACAATATAGAGCGTCAATTCTGGAAGATTCTGTGGGAAACCTGTGGATAACTACGTCAACCTGGTCAAACTGAGCGTCGGCACCGAAAGCGTGGAAACACTCGCGGCATGGCAAGACATGCGCCGCGCGCAAATGGCGGATGGTCTGCCTCGCCACGTGACACGCATGTGGCCCAAACGCGAAGCGGAGATTCTCGCTGGCGGATCAATCTATTGGGTGATCAAGGGCGTGATCCAATGTCGCCAGCGCATCCTGCGACTGGATGAGGTTATCGGCGAAGACGGCATCCGTCGCTGCGCCATCGTGTTGGATCCGGAAATCCACCGCACCGTGGCGGCAACCAAACGCGCATTCCAAGGCTGGCGGTATCTCAAGGCAGAAGACACCCCTTCCGACCTGCCCAAATCCCGCGCCAATGACGACGCATTGCCCGACGATCTCAATCAGGCGCTGGCAGAGATTGGCGTGCTGTAAATCGTCCGGTACGCGCCCTGCGCACCGGATGTTTGCTGTGTTTAGCCACCCAGCCCCAAGGTCTCCAACAACGCCGCCATTCCACCGCGCTCCGCGTCCGTCATCTGCGCCACGCGGCTGCGGAACAGTGTCGCCTGCGATTGCAACACGACCGCATCATCCAAAATCTTCAGATGGTTCGCACGCAGTGTGTCGCCGGTTGAAGTGATATCGGCCACTGCTTCCGCCGTCAGGTTCTTGATCGTCCCTTCCGTTGCGCCTTGGCTGTCCACCAACTGATAATCCGCGACCCCCGCATCCATCAGGTATTCGCGCACCAACCGGTGGTATTTGGTTGCGATCCGCAACCGGAACCCGTGCTCTGCTCGAAACGCCGCCGCAGCAGCATCCAAATCATCCAGCGTATCCACATCGGCCCAGCACCCCGGAACCGCGATGATCAGATCTGCGTGGCCGAAACCAAGCTCCGCCAGTTCTTGAACCTGCTGCTCCCACTGGCCCAGTTTTTCGCGGATCAAATCTGTGCCAGTCACACCCAAGTGGATGCGCCCCGCCGCCAGCTCACGCGGGATTTCCCCCGCCGAGAGCAGCACCAACTCAACACCGTCAACGCCTTCAACCGCGCCCGCATATTCCCGATCCGACCCGGTTCGGCTCAACTGCACGCCCCGCGCGCCGAACCAGTCAAAGGTCTTTTCCATCAACCGACCCTTAGAGGGCACACCCAGCTTGATCGTCATGCCGCGTCCTCCAGATCGACCAAAAGGCCCGGACGGATCACCCCACCCACAGCCGGAATTTCACGCCCCTGACCCAGAACCTGGGTCAGCGCATCATAGCGCCCGCCTGTGGCCACCGGTGGCAGATCGGCACGGCCCTCAACGGTAAAACCAAAGACAAAGCCGTCATAGTATTCCATCGAGGTCCGTCCATAAGACGCCTCAAACCCAAGGGTGTTCACATCAACCCCACGCGCATCCATCGCGGCAATCCGGTCGCGCAACCGATAAGCCGCCTCCGAAATCGCCGGCATGTCCACCGCCAGATCGCGAATGTGTTCAAGCGCGTTGGGCAAGGTTTCCCGCACTGCCAAAAGCGCCTCGATCAACTCAACCTGCATCGCCGAAATCGGTGCCGCTTGGGCATCTTCACGCAGCCAATCGATCCGCGCAGCCACTTCCGCCTGAGTACGCACCCCGATGTCAGGATAACCGTGATCCAGCGGCGCATCCGCCGCCAACAATTTCGCGCGGCTCGCGGGCATCTCGGCTCGGCCGGAGAACCTATCCAGCAACGCCTTAAACCGCCGAGGCCGCCAGATGTGCCGCGCCAAGGCTTTCTTGCGCCGCTCCGTGGTGTCCAATCCGGCCACCGCCGCCGCCAGAATGCCAATGTCACCTGTTGCGGCCCGCACCGGCACATCGCCCAGCGCCTCTTTCACAACGGCAAACACCTCGGCATCCGCCGCTGCAGGGTTCTCGCGGTCAAAGACCTCATAGCCCACCTGCATGTATTCATTGGCCCGCGCCGCGTCGTCTTCCTGTCGCCGGAACACCTCGCCCGCATAGGTATACCGCGCCGGCTCCGCCCCGTGCGCCATGTGCATCTGCACCACCGGCACCGTGAAATCAGGCCGCAGCATCTGCTCTCCGCGCAGCGCATCCGATGTCACATAAGCCCGCCCGCGAATGTCCTCGCCATAAAGGTCCAGCAACACTTCGGCTGGCAACAAAAGCGGTGTTTCCACCGGTACAGCGCCCGCCGCCTGAAACCGCGCGCTCAGCTCCGCTGCCCGCGTCTTTACTCTGGCTTTCTGGTCCATCGCCCCGCCTACCCCTCGGCCTGCGAGGCGAGAATTTCGCGCACCTTCGCGACCAGTTCGCCGCGTGGCACCTCAAACTGGCTCGGGCGCTCTTTCCACTCCTCATGGGTCGCGCTCTCGGCGATCTTGGCACCAAGGATCAGGTCCTTGATCTGCACCACACCGCGATCTTTTTCGTCGCCGCCTTCGATCACCGCTGCAGGGCTGTTGCGCTTGTCTGCATACTTCAACTGGTTGCCGAAGTTCTTGGGGTTGCCCAAATACATCTCCGCCCGAATGCCCGCATTGCGCAGCTCTGCCACCATTGCCTGATAATCCGCCATCCGGTCGCGGTCCATCACCGTCACAACCACCGGTCCCGCGTCCACACCGCCCATGCGGCCCTTCTCGCGCAGCGCCGCCAGCAGGCGATCCACGCCAATCGACACGCCGGTCGCGGGCACGGCCTGACCGGTGAAGCGTTTCACCAGATCATCATAACGACCGCCACCCGACACAGACCCGAACTGCCGCTTGCGGCCTTTCTCGTCGAGGATTTCAAACGTCAGTTCGGCCTCAAACACCGGTCCGGTGTAATAGCCCAGACCACGCACAATGGATGGGTCAATCTCGATCCGGTCACTGCCGTATCCGCCAGCGGCCAGAAGCTCGCCAATCTGCTCAAGCTCCGCGATCCCTTCAGCCCCCACGCTCGACGCGCCAACCGCGCCACGCAGGTTATCAAAGGTCTTGGCTACATTGTCTGCCTTGGAGGTCAGGAAGGCAATCACAGGCTCCACCTGATCATCGCTCAGGCCAACGCCGTCAATATAGGCACCCGAGGCATCCAGACGCCCCTTGCCCAGCAGCTCACGCACACCGCTCTCGCCGACCTTGTCGAACTTGTCGATGGTGCGCAACACGTTGTCGCGCGCGGCCTGATCCTCACCAAGCCCCATCACTTCCAACACGCCGTTCATCACTTTGCGGTTGTTCACCCGCACAAGATAATCCCCGCGCGGAATGCCCACGGTTTCCAGAGTGTCGGACAGCATCGCGCAAATCTCGGCATCTGCCGCCATCGACGCCGTGCCAACCGTATCCGCATCACATTGATAAAACTGGCGATACCGACCCGGTCCGGGCTTTTCGTTGCGCCAGACCGGTCCCATCGCATAACGCCGATAGGGATTGGGCAAATCATTGCGGTGCTGGGCATAGACCCGCGCCAAAGGCGCCGTCAGATCATAACGCAGCGCCATCCAGTCGCCATTGTCTTTCTCGTCAAACTCCTGCCAGGCAAACACGCCTTCGTTGGGGCGATCCACGTCCGGCAAAAATTTTCCAAGCGCCTCAACGGTTTCCACCGCGCTGCTCTCAAGGGCCTCAAAACCATAGCGATGATAGACCCCGGCGATCTGATGCAGCATCTCGGTGCGCTCGGACACCTCAACACCGAAATAGTCGCGGAAGCCCTTTGGCGTGACCGCCTTGGGGCGTGGGGCTTTCTTCTGCTTGGCCATTGCTATGGTCCCTGTGAAATAATGTCGCCTGTGCCTTTACCCAATGGGCGGCAGAGGGGCAAGGAAAGGGTTTTGCAACGACGGCGGAAGCGCCCCTCCAAGCGCGCTAGATATCTCCGAAATCCCCGCCACGTCCTTTTCCGGCTGCAAACCGTGCGGCGCCGGCGGCCCCTTCGGCCGCAAAAACTTCAAAAGACGCCCATTCGCGTCGCAATGCCGCTGCCAGATCGGTGCCCGACATGCGCCCCGATAGAAAATCCGCACGCATACAGGCTTGCGGGAATGACACCAAAGACTGCGCCAACTCGAGTGCGCTCGCCAAAGCCGCACCCTTTGCGCAAACCCGATCCGCCAAACCCATCTGCGCCGACTCGGTCGCGCCCACACCGCGCCCCGTCAGAATCAAATCATTTGCCCGCCCCTGCCCGACAATCCGCGGCAACCGCACGGTGCCCCCGTCAATCAACGGCACTCCCCAGCGGCGACAAAACACTCCCATCGTGGCCCCTTCGGCCACCACCCGCATGTCACACCACGCGGCCAACTCGATGCCTCCGGCCACCGCGGGCCCTTCGATCGCGGCAATCACCGGCTTGGAGAGCATCAGGCGGGACGGCCCCATCGACCCGACAATCCGCTGCGACTGTGCATCCCGCCAATCGTCAGGGATCTGCACCGCTTTGATCCAATCCGCCCCTTCCGCCGCAGCCGCAGCCTTCAGATCAAAACCTGCGCAGAAAAAGCCGCCCGCGCCGGTCAGAATGGCCACGTCCAGCCCGTCCTCTGCCTCAAACGACTGAAATGCCTCAAACAAAGCCCGAGCCGTGCCCGGATCCACAGCATTGCGCGCCTCTGGCCGGTTGATCTCCACAACCCGTACACGCCCTTCGTCCCGAATGATGACTGTCATCGCTGATCCTCCCGCTCTGATCCGATCAGCCACCGGGCGCTCAAACAAGAAAAACCCCACGTCGCTTGACGTCGCCACACCCCGCACCCTATCTGAGCCCTATGGAAAAGCTCGAAGAACAGATCGCCCACCTCACACGCACCGTCGAAGACCTAAGCGACGTGATTGCCCGACAGGACAACGAAATCGCCCTTCTGACCCGCCGCGTGCAGATGCTGATGGAGCGCGAAGCCACCCGTGAACAGGACGGCGGCGGCGGCGTGGTCATGGGCGACGAACGCCCGCCGCATTATTGATGACGCGGAAGGGGCGTTGCCCCTCGGCCTGACGGCCTCACCCCAAGGTATTTTCGGAACAAAAAGACAGGATGTTGCTTTGGGGGCCGATTGCGACGTTTCCTCGGACAGCGGCCTGCGATAGCTTGGCCTCATGAGCAGCAATCCCCGATTCATTCATCTCCGCGTTCACACCGAATACTCGCTTCTCGAAGGCGCGGTTCGGACCAAGAAACTGCCCGGCATGTGTGCTGATATGGGCATGCCTGCGGTGGCGATCACCGACACCAACAGCCTGTTTGCGGCGTTGGAGTTTTCTGTGGGTGCGCAAGGAGCGGGAATTCAGCCCATCGTAGGCTGTCAGGTTTCGGTAAAGATGCCCCATGACGACCCGTCAGGTCGCACCCAACCACCCGCTCCGGCGCCGGTGGTTCTTTTGAGCCAGCGCGAAGAGGGCTATGAGAACCTGATGAAACTGAGCTCCTGTCTCTATGTGGACAAGGACGGCACCGAGTCTCCGCAAGTGACAATGGAGCAACTCGCAGCGCACAGTGCGGGGCTGATTTGTCTAACCGGCGGTGCGGACGGCCCTGTGGGCCGGATGCTGCGCGAGGGTCATCGCGCCGAGGCCGAGGCGATGATGGCACGGCTAAAAGGCATCTACGCCGACCGGCTCTATGTCGAGCTGCAACGCCACCCCGGCGAGAACGGGCAGCCGGAGGCCGAGCGGCTGACGGAACGCGGTTTTGTCGAAATGGCCTATGCAATGGACATTCCGTTGGTGGCGACAAATGACGTCTATTTCCCCAACACGGAAATGTATGAGGCGCATGACGCGCTGATCTGTATTGCCGAAGGCGCTTATGTTGATCAGCAAGACGGGCGGCGGCGCCTGACGGCGCAGCATTATTTCAAATCACCCGAAGAAATGGTCACGCTGTTTGCAGACCTGCCCGAAGCGATCGAAAACACAGTCGAGATTGCCAAACGCTGTGCTTTTGCCACCTATCGCCGTGATCCGATCCTGCCAAAATTTGCCGACGACGAAGTTGCGGAACTACGCCGGATCGCCAACGAGGGCCTTCAGGCGCGGCTCGCGGTGATCCCACACGCGGTCAGTGTCGAGAAATATCAGGAGCGACTGGATTTCGAGCTGGACATCATCGAAGGCATGGGCTTTCCCGGCTACTTCCTGATCGTTGCGGACTTCATCCAATGGGGCAAGGATCAGGGCATTCCTGTGGGACCGGGACGGGGCTCCGGTGCGGGCTCTTTGGTGGCATATGCGCTGACGATCACCGACCTTGATCCGCTGCGCTATTCTCTCCTGTTTGAGCGGTTTTTGAACCCCGAACGGGTTTCTATGCCGGACTTTGACATCGACTTCTGTATGGATCGCCGTGAAGAAGTGATCCGCTATGTGCAAGAGAAATACGGCCGCGACAAGGTGGGGCAGATCATCACCTTTGGTGCGCTTTTGTCCAAGGCTGCGGTGCGCGACATCGGCCGCGTTTTGCAGATGCCGTACGGACAGGTGGACCGGCTTTCCAAGCTGATCCCTGTTGAAGGTGTAAAACCGATGTCGATTGCGGATTCCTTGAAGGAAGAACCGCGACTGCGCGAAGAAGCCCGCAACGAGGAAGTTGTCGACCGGCTTTTGAAATACGGCATGCAGGTCGAAGGTTTGCTCAGGAACGCATCGACTCACGCCGCTGGTGTTGTGATTGGCGACCGTCCTCTGGACGCTTTGGTGCCGCTTTATCAGGATCCGCGCTCCGACATGCCCGCTACCCAGTTCAACATGAAATGGGTGGAGCAGGCCGGACTGGTGAAGTTCGACTTCTTGGGTCTGAAAACGCTGACCGTGATCCAGAACGCGATCGAACAGATTCTCAACTCGGGTCGCGACATCCACGTCGCCGCCGATGGCACAGAGCTTTATGAGCCGCCCGAGGGCGCGATCAACGAAATCAACGCCATTCCACTGGACGATGACCCCACCTACAAACTCTATTCCGCCGCCAAGACCGTCGCGGTGTTTCAGGTGGAATCCACCGGCATGATGGATGCGCTCAAGCGCATGAAGCCAACTTGTATCGAGGACATCGTGGCGCTTGTGGCGCTTTACCGTCCTGGCCCGATGGAAAACATTCCGGTCTACTGCGAGGTCAAAAACGGCCTGCGGGAGATCGAATCCGTGCACCCGCTGATCGACCATATTCTTGAGGAAACTCAGGGCATTATCGTCTATCAGGAACAGGTGATGCAGATCGCGCAGGTCATGGCGGGCTACAGCCTTGGCGGCGCGGACCTGCTGCGCCGTGCGATGGGTAAGAAGATCAAAGAGGCCATGGACGCCGAGCGTCCGAAGTTCGAAAAAGGCGCGGCCGAAAACGGCGTACCGGCCAAAAAAGCGAGCGAGGTTTTTGACCTTCTCGAGAAATTTGCCAACTACGGTTTCAACAAATCCCACGCGGCGGCCTATGCGGTGGTGAGCTACCAGACCGCTTGGCTCAAGGCGAACCATCCGGTGGAGTTCATGGCGGGTGTCATGAACTGCGATATCCATCTGACGGACAAGTTGGCGGTCTATTTCGAAGAGGTCAAAAAGGCGCTGAAACTGCCTTATGTGCCGCCCTGTGTGAACCGCTCGGATGCGACCTTCAAAGTGGTCGACGGCGCATTGGTCTATGCACTCGGAGCGCTGAAAAACGTCGGCATCGAGGCGATGAAGCTTGTGACCGAGGGTCGCAAAATGGACGGGCAGGACAAACCCTTTGCCACGCTTTTTGATTTCGCACGGCGTGTTGATCTCAAGAAAGTTGGCAAACGCCCGCTGGAAATGCTCGCCCGCTCCGGCGCCTTTGACCAGCTCGACAACAACCGTCGCCGCGTGATGGAAAGCCTCGACGGGTTGGTGAACTACTCCGCCGCGATCCACGAACAAAAAGCCAGCGATCAGGTATCCCTCTTTGGCGAAGCAGGCGATGATCTGCCCGAACCGCGTTTGTCGCCTGTGGGCGATTGGCTGCCGGCGGAGAAACTCGACGAAGAAGCCCGCGCAATCGGCTTTTTCCTCTCCGGCCACCCGCTCGAAGACTATATGCCCGCGCTCAAACGTAAACAGGTTCTGACACTGGATGAACTGACGGAAAAAGCCCGCGGCGGCCCGCTGGTGGCCAAACTCGCAGGCCGCGTGTCAGGGCGACAGGAACGCAAGTCCGCCAAGGGCAACCGCTTTGCCTTTGCGCAACTTTCCGACCCGACGGGGGCCTATGAGGTCACGATCTTTTCCGACACTTTGGAAAAATGCCGTGAACACCTTGAGACAGGCTCCAAGGTTGTCGTCACCGTGAAAGCCGAAATGGAAAGCGATCAACTCAAACTGCTCGCCCAGTCGATGACGCCTGTAGACGTGATCGCCGCGGATGCGGGCAACTCGGGCCTGAAAATCTATCTCGACGACAGCACCGCGGTGGTGCCGGTCGCCAACATTCTGCAAGGCGCCAAAGAGGCCAACCCCAAGGCCCCCAAAGGTCCGGTGGTGTTTTGCCTCAACAACATGGAGTTGCCGGGCGAGGTGGAAATCGACGTTGGCGTGGGCTTCCCGGTCAACCCGCAGATCAAAGGCGCGCTCAAGGCGATCGACGGTGTAATGGCGGTTGAGGAATTCTAAACCGCCCGTCCTGCGGCTGGCGCAGACAAGCGGCAGACGCCGTCTTTCTGGCCAAAGTATAGCGGGGGAGTCACAGCTTGCCGTAACGGGGGCGACGCTCCCCGCCCCTGCCAAACGCTCAAAAATTACGCACGATCGCGCCGCTAAACCCTGCAAGACTTTCAAGGATCTGTTGAAAGTGAGCGCGCCGCGTTCCGGCCAACCCCTTGTTTTGCAATAACTCACGCCGCGATAACCTTACGCACATTCCTCTCTGGCCCCCTTCCCCTCCCTAAGTTTATCTTGCAGTAAAGCCCTGCCGCTCCCTAGGGTGAGTGCGCTCAAAGAACAGGCAGAGGCCTACAGGGCACCAACGCCGCCAATCACGGCTCGCAGGGGGACCACATGACCACACCGCTCTTGTCGATCAAGGGACTGACCAAAGCCTATCCGGGTGTGGTCGCCAATGACGACGTCTCATTTGATATCGGCCAATCCGAGGTCCACGCGCTGCTGGGCGAAAACGGCGCTGGCAAATCCACTTTGGTCAAAATGATCTACGGCCTTGTCAAACCTGACAGTGGCACGATGACTTGGCAGGGCAAATCCTTCACGCCCGCTGATCCCAAGACCGCCCGCGCGTCGGGCGTGGCCATGGTGTTTCAGCACTTTTCGCTCTTTGATGCGCTCAAGGTCTCGGAAAACGTCGCCCTTGGCATGGAAAACCCGCCGCCGATGCGCGATCTGGCCCGCAAAATCCGCCGCGTGTCCGAAACCTATGGCCTGCCGCTTGATCCCAACCGCATCGTTGGCGATTTGTCTGCCGGCGAACGCCAGCGCGTCGAGATCATTCGCTGCCTGCTTCAGGATCCGAAACTCCTTATCATGGACGAGCCCACCTCGGTTCTGACCCCGCAAGAAGTCGACATCCTCTTCAAAACGCTGAACAAACTGCGTGATGAAGGCACCTCGATCCTCTACATCTCCCACAAGCTCGAAGAGATCCGCAAACTCTGCGACCACGCCACCATTCTGCGCCTCGGCAAGAATGTCGGCGAATGTGTCCCCGCGGAAACCTCTGCCCGCGACATGGCCGAGTTGATGGTCGGCGACACGTTGCAAACACCGACCCGCTCTACCGAAAAAACCGGCGATGTGGTGCTTGATGTTTCGGGGCTGACGCTTGAGCCGACAAGCCCCTTCGGAACCACGCTTAAAAACATCCACTTCACCGTCAGCGCCGGCGAAATTCTCGGCATCGGCGGGGTTGCGGGCAACGGACAGGACGAACTGCTGTCCGCGCTCTCAGGTGAATCGCTCACATGGCCTGACGCGGTGAAAGTCAAAGGTCAGGATGTGGCCAACCTTGGCCCCAACGCGCGCCGCGAACGTGGTATTCTCTGCGCCCCCGAAGAGCGCCTCGGCCACGCCGCCGCGCCTGACATGAGCCTGACCGAAAACGCCCTTCTGACCGGTGCGATCCGGGAAAATCTCACCAACAACGGTTTTGTAAACTGGGCCAGCACCAACGACTTCGCAAAATCCATCATCGAGCGCTTTGATGTGCGCACACCCGGCACCCACGTGGCCGCCCGCGCTCTGTCTGGCGGCAACCTACAAAAGTTCGTCATTGGCCGCGAGGTTCTGCAACGCCCCGAAGTGCTCGTCGTGAATCAACCCACTTGGGGCGTTGACGCCGCCGCGGCCGCCGCGATCCGTCAGGCCTTGCTTGATCTCGCCGCCGAAGGCGCGGCCATTGTTGTGATCTCCCAAGACCTTGATGAACTGATGGAAATCTCCGACCGCTTTGGCGCACTCAACGAAGGCCGGCTGTCTGACATCCGCCCTGCTGCCGGCCTGACGGTTGATGAAATCGGCCTGATGATGGGCGGCGCGCATGGCATGGAAGTCGCTCATGTGGGCGATGAAGAAAAAGAAGGAGCAGAGGCATGATCGCGCTTCAGAAACGCCCGACGCCCTCGCGCACGCTCTCGCTCGCGACCCCGTTGATCGCCGTATTGATCACCATGATCATGGGCGGCTTGCTGTTCACAGTCCTTGGCAAAAACCCGTTCGAGGCCATCCGTACCATCTTCTGGGATCCGGTTTTCGGCGAATTTGCCTTCTATTACCGCCCGCAACTCTTGGTCAAAGCCGCCCCTCTTGTGCTGATCGCCATTGGCCTGAGCCTCGGGTTCAAGGCCGGCATCTGGAACATCGGGGCCGAGGGCCAATACATCATCGGCGCGATTTGCGGCGCAGGTGTTGGTCTTGCCTTTTACCCCACCGAAAGCCGCCTGATTTTCCCGCTGATGATCCTCGCGGGTGCGGTTGGCGGCTGGGCTTGGGCCATGATCCCCGCGATCCTGAAAACCCGCTTCGGAACCAACGAAATCCTTGTGTCTTTGATGTTGGTCTATGTGGCTGAACAGCTACTGGCCTCCATGTCGCTCGGTCTTCTCAGAAACCCCGAAGGTATGGGCTTCCCTGGCTCGCGTAACTTCTCCGACTTCCCCGCTGGCTCCAGCTGGATCAACGAAGCGGCCGGTCTGCACTGGGGCATGGCCTTTGCCTTCATCGCAGTGATCTTCGCATACATCCTGCTGAACCGTCACATCCTCGGCTTCAACATCCGCCTCACAGGTGATTCCCCACACGCCGCACGTTTTGCCGGCGTGAACCCCACCCGCCTGATCCTCTTCTGCCTCGGCACTTCCGGTGCTTTGGCGGGTCTGGCAGGCTTGTTCGAAGTCACTGGCCCCTCGGGCCAGATCAACATCGACTTCGCGTCAGGCTATGGCTTCACCGCCATCATCGTCGCCTTCTTGGGCCGCCTGCATCCCGTAGGTATCCTGCTCGCGGCCTTGCTGATGGCGCTGACCTATGTCGGCGGCGATTTGGCGCAAGGCAACTTGGGCCTACCCTCCGCCGCCATTCAGGTCTTTCAGGGCATGCTCCTGTTCTTCCTGCTGGCTCTGGACTTGCTGACCAACTACCGCGTTGTGCTTAAGAAAAAAGGGGCCGCATGATGGACCTTTCCGCAATCAACCCCGTCCTGCTGATCGCCTCTTTGATGGTGGCAGCAACCCCGCTCCTTCTCGCCGCGATTGGTGAACTCATTGTTGAACGCTCCGGCGTTCTGAACCTCGGCGTCGAGGGCATGATGATCATCGGCGCCATCGCAGGCTTTGCGATTTCGGTCGAAACCACATCTCCCATGCTCGGCCTGCTCGCCGCCATGGGTGCAGGTGCGGTCCTGTCGCTGCTCTTTGCTTTCCTCACGCAATTCGCGCTGGCTAACCAAGTTGCCTCCGGCCTTGCGCTCACGCTCTTTGGTCTCGGCCTGTCGGCCCTCATGGGCCAATCCTACGTGGGTGTGAAACCTCCGGCGATGGCCAAACTCGACCTGCCGATCCTGTCCGACATCCCCGTCCTCGGCCCGATCTTCTTCAGCCACGACCCTGTTCTCTACTTCGGCATCGCGCTGACCGCTGCTGTCTGGTGGTTCCTCAAAAAATCCCGTGCCGGTCTGATCCTGCGCGCCGTCGGCGAAAGCCACGACGCCGCCCACGCGCTGGGATACAACGTCATCCGTGTGCGCATCCTTGCAATCATGTTCGGCGGCGCCTGCGCTGGCCTTGGCGGCGCCTACATCAGCCTCATCCGCGTGCCGCAATGGACCGAAGGCATGACCGCCGGCATCGGCTGGATTGCCCTCGCCCTCGTGGTTTTCGCAAGCTGGAAACCATGGCGAGTGCTGCTCGGTGCCTATCTTTTTGGCGGTATCAACGTTTTGCAGCTAAATCTTCAGGCCGCAGGTATTGCGATTCCAGTGGAATACTTGGCAATGTCGCCGTATCTCATAACCATCCTCGTGCTGGTCATCATGTCTGCTGACAAAAGCGGCGCTCCCGCATCGCTTGGCCGCACGTTCCACGCCTCGCAATGAGGCACCAAATAAAAAACTGCCACCACCAACAGGGGGATTACCCGAAATGAAACTGACCAAACTTCTGACAAGCGCTACCGTCGCGCTGGGTCTGGCGACCACCGCCATGGCTGATGACCCGACCAAAGTGGGCTTTGTCTATGTTGGCCCCGTCGGCGACGGCGGCTGGACCTATGAACACAACAAAGGCCGTCTCGCGGTCGAAGAAGCATTCGGCGACAAGGTTGAAACCACCTTCGTTGAATCCGTTCCTGAAGGTGCCGACGCCGTGCGCGTGATCACCCAGATGGCGCTGCAGGGTGCAGACCTGATCTTCACCACCTCGTTTGGCTACATGGATCCGACCATCGAAGTTGCGAAAAAATTCCCGAACGTAAAGTTCGAGCACGCAACCGGCTACAAGCAAGCTGACAACGTGTCTGTCTATTCCGCACGCTTCTATGAAGGCCGCGCGATTCAGGGCCACATTGCTGGTCACATGACCAAGACCAACAAAATCGGCTACATCGCGTCCTTCCCGATCCCCGAAGTGATCCGCGGCATCAACTCTGCCTACATCCACGCCAAAAAAGTAAACCCGGACGTCGAATTCTCCATCATCTGGGCCTACACTTGGTTTGATCCGGCAAAAGAAGCCGACGCAGCCAAAGCTCTGATCGAGCAGGGCGCAGACGTGATCCTGCAGCACACCGACTCCACAGCACCGCAAGCCGCCGCTCAGGCAGCTGGCAACGTTGTGACCTTCGGTCAGGCGTCTGACATGGGTGAATACGCACCGTTCCCGCGCGTGTCCTCCATCATCGACGATTGGGCCCCCTACTACGTAGCACGCACCAAGGCCGTCATGGACGGCACATGGGAATCCGTCTCCACATGGGACGGCATTGGCGCAGGCATGGTTGGCATCGGCGAAATCTCCGACGCTGTTCCTGCCGACGTAAAAGCCTCCGCACTGGAAATGGTCGCGGCACTGGCAGACGGCTCCTACCACGCCTTCACCGGTCCGCTGAACAAGCAAGACGGCACCCCGTGGCTGGCAGAGGGTGAAACCGCCGCCGACTATGGCGACAACGGTCTGGCCGGTTTGAACTTCTACGTAGAAGGCATCACCGCCGAGATCCCGAACTGATCCAAAGCGATCAAGGCAATCAGAAAGGCCCGCCAATCGGCGGGCCTTTTTCTTTGCAAAAACCTTTTCAAAATTTTTTAGTCCAAGTGGACGAAAAAAAATTGACACGGCGTGTTTCCATACCTACCTGCGAATTGACCTCATCACTTCGAAAGGAAAAACATGCGCATAGATTGGGACTTCCCCGCTCCCAGAGCCGGAATTTGGGGCGGCATCGACAAATTCATCGGCCCTGGCGCCACCAAGGTCGAAAAGGCACTTCAGCTTTACCCGCCACTCCTATTCTCAGCTGGCGTTATCGCAATTGCTCTCATCAACCAGTTTGATTGGTCGGTATGGCAATATCTCGCAATCGCGTTGATGTCCGTCGACATGGTTGGCGGCGCGATCACGAACGCAACGTCCGCTGCCAAGCGCTGGTATTTCCGCGCCGGAGAAACCTTCCGGAGCCACATGTCCTTTGTGGCGCTTCACCTGATGCAGATTGTCCTGTTCAGCTGGGCGTTTCTCGGCTTTGACATTGGTTGGATCATCGGCGTCTACACCTTCTTGCTGGCGACAAGCGCCCTGATCCTCAAGACGCCACTCTACCTGCAAAGACCGGTCGCGGCTTCGCTTTTTGTGCTTGCGTTGCTCTTGTCGTTCTATGTGTTTGAGGCGGCTTTACACCTTGAATGGTTCTTGCCGATCCTGTTCTTCAAGATCCTGATCAGCCACGTATTGCGCGAAGAACCCTACCAGCCTGAATGACCCATTTCTCCGGACGTCACCGTCCGGAAAAATACGCCACCATCAAGCTTCCGAACAAGCCGGCAAGAACCTCTTCTGTCCGGCTTGGACCCACAACACTTTCCACAAGATCGCGATATGCCTTCAAAGCAAGCTGCATCGCTTCATCGTTCGCGATCTCCGCCTGCGATTTCCCCCGCAGATAGTCAAACGTCAGCGCCATTTCCGACGCGAAATCCTTTTGAAAGACGTCCGTCAAGCAGCGCAGGTTTTCCTCTTCAGACGCGGTCGGATCAACGATGTCAGGGTCAAAGTTGGCCATAACCTGGTTTGTACAAGCCAAAAACAAATCTTCTTTGGTGGGGAAGTAATGATAAAGCGCACTCTTTGAGACACCCAGATGCGTTGCGATTTTGCGCATCCCCAGCGCGCCGTATCCATACTCGGAAAAAAGCCGGGCGGCGCGCTCCGCCAAGGAGCGCCGATAGGCATCGTGGTCTACAATCTTGGGCATGTCTCTTTTCCGTCCAGTTGGCCGAAATCATTTGACACATCTCCTCGACTTCGTCTAGAACCTTAAATAGTCCAACTGGTCTAAAAAAGAAAAGTCATGTCCACATCTACCTCCGGCGGCGTAGACCGCAGCCACGCCCCCTCCATCGCACCGAAACTCGCCTTTGCCGCGCTGCATGCCGCAATCCTCATGCTTTGCGCGTATCTCGCTTTTGGCCCCTTCGATTGGCCCGACCCCACCCGTGCCGCGCTCCTGTTTACTGCCGCTGCGCTCTATTTCTGCCGCCACATGATCACGCTCTTCATTCTGCTCAAACGCCGTGTAGCTTATTCCGAGGCCATCGGACTATCCGCCTTCATGGCGCTTTTCGAAAGCGGGTTTCTGTTGCTGGGCACAGGGTGGCTCTCCGGCACTGCCACACCACTTGGTCCGCTCGAC
Source organism: Shimia haliotis (assembly GCF_900114415.1). GTDB lineage: Bacteria > Pseudomonadota > Alphaproteobacteria > Rhodobacterales > Rhodobacteraceae > Shimia > Shimia haliotis. The sequence goes on along the minus strand of NZ_FOSZ01000003.1, from coordinate 421,299 downwards.
GCCTTCGCAGTCGCGCTGATCCTGACGGGCTCCTACCTCAACTCCGGCTCCGAGCTGCAACGCCACATCTGGAAGCGCGACCCCGCCCACAAAGGCAAATGCTACACCGGCGGCCTCTTCGCCTACTCGATGCACATCAACTACTTCGGCGACACGGTCCTCTTTACCGGATGGGCCTTGCTTTCGGCCTCTTGGCTCGCCGCACCGATCCCCGTTTTCATCACAGCCAGTTTCATTGTCTTTCACATACCGGCGCTCGACGCATATCTGGCCGACCGCTATGGCGAGGCGTTCAAATCCTATGCCGCCCGCACAGCCAAATTTGTGCCCTACCTCTACTAGCGGCGCAGGTCGCGGCCAGCGGCCCACGCGCAAAAACGCACACCGTCACGATACCGACGTTTTGCCGACAGCCGTTTCCAAGGCGCAGACGCAGGCACGCGGACCTGCGCAACCACGCACAGATCGTGCGCTGCCAAGGCCATTCGCGGATCAATCGCGCTGCGCTACACTCTCTAAAAAGGGAGACCCGCAATGCGCAAGATTCAAGCCCAAGGCGTGCATCACATCACGCTCACCGGAGCGAACCGCCAAACCTCAATCGACTTCTGGGAAGGGCTGCTCGGAATGCCCTTTATCTTTGACCAGCCCAACCTTGATGATCCCAACGAGGGGCATCTCTATTTTGACCCCGGCGACGGTCGACTGATCACCGTTTTCACCAATGAAACCCGCACTGCGGACCCGCGCCGCACGCCGACCGAACCCGGATGTGTGCATCATCTGGCCTTTAACGTCAGCCGCGCGAGCTTTCTTCAAGTGATTGAAAGGCTTGACGAAAGAGGCATCAAACATTCCGGCGCCAAGGACCGGGGGTTCATGGATTCGATCTATTTCACCGACCCTATGGGCCTGCTGATCGAACTGGCCTGCTACAAATTCGAACCGCCCCTTGGCTGCTCGCATGCCGACGTCATGATCCGTGCGCACCGCCTGCGCGTGGCGGCCGGAGATTACAACATACAGGAATCCCACCTCGCCGACGCCATCGAGGCTTTGGTTCAAGAAAGGCAGGGCTCACTGTCGTCAAACCGCCAGCCCGCCAACCCCTACTAGCTCGAGGCCATTCCAACCATCATCGCAGCCAGAGCGACCGCGTGGATCAACATGATCGCGCGGTCGTTCCAAATCACGCCCACAGCAAACCACCCCGTGAGGCCGATCAGGAAAAACGCAATATTCCATGGTGTTAGACCAAAGGCCGTCGCCCCGTAGCCCATGATCTGCGCCGCCGACGCAGTCCATTTGACCACTCCGGCGACGTCCAGTCTTTTGACAGCTTCCATCTCCTTACAAGTGCCCTGTCAAACCGCCATCAATGCGCCAGTTCTGACCGGTCACATAAGTACCCTCACCCGCCAGATAGCTCACCAGAGAAGACACCTCATCCGCGCTGCCATACCGCCCCATCGGAATGCGGTCTTTGCGGTCTTCGGTCTCCGGTAGGCTGTCAATAAATCCCGGCAAGATATTGTTCATACGCACATTTTCACCGGCGAACTTATTGGCAAACAGCTTGGTAAAGCTTGCCAATCCCGCCCGAAACACGCCAGACGTGGGGAACAACGGGTCGGGCTCGAACACCGCGAAGGTCGAGATATTGATAATCGCCCCTCCGCCCTGCTTGGACATAATAGGCGCAACCAACCGCGCGGGCCGGATCACATTCATTAGGTAATAGTCCATACCAAGGTGCCAGTCCTCATCACTGATCTCCATGATATCGCCCTTCGGACCATGCCCTGCCGAGTTAACCAGCACATCAATCCGCCCCCACTTGGCCATCGCCTTATCCACCAGCGCCTGAAGATCTGCGGCCTCAAGGTTCGACCCTGTGACGCCAACACCGCCCAGTTCTTCCGCCAAGGCTTCGCCTTTTCCCGAGGACGACAAAATCGCCACGTCGAACCCATCCGCGTGCAATCGCCGCGCTGCGTCCGCGCCCATGCCGGACCCGCCGGCGGTGATCATCGCTACTTTACCCATGCCAAACTCCTTTGCTTTGGTCGATCATGTCGTGCGCGGGCGCTCTTGACCAATCATGCTTTTTCGCCAAGACTATAGAAAATCTACTGGCTTATGTATGTCCCTGCCCAATCTGAATGCCCTCAAGATGTTCGATGCCGCCGCGCGGCACCTGAACTTCAGACTTGCCTCTGAAGAGCTCAACCTCACGCAAGGTGCTGTGGCACAGCAAGTTCGAAATCTAGAGGAATCCCTAAAAAATAAGCTGTTCTTGCGATTGGCACGGGGTCTGGAGCTTACCGATTCCGGCGCACGCTATCATCAAGAAATTCGCAAAGCCCTTGAAATCATCGACACCGCCACACGGGACTTGCGCCCTGCCAAAGGCGCGGTCACGCTGTCCCTTCCCCCGTCATTGGCTGCAAAATGGTTGGTGCCTCGACTGGCCAGTTTCGCGGACAAACACCCCGAGATCACCCTGCGCACCCATGCAAGCGCCCGACGTTCAGACCTGCGGCGCGACGGCATAGATCTTGCCATTCGCCAAGGCCCGCCGCCCAAAGACCCCTCCCTGCATGCTCAACGTCTCGCCCCCCTCGACCTGATCGCGGTCACAAGTCCGGCCTACCTTGCCAATCATGGCGCACCGAAATCCCTCGCCGACTTCGCCAGCCACAAACTCATCGAGGACAGCCACGCCCATTGGCAAACCCTGTTTGAATCCGACGGCATGCCCCGCCCCGAGGGTCTCTTCACCTTCAACCAGACCGCTCTTGCCATTGATGCTGCCACCAACGGCCAGGGCATCACCATCGCCCCCCGTCTACTGGTGCAAGACGCCCTCAGCACGGGCTTGCTCTCAGTGATCTGGACACCACCCGCAAGCGATCATGCGTTCCACATCCTGCATCCCAAAACCCGCCAGCCAGAACGGGACACAGTGATCGCATGGCTCCTCTCTGAGGCCCAATAAAAACAGGCCCCTTCGCCGCCTCACCTTGCCGAAACCCCTCCGGAGGGGTTGCCACTTGCTGCGACGGGACAAAGCCCCCTTTCCCCGCCGTGCCAACCATGGCAACGTCGCCCCCATGAGAGACCAAATCACCAGCCCCGATGGAACCCCCGCTAGCCAATTTGCCTTTGGTTGCATGCAGTTCGGCGGCACCGCCGACGAACAAGCGTGCGCCGCGATGTTCGACGCTTGCCTTGCTGCGGGCATCACCCATTTCGACACCGCCTACGTCTACACCGATGGCCGGAGCGAAGAGATCCTCGGCAGGCTCATCGCGCCGCACCGCGACGGCCTCGTGATCGCCACCAAGGCGGGTTACACCGGCGGAGCCGGCGCCGCCAACCTGCGGACGCAATTCGACATCTCACGCAAGCGTCTGAATATGGATCACGTAGACATCCTGTATCTGCACCGCTTTGATCCGTACACCGATCTCAACGAAACGCTGGACTGTTTCGCCGCCCTGAAATCCGAAGGCAAAATCTCCCATGTTGGCCTGTCCAACTTCGCCGCATGGCAAGTTGTTAAGGCCGCCAACCTTGCAGAGAAACGCGACCTTTCCATCGACGTACTGCAACCCATGTACAGCCTCGTAAAACGTCAGGCAGAGGTCGAAATCCTTCCCATGTGCGCCGACCTCGGCATTCTTCCGGCCACGTATTCCCCGCTTGGCGGTGGGCTTCTCACAGGCAAATACAAGGCGCCACAGGCTGAGGGCCGCCTTGCCACCGACGAACGCTACGCCGCCCGATACGGCGTTGACTGGATGCACTCAGCGGCGGCGCAACTCTCTGAAATCGCATCGGAATTGGCCACGCACCCCGCCACGCTTGCGGCAACCTGGGCCGCCCGCCACACGAGCCATCCCAGCCCGATCCTGTCGGCCCGCAACCAAGAACAGCTTGCGCCATCTCTGGCCGCCACGACTTTTTACATGGGCGACGCGCTGTATGATCGCCTCTGGGCGCTCACTCCGGCCCCGCCCCCCGCAACCGATCGTCTGGAGGAAACATGATCGACTTTCTCGTCATCGGTGGCGGCATCGCCGGCACCTCCGCCGCAGCCCGCCTCGCGTCCCTTGGCTCCACTCTCCTGTTGGAACGTGAACCGGCGCTTGGCTACCACGCTTCGGGCCGCTCCGCCGCGCTTTATGAATCCAACTATGGCCTCGCCAGCACCGTCGCGCTTTCCAAAGCCAGCGCGGAGTACTTCCACCATGCACACGGCGGCTTTCTGTCGCCGCGCGGCCTTATGTTTATTGCCAGCCACGGGGAACAGGACGCCTTCGCCAAGGCCTGCGACACCTTCCAGGTTGATCCCATCGACATGGACGCGGCTCTGGCCAAAGTGCCAATTCTGAACCCCGACACGGTCGGTCAGGTCGCCTATCACGAGGCCGCCTTCGACATCGACACCGACCGCATGATCCAGACCTTCGCCAAAGAAGTGCGCACCCACGGCGGCAGCGTCAAAACCGGTCAGACCGTCACCTCAATCACCCGCACCCCGCAGGGCTGGGACATCACGGCCAATGACGAGACCTACAGCGCCAGGATGCTTGTCAACGCCGCAGGTGCTTGGGTCGATGAGATCGCCAAAATGGCCGGCATTGCGCCGCTCGGCTTCACGCCCCTGCGACGCTCGATGGCCCGTATTCCCGCACCGGGCGGGCATGACCTGTCGGGCTGGCCTATGATCCTCGATATTCACGAAACATGGTACGCCAAACCCGACGCAGGCAGTTTGCTGGTCTCCCCCGCCGAAGAGGACCCAATGCCGCCCTTTGATGCTTGGCCCGACGACATGGTTCTGGCTGAAGGCATCGCCCGCTATCAGGAGTATGTCACCGAAGACGTCACGCAACTCAGCGCAAGCTGGGCCGGCCTGCGGACTTTCTCGCCCGATCGCAACCTCGTGCTGGGGCCTGCCACGGATGATGCCGCGTTCTTCTGGGTCGCAGGCCAAGGCGGCTATGGCTTCCAATCGGCCCCCGCCGCCAGCCAATACGTCGCTGACCAAATCGCAGGACGCCCCTCCGAGCTTGACCAACAAACCCGCGACGCTCTCAACCCGCAAAGGTTCTCCTGATGCCCCGCCGCCTTAACCTGCCTGACAGCGCCTCGGTTGCGACGCCCGCACCCGACGGCAAACTCTTTGCGCCCTCGGCTGCCCGCAATGTCGGCGCCATTGCCGCGCTGCTAAAGAACCTCGCCCCGGTGGGCAACGCTCTGGAAATTGCCAGCGGCACGGGGCAACACGTGGTACACTTCGCCCAAACATTGCCTCAGGTCACGTGGCAACCCACCGAAATCGACCCCATCCGCCGCGCCAGCATTGCGGCCTATCTGGTCGAGGCCGACTTGCCCAATGTCTTGCCGCCTGTCGAACTGGATGCCACTGCCGCAGGGTGGGGCGTACTGCACAAAGGGCAAAACCTGATCACGCTGTGCAATCTTTTGCATCTGGTCAGCGAAGACGAAGCCCGCACCCTAGTGTCCGAAGCCGCGCAAGCGCTGGCCCCCGATGGTCTCCTGATGATCTATGGTCCCTTCAAACGCGGGGACGTATTGGTCTCTGACGGGGACAAATCCTTTGACGACAGCCTCCGCGCCCAAGACCCCGAGATCGGCTACAAATCGGACGCAACCGTTGTGGAATGGGGCGAGAGCTTCGGCCTTACATCCCTCAACCTGCATGAAATGCCGGCCAACAACCTCGCCCTTCTCTGGCAAAAGCCGTCCTAAGCCTTTTTGCGCATTTTCGCGTCGGCGACGTTTTTTGGGCCAATCACCTTGATCTGATCTGCATCAAATACATATTCCACTCAACGAATATAACTGACGCAAATCTTCCAAGGAGCCTCTGATGAGCTGGACCGACAAAATCAATGACACCCGCGGCCAACTGCGCGGATTGAACAAAGCCATCCCCGACACCGCCCGCGCATTTGGCGGGTTGGGCAAAGCCGTCAAGGAAGGCGGCGTTCTGGACATCAAAACCAAGGAATTCATCGCGCTCGGCATGGCTGTCGTCAGCCGCTGCGAACCCTGCATTTCCCTGCATTGCGCCGCACTGGTTCAGGCTGGCGCCACCAAGGAAGAAGTCTCCGATGTTCTGGCCATGGCGATCCAGATGGGCGGTGGCCCCGCCATGATGTATGCGGCCAAAGCGCTCGAATGCTTCGAAGAGCTTTCCGCGGGCTGACAAGGCTGCGATCGGCGCATATGGTCATTTCCAGTTTAGACAATAACACTGGATTTCACATGCGCCGCTCCTCCCTCCTAAGCCTTCTGTTCGTCGGCACCCTCTCCATTCCCGCACAGGCTGAAGACCTGTCCCAATGGAACATAGGCAATGGTGACACCGTGACATGGGGCGATATGGAGGCCCTGCGCTCCCGCGTGTTCGAAACATTTGACGCGGATGGCGACGGCGCTCTCAATGCCGACGAATACACTGCCTACGACAAAGCCCGCGCAGAAGCGGCCAAGGATTCGCAAAACTCTTTTCTGCTGCGAGCGGTCTCGGGCTTGAGCCGAGCCAACATGGATAGCAATCTCGACGGTTTGGTCACGCGATCCGAAATGGACACAGCCCTGCGCGAGTGGTTCGCCACCAAAGACAAAGACGGCGACGGCGTTCTCAAGAAGGGCACCTTCTGAACAAACGAAAAAAGCGGCCCGCAAGAGGCCGCTTCTTTTTTGGTATGAGACTGGATCAACCGTCCTTGCGGATGGTCGCGTTGGTCGGATCATACGGGCTGTCACAGGTGACAGTCGCATCCCACAGCTTGTCCTGAAGTTTCACCTTCAGCTTGGTGCCTTCAACCGCCAGTTCCGGCGTGACATACCCCATGCCGATGGACTTCTCGAAAGCCACCGAATAGCCACCTGACGTCAGACGCCCAACGCGGGTGCCGTCCTCGGTATAAAGCACCTCACGGCCCCACGGATCGGCATCTTCCGGCCCGTCAATCAACAGCGTACAGCATTTCACACGAACGCCCTTGGCTTCCATCTCGGCCTTGCCGTGGAACTCTTTGGACAGATCGATGAAGCGCGGCAAATCGGCCTCCGCAGGTGTCGCATCGCGTCCCAGCTCGGTGCCAAACGCACGGTAGCTCTTCTCCTGACGTAGCCAGTTCTGCGCCCGCGCGCCCACCAGCTTCATGTCAAACTCGGCACCCGCCTTGGTCAGCAGATCCCAAAGATAGTTCTGCATCTCGATCGGGTGGTGCAGTTCCCAGCCAAGCTCACCGGTATAGGCCACACGGATCGCGTTGACGGGGCACATGCCCAACTCGATCTGACGCGCCGACAGCCACGGGAAGCGCTTGTTGGTCAGCGCGGTCGCAGGATCTGCATCGACAATCACCTTGTTCAGAACATCACGCGACTTCGGCCCAGCGATGGCAAATACACCCCACTGCGTCGTCACATCCTGAATTTCGATGTAGCCGAATTCCTCCATCTTGTCCTCGGCGGCCTTGCGCAAATAGTCCGCGTCATATTCCGTCCAAGCCCCTGCAGACACGAGATAATAGTTGTTCTCGCCATTGCGGACGATGGTGTATTCCGTGCGCGTCGTGCCGTGGCTGGTCAGCGCATAGGTCAGGTTGATGCGACCCACCTTCGGCAGCTTGTTACATGTGAACCAGTCAAGAAACGCCGTCGCACCGGGTCCTTTGACCACATGCTTGGTGAAGGCCGTCGCATCGATCAGACCCACGCCCTCACGGATCGCCTTGGCTTCATCCACCGCATACTGCCACCACTTGCCACGGCGGAACGACCGGCTGTCGTGGTCAAAATTATCCGGCGCGTCCAGCGGGCCGTAGTAGTTCGGACGTTCCCAACCATTCACCCAGCCAAACTGGGCGCCCGCCGCCTTCTGGCGATCATATGCTGGGGCCGTACGCAACGGACGGCACGCCTCACGCTCCTCATCGGGGTGGTGCAGGATGTAAACGTGCTCATAGCACTCTTCGTTCTTGCGCGCGGCGAACTCGGTGGTCATCCAGTTCTGGCTGTAGCGCTTGGGATCAAGCGACGCCATGTCGATCTCGGCCTCGCCATCGACCATCATCTGCGCAAGGTAGTAGCCCGTGCCGCCTGCTGCGGTGATGCCAAAGGAGAACCCTTCCGCCAGCCACATATTCCGCAGACCCGGCGCAGGGCCAACCAGCGGGTTGCCGTCCGGCGTGTAGCAGATCGGGCCGTTGAAATCGTCCTTGAGGCCGCTTTCGGCACAGGACGGGACACGCTCCGCCATCGCCATATACTGATCCGCAATCCGGTCCAGATCGAGCGGGAACAGGTCGGCACGGAAGCTGTCCGGCACCCCATGTTCAAACCGCGCTGGCGCGCCTTTCTCATAGATGCCCAAGATCCAGCCGCCACGCTCTTCTCGGGCATAGGATTCATTGTCCGCATCACGCACAACCGGATGCTCCGGATTGCCCGCCTCGCGCCATTTCACCAACTCGGGGTCCTGATCCATGACGATAAAGGTGTGCTCCACCGGAATCGCCGGCATCTTGATGCCCAGCATCTTCGCAGTGCGCTGCGCGTGGTTGCCCGAAGCGGTCACAACATGCTCGGCGGTCACAACAACTTGCTCCTCGCTCGGGATCAGGTTGCCGCCCTTTTCGACCATCTTGGTCAACGTCACTTCCCACGCGTCGCCGTTCCAGTGGAAAGCATCCGCCTGCCATTTTCGCTCGATCATCACGCCGCGTTGACGGGCGCCTTTGGCCATCGCCTGCGTCACGTCAGCGGGGTTAATATACCCATCCTCGGTGTGATAGATCGCGCCCTTCAGGTCACCGGTCTCAATCAGAGGCCAGCGTTCTTTGATCTGCTCCGGGCTCAGCCACTCATAAGCCACGCCACAGGTCTCAGCGGTCGAGGCATAGAGCATATACTCGTCCATACGGTCCTGCGTCTGCGCCATGCGCAGGTTGCCAACAACGGCAAAACCGGCGTTCAGGCCGGTTTCTTCTTCCAGCTCTTTATAAAAGTCGACCGAGTATTGGTGGATGTGGGTGGTCGCATAGGACATGTTAAAAAGCGGCAACAAGCCCGCCGCATGCCATGTTGAGCCCGACGTCAGCTCGTCGCGCTCAATCAACATCACATCATCCCAGCCGGCTTTGGCAAGGTGATAGGCAATCGATGTGCCAACGGCACCGCCGCCAACAACAAGGGCTTTTACATTGGTTTTCATCGCTCTGGCGACTCCCTGAAATCCGGTCTTTGTCCGGACTCTATCAATTTCGCAAAAACGCGCAGGGTCCAGCCGACCTTTGATTGATCAATTGCGACGCGACGTTGCCGCAAAAACCCTTGCTGCACCGCAGCGCCCCCGTTACACACCTCTGCACTTCCTAAGGAGACAGGCGAAAAATGCAGGTTTGCCGCTCTGTTAAAGACTGTCGCGCCGCCATCGCTGCGCTGCGCGCCAAAGGCCAGACCATCGGCATGGTCCCCACCATGGGGTTCCTGCACGAGGGCCACATGAGCCTTGTTGAAACTGCATTTCAAAACGCAGACGCCGTTGTCGTGTCGATCTTTGTGAACCCCAGCCAGTTTGGCGAGGCCGCAGATCTTGACGCCTACCCGCGTGACGAGGCCCGCGATCTCGAAATGCTCAAAGCTGCAGGCGTCGCTGTGGTGTTTATGCCGGACGTAGACACCATGTATCCGGCCGGCGATGAAACCATCGTTGAAACCACCCGTATGGCCAACATGCTGCACGGCCTTGTGCGCCCTGGCCATTTCCGCGGTGTGACTACGGTAGTCGCGCGGCTCTTTAACATCGCGCAGCCCGATGTGGCTGTGTTTGGTGAAAAAGACTATCAGCAGCTTCAGGTCATCAAACGCATGGTCGCAGACCTGCACATGCCCCTGACTATCATCGGCGCACCCACCGTGCGCGAGGCCGACGGGCTGGCCATGTCATCACGCAACGTGCGCCTGACGCCTGAGGACCGCGCCGCCGCGCTGATCCTGTCGCAATCCCTCGCCGCCGCCGAGAAGGCCGCCTCCGGTGCCACCGTGGCCGACCTGCACAAGGTCATCGCCGGCACCATCAGCTCCGAGCCGCGCGCGACCCTTACAGGGCTGGACATCGTTCAGGCCGAGACACTGAACCCCATCGACGGGCCGCTTACCGGCCCCACCGCCATCATGATCTCCGTTGCCTTCGGCGACATTCTCCTGATTGACCAAAGGGTTGTCACACCATGAGCACACAGACCCCCATCCGCCGCACCACGGTGCCACAGATCGCCAACCGCAAAGGCGGAGAACCGATTGTCTCTCTGACGTCTTATCACGCGCACACTGCCGCGATCGTGGACAAATACGCCGACTTCATCCTCGTCGGTGACAGCCTCGGCATGGTCATGCACGGCATGGAAAGCACCGTTGGCGTGCCGCTTGATCTGATGATCATGCACGGCAAAGCTGTTGTACGCGGAACGAAAAAAGCGCTCGTGGTCGTCGACATGCCGTTCGGCACCTACGAGGAAAGCCCCGCCGTGGCCTTCCGCAACGCAGCCAAGATTATGAAAGAAACCGGCTGCGGTGCTGTGAAGCTCGAAGGCGGCAAACGCATGGCCGAAACCATCCGTTTTCTGACCGAACGCGGCATTCCTGTCATGGCCCACATCGGCCTGACGCCGCAATCCAGCCACGTCATGGGAGGCTTCAAAACCCAGGGCCGTGATGAGGACACATGGGCCATCCACGAAGAAGACGCACAAGCCGTGTCAGAGGCCGGCGCCTTTGCCATCGTGCTAGAAGGCATGGTTGAACCGCTCGCGGCCAAAATCACCAAACAGGTTCCGATCCCCACAATCGGCATCGGCGCGTCTGCGGATTGCGACGGCCAGATCCTCGTTCTCGAAGACATGCTGGGCCTGAACGAATGGACGCCGAAATTTGTCAAAGTTTACGGCGACCTCGGTCCCGCGATTGAACGCGCGGTGGACCAATACGCCAAAGACGTCAAAGACCGCTCCTTCCCGGGCGAAGACGAAGTCTACCGTTAAAGACTCCCGCTGCTCCCCAAGGAGCTGGGCCTAAAAACCAAAGCCCCGAACAACCGTTCGGGGCCTTTTTTTTGGCGCCACCTGATTACGTGACGCGAGCTGCGGATTGCCTACAAAATCTTGCCCGGATTCATAATCCCATCCGGATCAATCGCCGCCTTGATCGCGGCCATGACATCCACCGCCGCCCCCAACTCTTTGCGCAGATACGGCCGCTTGCCCTGCCCGATGCCATGTTCCCCCGTACAGGTACCGCCCATCGAAATCGCCAGATCATTGAGCCAACTCACATAACCCTGCGCACGGGCCAACTCGTCGGCATCGTCCATGTTCACCAGCGGCAGCATATGAAAATTCCCGTCGCCGACATGGCCCACAACCGTCGAGATCAGCCCCAGCTCATCCGCTCGCTCCTTGGCTGCCGTCACACATTCCGCCAGCCGCGAAATCGGCACGCAGACATCTGTCGACACGCCCTGCGCGCCCGGCCGCAACGCCAGAGAGGCCCAATACATGTCATGCCGCGCCTGCCACAGCTTTGTGCGGTCCTCTGCTTTCTGCGTCCATTCAAACCCGCTGCCGCCAAATTCCTCGGCGATCTGGCCAAACATCTCGGATTGTGCAGCCACGCCCGCTTCGGACCCGTGGAACTCCAGCAACAGCAAATGCTGCTCGGGCAAATCCAGCTTGGAATAGGCATTCGCCGCTTTCACTGCGAGGCTGTCCAGCAATTCTATCCGCGCGACCGGAATGCCATACTGGATCGTTGCCATCACCGCCTGACAGGCCGCGTCAATGGTCTCAAACGAACAGCGCGCCGAAGACATCGCCTCGGGGATGCCCTGCAATTTCAACGTGATCTCTGTGATGATCCCAAGCGTGCCTTCCGAGCCGATCATCAACCGCGTCAGGTCATAGCCCGCGCTCGATTTCTTGGCCCGCGTGCCGGTGCGGATCACCTCGCCCGATGGCATCACCACCTCAAGCGCCAGAATATTGTCTTTCATCGTGCCATAGCGCACCGCATTGGTGCCGCTCGCACGCGTCGAGGCCATGCCCCCAAGCGACGCATTCGCGCCGGGATCAATTGGAAAAAACAGGCCCTGATCGCGCAGATGCGTATTCAGCTGCTCCCGCGTCACACCGGGCTGGATCACACAATCCAAATCTTCTGCGTGCACCGCTTTGATCGCATTCATCTCAGTCAGATCGACACAGACCCCACCCGCCGGCGCATTCACATGCCCCTCCAACGACGTGCCCGTGCCATAGGCAATCACCGGCACCTTGTGGGTCGCGCAGACCTTCACAATCGCCGATACCTCATCCGTGGATTTGGCAAAAATCACCGCATCCGGCGCTTGGGTCTCGATCCATGTGGTTGTGTGCCCATGCTGCTCGCGCATCGACTGCCCGGTATGAAATGCCTCACCAAACTGCTGCTTTAAAACGCCCAGCGCCGCCGCAATACCTTCTTCGTTGCGTGGCAATGTTTCAGCAGTTCCCATATCGGCCTCTCCCCTCTCGATGCGATGCCGAAAGGGGTAAGGCCGTCCCTAGGCGGGGTCAAGCAGACCGGCGGCGATCTTAGCGTCCGTAAGCCAAACCTTCACGACGCTTGTCCGCCCCGCCCAATAGGCCATCGCCGATCGAAATCGCATGTATTCCGCTGTTCAGATCACGCACATTCACCTCAAACCCGCGGGCCTCAAGTCCCGCTTTCAAGCGTTTGTCCTCAAGATCAAACTTGCCGAACCGGTTGACATAGTTGGGCAAATCTATGGCTTGCTGCACATTCATTCCCCAATCCAGATGCGCGATGATTGTCTTGGCGACATAGCCTATGATCCGGCTGCCACCGGGGCTGCCAACCACCAGAGCCGGCTTGCCATCCTTCAACACAATCGTCGGCGCCATAGAAGACCGCGGCCTTTTGCCGGGCTCTACCCTGTTCGCAATCGGGGCACCCTGCGCGTGGGTTCGGAACGAAAAGTCCGTCAGCTCGTTGTTGAGAAGAAATCCGCGCGCCATCACGCGGCTGCCAAACCCGTTTTCAATCGTGGTGGTCATCGAAAGCGCATTGCCATAGCTGTCCACAATCGAGATGTGCGAGGTCGACGGCTGCGCAAAGGTCGCCCCATTGCCATACATCAACGCATGATCATACTCGGGCGATCCAGCAGCCACATCCTCAAGCGCCTTGCCGCTCTTGAGCATTTCCGCACGTTTGCGGATGTATTCCGGCGCCAAAAGCCCCTTCACCGGCACCGGCACGTAATCGCTGTCGGCCATGTATCGACCACGGTCGGCAAAAGCCAAACGCGAGGCATCCCCTATAATCCGCCACGCATCCACGCTGCCCGGACCCATCTTTGCCAGATCAAAATGACCGGCCATTCCAAGGATCTGCCCAACCGTCAGCCCACCGGACGACGGCGGCCCCATGCCGCAAACATCATGCGCACGGTATTCAACACACACGGCGGGGCGTTCTTTCACCTGATAAAGCGCCATGTCGACACCGCTCAGCAAACCCGGCTTGGCCGCACCGCGAACCGCCGCAACAATATCTGCCGCCACTTCTCCGGTATAAAACGGCTCAGCGCCTTGCCGCGCCAGAATGCGCAGGCTGTTTGCGTATTCTAGGTTGAAGAGAATGTCTCCTTCCGCCAGCGCCTTACCATCTGGCAGGAAATAGGCGGCCGTCGCCGGATGCGACGCCAGCCGCTCTTGATCCTTCGCAACCGAGGCCGCCATGCGCCGCGAAACAGGGAACCCTTTCTCTGCATGCTGAATGCCATACAGGAACAAATCCGGCCAATTGCTGCGGCCCCACTTGCGATGCGCGACCTCCATCAACATCGGCGTCCCCGGCACGCCGACACTACGCCCGCCAACCACGGCCTCAAAGAACTTCAGGCGCTCGCCGTTCTCATCTTGAAACAACGTCGGAGTCGCCGCCATTGGTGCGGTCTCGCGCCCATCCAGTGTCGTGACTTCTCCGCTTGCCGCATCATACCAGACCAGAAACGCTCCCCCGCCAAGGCCGGAGCTTTGGGGCTCGACAAGTCCAAGCACCGCTTGTGCGGCCACCATCGCGTCCGCTGCAGTGCCACCATTTTCAAGAACCTTGGTTCCGGCCCTGACGGCCAACGGATGGGCAGCGGAGATCATCCACTTCTTCGCCGCGACGGGCTCACCTTTGAGCTTTTTCTCGGCGGCCTTACGCAAAATCGGCGGAACTCGCACGCCAAGTTCCGTGGCCACTTCCGGTGCCACCGCGTCTGCTGCTTCTTGCGCAATCGCGCCAGTAGCTCCCAATGCGAAGGCCAACGCCCAGGCTGTAATCCGTGAAATCATGACAATGCTCCTGATCAATACCGGATCAGCTTAGAGCAGGATCACTCCTGGTCAAAATCATCATTGCCAAACACCTGCAAAGGGTAGTCACACAGCACCTCATGAACCGCACCCGCCCCAGTGAGCGTCGATTGAAACAATGAAAAGCGCGTGACTTCCACCGGTCCGATTTCCGCCGTTGCGCCGCGTGCAATGGCCGCCTGAAGCCGTTCGGGTGATTGGCCGCCATCCTTGAAGCGGCGCAGGGTCACATGCGGACGCCACCGACGCGATACCGACGTAATACCGACGCGATGCAGACTGCGTTTTATGGCCTTTTGCAGCTTCTGCAAAACCGGATCGGGATTGGCCAAAACCGCCAACGCACGGCTGCGCGCCCCGCCAAAAAGATCAACACCGCGGAAGGTGAGATCAAATGCCGGATGCCGCAAATCCGCAAGATCCTCATGCAGCGCGCGCAAGAGATCCTCCGGCTGTTCATCCAGAAAAGCGAGGGTTAAATGCAAATTCGTGACCGGCAACGCCCGCCCCACGGCCAAACGATCCTGCAAGTCCAGAAAACCATCCGCCTCCGGCCCACTCAAATCAATGGCAACGAAGGCGCGCAAGGCTCAGAGCATGGCCGGAACCACAAGGTCCGGCGGTCGATGCCCATCGTCGAAGGTCTTGATATTGATGAGAACTTTCTCACCCATCTCGATTCTGCCTTCGATGGTTGCTGATCCCATATGCGGCAACAGAACCACATTCGCCAGGCCCCGTAAATCCGGATGGATTTCCGCGCCGTGCTCATAGACATCCAATCCCGCGCCGGCGATTTCGCCTGACTTGAGCATCCGCACCATCGCGTTTTCGTCGATGACTTCCCCGCGCGAGGTGTTGATGATCACCGCACCCGGTTTCATCAGCTTCAAACGCCGCGCATTGAGCAGATGAAAGGTCGACGGCGTGTGCGGACAGTTCACAGAAATCACATCCATCCGCGCCAGCATCTGATCAAGGCTTTCCCAATAGGTCGCCTCAAATTGTTCTTCAATTTCAGGGCGTAAGCGCTTGCGATTGTGATAGTGGATCTGCATGCCACAGGCCTGCGCCCGCCGCGCCACCGCTGTGCCGATGCGCCCCATGCCAAGGATGCCAAGACGTTTTCCGCTCACGCGGCCGCCCAGCAACGCGGTCGGCGCCCAGCCGTCCCACTCGCCGCTCTGCATGCGGACAAGACCTTCGCCGATCCGGCGCGTCACCCCAAGAATAAGAGACAGCGCCATATCGGCCGTGTCATCCGCCGAAACCCCGGGTGTATTAGACACCAAAACACCGCGCTGGCGGGCAGAAGCTACGTCAATGTGATCCACACCGGCACCGTAATTCGCGATCAACTTCAAGCGCTCACCGGCCTGTGCGATCAAATTCGCGTCAATCTTGTCGCTCAGCGTTGGCACCAGAACATCCGCTTCGCGCATGGCCTCCGCCAACTGTTCACGGCTCATCGGACTGTCGTCATCACGCAGTTGCACGTCAAAGAGTTCACTTAGCCGTGTTTCGACTGCTTCGGGCAAGCGTCGCGTCACGACAACACTCAGACGTTGCTTGGGCATAGATTGGCCTCCTGGTCTTTCCAAATCAGCGCGTTGATGTCACAGTGCCCCACACATTGACGGGGCACAAGAACCCCCGCGAGTTCCAGAGCAGAAAATGTCAGGCAAGATGGTCTTCTCAGGTCGAAAATCGCTTGTTTTAGCGGGCGCTGTGCTGATTTTGGCACTGGTTTCTGCTGTTGCGGCAGAGGAAAAGAAGGGGCCTGTCACCAACCTGCCCCTGCCTCGATATGTGTCGCTCAAGGCCTCCAAGGCCAATGTCCGCCGCGGCCCGTCACGCACCCATCGCATTGATTGGGTCTTCACCCGTCGCAACATGCCTCTCCAAGTCACGGCAGAATATGAGCATTGGCGGCGTGTTCGCGACATCGAAGGCGCAGGCGGCTGGGTGCATTATTCCCTGCTTTCAGGGGTACGCACAGTGATCATTGAAACCGATATGCTGCCCCTCACTGCGCGCCCCGGCGACAACACCCCTGTGACCGCCCAACTGGAATTGGGCGTGATTGCCAAGCTGGAAGAATGCACGATCGACTGGTGCAAACTGAACGCCGCCGGCTACAAGGGATGGTCACACAAACGCCACCTCTGGGGTGTATTGCCCGACGAAATCCGCGACTGACGCTACCAACAGAGTTTTTTTCAGCCCGAGATGCTCTGACGAATGGCCTGCATATTGGAGCCATAAACGTCCGGCTTATCCACCGACCCACCTTTGAACACGGCTGACCCAGCGACCAGAACGTCTGCGCCCGCTGCTGCCACCAAAGGCGCAGTTTCAGGCGTCACACCACCGTCGATCTGAATGTGGATCTCGCGATCTCCGATCAGCTCCCGCACCCGGCGTGTTTTCTCGACACCGGAATGAATGAACTTTTGACCACCAAAACCTGGGTTTACCGTCATCACCAGCACCATGTCCGCCAGATCGATCACATGTTCGATCGCCTCAACAGGCGTGCCAGGGTTAAGGGCCACTCCAGCTTTCACTCCCTGCGCCTTGATCGCCTGAAGCGTGCGGTGAATGTGCGGACCTGCTTCGACGTGTGCAGTGATCATGTCCGCACCCGCCTCGGCATAGGCCTCGATATAGGGGTCAACCGGCGCGATCATCAGATGCACGTCCATAAACGTCTTCACATGCGGGCGAAACGCTTTCACGGCAGGCGGGCCAAAAGTCAGGTTCGGCACAAAATGCCCATCCATCACGTCCACATGCACCCAATCTGCGCCTTGATCTTCGATCGCGCGAATTTCCTGGCCAAAGTTGGCAAAATCAGCCGACAGGATCGACGGGGCGATTTTGATGGAACGGTCAAATGACATGGGTGTTTCCCCTATGGAGGCTGCGCGACATCGCGATTCGAAGTTTGCGCGAAAATGCGACGGGACCGGTCAAAGTGCAACGGGCTTTGCGTGATCCGTCAATCGCCCAAGTTTTGATCACTCACCAAAACATCGCTCAAAAATGCACCACCGACAGTCGGGGAACCGTCACTTTAGCGCCGGTTTGCCTGTTCATTGAGCATTCACCCCGACAGGTTTTTCCAAAGTTCAGATGGAGGGACCCATCCCCGCACGCGCACACATATCATCACAACCGCAACCACGTGCCATCGGCCGTGCCTTGCTGCGGGCAAAAAGGCGTGGCGCTCACACTGTGCTGGACGATTTTCGCCTGTCCGGCTCCTCGCGCATCCTGTTTCCGCGCACCGGAGGAGACACGCTGGAAGCGGTGCTTCTGAACACGTCCGGCGGCCTGACCGGTGGCGATGATTTTGACACCGACATTGTCGCAGACAGCCACAGCCAGCTGACACTCACCACTCAGGCCGCAGAACGCGCCTACCGCAGCATCGACACCCGCCCCGCGCGGATTCACACCTCGATCAAGGTCCACGATTGTGCCCAAGTGAACTGGTTGCCTCAGGAAACCATCATCTTTGATGGCGCGCACGTCGATCGCTCCCTGACCGTTGATCTGGACCCAAGCGCACGTTTTTTGCTGGTCGAACCGATGATTTTCGGGCGCACCGCTATGGGCGAAACCGTCCATGATGCTGCGATCACGGACCGCATCACCATCCGCCGCAATGCCCGCGTGCTGTTTGCCGATCGCATCGCCTTCACGGGTGACGTCCAAGCGCATCTGGACCGCCCCGCCATCGCCAACGGAAATCGCGCCATGGCCGCTTTGCTTTATTCGGCGCCTGACGCGGAGTGCCACCTAGCGCCTTTGCGCGACCTGCTGCCTGACACCTGCGGGGTCAGCCTGATCCGCGAGGGGCTGATTTTTGCCCGCCTGCTGGCAGAAGACGGCCACGCGCTACGCCAATCCCTTCTCCCTGCTCTGCGCCACCTGCGCGGTACGGACCTTCCCCGAACATGGATACTCTAAAGACATGCAACTGACGCCAAGAGAAAAAGACAAACTGCTGATTGCCATGGCCGCGGAGATCGCCCGCAAACGCCTTTCGCGCGGGGTCAAACTCAACCACCCCGAAGCCATCGCCCTGATCACCGACGCCGTGGTCGAAGGCGCGCGCGACGGCAAATCCGTGGCTGACCTGATGCAACAGGGCGGCCATGTCATCACCCGCGACCAATGCATGGAAGGCATCCCCGAGATGATCCACGAAGTGCAGGTCGAGGCCACTTTCCCGGACGGCACCAAACTGGTCACAGTCCACAACCCTATCCGCTGATCAAGGAGAAACACATGCAACGTTTTGCAGTCACCGCTTTCGCCCTTACCGCCGCTGCCCCCGCGCTGGCCCATGACGGCATGCACATTCACCCGCATGGCGACAATCCCATCTGGCTTGGCCTGATGCTGGGCGGATTGGCCCTTGGCGGTATCGCACTGTGGGTCGGATCCGGCAAATGATCCCCGGCGAACTGCTTCCTGCTGATGGCGATTTGACCCTGAACGACGGCGCCGAGGTCACCACACTGATGGTGGCCAACACCGGCGACCGTCCGATTCAGGTCGGCAGCCACTACCACTTTGCCGAAGCCAATCCTGCGCTGGAGTTTGACCGGACCGCAGCCCACGGCCTGCGTCTGGACATTGCCGCCGGCACCGCAGTGCGGTTTGAACCCGGTCAGCGCCGTGAGGTGAACCTGATCCCGATTTCCGGTGCGCGCCGCGTCTTTGGCTTCAACCAGAAAGTCATGGGAGATTTGTGACGGCACCAATCAAGCCGTCCGCCCCCACCCTAGCGCCCTTTGCCGCAAAAACCGCCTTCTCTAATGGACACCTGAACAATGCCCGCCAAAATCTCCCGCTCCGACTATGCTGCAATGTTCGGCCCCACCGTGGGCGACAAGTTGCGCCTTGCTGACACCGACCTCGTAATCGAGGTTGAACGCGACCTCACGGGCCCTTACGGCGAAGAGGTCAAATTCGGCGGGGGCAAGGTGATCCGCGACGGCATGGGTCAGGCCCAAACCACCCGTGCCGAAGGTGCGGTCGACACCGTCATCACCAACGCGCTGATCGTGGACCACACCGGCATCTATAAGGCCGATATCGGCCTCAAAGACGGGCGCATCGCCAAGATCGGCAAGGCCGGCAACCCCGACACGCAGCCAAATATCGACATCATCGTCGGCCCAGGAACCGAAGCCATCGCCGGCGAAGGCAAGATCCTCACCGCTGGCGGCTTTGACAGCCACATCCACTACATTTGCCCACAACAGATCGAGGACGCGCTGCACTCCGGCCTGACCACCATGCTCGGCGGCGGCACCGGCCCTGCGCATGGCACGCTCGCCACCACCTGCACGCCGGGCCCGTGGCACATCGGGCGCATGCTGCAATCGGCAGACGCCTTCCCGATGAACCTCGCCTTTGCGGGCAAAGGCAACGCCAGCCTACCCGCCGCGCTTGAAGAACAGATCAGAGGCGGCGCCTGCGCCATGAAACTGCACGAAGACTGGGGCACGACGCCGGCTGCCATCGACTGCTGCCTCTCCGTCGCCGACGCCATGGACGTGCAGGTGATGATCCACACCGACACGCTGAACGAGAGCGGTTTTGTCGAGAACACAGTGGCCGCCATGAAAGGCCGCACCATCCACGCCTTCCACACCGAAGGCGCAGGCGGCGGCCACGCCCCCGACATCATCAAAATCTGCGGCGAGGAGCACGTCCTACCCTCCTCCACCAACCCGACACGGCCTTTCACCGTGAACACCGTCGATGAGCACCTCGACATGCTGATGGTCTGTCACCACCTCGACAAATCCATCCCCGAGGACGTGGCCTTCGCCGAAAGCCGCATCCGTCGCGAAACCATTGCCGCCGAAGACATCCTGCACGACATGGGTGCGTTTTCGATCATCGCATCGGACAGTCAGGCCATGGGCCGCGTCGGCGAAGTGCTGATCCGCACATGGCAGACCGCCGACAAGATGAAGAAACAGCGCGGCCGACTGGCCGAGGAGACCGGCGAGAACGACAATTTCCGCGTCCGACGCTACATCGCGAAATACACCATCAACCCCGCCATAGGTCACGGCATCAGCCATCAGATTGGCTCGATCGAGGAAGGCAAACGCGCCGATCTTGTGCTCTGGTCGCCCGCGTTCTTCGGCGTAAAACCGGAAATGGTGCTGATCGGCGGCTCGATTGTCTGTGCGCAGATGGGCGATCCCAACGCCTCCATTCCAACGCCTCAGCCGGTGTACTCGCGCCCGATGTTCGGTGCTTTTGGCCGCGCGGTGGAAAATGCTGCCGTGGTGTTTGTCTCCGAAGCCGCACAGGCCGACGGGATTGGCAAAACACTGGGCCTCGCCAAACAAACCGTCGCGGTTCAAAACACCCGCCACATTGGCAAATCCCACCTTAAACTCAA
This sequence comes from Shimia haliotis, assembly GCF_900114415.1. Taxonomy (GTDB): domain Bacteria; phylum Pseudomonadota; class Alphaproteobacteria; order Rhodobacterales; family Rhodobacteraceae; genus Shimia; species Shimia haliotis. Next base: position 400,392 of record NZ_FOSZ01000003.1, on the reverse strand, counting down.
CACCGCGACGCCCGAGATCGAAGTGCACCCCGAAACCTATGAAGTGCGCGCGGACGGTGAATTGCTAACCTGCCAACCGGCTGACGTGCTGCCCATGGCCCAGCGCTACTTCCTTTTCTGAGCCGCCCTGCGCCAACCGCAACACAGCTATGACGAAAGCAACCCTACACATGACAAGTCAACTGACGCATATCGAGACCCGAGGGAGGACCAGAGTTTATTTAAACGAGGTTCGAAATGGCACTTATCGACACAACACACTCCACCGCCCCGATTTCGCTGGGCAAAATCCTGACGGCACCCTTCCGGGCGATTGGCCGCTTCTTTGTGGCAATCATGGAAAACAACAGCCGCGTTCAGCGCGTCGACGCACTGAACGCGATGACCGACGAACAGCTTGCGGAACGCGGCCTGCGTCGCGAAGACATCGTGCGCCACGTGTTCGGCGACTACATGCACATCTGACCCTGCGGGCATCCGGGGGTGCAGCATGACTGCATTGCCCACCGCCCGCAGCTATCACAGCCACGCGCACGCCCCGTCCAAGGGGCGTGTGGCCTTGACCTACGAAGACCGTTTCCTACGCCGCAAAACCCTGCAGCTTGAGGACGGCACCCGCATCCTGGTTGATCTGCCCAAAACCACCTCGCTCGATCACGGCGGGGTTTTGGTGTTGCAGGATGGCGGCGAAATCACCGTGACCGCCGCGCCGGAACCTTTGATGGCGATCACCGCTGACGACCTCACCCGCATCGCTTGGCACATCGGCAACCGCCACACGCCCTGTCAGATCGAGGAAGGCCGACTGCTGATCCAGCCCGACCATGTGATCCGCGAAATGCTGGGGCTTCTGGGGGCCACCGTCACCGATATAACCGAGCCTTTCGCGCCCGAAGGCGGCGCCTATGGTCACGGACGCACCCACGGTCACGACCACAGCCACCCGCACGCGCATGATCACACCCACGATCATGACCACTGATCCGGTCCTGACCCTGACGCAATGGCTCTCGCCCACCTTTCCGGTGGGCGCGTTCACCTACAGTCACGGGTTGGAACATCTGGTTGCCACAGGAGTTGTGACCAATGCGGAGACATTCTCCGACTGGCTCACGGATACCCTGACTTTCGGCGCAGGCCGCAACGATGTGATCCTTTTGGCAGCGGCCTACAACACAGATGCAACCGACCTGCAAGAGATCGACGACATGGCCCGTGCGCTTGCGCCCAGCGCCGAACGACTGCTGGAAGCCGATCAACAAGGCGCGGCTTTCGCCCGCACTGCCGCTGCTATTCACAACCTCGACCTTAGCGCGCTGACCTACCCCGTCGCCGTGGGCCACGCCGCGCACCTGCAACACCTGCCGCTTGCCGATACAGCACGGCTCTTTATGCACGCTTTCGCCGCCAACCTGACCTCCGCCGCCACCCGCCTTGTACCGCTGGGCCAGACCGAGGCACAGGCGGTCCTGCTGCAAACCGCGCCGCTCTGCCAAGAGATCGCGGATAAGGCCATCACCGAGACACTTGACGACATTGCCTCCACCACATTCGCCACCGACATTGCGTCCATGAACCATGAAACGCAGTATTCGAGGCTTTTTCGCTCATGACCGTTCTCGCCACGCTCCTGTCGATCTCCCTGATCATCCCCGCCGCTTTGCACCTGCTTTGGGCCATCGGTTACTGGACCCCGATCAAGGACGAAGCCTCTCTGGCCCGCGCCACAGTCGGCGCCAAAGGCATCACCCGCATGCCCCCAGCCGTTCCATGTGCGTTGGTGGCTATGGCGCTGCTGTTCGCCGCCATCCTACCGCATGTCCCCGCCTTCGCTCTGCACAGCCTGCTGATGAGCTGTGCCGCCGCAGTCTTCCTGCTGCGCGGGGCTGTGGCCTACACCCCGCTCTGGCGCAACACCTTTTGCGAAGAACCCTTCGCCACGCTCGACAAACGCAGCTACAGCCCGCTGATCCTCGCAATCGGCGCCGCCTTTCTTTTCCTACGACTTCAAGGAGCCTGACATGACCTCTCCAAACGGCCCTCTCCGCATCGGTATCGGCGGCCCCGTGGGCGCTGGCAAAACCACGCTGACCGCCACCCTCTGCCGTGCCTTGCGCGACACGCTCTCCGTCGCCGTTGTCACCAATGACATCTACACCCGCGAAGATGCCGAAGAACTCATGCGCCAGCAGGTGCTGCCGCTGGAGCGCATCAAGGGCGTCGAAACCGGCGGCTGCCCGCACACGGCAATCCGCGAAGACGCGTCGATCAACCTTGCGGCCATCGACGAGTTGAACCGCGAAATCCCCGATCTGGACGTGATCCTGATTGAGTCCGGCGGAGACAACTTGTCCGCCACATTCTCTCCCGAACTGGCGGACATGACGCTCTATGTCATCGACACTGCCGCAGGCGAAGAAATTCCCCGTAAGGGCGGACCGGCAATCACCCGTTCCGACATCCTGATCATCAACAAGACTGACCTCGCCCCGCACGTTGGCGCCAGCCTTGAGGTCATGGAGCGTGACGCCGCCAAAATGCGCGGCCAAAGGCCGTTCGTTTTTGCCAGTCTGCGCCACGGCAAAGGTCTGGACGCGATCTTGCCTCTGATTGGTGAAATCGGGGGCATTCCCAGCCTGATTGCTCAATAAGTCGTCGGTTTAAGAACCCCGTGCATACCAACAAATACGGACTATTCAGCGCCCTAACGCTAGGTTAGTCTTTCGCAGGAAATGGCACCAAAGCCATTCAATGGGAGGATATCATGAAGAAATTTTTGGGCCGCACCGCAGCGGCTGCACTCACTTTGGCATTTGCATCCGAAGCCATGGCGACCGAATGGAACGTCTCCGTCTGGGGCAAGCGCCGCGCGTTCACCGAGCACGTTGAAAAACTGGCAGAACTGGTCAGCGAAAAAACCGGCGGCGATTTCACGCTGAACATCTCTTACGGCGGCCTGTCTAAAAACCGCGAAAACCTCGACGGCATCTCGATCGGCGCGTTTGAAATGGCCCAGTTCTGCGCCGGCTATCACCGTGACAAAAACCGCGTTGTGACCGTTCTAGAACTGCCGTTCCTCGGCGTTGCCAACCTCGCCGAAGAAGTTGCCGTATCCAAAGCTGTTTACGCCCATCCGGCAGCCGCCGAGGAAATGGAACAGTGGAACGCGATGCTTCTGATGACCTCACCCATGCCGCAGTACAACCTTGTCGGCACCGGCGATCCGCGTGACACACTGGCAGACTTTGACGGCATGCGCGTCCGCGCTACCGGCGGTCTTGGCAAAGCGTTCGAGGCCGTTGGCGGCGTTCCGACATCCGTGACCGCAACCGAAGCCTATCAGGCAATGGAAAGCGGCGTTGTCGACACCGTGGCATTCGCCCAGCACGCGCACCTTGCGTTCGGCACTATCAATCAGGCCGACTGGTGGACTGCGAACCTCAACCCCGGCACAGTAAACTGCCCGGTTGTGGTGAACATCGACGCCTATGACATGCTGTCGGACGAACACCGCGCGGCACTCGACAGCTCGGTTGATGAAGCGCTGGATCACTACGTCGCCAACTACGGCACCCTGCTTGAGAAGTGGGACAGCGTTCTGGAAGAAAAAGGCGTTGCGAAAGTCATGATCGACGACGCAGTGCTCGCGGAATTCCGCGCCAAAGCAGCGGACCCGATCCGCGACGCGTGGATCGCAGACATGGAAGGCCAGGGCCTGCCTGGTCAGGAACTTTATGATCTTGTGGTGAAAACCCTCGCAGATCATCGCGCCGCCAACTAAGCGCACCAACACACGGAACGGCCCCGACCTCGCGCGGGGCCGTTCTTGCATAAAAACAAAGACATGGGGGATTGCACATGGCCAGCAGCGCCGCTGTGCTTGAAGACGACAGCCTGCTTTCAAGGCTGGACCGTCGTCTGCTCAAGCTTGAAACCGTATTTGCCTTGCTAAGCGGCCTCGCCGTCTTCAGCCTCATGTTCCTCGCCGCCTATTCGGTAGGCGGTCGCAAGTTCTTCGCTTCGCCTCTTTCCGGCTATGTGGACTACATCGAAACCCTGATGCCGCTAATCGCAGTGATGGGCATCGCTTACGTGCAACGCGACGGCAGCCATATCCGGATGGACATGGTCATCGGCCAACTCAAAGGCCGCGCCCTTTGGGGGGCGGAACTCCTGTCCGTGGTTTTGATCTTCCTGCTTATGATTGCGCTGACAATGGGCAGCTGGGCACATTTCGAACGCTCTTTTGACTGCGCCCGCCCGCTTTGCTCGCGCGACAGCTCCATCGACATCGGCATTCCGATCTGGCCATCCAAACTCATTGTGCCGATTGCGTTTGGTGTGATGTGCCTCCGCCTCGCTCTTCAGGTTGTCGGCTATGGCCGCGCCTTTTTCCTGAACCTGCCCGCACCGGTCGCCGTGCCACTTGTGCAATCCATCGAAGAACAGGCCCGCGCTGAGGTCGAAATTCTCGGAGACGATACCAATGGATAACATCACGATTGGTCTCTGGGTTACTGGCGGCATGCTGGTGCTTGTGGTGCTGGGCATGCGCGTGGCCTTTGCCGCTGCGCTGGCTGGCTTCATCGGCATCGTTTGGATTTTCTGGGCCAAATTCGGCTACGCCCCTGACAAATTTCTCTACTGGAATGAACGCCGCGAAATCTGGGACGGCGCCCTTGGCAAATCCATCGCCATCGCAGGCTCGGTGCCACATTCCAAAGTGTCCTCACAGGCGCTTAGCCTCATTCCGACCTTCATCCTGATCGGCTACCTCGCCTATCACGCCAAGCTGACTACGGCGCTGTTTGAGGCCGCCAAACGCTGGATCGCATGGGTACCGGGTGGCCTCGCGGTCTCCACCGTCTTTGCCACCGCAGGCTTTGCGGCCGTGTCAGGCGCTTCTGTGGCCACCGCCGCCGTCTTTGCCCGCATTGCCATCCCCGAGATGCTGAAAGCAGGGTACAACAAACAATTCGCAGCAGGTGTTGTCGCCGCAGGTGGCACGCTCGCAAGCCTCATTCCGCCCAGCGCGATCCTCGTGATCTATGCGATTATCGTTGAACAGGACGTGGGCAAGCTGCTGCTCGCAGGCTTCATTCCCGGCGCATTTTCGGCCTTCATCTATGCCGCGATGATCATCGGCATTGCCGTGATCTTCAAATCTGTCGGCCCGCCGGTCACAGGGTTCACATGGCGCGAACGCTTCGCCTCACTGCCGCCAGCCCTACCGATTGTGGCCGTCGTCGTGATCATCATCTTCTTCGTCTACAACCCCTTTGGAGATGCGTGGGGCACCCCGACAGAGGGCGGCGCTGTCGGCGCGTTCATCGTCTTCCTGATGGCGCTTTATCAAGGCATGCGCTGGAAGGAGCTCAAAGAAGCGCTTCTGGACACTGCCAAGCTGACCGTGATGATCTTCACCATCATCTGGGGGGTTCTGATCTACGTGCGCTTCCTCGGCTTTGCCGATCTTCCCGGCGCGTTTTCGGACTGGATCACATCGCTGACCATGTCACCGTGGCTGATCCTGATCTGTATCCTCTTGGCCTATGCTGTGCTGGGCATGTTCATGGATGCCATCGGCATGCTGCTTTTGACGCTTCCGGTGGTTTACCCCGCCGTCATGGCCCTCAACGGAGGTGAAGCGGTCGCCGCTGCCGACAGTACCTTTGGTATGAGCGGTCCAATGTGCGCGATCTGGTTCGGCATTCTGGTCGTGAAAATGGCCGAGTTCTGTTTGATCACGCCCCCGATAGGTCTCAACTGCTTTGTTGTGGCCGGCGTGCGGGAGGATTTGACCGTTCAGGACGTCTTCAAAGGCGTCACGCCCTTCTTCATCGCGGACGCTGTCACCATCGCCCTGCTTGTGGCCTTCCCTGCCATTGTGCTTTGGCTACCATCCTTGGCGTAGCACACCCCAAGGTCATGAACTTCACAGTTGAGGCACGCAATGCGTGCCTCTATTGCTTTGGGCATGACGACCAAATTCACGCCCCTGCGCCCGCTGTTTCTCCTATTGGCCCTCTCGCTTTTTTCGTTTGCACCGGAGGCCGCAACCGCACTTTGCAAAGGCACAGACCTGCGCAAGAGCCTCAGCGCGCAAGATCGCGCTAGATTTGCCCAGCAGGCCGCCAAGGTGCCGTTTCACGAAGGCATCATCTGGGAGGCACGCAAGGTCGATCAAATTATTCGCATCGTCGGCACCCACCACGCCGGAGACCGCCGTCACCGCAAGGTGGTCGCCGACGCCTCCCGTTTTCTCAGGAACGCCGACCTTTTGATGCTGGAAATGCGCACACAGGAAATCGGACCGCAATGGGACGCAGTGTACCAAAACCCCAAAGTCCTCACCCGCAGCCGCGGCCCATACATGAGCCAGCTGCTGCGCAAAGACTTGTGGGACCAACTCAGTTTTCGGATGCAGCTTTATGGGTTCACACCGGATCAGTTGAACCGAATCCAGCCATGGTTCATCTCGGGCGAAGTGGTTCGCGGGGATTGTGATCCCTTTGGCTGGGACCGCTCCAAAGGTGTCGACGCCCGACTCGAGCGCATCGCACGTTCCGCACGGGTGCCGATGGTGTCTTTGGAAACCCTCGAGGAATCCTTGCGAACCATCAGCCGCCAACCCATTCGTGATCAGGTCCGGTCCATTGAACTGGATATGCAAAGTGAAGCGGAAATCGCCAATATGTCCACCACGCTGCGCAGCGCCTATCACGACGGCAAACTGGTCGAGGGCATGCTGGTGAACGAAGCGTTCATGTATCGCGACCTGAACGTCAGCCGATCCGAAGTCGCCCGCCTGCAGCGCAGCCACGACAAATACATTCTGGATGAGCGCAACAAAAACTGGATGCCGCGTATCCTTGCTCGCAAGGAAAAACGCATCGTTGTCGCGGTCGGGGCTGCGCATTTGCCGGGTCAATATGGCGTTCTCAACCTGCTGCGGGCAAAGGGCTACACCCTCACACAGGTCGCGCGCTAAAACGTTACGCGCCGCCCTCTTCGCTCTCACCAGCGGCGGGGGCGGCTCTTTCCTCCTTGCTTCTTTTTGTTCCCCAAATACCTGCGCCTCAGGCTCCTACCGCTTCAACCGGCGCGCCATTTGCGCTAAGAGCGCCCAAACAGCCGCACTCGGGGACACCTATGATCGACCTCAAAAACGTCAGCCTTTCTTTCGGCGACCACCCCGTTTTGCACAACATTTCCCTTTCCCTGTCTGAGCGCCGCATCGCAGTGATCGGCGCCAACGGCTCCGGCAAATCCTCCTTCGCCCGCCTGCTCAACGGCCTTGCATTGCCGACCTCGGGCACTGTTTCCGTGGACGGCTTTGACACAAAAAAACAGGGCAAGGACGTCCGCGGGCGCGTCGGGTTTGTCTTTCAGAACCCCGACAACCAAATCGTCTTTCCAGTGGTCGAGGAAGACCTCGCCTTTGGCATGAAAAACCTCGGTCTGGACAAGGCCACCATCGCCACGCGCACCACCGAAATTCTTGAGCGCTACGACATGCAACACCTGCGCGAGCACCCCGCACATTTGCTCTCCGGCGGGCAAAAACAGCTGCTGGCGATCTCCGGCGTGCTGGTCATGGCCCCCGCCTATGTGGTGCTGGACGAGCCGACAACCCTGCTTGATCTACGCAACAAACGCCGCATCGCGCGCGTGTTGAATGCGCTTGATCAAACCATCATCCATGTCACCCACGACCTTGATCAGATCGCCGACTACGACCGCGTGATCGTCATCGACGAGGGCCGCGTGGCCTGTGACGCCACCCCCGCCAAGGCGATCCCCTTCTATCAGGAGCTCATGGCCTGATGCTGGATCTTTACACCCCAGGCACCTCAATGCTCCACCGGATGAGCCCGGGGCCAAAGATGGCCGCGCTCGCCATCGCTGCCACCGCGCTCTTCCTGCAAGAAAGCCTGCTTGTCACGGCGCTCGCCGTCGTCGCAATTCTCGCGCTTTACCGTGTCGCCAATATCCCGATGAAAACCGCGCTGGCCCAGATCAGACCGCTCATGTGGATCTTCGTGATCTTCTTTGCGGTGCAGTGGTATTTCTCCGGCCTCACCCTCGCAGCCTACGTTGTCCTGCGCCTTGCCGCGCTGATCCTTCTGGCCAGCCTTGTGACCCTCACCACCCGTGCCAGCGACATGATCGACAGCATGACCCGCGCCCTGCGCTTGTTCAAACCTATTGGTGTAAACCCCGACAAGGTCAGCCTTGCCATCTCGCTTGCCCTTCGCTTTATCCCTGTACTTGGCCGCATCGCCACCGAAGTCCGCGAAGCGCAAAAGACCCGCGGTCTGGAACGCTCGATCATTGCTGTTGCCATGCCACTTGCGATCCGAGCGATCAAAATGGCGGACGATGTTTCGGATGCCATCGAATCTCGAGGATATCGTTCCTAAAGGTAGACCTCTTGCGCCATCAAAACTTGCCCATGCTTTAACCGGATTTTAACCGACTCCGGAAATGGCTCACACGAACAAAGACCACGGGATCGGGACACCAAATGACCATTAAAGACATCGTCTATATCGCCCTTTTCGTCGCGCTGACCGCAGCGCTCGGCCTCATGCCGCCCATCGCTTTTGCCGGCGGCGCGCTGCCGCCCATCACCGCACAGTCGCTCGGCGTTATGCTCGCAGGATCAGTGCTAGGGGCCAAAAGAGGCGGCTATGCACTTTTGCTTTTTGTTGCGCTTGTCGCCATGGGCTTTCCTCTTTTGTCCGGCGGTCGTGGTGGCTTTGGCGTTCTGCTGGGAACCTCCGGTGGTTTCATTCTCGCATGGCCGATCTGTGCCGCAGTGATCGGCCATCTCGTCCACAAGAACGCAAACGCCAACATCTGGGTCACTGGCGGCATGATCGCCTTCGGCGGAATCCTTGTAATGTACACGCTCGGTATTCCGTGGATGGCCGTTGTTGGCAAACTCGGCCTCGACAAATCGCTCGCGATCATGGTGGCCTATATCCCAGGCGATCTGGTAAAGGTGGTTCTGGCGACGGTGATCGCCCGCGGCCTTCGCCGCGCCTACCCCAATATCTGAGGACGCGCTTGCCGCTACGCCACGCCATAGAACACCACGCCCGCCAGTGCCCCGATGCGCTGGCGGTCTGCATTTCCGGCACGTCGCTCAGCTACGGCGCGCTGTTTGAGCGCCTCAAGCGCCTGCACAACGCTCTGACCGCCCTGCCGCACCGACGCCACGCCGACCTCTCGCTGCCCTCTGACGCGCGCCTGTTTGCGGTCGCCATCGGCAACCAACCCGCCGCGGCCACGCTCCTGCCCGCAGCGCTTGCCACACCGCACGCGGTCATGTTGCTTGACCCGCAATGGCCCGCCGCCCTACATCAACGCATGCTGGCAAAGCTGCCACCGGATGTGGTCTTTTGCCTGTCCTCGCAAACCGCCCTGATCGAAGCCGCCGAGCGCCTCTCGATCCCCGCGATCACGGTAGACACCGACGCGTTTGAGACCTTCCTCACAACCCCTATCGACCTGCCGCTGACCAATCCGCGTGACACCTTTATGGTAGGTTTCACCTCCGGCACCACCTCACAACCCAAGGCCTTCGCCCGCGCCCGTCACAGCTGGCGCGCGTCCCTTGACGCCTCCCGCCTTGCCTTTGCGCTCACCGAGCAAAGCAACACCTTCGCCCCCGGCCCCCTCGCGCACGGCATCTCGCTTTATGCTTTGGCTGAAACGCTGGAACTCGGCGCGACCTTCCACGCCATCACCCGCTTCGACCTCGCAGACGCCCACCGCGCCATGGCCACCACCCGCCGCATCGTCGCCGTGCCCTCCCTGCTCGCCGCTCTCTGTCACGGCACCCCGCAGGATCAAATCATCGAAATCACCACAGCTGGCGCCAAACTCGACCCCGCCCTGCTTGCCAAAGCGCGCGACTTCTTCCCCCGCGCCCGCATCCACGAATACTACGGCGCCTCGGAGCTGGGCTTCGTCAGCCTCAACACCCACGGCCGCAGTTCCTCCTCCGCCCCCGCCAATTCCGTAGGACGCCCGTTCCCGCATGTCGAACTCTCGATCCGCGAAAACGGCGCAGAAGTGGCTCAAGGCCAAGCCGGCACAATCTTCGTGCGCGGCGATTTAGCAATCGAAGGCTACCTCTGGGGCGGCCGCAACTCCGGCTTCCGCCGCGAAGGCCCTTGGGCCACAGTCGGCGACCTCGGCAAACTCAACTACGACGGCTCGCTAACTCTCTTGGGCCGCGAAGGCGGCATGGTCATCACCGCAGGCCACAACGTCTACCCGCAGGAAATCGAAACTGCGCTTGGCGAAATCCCCGGCATCACCAGCGCACTGGTCTTGGGCCGCACCCACCATTCGCGTGGTCAGGAACTTGTGGCCATCCTGCTAGGCGACACCCCGCTCGAAGAAATCCGCAGCCAACTCGCCATCCGCCTGCCGCGCTACAAACTGCCCCGCCGCTTCTTCCGCCTCACCGACTGGCCCCTGACCAGTTCTGGCAAGCCGGATCGCGGCACGCTCTTGAACTGGCTCGATGAAAAGGACGCGCGTCTTGTCCCGCTTCACCCCGCCACCTGAGCGCCAACCGGTTATCATCGCCGCCAAACGCAGCGCCATCGGCCGCGCTGGCGGCATGTTCGCCAGCCTCGAGGTCGAAGATTTGGCCACCCCTGTGATGCTGGACGCCATCGCCGAGGCAGGCATCAACCCGACCGACATCGACGAAGTCATCCTCGGCAACGCCGCAGGCCCGGGCGGCAACATCGCCCGCCTCGCTGCCCTGCACGCAGGCCTGCCCACCGACGTCCCCGCCGTGACAGTCGACCGCCAATGCGGTTCGGGGCTTGAGGCCGTCTGGCAAGCTTGCTTGCGCATTGCCTCGGGCAGCGCCACCACCGTCCTCACAGGCGGCGTCGAAAGCCAAAGCCGCGCGCCGCTGCGCACGCTGCCCGCCTCGGGAGACTTGCCCGAACACAGCTACAAACGCGCCCGTTTCTCCCCCGCCACAATTGGCGATCCCGAGATGGGCGAAGCCGCCGACACCGTTGCCACCCGCTTCAACATCACGCGCGAGCGACAAGACGCTTTCGCCCTGCGCTCCCAACAGCGCGCGGCCACCGCCACAGCCCAAAGCGTATTCTTGCCCGAGATCACCAAAGTCGCAGGCCAAACCCGCGACGAATGCATCCGCGCCACGATGACTGCCAAGCGCCTTGCCCGCCTGCGCCCGGCCTTTGTCAAAGACGGCACCGTCACCGTCGGCAACGCCTGCCCCCTGAACGACGGCGCATCTGCGCTGATCGTCACCACAGCCCAAAACGCCCGAGCCTTGGGCCACAGCCGCGCACTGGCCTTTCTTGACGCAGCCGCCGCTGGCGTCGACCCCAACCTGCTTGGCATTGGCCCCGTCGCAAGCACCCGCAAGCTGCTCACACGCAACCCGTCGCTCAATCTCGCCGACCTCACCCATCTGGAATTCAACGAAGCCTTTGCAAGCCAAACCCTCGCCTGTCTCGACCAACTCGGCGTCGACGAAACCCTGCCCAATCCCCAAGGCGGCGCCATCGCTCTCGGCCACCCTTTCGGAGCTTCCGGCGCCTTTCTTGTCACCCGTCTCTACAGCCAGCTGATCCGCCACGCCGCGCCAGAAAACGCGCTTGCCATGGCGATGATCGGCATTGGCGGAGGCCAGGGCCTCACCGCCGCCTTCGCGCCGATACCTCTTTAACCCTTTTCCTTTTGCCCAAAATACCTCGGGGGAGTCGCGCCTGCGCGACGGGGCAGCGCCCCCAATCGCAAAACGGGGCCGCCCAAGCGACCCCGTCCCAATCCGTCTACAGAGTGAAAATCACTCGTCGTCCAGTGTCCGCACCGCACCTAGCGAGGCGTTGGATACGTGCTGCGCATAGACTTTCAGCGCCTTGGAAACGGCGCGCGGCCGCCCTTCCGCTTTCCAGACCTTCTTGTCCGCCTGCGGATGGTTCGCACGGCGCTCGGCCAGAACCTCTTCCGAGACATCCAGATGGATAGTCCGGTTTGGCACCGAGATCTTGATCTTGTCGCCATCTTCCACGAGGCCGATCACACCTTTCTCCGCCGCTTCCGGCGAGGCATGACCAATCGATAGACCCGCCGTGCCACCCGAGAAGCGACCATCGGTCAGCAACGCGCAGGTGGTGTCGAGTTTCTTGGATTTCAGATAGGCAGTCGGATACAGCATCTCCTGCATGCCGGGGCCACCTTTCGGGCCTTCATAGCGGATCACGACCACAGAATAAGGCTTCACCTCATTCTGCAAAATCCCGTGCATCGCATCTTCCATGCTCTCAAACACCTTCGCGGTGCCTTCGAACTCGTACATCTCTTTGATCACGCCTGCGGTCTTCAGGATGCAGCCCTGCTCGGCAATGTTGCCAAACAGCACGCACAACCCGCCTTCCTCAGAGTAGGCATTCTCGAAGTCACGCACACAGCCGTCTTCGATGTCGAGATCAAGCTCCGTGTACATCCGCGACTGGCTAAAGGCTTCAACCGTGCGCACACCGCCCGGAGCGGCAATGAACAGATCACGCGCCTCGTTGCCCGCGCTCTCACGGCGCACATCCCACTTGTCGATGAATTCACCCACGGTCTTTTCATGGACCGTCGCACAATCTCGGTGGATTTTGCCTTCGCGATCCAGCTCGCCCAAAATCCGCGCAATACCGCCTGCGCGGTGCACATCTTCCATGTGATACTTCGGCGTAGACGGCGCGACCTTACACAGGTGCGGAATCTGACGGCTCATGCGGTCCATGTCGGCCATGGTGAAATCCACCTCACCCTCATGGGCAATCGCCAGAAGGTGCAGCACCGTGTTTGTCGAGCCACCCATCGCGATGTCCAGCGCCATGGCGTTCTCAAAGGCCTTGAAGCTCGCAATCCCGCGCGGCAGCGCGGTCTCGTCACCGTCTTTGTACCACCGCTCACACAGTTCGATGATCTTGTGACCTGCTTCCTCAAACAGCCCACGGCGCTTGGAGTGCGTCGCCAACAGCGAGCCGTTGCCCGGCAACGCAAGGCCCAGCGCCTCGGCAAGACAGTTCATCGAGTTCGCCGTAAACATGCCCGAGCATGACCCGCAGGTCGGACAAGCGGAGCGTTCCAGTTTGTCGACCTCTTCCATGCTGCGATCTTCATCCGTAGCGCCCACAATCGCGGTCACAAGGTCGGCCTTGTGCTCACCGTCCTTCAGGATCACCTTGCCCGCTTCCATCGGACCACCGGAGACAAACACAGCTGGAATGTTCAGACGCATTGCGGCCATCAGCATACCGGGCGTGATCTTGTCACAGTTGGAAATACACACCAGCGCGTCGGCGCAATGCGCATTCGCCATATACTCCACAGAGTCGGCAATCACTTCGCGCGATGGCAGCGAATAGAGCATTCCGTCGTGGCCCATTGCGATGCCGTCATCCACCGCGATGGTGTTCATCTCTTTGGCAACGCCGCCCGCTTTTTCAATCTCGCGCGCCACCAACTGGCCCATGTCCTTCAGGTGAACGTGACCCGGTACAAACTCCGTGAAAGAGTTGACCACCGCCACAATCGGTTTGCCAAAGTCCTCGGTTTTCATACCTGTCGCACGCCACAGCGCACGTGCAGCGGCCATACGGCGGCCAAAGGTCGAAGTCTTGGAACGAAGATCGGGCATCTTTTGCTCTCCTGCGGATGGCGACGGCACCCTGACGGTGCCCCAATAATATCTGGTCTGAACGGGTGCCATTCATATCGGGGATTTGCAAGTGGGCGCGGAAATTTTGTTGCTCAAAACCACGCAAATTCCTTGCAGATCGAACACAAAGGCAACGTCGCACGAAATTCGCGCTTCACTGACCACTGTGTCTTGCCGCACGCCCGTCGGTTTGCCTATTGTCCGCCAAGCGATAAAGGACCGGACCCATCACCCCGCACCCTGCAATACCTCGTTCGATTTTCCAGACATGGAAAACAAAAGACGTCGCTCAAATGGATCGACCAATGCGGCGCTGGATCGCGTCGTGGGTCCAACAGAATCCTGACTGGCATGTGTCCTTTAACGATGACACGGATTGTTTGGCCTTTATCCAAGAGGTCTACCCTGCGCATCTTGAGACTTATCTGATGCTCACGCCCGTGGAACGCTCCGATTTCTGGCGCGTCCTTGTCGTTTTGCATCACGGCGGGCTCTATTCAGATGCGGACACCATCTGTCGCAAACCACTGTCGGATTGGATCGCCCCAAATGACGAAGCCGTCATCGGCATTGACGGAGACTACTTGCGAAAATTTCCGGATTGGCATCCTTCAGGGCATCTGAAGTCCGGCGGGGCTTACAATCTCAGCTATCGCTGGCGGGACAACATAGTTGCTTTCTCCAATTGGACGTTCGCCTTCAAGCCAGGTCATGCCATTCTCGCCGAAACCGCACGTCGCATCGAAATCAACGCGCACGATCCTTTTTTCACTCAAGACCACCCCGACTGGACCATCAAAAAGACCGGTCCAGGGGTTTTGACGGATGTGATCTATGACTGGCTGTCAGACCGCGGCCATACCGCGCCGGACGTGGTGCGCCATTTGCAGAGCGCACGCAGCATGGTCATTGACGGTGTGCGATTTGTCGATCGTCCCGCGCTGCATCATCGCGAAGTCCTGCACTTCGGCATGGGAAGCTGGAAAGCCCCGACGATCCAGCACACATGGCGCAAGCTCTCAAAATACTGGTACTAGATAGTCAAAGCGTGCAGCTGTGCAGCTTCACCGTCAGACCGCCATGCGCCACCGGCGCGAATTCTGCTTTCAGCGGCAGGCCTGTCGATTTTGCCAAACCTGAGTCCGACGTCACCAGTCCCACCTGCCAGCCGGCAAAGCGCTCTTTGAGAGTGCGCCCAAGAGTGGCGTGCAAGGCAAAAAGCGGCTTTTTGTCCCCGATCCTCGAACCATACGGCGGATTCACAATCACAATGCCCGGAGCGCCTTCGGGCGGAACAAGATCGCCCACCGATGTCTGGGCAAATTGGCAGAGCTCCGCCACACCGGACCGCACCGCATTGTCGCCGGACATGCGCACAGCGCCGGCATCCTTGTCCGACCCGTAAAACCGCGCATCTGTCGGCTGCGCCGTTGTGCTGCGCATCTCGGCCCATGCCTCCGCATCAAAGGTGGCCAGATGCTGAAACGCAAATCCACGCTCCCGCCCCGGCAGCAGTCCCGCCGCCATCTCAGCAGCTTCGATCACGAAGGTGCCGGAACCGCACATCGGATCAACCACGGTCTGACTGCCATCAAAGCCCATCTGGCGCAGGAACATCGCGGCCATGGTCTCGCGCAAAGGCGCCTTGGCGACCGCAGCCTTAAAGCCGCGTTTGTGCAGACTCTCGCCAGACGTATCGAGAGAGAACGTCACCATATTGTTGTCGATGCGGGTCTTGAGTGTGACCGGCGCGTCATCGCTGGTCGGAATGTCGATCGCCGCCCGCAGCCCTTTTTCGATCCGCTCTTTGGCAGCGCCAGCATGATAAATCTTGGATTGCTGCGTCACCACTTCGACTTTCACCGCAACATCGCGATCCAGAAAGCTCAACCACGGAAGATCGGACGTCAGCCCCTCAAGCTGATTGAGGTGCATCGTCTGGAAAGATCCGACTCGTGCCAGCACTCTGATCGCGCCACGCAAGGTCAGGTTGGCGCGCATCACGTCATTCCAGTTGCCGCGGAACCGCACACCACCGGGCATCATCTTAGGCTTCTTGAAGCCGGCCTCACGCATTTCCGCGGCAAGAGGTTTTTCAAGCCCGGGGGCGGTGACGACGAAAATCTCGAATTTGGGGGGTGCTTGGGTCATGCGCGGGGTTTAACGGGAAATGCCGGCCGCGGCGAGCGGAAAAGGCATATTGCCGCGCAAACGCCGACTCGTCGAATTTTCCACCCTCTCCAGAGCGCCCGCACCTTATGGACAACCCCCGTCCCGCGCGTTATCCCGTCCCGGCTATGGCAAAGAAAAAGAAAGATACGGATCCCAACTACAAGGTGATCGCCGAGAACCGGCGGGCACGGTACGATTATGCCATCGAGGATGACCTCGAGGTCGGCATTATCCTGACCGGCTCGGAGGTCAAATCCCTGCGCGAAAAATCCGGCAACATCGCCGAAAGCTACGCCGCGGTGGAAGAGGGAGAGCTGTGGTTGGTGAACTCCTATATCGCGCCCTATGAACGCGCCATGTTCCCGCACATGGAACGGCGCAAGCGCAAACTTCTGGTCAGCCGCAAGCAGCTGTCGGACTTGTGGAATGCGACACAGCGCAAAGGCATGACGCTCGTGCCGATGGTGATGTACTTCAACCACAAGGGCCTTGTGAAAATGAAGATCGGCATCGCCAAGGGTAAGAAGAACCACGACAAACGGGCCACCGAGGCCAAACGTGACTGGGGTCGCCAGAAACAGCGCCTGCTACGCCACGGCGATTGACGCCCCTTCCAAGGCCGACAACCACGTCGCATCTATCGCCGCCAGCTTGTCGGGCTCAAACGCGTCCAGCTGCTCCCAATAGCGCCCGTCAGGCGCCGAGTACCCAAGAGCGACTTCCCGCTCCCGCGCCAAAGCAACGCCCGGCGGATTCGTCAGCGCGGGCTGCTCTGCCGCCCTTAGCGCTGCCACTGATAGACGTGGAAACACCAGGCGACTAGGCTCTGTCGACAGGTTTACACAGGCGCACCCCATCTCCGCCGCCAACAGCGCCAGACGCGCAGATTTTGCCTCAAGCGATTGCAGCGTCACATCATCCCGCAACGGATCTGCCTCGCCGGTGCCATAAAAATGCGTGTTGCCAGCACCTGCATACATCATGTCGCATCCCATGAACCCGATCACCCTTGGCCGCAGCGCACCCAGAGCCCAGTACCCCGCGGTAAAGGCCATTGTTCCTCCGGCGTAGACAACACCGCCAAAGGCGTTCTGCTGAGGGATATACTGTCGGTAATCGACGATCTGTTGGCCCTGCTTCAAATCCACGGGGCGCCGGGCCTCCGGAAAATCCTCGGGGTGGATCAAATAAGACCAATCCGGACGCACCGCCCATGCGTTATTGATCGCCACCACATGATCAAACTGCGCCCGCGGCCAAGCCGCAGCCTCAACCGCATTGGGCGCGCTGCCAAGGATCAGAACGGTGTCACAATTGGTGGACATGGGTGCCTCCGAAAAAGGGGCTTAATCTTGAAATCACTCAATGAAATTACGACGCCTTGAGACAAATAGATCAGAATTCCTTCGCTTTGAAAACACGCCAGCGCGCCATTTTACGGGAGTTCACCACAAACTTTCCCCTAAAGTCACATGTTTGGCACCTGTTATTGAACAACAGGCGACGGGCCCGCCAACGCAACAATCAACCATGGCCCGACACGAAGGGATAAACGATGGAACTAGTGATTTCTTTGATCTCCGGCGCGCTTGGCGGCACGGCAGCGGGCAAGCTCATCAACAAAATTGATCAGGGCACGCTGATCAATGCGGTTTGCGGCATCGTCGGCGGTGGTCTGGGCGGCCAGATTCTGTCCATGGTCGGTGCAGGTGGCCTTGCCGCCGGTGGCACCGACATCTCCGGCATCATCGGTCAAATTGCCAGCGGCGGCGTCGGGGGTGGTGTTGTGTTGGCCATTGTCAGCTTGGTGCGCAACGCGCTTACGAAATAAGACCTTTGGCGCGCACTCACTGGGTGCGCGCTCTTGCCTCTTACCCCCGCCGGCTGTAGGCAGTCAGATGACTCTGGATTGGCCGCGCAACAATCGTGCGCGGTGACGCGATGCAAGGGGGATGACATGGCTTTGGACGATCCGAA
Source organism: Shimia haliotis (assembly GCF_900114415.1). Taxonomy (GTDB): domain Bacteria; phylum Pseudomonadota; class Alphaproteobacteria; order Rhodobacterales; family Rhodobacteraceae; genus Shimia; species Shimia haliotis. The sequence goes on along the minus strand of NZ_FOSZ01000003.1, from coordinate 382,520 downwards.
AACGCTGGTTTCAACCGAGTGGCTGGCAGCTCATCTAAAGGATCCGGATCTGCGCATTCTGGATGCCAGCTGGTATTTACCAGCCATGGGCCGCGATCCTAAAGCGGAATTTGCCGAAGCCCATATTCCCGGGGCACGCTTTTTTGACATCGACGACGTATCCGACGCCCGCAGCGAAATGCCCCACATGGCACCGCCGGTCGAAAAATTCATGTCCCGCCTGCGTGCCATGGGCGTCGGTGATGGACATCAGGTTGTTGTCTATGACGGTCACGGCATTTTTTCCGCGGCGCGCGTGTGGTGGCTGTTTCGTCTGATGGGCCAAATGGACATCGCCGTTCTGGACGGCGGCCTGCCAAAATGGATCAAGGAAGGCCGCGACACCGACGACCTGCCGCCAATGATCCGCGACCGACACATGACCGTGCGGCGCCAGAACCAAATGGTGCGCGACGTGACACAGGTGGCCCATGCCGCCAAGCTCGGCGATCATGAAATCCTTGATGCGCGCGGCGGCGAGCGCTTTCGCGGCGAAGCCCCAGAGCCCCGCGCCGGCCTACGCGCCGGACATATCCCGGGCTCCAAGAACATCCCGTTCACCACCGTGCTGAATGCGGACGGCACCATGAAATCGCCGGACGATCTGCGCGCCGTATTTGAAGCGGCCGGCGTCGATCTCGGCAAACCCGCCATCACCACCTGCGGATCGGGCGTCACCGCCGCGATCCTGAGCCTCGCCATGGAGCGGTTCGGCAAGTCCGATCATTCGCTCTATGACGGATCCTGGGCAGAATGGGGCGCCTTCCCCACCATGCCCGTAGCCACCGGAGAAGCCTGATGCTCACCAACCTCAAAGAGCAACCCAAAGACAAAATTCTCGGCCTGATGGCCCAGTACCGTGAAGACCCGCGCGCCACCAAGGTGGACCTGGGTGTGGGTGTCTACAAAAACGCCGAGGGCATCACCCCCGTGATGCGCGCCGTGAAAGCCGCCGAGCGCAAGCTGGTCGCTGAGCAGGAAACCAAGGCCTATACCGGTCTGGCAGGTGATCCGGCCTACTCGAGCGCGATGTGCGATCTGCTGCTAGCCGACAGCGCCGACCGCGCGCGTATCGCCGCAGCGGCGACTCCAGGCGGCACCGGCGCCGTGCGTCAGGCGTTTGAACTGGTGAAACAGATGAGTCCCAACGCGCGGGTGTTTGTGTCTGATCCGACTTGGCCGAACCACGTCAGCATCCTCGGCTACCTCGGCATCGAAGTTGTGAAATACCGCTATTTCGACGGCGAAACCCGTGGTGTGAACTTTGATGGCATGATGGAAGACCTTGCCGGCGCAACAGCCGACGACGTGATCCTGCTGCACGGCTGTTGCCACAACCCGACCGGCGCGAACCTGAACCTGACCCAATGGCAATCGGTGATCGACCTGATCCTTGCCAAAGGCTGCCTGCCGATGATCGACATCGCCTACCAAGGCTTTGGCGATGGTCTTGAGGAAGACGCCGCCCCGACCCGCCTTGTGGCGTCTCAGGTGCCGGAACTGCTGATCGCGGCGTCCTGCTCCAAGAACTTCGGCATCTACCGTGAACGCACCGGTCTTCTGATCGCGATGGGCGCGGATGCGGCCAACACGCCAGTGGTGCAAGGCAACCTCAACCACCTGAACCGCCAGAACTTCTCCTTCCCGCCGGACCACGGCGCACGAGTTGTGACCACGATCCTCACCGATCCGGAGCTGAAGGCAGACTGGATGGCGGAACTGGAAGAAACCCGTCTTGGCATGCTGGAACTGCGTCAGAAACTCGCGGATGAACTGCAGCGCCTGAGCGGCTCCGACCGGTTCGGCTTCCTCGCGCAGCACCGCGGCATGTTCAGCCTCTTGGGCACTACGCCCGATCTGGTCGAGAAAATGCGGGTGGATAACGCGATCTACATGGTTGGCGACAGCCGCATGAACATCGCAGGTCTGAACGAAAACACCATCCCGATGTTGGCCCAAGCCATCATCGACGCCGGCGTCTAAACCGCGCAACTTGTCATTACGAAAACGCCCCGCTTGCAAATGCGGGGCGTTTTTTATCCGCCAATCGTCAGATGCGCCAACAGCTCAGCCGCATTCCTGACCGCAAACCGCTTCAAAAGCCGCGCTCGCACGTCCTCAACCGTGCGCGGACTAAGCCCCAGCTCCCGCGCGATCTCCTTGCTGGTCAAACCACGCCCCAAGCCGCCCACCACCTGCCGCTCCCGCGGGCTCAACGATACCGGCGGGCCCTCGTGAATCACGGCAAAGCTCATGATCAACCGCGCCAGCGGATCCTCGGGTGTCAGCGTTTGCGCCCGAAACCTGCACCAGATTTGCCCACCATCCGCACGACGCATCATCCGCTCATCACTATAGGCATTGTCCAATCTCAACGGCGCCAGCCCGATATCGCGTACCTGCTCAAACTCCGCCGCAGTGTCATACAAAAGCCGAAACGACTGCCCCACCAACGCGTCGCGCGCATAGCCCAGCATCTCCGCAAAACTGCGGTTGCAGGCACGGATCACCCGATGTTCTGTCGCCACAATCCCAACCGGCGCCGCCTCATAGGCCAGCATGTCCCAATCCATCACCATCCCCTCAAACCGTAATCATACGGTATTGATACCGTAGCCCGACGCAAGCCACACTTGCGCCACTCCGGCTTCTTTCTTGCCCAAATACTCCCGCCGGAGGCACCCGCACGTCCCACACGCACACCGCCAGAGGCACTCATATGTCCGTCGATACAGACCGCTTGATGATCCGCATACAATCCATGCGCGACGAGCTGATTCAACTCACGCAGGATCTGATCCGCATCCCGACGCTCAACCCGCCAGGCGATTGCTACCGCGACATCTGTGATTATCTCGACACCCGACTCACCCGTCACGGCTTTGACACGCAACTGATCCGCGCCCATGGCGCGCCCGGCGACAGCGACAAATTTCCGCGATGGAATATTGTCGCGCATAAATCCGGCCATCACCCCGGCGACTGCGTGCATTTCAACAGCCACACCGATGTGGTGGAGGTCGGCCATGGCTGGACCTTTGATCCGTTTGGCGGCGAAGTACATGACGGCAAAATTTACGGGCGCGGGGCCTGTGACATGAAAGGCGGGCTTGCAGCCTCTATCATCGCCGCCGAAGCCTTCATCGCCGAATTCCCCGATTTTCACGGCGCCATCGAAATCTCCGGCACGGCGGATGAGGAATCCGGCGGCTATGGCGGTGTCGCCCATCTGGCCGAGCAGGGGTTTTTCGCCCCCGAACGCGTGCAGCATGTCATCATCCCCGAACCCCTGAACAAAGACCGCATCTGTTTGGGCCATCGTGGCGGCTGGTGGGCCGAAATCGAAACCTTCGGCGAAATCGCCCACGGCTCCATGCCTTTCCTCGGAGATTGCGCCGTGCGCCACATGGGGGCGGTTTTGGACAAATTCGAATCCGATCTCTTCCCCGCCATGGCAGCCCGTCACACCGACATGCCGGTTGTGCCCGAGGGTGCGCGCTCCTCGACCATGAACATCAACTCAATCCACGGCGGCCAGCCGGAACAGCCCGAAGACTACACAGGTCTGCCCGCCCATTGTGTGCCAGACAGTTGCCGCATCGTGATTGACCGCCGCTATCTGGCGGAAGAAAACCACGCGCAGGTCTCCGGTGAGGTGAAACAGCTGCTGCAAGATCTCGCGCAAAACCGTGAAAACTTCCGCTTCGAGATGCGCGAACTCAATCATGTCGCACCCTCGATGACCGACCGTGCCGCGCCGGTCGTGTCCACAGTTGACCGCGCCATTCACGACGTCTTGGGCAAGGCGCCAGACTACGTCGCCAGCCCCGGAACCTACGATCAGAAACACATTGATCGCATCGGCAAACTCAAGAATTGCATCGCCTATGGGCCCGGAATCCTTGAGTTGGCGCACAAACCGGACGAATATATCGGTATTGACGACATGATCGACAGCGCCAAGGTCATGGCCCACAGCCTGACCCAACTGCTTTTACCACAAGAATAAAAACAACAAAAATTAGGGAGAGAGACTATGAAATACCGCACGTTCCTTTTGGCCAGCGCCCTGCCGCTCGCCTTTGCCACGGCCGTCAGCGCCCAAAGCGACATCACCGTCGCACTCCAACTTGAGCCGCCGCATCTTGATCCGACGTCCGCCGCGGCCGGAGCCATTGACTCGGTGCTATATTCCAACGTCTTTGAAGGTCTCACCCGTTTTGCCTCCGACGGCGCGATTGTTCCTGGCCTCGCCAAAAGCTGGGAAATCTCCGAGGACGGTCTGACCTACACCTTTATGCTCAACGACGGTGTGACCTTCCATGACGGCACGACCATGGACGCCGAGGATGTGAAATTCTCGCTGGACCGCGCCCGCGCCGAAGACAGCGTGAATGCGCAAAAAGCGCTCTTTTCGGGCATCTCTGATGTGACCGCCGTTGATCCCGCCACGGTCCAAATCACCCTCTCGGAGCCGAACGGCAGTCTGCTCTTCAACCTCGCATGGGGCGACGCGGTGATCGTGGCACCAGAGAGCATTGAAAACATCAAATCCGCGCCGGTCGGCACCGGAGCGTTCAAATTTTCAAACTGGGTGCAGGGCGACAAGATCGAGCTGATGCGCAACGACGCCTATTGGGGAACACCGGCCATTCTTGAGAACGTGACCTTCAAGTTCATCTCAGATCCCACAGCCGCCATGTCCGCCATGATGGCCGAAGACATTGACGTGTTCTCCGGTTTTCCGACGCCAGAGGCGCTGCCACAATTTGAGGCCGATCCGCGCTTTCAGGTCATTGTCGGCAACTCCGAAGGCGAAACCATCCTGTCCACCAACAACAAAATGCCGCCTCTGGACAACGTGAAGGTGCGCAAAGCCATCGCCCATGCGATTGACCGGCAAGCGATCATTGACGGCGCCATGTTTGGCCTTGGCACGCCCATCGGTACCCACTTCGCGCCGCACCATCCGGACTATGTCGATCTGACCGGCAACTCGGCCTACGATCCCGAGCTGTCCAAGAAACTGCTGGCCGAGGCTGGCTTTGCCGACGGGTTCACCACCACGTTGAAACTGCCGCCGCCGTCCTACGCCCGTCGCGGAGGTGAAATCATCGCGGCTCAGCTGCGCGCTGTGGGCATCGAAACCGAAATCAGCAATCTGGAATGGGCGCAATGGCTGGAACAGGTCTTCCGTGGCAAAGACTACGGTCTGACCATCGTCAGCCATACAGAACCCTTCGACATCGGCATCTATGCGCGGCCGGACTACTACTTCCAGTATGGTAGGCCCGAGTTCCAGCAGATCATGGAAACCTTGAACAAATCCACCGCGCCTGCGGAACGCACCGCCCTTCTGGCTCTCGCGCAAACGATGATCTCGGAGGACTATGTGAACGGCTACCTGTTCCAGCTCGCCTTCCCCACCGTGGCCAAAGCCGGCGTTCAGGGTCTTTGGGAAAATGCGCCAACCCAGGCCACCGACCTGACTGCGGTCAGCTGGGCCAACTAACACTCCCCGCGTCGGCAGCCCTCGGACCTCTTCCCCGACCTGCCGGCGCACCTACTCCGAAAGCCCCCGACATGATCGACCTTACCCCTGCCGGTTCCGTGCCCAGTCGCAAAGGCCCAGCCGAGTATTTCACTGGCACTGTGCGCCTTGATATCATCACCGAAAGCCGCTCACCGTCACAGGTTTTTGCCGCGCGCGTGACTTTTGAACCGGGCGCGCGCACCGCGTGGCACACACACCCTGTGGGCCAAATTTTGCATGTGGTGTCCGGCTGTGGCCTGATCGCGCTGCGCGGCGAAGCGCCCCGCATTATCCGCCCCGGAGACAGCATCTGGATTGAGCCCGACGTCGAACACTGGCACGGCGCAGGTCCAGACACCGGAATGTGCCATGTCGCCATTCAGGATGTAAAAGACGGCTCCGGCGCGAACTGGCTCGAACATGTCTGCGACGACGACTATCTGATGCCCGCCACCTAAATGCTGCGCTACACCCTCAAACGCCTGCTCTCGCTGTTGATCAGCCTCGCCATCGCCTCGGTGGTGATTTTTGCCGTGATCGAAATTGCCCCCGGCGACCCCGCAAGCTTTATGCTTGGCCTCAACGCACAGCCCGACACCGTCGCTGCCCTGCGCGCTGAACTGGGTCTCGATGTTCCAAAATCCGAACGGTATTTCAACTGGATTGGCGGCATGATGACCGGTGACTTTGGCATGTCCTACACATACCGCACCCCCGTTGCGGAAATGATTACGGACCGCATCTGGGTCTCACTCCCCCTCGCGCTCTATGCGCTCACACTCTCAACGCTCATCGCCTTCCCCGTCGGCATCTATGCAGCGTCCCGCCGTGGCCAAGCCGGCGACATGGCCGTCATGGGCGCCACCCAACTCGGCATTGCTGTGCCGAACTTCTGGTTCGCCATGATGCTCGTTCTGATCTTCGCCATCAACCTGCGCTGGTTCTCTGCCGGCGGCTTTGTCGGCTGGGACAAAGGCCTGTTGCCCGCCCTCAAGTCTCTGACATTGCCCGCCATCGCACTCGCTTTGCCGCAGTCGGCTATCCTTGCCCGCGTCATGCGCTCCTCGCTTTTGGACATCCTCAGCGAGGACTTCATGCGCACCGCCCGTGCCAAAGGTCTGACACGACGCCAAACCCTTTTCCGTCATGGCCTCAGAAACGCGCTTATTCCCGTTCTGACCATTATCGGCATGCAATTCGCCTTCCTGCTCGCGGGCGGCATCATCATCGAACAGGTCTTCTTCCTGCCCGGCCTTGGCCGCCTCATCTTCCAGGCCATCTCGTCCCGCGACCTGATCGTTGTGGAAAGCGTGGTCATGCTCTTGGTGTTCCTCGTGATCATGGTCAATTTCGTGGTCGATCTTGCCTATGCCGCCGTTGATCCCCGTCTGAGGTCCCGCACATGAGGCTTTCGCGCAATATCCTCTTCGGCAGCCTGCTCTGCTCCGTGATCCTCGCCTGCGCCCTGATCAGTTTTATCTGGACGCCCTACGACATCACGCAGATGGACATCCCCAACAAATTGCAAACCCCCACGGCCGCGCACTGGCTCGGTACCGATCATTTCGGTCGCGATATCTTCTCCATGATCATGGTCGGCGCACGCACCTCGCTTGCGGTGGCACTGGTGGCGGTGGGCATCGGTATGGGCATCGGCGTGCCCCTCGGCCTCTGGGCAGCGGCACAAAGCGGCGGTTGGGTCGATGAAATCATCATGCGTGGCAACGACCTCATCTTCGCCTTCCCCAGCCTTGTGATCGCCATCCTGATCACCGCCATCCTCGGCCCGGGCGCAATCAACGCCATCATCGCCATCGGCATCTTCAACATCCCTGTATTCGCCCGCCTCACCCGCGCCGGCGCGCTCCCCCTCTGGCAACGTGAATTCATTCTCGCCGCGCGGGTGGCAGGCAAATCCGCCGCCCGCATTTCGACCGAGCATATCCTGCCCAACGTCGCCAACCTTCTGATCGTGCAGGGCACCATCCAGTTCTCCCTCGGCATTCTCGCCGAAGCAGGCCTTTCCTACATCGGTCTTGGCGCTCAGCCCCCGACCCCCTCATGGGGCCGCATGCTGGCCGACGCGCAAACCATGGTCGCCTTCGCGCCCCACCTCGCCCTGATTCCCGGCCTCGCCATTATCTCCGCCGTTCTTGGCCTCAACCTTCTCGGCGACGGCTTGCGCGACCACCTCGACCCGAAAATCAGGGTGATGCGCACATGACACTGCTGTCCGTTGAAAACCTCTCGCTTTCGATCGGTTCGCTGCCGATCCTGCGCGATGTGACCTTCTCCATCGAGCCTGGTGAAATCGTCGCCATCACGGGCGAAAGCGGTTCCGGCAAATCCATGACCGCCTTTTCCGTCATGCAACTCCTGCCCGAAAGCGCCACAACGCAGGGCGCGATCCATCTTAATGGCCGCAACCTTCTGACCTTGCCCGAAGCTGACCTTTGCGCCATGCGCGGCAACGACGTCGGCATGGTGTTTCAAGAGCCTATGACCGCGCTCAACCCCGTAAAGACGATCGGCGATCAAGTGGCCGAAACCATCCTGATCCACTCCACCGCCACTCAAGCCGAGGCCCAATCACAAGCTGCCACCATGCTCGCCCGCGTCGGCCTTCCCCAAGACCGCTTTCCCCTGTCTCGCTACCCGCACGAACTCTCTGGTGGTCAGCGTCAGCGCGTGGTGATCGCCATGGCCATCGCCCGCCGCCCGCGCCTCCTGATCGCGGACGAGCCCACCACGGCGCTCGACGTCACCACGCAGGCCCGCATCCTCGACCTGCTCAAAGACCTCGTGAATGAGTTCGACATGGGCCTTTTGATGATCACCCACGATCTCGCCGTCGTCGCCGACATGGCACACCGCATCATCGTCATGCGCCACGGTGAAATCGTTGAGCAAGGCGACACGCAAACCCTGCTCGCCACCATGAGCCATTCCTACACCAAGGCCTTGTTTGAAGCTTCCAGCCATCAGGTCGACCTACCCGAACCTTCCGAAGGCCACATCCCGATCCTGTCGGTGGAAAACGCCACCCGCGACTACCCCTTGCCGCGCACCGGCCTCTTTGCGCCGCGCCAACACGCCCGCGCCGTGAATGCCGTCTCCTTTGACATTCACCACGGCGAACGTTTGGGCCTCGTGGGAGAATCCGGCTGCGGCAAGTCTACCCTGACCCGCGCGATTCTCGGCCTTGAGCCGCTGCAATCCGGCACGATCACCGCTTTCGGCGTCGAAGTTTCGCCAAGCATGCCCGCCGCCCAGCGCGTCAAAACCCAAGTTGTCTTCCAAGACCCTTACGGCAGCTTCAACCCGCGCCACCGCGTCGCCCGCATTCTGAGCGAACCTTTTTACCTCGCCCCCGATGCCCCGAAAGGCGAAGCCCTCACCGAAACCATCGCCACCGTTCTCACCGACGTCGGCCTCGCGCCCTCGGACGCAACCAAATACATCCACGAATTTTCTGGCGGCCAACGCCAACGCATCGCCATCGCCCGCGCCTTGATCACCAAACCGGAACTCATCATTTTTGACGAAGCGGTCTCGGCGCTGGATGTCTCCATCCGCGCGCAAATCCTCGACCTAATTGCCGATCTCTCGCGCCGCCACAACCTCGCCTACCTCTTCATCTCCCACGACCTGTCGGTGGTGCGCACCGTGACCGACCGCGTGCTGGTGATGCAATCCGGCGAAATCGTCGAACAGGGCGACACCGACGCCGTCTTCACAAACCCACAACACCCCTACACGCGCAGCCTGATCGCCGCCGCGCCCGTCCTGCCCGATCTCAAGGAACTTTCCGATGCACCTGCCTGACCTGCCCTTTGCCCCCACCCTCTGCCTGATCGGCGGTCATTGGGTGGCTGCACAAAGCAACGACACCCTCGATCTGACCAACCCCTCCGATGGCTCTGGCCTCGCCGCCATTGCACGCGGCACGTCTGCTGACATCGACACCGCCGTCGCCGCTGCCCACCAAGCGCGCGCAGGCGTTTGGGGCAAATCCACCGCCGCCGAGCGCGGCCGCATCCTGATGCGCATTGGTGAACTGGTGAAAGAAAACGCAGAAACTCTGGCCCTGCTCGAAGCTTTGGACGTCGGCAAACCCCTGACGCAGGCGAAAAACGACGTCACCGCCCTCGCCCGCTACATGGAATTCTACGGCGGCGCGGCCGACAAAGTGCACGGCGAAACCATCCCTTACCTGGACGGCTACACCGTCTACACCCTGCGCGAACCCTTCGGCGTCACTGGCCACATCGTGCCGTGGAACTACCCGATGCAGATCATCGGCCGCTCCGTCGGCGCGGCCCTCGCCATGGGCAACGCCTGCGTCTTGAAACCCGCCGAAGAGGCCTGCCTCACCGCCCTCGCCTTCGCCGATCTTGCCATGCAAGCCGGCCTACCCGCCGGTGCGCTCAACGTCGTGCCGGGCCTTGGGGCCGAGGCTGGCGCCGCCCTCGCAGGTCACGCAGACATCCAACACATCTCCTTCACCGGCTCCGTGAACACAGGCCGACTGGTGCAAACTGCCGCCGCACAAAACGTCATCCCCGTTACGCTGGAACTTGGCGGCAAATCCCCGCAACTGGTCTTTGCCGACGCAAATCTGGACGCCGCGCTGCCTTTCCTTGTGAACGCAGGCATCCAGAACGCAGGCCAAACCTGCTCCGCCTCCTCCCGCATCTTGGTTGAACGCGCGGTCTATGACGAGGTCACAACCCGCATGGCCGCCGCTTACGCCGACATGCGCGCCGCCCCAGCCATTGAGGACGCCACCCTCGGCCCCCTGATCTCAGCCCGTCAAAAAGACCTCGTCACCGACTTCCTCAGCAAAGGCGCCGACCTCAACATGGCCGCCCAGGGCCAGATCGCCACCGACGCCGCCGGCCACTACGTCGCGCCAACCCTCTTTGCCGACGTGCCGCCCGACCACACACTCGCCCAAGATGAGATCTTCGGGCCCGTGCAAGTTCTGATCCCCTTCGACACCGAAGACGAAGCGCTGCAAATCGCCAACTCCACCAAATACGGTCTCGTCGCCTCTGTCTGGTCCCAAAACGGCGCCCGCCAAATGCGCCTCGCCAAAAAGCTGAACGCCGGCCAAGTCTTCCTCAACAATTATGGCGCAGGCGGCGGCGTCGAACTGCCGTTTGGCGGCACCGGCCACTCCGGCCACGGCCGCGAAAAAGGCTTTGAGGCCCTCTTCCACTTCTCCCAACTCAAAACCGTCGCCGCGCTGCACGGCTGACCACCCCGCCCTTCTTTCTTGCCCAAATACTCCCGCCGGAGGCATCCGACGGCCACAACAAGGACCAAATCCAATGCGTCTTGCAAACAAAACAGCCATCGTCACCGGCGGCGCCCAGGGCTTTGGCGCAGGCATCGTCGACAAATTTCTGACCGAGGGCGCCCGCGTTCTGGTGGCAGACATCAACTGCGACACCGCCGAAGCCAAAGCTGCCGAAAACGACAACGCCTTCGCATGCCAAGCCGATGTTTCAAACCGCGCCAGCGTGCAGGCCATGATCGACACCGCCCTTTCCGCATGGGGCCAGATCGACATTCTGGTGAACAACGCAGGCGTCACCCACCTGCCCACCCCGCTCGAAGATGTCAGCGAGGACGACTTCGACCGCGTCTTCGCCGTGAACTGCAAATCCATCTACCTCACAGCCCAAGCACTCGTGCCGCACATGAAATCCCGCGGTCAGGGCGCGATCCTGAACATTTCATCCACCGCAGGCCTCTCCCCGCGCCCCAATCTGAACTGGTACAACGCCTCCAAAGGCTGGGCCAACGTCGCCACCAAAACCATGGCCGTCGAACTGGCCCCGCACGGCATCCGCGTAAACGCCCTCAATCCCGTAGCGGGCGAAACACCGCTCCTGAAATCCTTCATGGGTGAAGACACACCGGAAGTGCGCGCCAAATTCCTCTCCACCATCCCGCTCGGCCGCTTCTCCCAACCCGAAGATATGGGCAACGCCGCCGCATTCCTTTGCTCGGACGAGGCCAGCATGATCACCGGTACGTTGATGGAGGTGGACGGCGGGCGCTGTATCTGACGTCGCGGGTGCGGCTACAGCGCGATCAGGTGGTTGTCAAAAGACAAGGGGTGCCGCGCGCTGATCCGATCTTCAATACCGATCACCAGCCCCGTGCCTGTGGTCGCAATCATGCCGCCGCGTGATCCGTTGATCCCGCAAACGTCCGCCGCTCCGACTGCGCCCAAAAACCGACCGCTGGCGCTGTCAAATCTTTGCACAAAGCCACCGCGCGGGCTGGAAATCGCGACCCAGTTCTTACTGCCGCAATAAGCCACGCTTCCGGCATATCCCTTCATCGCCAGATGGGGCGCTTCCGGTGCTTCGCAAAAGACCGGCGCCTGTCGCAGAACATGCAGCCCGAGCAACACCGGCGCATCCCACGCATCCCCTTGCCACTGCATCGCAAAAGCAACTTGCCCACGAGGCCCGACCGACAGGTGCCGGACCGAATTCAAGCGCCATTCATCTGGCAACTGCACACGCTGCGCGACGCTGCCCTCCCCATCCACATAGGTCAGGTTCGGCCGCATTGTGCGCAGGTTCAGCTTTTCACGTCCGGTTTCTGGGTGTGTTTGAATTCCACCATTGGCCACGGCGAACAGTTCCAGCTCGGGCACATGCACGATTTCATGCGGCCCGATGCCGCCTGAGGCAAACTCGCCCAACCGCCGATACCCATTGGCCGCATCCCAAACACCAATTACCCCTGCAGCGCCGTCAAAATCATTCTCTGTGGTAAAAAGCCGCCTTCCATCGCGAGAAAACGTGCCGTGTCCGTAAAAGTGCCGCCCCTGAGGCGCCTCAAGCCGTGCCAGAACCGTTCCGTCGGAGCAGTCCAAAACCACCGCATATGTCCCTGGGCGCCGCGCAAAAGCCACAGCTTCCGCCCGCTCCGGATGGGCGGCCGCCGCATGGCCCCGTGCAGGCAAATCCACCTCAAACGCCAACGCACCGTCGCCACGTAAACCCACCAGCACATAGCCGCCTTTGGGTCGCCGCGCCGCGCTCAGATACTTAGGGTTTCCGACCGACGCCCAACCGCGGATCGGCATCAAACCAGCCGCCAAAACCCCTGCCAGAAACCGCCGCCGCGTCGCCATGTCAATCTCCATCCAGCGCGTTGAAACCGATCGACACGCCCAGCAAATCCACCAACTCGCCCACCGCCTCTTCGCGCAAGCCGTAGACATATTGCTGCAAGCTCTCCACCTTCAGGCGTCCGATTGGATCGGCCACACCCGCAAACACCGGATCCTCTATCTCCGCATTGCTCAGCGCCGTGGCAAAACCGGTCGCAACCCGCTGCCCTGCCGAGGTCTCCCCCGCCAGAATAACCGCCAAGTCGCCAGTGGCTTCAAGCGACAACACCACATGACGCAGCGAGCGGCCTGACCGCCGGGCCTCCGCCCGTTTGGGTCGCGGCTTCTCAAACGTGCCCAAAGGCCGCGCCAGCCGTGCCTCATCCGTGAATTGCAATCCAGTCGCCACTGCTTTCACCAACTCCCCCGCAGCCTCTTCCGCGGTCCGGTAGGGCCCTTCTTCCGCTGGCGACATCATCGCCGCCCCGTAGCCATCCGCCCATTCCAGATGAATGGCCTCGGCACGGATCGCGATCCCTTCCGCCAAATTCCGAACCAACGCACAGCGATAGCTCGCTTCGCCCATCATCATGATCTGCGGATCAAAGAGCAAAAATTCCAAGGCGTAAAACCCTTGTGCAGCAATGCTTTGCTGCATCATCTCTTCGACATCCAGCCCGGCTGGTGCCTTCTTCGCAATCAATCCGGCCAAAGCCTTGGGAGTTTTGCCGCGTGTATCGGGCCAGAACGCCAAAGCAAACGCGCGATTGTCGGCTTCGCTCGGCCCAAAACGCAAATGACTGACCTGAACCCAATCGTCAAACGCCAGATGGAACGCGGTTTGCAGCCCATCATCAGAGGGCACGCATTGATCCTTCGCCACGTCTGACAACTCGCGCGCCGATTGGGCAAACCGCGCATAGCCCGGCACAATATGCCCCTCCACCGCAGCGGCGACCCGCGCGCCCAGATCCACCGATTGCGCCTCGCTTTTGGCTCCCAAACCAAGACCCACCGCAACGCTCAACAAGATCATCCGGATCATCACAAACTCTCCAAAAACGCCACCAAAGCAGCACGGTCTTCCGGTGTCAGAGCCACCACTTTTTCTTTCGCCGCCTCAGCCTCGCCACCGTGCCACAACACGGCCTCCAGAACCGTTCGTGCGCGGCCGTCATGCAGATATCCCTGCTGCCCACCCGCTTGCGCAACCAATCCCAGCCCCCACAAAGGGGCGGTGCGCCATTCGCGCCCGTTGGCCAAGCCATCCGGCCGACCGTCCGCCAACCCGTCACCCATGTCGTGTAACAACAGGTCCGTATATGGCCAAATCAGCTGAAAGCTTCCAGTCCCCGCCTCGCGCCGATGGGTGACATGTTTGGGCACGTGACAGGCCGCACAGCCCGCCTCATGAAACAGGCTCTTGCCGCGCAGCACCTGCGGATCTTCCACATTTACCCGCGCAGGCACTCCAAGGTTGCGGCTATAAAGGTTCAACACCGCCATCGCGCGGCTGTCGACCTCCAGCCCTTCGCGTTCCGGATCATCACCATGTGGCGCCGCGCGACAGACCTCTTGTGCTTCTGTGCAATCTCCCCAGTGCCAAGGAAACAAAGGTGTACTCAGACCCAGATCCGCAGAAAAGGCCGCGGCGGTTTGCTCGCTGACGGTCGGCATCATCGCCTTGTGCCCGAAACGCCCCAGCATCGACACTCCGTATTCAGCGCTCTGCACCACCTGCGCGCGACCCGAGATCCCGTCACCATCCAGATCGTCTGGATCGGACAACGCCAGAATATCCTCGGTGGGAATGGCTTCCAGCAACCCTAACCCAATCATCGTCGGCGCAACGCGAGGCGAGATCATCGCCGCCTCACCAAGTGCGCCCTGCGCCATTTCCAACCCGTAGACTGGCCTGCGCAGATTGGCCTGCTCGCCTCCGGCCAGGTCGAGCGCCACGTCATCATAGCTCAGGTTAAGCTGGAACTCCGCCTCCATCCCGCTCAACGCCTTGTGCTGCAACTGCCCGCCGTATTCGGGATGCGGACGTGTGCCGCCGTCACCATCCGGCACCGACACACGGATCAATAGCGCATCCATGCCGGCAAATCCGCGCCCGTCATTCACATGACAGCTGCCACAGCTGCGCGCGTGGTAATACGGCCCCAGCCCGTCGGATGCCTTGGTCGAAGACGGCGACGCCACCCACAGCTTTTCAAAAATCGCACGTCCCAACTCAAAGTCGAGCAACTCCGCCTCCGGCACATCCGCCGCCGGCTGCGAAAACACGGTGGTATCAAGGTGCCGCGGCACCGTGGCCGCCCCTCCCGGTTTTGCTTCAAACCGTTCCGCTTTTGAAAAGTCGGTTGGCAGCTGCACCGCCACTGCGATCCGGGCGCGTTCCGCCTCGGTGCGGGGCACAACCGAAATATGCGGTTCGGTCAAATCCCCCGCCATCGCCGCCCCTGCCAAACAGGTCGCAACAGTCGCTCGCGCTATCATGGATCTCACCGCCATACCCCTTTGTAACCGCCAAGGGGTGCCGGTCAAAAGACCCGCACCCCTCAATGTCGCGTGATAAACTGTCGCGAACCTTATTCGAAAACCGCATCCGGATTGTCGAGGCTATCAGATCCCTCTACGGCAATGTCGCCAAGACCCAGAGTCGTGACCACGCGTTCGATTGATTTGGTCTGATCCACGAGGCCGTTTACACCGCCCATAATCAGAGCCTCGCCACCAGCGTTACCCGCTTCCAGCATCATGTCGTAGGAGAACCCGGCTTCCGCTGCCACTTTGATCGCGCCCAGCGCCATCATGGTCGCGGTCAGCTTGCTTTGCATCTCTACGTCCAGATCGGCATCTTTTGCCGCCACAAGATCGGACACCGACGCGCCGCTGACGGTTGTTCCGTCGATACGGGTGTAGCTGCCAAGGTACACGTTCTGGATGCCCAAACCGTCATAGAAATGGCTGTTGTGGGTGTTGTCGGAAAAGCAATCGTGCTCTTCCTCAGGATCGTTCAGCATCAGGCCAAGACGCATCCGCTCACCCGCCTGCTCGCCATAAGACAGGCTGCCCATACCGGTCAGGATCGCAGACAAACCCGCCGTTTCGTCCTTCAGAACGTCCGCGCGCGCATCGCCGCCCTCTGCCCATTGGGCCGCCATCCATTCCAGATCGGACACCAGCAAATCCGTGGCCGCCTTCAGATACGCGGCGCGACGGTCGCAGTTGTCTCCTGTGCACGCCTCACCAGCCGCATAATCAGACGCCGGACGCGCGCCCGCGCCAAAGCCGGTGCCGTTCAGATCCTGACCCCACAGAAGGAATTCAATGGCGTGATAGCCGGTCGCAACATTGGCCTCGACCTCATCTGCCTCATGCAACGTATCGGCCAAAAACTCCGGCGTGATGTTGGTCGCATCCACCGCAACGCCGTTCACCATCAAAGTCGGGTTGACAATTACATTGGCAACACCCAGCGGGTTCTCGTCAGACGCCCCGCCATAAGACGCGTCAACATAGTCAATCAGACCCTCATCCAGAGGCCACGCGTTCACTTTGCCTTCCCAATCATCCACAATGGCGTTGCCGAAACGGTAAACCTCGGTCTGCTGATACGGCACACGCGCCGCCAGCCATGCCGCCTTGGCCGCCGCCAAGTTCACTTCGGTCGGCTCAGCAATCAACGCGTCCACAGCCGAGTTGAGCGCCTTGGCAGTGATCACACTGTCTTCAAATTTCGCGGCCGCGATGTTTGCGTAGTTGGTCAAAACGGCTGTGTCCGCCATTGCGGCACCTGACATCAGCGCCGCAACAGATGCGCCAAACAATACATTTTTCATGATTTCCAAGTCCTTTGATCGGAGATTTCTGCCAAGCACGGCACACTATTTCGTCAGGATCAGCTTGTTGGCCTTGGTGATGCGCAACGTATAAACCTGCCCGTCCAACACGATCCGCGCCTGCGTCTCGCCTTTGGTCAATTCTTTCGCGTCATACACCGGATGGTCCTCATAAGAGGTCATGCCTTCGCTCCCTTTGTCCTTCGAGTCGATAACTGACAAAATCACTCAAATATGTCAATCCGAGTTTTTCTGTCAGATTAATTTCTAACGATCTCTGATCCGACAGAGCCTCTCAGCAATTCATTGAAACCTTGATGATCATCGGAATTCGCATAGGGTCGACGTCACAACGTGCGAATTCAAAGGAAACCCAATGCCTAAACTCACCGGTCAATGCCTCTGCGGCGAAATCTCGTTCGAAGCAGACGGCGACGTCCCTGTCATGGCAAACTGCCATTGCACCGCTTGCCGCCAGTCCACCGGCAGCGCCTTCGCAACGCTGATGTTCATGAAGCGGGACGACATTAAGATCACCGGCACGCCCAAGACTTTCGAACACGCGTCCGACGCCGGAAGCACCATGACCAAGCATTTCTGCAGCACCTGCGGCACGCCGCTGTTCACGCAAAACTCCTCACGCGAAGGCATGCTTGGCATTCGTGCGGGCGTCATCAACGAGCCTCAGGAATTCACCCCGAAAGCGAACGTATACGTCTCAAGCAAAATGGACGCGACCATTCTGCAAGACGGCATTCCCGCCTTTGAAAAGATGCCGGGATAACCGCCAAACAACGATCACACAAAAAAGGGCGCCCCAACCGGAGCGCCTTTTTTAATTCATCTGACACCGGTCAACGCACGACAAACACCGACTGTTTCGCGTGTCGCGAAATGCGGGCCGCGTTCGGGCCAATCAGGTAATCCTTCAACTGGGATTTGTGGGCCCCGACAATGATCACATCCGCGTTCACCGCTTTGGCTTCCTTAAGCACCAGATCATAGATCGTGCCCTGATCCACGTGCAGACGCACATTGTCGACGTCGGCCAAATGCTCCGCACCCCATTGTTCCAGCGCCGCCTTGGCCTCTTTCAGGATCAACTTGTTGTGGTCCTGACTAAAGAACGATCCAACGATCGACATGCCATAATCTGGCACGACGTTCATCACATGCAGCTCTTCTCCGCCGGTTTTCATTATCCCGCGCGCCACTTCGGCCGGACGTTCCGAACCTTTGAGGTCGTTCACGTCCACAGTCAGCAATACAGTCTTGAACATAAAGGGTCCTCCTCAGAACGCCGGTTGAGTTGCACGCGGACGCTGGATCAGAACCAGACCCGCCAGCAACAACAATGCAGGGATAAAGAACAGTTCTTTGGGCAACCGATCATTCTCCACTTCGACCATTGCGATGACCACCGGCTGATCGCCATAGTAATCGTATTCGGTCCCAAGCGAGCCAAAGAACGGCGTTCCAGGGAACGGCTCCTCAAGCAGCAACTGGTCGCCTTCGGGCATGACCGCCAAGCCATTGGCCGACAGGGATTCTTCACCACCCGAGCCGTCATACGTCATGGTCACGGTTGTGCGACGGTCATCACCAGTGTCAAAGTCCGGTCCCGAAACCGTCAAGCGGATCAACGCGCCCTCAGGCTGCGTCGCAATGGTCTCAACCGCCGCGGATCCTTGAGCAGAGGTGTATTTCTCGCTCACCATATCCATGAAGAAGTCCGGCCGGAACAGCATGAAAGCGATGAACAGCAACGCCGCGCTCTCCCACTTTTTGGACTTCGCGATGAAGTAACCCTGCGTGGCCGCCGCGAATATCAGCATCGCAATCAGCGCGACACAGAACACCAGCACCGCCTTGCCCAGCCCGACATCTATCAACAACAGATCGGTGTTGAAGATGAACATGAACGGCAACAGCGCGGTCCGGATGTCATAGGCAAAGCCCTGCACACCGGTCTTGATCGGGTCTCCTCGGGAAATCGCCGCCGCCGCATAGGCCGCTAGACCCACCGGTGGCGTGTCATCCGCCAGAATTCCGAAATAGAACACGAACATATGCACCGCAATCAGCGGCACAACGAGGCCGGATTGCGCGCCGACACCGATGATCACCGGCGCCATCAGCGAGCTGACAACGATATAGTTCGCCGTGGTCGGCAAACCCATCCCGAGGATCAGGCTCAGCACAGCCACCAGAACAAGAAGGATCATCAGGTTGCCGCCCGAAACCACCTCGATCACCTGGCCAATCACCTGATGCGCTCCGGTCAGGCTGATGGTGCCAACGATGATGCCGGCTGCACCCGTGGCCACGCCGATACCGATCATATTGCGTGCGCCCATGATCAGGCCCTGAACGAAGTCATCCTTGCCCGCCCAAAACGCTGCGGCCACGGCGGATTCGCCACGGAAGAAAGCTTTGATCGGGCGATGTGTCAGCGCCACGATGATCATAAAGATCGTCGCCCAAAAGGCCGACAATGCAGGCGACAGACGCTCAAGGCCTTCGGTTTTCACCATCAGGTTCCAGACCAAAATGAAGATTGGCAGCGCATAGTACAGCCCGCCAATCAGCGTCGGCGTCAAACGCGGCGCCTCCAGCGGCGCGTTGGGATCGTCCATTTCCACGTCGGGATACTTCGACGCCACATACAGCAACGCCAGATAGATCACCCCGACAAGGGCCACCGCAACATAGATGCTGTCACCCATGATCGGGTCAAGGAACGCCCGAAGCCCAATCATCAGGAAGGTGCAAGCAGCCAACACAAGGAAACCGGACAGGAACAGGATCAGGATCATGATCGGCCCGATGTGACGACCTGCCTTTTTGAGGCCCTGCATTTGCATCTTCAGCGCCTCAAGATGGACGATATAGAGCAGCGCAATGTAGGAAATCACGGCCGGCAAAAAGGCGTGTTTCACCACGTCGATGTAGGGGATGTTCACATATTCCACCATCAGGAAGGCCGCAGCCCCCATAACCGGAGGCGTAAGCTGGCCGTTGGTGGACGATGCCACCTCAACCGCGCCGGCCTTCTCGGCTGGAAAGCCAATGCGCTTCATCAGAGGAATGGTGAACGTGCCGGTGGTCACAGTGTTCGCAATTGACGAGCCCGAAATCATGCCGGTCATCATCGAGGACAGAACCGATGCTTTTGCTGGACCGCCACGCAGCGCGCCGAGCAGGGCAATCGCCACCTTGATGAACCAGTTGCCGCCGCCCGCGCGATCAAGCAACGCGCCAAACAGAACAAACAGGAATATCATCGTCGTGGACACCCCGAGTGCCACACCAAAGACCCCTTCGGTTTGCATCCAGTAGTGACCCAGCGCTTTTTTCGGAGAAGCACCACCATAGTTGGTGATGTCCCGCACCCACGCGCTTTCACCGCCGAAGAAGGCAAACAGCACAAAGATCGACGCGATGATCACAAGTGGCAGACCCAACGAGCGATACACGCAGATCAGCAGCACAATCATCCCGATCGCGGACACGATCATATCCGTATCGGTCCACAGACCCGGGCGATCCGCGATCTGATAGCGGAAGAAAACAAGGTAAAGGCTGGCTCCGACGCCCAGCGCGATCAACAGCCAGTCATAGGCCGGAATTCGGTCACGCGGTGACGACTTGAACATCGGAAAGGCCAAAATCGCCAAGGACATCGCGAACGCGAGGTGAATGTAGCGGGCCTGTGCCACCACATTGGCAAAATCGGTAAAGCCGGTCAGCTGCGCCATCACACCCGGCAGTTTTGACGCGATATAAAGCTGGAAGAGCGACCAGGTAATACAGATCGCGATAATGAGTTTGCCTTGAAATCCGGTTGCGTTGCGCGCGCCGGTATCGGCTTCTGCGACGATCGCATCTGCGGCGGCGGTGCCATCGTTCTGATGATCTTGTGCCATGTTTGTCCCCGTTGAACCAATACGCGAACGCGCCCCTCGAAATCGGGGGCGCATTCAGTTTTTAATTTGGGATCAACCTGCCTTACTTAAGGCCAAGCTCCATATAGGCCTTCTCGGCACCCGGATGCAGCGGCGCGCTCAGACCGTCTTTGACCATTTCGGCCGGATCCAGGTTAGCAAAGGCAGGGTGCAGCTTGCGGAAGTCTTCGATGTTCTCCATCACGGATTTCGCAACAACATAAACCACATCTTCAGGGATGGCCGCGGAGGTCACAAAGGTCGCGCCCACACCAAAGGTGGTGGTGTCGCCGTCGGTGCCTTTGTACATGCCGCCCGGAATGGTCGCCACGCGATAGAACGAGTTGTCAGCAACCAGCTTGTCGATTTCGGGGCCGGTCACGTTCACAAGGTTCGCGGCACAGGTTGTGGTCGCTTCCTTGATCGCCGCGGCAGGGTGACCAATGGTGTAAACCATCGCGTCGATGTTGCCGTCACACAGCTGCTTGGCCATTTCCGAACCTTTGTACTCGGTCGCCAGAGCGAAATCGTCCATGGTCATTCCATAAGCTTCCATCACCACTTCCATGGTGGCGCGCTGACCGGAACCCGGGTTGCCGACGTTTACGCGCTTGCCTTTGAGATCGGCAAAGCTGTTCACGCCCGCATCTGCGCGTGCAATCACAGAGAACGGCTCAGGGTGTACCGAGAACACCGCGCGCACATCGGGGAACGGGTTGTCGGCGAATTTGGACGTGCCGTTATAGGCATGGTACTGCCAGTCGGACTGCGCCACACCGAATTCCAGCTCACCCGCTTTGATGGTGTTGATGTTGTAAACGGACCCACCGGTCGATTCCACAGCGCAGCGAATGCCGTGCTCTTTGCGGCCTTTGTTCACCAGACGGCAGATCGCACCACCAGTCGGATAGTAAACGCCGGTCACACCGCCGGTCCCGATCGAGATGAACTCTTGTGCGGTTGCGACACCGGAGAATGTCATCGACGCAACAATGGCTGCGCCTGCCAGTTTCAGTTTGGAAATCATCTTAGGCTCCCTAGTTGATGATAGTTAAAATCGTAGTCTTTTTTGCATCCCGCCAAAGCGGGACAAGTCTTTTTGTGGTCTCACTCCGCCCAGAAATCTCCCAGGCTCTTGTTCCGGCGTTCCACTTCGCGAATGCGCTCACTTGTGTCAGTTCCGGACTGCGCCACCAGCATGGCGATAATTGTCTCCATCAAGGCCAGAGTCGCAGCATATGATGAGAAGAATTGTGGACTTTCTGACGGGACAATAAAAGGGAAAGTGGCAAATTTATTAGCCGGACAGGCGTGGCTATCGCAGATAACGATGGTTTTCGCCCCGACCTCTTGTGCCATCTCCGCCGCCCGCACCGCGCGACTGGCATAAGGCGCCTTGGTCACGACCAGCAATACATCTTCCGGCCCCATCGAGGCCAAAGACGTGCCAAGCGACGCCCCCATGCGCCCCGCCAACGTCCAGTTGGTCGAGAAGTAATTCGCCAGATAAGCCATGTATTCGACGATGCCCGTAGACCCGAAGGCCCCGAACAGCACCACATTGCGTGCCACCTTCAGCGCCTCCACAGCCTCCTGTAAACGCGCCCGATCCAGGGTCTCCCCCATTTCCGAAACATTCCACACGCAGGCCGCAGCCTGCCGGTCCAATATGCTCTGCTCCGCGCTGTGGCTTTGCTTCAAAAGATCGGCCCGATCCGCAAAAGACGTCTGTCGCCCGCCCACCGCGGTGCGACACAATTCGCGCATCTCTTCATAACTGGCAAAACCGAGTGACCGCGCCAAACGCGACAAGGTCGCAGGGGACACCCCACTGGCCGCCGACACCGATCTCAACGACCGAGCGGCCACGTCCATTTGGTTGGCGACGACATAGTCGGCCGCCTCCTGCAAACGCGCGCTCAAATCAGAATAGCTTTCCGCGATCCTGTCTTCGATCCGTATCGTTGTGTTCACGAATCCCCTCCACTTGACAGGACCATTCCATCTGTTTTACGCCAAGTCAACTAAAGAAACATTTGTTTCAGAGTTGACTGCAATTGTCTCAGTTAGGCGCACGGCGGCAAAATAGGCTTAAGATGTCAGATACTTACAATTTGGCGGAAACGCCAACCGAGGCGGCGAAATCGCCTTCTTACGGCGCGCATTCTCCGAGAATCACCGTCGCCCCAAACGGCGCCCGCCGCCAAAAGCCGGACCATCCGGCGCTTCCTGTGACTATTTCCGAGATCACCACCACCGCGCGCGACTGCCATCTTGCCGGTGCTGACACCATTCATCTGCACGTCCGGAATCCCGATGGCTCCCACAGCCTCGACACTGGCCTCTATCGCGAGGCCATCGCCGAAATCGACCACCTCGCGCCAGACATGGCGATCCAGATCACAACCGAATCCGCAGGCGTCTTTGACGTTCCGGACCAATTGGCCTGCCTTACTGATCTCGCTCCCGCCGCCGCCAGTATTTCAGTGCGCGAAATCATGCGCGCTCCCGAGTTGGCGCAGCGTATTTATGCAACCGCGCATGACGCGGGAACCGAGGTACAACATATCCTTTACGACACCGACGACCTTGCCACACTGCGCCGCCTGATAGATGACCGGATCGTCCCGCAAGACATGCGCGATGTCATTCTTGTGCTTGGCCGCTACACCCCGCCGCGCCCCGCGCGCGCCACAGAACTCGCCCCCTTCGTGACCGCGCTCGCCGGCGACTTCCCCTGCTGGACGGCCTGTGCCTTTGGACCAAACGAACACGCCGCCATGCTGGAAACCGCGCGCCTCGGCGGCAACATCCGCGTCGGCTTCGAAAACAACCTCTGCCGCCCCGACGGCACCTTAGCGCACAACAACGCCGAAAACATCGCCCGCATCGCCTCCGCGCTCCGACCAACCGCCAGAAAGGCCACGCCATGAGCCACGTTTTTCCCCGCCACAGTCGCAAAACCCCACCCAAAGTGTCCCACGGCGACGGCCCGTTTCTTTTCGACCAATCCGGCAAGGCCTACTTCGACGGCTCCGGCGGCGCGGCGGTCTCTTGCCTTGGCCACTCCGACCCCGCAGTGATTCAGGCCATCAAAGACCAGATCGACGCCGTCGCCTTTGCCCACACCGGCTTTTTTACCTCGGAACCGGCCGAGACGCTCTCCGAGGCACTGGTCAAAGCCGCCCCCGGCAACCTCGACCGCGTCTACCTTGTCTCGGGTGGCTCAGAGGCCATGGAATCCGCCCTGAAACTCGCCCGCCAATACGCGATCGAGAAAGGCGAGCCTGCCCGCCGCCACATCATCGCGCGCCGTCAAAGCTATCATGGCAACACCCTCGGCGCGCTGGCGACAGGCGGCAACATGTGGCGCCGCGAACCCTTTGCACCGATGCTGATGGACACCCACCACATCGCGCCCTGCTACGCATATCGCGGCCAACAGGACGGCGAGACCGAATTCGACTACGGTCAGCGCGTCGCAAATGAACTCGAAACCAAAATCGCCGAACTCGGCGCGGAAAACGTGCTGGCCTTTGTGGCCGAACCCGTCGTCGGCGCAACCTCCGGCGCAGTCCCACCGGTAGAAGGCTACTTCAAACGCATCCGCGAAATCTGCGACACCCACGGAGTCCTCCTGATCCTTGACGAGGTCATGTGTGGCATGGGCCGCACCGGCAGCCTTTTTGCCTATGAACAGGAAGGTATCACGCCCGACATCTGCGCTGTCGCCAAAGGGCTTGGCGCTGGCTATCAGCCCATAGGCGCCATGCTCTGCACCGCCGAAATCTTTGACACCATCCGCGACGGTTCGGGTTTCTTCCAGCACGGCCACACCTACAACGGCCACCCCACGGCCGCCGCAGCAGCGCTTGCAGTGCTCAACCGCCTGACCACAGACGGCGTCGCGCAAAACGTAGCCCCCATGGGCGCAAAACTCCGGACCGCGCTCAAGGACCGCTTCGGCCAGCACGCCCACATCGGCGACATCCGCGGTCGTGGCCTCTTTATCGGTCTGGAAATGGTGGCAGACCGCGAAACCAAAACCCCCTTTGACCCCGCCCTGCAACTGCACGCCAAAGTCAAAGCCGCAGCTTTTGACGCCGGCCTGATCTGCTATCCAATGGGCGGCACAGTTGACGGCAAACAAGGCAACCACATCCTGCTCGCGCCCCCCTTCATCATGGAAGACGCGCATATTTCGCTAATTGTGGATGCGCTTGATGCGGCCCTGACGGAAAGCCTTCCCTAACTCAGGAAGGGCTTCCCCTTCATCGTCTCGGGAATTTCCGCGCCCATCAGGCTCAGGATCGTCGGCGCCAACTGCAACTGATGCAGCACCGTATCGCTGTCCGGTCCCTTGGCGTCACCAAAGTAATAAAGCGCAAATTCCTGCTGCAACGCGCTGCGCCCGCCATGGTGGCCGCGCTCGTCCTGCCCATGATCGGCCGTGACGATCACATCATAACCAAACTGCCGCCATTTCGGGATGAACGGTGCAAGCATCTCATCCATCACAAAACACGCATGATCCATCTCGTGACTGTCATGCTGGAACCGGTGCCCCATGCTGTCCAAAGTGCAAGTGTGCAGCATCCCATAATCCAACCCGTGTTTCAGACACAGGTTGCTCAGCGTGGCGAACAGATCAACGTCGGACGGCGTCATCTGGTTGACCATGCCGTAGCCGGTCATTGTGTGAAACCGGCCATGATTGATGGTCTTGGCATCCGGCTCGTCATACTCCACATCGCGCACATAATCGAAGGGATGGCGGTTGAAAAACTCGCTCCAGAACGAATGCGCCACCGCGCCCGTTTTGCCGCCTGCCTTGCGCACCTGTGCAAAAATATCAGGCTGCTTGATGCGAAATACATTACCGTTGCCGGTGCAGCCATGTTCCTGCGGTGTGACGCCGGTGTGAATAGAGGCGTAACAGCTCGCCGAGGTGGATGGCAAAACAGAGGTCATCTTCCACTTCTGCGCCGTTCCGTTATCAACCCAGCCTTCAAGATTGCCAAAAAGCCGGTTCCAGTTGCGCCAGGGCACCCCGTCCAGAATGATCAACAACAGTTTGCGGTCCATACGCCTCTCCCAATGCACATGCCATTGCGCAAATCCTAGGCCGAGGCCTCGACACAAGACAATCCGCAAACGACTCTTCCTTCGCGGCAAGCGAACAAGGCAAAGGCGCGCCTCTCGCCGGGGAGATTGAGGCGCGCCTTTCCATCAAGGAGGCTCAATTGGCAGCGCGCTCACCCGCGCTGGCCGCCCCGATCCGGTGCATTGTCTCGCAAGGCCCGCGCAATGACCTCCCCGCTCAAAGTGCTGTCCTGCTCCATCAGACAGCCAACCACAGCCCGGAAATCCAGCCGTTCAGGGCGCGCGCCGCGCTCCTCGTCGCGAGGCGCCGGAAAACACCCCGCAACCTGTTCTGTGCTCAAACCCAAATCCGCGCCAATCTCCGCAAAGGGCGGCTCTGGCCGCTCACGCTCCTGTGCATTGGCTTCCCCCACCAGAAAACTCGTCAAAAATGCTCCGCCCATCGCAGCACACAGCGCCAAAATCCGCAGGTCGTTCGCATCCGCCATACCGGCCTCCATTCGTTACACCCCCTACAAACGCGCCTGACCGCCACTTCCGTCGCAAAAAATCGCTCTGACGCACAAAAAAACGGCGCCCAAAGACGCCGTTCTTCCTATTGCCAAAATACCTTGGGGTGAGGCCCTGGGCCGAGAGGCAAAGCTCCTATTTGTTCAACGCGTCCAGACGCGCGGTGACACTCAACCCATGCGCTTCCAAACTCTCCGAGGTCGCCAGAACCTCCGCAGCCGGCCCAATCGCTTTCAACGCTTCCGGCGTCATCTTCGACAGGGTGGTGCGCTTCACAAAATCCATCACAGACAGCCCCGAACTGAACCGCGCCGAGCGCGCCGTTGGCAGCACGTGGTTGGGCCCGCCAACATAGTCACCAATCGCTTCCGGTGTGAACTGGCCAAGGAAGATCGCCCCCGCATGGGTGATCTCCTCACACAGCCCGTCAGGGTCCGCCACACACAACTCAAGGTGCTCAGGCGCCACGCGGTTGGACAGAGCTGCCGCTTCTGACAGATCCTTGGTCACAATCACCGCGCCATAGTCCCGCCAGCTCGCGCCCGCGATTGCCCGCCGCTCCAGCGTTTCCAGCCGCTTTTCAACCGCTGCCACAACGTCCTGACCGAAGGCTTCATCATCGGTGATCAGGATCGACTGAGCGCTCTCGTCGTGTTCGGCCTGCGACAGCAAATCCAGCGCGATCCAATCCGGCGTGTTGTCCTTGTCGGCAATCACCAGAATTTCGCTCGGCCCCGCAATCATGTCGATGCCGACCTTGCCAAACACCCGACGTTTCGCCGCCGCGACAAAGGCATTGCCGGGCCCTGTGATCTTGTCCACCGGCGCAATCGTGTCCGTGCCATAGGCCAATGCCGCCACCGCCTGCGCCCCGCCGATGCGATAGATCTCATCGACCCCCGCCAGCCGCGCCGCCAGCAAAACCAGCGGATTTGCCACGCCACCCGGCGTCGGCACCACAATCGCCAACCGCTCGACGCCTGCCACTTTGGCCGGAATGGCGTTCATCAACACCGAAGACGGATAGCTCGCCAACCCGCCAGGCACATAAAGACCCGCCGCCGACACAGGCGTCCAGCGCCAGCCCAACTGCGCGCCATTGTCTTCGGTCCACATCGCGTCTTCCGGCATCTGCCGCGCGTGATAGGTCCGAATGCGCTCCGCAGCCAATTCCAGCGCCGCGCGCTCTTCGTCGCTGACTTGCTCGCAATAAGCGTCGATCTCTTCATCAGAAAAACGCAACGTCTCCGGCGTCAGCTCCAACCGATCAAATTTCGCTGTCAGCTCGATCACCGCCGCATCCCCCCGATGCCGCACATCTGCGATGATGTCGGCGACAATCGCATCCACATCAGGACTGTCTTCGCGCTTGGCACCCAACAGGGCCGCAAAGCGGGTTTCAAAATCGGCATCCGAGGTGTTCAGAAACTGAGGCATTAAGTGACTCCTTTGATGCGGCTGTCTTAGACCGCGCTGACCCATCTCTCAAGGCACATCCCCCAAAGGATGGGACATAGCGCAGCCAAGCAGTTGCGCAACGCACGATCCCTTAAGAATCCGCCACCCGCAAATGCACACCGACGCAATACCGACGTGATACCGACGCGCCACAGACAACAACGCCCCTGTAAAAACAGGGGCGTTAACCATTTTTGCAAAAGTCGGGAAAAACCGGTCGTCAAACCTCGTGGTGCGGGGCCGATTTGGACGGCGCCGCATAGGGCCGCGTCACATCTCGCAGCGAAACTTCCAAGGCCTCAACCTGCAACCTGACGCCACCGTCACCGGCAAGCATCAACTCGATCACCCCTTCCGCATCTTCGCCCGCCGAAAAGGCAATAGACAGCAACGACAGAACTGTGTCCGCTTCATCACGCGCCACACCTTGGCTGGCCACATGGGTCACGTTGTCGACCACCAGCAGAGACTGAACACGCTCCACCACTCGGTTGCGTGTCTTGGCAGCTTTCAGGTCTTCCCAGCGGAACCGGTTCAACAGAACCGCAAACCGCCGTTCTGACGGCACCCACTGCATCTCGTTTGCCGGAAACACCGCATCCTGCGTCAGCGTGGACAAAACCTTCAGGTCTTCGGCGTCCAGCGCCCCAAGGTTCAGCGGCTTGTCACCGCCGTCTTCAAAACGTGCGTCGTCATTCACCGGTCCGATACCCTTTCAATATGGGCGCCTACGCCCCCAAGCTTTTCTTCGATCCGCTCATAGCCGCGATCAAGGTGATACACACGGCTTACCACGGTTTCCCCTTCCGCAGCCATACCAGCCAAAATCAGCGACACAGACGCCCGCAGGTCGGTCGCCATCACCGGCGCCCCCCTGAGTTTTTCGACACCATGCACAGTGGCCGTGCCGCCGTGCACCTCGATCGAGGCCCCCATACGGATCAATTCAGGCGCGTGCATGAACCTGTTTTCAAATATTTTTTCTTCAAGAACCGAAGTGCCGTCCGCAATGCACATCAGCGCCATAAACTGCGCCTGCAAATCCGTGGGGAAACCGGGGAAAGGTTCAGTCGTCACATCCACTGCTTTGACCCGTTCATTGCGACGCGAAACTTTGAGCCCTGCCTTGGTCTCGGTCACGTCGATGCCGGCAAGGTCCAGCTTCTCGGCGAAACTCTTCACCAGATCCATACGCCCGCCAAGCAGTTCGACTTCGCCGCCACAAAAAGCCGGCGCCAACATAAAGGTGCCAAGCTCGATCCGGTCGGTGACAACCTGATGCGTTGCGCCATGTAGACGATCCACACC
The DNA here is from genome assembly GCF_900114415.1 of Shimia haliotis. Lineage (GTDB taxonomy): Bacteria > Pseudomonadota > Alphaproteobacteria > Rhodobacterales > Rhodobacteraceae > Shimia > Shimia haliotis. The sequence goes on along the minus strand of NZ_FOSZ01000003.1, from coordinate 353,639 downwards.
CTGCACCACGATTTCCGAAGTACCGTCGCCTTCGATCTGGGCCCCCATCGCCCGCAGGCAATCGGCCAGATCCACAATTTCCGGCTCGCGCGCAGCGTTGCGGATGACCGTTGTGCCTTTGGCCAGCGTCGCCGCCATCAGGATGTTTTCCGTCGCCCCGACAGAGGCAAAGGCCAATTCCATCTCCGCGCCTTTTAGGCCACCAGGAGCCTTGGCGTGCAAATACCCATCACGCAGTTCAATTTCCGCGCCGAGCTTTTCAAGCCCATAAATGTGCAAATCCATCGGGCGCGCGCCAATCGCACACCCGCCCGGTAGCGACACAACCGCATGCCCGAGCCGCGCAAGCATCGGCCCCAAGACAAGGTTGGATGCCCGCATCTTGCGCACGATGTCATAGTCGGCAACGTGGTTGTCGAGATTGTGCGAGCTCATCGCCTGCACTTTTCCGTCCTGCAACGATGTCACCTCCGCGCCCAAGGACTGCAGCAGCGTTGTCATCGTCTTGATGTCACTCAGACGCGGCGCATTGGTCAGCGTCAGCGGCTCCTCGCTGAGAATCGTGGCTGGCATCAATGTCAGACAGGCATTCTTTGCCCCTGCGATCGGAATTTGTCCCTTTAGCGGACCGTTTCCGCGCACCAATATAGAGTCCATTAATCCTGCCCTTCACTCTTCACTGCCTCTGTATCCCCCTCCGTCTGGGACGCCCGAGCCTTGGCTTGCGCCTTGCGTCGTCCCATGTTTGCCTTGAGAGCCGCTTTCAGGCGGTCCTCTTTTGTAAGCGCTTTTTGCGCCGGTTTTTTGGAGGGTGATTTCTGTTCCATGCACTTTCCTTACATGAGGCGCAAAAAACCGTCCAGATTGCGCTTGCACACTCCTGAGTTTGAGTCTAAATCCCCGCCCACGGTAACGCTGCTGTAGCTCAGTGGTAGAGCGCACCCTTGGTAAGGGTGAGGTCGGGAGTTCAATCCTCCCCAGCAGCACCACCGATTTTCCCCCACACTCCAAACAACTGCCTGCGACCGGTTCTGTTCGCGAGGTCTGCGCGCGACTCGGATCGTCCGCAATCAGCGAGTCAGAGAATCCCTACTTCGCTCAGCGGAATTCCGCCTGATTCGAATCACTTCTGTTGCGTGTTGCGCTCTAATCCGAGCCAACGCACGACTTTGTTTACAAATTGAAATCAATTTCCACTTGGGTAATCGGAATTGCGGCAAACGCTCCCGCCCTTCGCGACGCCTCTCGAATTGGTTCTCAATTGGAAACGACCTGCTGCGCGTTTTGAATTATGGCGCAAAGCCCAACCGGCCATTACTCAAACTTGGCCAAAATGTGGCATTATTTGGGCCCCTTTGCCCCCAAATCACGCCCTATTTTTGCCCCATTCGGGAAACAATGCCGCTCAAGGCCCTGCTTTCACTGGCCCGTTAAAAAATAGTTAACGTCACAATTTCGGTTCTTTTTCGTCTAATTCTAGATGTTTTTGTTTCAACACCGCCTTGTTTCGCCCATATTTAGGTCACGCCTATCTGGGGGGCGTATGTTCTGGCTTGGGGCAGCCATTCACAAATTGGGCACCTTACGAGGTGTTGTAAGCCGTTCTTTATGAGCGGTGGGAGATCTGCATTTCGCTGTTCTTTCGAGAACGGCGAGCCGTGCACAGAGGAAACGAGGGAACAATGGCTGATCCGACTGGTCCTGGCATCGTGGACGGAACCGAGAACGATGACGCAATTGACGTAGGCTTCACCGATGGCGAAGGCGATAACGTCACCAACTCCGGCGCAGCTGTCAGCGCTCAGGGCGGTGACGACACCGTATTGGGCGGCGCTGGCGATGACACGATTTACGCAGGCAACGGCGACGACACGGTCCTCGCGGGCGCTGGCGATGATGAGGTTTACGGCGACGAATCCGATCCGCAGGACGCAGATCAGGATGCCGACGCAGAACCTGGCGACGATCTTCTCGCCGGCGAGGCTGGTTCCGACACCATCGAAGGTGGCGGCGGCGATGATGTAATCTACGGCGGCTTTGCCCCGATCAGCAACACCACCGGCAGCACACCAGGCGGCATCGAAAGCTTCAACTGGAGCGAAATCGGCACACCAGTCGACGGCGACCCGATCTCCGGCCCGATCACGCAGGACACTGGATCGATCTCCGTTGCGTTCTCGTCGACAACCACCGCTGCAAGCGCTGGCACCGAATATGACAATGCAACTCAGGTCGTCGACGGGCTTGTCGGCGGCGACGAAACAATCAACGCCAACAGTGGCTTGCGCATGGACACTGGCGCCGGCACAGGCGCGACTACGACCGCGGTGCTGGAATTCTCCGAAGCTGTTGAAAACGCACAATTCCGTATCAACGACATCGACGGTCGGGCGGTTACTAAAGTCTGGGCGTATGACACAGACGGCAACCGGATCGAAGTAACCCTGAGTGGTGAAGACGGCACGAACCTGCGCCTTGTCGACATTGACGGCGACGGCACAACCGAAGCCGCGGTTTCCGACGACATCGCGGACGGCGATGCCGACACCACCGGCAATTCTGTTCTGGTCGACATTCCTGGTCCTGTCGCCCGTATTGAAATCATCACGGTCAACCTGAACGATGATCCTGCCGATGTGAGTGTATCCGACGTCTTCTTCTCAACGGGACCCGTTGTGACCTCGATCGAAGATGGCGATGACGTGCTGATGGGCGGCGATGGAAGCGACATGATCTATGGTCAGGAAGGCCAGGACGAGATCACTGGCGGTGACGGCGTGGACACCATTGATGGCGGCGCGGATGCCGACACCATTCTGGGTGGCTCCACACTCGATCTGGTCAACGGCGGCAGCACCGGCGACGACGACGACACGCTTGACCTGCGCGGCCTGGGCCCGATCACGGTGGTCTATGATCCCGAGAACGGCGAAAACGGCGTCGCGGTGATCGAAGAAACCGGCGAAGCCCTTGAATTTTTTGACATTGAAAACATTCTTGCGGACGAAATCTCCGATCGTGAGCGTGATGGCATTGTCGAAGGCACCGTGGGCGCGGACCTCATCGACCTTGAGTACGATGGCGATCCGGACGGCGACTTTGTGGATAACGAAGACAACCTGTTCCCCGGTCGTGCAGAAAACGACGACGTCATTGTTGCCTGGGGTGGCGATGACACGATTGTCGCGTCCGAAGGCGATGACATCGCATTTGGCGGTGAAGGCAATGACGTCATGGGCGGCGGTGTCGGAGACGACAGCATGGCTGGCGGTGATGGCGACGACTATATGGAAGGCGCGTCGGGCAACGACGTGCTTTATGGTCGCGACGGAAATGACACGCTGACAGGCGGCGATGACGATGACGTGTTGATCGGCGAGCACGGCGACGACGTGGTCGCAGGCGGCGCGGGCAACGACACGCTCGACGGCGGCTCTGGCAATGACACACTCGACGGCTCCTCCGGCGACGACCTGATGAAAGGCGGCGCGGGCGACGATGAACTCGATGCGGGCGGCGGCGACGACACCATTTTCGCTGGCGCGGGCAACGATTTCCTCGAAGGCAACCCGGGTGACGATGAACTCTGGGGCGAAGAGGGTAACGACACCATCTTTGGCAACGACGGCAACGACACCATCGAAGGCGGTGCCGGCGACGACGTGATCTCCACCGGTCCAGGCGAAGACGTGGTAAATTCCGGCGACGACCGCGACACCATCATTGTCGTGGGTCAGGACAACCAGTTTATCGACGGCGGCGAAGGCGGCGACGACTTTGACACCCTTCAGGTGCTGGGCAACGCCGAGATCGAATACGATCCCGACAACCCGGAGAACGGCGTGGTCTACTATCTGGACGCAGACGATATGCGCACCGGAGTAATCACGACCTTCGTGAACATCGAAAACGTCGAAATCGTTGATCTGAGCGGGCTCGACGGTGTGGTCGAAGGCACAGACGGCGACGATCTCATTGATGCGTCTTATGTTGGCGATCCCGAAGGCGACCGTGTCGACAACTTCGACGCCCTCGACAACTTCTTGGACGAAGCGCTCGATTCAACTGTTCCTTCCAGCTTCTTCGAATTCCCCGGCGGCACACCGCGCGGCGACCAGCGTGACGCGATCGATGCCGGTGATGGCAACGACACGGTGATCTCCGGTTACGGCGACGACGTTGTGCACGGCGGCGCAGGCGATGACAGCATCGAGGCAGGCGCAGGCTTTGACGATGTATCCGGTGGCGCCGGCAACGACACCATTTACGGCGGCATCGGCACCGACAAACTGTTCGGCGAAGGCGACGACGACGTTCTTTACGGCGGCGATCAGTCCGACACCATTTATGGTGGCGACGGCAACGACGAACTTTGGGGCGAAGATGACGCGGACTCGCTGATTGGTGGCGCGGGGAATGACACCTTTGTTGGCGGTCAGGGCTCTGACACCATTGATGGCGGCGAAGGCGATGACTCCATTCTCGGCGGCGACGGCGACGATGTGATCATGACCGGCGACGGTGCGAACTTTGTGGACGCGGGATCCGGCAACAACGTGGTTGTTGCTGGTGACGGCGACGACACTCTGACTGGTGGCATCGGCGCGGACAGCATTGATGGTGCCGGTGGCGATGACTTGATCATCGGTGGCGCAGGCGTTGACACCATTGACGGTGGCGACGGCAACGACGCGATCACTGGCGGTACGCCAGGCGTGACCGGTGTGGCCTCGGTTGGTCAGACACCGGACTTCCTCAGCGGTGGCGCAGGCGATGACATCATCAACGGCGACTCCGGCGACGATGTGATCAGCGGCGGTGCCGACAACGACAGCATCGGCGGCGGCATTGGCGGAGACACCATCACAGGTGGCACCGGTGATGATGTCATTTACGGCGAAGACAGCTTCGACCTGACAACCGGTGAAATTGTCGACCGGCCGGCAGACTTCGACGATGCGCTGGCTCTGGAGCCAGGTGACGACGACATCCGCGGTGGTGCGGGCAATGACTTGATCTTTGGTCAGGAAGGTGACGACACTATCCGAGGTGGCACCGGTAACGACACGATCGAAGGCGGCTCCGGCGTGGATGAACTGCGCGGTGGCGCGGACGAAGACGTGTTTATCATCGGTTCTGCCGAGGATGGCGACGGTGATGTGATCCTGGGTGGATCGGGTGGCGTCGACATGGACCGCCTCGACATTGCTGGCGAGCAGGGTGTTGACTGGCGCATCGTCGACATGGTCGAAGACAGCGATGGCAACGGCTTTGACGGCACCATCGAGTTCCTCGACAGTACCGGCGACGTTCCCGTTGTGACAGGCACCGCGACATTCGAGAACATCGAAATCGTCTGCTTCACTCCAGGCACCAAGATCCTTACCCCGATGGGCGAGATCGCAGTGGAAAACCTGTCCGAAGGCGACTTGGTTGTGACCCGTGACAACGGTTTGCAAGCGATCCGCTGGGCCGGCTCCCGCAGCCTGAACGCTGCCGAACTCGCAGCCCGTCGGGAACTGCGTCCGGTAATGATCCGTCGCGGCGCACTTGGGCCAAATCAGCCCGAGCGCGACATGATGGTCTCGCCCAACCACCGCATGTTGCTCGTGTCCGAGCAGGCCGAGTTGCTCTTTGAAGAGCGCGAGGTTCTGGTGGCGGCCAAGCACCTGACACACCTTGAGGGTGTGGACGTGGTCAACGTTGACGACGTGACCTACATCCACATCATGTGCGAACAGCACGAGGTGGTTCTGGCAGACGGCGCATGGAGCGAAAGCTTCCAGCCGGGCGACTATTCGATGCAGGGCATCGAACAAGGACAGCGCGAAGAGATCTACGCTCTCTTCCCCGAGCTGCGCGAGAAAGACGGCCTCGCGGCCTACTCCGCCGCGCGCCTTTCGCTCAAGCGCCACGAGGCTCAGCTGCTCGTCTAAGACCGGCAGCACAGGTTTCGCTATGGGATGGGTCGGCCGTGGGGGCCGGCCCTTCTCTTTTTCAACCACATACTGCGTCTTGTGGCTGGACAGGCACGTGTTCTGAGGCTTTGATCACATCGACCTCGGCTCAGACTGGTTGAAAGGATTGGCAATGCCCGCACCCAGAAATACGTTCAAGGCTGCCCTTGCACAACAGCGCCCGCAAATTGGCTGCTGGATGTCTTTTGGCGAGGCGAGCACGGCGGAACTGATGGCCACAGCCGGATTTGACTGGCTTGTGATCGATGGCGAGCATGGCCCCAACGACCTGCGCAGTATCCGCGATCAATTGATGGTCACAGACCCATCCCCAAGCCATGCTGTTGTGCGTGTGCCTTACGGGCAGGACTGGATCATCAAACAAGCCTTGGACGCGGGTGCCCAAACGCTGCTTGTGCCATTGATTGACACAGCAGAGCAGGCCCGCGAAATGGTACGTGCCTGCCGCTATGCCCCCGAAGGTATCCGCGGCATGGGCGGGGCTGGATCGCGCGTCACCCGCTTTGGCTCAATCAGTGATTACGCCACAACCGCAAATCGGGAAATCTGCCTCCTTGTTCAGGTCGAAACCCGCCTCGGCATTGAAAACCTTGATGAAATTCTCGCCGTGGACGGTGTCGACGGTGTGTTCATTGGCCCGGCGGATCTCTCTGCGGATATGGGATTCCCCGGCAATTCTGGCGCGCCCGAGGTACAAGACGTCATTGAAGCTGCAATCCGCAAAGTCCGCGCTGCGGGCAAAGCTGCGGGCATTTTGACACTCTCGATTGACGGGGCCCAGAAACACTTGGCGCAGGGGGCCACATTCGTGGCAGTCGGGATCGACACTCTCGTGCTCGCCAACGCGGCCAGATCCCTGTGTAGCGATGCCAAGGCATTGCTGGACCAGCAGTAGAGACCACGCATGAGCCAGTCAGACCAGATCATTTGGGGCTCCGTGGTCCTAGGTATTTGCGCCATTCTCCACGTCGGCTTGCTCGCCGTGCTGATTCCGTCATTGGAGGGCGCCGGCCGCATACTCCGCCGTCGCGGCAATGTCTTGCGCACCGCCCTAATTACCGGTTTGGCCTTTGCAATGATCGTGTTCTCCCACACTCTTCAGGTTTGGTTGTGGGCATATTCTTTGATGTGGATGGACGCCTTCTCCCACCTGTCTGACGCGCTCTATTTTTCTCTCGTGACCTACACCACGGTGGGCTACGGAGACGTGATCCTGCCCGTCAATTTCAGGGTGTTCGGAGCGTTCGGCGGTGTTGCCGGCATTCTGTGCTTCGGCCTCTCTACCGCTTTTCTCGTATCCCTCGTCAGCCGATTGCTGCCGCGCTCCATTGGAGGGTCATTTGACACTCCCGCAGCACCCAGCGACAAGGACACATGATGAAAATTGCTTACACCATGGCGCATGGGCGCGGAGAGCTGGACCTTTTGCTTGCGGAACTGGCCAAACGGCTGGAAGCGAAAGGCGTTGTCACACGCGGCATTGTGCAGACCAACTCCGAATGCGCGCCGGACAGGCTTTGCGATATGGATGTTCAGGTTTTGCCTGACGGAGATGTCATCCGCATCAGCCAGTCGCTCGGCAAAGAAGCCCGCGGATGCCGTCTGGATCCCGATGCCATGGCGCATGCCGTTGCAGAAGTCTCCCGCAGCATGCAGACGCCTTACGACGTGTTTCTGTTGAACAAATTCGGCAAACAAGAGGGCGAAGGCAAAGGCTTTCGCGACTTGATCGCCGAAGCAGCGGCAAGCGGTGCCACCGTGATCGCTGGCACCAATCCCCTCAATTCTGAGAAGTTCACCCAGTTCGCGGACGGCATGGCCACCGAAGTGCCCGCCGACATCGACGCCTTGCTGGCATGGTACGATGAGGTGAACGCCTCTTAGGCCTCGGCGTCCTGGTCTTCCGACAGCTCGCGCCAATCCGGCACATCGCCGTTGTTGGTCAACATAATGGCCAAGGGTCGGGTCGCTTCAAAGAACGACAGTATGGTCATGATCCCTGACGTCAGGATCACTGATAAAATGGCGCCGATGAGCCCCCAAACGGCCGTCCATGCAGCCAAAGACACCATCACGATGACCGGGCTGAGGTTCATCGATCGCCCCATAAGTCGCGGCTCCCAGAAATAGCCGATGCCAAACTGGGCCGCGCCCAGTGCCGAGAAAAGCCAGAAAACATTCCAGCTGAGGCCCATTTGGCCGATGGCAAAAAGCATCGGAAGCGCCATGGCAATCCAGCTGCCGACATAAGGAATATAGTTGAAGATCGCCGTTGTGACCGCAAAGAACGCTGCAAATTCGATGCCAAAGAGCTTGAAAATCGCATAACAAATCACCCCAAGAACCACATTGATGAGCGTCTTGGTGGTGAAGTAAGTGCCGATCTGATCGGTGATCAGATCAATCGTACGCCAGACATTTTTGCGGTTCTCTGCGACAGGCACAATGGCCGCAATTTTGATCGAGATGCTGTCTCTCTCGATCAGGAACAGAACCGCATAAAGGAACACAAGCGCCAAGTAACCTGCTGAATAGCTGACGGAATTTAGAGCGATCCGGATCACGGATTGGAGATCTATATTCTCAAACAACAGCTTATCCAAAGACCGCCATGTGACCTCCAGCTCATAGTCAAACCGCGCAGCCGTGTCAGACGCCAGAACCGACAAAGACTCCGCATAAGTCGGAATGGCCCGCACGACCGGATCCAGGTTTCTGGCAAAAAAACCAACACTCGCCGTCAGTGCTATAAACAAAACGATGGTGGTGATGGTCATGCGCGCCCAAGGTGGCACCAACTTGGAATAATAGGGAATACGTTCAAGCTCGCGCGAAATCCCATGCATCAGAAATGCCAAAAGAGCCCCAAGCACGATCGGCACCAAGATTGCCTGTGCCGTATTCAGGAACCAGCCGGTGGCAATCGTTGCCAGAACGGCAAGACTCGTGGCGCTGATGCGCAAGGGAACGCTTTGGTCTTTCAACGGCTTGTGCTCCGGATCTGGTTTTGCACATCCTATCCTCTCCCCCCTCTCGAACAAGGAGAAAGGGGGCGCCTGCAGCCCAAATCAGCCGAATACCGCCCGCCGTATGAGGTTCAGAGAAGCAATCAACAGCACCAGCAAGGTTGCCCGGCGAAACCCCTGTTGATCGATGCGGCTTTGCAATCGAGTGCCAACCCACATCCCCGCCAATGCCGGCACAACGAGCATAAGCGACAGCGGAACGGTGTCCGCACGCAGGACACCCGAGCCGATATGAGCGACAACCAAAAGAACCGCACCGAGGCCATAGATCACCCCCTGCACGCGCATTTGCTCGGCTTTCTCTGTTCGTAGCGCCGTCAAATAGGCCACGGTCGGCGGCCCCCATACGCCAGACATGCCCCCCAACACTCCGGCGAAGGTTCCGATCCCGATCTCGGCCCGCGGGGTGGGTCGAAACCCGCCAAATCCGCGCCCCATAAGCTGAAAAATCGCAAAAAGCGCCACCGGCACGCCGATAATCAAAAGCATCACCTGCCCAGGTAACACGCGCACAAACTGCGCACTGATCAACAGCGCCACGCCGCCCGATATCAAAAACAGGTGGAACCGTTGGATAGACTGCCACGCAGCACCTACGCCGTGCTGCAAAGCCTGCACGCCATTTGTCACCAATGTCGGAAGAATCAGCCCGGCAAGCGCCAACTCCGGCTCAAGAAAGGACCCCAACCCAGATATCAAAACCATTGGCATCGCAAATCCGACCAGCCCTTTGATTGTGCCGGCTAACACAGCAATCACGCAGCAAAGGAAAAGTGTTGTGGCGTCGAAGTTTGCGAAAAATACATCCATACTTTGATATACGCCCAAGTTGCTGCACGTGCAAAAAATGACCGCGCAACATATGAACAAAACGTCGCGTTAGTTGGCATTTTTGTTGCGCTGCAACTGCAAAAGAATTATGTCACGGTGCAGAAACAGAGGATACAGCGACATGCCGCATGATGGACAGGACCTGACGATGAACAGCCCCGTGATTCTCCCCGAACTCTTGGCATTGACCGGCGCGGCAGTTGCCCCGGTTGAGGCCCTTCTGGAAACCGCAACCGCTCGCGTGCGCGAGACCGTATCGCTTGACGGCAAGGTGTCCGGCAAGTTGATGGAAGAGAACCAGACCGCGGCACATGGCCTGTCCTGGCTTGCGACCTATGCACAGTCACTCAAACAAATGCAGGCATGGGCAGAACGCCTCCATGCCGACGGAAAATTTGGCGAGATCGAACAACTCATCCACCAGATCGCATTTGGCGAATACCTATGGCAGGTTTATGGCGGCATACCGATGAGTCAGGGCGAAATCATCCGAATGCAGGACCTCGGCCTGACACAGGATGAACTGCGTGGACTGATGCAACCCGAAGTCATGTCGCTGTGTGACGGTGGCAACTCTCAGGCCGCCCGCCTGCGTCTGGTGGAGTTGATGCAGGAGCAATCAGCGAACATCATGTTCGGCGCGTCCGGCCTCGAAGAAGAGCTTGAAATGATCCGCGAACAATTCCGCCGCTTTGCGGTGGATCGCGTGGAACCCAACGCGCATGAATGGCACCTCAAAGATGAGCTCATCCCTATGGAAATCATTGAAGAGCTTGCAGAACTGGGCGTCTTTGGTCTTACGATCCCCGAAGAATACGGCGGGTTTGGCCTGTCAAAAGCGTCGATGGTTGTGGTGTCCGAGGAGCTGTCCCGCGGCTATATCGGTGTGGGGTCTCTGGGTACCCGCTCCGAAATTGCGGCCGAGTTGATCTTGTGCGGCGGTACCGAGGAGCAGAAGCAACACTGGCTGCCCAAAATCGCGTCCGCAGAAATCCTGCCAACCGCGGTCTTTACCGAACCCAACACCGGATCCGACCTTGGGTCGCTGCGCACCCGCGCGGTTAAAACCGAAGACGGCAATTGGGAGGTAACGGGCAACAAAACCTGGATCACCCACGCCGCGCGCACCCACGTGATGACCCTGCTGGCACGCACCAATCCCGACACCACTGACCACCGTGGCCTGTCGATGTTCCTCGCCGAAAAGACACCTGGCACCGACGAGAACCCCTTCCCGACCGAAGGCATGACCGGCGGCGAGATCGAGGTGCTCGGCTATCGCGGCATGAAAGAATACGAACTTGGGTTTGACGGTTTCAAGGTCAAGGGCGAGAACCTGCTTGGTGGCGAAGAAGGCAAAGGTTTCAAGCAGTTGATGGAAACCTTCGAATCTGCCCGCATTCAAACCGCTGCCCGCGCGGTGGGTGTTGCGCAAGCTGCCATGGACGTGGGTATGCAATACGCCATTGACCGCAAACAGTTCGGCAAATCGTTGATCAACTTCCCACGCGTCGCCAGCAAGTTGGCCATGATGTGCGTCGAGATCATGATCGCGCGTCAGCTGACATATTTCTCCGCTTGGGAAAAAGACCACGGCCATCGGTGCGATCTTGAGGCTGGCATGGCCAAGCTTCTTGGTGCCCGCGTGGCTTGGGCGGCAGCAGACAACGCGCTTCAGATTCACGGCGGCAACGGCTTTGCCCTTGAATACTCCGTCAGCCGGATCTTGTGCGACGCCCGCATCCTGAACATCTTTGAAGGCGCCGCCGAAATTCAGGCTCAGGTGATTGCTCGACGCCTTCTGGCCTGACCCTCGATCATTGAAACGAAGCCCCGCCGATCGCATGGTCGGCGGGACTTTTATTGTTCGCGGATCGGCGCCGGTTTCACGTCGGTATAGGGTCAGTATTACGTCAGTGCCGCACCGCGGTCATTGCCCCTCTGCCCCCACCGCAAGCCGCACATCATCACCGCAGGTATCAGAGTAAAGATCAGCCACTGAGGCATCACCCAAAGCGTGCCCAGCAAGCTCAGGCCGTAGACCACAAACAAGGCCGCAAACCCAAGTTGGATGCCGATCACCAAAAGCGCCAATGCCCGATTTTGGTGCCGGGCCATCACGGCACACGCTAATGCAAAAGCGATCAGAACCACGGTCACTGCATGCCACAAGACCGCTGCGACCCCCCGGACGCTGCCACTTAGGCTGCTGGCCTGAATGACGTGATGTATCTCGGGTCCGCCCAGAAAAACATGAACATATGTTGTCAGCCCCAAAAGGGCGCTTGCAAGGATCATCCAAGGGTTCATTTGTCGCTCCACTGATTCCATACGATAGCGTATGGATGCCACCATGCGAACACGGCTTGAATGAGTCAATACGTTACCGTATGGTTTTCTGCATGAGCAAAAGGCTGACCAAAGATGACTGGCTGCGCGGCGGATTTCTGGCACTGACAGAATCCGGTTCCAGCGCCCTTAAGGCCGAACCGATGGCGCGCCGCATGTCGACGACCAAAGGGTCGTTCTATTGGCATTTTGCGGATGTCCCTGCCTTTCATTCCGCACTGCTGAAAGAATGGGAAAGCAAAGCCTACGCAGACATCGTGACCCAAATCGACGGAGAAGATAGCGCGGCCCACAAACTGCGTGCGCTGGGTCAAATTGCGGTCTCAGGCGCGCCCAAAGAATACGGGGGCATCGCTTTGGAACCTGCAATCCGCGCATGGGGGCGCAGCGATCCCGATGTGGCCGAAGCCGTGGCCCGCGTGGACGGATTGCGGATGCAATATCTCTCGGCCTTGATGAAAGACATCGGCCTGACCAATCCCGAATTGGTGCGCATCCTTTATGCCTCGTTCATCGGCATGGAAGACCTAACCTCCCGTGACGGAGAAGTGAACGGCCCCGCCATGGGCACGCTGGTCGATCTGATATTGGCGCTCTATCAATAGATATGAAACGACTTTTCCCCCTGTTCGGCCTTGTCGCCCTAACCGCCTGTGACCCGAGCGAAACGCTGACCAAATACGGCGGCGGCGACTACGCGTGGCGCCTTGTCGAAGTCGACGGAAAACCGGTGAATTTCCCCAACGAAATCAGTTTCGGCGCCCATGGTAGCGTCAACGGCAAAGGGCCGTGTTCTGAATTCTCCGCATCCCAATGGGCACCTTACCCGTGGTTTGAGTTCAAAGACGTTTCCGGATTACGACAGGAGACATGCGCCATGACGGCGCAAGAAGACACATACTTCGCAGATCTGGCTGAAATGCAGATCGTTGAAATCTCTGGCCCCAATATGGTGCTGAGCAACGAGGCCGGCCGCGAGATGGTCTTCGTCGGAATCACAGACGGCGGCTAAACACATCCACAAATCGCCCACGGGCCTCTGGCAGGGGGCGGTGGCCGAGTTCCGGCGCAAGCTTTTCGGACAGAAAATACCCTGTGGTTTGAAACGCCTGTGCGATCTCCGCGTCGGGGGCGTCCCCCTGACCAAGCATCACCGGCGGAAGAGGCAACAGACGGCTGGCCCAGTCCCCTGCCCCTTGAGCAGACACCGCACGGCCAGATTTCGGCGAGACATAGTCGAGGTGCTGGTTGGTGCCCTTCACCGCACAGGCCGAGAGATCGAGCCCGAATCCCATTTCATCAAGCAACGCCATTTCCCAACGCAAATAAGCCAACGGCCAAATGTCGTTTTGCCCCAGCAAATCAAGAAGCTGTTCAGAGCGTTGATAGAGATCGGCATGAATTTCCCGTTCCGGCAGACAGAAACTCAAAAGGGCCGTCACCGCGTTCAGCCCCGCCAACGCCAAACGGTCAGACAGCACCGTGGCGCGGGATCGGACGGGCTCAACCGTAAAGCTGCCGATGTGGTCTTCCAGCCGGGCGCGCCAACTGAGATCAAGCTGCTGTCCGGGTTGCAGGATGGGCGTCATTTTGCGACTTATCCCACCCCGCACAACACCGGCATGACGCCCGTGATTGGGGGTGAAAACCTCCAAAATCACAGATGTCTCGCCGTGTTTTCTGCTTGAGAGCACAAAGCCCTGATCGCGCCAGTCCATGTTTGATGTCCTTTCGCGCTATCCAAGCCCGTTAGGTCCATTTTTTCTAGAAGATTTTGGTGCCGCGGCTTCCTTCTGCGAAGAAAATCACTCCGATAGCCCCGGTTCATCCAGAAGGTGCCGCCCTTGGCGATCTTCGACCTCGATCACCCAAGCATCGGTGTCAAAACTGCGCTGTTTGGCCAGCGCGGCGTCTACATCGCGCTCATCGCCTTCCGACAGAACAAGCCAACGCCGCTCGCCGCTCATGAGATCAAAGGAGCGCTCAAACACCTTTGCTTGCCCATCCAGCGTGTTGAGCTTCACCAGCACGGCCCCGGCAGTATCATCCCCATGCGCCACAACGAAGGCGGGGATTTCATAGACCCGCAGCCGCGCCAGATAGGCCTGCACCCAAAACTCGGCCGTCAGGCGCATGATCAGGTATTGCCATCGCGGAAATCGAGACCCATCTCCGAGTAACGCTCTTTTTCCTCAAGCCAGTTCGGGCGAACTTTAACCTGCAAAAACAGATGGATACGACGCCCCATGAACTCTTCGAGCTCTTCACGTGCGGCTTTGGAGACCGCCTTGATGGTCTCGCCCTTATTGCCCAGAACGATGCCTTTGTGACCGTCACGCATGACATAAATCATCTGATCCACACGGGCGGATCCATCCTTGCGCTCTTCCCACTGCTCGGTCTCTACCGTCATCTGATACGGCAGTTCCTGATGCAGGCGCAGGGTCAGCTTTTCGCGGGTGATTTCGGCGGCGATCATGCGCATCGGCAGATCGGCAATCTGGTCTTCAGGATAAAGCCACGGGCCTTCCGGCAGTTCGCCAGCAATCCATTCTTTCAGATGGGCGCAGCCGTGGCCCTTTTCTGCAGAAATCATGAAGGTTTCGACAAAGTCATATCGCTCGTTCAGGTCTTTGGAGAGCGCCAGCAGGACTTCGGATTTCACACGGTCGATCTTGTTGATGGCCAGCGCGATCTTGCGGCCCTTGCCGATTTCTTCCAGCCCTTCAAGAATGGCCTCGACACCTTTTGTCACACCGCGATGGGCCTCGATCATCAAGACGATGATATCGGCATCCGCAGCCCCACCCCATGCGGCGGCGACCATGGCACGATCCAGGCGGCGACGCGGGCGGAAGAGGCCTGGCGTGTCGACAAAAACAATCTGGCTCTCGCCCTGAAGCGCCACACCACGGATGCGGGCGCGGGTGGTCTGAACCTTGTGGGTCACGATCGACACTTTGGCGCCAACCATCTGGTTGGTGAGCGTGGATTTGCCCGCGTTGGGCTCTCCGATCAGTGCGACGAATCCGGCGCGTGTGGTCATGGGGCATGCCTTTGTCTGGTTAAGGCGCGTGTGTAGCGGAAAATATTGGGTGGTTCCAGAGGGGGACAAGAAAGGCATTTGCAAATGCTATGAACAAACGCCTCGCAAAGCGTTTTTCCTCATCCCTTCTCCACCTCCGCCAGCATCGCCTTGGCAGCCGCCTGTTCCGCCTTGCGCTTGGAATTGTCTGTGGCCTCAGCAGCCATGCCGTTTTCCAGCTGCACGGATATCGTGAACACCGGCGCATGGTCGGGGCCTGAGCGTTTGACCATCTCGTATCTCGGTGGCGGAAGTTTGCGCGCCTGCGCCCATTCCTGAAGCGAGGTTTTGGGATCGCGGGCATCTGCCTCGACGCTTTGCACGCGACTGCCCCAAAGGCGCAGGATCATCGCCCGCGCGACGTCAAACCCCGCGTCGCGATAAACCGCGGCAATGACCGCCTCCATCGCATCGCCCAGCAGCGCCTGCTTGCGACGGCCGCCCGACATCATTTCCGAGCGCCCCAGCTTGAGCGCCGCACCAAGATCGATCTCGCGGGCCACGTCGGCACAGGCTTCTTTGCGCACAAGCGCATTGAACCGTGGTGCCAGCTGCCCTTCAGACGCGGATTTGTCATGTTCCAGCAGCGCTTCTGCCATCACAAGACCCAGCACGCGATCTCCGAGAAACTCGAGACGCTGGTTGTCCTGTCTGGTCGGCGAACTCATCGAGGAATGCGTCACAGCGCGCACCAAAAGCTCGGGGCGCGAAAACGAATGCCCCAAACGTGCCTCTAGGGCCTTGAGTTCGTTCGCAACTTTCACTCGATGGCCTTGAAGAAACGATCCCCCCGCCATGTCCAGAAGTAGAACATGGAACGTCCACCGGAGGAGAACATGATGCGGTCTGCGCGGCCGATCAGATTTTCATAGGGCACAAAACCCACGCCACGGCGGGCCGGGCCTACGCGGCTGTCGATCGAATTGTCGCGGTTGTCACCCATAAAGAAGTACTGACCCTCAGGCACCGTATAGATGCCCGTGTTGTCTTCGCTGCGGTTGCCGATATTGAGCACCGCATAGGATTTTCCATTGGGCAATGTCTCGATGGCGCGCGATTTGACACAAACGCCCCCCAAGCCGACCGGATCGTTTTCACAGGACGGCGGGCGACGTTCTGGTCCTTGCGGCTCTTTGAGTTCCTCAAAGACACCATCGGGCATCTGCTTGACCGGAACGCCATTGATGTAAGGCAGCCCCGCTTTGATCTGAACCTTGTCGCCAGGCATACCAATCAGGCGTTTGATGTAGTCCTGGCCAGACACCGGATGCCGGAAGACCACCACATCGCCACGTTCCGGTTCACCGCCGAACAAACGTGTGTTGTCACCGTCAAACCATCCGCAGATGTCTTTGGCGTCAATGTTGATGCCCAACCGCTGAATGCGGATCGACGGGCACGACGCATAGGAATAGCCATAGGTCATCTTGTTCACGAAGAGGAAATCTCCGATTAGCAATGTGTCTTTCATCGACCCCGAGGGGATCCAGAACGGTTGAAAGAACAGCGTGCGGAAAACACCCGCAATCAAAAGCGCATAGACAATGGTCTTGATGGTTTCAACGATGCCGTTGTCTTGCTTGGCTTTGTCGGCCATTTCGGGACTCTCCGCGTTAGGTCGGGGGTTACATGCGTCTGCGGGCGGGGCAAGTCAACCCGGCATGGCCGCGATGGGACGCGCTTCTATCACCACAAAGGCCTGTGCCCATGGATGATCGTCCGTCAGGGTGACGTGGATGATGGCCTCGTGACCCTCAGGCGTCATTTCCTGAAGCCGCTGCGCCGCCCATCCGGTAACGTGCATGATCGGCTGCCCGGTGCGCAGGTTGCTCACCGCCATGTCTTTCCAACTGATGCCCATGCGCAGACCTGTGCCCAACGCCTTGGAGCACGCCTCCTTGGCCGCCCAGCGTTTGGCATAGGTGCCAACCGTATCCAAACGGCGTTCGGCTTTGGCCTGTTCAATCTCGGTAAAGACACGGTTGCGAAACCGATCCCCGAAACGCTCCAGCGTCCCCGCGATGCGGTCAATATTCGCAAGATCCGTGCCGACACCGAGGATCATGGCCACATGGCCTGAATGTCGCCAGTCGCCTGACTAAGTGTGAACACCAGACGATGCGTCTCTGAGGTGCCTGTGTCCACGTCATAAAGCGATGCGTTGATGTCAAAAACCAGCCCCGCAGAAGGGTCATAGCTGGCGTTCAATGAAGAGAAGTCCAATCCCGCAAATCCGAGTCCTTCGTCAAGCGACAGGATACGACACTGTCGGCCGCCAACTTCGTCATAGGGGGGCGAAAGCACCAGCAAGTGAAAGGCCGCAGCCGCAGGCTCGATGGTGTCCAGCACAGCCAAGCGCACATCGCCATTAGCAAAACTGCGGCTGTTCTCTTCCCAAGGTTCGACTATGGCATCCGCACGCGCCGGCCAGTCACATTCAAAAGCCTGTTGCGCAACGGCCGGTCCGGCGCAAAGTGTGAACAGGCTCAATACGAAATACGAAAAGCGGCTCATAGATTTCATCCCAAAGATTTGTGGGATCAGAAAAGCCCAAAATCGCGGGAAAAGCGAGGTGAAATCCGATTGGGTTTCAGGAAGCAATCTCAAGGTCATAGACACGGATGCCTGCGGCCCCGCCGTCGCACATCGCAACCAGTCGCCCGCCCAATGCGATATGCTGTGGGTGCTCTGCATAGGCCCTTAGGGCCTCCGTATCTTCGGCATCAAACATAAAGCCAAATGGGTAATCCGGCGACTTGTTCTCAAAGTCTCGGTTGGGGCCCGCCACAAAATTGGAACAGCCCTCAAGCTCGTTGACCAATTCTTCAAGCTTGCCCAACACCACCTCCAGCGGGGCCTGTACCGCTGGCCGCAGGCTCAGCATGACAATATGGCGGATCACTGGCCGCGCCCCATGCGGTCCTTGGCCCGCAGCGTGGTTTTGACGCCCATCCAAAGAAACGCCACGTTGGACAGGTAAATCGCCATCACCATGAGACCGGCGATGATCAAAAGTCCGGGCAAACCGACAACCGCAAACTGACCCAGCACATTGCCGCCAGCAAACACGGACAGGCCAACAAAGACCACCGTGGCGATGATCAGATGCAAGACAGCAGCGACCGCAGTGAGCCGCAGACCGATTTTCCAATAGGCGCCCGCACTCGGCGGCACATCGGAGGTCCGCGCCACCTCTTGACCGATCACAAGGGCTGCAATGGCTGGCGGCAACCAGGTTTGCAGCCCTGGCGGCAAAGGAAACCCGATCAGGTTCAAACCCAACCCCACTGCCAAAAGGCCAAACACCGTCAAAACAAAGACAAGCGCATATTTGCGCAGGTTGATCTGTTGGTTCATCTCATCTCTCAATTCTCAAGTCTTGCCGTCAGGATCTTATAGCCGGCAAAACCAAAGAACCCCGCAAAGGCGAGGTCAAAGGCACGGCTGGCCCGGCGGTAGCCGCGCACAACCCGTTCTGACGAAAACAGAACAGCATAGCCGACAAAGACCAGGATTGAGCCCGCATAAAGCAAGCTGAAATATCCAAAAAGCGTGGCCGGTGTGGCCGTGGCCGGTGCAACGATCGCATAAATCGAAGCCCAGCTCAGGATGGCCTTGGGATTGGTAATATGGATCGCAGCGCCTTTGGCAAAAAGGGTGCGGAAACTGCCCTTAAACGGCGTCCCGACGGCCGCATTCTGGGGCGAAGCGGCGCGTTTCAGAGCCTTAATCGCCAGCCAGCCAAGATAGGCCGCGCCTGCATAGCGCAACAGCTCAAAGAGCCAGACATTTGCGAGCATCACCGCCGACAACCCCAAAGCCGCAGCGATGCCCCAGCTTGCCGAACCGGCAAGGATGCCGAGCGCGAAGGCTAAGGCAGGGCGTCGGCCTTCGCTCATCGCGGTGCCTGCGATGCCCATGGTGGCCGGCCCCGGAGACCCGCCCGCCATCAACCACGCAATCCAGATCGCGATAAACTCAGGCGTGATCACGCGCGCGCCTCATCCATGATGCGGCGCATTTCCTTGATGGCTGGATCCAGCCCCAGGAAGATCGACTCACCGATCAGGAAGTGGCCGATATTAAGCTCCATGACCTCCGGCAAAGCCGCGATAGGCGCAACGGTGTCGTAGGTCAGACCGTGGCCCGCATGAACCTCAAGCCCAAGGGAGTGGGCGAAGGCCGCCATCTCGGTCAGGCGCGCCAGTTCTGCGTCGCGCTCTTCAAAGCGACCCTCCGCGTGAAAATCGCAGTAGGCTCCGGTGTGCAATTCAATCACCTGCGCGCCAATACGGTTGGCAGCTTCGATCTGGGCCTGATCGGCCGCAATAAAGATCGACACGCGGCATCCAACGTCGCGCAATGGCGCAATGAAATGCGCCAGCTTGTTTTCCTCGCGCGCGACCTCAAGCCCGCCCTCGGTCGTCCGTTCCTCGCGCTTCTCCGGCACAATGCACACCGCATGCGGTTTGTGCCGCAAGGCGATTTGCTGCATCTCCTCAGTAGCCGCCATCTCAAAGTTCAGCGGCACCGTCAGCGCCTCCATAAGCGCATCGATATCCGCATCCGCGATGTGGCGACGGTCCTCACGCAAATGCGCGGTAATGCCGTCAGCTCCGGCTGCTTCGGCCAGTTTCGCTGCACGCACGGGGTCGGGATATTCAGAACCGCGTGCGTTCCGCACGGTGGCAACGTGGTCGATGTTCACACCAAGGCGCAGCATGGCATTTTCTCCTGTGATCGTTGGCCTGACACTACGGCGGGCGCGCTCAGAGGAAAACCGGTTTTTTTCAGGATTTCGGAGGGCCGTTTTGCGCCTGTTCTTCTTGCGTGCGGGCCACATGTTCCGCAGCGGCGGCGCGCACCTTCATGATCTTTTTCTGAATGCGCGCGGATCGGGATTTCTGATAGGCACGGATCACCGGCACCGACAGGTAGTAAGCAATCGTCGCCGCAAGGATCCCGGGGATGATGCCGCCAATCAAATAGGGATAGAACACCTCATCGTAAAAAATGCGCAGGCCATGCCAGTCGGCGACCTTGTCTGTGAACATAGCAAAAAAGTTGTGCCACAGATCGCCCCCTGCATCGGCAAACTTGCTTCCCAGCGTCTTGTGTTCACCTTCTTCAAACTCGGTCCCCAAAAGGAAATGGCCTGTTTTCAGAGACACAACCCCAATCGGCACATAGGTCAGCGGATTGCCAAAAAACGTTGCCAGCAAGGCGGCGAGAAGGTTGCCATTCAAGATGCGCGCGAGAACGGCGGCGACCACAAAGTGGAGCCCGTAAAAAGGCGTAAAGGTCGTAAACACGCCACACCAGACGCCGCGAGCGATGGTTTCCGGAGAGCCAGGTAGACGCCGCAGGCGGTGCTGAACATAGCGTGCAGCCCGCGTCCATCCACCGCGCGGATAGAAGAACTCCCCCAGAACCTGAAGGATTGGTCGTCTGTCGCGGCGCTTGAATACCACCTTCGGGGCGTCCTCGGTTGTCAGGTCCCGCTTGGTGCGCGTGCCTGCTCTGGGTTGCGATAGCGAGAGATCTCGGCCACGTCGTTCTCGGCTTGCAACGCCAACATGAGCGTATGCAGATGCTCCGCATCCGCAAGCTCCACGCCGACAAGCAACCGATAGAAATCAGGCTTGCGATCAACAAACTCTAGATTGGAGATATTGGCCTTGTTCTCTCCGATCAATGTGCAAATACGTCCCAGCACCCCGGCGTCATTGCCGATCGTCACCCAAAGGTTGACCTCAAAGATCGCTTTGAACTTGCCCGCCTGCCAATGCAGATCAAGCCAGCGATCCGGCTGATCTTCGTAGTTGGACAGGCTGTCGCAATCAATCGCATGCACGACAACGCCCTGCCCGCGATAGGTGATGCCGACAATCCGCTCCCCGGGCAAAGGCTGACAGCATTTGGCGCGCTGAAAACTCTGGTCCGCAGACAGGCCGATCACAGCCCGTTCCGGCGTGACTTCTTCGGTCTCATGCGGCGCGAGCTCAGGATAGACCGCCTGAACCACTTCGACACCGCTCAATTCTGCCGACCCAAGACGCGCCAGCAGTTCGTCCTTGTCCTTGAGCCGGAAATGTTTGACCGCCAGCCCCAGTGCTTTGTCCGTCGGCTTTTTGTTGACCTGCTCGAAAGCGGCCACTGCCAATTGCCCGCCCAGCTTGACATAGCGTTCCCGATCCAACTCGCGCAGCGCGCGGCGGATGGCCGTGCGGGCCTTGCCGGTGGTGGCAATATCAAGCCAAGTGGCCTGCGGCATCTGGCCTTCAGCGGTGATGATCTCCACGGATTGACCGTTTTTGACCCGCGTCCAAAGCGGCACGCGACGATGGTCAATCTTGGCCCCGACACAGGCATGTCCGATGCGCGTGTGAATCGCGTAGGCAAAATCAATCGGCGTGGCTCCGCGCGGCAGCTTCACAACTTCGCCCTTCGGGGTGAAGCAGAACACCTGATCCGAATACATCTCAAGCTTCACAGCTTCGAGGAAATCCTCGTGATCTTCTTCTGCGTCAAATTGTTCGGTCAGACCGGAAATCCATTTCACCGGATCGACGGCAAAAGGGTTTTCACCGCGCACACCGTCCTTATAGGACCAATGCGCCGCCACACCGGACTCGGCCACATCATGCATCTGCTGGGTGCGGATTTGCACCTCGACGCGGCGCCCGTTGCGGCCTGAAACCGTCGTGTGAATTGACCGGTAGCCGTTGGATTTCGGTTGGCTGATGTAATCCTTGAACCGCCCGGGCACCGCACGCCAGCGTTGGTGAATCACGCCAAGAACGCGGTAACAGTCCTGCTCGCTCTCGGTGATGATGCGGAACCCATAGATGTCGGACAGCCGCGAGAAACCCTGATCCTTTTCCTGCATCTTGCGCCAGATCGAGTACGGCTTTTTCGCGCGCCCCATGACGGCGGCTTTGATGCCGGCAGCTTCCAGTTCGGATTCCATGTCGCCGGTGGTGCGTTCGATCACATCGCCGGTTTCTTTCTGCAACGTGATAAAGCGGCGGATGATCGACGCCCGCCCCTCGGTGTTCAGCACTTTGAACGCGAGGTCTTCCAGCTCTTCGCGCATCCACTGCATACCCATGCGGCCCGCAAGGGGGGCATAAATATCCATTGTTTCGCGCGCTTTTTGCGCCTGCTTGTCAGGGCGCATCGCCTTGATCGTGCGCATATTGTGCAAACGGTCGGCAAGCTTGACCAGGATAACCCGCAGGTCTTTGGACATCGCCATGAACAGCTTGCGGAAATTTTCCGCCTGCTTGGTCTCGGTCGAACTGAGTTGCAGATTGGTCAACTTGGTGACGCCATCCACAAGGCCGGCAATCTCTTCGCCAAACTTCTCGACCACCACATCGTGTGACGCTTTGGTGTCCTCAATCGTGTCATGCAAAAGAGCAGTAATGATCGAGGCATCATCAAGATGCTGCTCGGCCAGAATACAGGCGACATCAATGGGGTGAGTGAAGTAGGGCTCGCCGGAGTGGCGGAACTGCCCTTCGTGCATCGCGCGGCCAAAGTCATAGGCCGCGCGGATCAACGCTTCGTTTGTACGGGGGTTGTAGGCGCGGACAAGCGCGACAAGATCATCTGCCGGAAAAAGGGCGACCTTGTCGTCTGTTTTGGCCATGCAACTTCCTTTAAGCCTCGCGGCTTAGCCCTGCCCTTGCGCTTCCATCAGCGCGCGCAGCAGCTTTTCTTCTGACATGTCGTCATCCGCCGGCGCGTCAGCTTCGGCACCCATCAACAGAGCCATTTTGTCTTCTTCGGGCTCGTCGACTTCGATCTGGCTCTGGTTGGCCTCGATCAGACGTTCGCGCAACTCGTCGGCAGTCTGGGTTTCTTCTGCAATCTCGCGCAGCGCCACAACGGGGTTTTTGTCGTTGTCACGGTCGAGCGTGATGGCCGCACCTGCGGACACTTCACGTGCGCGGTGGCTGGCAAGCATTACAAGTTCGAAGCGGTTCGGAACCTTGTCGACGCAATCTTCAACGGTTACGCGGGCCATACGGCACTCCATTTTACGGTCTGATCAGAAGTCGTGGTTCTATGCGGGATTCTCACCCGTGACAAGCGCGTTTCAAAGGCTTTTTAGCGCTTTCAGGTCCTCAACGGGCAATTGCGCGTGCAATTGCGCAACGGTTTTGTCCAACAACGGGTGTTTCCAGTGTGGCGCAATGTCCATGAGAGGCCCCAGAACAAACGCCCTGTCCTGTAGCCTTGGATGCGGAAGAATCAGTTGATCAGGCGTCGCGCGCACCTGTTCGCGCATAGGAAGGTCACGCCATGACCGTTGGATGTCCGCATCCGGAAGCACCACATCGGCATAGGCCAGCAGATCAATATCCAGCGTTCGCATGCCCCAACGCGTGTCCCGTTCCCGGCCAAACTTGGCCTCGATCTCATGCAATCGCGCCAGCAATGCCGACGGCGTCAACGAACTCCCGATCACGGCGGCGGCATTCACATAATCCGGTCCAGCACCGGCAGGAAAACAAGGGGTTTCGAAGAATCGGCTCACCGAGAGGAGAGTTGTTTCCCCCGCATTCAACCACCGCAGCGCGCCAGACAGTGTCTCAATGGGCGATCCAATCTGTGACGGCAGGTTCCCGCCGAGCGCTAAGATTATGTTTTTATTCACTTTTCCACCGCTTCTTGCCAGACCTATACCAAAGAGACAGGGCCTGTCCTTGATGCTGCCGGAAATATCACTACCCTTATAGCACTGTCACGGACGTTCAACATTTCACTCACGGGACATTCCACGCGTGACAGCTCAGAAAGGACATTTTGATGTTTTACAAAGACGAACGGCTGGCGCTGTTCATAGACGGGTCGAATCTCTATGCCGCAGCCAAGGCGTTGGGTTTTGACATCGACTACAAACTGTTGCGTGCCGAGTTCATGCGTCGCGGTAAGTTGCTGCGCGCGTTTTACTACACCGCTTTGTTGGAGAATGATGAATATTCTCCGATCCGCCCTCTAGTGGACTGGTTGCATTACAACGGGTTCACGATGGTCACTAAGGCGGCCAAAGAATACACCGATAGCCAGGGCCGCCGTAAGGTCAAAGGCAACATGGACATCGAGCTGGCGGTTAACGCTATGGAGCTCGCGCCGCATGTCGATCACATCGTGCTGTTTTCCGGAGATGGGGATTTCCGGCCGCTCGTTGAAAGCCTGCAGCGTCAGGGTGTGCGCGTGTCTGTTGTCTCGACGATCCGCAGCCAGCCACCGATGATTTCTGATGAACTGCGCCGTCAGGCGGACAACTTCATCGAACTCGACGGCCTACGTGAAGTGATCGGCCGCCCGCCACGCGATCCGATGCCCGAGCGTGAGCGCGAAGAAGAATACACTGCAAAGTGATCTGAAAACCGGGACCCAAAGGTCCCGGTTTTTTCTTGTCGGCGCGACCAATTCGGCAAAGATTATCCGCCAATACTGTTGTGACGCTCGATGATCTCGTCCGGCCACGTGCTTTTGATAAATCCAAGCACCTCGCGGATGTCCCGATCGCTTAGGCTCTCCCCGAAACCTGGCATATCGCTTTCATAGCCTTGCCCGACAACGGCGGCCGTGCCCAAAGTGGTGATCGCGATCAGCGTGTCGTCGGAATGATGCCATGTGTGCCCCGAGGCATCATGCGGCGGTGCTGGCATTCTGCCGCTGGCCTTTTGCTGACGCCAGTTGTCTTCGCCTTCCAACGCCGCCCCGTGGCAAGACGCACAATTCTCCGCATAAAGGGCCTGCCCGCGTGCGACGCTGGCGGCATCATTGTAGGGTAACCCTTCGGTCTGCGTGCCACCCTGCATTGCCCAGACCGCCCCGACCACCAGCGCCACTCCGCACCCGATTGCTATGATCCACCGCATTTTTGCTCCTTTTGTCTCAGTGTGGACCCGCGCTACCAAGTTCCAGCGCTGGAAGGTCAAGCAGATGGGTCACACCTGCCGCTCAACTTTCCGTGCACACCTTTGCTGTCCTCCGGACAGGCTGGACCCGAGCGGCGCAAACCCTTACCTGTGGAGCGCGTTCGGGAGAGACATATGACCAAGCCACCACTTCACATTCACCTTGCCGCCCCGCGCGGGTTTTGCGCTGGCGTTGACCGCGCCATCAAGATCGTTGAAATGGCCCTGACCAAATGGGGCGCTCCGGTCTATGTCCGCCACGAAATCGTGCACAACAAATTCGTTGTCGACGGCCTGCGCGACAAAGGGGCCGTGTTTGTCGAAGAACTGGACGAATGCCCCGATGATCGTCCGGTGATCTTCTCGGCCCACGGTGTTGCCAAGGTGGTGCCGGCCGAGGCCCAACGGCGCAACATGATCTATGTAGACGCCACCTGCCCTCTGGTGAGCAAGGTACATATCGAGGCAGAGCGCCACTCCGACAACGGGCTTCAAATCATCATGATCGGCCACGAAGGCCACCCGGAAACCATCGGCACCATGGGGCAATTGCCGGACGGCGAGGTTTTGCTGGTCGAAACCGAGGTCGACGTGGCCACCGTCGATGTGCGCGACCCTGACAAGCTGGCCTTTGTCACCCAGACCACGCTTAGCGTGGATGACACCAAAGGCATCGTTGCGGCGCTGAACGCGCGGTTCCCCAATATCGTCGGCCCACACAAAGAAGACATCTGCTACGCCACAACCAATCGGCAGGAAGCGGTCAAAGAGGTCGCACCCAAGGTCGACGCCATGCTGGTGGTCGGCGCACCGAACTCGTCCAATTCCAAACGTCTGGTGGAGGTCGGCGCCAAAAACGGCTGCGACTACAGCCAGCTGGTGCAACGCGCAGGCGATATCGACTGGCGCGCGCTTGAGGGTATCGCCTCGCTTGGCATCACCGCCGGTGCCAGCGCACCCGAAGTGCTTGTGAATGAGGTCATCGACGCCTTTCGCGATCGGTTTGATGTGACCGTCGACATCGTGGAAACCGCCGTTGAGCGGGTGAATTTCAAGGTGCCGCGCGTCCTGCGCGACGTAGAGCTATGATACGCATTCCCACCGCCCCGCTCGCCCTTGGCCTTGCTGGCCTGATCCCCTTTGTCTGGGGCGCTTTGACCGTTCTGAACCCCGACTTGCAGAATTGGGGTGTCACCACCTTGGGGCCGCGTTTTGTTGGACCCTATATCCAGCTGTTTTATGGCTCGGTGATCCTCAGCTTCATGTCCGGCGTGCTCTGGGGCTTTGCCACCAAGACAAGCGGCGCACGCGCTGCCGTGGGATATGCGCTCTCGGTCATTCCCGCGCTTTGGGCGTTTTTCATGACCGGCGGTGGCCCCGTCAGCGCGGGCACAAATCTGATGTTCGGTTTTGCTGGCCTTCTGTTGCTGGACTACGCGTTTTTCCAATGGGGCCTGACCCCGCCTTGGTGGATGCGCCTGCGGTTGATTTTGACCGCTGTCGTCGTAACCTGCCTTGCAGTTGGAGTTGTCTACTAACCCCCGAAGGGAGGGCCGAAGTGATTTCTTTGCAATTTCTACTGACCGCATTTGTTGTGGTCATCGCGCCAGGCACCGGCGTGATCTACACGCTGGCAATGGGCTTGGGTCAAGGCCCTCGCGCTGCCCTTTGGGCCGCTTTGGGCTGTACCTTCGGAATTCTACCGCACCTAATGGCCGCCACCCTTGGCCTTGCCGCCGTCCTGCACACCTCCGCTGTTCTGTTTAACGTGGTGAAATTCGCCGGTGTCGCCTACCTACTCTACCTCGCCTATCAGGCTCTGCGCAGCGACGGCGCGCTTGCCGTAAAGGCCGAACGCACCGCGCAGGCCGGATTCGTGATCGCGCGACGCGGGGCTTTGATCAATATTCTCAACCCGAAACTCTCGGTGTTCTTCCTCGCGCTTCTACCGCCGTTCCTAAGCGGCACGCCTGCCACCGCAACTCTTGAAATGGCCCTTTTGGGCGGCATCTTCATGGCCATGACATTCGCGGTCTTTGTGATCTACGGCCTCTTTGCCGCCAAGGCGCGCGATCTTTTGCTTGGCAGTGAACGCGTCATGCGCTGGCTCAACCGTAGCTTTGCCGCGATCTTTGTTGCGCTTGCGGGGCGCTTGGCAATGGAGCGGGCATGAGCGATCGTGAAACCATGGAGGTCTATGCAAAGGCCGCAGGCGAATACGCCGAAAAATTTGCCCGTATTGACGACATCGACGTGGATCAGTTCAGCGATCTCAAAGCGCTTTTTGCCTTGCTGCCCGACGGTGGTCTGGTGCTGGACTACGGCTGTGGCCCCGGCCAATGGGCCGCGAAAATCCGCGATGCCGGCTACGCGGTTGAGGCCGTGGACGCCTCTCCCGAAATGGCAGATCTGGCCAAGGCCGCGTTTGACCTCGACGTAACCGTCGGCACATTCGAAACACTGGACGCGGTGGCAAAATATGATGGCATCTGGGCCAACTTTTCGCTGCTGCATGCACCCAAATCAGAGTTTCCCGCGCATCTGAGGCGCATCAAAACGGCTCTGAAACCTCAGGGAGCGTTGCATCTGGGCCTTAAACTCGGCTCGGGCGAAGCCCGCGACCACCTTGGCCGGTTCTACAGCTACTACCAACCGGACGAACTCATGGAACTGCTTGAAAACGCCGGATTTACCGTCACCCGCCAACGGACCGGCAGCGGCAAAGGTTTGGCTGGCACCGAGGACACATTTGTCATACTCACCGCCCATGGCTGACTTATTTGCATATACCGATGGCGCTTGCTCTGGAAACCCCGGCCCAGGTGGCTGGGGCACCCTGATGCAGGCCAAAGACGGCGACACCGTGATCAAAGAGCGCACGCTCAACGGCGGCGCGGCAGAGACCACCAACAACAAGATGGAATTGATGGCTGCCATCATGGCGCTGGAAACGCTGGAGCGCCCATCAAAAATCACGGTTGTGACCGACAGCTCTTATGTCAAAGACGGGGTCACTGGCTGGATCCACGGCTGGAAGCGCAACGGGTGGAAAACCGCGGCCAAAAAGCCGGTCAAGAACGTTGAACTCTGGCAACGGCTGGACGCGGCACAGGCGCGCCATGACGTGACATGGGAATGGGTCAAAGGCCACGCTGGCCATCCCGAAAACGAGCGCGCCGATGAACTGGCGCGCGACGGCATGGCACCCTTCAAGACAAAAAAGTAAGGCGCAGGGGCTCCCCGCGCCCGCACTTATCCTGACTTGCGAAGCGCCTCTGTGTCGGGCGCGCTGTCATTGACTGCATCGACGTTTCCGCGGGCCTCAAGCTTGGCAAGAAACATCTTGGTAGGACGCTGACGGCGCGCCTTTTGCGCCATGCGCTGCGCCCAGTCGATCGCCGCCAAATGGTGCTTCTTCAGAGCCTCATCCTTAAGCAGTTCCGCTTTCACTTCCAGTGCGGCGTCAAAATGTGTTGCCAGACGGGTGTCTTCTGTCTGGTTCTGATCAAACTTGGCCCAGTAAGGCAGCTGTAGCTTGCCGTTCACATGATTGGCCCGCCCTCGACGCTGCTTGTTCAGGAAACTGTCCTGAGACCGCAGGGCATAGTGGTTCAATTGCGCCACGTCATACCCAAAACCCTTGTCGATATGCAGCGCGCCTCTGACCTGCCGGTCATCCAGACGCGTGCCGTCGGGCGTCACCCAATTGATGTCGGCGGCCTCTGGTTCAACAAACGGGCGGTGGACACCCATTCGGTTGAATTTCTCATTGTTGCGAAACAGCGTCTTGAAGAAACGATGCGGGCGTTTGTCCGCAGGCGGCACTTCCGGCTCGGCCTTGGTGAACTGTTGCGGCACAGGCATGTCGCTGATCTCTTCGATCCCCGCATTTCCAAAGATACGCCAGACCAGCGAAATCGCATCCGCGTCGGGATGACGTTCAATCAGCGCCTTAAACGTCCCGTCGCCGACTCCGATTTGCAGGAACTCATCGACGTCCACCACAAGAATATAATCCGCGTCGCGCACACAAGGCTCATGCTGTGCCCACATCAAAGCGCTCTTGTGTGGGCCGCGCTTCATCACCCGGTTGAACCGGTGGTGCACTTCGCCCATGCGATTGAGGTTGCGCAGGATCAAGTCGGTCTGATCGCTGCAATCGTTTGTAAACACTACGATATCCGTTGCGCCCAGCGCTTTGTAATGCGCCACCCAGTCGAGAATGTAAGCACCCTCGTCTTTCATGGTGGTGACGACGGTCACTTTGGGCGCAGCGGAGTCGCTGCCAAATCCGAAGAAAGCCACTATCTCTGCCTTTTGCTCGTGGGCAGCTCTTTGCGGCCACCCTAGTTTTGCCGGCAAGGTAGCAAGCAGGCAGGGTAGACGTCTACATTTTTAATTGAATCAAGGGCTTTCGCGGCCTCTGTGCCACAGCGGCCTTAACGCCGAAAATGCGTGGGCACGATGATCAACGCCCCTACAGAGGACACAATCGCATTCATACCCGGACTGCCAAAACCGATGTGAAACATCCGGCTCACCATGAAAAACAGGAAGGCCCCGCCAATACAAATGATGATCGAAGGAATATAGCCGTTGTGGGTAAACCCAGAACGCTCGGCAGCATAGCCGATGATGCCTGCGATGATCACGGTGCCGAAAAAGGCAAAAAACATAGGCGTTTCCTCAGAGAGATTGGCCAGCCGAAAGCGGAAAGCCCCGCAAAAAGATATCTGCATCTTGCGCGCCCTTGCCTGCCCGTTGCAAGCGCAGAAGCTGCACAGCGCCCAGACCGCAGGCAACCGTCAACGCGTCATCCAGAACCGTGCCCGCAGCCCCTTGCCCCTCGGCCAGCTGCGAGGCCAGCAGCTTCACCCGCTGCCCATCGATCTCGGTCCAGGCTCCGGGAAATGGCGACAGACCTCGGATTTTCCGGTCCACGTCTTCTGCAGGCGCGGACCAGTCGATCTTGGCCTCCGATTTGTCGATCTTCTCGGCATAGGTTACACCCGCGTCGGGCTGCGGCTCCCGCTCCAACGCAGGCAGTTGCGCCAAGGCATCGACAATCGCGTCTGAGCCCAGCACCGACAGGCGGTCGTGCAACTCTGCCGTGGTCTCTGTCGCGCCAATCGCAATCTCGCGCCGCAACAGCACGTCGCCGGTGTCCAGCCCCGCGTCCATCTGCATGATGCACACGCCGGTTTCCGCATCACCCGCCATGATCGCCCGATGGATCGGCGCGGCACCACGCCAACGCGGCAGAAGGCTCGCGTGAATGTTCAGACAGCCGTGTTTGGGCGCATCCAGAATGGCCTGCGGCAGGATCAGCCCATAGGCCACAACCACACCGATATCCGCGTTCAGCGCCGCAAACTCCGCTTGTGCCTCGGCATTGCGCAGCGACACAGGGTGGCGCACCTCAAGCCCCAATTCTTCGGCCCGCGCGTGCACCGGCGTCGGGCGGTCCTTCTTGCCACGTCCCGCAGGGCGCGGCGGCTGGCAATAGACGGCGGCGATCTCATGGCCCGCGTCAATCAGCGCCTCCAGAACCGGCACCGAAAACTCGGGCGTTCCCATAAAAACGATACGCATGTGGCTCTCCTGTCTGCGGCGCCTCAGCGCTGTTTGCGGGCCTTTTTGATCAACATATCCCGCTTGGTTTTGCTGAGATGGTCGAAATACATCTTGCCGTTGATGTGATCGATCTGATGCTGCACCGAGGTCGCCCAGAGCCCGACAAAGTCTTTCTCTACCGTCTCGCCATTCTCATCCATATAGCGCACGGTCACCGCACGCGGGCGGCTGATCTTGGCGGAAACTCCCACAAGGTTGGGGCTGGCCTCTTCATGGTCGCGCAACTGCACCGACGCATGCAGGATTTCAGGGTTCGCCATGCGGATCGCCTGATTGCCCTCCTCGGTGGCATCCACCACCGCAAGGCGCAGCATGACGCCAATCTGGTTGGCCCCCATGCCGACACCGGGCATGGCATACATGGTCTCGATCAGATCGTCCCAGACCTGCCGCACCTCATCGGTGATCTCAGCCACAGGCTCGGCAGCGGTACGCAGACGTTTATCGGGCCATGGGATGCAACGGCGAACGGTCATTTGGGGTTATATCCTTCAAGCAGGGTTGCGCGGCTATCGGCATCAAGATGGTCCAGCGTTACCACACCGTCCAGATGATCCATCTCATGCTGGATACAGCGGGCGGCAAATCCATCGAAATCGCCGGACTGTGCGACGCCATTTTCATCGCGCCACGTCACGGCAATCTCCGTTGGCCGCACCACCGGCACCATCAAGTCGGGAATGGAGAGGCAAACTTCGTCCATCGAGGCCACCGTGTCGTTTTTGGATGTGATCACCGGATCAACAAAAACCATCGGTGTGCGCGGGCCCTCTTTCCATGTCACGTCCATCACAAACAGGCGGCGCAGATCACCGACCTGCGGCCCCGCCAATCCACGTCCCGGCGCGGCATACATGGTGTCCAGCATCTTGCCCGCCAGTTCGCGAATGTCCGCATCTCCGACGTTGGCGCAGACGGTGGACAGCCGGTCATCCGGCCACCAAACTATGGGCAGAACGCTCATCCCCGCGCCATCTCGCGCTTCATCTTCTGGGACTTGCGGGTCATCATCTGGCGTTTCATCGGACCAAGATAATCTATGAACAACTTGCCGTTCAGATGGTCGATCTCGTGCTGCACGCAGGTCGCCCACAAACCGTCAAAGTCTTTTTCTTGCGGGTTGCCGTCCATATCGATCCAGCCGACACGCACCTCTTTGGGGCGGGTGACCTCTGCATATTGCTCAGGAATCGACAAACAGCCTTCTTCATAGACGTTGGTGTCATCAGAGCTGCCCAGAACCTCGGGATTGAACATCACCATCGGCTCAGGTTCGCCTTCTTTGACGCAATCCATCACGATCAACCGGTCCAACACGCCAATCTGCGGCGCAGCCAGCCCAATGCCCGGCGCGTCATACATGGTTTCAAGCATATCCTCGGCCAGCGTGCGCAATTCATCGCTCAAGTCGGCAACCGGCGCGCAGACCTTTTTCAGGCGGGGATCGGGGTGGATCAGGATTTGACGTTTCATGGCCTCCATCTATGACAGCATTGCATTTGACGCAACGGGGTTGCGCATGCCCGCCAATCAGGTAGCGTCACCGCGTTCATTTCCAGCAAAGGACCCACTCAAATGAGCTTTGACGAGATCATCGACCGCTTTGGCACCCATTCCGTGAAATGGGACATGATGGAGCCGATCTATGGCGTGCCAGCCAAGGACGGGATTGCCATGTGGGTGGCCGATATGGATTTCCGCCCGCCGCAATGCGTGTCGGACGCTCTGGTCAAGATGAACGACATGGGCGTTTACGGCTATTACGGCGACGATGCCGCCTATCTGGATGCCATCCGCTGGTGGATGAAAGAGCGCCATGGCTGGTCCGTCGAACGCAATGAGATTTTCACCACGCATGGCCTCGTGAACGGTACCGCCATGTGCGTGGATGCCTTCACCAAGGCGGGCGACGGTGTGGTTCTGATGACGCCGGTTTATCACGCCTTTGCCAAGGTCATCAAAGCCGCTGGCCGCGAGGTGGTCGAATGCCAGCTGGCGCAGAACGATGGCCGCTACGAGATGGATTTTGACGCTTGGGATGCGCAGATGAAGGGACATGAAACCATGTTCATCCTCTGCTCGCCCCACAACCCCGGCGGCCGCGTCTGGACCCGCGACGAGCTGCAAGGCGTTGCGGACTTCTGCAAACGCCACGACCTCATTCTGGTGAGCGACGAGATCCACCACGATCTGGTCTTCGCGGGCAATACGCATATCCCGATGGCCAATGTGGACGCGTCCATCATGAACCGTCTGGTGATGATGACCGCCACCACCAAGACCTTCAACATCGCTGGCAGCCATTCCGGCAACGTGATCATCCCTGATCCTGATCTTCGCGCCAATTTCGCTGGCCGCATGGCGGCTCTGGGCCTCTCGCCCAACAGCTTTGGCCTCTTCATGGCAGAGGCCGCCTACTCGCCTGAGGGGGCTGCGTGGGTGGATGATCTGGTGGTCTATCTGGACGGCAACCGAAAACTGCTGGATACGGCCATAGCCAACATTCCGGGGCTGGCGTCGATGGAGCTGGAAGCGACCTACCTCAGCTGGGTCGATTTCTCCGGTACCGGAATGGCGCGCGAGGAATTCACCAAGCGCGTCGAGCAAGGTGCCCGCATCGCCGTGAACCACGGCCCGACCTTTGGCACGGGTGGCGAAAACTACCTCCGCTTCAACATCGCCACCCCGCGCGCACGGGTGCAAGAAGCCTGTGAACGACTGGCAGACGCGTTTTCTGATTTGCAGTAAAGGTCATGGCCCGGAATCAAGGCGCTCAGCGCCGCCGGGCCAGCCCCCTCAGCCCTCTTTCCCCAGCAACGCCACCGGGGCCTCGCTCGCACGCTCAAAATCCACTGGCGCGCTGTCCGTCGCCAGCGTGTGACGTTTGAACTCGTAGCGCATCTCGTCGCCCTGCTCTTCGGTCGCCACAATCAGGCACTGATAAAGCTGCTTGCCGCCGTCATAGACATCCACCAGCCCGCGCAGATGCGGAGCGTCCTCGATGTCGAGTGTAAACCCGTCATCCTCAAACCGGATCACGCGAAAGCTGCGCCCATCCGCTTCGACACGCAACTTGTGCCGCTGTTTCAGCGCTTTCTTGCGGGCGGCATCAAGTCCGGCCTGAACGTCGGGCGGCAAATAGGTACTCATGGCAGCGTCTCCAATTTCTACTTTCTAATTTGGCACCCAGTGCAGCATGGTCAAGCCAAGATTCTGTAAACAAACCGTCTTTGGCGGTTTACTGCGGATCACCCACGGTCTGTGCATAGACGCGCAACCGCTTTGCGGTGGGCGCGGTTTTATTGAATACGAAGCGGGACTAGGTTGCGGTCAAACGCGTAAACTCGGAGAGACACATGGGCCTTTTGGTAGACGGAAAATGGGTGGATCAATGGTATGACACCAAATCCTCGGGCGGCAAATTTGTGCGCTCCGCCAGCCAGTTCCGCAACTGGATCACCCCAGACGGCTCCGCTGGGCTAAGTGGCAGCAACGGCTTCAAAGCCGAAAGCGGGCGTTACCACCTCTATGTTTCTTATGCCTGCCCATGGGCGCACCGCACGCTGATCTTTCGCGCCCTCAAGGGGCTGACCGATCACATCACAGTCTCCGCCGTTCACCCCGATATGCTGGATCAGGGCTGGCACTTCGCCACCGACGATCAGGGCGCAACCGGCGACACGCTTTATGGCCTCGGCCATGCGCACAGCATCTACTCGAAGGCCGATCCGACCTATTCTGGCCGCGTGACCGTGCCGATCCTCTGGGACAAACAGCGCGAGACAATCGTCAGCAACGAAAGCGCCGAGATCATCCGCATGTTCAACTCGGCCTTTGACACCATCACCGGCAACACGGACGACTACTGGCCCGAGACGGAGCGCGACGCGATCGAAGAGGTCAACGCGCGGATTTACGACACGCTCAACAACGGGGTCTACAAATCAGGTTTTGCCACCACACAGGCAGCCTATGACGCCGCCGTGCATCCACTTTTTGATACGCTGGATTGGCTGGAAGACCGCCTATCGCAAAACCGCTACCTAATGGGTGACAAGTTGACTGAAGCCGACTGGCGGCTTTTCACAACGCTCATTCGCTTTGATCCGGTCTATCACCTGCATTTCAAATGCAACCGCAACCGCATCGTGGATTATCCTAACCTCTGGGCCTATACCCGCGAGCTTTATCAGATGCCGGGTGTGGCAGAGACAGTGAACATGGCCCACATCGTGCGCCACTATCACTACAGCCACGAGAGCATCAATCCGCACCGCATCGTGCCGATCAATCCGCATCTCGACTACGACGCGCCGCACGGGCGCGGCTAACGCTTGCCAAGCCATCGGTGAATCGCCTATCCGCGAGGAAAGACTGGCGAAGGATTTTCCGATGGCGGCACCCGTACAACCAGACGACAAAGCCCCGCGCGATCATGGCGGCGGTATCGACGCGGCTGTGGCGCAATTCGGCGGCACGCGCGACGGGTGGCTGGACCTGTCCACCGGCATCAATCCGGTGCCCTACCCGCTTCCTGCCTTGACGGCCGCCGACTGGGCCGACTTGCCCGACAAAGCTGCACAAAACGCGCTCACTGATGCCGCCCGCGTCTTCTGGGACGTGCCAGAGGAAGCCGCGATACTCGCCGCACCGGGCGCCTCCGCCCTGATCGCGCGCATCCCTTCATTGGCCGCAGCGGGCAACGTCGATATCCCCAAGCCGACCTACAACGAACACGCCGCCGCCTTTGAAGCCCAAGGCTGGGTGGTCAGCGAATACACCCCGTCTGCCCGCGTTCTCGTGCACCCCAACAATCCAACCGGCAAACTCTGGCAGGCCACCGACATCACAGCGCCTCTCGCCGTGATCGACGAGAGCTTCTGCGACGTCACCCCAGATCACACCCTGATCGCCGAGGCCGCCAAACCCGGCCGCATCATCCTCAAAAGCTTCGGCAAATTTTGGGGCCTTGCGGGCGCACGCCTCGGCTTTGCCATCGGCGATCCTACCCTGATTGCCAAACTCGCTGGTTTCACTGGACCTTGGGCCGTTTCCGGCCCCGCGCTGCGCATCGGCGCCACCGCCCTTTGCGACCAGACATGGGCGGAGGCCACCCGCGCTCGCCTAACCGAAGACAGCGCCCGCCTCGATGCGCTGATGACCACCAAAGGCGCAGTCCTCGCCGGCGGCACAACGCTCTTTCGCCTATATGAAGTC
Organism: Shimia haliotis; assembly: GCF_900114415.1. Classification (GTDB taxonomy): domain Bacteria; phylum Pseudomonadota; class Alphaproteobacteria; order Rhodobacterales; family Rhodobacteraceae; genus Shimia; species Shimia haliotis. The sequence goes on along the minus strand of NZ_FOSZ01000003.1, from coordinate 317,581 downwards.
GATGACGCCACCGCATGGCAGGACCGCTTGGCCCACTCCCACGTCTGGACCCGCATCTTTCCATATTCCAAAACCTACCTGCGTCTCGGCCTGCCCGCGCCGGACCGCTGGGAGCAACTGGAGGCCGCCCTATGAGCCACGCTGCCATCCTCTTCCTCGCCATGCTGCTCGACGCCATCTTCGGCGAACCCCGCGCCCTCTGGAACCGTGTGCCCCATCCCGCCGTTTTGATCGGTCGCGCCATCGGTGAGGCCGAAAAGCGCTTCAACTCCGGCGACAACCGCTTTGCCAAAGGATTTACGCTGACCATCGCTCTGGTGCTTGGCGGATGGATCGTTGGCGAATTCATCGGCCTTTTCGGCTGGCTCCCAGAGCTTCTTTTGGCGGCAATCCTCTTGGCTCAAAAATCTCTGGTGCAGCACGTGCAAGCCGTCGGCGACGCCCTGCGGATCTCGGTTGGTGACGGCAAACGCGCGGTTGCGATGATCGTCAGCCGCGACACCGCGGCGATGGACCAATCCGCTGTTGCCCGCTCCGCCATCGAAAGTGCTGCCGAAAACCTGTCTGACGGCGTGATAGCCCCCGCCTTTTGGTTCCTGATCGCGGGTCTTCCGGGGTTGCTGGTCTACAAAGCGGTCAACACAGCCGACAGCATGATCGGCTACCGCAACGACCGCTATGAACAGTTCGGCAAGGCCGCTGCCAAACTCGACGATGCGCTCAACTGGATTCCCGCGCGCCTGACCGCAGCCCTGATCGGCGTCACCCACCGCGTGATGGGCGACTGGTCCGCCATCAGCGACGACGCGAAACTGCACCGATCCCCCAACGCCGGTTGGCCCGAAAGCGCCATGGCCCGCGCGCTTGGCATCGCTCTGTCTGGGCCGCGCGCCTATGATGGCGAAATGCGCGACTTTCCGTTTGTGAACCAACACGGCCGTCGCGCCCTGACACCGGACGACATCGACCTGACCTGCGCTGCGCTCTGGCGAGCCTGGGGTCTGACGCTTGCCAGCGTTCTTGTCTTGGCGCTCATCTGACCTTTGCCCAAAACATCATGCCTGCTAGGGTCGCCCTGACAGATTAAGAGGTTTTTTCATATGCGTATTGCAACCGCCCTGACCGCCCTTTTCCTCAGCGCCGGTGTCGCCGCCGCTGATGTGCCCTGCGGAGGCTCTTTTGGCAGCTTCATCAACGGCCTGAAGAAAGAGGCAATGGCCAAAGGCTATTCCAAATCCACCGTCGACAAGTTCTTCGCCTCCGCCCGTCAGGACCCCGCCACGATCAAAGCTGACCGCAGCCAAGGTGTGTTCCAAAAACCGTTTCTGGAGTTCTCCCAGCGCCTGATCAGCCAGAACCGCATCAACGTCGGTCAGGCAAAATCCAAGCAATACAATTCCACTTTCAAACGTATCGAACAGCAATACGGCGTGTCGCGCGGTGTGCTGCTGGCATTCTGGGCGTTTGAAACCGACTACGGGTCTTTTCAAGGCGATTTCAACACCCTCAACTCACTGGTGACGCTGTCGCACGACTGCCGCCGCCCCGCCTTGTTCCGCCCACAAGTCTTTGCCGCGCTTGAGCTTTATACCCGTGGCGATTTCAGCCCGACGAAAACCACCGGCGCATGGGCGGGTGAAATCGGTATGGTGCAAATGCTGCCTGCCGACATCATCGAAAACGGTGTGGATGGCGATGGCGACGGCAAGGTGCGCCTGAAAACCTCCGCTCAGGACGCGTTGATGTCGGGCGGCAAGATGTTGAACCACCTTGGCTGGCGCAAGGGTGAACCGTGGCTGCAAGAAGTCACTGTTCCAGCCAATCTTGACTGGTCAAAATCCGGTCTGGATCACACCATGAGCGCGCGCGACTGGGCTAAGATGGGCGTCAAACCCCGCTCCGGCAAACTCGCCAACCTGCCCGCATCCTTGCTGCTGCCACAGGGCCGCAAAGGGCCGGCCTTCCTCGCCTATCCGAACTTCCACGTCTATTTTGAGTGGAACAAAAGCTTTGTCTACGTGACCACCGCAGCCTATTTTGCCACCCGCCTCGAAGGCGCGCCACGCTATGATATGGGTAACGCCGATCCGGGCCTGTCGGGAAACCAGATGAAGTCGCTGCAAAAGAAACTCAAAGCCCGCGGCCACGATGTTGGCAAAGTCGACGGCATCCTCGGCAAACTCACCCGCCGCGCGGTGCAGGCAGAGCAGCAACGCCTTGGCCTGCCAGCGGATGCTTGGCCGACGACTGAATTGCTGAACAAGCTCTAATACCTACTGGCGGATGGGAAACCGCATCCCGTCCGCCGTCTGCACGATCAACCGTCCACCGTTCTCGACATACCGGTCGCAGCGTTCAACGCCAGTGACAAAGGTCACGCACACCGTGGAATTGTCGGCCACCTTCCAGTGACCATACCACGTACCGCCGCCTCCATAGATGTATTGGTATTCGCCGTTGGTATCGAAAACCGATTGGCCGTCGTCGTAAAACACAAGCGTTTGACCCGAAAGTCGCGCGGACAAGGTTTCAGCCTCAAACGCCTCGTCCCCCGGCTGTGATTTCCAGTCCTGCGCCAAAGCAGGGACAGCAACAAAGGCGAGTACGGCAATGAGTGGGCGCATGAAGACCTCCTGTTTGAGATCAGCATAAGACAGCAAACGCTCGCGCGGGTGTCACGTTGCGGTGATTTGAACAGAGGGCTGCGCGCCCTAGACGATAGCTTAAGCCACCAACGTTTCCGCGGCCTTCAAGTCAACGCTCACCAGTTGGCTCACGCCCTGCTCGACCATCGTCACACCAAACAGCCGATCCATCCGCGCCATTGTCACCGCATGGTGCGTGATGATCAGGAAACGCGTGTTGGTGCGGCGGCACATCTCGTCCAGCAGATCACAGAACCGCGTCACGTTGGCGTCATCCAGCGGCGCGTCGACCTCGTCCAGCACACAGATCGGCGCGGGGTTTGCGAGGAACACCGCAAAGATCAACGCCATCGCGGTCAGGGTCTGCTCCCCACCGGACAACAGCGACAACGTCGACAACTTCTTACCCGGCGGCTGACACATGATCTCAAGACCGGCTTCCAGCGGGTCATCGCTTTCCACCAGCACAAGGTTCGCCTCACCGCCGCCAAACAGATGACGGAACAACAGACCAAAGTTGCTGTTCACCTGCTCAAACGCAGTCAAAAGCCGCTCGCGGCCTTCCTTGTTGAGGCTGGCGATGCCGCTCCGCAGGGTGGCAATCGCCTCCTCCAGATCCGTCTTCTCGCCGGTCAGCGTGTCAAATTCTTCCTGCACTTCCTTGGCGTCTTCTTCCGCTCGCAGGTTCACCGCACCCAGCGCATCGCGCTGCCGCTTCAGCCGGTTTACATCGGCCTCAACCTGCGACGCATCCGGCATATCATCCGGCGTCACGTCCAACTGCTCCAAAAGCTTGTCTGGCGTGACTTCCTGATCTTCCATGATGCGCTCGGCGGCATAGGCCACGGTTTCCCGCGCCGCATCCGCCCGCGCTTCGCTGCGCGCGCGCGCTTCCCGCGCCTCACCCGCCAAACGTTCTGCTTCACGCGACGCATGTTCGGCCTCACGCGAGGCGGTCTCGGCCTCCGCCAGTACATCCGACGCGGCCTTGCGCCGCTCCTCGGCCTGTTCAATCGCCTCGGTCAGCTCTTCTCGCTTGGCGGCAATCTCTTCCGGTGCTGCGCCCGCGTCGATCAACTCTTCCTCGCTGGCGTCCTTGCGCTCAGCCAACTCGTTGATCCGCTTCTCCGCAGTTTCCAGACGGTGCCGCCAGCCGCTGATTTCCTTGGTCACTTCCTGCGATCGCCGCAGCCGCGCTTCGCCCTCGCGGCGCAACTCGTCATGCGAAGACCGCCGCGACATCATCATGATCCGCGCCGCTTCCACGGTCATTTTGATGTCTTCCACCTCGGCCCGAGCCGCATCCAGATCACCAAGATCAGACAAGGCCCGTTCTGCTTCCTGCAACTGCGACCGCGCCGCCATGGCCTCTTCTTCGTGACGCGTCACCGCCAACCCAAGGGATTCCAAACGACCCTCTGCCAGATTGCGATCGGCCTCGGCGCGGCTCAACGCTCGGTTGGCATCCGCCACCGCACGGTCTGCAGCCCGACGGGCCTCACGCGCGGCCTGATCAATTTGCGACAATTCCTGAAGGCGCGATTGCAGGGTTTCATGCGCTTGCACTGCCCCATCTGTGCGCGCCGTTGCGGCCGCCATGGCCTGCTTCAACTCTTCCAGACGGTTGAGCTGTTGCAGACGTAACGCCGCCGCGCTCGGTGCATCTTCCGCCCAAGCGCGATAGCCGTCCCAGCGCCACAAATCGCCCTCAAGCGACACCAGCCGCTGACCGGGTTTCAGCATCGGCTGAAGACGCACCGCATCCTCGTTTGACGCCAGACCGATCTGACTCATCCGGCGTTCAAGAACCTCAGGCACAGACACATGCTGCACCAGCGACGTGACCCCTTCGGGCAAAGGCTGCACATCGGCATAAGCCGGCAGCACATACCACCCCGAAGGCCCGTCCTCGTCCACCTCCGGCGCGCGCAAGTCATCCGCCATTGCCGCGCCCAGCGCTTTCTCAAAACCCTGCTGCACCTGCAGACGGTCCAGAATCTGGCCACCTTCGGCGGTGTCGCGTTCGACCAGCTTGGCAAGTGCCGTGGTCTCGGCCCGAAGCGCGTTCAGCTCGCCTTCGGCCTCTGACCGTTCGGCCCGTGCATCCGCCTCACGCGATTGCGTCTCGGCGCGCTCTTCCTCTACGCCCGCCAGCCGTTCTTCAGCATCCTGCGCCGCCTCAATCGCCTCGCCCTCAGCTTCCCGCGCCATCTCAAGCCCTTCGGCCGCCCGCTCCAAAGCCTCTTTGGACTCAGCAACTGCCGCGCGCGCCTTTTCGGCCTCAGCTTCGTTCTTGGCCTGCGTCTTTTGCGTGTCCTCAAGCAAACGGTGCGCCGACTGATGCCGCGCCGCCAAACGCGCCACATCTTCGGTCATCTCGGAAAGCTCGGCCTCGCGCTCCTGCAACACAGACGCCGCCTCGCGCGCTTCATCCTGCGCCGCCTCAAGCTTCTCGGCCTGACCCTCGCTGGCCTTGGCAAGCTCTTTTTGCTCCCACTCCAGTCGCTCAATGGTCTCACCGGCGTCGCGGTTCAGCCCCGCCTCGCGTTCCATATCGCGGCCAAGCTGCAAAATCCGGTTCTTCAGTGTTTCAATGATCTGAAGCGCGTGGCTTTCCTGATCGTTCAGGCTGTCTCGCTGCACCTGAAGACGCTGCAACACCGCAGCCGCAATCGCCTCTTCCTCGCGCAACGGCGGCAACGCGTCGTCTTTGTCCTGCCGCTCCTTGGCTGCCACACGGCTCAGCCCTTCGGCTTGCGCCGCCTGCGTCGTGCGGGTCTTCAGCTCATCATCCGCGGCCGCGCGCGCCTCATCGGCCTCGCGCCAACGGCGATACAGCAACATACCTTCGGACTGGCGCAACTCTTCGCCAATCGCACGATACCGCGCCGCTTGCCGCGCTTGGCGTGCCAATTGTCCCAATTGGTTGCCCAGCTGTTCGATCACATCATCGACGCGGGCAAGGTTGGTTTCGGCACCCTTCAGCTTCAACTCCGCCTCATGGCGACGTTGATACAGCCCCGAGATACCCGCGGCCTCTTCAAGAATACGTCGCCGCGCTTTGGGCTTGGAATTGATCAGTTCCGCAATCTGACCCTGTCGCACCAGCGCTGGCGAATGCGCACCGGTGGAGGCGTCGGCAAACAGCATCTGTACATCGCGCGCCCGCACATCCTTGGTGTTCACCTTATAGGCAGACCCCACATCCCGCGTGATCCGCCGGTTGATCTCAAGCGCGTCATCGTCATTGAACCCCGCTGGCGCCAGCCGCTCGGAGTTGTCGATCTGCAAACTGACTTCCGCAAAATTCCGCGCGGGACGGGTCGCAGCACCGGCAAAGATCACGTCTTCCATGCCCCCGCCGCGCATCGCTTTGGGGCGGTTTTCCCCCATCACCCAACGCAGCGCTTCAAGCAGGTTGGACTTACCGCATCCGTTCGGCCCCACCACACCGGTCAGACCATCCGCGATAATCAAATCGGTCGGATCGACAAAGCTTTTGAAGCCGGTCAGTCTGAGTTTAGAGAAGCGCAAAGTGGCGTTGGTCCTGTTTTGATGCCTGTGTTTCTTGCTCGGCCCGTGTGATTCTCGCAGCCCTTGAAGTCTGCAAAGCCCCACGCGCCCGAGTCAACGCCTAACCACAGCATCTGGCCAAACCGGCTCAGTTATCCACAAGATATTCCCCAAACCTCGTTGGGCGCACCCGCACTTCAGGCCACGCTTAACCTTTTCAGTCTCAGGTCAGCATCACACCTACGGTCAAGGTACCGCAGGCAATCACGGCCAGAACAACCAGCAACGGAAAGACAAATTTGAGCCACCGGTCATAGGGCACCTTGCCGATCGCCAGCCCGCCCATCACAACCGCAAAGGTCGGGTTGAACAGGTTCACCCAGCCGTTCGCGGTCTGATACGCCGTCACCGTGATCTCGCGGGCGACACCGGCAAAATCAGAAAGCGGCGCCAGAATGGGCATGGTCAACACAGCCAGCCCCGAAGACGAAGGCACAAGAAAGCTCAGCACGACGTTGACGAAATACATTGTGTTGGCAAACGCCACTTCTCCGAGGCCGCCCAACATGCCCTCCAGCCAGTGCAAAATGGTGTGGGTGATTTGGCCGTCATCCATCACGACAACAATACCCCGCGCTACGCCGATGATCAGAGCCACGCCAAGAAGGTCTCGCGCTCCGTCAACAAACGCCTCTACGAATTCACCTTCGTTCATGCGGGTGTCTGGGCTGATTTTCGCAAGCAACCAGACCACTATCGACATGCCAAGAAACAAGGCAGACATTTCCCCCATCCACCATCCTTGACTGATAACCCCCCAGAGCATGACCCCGAATGCCGCGGCAAAGGCCGCCAAAATCAACGCCCGCGTGCGGGTGAAATCCGGCAAAACATCTCCGTCACCGCCCTTCAGAAAATGCGCTCTGTGCGCCTCCGCCTGGTCCGCCATCAGCGACTTTGACGGGTCGGCTTTGACCTTGGCGGCATAGCGCATGACATAGACAATTCCTGCCAACAGCGAGAGCCCCAGAATAACCAGCCGCAACCCAAGCCCGTCCTGAATTGTAGTGCCCGCCGCATTCGACGCGATCACCGTGGCAAACGGGTTAATGGTCGACCCCATCGTGCCGATCCCGGCCCCAAGCAAAAGCGTCGCCACCGCAGTTGGGCTGTCAAAACCGGCACGGATCATCACCGGGATCAGGATCGAATAAAACGCCAGCCCCTCTTCGGCCATGCCATAGGTCGTCCCCCCAGCGGCAAATGCGGTCATAAGGATCGGAATCATCAGGATTTCCCGCCCTTTCAACGCCGTCAAAAGCCCGCCGATGCCCGCATCAATCGCACCAGTACGGGTCACAACCATCAAAAAGCCGCCCATCACCAGAATGAACAACGAAACATCAATCGCATTGGCGGTGTACTCAATCGGATCATACAGCCCCTTGATCGGCGCCATGAGGATCTGCACCCAGCCCTGAGGCGAGGGCTCCACGGTGTGATAAGTGCCCGGAACAGGGGCATCCCGCCCAAGCGTGGCGTTGGGCGCCATGTCATAGACACCTGCCGGCACAATCCACGTCAACGCTGCCACAACCACGATCAGGGCAAACAAAATCGTATAGGCTGTCGGAAATCTGAACTGTGTCATACCGCTTTCCAATCTCGGGCATCGCGTGATTAACAAAGACCGCCTGATGCCGGAAATCTGCAGATATGGCAAATCCAAGCGCCCGTTTCCTGAGCACATGTCTGCCACAGCTGGAGTTTTTCCCATCTGGCCGTGCCGAACTCTGGACAGGGCCATGGTGATTTCTCAAAGTGCGGCCAATGACGACAAGAGGAAACACCATGACTGAAATCCGCGTCGTGCCCGGCGACCCGCGTGATGCCGAGGCCACCCGCCTGCTGCAAGCCAGCCACGCCCTGATGCAGTCCCTGTTTTCCGAAGAAGACAATCACTTCCTGTCGATTGACGATCTTTGCGTTCCCTCCATCCACTTTTTTGTCGCCAAAGAAGGGGAAACCACGCTCGGATGTGTCGCCCTCGCCGACAAAGGCGCCTATGGCGAGGTCAAGTCCATGTTTGTCGATCCCGACGCGCGCGGCAAAGGCATCGCCCACCGGCTGATGCAGCATCTCGATAAACAGGCCCGCGCTCTGAACCTGTCAGCGCTCAAACTGGAAACCGGAGACAGCCTGACAGAGGCCCACAGCCTTTACTACGCTCATGGATTCGCCGATTGCGGCCCCTTCGGCGATTATGAGGAAAGCCCCGCCTCGATCTTCATGTCAAAGACGTTGACCTAGTCACACTCCGGCTCAAGATAAGCCGTCGCACCGCCTGCCGGAATAAACACATCCACCACCTCGCAATCCTGCTCCCGAAGCGTCAACAGGACTGGCGGCGGCGCATCCCCTGCGTCGCATTTCAGAATACCCGTAACCTTGGCCGCATCTCCGCGAATTTCCACCACATCACAGCCCGTGACCACCTCCATCGCAATCTCTGCGCGTGTCCCGACCTGTCCAAGCCGCGGCGCGTATTGCGCATTCACGCGAATGGCCTCCGCAAGACGTCCCTTGTGGCGCACATCAAACGTGCTGCCCTCCACAGCCACACGCGACACCTCCACTCCGCGAAAATGCGGGCTGGGCGCATTGCACCCGCTCAAAATCAACACAACACATATCAAACGCATGGTTCAAATCTGCGGACATATGGTTAACACAACATTACCAACACCAGCCGCCTTGCGCCCTCGCTGCGCATGTGGTCAACTCTTTTGACCACTTTTGCGCGAGACCCCCATGCCCTTTCAAAAGGTCCACCCCGAAAAACTCTCCACCTCAGTTGTTCGCCAGATCGAACTCCTGATCCTGCGTGGCATCCTACGTCCGGGCGAACGCCTGCCTGCTGAACGCGAACTCAGCGAACGCCTCGGCGTGTCCCGTCCCAGCCTGCGCGAAGCCATTTCCTCGCTACAGGACAAAGGTCTGCTCGCCTCCAAGGCGGGCGCGGGCATCTTTGTCGCCGATGTTTTGGGCAGCGCCTTCTCGGACTCTCTTGTGCAACTCTTCGCCGCCCATGACGAGGCGGTCTTTGACTACATTTCCTTCCGCCGCGACATGGAAGGCCTCGCCGCAGAGCGCGCTGCCAAACTGGCATCTGATACAGACCTGCAAGTCATTCAGGCGGTGTTTGACAAAATGGAAGCCGCCCACCCCAAGCGCAATCCTGCGGACGAAGCGCGGCTTGACGCCGACTTTCACCTCGCCATCATCGAGGCCAGTCACAACGTCATCATGCTGCATATGATGCGGTCCATGTACCAGCTTCTGCGCGAGGGTGTCTTTTACAATCGCACCATCATGTTCCGCCAGCGCACGACCCGCCATGAACTTCTGGAACAGCACCGCGCCATCAATTCCGCCCTGCAAGCCCGCGATCCCGAAGGCGCGCGCGCCGCAGTAGAAATGCACCTCAACTTCGTCGAGGCCGCGCTGTCAGATCACCAGACATTTCTGCACAACGAAGCCATCGCAAAACAACGGTTCGAGCACGAAGCCACCCGCTGATCTTCGTATTGCAACACAGCGCCCTATCCGGACCGGTACCAGAAGGAAAGCTGACGGGATTTGCCGTTAGGTGGTAATGGAAAAGGCGCCCCGCGCTGAATCTGAACGCGGGCGGCGCGATTGACGTCGGCGTTGCCGGAACTGTCGACGACCTCAACCCAATTCAGCGCACCCTTGGCGCTGATCTCAAAATAAACCCGTGCCCATCCAACCGCTTTGACATGTACGGGCGGCGTCCGGTTAAGGTGGACAAGCACCCGACCGGCGTAATTGGTGCGATCCGAATTGCCCGGCCCGCGGGAGTTGGCCGCCGAACCGGATTGAATTCCAAATCCACCCACAGTGGCGAGAGACCCCTCTCGCCGATAGGTTTCAAGCGGGGATTCCACAGTTTCGGTCGGATTGCGCAGCTCTTCAAACCCGTCTTTCCACCCCGGAAACAGAGGTTTCTCCTCGGCTTCTTTGGTCTCTTCAACAGGATCCTCCGGCGCGTCTTCAATCGGCTCCACCAACTCCGGCTCCTCGATGACCGCAGCGTCGGGATCGACCAATGGCGACACGGGCGTCAGCGATAGATCCGCCTCCGGCAATGAGGCGACCGCATCCTCTACCGGCTCGGTCACGTCCGGCTCCACCGGCGCCGCGGCCGCCTCAGCGTCCACAGGATCCACCGCGTCGGCAATATCCGTCTCGGTGCCAAGCGGCGCGGGCACATCGGTCACAGGTTGCACAGGGTCGGCGTCGTCCGGCTCGGCCGTTGGTTCCGTGACATCCGGCTGAGGCACAAAATCACTTTGTGTGCCCGCCAGCGGAACCGGCTCCACGATTTGGGCGGTTCCGGTGTCCGGCGCAAACGTGTCCCGCGGATTGTCAGACTCAACATGCACTTCCGTGTCGGGAATGTCCTCGTCGCTTGGGGGCGTCACAGGCTCCACAGTCTGCTCCGGCTCCGGCTCCGGCGCGGGCTCTGGCACCTCGGGCGTGTCTTCTACCTCGGCAAAATCCTCAAATGTATTGCTCAAAGTGACCACATCACCGGCGCCGTCCGGCGGCGGTGCCGCACGCTCAACGCGCACAACAACGCCCAGCCCCAACAAATGCACGCAAAGTGAGAACAACAGCGCAAAAGACGCGATGAAGAGTGACCGCCTGATCACTGCAGCGCCCGCTCTGTTACCACAACCACCGACGTCGCTCCCTCACGCCGCAAAGCCCCCGTAACCTCCATCAACCGAAGTGCCGACACATCCCGATCCGGCACAATTCGCGCGGCACCAGTGCCGTTTGCCACAATATAGGCCTCAGGGGTCATTGGATTGCCGCGAAAAGTGAGGTTACCGTCGGCATGCAATACAAGGGCATCCGGCGGATCACGCCCCTCAAGATCACTGGTTTGCACAAGGTTCAGATCAGGATCAAGCGGCGCCGCAACGGTGCCCGCAATAAGAAAAAAGACCAGCATCAGAAAGACGATGTTGATCAGTGGAATTGTGGAATCCCGTTTCTTTCGTGGGGGCGCCAGACGGATCATCAGCTTACTCCAACACCAACACATCGAGCCCACTTCGAGCCCGCATCAGATGCAGAAAATCCACAAGTCGTTGGGCGGTTGTGCCTTCATCCAAACTCACCAAAAGCTGCCCGTCTTCAACCTTGGCGATCACATCTTCCATCGCCACGGATTGCCCGTTCAAGGTAACACGCTCTTGCCCCAACTGCACAAACGCGCGCTCCACTGTCGCCTCGGAACTCCCGCTGCCCTTGCGTGCATGGCTGAGCTCGATTTCGCCATACGTGGAAAACGTCGACGTCAGCATGAAGAACAAAAGCAACAAGAAGATCACGTCGATCAGCGGCGTAAGCGCCAAAGGCCGGCGCGTGAAGGGCGCGAGGTTACGCATGATCCTGTGTCGCGACTGTGCTTGGCGCAGCCGCCGAGCCCTGCGGCATCAACACGGTGCGCAACGCCTTGTCCGCAAACACCCGCTCCCGCGCTGTCCGGCTTTCCAGCCAAGACAACACCATCGAGGTCGGCATCGCCACAGCAAGGCCGACCGCGGTGGTGACAAGAGCAACCCAAATGCCTCCGGCAAGCAGGGAAGGATCGACCGACGCGCCAGAGGATTGCAGGCGCTGAAAGGCTTCGATCATGCCCAGAACGGTGCCGAAAAGTCCCAGCAGCGGCGCCAATTGAGCGATGGTATCCAACAGGCGGAACCCCCGTTCCAAACGGGCCAATGCCAAACCTGCCTCCGCATCCAAGCGATCGCTCAGGGCCTGCGACTTCGGCGCGTTGATCGCGGTGTCAATAAAGGGGGCGAGGTAACTGCGACTTTGCGCAAGGCGCTGTTTGGCACCGGTTGCATCGCCCGCGTCCCACGCGCTGAGCGCTTCGGACAGCACTTTGTGTCGCCCGACTCCGGAAACGGCAAACTGCCAAAATTTGTAGATGGTCACAGCAAACGTCAGAACCGACATCACCAGAAGAATTGCCACCACCGGCCCACCCAAGGCCACCACATCGCGCAAACCGTCCATAATCTTATCCCAGTAACTTTAGCGTTGTACGACTGTTGAGCCTAAGTCCGTCGCTGCACAGGCTATTTTCAGCGCCATCTGCAATGCAGCTGTTTGTTCCGTTGATCAGGATTTGGGAAAGCGAGTCGCACGCCATCCCCGCCACATCAAACTGACGCACGCGGGGGCGTCCTGCAGGCAGCTCCCGAAAATCAAAAAGGGACAGGCGCACCACACCGCCGGAAGCATCAAAAATCACGGTTTCAAAGATTGCCTTTTCAATGGTTGTGCCCGTGTCATTGTTGGCCAAAAACGAAAGCCGGCACGAGTCAGCGACATCTTGAACTGCATTCAGCTCTATCGACAGCCCCGACGGCTCTGCCTCCTCGGATTGCGCGGAGGCCACCATAGGGGCGGCAAGCAACGCGATGGTAAGTAGGCGCGGGATAACAGGCATATCGGCTCCTTTGCGAGTGACAGCGTGTCCGCAAGGTGGTCACCGATCATCGCTGAATTTGGATATTGATATCCCAGACAAGGTACGAGCGGAAGGTCGGGCTGGCGACCTTCGCGCGGAATTGCGCCAAGGTGATGACACAATAACTTTACTTATGGATTTGCAGATACGCCCGCGCGCCTTCAGCCTACCTTCATCACGATCTTGCCGATGTGCCCGCTGCTCTCCATCCGCTGATGTGCCTGAATGGCCTCTTCCAGGGTGAACTCGCTGTCCATCACCGGCGCCACGCGTCCCGCGTCCAGAAGCGGCCAGACATTCTCGGCAAGACTTTGGGCGATGCGGGCCTTGGCCAGATCGCTTTGCGGGCGCAGGGTGCTGCCGGTGATCGTCAGCCGCCGCATCATGACCTGCGCAAAGTTCAGTTCCACCTGCGGCCCCTGCAAAAACGCGATTTGAACCAGCCGCCCGTCATCCGCCAAGGATTTGACGTTGCGCTTGATATAATCACCACCCACCATGTCGAGGATCAGATTGGCCCCGCCTTCGGCGCGCATCACGTCGACAAAATCCTCGCTGCGGTAATTGATCGCCTTTTCGGCCCCCAACGCGACACAGGCCGCGCATTTTTCATCCGATCCGGCCGTCGCGAAGACCCGCGCGCCCAACACGCTGGCAAGTTGAATCGCCGTCGTGCCGATCCCGCTGGAACCACCATGCACCAAAAAGCGCTCTCCTGCCTTTAGACCGCCGCGTTGAAACACGTTCGACCAGACGGTGAAAAAGGTTTCCGGCAGGCAAGCTGCCTCTCGCAGCCCCATGCCGCGCGGCACCGGCAAGCAATGCGCCGCAGCGGTCAGCGCGTAGTCCGCATATCCGCCACCTGGCAGCAGCGCGCAAACCTCATCGCCCTCGGCCCAATCCGTGACACCTGCTCCCACCGCAACAACCGTGCCCGATGCCTCAAGCCCCGGCAGGTCCGACGCAGTTGGCGGCGGCGCATAAAGCCCCGCCCGTTGCAGCACATCAGGACGGTTTACACCGGCATAAGCAATCTTGAGCAACACCTCGCCCGGCGCTGGCTGCGGGATGGGGCGCTCGGTCAGCGCCAGCACCTCCGCCGGTCCGGGTTTCGTGATCTCCACCGCGCGCATCATGCTGCTCATGTCCTGTCCTCAGCCAAAGTGATCTCTGGCCAAGGTGTAGCACCGGCACGCGCCAAAGGGATAGGGACTTTGGTGCTGCAACGTGGCGGCAAGGGGCGACGCCCGTCTTGGCCTTTGGCCCCAAAGAAAACCTGTCGTCAGCTGCGCGGCGGGGTCCGGCTCCCAGGCATGTCCCGGGGCATTTGCGGCGCCTTGATCCGGCCCAGCATCTCCAGAGGAGCGGCCATAAGCTTGCCCATGGGGCTGGCGTTGAACTGGGCTTTGGATTTCTCGAATTGCATCACGTTTTCAATGCGCCGGTCCAGAAACGCCCACGTGGCCTGCTGGCCCTCGCTTTCGTCCCCGAGCCAGTAAAGCACTGTGGAGCCGTAAACGGCGCTCAACGTCGCGCGCTTGGTGTACCAGTTGAGGTCGTCGGATGTATCGCCGATGGCATTCCAGATCGCATCACAGGTGCCCCAGATCAGCTGCGCACCCTGCGCGGCGTGTTGTGGCAGGGAGAACAGGGTTGTGCCGCGACGCACCACTTCGCGATCGGTGCAAATCTCAAGCCGCTTGCGCACCGCAAAGGTGATCTTCTCGCGGATTTTCATCGCCGCCAGATCTCCTTCGGTCATCGCGGCAACCATCTGCGAATCGCCGCGCTTGTGATAGGCCACAGCCAGATCCACCGCGCCGCGCGGACAAATCGCCCGCGCCACCGTCGGGTCCACGCCACTGTCACTCACAGCCGCCGCATAGGCCGCCTCGGACCAGCCATCAAAGGGCACATGGGTTTCTGCGGCCTCCAGAAGGCGCGTTTTCAGATCGGTTTGGGGGGCGTCAGTCACGGAAGAACTCCTGCATCATTCTGCACTTGCAGCCATACTAGACAATCTTTGGACCACTTGCTATACGGCGGCTTCCTGCAATTTCATTGCAACTCAAACTTAGAAAGGTGGTGAAAACCACATGCAGGTTAGTGTTCGTGACAACAACGTCGATCAGGCGCTCCGTGCCCTGAAGAAAAAGCTGCAGCGTGAAGGCGTCTTCCGCGAAATGAAGCTCAAGCAACATTTCGAAAAGCCGTCCGAGAAAAAAGCGCGCGAAAAAGCTGAAGCGATCCGCCGTGCCCGTAAATTGGCGCGTAAGAAGCTCCAGCGCGAGGGTTTGCTCTAAGCAACTTCCCGCCAGCTTTGGACACAAGAATAAACGACCCCCGTTGCATCTGCTTCGGGGGTTTGTTTTTGCCAGCGACGGAAATACAAAAATTCCGCGTATAAAGCTTGAGATACCTTCGGCACGCCCCACATGAGCACAATGCAAAAACCGTTCTCCCCTGAAAGCCTGAAACAACACCTGCCTACGCTGGTGTTCATTCTCATCTTTGCCGGTGTGGCAGGGGCGTTCTACGGCTACATCATGGCCCAGATTGTCGGGCGCAACTATTCTGGGCTCCTGTTGGTGTGGGGCGCGTTCCGGGGCGTGTTCGTGGCCCTTGTGGTCTCGCTTCTGGAGCTAACCGTGCACCGCAAGCGGGTCCAGCGCACCTTTCGCTCCATGGCATTCGTACCGGCCTTTTTGCTGCGATCTGTCATCACCTCCTGGCATTTGGTGCTCGCGCTGGCGCTCAGCCACGTGGTCTTCAGTCCGGAATGGGCCACGTTTGAGAACTGGATGCAGCGCGGGTTTATGCGCGATTTTGTTTTTGCCTCGGGCACGGCGCTGATGATCCAACTCACCCTTCAAGCCCGCCGGCTTGTGGGCGGTCGCACGCTGCGGCATCTGCTGATGGGCCGCTACTCCCGACCGGTGAATGAAAAACGCATATTTGTGCTGGCCGATATTGTCGGCTTCACAGCCATGGCGGACAAACTCGGAGATCAACGCAGCCTCGAATTTGTCACCAGCCTGTTTCTCGACATCGATCCTGCTATCCACCGCAACGGCGGAACGGTGCACAACTATGTCGGCGACGAGGTCGTTGCCAGTTGGCGCGTCAGAAGCAAAGCCGAAAACACGCGAGTGCTGCGTTGTCTCTATGATATCTTTGAAAAAGTCGAAGATGTCCGCGCGCAGTATCTCGAAAAATTCGGCGTAGCGCCGAACCTGCGCATCGGAATGGCTGCAGGTCCCGTCGCTGTTGGCGAATGCGGCGGCGAGAAACGTCAGGTGGTTTACATCGGCGACACGATCAACACCGCCAAACGTCTGCAAGACGCCTGCAAGCCATATGGCGTTGGCGTGATGACGGATGCCGACACCTTGGCGCATATGGACCTCCCCGATGACATCACTGCCACGGAAATGGGTCGCACCACGCTCAGAGGACGCGAAACAGAAACGCTGATGATGGCGCTGGGCACAAACGCTGGTCCCTATTCCCTGCCCGCTTTGGGAAACTGATCCCGCCCCCCTGTCATTTGCCGTAAATGCGCTTAAGTTATCGGCAATCAACGCAAACAGGGTACGCACATGACCGACACTTACACCCCGCCCAAAGTCTGGACCTGGGACTCCGAAAGCGGCGGAAAATTCGCCAGCATCAACCGCCCGATCGCGGGCCCGACGCAGGACAAAGACCTGCCGCGCGGCGACCATCCCTTCCAGCTTTACTCGCTGGCCACGCCCAACGGTGTCAAAGTCACCGTGATGTTCGAAGAACTTCTGGCCGCCGGCCATGCGGGCGCGGAATACGACGCCTATCTGATCAACATCGGTGAAGGCGACCAGTTCGGCTCAGGCTTTGTCGACGTAAACCCCAACTCCAAGATTCCGGCACTGATGGATCTGTCCGGCGACAAGGAAGTCCGCGTTTTTGAAAGCGGTGCGATCCTTCTGCATCTGGCCGAAAAATTCGACGCCTTCCTTGGGCCTGCGGAAAACCGCGCCGAAATGATCAGCTGGCTGTTCTGGCAAATGGGCAGCGCGCCATATCTGGGCGGCGGTTTTGGCCATTTCTACGCCTATGCGCCGGAAAAATGGGAATACCCGATCAACCGCTTCGCCATGGAAACCAAGCGCCAGCTTGACGTGCTGAACCGCCAACTCGCCGACAACCGCTTTATTGCGGGCGATGACTACACCATCGCCGACATCGCGATTTGGTCATGGTACGGCGCGCTGGCGCTGGGACGTCTTTATGAGGCCGCCGAATTCCTTGATGTCGAAAGCTACGAGCACGTGCAACGCTGGGCCAAAGAGATCAACGACCGCCCAGCTGTGAAGCGCGGCGTCAAAGTAAACCGCGCTTGGGGAGAGCCCGAGCAGCAGCTTCACGAACGTCACTCTGCCGAAGATTTCGACACCAAAACCCAAGACAAACTGGCCCATTCTGAGGGCTAAGATCACAAGGCGCGGGGCCTCTGTCCCGCGCCTTTCATCGCAAATACCTCGCGTCGCGCCGTGGCGTAGCATTGGACAGCTTCGCCCTCCTTCTTCAGACTTCCCGCAACTGCATTTGATTTGCCCGGAGACTGACATGGATATTCTGCGCACCCCCGACGAGTGTTTCGAAAACCTGCCCGATTTTGATTTCGCGCCGCACTACAAAACCGTGGACGACACCGAAGGCGGGCAGCTGCGCGTCCACTACCTTGACGAAGGCCCAAGCGACGCCTCTCCCATCCTCGTGATGCACGGAGAGCCGACGTGGTGCTATCTCTACCGCCACATGATCCCGCTCTTTACGGCTGCCGGACACCGTGTCGTTGCCCCTGATCTGGTGGGCTTTGGTCGCTCGGATAAACCCACCAAACGCACCGACTACACCTATCAGCGCCACGTCGATTGGATGACGGATTGGCTGCAACAGGTCGATCTGACAAACATCACGCTGGTCTGTCAGGATTGGGGAGGCCTCATCGGTCTGCGCCTTGTCGCCGCCATGCCCGAACGGTTTGCCCGCATCGTTGTCGCCAACACCGCCCTGCCGACAGGCGATCAACCGATGGGCAAGGCCTTTGAAGGCTGGCGCGAGTTTTCGCAATCCACACCGGTCTTCAACACCGGCAAAATCGTCTATGGCGGCACCACGTCCAAACTGACCGAGGCCGAGATCGCCGCCTATGATGCGCCATTTCCGGACGAGAGCTTCAAGGAAGGCGCGCGTCAGTTCCCGATGCTGGTCCCCGCCAGCCCCGACGACCCCGCCGCGCAACCCAACCGCGACGCGTGGAAAGTGCTGATGGGGCTCGACATCCCCGTGCTGACGGCCTTTGGCTCGGACGACAAAATCATGGCCGGCGTGGACAAGGTGTTTCAGAAACTGATGCCCGGCGCGACAGGTCAGCCCCACACCATTCTGGAAGGCGGCAACCACTTCCTACAAGAGGACGTCGGCCCAGAACTGGCACAGGTCGCGCTGGACCTGATCGCACGGACCTGACCCCCAAACGTCAGTCTCGCCATCGGCCGCCCCTACCACTACCGAGGTCATTAAGAAGGGCGCCGATGGCGGCATGAGGCTAGCCCAGCGCCTCGACCATGACTGCATTCTGAACATGCATCAAATACGCCTTCGCCTCAGTGGCCACGCATGACGCATGCCCCATCGCCGCCTCATCCACCTCTTCTCCGCGTGTGACAGGCGGACAGGGTATGAACATCACGTCGGGTCGACACCTATCCAACATCGCCCCCGTCACCGAAAAGCCCGCCGCCTCTTGCGCCTCACTCTTGGGCCAGCAATCCGTGACAATGACATCCGCCTCCTCAAGGGCCGCGACATCCTGAGTGACAGCCCCGTTTGACGGCAGGTCTTTGACCTCAAATCCCTGCCCCGCAAGACACCATTGCGTCACCGAAATCGGCAACAGCCGCGCCGCTTCCAGCCAAGACCGCGCGATGTTTCCTTTTGGCCCCGCCACCACAACCTTCAACCCGTCCAGATGTCCACGGGCGGACAACACATAAGCCAGATCGCCCAGCACCTCACACGGGTGGTTGTCATTGGTGCGCAGGTTGATCACCGGAAAATCCGCAGCCGCGGCAAAAGCCGACAACTGCGACAGGCGCGGTGTGCGCACCGCCATCAAGTCACACCAATTGCCCAGATAGCCCGCCAGATCCTCGACGGCCTCACCACCTTCAAGCGTCGCGCCGGTATCGACACAGATCGCACCCATGTCCGCTGCCCCAAACTTCAGTGCTGTCGGATTGCGCCATCCAGGCAGCTCGGCAATCAAACCGATCCGCCGCCCCTCAAGCGCACGCGGCATCCTCCGCGCCTCCCAATCCCGCACCATCTGCAAAGACCGCGCCAACACCGCCTCCGCACGCGCCTGATCCAGATCATCTACGCGCAGCAGATGCCTCATCCCGCCGCCTCCGCCAGCATCATCTGTGCCGCTTTCTCACCGATCATGATGCTCGGCGCATTTGTGTTGCCCGAGGTGATCGTCGGCATGACCGAAGCGTCCACCACCCGCATACCTCCTAGCCCACGCATCCGCAACGCCCCATCCAGCGGCGCCGCCGCGTCGCTGCCCATACGCACCGTGCCAACGGGATGAAAGATTGTCGTGCCAATATCCCCCGCCGCCTGCGCCAGCTCCGCCTCATCCTGTGCCGTGATGCCTGGCTTCATTTCCTCAGGCGCATACTTTGCCATCGGCCCCTGTGCCATGATCGTCCGCGCCTGTCGGATCGCCGCCACGGCCACCGCACGATCACCTTCTGTCGCCAGATAATTCGGCGCAATCTCTGGGGCCTCAAACGGATCCGCCGACCTGATCCGCACATGCCCGCGGCTCTCGGGCCGTAGGTTGCACACGCTCGCGGTGATCGCCGGAAAATCGTGCAACGGCTGCCCAAACGCCTCAAGGCTCAACGGCTGCACATGGTATTCCAGATCCGGCGTCGCCAAGTCCGGCCGCGACTTGGTAAACGCCCCCAACTGGCTCGGCGCCATCGACATCGGGCCCGTGCGTTTCGCCAGATATTCCATGCCGATCTTGGCCTTCCCCCACAGCGAGTTCGCCATGGTGTTCAGCGTCTTGGCCCCCTGCAATTTCCACGCACAGCGCAGCTGTAAATGATCCTGCAAGTTCGCGCCAATGCCCGCCATTTCATGCGCCACTTCGATGCCATGCGCGCGCAACACCTCCCCCGGCCCCACGCCGGACAGCTGCAATATCTGCGGCGAATTCACCGCCCCCGCCGACAACACAACTTCGCCTCCGCAACGCGCCTGCTTGAGTTCGCCATTCTGGCGGTACTCCACGCCAACCACGCATCCGTCTTCAATCAACAACCGCGTCGTCTGCGCCTTCACCTCCACCTTCAGGTTCGTCTTCGCAGGCCGCAAAAACGCCTTCGCCGTGTTCCAGCGCCAGCCGCTCTTCTGGTTCACCTTGAAATATCCCACACCCTCATTGTCGCCGGTGTTGAAATCATCCGTGCGCGGCACCCCCGCGGCCTCCGCCGCTGCCATCCAGTCATCCAGCACATCCCAGTGCAGACGCTGGTTGTTCACATGCCACGGCCCGCCAGCCCCGTGCATATCCGACGGCCCTTCCATGTAATCCTCGGATTTCTTGAACAGCTCCAGCACATCGTCCCAGCCCCAGCCGGACAGGCCCATTTGCCGCCACCCGTCATAATCGGCCGCCTGCCCGCGCAGATACAGCATGCCGTTGATCGAGCTGCACCCGCCCAAAACCTTCCCACGCGGATACACCAACGACCGCCCATTGAGCCCTGCATCCGGCGCGGTTTTGTACATCCAGTCGGTGCGCGGATTGCCGATGCAATAAAGATAGCCCATCGGAATATGGATCCAGTGGTAGTTGTCCCGCCCGCCAGCCTCCAGCAGCAACACCTTGCGCCCGCCTTCCGCCAGCCTTGCCGCCACAACACAGCCCGCGCTGCCCGCGCCCACAACAATATGATCCCAGTCCAAGGCACCCTCCCCAAATCCTGCACGCACCAGACAAGGACCGCTCAGCACTGTCAACCAAACCCCTCCCGCCCCTTCGGGTTGGGCCCGACTCAGCCCTTACGGCCTGAACCTCCCAAACCGCTTCCTTTTGCCAAAATACCTCGGGGGTGAGGCCGCAGGCCGAGGGGGCTGGCCCCCAGTCGCTCACACCGGCAAGGCTGTGGTTTTGAAAACCGTGCGCAACGCAAAGCTAGACTGCATCTGCGCCACCCCAGGCAAGCGTGCCAGATGTTGACGGTGAATACGTGCGAAATCCTCGGTGTTCTCCGCGACCACCTTCAGGATGTAATCCGCCGTGCCCGCCATCAAATGACACTCCAAAACATCTGGGATCCGCGCCACAGCTTTTTCAAAAGCGTCCAGCACCTCATCCGCCTGCCCAGACAGCGTGATCTCGACAAAAACCGTGGTGGGCACGTCCATCTTGCGCGGATCAAGCAACGCCACATAGTCCCGAATGTACCCATCAGCCTCAAGCCGATGCACCCGCCGGTGACAGGCGCTGGCCGACAGGTTCACCCGCTCTGACAGTTCCGCATTGGAAATCCGGCCCTGCTTTTGCAGGACTGTCAAAATCCGACGATCCGTTGAATCAAGTGACATGATGCGGTGACTCCTTGCGCCCCATATCTCAATATTCGAAGATTCTTCGAATGCCAAGTTTTCAAACTGCACAAAAATCAAGCAAATTTCACGCCTGCGTTCCTACCTTTACCTAAAGTCACATCAGGAGAGCGACATGAAGATCGGATGCCCCACAGAAATCAAACCGCAGGAATTCCGCGTTGGCATGACGCCTGACGCAACCCGCGAAGCCATCGCGCACGGCCACGACGTGCTGATCCAGTCAGGCGCCGGCAATGGCGCAGGTTTCACCGACGAAGATTATACCGCCGCAGGCGCTGCGATCATCGGCACCGCCGCCGAGGTCTTTGAGAAATCCGACATGATCGTGAAGGTCAAAGAACCGCAAGCGGGCGAGCGCAAGATGCTACGCGAAGGCCAGCTGCTGTTCACCTACCTGCACCTCGCCCCCGATCCCGAACAGACCAAAGACCTCATGGACTCGGGCTGCACCGCCATCGCCTATGAAACCGTAACCGACGCCAACGGCGGTCTGCCTCTCTTGGCCCCCATGTCCGAAGTCGCCGGACGTCTGGCCCCACAGGTCGGCTCTTGGACCCTGCAAAAGGCCAACGGTGGCCGCGGCGTTCTGATGGGCGGCGTACCTGGCGTGGCTCCGGCCAAAGTTGTGGTGATTGGCGGCGGTGTCGTCGGCACCCACGCCGCGAAAATCGCCGCAGGCATGGGCGCGGATGTGACCGTTCTGGACCGCTCCCTGCCGCGTCTACGCTATTTGGATGATGTCTATGGCGGCGCCTTTAAGAACCAGTACTCCACCGCAGGCGCTACCGCCGAGCTGGTGCGCGAGGCCGACATGGTGATCGGTGCGGTTCTGATCCCCGGTGCGGCGGCTCCGAAACTTGTGACCCGCGCACAGCTTTCCGAGATGAAGCCCGGCGCGGCGCTTGTCGATGTGGCCATCGACCAAGGCGGCTGCTTTGAAACCTCCCGCGCGACCACTCACGCCGACCCGATCTACGAAGTCGACGGCATCATGCACTACTGTGTTGCCAACATGCCCGGCGCGGTGGCCCGCACTTCGACACAGGCGCTTGGCAACGCCACTCTGCCCTTCCTGCTGAACCTCGCCAACAAAGGGTGGAAGCAGGCCTGCGAAGATGATCCGCACCTGCTCAATGGCCTGAATGTTCATGCCGGTCAGCTGACCTACTACGCGGTTGGCAAGGCGCTTGGCATCGACGTGATCTCGCCCGCGCTGGCTCTCAAAAACTAATGGCCTTGGGTGCGCGCGCCGCGCGCACCTTTTCCCCACCGTAGCATAATTGTTTTGCTAAAATTCCGGCCAAATCCGCTCAATGATTTTGCCGCAACGCGACGGAATCCTCTGGCCCAGACGTTTCAAGATTATCACCGGTGTATCCGGTTTCTCTTGCATCGTTGGACCAAACCATGACCTCCCGTTTCTCTCCCTATGGTCTCTGGACCCTCTTCGCCCTCCCGCTCATCGCATGGTCTTGGATGGCCATGACCTCGACAAATCCGCGCATCATTCACATGCTGGTGCACCCCACCGGCGAATGGGCCGCGCGCCTGCTGATCGTCACCATGATGATCACACCACTCGCTATGATTTTTCGCGGCAAAGGCTGGACTCGCTGGCTCAAGAAAAACCGCCGCTACTTCGGGGTGGCCGCTTTTGCCTATGCCGCGTTGCACACGGTTTTCTACCTGATTGACCGAGGATCATTGTCTCGCGTTCTTGGGCACATCGACCGTATTTGGATTTGGACCGGCTGGATTGCCTTTCTAATCTTCATCCCACTTGCACTGACGTCAGCGGACAGATGGGTGCGCGAACTCGGCACATGGTGGAAGCCACTCCAACGCTGGACCTACGTCGCAGCACTTTTTGTGCTTGTCCATTGGGCTGCGCTTCACAATTGGGAAGAGCCGGGAGTCGCGCTTGTCCACTTCGCACCACTTGCTGCGCTCGAGGCCTACAGGCTCTGGTACTGGTACCTTCGCCCACGACCCAGCCGTACTGCATAGGGCCAAGACAGAGCGTTGCGGTAACACCTTCGCAAAGATCGGAAAGACACCGACGCAATGCCGACAATCCCCGGCGTCACCAATTTCGCTTTGTTAACAACGAAAAAGGCGGGAGCACTCAACGCTCCCGCCTTCTTTAACTTTGCACCTACGCACGGTGGCTTTACGCCTCGCGTTTGATTTCCACGGTATGCGGATAGGGGATCGAAATCCCGCCGGCATCAAACGCCTCTTTCACCGCTTGGGTAAACTCGAATTTCAGGTCCCAGAAGTCATCCGCCTGACACCAGATCCGCGCGGTGATGTCCACGGAACTGTCGCCCAGATTGGTCACACGCGCCCAGCTTTCTGGATCCTTCAGAACCCGATCATCCTTGGCTGCGGTCGCCAAAATGATGTCGCGTGCTTTCTCGATGTCATCGCCATAGTCGATACCAAAAACCACGTCCACCCGACGTGTATCGTGATGCGAATAATTCGTGATAATCGAGCCCCAGGCTTGCCCGTTGGGCACGATGATCTGAACATTATCCGGTGTTTTCAATTCGGTAACAAAAAGGTTCAGGTCCACAACCGTGCCCGCCGTGCCGCCGACATCGACATATTGACCAAGCTTGTAGGGACGGAAAAGGATCAACATAAAGCCCGCCGCCAGATCACTCAGAGTACCCTGCAGCGCCAGACCAATGGCCAGCGTGGCGGCCCCCATCATCGCCACCAGCGACGTGGCCTCGATGCCAAAGATCCCGAGAATGGCGACCAGCACCATCAACAGGATCACCCAGCGCACGATGCTCGCCGCGAAATTCCCCAGCGTTTTGTCAATTTCCGGTGTTTTGTTCACCCGACGCCGCACCATAGCACTTACCCAACCGGCCACAATCCAGCCAATCACCAGCACCACAAGCGCTTTGCCTGCAGACATCACCAGCGGGCCAAAGCTCGCAACTTGTTCCATTACCGTCTCCACCTGTCACTCTCCATAGGCAGCCCTTGTATCCGCCTGTTCCAAAACGAAATATGACGGCGAGGTGCAAGCCCCAACCGCCATGACCTAACGCAAATTTGCGTTATTTGTTCAGCGCGTCACGGATCTCAAGCAGCACATCCAACTCGCTTGGGCCCGCGGGTGCCTCTTCTGCCGGAGCCTCTTCTTCTGCTTTGGCCGCGGCTTCTTTGACCTTGTTCACATAGCGCACAAGCATGAACACCACGAAAGCGATGATCAGGAAGTTGATGATCGCCATAACGAATGAACCCCATGCAAACACCGCGGCCCCAGCTTCCCGTGCGGCTTCAAGGCTCGCACCCTCAGCCACTTCACCGGCCAGAACCACATACATGTTGGTGAAATCCACGCCGCCCATAAACAATCCTACAAACGGATTGATCAGGTCGCCCACCATTGATTTAACGATTGCCGTAAATGCAGCGCCGATGATGATCCCCACGGCCATGTCCATCACATTGCCTTTGGCAATGAAGTCCTTGAATTCTTGTAGCATTATCTTTGTTCCCTTCCCTGTAAATCGCGCTTTTTGCTCTTTGTTTGGCTGCGCGCACGAACATTAACATGTTCGGATTCGCACGGATACTCCTATGGTTTCAGGGGAAAATGACCTTATCTATTCCCCCAAAGCCGCGACAGGAGACACTATGAGCACTGTGACCGAACACCCCATCAACACCCGTTGGCCCGCACAAAATCCGGATGTGATCCAACTCTATTCCTTCCCCACCCCCAACGGTGTGAAAGCATCTATCGCCCTTGAGGAACTGGGGCTGCCCTATGAGGCGCATCTGGTGACGCTGTCGGACGCCGACGTCAAAAGCCCCGAGTTTCTGGCGCTGAACCCCAACAATAAAATCCCCGCCATCATCGACCCCAAAGGGCCGGATGGCGAGATGGTGACGCTGTTTGAAAGCGGAGCGATCCTGATTTATCTGGCTGAAAAAGCTGGAAAACTTCTAGGGAACTCAGCCGCCGACAAAGCTCACATCATCCAATGGCTGATGTTCCAAATGGGCGGCGTTGGCCCGATGTTTGGTCAGATGGGCTTCTTTGTGAAGTTTGCCGGCTCCGAGATCGAAGACCCCCGCCCGCGCGAGCGCTACATCAGCGAGGCCAAGCGTCTTCTGGCTGTCATCGAGAAACAACTCGACGGTCAGGACTGGATCGCCGGAGAGTTTTCGATCGCCGACATTGCCATCGCCCCTTGGCTTGGTGCGCTGGAGTTTTATGGTGCCAAGGAACTGGTCGGCTGGGACAATTTCCCCAACACGGTCGCTTATCTGGAGCGCTTCATGGCGCGTCCCGCGGTGCAAAAAGGCCGCAACATCCCGCCGCGGCCCTAACGTCTTTGGGTGCGCGGCCTCCGCGCACCTTCTTTCCCTTAATTGGGCAACCCACCGGTCAGCACATAGCGCAGCATCTCCGCCACGGCCTTTGGCTCATCTGTCACCGCCAGCGCCGCCGCGTGCACCTCTTTCAGCGCATGTTGATGCTCGGCTTGTGACACCACAATGATGCTCTTGCCCAAAGCACTCGCATATCCCGCGTCAAACGCCGCGTTCCACTGTTTGTATTTCTCACCAAAGCGCACGACAACCACGTCGGCCATCTCGATCCCGCGCCGCGTGCGGATGGCGTTCAGTTTGGCACCCTTGTGATCGTGCCAAAACTTGTTTTCCTCCGCGCCCATGATCGCCACGCCGCAATCATCGCTGGCTGCATGATCGGTCACGGGACTGTCGAACGCCACATCAAGCCCTTGACAGGCATCAATAATCTGCTCGCGCCAGTCGGTGTGAATTTCACCGCTCAGATACACACTCAGGGTCATCAAATCTCTCCTCTTGGGTTCGAACAGAGTGATACCCCCTCCCGCGGCCCACGCCAATCGCGAACCGCGTTGAAGCTGTTTCAACGTTTGCGCGCAACGATATAACGGCTCGGTGGACGCACCGGAAAATTGCCGGTTTCAATGATGTCAAAACCCGCAGCCGTGATCAGCCCCTCAAGCTCCGCAATATGCAAATGCCGCACAAACGGCGCTTTCCCGAACATCTGCATCACCGGAATCGCCATCTTCAGTAGCCCGAATTTGAACCCCAACCCCGGCTCGGCGATACAGGGCGTCTTACTGATGAACAGCCCCCCCGATTTCACTCGCCAGGCGATGTCCGCCAGATCGCTCTCCAGATTATCTAACAGATGCAACAGGTTGTGCGCCATGATCACATCAAACGGCCCTTCCGGCGCATTCGCAGCGACCGCCCGCACAAAGCTCAGATTGTGCACATCCGCCTCCGCCGCGCGCTCCTTGCCGATCTCCAGCATCTCGCCCGAGATATCCATCACCGTCAGCTGTTTCACCGCATCCGCGAGCTTGATCGCCGTGCTGCCGGTGCCTGCCCCGATTTCCATCGCGTGTTCGCTGTCTTTCAGATAACTCCGCGTGCGCCCCAGCGTGTATTCATAGGCCGCCATGTCCCCTATCGGGCTCTTGGCATAACCGCGCGCTTGTTTGTCCCAAAAAGTGGCCGAACTCATCATAACTCTCTCCTTCACTGGCAATAACATATTCATGCGCAAACACATGTGAATTGCCGAAATTCGCAAATACCTTATACAAAAATGCATGAAAGACTTTGACTGGAACCACATCCGCGCCTTTCTCGCCACCGCAGAGCAAGGCTCCCTGTCCGCTGCTGCGCGCAAACTCAACCTGACGCAGCCAACCCTCGGCCGGCAGGTGTCGGCGCTAGAGGCTGACCTTGGCGTCATGCTGTTTGAACGTGTTGGCCGCTCCCTGCACTTAACGGACGCGGGCGCAGAGCTCCTTGAACATGTGCGCGCGATGGGTGCGGCCGCCGACCGCGTATCCCTCGCCGCCTCGGGCCAAAGCCAGACCATTGAGGGCCGCGTAGCGATCACCGCCAGCGATGTCTATTCCGCCTACCTGCTGCCCCCGATCCTCGCCCGCCTGCGCCAAAGCGCGCCAAAACTGGTGATCGACGTGGTCGCAGGCGACGACATCCGCGACATCATGCGGCGGGAGGCCGATATCGCCATCCGCCACGTCCGACCCGAACAACCCGACCTGATTGCCCGTTTGATCCGCGACTCCGAAGGTCACTTCTACGCCGCGCCTGACTATCTTGATCGCCGCGGTCGTCCAAAAACCGTGGACGACTTGAAACATCACGATTTCATTGGGCTTTCTGACATTGATCGCATGCTGGAATACCTACACCCGATGGGCTTCCCGATCTCTCACGACAACTTCCGCGCCGGGTCTGCCAGCGGACTTGTGGCCTGGGAACTCTGCCGTCAGGGGCTTGGCATCGCGCCAATGGACGCAGGCATTGCCGCCAAAACCAAAGGCGTCGAGCGCGTCCTTCCGGACCTCGCCCCGATCACCTTCCCGATCTGGCTGACCACCCACCGCGAGCTCCACACCAGCCGCAAAATCCGTCTCGTTTTTGATGTGCTGGCCGAAGCTCTCGCAAAACCCTAAAGCGCGCGAGACATCATCACGCGATTGCCGTCGCGTTCGGTTTCTTGCCAGCCAAGATGATGATACAGCGCGATATTTCCAGTCAGATCGACATGCGTCGCCAGCGCGATCTCGTCACAGCCCGCATCCTTAGCCAAAGCCACCGCATGACCAATCAGCTTGCCACCGAGCCCTTTGCCATGAGCATCCGGCGCCACCGCAACGTTCATCAAATGCGCTTTGGGCGGCGCGATTGTCACCACCAGAACGCCCTGCACTTCGGCGCGGCCAGCGACCCATACCTGCCCCGCCGCAATCATGCGATCAATCCCGCCGGACACATCCGGCAGGACCACGCCCTGATCGCGATAAGGTTGGAATGCGGCATCAATCAACCGCGCGATGGCTTCTGCTTCGTAAGCTTGGGCCAGACGCGGGAGCATGTCCTTAGCTCCGCAATTCGCCGCCGGTCGCCTTGGTGACCTTCTCGACGATCTTCGTGGCCACCGCTTCAATGTCCGCTTCTTTCAGCGTCTTGTCGGTGGGCTGCAAACGCACGGTGATCGCGAGGGATTTTTTGCCCTCACCAAGGCTGCCCCCGATGAATTCGTCAAAGACGCGCACTTCGTCAATCAGCGCCTTGTCGGCACCGGCTGCGGCGTTCACGAGGTTCACCGCCTCAACATCCGCGTCCACCACAAAGGCAAAGTCACGCTCGACCGCCTGAAGATCCGCCATAGTCACAGCACCGCGCGAGGCCGACTTTTTCTTCGGCATCGGGATTTCCGCAAGATGGATGGCAAAGGCCACAACCGGCCCCTTCACGTTCATCTCGCTCAGCACTTTGGGGTGCAATTCACCAAAGGCGCCCAGCACCTTCTTCGGACCCAGCCCAACCTTGGCGCTGCGGCCCGGATGCCACCAGCCGTTGGTGCCTCGGTTGTAGGTCAACTTAACCGGCGCACCCAGCGCCTCAAGCACGCCTTCCATGTCCGCCTTGGCATCATAAAGGTCCACACCACGGCTCTCGCCATGAATGTCCTTGCCAACGGTGCGGCCCACCAGAATGCCGGTCAGGATGTTTTCCTGCTCACCCGGCTCGCCACCATGGAACACCGCGCCACATTCAAACAGCGCCATGTCGTTGAACCCGCGCGCCTGATTGCGTGCCGCGGCCTGCAACAGACCTGGCAAAAGCGATGGGCGCATGTGGCTCATTTCGCTGGAAATCGGGTTCTCCAGCATGGTCGCGTCCGAGCCACCTCCAAAGAGTTCGGCGGATGCCTTGTCGATGAAGCTGTAGGTCACGCATTCGTTGTAACCCAAGGCCGCGGTGGTGCGGCGGGCGATCTGCTCGCGCTTCTGCATCGGCGACAGGATCTGCTCGGGCAGCCCCGCGGTGACGCGCGGCAACGGTTTGCCTTCCAGCTTGGTCAGGGACGCAACCCGCGCCACTTCTTCCACCAGATCGGCCTCGCCACGCACATCGGGGCGCCAGCTTGGCACCTGCGCCATGTCACCGTCGATGACAAAGCCCAGCGCAGTCAACGTCGCACGCTGCGTTTCGGCCGGAATTTCCATACCCACCAGAGACTGCACACGGTCGGTGTCCAGCTTGTAGGCGCGGCTCACATCCGGCACGGCACCGTCGGTCACGACGTTCGATGCCTCACCGCCACACAGATCGATGATCATCTGCGTCGCATCATCCATCGCCTGCATGTTGTAGGCCGGATCGATGCCACGCTCGTTGCGATAGCGTGCGTCCGAATTGATCTTCAGGCCACGGCCCGTGTAGGCGATCTGAATGTGATCCCAGACAGCGGCTTCGAGGAAGACATTGGTGGTTTCTTCGGTACAACCGGTGGCCAAACCACCCATGATGCCGCCGATGGATTCAACGGCCGTATCGTCGCTGATGACCACCATGCCCTCTGCGAATGTGTATTCTTTCTCGTCCAGTCCAACCAGCGTCTCGCCGCCCTTGGCGCGATGCACCCGCAGGTTGCCGTTGACCTTATCCGCATCAAACACGTGCAGCGGGCGGTTGCGGTCAAAGGTGAAGAAGTTGGTGATGTCGACCAGCGCCGAAATCGGACGCAGGCCAATCGCGACCAGACGGTCCTGCAACCACTGCGGCGACGGGCCGTTTTTCACGCCTTTGATCAAACGACCGGCAAAAACCTCACAGCCATCGGTGGCCGCGTCTTCATCAATCGTCACAGAGATCGAGCTGTCAAAGCTGCCCGCGACAGAAGCGGTTTTCGCAGGCTTCATCTCACCCAGCCCACGCGCGGCAAGATCAAGCGCAATGCCACGAACGCCCAGCGCGTCGGGGCGGTTCGGCGTGATCGCAATCTCGATCATCGGGTCAACCTTGGCCGGATCATTGGCCGCCAGCCAGTCGGCAAAGGCATCGCCAACCTCACCAGACGCCAGTTCGATGATGCCGTCATGTTCATCCGACAGCTCCAGTTCTTTTTCCGACGCCATCATGCCGTGGCTTTCCACGCCCCGGATGTTGCCCACCTTGATGGTCAAATCGAGCCCCGGAATATACATGCCCGGCTTACACACAACGACGGTGATGCCTTCACGTGCGTTGGGCGCGCCACAAACGATCTGCTTCTCGCCTTCATCGGTTGCCACCTGACAGACACGCAACTTGTCCGCGTCAGGATGCTGCTCGGCCTTGACCACCTTGCCCAGTGTAAAGCCGGTCAACCGGTCCGCAGGGTTCACAACGTCCTCGACCTCAAGGCCAAGGTCGGTCAGCGTCTCACAGATCTCGTCAACGCTTGCAGTGGTGTCCAGGTGGTCTTTCAGCCAGGAAAGAGTGAATTTCATTGCGCCGTTCCGCCAGTCAAAAAAGGGTCAGTGAGGGCAATACCGGATAAGCGCAACAGGGGAAAGGGTGCATTGTCCTCATGCCCGTCAAACCGCTGCTATCCCGCCAGATTTTGAAAATCACCAAAGTTGACGCATAGTAAAGTCTGGGATGACAGGGAGAATGGCCATGGCCGCCAAAGAAAATGGCGTGAAGACCGCCTATTTCGTGATCGCAGATATCTCCGGATACACAAAATTCATGGCGACAACGCCAATAGAACACGCCAAAGGCATTCTGGAATCTCTGTTTGGCGATTTGGTGCCCGCAATCCGCGCCCCGCTGGCAGTATCCGGCCTTCAGGGCGACGCGGTTTTTGCCTATGCTTTTGAAAACGACGTGATGACCAAACAGTTCATTCTGGACTTTGCCGAACAGCTTTACTGCGTCTTTGCCCGCGCCAAGGAAAAGATGATCCTCAACACCTCCTGCCCCTGTGACGCCTGTGCCAACGTCGCAGATCTGGAGCTGAAAATCGTGGTCCATCACGGCGACTGCGTCATTCAGGCAACCGGCGGGCGCGAGGAGTTGGCCGGTCAGGATGTGATCACCGCCTTCCGGCTCCTGAAAAACTCGGTCAAGGAACGCACAGGCCTAAACGCTTACACGTTGATTTCCTGCGATGCGCTGCGCTCGATGGATATGAAAGACCTCTTTGACGAAAGCGACTTTCACACCGAAGACATCGAGCACATTGGCGAGATCGAATACGTGGTGCGCGACATGCGCAAAGCATGGGAGCGCCGCCGCACCACCGAACGTACCTTCGTTGAAACCGGCGAGGATCTGTTGATCGAAGAATGGATGATTCCGCTCCCGGTAAGCCCCGAGATCGCCTTTACGATTTGCACCCGCCCCGATTTGCGCGCGGAATGGCTGGGGGCGGATCAGGTCGACCTTTTGAACACCAACAAAGGCAAGATCGAACCCGGCACACTATACCATTGCCATCATGGCGATGACATTTTCCCATATGAAATCGTGGACTGGAACCCCGGAGACTATGTGACCGGGCGCTACAATCTGCCAATGGGCCTATCGATGCTGGAAACGATGGAATTGGTGGAAATGGGCGAAGGCACCATGGTCAAACTGCGCTTTTCCAAGCCTAGCTCCGCCAAACTCATGGGCAAGATCATGAACGGGGCGGTTCAGAAGAAGTTGAAGTCGATCATCGTGCCAGACAAGGAAAACCGCATCACCAAGATGACTGCCCTCGGCAAAAAACTCGCTTCTGAAACCGAACCTGTGGCCGCTTAACTCTCCTTGCCACGCAGGGCTGCTCAGCAGGTCAGGGGGCTTTGCCCCCGTCCCAGACAAGCTGGGCCTCCCCCAAGGTATTTCGAGCAATGAGAAAACAAGCTCAGGCTTGGAGACTGCGCACATGCGACAGCCAATTGCGCAGTTCCCGTGTGCGCACCTTTGGAGACAGGCTGTCGGCCTTCCCCCCAAGACTCAAAGCCACCTCAGGCTCCGCATCCGCGATCCGCAAGTCCGCGCCCAAGGCCGCTTCGTTGGCAAAGGCACCACTGCCGATGATGGTGCCCACATCCAATGCGGTCATCTCCGGATGATACTGCGCGCCCCAGAAATCCACTCCATTTTGCTGATAGGCCATCGCCTGCACTGGGGAATGCGCATTTCCGGCCAACAACACCGCCCCCTCAGGCAAACGCTGTACTTCGTCGCGGTGAATGCAAGGCACACAATACCCGTCCTCGCGCCCTGCCATCATCGGATGCCGCTTTCCCGCATCCGTGGGCGCGATCTCTTTGGCCAATCCGATTTCCATTCCTTTGGACGAGGCCCCGACCGCTCCGCCCAGTACCACCGCGGCCAGTTGCAACCCGTTGCACGAGCCCCAAACCGGACGGCCAGCGTCAAAAACCTGCTCCATGGCCGCCCGCAAAGGCGCAGCTTCCGCGGCATCCGTTGCCCATGCCACGCCGGAGCCTGAAAAAACCACCCCGTCGATGCCGGTCAAAGCATCCTCACGCAGCGGTGCTGCATAAGGGCATTCCACGGTGATCCGCAGCTCCGGCGCAAGCCCCTGAAACGCGCGCAGAAAAGACGCCGACGCGGATTTCCCCATCGCCAAAAGGTCGGGCGTGTTGCTTTCAATGATCAGAATTGAGGTCATTGTCGTGCTCCTCTACCTTCAGCATTGCTATCAAATCGACGCCAGACAAGAGACGTCAAATGCGACAAAACCTGTTGCTTGACGCAACATATTTTCATGTGACCCCAATGACAGCCTGCATTGCCGGCCAAACCATCAACACTCCATGCAAACCAAGCAATCCGATGCCCGCCCAAACCAGATATCGCGCCGTCATGTAGTGCCTGTGCCGTTTGTCCAATTCGTTTTCGACTCGCGCGCGTAGCTCTTTGATCAGATCATGAAGCTCTGATCGTATCTCCTCAAAGTTCAGAAGGATCGGCTTGGATGTCGATTGAGAGGCCTCAACAAGCTCAGTCACTTTCTGCTCCAGTTCGCTCCTACATTTCTCGAAATCTTGCGGAGAGGCCTCCACCAGATCCTTAAACTCTTGCAAAACCCAGTCGATCACCGCCTCTCGCTTGGTGCTCTCTTCTGCAATGAGGGAATCCTCGAATTTGCCGATGGACACCTGAACCTGTTTGAACTCCTGCCCTGCTGTCGTTGAGAAGCAACGCATCAACGCCCACGAAGACGCTACCACGCAAAAGAACCCCAAAAACGCCAGCAATGTTTTGACAAGTTCAATTGATCCCACAGCATGGTGGGTGCGAAACTGGTAATTCAAAGAAATCAGAAAAACAGCGATGAGGATACCAGACGCCGCGAGCAACCCTTGGGACTTGTTGTCAATATAAGCGAACTTCGACTGGTACTCCTGCCAATACTTTAGCGTCGTAAAATAATGATGCTTCCGCCGGAACACCTTGCGCTCCGTTCTGCTCCATTCTTGGCTGTCAAACATGTCCCGCTCGCCTCTCAAATTCGTCCCCAAATGCAATCAAGGCGCACCAAAGGTGCGCCCTGACAGATAAGGCGATCCAAAATGTCAAAGCAAGCGTGGCAGCCTTAGCGGTTCAAACCGCCGTGCAATGTCGGCTGATCGAGGCTGGCAAACCCATAATGGCGCAGCCAGCGCAGGTCGCTGTCAAAGAAGGCGCGCAGATCGGGGATACCGTATTTCAGCATCGCCAGACGGTCGATACCGATGCCAAAGGCAAAGCCCTGATATTTCTGCGGATCAATGCCGCCGGCCTCAAGCACCTTGGGATGCACCATACCGGAGCCCAGCACTTCGAGCCAGTCGTCGCCTTCGCCCACTTTCACGGTGCCGTTTTCCCAGCTGCACTGAATGTCGACTTCGGCCGACGGCTCCGTGAACGGGAAGTGCGATGCGCGAAAGCGGGTTTTAACCTCGGTGCCGAAGAAGGCGGTGAAGAATTCTTCCAGAACCCACTTGAGGTTCGCCATCGAGATGTCTTTGCCCAAGGCGAGGCCTTCGACCTGATGGAACATCGGCGTGTGGGTCTGGTCATAATCCGCGCGATACACGCGACCCGGACAGATGATGCGGATCGGCGCGCCGGTCTTCTCCATCGTGCGGATCTGTACGGGGCTGGTGTGCGTACGCAGAACGTGCGGCGGGCGCTCGTCGCCTTCGGCACGGTGGGTATAAAACGTGTCCATCTCTGCGCGCGCGGGGTGATGACCGGGAATGTTCAGTGCATCAAAGTTATACCAGTCGGTTTCGATCTGCGGCCCTTCGGCCACGGCAAAACCCATATCGGCAAAAATCGCTGTGACCTCTTCTGTCACCTGACTGATCGGGTGAATGCTGCCCACCCGACGGTTGCGTGCCGGCAGGGTCACATCCAGCCACTCGGTCGCCAGACGCGCATCCAGAGCGGCATCCGCGAGCGCGGCCTTCTTGGCCGCCAATGCCGAGTTGATCTCGTTCTTCAGAGCGTTCAGCGCAGGGCCAGCCACCTGACGCTCTTCCGGCGTCATCTTGCCCAGCTCGCGCATCTTCAGGCTGACTTCGCCCTTCTTGCCAACGGCCTGCAACCGCAGCTCTTCAAGCGCGGCTTCGTCTGTCGCCGCGGCAATCGCTTCGATGTATTTGGTGCGCAGATCGTCCATCTCGGGCCTGTCCCAACTAAAAAATAATCCGCAGACCTCCTATCATACGACCTTGCGAATGCAAGCGTTGAGCAGGAGGTCTGCGGTTCGGCCCGCAGTCAGGACTGCGGTATTACTTCCAGATTTCGGCGTCCACGCCTTTGGCAATCTCCGGATGATCACCAATGTGGAACTCCGGAACCTGTCCAGCCGCGCGTTGTGCGCGATAGTCGTTTACCAACCGGATAACCACAGGGCTCAGAAGTATGAGCGCAAAGAGGTTCATTACGGCCATAATCGCAATGCCTGCATCAGCCGCGTTGAACACGACCGCCACTGTCTGAACCGACCCCCAGACGACAATTGCCATGACGCCGAGGCGCAGTACCGCAAGCGGCATGGCCGAGCCAAGTTTCAGGTAGGACATACCGCTTTCCGCATAGCCGTAGCACGCGATGATCGTGGTAAAGGCAAACAGCAGAACTGCCGCGGCAATAAAGTAGGAGCCGAAGGGGCCGAGGAAATAGGCCGCTGCTTCCTGCGTCATCACGATGCCTTCAAGCAGGTTGCCGTTGGCATCCACCATCTCGTGTGCGCCGGAAACGATGATCATCACTGCGGTTGCAGTACAGACGAGGATCGTGTCCACAAACACACCAAACGCCTGCACAAAACCCTGACTGACGGGGTGGTGCGGCACAGGCGTTGCGGCGGCGGCGATGTTGGGCGCGGAGCCCATGCCAGCCTCGTTGGAGAAAAGCCCGCGTTTCACACCATTCAGAAGCGCCACCATCATGCCGCCTGCGGCACCGCCTGCGGCTTCCTGCAAGCCAAATGCACTGCGGAAGATCGACGTAAACACCTCTGGCAGAACGCCCAGATTTGTCACCAAAATCCAAAGCGCAACGATGATGTAAATACCGGCCATGAACGGCACAAGGATTTCGGCGACCCGTGCAATCGAGCGGATACCGCCAAAGATCACAAGACCCGCAGCCGCAGCAATCACCAATCCAGAGACCAGTGGCGGGATGCTAAAGGAGGTTTCCATTGCCTGTGCAATCGAGTTGGACTGCACCGCGTTGATGATGATGCCAAAAGCGATAATCAGGCAGAAAGCAAAAACCGCACCAAGGGCCGGCATATTCAGGCCTCGGGCAATATAAAAGGCCGGACCGCCGCGGTATTCGCCGTTGACGCCCTTGGTTTTATAAAGCTGCGCCAGCGCGCTTTCCGCCATCGCCGTCGCCATGCCGAGCATCGCCACAATCCACATCCAGAAAATCGCGCCCGGTCCACCGATTCCGATCGCCACGGCCACACCCGCTAGGTTGCCGGTGCCAATGCGCGACGCAAGGCTGATGGCCAGCGCCTGAAACGGCGAAATGCCGGCCTTGTCGGCCTCATCCGTGCTCATGGTAAGGCGGATCATTTCGCCAAAATTGCGGAACTGGATAAAACCGAAACGCACGGTGAAATAAATGCCGATACCGGTCAGCACATAGATGAGGACATGCCCCCAAAGCAGGCCATTAATTGAGTCGATGATCGTAGACATTGGGTGCCTCGCCGAAAACAGAAATTGAGTCAAACTGCGCTTAGGTTTTGTCTACCGCGATGCCAAGGAGTTTCACCATGACGCAAAGGAAACCTCGCAATTCGGGCGCTCTTACGCCGATCAACACCAAAAGCAAGCGCTAAATGCCGCTTACGAGGCACAGCGTCGTTAACTTTTTGATAATCCTATCGTGACAGTGCAGCCCGACCTGTGAATCGACTCGGCTGGTAACGCTAAAGTAACATGGGCGCCAGACGCACCGGACAGACAGGGCGTGCCAATTGGCCATAAGACGCCAAATCTTCACGCACCTCGGGGAACAGCTCGAATATCTCGGCCTGCACGTCTTTTTCAACTCCGGCGACCGCTTCGGCCCCTGGATAAAAGCTCTCGCTTGCCACCCCGTCGGCCTCAACAATCTGGTGGCTGTCAAACATCATATGAAAGTAGGTCACTTCCGGCATTTGCCGCAGCGCAATCTGGTCTCCGTCCACCAGCGCTTTTGCCGGAACCAAAACCTCTTTTTCGCCAAAAAACAGCTCTGCCCGCCAGCCTTCCAGCAACAGACGATGGTTTTGCGACACATAATGTGCCCGAATGGCGCCCAAGGCGCCTCGGGCAATTCTCACCGGCGCAAAGGCCCCGCGCCCCACCACACTGCGCCGACCGATC
The DNA here is from genome assembly GCF_900114415.1 of Shimia haliotis. Taxonomy (GTDB): domain Bacteria; phylum Pseudomonadota; class Alphaproteobacteria; order Rhodobacterales; family Rhodobacteraceae; genus Shimia; species Shimia haliotis. The sequence goes on along the minus strand of NZ_FOSZ01000003.1, from coordinate 280,418 downwards.
CAACGCACGGGCATCGGGCCTTTGTCCCGCGTTGTCACCAAATCGCCAGCCACCAAGCTTTCTATGGGGCGCTGCCCGCAGGGTGTCAAAAGCCTGGTTCCCGCCACAAAACACGCCAAGCCTGTATCGCCTGGCGCAACGGTTTCATAGGTCAGTACATCTGGATCAGGTTGATTGAACTGCAACGTGGTTGTCGTCGAGTTCGGGCCCACGAGTACCGGCAGGTTCTCCGACGTCGCCCCCGCTGCCGCTCCATCAAGCGCCAGAATATTCTGAGTGCCTCCACCGATGTCGTAGAAATCGATCACCGTGTCTGTGTCTGTGTTGGTCAGAGCATAGGCTTCGTAATTTTCCGAGCCGCCGCCATTCGGGTCTGTCAGCAAAATGGGGAAATCATCCGCAGAAATCACATAGATGGTTTCTCCATTGTCAGGATCGACCGACACCTGAATGTCGGGATGAGTCAGCGGGATCTCGATTCCGACCGAGCCATCAGCCTGATAAAAGCTGACGACAAAGTCACTTGGGTCGTCGCTTCCGTTCAGGGCGACTTCCAGGAATTCATTCACACCCGACGATGCCGCATAGGCATTGGAATAGTGAAGTTCGCTGATACGGGCCATTATTCCTCACTCAGTACCAAACAGATCAGACACAAAACAAACTTGTCCTTGCGACCAATGTGACGGGCAAATGAAGAAATTTGAGGAAAGGATTGTGGCGAATTCGTGAACAATGTGTTGTTCGGGCTGCCAGAGGCGCGAGACCAGATACGCAGCACCATGAAAAAAGGCCGCCCCAACGGGACGGCCTTTCCTAAATCGATCAGTCTGTCGCTTACGCGGCCAGAGCTGCCTGCGCCTGCTCAACGATCGCAGTGAACGCTTCGGGCTCGTGCACGGCCAGATCGGCCAGAACCTTACGGTCAACTTCGATGCCGGCCAGTGTCAGGCCGTTGATGAAGCGGGAGTATGTCAGTGCTTCGTCGTGTGCACGCACAGCAGCGTTGATACGCTGGATCCACAGTGCGCGGAAATTACGCTTCCGGTTCTTACGGTCACGGGTTGCGTACTGGTTCGCCTTATCGACGGCCTGACGTGCGACCTTGAAGGTATTCTTACGACGGCCGTAATAACCTTTGGCGGCTTTGACGACTTTTTTGTGACGGGCGTGGGTTACGGTTCCACCTTTAACGCGGGACATATTTCAATCTCCTCTTAGCGATCGTAGGGCATATAGCCCTTGACGATCTTGGCGTCGGGGGCGGACAGGGTCGTGTTGCCACGGGCGTCACGAATGAATTTCTTGGTGCGTTTGATCATGCCGTGGCGCTTACCAGCTTGGCCGGCAAGTACTTTACCGGTGGCAGTGACCTTGAAGCGCTTTTTGGCGCTCGACTTAGTCTTCATCTTAGGCATTTCCGTCTCCTTTTATTCGGTCGGTGACAAACGCGACTCGGCATGCCTTTCAGGCCGGTCGCGCGAATAGAGGCGCCGTATAGTCCGCCTTGGGGGACTCTGCAAGTCATTAATGCTCAGGAATGCAGGATATGTGCGATGACCCGCACGACCACGTTGGGCAACTCGGCAACCGAGTATCGCGCAGGGTCCAAAATCCACCCCGTCGCCAGCACCGCGGCGGCCAGAATGAACGCCGCCATCGCTTTGGTGGGACGGCGTTCGTCGGCATAGCCCGCCAACATGGCCGGAATCGAAAACAGCCCGATCAAGGCACCGATCGTGATCAGATAGTCAGTGGTCATCGTGTAGAGTGTCGTCCCCGGTTCGTTCCGGGGCTCACGCTACTCTTCTTCCATGTTGAAAATCAAACGTTCATCGCAAGGCGCCACCCGCAGGATGTTCGTTGTGCCAGGCACGTTGAACGGCAAACCCGCTGTGACAACAATCTGATCATCATTGGTGGCATAGCCCAATTCCCGGGCCGCACGCGCGGACGCAACCACCGCCATTTTGAAGCGCGACACATCCGACACGATCACACAGTTCGTGCCCCAGCTCAGCGCCAGACGCCGCGAGGTGCCCCGCATCGAGGTCATGGCGATGATCGGCACCCGTGGCCGCTCCCGCGCAATCAACAGCGCCGTGGTGCCGGATTGGCTAAAGCAACAGATCGCCGCCACTTCGGTGGTTTCCGCGATTTCACGGGCAGCGGCCACAATCGCGTCGGCAACGCCGGAGCGCGGCTGTGTTCGGCTGGCCTCGATGATTTCGCGATAGGTCGGATCGCTTTCCACTTCGATGGCCACGTTGTTCATCGTGGTCACAGCCTCGATCGGATACGCACCCGCCGCCGATTCCGCCGACAGCATGATGGCATCCGAGCCTTCATAGATTGCCGTGGCCACATCGCTCACCTCGGCGCGTGTCGGCATCGGGCTTTCGATCATGCTTTCAAGCATCTGTGTCGCCACAATCACCGGCTTGGCCACCGCGCGGCACTTGCGCACCAGACGTTTCTGAATCGGAGGCACCGCACTCACCGGCAGTTCCACCCCCAGATCACCGCGCGCCACCATGATGCCGTCGCTGGCTTTCAGGATCGCGTCAAAGCTTTCAACCGCTGCTGGCTTCTCGATCTTGGACAAGATCGCCGCGCGTCCCTGCGCCAAGCCGCGGGCCTCTTCTACGTCCTCCGGACGCTGCACAAACGACAACGCCAGCCAGTCCACACCCAACCCGCAAACAAACTCAAGATCATCGCGGTCTTTTTCCGACAGCGCCGCCAGCGGCAACACCACATCCGGCACGTTCACGCCCTTGCGGTTGGAAATCGTACCGCCCGTCGTGACCACGCAGTTTGCAAAATCCGCGCCACAGCTCTCGACCTGCAAGCGGATCTTACCATCGTTCACCAGCAGATTCGCGCCATCCTTTAGCGCTGCAAAAATCTCGGGGTGCGGCAGGCAAACACGGTTGATGTCCCCTTCCGCAGGATCAAGATCCAGTCGGAACTTCGCACCCTCAACCAATTCCTCTTCGCCATTGGCAAAGACGCCCACACGCAGCTTCGGCCCCTGAAGGTCCGCCAGAATGGCAATCGGGCTTTGCAGATCTTTTTCCACCTGCCGGATGATGCGGTGTTTCTCGCGGATTTCATCGTGACTGCCGTGGCTCATGTTCAGACGGAACACATCCGCCCCCGCCTCGTGCAAGCCGCGGATCATGTCATAGGTTTCCGACGCCGGCCCCAGCGTCGCCACAATTTTTACGTTTCTCAGTCGTCTCATTTATCCGTATCCCCGAACCGGCTATGTGCCCTTGGGGCACCCTGCTACACCTTTGCCTCACCCGATACTTGTTAACGCTAACAAAAGCAACATTGCGGTGCCGGATTTCATTTCCAATTGTTCTGGCTTACACCTGTCCCACCGCAGTAACAGGCACATGACAATGACCCCTTTCACCATAACAGGCGCTGACCGCCCATCTCGTTTCTTAATCACCGTCGACCACGCCTCAAACTTTGTGCCCGCAGACATCAACGGCGGCGATCTTGGAATTGGCGAAGACAACATGGAACGCCACATCGCCTATGATGTAGGGGCCGTGGGAACGTCATTGCGCTTGGGAGAGCTGCTGGACGCGCCTGTGATTTGCTCTAACTTTTCGCGACTTGTGATCGACCCGAACCGCGGAATGGACGACCCAACGCTGGTGATGCGGCTTTACGACGGCACGATCATACCGGCAAACCGCCACGTGGACGACGCCGAAATCACTCGCCGCGTCGACACGCTTTACCGCCCTTATCACGAAGCACTGGAAGCCCTCGCCGCCGCGCGCGACAACGTCGTTGTTCTGGCCATGCACAGCTTCTCCCCCAAACTCAACGGCCGCGCCCCACGCCCGTGGGAGGTCGCCGTGCTCTATTCCCGCACCAATCAGGACTACAGCCACGCGCTTTTGAAACGCCTGCGTCAGGAAAGCGACCTGACCGTTGGCGAAAACGAGCCCTATGACGGCCACCTGCCCGGCGACAGCATCGACCAACACGCCCTGCGACAGGGCCGCCTGAACACGCTGATCGAACTGCGTAACGACGAAATCGCCGACGCCGCAGGCCAAAATGCCTGGGCCGAACGCCTCGCACCGATCCTGACTGACGCGTTGGCGGAAAGCGGCCTCTGACACGGTGATTTCGGCCGTCCAATTCTTGTCGCAAGACCACCGGACACCCATATTAAGAGTGATCTAGTGAGCCACACCAGAAAGGGGGCCGCCAATGACAATCGCAACCCTAACCGCCTTTTTCGGTTGGATGACCGTGATACATCTCGCCGTACTGGTTTTTGCGGCAGTGATGATGTTTGGGCTGGGAAACTGGGCCACCGGCCTTCACGCACGCATATTTGACCTCAAACAAGATGACGTGCGCCAAACCTATTACAACTGGCTTGGAGCCTACAAACTCCTGATCTTTGTCTTCGCCCTTGTGCCTTGGCTGGCGCTCAAGATCATGTGACGCAGTTGTCCCTGCCGGCGCGGGTTGCTACCTCTGGTGCAACCCATTCGCCGGAGGACACAATGGACAAGCAAACCCAAATCGAACTCGAAGCTGCTGCTTTCCGCACCCTGCGCGAGCATTTGATGGAAAAACGCACCGACGTGCAAAACATCGACATGATGAATCTCGCCGGTTTTTGCCGCAATTGCCTCTCCCGCTGGTATCAGGAAGCTGCCAACGAACGCGGCATCGAGATGGACAAAACGCAAGCCCGCGAGATTTTCTATGGCATGACCATGGACGAGTGGAAAACCAACTATCAAACCGACGCAAGCCCGGAAAAACAGGCCGAGTTTGAAGTCGCCTTCAAGGAAAACGTCGGCGACAAATCCTGATTTCGCGGGCGGCCCCGCCGCCCGCAATTTGCCACATTTGCCGCAATTGTTTCCAAATTAGCTCCAATTTTAGGTGGATTTGACAGGCACAACCTGTCGGGGAGCAAACCTATTTGGGGCAAACAAATGATTGGTTTTTTGGCACTTGCAACAGTGGTCAGTGGAAGCGCGCTTATTTCGACGCTTCAGGCTGATCACGAATTCGACACCTCCGAAGCCGAAGACACCACGCCGCCCGAAGAGGAGCCGGGTCCGGTCGCGGATGTTTCCGAACTGATCGACGGCACCACCGCCGATGACACACTGACGGGCGGCACGGCAAATGACACAATCGACGGTCTCGGCGGCGACGACTGGATTCTGTCCGGCAGCGGCAATGACGAAGTTTCAGGCGGCGCCGGAAATGACCGCGTTGCCCTCGGCAGCGGCAATGACGTTTACGGCGGTGACGGCTCGGATGACACCGGCAACGACACCGTCCGTGGCGGCAGCGGCAACGACTGGCTCTATGACATCACCGGCGCCGACACGCTGTATGGCGGTCTGAACGAAGACACGCTGATCGGCGCTCAAAGCGGGGTTCTGGATGACGAATCCGATCTGTTGGGCGGCGGCTATGGCGACGACGCCATCCTTGGCGACAATGGCGACACCATCAACGGCGGCGCAGGAACCGACACATTCGGCGTCGGTTTTTCCTTTGGCGAAGGCTGGGATCCGGTCACAATCACTGATTTCGAAGCCACAACCGAGGCCCTGACCCTTGCGGTCACTGGCAACATCGTGGCGGGTTCGCTGGAATGGGACGTCACCTTTGACGAAACCACCGGTATCGCCACCATCGACATCTGGGGCACCGAAGACGATGGCTCCGGCCCCACGGATCTGGCGGCGGAAACCGTGCTGGTCCTGGAGAACATGACCGCCGAAAGCGTCGCGGCGCTCAACATCGTGTTCGCCGACGATTTGTCCGAAGTCGCCGCTGTTGATGCACCGGCAAACGACGAGGTCACACTGACCGGCAACGACGACACCTACACCGGCAGCAACACCGAGGACACAATCCGCGGCGGTGCTGGCAGCGACACCATCACAGGCGGCGCAGGCAATGATGTCATCACGGCCGGTGGCGGCGACGACTGCATCGATGGCGGAGCAGATGACGACCGTCTGGTCGGCGCGGGCGGCGACGACACCTTGTCTGGCGGCGAAGGGGACGACACCATCGTTGCGGGCAACGGCAATGATTTTTACGGCTATAACGGCACGACGACCTCGTCCGAAGGCGGCGACGATGTTGTGCGCGGCGGACAGGGCAATGACTGGCTTCAGGATTCCGAAGGCGCCGACACGCTGTATGGCGGCCTCGGTGATGACACCGTTGTCGGGGCCGACGAAGGCGTTGTGGACGCGGAAGCGGATTACCTGAGCGGTGGTTATGGCAACGACGTGGTTGCCGGTGACAACGGCGACACGCTTGTTGGCGGCGAAGGCGAGGATGCTTTTGGCGTCGGATTTGACTTTGGAGCCGGCTATGAGGCGGTGACAATCACCGACCTTGATCCCGCAAACGAGGCTGTGACCATCGCCATTTCCAGCGACGCCGCGGTAGACAACATGGATTGGTCCGTCGACTTTGACGCCGCAACGGGCATCGCCACGATCGAAATCTGGGGCACCGAAGACGGCGTTCCAGTCCCTGCCGAAACCGCGCTGGTGTTGCAAAACATGACCACAGAGGGCGTCGCGGCACTTTCGATCGCCTTCAGCTACTGATCCCAATGGCCAGCGGGTAGTCTCCGGATCGCCCGCTGCGCACCTATGACACTTCCCTGAAACGCTGCACCGCACCCAATCCGGCCCAACGCCCCGTCGCCAGACACGCGGTGAGCAAATACCCCCCTGTGGGCGCCTCCCAGTCCAGCATTTCTCCAGCCGCAAAAACACCTGGCTGATCTCGCAACATCAACCTGTCATCCAATGTACTGAGCCGCAGCCCCCCTGCGGTGCTGATGGCTTCATCCATCGGACGCGGCCCCGCATGTGTCACCGGCAACGCCTTGATCACGGGTGCCAGATCTTCCGGCAACGGCCGCGCAAACTCCATCAACAACGCAATCTTCTCGGGGCTCAGCTTCGCAGCCTTGCGCAAAAAGTTTCCCAAACTCGCCTTGCTACGCGGTTTGCTCAACTTTGTCCGTAAATCCTCCACCGACACATCCGGCAGCAAATCCAGCTTCAATTGATGACCCTCGCGCATCGCACGCGAAACGGCGTAAATCCCTCCGCCTTCTAGCCCACGCGCCGAGATCACAAACTCCGCCTGCACCCACGTCGCACCTGCGGACAAAGCCACATTCTTTATCGGCGTACCAAAATGTTTGGCCATATGAGGCGACCAATCGACCTCAAACCCCATGTTTGCCGGCTGAAAAGGCGCAACTGGCACGCCAACCCATTTGGCCCAGTCGCCATCCGAACCGAGCCGTGCCCAACTCGCCCCGCCACAGGCCAGCACGCAAACCTTCGGCGCGATCTCCTGCACGCCCTCTGGTGTTTCAAACCGATAGGCCCCGCCCGTCCAGCGCCAGCGCGTGCGCACTTCCACGCCTTGCTCTGCCTGCCGCCCCATCCATGCCCTAAGCAGGGGCGAGGCCTTCATTGCTTTCGGAAACACCCGCCCCGACGAGCCCGTGAACATCTCCTGTCCCAGCGCCTCTGCCCAAGCCACAGCCTCTGCCGGCCCAAAGGCCTCAAGCATCGGCCGCAACACAGGCGCAGCCTCTTCATAGACCGCCAGAAACCGCTCGAACGGCTCGTCTTTGGTCAGGTTCAACCCCGACTTGCCCGCCATCAGAAATTTTCGCCCCACGGACGGCTTGGCCTCGGCCACAACCACAGACAGCCCTGCCGCCGACATCACATCCGCCGCCATCAACCCCGCAGGGCCCGCCCCTATGACCAGCGCATCGGTCACGCTGTAGGCAACGGCGTCTTAAGTTCCACAACACGCTGTGGATAAGGAATAGTGATGCCTTCGTCGCGCAGCGCATTCCAGATCAGAAACAGCACGTCCGAGGTGAACTTGTTGCGCCCGTCGTCAATGCCCTCAACCCAGAATTCCACCGCAAAATCAACGCCGCTCTCGCCAAATCCGCGCAACTCGCAATCCGGTGGAAACGGGTCATTCAACACACCCGGATGTTTGGCGACAGCTTTTTCGATGATATCCGGCACCAGATTGATGTCCGTGTCATAGCTGACCGAAAACGGCGCCTCATATCGATTGGCGGACCCGCTGTCGGAATAGTTCACCACTCGCGTCGTGATGAAATCCTCGTTCGGAACCACGATCCAGCGCCCGTCATAGGTTTCAAGGATCGTTGCGCGCGCGGTCATTTTGATGATGGTGCCGGCCTCGCCGCCATCCAGTTCGACATAATCGCCAACCGTCGCCTGCCCCTCAAGCAAAAGGATCACACCCGAGATAAAGTTGGACGCAATCTTCTGCAGGCCAAAACCAAGGCCCACACCAATCACACCGGTCAGCACCGCGAGCGAGGTCAGGGAAATCCCCATGATGTTCATCACCAGAAGGAAGGCGATGCCGAAGATTCCGATTTCAAGCGTCTTTGCAATCAACTCCCGCATCGCAGGACGCATATCGTCCTGCGCCTTGATGAACTGGCTGGATTGATCGTTGGACCACCGCCCAAGCCAGAAAATCGCGCCCGCAACCAAGACAAACCGGATCGCAAAAAGCACCGAGAACGACAGATTGCCCAAAGGAACTACCGTGCCGTCCAGATAGGCCATGACTTCATCAAGAATGCCCAGAGCGTAAAGGCCCGCCACCGGCACGAGGATGTATTTCCCAAGAACCGCCATGACCGGATCTTTGATGATCTCGCGCACCAGAATGCGCACGGCCAAAAACAGGAACACCCGCTTGCCAAAGGCAATCACCGCCCCCGATCCAAACATCGCCCGCGTCGCACTTTCGCCAATGCCGGTGAAAGCATAGGCCAGTAACGGCAGCAACAACGGCAGGAACATCGCCACAAACCGCCGAGCACGGGCCACATAGCTCTCCGCATCCAACGCCGGTGTCAGCAGCTTTTCTAACAAGGGACGCAGCTTTTTGGCCGCGTAAAGCGCCACAAGATAGGCCACCACCAACAACGCAAACTGTGACCACGCCGCCGGTGACAACAGCCACCCCTGCGCGATCTCCCAGAACTCCGCGAGTTTCTCCAGCGTCTTATCGACGATCACTGAACCTTCCATCGTGGCCTCTCGTAACCTACCCTGACCATTCTCTTGCCTGCTCGGGCGAAGCAAAACAATGGGGAACACAGGGGAAAGCGCGTTGGCCGACGTCACCGAGATACCGATCTGCCCCCTCTGCGAACGCCCGATTCCGCCGTCCGCCAAACAAAGTCAGCACCACCTCGTGCCCAAATTGCGCGGCGGCAAGGGCGGGGAAACCGTGCTGTTGCATCAAATCTGCCACAACGAAATCCACGCGACGCTGAGCGAAACCGACCTTGCTCGCAGCTATTTCACCATCGCAGCGCTGCGCGCCCATCCAAGACTGGCCAAATTCATCAAATGGGTCGCCAAACGTCCTCCGGATTTCCATTCCAAAACCCCGGGTGCGCGGCGCAAACGATGACCGTCAGCCCCTTGCAAAGGGCGCGGCGGGCTGGTCTATGGAAGTGCGAATTTGAGGGGACTGAGGATGACACATCTTTGGGTGCGGGCCGAGCAGCGGCCAAATGAAGAACGCGTGGGCCTGACACCGGAGGGCGCAAAAGCGCTTCTGGACAAAGGCATCCGTGTGACCGTCGAAAAAAGCTCGGTGCGGGCGATTCCGTTGCAGGGTTATATCGATGCCGGTTGCGAAATCGCCACCGAGAACAGCTGGCCTGAAGCGCCACAAGACGCCATTATTTTTGGTCTCAAAGAGCTACCTGAAGACGGCACCCCTCTGCCGCACCGCCACATCATGTTCGGCCACGCTTTCAAAGGCCAGCATTCCGGCGTCGCTCTGCTCAAGCGGTTCAAAGCCGGTGGCGGTACGCTTTATGATCTTGAATATCTCGTTGATGAAACCGGCCGCCGTGTCGCCGCCTTTGGGTATTGGGCCGGCTATGCCGGTGCAGCCGTCACACTCAAAAGCTGGGCGGCACAACAGCGGGCCGAAATTTGCGGCCCAGTCGGCGTTTACGGCGGCAAAGATGCCCTGCTCGCCGACCTTGGCGCTGAACTTGACGCACTGGCCACCGACCGCCCCAAAGCAATCGTGATCGGCGCGCTCGGGCGGGTGGGCACTGGTGCTGCGGATTTGCTTGAGGCAATGGGCTGCGCTGTCACCAAATGGGATATGGCCGAAACCGCCTCTGGCGGGCCATTCCCCGAAATTCTGGCGCATGATCTGTTTCTGAACTGCATCTTCGCCCGCCCCGGCACCCCAGTCTTTGTGCCACAAGATGCACTAACAGCGGACCGCAAATTGACCGCTATCGGCGACGTGGCCTGCGATCCTGACAGCGACTACAACCCCATTCCGGTTTATGACCGCGCCACCACATGGGACGCACCCGCTCTGCGCGTGGCCGAGTCCCCCGTGCTGGATGTTATGGCCATCGACAATCTGCCGTCCATGCTGCCGGTCGAAAGCTCTGATGACTACGCAGCGCAGCTGCTGGAAACGCTTCTGAAACTTGACGACCTTGGCGACGGTGTTTGGACCCGCGCCGAGGCAGACTTCATCCAACATTCCAAAGATCTCTGAGGGGAGAAGAGACATGACTATCCACTGGTGTGGCACCGGCCTGTCGGCCATTCCCGGCCTGCGTCGCCTTCTGGACCAGGGCCGTGAGGTCACTGTTTGGAACCGTACAATCGCCAAAGCCGAAGAGGCCGTGGGCGATCTGGCAAAAGACATTCGTGCCTTTGACATCGACGCGCTTGGCGCGGTTTTGGCCAAAGGCGACGTTGTGGTCTCCATGCTGCCCGGCGACTGGCACGTGCCGCTGGCCGAGCTTTGTATCGCCAAAGGCGCGAACTTCGTCAGTTCGTCCTACATCGCGCCGGAAATGAAGGCGCTGGACACCAAGGCAAAGGACGCGGGCGTTGCCTGCGTGAATGAAGTTGGTCTCGACCCCGGCATCGACCACCTAATGGCCCACGCGCTGATCGCGGACTATCGCGCCTCCAGCGCTTACGACGCTGCCAACAGCCTCAGCTTCATCAGCTACTGCGGCGGCATTCCCAAGATCGCCAACCCCTTCCGCTACAAGTTCAGCTGGTCGCCCCTTGGCGTACTCAAGGCCCTGCGCTCTCCGTCCCGTTCGATCCGCGATGGCAAGCCGCTGGACGTGAACCGCCCGTGGGACGCAATCAGCAGCTATGAGGCGCCGCTGCCGACGCCTGAAACCTTCGAAGTCTACCCCAACCGCGACAGCATTCCGTTCATGGAAGACTACAAGTTCGACCCGGACTGGAACGTCGACACCTTCGTGCGCGGCACCCTGCGCCTGAACGGCTGGACCAAAGCATGGGGCGACGTGTTCCGCGAAATCGAAACGCTGGAAGGCCCTGAAGGCGACGCCCGCCTGAAAGAAATGTCTGATCAGTTCTGGGAGGAAAACTCCTATGACGAAGGCGAGCCGGACCGCGTTGTGCTTTGTGTTGCTCTGAAAGCCGAAAAAGACGGCGCCACAGCCTATCACAAAACCTACGCGATGGACGCATGGGGCGACGAGAATGGCACCGCCATGGCGCGCCTTGTGTCGATCCCTGTGTCGCTAGCGATCGAGGCTGTTCTGGACGGTAAAATCGCCGCTGGCGTGCACGCTGCCCCGTCCGATCCCGCTCTGTTTAACGCGTGGCTCACCCACATCGACGGCTTGGCGCAGCACCTTCAGATCGTCGATCACACGGCCTAAACGGGCCACAAACACACATGGGGAGCGTCTGCCCTTTCCGCAGTCGCTTCCCACAAATCGCTGATTTCGGCGCCTCATGCCATTTGGCCACCGGCCCAAATCTGCCTACGCAGACAATTACTGCGGCGCAGCCTGGCGATACGCCTCAACTCCGGATAGAACAGCATCTAGCGAATTACCGTTCCGGAGTGTGTCTTGCCTCAAAATTACGACCCGTGCGAAATTTGCGCTGCTCTCGCGCAGGGCGGACATGAGGGCGTCAGCAGTATCACAGCCGACGGAAAGCACCTTCTTGTGCCTGTCAGACATGTTGAGACGTGGGGCGCGCTCACCGACGAGGAAAAGACCCAGTTATCCGCGCAAATCTACGAGGTGCAACAAGGCTACACATTGCATTCTGGTCTTCTGGCTGACCTGCGGTTCGTCGAACATGACGGGCATCTCAGAGTGGAAATATTTGAACGCCCCCTCGGAGAGAAAACCCGCCTGATCTCGGGCAAAGAAGATCACCTGATCGAGCACCTCAAGATCAATCTAGATGCGGCGACGCAAGTGGATGCTGCGCTGTCGTTTGTGATGCGATCCGGCCTCAAGATGGTCTTCCCATACTGACAAGACATGTTGGCGCGCGGCGGACGCCTCCGCCTTTTGGCCGGCGACTATATGGATGTCACCGATCCTCAGGCCCTGCAACAGCTCATGGATTTGGAAGGCAATGTGGACCTGCGGGTCTTCGAAGCCGCCAAACAGCCTTTCCATCCGAAAGCGTGGATTTTCCGCACGCAGACCGGAGAAGGCGCGCTGATCGTTGGCTCCTCCAACCTGTCTCGCACAGCACTCTCAAACGGAGTCGAATGGAACCTCCAACTCCGGCCAAGCCGTGAATTGCTGCGCTCGGCAACAACTGCCTTCGAAACTCTCTTCCATGCGGAGAACACCCCAAAGCTGTCGAACGAATGGATCAAAGCCTATACCGCACGGCGCAGGACCCTCGCGCCCACGTCCGCCCGCAAGGAAATGGAAGAAGCCGAGCCTGCCTTGGACGCGCCAACACCCCATGGCGTCCAAAAAGAGGCGCTCCAGGCTTTGATTCTGTCCCGCGCGCGCGGCGAAACGGCCGGACTTGTGGTTCTCGCCACAGGTCTGGGCAAAACCTATTTGGCCGCCTTTGACAGCCTGCCCTTTGCCAAGGTCCTGTTTGTCTCGCATCGCGAAGAAATTTTGACGCAAGCCATGGAGGCATTTCGCACATTGCGCCCCGACGCACGCATGGGCCGGTTTGTTGGCGGCGATCAAGACAGCGATGCCGACATCCTGTTTGCCTCCGTACAATCACTGGCCCGCGTCGCCAATCTGGCGCGCTTCAACGCGGCAAGCTTCGACTACATCGTGATTGACGAATTTCACCACGCCTCCGCTCCGACATATCAACGCCTGATCGATTTCTTTCGACCGCAATGGCTGCTGGGCCTGACCGCAACTCCGAACCGGTCGGATGGGGCCAATCTTCTGGCGCTGTGCAATGAAAATCTGGTGTTCGATTGCGACCTCTGGGAAGGCATCAATCGCGCGTTGCTTTGCCCGTTCAAATACCATGGTGTCCCGGATCTTGTGGAGTATGCGCAGATTCCTTGGCGCAATGGCAGATTTGACCCAGAGGAGTTGACCACAGCGCTTGCCACGCATAGCCGCGCCCAAAACGCTTTTGAGCAGTTTCAAAAGTTTGGCCAGTCCAAGGCCATCGGGTTTTGCGCATCGCGCCGGCACGCCGACTTCATGGCCGATTATTTTGGCAAACGCGGATTGAAGGCCGTGGCCGTTCATTCCGGACCAAGTTCCGCCCCGCGCACAAGTTCGCTTGAACGATTGCAAGCCGGTGATTTGGACATCGTGTTCTCGGTCGACATGTTCAACGAAGGCGTTGATGTCCCTGAAATCGACACCGTCCTTATGCTGCGCCCGACCGAAAGCCCGGTCATCTGGCTGCAACAACTGGGGCGCGGCTTGCGCAAGTCTGCAAGCAAGACCCATCTCGCCGTGATTGACTACATCGGCAACCACCGCAGCTTCTTGAACAAAGCGCGCACCTTGTTCGATGTCGACGCTGGCGATCGTGCGCTCGCAGAGGCCCTCGCAAGCTACGGCGCAGGTCAGTGGGTTTGGCCCAAAGGGTGCGACGTCACCTACGAACTCGAAACCATTGATATTCTCAGATCGCTTCTGCGTACGCCGCGAGAAAACGAGCAACTGGCGGCTTTCTATCGCGACTTCTCAGAGCGCTGGGGCCAGCGCCCGACCGCTTCCGAGATCGCACATGCGCGGTTTGACCCCAAACGCAACGGGCAAGGCTCATGGTTCGAATTTGTCGACAGCATGGGCGACCTCAGCCCAGACCAAAAACACGTTCTGTTCGCCACCAAAGACTTTCTGAAAGAAGTCGAGCGCACGGCAATGACCAAAAGCTATAAAATGCTGGTTCTCAAGGCGCTGCTCTCGCTTGACGGGTTTGGGCGCTCCGTAAGCCTCACAGACCTCCTTGTGCCATTCGCTTCGCTCCTAAAACAGAATCCCAGACTTGCCGCTGATGCAAACGTCACCCCTACCAATGACATCGCAATCCGCCGAGTCATGACGCGCTACCCCTTGGAAGCATGGGTAGACGCCAAAAACGGGCGGTGGTTCAGCAAAGATGACCGTCATTTGGTAAGCCACCTAAGCCTGGCTGATCGCCATCGCAGTACATTCAACGCGATGCTTCGGGAATTGGTCGATTGGCGTCTGTCAGACTACCTGAGCCGCACGGAGGTCTCGCAGCCCGTTTTGCAGCTTGCCGAAGACCAGACTCCATTTAAGCCTAAACAGCTTACTGTCGGCCGCGAATACATGCGCAAGGAAATCCCCACATTCTTTGGCGCCGAATTCAACACCGGCAGCTGGCAACAAGGGATCGTCCGCGTGGGCGAGGCGCTCATACTTCTTGTCACGCTGAACAAACGGTCGATGTCGCAAGGGTCGGAATACTCGGACTACTTTGAAAGCCCGGAAATCTTCCATTGGCAAAGCCAGACCAGCACGCGCAAGGACGGTCGAAATGGCCAAATGATCAGCGGCAAGCAACCTTCCGACCTTCATTTGTTTGTCAGAGACAGCAAACTACGCGCCGGCAAGGCCGCGCCCTTCCACTACTGCGGTGAAGTGGCCTTACAAAGTTGGCATGGAGAGAAACCAATCAACGTTGTCTTTCGGTTGAAACACCCGCTCAGTGGTGAATATGCGCAGAAAATGCTAGTTGGAGATAGCTGACTTGACCCGCGCCCTAGTGTGAGAAGTCGACGTCAGGCCCAAGACTTGATTCAAGGGCCTGACCTCACTCACGCCGCCCGCGCCCCAATACGCGCCGCGCGTTTTATCCACTTCTGCGCCACACCGTCTTTTGGATGACTGGCACCGGCAAACTTGGTGACTTTCACCGGCTTAATGCCGACAAACTCCAGAATCTGCTGCTGAATTTGCACCACCATGGCGTTGCGGTACATTACGCGGAAAAACCAGCCCGGCGTATCCGACAACAGCAACACCCGCCCCGTTTTGCCCGTCAATAATGGCGCTGGCAGGCCCAGCTTGGTGGTCGTGCGCGTGTCAAACGCGCGTCCTGGCAACAAGGCACGGTCAAAAAGCCCCTTCAACTTTGCAGGCAAGCCGCCCCACCACATCGGCGTGGCCACCACCACATGCTCTGACCATTCCAAGTCTTGCAAAACCTGTTCCAATTCAGGCTCAAGCGGCTTCTGGTTCACATAGCCACCAAAGCCATAGTCCGGATCAAACGCCAGATCGTGCAGATTGGTCAGCCGCACATCGTGTCCCGCCTCACGCGCCGCCTGTGCATAACCCTGTGCCACAGATCCGGTCAGCGACTCCGCTGCCGGATGGCCGTTCAAAACAAAAATCCGTTTCCTGATCATTGCGATTCCCTCCATTATTGACCGCGGTCAATTTATAAACACAAAAAACTGACCATGGTCAATAACTAATTTGACCACGGTCATAAATTGTGCCAAAACGGGGCATGGCCAGAGCAATTCAACAACGCACCCTGCAAACCCGCGCCAAACTGGTGGAAGCGGCCAAAGCCGTGATTGCCGAAGACGGCTACGAAGCCATGCGGGTGGAAGAAGTGGTGCTGCGCGCCGGTGTCGCCAAGGGCACCTTTTTTGCCCATTTCAAAGACAAAGACGCGCTGATGGATCTGTTGATCGGCGCTGAAATCGACCGCCATCTTGATCAGCTAGAGGCACAGCCTGCGCCCGAAACCATCTCGGATATGGCGGCGGCGATGATGCCTCTGGTCGCCTTTATGAGCTGCGAGCGGTACGTCTTTGACGTGATTTTGCGTCACTCCGGAGCGGCCGCCAACGCCGAGATCGGGCCGATCGCCATGACCTTTGGCCGTCACACTGACATCACCGCGAACTGGCTGAAAAACAAACCCTTCCGCAAAGACCTCTCGGCCGAACTACAAGCCGAAGGTGTGCAGGCTTTTGTGGTTCAGGCGATCTCTTTGGTTTTTTGCGCGTTGCACAATGCGGTTGATCCTCAGGACAGGATGGAAACCTACCTGCAGGCGTGGCTTTTGCCACAAACCTAAGCGTCGCCAATCAACGACCGCCTTGTCTGGCCCCTAAGCCGCTTGTGGTGTCACCAAATCGCGAAAAACCGGCTGACCGGCGGCCATTTTGGCCCAGGTCCGCGCTTCATGGGCCTTCAGCTCTGGCAAAGCGGTGCTCTTGAAGGCCGTCTTCAATGCCGGTCGACGATCAAACAGCACCTCGACCTCGGCGCGGGCTTCCGGCCCAAGGCTGCGCATTGCCTGCTCTCCGAGAAACAGGCTCTCAGCCTCTGCCCCATTGGCCACCAGAACTTCATGACGGTCCATAAGAAGGTGTACGTAGTGCACACCGTCCGACCAGCGCGTCGCGCCGGCCTCCTGTGTCGGCGCCACATGAGCCGCACAGGCAAATGCCGACTCGTGGCTGGACAGCATCTCAACCTCCCAGCCATGCAAAGCCATGCGGTGCATCCGCGAGACCCACAGATCCTGAGAGGGCCGCGATGGCCCAAGACTTCCTGCCGGCAGACACACCGGCTGGCGTGCTGCATCCCGCATCATCTGGGCTTGCGTGAAATGACTGTGAGCCACCATCAAAAGGCGCTTTGAGCGCCCATCCGCCAGCATCACCGCGTCGCCGGCTTTCAAACTCTCAACCGGCACTGGGCCCGCAGGCGTTTCGATCAGTGTACCGGCAACAAAACACACCGGCACGTTACCCGGCGATGTGTCCACATCCTTGAGCTTGAATTTGCCGCGACCGAACTCGGCCATCTCCTCATAAGAGGGATTGGCATCCGGTAGAAACATCATCTGAAAATCAAGACCAGGGTACGGGAAGTCCGAAATCGTAATCACCGCGACTTGTTCTCCCTTAAGCGAGTCCGGTACGTTTTTGGCTCCGTGTTTGTTCCCCTTGGGCAATGTGGCCGTCAGATCCAGGGTAAAGTCGTAGGCCACCCCATCCATCAAAATCTGGGTGTCGGGGTCTATACCCCCTGCGTCCTGCTCAAGTTTCAGGTCGCCGTCCTCATCGCGCGGGACAAAGGTCATTTCCAGTGGAATGGCAAAAATTTGCGCGTCATGGTCGGGGACGTGGTGACGCATGATAAATCCATAAAAAGACGACATTCTCCGCTCCTGCACTGGTCAACGCGCGGAACAAACCACCAGTCAAAAGCCCGCAATCCGCCGGCGCCCGTCGGAGAAATTCCTCGGGCATTTCGGTGCGTGGTCTTTTGATGAAGTCCTCCGGCCAAACCCTCTGGCCCCGCGCGCAATGCGGATGTGGGAAATGAAAATGCCCGCGTAAAGGAACGCGGACATCGCTGTCATGTTTTAACAATTTATTGACGCCTTTTCCAAAAGGCCGTGGGATCAGCCGCGGCGGATCAGGTCGTCTTCCTCGTCGCTCAGCGAAAGACCAAGCTCCTCCATCCCACTTTCAAGGTGGTCGCTCAGGTGCGGCGATCCCAGCAGATAATCCGCAGTGGGCGTGGTGTTTTCAGTCTTTGCGGTATTGATCGCATCGGCCAACTCGTCTGCGGCAAAGGCATCGCGACCAATCCACATAACAGCCACGAGGCTGGCCTGTTCATCTTCGTTCAGCCGCTCAATAAAGCCGCGCAATTCGCCCTCGGCGCGGTTAAGTTCGCGGGACATCAGCACGACCTGCGCCACTTTCCATGGTGAGATTTCCAGCATAGTGCCTCTCCGTTCTGGTCCGTGATACTTTCCGGTATCACCATCGGCGCGTCTTTGATGTGGCGCAATAAGATACTCCCCTCATTTTGCCTGAATTGCCGGCAAGGGCAAGCACTCCCGCGCGTGGTGAGCGGCAGCAAGCCGCGTCTACAAGCTTTGGACCAAGCCGGGACGCTGCCCCGGGCCGCTGGGCATTGCAGGCCAGAAAGAAGGTTTGCTCAGCTCTTTACGTCCGGTGCCATCACAAAATCAAACCCGAGGTGGGGATAGCTGGGCGTCAACGCTGCCATCACATCCGCCCGCATCTTTTGCTGCTCGGCGGCGCTGTGCGCGTCGAAGAATTCCGGTGACACAAAGGCAACCGCCAGAAAGGCGCTGCCGGTCTTTGAGATAAACATGTCCTCGACCTGATCCTCAGGGACCTGCGCAAGGATTTTGGTGCGGATGTCATCCCGCGCCACCTTGTCGCCAAGCGCCCCACCCGACATTTCGATGAATGAGCTGCGGATCAGGCCGATGGGCTGATAAAGCACAAGCGCGCAAAGCGTGATCACCAGAAGCGCATCCCCGATCTGCGTCAGGAATCCCCACTCGCCCGCCGGATCAATGGTCGAGAATGCCACCAGCGTGACGCCTGCGCCCAGCGACATCAGCCCGTCGATACCGGACTGCACGGTGTAGGCCCCGAGAATGGTCGACGTGCCGTTGAGCTTGCGGTTGGCGGCGCGAAAATAGAACGCGAGGCCAAAGCAGATCACAACCATTGCAATGGTGTAGACAAGGATAATCGAGGCATCCACCACAGGGAAGGTTTCCCCCCGCGTGTAACGCATGATCTTGGAGATGTTTTCCGTAACAGCGGCGATGATCACCCCAACGGTGAGGATTCCGATGAAAAGCGAGTAAGTGGCCTCAAAGACAAACTTGCCAAAAGGGTAGGTCTTGGAGGTCTGGGTTTTGACGCTGGATATTTTCAGAGCAGCAAGAGTCGCCACAACGCCGATAAAGGAGAAATTGCCATCCAGCAGAAGCGCTTCGGAGCCCGAAAGATAGTAGGCCAACCAGCCCGACAGGGCCATAACCATGCCCAACACCGCCGCGACGATGATCGCGCGCTTTTCAATGTTCTGATGCATCGAACGCTCCGTTTGGGCTTTGCGCCAAAATGTAGGCACTCCGTCCCACAAGACAAGATCAGCTGTCGGGTTTGGTCAACGGAACCACCTTGTCGGTCTCATCCGGCGCGAGTTCTTCAAAATCGAAATTGTCCAGCCGCCGCGCACGCCGCCCCGCCTTGTCGGCACTGACCTTAATCTCGCTGATGTCCTTGGCCGCTTGACCAAAGTGGCGATCAAGGTTTTCCACCCGCGTCCCCAGCCGATCCACATCCTTGTGCAACAGCCCCAACTCCTTTCGGATCGCGCCGGCCTGCTCGCGCATCCGTGCGTCTTTCAGAATTGCGCGCATGGTGTTGAGCGTCGCCATGCAGGTGGTCGGCGAGACAATCCAGACCCGCGCATCAAAGCCTTCTCGGACCAGATCGGGAAATTTGGAATGCAGTTCGGCATAAATCGCCTCTGACGGCAGGAACATCAGCGCCCCATCTGCGGTCTCGCCATCGATGATGTACTTCTCCGAGATATCGCTGATGTGTTTGCGCACCGAAGTTTTGAACATCTGTATGCCGGCCTTGAGTTCCGCTTCGGTCTGCGACGCTAACATCCTCTCATAGGCCTCCAGCGGGAACTTGCTGTCGATCACAATCGGCCCCGGCGGGTTAGGCAGATGGATCAGGCAATCCGCCCGCTTGCCGTTCGACAGCGTGTGCTGCAACGCATAGCTGTCCGTGGGCAACGCCTTGCTGACAATGTCGTTCAGCTGAATTTCCCCAAACGCACCGCGCGTTTGCTTGTTGCTCAGGATATCCTGCAGGCTCAACACATCGCCCGACAGCCGCGTGATGTTTTCCTGCGCCTTGTCGATGGTCTGAAGCCGTTCCTGTAACTGCGTCAAAGAGGTCGCCGTCTGCTTGGCATTGCCCGACAGGGACGCATTCAGCTTCTCCTGCATCTCATTAAGCGCGTGACCGGTCCGCAACTGCATGTTGGCGAGGTTTTCCTGCATCTGAAGCTGCTGCGTCGCCAACGTGTCGGTCATCTTCTGTTGCATCGATGCAAGGTTCTCTCCCGTGCTGCGCTGCACCTTGGCGAGGTTTTCGTGCATGTTCACCTGCACCTCGCCCAACCGCTGCTCCATCAAGGTACCAATCTGACCCTGCGCCTGAGCCTGAGCTTGCAAATTGCCATCCAGATGCGCCTGCCCCGTGGCAAGCTGATCCACACGCTGCGCCATCTGCCCCATATGCTGCGCAATCACCGCCTCCGTCTGCTCCGCACGTTTCTGCGCCGAATTCCGCAAAAGCAGAAACAGCACCACAAGCGCCAAACCGACAGCCCCCGCCACATATAACACCAAGGTCTCGAAATCGGCCGAGGCCAGATCAAATCCATTCATCATGTTCGCCCAAACAGCCGTTCGATATCGGCCAGTTTCAATTCGACATAGGTCGGCCGCCCGTGGTTGCACTGCCCCGAATGCGGCGTCGCTTCCATCTCGCGCAAAAGCGCGTTCATCTCTTCGGCGCGCATCCGCCGCCCCGACCGGATCGAGCCGTGACAGGCCACGCGGCTCAGGATCGCTTCCAGCTTGGCTTGCACCAACATGCTTTCGCCCGCGTCATCCAGCTCGTCCAGAATATCCAGCACCATCGCCCGCGCGTTGACCTCGCCCAGCAAGGCAGGGGTTTCCCGCACCGCTACCGCATCGCCGCCAAAGGCCTCAATCGTCAGCCCCAGTTTCGACAACTCTTCCGCTACAGCCAGCACCCGCGCGCAATCGCCCTCGGACAGCTCCACAATTTCGGGGATCAACAACGCCTGTGCCGCAACGCCGTTCTCCGCCATCTGGCGTTTAAGCTTTTCATAGACCAGCCGTTCATGCGCCGCGTGCTGATCGACAATCACCATGCCGGTCTCGGTCTGGGCCACGATATAGTTTTCATGCACCTGCGCCCGCGCCGCGCCCAAGGGCAGTGCCTCGACCTCGGGGGTTGTCTCGACAACAGGTTCCACACGTGCCGAGTAGCTTTCGGTCAGATCAGCAAACCCCGGTTCCGGCGCTTGGCCCATCGGCATCGGCGCCTGCCCCTGATAGGCCGCGACCCGTGCCCCAAGCGAAGGCCGGTCCATCTGATACACCCGCGCCGCGCCACTTGGCGCCTGCGGAGTCGCCCCAAGCGCGCCCATTGGCTCAGGCCGGAACGCCCCCAACGTTGCGCCCGCCACGGTGGTCGATGCCCGATGCCCCGCCTCCGCCAACGCATGGCGCAGTGACGACACAATCAACCCGCGCGCCAATCCCGGATCACGGAACCGCACCTCCGATTTGGCCGGATGCACATTCACGTCCACCAGATGCGGGTCACAATCAATAAACAGCGCCGCCGCCGGATGGCGATCACGGCTCAGGAAATCGAAATACGCCCCGCGCAGTGCCCCAACGAGCAGTTTGTCCTTCACTGGACGCCCGTTCACAAACAAATACTGCGCCACAGACGAGCCACGCGAATAGGTCGGCAAAGCCGCATAGCCAATCAGCCGCAACCCATCGCGCTCCGCATCAATCCGCAGAGCGTTTTCGGCAAATTCCTTGCCGATGATCTTGGCCAGCCGTCCGTGTAGCGCATCAAACAAATCACCGGTCTCACCCTCGGCCCGAAAGGTCACGCGCCCCTCGCCGCCACCGGTCACATCGCGCAGCGTAAAGCCAATGAACGGCTCGGCCATCGCCAGACGCTTGACCACATCCGTGATCGCCTGCGCCTCCGCCCGATCCGTGCGCATGAATTTCAAACGCGCTGGCGTCGCGTAAAACAGATCGCGCAGTTCCACGATAGTACCACCGGACAAAGCCGCCGGTTTCACCGGCCCCATCACGCTGCCTTCAACCGATATGCTGGCCGCTGGCGCGCGGCCCACGCGCGAGGTGATCGTCAAACGCCCCACCGCGCCCAGCGACGGCAAGGCCTCTCCGCGAAACCCGAAGGTGTGGATGTCGAGCAAGTCAGACCCGTCAATCTTGGACGTCGCATGGCGCGACAGCGCCAAAGGCAACTGCTCCTCAGTGATCCCGCAACCATCATCCGTGATACGAATAAGCGTCTTGCCGCCATCGGCATAGGCGATCTCGATCCGCGTCGCCCCCGCATCGATGGCATTCTCGACCAACTCTTTGACCGCCGAAGCCGGACGTTCGACCACTTCACCGGCGGCAATCCGGTTGATCGCCGCATCGTCCAATTGACGAATAACGGGCAATTCTTGGCTTATATTGGGGTTATCCACAGGCATGGGGCCAAATCTAGCATGTTCCCCTTTGATTCTGCCACCCGCCATTGTCCCACACCCGATGCTTTTGCTGGACAGGCCCTTTCCGTCACGGCAATATTTGATCAAATTTTTTGACCTGCCGGAATCACTTCGCGCAGCCAAGGGAGCTTCACCATGAAAGACGACAATTTCCTCAAGGAAAACAACGCACGCCACCTGTGGCATCCGATGGGAGCGCCGGCCGACGCGCATGGCACCCCGCCCAAGATCATCAAGGGCGCTCAAGGCGTGAACATCACCGATATTGACGGCCATTCCACCGTAGACGCCGTAGGCGGGCTTTGGTGTGTGAACCTCGGCTATTCAAACGACGTGGTGAAAGACGCCATCGCCAAGCAGCTTTATGACCTGCCCTACTATTCCGCTTTTGCCGGCACCTCGAACCCACCGGCGATCGAAGCGTCTTATGCGGTGCGCGAGTTCTTTGAGGCCGACGGCATGACCCGCGTCTTCTTCACCTCAGGCGGCTCGGATTCTGTGGAAACCGCCCTGCGTCTGGCGCGGCAATACCACCGCCTGCGCGGCGAGCCGACCCGCACCAAGTTCCTAAGCCTCAAGAAAGGCTACCACGGCACACATTTCGGTGGCGCCAGCGTCAACGGCAACAACCGCTTCCGTATCAACTACGAACCGATGCTGCCCGGCTGCTTCCACCTGCCAAGCCCCTACACCTATCGCAACCCGTTCAATGAAACCGATCCGGCACAGCTGGCCCAAAACATCGCCGCCGCGATGGAAGACGAGATCGCCTTTCAAGATCCCAAGACCATCGCCGCCTTTATCATGGAACCCATTCAGGGCGCAGGCGGCGTGATTGTGCCGGATGCCAGCTTCATGAAGCTGATGCGCGAGATTTGTGACCGCCACGGCATTTTGCTGATTTCTGACGAAGTCATCACCGGCTTTGGCCGCACCGGCGACTGGTCCGGCGCGCGGCACTGGGGTGTGCAGCCCGATATGATGACCACCGCCAAAGGCATCACCTCCGGCTACTTCCCCGTCGGCGCCTGCATGGTCGGCGACAAGGTTGCGGACGTCTTTGAAAACGACCAAACCGGTGAGGCAGGCATCTTCCACGGCTACACCTACTCCGCCCACCCTGTTGGCTCTGCGGCTGTTGTGGCCTGTTTGGCTGAAACACAACGTCTGGACGTGAAAACCAACGCCGCCGCGCGCGGCACGCAGCTGTTTGAAGGCGTCAAGAAACTGGCCGAGAAACACGACATCATCGGTGATGTGCGCGGGGGCCACGGGTTGATGACGGGCATCGAGCTGGTGTCTGACAAAGCCGCCAAAACACCCATGGACATGGCAACGATGAAGAAAGTGCACGAAGCCACTTATCAGGCTGGCGCCATGGTACGACTTGGCATGCACAACATCCTGATGTCCCCGCCGTTGACCATCTCCGAAACCGAGGTCAACTCGATCCTCACCGCGCTCGACGCAGGTTTCTCGGCGGCCTAAATCAAAAAGCCCGCAGCGTCAGCTGCGGGCTTTTTTCTTTGGGGTCAGGCGCGGCCCCAACCGCCGCCGCCCGGCGTGCCCATGCCAAAGACGGCCCCCGCAGGCAGGTCGATCTCGTCAAACCCCTTCAGGGCCACCCGCGTCCCGTCCGGCATCTCGGCCCAGTTCACACCGACGCCGCCCGCATCACCGCCGTCCACACCAAACGGCGCGACCTCTCGATGCGAGCAAAGCGTTGTCACCGTCACCGGCTCCAAAAACCGCAACAACCGCAACGACCCGTTGCCACCGGACCACTTTCCAGCCCCGCCGGACCCTTCGCGCACGCCAAAGGCCTCAAGCCGCACGGGGAAGCGTTTCTCCAAAATCTCAGGATCGGTGGAGCGCGTGTTGGTCATATGCGTCTGCACCGCATCGCAGCCATCAAACCCCGGCCCCGCGCCGGTCCCACCGGCAATCGTTTCATAGTTCTGAAACTGATCATTACCCCAGATGAAATTGTTCATCGTCGCTTGCGAGCAGGCCATCACGCCCAGCGCCCCATAAAGCGCATTGCATGTCGCCTGAGACACCTCCGTGTTCCCCGCAATCACCGCCGCCGGATAGACAGGGTTCAACATAGAGCCATCCGGCACCACGATCCGCAACGGCTTCAAACACCCTTCGTTCAACGGAATCTCCGCCCCAACCATGGTGCGGAACACATACAAAACAACCGCGCGGCACACCGCCAGCGGCGCATTGTAGTTCCCAGGATGCTGCGCAGACGTGCCCGTGAAGTCGATCACTGCCTCCCGCGCCGCGTGGTCCACAGAAACCTGCACCTCGATGCTGGCCCCATGGTCCATCGGATAGCTGAATGACCCGTCCGTCAGCCGGTCAATCACCCGCCGCACGCTTTCTTCAGCATTGTCCTGCACATGGCCCATATAGGCCTGCACCACGCTCAGCCCATAGTGATCAACAACCTTGAGCAGCTCCCGCCGTCCGGTCTCATTCGCGGCCACCTGCGCCTTCAGGTCCGCCATATTCTGATCCGGATTGCGCGCCGGATACATACCGGACGCCAGCACATCCCGCGCCACTGTGTCCTGCAAATCGCCACGGCTCACCAGCCGCACGTTGTCGATCAACACGCCTTCGTGGTCGATATGCGTGCTGTCAGGAGGACCAGAGCCAGGCGTGCGCCCGCCAATGTCGGCATGGTGCCCGCGCGAGCCAAGCCAGAATACCACCTCGCCGCCATGAAACACCGGCGTCACCACGGTCACATCCGGCAAATGCGTGCCGCCATTATACGGCGAGTTCAGCATGAAGGCGTCACCCTCATGAATATCGCCAGCGTTTTCGCGCATGACCGTGCGGATGCTTTCCGCCATCGATCCCAAATGCACCGGCACATGCGGCGCGTTCGCCACCAGATCGCCTTCCGTGTCAAAGATCGCACAGCTGAAATCCAGCCGCTCCTTGATGTTCACCGACCACGACGTATTGGCCAGCGTGGCGCCCATCTGATCAGCGACCGACATAAAGAGGTTGTTGAACACCTCGAGCAGCACGGGGTCCACAGTGGTCCCCGCCGCCCGCTCGCGTGTCATTTCCTCGACACGCTCAAGAATGAGGTTGCCCATACTATCCTGCCGCGCCGCCCAGCCGGGCTCCACAACATTGGTACCGGTTTTCTCCGAAATCACCGCAGGCCCTTGGATGACCGCACCCGCGCTCAGGCTCTCCCGTTCATAAAGCGGCACATCGCGCCGCCCGCCCGTCACATGCACGTCAATCATCGCCTTGGGCGCATCGCTCTCGCCCACCGGCACAACGCCCGGTGCCTCGCCGGTCTCCCCAATCGCCTCGACACTCAGCATGTCAAACAGCAAACCGCGCTCCGGCGATATGAACCCAAACCGCTGCTTGTGCACCGCTTCAAACGCTGCCTGCATTTCGCCAGCCGAGCCAAAAGCCACTTCCAGCGGCTGATGGCTTCCGTCATAGCGCAAATGCGCCCGCGCCTCGCACCGCACCTGCGCCACACCCTGCGCCGCCACTTCTTCGCGCGCCTCGGCCTCAATCGCAGCCAAGGCTGCCTCAGCTGCCTCGACATCCGCCAAAGGTGCATCCAACTGCACCTCTCGCATCGCACGGATCTCTGCCAGCCCCATGCCGTAAGCTGACAAAACCCCCGCGTGCGGGTGGATGAACACTTTGCTCATGCCCAGCGCATCGGCCACCAGACAGGCATGCTGCCCACCCGCACCGCCGAAACATTGCAGCGCATAGCCGGTCACGTCATGGCCGCGCTGCACCGAGATTTTCTTGATCGCATTGGCCATATTATCGACTGCAATCCGCAGGAACCCTTCGGCCATTTCCTCGGGACTGCGCGCCGCATCGCCGGTCTCCGCCGACACAGCCTCGGCCATTTCGGCAAACTTCGTGCGCACCACATCCACGTCCAGCGGCAGATCGCCCTCAGGCCCGAACACATGCGGGAAATGATCAGGGTTCAGCTTGCCGAGCATCACATTGCAATCCGTCACCGTCAGCGGCCCGCCACGGCGGTAACATGCCGGCCCCGGATCGGCGCCCGCGCTTTCCGGCCCCACCTGAAACCGCCCATCGCGGAAGGTGCAGATTGAGCCACCACCGGCGGCCACCGTATGAATATCCATCATCGGCGCACGCATCCGCACACCGGCCACCTCGGTCTCAAAACTGCGCTCATAGTCGCCGGCATAGTGGCTCACGTCTGTTGATGTGCCACCCATGTCAAAGCCGATCAGACGATCAAACCCCGCCGCCTCGCCGGTCTTCACCATGCCAACAATGCCACCCGCAGGCCCCGACAAGATCGCATCCCGCCCGTGAAACAGGCTCGCGTCCGTCAACCCGCCATTGGACTGCATAAAGAGCAGCCGTTCACAGGCCGAACCCACATCAATCGCCCCGGCGACCTGATCCACATAGCGCCGCAGAATGGGGCTCAAATAGGCATCAACAACCGTGGTATCGCCGCGCCCGACGAGCTTGGCCAAGCGGCTCACTTCGGAACTGACCGATACTTGCGTGAAACCGATCTCCCGCGCCATTTCTGCCGCGCGGACCTCATGCACGGGGTTCAGATAGCCATGCAGCCCCGCAATCGCGATCGCCCGAATGCCCTTGTCAAAGGCCGCCTGCATCTGCGCTCGCAGATTGGCCTCATCCAAGGGCCGCACCACGCCACCTTCGGCGTCCAACCGCTCGTCCATCTCGATCACATCTTCATAAAGCAGATCGGGCCGTTTGATCTCCAGATCAAACAACTTCGGCCGCGTCTGATAGCCAATCAACAACAGATCGCGAAACCCTTTGGTGATCACCAACGCCACCCGCTCGCCCTTGCGCTCCAGAAGCGCATTGGTCGCAACCGTGGTCCCCATCTTCACTGCGCGAATGGAGCCTTGCGCAAATTCACCCGTGACTCCCATCAACTCGCGGATACCCTGCACCGCGGCATCACGATACCGCTCCGGATTTTCAGAGAGCAATTTGTGCGTCACGACCGCGCCATCCGGCTTGCGCGCGACAATATCCGTAAATGTCCCGCCCCGATCGACCCAAAATTCCCACGCACCGCTCATGCTCAAACTCCCCTGTGTGACGCCACAGGTTTCGGCACCTTTCGAACGGATGTCAACGCAGGCGCAAACGACACCATCGCAACGCGCGCTCCCTTAACGCGAGCCCGAAGCAAAAATCGCACCGACGCAATACCGACGTTCTACCGACGCGATGCCGACAGCGGTTCTCCTCGCATTTTCAGGTCGTTAACCATCGATTCGCTTTGTCCGGGCTATGAGTGAGGAAAAGCGCGTTCGCAGCTTTACATATTCCAAATACAGAATATATATAACGCAACGCTTGAACAGCCGAGGCCCCATGTCCCGAATCTCCCGATACCTGCCCATACTGTCATGGGCGCGCACCTACAATCAGGCCACATTTGGCGCGGATATGCTGGCGGCCGTGATCGTGACAATCATGCTCATCCCGCAATCCTTGGCCTATGCGCTGCTCGCAGGGCTCCCGCCCGAGGTCGGGCTGTATGCGTCCATCCTGCCGCTGGTGGCCTATGCCATCTTTGGCACCTCCCGCGTGCTCGCGGTGGGTCCTGTTGCTGTGGTCTCCCTGATGACTGCCGCCGCCGTGGGCAATCTCGATCTGCCAGACATGCAATCCTACATCGCGGCAGCCATCGCGCTGGCTTTCATTTCCGGCCTGATCTTGACGGCAATGGGCCTCTTACGCCTTGGTTTCCTTGCAAATTTTCTGTCGCATCCGGTTATTGCGGGGTTCATCACCGCCTCCGGCATCCTCATCGCCATCAGCCAGCTCAAGCACATCTTCGGTATCTCCGCACACGGCCATTCCCTGCCCGATCTCATAGGCTCCCTGATCTCGCATCTGCCGGAAACCAATCCAATCACCTTGGTTCTGGGCCTCTTCACATTGTTCTTCCTGTTCTGGACACGCAAAGGGCTGAAGCCCCTTTTGCGAAAGCTCGGCCTCTCCAACACGCTCGCCGACATCGCAACCAAAGCGGGTCCCGTCGCTGCGGTTGCGGCGACCACCCTTGCGGCCTACGGCTTTGATCTGCAGTCCAAGGGTGTTGCCGTTGTCGGCACCGTACCAACCGGCCTGCCCCCTATCGGGCTGCCGGAGTTTGCTCCTGACCTTTGGTCCCAACTGTTCCTATCGGCCTTGCTGATCTCCATCATCGGCTTTGTCGAAAGCGTTTCTGTGGCGCAAACCCTCGCCGCCAAAAACCGCCAACGCATCGATCCCGATCAAGAGCTGATCGGCCTTGGCACGTCCAACATTGCCTCAGCAATTTCAGGGGGTTATCCCGTGACCGGCGGCTTCGCTCGATCCGTTGTGAACTTCGACGCGGGCGCCAAAACCCCCGCCGCCGGCGCTTTCACCGCCATTGGCATCGCCCTCGCCGCGCTCTTTCTCACACCGTTCCTGTTCTTCTTGCCCAAAGCCACCCTTGCGGCCACTATCATCGTCGCGGTCCTAAGTCTCGTTGACCTCTCCATCCTGCGTCACGCATGGGGTTATTCGCGCGTCGATTTCGCTGCGGTCGCCACCACCATTGCGTTGACCTTGGGCCTTGGCGTTGAGGCCGGCGTGTCCGCAGGTGTGCTTCTCTCCATCGGGCTGCACCTTTACAAAACCTCGCGCCCTCATGTGGCCGAAGTGGGTCTTGTGCCAAACACCCAACACTTCCGCAACATTCTGCGCCACAAGGTAAAAACCGTCCCGCACCTCGTTACTTTACGGATCGACGAAAGCCTGTATTTCGCCAATGCCCGCTTTCTCGAAGACTATGTTTACGACCGCATCGTGTGCGACGATCCAATTTCCGATGTGGTCTTGATGTGCTCTGCCGTGAACGAAATCGACCTCTCCGCGCTGGAAAGCCTTGAGGCCATCAACACGCGTCTTTCCGAACTCGACATCCGCCTGCACCTCACCGAGGTCAAAGGCCCTGTGATGGATCGTCTCAAACGCAGCCATTTCCTCGACGACCTAACGGGCGACGTCTTCCTTGCTCAATATGATGCGTGGGTCCATCTGGCAGGTGACAGGGCAAAGGCCGCCTAAACGGCAGGCGCGCCCAGTCGTTTGCGGCACGGCCCCCAAAGCGCGGTCAGGGCGAGGATCACCCCGGACACAGTGGCGATCATCCCCGCCGCGCTCACCGCATTGTCAAAACCGATCCACAGCGGTCCGTAGCCCGCCAAGATGTAGCCAAGAACAGCGGAAAGCACTGCAAAACCAACGCTCCACGCGATCTGCGTGCTCAGGCGGTTTGTCATCAACCGCGCTGCCGCCGGCGGGCAGATGAACATGGCGATAACGATGATCGACCCGACCGCGTCAAAAGCTGCCACAGCTGCAATTGCCGCCACAATCACCAGAGCCATACCGATGACATTGGTGCGCATTCCCATGGTTTGCGCAAAACCTTCATCAAATGTCGACACCACCAGCGGGCGCCAGCACACCCACAGAAATCCGCTGACCCCCACAAGGGCTGCCGCCACCCGAAACAACTCGACGGGCAGCTCCGCCAGCGCCACCGGATCAAACAAACTTTCCCAACCCATCGCATCCAGCCAGATCAAACTCTCCAGATTACCATAAAGCGCGTGTTCCACGTCCAGATGAACACCCGACGTGTCGGATTGCTCAAGCAAGAGAACACCCGCCGCAAAGAGGGTGGTAAACGTCAGCCCCATCGCCGCACCTGGTTCGATGTTGCCCAATCTCCGGATCGCCTCGATCATAACCACGGCCACTACCGCCGCCGCCGCCGCTCCCAAGAGCATCGGCACAGCCGCCACGACTCCTGTCACGAGAAACGCCACAACGATACCAGGCAGCACCACATGACTGATGGCATCCCCGATCAGCGCCTGCCGTCGCAGCACCAAAAAGTTGCCAGGCAGGGCACAGGCAACTGCGGCAAAAACCCCTATCAACAAAGGCGTTAGCGACAAAGGCACAAACTCGGCACCGGTCATGGCATCACCCCTGTTGGTCCGCCCATGCGCCGGTCAATTTCCGCGATTTGGTCAACGGTCAAAACAGTCTCTATCTCGCGCAATCCATCATATTGAACGGCCGCGCTTTCGAATGCCTGATCCGCGCGAACCAGCTCCCATCGTTTCTCATCCCGAAGCGCCTTCGCCGCGCGGGCTTTGCCATCTTCGGTTGCCACGCCATCGGCGTGGGCCAACCCTGCGCGGCGCAGCAATTTCAGGGTGAACCGCTCATAGATCGGCTGTCCTTGCGCCAACGCCAGCAGGCCCTGTCGCATGTGAACCCGCCGTTGAAATCGCCGGTGGTGCAGCCCCACCGCCAACATCCCGCGCTCGGGGGCAAGCAGAAGCGACACAACAAAAATGGCAAAGCTCGTCAGCACAATAATCGGTCCGGTTGGCAACGCCGGCGCCGTCGCTGACAGGGCCGCGCCGACCCACGCGGCCAACCCGCCGCACAACCCTGAAATCATCGCCATATGGTCCGTGCGATCGGTCCAGAACCGCGCCGTGACCGGCGGGATGATCAACATCGCCACGATCAGAACCAAGCCCACAACCTTAAGTCCGACAACCGTTACCGCCAGTGCCAACCCCATGATGGCCAGATCCACCCGCCCCACGTTGACGCCGCTCGCCGCCGAAAACTCCGGATCAAACGCCACCAACCCCATGGGCCGGCGCAAAACAAAAACCAGGGCAAGCGTCACCGCTCCGCCCACGGCAATCACAACCGCATCATTGAACAACATGCCCGCAGTCGAGCCGAGCAAAAAGCCTTCCAGCC
This sequence comes from Shimia haliotis, assembly GCF_900114415.1. GTDB lineage: Bacteria > Pseudomonadota > Alphaproteobacteria > Rhodobacterales > Rhodobacteraceae > Shimia > Shimia haliotis. Next base: position 249,001 of record NZ_FOSZ01000003.1, on the reverse strand, counting down.
CCGCTGCGCGCCCTGCATTCATGGTCTGGATCACCGTCAACAACACGATCCCGAACCCGAAGAAAACAGACAAAACCGCACCGATGGCCGCATCCTCAGCAAGCCGCGTGCGGGCAGTCAGCCAGTTCACGCACATCAGTCCGATCCACGAGGACACCGCCGCGCCCAAAAGCAACGCAGGCAGGCTGCGTCCGTCGCCCCCCAAAAGAACCATCACGATAAAGGCCAGCGCCACGCCCGGCAAAGTCGCGTGGCTAATCGCGTCGCTCACCAAAGCGCGTTTTCGCAAATATAGAAATGTGCCGGTGACACCGGCTGCAACGCCCAAAAGCGCCGCGCCAATCGTGACCAAAGTGGCGTTATAGCCAAGCCCGAGTGTCAGCGCGTCCCACAACATGGGATCACCCCGCGACCAGATCCAACTGGTCAATCTGACCTGTCGCCAGACGCCCGCCGTAAGTGCGGTCGAGATTTTCGGCACTAAAGGCCTCGGCTACAGTGCCTTCTGCCATCTTACGGGTGTTGACCAGGAAAACGCGATCGAAATACTCGGCAACAGTTGCCAGATCGTGATGCACCGCCACTACGGTTTTGCCTTCGTCTTTCAACGACTTCAGCACATCTATGATGGCCTTTTCGGTTGCGGCATCCACACCGGCAAAAGGTTCATCCAGCAGATACAGGTCTGCCTCCTGTGCCAGCGCACGCGCCAGAAATACCCGCTGTTGCTGTCCACCCGAAAGCTGCCCGATCTGGCGCTCCGCAAACCCCGCCATGCCCACACGTTCCAGACACGCCATCGCTTTGTCGCGGTGCTGTCCACGAATGCGCTGCAACAAGCCTAGTTCGCGATACAGCCCCATCAGAACCACATCGATCACCCGCGTCGGGAAATCCCAATCCACACTGGCGCGTTGCGGAACATAGGCGATCCGGTGACGCTCCGCTGCCAAAGGCTTACCAAAGACCGTCACCTGACCGGCCAGTGGCGAAACGATACCAAGTGCAGCCTTCAACAGCGTCGACTTGCCCGCCCCGTTGGGGCCGATAATCGCGGTCATTGCGCCTTCGGCAATGGTCATGTCCACGGAGAAAACCACCGGCTTTTGGCCATAGCTCACGGTCATACCACGCAGGGCCAACGGGCTGCTCGCAAGGCCTGCTCCGGTTGGCGCGACGCCATCATTTGCTGCAAGTTCCAAGCTCATTCCGTTTCCTTTACACGCGCCTATGATCCAGCCGACAAACGGCCAGACATTCCGCGTTCGGGCGCATCTCCGCCCAATGCATTGGATATGACCGTCACATTGTGATCAATCATCCCGATATAGGTGCCTTCATAGGTGCCCTCAGGCCCCATCGCGTCGCTGAACAATTCGCCACCGATCATAACGTCATGGCCCTTGGCCGCCGCGCCCTCGATGACAGCTCTCATCGACCGGTCCGACACCGAGCTCTCGACAAACACCGCACTGATGTCACGCTCCACCAGCATGTCCACCAAACCGCTGATCCGGTTCAAACCCGCCTCAGACTCTGTGGAAATCCCCTGAATGCCCAAAACCTCGAAACCGTGAGCCGCGCCAAAATAGCCAAAGGCATCATGCGCTGTCAGCAACACGCGGGACTCCGCGTTAACCGTTGCCAAACTGCGATCGGCATAGTCTGCCAGGGCCCGCAGTTCCTCGGAAAATGTCGCAGCATTCGCTTCAAACATCGCGCGGTGCTGGGGGCGCTCTTCAATCAGCGCATCACGTACCCGATCCGCCACCAGAACCCAGATCGAAGGATCCATCCAGACGTGCGGATCAAATTTGTCGTCGTAATCATCATGGCCACGCAAAAGATCGCGGGGCAATTGATCCGTGACTGCTACCACGTTTGTGCGCTTTTCAAGCTTGTGGAAGAACTCTTCCATCTGCGCTTCAAGATAAAGACCGTGCCAAAATACGATCTCCGCACGCGTCATCGCAACAATGTCCGTACGTGTCTGCCGATATGCATGCGGATCTACGCCCGGCCCCATCAGGCCACGCACGTCAACTGCGTCGCCACCGATGCGGCGCACTGTGTCTGCAATCATGCCTGTGGTCGCCACAACCGCCAGTTTGTCCGCCGCAAATGCCACTTTAGGCGCGACAATCAAGCCCGCCATGGCACTAGCTACAAACTGTCTGCGAGAGAATCGCATCATCCACCTCGATTTAGGTTAAGTTGAATATGAGAACCATTCGCAATACTGTCAACGCAATTGCGACTTATTCTCATCTTTTTTCTGACCATAGGGTCAAAAAAATACATCCTACCTCTTGTCGTCTCTTGCATATGCTACGTCTTCTGAGGCATTTTAGACCTGTTTTCCGCAACAGGATGGACCGATGCAGACGCCCACTATTTCCGCCGAAGGGCACCAATTGCCGACGGCGATCGAGCCGCGCAACCCCGGCATGGAGCTGGACCTCGACTGGGTTCGCACCGCACAGGCCAACACTTCGGCCATTGAACGCCGCGCCAAGACCCTTCCCGGGCGGCGCTCGGTCAAAAAAGAGTATCAGGCCGCGTGGCTGTGCAAGGCGATTTCTTTGATCGACCTCACCACCTTGTCTGGTGATGACAGCGAGGGCCGCGTCGAACGCCTCTGCGCCAAGGCCAAACAGCCTGTGCGCGCCGACATTCTGGAAGCCCTCGACATGACAGGTCTGACCACTGGCGCGGTCTGTGTCTATCACGACATGATCGAATCCGCCGTGGCGTCGCTTAAGGGGTCCGGCATTCCGGTCGCCGCCGTATCCACCGGCTTCCCTGCGGGCCTTTCGCCCTACCACCTGCGGATCGCTGAAATCGGCGAAAGCGTCAAAGCGGGTGCCGAGGAAATCGACATCGTCATCACCCGTCGCCACGTTTTGCAAGGCAACTGGCAGGCGCTTTATGACGAGATGAAAGAAATGCGCGACGCCTGCGGCGACGCCCATGTCAAAGCCATTCTCGCAACCGGCGAACTGGGCACCCTGCGCAATGTCGCGCGCGCGTCACTGGTGTGCATGATGGCCGGCGCCGACTTCATCAAGACTTCCACCGGCAAGGAAAGCGTCAACGCCACCCTGCCCGTGTCCCTCGTGATGATCCGCGCCATCCGCGACTACTATGACCGGACCGGCCACCGTGTTGGCTACAAACCTGCAGGCGGCATTTCCAAGGCGAAAGATGCGCTGGTGTATCTCTCGCTGATGAAAGACGAACTCGGCGACCGCTGGCTGCAACCGGACCTCTTCCGTTTTGGCGCATCCTCGTTGCTCAACGACATCGAACGCCAGCTCGAACACCATGTCTCCGGCCACTACTCCGCCGGCTACCGCCACGCGATGGCATAAGGGACCACACCAATGACCGTAAAAGAGATTTTCGAGACCATGGACTACGGCCCCGCCCCCGAAAGCGCCGGAGATGCACTGGCATGGATCGTTGACCAAGGCGCAGCCTTCGGCCACTTCATCGACGGCGCATGGACTGCACCGCGCAAGGATTTTCAGTCCAGCAACCCCGCCAACGGCGAAACCCTCGCGGACCTGACGCAAGCCACCGCGGACGAGGTTGACGCCGCCGTCAAAGCTGCCCGCAAAGCCCAACCCAAATGGGAGGGTCTGGGCGGTCACGGCCGCGCCAAATTCCTCTATGCGATTGCGCGCTTGCTGCAAAAACATAGCCGCCTGTTTGCGGTTCTGGAAACGCTCGACAACGGCAAACCGATCCGTGAAAGCCGCGATATCGACATTCCGCTGGTTCAGCGCCACTTCTACTATCACGCGGGCATGGCACAGCTGATGGAAAGCGAACTGCCCAACGCGCAGGCGCTTGGCGTGTGCGGTCAGATCATCCCGTGGAATTTCCCGCTTCTGATGCTGGCATGGAAAGTCGCACCCGCGCTTGCCATGGGTAACACCGTGGTTTTGAAACCTGCCGAATACACCTCGCTCACCGCGATGGCCTTTGCTGATCTTTGCCAACAGGCCGGCCTGCCTGCGGGCGTGGTCAACATCGTCACCGGCGACGGCGCGGTCGGCGAAATGATCACCACCCATGACGACATCAACAAGGTCGCCTTCACCGGCTCCACCGAGGTTGGCAAACGCATCCGCCAAGCCACCGCGGGCTCCGGCAAATCTCTGACGTTGGAACTGGGCGGGAAGTCCCCCTACATCGTTTTTGAAGACGCCGACATTGACTCAGCCATCGAAGGTCTGGTCGACGCAATCTGGTTCAACCAAGGTCAGGTCTGCTGCGCCGGTTCCCGCCTTCTGGTGCAAGAGGGCATCGCCGAGCGGTTCCACACCAAACTCAAGGCCCGCATGGACGGTCTGCGTATCGGCAACCCGCTCGACAAATGCATCGACGTCGGTGCCGTTGTGGATCCGGTTCAGCTGCAAACCATCACCGATCTTGTCGACGGCAACACCGAAGGCGAAACATATCAGGCCGCCATCGACATGCCTGTGGAAGGCTGCTTCTACCCGCCGACCCTGATCACTGGTCTGGCGCCGTCCTCGCACCTGATGCAAGAAGAGATATTCGGGCCAGTGCTGGTCTCAACCACGTTCCGCACCCCGTCCGAAGCGATACAACTGGCCAACAACACCCGCTACGGTCTGGCGGCAACGCTCTGGACGGAAAACGTGAACCTCGCGTTGGACATCGCCCCGAAACTGGTTGCCGGTGTGGTCTGGGTCAACGCCACCAACCTCTTTGACGCGGCCGCCGGCTTCGGCGGTGTACGCGAAAGCGGGTATGGTCGCGAAGGTGGTTGGGAAGGGCTTTCGGCCTACACCAAACCCAAAGGCACGCCCAAGGCGCTCAAACCGGTTGAGGCCTTCTCAGGCGACAAAGGCCCGCTCGATCCCCTGGATCGCACACCGAAACTCTACATCGGTGGCAAACAAGCCCGCCCTGACGGTGGCTACAGCCAGAACATCTATGGCAGGAACGGCGTCCTGCTGGGGCAGGCTCCGATTGCCAACCGCAAAGACCTGCGCAACGCGGTTGAGGCGGCTCATGCTGCCAAGGGCTGGTCCGGCACCACGGGCCATCTCCGCGCCCAGATCCTGTATTACATCGCCGAAAATCTCTCGGCACGCTCCGAGGAATTTGCCCAGCGCATCAACGCGCTAACCGGCGGAAAACAGGGCGAGGCAGAGGTGGAAACCTCTATCCGCCGCCTCTTCACCTATGCTGCATGGGCTGACAAATACGATGGTCAAGCGCATGGCGTGCCAATTCGCGGCGTCGCGCTTGCGATGAAGGAACCGGTTGGCGTGATCGGCGCCCTCTGCCCCGATGAAGCCCCGTTGCTCGGCCTCATCTCGGTCATGGCCCCCGCCATCGCCATGGGCAACCGCACCGTTCTTGCCGCATCGCAGGCCTTCCCGCTGTCGGCGACAGACTTCTATCAGGTACTGGAAACCTCCGACGTTCCCGCGGGTGTGGTGAACATCCTCACCGGCCCTCATGCCGACCTTGCCAAGCCAATGGCCGGTCACTTGGACGTCGACGCCGTCTGGTCTTTCTCCAGCGCGGATCACTCCGCCACAATCGAGCGCGAAAGCGCTGGCAACCTCAAACGCACTTGGGTCAACAACGGCCTTGCCCGCGATTGGATGAACGCCGAAGGCGAAGGGCGCGCCTTCCTGCAAGCAGCCACCGAGGTCAAAAACATCTGGGTGCCTTACGGCGAATAAGCCTCAAAGCAGACAGACAAAAAAGGGGCGGTCACAATGGACCGCCCCTTCTTCTTTCTATCCAATGGCAGCAGCTAGCTGTCGCTGAGGCAAAGCCCCTCAAACCCCATCAGGTTTGCCCACCACCACAAACGTCAGAGCCTCAGGGTCCAGCAATTCTTTTGCGACCCTGTTCACATCTTCGACGGTTACGTCATTCACATAGTCATTGCGGTTCACGATATAATCCACCGGCATGCCATCCATCTGCATGCCAACCATGATCGAAGCAATCGACCCATTGCCGTCAAAACGCAACGGATAGGCTCCGGTCAACAGGGCCTTGGCTTTTTCCACTTCTTCAGGCGTCGCCCCGTCCTCAGCCATCCGCGCCCATTCCGAACGGATCACCGAGATCGACTCGGCGATGCGGTCATTCGCGCTGGACACAGAGCCCAAATAAACATCCGCCAAATCGCGCAGCACGAGGTAGGAATACACCCCATAGGTCAAACCCCGCTTCTGGCGCACCTCAGTCATCAGGCGGCTTTCAAACCCGCCGCCGCCCAGCACCACATTCAGCACATAAGCCGCGAAGAAATCCTCGTCGTCGCGATGAATGCCCGGCTGGGCGAAAAGGGCAACCGACTGGGGCGTGTCAAAGTCGACGACATCCACTCCACCGGCGAAAGATAGTTCTGCCCTTTCAGGCAGGGCGGTGCCAGTTTCGGGCAGTTCCCCCAACAAAGCGTCCAGCATCGGCCCAAGCTCTTCGGCGGTCACGTCGCCCACAACACCGACGTACATCCGGTCTTTTGCCAATGCCCCTTTGTGCGCTGCCACAAGGTCATCACGCGTCAAAGCGGTCACACTTTCGATCGTGCCATCGCCCTCGGAGGCATAAGGATGCTCGCCATAGGTGACTGCGCTCATACGTTTGGACGCAATCTTGTCAGGATCCGTCAGGCTGCTTCGCAAACCGGACAAAACCTGCTTCCGCACCCGCTCGATCGCTGCCTCAGGAAAGGTTGGCTCTATGAGGGAAAGACGCAGCAACTCCAACGCCTCGCTGCTGTTTTCAGTCAGAAACCGCGCCGAGATCGATACCGCATCCGCGTTGCTGTCATAGCCGAAATTCGCCGCGAGTGCCTCGCTCTCACGAGCAAAACCCTGCGCATCCAGTTCCCCTGCACCCTCTTCGAGCAATCCAACCATCAAATTGGTTGCACCGCGCTGTTCAGGCAAATCAAGCGACGTGCCACCGCGGAACCGCAACTCCATGGCGACAAAGGGGATGGAAGGCTCCTCAACCAACCAGGCTTTGATGCCACCTGGCGATGTCACTTCCTTGATGTTGATTTCAGCCCAAGCAGGAAAGGCAGCAACCGCCGCAACAAAGGCAACTACAAAGCGGATCATTGCGTGACCTCCTCTTCACCCATCAGCCAGCCCGTCACCGACTTTCGTTTGTCAAAAACCATCTGCGCTGCGGCGATGATGTCCTCCTCGGTGACCGCCTGCAAAATCTCGGGCCACGCCTGAATATCCGCAATTTCAAGTCCCGAAGTCAGAGCACGACCATAACGGTTTGCCAGACTGCTTACGCTGTCACGTTCGTAAACCTGGGAGGCGCGCAGCTGCATTTTGATGCGCTCAAGTTGCTCGCTGTCGACACCGGTTTCAATGAACTCCGCAACAACCGCATCCATCGCTTCTTCCGCTTCTTGCAACGACACCCCGGGAACAGGCACCACCACGAAATCAAAGGTCGTTTCATCCAGAGTTGTGCCGTTGTACCAGCTTGCGGCATAAACCACCTTCTGCTGTTCAAACTGCAGTTTCTGGCTCAGAACAGAGGTCTGGCCACCGCCAAGAACTTCTGCCAGCATCGTCAGCGCCGCCGCGGTTTTCTGATCCCCCGGGTTGCGCTCAGGTGCCAGATAGGACCGTGTCACATAGGGCTGAGCCACCCGTGGATCGTTGTAGGTCAGGCGGCGCGGGCTGATCTGGGGCGGCTCTTTGGTGCGCACCCGCTCCGGCAAATCCGGATTGGTAGGAATTGCGCCGTAATACTGCTCCGCCAGCACCTTTACGGCCTCGGGCTCAACATCGCCGGCGACCAGAAGGATCGCGTTGTTTGGGGCGTAATACGTGTCATAAAATGCTTGGGCGTCCTCAACCGACAGCGTTTCCATCTCGTGTTTCCAGCCAATGATGGGCACGCCATAGCGATGGTTTTGATATTGCGCTGCATTCAATTGCTCGCGGAAAAGCGCCCCGGGACTGTTTTCCACCCGCTGATTGCGCTCTTCAAGGATCACATCGCGCTCTGTGACAACCTCTTCGGGGTTCAAACGCAGGTTCACCATACGCTCGCTTTCCATCTGCATCATCAATTCCAGACGGTCGCTCGCAACGCGCTGGTGATACGCGGTCACATCAAAGCTGGTAAACGCGTTGTCGCGCCCGCCGTTGGCGGCAACCACAGAAGAAAATTCCCCGCTTTCGAGGTTTTCCGTTCCCTTGAACATCAGGTGTTCCAGAAAATGTGCAATGCCCGATGTCCCGGCCTGCTCGTCTGCCGAGCCGGCTTTGTACCAGACCATATGCATGACCACCGGTGCCCGGTGGTCTTCAACCACCACCACCTGCATACCATTGTCCAACATGAAATCGGTAACAAGTTCACTGGCCTTCGCTGGCAGGGCCAGAACGGCCACACCAAGAGCCGCTGCAAAGAGTCGCTTCATGCGAAAAACTCCGTTTGGATCGCTTGTTAGGATAGTTACGCTACGGTCGCGCGGCTTCAAGGGATCAAACGGACTTGTGACCGAAGGCCAGCGCCAAAGCGCCGGAAATCCTTACTCGCCTATAGGGGCCGCAGGTGTTCTGGCACCCGCACGACGCCAACGCCACCACTCATCGTTTTCCTCAAGGTCGAGCGGTCGATAGACCTTTTCATATATGTTGGTCTTCTTGAGGCGGATATTTGTGAAACGACCGCGCTTCTTGCGGAAATCTTCATCTTCAAGACGCGTCGTTTGACGGATGTCGGCAGTCCGACCATTGCGCGAGGCATAGTTCACCAAAGCTCCGTCAGAAGACCCGATGGTGTTTGCGCTGTCGCTCGAGGGAACCCGCCCGCCCAAAGCCACTACAGCATCACCAACCGGATCAAGATCGGTGCGGTTGGCCTCTCCGGGTGTCGGCGCGGGAAGTGCTGCGTAATCTTTGGGCTGTGTCAGCTCTTTGCCGGGCAAAATGCGGAACTCGTCGGGCCCATCAGTGTTGTTGGGCATAGTGCGCAGGGTTTTGTCGCTGCTGCACGCCGCAAGCCCAGCAACCAATCCCAAAATCAACAATCGCGACACGTGCATTCGCACACCTCCAGCAAAGTTGCGCCAAGGTTTAGCGCATTCAATCTCTGACGTCACGCCTCTCTTTTGTTGCCGCCAAAGATCACCAATCCGATTGCTCCCGCAAAAATCCACACGTCCGCAAGATTGAACGCAAAGGGGTTGTCGATCCCGCAGCAAGCCATATTCAAAAAATCCGCGACCGCCCCGTAAATCAGTCGGTCAACGACGTTGCCGAGCGCCCCACCGATCAACAATCCAGCGCTCAGTAGGCCCCATTTTCCAGGCGGATCGCGTTTGACCCAGCCCAACACAAAAACCGAAATCGCCACAGCTATTGCGATCAAAAACCAACGAGCGATTTCAGGGCTGCCGGAAAACAGGCCAAAGTTAATTCCGTCGTTCCACGCCATGTGGAACCGCAGCAAAGGCGGCAGAACATCCATCGCGATCACTTCACGCAAGTTCAGCAAATGCACAACGGCATATTTGCTGGCCTGATCGGTGATAAAGGCCCAAAAGCCTGCCCAAAATACCAGACGCATCCTGCGTCTCCCTAACTGCCCGTCTGCCTCGCGCCGCTTTCCGGCACATTTGATTTTGTTGGCGCTATCGTAAGCGCTAAAGGCCTCCGCAACAAGGAAATAGCCGCGAAGGCCTCTGTCAGAACCGCTCTGCTTTAGTGGCGGAAGTGACGCATACCGGTAAAGACCATCGCAAGACCGGCCTCATCAGCTGCTTTGATAACCTCTTCGTCACGCATGGAACCACCTGGCTGAATCACACACGTGCCACCCGCAGCAGCCGCTTCAAGCAGACCATCCGCAAACGGGAAAAACGCATCGGATGCCACCGCGGATCCTTTGGCAGGGCTTTCGTCCATGCCCAGTTCATCAGCCATGCGCTGCGCTTTGGAGGCCGCCACGTTGGCGCTGTCCAGGCGGCTCATTTGACCCGCGCCTACACCCACGGTCGCGCCGCCTTTGACGTAAACAATGGCGTTGGATTTGACGTGCTTGGCGACCTTCCATGCAAAGAAGAGATCGTCGAGCTGCTCATCTGTCGGCGCAACCTTGGTCACAACCTTCAGATCGTCCTTGCTGACATACCCAACGTCTTTGTCCTGAACCAACAGACCACCGGCGACCTGTTTGTAGGCCGTGATCGCCTTGCGCGGATCGGGTAGACCGTCAGTCAGCAGCAGACGCAGGTTCTTCTTCGCCGCAAAGATTTCCTTGGCTTCCTCGGACGCACCTGGTGCGATCACAACCTCGGTGAAGATTTCTACGATCTTGGCCGCGGTTTCCGCATCCAGCGGCTGGTTCAGCGCCACAATGCCACCAAAGGCCGACGTACGGTCGCAGTCAAACGCCTTCTGATACGCTTCAACCAGCGTCGCGCCCACGGCCACACCACAAGGGTTGGCGTGCTTGATGATCGCCACCGCAGGGCTCGCTGCCGGATCAAACTCTGACACCAGCTCAAACGCCGCATCCGTGTCGTTAATGTTGTTGTAGCTCAGCTCTTTGCCCTGAAGCTGGGTCGCAGTCGCCACACCGGGTCGGTTCGACCCATCGGTGTAGAACGCCGCTTTCTGATGGCTGTTCTCGCCATAGCGAAGGGTTTGCTTCAGCTCTCCCGCAAACGCGCGGCGTTTGGGGGCCTCAAGCTCCAATTGCTCGGCCATCCATGTGGACACAGCCGCGTCATAGGCAGCGGTACGTGCATAGGCTTTCTGGGACAACTTGCGACGGAACTTCGGGCAGGTCGCGCCGTCGTGCTGATCCATGTCGCCGAGCAATTTGTCGTAGTCTTCAACGTCAACGATCACGTTCACAAAGGCCGCGTTTTTCGCGGCTGCACGGATCATCGCAGGACCGCCGATGTCGATATTCTCGATGCAAGTGTCATAATCGGCACCCGCCGCCACGGTGGCCTCAAACGGATATAGGTTCACCACCAGCAGATCGATGCCCGCGATGCCGTGCGCATCCATCGCCGCGACGTGGTCGGCATTGTCACGCAGGGCCAACAAGCCGCCATGCACTTTCGGGTGCAGCGTCTTTACACGACCGTCCATCATCTCGGGAAACCCTGTCACGTCCGACACGTCTTTGACCGCAAGCCCAGCATCGCGCATCGCTTTGGCGGAACCGCCGGTGGAGAGCAGCTCAACACCGCGCTCTGCCAGCGCTTTGGCCAGGTCGATCAGACCGGTCTTGTCAGAAACAGAAATCAGGGCACGGCGAATAGGCAGCAATTCGGTCATAGCGGGCACGGGTCCTCGGGCTTGGTTTTATAAATCCAACTCTTCCCGGTTCAGATCCCTGATCGCCACACCAGTCTCATGCGCTTTGCTCAAAGACCACCGGATGCGCGTCCCATACTGCATTGCAGCGCCAGATAGAACGATCTGTTTGGTCGCACGCGGTTTTATCCGGCCTTTTTCCAAAAAAACACTGGCGACAAGCTCCATTTTGGCCGCACCATCGTGCCGAAACACCCAGACTTCGCCACTTTTCAGGGCGATCGACACAGCCGCTCCTCCCATGTCGAGCGACGCATCTGCCTCCGGATGCAGGTGGAAAGCGATGTCATAGGGAATCCCCTGCAACGCTTTTTGGTCCATGACCTTGTCGAATTTCCGTTTGTCACCGTCTTCCAGTGCTACAATCAGATCCTCGCCCGCCATGCCCCGACCGTCAAAAGTCAACTCCAGCGTCCGCGCATGTGTCAGCCCATGTGTGGTGCGGTACCCGTCATGCCCGCCCTGAAACTTGATGCCGTCCGGCATTGGCGTGACCTCGATCGGCACATCGGCAGGACCTTCGACCAACTGTTCCTCGCGCCATCCTTTGCCAAGTTTGCCAAGTCGCGAACTCGACAATTCATCCAGCGTCAGTGCCGAATGGCTCGGTGTGGCACGGCCAAATCTCCGCCAATCCTCGCCCAAACTGCTGCCAGAGCCGCAATTGACGATCACCGGCCGCCGTCCGCTGGTCAGTTCAAATGCCAATGTCGAGGCATGGGCGTTGATCGAGCTGTCGCCTTTGGGCGGCAGACTGGCATCTACTACCACACTGGTTCGCCCCGCACTCAACCGTGCATAGCCCATCGCCAGACCGTCGGCTTGCCGCGATTTGACACGACTTTCTGCCAAGGCATGGTCCAGCCGACCGTCGATCCCGCGTCCGCCCCCATGGAACCGCGCCAGCCCGCCATCTGAATGGCGCAACGTGCGCAACGTCGGCGCAATCCGTTCAATGGCTTGAACATGTGCATCAGAGGGTTGATGTCCAGCCTCGCTCAACGCGGTGGCGGCCCATGTCAGCAACGTAAAGACCTCAAGCAATTCTTCTGGATTGCGCGTCGGAATCCCGCCTTGCGCATCCACCTGCTTGCGACACTCCCTGTCGAGCGCCTTAACCGCCGGCGCCACATGTTCGCGCATGCCCTCCAGCGCCAAACCGGCGTAAATCAGACCCGTCAGTGCCTCAAAACGCTCCAATCCGGGCAGGCTTTTGCGCCAACGGCGGCTTAGAAAAATTGTTTGCTGCGCAAGGGATTTGAAAAACGCCTCGGACTCTTCTGGTTCTCGGGACCGCAACAAAAATAGTGCATGGCTGATCCACCGGATCAGCCGCCGCCCAGTCAGATCCGGCGTCCATCCCGGCCCGCGACCGCGACCAAACAAGTCAATCCAACCCCAAACCCATTCCTGCGCCCGCTCGCGCGCGAGGGCGTCACCAACGGCCGCAAGATCATCCAGCCATGCAAATCCGTGCAGTTCCTGTGCAAAAACGTCATCAGGCGCATCCAAAGACCACATTGACGACTTGGGCGCTGTCAGCAAATGCCCCGCAAATAGAAAATTGCCTGCCACCAGCTGCTTGCCGCGCGCATAAAGCCCAATGGTGCGCGGCTCCGGCATCGACGTAAAGCCGGTGGCCGGACTGGCCATTGTGCTGATGCGCGCATGAACGCGATGCATCAGACGCGTACTGCGCGCCGATATGCCGTTTGTTTTGGACATCCACTCTCTGCCTCTACGCTCTTTGGCGTTTTGCGCAGAGTTTAGCGGGGTTGTGCGCGCAAGTCACCGATTCAGTTCAAGGTGAGCAAAGTGTAGCGCGACAGGACATAATGAATTGGGTGCAGCACCAACGCGGCGCTAAGCTTTGCGCAAAAGCGCCATGTAAAATCCATCCATGCCGCCGCGATCTGCCCAGTAGTCCGGCCGCAGGCGCAGCCCGCCCTCTTCAGTGACCCAATCCGGATCAACGCCCTCAATCAGAACAGCGTCGCGATCCACGGAAACACCAGACCAACGCGCGACGGACTCCTCGACCTGAACCTCGCCTTCATCTGGCAACAACGAGCAGGTGCAAAACACCAACCGGCCACCCGGTTTCAGCAGACTTAGCGCGTGATCCAAAAACACCTCTTGCATCCCGATCAGATCGCCAAATTCGCTGCCATCCTTGGCAAACGGCAAATCGGGGTGACGCCGCATTGTGCCCGTCGCCGAGCAAGGCGCATCCAGCAAAATCGCATCATATGCGCCTTGCTGCGCCATAGCATCTCCAACCACCAGCGTCGCCGAAAGGCCGGTCCGCTTCAGGTTTTCTTCAACCCGCGCCATGCGGGACGGGTTGTCATCCACAGCGGCCACTTCCGCACCTGCCGCCGCCATCTGCATGGTCTTACCACCTGGCGCTGCGCAGAGGTCGAGAACTTTCTCTCCAGCTTGCACATTCAGGATTTTCGCAGGCAAGGCCGCCGCCGCATCCTGAACCCACCAATCGCCAGCCTCATATCCCGCAAGTGCAGACACCTGTTGGCCTACGGGAACCCGCACAGATCCGGTCGGCAACAGCTCGCCACCTATCGTATCCGCCAAAGCCGCCGCATCCCCTTTGGCGGTCAAATCCAGTGGTGCGCCGTTAAAATGCGCGGCCTCAATACCCAACATCACGTCGCTGCCATAGGCCTGAGCCAAAGGTTTGCGCAGCCATTTAGGCATCCGTGGAATACGCAACCGGTCCCACTCCGCTTGCCCGTCGGCATCCACTTTGCGCAAAACAGCATTCACCAGCCCCTTCAGGCCAGCGTGGTGCTTGTTTTTTGCGATGATCTCAACAGCATCATTCACCACGCCATGCGCCGCGCCGCCCTGACAAAGCTCCACAGTGCCAAGACGCAAAACATTCTGAACCGTCAGCGCTGGTACTTTTTTCAAGTGTTTCTGCAACACGCGGTCCGCGCGCTCCAATCCGCGCAGGGTGTCCATCGCCAATCGCTGCGCCCGCGCACGATCCGCCGGCTCCAACCGTTCCAGAGCGCCAGAACCAATGACTTCGGACATCAACCGCCCCTCGCCCATCACCTGATCAAGCAGGTAAACAGCGCTGCGGCGGGTCTGCATTCCGGATTTTGACATCGCTGGCCTCTCTCGTGCGACTCTGGGAACCTTGCCGTTCCCGAAGCGCGGCGTATATCAAGGGCACACGTCAATGGAAAGCCTGCGCGAAGGAGCGGTTATGAGCGAGTCGACCGAAAAGAACATCCCCGAAGCCGCGAAACGCGCCCTGGCCGAAGCCGAAGAGCGGCGCAAGAAAGCCAAAGCGCCGGACATGCCCACCGAACTTGGTGGCCGCGACGGACCAGAACCTGTGCGCTACGGTGATTGGGAGAAAAAGGGCATCGCCATCGATTTTTGATCGTGGCGCGCCACAGCATCTCGACCACACAAACGGACCAGCCCCAACAGTTTTGGCCATTCGATTGGATGGGCGGAGGTGGCGCGAGCGCCTCCCTCCAAGAGTTTAAAGACCAAGCGCCTTTCGACGTTCCTCGGCAAATCCCTGCACCAGACGGTCTGCCACAAGCGCAAGAATGGCCATAGCTGCCCCAGCGGTGACGCCAAGTCCGACGTCAGCCTGCCCCAGAGCCAGATAAATCGACTGACCCAAACCGGTGGTGCCAATCAACGCGGCAATCACCAACATGGCAAAGGCATAGAGGATCGTCTGGTTCAGCCCGAGCAGGATTGTCGGAGCCGCATAAGGTGCGCGCACCTCAAACATGGTCTGCCACTTACCCGCACCGCTTGCTGTGGCCGCTTCGATCATCTCTTCCGGTGTCGAAATCAGCCCCTGCCGCGTATAGCGGATCATCGGCACCACCGCATACATGCAGATCGCCAGAAATGCCGAGAACTCGCCGATCTGGAAGAACATCAGAACCGGAATGAGAAACACAAACAGCGGAATGGTTTGCAGCATATCACAGATCGGGCGCACCACAGTCCAGACCCGCGTGCTCATCGCGCTCAGGAAGCCCAGAACGCCGCCGACAAAAGCACAAGCCGCCACCGACGCGCCACTGAGATACAGCGACAAGAGCGCTCGCTCCCACAGGCCGGAAATCAGGATCAAACCCAATAAGATCACCACCAACCGCACCAGCTTCCACCCACTCGCAACCCAGCCAAGCGCCGCGGCGCCGACCAACATCAGCGGCCAAGGCGCCTGTGCGATGCCAATTTCCAAAAGCAGCGCCGCGATAACCACGACAACTCCGGCGGTCAAATGGTCCCGCCATGCCAGCAGGCCACCAATCGCGGCTGAGGCGGCAAAGAACATCAAAGAATGCATGGCGGTCCACTGGAAACCCCATGTGAACGGCAACACCGCATCCGCCAGACCAATGCGCAGAGGCAACAGGCCATAGAACATCGACGTGTTTTTCACCGCATCCAGCGTCGCGCCATTATTGGCGGTGAACGTGCCGACGCCGGCGTCTACGGCCTCCGCCCAGCCATCCAGCCACGCCACGCCGTTCGGGCTCCAGCCGGCGAACACCGACCAAAGCGCCACACCAGCACCGATTGCGAAAATACCAAGGGCCACGCGCTTGCTTTGCGGTTCGCGCGGCTCGGCCAATGCTGCCGACATTCGGTCGATCACGACAGCAAAGACCACAATCACCGTCCCTGCGAGAAAGGCAGGACCAAACTGCGCCTTGCGCATGGTCAGCAACACTTCCCAGCCGATGTCCTTGAACCCGCCAATCACAGCCGCGATGATCACCATCGACAACGCCGCCATCAAACATTGGTTAAAGCCAACCATGATCTGTTGGCCCGCCGCCGGCAGTTCGATCAGAAACAGTTGCTGGCGCCGAGTGCCGCCGGACATCACCGCCGCCTCGCGGATGTCTTCTTCCACCCGCTCCAGCCCCAAGAGTACATTGCGCGCCATCGGGGGGGCCGCATAAATCGCCGAGGCAATCAGGCCCACCACTGGGCCAAACCCGAAAAGCACAATCAAAGGCGTCAGATAAGCAAAAGTTGGCACCGTCTGCATGATGTCCAGCAACGCATTCACTGCGCCTTTGAACCGCGGAAATTCAAAGGCCGCGATGCCAATCGCCATGCCCATGATCGCTGCCAAAGGCACCGACACCGCGACCAAGGCCAGCGTGTTCATCCCTTCGGTCCAATAACCGGAAATCACGACAAAGCTGAGCCCAAAGAAGCCCAGAGCCGCCATCCGCGCGCCGCCAATCAGCCAGCCTAAAGCTGTGACCAACCCCACCGTCAACGGCCAGGGCGAATACCGTAGCACCGCGCCAACCCATTCCATCGGGAAACTGATCAGATAGGAAAACGCCCGCGCCACCGGTTTGAAAACGCTCAGGAACCACCCCACGACCGCGCCAACCCAATCCGTCATCGGCACCGTCAGCGCCTCGGGCCAGGCCACCAACCAGTCAAACTGCGCGCCCAACAGGCGACAGGTAATGCCCACCGCCAGTACCAGCAACGCCGCTTTAGCCCCGCGTGTGATATCCAACCCGCGACCGCCCGAAACCTCTTCGACAACTGCCATCAGGCCGCTCCGCCGGTGTCGTCATCTACATGCAACGCCGCCGCAAGCTCCGCCGGATTTACCGCACCCACCATGTTGCCCGCGTCATCCCAGACCGGCACAGGCTCATACAAATCCATGCACCGCTCAAGCGCGATATCCAGACGCATCCCGACTTTCAGCTTGGGATCGTCCGGCATGCTGTCCGGTGTTTTATCAAGCATCACGCTTTCCACACGCGCGTGCCGCCCTTTGGGCACGTCTCGCGTAAATTCTCGCACATAATCATTCACTGGCCGCAGAACGATGTCCTCGGGCGTGCCGATCTGCACCACCTCGCCATCGCGCATGATCGCAATGCGATCCGCAAGCTTCAGCGCCTCCTGGATGTCATGCGTGATGAACACAATCGACTTTTGCAAGGTCGCCTGAATGTTCAGGAACTCATCCTGCAACTGCCGCCGGATCAGCGGGTCAAGCGCCGAGAAGGGCTCGTCCAGAAACCAGATATCGGGGTTCACAGCGAGGCTGCGGGCAATGCCCACGCGCTGTCGCTGACCACCTGAGAGATTGCGGGGATAGGCGTCTTCGCGCCCGTTCAAACCCACAAGCTCCAAAACCTCATGCGCCCTTTTGCGACGCTCTGCCTTGCCCGCGCCCTGCATCTTAAGCGGAAAGGCCACGTTGTCGGTCACCGTCATATGCGGGAACAGACCGAAATGCTGGAACACCATGCCCAGCTTGTTGCGGCGCAGATCAATCAGGCGCTTTTCGTTGGCCTTCAGAATGTCTTCGCCGTCAATGCGCACTGACCCGGCGGTTGGCTCAATCAGCCGCGAGATGCAGCGGATCAGGGTCGATTTACCAGAGCCCGAGAGCCCCATAATCACAAACAGTTCCCCTGCTTTGACCTCGAAGTTGGCGTCACGCACGGCTGGAATCAGCCCGCGTGCCATCAAATCTTCGGCCACGGCATGGAAATCTTCAGGATTGGTGGCGGCTTCGCGCGCGGTGCGCAAGGCCTTCTCGGCGTGCTCGCCGAAGACCTGCCAGAGGCCTTCGACGGCAATCGCCGGAGCAGTGCTGTTCTTGTCGGTCATAGGAACCTTACTTGGTCGCGGCGTCGACAACCGGCTTCCACTTGGCTTCATTGGCGCCCATCCATGCGGAGACCACCTCTTCAACCGACTTACCGTCAACATCAACGGCGCCCATCATCGGCTGCTGGTCTTCAACAGCCAACTGATAGTTCACAAGGATCTCATGCGCCGCCGGCCACTTGTCTTTCAGACCTGGCCAGCCCGCTTTGAAGATGCGGCTTGCGGCAAAGTCACAGTCGTTGATCGCGTTCGGGTTCGGGCCCCATGCCGGATCGGTGAAACATGCGTCTTCGCCAGCAGGCAGAGTCACGAATTTCACATCATACGCAGACATCGCCCAGTGCGGCTGCCAGAAAGTGACCAGCAGCGGGGATTTCTTCTCGGTGGAGGCGCGCAGTTCAGCAATCAGAGCCCCTTCGGACCCCGCAGGGATCGCTTTGAACGGCAGTTCCAGACCGGTCATACGGTCGGCACCCGGTGTGCCCCAGTCCGCAGGATAGTCCACCAGACGTCCCATCGGCAGGGTCTCTGCGGTGGCGAAGTTCATCGCGCAGTCCTTCAGTGCTTCCCATGCCGGCAGGCCCGGGCACAGCTCTTCGACGTGTGCCGGATATGCGATGCCTTCACGTGCATCCAGACCAAGGTCGGACAGCTCTTCCAGTTTGCCTTCGCCTTTCAGCACAGCATACTGGTCGGATACGTTGGACGACCAGATTTCCAGCGTCGCGTGGATGTCGCCATCCGCAATCGCCTGAAACTGGTTCAGCATGCCGGCAGTTACAAATTCGACCTCATAGCCCGCTGCGCGCAGCATTTCCGCCGCGACGTGGGTGGTCACATGCTGACCTGTCCACTCGTTGATCGCCAGCTTGATCGGCTCGTCTTTCGCGCCAAGATCGGCGGCAAATGCGCCCGTTGCCATCGCTGTCAGTGCCAGCACGGACAGGCCGGATTTCATCAAAGACTTCATGTCTCACTCCCTGTTTTGGTCATTTCTTGTATGATCATTTAATTTTTTAACTGGCCGCATAAGACCATAAGACTCACCATCTGCCAACAAAAACATTGCCTTACAGACACACAGTCCAGAACAGCCACCTTAAGTGACAGATTTTTAATCAACTTTTTCTCGACGTCAGGAGGGACTCACAGCCCCAGCACGTCAAGCATATCATATTCGCCGGGCTTTTGATCCTGCCCCCAAAGCGCGGCCTTCAGCGCACCTTTGGCAAACAGGCTCCGGTCCGTCGCCTTGTGACGGAGTACAATCTGCTCGCCATCGGCGGCAAACATCACGTCGTGTTCGCCGATGATGTCGCCGCCCCGAATGGCGGTGAACCCGATGTCACCCCGCTTGCGTGCGCCAGTGATACCATCTCTGCCACGGTCCGCTACGTCGTTTAATGCAACCCCGCGTCCCGCCGCAGCCGCCTCTCCCAGCATCAACGCTGTGCCGGACGGCGCGTCCACTTTGTGACGGTGGTGATACTCGATCACTTCGATGTCAAAATCCTCATCCAGCGCAGCAGCCACTTTTTGGGTCAACAAGGTCAACAAGTTGACCCCGAGGCTCATATTGCCTGCCCGCACAATGACCGCATGGCGACCGCAAGGTTCCAGCTGGGCAATGTCTTCATCACTCATGCCCGTGGTGCCAATCACATGCACCGCACGCGCCTGCGCTGCCAATTTGGCAAACTGAAGCGTCGCCGCCGGCGCCGTGAAATCAATCACCGCCTGCGCTTTGGAAAACGCTTCAAGCGGCTCATCCGTCACCGTCACGCCCAGCGCAACGCTGCCCATGGCCTCGCCGACATCACGGCCCACCCAATCGTGCCCTTCTCGCTCCACAGCGCCAACCAGACGCGCCTTGTCGCTCTCGACCACTGTCTTGATCAACATCTGTCCCATACGGCCCGATGCTCCAGTGACGACGATTCCCGGCAAGTCTGACATTTTGGTCTCCATAAGTCTGCGCGCCCCTGCTTACCCTCTGCCTGCCCGCTTGGCAAAGGGCTGCAAAGGCCCTAAGTGGGGAGGCATGGCAAAACACAGAGATACAGAGGGCCGTGGCCCCTCCCAGCGCATGCTGCGTGTCGGCGAACTGATCCGCCGCACCTTGTCCGAAGTCCTGATGAAGGGCGACATCCATGATCCGGACCTGAACCGTCTGTCGATCACCGTCGGAGAGGTGCGCGTCAGCCCCGACCTGACCATCGCGACAGCCTATGTGTTACCCTTGGGCGGCGGCCAGCAGGACGAAGCGATTGCTTATCTGGCCCGCAATAAGGGTGAACTCCGCCGCATCATCGGCAAGAAGGCGGGCCTGAAACACGCCCCTGACCTGCGCTTCCGCATCGACAAAACCTATGATCAGATGGAAGCCACCCGTGCGATGCTGTCTGATGAACGCGTGCGCCGCGACATCGATAAGCCCGATGCGCAGGAGACAGACGAGCCTTGATCCGAGCCCTCCTCACAGCCGCGTTTCTGGCGCTGCCATCCATGGCCGCCGCCGTCGTCTGTGAGGATACCTCTTACGAGGGCAATCGCTTTACTCTCTGCACCGTCGATGTCGCCACCGAAGAACTTCGCCTTTTCTTGCGCGACACTGACGGCGCGATCCTTGGCCAGTTCCGCGATATCCAACGCGAGTTAGCAGACCGCCGCTTCCTTGCCTTCGCGATGAACGCAGGCATGTATCACTCAGATCGCCGCCCCGTGGGTCACTACGTCGAGTTCGGCGATCAGGAAACGCCGCTCCTGACCAAAGCCTCCAAGGGCAACTTCGGCCTCTTGCCCAACGGAGTATTCTGCATCAACGACACCCGCGCTGATGTGATCGAAACGCTCACCTTCGCGACCACCAAACCCGCCTGCGAACACGCCACCCAATCCGGCCCCATGCTGGTGATCGATGGCGAGTTGCACCCCCGTTTCCTCGTGGACAGCACGTCAAAATTCATCCGCAACGGCGTCGGCACGTCGGCGGACGGCAAAACCGCCCACTTTGTGATCTCGCGCAATTCAGTGACTTTCCACGAATTCGGCCGCTATTTCCGCGACGTGCTGCAAACCCCCAATGCCCTCTACTTCGACGGCAAGATCAGCCGCCTGCACGCACCCGCCATCAACCGCTCCGATCCCGGTTTTCTGATGGGCCCGATTGTGGGCGTGGTGGAAACCTCGGCAAATTGACACGCCGCGCGCGATCCGTTACCTCGCCGCCCTTACCTGATCTCAAAGGCGCACATCATGGCACGCAAACGCAAAGGCCGCGACATTTCCGGTTGGCTCGTTGTCGACAAACCCGCAGGCATGACCTCCACATCGGTGGTCAACAAGGTCCGCTGGGCATTCAACGCCAAGAAAGCCGGCCACGCAGGCACGCTTGACCCCGACGCCACCGGCGTTCTGGCGGTGGCCCTTGGCGAGGCGACCAAAACCGTGCCCTACATCACCGACGCACTAAAGGCCTACACCTTCACCGTACGTCTGGGACAGGCCACCAACACAGACGACGCCGAAGGCGAAGTGATTGCCCAATCCGACCTGCGCCCCGAAGACGACGAGATCAAAGCTGCCCTTGGCCAGTTCGTCGGCGACATCATGCAGGTGCCACCGAAGTTTTCCGCTGTGAAAATCGACGGCCAACGCGCCTACAAACTCGCCCGTGATGGCGAAGACGTCGAACTCGCCGCCCGCCCGCTCTGGGTTGAGGAGCTCTTGATGACCGACCGCGAAGACGTCGATCACGTGACGCTTGAAATGACCTGCGGCAAAGGTGGCTACGTGCGCTCCATTGCTCGTGACCTCGGCCAGGCACTCGGCTGCCATGGCCACGTCCGCGAGCTGCGCCGCATCTGGTCCGGCCCCTTTGACGCCACGGACGGGCTGACAATAGAGCAGATCGACGAAATGGCCAAACAGCCTGAACTCGACCAGTACCTGCGTCCGATCGAAGAAGGCCTCGCAGACCTGCCCGAAGTCAAAGCCACTCCCGAAGGCGCAACCCGCCTTCGCAACGGCAATGCAGGCATGGTGATCGCATCCGACGTAGACTATGGCGAAGAGTGCTGGGCCAGCCTTGACGGCCAACCCGTTGCAGTTGGCACCTTCAAAGCAGGCGAGTTACACCCCAGCCGCGTCTTTGTGTTGCCGCAAGAATGATCACCCGCACGTTCCAAAAAGACGATGCTGCCTCTTCAGCGATCTATTCGGACTGCGAAACCTATCGCTATGCGCTGACCCGCGTCTGGGACGAGAACAAAGAGCGTGTGCTCTTCATCATGCTCAACCCGTCCAAGGCGACCGAGCAGCAAAATGATCCCACAATCGAGCGGTGCGAACGCCGCGCCCGCGCGCTTGGCTTTGGCGGCTTTCGCGCGGTGAACATTTTTGGCCTTCGCGAAACCGATCCTAAACTCCTGCGCAAACACGCGGCCCCTGCAGGCCCTGACAACGACGCAGTCATCAGCAAGAGCTGCGCTTGGGCCGACACCATCATCGCCGCGTGGGGCGCCCATGGAGACCACCTAGACCGCGGCTTTGAGATGCGTGACGTGCTCGCCGCCACCGGCCGACCTATTCACCATCTTGGGCTGACCAAACACGGACACCCCCGCCACCCGCTCTACATCGCCTACGCCACACAGCCGGACCTCTGGAAGGAGCTTTCCGAACAGGGGCGTTAACGACTTTGCCAATTGGTGTTTGGTCAAATCCGCAAGGTGTGGCCTAATACTGGTGGGGGAAGTGGAGTTTTGTGATGCTCATGTTTGCGAGCTTGCTGGCCGTTATGGCTGGCGCAGCCGTTTTTGTCGGCGCGGATGGCGACGTCGAAGATCCGGATTTGGAAGACGATCCAACTGAGGAGCCCGAGGTTTCAGTCTCGACCGGTTCCAGCCTGCTTGATGATCCGGATCCTGACACGACCCCGACGTCGCCGAACCTGATTCACGGCACCGAGGGCCACGATATTCTTTCCGGAACATCCGCTGCTGATGACATTGTTGGCGCCTCTGGTGACGATCAGATCAACGGTTATGCCGACAATGACACGATCTATGGCGGCGCAGGCGATGACATTCTGCACGGGGCACAGGGCGATGACGCACTCTCCGGCGGGTCAGACGATGACATTCTTCACGGAGAAGATGGAAACGACAGCCTACTCGGCGATGACGGCGCCGACAGCCTGTTTGGCCACATGGATGACGACACACTGAATGGCGGTGGCGGCGATGATTCACTGATCGGCGGTTTCGGAGAAGATGTGTTGTCAGGCGGAACCGGCAGCGACGCCTTGCACGGCGGTTATGGCGATGACGAATTGGACGGCGGCGCGGGGCAAGACACCCTTTTTGGCGGCGATGGAAACGACATTGTTATTGGGAACACTGACGCTGAAACAGACTATCTGAACGGTGGCGGCGGGGAGGACACGCTGATCGGTGGAACCGGAGACATCCTGACAGGTGGCGAGGGCGTCGACACCTTTGCGCTGGACGGCGCGGCGGCTTCTCCGATCACGGTCATGGATTTCGATCGCGCAGAAGACAACCTTGTCTTGCTTTATGCGGATCAAGACGGCCCACCGGATATCGAAATCCGCCCCACTTCATCAGACCCCGAAATGATCGAAGTGGTGGTAGACGGAGAACCCCTCGCCGTGGTGCACGGCGGCTCCAATCTCACAACATCCGATATCACCCTGATCGCGCAGGCTGTCGCGGGATAGAAACCCCTTTTCTTTCCACCCGATTCCGCCTATACGCGTCCATCTGCGCAGGGAATCCCCGCGCAGACCTCTATGGACCTTGCTGGACGACATCCCGGCTTGCGCCCGAAACCTTTAGATTAGGAGATCCCGATGTCGATCACTGCTGACGAAAAAGCACGCCTGATGAAAGAATTCGCAACCAAGGAAGGCGACACCGGTTCGCCCGAAGTACAGGTTGCAATCCTCACCTCGCGTATCAACACCCTGACCGAGCACTTCAAAACCCACAAGAAAGACAACCACGGTCGTCGTGGCCTTTTGAAAATGGTTGCTCTGCGTCGTAAGCTGTTGGACTACACCAAGAGCAAAGACGAAGCACGCTATCAGGACCTGATCAAACGTCTGGGCATCCGCCGCTAAGACGTCCGATCAACCGGAATACACGGAAAGCGCCTACTCTTCGGAGTGGGCGTTTTTTTTGCAGACGCCAGTAGTTCGGACGTCGGTCTGCCGGTCATCGCTATTCATAGAGCTCACGCCTCGCGTCGTCCCAGATGCTTGTATCAAAGCCCAAAACTTCGCCTGCAAACTTATACTGATCATCATATTTCGCTCGCAAGTCCTCCAGAAATCCAACCGGATACGTCAGCTTGAAAGGTGATGCGAAGTCTCTTTCCTCTGTGGAAAACCTATGATTTGCCATTCCAAGGAACTCAGCCAATCGCTGAAGTTCCGAGGGGTGGAAGAGGGTTTCATAGAACCCAAGAAATATTTGATGCTGCTCAAAACTTCGCTGCAAATTCGTAGCGGTGCGGCGATAATCTGCGCGGGACAAATCCTGTTCCGTTCCCGCGTAGGTCTCCATAAGCGATATTACTTGCTTCTTCGCGTCTTGGGATTCACCCCGCTTTCTCACAACCATTTTGGCTGCGCTTTCAAGGCGCGTGACCGGTTCTCGCATAACAAAGACAACTCGTGGTTCAATCGATCGCGACCGGAAACCCGCGTTGACCCGACGCAACGCATCGACAGGTAGCGCGGCATAGCTCGGTGTAATATCGCTCGATAATCCTTCAAGTTCGCCAATGAGCGCATCGTAGTAATCGAAATATCTCTCCACGTTCTCGATCATGCTAAAACGGTGCACGCTTTTGGGATCATCGCATTGGAGAGAGGATGCGGCATCGACCTTCCTGGCCCTGTCCTCGACCTGCTTACGCTCCGCCCCAAACGCGTCAATAAATGCGAGATCCAGCACATGCATTTCTTTTGCAAAAGGAGCAGAAAAGGCGGGATCTTTAGAAATTTGCGAATACAGCCACGTCGTTGCAGCCTTCTGAGCCCCTACTCCCAAAATAATCCGTCGCATGGTCGTCTCCGGCATACCTTGAAGGCACGATCGCCTCCGTAATTTAAAGCCAGGTATCGGAACTGATCTGTCATTCAGCGTAGTGCGCGTGACCTGAAAAATCCCTAATAACTTTAGGCGCTATTTCTACTTCGCGAGCGGACCATCAACAATAAGAAAGGGCGCCCGCTTTCGCAGACGCCGCCTGAATTGGAAACCCAAAGGCTCTTTGCCTGAGCTCCCTGCCTCAACCTCTTTGATCACCGCGGCCACCCGCCAACCGATCTCGCGGCCTGCCTTCAGTGTAGAAATTGACCCCATCACCTCTATACTCAAGACATAGACAAACCGAGTTTACTTGAGGCGACATGAAATCTGTTACGCCAACGCACAATGTGATTTGGGCTCAGGTCCTGCTGCAAAAGATCATTCAAGAAGGTGTTTCAGAACGCGACGCTCTAAAGGGGTTGGGCCTCAACCCCAACCAATTCAATGATCCAGACGCACGCTGGTCATTTGACAAAACACTTACCCTGTTTCGCAGAGCCTGCACTCTGACTCGGAATGACCTGTTCGGCTTTGACCTTGCACAGTCACCCGACATCGTCAAAAAGGCCGGACTTCTGGCGTATGTTGGCGTGTCCGCCCCCACTGTCGGCGGGTATCTAAGAAACATTACCCGCTTTCAACGCGTGTTGGGCGATGCCAGCAAATCATCCTTGGAAGAGACTCCGGATACCGGGCTTCTACGTTGGCGTTATGACGTGTCCACATCACTCCCGACCAGCCAGTATGCAGAATTCGGCGCAGTCGGCACGGTGTTCGCTTTGCGCGATTATACCAACCGCCAACTAACGCCGCGATATGTGCACTTTGCCCATTTGCGGAATGCCAACACCAAACCGTTTGAAAAGTTCTTCGGCTGTGACGTTGCCTTCGGGCGGTCGGAGAATGCCATCGCATTCAAATCTTCTGACATGGATGTGCCGCTCTTAACCGCAGATGACAATCTCCAGCGGGCGCTTCTGGCGATTTGCGAAACCACAATCGCCCAACTGCCTCGTTCCCCTGATAGCATTGCGCGAAAAATCGAGAAATTGCTCTCCGAACGCCTTGCTTCAGGATCTGCCACTCAAGACAATATTGCCCGCGAGCTCGGAATGAGCGTGCGCACAATGGCGCGCCGGTTGTCCGAAGAAGGCACCACTTTTGCAAACCTCGTCAATGACCTTCGCAAAGCGTTGGCACGCGACTACCTCCTAAGCAGTGACCTGCCGCTGACCGAGATAGCGTTCCTCTTGGGATACAACAATGCCGGAAGTTTCAGCACCGCATTCCGGCGGTGGTTTGGCACCACGCCACGCGATTTCCGCAAACAAAGCTAAACCGGACCACCGCCCCCGAACGCTGACGAGATGATGAAAGCAACAAACCCGACAAGCGGGACGCCGGCCGGGTTTGCAGCAGAATGTCGGATACCTCCGACACCGGTTGGAAAGGGTGGCCCTTTCAAGCGGTTTCTATTCGCACTTTAGCGACGTTTGTCTTTGCCGTTTTTATGTGAACGACGATCATTCTTGCGGTTTTTGTCAATCGCGCCGCTCAATGCGCCGGCAGCGGCGCCGATCTTTGCCCCATCTTCTGCGTCCCCGCCGGTGATCTCGGAAATGACTGCACCTGCGACCGCCCCTTTGAGGGCCTTTTTGCCAATACTACCAGCGTGAGCAGACATCGGAGCAGCCAGAGCCATAGAAGCGACGATTGCGGCGATTGCTGTGGTTTTGAATGTGTGTGTCATGGGTTCCAACCTTTTCTGATTTTAGCAACCTCCGTGGCTGCCTTTCATGAAAAGAAAATGGGATGTTCCCGTGCCAAAACTTCGGCCTGACTGCCACGAACTTTTGCATGCGCGCCAATCTGCAAAAAGGGACACTTTTTTGGCAAAGCGAGGCCAAAGCTTCAGGTACCGATGTACATGCGTTTGCCCGCCGTCTCCCAACTGCCCCCAAGAGAAACGGCGCCCGCTTTCGCAGACGCCGCCTGAATTGGAAACCCAAAGGCTCTTAGCCTTAGCTCCCTGCCTCAACCTCTTTGATCACTGTGGCCACCCGCTGACCAATCTCGCGACTTGCCTTCAGCGAGGGGTGGATCATGTCCACCGTGTGATAGCTGCGGTCCCCATGTGGCACCAGATCTTCAAGCGACACAAAATGCATCTCCGGTACGATGTCCGCCAGCTTCTTGATACGCGCCTCAAGACGATCCCCATCATCCTTGCACCCTTCGATCGGCGACCACGCGCCCGGGCTGCGCAAATAGCCGACATAGACAATCTTTGCCCCCGTCCCGCGCAGGCTGTCCACCAGATGCGGAATCGCGCCCTTGCGACCGTCCTCGGAAATCATCTTGCCCATACGCGCGTCACAAGCACCACAGCCACAGCCCATCCACAGATCATTGCCGCCGCCGTTCAGCACAACCCAATCCCAATCGCCTTTGCGGTATTGGTTGGCGATTTTCATGCCCATGGCACCCGACATCGGCAATTTATAGATGATACGCGCGCCACCAATGGCATGGTTGGCAACCGGCTCGTTCAAAGCGTCTCCAACCGCGTGCGCGATCGAATTGCCGGTCATGTTGTGCCATGCCATCAAACTATCACCCATCGCGAGAATACGCGGTGATGAATTACGGCTTACCTCGGGTTCCGAGGGGATTTCTGCCACAGGAATGTCTTCAATGACATTGCGTGTCACAGGCTCGGAACAACCCGGCAGAAACAGAAACGCCCCCATAAACAGGGCGAGAATCAGCGTAAATGGAATACGTAAAGTGGGGACTTTCATAATAAAACTCGCAGCATAGCGCCGATTCTGGCGCGTCAATATCTCCGCGCAACCAGCCCCCACTGCCACGCGATCTCCGCCACATATTCGCCTTTTTTGCGCCCCAAATCCACCTCGGATTGGGAAACAATGTGTTCAAGGGTCGGAATCAAACGTCAAATTTGACGCTTCGCGACCTTATTCTTCGACAAATTTGGTTTCCAAACGCCTTGTTTTCAGATATGCGCGCTGCATCTGAGACGTTGCGTCCTGACCCCGGCGTTGCAAATCAAGGATAGAGGGGTCGGCGGCAATGGGGCCGCCATTTCAAACGGGAGACCCGGGATACGCCTGGGAGTGCTCCCAGCTAGGAAACGAAAATGTTCGAAGTTAGCAAAAAATCCATGCAGTGGGGCGAAGAAACGCTCACGCTGGAAACGGGCAAAGTTGCCCGTCAGGCCGACGGCTGCGTCATCGCCACACTGGGCGAGACCTCTGTTATGGCCGCAGTGACCTTTGCGAAGGCACCCAAGCCCGGTCAGGACTTCTTCCCCCTGACTGTGCACTATCAGGAAAAATACTACGCTGCCGGTAAAGTACCCGGCGGTTTCTTCAAGCGCGAAGCGCGCCCGACTGAAAAAGAAACACTGACCGCGCGCCTGATCGACCGTCCGATCCGCCCGCTGTTCGTGGATGGCTTCAAAAACGAAGTCCTCGTGATGTGCACGGTTCTGTCCCACGACCTCGTCAACGATCCCGACATCGTTGCGATGATCGCGGCCTCCGCGGCTCTGACCATCTCCGGCGCACCGTTCATGGGCCCGATCGCCGGCGCCCGCGTTGGTTTCGAAGATGGCGAATACGTCCTGAACCCGACCGTGGACGACATGCAGGATCTGCGTCAGAACCCCGATCAGCGTCTGGACCTCGTTGTTGCAGGCACCAAAGACGCCGTGATGATGGTGGAATCTGAGGCCTACGAACTGTCCGAAGCAGAGATGCTCGGTGCCGTGAAGTTCGCTCACGACTCCATCCAGCCGGTCATCGACCTGATCATCGATCTGGCAGAAGACGCTGCCAAAGAGCCGTTTGATTTCCAAGCACCCGACTACGCCGACCTGTTCGCCGCAGTCAAAGCCGCCGGCGACGAGCAGATGCGCGCAGCCTTCGCGATCTCCGACAAGCAAGAGCGCACCGCCGCTGTTGCCGCTGCACGCGACGCGATCAAAGCCGCGCTGACCGAAGAACAGCTGGAAGACGCGAACCTCGGTTCCGCTCTGAAAAAACTCGAAGCCGGCATCCTGCGCGGCGACGTTGTCAAAACCGGCAAGCGTATCGACGGCCGCAAGACCGACGAGATCCGCGACATCGTCTGTGAAACCGGCATGCTGCCGCGGACCCACGGCTCCGCCCTGTTCACCCGTGGTGAAACTCAGGGTCTGGTTGTGACCACACTCGGCACCGGCGACGACGAGCAGTTCATCGACGCGCTGCACGGCAACTTCAAATCCAACTTCCTGCTGCACTATAACTTCCCTCCCTACTCGGTTGGCGAAGCTGGTCGCGTGGGCCCTCCCGGCCGCCGCGAAATCGGTCACGGTAAACTCGCATGGCGCGCCCTTCAGGCCGTTCTGCCTGCCGCAACCGACTTCCCCTACACAGTGCGCATCGTGTCTGAAATCACCGAATCCAACGGCTCGTCCTCCATGGCGTCCGTATGTGGTGGTTCCTTGTCGATGATGGACGCAGGTGTGCCGCTGAAATCCGCAGTCGCGGGTGTGGCCATGGGCCTGATCCTCGAAGACGACGGTTCCTACGCGATCCTGTCCGACATCCTGGGCGACGAAGACCACCTCGGCGACATGGACTTCAAAGTGGCAGGGACCGAAAACGGCATCACCTCGCTGCAGATGGACATCAAGGTTGCAGGCATCACGCCTGAGATCATGGAAAAAGCACTTGCACAGGCCAAAGACGGCCGCATGCACATCCTCGGTGAGATGAACAAATCCATCACGGGTGCCGCTGAATTCTCGATCCACGCACCGCGCATCGAGACCATGAACATCCCGACCGACAAGATCCGTGAAGTTATCGGTTCCGGCGGTAAGGTCATCCGTGAAATCGTTGAAGTGTCCGGCGCCAAAGTCGACATCAACGACGAAGGCGTGATCAAGATCGCATCGCCAAACGGCGAAGCCATCCAGAAAGCCTACGACATGATCCACGCGATCGTCGCAGAGCCCGAGGAAGGCGCCGTTTACACCGGTAAAGTTGTGAAGATCGTCGACTTCGGCGCCTTCGTGAACTTCTTCGGCAAGCGCGATGGTCTGGTGCACGTGTCTCAAATCGAGAACCGCCGCCTGAACCACCCGTCCGACGTTCTGAAAGAAGGCCAGGAAGTGAAAGTCAAACTGCTTGGCTTTGACGACCGCGGCAAGGTGCGCCTGTCCATGAAAGTTGTGGATCAGGAAACCGGCGAAGAAGTCGTTCCGGAAAAGAAAGAGAAGAAAGAAGACTAAGCGCTTCTCTCTGACAAACAGAAAGCCCCGGTGGAAACACCGGGGCTTTTTGCTTTCCTGCCAGCTCACTTTGCTTGGCCACCCCGTCGCCAAACAAAAAAACCGCCCGATTGCGCGGGCGGGTTTTCTACGTCAGTGCGTCAGATCAGGCCACTTGCAGGTTTGCCCTTTCGGTGGAGGCATCTCTCGGATCTTGGCTGACCACGACAAAATCGCGCAGACTCTCAACCAGCCTCTCGACCGAAGAATCAAGGCTCGCGGTCGACGCCGAAGCCTCTTCTGTGCGCGCCGCGTTGCCCTGTGTCTCGGCGCCCAATGTCTGCATCGAGCCGCGAATGTCCTCAATCGAGGCAGCCTGCTGTCCCGAAATATTTGCCATCTCGTAAATCGATCCGGACACTTCGTTCACTTCACTCAGGATCGTCTCAAGCGCATCCCCCACTTGCCGCACTAAAGACACGCCGACCACAACGTGTTCGTTGCTTTGGCTGATAAGCTTGTTGATGTTCTGCGCCGCCTCGGCCGAACGGTGTGCCAGGGCCCGCACTTCAGAGGCGACAATGGCAAACCCCGCACCCGCTTCACCAGCCCGCGCAGCCTCGACACCGGCATTCAGCGCCAAGAGATTGGTCTGGAACGCGATGTCCTCGATCAATGCCACAACATGGTCAATCTGGCTCGAGCTTTGCTCAATCTCATCCATCGTATCCACGGCCTGTCGGACGACAGCCGTCCCCGACGTTGTGACCTGACGTGTGTTGTCAAACCGCCGCTGCATCTCTTCGGCCTTGTCCACGGCACTCTTCATACCATCGGCAATCACTTCAACAGAGGCAGTGACCTGCGACAACGCATTGGCCTGCTTCTCGGTGCTGATCGCGACATTCGCCGATGCTTCCGCAAGTTGCGATGCGTCCACGCCAATTTGATCGGTGACAAAAGTCACATCTGTCACGGTTTCTCTTAGCGACGACATCGACGCGTTAAAACTCAACCGCAACGCCTCATACTCCGGCGGGAACGTCTCCGTGATGTCATCCGCCAGATTGTTCGCCTCCACCTTCGCCAAGCCGACACGCAACTGTTCCACAACCATGCTCGACGCTTCCTCCTTGGCCTCAACCAAGGCTTTTTCACGCTCAAGAATCTCCATCACCTCCGACAGCCGATCTTGCTCTGCATTGAGGTCAGCCATCCGCGACACATTACGTCGCACGCCATAAAAAAGCGCCGCTGTCTCAACCGCAATCACCGCGCCATGGAACAACGACCGTAGAATATTCTCGCTCAGGTCTGCGGACGGAAACACCAGCGCTGGCATGACAAAAGACAAACCCAAATGGTGCACAACCGCGACCAGCGCGGCGACGATAATGGACGTCGGGCAAAGCATCGCCGCGGTCATCGGGATATAGGCAAAGAAAATCATATGCGCATCCAGTTGCCAGGGATGGCCGGCAAAAGCCGCAAGGATCAGCGTCACCTGACCCGCGCCGGCAACTGTGGCCGCTATCCTGTGCTGGGTCTCATAGCCGCCACGAAGAGCCCATGCCCCGATGGCGAGAAAAACCACGGCCGCCGCGCCGACCCCGACAATCTCCTTGCCGAGAAAAACCGCCACTGACACGGCCGATACCGCTAGCAGGATATTGATCCCAAGCAGGGCTTTGACCCCCTTTGCTCGGATGCCATCAAGATCGTTCATCTCGTTCATATTTCCACTCCACAAAGTCCGGCCAACACGCGACCATCCAATACAGCCCAGGCACCGTTCGCCTTCAGTTTTTCCTCGAACCCGGGAACAGCTGAAAACCCCAGTGTGCCCATGGGGGCATTTTCAAGTCCGATGACGTTCCCTCCCGAGGCCTCGATGATGTGCACAGGGTTTGCGCTCGGAGCTGTCACCACAACAACGGGACCGGCTGGATCGACAGGCGTCATCGCAAGCGTCAGTACCGGAACAAGCACGAGGCTCAGTACCAACGCCAAGGCGGTGGGAAGATATGCCAGTCCCTCTTTCATCACCCGAGAGATGGCAGAAAGTTATTGCCAGCGGCTTAACGAGGGACAGCGCCCCCGCCAAAGCAAAAGCGCGCCCGAAACCGGACGCGCTTGTCATTGTTTTTGATTATGAAAAGCAATCAACCCGAAAGCTTGGTGGTCCGCAGATACGGGAAATGGGTGGTAAAACCGCCATATTTTGCAGTCGCATCCTCGTCGCTGACAGCCACGGGAATCACCACATCAGCTCCGGGTGTCCAGTTTGCCGGTGTGGCCACGTTCTCTTTGGCCGCGGTTTGCAACCCGTCCAGCGCACGAAGAACTTCGCCAAAATTGCGGCCCACGTTCATCGGATATGTCATCGACAGCTTCAGCTGTTTGTCCGGCCCAATGATGAACACCGACCGCACGGTCGCGCTGTCTGCCGGTGTGCGCCCGTCCGGCATATAGGCTTCTGCAGGCAACATGTCGAAGGCTTTGGAAACCTCTAGTCCCTCATCAGCAATGATCGGAAAGCCCGCTTCGGTGCCTGCAAAGGATTCAATGTCTTTCTTCCAGCCTTTGTGGTCTTCAACACCGTCCACGGACACGCCGATAACTTTGGTGCCGCGCGCGGCCCATTCATCGGCCAACTGCGCGACCGCGCCGAACTCGGTTGTGCAAACCGGTGTGAAATCCTTGGGATGGGAAAACAGGATGGCCCAGCTGTCGCCAATCCAATCGTGGAATGTGATTGTTCCCTGATCGGTGTCCGCCGTGAAATTCGGCACAGTGTCGTTGATTCGAAGACCCATATCTCGCTCTCTTTTCGTGCATGAGGACATCAGGCTAACGCGCGCCGCTCAAAAAAACGGCAATCATTCCGACATCCGAAAAACAAATCCTGGCCGACAAGCGACCTACAGCAGACTACATCCGTCGCATTTGAACACCACCCCCTGTTATCGGGAATAATTTGATCAAATCCTTTGTGACCGCGCGTCTCTTTCCCTTGCGGGGGCCGAATTGCGCGGGCAAGGTGCCTTTCAAGATCGAGAGGGAGAGATGCCATGATCGAGAAACGCGACTTTTATATCAACGGCGCTTGGACTGCCCCAGCCGCTGCCAACGACTTCAACGTGATTGATCCCGCAACCGAAGAGGTGTGCGCGGTGATTTCCATCGGCGACCAAGCCGACACCGATGCTGCGGTGGCCGCAGCTCGGAATGCATTCCCCGCATGGGCGGACACCCCGCTTGAAGAGCGTGTGGCGCTGGTCAAGAAGCTGCGCGACGTCTATGTGGCGCGCCGCGACGACATGGCCGAGGCCATGCGTGCCGAAATGGGCGCTCCGATTGATCTGGCGAAGAACAACCAGTGGGGTTCGGGCACTTGGCACCTCGACGGCTTCCTCGAAGCGCTTGAGGATTTCGAATTCGAATACGCTATGGGCAGCGACCGCATGCGCAAGGAACCGATCGGCGTCTGTGCGATGATCACCCCATGGAACTGGCCGATGAATCAGGTCTTTCTCAAGGCGATCCCCGCGCTCTTGGTCGGCTGCACCATGGTTCTCAAACCATCCGAAATCGCGCCTCTGTCGTCCATCGTCTTCACTGAAATGATGGACGAGGCTGGCTTCCCCGCCGGTGTCTTCAACATGGTCAATGGCGACGGTGTTGGCGTCGGCAGCCAGTTGTCGTCCCATCCTGACGTGGACATGGTCTCCTTCACCGGCTCCACCCGCGCCGGCATCGCGATCTCCAAAGCCGCCGCCGACAGCCTCAAGCGTGTCAGCCTGGAACTCGGAGGCAAGGGCGCCAACCTGATCTTTGCCGATGCTGATGAAAAGGCCGTCAAACGCGGCGTCATCCACTGCATGCAGAACTCCGGCCAATCCTGTAACGCGCCGACCCGCATGATGGTGGAAACCGGCCGCTACGCCGAAGCTGTGGATCAGGCCAAAGCCGCTGCCGAAGCCACCGCCACCGGCCCGACAACCGAATCCGGTCGCCATATCGGTCCCGTGGTCTCTGAGTTGCAGTTCAACAAAATTCAGGGCCTGATCGAAACCGGCATCAAAGAAGGCGCGACTCTGGTCGCCGGCGGTCTGGGCCGCCCCGAAGGTATGAACAAAGGCTACTATGTGCGCCCGACGGTGTTTGCCGACGTGACGCCCGACATGACCATCTACCGCGAAGAAATCTTCGGCCCCGTTCTCGCGATCATGCCGTTTGAATCCGAAGAGCAGGCTGTGCAAATGGCCAACGACACGGTCTATGGTTTGACCAACTATGTGCAAACACAGGACGACGACAAGCGCCTGCGCGTGGCACGTCAACTGCGATCTGGCATGGTTGAAACCAACGGCGTCGGCCGCGTGAACGGCTCGCCCTTCGGCGGCTATGGCCAATCCGGCAACGGCCGCGAAGGCGGCACATGGGGTCTGGACGAATTCTGCGAGGTCAAGTCGATCTCCGGCGTTCCGATGGGCTAAGCCCCCAAGAGACAAAACAAAAAACGCCGGAGGATTGTCCCCTCCGGCGTTTTCTTTTTCACTCGGCCTTCTTCAAACCGATATCGTTTTCAATGCGTTCAATCGTAGCCAAGACCGTCGCGACGCGTTTTTCGTCGGGCGGGTGAGTGCCCCAAAAGCTCAACTTGCCAGCCTCGGTTTTGGCATCCTCGGCACGGGCAAAAAACTTGGCTCCATCCAACGGGTCATAGCCTGCCGCGTGCACGATATAGGTGCCCACCGTATCACTTTCCAATTCATAAGATTGGGAATAGGCCATGCTGCCCGCCGCCGCGCCAAGGGCCACGCTTGCATCAACCAGATTTGGATCGTAGTAGTCCGCCGAAGCGCCTGCCGCCACTGCGATGCTGCCAA
This sequence comes from Shimia haliotis, assembly GCF_900114415.1. GTDB lineage: Bacteria > Pseudomonadota > Alphaproteobacteria > Rhodobacterales > Rhodobacteraceae > Shimia > Shimia haliotis. The sequence goes on along the minus strand of NZ_FOSZ01000003.1, from coordinate 213,675 downwards.
GGATCAGGGCGCCCACCATGGCTTGTTGTTGCTGTTTCTCGATGTGTTTCCCGATCAGATGGCCATATTCGTGGCCAACAACAAAGGCCACCTCATCGTCGCTGGCACTGTCTTTCAAAAGCGGCATTGTCACGCGAATGATCGGGGCATTGTCCTTGTAAGTGAAATAGGCGTTGCGCTCATTCAAACTGTGATCAATCGCGAGGTCCACATCACAGACCGCATCGGCCTTGTCTTTGGCAGCATGCTCACACACGGCCTTTCCGACCGGCGCAACTTTTGCCTTCACCCGCTGAAACCGCCGTTGCGCAGCCGCATCCGAAAGCTGCCTCCGCGCGCCTTCTTGCTGGCCCTCCTCAAACAACAATTTGGCCCGCTGTGTTCCTGTGTCACCAAGCGAGGGTATCTCATAAGTTGTCCCGCAACCAGAGACACCCACTGCGACCACAAGGGGCCAGCAGATCCTCGAAAGAGCTTTCATTTGAGAGTCCGTCCTTTTCCGTTTCAGTGTCGCGGTTCCGGCCTCAGGACCTACTCAAAACCGATTAAGAAAATGGAACCTGCCGACACCTGATCGCCCTCAACGGCAAAAGGCTGCCTGTTGGGCAATGCCGGCCTTTAGCCCGCCGTATAGGAGGCGCCAAACGAAAACCGCCGCCGGATCTCTCCGACGGCGGTTCGTTGTTTGTCAAAGACGACTTGCGATCAGCCTTTACCTTTCCAAGGCACAAGATACTTCTCGGCCCAGCGCATCAGCATGTCGATGCCAAAACCGATGATACCGATCAGGATGATCCCCATCAGAACAATGTCGGTGTCCTGAAACTTGGACGCGGCCACGATCATCTTACCGACACCTTTTTCCGCAGCCACAAGTTCCGCGGCCACAACCGTGCCCCAACAGACCCCCATCGCTACGCGTGCGGCGGTGAAAATCTCGGGCAAGGAGTTCGGAATGATCACATGGCGCAGGATTTGCCGCTTGCTCGCGCCCAGCGAATAGGCCGCATGAACCTTGGAAATATTGACGCCTGACACGCCCGATCTTGCTCCGATGGCCATGATCCACAAGGCCGCAAGGAACAGCAGGATAATCTTGCCCTGTTCGCCAATACCGGCCCAGATGATCACCAGCGGGATCAACGCAAGCGGCGGCACCGGACGCATGAATTCCACAATCGGATCAAACCAGCCACGTGCCCAGTCACTCAGACCCATGGCATAGCCCAGCGGGATCCCCACCATCGCGCCAAGCGCGAAACCGACAATCACACGGAACAGAGAATAGCTCAGGTGCTCGGCCAAAGTGACGTTCTGATAGCCTTCGCGGCTGACCGAGATCAGGCGACGCCATACGCTTTCAGGGGCCGGAAGCCAGATGCTCTCCATCTGCATGCCAGTGGCAGGGGCAAAGTTCAGCGTGCCTTTGTCTGTCAAAGTGACAGAACCAAAGCCCACATCCACATCCGTTTCGCGATCAATCGGCTTTCCGTCGATGGCGACTACCTTCGCCCCGTCCTTGCGCGTCACCTCGTCGTTCTGATCCCAGCGCAATAGCTTACTGCGATAAGACTGCACCACGATTGCATCATCTTTGGCAACGCCTTCACCTGGCGCTACAATCGGATCTTCCGGTTGCTGACCGGCAGGATGCACCACAACATTCACAGTCGCGTCATCTGTCGATCCGTCTTCCGCCTCAACCGTGTAGGTAAAGCTCGCCTCACCCACAAACGGACCCGGCGCGTGCAGGAAACCCGGCACCCATGCGGATCCGGTAAAGCTGCCCCAGAACACAAAGATCAACACAACCGACACAACAGATGCGACCTTGTTAGATACAACGGCGCTTTCGTCGCCAAAGGTCACAGTTTTCAAAGAGGTATAATCATGCACCGGCGTAAGCTGGCGTTTGATCATGTGATAGATAAAGAAGGCCGCCAGAATGACGCCCACATAGATTGCCAAATACGGCAGGCCGAAAACCACCGAAACAAACAGCGTGACCAATTCGCCGCCAAGGTCTGTGAAAATCTGTCCCATCTTATGAGCCCTCCTCGCTACGGCCCATGATCTCTTCTTCCATGTTCCAGATCATGTTGAGGATTTCTTCGCGTGTCGGCGCGTATTCGGGATGCTTCTTCACCTCGCGCAAATCCGCACCCACGCCCATGTCGGCAAATGGCAGACGGTATTCCTTGTGAATACGCCCCGGTCGCGGAGCCATAACGATCAGCCGCTCGCCCAGTAACAACGCCTCTTCTACCGAGTGCGTAATCAGAATGATTGTCTTGCCGGTCTCTTTCCAAAGCTTGAGAACAAGGCTCTGCATCTTTTCCCGCGTCAGCGCATCCAGTGCGCCAAGCGGCTCGTCCATAAGGATCACGTCGGGATCATTCGCCAGACAGCGGGCCAAAGCCACACGCTGCTGCATCCCGCCTGATAGTTCGTAAACCATCTTTTCCTTGAAGTCCTGCAAGCCCACAACATCCAGCAGATGATCGACGATCTCCGCGCTTTCGGACTTGGACATGCCCTTCATATCGGGGCCGAATCGCACATTGTCCCGCACACTCATCCATTCAAAAAGCGCGCCTTGCTGGAACACCATGCCGCGTTCGGCATCCGGTCCCTGCACCGTGTGGCCGTTCATCTCGATCTGGCCTTCGGTCGGGGCCAGAAAGCCCGCTACGATATTCAGCAACGTTGTCTTGCCACAGCCCGACGGCCCCAACACGCTCAGCAGTTCGCCTTGTTTTAGGTCAAGGCTGACGTCCTTGAGCGCCTGAACATGACTGCCGTTTGGCAGGTCAAAGCGCATGGACAGATTTTGTATTGTTAATCCGGTCATGGTCCCTATCAGTCTTTCAAGCCGTTCACGCAGCTGCGCGACGGGTCTCCCAAAAAATCGTCATGAGAGAGTATGAAAATAGGCCGGGCGCAACCCGCGCCCGGCCCGTATTCAAAAGGCTGCTTTACATGCCTTTTGCAGCTTCCAGCGGGCCGGTGTTTACCGCACCGTCATAGCTGTCCAGAGCGCTTGGGATCGAACCCGCATCGACGAAGACACCAGCAACACCGCCCATGAAGGACTGTGCAGTGCCACCGAACCATGCGTCGCCCAGCTGCTCGTCAATGGTTGGGAACTTGAAGGTCGCCAGTGTTGACGCTGTGCCTTCTTCGTCCATGCCCGCATCCTTGGCGATCACCGGCAGCATCTTCGCGTGGTTGGCTTCATCCGCCCACATCGCGTTTGCATCAGCAGTCACCTTCAGGAACTTCGCCAGCATGTCGCCTTCTTCAGCGATAAACGATGCCGGAGCGGTGGTCGCGTCAAACACCAGAATGCCGAGTTCTTCTTTTTCTGCACCAGTCAGCAGCACGTTGCCATGCTCTGTCATACGACGCAGTGCGCCGCCCCAGCCACAGGCCATGTCCAAAGAACCCTGCGCCAGCGCTGCTGCGCCTTCTGCGGGGGCCATGTCCACGACTTCCATGCTGGCGACATCAACGCCAAAATGCTTCATCTGGCTCAGGAAGCCATAGTGCGCCGCGGTGCCCAGCGGCACAGCCACTTTCTTGCCTGCCAGCTCACCGGCGCTGTCTTTGTCAATCTCGAGACCGGACGCAACAACGCAGTTGTCGTTGTCAGAGTAGCTCACAGCCACGTCCACAATCTGGATGTCCTGACCAGCGGAGGCCGCAACCACGAAGGGCGGCACGCCCTGGCTGACGGAAATCTGCACGTCGCCAGACGCCATCGCCGCGCTCATCGCGGTGCCGGTGTCAAAGCTAACCCAGTTGATCTTGGTGCCAAGAGCTTCTTCATATGTGCCCATCTGCTTGGCGTACTGGAACGGCATCGGCCATTCGAGGAAATACGCGACGGTGATTTCCGCCTGAGCCGCCTGAGCGCCAGCCATCATAGCAGTGGCGGCAATTGCGCTCGTCAGAGTCCGTTTGAATGTCATTTTCATTTTCTCCCGTTGTCGTTTTGGTGCCGTTCAAGTCCGGTCCCCAATGGGTGCAGAGAGGGTCTTCATGCCCTTTGTCACTCACCGGCTTCACGCGCCGCCTACAATCGGAGCGGAAATCTCGGCACCGATCAATGATTTTTTGTGCCTGTGTCACAGTTATTTTACTGCCCAATCAGATGGCAAAGTCGCCTATATGTCCAATTTTTTACTTTTTAATCAGAAAGTTATCGCACTCAAAGCTTAACCCAAGGGCAACAAAATTCGCATTTTGGACATACATTGCCAAAATAACTGGCCCTATAATCCTGCTTGAAAAACTCGCGAGGATATCGTGCAAACTTATGATCAGATTCCCGTTGGGGATTCTGTTTTCCACGCGACTCCGCATAACGAAAAGGGAGGGTCCACCATGGACGGCACATTGAAAGAGAACGATCTGAGCCATGTGGTGAGCGCTGACAAAGCCCACGTCTGGCACCATTTGGTACAGCACAAGCCCTTTGAAACAAGTGATCCCCGCATCATTATCGAAGGCAAGGGCATGCGCGTTTGGGATCAAAACGGCAAAGAATACATCGACGCCGTGTCCGGCGCTGTCTGGACAGTCAACGTCGGCTATGGCCGCGAACGCATTGCCAATGCCGTGCACGCCAACCTTATGAAAATGTGCTATTTCGCCAACGCAGCCGGCAACGTGCCCGGCGCGCTTTATGCCGAAAAGCTCATTGAAAAGATGCCTGGCATGAGCCGCGTCTACTATTGCAACTCCGGCTCCGAAGCCAACGAAAAGGCCTTCAAACTGATCCGCCAGATCGCGCACAAGAAATACGGCGGCAAGAAAACCAAGATCCTCTATCGCGACCGCGACTATCACGGCTCCACTCTGGCGGCGATGTCCGCAGGCGGTCAGGACGAGCGCAACATGCAGTACGGCCCCTTCGCGCCGGACTTCGTTCGCGTGCCTCATTGCATGGAATACCGCAAAGATGAACTCGGGCTCGGACACCTGTCTGGTCGCGAATTCGGCATTGCCGCGGCCAACCAGATCGAAGAGGTCATCCTGCGCGAAGGCCCCGAAACCGTGGGCGCACTTTGCCTTGAGCCTGTGACCGCAGGCGGCGGTGTGATCACCCCGCCCGAAGGCTACTGGGAGCGCGTTCAGGAAATCTGCAAGGAATATGACATCCTGCTGCACATCGACGAAGTGGTCTGTGGCATCGGTCGCACCGGCACTCACTGGTTCGGCTATCAACACTACGGCATCAAGCCCGACTTCGTGACCATGGCCAAAGGTGTGGCTTCCGGCTACGCCGCCATTTCCTGTATGGTTACGACCGAAGAAGTCTTCGAGATGTTCAAGTCTGATCCGTCCGACAAGCTCGACCACTTCCGCGACATCTCCACTTTCGGCGGCTGCACCGCAGGTCCTGCGGCGGCGCTAGAAAACATGGCGATCATCGAAGAAGAAGGCCTGCTTGAGAATTGCACCGCTATGGGTGACCGCATGATGGCCAACCTTCAGGCGCTCATGGAGAAACACGAGGTCATCGGTGACGTGCGAGGCAAAGGTCTGTTCCTTGGCTGTGAATTGGTCAAAGACCGCGACACCAAAGAACCGGTGGATGAGGCCGACATTGCCGCTGTGGTTGGCGATTGTGGCGCTCAGGGCGTAATCATCGGCGCCGCAAACCGCTCTGTTCCAGGGCGCAACAACGTCATCGCCTTCTCACCGGCGCTGATCGCGACTGCGGCTGACATCGATGCCATCACCGATGCCGTCGACAAAGCCCTGACCAAAGTGTTTGGCTGAGGTTTTTGGCCCAAGGCACGCTCCGTGTCTTGGGCATCTCATCCCAAATACTCAAAGGCTTTTGGGGCAAAAGGTCCGATTATCTTTTTCCCGCCTACCCGAACACTCTCAGGTTCGGGCCAATCTCATCGATCGACGGAATTCCAAAATGTGGCCCGCCCCCATCACCTTGACTGGCATTCACGCCAGCCTTGCGCCCTTGTCACAAGAGCACGCCGAAGACCTCAAAGAGGCCACGGCAGACGGCGATCTGCACAAGCTGTGGTACACCATGGTGCCACCTGCCGACGGCATTGAGGCTGAAATTGACCGCCGCCTCGGACTTTCTGATATGAGCGCCTTTGCGATTGTCGATGCGAACGGGCGGGCCGTGGGCATGACAACCTATATGAACACCGATTCTGCAAACCGTCGGGTTGAAATCGGCTCCACTTGGATGCGTAAAGCGGCCCAAGGCACGCCAATCAACACCGAATGCAAACTCATGCTTCTGCGCCATGCCTTTGAAACGCTGGATTGCATCGCTGTGGAGTTCCGCACCCACTTCATGAACCGCCAATCGCGCGCCGCCATCGAGCGTTTGGGTGCAAAATTTGACGGCGTTCTACGCAACCACATGATTATGGCCAACGGCACCCTGCGCGACACCGCCGTTTATTCCATTTGTGCCCACGAATGGCCCGCCGTTCAGGCCGGACTGAATCTGAAACTCTCACGATTTTCCTAAAGACCAGTTGGCAGCCATCATAAGTCCAGTATAGCCTCTTACCCATGGCGATTTCAGTCGAAACCTTCTTTCTGTCCCCTGACTCTCAGGGAACGCTTCAGGCGCAAATCCAGCAGCTGATCGCAGAAGGCATTTTGTCCGGCCGGTTCCGACGCGGCGAAAAACTTCCCTCATCCCGGAAACTGGCCGCCCACCTCGGCGTCAGCCGGATCACCGTGACGCTCGCCTACACCGAGCTGTTGGCAAACGACTACCTCGCCTCTCGCGGGCGCTCTGGCTACTACGTCTCCGACAACGCACCAGTGCCTCCGTCTTTCACACCTCCAAAGCATCGCGAAGACAGCATTGACTGGACCCGCGCTCTTGGCCGGCGTTTCACAGGTGGCGACACACCGGAGAAACCGCAAGATTGGGCCTCCTACCGATTCCCCTTTGTCTACGGTCAAACAGATCATTCGTTGTTTGATCACACCAACTGGCGGCTTTGTTCCTTGCAGGCGCTTGGGCAAAAAGATTTCACCGCACTGACCGCCGACTACTATGACCAAGACGACCCACGCCTTGTCGAATTCATCGCACGTAACACGCTTCCCCGCCGCGGCATCATCGCCCGCCCCGAGGAAATCCTGATCACTTTGGGTGCGCAGAATGCGCTTTGGATTGCGGCACAGGTCCTTCTGACCCAACGCCGCACCGCCGCGATCGAAAACCCCTGTTACCACGCGTTGCGGGACATTCTGAACCAATCCCGCTGTCATGTTGAACCCGTCAATGTAGACAGTGATGGGTTGGAACCCTCTGAAATTCCAGAGGAAACTGACGTTATCTTCGCAACACCCAGTCACCAGTGTCCGACCACAGCCACTATGCCTCTGGCCCGACGCAACGCGCTGTTGGAACGGGCGCGCGACATCGACGCCCTGATCGTCGAAGATGATTACGAATTCGAAATGTCCTTCGCCGACAGCCCCTCACCGGCTCTCAAATCTCTCGATACCGAAGGCCGCGTGATCTATGTCGGCAGCTTTTCCAAATCCCTGTTTCCCGGTCTGCGCCTCGGCTATCTGGTCGGCTCCGAAGCCTTCATCCGCGAAGCCCGCGCCCTGCGCGCGTCGGTGCTGCGCCATCCTCCTGGCCACATTCAGCGCACCGCAGCCTATTTTCTGTCCCTCGGCCACTACGACGCCCTGATCCGCCGCCTGCGCAAGACGTTGAAGCACAGACGCGCAGTGATGAAAGACGCGATCCGAGAACACGGCCTGACCATTGCGGGGCCCGACGCCAAAGGCGGCTCCTCTTTCTGGATGCAAGGAAAGGAGAGGCTGAACACGCACGAATTCGCGCAAAGATTGCAAAGCGAAAGCGTTTTGATCGAACCGGGAAGTTCTTTCTTCGTCACCGACAATCCGCCGCAAAACTTCTACAGGCTCGGCTACAGCTCGATCCCGGCAGACCGCATTCCAGAAGGCATTGCCCGCATCGCGCAAATTCAGAAGAACCTCTAAACTGGTATGATTAAGCGCCAACAACTGGCCCTAACGCCACCCTGCACCAACCCGTAATTTCGCCTCCAACCCCACGCGCGCAACGCGCGTGTTCACGTGATTCAGGAGGCCCCCCAATGAAAATGACCACCGAAGAGGCGTTCGTAAAAGTCCTGCAACGCCATGGCATCGAACATGCCTTTGGCATCATCGGCTCGGCCATGATGCCGATCTCCGACCTCTTCCCTAAAGCCGGCATCATGTTCTGGGACTGCGCCCACGAAGGCTCCGCCGGCATGATGAGCGACGGTTACACCCGCGCCACCGGCAAGATGTCGATGATGATCGCGCAGAACGGCCCCGGCATCACCAACTTCGTGACCGCCGTGAAAACCGCCTACTGGAACCACACGCCCCTGCTTCTGATCACGCCACAGGCCGCCAACAAGACCATCGGTCAGGGTGGCTTTCAGGAAGTCGAGCAAATGGCCCTCTTCCAGGACATGGTTGCCTACCAGGAAGAAGTCCGCGACCCCTCCCGCGTGGCAGAAGTTCTGACCCGCGTGATTTCTCAGGCAAAGCGCCTCTGCGGTCCGGCACAACTCAACATCCCGCGCGACTTCTGGACTCAGGTGGTCGACATCGACATTCCCGATCCCATCGAATTCGAAGCCTCCTCGGGCGGCACCAACTCCGTGGCGGACGCAGCTGCGCTTCTGTCTTCTGCCAAGAACCCCGTCATCCTGAACGGCGCGGGTGTGGTTCTGTCCAAAGGTGGCATTCCGGCGTCCATCGCATTGGCAGAAAAACTCGATGCGCCCGTTTGCGTTGGCTACCAGCACAACGACGCTTTCCCGGGCAACCACCCGCTCTTTGCCGGTCCTCTGGGCTACAACGGCTCCAAAGCCGGCATGGAACTCATCAAAGAGGCCGACGTTGTTCTGGCCCTCGGCACCCGTCTGAACCCCTTCTCCACCCTGCCGGGTTACGGCATGGAGTACTGGCCCGCGGATGCGAAAATCATTCAGGTGGATATCAACCCCAACCGCATCGGCCTGACCAAGAAGGTCTCTGTCGGCATCGTAGGTGACGCCGCCAAAGTGGCCACCGGCATCCTCGAACAACTCGCCGACAACGCAGGCGACGAAGGCCGCGCAGACCGCAAGGCACATATCTCCAAAACCAAATCCGCATGGGCACAGCAGCTGTCCTCGATGGATCACGAGGACGACGATCCAGGCACATCCTGGAACGAACGCGCCCGCGCTGACAAACCGGACTGGATGTCCCCCCGCATGGCATGGCGCGCGATCCAATCCGCCCTCCCGCGCGAAGCGATCATTTCGTCTGACATCGGCAACAACTGCGCCATCGGCAACGCCTATCCGGACTTCGACGAAGGCCGCAAATACCTCGCACCCGGCCTTTTCGGCCCCTGCGGCTATGGCCTCCCCGCCATCGTCGGCGCGAAAATCGGCCAGCCTGATGTGCCGGTCTGCGGCTTCGCAGGCGACGGTGCCTTTGGCATCGCGGTCAACGAACTGACCGCCATCGGCCGCGGCGAATGGCCTGCCGTCACGCAGATCGTCTTCCGCAACTACCAGTGGGGCGCGGAAAAACGGAACTCGACCCTGTGGTTTGACGACAACTTCGTTGGCACCGAACTGGACACATCTGTGTCTTACGCCGGCATCGCTCAGGCTTGTGGCCTGCAAGGCGTCGTGGCCCGCACCATGGACGAGTTGACCGCCGCGCTGAACAAGGCGATCGACGATCAGATGAACCATGGCAAGACCACCCTGATCGAAGCCATGATCAATCAGGAACTTGGCGAGCCCTTCCGTCGGGACGCGATGAAGAAACCGGTCGCAGTCGCCGGCATCGACGCCGCCGATATGGTCAAACAGACCGGAAGCTGACCCTTTGCAGCCGCTCCGCCAGATACTTGGTGCCGCCAGCGGCTCTGACAAGATCATCGCCCTTTCCGAGGGCGATGATCCCCGCGTGGTAGAGGCCGCGCTCATGATCCGCGACGAGGCTGTTGCCCGAGTCCTCCTTGTGGGCGATCCCGCAACCATCGCAGGCCACCTCGCCACCCACGGCACAACGCCGGATGAGGTCGCAGGTCACATCGACATTCACGACCCCGACAACAGCCCTCTGTTCGAGGAATTCCGCGACACGCTTGTCGCCTTGCGGGCCCACAAAGGCATGACGTCCGAACAGGCCGCGGAACAGGTCCGCAACCGCCTGACCTATGCTGCGCTCTTGGTGCAAACCGGTCACGCGCACGGCACTGTCGGAGGGGCGGCGGAAACCACGTCCGACACCGTCCGAACCGCGCTTCAGATCATCGGCAAAGCGCCCGACGCCGCCATGGTCTCGTCTTTCTTCTTCATGCTCTACTGCAAGGAACACCACACAGTAAAAGGCGCGCATATCTTTGCGGATTGTGGCCTTGTGGTCGACCCCGACGCGCACGAAATGGCCGAAATTGCCCGCGCATCCGCCGCGTCTTACCGCGCGCTGACCGGCGACACGCCGCGTGTTGCCATGCTGTCTTTTTCGACCGCTGGAAGTGCGGACCATCCCAAGGTTTCCAAGGTGGTCGCAGCGACGCATCTGGCCAAAGTGGCCGACCCCACGCTGATCATCGACGGAGAGTTGCAGTTTGACGCCGCATTTGTGCCTGAGGTCGCCGCCTCCAAGGCTGGCAAATCCTCCCTTGGCGGCGCGGCCAATGTGTTTGTTTTTCCCAGCCTGAACGCTGGCAATCTGGGCTACAAAATCGCGCAGCGGGTCGGCGGCGCCACCGCCATCGGCCCCGTACTGCAAGGTCTGGCAAAACCCGCCAACGATCTCTCACGCGGTTGCACAGCCGAAGACATCCTGCACATGGTGGCCGTCACTGTCGCGCAATCAGACGCACAGGATAAGGCAGATCAGGCGTCAGAGGCCAACGCATGACCCCTGCCCGAACGTCATTCCAACGCCAGCGTGACCACGGTGGCCGCCACGATATCCTGCGCGCTGGCGCCACGGCTCAGATCACAGACCGGTTTGCGGAACCCCTGCAAAATCGGGCCCAGCGCTTGCGCGTCGCCCAAAGCGACCGCCAGCTTGTAGGCGATGTTGCCCGCATCCAAATTCGGGAAAATCAAAACGTTGGCATCCCCCGCCCCCGCGCCCTTGCGCTCGGCCACGTCGGGGATCAGCGCCGCGTCCCCCTGTACAGGGCCGGTAAAGCCGGTAATCGCGGCAGCCTCTCGCACCTTGTCCACGCTCGCGCCCGAGCCGCTTGTGCCGGTGGAGAACGACAGCAAAGCCACCCGCGCCTCGCCCAACAGGGCCTCACCGCTGCGCGCAGACGCTTTGGCAATCGCCGCGAGCGTTTCGGCGTCCGGATCAACGGTCAGGCCACAATCGGCAAAGATCAGCGACCGGCCTTCTGGAAAATTCATCAAAAAGAAACTCGACGGAACGCTGACACCATCAGCCAATCCGATCGCCATGGATGCCGCCTCGATCACGCGCCGCGTCGGGGCCACTGCACCGGCGGTCATTGCGTCTGCCTCACCAGCCGCAACCATCGCAGCCGCACGATAAAGAGGCTTGTCGACCAGTCGTCGCGCAATCCCTTCCTTCATGCCACGCGTATCCATCAACGCCTGCACGTAACTTTCGGTGTTCTCGCCGAGTGTCACAGGCCGGCACAAGCCATCCCGATCCAACGCCCGCATGGCTTCCGCCGTGCGCGGCTCTTTGGCTTCGGGAAACACAACCCGCGCGTTTTTCGCGGCCACTTTGGCCGACAGCGCATCCATAAACTTCATGTATACCTCCGTATACGCAACAGGAGCCATCCGTGACCGAAAACGTCAAGATCAACCGCGGCCTCAAAGGCATTTATTTCGAACGTTCCGGCGTTTCCCACATCGACGGCGCCGCCGGCGAGCTCTCCTATCGCGGTTACTCGATCCACGACCTCGCGACCAAATCGACGTTTGAGGAAGTCTGTTACCTGCTTATCCACGGAGAGCTGCCCACCCAAGACGAACTGACCGCATTTGACGCAACGCTCAAAGCCGCCCGCGAGTTGCCGGATCAGGTCTACGACATCATCCGCGCCACCAAAGACGGCCACCCGATGGACGTCCTGCGCACCGCCGTTTCCGCCCTCGCCGCGCTGGAAGCAGACAGCCAGAACGTCGGCCCCGAGGCCTTCCTCGCCAACGGCCTGCGCCTGACCTCACAAGTTCCGATGATCATCGCCGCACATGAAAACATCCGCAACGGCCGCGATCCGGTGCCAGCCGACAAAACCCTCTCCCACGCCGCCAACTGGCTCTGGATGCTCAAGGGAGAGAAACCTTCTGAGGACGCCGCCCGTTTGGCGGATGTCGACTTCATCCTGCACGCAGAACACGGCGCCAACGCGTCGTCCTTCGCCGCCCGCGTGACCATCGGCACCGAGGCCAACCTGCACGGCGGCATCGTCACAGCACTCTCCACCCTCGCAGGCCCCGCCCACGGCGGCGCGGCTGAGGACGTGATGAAAATGGTGCACGAGATTGGCACACCCGACAACGCCGCCGCCTACGTCAAAGCCAAACGCAAAAACCGCGAGGCTGTCACGGGTTTCGGCCACCGCGTCTACCGCGCCGAAGACCCCCGCGCCCGCCACATGCGCGACGGTGTGAAAAAACTCGGCGAGGAAATGGGCGCGCCGGAGTGGTACGAAATCCTGCAAGGCGTGGTCGACGCCATGAAGCCCTACGCCCGCCACGGCCTGAACGTGAACGTCGATTTCTACTCCGGCGTGATCTACCAGCTGCACGGTATCCCGATGGATCTTTACGTGCCGATCTTCGCCATCGGCCGTATGCCCGGCTGGATCATCCAATGCATGGATCAACAGGACAGCAACATCCTGATCCGCCCGCTGACGCTTTACAACGGGCCGGACATGCGCCCCTACACGCCGATGACGAAGCGATAACTTTCCGACAAAACACTTTGCGAGGGGAAACATTCCCCGCAAAGATACAATTTCCGGAACAGCCAGACCGAAAGCCCGCCAATGACCTTCCAGCAGCCCAAGCTTAACACCTCTCCCAAAGTCTCTGACGAGGTGCGCCAGACCACCTGCTACATGTGCGCCTGCCGCTGCGGCATCAACGTGCATATGAAGGACGGGAAAGTTGCCTACATTGAGGGCAACCGCGACCATCCGGTGAACAAAGGCGTTCTCTGCGCCAAAGGCTCCGCTGGCATCATGCAGGTCAACGCGCCCTCGCGGCTGCGCGCGCCCCTGAAACGCGTCGGCCCGCGCGGATCGGGTGAATTTGAAGAAATCACATGGGACGAGGCGCTGGACATCGCCACCGGCCTTCTGAAACCGATCCGCGAAAACAACCCCGAGAAACTCGCTTTCTTCACCGGCCGCGATCAATCGCAATCCTTCACCGGCTTCTGGGCGCAGAATTTCGGCACCCCCAACTTTGCGGCCCACGGCGGCTTCTGCTCGGTCAACATGGCCACCGCTGGCATCTACACCATGGGCGGCGCCTTCTGGGAATTTGGCCAACCCGACTGGGATCACACCAAACTCTTCATGCTGTTTGGCGTTGCTGAGGACCACGACAGTAACCCGATCAAGGCCGGCATAGGCAAGATCAAGGCCCGCGGTGCCAAGGTCATCGGCGTGAACCCCGTGCGCTCCGGTTACAACGCCGTGGCCGACGAATGGGTGGGCATCACACCGGGCTCTGATGGTCTCTTTATCCTCAGCCTTGTGCACGAGCTGATGAAGGCGGGCAAAATCGACCTGCATTATCTGGCGCAATACACCAACGCACCGGTTTTGGTAGACGCTGAAACCGGCCTTCTGATGCGCGATGAGAACGGCAAGGAACTGGTGATCGATCGCACAACAGGCAAGCTCACACCGTTTGACCAAAAAGGCGTACAACCCGACCTCTCCGCGCAATACCGACACGCAGGCACAACCCACAAAACCGTCATGCACCTGTTGGCCGAGAAATACCTCGACCCTCAATATGCACCCGAGGCCGTGGCCGAGCGCACGGGCGTGACTGCTGACAAAATCAAAACCATCGCCGCCGATCTTGCCCGCGTCGCCTTTGACGAGGCGTTTGAGTTGGACCAGGAATGGACCGACTTCCGCGGTGAGACCCACAAAACCATGACCGGTCGTCCTGTCTCGATGCACGCCATGCGCGGCATCTCGGCCCATTCCAACGGCTTCCAGACCTGCCGCGCCCTGCATGTGCTGCAAATCATCCTCGGCACCGTCGAGGTCCCCGGGGGTTTCCGGTTCAAACCGCCCTATCCGAAACCCTACACCGCCCATCCCAAACCGCACTGCGGCGTGCAACCCAACTCAGCCCTCGACGGCCCGCACCTCGGCTTTGTGCAAGGTCCAGACGATCTGATGCTCAAGGAAGACGGCAGCCCCGCCCGCATCGACAAAGCCTTCACGTGGGAAAACCCCATGAGCGCCCATGGCCTCATGCACATGGTGATCTCCAACGCCCACGCGGGTGATCCCTACAAGATCGACACGCTGTTTATGTATATGGCGAACATGTCGTGGAACTCTTCGATGAACTCGGGCGGTGTCATGCAGATGCTGACCGACACGGATGAAAACGGCGACTATGTGATTCCCAACATCATCTATTCCGACGCCTACAGCTCGGAAATGGTGGCCTATGCCGACCTCGTGCTGCCCGACACCACCTATCTGGAACGACACGACTGCATTTCGCTGCTGGATCGTCCAATTTGCGAGGCCGATGCCGCCGCCGACGCCATCCGTTGGCCGGTGGTGGAACCCGACCGCGACGTGCGCGGCTTCCAGACTGTTCTGGTGCAACTGGCCAACAAACTCGGTATGCCCGGTTTCACCAACAAAGACGGCAGCGCCAAATATCAGGACTACGCCGACTATATCGTCAACCACCAGCGCAAGCCGGGCATCGGCCCGCTCGCCGGCTTCCGCGGTGAAAACGCCGATCAGGTTGGCCGCGGTGACGTGAACCCCGACCAACTTGACCGCTACATCGAAAACGGCGGCTTCTTTGTCGAACACATCCCCGACGGGGCCAACTACTACAAACCGTGGAATGCCAGCTATCAGGACTGGGCTGTCGGCATGGGGATCTATGATGCCCCCGAGCCATACCTGTTCCAGCTCTACTCCGAACCGGTCCGCAGCTTCCAACGCGCCGCCGAAGGACACGGCGACCGCCAGCCGCCCGAACACCTGCGCGACCGTCTGAAGGCAGTGATGGATCCGCTGCCCATCTGGTATCCCGCACTCGAGGACAATGGTGTCGATCTCGACGAATTCCCGATCCACGCACTGACCCAACGCCCAATGGCGATGTATCACAGCTGGGGCACCCAAAACGCGTGGCTGCGCCAGTTGCACGGCCACAACCCGCTCTACCTGCCGACCAAACTATGGGAGCAGCACGGATTTGCCGATGGCGACTGGGCGCGTGTGACGTCTACTCACGGCGAAATCACGGTGCCGGTGGCGCATCAAGCCGCGCTCAACGACAACACCGTTTGGACATGGAACGCCATTGGCAAACGCAAAGGCACTTGGGCATTGTCTGAGGATGCGCCGGAATCCAACAAAGGCTTCCTGCTCAACCATCTGATCCACGAGTTGCTGCCCCCGAAGGGCGACGGCCTGCGCTGGTCCAACTCCGACCCGATCACCGGTCAGGCGGCTTGGTTCGACCTGCGTGTGAAAATTGAAAAGGCCGACGCACCAGCGGAAAGCCAACCGGCCTTTGCGCCTATCAAATCGCCGGTCGCCCAAGGCCCGTCTGAGCTGAAATGGAAGGTGGGCAAATGACCACGACACAGCGCGCCTGCTTTCCCGACGCAATACCGACGCAATACCGACGTGATACAGCCCGCCTTCTGGAGGCCCAGCCATGACCACGCTTCCCACATCCACCGACCGCAAACTCGGCCTCGTGATTGACCTCGATACCTGCGTTGGCTGCCACGCCTGCGTGATCTCCTGCAAAGGCTGGAACACCGAAAACTACGGCGCGCCTTTGTCGGACCAACGCCCCTATGGCACTGAACCCATGGGCACTTTTCTGAACCGCGTCCACAGCTACGAAGTGCAACCCGAAGCTGGCCCCGCCCAGACCGTGCACTTCCCGAAATCCTGCCTGCACTGCGAAGACGCCCCCTGCGTCACAGTCTGCCCCACCGGCGCCAGCTACAAACGCGTCGAGGACGGCATCGTCTTGGTCAACGAGGACAGCTGCATCGGTTGCGGCCTCTGCGCTTGGGCTTGCCCCTACGGCGCCCGTGAACTTGATCAGGCCGAAGGCGTGATGAAAAAATGCACCCTATGTGTGGACCGCATTTACAACGAAAACCTACCCGAAGAGGATCAAATCCCCTCTTGTGTGCGCACCTGCCCCGCCGGTGCCCGTCACTTCGGCGACCTTGGCGATCCGAACTCCGATGTCAGCCAACTCGTTGACTCCAGAGGCGGTTTTGACCTGATGCCGGAAATGGGCACCAAGCCGGTCAACAAATACCTTCCGCCACGCCTCAAAGATTCATGGGACGATCAATCCCTGCTGGCCCCGCTGCTGGAACCCGTCGCCGAAGAACCCAAAGGCTTCCTCAGCTGGCTCGACAAAACTCTCGACAAAATCCCCGGAGGGGCTTCCTGATGCATCCCGCACCGTCCGTTATCATCTTCACCACGCTCTCCGGTCTCGGCTTCGGCCTGCTCTTCTGGCTCGGCATCGACCCGACGCCCCCCACTGGCTTCACCGGCTTTATCTTCTTCGCCATTGCCTATGCGCTGGCCGTGGGCGGGCTGCTGTCGTCCACTTTCCACCTCGGCCATCCGGAACGCGCATGGCGTGCCTTCAGCCAATGGCGCACAAGCTGGCTGTCGCGCGAAGGCGTCTGTGCCGTAGCCGCACTGTGCATCCTCGGGGTGTATGCTGCCGCCTTGATTTTCTTAGGCCAAAACATCGCCATTCTCGGCTGGATCGGCGCAGCTTTCGCGGTTGGAACGGTCTTCACAACTTCAATGATCTACGGGCAACTGGCCACAGTTCCGCGCTGGAAAACCCCTTTGACACCAGCGCTTTACCTGACCTTCTCCCTCGCAGGAGGCGCGCTTTTGTCTGGCCGTACATTCACCGCTATTGTGCTGTTGCTGTTTGCGGCTGCCGTGCAACTCGCTTGGTGGCAACGTGGCGACAAGGCGCTCTCTGAAAGCGGCACAGACCTCGGCACCGCCACCGGCCTTGGCGAGCGTGGCACCGTGCGCTCAATGGCGCACCCGCACAGTTCGCCCAACTATCTGATGAAGGAATTTGTCTACGTCGTGGGCCGCAAACACGCGCTCAAGTTGCGCGTCATCGCTTTTTGCCTGACCTTCGTTCTGCCACTGATCCTACTGCTTGTGCCGTTCAACCACGTCTTCGCAGCTCTCGCAGTCCTCAGTCACATCGCAGGCGTCGCCTGTTCCCGCTGGCTGTTCTTCGCAGAGGCCGAACACGTCGTCGGCCTCTACTATGGCATGCGTTAGGTTATTTGGATTTCCAACTGTCCAGCCAACGCCGGAAGCGCCCGCGCTTCTCCGCAAGGCTGTCGCCCGCAGCTTCAAAGCTGTCGCCCATATCCTCCAGCACCGGATCAATCCGTGCAGCACGGAATCGGCGCCAGCGCACCCATATCGCCCAGACCACCGCAAAGAACACCGTCAGAATGGCGATGTTGAGCCACGGAATGAACGTCACATCCGGCCCTGCAACGGCCTTAACACCCACTGCATTTGGATAGATCGACAGAAACTCGTTTCGCCAGCCATAGTGCTTGATCGCGACCCATTTGGGCGAGTCCGCCGTCGATTTCAGATCTCCCGCCTCAGCCTGTAGATTCGCGGTATCGAACTTGAAATAAGGTGGCCATCCGGCGCTGGTGTCCTCGTTGCGATAAACCATCACACGATCATTGGGCTTCTTCGTCTCGATAAAGAACACATCGCGATTGACGGTTGTCTCGGCATTGCCCGCATCCGATTTGGCCCAGAAAATCGAATTCTCCCCAAAATCGATCCGCTTTTCATAGGTGTCCGTGATCCGCACCACGTCATGTTGCGGCAACGTATAGTGGAAGAAAGACGCCACCAGTATCCAGAAAACCGCCCAGAAACCCCATTTTATATAGACCATCACACCGGTCCCCCTAGTGGAAATTCATGAAGTAGATCAGCGCTATAACCGCTGTCACCGGAATGATATAGACACCCCAAATCAATTTACGACGCAAAGATCCATCATAGTCGGCCAATCCCTGCTCAATGAACGCGTCCCGATCCCCGCTCATGCCCTCGCTGTCCCATTCCGCCTCAAGTTTGTCGCGCCGAACGGACCGCGAATACCACGACAGACAAACATAAACGATCGTCAGAACCACAAAGCCGACAACGGCCAATCTCGCCAGTGCAAACATCTTATCTCCTCACCGCTCCCCAAGGCCCGACACGCGCGATCATATCCTCACTGGCCCGTTTGCGCACCTTTGGCATTTCCAACGGCGCGTCATGTCCGAAAAGCGCCTCCCGCGCGCCCGCCTTATCCGCCAGATATTCCCGCTCAAGAAAGTCGGCGACAAAGCTCTTCTTGGTTTCGGTCCACCCCTGATAGGCGCGATAAAACACCTCTTTGTGGCAGATAAACAGCTGTCGAATGTCCTTGGGCGCCAGTTCCGCCAGCAGCATATTCACCAGATCCGCCTGATCCGTATCCGTCGCTCGCAGGGTATAAAAGTAAGCCGGATGATCAGAGCTAATACGCGGCCACTTGCCTTCGTTCTCCGCCCAATCCACCATCTGCCGCAGACCGTGATATTCGGGTGGCAACTGATCCGCATGATCCCGCGCCAACCGCCGGATATCGCGCCGTGTGGCCCCTGTCAGGTCTACCCCGGCATCCTGCGCTGCATCCACAACGATAAAGTCCATCTTCTGACGCAGGATCGCACTGGCATCGATGCCCCGCGCCTTTACAATCGGCTCCACCAAATCGTTGTAGTCAAAGAACTTCGCAATCTGGTTTCGGTCATTAAAATCAAAGATGTACTTGATCGGCAACTTCCCCAGATCAGCCTTGTCTCCCGAGGTGATCGCCGCTGGATGCCCCAATCCGCGGAAGACATAGACCCCACCGAAATGCGCGGTCCAGAAATCTTCCTGATCAAATGTCATATGCTTGAGCGACACCGGATTGCGCGTCACATCACCCGTGCGTTTCGCAAGGCTGATCATGTCCGCAATCAGCACATCGTCAAACCAGCCGTCTTCCTCCTGCTTGAACCGATCCGCTAGGTCACCCAACTTTTCCGCATCCCGCAGCGTGCCTTCAGTGGTGTCGGCCTCAATCGTAACCTTGCGAATGTCCAAAAGCCGCGCGGGCTGGCTCACGGAAAACACCGAGTTCACCAATTCCCCTGCAACCGCATCCCGCGCGGTCAGGGCAAAAAGCTGCGGCTCGTTTTCCTCAATGAAATGCCGCAGAATATCGCGACTGGTGGAGAACTTGATATTGAGCAGCGGCGCCGATTTCTGATCCGTGGTCAGCAGGATGAACTGCCGGTTACAGCCCCCGTGGTTGAGGTAAAGGTGATCCTCCAACTCATCCCCGATCTCGGGGCTATAGCCTGAGATATCGATATGAAAATCGGTGAGATTGGTGGTCTTGCCGGTTAAGTGTTTCAACGCGCGATTATAGCGCTCCAGAAGGATCGGCGAGGCCACCTCGATCAGGTTGCCAAACATCAGGCCGCGTTGGATCAGTCTATGCATTTGAAAATCCGATGTTATCGTGAAGAGCAACAGTTGCCATTGTCCGAGCTACCCCTGAAATTTTGGAATTTTATTGTATCCTTTTTTGGGGTTGTTTGCCTCCAGTTCAACAATCAACTCCATTTCCTTTTTTCCAACTTCAACTTTGTCCGAACTCTCAAACAAAATTTGTTTTCTCACATGGAAATCTGAAAGCTCTTCTTTGGTAAAGTCTGCCTCAACTACCTCTCGATTCCATGTTCCGAAGTATCTGAGACTGTGACCGCCCTTCCCTATGTCTTTTCCGACATAAATCTTTCCATTCGGAAAAGTGACTTTATAGACGACATATTTGAACGTTCTCGAGAAGCTAGGCGAATTGATTTTCGACACTTCAAACCTCCCGCACGGCCTCAAGCCGGGTCGCGCCCGACCTCCCCCCGGAGGGCGCGTTTGCACCGTCAGCCAAACACACGAACACCTGCGCACTTTGCACCAAAGCGCCAACACCAAACCAATCCAAAGCGCCCACCAGGTCGGGCGCGGCCCTCTTCTCCATCATCACCGTCCTCTCGCCACAAGGTCCTGCCCCCGCCGCGCTTCCACACCCTGCGCTTGGCCAAACCAGACCAGCCCCAAAATCGGCGCCCAAACGATCGCCGCCATCAGAGACAACCGTGAATGCACCCAAAGCGCCGAACCAAGCTCGGGCGAAGACCCAAGCGCCATCGCATGAACTCCTCGGGTGTGCGTCAGCACATATGAAACGGCATACCCAACCGCAAACAGGATCACTGCACACACACCAATTCCCGCAGCGACTTTGCCATGCGAACGTGTGTCGCCGTCCACAACAAGCCGTGGCAGAAGCACCGCAAGCACACCCAGCACAATCAACGGCAGCCCTGTGTTCACGAACCCAATGCTGTCGAGCACAAACATCAGGCTTTGCCTTCCAGATACCGCCGCTTCGCCGCCTCGCTCCGCTGCATATCCCGCACCATGTTGGAGATCGCGACCTCATCGGACTTATCAGCATAACGGAACTCGCTGTCCGCATAGCGGTTGATCTCCTGCACCACCATCTCGGTGGTGATCGGCACCCGCAACTCGCCAATCATCGCCTTCTTGGTGTCGTAGTCCTTCGCCAAGAAAAGCTCGGGCTGCTCCATCCACTCATCGGGCAATTCGAAATCCATCGCCCGCACCTTCACGGCATCGGTGATGTTCTTGATCGCCCGCCCCGTAAACCGCGGATCGGCTTCCTGAATGGCCTTCAGATAGGCCCCCATCTTGGCAATGGTGTCCAGATCGCCGACCTGCCCATGCACCTTATCAAACACGTTCATCAGCCCCGGTTCATGCGGCCGCGCATGACTCTCAAAACTCGCCGTCACGGCCTTCTGAATCGCCTGCGCTTCAAACAACTCATGATCGCCCAGCGCGATGTCGTGGTTCTTGCCCATCAACAGCGCAAGAATGTCGATGTAATCCTCCCGTGTCTGCGGCCCGTCCACCAGAAACCGCGCACCGGCCCGCTGGCGCAGCGCGTCGTCCACGTTCTCCGGATAATTCGAAAACATCCCGAACGTACAATTCCCGCGCACCACCGTATTGGCCCCGGCAAAGGCCTCCATGAAGACCGCCGTGACTTCCTGCTGCCCTGCTGAGGACTGACGATCCCCACGCTTGCCGGCGATCTGATCGATGTCATCAATCGTGCCAAAGCCAATCACCTGCGGGTCCAGAACATTCTGCACAAACGCCTTTGCATTCTGCCCCGACTTGCCCTGATAGCTGTCGATATTGTCGATGCCAAAGTTCTGATAGCGGAAGGCATAGCCCGCCACCTGACAATAGTCGTTGATCAGCCCCGCCATCATCTGAATAAGCGTGGTTTTCCCCGTCCCCGGTGCACCGTCTCCCATGAAGGTAAAGATAAACCCGCCCAGTTCCGCAAAAGGATTGAGCTTGCGATCAAAATCATAGGCCATCAGCATCTTGGCGAGCTTCATCGCCTGATATTTGGCAATGTGGTTGCCCACAACCTCATTAGGCTTTTTAAAAGTCATGGTGAGCGTCGAGCCTTTGGCAGCCCGCGCCGGCGTGAACCCGTTGATGGTCAGATCATCCGCCTCAACCTTCCAACTCGCCCCGACAAAAGCCCCCAACTGCGGCGCGTTCTGCGCCCGCAAGGCGACCTTCTCCATCAACTGCTCGGCAAAGGCGCAGACACACGCGACCAACCGATCTTCATCGCTGACCAACGCGGCAATATCCTGATCCAACTCCCACAAAGCGCCATGCAAAGCCAGTTGCGCGTTGTCGGTCAAAACCTCCTCAACCTCGCCCACCTCAACCTGCGTCTCGCCCAACATCGGCGCCAACAGGAACGAGGTCGCATTGGCAAAAACATAGGACACCGCTAAAGCCTCTGCCGAGAGCAACTCAGAAAACGTCGTCTTCTTATCCGCACCCAGCGCGCCCGCTAGATTGTCCCTCTTCAAATCCGCCAGACCCGAAGCTTCGGCAAAGTTCTCACCAACGGCCAATGCAATTGCCAACGCCCGCCGCGTCCCGTGCAACACATTGGCCTGCACCGGCGAAACCAGCGGATCCTCACCGCCCGCACCTTCGATGCGCTCCACCAAATGCACCCCTTCGGGCCGCGCAGTTGACCGTGTAACCAGCCCCGGCGTGGTCGATCGAAACCGCCGACGCGTGCCGATACCGCTTGACCGCTCCGCCACCGGCGCATCCATGGCCTTGGAAATCCGCGGCGTGTGGTCAAACCCGTCAAGCATCCCGACAGCCGCATCATAGTGCTTGCGAATGTCCTCTTCGCGCAGCTCCATCAAGTCACTGGTCACGCTCATCTATGTCTCCACCCAAATCTTCATCTTGCCAAAAATACGCGCGCTGCAGGCATAGTCCGCAAGGCCGTCTCAATACCTCAACACCCGTCCCTGCGGGCTCACCACATAT
Organism: Shimia haliotis; assembly: GCF_900114415.1. Taxonomy (GTDB): domain Bacteria; phylum Pseudomonadota; class Alphaproteobacteria; order Rhodobacterales; family Rhodobacteraceae; genus Shimia; species Shimia haliotis. The sequence continues at coordinate 190,829 of NZ_FOSZ01000003.1, read as the reverse complement.
TTGGTCACGCTACTAAACCCCGGCGGATTGAGCTCCTCCAACGCCTGAAACGGGCGTTGCGGTAGGATGATCGATCGCTCCATGCTGGTCGCCCCTGTGTCGCCGCCACGCCCCGCAAAAGGATCAAGCGCAAAGACCTGCCGCTCTACTGATCCGAACCAGCCGGATTTCTCATCCGTAACCCGCTCGCTCATCAGTTCTTCTGTGGTCCAAGCCAATGCCCAGTCCTCCCCTTCCGGCGCGCGCGCAGCCTCAAGCACCTCTCGGATCGGCCCCGACTGACGCGTGAAGGCGCTGGAATACATCGGACCCACGTGAATCCGTCGCAACCGTTTCGGGTGCAAATCGTCAAAGCTCTCGTCAAAGCCTTTTGCGATGGTCAAAAGCTTCAGCCCGCCCACCGCCTGCGCCATCAGATGGGCCTGCACTTCGGGCCAGCGCCGCTCGTCGTTGGGCAGGGCGCGCCGCCCCGTGTCCTCAAGGTCCATCAAATAGATCGTCGGCAGGTTGACCTGACTGTCATAAACCGCCCAATGCAGCAGATATTTGCGCCGCCGCTCCGACAGGTTCCCCATCCAGCGCACCTCAGGATGGTTCTGCGCCCAGAACAGGTCGCCCTTCAGCAATTCCTCAAAATAAAGCCGTTGGCTCAGCGCGAATTGCAGCTTTGTCGGGATTTCCTGATCACCAATGATGGTACGCAGCATCTCGTCCTTAAGCGCTTCGCTGTCCGGCATATTGCGCAAATGGTTTTCAGCCTGCTGCGCATCATTGGCCATCACCAAAAGCTCGTTGAACACCGGAAATCCGCTTTCCACAGCGTCCATTGCAAGGCTGCCGAAAAACTGCCCCGTCTCGCGCCCGACCAGCAGATACTTCATGCTCAGCGCCTTGAAGGTGTAACCGATTGCAACGAGGTAGCGGGTCAGAATCTTGACCTCCTCCTCACCAATCGCCCCTTCAGCCGCCCGCGCCGCCGCCACCTGTGTCAGGTGTTCGGTGATGCGTTCAAACTTCTGGAAATACCGGCGACTGGCGCGGGTTTCCATCAGAGCTGTATACTCTTTGGTCGTGTCGGTCATGCATTGCCCCCGGGGCACACAGTGTCACGGATCACGCCCGACCTCGTCCTCTTGGACGGGCGCGAACCTTTGTTGGGCCCTTCACCCAAAGCATCACGCCCCATAGAGGTTCTTGTCATGCTTCTCGACAATCTTGGCAAAACGCCGCGCGAACCGCTCGTCCGCCTTGGCCTTCGCCTCCAGCACATCACGCGCAAACACCATGTGTTCCTCATGGGCTTCCATCATGTCCGCCATCTTCTGATTGGTCGCCGTACCAATCGCCGCCATCGAGGCCTGAGCCTCCTTGTCGGTCTCCACACCAATCTCGTTGATCCGGTGGGCGATGTCCTGCTGCTGCGCGGTCTTGAGCGATTTGGTCAACGCATCATAAAGCACCACGCGCTGCTTGGTGTCTGTCTGCAACTTGTTGATCAGCACCATCTGCGTCGCCGCTTGGTTTTGCAGACTATCAACCCATGTCTTGCCCTTCTCGATATAGCGCTCAAGCGTCTGGCTCTGCGCCAGCTTCACCTGCTCCTGCTGCACCATCTCGTTGTAAGCCTTGTTCAGGTCCGCCAACTCGGTCTCAAGCTTGGTACGCGCCGCCGCGTCCTGCTCCACTGAAATCTTGTTCTCAAGCGCGATGATCTTGGGATCCATGCCCAATATCTCCGCCCGCAGATTTTCCAGCTCACCCACAGTGAACTCGCGCTCATCCAATGTCTCGGTCAAGTTCGCCTCAACCCTCACCTTCTGCTCTTCCAACGTCGCCAACTGTCCTTCCAGCAGCTTGGTGATCACATCGGATTTCGCAATCAGGTCTTGCAACTTGTCATCGATATTGGCGGTCTTGATCCGCTCTGCGCGCATGCTCTCAGATTTGCCGCGGCTGAAAATACCGACAAAGCTTTCCCAGCCGGTCTTGTCCCGCATCTGGTCAAAGTCCTTGGAGAACGCCGACGTCACATCATCGAGCCCCATAATCAGTTCGGCAATATTGGCGTTCATCACCTCTGTGTGGGCATGCACGTCGTCCAGCGTCGCGTTCTCAATGTCGATCGCAACATCTTCGCCCGTCTTCATCTTGGACCGCGCCGCATCAATCCGGCCGGTCAACTCGGCAATCTTCGCCTGCGTTTCCTGAACCTGCGCCTGAGATTCCCGCACCTGCGCTTCAAAATTCGCCATGAAACACTCCCTCTTTTCAATTATTTGAGACTGATATGGGTAATGTTACGCCCATTTACATCAGCCTGCGCTGTAAATCCCGCAAAGTGTTGCAAATGCGCAAGACAAAAGAAAGGGCAGAGGCATTTACACTCCTAATTAGGAAGCCTCAGTCGGCGGCCGCGCCATGCGACGCCAATCCATTCCGCAGTTTGCGCAGATCCAGCAACAGCGACTTCAACTCTGCTTCAGGCATCCCCGTCGCCTGAGCAACACAGGTTCCAATGCCTTTCGCTTCCTTGCGCAAGGCGTCACCGGCCTCTGTCAAAGCAACGCGCACCCGACGCTCGTCCTCGGCATCCCGCACGCGCGTCACCAAACCGGCTTTCTCCAGTCGTTTCAGAAGTGGCGTCAATGTGCTGCTCTCCAGCCCCAACTGCCCGCCAATCCCGTTCACCGTCTGATCGTCCGTTTCCCAAAGTAGGATCATCACCAAGAACTGCGGATAGGTCAGGCCAAGCGGCGCCAAAAGCGTTTTATACAGCCGCGAAAACGCGTGTTCCGTGCTGTAGACCTCAAAACAAAGCATCTGGTCGAGGATGGAGCGGGGCGAGTCTGACATGGGTGTCTCCTTGTCAGCAAAATAAATCGCACACGATTAAATCGCAAGTCCTTGACGAATCGCACGCCACAAACTTACATCGCCAACAATTAAATCGCACACGACTTAAATGGAGACTCCCATGCTGAAAACGACCCTCTACACAACATCGGCTACCGCAACCGGAGGCCGCGAAGGCCGCGCGACCTCTGACGATGGCAATCTTGATGTGACGCTGTCCACACCCAAAGCGCTTGGCGGCGCGGGTGGCGACGGCACCAACCCCGAGCAGATGTTCGCGGCGGGCTATGCCGCTTGCTTTCTGTCGGCCATGAAGTTCATTGCAATGCAGCAGAAACTCGCCCTGCCCGAGGACGCCGCCGTGACCGCAACCGTCGGCATTGGCCCGCGCGAGGACATCGGTTTCGGCCTTGAAGTTGGCCTGAAAATCTCCCTGCCTGGCGTGGAAACAGCTGTCGCCGAGAAACTCGTGGAAACCGCCCACATCACCTGCCCCTACAGCCACGCCACCAAGGGCTCTCTGACCATCACGCCAGAACTGGCGTAACCCAACCCAAGGCCGCCCCTTTCCGGCGGCCTTGTTCCTTTGGTTCAACACGTTAGTGTCAGTTCCAAAGGAGACATCCCATGCGAACCGGCCCCAGAAACCTGATCACCGATGTCACCGGCTTGCTAGTCGGCAATGCGCAAGACGACGTCATCAAGACCGGCACCACGGTGTTGGTAGGGGACAGACCATTCACCTGCGGTGTCTCCGTCATGGGCGGCGCGCCTGGCACACGGGAAACCGACCTTTTGGCGCCAGACAAAACCGTTCAACAGGTGGACGCGCTGACACTCTCCGGTGGCTCTGCTTTCGGGCTGGATGCGTCCTCAGGCGTGGCCGATGCCCTGCGCAACCAAGGCCGCGGTTTTGCGGTGGGTGATCAAAACGTCCCGATCGTGCCGGGTGCGATCCTTTTTGACCTGCTCAACGGCGGCAACAAATCTTGGGCTGAAAACCCCTACAAATCTCTCGGGGCTGCGGCCCTCGACGCGGCCAATGTCGACTTTGCGCTCGGCTCCACCGGAGCGGGATGCGGCGCGACACTCGCCAGCCACAAAGGCGGGCTCGGCTCCGCGTCAGTTGTACTGCCTTCAGGCCACACAGTTGGCGCGCTGGTGGCGGTAAATGCCTTGGGCGACGCAAGCCCTGACGGCGGGCATTTCTGGGCGGCCCCATGGGAAATCGGCGATGAATTTGGCGGCAAAGGGTTGATGACCTCCGCGCCGTCCGACTGGCCCAAAACTAAACTCAGCGCCCACAACACCACCATCGCGATTGTAGCCACAGACGCCGACGTTTCGCAGGCCGTCTGCACCCGCATCGCCACCGCCGCCCACGACGGTGTGGCCCGCGCGTTGGTGCCTTCGCACACGCCAATGGATGGGGATCTGGTGTTTGCGGTTTCGACGAACACAAGGCCGCTAGAGAACGAGGCTGCCGATGCCCTGATGCTCGGCCACGCGGCGGCCACCTGCTTGGCGCGCGCAATTGCCCGCGGCGTTTGGGAAGCAACCCCTGCAAGCGGCGACCTATTGCCTTGCTTCAGGGACTAGTCGACCCCACTCGTCAGCCAAAAACCGCCTTGCACAAATCGCTCTGCGCATCCGCCAGCGCGTCGATCACGTCAAAATGGTGCTTGCCGCCCAATACAATCCGGTCAGCGCCCCACGCCTCGCACAACCATTCTGCCTGATCCAGAAACACCGGCCGCTCTGCCGCGCCAACCACAACCGTGACCTCAACTCCGTCCCGAGGTGCCATCAACGCGGGGCTTTCCGCCTGACACTCGGCGTCGTCCAGCCTCAAGTTTTCATTCATCGACGTGTTCATCAAAGGCCGCAGATCCGACACCGGTGAAATCGGCACAGATCGCACAACACGGTTAGCGACATCGTCAGACAACACCCCGGGGCACACCGCGCGGGCCACAAGATGTCCGCCTGCGGAATGCCCTGCCAACACAATCGGCCCTGCGACCTGCCCTGCCGCATGCGTGATGGCTGCAGCCACTTGCTGGGTGATCTCCGAAATGCGCGCCGTCGGTGCCAGATCATACGATGGCAAAGCGACCGCCCAGCCCAACTCCCGCGCACCGCGTGCAAAGGCACTCCACCACGATTTGTCAAAATTCAGCCAATACCCGCCGTGCACAAAGACAAACAACCCTTTGGGCGCCGACACAGGCAGGATCAGGTCATAGACGTTGCGCGCGCCTTTTCCATAGGCCACATCAACCTGCGCATCCACGGCCTCACGATATGCAGTCGCCTCTGCCGCCCAGCGATCAGGGAAGGCACTTGCACCCTCGATATAGGCCCCGTTGGCGTATGCGTCATCCCAATCCATGTCACTCTCCGCTTGGACTTGTCGCGCACTTTGAAGGACGGCGACGCCAACCGCAAACAGCTTATCCCGGCTTGGGCAATCGCCACCCATGCCACCGACGCAATACCGACACGATACCGACGTTTTTCATTTAGGGTCTTTCCGTCAAAGTCCGCGCCGCACCCAGACAAGCGCGAAATACCCCCCCACCAAAACGGTTGAGAAACTACCGGTGAAAATCAGAGCTTTCTGCAAGCCGATGGCATCCGCCAAAATCCCCATCATGCCGGCACCCAAAGCAGACCCACCCGCCGCAATTACGGCCCAAAGACTCATGACGCGACCCCGCATGTCGTCCTCCAGATCCAGCTGAATCGCTGTTTGCGTAGAGATCGCGGTCACGGTGGTGACAAACGACATCGCCGCCGCCACAACAAGCGCCAATTCCCACGTCTGTGCCGCGCCCAGAGCCACAACCATCACAAGACCGATCACGATGGCCAGACGCGTGGACAACGGCAGCCGTCCCGGCTCTTGCGGAGGCAACAAGGCTTGTGAAAACCCACCCAGGATCGCACCCACACCGGTGACACTCATCAAAAGCCCCAACCCGCTCGCGCCACGGTTAAAAACACCATCTGCAAGGGGGGGCAGAATTTCCAAAGCGCCCCGTGCGACGACCGCCAGAACGCCCGCTACAAACATTGCCTCTCGCACGGGCAAGGTTTGCCAGACAAACCGAACCCCCGTTGCTAAGGCCTTGAAAAAAGGCTCTTGTGCGCTGCCGGTATCGCGCCGCGGGCGCAATGTCAGGCGCGACAGAACCAGCAAATAGGGCAAGAACAAAAGCCATTGCACCAAAAGAGTATGCGCCACCCCAATCTGCGCGATCAGGACGCCGCCAACCGCTGGCCCGATCATCCGCGCGATGTTGAAATTGATGGCCACAATCGTCACCACCGATCCGACAAATTCACGCCGCACCAATCGCGGCGTCAATGCCATGCGAACCGGATGGTTGGCCGCCATCACAACGCCCAACAGCACCGAAAAACACATGAGTAAAAACGGCGTCGCGACATCTGCCGCAACCGCCAGCCACAAGGCTGCCGATAAGGCTGCATTCAGGGTTTGCACCACCAAAACCGCCCGTTTCACATTCATCCTGTCGACCCAGACACCAAAAAGCGGAGACAGAACGATCGAAGGCGCAAACATAAAGAACGCCACGGCCCCGACCAAAGTTGCGGAACCGGTCATGTCCCAAGCAAGCCAACCCACCGTGATCCGTTGCATCCAGATCGCCAGCAACCCAAAGGCCGATCCCGCCACATAGGCGCGAAAATTGCTCGATTTCAAAGCGCCAAGGTTCACGCGCCACTCCTTTTTGGGGATGAAACGCAACTGTGACCTGCGCCCCAGAGAACCGCAATCCCTGAACGCAAAACGCGCGCCCCGAGGGGGGACGCGCGTCTGACAACAAGGGAAGAATGTTGTGTCAGTATTCTAAGCTCAGTTGACGGCTTTGGCCTCAACCACGTCTTGTTCCACAGCTTCTGCCGCGCCGTTAGAAATCTCGATCCGGCGCGGCTTCAGCGCTTCGGGGATTTCACGCTGCAAGTCGATGTGCAACATACCATCTGTGTGGCTTGCGCCCGTCACGCGGACATGATCGGCAAGGTGGAAGCGACGCTCAAACGCACGGGTTGCGATGCCGCGGTGCAGATAGGTTTTCTCAGTGTCTTCCTGCCCCTTTTTTGCGGTCACAAGAAGCGCGTTCTCTTTAACTTCGATGCTCAGGTCATCGGAACCAAAACCGGCGACAGCCAGAGAAATCCGGTAGGCGTCGTCAGCGGTTTTTTCGATGTTGTAGGGCGGGTAGCTCGGCTGTGCGACATCATTGGTCAAAACCCGATCCATCAGGCTTGCAAGTTGGTCAAAGCCAACGGACGAACGGTACAGCGGTGCAAAATCATAAGTGCGCATAAGGTTATCCTTTACGTAAGCGACAACATATTTTGCCTTCCTCAACGGACAGGCGGTGTGTTTCAGGACCCGAGTTTGGCGTCCAGATACAGTGTCATTTGGGAAAGGATTTTGGGGTTTCAACCCCCATTGGGCCGTACAAATTTCGCGCCAGTGCTGTTGCGCTGCTGCAAAGGGGTTTGTGAGCGGATTGTCACCGGTGCGGGCTGTGCCATCACTGCCTGTACCTCTTCCAACGCAAAATCCAACGCCGTGGCCAAAGCCACCTTGTCGCCCTTAAGCTGCGCCTTTGCCGCGACGACAGACGCAATCTTAACCTCGTCGTTTTCCAGCAAAAACACTGGCGCGCCGCTGCTGCCGAAATCGATGTCACAACTCAGCACATACACGCCTCTCTGGCGTCCAAGAACCTCGCAGGCCTCTTGAAACGAAGGGGCAGCTTCTCGGCCAACAGCATAAGATACAACGCCGATCTTTGATCCCTTGCGCAAACGAGGCGCGGTCTCAAAGGGTTCAATACGGGTGTTTCGGATCGCGTGATGCAGCTCCAAAATCGCAAGGTCGTTTTGCGATCGCGTCATCAGGTCATCCTGTCCGAAGACGTAGTCCGGATGCACCGTCGCACGCCGAATGGTGCGATAGGCCTCGGCCCGTCCGTTGCGCCATCCAGCGCGAAATTCCATTTTCCCCAGATCAAATGCTTGCCCTGTGTGACGGTCAAACAGACAATGCGCAGCTGTCAGCACTTTGTCCGGTGCAATCAAAGCACCCGTGCAAAACCCGCGACCGTCAATTTCCAGTCGCCCAACCGCGCCCCAACCTTTGCCTTGCTCACCAGTTTCAAGACTGCGCAAGCCAGCCGTTTGCGCCGAAACACCGCTGGCCAGAAGGAAGACAAAAAACGTTGCAAAAAGCCGGATCAAGGTGCGCTCCTATCGGTAGTTGCACACAGAGCTACCGCCTCCTCTTGGCGGAATTGAGGCAGCACCTTGGCGCACTGGCTCAAATTAGCGCAGAATTGGGACCTCCGGCACGCGTTTGCCTGGCTCCGTCAGCGCAGGCGGCTGTGGCCCCCCTGTTGCCCAATCCAAAAGTTCCACCGTATGGACAATGGGCACCTCTGTTCCGGACCCGATCTGCATCATGCAACCGATGTTACCGGCCGCAATAATATCGGGGTTTTTTGCCTCCAAAGTGCGTATTTTGCGCTCCTTTAGTTTCCCGGAAATCTCGGGCTGCATCAGGTTGTAAGTCCCCGCCGAACCACAACACAGGTGGCTGTCCGCTGGCTCAACAACCGTAAATCCGGCACGTCTGAGAAGGTCTTTGGGGAAAGTCTTGATCTGCTGGCCATGCTGCAAGGAACACGCCGCATGATAGGCCACTACGGTTTCCTTGTCCGCACCTTCCGGCATGTCTAGTGTCATCAGCACTTCAGACACATCCATCGCAATCGCGCTCACCCGCGCAGCATCGTCGGCCAAAGCCTCATTGCGGAACATGTGGCCGTAGTCTTTCACCGTCGTGCCACACCCCGAGGTGTTAACCACAATCGCATCCAACCCATCGCCGTCCATTTCCGCACACCATGCGCGAATGTTTTTGGCCGCCGTCGCGTGGCTTTCGGAAGTCTTGCCCATATGATGCGTTAGCGCCCCGCAACACCCTGCCCCTTCGGCCACCACAACCTCGCAACCAAGCCGTGTCAGCAAGCGGATGGTTGCGTCATTAATGTCGGTGTTCAACGCTTTTTGCGCGCAGCCCGTCATCAACGCGACACGTTTCCTTCGTGGCACTTTGGGCGCAAAACTTTGAGGATCATCATTGCGGCTGACCGGCGGGATGGATTTCGGTGCCATGTCCAGCATCGCCTTCAATCGCGCGCCAGGCATCAGAAACTTGAAAGGCCGCCCGATCTTTGCCCCCAATAGCGCCAAGCGAAACCTTGTGGGGTAAGGTAGAATTTGCGCCAACATCCAGCGCAGTACGCGGTCTGACAGAGGCCTTGTATAGTTTTCCTCGATGTATTCGCGCGCGTGATCCACAAGATGCATATAATGCACCCCACTTGGACAGGTGGTCATACAGGCCAAACAGCTGAGACACCGATCCACATGCAGCACGGTTTTTTCATCTGGAACGCGCTCGTTCTCCAGCATGTCCTTGATCTGGTAAATGCGGCCGCGCGGGCTATCGAGTTCATCTCCGAGCACCTGATAGGTCGGGCATGTGGCGGTACAGAACCCGCAATGCACACAGGCCCGCAGTATCTCGTTTGCACGTTGGATGCCGGGATCTTCGAGTTGTTTTTCAGTAAATGTCGTCTGCATCAGGCAAAGCCTTTTTCTTCTGGTATCGGCGGGCGCACACATTCAAGCGCCTCGCGTTCGCACGCTCCAAAAGCACGGAAATTCTCCCGCGCCTCGTTCAAACAAGGCACATTTGCCCCTCCGCCGTAGTCCGGCTGAACGCGTTGAAGAAGGTCATCCTCCCAAAAGCACACCTCGCAAAGATCAAAATGCCCATAGCTCTCCAACGTAAGAAATCCGCAACAAGGACAGGCGATGCGGTCTTTGATCATGCCATCAATCCAGGATTCAGGATGCCTCTTGGATCAAACTTGGCCCGCAACCCCTTCGAAATCGCAGCAAGTGGTGCCGGCTCAGGGTGGAAGGACGAAAATGCACCGCCTCCCTTGATCAAGGAGGCGTGCCCGCCAAACCCCGCGAGCTGGTCGCGGACGTTCAATGTTTCCGAAACAACCGCCCAGATAAGCCCGCCGCCCCAATCACAAACCGCCTCGGGATTGCCCAGTTTCTCCAAGACGTTTGGCGCATCGCTGGGCTTCACAGAAATCCGCCACACCGCGCCCTCTCGGCCGATCAAAGGCCGCACATCTCTGACATCACTCCAAAGGGTCGCACTGCTGTCGGCCTCAACCACTGACCAACCGGCACAAGCGTCAGCCTGCAATTGACGGACCCGATAAGCGACAGACTCGGCCAGCCCCTCTACCCGCACCAAGGCCTTGCCACCATCCGAGATAAACGCCGCGCCACTCACGTCATAAGGCGATCCCAATGCCGCAGACAAAGCGCTCACGGCCGTCTTTGCGCTCACGCCATCCGCAACAAGCGTTGCCTCGGCTTCCGGCACGGCCTGCACCTTCAGGCTCACCTCAGACAAGACACCCAAAGTACCCCAGCTGCCCGCCATCAGCTTTACCAAATCATAGCCGGTGACATTTTTCATGACCCGTCCGCCATTCTTGATCACCCGTCCGGCGCCATCGACAAACCGGACGCCCAACAGACTGTCTCGACACGCGCCCACCTGAATGCGCCGCGGCCCGCTGGCATTCGCGGCCACCACGCCCCCGATGGTTGGAACACCGTCTGTTCCCAGCACTGCACGATGATCCATCGGCTCAAACGCCAAACGCTGATTTTCCGCACGCAATGCGTCTTCCACGGCCGTCAACGGCGTGCCAGCCTGCGCCACCAGGGTCAGCGCACCAGGCTCATAGAGCATCACACCACTTAATCCTTGCGTGCATACCACCTCGCCTGACCCAGCTTTGCCCACCGGCCGCGTCCCTCCGCCGCGAATCCGCAACGCGCCCTTTGCATCCGCAATCACGGCAGCCAGCTCAGCTTCACTTTTTGGAATCGTCATTTTCTTATTGGCCTCAAATACCTTGGGGTGAACTGGTCGCCCTGCGACCAAGAGGGGCAACGCCCTTTTTTGTATCTATTGCGCCGCCATCCGCCGCGCCGCGCTCGATGCCAATGGAAACACTTTTGCCGGATTCAAAAGCCATTTGGGATCAAAAACATCTTTGACCGCCATCTGAATATCGAGATCTTCGGTCGCATACTGATCGACCATTAAATCCCGCTTTTCGATCCCGACACCATGTTCGCCCGTCAAACAACCACCGACCTCAACGCACAGCCGCAATATGTCCGCGCCCATGGCCTCGCATTTCTCCAAATCACCGGGCTTGTTGGCATCAAACAAAATCAACGGATGCATGTTTCCATCACCGGCATGGAACACGTTGCCCACATCCAACCCGTAGTCCTTCGACAACTCGCTGATCCGTCGCAACACATACGGCAACTGGCTCACGGGTATGGTACCGTCCAAACACATGTAGTCATTGATTTGCCCCATCGCGCCAAAAGCAGACTTGCGCCCCAGCCAAATGCGCGCGCTTTCCTCTGCGCTGGTACTCTCTCGTAATTCCATAGGGTTATGCGTCCGCGCGATGGCCAGAATACGCTCTAACTGCGCATCGATTTCTGCCTCGGATCCCTCAACCTCGACAATCAGAAGAGCCTCACAGTCCGGATAGCCGGCACCCGCGAAAGCCTCGGTTGCCCTAATACAAGGCCGGTCCATGAATTCGATGGCCACGGGCAAGATACCGGCTTTGATGATGTCGCTGACGCACTGGCCCGCGACCTCGTTGTTGTCAAAACCCATGAGAACAGGGCGCGCACCCTCTGGCTTGTGCAAAATCCGCAAAGTTGCTTCTGTGACGACACCCAATTGACCTTCGGAGCCGCAAATCAGACCGAGCAAGTCAAGACCTGCGGCATCCAGATGTGCTCCGCCGATTTCCACGACCGCGCCATCCATCATAACCATTGTGACGCCCAAAAGGTTGTTGGTCGTTACCCCGTACTTGAGGCAATGCGCGCCACCGGAATTCATCGCAATGTTGCCCGCAATCGCGCAGGCCAACTGGCTGGAGGGGTCAGGGGCATAAAAAAAGTCCCTCTCCTCCACCGCGCCGGAAACACTCAGGTTTGTGCGTCCGGTCTGCACACGAATAAAGCGATTGGCATAGTCGGTTTCCAAAACCTCATTCATCCGCGCCACCCCGAGGATCACAGAATCCGCTGTGGGCATCGCGCCACCCGCCAGCGACGTTCCTGCACCCCGCGGCACGACCGGTACACCCTCTGCATGGCAGACCTTAAGCACCGCTGACACCTCTTGCGTAGAGGACGGCAATACGGCTGCGAGCGGCGGGCATTTGTAGGCAGTAAGTGCATCGCATTCATAAGCCCGTGTCTCGGCTTCATCCGAAATCACCGCATCAGCCGGCAACACCTCTCGCAGGCGTGCGACAATCCTGTCCTTGCGCGCCAGTATTGCGCGATCCGGGTCTGGCATTTGCATGGCTTGCCCCTCCTCAATAATTGGTAAACAAATATAACCAATTTTTCCCGCTGGCAAGTCTACAGTTCACCCGCTAGCTTGCAACTATGCTCTGGAACACCATTTCATCTCTGTTCACACCCTTTGATATCGCGGCTCTCGTGCTGATGGTTGTTGGCTGGCTTTCTGTCGGTTTTATCATTGAAAATCCGCCCCTTAGCCGACCTTCAGTGTCACAGATGATGGGGTTTTACCGGCGGGAATGGATGCTGCATCTGGTGGATCGCAATACTCGCGTATTTGACGCGCAGATCGTCGGCAACCTACGCCAAAGCACCGCATTTTTCGCCTCAACTTCGATGATTGCCATTGGCGGCTTGATCGCGCTGATGGGCAATGCGGCCAAGATTTCCGGTATCGCGCGTGACCTGACGCAAGTGCCGGAATCACAGGTAGAGATCGAACTCAAACTGGCCGTGATCCTTATCTTTCTGGCAAACGCCTTCCTGAAATTTGTGTGGTCCCACAGACTCTTTGGCTATTGCGCGATCCTTGTGGCCTCGGTGCCCAACGATGTCGGCCACCCGTCCGCCGTGGCGCGGGCTCAAAAGGCAGGGACCGTGAATGTCACTGCGTCGCGCAGCTTCAATCGCGGGCTTAGATCCGTGTATTTCGCCATGGCGTGTCTTGCATGGCTGTTTGGCGCGGGCGCCTTGATGGCCGCAACCGTGATCACGGTTATTGTCCTCGCCCGACGGGAATTCGCGTCCCAAAGCCGCGCAGCCCTGCTTCAGGAACCGCGCTAAATCCCGTTCTGCATAACATCGGTATCGCGTCGGTTTTTCGTCGGTGAGGCGCCATTCCTATTGCCAAAAATACCTTGGGGGAGCCGCAGCGCGCTGTGGCGCGGGCAAAGCCCCTCAAACACGATGATAGGGGGCGCCCGCCAAAATACTGGCAGCCCGATAAAGCTGCTCACTCAGCATCACGCGGGCCAGCATATGTGGCCAAACCATTTTACCAAAACTCAGTTTCGCATCAGCCTGCGCCCGCAACGCGGGATCGATTCCGTCAGCACCGCCGATCACGAACGCCAAATCTCCGCGTCCGTCGTCACGCCAACCGCCCAGCATGTTGGCAAAGTCCGGAGAACTCATCAGTTTGCCGCGTTCATCTAGCGCGCAGATGACGGCCCCCTTCGGGATCACACCCTGCAACAGCGGCGCCTCAGACGACATACCGCCGTTTTTTCGATCTTCCACCTCATGCATCGACACAGGACCAAGACCCAGCGCACGGCCGGTTCGGTCAAATCGGGTGAGGTAGTCATCAAGCAGATCGCGCTCGGGACCGGACCGCAGCCGACCCACGGCGCAGATGTGCACCTTTAGTGCCATGTCACTCTCCCTGACCGCCCTTGCAGGCGGTCAACCGGATCAGCAGATCATGCGTCGCCGCCAGGCATCCACATTTTTTCAAGCTGATAAAACTCCCGAACCTCGGGACGGAAGACATGCACGATCACATCGCCGGTGTCGATCAACACCCAGTCACCGGTTTCCTTGCCTTCGACCTTGGCGCCACGGCCAAAATCGGATTTCAGGCGTTCTACCAGTTTCTCGGCCATGGCGTTCACCTGACGCGAAGAGCGTCCGGAACAGATCACCATGTAATCGCCAATAGACGTCTTGCCGCGCAGATCAATCTGCACCACGTCTTCGGCTTTGTCTTCGTCGAGAGAGGAGAGGATGCGGGTCAGCAGTGCTTCGCTGGTCGCACCCGTATCATCCAACCCAGTGGCAGGATGGGGGTTTGCAGCCTTGGCCACGTCTGTGTTCAGAGACAGAAGTCTGCCCTCCTTATAACGCACCTGAAGGCCCCGGTGCCGGACATAAGTCAAGAATAGCACCCCCTGCCTCCATTCTCAATGAAAGGCAAGAGGCAGCGGCCGGTTCACGCCACAGAGAATGCGATTTTGTGTTCACAACACAGGAAGGGGCCCGCCCCTCTTGGCCTTCGGCCAATTCACCCCGAGGTATTTCAAGCAACGAGAAGTCAGGCTCAGGCCCCATCTTCTCCATCCAACATCCGCACCTCGCGCTGAGGGAACGGCAAGGAGATGCCATGCGCTTTGAAGGCATCCCAAAGCGCCAAATAGACGTTACCGCGGATGTTGGTCAGCCCACCTGTGGGGTCTTCGATCCAGAACCGCAGAATATAGTCGACGCTGCTGTCGCCAAAACCGGTGATATGGCAAACGGGCGTTTTCGGAAAATTCAGAACACGGCCGACCGACTGTGCGGCCTCAACTGCGATTTTGCGCACCAGATGCGGATCATCGCCGTAGGCGGTGCCAAAAAAGATATCGAGCCGCACATATTTGTCGGAGTGGGACCAGTTCACCACCTGATTGGTGATCAGATCTTCGTTCGGGATCAGGAATTCCTTACCGTCGCGTGTCACAACACTGACATAGCGTGCGCCAAGGGAGTTGATCCAACCGAAGGTTTCCCCAAGCGAGATCACGTCGCCGGGCTTGATGGATTTGTCCATCACGATGATCAAGCCCGACACGAGGTTGGAGACCACCTTTTGCAGGCCGAAGCCAAGACCCACGCCGATAAAGCCGGTGAGGAACGCCAGTCCTTTCAGATCAAACCCAATGATACGAAGCCCGACAAAAAACGCCGTTGTATAGAGCAGCACCTGAAGCAATTTGCCAAAGAGCACGCGCATTGAGGGCGAAATGTCCTGACTGCGTTTCAATCGAGCGTCCGCTTGCCGCGACAACAGGCGGGTTATTGCAAAGGTCAGCCCGAGCAAAACAACGGCCTGTGCGATCATCCATAGGGAGATGCGCGCTTCGCCAAAATTGATCGCCATGCTGTCCATGAGGCTGACAGCATCGTCGCGCAGACCCGTGATCACCAACGTAACCCAGATCCAAAGCCCATATCGAAGGAAGGCCCGCAGAGTCGGGTTGACCACAACCCGCAACACGATCACCACCACCAGCCACGACAGCGCAAGGCTGGCCAACATGGCAAGCAGGTAGGACCGACTGGGCCAGGTGACAGATTTCAGCACCCAGACCACGGCCCATATCAGAACGGTAAACAGAATAAGTGGCATCCGCCGATGCACCATTACTCCATACCGGTAGCGCAACTTTGACCAGCCTTCCCGTGTCTTGAGCCAATCATAAAAGCGCGGCTTCAGCACCGCCGACAGGACAAAAGCCAACAGCAGGAGAGCGAGGGCAATTCCGACCTGATAGGCGACCCAAGGACGGGTCAGACTTTCCATGAAGGACAGCACCCTGTCCCAGATGCCCAATGCAATTTCCGTTGTTGCCGGTGTGTCGCCTTGCTGCACAACATCCGCCACTTGGCGCTCCGCCCCAGCGATGCGGTCTAATTCCGAAGTTTGCCCTTCGGCGGTCAGTGTTGCGTCCTCTTCCATCCCCCTCACTTTGGCACGTTAATACCAATTGCGGCAACTTGAGCTTTATTGATGTTGCACAGAAGCGGGATGCGCTTGAAGGAATCTGTTGGAGGGTGTAGGTGGGGCGTGATGAAACGTATCTACGACATAGCCGACCGCGCCTTTTTGCCTTGGCGTTTCTATGGTCAGAGCAAGTCTGTTATCGCCGCGCTATGAATTCGCGGCGCGCGTTTGCACGCCTGTTTGACAGCCACATCACCTAGCTACCCCAACAGAATGGAGAGGACCGATGTCCCCCAAGACGCTCTATGACAAAATCTGGGATGCCCATGTCGCGCACGAAGCCGACGATGGCACCTGCCTTCTTTATATCGACCGCCACCTCGTACACGAAGTGACCAGCCCGCAGGCATTTGAAGGCCTGCGCATGGCGGGCCGCAAGGTGCGCGCACCGGAAAAAACCATCGCAGTGCCGGACCACAACGTGCCGACCACCGAAGGTCGTGACGATCCCGCACAAATGACTGAAGAGAGCCGCATTCAGGTGGCCGCTCTGGACACAAATGCCCGCGAATTCGGTGTGCATTACTATCCCGTCTCTGACGTGCGTCAGGGCATCGTGCACATCGTTGGCCCCGAGCAAGGTTGGACCTTGCCGGGCATGACCGTTGTATGCGGCGACAGCCACACCGCGACGCACGGTGCATTCGGTGCGCTGGCGCACGGCATCGGCACCTCCGAGGTTGAGCACGTTCTGGCGACCCAGACTCTGATCCAGAAGAAATCGCTGAACATGAAGGTGGAGATCACCGGCAAACTGAAACCGGGTGTGACCGCCAAGGACATCACGCTGGCCGTAATTGGCGAAACCGGCACCGCCGGCGGCACCGGCTATGTCATCGAATATTGCGGCGAAGCGATCCGCGATCTGTCGATGGAAGGCCGCATGACCGTCTGCAACATGGCGATCGAAGGCGGCGCACGTGCTGGCCTGATCGCGCCGGATGAAACCACGTTCAACTACGTCAAAGGCCGCCCGCACGCACCCAAGGCCGGCGCATATGAGCAGGCTCTGGAATACTGGAAAACGCTCTACACCGACGAAGGCGCGCATTTTGACAAAGTCGTGACGCTCAAAGGCGAAGACATCCAGCCGGTCGTGACCTGGGGCACCTCGCCTGAGGACGTTCTGCCCATCACCGGTGTGGTGCCGCACCCCGAAGATTTCGAAGGCGGCAAGGTCGACGCGGCCCGCCGTTCGATCGAATATATGGGTCTGACGCCCGGTCAGAAGCTCACGGACATCGAGATCGACACTGTGTTCATCGGCTCTTGCACCAACGGCCGGATCGAAGATTTCCGCGCCGTGGCCGAAGTGGTCAAAGGCAAGAAAATCAAAGAAGGCATGCGCGCCATGATCGTGCCGGGCTCCGGCCTTGTGCGCGCTCAGGCCGAAGAAGAAGGTCTGGCGGACATTTTCCGTGAGGCGGGCTTTGAATGGCGTCTGGCGGGCTGCTCGATGTGTCTGGCAATGAACCCCGACCAGTTGTCCGAGGGCGAGCGCTGCGCAGCAACCTCGAACCGCAACTTCGAAGGCCGCCAAGGCTATAAAGGCCGCACACACCTTGTGTCGCCAGCTATGGCCGCCGCTGCTGCCCTGACGGGCAAGCTGACTGATATTCGCGAGCTGATGTAAGGAGCCAGCGAGATGGAAAAGTTTGAAAAACTGCAAGGTATCGCCGCGCCCATGCCGCTGGTGAATATCGACACCGACATGATCATCCCCAAGGTGTTTCTGAAATCGATTCAACGGACCGGCTTTGGCAAGAACCTGTTTGACGAGATGCGTTACAACCGCGACGGCACCGAGATCGCAGATTTTGTGTTGAACAAACCGCAGTACCGCGAAGCCTCCATTCTGGTGGCGGGCGATAACTTCGGATGCGGCTCTTCGCGCGAACACGCGCCTTGGGCGATTGCGGATTTCGGCATCAAATGCGTGATCTCCACGTCCTTTGCCGACATCTTCTTCAACAATTGCTTCAAGAACGGCATCCTGCCGATTGTCTTGCCGCAGGAACAGGTCGATCTGCTGATGAAGGACGCAGAAAAAGGCGCCAACGCGCGCATGACCGTCGATCTTGAGGCGCAGGAAATCACCTCGTCCGATGGCGACGTGATCGCGTTTGAGGTGGATGCCTTCAAAAAGCACTGCCTGTTGAACGGTCTGGATGACATCGGACTGACTATGGAAAAGGCTGCGTCGATTGACGCCTATGAAGCCAAGGCAGGCGCTGAGCGCCCCTGGGTATGATCCAATCCAAAATTGTGAAGCGCCGGTCCCAAGGGGCCGGCGCTTTTTTGTTCCGCTGATCCCCGTTGAGCATTGAGCCTCGGGAGAAAAAATTAACAAATTTGCTCAATTATGGCAAAATTGGGGCGGCCTCCGGATATCCAAACACAGGTAGTCCACATGCCTTGTGGGTCTCCGCGTCCAAGCCCACCACATCTAGCATCCACCTGAGTTTCTTGCACTTTTACGGATCCGAAGTTGATGCATTCCCGCACCAGTCCAGGAAATCCGTAGAGAAAAATTTACCATTCCGGAAACAAATCCTTGAGCAAGCGCCTCCTTGGGTGCCACATTAAGGCGAGAATGAGGCACCCCGCCGCAATGTTGGCGGGATCAAGTTGGAAAAAGATCGCGGGTCACAACGATGACCATAAATCGCGGCATCCAGTTTGAAGGGAAACGGGCAGTGTTTAGCAGAATAATCAGCGCGATGACTCGGGCACTTTTGGTGGCATTGCTGTTTGCTCTGCCAGCGATTTTGATGCCAACGGTCAGCGCGGATGCCATCCACATCATGTTGCTGTTTGCGCTGTTTGCAGGACTTCTTGTCTTTATCGAATACCTGTCGGCCTACCCGTCGATCCTTGAATTCCGCTATGCGGCCCCTTTCAACCGACTGCGGTTTCTCGCAGTCTTCCTCACTGTTTTCACACTGGCTGTGATCGCCCGCGGAGAAGCGGCGCCAAATGCCTTCACCGCTTTCCTGCACACGTTGGGATATATCGTTGGAGACGCAATCGATTTCCCCTATTCTCCGGTTCGGCTCATGGTGATCATGTTGCCCAGCAACGCCTCGCCGGAATTGATGCTTGCGGTGCGCACCGCGTCCGGAATGGCCTATCTCATTTCGCTGGCTGCCTTGGCTGTGTTCTATTTCTATGTGCGCATTCTTGGGTGGCCTGCACGCAATGGCGCCTTCAACGTTTGGGTAAATCTGCCTCTTTTCGACCCCACGGCAGGCGGAGATGTCTTGCCGCGGCTACAGCGTGATGGACGTCTTAACATTGCGTTAGGATTTTTGATGCCATTCTTGATCCCAGCGGTGGTGCAGATGATGTCGGATCTGATTGATCCGATCCATCTTGATGATCCGCTGACATTGATTTGGACAATTACGGCATGGGCCTTCATTCCCGCGAGCATGATTATGCGCGGTATGGCGATGGTGCGGGTCGCCACGATGATCAGCGAAAACCGGCGACGCGCCTATGCAGCGGCGCGGGGCGTACAGCCTGCCTGATCCTTGCTCTGTTTTGGGCGGGACCGGCCCCTGCGGAAACCCTTCGCATTGCCACATATGACCTGGAATTAAGCCGGCGCGGACCGGGCGTTTTGTTACGTGACCTTCTGCGTGGTGATGATCAGGCACGAGCAGCGGCGCAGGTGGTGTCCCATGTCGCGCCGGATATCCTTGTTTTGCAGGGCGTGGATTATGACGCAGAGCTGCGCACTCTCACCGCCTTGCGTGAGGTGATTGGCACGGTGGGCTGGCGCTTTCCGCATGTTTTTGCCCTGCCCCCGAATACAGGTGTTCAAACAGGACTGGACATGAATGGTGACGGACGGTTAGGCGGGCCTGCTGACGCGCAGGGCTATGGCCGGTTTCGCGGGGCGGACGGTATGGCCATACTATCGAAATGGCCCATCATTTTGTCGGAGGTGCAGGACCACTCCGACCTTTTGTGGCGGGCTCTGCCACGGGCGGATTTACCAAAACGGGACGGAACACCGTTTCCAAGCGAGGCAGCACAAGCTTCACAAAGGTTGTCGTCGGTTGGACATTGGGTGGTCCCGATTGCCCATCCCGATGGCGTCGTGACAATAATGGCCTTTGCTGCCGGACCGCCCGTGTTTGACGGGCCCGAAGATCGGAACGGGCTGCGAAACGCCGATGAAATCCGGTTTTGGCAGGTGTATTTGGGCGGGGAATTTGGCGCGCCACCCAAATCCCGCTTTGTGATTGCAGGAAATGCGAACCTTGATCCCGACAATGGCGAAGGACGGCGGGACGCGATTGCAGACTTGATACGTGACCCGAGCCTGCAAGATCCGTTGCGTGACGCCGGACCAACGGTGGACTGGCCGGAACCGACACCAGGAGATTTGCGGGTGAGCTATGTTCTGCCCTCCGCAGATTGGACCGTTGAGAATGCCGGCGTGTTTTGGCCCCGCGAAGGCGCGCGGGACCATGATCTGTTGGTATATGATGAAACAGCCGCGAGCCGTCACAGACTGGTCTGGGTAGACATTGGGTTCTGACCGGTCGGATGCTGCAAGGCTGCGGGTGGCACCGTACTGGCGAGCGCGCGCTCCAGAGGTGTGTGCTGAAACTCCGGCAAAAGCACATTCAGGCGCGCACCGCTCAAACGATGCGGCATGTTCCAGAGATAGCGCATCTCAAGCAGGTGCGGCGCGAGCTTCCAAAAAGGGCGCGCGAGCTGAATTGGAAGCCAGTTCATCTTCTTGAGCGAGATGCTCCGCCCTGTGACCGCTGCCAGACGGTCGGCCATCTTTTCTCCGCTCAAAGTGTAACCCGGAAACGGTACGTCCTCGAAACGGTTCAGCTCATCCCGCTTCTCCGCCAACTGCACGGCCGCGCGGCAGAGGTCGGGCAGATAGGCCCAGGCATGGTCGATGTCCGTCGCGCCGGGATAGGTGAACACGCCCTTCGCCAACTTCGGCGCCATGATCATGTCGAACCAGTTGCCCGACGGCTCTGTGTCGAGAAAGTCTCCCGCCCGCAAAACAATCGTGCGAACCCCGCTTTCGCGATAGGCATCCTCCAAGTCGCGGCGGATTTTTCCAAGCGGATTTTGCGCCAAATGCGGTGTCGTCACGTCCCAAGTGCCGCCGTTGCCATCCCCAAAGACATACACGTTGCCCGGAACGATCACCGTGGCGTCCACCAGTCGCGCCGCTTCGATCACATCCGCATGCAACCCTGGCACCTGCGCCGCCCAGTCATAGTAGGGTGGGTTCCACGCATTCACGATCACCTGCACCCCATGTACGGCCTGTCGCAGCGTGTCTTTACTGCGGTCAAACCGGCGCACGTCCCAGCCAGCGCTTTCAAAGGCCGTGGCGGCGTTGCGGCCAAATCGGCCTGTGGCGCCGAGGATCAAAACAGTCTTGGTCATTGTCACGCACTCCTTGTTTGCTGCCCTCAAGATGAGGCATTCGAAAACAAATGTGCATTGGCAAAAATCAAAGCCGTGCTATTCATTTATGAATGGAAAAACGACTCACAGATCTCGATTGGTCCCTGATCCAATCCTTCGTGGCGGTCGCCGAAACCGGTTCTCTGTCTGCCGCAGCACGCCAGCTGAACGCGTCGCAACCCACCTTGGGGCGCCATATCCGTGTGCTCGAAGACCACCTTGGCCTCGAACTCTTTCACCGACAGGCAAGGGGGTTTGAACTGACGCACAAGGGACAGGAGTTGCTCACCCCTGCCCGAGACATGGCTGCGGCCATGGCCGATCTTTCGCTGCGCGCGGCAGGACAGGAAAACCGACTCGAGGGTGATGTACGCATCGCCTGTTCGGTGTTTATGGCCCACCACGCCATGCCCGATATCATCGCGGACATCCGACAGAAGGAACCGGCGATAAAGATCGATCTGCTGCCCTCGGACCAATCTGAAAACCTGCTTTTTCGCGAGGCCGACATCGCCGTGCGCATGTACCGACCCGAACAGTTGGATATGATCACCAGACATCTCGGCAATATCAGCCTCGGCATGTTTGCCGCCCAAAGTTATCTGGACCGCAAAGGCCGCCCCCGCGGTGCGGTTGACCTGCCACACCATGACATCGTGGGATATGACGCCAACGACGACATCATTCGCGAAATGCGCGGCATGGGTATTCCGGCCACAAGGGACTGGTTCGCCGTGCGATGTGATAATCAATCCGCTTATTGGGAACTCGTGCGCGCAGGCTGCGGGCTCGGATTTTGTCAAACTGACGTCGCGCGCAAAACTGCGGGAATAGAAGAGGTGACCGTAGACTTTCCACTACCTGTTTTGCCAGTCTGGCTGACCGCACATGAGGCCCTGCGCCACACCCCCCGCATTTCTCGGGTCTGGGAGCTTCTGGAGGAGGCATTAAAGCCCCTTGTTTCTTGATCTTTGGGCCTTCAGCCGCTAGGCCATTGCGGACCCATTTGGACAAGGACGACACCCCATGAGCAACCCTTCGCTTCTCATCCTCGCTGGCGACGGCATCGGCCCCGAAGTCATGGCGCAAGTACAGCGCATTATCGGCTGGTTCGGCGACAAGCGCGGGCTAAAATTCGACGTGAGCGAAGACCTTGTGGGCGGTGCCGCCTATGACAAACACGGCGTGCCCCTGCATGACGACACGATGGCCCGCGCACAAGAGGTAGACGCGGTTCTGCTCGGCGCGGTGGGTGGCCCGAAGTACGACGAACTGGATTTCTCGGTGAAGCCCGAGCGTGGCCTGCTGCGTCTGCGCAAGGAAATGGACCTGTTTGCCAACCTGCGTCCTGCACAGTGCTTTGATGCGCTGGCGGACTTCTCCTCGCTAAAAACGGAACTGGTCTCCGGCCTCGACATCATGATCGTGCGCGAGCTGACCTCGGGCGTTTACTTCGGCGAGCCTCGCGGCATCTTTGAAGAAGGCAACGAGCGCGTGGGCATCAACACCCAGCGCTACACCGAAAGCGAAATCGAGCGCGGCGCCCGCGCGGCGTTTGACCTTGCGATGAAGCGTGACAAGCGTCTGTGCTCCATGGAAAAAGCCAACGTGATGGAAAGCGGCATTCTGTGGCGCGAAGTGGTGAACGAGGTGGCCAAGGACTACCCCGAGGTCGAAGTTTCCCACATGTACGCCGACAACGGCGCGATGCAGCTGGTACGTGCCCCGAAACAGTTCGACGTGATCTACACCGACAACCTGTTTGGCGACATCCTGTCCGATTGTGCCGCGATGCTGACCGGCTCGCTGGGCATGCTGCCCTCCGCGTCACTGGGCGCGCCGATGGACAACGGCCGCCCCAAGGCTCTCTACGAACCCGTACACGGCTCTGCACCGGACATCGCGGGCGAAGGCAAAGCCAACCCCTGTGCCTGCGTGCTGAGTTTTGCAATGGCGCTGCGCTACTCTTTTAATGAAGGTGGCGAAGCGGACCGTCTGGAAGCCGCTGTGGAGAAAGTTCTGGCGGACGGCGTGCGTACCGGCGACTTGATGCAAGCGGACGGTGGCACACCGGTGTCGACTTCCGAAATGGGCGATGCGTTGCTGGCGGCACTCGACGCAAGCCTTTAATCGCACAAGCTTTTGGTTCAAGGGCGCCTTCGGGCGCCCTTTTCTTTTGCGCCCGCCTATCGTCGCCACGCCGATTGCGCTAACATGCGCCAAACTCAGCACATTCGGGACTGTTTCATGCACATCAAAGCCGTTCTGGTGGCGCTTTTGGCCTTTGCGATATTCTCGACCCATGATGTGATCGTGAAATACCTCGGCGCGACGTTTTCTCCGTTCCAGATAGTGTTTTTCTCGGGCTTGTTCAGCTTCCCCCTCATCACTTTGATGCTGGTGCGCGACCCAACCCAAGGCAATCTGCGCCCTGTGCATCCGTGGTGGGTGGCCTTGCGATCTGTATGCGTCGTGACCTCTCCGGCGGCGGCATTTTATGCCTTCACGGTACTCCCTCTGGCCCAGGTCTATGCCTTGCTTTTTGCCGCCCCGCTTTTGATCACGGTTTTGGCTATCCCGGTTCTTGGAGAAAAAGTCGGCGTCATGCGCATGTTGGCTGTGCTTTTGGGCCTTAGTGGCGTCATCGTGGTCGTACGTCCGGGCGTGACAGAGCTGCAACTAGGACATTTCGCAGCTCTTTTGGCGGCCTTTGCGGTGGCTTTGCAATCTGTGATCCTGCGCAAAATTGGCCGCGAAGAACGGCGCGCTGTTTTGATGCTGTACCCAGCCCTGATCAACGTCAGCGCCATGGGTGTGGCAATGATCTTTGTCTATCAACCGGTTGATCTGCCGGCTTTGGGCGGCATGGCTATGGTGGCACTCTTTAGCTTTTCCGCCTCGTTGATGCTGGTCTTCTCCTACACCAATGCCGAGGCTGCACTGGTCGCACCGATGCAGTACTCACAAATCATCTGGGCCACGCTGTTCGGGGTTCTCTTGTTTGACGAATGGCCCGACAAAATGACGCTTGTGGGCGCGAGCATCATCGTGGCCAGCGGCCTTTTCATCATCGCCCGAGAGGCCCGAGGCGGCACCTCCAAAGAGACGCCGGTTTTGCGCACCCGCTCCCGCGGCATCTCCGCGGGCAGCTTCCGCGTCAGTCAGGCAATGCGCCGCGCGGATCCGGAATAATTTGCACCAATTGTGCTTGCCAAAGTTCGCCGAACGGACTACATCGCCCGTCACGGTCGGAGTGTAGCTCAGCCTGGTAGAGCACTGTCTTCGGGAGGCAGGGGTCGGAGGTTCGAATCCTCTCACTCCGACCAGTAAAACAAGGCGCCCAATGGGCGCCTTTGTTGTTTTCAGGATAATGGTACGAGGTGCGTATCCGTCGTCAGGTATTGGGCAGACGGCGTCGTGAACTCGTCGTCGGCAAACGGCAAAGCTATGTCATACGACCGCCAAGCGCGCAGTTCCTCACGCCGCTCAACGGCGGTACCGACCCGCAAATGCGCTCGGCCGTTTCCGTCACACACCACAGTCGCACCCGAAGCGCACAGCGTTTCCAGCGTCGCAAACAAACGGTCACGGCTGGATTATGCAAGGATCATCGGAGATTTCCCTTTCGGGCAGTATCCTGTCGAGAGGTTTGCCTCCTAAAAGCGGATCAGCCTTTCGGCGAGCCGCCCCAGAAGCCGGTGATGGAACTTGGGTCACACAGGCACTGTGTGGAAATCACGCATGCCAAAAAAATGCAAATCTGCCGTTTCCGGCAGGCCTTTCCCGACTGCAAGCGGGCAAAATTTCGAGTTTTCCCAAATATCACGGAAGCGCATGACCTCAACAAACCACTAAAACAGTCCTCGGCTTTCTGGAATCGGCGTCAGAGGATCACGCCCTTCTTTCACGGCAATCAGGTTGTCCACCGCAAGTTTGCCCATTGCAAAGCGGGTCTCGACCGTCGCGCTACCGATATGAGGGGTCATGACCACATTCGGCAGGGCCCGCATCTCTGCCGGAATGTTCGGCTCGTCCTCAAAGACATCAAGTCCGGCCGCCGCAATCCGTCGGTCCCGCAACGCAGCGATCAATGCGTGCTCATCGACAATTGATCCCCGCCCGACGTTCACAAGATACCCCTGAGGTCCGAGCGCCTCCAGCACTTTGGCGTTGATGAGGTGTTTGGTCGCCTCACCGCCTGGTGCAATGCAGACCAGCGTGTCGCAGGCCCGCGCCATAGTCACCAGATTGTCGAAATATGAATACGCGACGTCCTGCCTTGTGCGGCCGTGATAACTGATTTCGGCATGAAACGGCGCCAGCTTTCGCGCGAAAGCTTTGCCAATCCGGCCAAGGCCCAAAATCCCGACCCTGCGGTTGTCCGCGGTATGCGGCAGCGGCCGTGCGCCTTTAACAGCCCAATCGCCGGACCGCGCGTGATGCATTGCGTTTTCCATGTCGCGCCAGATCGCCAGACACAACATCAAGGCCGTGGTCGCGACCTCTTCGTTCAGCACATCCGGCGTGTGCGTCACAGGCACTCTGGCGGCATTTGTTACGCGGGTGTCTATGGCGTCATATCCTACCCCATAGCTGCTGATCAGTTTAAGATTGGGCAACATTTCGAGAACGGCCTCCGACACGCCACGGTGCCCGTCCGTCAAGATATACCGAACGTCTGTTCCATGCGCTTGCAGCCACTCCTGCGGCGCGGACATCTCCTCCAAACGAACTGCGTCAAAGTGCTGGGCGAGGTGTTTGTCCATCTCCGGCGTTGTGCGGCAGAGTATGAGCAGATCAGCCATGAGAAAGTCCTCGGTGAAGGGCGATGAAGGGTACCGGCGGGCACGACAAGCCACAGGCACACAGTTTCAAGCGGCTTGGGTTACCGCAACTGTGGTCTCGGATTGGCCTGTGCATGGCCATATATCTTGCGGACGCTCCACTCTACGGAATCCCGCATTGCCCGCCCCAGAGCGGAATCAAAAGCCGTCACGATATCAAGCATCTCATCACTTTGCGTCGGCACGACCTCAGTAAAGGAGTTCGAGCCGATGATGTGATCGCTGAAACTGTCCACAATCTTGAGATTCAACCGCACATGAATCTCCAAGGGCGCGTCCGGCTCTTCGCTTTTGGGCAAATGCGCCTGAAATTCACGCACATCGGTCACGATGGTATAGTCCGGCCGCAGGCCGACTGTGGATCGTCCAACCGCAGCAACCTTGCCGCTGTTTTCAAAGCTCTCGATCAACAATGCCTGCACAATCAGAGGAGCACGGTCGACCCAGCGCACGCCGGGAAGATATTCCACCTGCAAGGGCGTCGGATGTACCGCAATCTGGTCGGTGTCGACCGCCGCAGTCGCCGTGGGCTCCTCAATAACAATTTGCTGCCGCAGTCGCGGTAGATTGGCGTCAAACGTGCTTTTGGGAGTCAGCGCATACAAATCCGTCGGCGTCGCAGCGCGGTTTATCGTGCCGATACCCGCACAGCCGCCTAGCAGCAGAGCCGTAAGAACAACGAACAGAGAGACACTTTTGTTCATCGACTGAACTCCGATCCTTGAGTGCCAAGCAGGAAGCGCGCGGGGTCACGCTCCACCCGATCTACCAGCCGGTCCAGATTTCCGACCAAATAGCGGCTTTCTTCAATAAAGCGCAGGAACTGCGGCAAGCCCACCCCAAGGAAATCCGACACCTGCCTTTGGTTTTTCACCACAATGCCGTCCACGGTGCCCACCAAACTTGCCGCCGCTTGCGAGGCGCTCAGCACCTCGGCGCTGGCCAATTCGATGTCGTCTGTCACGTTGACCACTGTGTTGGAAAAGGCGTCCACTGCCCCGCGAACGTCGGCGATGATGGCATCCATATCGCCTTCTAGAATGTCATTTGCTGCTGTGAATGTGTCATCAGCCGTGTTCAACGTGGTTTCAGCCGCCTCCATGGCCGTGGTGATGGCTGCCAGAGTTTCATTGGCATTTGTGAAGGCAACGGTCGCGGATTCCAGAGCCACCTGTCCGTCCGCCGACAACATTTCCACATTGTCGCCTAGCGCCGCGATCACGTCCTTCGCACCTTTGGCCGCAGCACGCACATCTTCCATCACACCAGGCAATTCTTCGTCCACAGACGCGTTGATGGTTTCAAGTGCCGCGCGCGCAGCTTCGGCGGCAGCGCTGGCATCGACAAAAAACGTGGTCGCATCCCCTTCGACAAGCGTCTGGACGCTATTTGACGTCGACGTCAGAGACGTTAGCATTGTGTCAGAATTCTCAAGCGTTTCCTGGAACCCAGCCAAAGTGCCACGCGCCTCCTGCAAGCGGAGAGTAGCCTCAATGATCATGTCGTTGGCGGTGTCGCCCACCTGCTGAGCCTCCTGTTGAATGGTCGCCAGCGCAGAGTTCGCACCTTCTATCAACTCCGGCAGTTGCTCGGACGCCAAAACACGGGTCTGCTGCAAGGTCGCGGTGGCTTCCTGCGCCAGCGCCGCAACCTCCTGATTCATCAAATCGGTTGCGGTTTCCGCAGTATCTTTCACCGAATTGAGCGTCGCGGTCGCTGCGTCTGACGCCTCACGCACTGAAACAATCGCCGCCTCGGTTTCGGTCACACGCTGTTGCAGCACTTGCCCCACGTCCTCATATCGCTCCATTAAAGTCGTCGCGGATTCGCTGACACTGGCGATTTCGGTTTCAAGTGTTTTGGCTGTACTTTCAACCTGATCCACAAAGCCCGGCAACCGGTCCGTGATCAACCCATTTGCCGCGTCAAACGCCGCGATAGCTGAGGGCTCCACGGTCTCAAGAATGGTGTCCAACGCCGCTGCGGCATCCGCACCCCGTGCCACCAATTCCTTTAGCTCTCCCGTCACCAGATCATTGGCGGTGTCAAAGGCAGTTTTGGCACTGTCCAACGTGCCCTGCGTCCGGTCCGCGGCACCGCGAATAGAAACCAGCGTGTCGGTTGCCTCTGTTAGTGTCACTTCGGCAGTATCTGACAGCCCTTCCAGTGTATCTGTGAAGTTTGCAACCTCACGTGCCGCAGCGCCAAGATCGGCAGACAACCCCTCGAAATCTTCAAGTGTTCGGTCCAGCTTGCCAGAGGCTGATGCCAAGTTGGAGAGGAGTTCCGACACCGAGTCCTTGTTTTCTTCGCTCACCACGCTGCGCACATCTTCCAGTAAGGCAACGGCCTCTTCCAAAAGCTCCGGCGCGCCTTCAAGCAAAGTCTGTATTGTGCTGCGCTCAGTTGTGATTTCGCCGCCAGAGCCGAGAAGAGCCGCCTCAGGGGACCCACCGGAAAGCGCCACAAAGCTAACGCCGGTGACGCCCAGAGAATTGAGTTGGGCAATCGTGTCGGTCTTAATCGGAGTTTCCGCATCCACCTCAACACGGACCCGCACAAGCGATGGATTGTCATCATCCAGTTCCAGACCAACAACCTGTCCAACCGGCAAGCCGTTGTATCGCACATCCCCCGCCGTGCCGAGGCCCGACACATTTTCAAACGTCATTTCATAATACGCAAAGCTCCGGTCCACATCGAGTTTTGCCAACCACAACAGGAAGGCAAAGGACCCGATGAGGCCCATCAGGGCAAACAGCCCGATCAGCACATAATTGGCCCGCGTTTCCATTATCCCGCCCCCGTTTGGCCAGTGGCCTGACCCTTCACCTGTGCCGCCCGCGCACGCGGTCCGGTGAAATACTCTTGCACCCAGGGATGATCCACTTCGGTCATCCCCTCTATCGGACCTTCTACCAGCACGCGCTTTTCGGCAAGCACCGCGATACGGTCACAGATCGCATAAAGACTGTCCAGATCATGCGTGACCATAAAAACGGTTAATCCCAAAGCCCTCTGCAACTCGCCGATCAATTCGTCATACGCTGCGGCTCCAATCGGATCGAGGCCCGCAGTCGGCTCGTCGAGAAACACAATCTGCGGATCAAGCGCCAAAGCCCGCGCAAGGGCCGCGCGCTTGCGCATGCCGCCAGACAATTCGCTCGGCAATTTGCCACAGGCCAACGGCGGCAGCCCGACCATCGAAATCTTCAATTCACCCAACGCCTTCATCAGCGCCGGGCTGAGATCGAGGTGTTCGCGCATCGGGGCCATGACGTTGTTTAGAACCGATAGGGATGAGAACAAGGCGCCGTCTTGAAACGCAACGCCCCAGCGGGTTTCCACCTCGCGCCGTTCGATGTCCGGCGCGTTGAGAACATCCACGCCCAACACCTCTATGCTGCCTTTGGCGGGTTTGTTCAGCCCGACAATAGTGCGCAACAGCACGGATTTGCCCGTACCTGATCCGCCCACAATACCCAACACTTCTCCGCGCCAGACATCTAGATCAAGATTGTCATGCACAACTTGGCGTCCGAACTGATTGCGCAGGCCTCGCACTTTGATCACGGCTTCACGGGTCTCCGTCATCCTCAAATCCCCATCTGCGCGAAAAAGATCGAGAACATCGCGTCCAAAACAATCACAAGGAAAATGCCCTGCACCACCGACGCCGTTGTGCGTTGTCCGACACTTGTCGAGGACCCGCGCACCTGAAACGCCTGCCAGCAGGCAACCACACCAATCACCACCGCAAAAAACGGAGCTTTGATCATGCCCACCGCAAGGTGCCAGACCCCCGTGTTGTCATAAAGCCGTGTCAGAAACATACCCGGACTGACCCCAAGATCGATCCAGCTCATCAAGGCCCCGCCAAACAGACCACACAGGTTCGCCACAAATCCAAGGATCGGCAGAACAAGAACCAACGCCAGCACCCGCGGCACCACCAGAACCTCTATGGGATCCAGCCCCAAAGTGCGCATGGCGTCGATTTCTTCCTGAACTTTCATCGAGCCGACAGACGCCGTAAATGCCGATCCCGACCGGCCTGCCACGATAATCGCGGTCAAAAGAATGCCCAGTTCCCGCAGCACCGAAATCGAGATCAGTTCAACAACGAAAACCTCCGCGCCAAAGCGTTGCAACTGCGTCGCGCCCTGAAAAGCCAGCACGATACCGATCAAAAACCCCATCAGAGCGACGATCGGCACGGCATGAAGGCCGGCATCCTGCATATGCGTCACCAAAGACGCCCAGCGCAGCTTCCACGGCCGCAACAACAGATAGAAAATCCGCACCAGAGTTTCGCCCAGAAATCCGTTAAAGGAAATCACGGCCTCTTGCGCGTGCACCACTTTGCGCCCGAACTGATCCAGCGCGGCCATCACACCGCGCGGCCCTTCCGGGTCTTCGTCACTCTCGGGAATGGCGCCTTCGACGTTGGCCAACAAGGCCTCATAGGCAGGAGCCAGACCTTGCACGGTCACAACACCGCCTACGCCTAGCCGCGTTTTCAGGTCGGCCAGCATCCAAGCGCCACCTGTGTCAAAGGCGGAGACCTCGGCAGCATCAATGACCACATCGCCCTCGGCCGTTAGAGCGGCAAAGTCGTTCTCGATGCGACCAATTGTAGATGTCAGCAAAGCGCCACCAATCCGGACAACGCCCGCGTCACGACTCACAAAAGGTGGCGGCAGAGCGTTCATTGCGTCACGCCCCTTTGGCTCACCCCGATCAAAGGCACCGACTTCAAATACCTTTTGGCTGGCAAAAAATCCCCCAAGGGTCACAGCATGGCGCGGCAAATGTCCGCATTCAAAAAGAGCTTAGCAAAGCCCTCCTCAGTGGGAAAGGGATCACCGCCCCCGTTGCAAAAACAGGGGCGGTGCAGGGGTCAGGCGGCGACCGCCTTGGTCTGTGCGTCACGCTTCCTTCGATCCTCTCGGCCAAAGAAGATCATATAGAACACAGGGGCCGCAATCAGGGTCAAAATGGTGGCAAAGGCCAGACCGCCCATGATTGTCACAGCCATCGATTCAAAGAACTTGTCCGACAGCAACGGCGCCATTCCTAGGATCGTTGTCACAGCCGCAAGCATCACCGGCCGCAGTCGTGATACGCTTGCTTTCACAATCGCCTCTTTAAGCGGGCCGCCTTCTTCGCGGACAAAATCGATTTCCTCTACCAGAACAATACCGTTCTTGATCAACATGCCCGACAGGCTGAGCAGACCAAGCAGCGCGGTAAAGGAGAACGGAAGACCTGTGCCCAAAAGCCCGATCACCACACCGTTCACCGACATAGGCACCAATAGCCAGATGATGATAGGTTCGCGGATTGCGTTAAACAGCAGGACCGAAATCAACACCATGATCAGAATCGTCAGAGGCAACTGGCTGCCAAGGCTTTCCTGTGCCATGGCAGAGTTTTCTTTCTCGCCGCCCCACTCCATTCGATAGCCAACAGGCAGCTCCATCGCCTCCACCGCTGCGGTCACTTCTTTCTGAACCTCCGCAGCATTCAGGCCCGGCGCAATGTCCGCCCCAACAGTGATTGTCGGCACCCGATCACGGCGATGATACAACGTGTTCTGAGTTTCATAGGCGAAGCCGTCGACCATTTGTTCCAGCGGCAAGAAGCTCTTGGTGTTGCCCGAATAGACCACCTGATCCAGCAGTCCGAACCCCTCGGAATTGGACCGGCGAATGATAATCGGCAGCAAACGGTCTTTCTCGCGGAACCAGCCACCGCTGATGCCGTCTGTCGAGAAATTCAGCATGTCCGCAACATCATCCCGAGTCACACCCGCCGTTTGCGCCCGCTCCGTGGCATAAAGCGGTTTGATCACAAGCTCCTGTTCGCGCCAATCTGTACGCACCTCGCGAATGTTCGGCGATGCGTCTTCCAGAACAACCGCTGCCTGCGACGCCAATTCGCGCAACACCACCGGATCGGGGCCGGAGAACCGCACCTGAATCGGATCACCACCACCTGGGCCGAACACCAGACGCTTGGTCCGGAACTCACCCTCAGGAAAGGCCTCTGCGCCAAAAGCATTCAGATCCGCCCGCAAGTCCGGAATCTGATTGGCATGTTCGGTGCGAATGATGATGTGCCCGTAGCTCGGGTTTGATTTTTCGGACTCATAAGTCAGCATGAAGCGGGTCGCCCCCTGTCCGACAAAAGTCGAGTAACTGGATACGTCCTCACGCTCGGCCAGCCAACTTTCCATCCTAGCCATATGCTCAGACGTCTTAGCGATCGGCGTGCCCTGCGGCAGCTTGTAGTGCACAAAGAAGATTGGCGTGTTGCTTTCAGGGAAGAACTGGTTCTCCACACGGCTAAACCCTGCATAACTCAGCGCGGTGACAGCAAATAGACCGACCACCACCAACCAGCGTAGCCTCAGCGCAAGGTTCAGGCTCCAGCCGTACATGCGGAAAATCCATCCCGAATACGCATCCGTGTCGCCGCCACTGCCCTGTTTGAACAGATAGTGACCCAGCATGGGTGTCACGGTCAGCGCTAACAGCCAACTCAGCAAAAGCGAAATGCCAATCACCGCAAACAGCGAGAACATAAACTCGCCGGTGTCGTCTGGGGACAGACCGATGCCTGCAAAGGCCATGATCCCGATGATCGTTGCTCCAAGCAGCGGAATCTGGGTTTTGCCGGCGGCCTCGTCTGCGGCCGCGCGGGAAGCCTTGCCCCTCAACATCGCAATCTGCATGCCTTCGGCAACAACAATGGCGTTGTCCACCAGCATGCCCATTGCAATGATCAAAGCCCCAAGCGAAATGCGTTCCATCTCAATCGAGAACATCGACATAAAGAGGAAAGTGCCGATCACCGTCAGGAACAGGGTCACACCCACCACCACAGCGGCGCGCCACCCCATAAATACCCCCAGAACCGCAATCACGATGCAAACCGACATCGCAAGGTTCACAAGAAAATCGTTGGACGCTTTGTCCACAACCATGTGCTGTTGGTAAATTGGGTGCAACTCAACACCGGCTGGAATGTCGCCCTGCATCTCTGCAAGTTTCGCGTCCACGTTTTTGCCAACTTCAACAATATTTTCCGTGCTCAAACCGGCCACGCCAAGTGTGAAGGCCTCGACGCCGTTGTAGCGAACGATCTGGCTCGGATTGGGTTTGCGCTCACGGGAAACGCGGCTGGTGTCCACAAGGTTCACAACCTGACCTCCCGATCCGACAGACAGGCCCTGAATGGCGCTGACTGTGTCGCTGCCATCGGGGGTCATAATCCGCGTTCGCGCGCTCTCGGTGGTCAATGTGCCGGCAGGTGTCACACTGTCGGAATTGGCAATGGCCTGCGCAATCGCTTCGATCGACACGTTCTGGTTTACCGACAGCGCAAGGTTGGGTTCAATGTAGATTGCCTCTTCCGGCAAGCCGTTGACTTCGACATCCGCCACCCCGTCTACCGTCCGTAATTCACGGCGCAGATAAGTGGCGAGTTCGTGCTTCTCGGCATCGCTGAACCCTTCAGCGGTGATGGCATAAAACATGCCAAACACATCGCCGAAACTATCGTTCACATAGGGCTGGCCAACGCCCTGCGGCAATGCACGAGAGGCGTCCCGCATTTTGGCGCGAAGCCGTGTCCAGATTTCCGGCAGATCATCGCCATTTACCGTCGACTTAATATGGACCTCGATCAGCGACTGACCCGGGCTGTTGATCGAAGTGATACGATCCACTTCTCCCATTTTCTGAATGGCGCTTTCCAGAGGTTCACTGACTTCTGTTGCGACTTGCTCTGCCGTCGCACCCGGATAAGACGTAGAGACAACCGCCTGTTTGATGGTGAACGCCGGATCTTCAAGGCGTCCAAGGTTCAGGAAGCCGAGAATACCGCCCCCCAAAAACACAAGAATGATCAGCCAAGTGTAAATTGGCTTCTCAATCGACATGCGTGCAATGTTCATCTGCATTGACCTCAGTTGCCAAAGCCGGCAAAGCGGCGCACTTGCTGGCCTTCGCCCAACGCGGCGCCACCTGCAACAACGATTTCTGCTCCATCATCAAGCCCGCTCAGAATGCGGACCTTTGTGCTTTCAGAGGGCTGAATATCAACAGGCACAAATCGCACATGGCCGACATCGCCGCCTTTGGGATCGAACTGCATGACACCGGTTTCCCCTGTGTCATTTGTCACGATGGCAGACATCGGCACTTCAATGGCTTTTGCCGGCTCGACTGCACGGACAGATACGGTGACAGAGGAACCGGGAAGGACTACACGCTCCTTGGGCGGCTCCAATCCAAAGGTAATCCGGAACGTTTGTCCAATATCCGAGGTCTCCGCGTCGTATTCGCGGATGTCGAGCGGATAGACGTCGTCCAGCCCGGGAAAGCGCGCGAAGATCTCGATATTGTCACCACGGTTGCCCGCAGTTTGGAACAGGATTTCCGGCACATCCACTTCAATGCGCAACTCGCTCAGGTCATGAATGCGTACCACAGGCGCTCCCGCGCCAACTGTTGTGTAAAGCTCTACATTCCGGCTGGAAACCAAGGCATCAAAAGGCGCACGCAAGGTCGCATGGCGCAGCGACCATGCTGCGTTGCTCACTGCGATTTCCGATAGGCCGGCCTGTGTCTCGGCGTCATCAATCGCCACCTGGCTGACCGTGTTGCCCTTGAGTTTCTTAAGACGATTCACCGTGCGATCCGCCTGGGCTTTTTGCAAACGCGCCTGCGCCAGTTGCAACTCGAACTGCTCTTGATCCAATTCGGCAATCACCGACCCTTTGGCGATGCGCAAACCCTCGGTCACGGGGAAATCAACGATCTGACCTCCCACCTGAAACGCAAGATCAACGGACTGCCGTGCTTTGACCTGACCAAAGAACTGCCGTTCAAACGACGCTTCGCCGGCGTTGATTTCCATCAGCTTTACCGGTTTCAAATGTTCTTCGGCTATCGCCGGCACCGCCAACAAGGCCGCAGCCAGAGCCGCATACGTCATCAGTTTCATTCTTTTCCCTCACTGGCCAATTTCGCCAAAACCGGAATTGGAAGCGCCTTTGTGGCCAGCTTCCAAAACGTGTCAATTTCCTCAGGTGTCAGCGCCGAAATCTCTCGAAACTTCTTAGACACCCTTCGGATGGTTTCTTCCCGTGCAGCTTCGCCTGTTTCTGTCAGCGCCAGCCGCCAGACCCGCCCGTCATCCGGATCACGTTCTCTGCGAAGCAATCCACGATCCTGCAATGCGTCCGCCATCGCCGTAACGCTTGAGGGCAAGGCCCCCATCACATCTGCCATTGCCCCCATACGCCGTGGCGGGTTCAGAAACATCACCATCCGGCGTTCCTGCTTGCTCAGCTGGATTTCAAAAACACCATCATCGAGATGAGATTCCATTTGCCTTACAAGCGCAAAAGCACCGACAACCGCCATCATTTCAGGCGGCAAGTCGGTGGGAAAAAACGGCTCGTCATCTTTGATATGTTGAATCATCACGCAGATACTTCATAATTTGAAATAACCAACTAAGAACCCGCGCAAGGATCTTCAAGAGCAAAACTGAACTCTTCGGTTCAAAATTCGAAGCACCCTACTCTATACATCCTACCACATTTGCTTTAAGCGGGCCTCTTCTTGTTCTTTCTCGTGCATAAGGACACCGCGTCAGACGGTGCAAAGGGATGCCAGTCAAAGGACAGCAACACTCCTATGAGAGAAAGAGACATCGTGAAATCTGCCTTGCAATCCGCGCTTGATGAGCGTGGCTATGACACCCTGACGCCTGTTCAAACTGCCGTACTGAATCCGGACTTCGAAGGCCGCGACCTTTTGGTATCCGCGCAGACGGGCTCCGGTAAAACGCTGGGCTTCGGCCTCGCCATTGCGCCGACCATTATGCAAGACCTTGAGGCGTTTGAGGCCCCCGCCGCGCCGCTGGCGCTGGTGATTGCCCCGACCCGCGAACTTGCGCTTCAGGTGAAACGCGAACTGGGCTGGCTTTATGCCAAAGCCGGTGCTGTGATGGCATCCTGTGTCGGCGGCATGGACATGCGTGACGAACGCCGCGCGCTGGCCCGTGGCACCCATATCGTCGTTGCCACACCGGGTCGTTTGCGCGACCACATTTCGCGCGGGGCCATCGACTTGTCGCAAATTCGCGCCGTAGTGCTGGATGAAGCGGACGAGATGCTCGACCTCGGTTTCCGCGAAGACCTCGAATTCATCCTTGGCGAAGCACCCGAAGAGCGCCAGACTCTCCTGTTCTCTGCCACTGTTCCCAACGCGATCCTTGGCCTCGCAAAAAGCTATCAGCGCGACGCCGAACGCGTCATCGCCAAAGCCAAAGAAGGCCAGCACGCCGACATCGAATACCGCGCCATGACCGTTGCGGATCGCGATGTCGATAATGCCGTGATCAACACCCTGCGTTTTTACGAGGCGCCCAACGCCATCGTCTTTGCCAACACCCGCGCCATGGTGAACCGCCTCACGACGCGTCTGTCGAACCGCGGCTTTAATGTTGTGGCCCTGTCTGGTGAACTGTCCCAATCCGAGCGCACCCACGCGCTGCAAGCCATGCGCGATGGCCGCGCTCAGGTCTGTGTGGCAACCGACGTGGCCGCACGCGGCATCGACCTGCCAAACCTCGATCTGGTGGTTCATGCCGAACTGCCCAACAACCACGAAACCCTGCTGCACCGCTCGGGTCGTACTGGCCGTGCAGGCCGCAAGGGCGTCAGCGCGCTGATCGTGAACCGCAAATCCAACAAGAAAGCCAGCCGCATCCTTGGCATGGCGAAACTCAAGGCCGAGTGGGGCGGCGCACCGTCCGCAGACGAGGTCAAAGCCCGCGACATGGATCGCCTCTTTGCCGATCCTGCATGGCAAGAGCCCATCCCCGAAAGCAACGAAGCCACCATCAAATCCATGATGGACGCCTTCACGCCCGAGCAGATCGCCGCCGGCTACATCCGCCTGCTGAGCACCATCCGCACCGCCCCTGAGGAATTGTCGGAAGTGAACGCCAAACCCGAGCCGCGGAAGGAATTCGGAGCCTCGATCTGGTTCTCGATCTCTGGCGGCCGCGAAGCCGGTCACGACCCCCGCCGCCTTCTGCCCATGCTTTGTGAGCGTGGCGGTCTGGGTCGCAGCGACATCGGTGCGATCCGCATTCAGGCCA
The DNA here is from genome assembly GCF_900114415.1 of Shimia haliotis. Classification (GTDB taxonomy): domain Bacteria; phylum Pseudomonadota; class Alphaproteobacteria; order Rhodobacterales; family Rhodobacteraceae; genus Shimia; species Shimia haliotis. The sequence continues at coordinate 153,470 of NZ_FOSZ01000003.1, read as the reverse complement.
ACGAAACCTACGTGCAGATCCTCGAAACCTCCGTGCCTGCCTTCCTGACCTCTGTTGGTCCCGAAGGCAAACTGGAGCGCGGCGAGACCCTGACACAGCTTGCCGAGGCACCGAAACTTGACCGCATGCGCGGCGGCAAACCTGGTGGCAAACCGAAATATGACAAACCTGGTCATCGCGGCAAAGGCAAACCCCACGGTGACAAACCTTGGGGGGACAAACCCAAGGGCGAGAGCTTCGACAAGCCAAAAACCAAAAGCGCACCGGTTGAGTGGAACGACGATCCGGCACCACGCGCGCGCAAGCCAAAACCGGTCTCAAAGGGCGGCAAGCCGACCAAACCGAAGTTTGAAAAGCCAAGGTCGGACGACAAACCGGGCAAGCCTAAGGCGCATAAGCCCGCGGCCTCGGCGAAATCCAAGGGCGGCGACGCAGCTCCCCGCCGCGCGACATCCGGCGACAAGCCCAAAGGCCCGCCACCCCCGGTTGGCAAGGCAAACAGCAAGAAGAACAAGGCCCGCAAAGCCGCTGCCAAAACTGCCAAAGGCAAAAGCACGAAATAGCAGGTGAACCGATCGCACCTTGACGCAATGGCCCGACACGCACAGTGTTCGGGCCATTGTTGTTTTGTGAGGTCGCGATGTATTTTCTCAGACCGTTGACAGCGGTAACCCTTGCCGCGCTTCTGCCAGCAGCCGCCTTTGCCACGTCGTTTGATGGTCTCTACAAACCTGCGGGCACCGACTACTGGACCTGCGATCCCGAACGTATTGGCGAAGACCGCCACGCCGTTGCCATTCAGGGTGACAAACTATTTGGTGTGGAAAATACCTGCACACTGACAAATGCTGTGCCTGTTCGCGAAATGAATGCCACGCTTTATGATGCCAAATGCGCTGCAGAAGGCGCGACCTACGCCTACCGCATCATCCTCATGCGGCACGCAAACGGCGTTTATGTGATCGAAGACGGCTTTGCGTCAGAATGGCTCAATTGCCCATGAAAACATGCACCACCCCGCACGGGAAATGTTGATATCACACGCATTTTAGGAGGTTCAGTGGTGAGCCGTGTAGGATTCGAACCTACGACCCACTGATTAAAAGTCAGTTGCTCTACCAACTGAGCTAACGGCCCACTCTGTCTGTGGAGCGCTAACTATGCTGTGTGCGCAGAGGGGTCAACCCGATTCTCAAGAAAAAATGCACACCACTGGAATCCGATCTTCAACGGGCGTATATGCGCCCAATGAACACACGCGCGAACACCTCTTTGGCCTTCATGAAAATGCATGGTCTCGGCAACGATTTTGTCGTTGTGGACGCGCGTGCGCGTTCGTTTGACCTGACCCAAAATCAGATCACCGCCATTGCCCACCGGCAAAAAGGTGTGGGATTTGACCAACTTGCCGTGATTGAAACCAGCACGGACGCGGATGCGCACTTGGTGTTTTACAACGCTGATGGCTCCACCTCCGCGGCTTGCGGCAATGCCACCCGCTGTATTGCGCGGTATCTGATGGACGAAACCGGCACCGACTCACTCACGCTGACCACAGATCGCGGAACCCTTTATGCCCGCGACGCAGGCAACGATCTGACGTCCGTGAACATGGGCCAGCCGCAACTTGCCTGGCACGAAGTGCCTTTGGCTCGCGAAATGGACACGCTGGAATTGCCCATCGACGGTGCACCCACGGCCACTGGCATGGGCAACCCGCACTGCACGTTCTTTGTCGCTGACGCCGAAGCCGTGGACCTGTCTGTCTTTGGCGCGACGCACGAACACCACGTACTTTATCCTGAACGCACCAATGTGCAGGTCGCACAGGTCGTTGGTGACAACCACATCCGCATGCGCGTTTGGGAACGCGGTGTCGGCATTACGCTGGCCTCCGGCTCCTCAAGCTGCGCCACCGCCGTCGCCGCACACCGTCGTGGCCTGACAGGGCGCAAGGTGCAAATCGACCTCGACGGCGGCACCATCTGGATCGACTGGCGCGACGACGGCGTCTGGATGACCGGCAAAACCGAGCACGTCATGAGCGGTGAATTCACCACCGCCTTTCTGGAGCGGGCAAAATGACCGCTGCTCCGCCTAAATTCACCACGCTGGGGTGCCGCCTGAATTCCTATGAATCAGAGGCGATGAAAGACATGGCGCAATCCGCGGGTCTGGAGAACGCGGTGATCGTGAACACCTGCGCCGTCACTGCCGAGGCCGTGCGCAAGTCCCGTCAGGAAATCCGCCGCCTGCGCCGTGAAAACCCCGACGCCAACATAATTGTCACCGGCTGTGCCGCACAGGTGGAACCGGAAACCTTTGCCGCCATGGACGAGGTCGACAAGGTTGTTGGCAACACCGAGAAAATGCAGCCCGACACTTGGGCCGGCATCGCAAAGGGGCCGGATTTCATCGGCCAGACCGAAAAGGTGATGGTTGATGACATCATGTCCGTCACCGAGACCGCCGGCCATCTGATCGACGGCTTCGGCACCCGCTCGCGCGCCTATGTGCAGGTGCAAAACGGCTGTGACCACCGCTGCACCTTCTGCATCATCCCCTACGGCCGCGGAAACTCGCGCTCGGTGCCAGCAGGCGTTGTGGTCGATCAGATCAAACGGCTCGTAGACAAAGGCTTCAACGAAGTTGTGCTGACCGGCGTTGACCTCACCTCTTGGGGCGCCGACCTGCCCGCCACGCCGAAACTCGGCGATCTGGTGATGCGAATCCTGAAACTGGTGCCCGACCTGCCACGCCTGCGGATCAGCTCGATCGACAGCATCGAGGTGGATGAAAACCTGATGATGGCAATCGCCACCGAACCGCGCTTGATGCCGCATCTACATCTCAGCTTGCAACACGGCGACGACCTGATCCTAAAGCGCATGAAGCGTCGCCACCTGCGCGATGACGCAATCCGCTTCTGCGAAGACGCTAAAAAACTGCGCCCCGATATGACCTATGGCGCGGACATCATTGCAGGGTTCCCGACCGAAACCGACGCGCATTTTGAGAACTCGTTGAAACTGGTAGAAGACTGCGACCTGACATGGCTGCACGTTTTCCCCTATTCAAAGCGCGAAGGCACACCGGCCGCGAAGATCCCGACGCAGGTGAACGGCAAAATCATCAAAGAGCGCGCCGCGCGCCTGCGGGCGGCGGGTGAGGTACAGGTCTCTGCGCATCTGAAGACGCAATTGGGAAAAACCCATCACATTCTGATGGAAAACCCACATATGGGCCGCACCGAGCAATTCACCGAAGTGACGTTTGACACCCCGCAGAACGAGGGCGCCATCGTGACCGCGCCCATTCTCGACCTGCGCGGCACTCAGCTCGTGGCGTGAATTTTCTTCAGGTCCGGCTGGGGCATCATCCCCAGCCTCCCAAATTATTTGAGGAACAAAAGAGACCATGATGCCGATCCTCTACAGCTTTCGCCGCTGCCCCTATGCGATGCGGGCGCGACTGGCCGTATCGGTGTCAGGGATTGCGGTCGAGCTGCGCGAGGTCGTTTTACGAGACAAGGCTCCGGCCTTTCTTGAGGTGTCGCCCAGCGCAACGGTGCCGTGTTTGCAGCACGATGACAGGGTGATCGACGAAAGCCTCGACGTGATGATTTGGGCCCTAGAACAAAACGATCCCGAAGGCTGGCTTACCATGCCAAAGGCGGGACATGCCCTGATAGCGGAGGCCGACGGCCCCTTCAAACAGGCCTTGGACCGCACCAAGTATCACACCCGTTATCCGGATCACGATCGCGAAGACAGCCGCGCTGCGGCCATGGCCTTTTTGGCCCAGTTGGAGCCGCAGCTTGCCAAGGGTCACTTGTTTGGTGCGCGTGTCAGCCTTGCCGACATGGCGATCCTGCCGTTTGTGCGCCAGTTCGCATTTATCGACAAAGCCCGTTTTGACGCCGACGCGGGACCGCATCTGGCGGGCTGGGTGGACACCTTCCTCGTAAGCGACCTGTTCGCCACCATCATGCCAAAGCTGCCGAAATGGGCCGAAGGGGATGCGCCCACAATTCTCAAAGACACCATCACGCAGCCGTAGTCAGCGCGACGCAGGGGACGCCTTTGAATCAGCATCGCTTAAGACCACCATCAGCATTTGCGTGTTGCCTTGCGCCTTTGTCCGCTGCACCATCCTGCCGACTTGACCAAAGGCCTTGCGATGCACCCCAATCCCGCCTTCAGAGGCACCGAAACAGCACACAATCTTGTCTTCGCCCGCGAGCGGGGCTTTGGCGTTCTGGCGCTGTCTGCTGAGCAAGCGCCACTGATTTCCCACGTTCCGTTCCTGCTCACCGAGGACGGCGCTGTCGCCGACCTGCATCTGGTGCGCTCCAACCCGATGGCACGGGCCCTAAGCGAGCCAATGCCAGCCCGCCTCGTCGTTTCGGGACCTGACAGCTATGTCAGCCCGGACTGGTACGAAATCGACGATCAGGTGCCGACTTGGAACTATGTCGCGGTGCATCTGACCGGCACGCTTGCGCCATTGCCGCAAGATGACTTGCCTGATCTGCTGGATCGTCTTTCCGCGCATTTTGAGGCACAGCTACTGCCCAAATCCCCGTGGACACGAGACAAAATGGATGCCGAGGCGTTCCATCGCATGCTGCGGATGATTCAACCCTTCCGCCTGCATATCGAGGATGTGCAGGGCACTTGGAAACTAGGTCAAAACAAACCGAGCGAGGCGCGCCATGCCGCCGCGCGCCACATGGCCACACAGTCGGTTGGCAGCCACACCGCCGAACTTGCCGCGCTGATGCAATCGTCCTTTTCAGATCCCACCAAGGAATAAACCATGTCCCGTCTGCAACTGATCCATTCCCCTGCCTCGCCCTTTGTCCGCAAGGTCCGCGTGACCCTCGCGGAAACAGAGCAAACCGACGACGTCGACCTTGTGCGGGTGCATACCACTGCGCTCTCCACCGCGGACGAGGCCGCTGCCGCCAACCCGCTTGGCAAAATTCCCGCGCTTGTGCGTCCCGATGGTCCTGCGATCTACGACAGCCGCGTGATCTGCCGCTATCTGGTGGCGCGTGCCGGCGCCGATCTATATCCCGAAGACCGGCTTTGGGATGTTCTGACACTCGAAGCCACCGCCGACGGTATCCTCGAGTCCGCAGTGCTTATTGTATATGAAAAGCGCCTGCGTCCTGCCGAAATCGTCTTTGACGATTGGCTCGAGGCGCAATGGGGCAAAGTCGCCGGTGCCCTAGATGCGCTCAATGACCGCTGGATGAGCCATCTGCACGGCCCGCTGGATATGGGACAGATCGCGGTGGGCTGTGCGCTTGGCTATCTTGATTTTCGCCATGGAGACCGCGACTGGCGGAGTGGCCGTGAAGCGCTTGCCACATGGTTTGAGGACTTCGCCACACGTGAAAGCATGATCACGACAACGCCAAGTGACTGATCGCGTGGGGTGTTCGGCCCCTGCACGCCTTGACAACGCCATTTAATTCACGACTCAAACAAAATACTTTGCAGCGGCGTAAAAATCCACTACGCCTAAGCCTGTCAGGCGCAAACCTTGCGTCCTGACTTTGCTTTGGTCGTGGCTAAGGGGTTACTGCGTCCAAAGGGGACTCCGGTGGCGAAGCGTCACAAACGCCTCACCACCGGAGTTCATTCTATTCCGCCGCAACCGGCGTTTCGGCCTTCTCCACACGCACCGCGGAGAATTTGAACTCGGGGATTTTGCCATAGGGATCGAGCGCTGCATTGGTCAGGATGTTCGCCGCCGCCTCGACATAAGCAAAAGGCAGGAACACGTTGTCCGGCGCCACCGCGCGGTCTGCACGCGCCATCACCGTGACCGTACCGCGACGGGTCGACAACGCAATATAGCCACCCGGTTCCACGCCCAACTTGCGCAGGGTCGACGGATGCAGAGAACAGTTCGCCTCCGGTTCCAACGCATCCAACGTGCTGGCACGGCGTGTCATCGACCCTGTGTGCCAGTGCTCCAACTGACGTCCTGTGATCAGCACAAAAGGATAGTCCGCGTCCGGGGTTTCATCCGGCGGAATGACGGACGCAGGCGTAAACCGAGCACGGTTGTTGTCCCGAGGAAAGCCGTCACCAAACACAATCGCCTGACCGGGGTCTTCGGGTGAAAGCGACGGATAGGTCACCGCCTCGCCCTCAAGCCGCTCCCATGTGATGTTATCGAGCGAGCCCATGTTGAGCTTCATCTCCGCAAACACCTCTTTGGGATGGGTGTAGGACCAATTCAGGCCCAGCCGCTTGGCAAGTTCGACCTCAATCCACCAGTCTTCTTTGGCCTCCCCCGGAGGCGCCGTGACCGGCCGCCCCATCTGCACCTGACGGTTGGTGTTGGTCACGGTGCCGGACTTTTCATACCAAGCCGAGCTTGGCAGGATCACATCCGCATAGTTCGCGGTTTCGGTCAGGAAGATGTCCTGCACCACCAGATGCTCCAGCTTAGCCAAAGCGGCGCGAGCGTGATCGACATCGGGATCCGACATCGCCGGGTTTTCGCCCAGAATATACATGCCCTTGATGTCGCCATCATGGATCGCATGCATGATCTCCACCACGGTCAGACCCTTCTGGCTGGAGAAGTCCTCCGACTGCCAGACATCGGTGAATGCCGAGCGCACACCGTCATCCATCACAGACTGATAGTCCGGCAGGAACATCGGGATCAGGCCCGCATCCGACGCGCCCTGTACGTTGTTTTGCCCGCGCAGCGGGTGCAGACCCGCACCCGGCTTACCGACATTGCCAGTCATCAGCGCCAACGAGATCAGGCAACGCGCATTGTCGGTGCCGTGGATGTGCTGAGACACACCCATACCCCAGAAAATCATGCCCGCTTTGCCCTTGGCAAAGGTCCGCGCCGCATCGCGCAGCAGCTCCGGCTCAATGCCACAGATCGGCTCCATTGCCTCGGGACTGAAGTCCTTCAGATGCGCCTTCATCTCCTCCCAGTTCTCGGTGAACTGGCTGATGTAGGCCTCGTCATAAAGCTCTTCTTCGACGATCACATGCATGATCGCGTTGAGCATCGACACATCCGCGCCTGGCTTGAACTGCAACTTGTGGCTCGCATGCCGCCCAAGGCCCACGCCGCGTGGATCACAGACAATCAGCTTGCCGCCGCGTTTGGCGAACTGCTTGAAGTAGGTCGCCGCCACAGGGTGGTTCTCGATGGGGTTACAGCCAATCGCAATCGCCACATCGGCGTTCTCGATCTCGTTGAACGTCGCAGTCACCGCGCCGGAGCCCACGTTCTCCAACAACGCCGCCACAGAGGACGCATGGCAAAGACGCGTACAGTGGTCGACATTGTTGTGGCCAAACCCCTGACGGATCAGTTTCTGGAACAGATAGGCTTCCTCGTTGGAGCACTTCGCAGAGCCAAATCCGGCAATGTTCGTGCCTTTTTCCGCGCGCAAACGCGCCATGCCACCGGCGGCAAAGTCCAACGCCTCATCCCACGATGCTTCGCGGAAATGCGTCATCAGATTACCCGGATCGACGTTCAACCCCTTCGCCGGCGCGTCTTCGCGGCGGATCAGCGGTTTTGTCAGGCGATGCGGGTGGTCGATATAATCAAACCCGAACCGGCCTTTGACACACAGGCGGTTTTCGTTCGCCGGCCCGTCTATGCCTTCGACATATTTGATCTTGTCGTCTTTGACCTTGAAACTGATCTGGCAGCCCACACCGCAATAGGGGCAGACGCTTTTCACTTCTCGATCATAGTCCGAGCTGTCCCCCGCGCCGGTTTCATCCACCACGGTCGCCGGCATCAAAGCGCCGGTCGGGCAGGCTTGGACACATTCACCACAAGCCACACAGGAGGAGGCGCCCATGGCGTCATCCTGGTCGAACACGATCTTGGCTGTGTTGTTGCGCCCGCTCATGCCGATCACATCATTGACCTGCACCTCGCGGCAGGCCCGCACACAGAGATTACAGTGGATGCAGGCATCAAGATTGACACTCATCGCCACGTGGCTGTTGTCCAACAGCGGTACGCGTTCGGCTTCCTTGGCCGGAAAGCGGCTTTCCTCAACACCGGCGCTTTCGGCCATGTTCCAGAAATGGCTGGACGCGTCGTGCTTGACCTCGGGCTGATCCGCCACCAACAGCTCAAGAACCATCTCACGCGCCTTGGTGGCCCGTTCGCTCTCGGTCTTCACAACCATGCCGTCAGAGGCCTCGCGGATACAAGACGCCACCAGCGTCCGCTCGCCTTCGACCTCGACCATACAAGCGCGGCAATTGCCGTCGGGGCGGTATCCTTTCGCCGGCTTGTGGCACAGGTGCGGAATCACAAACCCCTTACCGTTCGCAGCGTCCCAAATTGTTGTGCCCTCGGGCACGGTTACGTCTTCACCGTTCAGCGAAAAAGTCACCATATCAATGCGTGCTCCGTCAGCCATCACACTTCCTCCCCGAAATGCTTCATCACCAACCTGATCGGGTTTGGTGCCGCTTGGCCCAATCCACAGATCGAGGCATCGCTCATCACCTGACATAGATCTTCAAGCAACGGCTGATCCCAGCTGTCCGCCTGCATCAGCTTCACCGCCTTCTCGCAACCGGTCCGACACGGCGTACACTGACCACAGCTTTCGTCTTCAAAGAACCGCAGCATATTGAGGGCCGCCTCTTTCGCGCTGTCCTTATCCGACAGGACCACAACTGCGGCCGAGCCAATAAACGTGCCATGCGGCTGCAGGGTGTCGAAATCCAACGGCACATCATTCAGCGACGCAGGCAAAAGCCCAGACGACGGTCCACCCGGTTGATACGCTTTGAACTCATGCCCGTCGACCATCCCTCCGGCGGCCTCGATCACGTCAAGAATCGTCGACCCAGCCGGCAACAAATAGACGCTCGGATGTTTCACGCGGCCCGACACAGAGTAGTTGCGCAATCCGGTGCGGCCGTTCTTCTCAACGGAATTCAGGACTTCCGGACCGAACCGCGCGATCCGCGCCACCCAATAAAGCGACTCGACGTTGTGCACGAGCGTCGGTTTTCCAAAGACCCCCACCTGCGCCACAAACGGTGGGCGGTGGCGCGGCAAACCACGCTTGCCTTCAATTGACTCGATCATGGCGCTCTCTTCGCCACAGATATATGCGCCAGCCCCTCGGCGGACGTCGATATAGTCTTCCGAAACGATCCCCTCGGCGACGAGCTTTGCAATCTCACGATGCAAAATCCGGATCACGCCCGGATTTTCGTCGCGCATGTACACAAAACAGGTCTCAGCTTCGACGGCCCATGCCGCAATCAACATCCCCTCAAGGAACATATGCGGGTTGCGCTCAAGGTGATGACGGTCCTTGAACGTGCCAGGTTCGCCCTCATCGCCGTTCACCGCCAAAAACCGCGGTCCCGGGTTGGCTCGCACAAAGCCCCATTTTGTGCCCGACGGGAAACCCGCACCGCCGAGGCCGCGCAGGCCCGCTTCGCTGATCATCGCCTGAAGCTCTTCCCAATCGCCATGCTCGCGCAACTGCTTAAGCATGCGATATCCGCCGTCAGCCTTGTATTCAGCCAAACCCTGATAGTCAGGCACCACAGGATGCACTTCACCCGCATGCAATGCGGCGACGACCTTTTCGTCCGTGGCGTGTCCAATATGATTGTGCCCCAGCTCAACCACCGGCGCGGTATCACACCGCCCCATACAAGGCGCACGCACAACCCGCACGTCTTTGGGATCAACGCCATCTTTCAGTGCCTGCGCCAGTTGATCGGCACCAGCCAACTCGCAAGACAATGATTCGCACACCCGAATGGTCAACGCAGGCGGAGGTGTCTCACCATCTCGCACCACATCAAAATGCGCATAGAAGGTCGCAACTTCATAAATTTCGGCCTGAGCCAGTCGCATCTCTTCGGCCAGCGCCCGAATGTGGGCAGCGGACAAATGCCCATAGGCATCTTGAATCAAATGCAAAAATTCAATCAGCAGGTCACGCCGACGCGGGGTGTCCCCCAACAACGCCTGAACGTCGCTCAGCGCCTGATCATCCACCTGCCGCCCTTTCGGGGTGCGGCGGGACTTTCCGGTGCCTTTTTTCTTCCAAACGCCTTTTTGATCGTCGAGTGGTGCCATCTTAACCTCCCTGCAAGATAGGAAAGCGTCGCATCACCGAAACGAATAATCAATCAAGCAAAATTTAATTTACCATAACTAAAAGTTATCAAGAAACATCCGACAGCCCCAACACCCGCCGCAAAGCTTCAACCGTGGACAAACCGGGATCTCTGTGGGGCGACACAAGGCTCACATCTTTGGCGACCTCCGGCTCCTCAAGGGCCAAAGACACAAGGTCTGCGTTCACACCAAACGCCTCTGCCAAACCTTCGGGCACCACGGTCGCCGCCATGCCATTGGCCGCCATCACCATCGCAGACGTGAATTCGCCCGTTTCCGCAACCACTTCGGGCACCACACCTGCTTCGCGAAAGACCAAGTCGAGAATCCGCCGGTTCTGCATCCCCGGCTCCAATAGAGCCAAAGGCACCTCGGCTGCCTCCGCCCAACTGGCCCGTCCTTTGTCGCGCGGCGCAATCGCCTTTGGCGCCAAAAGCAGATAGCGCTCGTCATAAAGATGCTCGACCCGCATCAGATCGGGCGCGACCCCTTCTCCATAGGTGATCCCCGCATCGTAGAGGCCGTTTTCCAGACCTTGTTGAATTGCCAGCGAACTCGCCGCCTGCAAACGCACAGTGATTCCCGGATGACTGTTCCTTAGCCGTTGAACCACACCAGCCGCATAGGCCACCGCTGTCGGCACAACACCCAAAGCCAATTGCCCCGTGATTTCTCCGCCCGCCGAACGGAACTCCTCTTCCAGAAGCTTCACCCCGTCCATAATCTTGCGCGCATGGCGCACAAGCGCCTCACCTTCTGGCGTGAACCCCTGAAACCGGTTGCCCCGCTTCACGACTGCTGCGTCCAGACGCTCCTCCATCTTGCGGATTCGCATGGAAAACGCCGGCTGGGACACGCCACATTCCTCCGCCGCCCGCGCAAAATGCCGGTGTCGGGCCAACGACGACAGAAACTCCAGATCTTTGAGGCTAATCACAGAGGCGGCTCCTTCAACACTGCTTCACGTGTCTACCCCACGGCGTGCCTTCGGACCAGAACCGACGACATCCCCCTCAGACGATTCGCCTCTGCACCATCTACCGTGCCAAGACGCCGCCCTAAATTGCGCCTGCAAACCTGTGTGAAGGGCAAATTTGTCAAGGCACCAAGCGCGACAGAGGGACGCGACATGCAAAGACAGGCGAATGTTCGCTGGACGGGTGGCATCCCCTTCGTTAAATAGCGGCGGGGAGAGGCTGCGGGACACCGTGGCCCAGAGCATATTGGCCGCTTGCCGGCTGAATAATTGGAGAGAACCTCGTGTCCCACGCAGAAGATCACGAAGGCACCCGGAGAGACTTTCTCTACTACGCCACAGCTGGCGCAGGTGCAGTGACCGCAGGTGCCGCCGCATGGCCCCTCGTCAACCAGATGAACCCATCCGCCGATGTGCGCGCGCTGTCGTCGATTCGCGTCGACATTTCCGGCGTCGAGCAGGGCACCCAGCTGACCGTCAAATGGCTCGGCAAACCGGTATTCATCCGCCGCCGCACACAGGCAGAGATTGACGAAGCCCGCGCCGTGACGCTCGAAGAGCTGACCATCGACAAAGCAAGCGAAAACGCCAACAAGCCCGGAACCGACGCGATGGATGAAAACCGCGCGATGGACGAGGCCGGCGAATGGCTGGTGATGATTGGTGTCTGTACCCACCTCGGCTGCGTGCCGCTGGGCGACGGCTCTGGCGAGTTCAACGGCTGGTTCTGCCCCTGCCACGGTTCGCACTATGATACCTCCGGTCGGATCCGCAAAGGTCCGGCGCCTGAAAACCTTCACGTTCCGGTTGCCCGCTTTGAGGGCACTGAACTGGTACTCGGATAAGGAACGCGAAAATGTCTGGTATTCCTCACGATCACTACGAACCCAAAAGCAAGGGTGCAAAGTGGATTGAATCGCGTCTGCCGATCATCGGTCTGTTGTATGACACCCTGATGATCCCGACCCCCAAGAACCTCAACTGGATGTGGATCTGGGGCATCGTTCTGACTTTCTGTCTGGCGCTGCAAATTGTCACCGGCATCATTCTGGTGATGCACTACACCCCGCACGTTGACCTTGCGTTCGCTTCGGTAGAACACATCATGCGTAACGTGAACGGCGGTGCCATGATCCGCTATCTGCATATGAACGGCGCATCGTTGTTCTTCTTTGCGGTCTACATCCACATTTTCCGCGGTCTCTACTACGGCTCCTATAAGGCCCCGCGCGAAATCACGTGGATCGTCGGCATGATCATCTATCTCCTGATGATGGCAACCGGCTTCATGGGCTACGTACTGCCTTGGGGTCAGATGTCCTTCTGGGGCGCGACCGTGATCACCGGCCTGTTTGGCGCCATCCCCTTTGTTGGCGAAGCGCTGCAGACCTTCCTGCTTGGCGGACCTGCGGTGGACAACGCTACCCTCAACCGCTTCTTCTCGCTGCACTATCTGCTGCCCTTCGTGATCGCCGCTTTGGTTGTGATCCACATCTGGGCCTTCCACACCACGGGCAACAACAACCCGACAGGTGTTGATGTACGTCGCGGCTCCAAGGAAGAAGCCAAGAAAGACACCCTGCCATTCTGGCCTTACTTCGTGATCAAGGACCTGTTCGCACTGTCCCTGATCTTGGTGATCTTCTTCGCAGTTGTCGGCTTCATGCCGAACTACCTCGGCCACCCCGATAACTACATCGAAGCCAACGCTCTGGCCACGCCAGCACACATCGTGCCCGAATGGTACTTCCTGCCGTTCTACGCAATCTTGCGCGCCTTCACCTCCGAGGTTTGGGTTGTGATCTTCGCAAGCTGGATCACCGGCGGCATCATCGACGCAAAATTCTTCGGGGTTCTGGCGATGTTTGCAGCGATCATCGTGATGGCTCTGGTGCCTTGGCTTGACACCTCGCGTGTCCGCTCTGGCCGCTATCGCCCGATGTTCAAGTGGTGGTTCGCTCTGCTGATAGTCGACTTCATCGCTCTGATGTGGCTCGGCGCAATGCCCGCAGAAGAACCCTATGCAACTTTCTCGTTGATCGCATCGGCCTATTGGTTCGGCTACTTCCTCATCATCCTGCCGATCTTGGGTGTGATCGAAAAGCCGACAACACCGCCGGCCACCATCGAGGAAGATTTCGAAGCTCACTACGGCAAACCTGCCGAACCTGCTGAATAAGAAGGACAACAGCCATGCTTAAGAAGCTTAGCATTATCGCTCTCGCGGCCCTGTCCCTCACGGCAGGAGGCGCATTTGCCGCCGGCGGCGCTGGCCACATTCACGACACCAAGTTCTCGTTCGAAGGTCCGTTTGGCACCTTCGATCAGAACCAGCTGCAACGTGGCCTTCAGGTCTACACCGAGATTTGCTCCGCATGTCACGGTCTGCGCTATGTACCGCTGCGTACTCTGGCTGATGAAGGTGGCCCCCACCTGCCCGAAGATCAGGTACGCGCCTATGCGGCACAGTTCGACATCTATGATGAAGAGCTCGAAGATGACCGTCCCCGTAAGGTGACAGACTTCTTCCCGATGAGCGGCATCGCAGAAGCCCCTGACCTGTCGCTGATGGCCAAGGCCCGCGCCGGTTTCCACGGTCCCTATGGCACTGGTATCAACCAGCTGTTCAAAGGCATGGGTGGACCTGAGTACATCGTATCGCTTTTGGACGGTTACACCGGCGAAGAGAAAGAAGAAGCGGGCACAACATTCTATGAGAACACCGCCTTCCCTGGTGGCTGGATCTCAATGGCACCGCCTCTCTACGGTGAAGACGTTGAATATGCAGACGGCCACTCCAATAGCCTGCACCACGAGGCAGAAGATGTCGCAGCCTTCCTGATGTGGGCCGCGGAACCCAAGATGATGGCCCGCAAACAGGCTGGCTTCGTGGGCGTGTTCTTCCTGTCCCTGCTGACTGTTCTTCTCTACCTGACGAACAAAAAGCTCTGGGCGCCGGTCAAAGGCAAAAAGCTCAACCTCTGAGCTTAATCCGGACTTAAAGACTTCAAAGCCCCGCAGGTGTCACCGGCGGGGCTTTTCTTTGGTACCGAGGCGTCGTCAGCGCTGAGGCATCGCTGATAGGTCTGTCACCTCTGGCGTGACACCTGCCAACGTCAACATCGCATGAACCTGCCCGCGATGATGGGTCTGGTGATTGAAAAACTGCGCCGCACAAAGCGATTTGGACATCTCAAGTCGCGGTGAGCCGTCCGGTGGATACCATCTGACCACCCCTGCCAGATCGTTCTCGTTCAGTCCTTCTGCCCAACGTTCGATGTCGCGATCCCGTGCCGCCCGCAACGCAACAAAATCCGCCCACTGAGCTGGCTCGCTTAGATTGTGAACGATGGTGTCATGCGGCCGCTCGTTGCCCTCAATGCGCGCCAGGATCAGCGCGTCAGCCCAATACAGGTGGTTGAGTGTCCCCGCGATCGACCCAAAGAATGCGCCCCGATCACGCCAACGCTCAGCCTGAGTCAATTGACTGGCAGCGGCCACAAGAGACGAGTTTTGCCATCGGTTGTAGCGGGCAAACAAATGACAATACGCGGCGGTAATCATGCCGGGATCTCCTGAACAAGAATAGTGACTGTAAGCGCACCGACGTAATACCGACGCGATACCGACGTAGTGCCGACACCCTTAATCAAGCCAGATTTGCACCCTGTCAGAATGGCCTTCGGCATCAATCACAGTGAGCGTTGACGCGCCTTTTTCCACCATCGGCAGTGCAAATTCGTGGCGCCGGATACCAGTGGCTACAGGCAGTCCATTGGCAAGAACAGTAAAGGGCTGAACCCCATGCTTTATCTTGATCACGACCCCCTCCCCGCTGTCCACGAGCCGCGCTCCGCTTGGTGGAAAAGCCAGTGCAAGTTGGTCTTTGGGGGCCTCAAACACCGCAGATCGACCCCTAAATTTCCTAAGCGGTTCAGGCAGTTGCGCGTTGGACAACATAATTGTCTCAGGCGGTGGTGGACCGAGAGGTGCCAACTCCGGCTTGATGTGCTGGAACACATCAAACAAAACCGGCGCAGCGATATCCGCCCCAAACGCCCCCGGTACCGGCGTGCCGTCCGGCCGACCAATCCAAACACCGGCCACGTGCTGTCCGTCAAAACCAATCGCCCAGGTATCGCGATGCCCATAGCTGGTCCCTGTTTTATACGCCAACCGGTTCCGCGGCGCCCCTGCCGGGGGGCGGATACCCGAGAGGATATGTCCAAGATGCCAAGCGGCTGATCTGCTCATAAGACGTTGTGAGTGATCACTTTTTTCACCCTGTCGCCAAAAGATCTCCACCGACTTTCCACCCCGTGCAATTCCCGCATAAAGCTGCACCAGCTCCTTCAAAGACACCCCAACACCACCAAGGGACACCGCCAATCCGGCCGTCCCCCCCGGCAGCTTTGGCGCGGCTCCGGATCGTTGTAGCGCGGCCATCAAATTGGCCGGTCCCAACTCATCGGTGAGCACCACAACCGGAATGTTCAAAGACAATGAAAGCGCCTCGGATACACGCACATCTCCGCGAAATTGACCGTCAAAATTCTGTGGCGCATAGGAACCGAACGATACGGGGGCATCACGGATCATGGTTTCCGGATGGACCAACCCCTGGTCAAAAGACAGACCATAAATCAGAGGCTTAAGGGTCGACCCCGGAGATCTTTTGGCAACGGTCATATCCACGAAACCCTGCCGCTGACCATCTCTCAAAAACCCGGCAGACCCCAAGGACGCCAAAACTTCACCGGTTTCGTGGTTCGCCACCAAAATCGCAATTGAAAGCTTGTGACCCAGCCCTCGCACCGTTTGCTCCGCCAAGCGTTCCAAGCTGCCTTGAAGGCTCTCATCAAGTGTAAGATCGTGGCGCCTGTGGTCCGGCGCCTCTGCCAATGCACGGTCCGAAAGGTGTGGCGAATTGTTTGGGAATCCACGCTTTTGGCTTGGCAATGGCTCGCTCAAGGCCGCCTCCACATCACCCGCGCCCAAAACATCCGCCGCCGCCGCGCGCCTCAGAACCCGCTCCCTCGCCGTCGCGGCCCGCTGGGAATGCCTGTCCGGTCGTCGTGCGTTGGGGCTCTGTGGCAACGCCACCAATAGAGCCGCCTGAGCGGGGGTCAAACGCTTCGGCTCTTTCCCAAACCACGCCAGCGTCGCGGCTCTGATGCCTTCGATATTACCGCCAAACGGCGCGTGGGTAAGGTAGAGAGTGAGGATCTCGTTCTTGGTCAGCCCGCGCTCCATTGCCAACGCCAGCCGGATTTGCCGCAGTTTGCCTGCCCATTCGCCAGTTCCCGAGTTTTCAAGCAGGCGGGCAACCTGCATCGTGAGGGTCGATCCGCCGGACACGATTTCGCGCTGTGCCAAGGCGTGGGCTGCGGCCCGCAGCAACGCGCGAACGTCTACTCCGGAGTGCTCAAAAAACCGTTTGTCTTCATAGGCCAAGAGCATCTCAACATAAGTCGGATCCACATCCTGAACCCTCGCGCCCAGCCGCCAGATCCCGTCCTCCACCGTATACGCGCGCAACAGACCGCCCTGCCGCCCGCGCACCTCTATCGAGGTATCTGACACGAGGCTCGGCAAGTCTGTTTGGTCGATCCATTGATCCACCCCGTCCCGCGCCGCTGCAGCCAGCAGCAACACGGCGACGAGGAAAATGGGCCACGCCCTACGCATCAATCAAGCACGACCAACTGTCCGGCGTCTGTATTGGCGCGGTATTGCGGCCTGTACATATCTTCAACCGAAGCCGCAGGATGATGATAGGTGCCAGAGGACACTGCACGCACCACATAGGCCAAGCGGAACGGCTTATCCGACCGCCAATCCACAGCCGCCAAAAACCGGTCTGAACGGAATTCGGTGGACTCTGCCCATGTGGTTTCCAACCAGTCGAGTTCCTTTACGTCCCCACTTTCCAACAAATTGGGATTGTCGATCTCAAACCCAGCCGGCAGCGGGTCATTGATCATCAATCGCGCGCCGCCGCTATCAAACGGATCCACTGTGATCACCGTTACAAACCGATCGCCCGATTGCACCTCGGACGAGGTCATAGGTGTGCCATCCATCGCAAAGTACTCACGCGACAGCGCATAGCCATATCCGCGCGCGACGACTGGATAGCTGGGAACGCCAATGGCTGTGACCGTCACGTTCTGTTGAACCGCCTTTTTGTTGAGAACAGTGGCCGGCGAGAGATCAATGTCATCCTCAACCCGTCGCAACAGGGAGCCGCTCAACGGGACCCCATCCACATGCAGACCACTGTCGCTCTCATCTTCGATCAACGCATGCGCCGCCATCAAAGACCAAACGTTTTCCTGCGTTGACAGGCTTTGACCCGAAGCGGCCACCCGCGTTGCCAAGGCATTGATGTCTACAGCCTCGCTTCCAGCCTCCATTGCCAGAGTCAGAAGGCCCGCCGCATCCCGCAGGTTAGTGCCATAGTCCGCCCGCCAGACTTGAGCCTGTTCGATTGTCGTCTGCTTTTCCACCATCCGCGCTGCCGTTCGGAACATGGCATCTGCCCGGGTCTGATCTCCATAGTACGCGAGTGCAGCACCTATTTGCGCCGCCGCCAATGGCGTTGCAAAAGCTTCGGATTTCACGTCGGCATAGTAGCGCAGATCCCCCATTGCAGCGGCGCCTTCCCGTGCCAAAACCAACAAGGCATAAGCAATATCTTCGCCGCCCTTGTCAAAATCCGGCGCATAGTTCACGCGGTTGCGCAGGTTGTCCATCGCTTGACGGAACGCCAGATTCGGCACGTCGAAGCCTTTGGATTTGGCCCGAGACAGAAAATCACTCACGTAGGCATCCAGCCAGAAATCACCGCTTTCGGCTCGCCACAGCCCGAATGCGCCATTGCTTGCCTGACGGGTCAGTACCTTGGACACCGCCTGATCCACACGTACTTGTATTTTGTCCCGCGGCGTGAGGCCCAGCGCGTCGGAAACACCGCTGAAATACAAAAGCGGCAACGCCTGCGACGTTACCTGTTCGGTACAGCCGTAGGGGTAGCGATCCAAAGCCTGTAGCAATCCGGGCGCATCGAATTTGGCCAGAGCACCAGATGAAATCACCGCCGAGCCTGTTCCCGGTCGCATCTCCGAGAAGAGATCGGCACCAATCGTGAGCGAGTCACCCGAGGCCAAAGTGATCTGGCGGGTTTCACTTACCTCGGGGTCATTGGCCCGTACAGGAAGCATCAGGGTTTTCACCAATTGCTTGCCGTCCGGAGTGGTGAGAGCGATGCGAATTGTGTGATCCCCAACGTCGCCCGCCACAACGGGTAATGACACGCGTTCTGTGCCATTCTCAACAACGGACACGCCGCTTGGAACCGCTTCGGCAAGCGTCACGCCCTCCGCTACAACGTCAAGGCCCATCCGGCCTGCAGGTCCTTCTGCATGCACGATCTCCAGCAACAGGCGCGATCGATCGCCAGGTGCGAGGAAGCGCGGCAAACTCGCTGTGACCACCACCGGATCGCGGACAAAAACGTCCCGCTCCGCCTGACCAACACCGGTTGCCGACCACGCCACCGCCATCAAGCGTACGGTGCCATTGAACTCCGGCATATCAAAGGTCAGGTTGGCCGTGCCGTCTTCTCCGACCTCAACCGGCCCGCTGAAATATGCGACCAACTCTTCTGTTGGAGGTGGAGAGTCAAACCCCGTTCCGGCCGTTGCATCGCCTCCGGAGCGCAATGCCCCCATGTTGCCGTTCATGCCGTCGATCAGCCGCCCATACACATCACGGATTTCCATGCCGAGACGCCGCTGACCGAAATAGTGCTCGGACGGGTTCGGGCTTTGGAAACGCGTCAGATTGAGGATACCAACATCAACTGCCGCAACCGTCACAAAGGCGGTTTCGCCCGCCCTGACGCCTGAAACGTTTACAGACAGGTCGAGAGGCCCTCTTGGGGAAACTTTCTCCGCGGCTTCGATTGCCACAGAAAGATGCTTCTCTCCTGGATCAACTTTGGCATACGACAAACCCAGCGCGCGCGCCGGATTTTGAGCGGCAGGTTCGTCCGAAGGACGGATGACCGATGCTGTGACATAAGCCCCTGCGCCCCATTCATCTGTGACATCCAGCGGAATGAGGTTTTCTCCCTCGTTCACTTCTACCGCTTTCATCGAAATCAAACGGTTGGACATAACCGATACAAGTGCCGTTCCCGCATAGCGTGGCACGATGCGGACAACGGCGGTTTCACCACTGTGATATCCGTCTTTATCCAGCGACAGTTCAAGTGTGTCTGGCGTGTCTGAGGCGTCAGCGGGCGCATACCAGCCGGCATAGAATTCCGATGAACTGGCGACATGATCGCCTCCCACCTGTTCAACAACAACCTCGTAACGCCCCCATTCCACAGGGGCTTCGATTGCAATGGGATCGTCACCAAGCGTAAGTTCGCCGCTGGCCACGCGGGTGCGACGTGTTGTGGGCTCCCACTCCCAATCACCATAAAGTTGATACCACTGATATGTGGTGCGCACACGGTTGACCGTCCACTGTACTTTCATGTTTGTCGGTTCCAGCTCGGCATCAAGCGCGATGATTTGAAACCGGGCACTGGTGCCTTCCGCCACCACATCTTCAAACATTGGTTTGACGCCGATCATGGACCCAGCCGCGGCCACCGGGTGGGTCAAGGTGCGTTCTACCGGACGGCCGGATCCTTCAAGCACCCGCACTTTGATGTCTGCTTGCAATGGACGGCCTTCCGCCACTTGGTCCGGCAACGGCAAAAAGACGTCCGCGAGACCATTTGCGTCTGTGACTTCGCCACCGAAATACTCTGTGCTGGCATAAAACGGTTTGTCGTGCCAGCCAAAGCTATACCCGTCGAAACCCGCCACATCCTTGCGCGGTTTTAGGCGGAGCTCGCCTTCGATATCCAAATCCGAACCCGGTGCGCCAAACAGATAACGCGCGGCCACTTTGAGTGGCGGCATATTGGCCGAGTCCAGTGGCGCATTCGGCAACGTCAGGTCGAAATCGATGCGCTCGGGCAGAAAATCTTCCACGAGGACCTTTCTGGTCGCCAAGGCAGGCGCATCCAGATCAGTTTTGAAACTGATCCGCCAAGCCCCGCGGGGCACGCTTGCGCCCAATGGCAGAGAAAACACATGCCCTCCGGCGGCGTCCCGCATCGAGATATGTCGGGCATATTCCACGCCATCGGGTCGGGTCAGGATTGCCGTGACCGGCAGGCCGGGCAGAGCTTGTGCGACATCGCCCCGTGTTAGAGCCGTCACGTGAATGGTTTCGCCAGCACGATAGGCCCCTCGGTCGGTGGTCACGAAAAGATCGATTGGCGGTGCTGGCTGACGCCCTTCAACTCCGCGGTCTGACAAGTCGAACGCAGGATCCGTCAGCGACAGGAAGGAGAAGTCATCCCCAGCTTCGACCAAAACCAAAGCCGGTGCTGCTCCGCCAGACCCACGTGTCAATCCGGCATCAAAACGCGCGTAGCCTTCAGCATCACTATCCACGGTGCCCAATACACGATTTGCGCGGCTCAGAAGCGTTACCTTGGCGCCTTCCCATGCACTGGCATCACTCAAATGGCGTACAAACACATGGAGGCCGTCGACCCCGCTCAGGCTGGTCATGCCAATGTCTGACAAGATGAACCACTGGGTGCTTGATGTCTCGTCATACACATCGGCCCCCGGCAAATCGGCGGTCAGCGCATAGACACCCGTTGGTTGATCCTTCAGAGCTTCACCAATCGGCAAACGCGTGGTCATTGTCTGGTTCAGGGTGTTCTGTACATCGCCGGACCCGGTCCACACGGTTTCTGCCACGTCCCTATTGAAGTCCTCGAACTGCCAATAACTCAGTGGCTTCCCAAAATAGCTGTCTTGTATTGCGCGCAGCAGATTGCGGTCGCTGACCCGTTGAAGGGTCAAATCCACCTGATCGAGATTCACTGTCTCGATAGGCAAACCCGCGGCACTGGTGCGTGGTAAGACATAAGCCCGTCCAGCGAACCCGACGCTCGGGCTGCGGTCACGCACATAGGCAGTGATGGCAATATCCTTGATTAGGGATTCGCCGCTATCGGCGGGCAGGCCCTGCCGGAAAGTGACCGTGACGCGCTGGCCATGAGTCAGACCTTCAACACAAAGTTGGCTGCCCTCTGCCTGCACCGCCAGCCGGGCATCCGGAAGTTTCACATAGGGTGCGTAGTCCACACCGGATTTCACCAACGGTTCATTGAATTCCACACAAAGACGAGGGTCCGCCAGATCGTTTTCCACTTTGTGCTCGGTGATGCGGAAGCCGTACTTCCCAATGGCGTCATCCAGCGCGGACACCACGTCTGATCGCGGTTGGATTGTTTCTGCCAGACGCAGGGCTTGCAGCATGTTGCGACCCCGATTGCGCTGTTCAAGCCGTTCCGACAAAGTGAGCAGCGCTGTCACACGCTCACCATCGGTGCTGGCACGAAGATAGGCATTTATGGACGCAATGAAAGCCCGATCGCGATAACGACGGGTTTCTGCGGATGTCTCTCCTTCGATGGTCCCGTTGAGACGCGCATATTCCACCCAGAGATCGCTGGTATCAGCCTTGCTGAGTGCGCCACCTGTCCACCGCATTGCACTTGTCAGCTCGTGTTTTGCACGCCGGTCCGATGCGGCTACCAGCATTTCTTCGACACTCCACGGACCTGCCGCGTGAGTACGCCCGATATTGAGAGCTTGTTCCTTGGCGCGGCGCAGATCGGACGCGCCCAGAAACCCGATCTCGTCGGCACGCACCGCAGCTAGCTCCGGTGCGCCGGCGTTTGCGGTCAGAACTTCGCCGGACAACGCGCCTTCGTACGGCTGCTTGTCGGTGATCCCACCCTTGGGAAAGCAGGCATTGGAACGCGAGTTGAATGTAAAAGCTGCGCAGTCATGATTCGCGAGGCAGGCATTCACACATGCCTCATAGGTTGTGTCGAAAATATTCTGCAGATCCGACCCGTAGAAATCGAGATCGCGGCTTACAACGATGCGGCGATCGGGAATATTGGATTGCTCTGCAATCGCCAACACTCCATGAAAAGCAAATGAAACAAAACTGATAAATGAAATCGCGAGCCGGCGCATAGGTCTCTCCTGCTGAAAGCATCGGAATGGTGGCACGGGTGCGTGGACCAATGCAACGATTCCACCTTTATGACTTGGCTTAAGTTGATGTTCATCTCCTGCCACCAGAATGCCGGCAACCCAACTCCGAGTCTGAGGTCGCACGCATGTCGCTTGCTCAAAAAATTTCAGATGAACGTCGCGCCAGATTGGCCGCGGAGCAACTGCTCGAACTGAAGCAAGCGGAACTCCTGTCCTTAAAGGAACGCTGGGGCGCAAAATCGCAAAAACTTGCCAATGAAATCCACGAAGTCCGCGCCGACTATAAGGTCGTGCTTCGAGAAACCCGGCAACTGAAGACCGCCGCAGAAACAGCGGGCTATCGCGCCGATCAAGCGGAGCAGCGTTTGTGGAACTCTATTGGCGCTGTGCGAGACGGTTTCGCATTCTTCAATGCCAAAGGCGAAATGGTCGGGGCAAATCCCACGTATCTGTCGTTCTTTAAGAATACTGACCTGATCAAACCCGGCATCCATATGGACGATATTTTCGAACATGCGTTTGATGACGGTGTAATTGATTTGGGCGGCGAAAGCGCCAACAAGCTGCGTCAGGATCTCAAGCAAACAATGTTGGACGACAACGCGGAGCCTGTTTTAGTGAAGCTTTGGAACGGCCAATTTGCGCAAATATCCATGAAAACCGGCGACAACGGCGACCGCATCAGCCTGATCATGGATGTGACCGATGCCGTTACCTATGAGGCCTCTTTGCGGGCAGCCTTGGAAGCTGCGGATGCAGCCCAGCGTGCAAAATCGGCCTTCCTAGCCAATATGAGCCACGAAATCCGCACGCCGATGAACGGGCTCGTCGGCATGGCTGACCTCCTTATGGAAACAGAACTTAGCGAGGAACAACGTCTCTTCGCGGCAACTATCAAAAGCTCTGGCGAAGCCTTAATGTCAGTGATCAACGACGTTTTGGATTATTCGAAAATTGGTGCGGGCGAGCTTGCAATCCGGCAGGAAGCCTTTGATCTGGAACGTTGTATCCACGAAGTCATCGCAATGCTGCAAATTCCTGCGCGGGAACGTGGGTTGGAGTTGTCGGTCGACTATGACCTGTTCTTGCCAACCGAGTTTGTTGGCGACCCTGCCCGAGTGCGGCAGGTGCTTACCAAATTGATCGAGAACGCGATCAAATTTACCCATGAAGGGCACGTATTGGTCCGAGTCGTGGGCGTCATCGTGAACGAAGGTGAAAAAACCGTTGTGCATGTCACCGTACAGGATACGGGGATTGGCATTCACGAAGAGCAGTTGGATCATATCTTTGGCGAGTTTACTCAAGTCGATGAGCAACAAAACCGCGCCTTCGAAGGCACAGGTCTAGGGCTTGCCATAACGCGGGAGCTGATTCACCGGATGGGCGGTGAAATCTGGGTCGACAGCGTGGTCGGAGAAGGCACATCCTTTGGCTTCCGACTGGCGTTGCCCGTGCATGAAAACTGCGATCAAATTCCGACCCCACTGCCCACGCACGTGGAGAAAATCCTCGTAGCATCAGATATTGCGATCAACTGTGATCTGCTCAAAAAACAGCTGGAGCAACTCGGTGCCCGAGTGACGATCTGTGGAGAGGGGCATCAGGTTCTGACCTTTGCGCAAGATGCCGATTTGATCGTTGTTGATCACGGTGCGGGCCATTTGGACGCGCTGGAGGTGACACGGGCGTTGCAAGAGCAAAATCTGAGCGTGCCTGTCATTTTCATGACCGGTGATGAATCCGTCCGATCCAAAGCGCAAGAATTGGAAATTGTAGCCGCTGTTGTTCGCAAACCGATTTCGCGTCACGCGCTCTGTTGCTGTATTGAAAAGGCTGCGGGGGGTGATCTGCCCGTGAATGTGGCGCCGGCAGCATCTGCAATCCGCCGGATGCGTGTGCTCTCCGCAGAAGACAACAAAACCAATAGGCTGGTTCTTCAAAAACTGCTTCGGCCGCTCGATTTGGATCTCGATTTTGCCTACAATGGCGTGGAAGTTCTCGAAAAATATCGCGAAACACCGCCGGATTTGATCCTGATGGACATTTCTATGCCCGAAATGGATGGCAAGGAAGCCACCCGCAGAATCCGCGAAATTGAGAGAGAGACCGAGCGCCATACGCCCATCATCGCTTTGACGGCCTTGGCCGGAGAAGGCGAGGAAGAGGCCATACTCGATGCTGGTTTGGACATCTACCTAACCAAACCAGTACGCAGGGCTGAGGTATTTGGCGTGATCTCTGATGCGCGCCCGAGCGATGTGACGAACCCCTTCACCGGCGAAGGCACACCAGATCTCATTTCTCAACTTTCGGGATAATCTCTTAGGAAAACCCAACGGTCGCCCTCTGACATGTCCGGCTGAAAACTATATCCGCCGTAGTCAAAGTCCTTCGCTCCATCGGCGCTCGTAATCCGGTTCTGGATGACAAACCGCGCCATAGACCCCCGCGCCTTCTTGGCAAAGAACGACACGATTTTGGCCTCTCCGTTTCTTTCCTCCATAAACACAGGCGTCACGACCCGCAGCTTAAGCGCTTTAAGGTCCACCGCGCCAAAATACTCCTGACTTGCACAGTTCAGGAGTGTGTCGGTGTCAACAGCTGCAGCCTGATCTTTCAAAGCTTTGGCCGGACCATCGCGCCAGTAGTCATACAATGACTTGCCGCGACGGGTTTTCAGGCGGCTTCCCATCTCGAGGCGATAAGGCTGAATCGCATCACAGGGACGAAGGACTCCGTACAACCCCGACAGAATTCGCAGGTGGTCCTGCGCAAAGCCCATCTCGTCAGCATCCAAACTGCCGGCATCCAATCCGGTGTATGTGTCACCGGCAAAAGCATACACCGCAGGTCTGGTGATCTCGGCGTCCGGTGCATCGGAAAATGCCTTGAACCGATCGCGGTTGAGCTTTGCTAGATCAGGACTCAGGTCCATAAGTTTGCGCAGATCACCAAGCGTCAAATTACGCATCGTCTTTGCCAATCTGATGGCGTCCTCCTGAAACTCGGGTTGCGTGATCGGGCCATCTACAGCGTCCCAATTCAGGCGTTTGGCCGGAGAAATCACAGTCAGCATCGGTGGTTCCTTTTCCTTGGTCAGTCGGCGTGTCGCAGCACGTCCAGAAACGCATCACCAAAGCGTTCCGTACGGCGTTCACCCAGAATTCTATTCATCGCAGTCATGTCGCTGGGACGAGAGCTGGCAACTTTTGCCAACAAAGACGCCGAACAACTCATCGGCTTGTCGATCCCGTCGGGGCCGCGCATCAGTTCAGACTGCACTTCGAGTAATTGATCGTAGACAGACGCACTTTGGTGTCCGGCAATCTTGCGTCGACTCGGATGCATCTCGTCGGCCGCCCCGTTGATCACCTCAAGAAAGGCATCACCATAGGTGGCCAACTTCTTGGCGCCTACACCGCCAACCTGCGCCATTTGATCCAAATTCGCGGGGCGGCTTTCGGCCATTTCGGCCAAGGTTTTGTCGTTGAAAATAATATAGGCCGGCACCTTTGCGGCCTCAGCCAACGCGCGGCGCTTTGCCTTGAGGGCCGACATCAGCGGGGTGTTTTCCTCACTGACCAACGTTTTCACTGCCGGACGGCGTGCCGCTGTTTTGATGGTATCCCGTCGAAGCTCCACAGATTGCTGCCCCTTCAAAACCGGAAGGGCACAATCTGTCATGGTCAGAGCACCATGACGTTCTGGATTTGGTCGCACGAGGTCATGACCCATCATCTGACGAAAAACGGCCTGCCATTGGCGTTTATCATATTCTTTGCCCACGCCGAAGGTCGGCAAACTGTCATGACCGCGCTCGCGCACACGGTCGGTTTCATTGCCAAGAAGAATGTCGATCAGATGTCCGGAGCCGAACCATTCTTCTGTACGCAGGATGGCGGAAAGCGCTTTGCGGACCGCTTCGGTCCCGTCAAAGACATCTGCGGGGGTGTCGCAAAGATCGCATTTGCCACAGGTCACTTCGGTTTCGCCAAAGTATGCGAGCAGTTTTTCCCGCCGGCATCGCAAAGCCTCGGCCAATCCAAGCAACGCATTCAATCGCGCATGGTCCGCGGCACGGCGTTCTGGCGGTGCGAGCCCTTCGTCGATCTGGGAGCGCCGCAGGCGAATATCGTCTGGGCCAAAAAGCGTCAGCGTTTCCGCAGGCCCGCCATCGCGTCCAGCGCGGCCAATTTCCTGATAGTAGGATTCGATTGATTTCGGCAAATCGGCGTGGGCAACCCACCGGATATCAGGCTTGTCCACACCCATACCAAAAGCGACGGTTGCCACCACAATCAGGCCGTCCTCCTGTTGAAACCGGACTTCGGTATCACGACGATCGGCGGCCTCCATTCCCCCATGATAATGCAGCGCGGAATGTCCGTCTTCGCGCAGAGCCTTGGCCAGAGTTTCAGTCTTGGCTCGCGTGCCGCAATACACGATTCCGGACTGCCCTTTGCGCCCAGCGGCAAATTGCAAAATCTGGCGTCGGGGATTGTCTTTGGCAGCGAAGGCAAGATGAATATTGGGCCGATCAAACCCGTGCAAAAATGTCTGGGGTGCAAGGCCCCCAAACAGCCTTTCAACGATCTCGGCGCGGGTTTCCGCATCCGCTGTGGCAGTGAAGGCGGCGACCGGGACATCCAGCGCCCGCTGCAACTCGCCAATTCGCAAATAGTCGGGGCGAAAATCATGCCCCCATTGGCTGACGCAATGTGCCTCATCTACAGCTATCAGAGACACGTTGATATCGCGCAGCATTCCCAAAGCCGCGTGCGACCCAAGGCGTTCTGGCGCGATATACAACAGTTTCAGTCTGCCATCGCCGAGTGCATCCCAAACCTGAGATGTTTCCTCATCCGTATTTCCGGAGGTCAGCGCGCCAGCCTCGACACCGCTTTCGCGCAGAGCCCGCACCTGATCCCGCATCAAGGCAATCAGAGGGGAAATCACCACGGTGACACCATCGCGCAAAAGTGCGGGAAGCTGAAAACACAAGGATTTGCCACCGCCGGTCGGCATAATCGCAAGCACGTTGTCGCCACGCGTCACCGCGTCAACGATTTCTTCCTGACCTGGGCGGAAGTTTTCAAAGCCGAATACATCGCTCAAAACCGTGGCAGCGGCTGGCATATGGGACCTGTTTCTTGGGGCAGTCTGCTCTTTGTCAGACTGTCCCACAGGCACCGATCGGGGGCAAGGGGGTCCCGCCTAGAACAGAATAGTCGGGAGGATATAATCGCGCAGCGAGATGATGATGATAAAGACCACCAACGGTGCCAGATCAAGAGGTCGTGTATCAGGCAGGATGCGGCGCACCGGTTCGTAGATCGGCTCAAGCAGGCGGTTCAGACCCATCCAGATCTGCCCGACAATCGGCTGGCGCAGATTCAAGACCTGAAAATTGATCAGCCAGCTCATGATGATGTGCACGATCATTATGAAAAAGGCGACGTCCAGAATGAGCTTTAGCGGGCCATAGATTGCCATCATCGCCAAGGATCCTTTTTGTTGGTTTCGGCCAACAATTAAGCACCCTCAGACGGAATCACAAGCCTGTCGCGGGTTCACGGTTGACGATCCGTTGCAACAGGCGTTGAAGGCCCACATCGCAACCTAGCAAGGACCGAGTCGATGTATCCCATCATGCGAATGGTCAAAGAAATGGTGAAGTATCGCAACGCGGCGCCTTTGCCGTTGACGGGCACGCATGTGTCAGAGCACCGATGCTGGCCGTCGGACATCGATTTGTGGATGGAGCTCAACAACGGGCGTACACTCACGCTTTTTGATTTGGGCCGCATACCCTTGGCGCGACGTATAGGTTTAATTGAAACCTTGCGGTCAAATCGGTGGGGCATGACGATGGCCGGAGTGTCCGTTCGATATCGCCGCCGGATACGCACATTCGAGAAAATCACGATGCGCAGTCGCGCGGTGTATTGGGATGACAAATTTGTTTATCTGGAACAAACCATGTGGAAGCAGAATGGCGAATGCGCCAATCAGGCGTTGTATCGGGCTGCAATCACCGGCAGCAACGGCATCGTGCCTCCTGACACCGTGATGAACGCCTTGCCCGTGAAGGCACCACGACCGTTGGCACCCGCGTGGGTCATGAATTGGATCGAGGCCGACGCAACAAGACCTTGGCCGCCAGAGCAGGATTAACTTGCTATTAATCCGGACTGGCGGTCTAAGTATGGAAAAACATACTGGGGACGGGGATGTCTGAGGTTTCCGCGCGTAAGCGCATCTGGGGCTGGTTTTTCTTTGATTGGGCAAGTCAGCCGTACAACACCTTGTTGATCACCTTTATTTTTGCGCCATACATCAAGGATTTGATCGGTGATGGCGCCGAAGCACAGGCTGCATGGGGATTTGGCATCGCCGCAGCAGGTGTTGTGATCGCGATCATGGCGCCTATCCTCGGGGCAATGGCCGATACCTTTGGCAACCGGCTTCGCTGGATCTGGCTCTTTTCCATCATGTATGTCTGCGGCTCTTTTGGTCTGTGGTGGGCGGCACCGGGGAGCTTTAACCTGACGTGGACCTTGACGCTTTTTGCGATTGGTATGATCGGGATGGAATTCGCCACGATCTTCACCAACTCAATGCTGCCCGATCTTGGCAACAAAGAAGAGCTGGGGCGCATTTCCGGAAACGGCTGGGCATTTGGGTACGTAGGGGGCCTGCTGGCGCTCGTGATCATGTTGACGCTTCTGGCGGAAAATGCCGAAACCGGCAAAACGCTGATCGGCATAGACCCGATTTTGGGGTTGGACGCGGAACAGCGCGAAGGCACGCGGTCGGTCGGACCGCTGACCGCGATCTGGTACATGGTGTTTATGATCCCGTTTTTCCTTTGGGTGCGTGACCCCAAACCGGCGCGACCAGCCAAGGGCGCAACGCTCAAGGCCATCAAGGACGTGGTCGGAACGGTAAAGAATCTGCCCAAAACCCCGTCGCTTTTCGCCTACCTCAGCAGCTCCATGTTCTATCGGGACGCGCTGAACGGGATGTACACCTTTGGTGGCATCTATGCGGCCGGCGTGCTGGAATGGTCCGTGGTTGATGTGGGTATCTTTGGCATTCTGGCCATCATTGCAGGTGCCATTTTTGCATGGCTTGGCGGGAAAGCGGACACCCGGTTTGGCCCCAAACCCGTCATAACGTGCTGTATTTGGGTTCTTTGCGGCGTGGCCATATCCATCGTCTTTATCTCTCGCGAAAGCGTTTTTGGCGTCGCGGTCGGCCCCGAATCCTCTCTGCCGGATCAAGCCTTTTATGTGATGGGCGTTCTGATAGGTGCCGCCGGGGGCGTCATCCAATCGGCAAGCCGTACCATGATGGTGCGTCAGGCCATTCCTGATCGCACTGCGGAATCCTTTGGCTTATATGCCCTTGCCGGCAAGGCGACCTCCTTTATCGCTCCTTTCCTGATCGGCGTCATGACTGCGATATCGGGCAGCCAACAAATTGGCGTTACACCTTTGATCGCTCTTTTCCTGCTGGGTCTGATCCTGCTACGTTGGGTCAACCCCGCAGGAGATCACAAACAATGGGACGTCGCTTCCTGATACTCCCTCTGCTGGTGGCTCTGGCCGCCTGCAAAACGCAAACGGTTGAAAATCCAACTGTCTCTACGCGTCAGGCCATCCCGGCTGCGATGCAGGGGGTTGAAGCAAAGCAGCTTTTTGGAGCCAAGCCCGCTGGTAGCGCTCAGGCGCCTGCCCCTTTTGGCAGCTATTCAAAGGGGTGCGTAGCGGGCGGTCAGCAGCTGGCGGAGACCGGCCCAACCTGGCAGGCGATGCGTTTGTCGCGGAACCGGAATTGGGGCCATCCCGAGGTCATAGACTATATTCAGACATTGTCCGCCAAGGCCGCACAACAACCCGGTTGGGAGGGTCTCTACGTTGGTGACATCAGCCAACCTCGCGGCGGGCCGATGTTATCAGGCCACCGCAGTCACCAGTTGGGATTGGATGTCGACATCTGGATGTTGCCGCCCAAACGCCTGAATCTAAGCGTGGCAGAACGAGAGAGTATTTCGTCAATTTCCATGCGCCGTGAACGGGGCGCGTTTGTGAACAGCAGTTGGACCCGGCAGCACCATGAGGTTCTCAAGGCCGCAGCCAGCGATCCGCGCGTCGCGCGAATTTTTGTTTTCCCCGGAGCAAAAGTACAAATGTGCAAGGACGCAAAAGGGGATCGGAAGTGGTTGCGAAAAATTCGACCCTGGTGGGGCCACCACTATCATTTTCATGTGCGTCTGGCGTGCCCGAAGGGGGCTCAGGGGTGTGTAGATCAAGCTTCCCCTCCGGCGGGTGATGGGTGTAAAGACGCAGAACAATGGGTGCAGGATATCCTATTCCCGCCTCCCCCCGACCCGAATGCACCGGCGCCCAAGCCGCGACGTGAACTGACTATGATGGATCTTCCTGGCCAATGCGTCGACGTTTTGCAATCTCCTTGATCGCCCTGTTTTCCTTACTTCTAAGTCTTGTCGGCCTCCCGTTTGCGCAGGCCGCGCAGGACGATCAAGCCTCGTTTCTGAGTGCGTTTCATTGGCAGTTGACCAACACTTGGTTCGGAGGGTTTTCGGCGCTCGAAGTGTCAGAAGATGGTGGCAGAATGGTTGCACTGTCTGACCGCGGGGTCTGGGTCGAGGCCGACTTGAAGCGGCAAGACGGAGAAATCATTGGTGCCGAGAATGTGCGGATGAGCCGCGTTCTGCATAGAGAGGGGCATTTTGCGAAGCACACGAAATGGCGGGATTCCGAAGGCGTTGCCCGATTGGCGGACGGGTCGCTTGTTGTTTCGTTCGAAGGGGAACACAGGCTGGAGAGCTTTTCGTTCCCCGGCGCAAAGCCACATAAGATGCCATGGCACAACGACTTCGATGCAATGTCTTTGAACGGCGGGTTTGAAGCTCTGGCTGTGGATGCCCGTGGCGTACTGTATGCTATCCCCGAAGCAGCCGTCGGTGCTGAAAACATGATCCAGATCTTTGCGCTACGGAATCGGGTTTGGACCCGCGCGTTTACTTTGCCTCGCAATAAACAGTTTCAACCGGTCGGTGCGGATTTTGGCCCCGACGGGCGACTTTATGTGCTTGAACGTGGTTTCAACGGATTGGGCTTTCGCACGCGCGTGCGGAGTTTCGAAGTTGAAAGCGGCGACGTAAGGAATGAAAAACTGTTGTTTTCCAAAGGGATAGCTCAACACGACAATCTGGAGGGGATCAGCGTGTGGCGCGACGAGGACGGCGCTATTCGGCTGACCATGATTTCAGATGACAATTTCCGCTTCTTGCAGAAGACCGAAATCGTCGAATACGTGCTGCCTGTCTCTCCTTGACCTATAGCTGACTAGCCTTTAAACGCGCTCCGTCCCGCGACGAGCGCGGGGCCAAGTCGCCGCTACCTTGTCAAAACGGGCATACAGACATGAAAACGATCCATCTTCCCGGCATTATTGCCATGGCCGCCATAGTTGTGGCCTCCAATATCCTTGTGCAGTACCTGTTCGGCCAATGGCTGACCTGGGGTGCCTTCACCTATCCTCTCGCCTTCCTTGTCACGGACATCATGAATCGCGTCTATGGCGCGCACGCAGCCCGTAGGGTTGTTGTTGTCGGCTTCGTCGTTGGCGTCATTTGTTCTCTTATCGGCACACAAGTCATGCTGCAGGGCGACGGATACACGTACCCTGCTGTCACCTTGCGTGTGGCCATTGGCTCGGGTCTTGCTTTCTTGACGGCGCAAATGACCGACGTAGCGATCTTTGATCGTTTGCGTGAGGGCGCATGGTGGCGGGCGCCGTTGGCGTCGACATTGATTGGCTCCACTCTGGATACCGCCATCTTCTTTACCATCGCTTTCTCGGACGCACTGTCCTTCATTGAGCCAGCCAACGATGTAAGCTGGGCGGGCGAAATGCTGCCCTTGTTGGGCAGCGGTCCGGTTGTCCCGTTGTGGGTGAGCCTCGGCGTCGCCGACTGGATGGTGAAGCTGAGCCTGGCTCTGCTTGCTCTTGTGCCATTCCGCATCATCGTGGGGTCTCTTACAGCCCGCACCACATGATTTTGTTTGACATATCCCCAACCTGTGGCAGGCTGGAGATACGCGAAATCATCTGAAGGGAGGTGCCCATTGTCTAGAGAAGCTATGGAGAACGAGGTCGGAACAGTTTGGATGGAGTGCAGCTGAGGCAGCCCTTGGCTGACATAAAGTCCGAATTGGTGTGATCCTAACCGACGCACCTCCAATCATCTCGAAGGGCTGTTTCCACGCGGGAAACGGCCCTTTTTGCTGCCAATCGGATCACTTTGCGCGATAAAAACACAACGTCAGTATTGCGTCGGTATAACATCGGTATCGCGTCTGTGTTGCAGCGCGCCGAGTTTTCAGCCCATATCTGTGGCACGGAATGACCTTTGGGCCGCGTCATGCGGAATTTGCTATGTTGCGCGTCAACGATGAGATCAAGATCGAGGATTGGGAACTGACCGAACAGTTCGTTCGCGCCAGCGGTCCGGGTGGGCAGAATGTGAACAAGGTCGCCACAGCTGTGGAATTGCGGTTTGAAGCCGACCGCTCACCATCCTTGTCCGCGCAGGTCAAAGCGCGCCTCAAGCGGCTGGCGGGTCGGCGCTGGACCAAGGACGGGGCCCTTGTGATCCAATGCGACGAAACCCGCAGTCAATCTCGGAACAGGGACATAGCGCGCGACCGGTTGGCAGAACT
This sequence comes from Shimia haliotis, assembly GCF_900114415.1. Lineage (GTDB taxonomy): Bacteria > Pseudomonadota > Alphaproteobacteria > Rhodobacterales > Rhodobacteraceae > Shimia > Shimia haliotis. The sequence continues at coordinate 120,423 of NZ_FOSZ01000003.1, read as the reverse complement.
CATCCGCAAAGCATTGGTGGCACCCAAACGCCGGATCAAAACCAAACCGACCTATGGCAGCATGCAACGTCGCCTGAAATCCAAGAAGGAACGAGGCGAGGTCAAGGCAATGCGGGGCAAAGTGCAGCGCGACGATTGATCCGGGTTGCATCGCAAAGCGCGGCGGCGCAGAACTGCGTCGGGGACTTTCTGAGGGAGACATCCGGTGCAAGACATCGCAGCGCGTCGGGCGCGGCTTTTGGGGCCACATATGACCACTTTCTATCGTGAGCCAGTGCACGTTGCGCGCGGCGAGGGGGTTTGGCTTTGGGACACCGAGGGACGGCAATATCTGGATTGCTATAACAACGTGCCGCATGTTGGCCACTGCCACCCGCGTGTGGTTGACGCAATTGCCAAGCAGGCAGCGACGCTGAACACGCACACGCGGTATGTGCACGATGCCATTCTGGACTATGGCGAAGCGCTCACCGCGAAATTTGAACATGATCTCGAGAGCATGATGATGGTGTGTTCCGGATCAGAGGCCAACGACCTTGCCCTGCGTATGGCGCAAGTGATGACAGGCAAGACCGGCATCATTGGCACTGACAACACCTATCACGGCAACACAACGGCGGTCAGCCAGCTGAACTCCTCCAAGTTGCCGATTGGTGGCTATCAGGATCACGTGCGCCAAGTGCCAGCGCCTGACAATATGGTCCCCGTCGGCGGAAGCCGCGAGGGGCAGGCCGAAGCTTTTGCCAAAGGCGTTGAAAAGGCGATTGCCGAACTTGAGGCGTCCGGTCACGGGGTCTCGGCGCTGATTGTTTGCCCGTATTTTGCCAACGAAGGCTTTCCCACGTTGGAGCGCGGTTTTCTGGACCGTGCCGTTGCCGCCGTGCGCAAGGCCGGTGGTTTGATCATTGCGGATGAGGTGCAACCCGGATTTGGCAGGATTGGCAGCCATTGGTGGGGGCACGAGAAACTCGGCTTTGCGCCGGATATTGTGACCTTGGGCAAACCGATGGCCAATGGGCATCCGGTTGCTGCAGTGGTGACGCGACTTGAGATTTTGACCGCCTTTCAGGAACAGTTCAAATATTTCAACACGTTTGGCGGCAATCCGGTGAGTGCCGCTGCGGCGATGGCAGTCCTAAACGTCATTGAAGATGAAAACCTTATCTCCAATGCCGCAGATGTGGGGGCCTATACCGTTGATCTCTTGCACGATGTGGCCTCGCGCCATGAGGTGATCGCCGATGTCCGAGGCTCGGGCCTGTTTTTCGGAGCTGAGCTTTGGCGTGACGGCAAACCCGCCACGAAGCTATGCAGTTTAATGGTCGACGAGATGCGTGAGCGGGGTGTTCTTCTGCATTCCGAAGGTCGGCACGACAACACACTGAAGATCCGCCCGCCCTGTGTATTTGACCGCGCCAACGCAGATCAGCTGGCAGAAACGCTGGATGCGGCACTGGAGGCTGTGACGTGAACGATCGGGAAGCATTTGAGGCCGCACAGAAGGCGTTGCTCGCGTGGGGCGTCACAGCCAAACCAAGGCTGATCAAGAACCGTGAGAACATTGTTTTCCAAGCAGAAGGCCCCGATGGCAGCAAGGTTGCGTTGCGGCTCCATAGGCCCGGATATCAGAGTGCCGATGCGATCCGGTCAGAGCTGTGGTGGTCAGAAGCATTGGTTGAGGCTGGTATAATCGTGCCCCAAGCGATCAGAACAGATGCTGGCGACATTCTGGCGACGGGTGGTCCGCGGGTGGCCTCGATGTTGACTTGGCTTGACGGGGAACCGCTTGGCGAAGGGGACGTTCCATTGGCAATGCCCGCCGCCGAGCAGGAGGCGTTGCATGCGGCACTGGGCGCCGAATTGGCGCGGCTACACAACGCAAGCGATGCCATGGACATGGGCGACGACTTCACCAGAGAAACGATGGACATCGAGGCGCTCTTGGGAGAGCAACCGAGTTGGGGGCGTTTCTGGGAGAACCCGAGCCTGACCGCGGATGAGTCAGCCTTGTTGCTCGAGGCGCGCGCCAAAGTTCGCGAGGTGCTGGAAGCCCATGCGGAAGGTGGCGACTGGGGGTTGATCCACGGGGATGCCTTGCGGGAAAATGTTTTGGTTCAGGGGCATGCGGTTCGGTTGATCGATTTTGATGACGGTGTGTTCGGGTTCCGGATGCATGAACTCGGCATTGCCATGGCGCAGAATTTCGACCAACCAAATAGGGACGCATTGGGACGCGCGTTGCTGCGCGGGTATGGCTCCGAAAGAGTCTTGCCGGAGAATGCCGAGGCCTTGCTTGAGGCCTTTATGTTGGTGAGAGGGCTCGCGAGTTGCGGCTGGGCTATCGGGCGCTATGACGACGATCATCCGGCGATGCGCCAATACGCTGAGCGGGCGCTGGCGATCGCGCGGCGCTGGCTGGGCTAGTCGCGGCAGTATGGGTCAGACGATCACGTCCATCTTTTCTTGCTGACCCACACCAAACACCCGTTTGTAACGCTCAATCTCTTCCGCAGGGCCCATCGCCTTGTTTGGGTTGTCGGAGAGTTTCACGGTGGGCTTGCCGTTGGCCTTGACCGCTTTGCACACCATGGAGAACGGAGAAAGACCGTCGTCCGGTGTAAGCCCGCGGAAATCATTGGTCAGCAAAGTACCCCAGCCAAAGGAAATACGGGCGCGACCGGCGAATTGGTTGTGCAGCTCAACAATCTTGTCGGTGTCCAAACCGTCGGAGAAAATGATGAGCTTCTTGGTCGGGTCTTCGCCGCGATCCTTCCACCATTGGATCGCCGTTTCCGCGCCGCCGGCCGGATCGCCGCTGTCGATGCGGATACCCGTCCAGCCAGCCAGCCAATCCGGCGCGCGGTCAAGAAAGCCCTTGGTGCCATAGGTATCGGGCAGAATAACGCGCAGGTTGCCTTCGTGCTCCTCGTGCCAGTCGGCCAGAACCTTGTAGGGCGCCTGCAACAAATCGTCGTCATTTTCCGCCAAGGCCGAAAACACCATGGGCAGTTCATGTGCATTGGTGCCGATGGCCTCCAGATCACGTTTCATCGCAATCAGGCAGTTTGAGGTGCCAACGAATTTGTCACCGAGCCCTTCGACCATAGCTTGCACGCACCAATCCTGCCAAAGATAAGAATGGCGGCGGCGGGTGCCAAAATCGGCGATGCGCAGGTTGGGCAACTCGTTGAGTTTGCCGATTTTTTCCCAGAGTTTCGTCATCGCGCGTGCGTAAAGCACCTGAAGTTCGAATTTGCGCATATCGTGCAAAACCGCGCGACCGCGCAGTTCCATCAACACCGCAAGCGCTGGAATTTCCCAGAGCATAACTTCGTGCCATTTACCTTCAAACGTCAGCTCATACTGGCCGTCCCGCTTTTCGAGATGATAATCGGGCAGGCGCATGTTCTCGAACCACTCCATAAAATCGGAGCGGAACATCTGACGTTTGCCGTAAAATGTGTTGCCGCGCAGGAAGGTGCTTTCGCCACGGGTCAGAGAGAGAGACTTGATGTGGTCGAGTTGCTCGCGCAGTTCGCCCTCGTCAATCAACTCCGCAAGCCGGATGTTCTTGGACCGGTTGATCAGACTGAAGGTCACATGAGCGTCAGGACGGTTGCGAAAAATCGACTGACACATCAGCAACTTATAGAAGTCGTTGTCGATCAGAGAACGGACGATCGGGTCGATCTTCCATTTGTGGTTCCAGACGCGCGTGGCGATGTCGGACATGGTAAAAAAGGTCCATTTATCAACGTTTGAATGTTGATAGCCAGTATTGGCAAGGGGTCCAACCCCTTTCAGGACGCTTTGCTGTGGGCGCGGGCCTTAGCCGTGGCGAGCGAAAGCTCATGCAAAAGCTGCCCTCGACGCACCGGTTTGCTCAGAAAAGCATCCATACCCGCATCAAGGCATGTTTCTCGATCTGAAGAATAAGCGTTGGCTGTCAGAGCAATAATTACAGGCTGCGGGATATCCAAGGCCCGGATGCGACGTGTGGCTTCAAGCCCGTCCATCACCGGCATGGACATGTCCATCAAAATGACTTCAGGCGTCAATTTTCTGGATACGTCAACGGCTTCAGCCCCATTTTCAGCCGTGATCAGTGTGACCCCGGAGCCTTGCAGGAATTTCTGAACCACGAGGCGGTTGGTCATGTTGTCCTCGGCCAACAGAACGCGGGTGCCCAGCAGCGCATCCGGTTCAGCCCGATCTTCGCCGGATTGAGTCACCGTTAGGCATTTTGAGATGCCAAGCACCACCGATATGGAGAAACACGATCCCCTCTCGACAACGCTGTGAACTTGAATGTCGCCCCGCATCAATTGCACGAGGCGGCGAGAGATCGAAAGACCCAACCCTGTGCCGCCAAAACGCCGAGTAGAGGCTGTGTCGGCCTGCGCAAAGCGTTCAAAAACCTGATCTAGTTGATCCTCGGGGATGCCAATACCAGTGTCGGAGACCTCAAGATTGAGGTGCAACTCTCCATTGTCCTGTCGACCGGAAACAGCCAGCGTCACACTTCCCGAATCTGTGAATTTAATGGCGTTGCCAATGACGTTGATCAGCACTTGCCGCAAACGGCCCCCGTCGCCCAAAACGGTTTTTGGCAAATCGGCCTGACAGTTCAGAACCAATTCCAGACCTTTGGCCCGAGCCAAAGGGCGCATAAGATTCATCACTTCGTGCAAGCTGGGATATAGCGCAAATGTCGTGGGTTTGATGGTCAGGTGGCCGTCGTTGAGTTTCGAGAAGTCCAAAATGTCGTTTATAATTGTGAGCAACGCCTCACTCGAAGATTGAATCGTGTCCACATAGAGCCTGTCGGTGTCCGACAGGTCCGATTTGGAAAGGAGTTCGGTCATACCGATGATGCCATTCATCGGTGTGCGAATTTCGTGACTCATGGTTGCCAGAAACGACGACTGAGACCTCTCACCTTTTTCGGCGGCAACCCGGGCGTCTTCCAACTCGGCCTCTCTGGACTTTATGTCGCTGACATCACGGTCGATGATGAACAACAGTTCGAGTTGCCCCGCGTCGTCCCAAACGGGGCCAAAGCTGGTTTCCAGCCAACGTTTACTGCCATCCTTGGCGACAGATTCATTTGTAACTTTGCCTGACGACCCTGATCGCAAGGCGTCTTCAATCATCTGGCTGGCCTTGTTGACCACACCGGGTTCGTTAAAAAACAAGCTCGACTTTTTGCCCAGAACCTCCTGAAAACTGTATCCGGTCAGTGTCGTAAACGCCTTGTTCACCCAGACGATTTTTCCGCCGCTATCCACCAGAGTCACTGCGTCAGACGCGTGTTGCACCACAAGAGCAAGCCGGCGCGATTCCTGTTGTTTGGTGTAGAGAGATTCATTGGCTCTGGCCAAGGCAAGACCTTGAGCAATCAACCGTCGTTTTGACATGTTTCCTTTTCGCCGTTCATGTGTGGACTCGGCAACAAACGGCACAAGTAAATAGACCAGCATCAGTGTGCCGATCAGGTTGAAAATGACGTAGGTCGGGAAAGTGTCGAACCGTTGCAGATCTATCAACGCCAAGCTGACAACAAGAATTGCGAACATCCCAATCCGCATGATCGATATGACGCGATTGAGCGTGAGTGCGTTCAATGCGTTGACGACACTGCCTCCAATCAGGGACAGGCACAGGATCATGGAAGATTCGCGCGGAACGTAAATCCACGTGAAACCGATAAACACACAGACCGTCGTTGTTTGTAAAAAAGATCCAAAAAGCGCGAGGCACTCAGCTCGGGTGAGGGGCATGCCCTTTTCAATCCAGTCGGGCAGCTTGGTCAGAATCCATGTATCTACGGCTTCGCCGATGAGATAAATCGAGGTGGCCGCCAGAGCAACCATCGGGTCAATCAAAAAGCCAATCGCCAAGGCGCCCATAAAAATAAAGACGACGCGATTGAAAACATGTCCAATCCGCGACTGACGATAGCGATTGAGTTTACCCAAAGGCGACCGACGGGCATCAAAATCCGCAAGAGCTTGCTCAAGTTCAAATATGGCGTTTGCCATTAACGAGAATCCCCAATGTTTCCCGTTCAATGCCAAGAATTGCTTAAGAAAGCGCTATTAAGATCACGTCAGGGCGACACCGGCTGCGCGCATACCATCCTGTGCGGCTGCCAAAGATCCGTCGAGGTCAATGGCGCGACACAGAGATTGATTGACGGTGACGTCAAACCCGAGTTTTGCGGCATCAACTGCTGAGAAATTCACGCAAAAATCCGTTGCCAGCCCCACCATTGTGAGTGTCTCAACACCACGGGTGCGCAGATATCCTTGGAGGCCTGTTGGCGTTTTCTGGTCGTTCTCATAGAAGGCGGAATAACTGTCGATGGCGGGGTTCATGCCTTTGCGGATGATTAGGTCCGGACGGGTCTGGTCGAGGCCTTTTTGAAAGGCGGCACCGTCGCTGCCCTGTACGCAGTGATCGGGCCAGAGAACCTGAGGACCGTATGGCATATCGATCATGTCATAGGGTGCTTTGCCGTCGTGGCTTGAGGCAAAGGAACTGTGTCCGGCCGGGTGCCAATCCTGGGTAAGGACAACCACATCAAAGTCCGCCATCAAAGCGTTGATGCCAGGCACGATAAGATCGCCTTCGGGCACGGCCAAAGCCCCGCCAGGACAGAAATCATTTTGAACATCGATCACAATCAGAGCATTGGACATGGGGTCTCCTTGGGCTTTGCGCCACGGATAACAGTGTGAAACGGGATCGTAAATGCGGCGCTTAAGCGACGGTGCATCACATCGGCATGGCGTCGGTATTGCGTCGGTGCGCTTTGCGGATAAAGTCAGAGGACAATCCAGACGCAAAAACCGGACAACCCCAATGTGTGCGAAATCTTTACTGCTGTTGAACCGCAAATCAGCGGTGCGGTCCGATGTGCGAAGCATCGTGAAGTCTCTTCAAAAGGAATTTGAACTGGATGTTTGGGTGCCTTGGTCGGGCAAGCAAACGCGCAAGTTAATCAAGCAGGCGATAAAGGGCGGCACAACAAGGGTGATCGGTGCCGGAGGAGACGGCACGGTGAATGCCGTTGCAAACGCGATCCTGCGGATGGGTGTTGCGGACAGCGTCGACATGGGATTGGTCCCTCTGGGAACAGCCAATGATTTTGCCCGCGCATTTGGCGATGATGGCAGCGACCCGGAATCCTCATTGCGCCGCGCCATCACGGGAGAAAGCAAAGCCATTGATCTTGGACGGATCAATGGAGAGGTCTTTGTGAATGTGGCGAGTGGTGGCTATGGCGCTATGATCACGGCAACCACGGATGTCGAAATCAAACGACGCCTAGGAGGAATTGCTTACACGCTTACCGGCATCTCGAGGCTCAGTGAATTGGCGCCCACCAAGGCAAAAGTGACATTGGATGATGGCGAGGTGCGCGACCTAGACCTGACGATTATGGCAATCGGCAATAGCAGGTTTGCGGGCGGCGGATTTGATGTGACGCCGTTGGCGGACGTTTCAGACGGCAAGCTCGATTTTGCAATGTTGGCACCGCCTGGTTTGGTGGAGGGACAACCCGATTTGATCTCGATCTTTGAGCGCGACGACCCGACAGAAGCCTTTATGTTCCGCGCACAATTCGAAAAGGCACTGATCGAGACCAACACGCCCTATCACATCAACCTGGATGGTGAACCGATGGTCGACACGCGGTTCGAGGTGGATATTCTGCCCGGTGCACTGCGTCTTGTACCGCCGGGCAAAGGGTGATTATCCAGCCAACCGCACAGCCACCGGCACGCCGTTAAACGCAGCATTGCCGCTGACAGGGTCGATGCGCGCATCATCTGTCAGATCGTTGATTGATACCGTTTGTGTCTTGGTCGCCGCAGCGATGTTGCCGTGGCGCTGGCCCCAGCCCTGCGGGATAGACACCACACCAGGGGCCATGTCCTCGGTGATTTCGGTGGGCATGGTGACTTCGCCAACGCGGCTTGCAACAACCACGTCGGCGTCCTCGGTCAGTCCAAGGCGTTCCGCATCCGTCGGGTGGATTTGCACAGTGCAGCGGTTGCGCCCTTTGACAAGGCGCGGGCTGTTCTGGGTCCAGCTGTTGTGGCTGCGCACCTGACGGCGACCAATCATCATCAGCGGGAAAGCATCAGATGTGGCGGCGCTGAACTCTGCCAGACGGGGAAGATCATCCAGAAACACTTGCGGTGCCAGGTTAATCATGCCGTCCGGTGTTTCGAGGCGCTCCGTGACGTTTGGCACCAGCGGACCGAGGTCGATGGAGCCGCCAGCGGTCAACATTGTTTCGACGGTGACGGTATCTGCGTGATGCCCCTGTGGTAGCATCATCGATAGGACTTGTTCGGGCGACGGACCTATCTTGTTGGCGCCGGTCAGTTTTGCCGCCAGCGTCGCGATGACCTCCCACTCCTGCGGATTGCCATTCGGCGTGTCAAAGATCGGACGCGCATAGGCCGCCGTGTTGTGGACCGCGAAGCTGTGGAAGACCATGTCGTAGACGACTTCTTCGAGCGCCACTGTGGCCGGCAGGATCAGGTCGGCGTGGCGGGTGGTGTCGTTGATGTGGATGTCGATCGACATCATGAAATCAAGTTTCTCCATCGCGCGGTCGATGCGCTGGCCGTTGGGAGCGGTCAGGACGGGATTGCCCGCAACCGTGACCATGGCGCGTATCTGGCCTTCGCCGGGGGTTTCCATTTCCTCGGCCATGACAGAGATCGGGAACTCGCCGTTATAGAGCGGCTGGCCAGAGACGCGGGAGCGTTTTTCGGGATAGCTGCGGACCTTGCCCTTGCGGGAGGTCATGCCGACGTAGTCCAGCGCGGGGGTGGTGAACATGGCACCACCTTCGGCATCAAAATTTCCAGTGATGATGTTGAGCGCGTTGGTGGCCCATTGGCAAAGCGAGCCGAAGGCCTGCGTGCTGGCGCCCATGCGGGAATAGATCGCGCCAGTATTCGACGTGGCAAAGTCCCGCGCCAGTCCGCGGATGGTGTCGGCGTCGATGCCGGTCATCTCGGCAGCCTTGTCGGCCGTGAAGGGCTCGGCGGCGGCGCGCAGGGCGTCCAGGCCGACAACGACATCCGACAATGTGTCGAGATTGACGAGATCAGCGGCGAAGATTTCGTTGATCATCGCCAATAGAAGATAGGCGTCGGTCTCGGGCTTGATGAAGTGATGCTCTGACGCCTTGGCGGCGGTTTCGGTACGGCGCGGATCGATGACGATCACGCGGCCGCCGCGGGCCTTGAGTTCGTCCATGCGTTTGCCAAAGCCCGGCGCGGTCATCATGGAGCCGTTGGACACCAATGGATTGCCTCCCACAATCATCAGGAAATCGGTGCGGGCAATGTCTGCCACAGGGATCAGCATCGGGTGGCCAAGCATGTGGATTGAGGCGACATGATGCGGGATTTGGTCGGCGGTGGCGGAGGAATAACGGTTCTGCGTGCCCAGCGCACGCACGAGTGTCGGCAGGTTCAGAAGGTTGCCAAATTTATGCGCATTGGGGTTGCCGAGATAGACGCCAATCGCGTCTTTGCCGTGTGCCTCCTGCACCAGTTGCAGGCGCTCAACAGCAAAGTCATAAGCCTCATCCCAGCTGATCGGCACGAACTCTCCATCAACCTTTTTCAAAGGCGTGGTGATGCGGTCAGGATCGGTGCGGAAATCCTGAAGCGCGGTGGCCTTGGGGCAGATGTGGCCGCGCGACAGGGGGTCGGCGGGGTCGGCCTTGATCGACAGGACTTCGGTTTCATCGTGGGTGATGATCAGGCCGCACATGGCCTCACAAATGTTGCAGGTGCGGTGATGCGTTTGCGTGTTGCTCACGGGTGGCCTCCTCTGGCTTTCGCCCCATTCCGTTGGCTGAATTCTGGCAATCAGCTTAGGAGATCGGAAGCATGAGAGGCGAAAAAATGTGTGTGTCGCGATTTTCGCGACACCACGTCATTTCAGAGCACGGGCGAGAAAGGCTTGTGTGTCAGGGTGTTGCGGCGCGTCAAAGAGCGTCTTGGCGGGGGCTTCCTCGATGATTTTGCCGTCCTTGAGGAAACAAACCTTGTCGGCTGCCTCGCGAGCGAAGCCCATTTCGTGGGTCGCGAGCACCATGGTCATGCCGCTTCCCTTGAGCAGACGCAGGACATCGAGCACCTCTCCGACAAGCTGAGGGTCAAGCGCCGAAGTGATCTCGTCAAAGAGCATGACCTCGGGTTTCATGGCGAGTGCGCGCACGATGGCGACGCGTTGTTGTTGGCCGCCGGAAAGCTGATCGGGGTAATGGTTCATGTGCTCGGCAAGACCGAAGCGAGTGAAAAGCTCAGTGATCTCGGGACGCAGGTCGTCGCGGCTGCGTTTATAGACGCGGCGCGGGGCGAGCATGACGTTTTCGGCGGCCGTCATATGCGGGAAGAGGTTGAAAGACTGAAACACCATACCGATGCGTCGACGCACCGGCTGCGGGTTGAGGCCAGGAATGGCGATGTCTTCGCCATCGAGAAAAATTTCGCCGTCTTCGATGTTTTCCAAAAGGTTGATGCAGCGCAGGAGCGTGGATTTCCCGCCGCCCGATGCGCCGATCAGGCAAACCATTTGGCCTTCTTCGACGTCGAGCGAAATGCCGTTGCAGACTGTCTTGTCGCCAAAGCGTTTGACCACATTTTTTAGGGAAAGCTTGGGCATCAGGAGCGTTCTCTGTTCTGTTTCGCCATCAGGTAGTCGGCATAGCGTGTGGCCGGAATTGTCACCGCGAGAAAGATTACCGCAGCGCCGACATAGGGCGTGAAATTGGCCAGAAGCGACTTGAACACGCCGGCCTGACGGAAGATTTCGACAGGCCCGATGAAGGACAGAAGCGCGACATCTTTTTGTAGCGCAATGAACATGTTCATCTGCGACGGGACCACGCGGCGAATGGCTTGAGGCAGGATCACGAAGCGCATGGTGTCAGCGTCGGAGAGCCCCAGTGATTGCGCGGCGGACCGTTGGGAGGCATGCACGCTTTCGATGCCAGAGCGGAAGATTTCAGCGACATAGGCCGCATAGGTCAGGATCAGCGCCAGAGAGCCCCAGATATAAGGCGAATTCCAAGGGCGCGGCAGGCCGAGACCCGGGATGCCGAAGCCGATCAGATAAACGGTCAGCACCACGGGGATGCCGCGGAAAATGTCGGTATAGGCTGCGCCGAGGATGCGCAGTGGAAAGAGCGCAGGGCTGCGTACGTCGCGGGCAAGTGCGATCAGCAAGCCGAGGATCACGATGGCCGGTGCCGACCACAGGAAAATCATCACGTCGAGCTTGAAGGCCGTGAGCAGCTTGGGGAAGGTTTTGGCAAAGACCTCCCAGTTGAAGAAGCTGGCTTTGACCTTTTCCCAGCCGGGGGCCATTGGCACGAGGATGATCACGGCCAGAAACACCGCGAGCGTAGAGCTGGCGGCGATGATGGCGGAACGGCGGCGGAGGCGGTCTTCGTAAAGTTGGCGGCGGGTTTTGCCCGCCGTCGGTTTTTTGTCAGTCATCTTATTTGATCAGCGGTACGCCGGTGGTCTGTTGCAGCCACTCGGCTTCGATTGCGTCGAGTTTGCCGGAGCCCTTGAGGGACATGATGGCTTCATCCACACAGGCCTTCAGCGGGTTGCCCTCTTCCATGAGCATGCCGAATTCATCGGGGTTTTCGCTGCGATCCGCAGGGAATTGGCCAATGACGGCAGAACCTTCAACAACCACAGCGGACAGGTACAGCGCGGTGGGAAGGTCAAAGAGCGCGGCGTCGATCTGGTTGGCCTGCATGGCGGCGGTCACGTCGGCGTTGTCACCGTAGAGCAGCGGGTCTTTGTTCGGGCCAATGGCGTCCATCAGCATCGGAACGGCGGTGGTGCCGCCCATCGCACCCCAAAGGAGGCCTTTCATCGCGTCAGCTTCGGCGGGGGTATCCGCGACGCTGCCAGACACCAAAACGGCCATCGGTGCGGCGTAGTATGGCACGGAGAAGTCGACAACTTTCTCGCGCTCTTCGGTGATCGAGAACTGTTGCAGGTTCACGTCGAAGTTTTTCGGTCCAGGCTGGATCGCTTCGTCAAAGGACGAACGCACCCAAGTCACGGCGTCTGCGGCGAAACCCATTTCCTCGGCGACGGCGAAGGCTACTGCGGCCTCAAAGCCTTTGCCGCTTTCGGGCGCGTCATCCATGACCCACGGGTAATAGGCAGGGTTGCCTGTGGCGACGGTTAATGTGCCCTCGGTCAAGGTTTTGCCGTCGGCGCAGTGACCTGCGGCAAACGCAGTGGATGCAGAAAGCGCCAGAATGGCGGCTGTGGTGATTAGATTGGTCATGGACGTCCCCTCTCAAAGTGGCGTACGACACACTAGGAAGCGGCGGCGGGCCTTGTCCAGCGGCGGGGCGCATTTTCCTGACGGTTTGGTCAGGAAAATGTGTCTTTGTGCGGAACTTTAGCGCGGCGCTGGTCCCGTGCTCTCGCGGTTGACCAATTGGACTGGCAGGATGTGAACTTGGGCGCGGTTTTCTTGGCCTCGGATCAACTCAAGGATCGACTGCGCTGCCTGATGGCCCATCTTGTTCCGAGGCTGATGTATGGTGGTCAGAGGCGGGTTGAAGACCTCGGTCATTTCGATGTTGTCAAAACCCGCTACGGACGCGTCGTCCGGCACATTGATGCCTGCGCGCGTGAGACCGGAGATCAGCCCGAATGCGATCTGGTCAGAGGCGCAGATCCAAGCGGTTGGTCGGTCCGACATCGCACTTATTGCCTCGGCCGCTGCGCGACCCGCGTCTATGGAGAAGGTGCCCTGCAAAATCCACGGATTGCGGGTTTCGCCGCCCAGCTCGGAAACACGCGTGACAAAGGCGTCGCGTCGCACAGTGGAGAGAACATTGCTTGTCGGACCCATCACGTGCCCGAATCGCCGATGACCATTTTCCCAAAGATGATCCACAAGAGTCGCCACACCGCCCACGTTGTCTGCCCGCACGGACGGGCAGTTCACGTCGTTCACCCACTCGCAGGCGAATACAATCGGACAGGACGGGTTGTTGGCCTGTACCTCTGCAAAATCAGCCTGAGAGATGCTGCCGTCGAGCACAATAAGTCCGTCAGCCTGACCCGCGGCGATCAGGCGGTCCATTTGATCCGGTGTCAGAGGCGCATCGCCACTGTCGGTGACAAGAAGACTGTAGTCTTCGGCGTTCAGCGCACGCTCCAAGCCGGACAAAATGTTGGAAAAGAACGGGTTAGAAAGATTAGGCACAAGCGCCAGAATGGACCGAGTGCTGTTGGTGCGCAGATTTCTTGCCGCGCGGTTGATCCGATAGCCCGTCTCTTTCACCGCAGCAAGCACCGCTTCTCGGGTGTTTTGCGATACTTTTTCGGGATCATTTAGGACACGGCTCACTGTGGCCGTGGACACGCCAGCCAAACGGGCCACATCGACAACTTTCGGGGCGCGGTTCGTCGGTTTTGCTTTTTGCACCATTTAATTCTTGACTCAAATTAAGAGCAGGCTACCATTTTGTAATCGATTACAACAAAACAGCGGTCCAAAAGGCGACCCCAAGAGGAGGGGGAAGCTGGGTGGACATACAGTTTGAAAGAAGATGTAATCGATTACAAGGGCAATCAGGCCCACTAGGGAGGAAGAAATGAATTTCATGAAAGCGACCACCGCTGGCATTGCGTTTTGCGCAGCTGGCGCCGTTTCGGCGGCAGATCTGGAAGTCACCCATTGGTGGACTTCGGGCGGCGAAGCAGCCGCTGTTGCAGAATTTGCCAAGGCGCTCGACGCCACTGGCCACACATGGATTGACGGCGCGATCGCCGGTTCGGGCGGCACAGCGCGCCCCATCATTATCAGCCGCATCATCGGCGGAGATCCGATGCACGCGACCCAGCTGAACCACGGCCGTCAGGCGGAGGAGCTGATTGAAGCTGGTCTCTTGTTGGACATCACAGACGTCGCCGAGGCGCAGGGCTGGAAAGACATTATCAACCCGTCCTCACTGCTGGACAGCTGCACTGTGGATGGCAAGATTTACTGCGCCCCTGTGAACATTCACAGCTGGCAATGGATTTGGCTGAGCCACAAAGCCTATGAAGACGCAGGCGTGCCGGTGCCGTCCAACTGGGACGAGTATGTGGCCTCTGCGGCGGCACTTGAAGCGGCCGGTAAAATCCCGCTGGCAATGGGTCAGCAGGCTTGGCAGTCGTCCGGAGCGTTTGGCGTGATCAACGTGGCCGTAGGCGGCGTTGAGCTGTGGAACAAAATCAACGTTGAAAAAGATGCTGAAGCTGCCGGTGGCGCTGAGATGGCCAAAGTGTTTGAAGCGGCAGCCGCTGCACGCGCAATGGCAGCCAACAGCAATGTTCAGGACTGGAACCAGGCGACCAACCTCGTGATCACCGGTCAGGCCGGTGCGCAGATCATGGGTGACTGGGCACAGGGTGAATTCCAGGTTGCCGGTCAGGTTGCCGGTGAAGATTATACCTGTCTGCCAGGTCTGGGTGTGAACGAAGTGATCTCCACCGGTGGTGACGCGTTCTACTTCCCGAAACAAGGCGACGCGGACATCGAAGCGGCACAAAAAGAGCTGGCCGCATTGCTGGTGAGCCCAGAGGTTCAGGTGAACTTCAACCTGAAAAAAGGCTCTCTGCCAGTACGTGGCGACATTGATCTGTCGTCGGCCAACGATTGCATGAAGAAGGGTCTGGAGATCCTTGCGGCGGGCAACATCCTGCTGTCGGGTGATCAGGTTCTGTCAGCGGACACATCGGGTCAGATCGAAGACCTGATGGTCGAGTTCTGGAACGATCCGTCCTATTCGGCGGCAGATGCTCAGGCGAAGTACGCCGAGATCATCGGCGACGCGGACTAATCGCGGATTGGCAGGGGCCGGCTTGCGCTGGCCCCTGCCCTCTTCGCACCTTTCCTGACACAGATTTCAGCTTGTTTCCGGCACATGCGGACACAAGCGGGGGACGCTCACAATGGCTGTGACTGACAGCGGGGGGACGGAGTCCGCAAGGACACCCGCCAAAAAACCCAACCGCCTTTTCAAGAACTTAACGGCAAAACTCGCCTCTGTTCCGATGATTTTGACCGCCATCGTGGTGTTCATCGGATGTACCGGTTGGACGATCTATCATTCGTTCACCAAATCACGGCTTTTGCCCGCGCCAGACAAGTGGGTCGGGCTGGACCAGTATGAGCGCCTTTGGAGCACACGACGGTGGTTGGTCAGCATTGAGAATTTGGCGATCTACGGGATTTGCTCGCTGGTTTTGAGTCTTGTGATTGGCTTTACCTTGGCAGCCTTGCTGGATCGGAAAATTCGCGGCGAGAGCGTATTTCGCACCATCTTTCTTTACCCATTTGCCCTGAGCTTTATCGTCACCGGACTTGTGTGGCAGTGGGTTCTGAACCCGGACTTCGGCATTCAAAGCGTCGTGCAGAGGTGGGGCTGGGAGAGTTTCACGTTTGATCCGCTCAACAACGCAGACATTGTGATTTACGGCATCCTGATCGCCGGTATCTGGCAGGGATCCGGATTTATCATGGTGATCATGCTGGCCGGTCTGCGTGGCATCGACGAAGACATCTGGAAGGCAACCCGCGTTGAAGGCATTCCGGTGTGGAAAACCTATATCGTGGTGATCATTCCAATGATGCGACCGGTTTTTGTGACGGCTTTGGTGCTGATCGCTGCGGGGATCATCAAAGTTTACGACCTTGTGGTGGCGCAAACCTCGGGGGGGCCGGGGATATCCTCGGAAGTGCCTGCGAAATACGTCATCGAGAAGATGTTCCAATCCCAAAACCTCGGTCAGGGCTTTGCAGCCTCCACCATGATGCTTGTGAGCGTGCTGGTGGTGCTGATCCCGTGGGCCTATCTTGAATTCGGAGGCAAGCGCCGTGACTGATGCAACCGCCAACAAAGGCGTCACGCCGCGCGGGGCCAAGCCACGTCGCCGTTTGTCGCCGACCAATATCATGCTGTACGGCACGCTGTTTGTGGCCTCGGTTTACTACCTTCTGCCTTTGTACGTGATGATCGTAACCTCGCTGAAAGGCATGCCGGAGATCCGGTTGGGCAATGTGTTCTCGCCACCCGTTGAGGTGACGTTTGAACCGTGGGTGAAAGCCTGGGCAGAGGCTTGCACCGGTATCAACTGTGACGGCCTGAGCCGCGGGTTCTGGAACTCGGTGCAGATTCTGGTGCCATCTGTGGTGATCTCGATCGCGATTGCCTCGGTCAACGGCTACGCACTGTCCTTGTGGAAGTTCAAAGGCTCGGAAGTTTTCTTCACCATCCTGATCTTTGGCGCGTTCATCCCATACCAGGTGATGATCTATCCCATCGTGATTTTGCTGCGGGAAGCGGGCGACGTTCTGTCGGCCATGACCGGCACGAAAATCCGCCTTATGGGCAGCGTCTGGGGGCTGGTGATTGTACATACGATCTTTGGCATGCCGATCCTGACGCTTCTGTTCCGAAACTATTTCGCCTCTGTACCCGAGGAGTTGTTCAAAGCCGCTCGCGTGGATGGAGCAGGTTTCTGGGGGATCTATTTCCGGATCATGCTGCCGATGGCGCTGCCGATCTTTGTGGTGGCAATGATCCTTCAGGTCACTGGCATCTGGAACGACTTCCTTTTCGGGGTGATTTTCACCAAGCCCGAGACCTATCCGATGACGGTTCAGCTCAACAACATCGTCAACTCGGTTCAAGGCGTGAAGGAATACAACGTCAACATGGCTGCGACCCTTCTGACCGGCCTTGTTCCCCTCATCATCTATTTTGCCTCTGGCAAACTCTTCGTGCGCGGCATCGCGGCTGGCGCAGTAAAGGGCTGACTTATGACCAATGTAACTGTGAAAGACCTCACGCTTGAATTCGGCGCGGTGCGCGTTCTGGACAAGCTCAATCTGGAGATCGAGGAAGGCGAGTTTCTTGTGCTCCTCGGGGCTTCGGGCTGTGGCAAGTCCACGCTTTTGAACTGTATCGCCGGACTGCTGGACATCACTGATGGGGAAATCCACATCGGTGGGCGCAATGTGACATGGGAAGAGCCCAGCGAGCGCGGCATCGGCATGGTGTTTCAGTCCTATGCGCTTTATCCGCAGATGACGGTCGAGGGGAACCTGTCCTTTGGCCTGAAAAATGCGAAGGTGCCCAAGCCCGAGATTGCCGAGCGCGTGGCACGGGCGGCGGAGATTTTGCAGATCGAGCCGCTTTTGAAACGCAAGCCTGCCGCCCTGTCTGGCGGTCAAAGGCAGCGGGTGGCGATCGGTCGTGCGCTGGTGCGGGACGTTGATGTTTTCCTGTTTGACGAGCCGTTGTCGAATTTGGACGCCAAGTTGCGGGCGGATTTGCGGGTGGAGTTGAAGCTGCTGCACCAAAGACTGCAAAACACCATGATTTACGTAACCCACGATCAGGTCGAGGCGATGACGCTGGCGGACCGGATCGCGATCATGCGCGGCGGTGTGGTGCAGCAGATCGCCAGCCCTGCGGAAGTCTATAACCGCCCGTCCAACAAATACGTCGCCGGCTTTATCGGCTCGCCAACGATCAACTTCTTTGAAGGAGACATCGCGGAGGGCGGCGTCGAATTTGCGACTGCGGACACCAAGATGCCACTCACGGGCTATGAGGCCTCGCAGGGTGCGTTGTCGGCGCGTCCTGCCTGGCTGGGCATTCGGCCGGAATCTGTGATCACCGGTACGGATGTCGACACACAGCCGTTCACCACAGAAATCACGGTGGAATTGTTTGAAGCCATGGGCGCGGACACGCTGGTTTACACGACTTTGGCAGGCACGCCGTTCCGGTTCCGCATGAGCGGACAGGCACGAGTGGCTGCTGGTGACACGCTGCGCATCGGGTTTGATCCGGCGCAGGGCTCTCTTTTTGACAAGACAACCGAGGAGCGTCTTTGACGTCCCTCTCAGAATTTTCGGAGACTAAAATGGGTTTTTCATTCCAACTGTATTCCTCGCGCGATGTGGCAAGCCAAGAGGCCTTTCTCGGGCGTTTGGCGGAGCTGGGATACAGTTCTGTTGAGGGCTATGGCGGCGTTTACGGCGATGCGGACAGTTTTGCGGAGGCGATGCGCGCCAATGGGCTGACGATGCCAAGCGGCCATTTCGGCATCGACGATCTGCGCGACAATTTCGACGGTGTCATGGCGCTGGCGGATGCACTGGGGATCGAGCATGTGATCGTGCCTTATCTGAATGCCGAGGTGCGCCCGACAGACACGGCAGGCTGGCAGGCCTTGGCGCAGGAATTGGCGGCGATCGGCGAGAAGGTTCAAGCAGAGGGCAAATCGTTCAGCTGGCACAACCATGATTTCGAATTCGAGACACTGCCTGATGGCAGCTATCCTATGGAGGTGATGCTTGAGGCGGCACCGAAAATCGGCTGGGAAGCCGATTTGGGTTGGGTTGCACGGGCCGGGCTTGATCCTGCACCGTTCGTGGAAAAATGGGCGGATCGTCTGGTGGCCGTTCATGTGAAGGACATTGCCAAAGAGGGTGAAGGACTGGATGAGGACGGCTGGTCCGACATCGGCGAAGGGGTCGTGGATTGGGCCGGATTGCTGAAGCTGATCCGCGCAAAAGCCCCTAACGCCATTTTGGTGGCGGAGCAGGACAAGCCAAGCGATGCGGACCGGTTTGCCACCGTGTCGATGACCAATCTGAAGGGAATGTAAGTGATGAGTAAAGCGGTCAAAGTCGGCATCATTGGATGCGGCAATATTTCGACGACCTACATGCGCATGGGGCGGTTTTTCCGCGACTATAAGGTTGTGGCCTGTGCGGACCTGAACATGGACGCGGCAGAGGCTCGTGCGGCGGAATTTGGTTTGCGGGCACTGAGCATTGAAGCTCTGTTGACCGATCCGGAGATTGAGGTAGTGGTGAACCTGACCATCCCGAACGCGCACTATGAGGTGTCGAGCAACATCCTGAAGGCCGGCAAGCACGTCTATTCCGAAAAGCCGTTTGTGTTGACCGCCGAGGAAGGCGCGGCCCTGAAGGCTTTGGCGGCGGAGAAAGGCCTGCGGATCGGATCGGCACCGGATACGTTCATGGGCGGTTCCCACCAGAAAGCGCGCGAGATGATCGACGCGGGTGAGATCGGTGCGGTGACTTCGGGCACGATCCACGTGATGAGCGGCGGCATGGAGCATTGGCATCCGAACCCCGATTTCTTCTTTGAACCGGGCGCGGGCCCGATCTTTGATCTGGCGCCTTATTATCTGTCCAATCTGGTGCAGCTTCTGGGGCCAGTGTCGCGTGTGGTTGCGATGAGCAGCACACCCAACAGCCACCGCACGATCGGCTGCGGGCCGAGGAATGGTGAGAAGATCCCTGTCACGACGCCGACCACCGTGCATTCGATCCTGCAATTCGCCAACGGGGCTGTGATTTCTTATGGCACCAGCTGGGATGTGAAGGATCACGGACATTCCAACATGGAGCTTTATGGCGAAGAAGGCACTTTGTACGTGCCGGATCCAAACTTCTTTGGTGGGCAGTTGCGCATGGCCAAGGGCGACGGGTCGGAGGTGCTGATTTCGACGGGGCATCCGTTCAGTCAGGCCAACGACGGCGATCAGGCGAACTATCGCGGCGCGGGTCTGGCGGACATGGCGAAGGCGATCCGCGAAGGGCGGCCGCATCGCTGCAACGATGATCTCGCCGGTCACGTAGTCGAGGTCATGGGGGCCATTCTGCAAGCAGGCGAAACCGGCGCCATGGTGGAGATGAAAACCACCTGCGAGCGCCCTGCCCCGTTCAGCGCGGATGATGCGTTCGCGATCATGGAACTGGAGGAGACCTGATGCCGAGTTTGATCAAGGGACCCGCGCTTTTTCTGGCGCAGTTTGCAGATGACGTCGCGCCGTTCAATTCGCTTGATACGATTGCAGATTGGGCGTCGGGGCTGGGCTATAAGGGGCTGCAAATCCCGTCGGGCGATGCACGGCTGATGGATTTGGACAAGGCCGCGGAAAGTCAGGACTACTGCGACGACCTGAAGGGGATGTTGGCGGAGCGCGGGATCCAAGTAACAGAGCTGTCGACGCATATTCAGGGGCAGTTGTTGGCGGTACACCCTGCATACGACAAACAGTTTGACGGGTTTGCGCCTGCGGCAGTGCAGGGCAATGACAAAGCCCGCACACAATGGGCGCATGATCAGTTGATCAAGACTGCGCAGGCCTCGCGCAATTTGGGGCTGGATGTAACAGTGTCCTTCTCCGGCTCGCTGGCGTTTCCGTATCTTTATCCGTGGCCACAGCGGCCTGCGGGGTTGATTGACGAAGCCTTTGACGAGTTGGCACGGCGCTGGAAGCCGGTGATGGATGCCTATGACGAGTTGGGCGTGGACATTGCGTTTGAGCTGCATCCGGGCGAAGACCTGTTTGATGGGGCGACGTTTGAGATGCTTCTGGAGCGGCTGGACAACCATCCGCGCTGCACGATCAACTATGATCCGAGCCACTTCCTTTTGCAGCAGCTGGACTATCTGGCGTTCATCGACATCTATCACGAACGCATCAAAGCGTTTCACGTCAAAGATGCGGAGTTCCGCCCCGATGGGCGGCAGGGCGTCTATTCCGGCTATCAGCCGTGGGTCGAGCGTGCGGGGCGGTTCCGGTCTTTGGGCGACGGGCAGGTCGATTTCCGCGCGATTTTCTCGAAGCTGGCGCAGTATGGTTATGACAGCTGGGCGGTGCTGGAATGGGAGTGCTGCCTGAAGGATTCCGCGACAGGCGCCGCAGAGGGGGCGCCGTTCATTATGGATCACATCATCGATGTGACCGAGAAGGCGTTTGATGATTTCGCAGACAGCGGGTTGAGCCGCGAAGACACCCGCGCATTGCTGGGGCTGTCGTGATGCGTCGGTTGCGGCTTGGTATGGTGGGCGGTGGTGAAGGCGCGTTTATCGGCGCGGTGCACCGAATGGCGGCGCGGCTGGACGGTCGGTGGGAGTTGGTGGCGGGCAATCTGTCCTCCACCCCCGACAAAGCGGCACGGTCGGCAGAGGCGATTGGGTTGGCGCGCAGCTATGGCTCTTTTGAGGAGATGGCGCGCGAGGAAGCGGCGCAGGAGGACGGCATTGATGCGGTGTCCATCGTGACGCCGAACCATATACATGTGCCGGTCGCCAAGGCGTTTCTGGCAGCAGGCATTCACGTGATCTGCGACAAGCCCCTGACCACCGATCTGGAAACAGCACAGGCGTTTGCAGCGGAGTGCGCTGGATACGACGCGCAGTTTTTCCTGACGCACAATTACACCGGCAGCCCGCTTGTTCGGCAGGCTCGACAAATGGTGTCAGAGGGGATGTTGGGAAACATCCGGCTGGTGCATGCAGAGTATTTGCAGGATTGGCTGAGCCGTCCTGCGGACCCCGAGAATGTACAGGCTGCGTGGCGCACGGACCCTGCGCGCACAGGCGGCGCGGGAGCGATCGGGGACATCGGCACGCACGCCTATAACCTCGCTTGTTTTGTGATGGGTGAGACCGCGAGCCAATTGGCTGCAGATTTGCAGAGTTTCGTGGGCGGGCGCGAAGTGGATGACAACGCCAATATCCTGCTACGATTTGGGTCTGGCTCACGAGGGTCGATCTTTGCCAGCCAAGTTGCAACAGGCACAGAAAACGGCCTGAAATTGCGCATTCATGGCGACAAAGGCGGGCTCTTTTGGGCGCAGGAGAATCCGAACGAGTTGATCTTTACTCCTATGGGGGGCGTGGAGCAGCGGATCACGCGCGGAGGCGCAGGCGCGATGTCGGCAGCAGAGGCCGTGACACGGATACCGGCGGGGCATCCCGAGGGGTATCTGGAGGCGTTTGGCACGCTTTATCGCGAGATCGCGGATCACCTCTCAGGGGCGGATTCGGCTGGATTAGAGACTGTTCCGGGGATTGCCGAAGCGGTGGCGGGCATGGCGTTTATCGACGCCTGTCAGCGGTCGTCAAAGGCAGATGCCGCGTGGTGTGACCTGACCTCCTAAGGTCACGATCACGTCGGGATGGAGGCGGCGCGGGGTGATCCCCGCGCCGTTTCATTTAGATGCGCTCGATTGCGATGGCGATGCCCTGACCGCCGCCAATACACATGGTGATCAGGCCTTTGGAGCCGCCGGTGCGTTCCAGTTCATACATCGCCTTCACAGTGATGATCGCGCCGGTTGCACCAACCGGATGGCCCAGTGCGATGGCGCCGCCGTTCGGGTTCACCTGGGCCGGATCAAGACCCAGACCTTTGTTCACGGCAATCGCCTGTGCTGCGAAGGCTTCGTTGCTCTCGATGACGTCAAAGTCGGCGATCGACAGGCCTGTGCGGGCCAGCAGGTTTTCCACCGCTGGCACCGGACCGATGCCCATGACCTCGGGGCGCACACCCGCGTGGGCGTAGCCCAGAACGCGGAATTTCGGCGTCAGGCCAGCCTTTTCGGCGGCATCTGCGCGAGCCAATACAATCGCAGCCGCACCGTCGTTGATGCCAGAGGCGTTGCCCGCGGTCACGCGGCCGTCTTTCTTGAACACAGCGCGCAGCTTGCCAAGGCTTTCCATGGTGGAAGCCGTCGGGTGTTCGTCGCGGGCAAAGGCAACCATGTCGCGGCGCACTT
Organism: Shimia haliotis; assembly: GCF_900114415.1. Lineage (GTDB taxonomy): Bacteria > Pseudomonadota > Alphaproteobacteria > Rhodobacterales > Rhodobacteraceae > Shimia > Shimia haliotis. The sequence continues at coordinate 97,743 of NZ_FOSZ01000003.1, read as the reverse complement.
TGACCTCAACCGGCACGATCTGCTCGTCGAAGTACCCTGCCTCAATCGCAGCCGCGGCACGTTCCTGAGACGCGAGCGCAAAGGCGTCCATGTCTTCGCGGGTCACGTCATGTTCGTCCGCAACATTTTCTGCCGTGACACCCATATGTCCGGTGCCAAACGGGCAGTTCAGCGCGCCGAGCATCATGTCGAGCGTCTTTACGTCGCCCATCTTCTGGCCCCAACGCTGGGATTGCATGATGTAGGGAGATTTCGACATGTTTTCCGCGCCGCCAGCCAGTGCGAAGTCCGCATCGCCTAGCATCAGGGATTGGGTGGCAGACACAATGGCCTGTGCGCCGGAGCCGCAAAGGCGGTTCACGTTCATCGCGGGCGTTGTGTCCGGAATACCGGCCTGCATGGCCGCTACGCGCGACAGGTACATATCGCGAGGTTCGGTGTTGATGACGTGGCCGTAAACGACGTTGCCGATTTGGCCGCCTTCTACGCCAGCGCGGGCCATGGCTTCTTTGGCCACGGCTGCGCCAAGGTCGATGGGCGCGGTGTTGGCAAGCGAGCCGCCGAAAGTGCCGATGGCGGTGCGGGCGCCGCCCAAAATTACGATGTCAGACATGGGGTTCCTCCTGAAGATTTGCGCACACTATGCAGGTGCAGCATCGCGGAGTCTTTCAAAACGGTGCGTCACAGAGTTTCTACGGGAGTGCCAAGATTGACAAACGGGATTGGTTCGCCGCATCTGAGGGCATGGACAACGACTTGCCGATCTTGGATCTTTTGCCCGCGCGTTTGCGGGAAGCCCGCCGTGAGCAGGGGCTGTCGCTGGATGCGGTGGCCAAACTGTCGGGCGTAAGTCGGTCGATGGTGAGCCAGATCGAACGTGGCGAAAGCAGCCCGACGATTGCGACACTGTGGAATCTGACACGCGCCCTGCAGGTGGATTTTGCCGGTCTGCTGGATGCGGAGGCGGGGGACAAGGTCGATGTGCTGCGCGCCTCTGATGTGCCAAGTTTTGACAAGATGGGCGAAGGCTGTTTGATCCGTGTATTGTCACCACCTGAGGAGGCTGGCGGGCATGAGGTTTATGACATCCGGTTCGAAAAAGGCGGCAGCTTGAAGAGCCAGCCGCATGCGCGGGGCGCTGCCGAGCAGTTGACCGTGTTGTCAGGTTCTGTGCGCGTGACCAGCGGCAGCGCGGCGCAGGATTTGGCCGAAGGTGACACCGCGCGTTATGCGGCAGATGTGGCGCATGCGATCGAGGCGGGTACAGCGGCGCGCGTGTTTTTGATTGTGAAGAATGCTTGAGGCATTGTGCAGAGGGCTGCGCCTGCCTGGGTAGGCGCTTTCGATCTGCTTGAGATGCGCGGTGCGGCTGCATCTACTCTGAACGTTTCTGATTGGTGCAGCGTCCCAAACGCGCCTGCCGGGGGGCAGGCAGGCGCAGCCCTCCCTGTCGGTCGGGAGATTCTTTGCCGCCTTCATGCTACACTCACACACGCACTTCCCTAATTGCGGATTTTTGTCCGTTATCTTGAAATTCCATCTTTTCGGACGCATGTCCGTTATGATAGATGAAGTTCCATCATTATGGAGAATCCCATGTCCGACGCATTCCTGAACGACATCCGCGACACGTTGAAAACCATCGAGGCTGAAGGGCTGATGAAACGTGAGCGAATGATCACCTCGCCTCAGGGCGGTGAGATTCAGGTGGGCGACGCGGATGTCATCAACCTCTGTGCCAACAACTACCTTGGTCTGGCCGACAATCCGGCATTGATTGATGCGGCCAAGGGCGCGATGGATCCACGCGGGTTTGGCATGGCCTCGGTGCGGTTTATCTGTGGGACGCAGGACATCCACCGCGAGTTGGAACAGAAGCTGGCGGATTTCCTGAACAAAGACGACGCGATCCTGTTTGCTGCCTGCTTTGACGCCAATGGCGGGCTGTTTGAGCCGCTTTTGACCAAGGAAGACGCGATCATCTCTGACAGTTTAAACCACGCGTCGATCATCGACGGGGTGCGGCTGTGTAAGGCGAAGCGGTATCGTTATGCCAACAACGACATGTCCGATCTGGAAGAGATGCTGAAACATGCCAAGAACGAGGGCGCGCGGCATATCATGATTGCGACCGATGGTGTGTTCAGCATGGACGGCTATCTGGCGAACTTGCCGGAGATCACGCGGCTGGCGAAACAATATGGCGCTGTGGTTATGGTGGATGACTGTCACGCGACGGGGTTCATGGGGCCGAACGGGGCCGGCACTCCGGATCATTTTGGTGTGGATGTGGACATTCTCACAGGAACTTTGGGCAAAGCACTTGGGGGGGCCATCGGCGGTTATATCGCCGGGCCGCAGCCAGTGATTGACCTGCTGCGGCAGCGGGCGCGGCCCTATTTGTTCTCCAATTCGCTGCCGCCAAGCATTGTGGCCGCCGGAATCGAAGCGATCCGGCTGGTCGAGGACGGCGCTGCGATGCGCGCGAAGCTGTTTGAGAACGCCACCTACTGGCGAGCGGGACTGGAGAAGCTGGGTTTTGACATTCTGCCCGGTGAGCATCCGATCATTCCGGTGATGCTGGGTGAAGCAACGCTGGCGCAGGAAATGGCGGCGAAGCTGTTTGAGGAAGGTGTTTATGTTTCGGGCTTCTTCTTCCCCGTGGTGCCGCGTGGGCAGGCGCGGATCAGGACGCAGATGAATGCGGCGCTGACCCGTGATGAGCTGGACCGCGCGCTGGCGGCCTTTGGCAAGGTGGGTAAAGAGTTGGGGATCATCCAATGAGCAAGCCAAACACGATGACTGCGCTTGAGAAATCCAAGCCCGAAGAAGGGCTGTGGAAAGTACAGGCGCCGGTGCCAGAAATCGGGCCGGACGAAGTTCTGATCAAAATCAACAAGACGGGCATTTGCGGCACGGATATTCACATCTGGAACTGGGATGACTGGGCCAGCGCGACCGTGCCAACGCCGATGATCACCGGCCACGAGTTCGCCGGTGAGATCGTCGAGATGGGACGCAACGTCGAGGGGCTTGCGATTGGACAACGGTGTTCCGGAGAGGGCCATATCATCGGCCACGAGAGCCGTCAGGCGCGGGCGGGCAAGTTCCATCTGGATCCCGGCACGCGTGGCATTGGTGTGAACATTCAGGGCGCTTTTGCGCAATACCTGCGGCTGCCCGCGTTCAACGTCGTGCCTCTGCCGGACGATGTGCCGGACGAGATCGGCGCGATTCTGGATCCGCTAGGCAATGCGGTCCACACGGCGCTGAGTTTTGATCTGCTGGGTGAAGATGTGTTGATCACCGGCGCGGGGCCGATTGGCATAATGGCGGCGGCGGTCTGCAAACACGCGGGCGCGCGCCATGTGGTGATCACGGACATCAACCCTGACCGCCTGGAACTCAGCCGGCATGTGGTGCCCAATGCGCGAACCGTCAATGTCGCGACAGAAGATCTGAACGACGTGATGCACGGGCTTGGCCTGAAGGAAGGCTTTGACGTTGGCCTTGAGATGAGCGGTAGCCAAGTGGCGCTGGATCAAATGGTCGAGGCGCTGGTGATGGGCGGCAAGATCGCCTTGTTGGGCATCCCGCCCGGAAAATCGCCCGTGGATTGGTCACGTATCGTGTTCAAGGCGATCACCATCAAGGGCGTCTACGGCCGCGAGATGTTTGAGACATGGTATAAGATGATTGCTATGTTGCAGAACGGTCTGGATGTCAGCCGTGTCATCACCCACGAGTTGCCGCTTGGCGAATTCCGGTCAGGTTTTGAGGCCATGAAGTCCGGCAAATCGGGCAAGGTGGTTTTGGACTGGCGGGGCCTCTAGGGGCAGGACGCTACGCACAACTTAAAGCTTTGCCTCACGTGAAAAGCCGGACCCGAGGGTCCGGCTTTCTCTTTGCCAGCGCTTCTTGAACCATCGATGTGCTCAGCGCCTTCTGGCAACCTCATCGATAGCCGAAGCAAAACCCCGCCCGAGGCAACCTCGGGCGGGGTTTTGATTGGCGTGGGGCGTCTTAGACGCGGACCAGTTCGCCTTCGGCTTCTTTGGCCGCAGTGCGAGGTGCTTTGGTCATGAAAGCAATCGCCGTCGCCGCGACCAGCATTGCTGCGCTGATCATATAGGCGTTGGTGAAGGAGCCTGTGGCGTCAAAGCTCATGGATGCAATGACCGGACCCAGCGCACCGGAGAGACCCCAGCCAAGATACACGAGGCCGTAGTTGGCGCCGTAGCCTTTGAGGCCGAAGTAATCTGCGGTCAACGACGGGAAGACGCTGAGCAGTGCGCCGTAGCAGAGGGCACCGGTGATGGCGCCTGCAATCAGCATGGCTTCGGTGGAAATGCTCATGAAGAACCACATGTTTGCGGCTTGCAACAGGAAGGCAAGGATCAGCGTGTTCACACGACCGAGTTTGTCGGAGATCAAGCCACCCAATACACGACCGGAGGCATTTGCGATGGCAAGCAGGCTTACCAGATAAACCGCACCCTCAAGGCCAACTTGGAGCGAACCGATTTGAGTGATGTTGCCGATCAGCATGACGCCGGCACTGGAAGCCAGAGCGAACATAATAAAGAGGAAATAGAATTGACGGGTCTTGATCATCTCACGCCAGTTCATTTCCGCACCAGTGCCGGCTGCGGCGGGGTTCCAATCTTCGGGACCTTCTGCAACATACCCTTTGGGCGGGTTCACAACTGTTGCACCGAGGCTTACCGAAATCACGATGATACCAGTGCCGAGGATGATGAATGCCGTCTGAATGTCGAAGGCATTGACCAGTGCTTTGGTCAGTGGGGCCACATAAACGGCACCAAGTCCGAAACCGCCAACGATCAGGCCGGAAACCATGCCTTTCTTCGACGGATGCCACCACTTCATGGCCGCCGGTGTGACACAGGCATAGGCAAAGCCAATACCGGTACCAACAACGACACCAAACGTCAGCATGACTGCTGTCGGGTTGGTGAGGAGACCCGTGAGGATCATGCCAGAGCCAACAAATGCGCCGCCAAGCATGATAATCCGGCGCGGGCCGAATTTGTCTTGCAGCACACCTGCGGTCAGGGTTGCGATTGAAAACACCACGATGGCGATGCTGTAAGGCGTCGAAGCCTGTGTCGCAGTCCAGCCGAGGTCGTTTACGAGGGCGTCTTTGAATACGCTCCACGCGTACAGCACCCCGATTGATAGGTTAATTCCGATCCCAGCAAGCAGAATCGTCAGAGGTCGTTTAGACATCTCACACTCCAAAAATTTGCGCGTAAGACCTCCGCCTAAGCGGCGTTAACATATGGGTAAATCGACGAACGATTCAATTTTTAGACATTCTCAGCGGGGTCGGCTGGGATTGGCCGATCCCGCTGATTCGGCATTGTTTCTCAGGCAACGAATGGCCGATGACGGAGGGGCAACCGAGAAATCATCACGGTTTTCACAGCCAGCGGGAAGGTGATGTGGTTGAGCTGTCGGCGTTTACTTAAGATGGGATGACCGCCATGATCGCTCGGCATCGGACTGCGGAGGAACTGTACATGGCGGCGGATTCACTTTTGGACGTGATTGGTGGAACGCCTTCAGTATGGTTGGATCGCATGATCGTGAAGCGCGGACTGAACGGGCGCATACTGGCGAAGCTGGACTATCTTAATCCTGGATTTTCCAAAAAGGACCGCGCCGCCAAGGGCATCATTGAGATGGCCGAAGCACGAAGCGACTTGCGGCCAGGACAAACGGTGGTGGAACTGACCAGCGGAAATATGGGAACCGGTCTGGCGATTGTCTGTCAACTCAAGGGCTATCCCTTTGTTGCCGTGATGAGCCGCGGAAATTCCATCGAGCGGGCCCGTATGATGACAGCTTTGGGGGCAGAAGTTGTGTTGGTCGATCAGTTACCGGAATCGATTCCCGGACAGGTATCTGGCGGAGATCTTGCAGAAGTCGATCGGGTCACGCAGCTTATTGTCGCCGAACGAGCAGCTTTTCGGGCGGATCAGTTTCATCACGCTGGAAATGCGCGGGCGCACTTTGAAACCACCGGACCCGAGTTTTGGCGTGACAGCGGCGAAAGCCTGACCGCCTTTGTGGATTTTGCCGGCTCTGGCGGAACCTTTGGAGGAACAATGGCGGCCTTAAAAACCTTTGACCCAGAAATAAAAGGCTATGTGGTTGAACCCGACGGGGCAGCGGCTTTGGCGGGCGACGCTGTCACTAGGCCGGCCCACCCTATTCAAGGCGGCGGCTATGCAATGGCGGACTTGGATTTTCTCAGAGATGTGACGGTGGATAGATACCTCACCGTTGCGGGTGATGTCGCCCGAGACACAACACGCGCTCTGGCGCGCGAAGAGGGGATTTTTGCAGGGTTCTCAGCCGGTGCAAATGTGGCGGCTGCGCTGGAACTGCTTGCAGGACCGGAGGAAGGCGGCGTGATTGGCGTGGTGATTTGCGACAGCGGGCTAAAGTATCTCTCTACCGATCTGTGGGAATAACAGGCGCGCGGAACCCGCGCGCCATGGCGTCAGGTTGAGATCACTGCGCCGGTTTCGGAATTGTAGATGATGTTTTGTGTGTGCGTCTGATCGGTCTTGCATGTAACCCAATACGGCACGCCGATCGTGCATGAAGCGTTTTTGCCGTTTCGCAGACTTGTGGCGATCTGGTTGTAATACATCAACTTGTCGGGTTGATCAGGGAATATAAACGCATAGTCCACGCACCACTGCCAGCTGACATATCGGAAGAATTGCCCCCGCGGGACTTTAAACGATTTGGATGAAGACTGTTCCTCGACCACCGTTACGGTGGTTTCAGCGGTGACAGAACCTGAGATTTCACCGCTGAGCCCTTTGGCCGCGCCGGACAATTTTGCATCCAGAGACGCCGTGTGACTGGTGGTCGTGGAAGTGGTTTCGATCTGCTGGATTTTGTACTCGGCGTCTTGAGGGTAGCCTGTGCTTTTCAAAAGGTTCCAGTATCCGCGGAATCGCACCACCATCGGGTTGGGCACCGGTGGATGGTTGTAGATGAATGGCCAAATTTCCGCGAAGCTCTGTCCTTCTCCATCCACAAGATTGGGGTGGTATTGATCCCACGGCAATTGCACATCCTGAATCTGATACGGAGACCGCTGTGGGGCAGGCATTTCAAAATTCGAAATCGGAATCGGGAACTTCATATGTATCTCCATCTAATAAGTTTGTTCTGCGCTCACTAACCGCGCAGTGACGAAAGCCTGCCTCATGACTTCGCTTCACTCAAGCAAAGGTTGAGAAAAATTGCGAAACTTCCCTCTTAAGGTATGAGGCTTCCAGCGGGCTTGTTCGAAGGGATTACAGGACCTATTGTCCCGCGTTGAACGGTTGTTCAATGCCACTGACATAGGGACAAAGCAGGATGCGGGACAAGATACTTGAGGCCACAGCGGCGATGCTGGTGGAACACGGCACACAGGCTTCGATGGCACGTATTGCCAGCCGGGCTGGCGTGGCGACAGGATCTTTGTACAACCACTTTGAAAACAAGGACGTGTTGATCCGCGCTGTTTATGACGACTTGGCCCGCGACGTGGAACAGAACCTTATTGTTGGTGATCTGCCGGATGCAAATGCTCCGGAACGATTGGCACGATACATCGACAACCAAATCGCCTATTTCTGGGCGAACCCACAAAGAGCTATGCTTTTTGACTATCTGTCAAATGTTCCGCTGCTGCCGGTGGACGAAGTGCTCAACAGCTTTGAACGCACCTCTCGTTTTATTCGTGAACTGCTGCAAGAGCTTCAGCGCGATGGATGGCTGATTGACGGCGATGTCAGCGTTATGGGTGGATTCATAGGCGGGGCGATCCGCAACACGCTGAAATGGCAACGGATGCTGGGGGCAGATCTCACGGATGCCAAATGCACCCAATTGCGGGAAATGTGCCTGCAATCCCTGCGTCGGGATCAATAGTCGCGCTGATAGAAAACACCGATTCCGGTTTCGTTTTCGGAGTTCACGCGCCCCTTAACTGTGACCTTGTCATTGACGTCGAGATTAAGGTCGATGGTGCTTTTGCCACTGCTGTCGACACCGATCTCCGTATAAAGGTTTTGCCCCAAATATCCACCGGTGGTCAGGCCGGCCCCGCCGCCGTCGCTGGTCAGGGTAAACAACCCACCACCGCCGCCCCCACGGCTCATTGCGGCAACGGTGGTGGCAAGCTGAATGGCCTGAAGCGGCGAAATGCTGGAAATATCGCGCCCAAAGAGAAGCTGCGACAGAACTTCGTCCTCAGGCAAATCCGGATCCGAGCTAAGCACGATTTCGGGATCATCGAGCCCCCCCTCGACGGTCAGGCTGATGGTCGCATCTTTCTGCTCGGACACCGCGACAATGCGTACTGTCGGATCAAATCCGCCAGCAAGCGCAATCAGGCCTTCTGTAATCTCCAGAGACTTACCAAGGAAATTCATCCGCCCACGGGTCAGCTCGAGGCCGCCTTCGGGAATTACATTGGCAGTGGTTCCGCCAAGTTTCAGGGCCCCTTCGAAGTCGCTGTCGAGACCGAGGCCTGATACGTTGATGCGATCGCCCGTGCGCACAGAGAGGTCAAGATTGAAAGGCGGGCTGCTGTTGGAGCTGCTGCTTTCGGGTTTGATCAAACCGGCACGCAGCCGCGTGGAATGCGCACTATGAGGCTCTGAAACGTGGGAAATATCGGGGACACCGCCGATCCCACCAATCGAGGCCTCTGAAATCCGAACGTCCGTTTTGCCCAGCACCAGATCGCCCGCAATCGTGCCGCCACCAGTGAGAGGCCCAGACAGCGTAATCGCTCCCTCAACAGAAGTTTCCAGGAGGCGTCCTTCCTGATGGGTGATGCCAATCAGGCGTACCGGCAGGTTCGCGTTGAAGGGCGGCGTAAGACCGATTGTGCCGTTAACCGCAATCTGCCCTCCGCCGGAATAGGTGGTGGTCATATCCACTGCAGCAACCGAGTTGTCGAGCCTGACGGTCCCGCCGATTTCGCTGAAGGCCATACGTAAATCCGGCAAAGCAAAACGGGCGTCGCCCAGGGAGACAGTGCCGCTGAGCGCGCCCAATTCCAGCGGGCCCGCTAGGCGCATGTCCAATTGCGCGGTGCCTTGAATAGAGTTTGGGTGCAGCACGGGATTCGCGGCTGCCAAGGGCACGGAACCGGTAAGTTTCAGGTCATTTTTGTTGCCGGTCGGGTCAACCATCCCCGCGCCGTTGATTGCGGAGTTGAACGGGCCGGTTCCTTTGAGTTCGACATCAAACAAGTCACCGGATTGTGCAACTGTGCCTGCGATGGTCGCTACCCCAGGCAAGGACGGCACAAAGACCTCGACCTGCCCCATGCGCAGATCAACGTCAGCCTTCACGCCACCGTCAGGCGGCAAAGTCGCCGTCACCTTTGCAGTGGTTTCCGCGGGTGCTTCAGCGCTGGCATCGAGTTTCCAGGAGCCATCCACAAGCTGCAAACGACCGGACGCTTTGGCCGGACCGGAGATGTCTGGCAACACGAGGGCTGCATCTGTCAGCGCAGCCGCAAAGGTGATATCGCCTGATGTGCTTGAAAGAGCGCCCTCGGCTTCGACCTGCACGGAGTCATTGCCCAACCGAAATTCGCGCACTGTGATGCCGTCAAACGTCCGCGCCGCTGAAACCGACAACGTGCTTTCACCTTTTGTCAGCGCATCAACCTGCGGGATGCCGACAATCAGGTTATTGGTGCGCGCAAACAGCGTGCCGTCAAACACCCCATCAATTGCGGCAAACTCTCCGTCGATGTCGGCAAAAAGGTCACCTCCTAGATCGCGCCCTGCGATGGCCGAGAACCGTGCGATGTCCGGCACCAGAAGGCTCGCGGCACCATCAACGGAAAAGCTCTCGTCGAGCCCATTGATCGTGGCGCCGCCGCGCGCGACCAAGCCGCCGGAAAGCAATTCAAAAGACGAAAGCTCGAGATCCGCGCCTTCGTTCCACAAAAGATTGGCGGCAAAGGTCGCGTCAGTTCCAATTGCCTCAGACAGGCCTGCGTCTTCCATACGCAGGCCAGCCATATCCAGTAAGAGATCGGCAGAGACCCTTAGGGGCGATTTCGGGTTGATGATTCCGGCACCGGTCAAACCGAGGCGAGACAGACCGACCGCTGCGGTGTCCAACCCGTCAACAGTGCCACTTAGCGCCCAACGATCGCCGGTTTCGTGATCAAAGCTGGCGGTAATGTTGGCCGCCTGCAAATAGATCGGGTCGCCCCCCACCGGCAGCAACATGCGCTGATTTTGCGGATCACGCATCCGCAAGTTCAGGCCAAACTGTTGCGGCATGCCGTTGGCCCCAATTTCCAAGTCCCCAGCGAGATTCAACGACGCGGTCCAAAGCGCGAGGTTTTCCAATGTCAGACTCCCGTCCGGGAACAGGCGAGCAAATGTGGTCAGACCAATGTCTGAGCCAAAGAAGCGACGGTATTCTTCATCAAATAGCGGCGCGATATCGCCGCGCAGATCGGCGCTTATTGTGCGCACCAACGCGGCTGCATCGTCAGGAAGAGCTTCCGCCCCAAGAACCACTTGGCCAACCAGACGATCCTGTCCGGCACTCGAAAGGCGGATATCGGCGGAGAAATCATCAATCGGCCCAGCGCCCAATGTAGTCATTTTGATCGCCGGCTCACCAGGAATGCCAGCAAGGGTGGTGACAATTCCGCCGGCCGCTTCGGAAGCGTTGAGGTCGAGACGCAATTCACGGGAGGCATTGGAATAGGCCGCATCGACAAGGAAGTGGCCGGAAGGCCCGTCAAGGCGTGTGGCATTCAGCAAGGCCTCGCCCTCGCCCCCCGACAGGATCAGTTTGGCCTGTAACGAGAGCGCCAGAGGCTCCCCGAGGACGGCCTCGCCAATGTCGATTCTGGTCGCGGCGAGATCGGCGATATTGATACTGACGGGAAGTTCCGGCAGTGAAAAAGGCGTGGCTTCGGCTTTGGGGGCTTGCGGGTCTGGAGTCGTCTTTGGAATGCGATGCAGCGCTATGGCATCTGCCTTAAGCTGATTGACGTCGAAATTCCCCGCCAGCACCGCGAGACGATTCCAATTGAGCGTGACGCCGGATAGAGACAACCACACGCCATCATCATCCGAAATCCTCAGTTCCCGCAGCGTGGCTTCGGAACTGATCGCCCCGCGCAGGCCGATAATTTCGACCTTTCGCCCCGCACCGGAGAGCGAGTCTTCGATGAAGTTTGCCAGCATGCCCTTGTCTTCTTCGCTGGCTTCCGGAGTATCGTCCGACTGCGCAAAAAGTGACAGTGGCATGAGTGCCAAGAGGAGAACAGCAAGCCAGCGCATCAGAAAGCGTGCCCGATGCCGATGTAGAGTTGCGGCCCACCCGTTGTGTCACCCGACACTGGCAAACCGAGGTCGACGCGCAGGGGGCCAAAACCGGTGTTGTAGCGAGCACCAAGACCTGCACCAGCATGAAAGTTGCCAGGCCCTGTGGGGTTGGCGGTCTCACCTACGAAACCGGCGTCATAAAAGGCGACCGCGGAAATCTGCTGCGTGACTTTCACGCGCAGTTCGCCGGACAAACCGAGGAAGGACAAGCCGCCACTGTCGATGCCACCAACAGACACAAAGTTGGACTGATAAGGTTGGCCACGGACCGTGCCACCGCCCCCGGAAAAGAACAAAAGATCCGGCGGCGTTTCTCGAATGGTCGGGCCAATAATGGACCCGATCTGAACACGCGCAGCCGCAATCACCCGATTGTCCATCCCAAAGCCACGATAGAAGCGGGCGTCACCAGTCACATAGAGCGCATTGGTGGCGTCGGAATAACCGAGATACGGAAAGGCCGTGGCGCCAATATAATACCCCCGTGTCGGATCTGCGATATTGTCACGCGCATCGTATTTTACGCGAAACGGAACCCCGTAGATCGAAAAGTCGCGGACGCCAAAGTTGTCGTCCACTTCGGAAATAAAGACACCTAGGCCGATTTCAGTTTCAAACCGCTCTGAATGCACTCGGCGCAGACCGACAGTGGTCCCGACCTGCCGCAGAAAATAAAGTGGCTCGTCTTCTTGTTTGATTTCAAAGCCAACCGTCAGTTCTGTGTCTGCCTCAAAGGTTGCCGGTCGGGAATAAAGTGTCCCGATACGGAAGTTGGTGCCGCCTGACTGAGCCCCGATGTTTTCGATAGAGGCATCAAATCGCAGCCGCTCGGCACCGCCGCGCAGGTTGCGGTGCAGCCAGTACGCCGAAAGGCTTAGGCCATCGCTGCTTTCGAGTTCGGCACCAAATCCGATGCGACGTTTCCGGTCGTCAACAAGGGTGAGCACCATATCAAGCGAGCCGTCAGGATTCGGGGTCTCAGCTTCACGCAGGTCAACCGCGCGGAACGTGCCTGTGCGGCGCAATCTCGTCGCGGCGCGGCGCGCTTCCTCGGGATCAAAGCGTTCACCTGTCGGCAGGTTGGTGATCCGGTGTACGCGGCTTTCGCGCACGTCCGATCCGCCTTGGTAGATCAGGTTACCAAAGGTCAACTCGGGGCCAGGATCAATGGCCACTTCGGCGTCAAGTTCAGCGGAGCGGTGATTGGCAGTGATCGACTGGTCTTTGATATCGGCTTTGGCGTGCCCCTTGGCGCGCCAGCCGTCAACCGCTGCGACAGCGGCATCTTGAATAGCGGCAATTGAGGCAGGCTCGCCACTGGCAAAGGTTTCCGGCAACTCAGTATCCGGAGCGACAGGAGCAACCTGCGCTGTCCCGAATTTGAAATGTGGCCCAGTTTCCACTTCCAGGACAATTTGCCTGATCGAAGTGAGATTGGCAAAGGGCGAAAGATCAGCAGCCTCGCGCCCATCAATGCGGATTCGGATCGAAGGCCCGAAATATCCGGCTGCATAGAGTGTTCCGATCAGACGTTTGTAGTCCGCCTGAGCGGCGGCAACGATGTCCTGGCCGTCTGTTACAGAGTCTTGCTGTGCCTGAAACACCAAAGATGAAGAGGTGAGTGAGGAAAACAGCGGATCGTCCTCGGGCACACCCGACAATCGCGCTTCAAACGCAGATGCAAAACCTGGAAGAAAGAGAGTAGACAAAAGGCAGACAAAACGAAATTTCCAGCAATGGTGTGCAAGCTTGCCTGTTCGCGCTTTCATTCCAAAAACCTTCACACAGCGTCGGCCTTCGCAGCCACATCCGATAATAGAATTAACCCTAGCCCAAGGTCTTGGATTTGACCATATACCGAAACGGGAGAAAAATATGATATCCTTGCCTTGTGCGGCGCGCTTGCCGGTTGCTCCTACCGCTCCCTTATTCAACGGACTTTGACATGATCGCAAAGGCGCCTGTGACAACAATGACGTACCTGCGGTCTTTGGGTTTTTATGTAGTCTCTGTCACCTTGGCGATCCCATTTCTTTTGTTGTTCCCGATCATTCTGCTACCAGCGCCAGTCACACACGCGGTTTGCGCCCTGTATTTGCGGCTGCAGGCCTTCGGGCTGCGCTGTTTTTGCGGCATCTCTTATGAGGTCAAAGGGATAAAAAACCTTCCTGACGGTCCGGTTCTTATCGCGTCCCAGCATGAGAGCACGTGGGAAACTCTTTATTTTCAGCACATTATGGATCGCCCCGTGATGTACGCAAAGGAGCCGATCTTTTCATATCCGGTTTTTGGCCCGATCGCCCGCAAAATGGGTCATATTCCCGTGCCTCAAACCAAAAACACAGACGCGATACGGGACGGCTTTAAGCGCGGTGCAGAGACCATTGCATCGGGTAGAAAACTCTTGATTTTTCCGTCCGGAACCCGCCGCGTTGAAGGGGGGACGAAATTGCAGGCAGGTGTCGGGGCGTTGTATCAGCTGTCCAACGTGCCGGTCGTTCCGGTTTTGGTGAATTCGGGGCAGTGCTGGCCACATAACACTTGGTTGAAGTTTCCCGGAACGATCAAGGTCGAAGTGTTGCCTGCAATCCCTGCGGGTTTGCCGCGCGAAGATGTCATGGAACGTCTGAGGTTGGATTTGGCACGCGATCCCGGACAGCCGCGTGGGATTGAATAAGATCATCCACAAAAACCGGAGGGCATTAAGGCTGAGGTAAGGGCTCCTGCCTATGGGTGGAACTTGCCCGAAACTTCTGGATCCCGACATGGCAGACACGTCCAACCGGCCAATTATCATCAAACGTAAAAAGGTGGTCATCAACAGCGCCCACCACGGCGGGGCGTGGAAGATTGCCTATGCGGATTTTGTAACGGCGATGATGGCGTTTTTTCTATTGATGTGGTTGATCAATGCCACTTCGGAAGAACAACGTCTTGGGTTGGCGCAATACTTCAGCCCGACCATTCCGATCAATCGGATTGCGGGCGGTGGCAGCCACATGTTTGGCGGCAAAAGCGTGACCGAAGAACAGCTTTTGGCGCGATCTGGACGAGGCGGGCTGCCGACCGAGCAAAGCGGCACTCCGGGCACCGAAGACTCTAAGGAAAACGTGACAGTGGGCACCAGCGACGACCTTGCCGCTGTTCAAGATTTTCTTGTCGGTGGTGGAGGTGAGAGTTTCCTGAATGACAACCTGAAAAAGCACGTTGTGACACGCTTGACGGATGAAGGCCTGGTCATCGAACTTTATGATGCGCCAGACGATCCTCTGTTTGCGGAGAATTCGACCTCGCCTACGCCGATCATGATTGATCTGGTCGAGATCATTGCAAAGGCGGCACAATCGGTGGCCAATGACGTGGCCATCGAAGGACATGTGCGTGCGGAGCCCATCATTTTGCGCGAATCGAGCGTGTGGGATCAGTCCACAGGGCGCGCGGAAGCGGTTCGGGTCTTGATGCAAAGGTTCGGCACCCCGAAACACCGTATCAACAGGGTCGTTGGCCATGCGGATCGGGAATTGGTGTCTCATGTGCCACGGGACGTGCGCAACAATCGCATTGAAATCATCCTGCTGCGCGACTGACACCCGGTTTCAATCGCTTTAAACCGCTAAGATTTTATCCGTTAGCGGGCTGTTAAGTGCCGGCGTCCTATCACCGAAGCGGAAAGATACAGCAGAAAGGCGTACCATGTCACTTTCATCCTCGCTCAACGCGGGTGTCGCGGGTTTGGCTGCGAACTCAACAAAACTCAGCGCAATTTCCGACAACATCGCGAACTCCGGGACGTATGGCTATCGCCGAGTCGAAACTGATTTTGCGTCGATGGTCACTGGCAACGGCGGCGGCAGCTATTCTGCGGGCGGTGTGACCGCGACGACCAGCCGATTGATCACCGAAGGCGGCACGCTGGTATCCACCTCCAGCGCCACCGACCTCGCGGTCAGCGGCGGTGGATTTCTTCCTGTTGCCTCTGCCACCGAAATCAACGCGAATGTGACCAACCCGTCCATGATGCTGACCACTACAGGATCGTTCCTGCCGGACTCTCAAGGGTATCTGGTGTCCAGCACGGGTCTGGTTCTGATGGGGTGGCCGGCGAATGCGGACGGCAGCATACCCAACTATCCACGCACGTCGTCGGAATCGCTTGAACCTGTCCGTATTTCGACCACCTCGCTGGAAGGGTCACCAACCACCAGCCTGCAGCTGGGCGTTAACTTGCCCGCCATTGACACCGAAGCCGGCGCAGCCGGCACCCCGCAAACCATGAGTGTCGAGTATTTTGGCAACCTTGGCTTCTCCGAGACACTGGATATCACCTTTTCGCCAACCGTGCCGGCGGCCGGTATGCCCGCATCCAACGAATGGACCATGGTGATCACAGACAGCGCATCCAACGGTGCCGTGATTGGAGAATACGTCCTCGCATTCGATGACAGCCGGACCGACGCGGGTACGCTGGCGTCAATCACCACTGTATCCGGTGGCGCATATGATCCGACAACCGGTACAGCAGTTTTGAACGTCGCCGGTGGGCCGCTGGAGCTGGACATTGGCACTCCGGGAGACAGCAACGGCCTGACCCAGCTCGGGTATGACTTTGCGCCGCTGCAAATCAACAAAGATGGCGCGGCTGTAAGCACGATGACCTCGGTCACGATTGATGAAAACGGCAATGTAAACGCCTATTACTCGAGTGGCATCACCAAGACCATCGCACAGGTTCCGTTGGTCGATATGGCAAACCCGAACGGTTTGGCCACGTTGGACTATGGCACCTATATGCCGACCAATGAAAGCGGCTCATTCTACCTTTGGGATGCCGGCTCTGGTCCGACTGGTGAAATCGTTTCCTATGCCCGCGAAGCCTCTGCAACTGATGTGGCGCAGGAATTGACTGATCTGATTGAAACCCAACGTGCCTATAGCTCCAGCGCCAAGATCATCCAAACTGTGGATGAGATGCTGCAGGAAACCACCAACATCAAGCGCTGATAATACCCAATGACGCGGCCGACTGAGAAAGGAACTTTGCTGTGAGTCTTACAGGAGCCCTGGCCAACGCCATGTCTGGCCTTTCGGCCGCGTCCCGCAACGCCCAAGTCACCTCCAACAACATCGCAAATGCGATGACCGAAGGGTATTCGGTTCGCAGCCTTTCGGTTGCTCAAAACGGGGTTTCCGGTGGCGTCATGGTCACTGGCATAACCCGCCACACTGATCCGGTTCTGCTTGCTGAACGGCGGTCTTCTGACGCCGAGGTCGGGGCCAACAGCGTAACCAACGAATTCTATACCCGTCTGGAAACCCTGATCGGTACACCGGACCAAGCCTCAAGCCTGACGGCAAAATTCTCTGATTTCGAAGCCGCACTGATTGCAGCCACAGCCGCCCCGGAAAGCGATGTGCGGCTCCAAAGTGTCGTGGATTCTGCCGAAAATCTGGTGAAGGACATCAATGACGCCTCAAACGGTGTACAAGACATGCGTGAAGAGGCTGATGCAAACATCAACAGAAGCGTCAACGATCTAAACGATCTGTTGTCCATGACCGAAGACCTGAACAAGAAGATCTCTCAGGCCACAATTCAGGGGCAAGACACGTCTACGTTGTTGGACCAACAACAGCAAGTCGTTGACCAGATCAATGAAATCGTTCCGGTTCGGATAATGGATCGGGAGAACGGCGGCATCGCACTCTTTTCGATGGGCGGCGAAACCTTGATTGACGGGACCGCCCGTGAGGTCGAGTTCACGTCAACGCCAACCATCATGCCGCACATGACGCAAGCCAACGGCCTGTTGGGCGGCCTGTCGATTGACGGAAAACCACTTGATACCACAGCGGGTGGACAGCTTGCCGGCGGCACGCTTTATGCGCAATTTGACGTCCGGGACGAGCAAGCCGTCACCACGCAAGCTGAGCTTGATACCTTGGCCCGCGACCTTGTTGACCGGTTCCAGAGCAGCGGCGCGGACCCAACGCTCGCCGC
Organism: Shimia haliotis; assembly: GCF_900114415.1. GTDB lineage: Bacteria > Pseudomonadota > Alphaproteobacteria > Rhodobacterales > Rhodobacteraceae > Shimia > Shimia haliotis. Next base: position 80,340 of record NZ_FOSZ01000003.1, on the reverse strand, counting down.
AGGGGATGCAGGGTTGTTCACGGATGCGGGCGGTGCCTTTGATCCGGCGAATGAAACCGGACTGGCTGGCCGCCTTGAGTTGAATTCTCTGGTGTCGTCCAACGGCGCTGGCGAAACTTGGCGGTTGCGCGACGGATTGGGAGCCAGCACCCCCGGGGATGTGGGCAACAATAGCCTGCTGACGGCACTTGTGGACGTGGTGCAAACCTCGACCGTGCCAGGCTCAAATGCTTTGGGTAGCAAATCCGTTACGATGTCGGAGATGTTTGGCAACATGCACTCTTCCGTATCCACAAGCCGAGTGAACAGCGACACCGCACTCAGTTATGCAGCCGCCCAACAGGGCGCCCTTGTCGGGCTGGAGCTGGAACAGGGTGTGGACACCGATGTTGAAATGCAAAACCTCATGCTTATCGAACAGGCCTATTCTGCGAATGCCAAAATCATTCAAGCCGTCGACGACATGATGAATACGCTTCTAGGGATCTAAACCATGACAAATGTCGGCTTTGGCAACCTCGCACGTCACGTGATGATGCAAACGCAGATGACCTCGGTCAAAGGAAACATGGATCGACTTTCACTGGAACTTGCGTCCGGATTGAAGTCCGACGTCGGCCAGTCTGTCGGCGGCGATTTTCAAATGCTCAATGACATCAACAGGCAACTCACTGTTTTGGACAGCTATGACCACTCTGTTCTCGATGCACGCATGTTCACCGACACATTGCAAATCACGTTGGATCGCGTACAAACAATGTCCTCTGATCTCAGTGCTGATTTGATCACGACCGCCGCGAATGGCACTGGCAGCGCAGCCGCAACCGCAAGCGATGCAGCCATGCAGGATTTTGACACTCTGATCAGCTCTCTGAATGGCCGAACAGGTGACAAAAGCCTGTTCGCGGGTGCCGCGGTAGACGGAGCTGCAACCATAAGTGCCGACGAGATGATGACCCACTTGTCCGCTGCGGTGGCAGGTGCCGCAACCGTGAGCGATGTTATCACGGCGGTGGATGACTGGTTCATGTCTCCGGGCGGTGGGTTTGAGACCGTTGGCTATCTCGGATCGTCTGACTACCTGTCGCCTTTCCAGTTGAGTGAAAGCCAAAGCGCATCCGCAGAGATCAAAGCGGATGACGAGGAACTGCGCATTCTGATGCGAGATATGGCGACAGCAGCGATTGCAAACGATCCGGGACTGGCCCTGAGTCCTGAAGAAAAGCTCGAACTTCTAGACACCGCAGGCCAGTCGTTGTTATCCAACCAGGATGCCCTGACGCACACCCGGGCAGGCCTTGGATATGCCGAAGAGCGGATCGAAATTGCAGAGACCCAGAACGCCAGCTCTCGCACGGCGTTGACAATGGCCCACAACGATATTGTGACCGTCGACTCCACAGAGGTGGCCGGACAATTTCAAGCCGCTCAATACCAGTTGGAAATGATTTACACCGTCACTGCACGGCTCAACAGCATGTCCCTAATGGATTACATGAGATGAAACTTCTCCTAAAAATCGCTCAAGTAGTGAGCGTGTTGATCCTGTTGCCAGCGATGGCCACTGCGAATGAAATTCGCATCAAGGATCTGGTCGACTTCGACGGTGTCCGGTCAAACGACCTTGTAGGCTATGGTCTGGTTGTGGGCTTGAATGGATCGGGCGACAGCCTGCGCAATGCGCCCTTCACCGAAGAAATCATGTCCAACATTCTGGAACGACTCGGAGTCAACGTGACCGGCGAACAATTGCGGCCTGACAACGTGGCAGCGGTGTTTGTGACAGCAACTCTGCCTCCGTTCTCGCGCGCAGGGAGCCAAATAGACGTAACTGTTTCGGCGATTGGCGACGCGGATAGTCTGTTGGGCGGCACGTTGGTCATGACACCGCTCAACGCGGCCGACGGGGAAATTTATGCGGTGGCACAAGGCACCATCATCGCGGGAGGAATTTCGGTTAAAGGCGATGGCGGAGGTGTGGTTCAGGGTGTGCCAACAGCCGGAGTGATCCCGTCAGGCGCTCGCGTCGAACGTGAGATCGAATTCGACTTCACATCGCTACGAAGCCTACGACTGGCGCTGCGGGAACCGGATTTCACCACCGCTGGCCGTATCGAAAATGCGATCAACCAGAACTTTGGCAGACAGGTGGCGTTGATGACCGACGCCGGCACGGTCGAGGTGGATATTCAGCGCACAGGCCAACCCACGGCCGCGCATGCCCTTGGCCAGATTGAAAACATCCGCGTCGCCCCGCAACTTAAGGCGCGCGTCGTGGTGGACCAGCGCTCCGGCACCATTGTGATGGGTGAGGATGTGCGGATTTCACGAGTTGCGGTATCACAGGGCAATCTGACACTGCGCATTCAGGAACAGCCCCTCGTTGTGCAACCCAACCCCTTTGCCAATGGCCGAACAGTTGTTGTGCCCCGCACCGATGCGGAAATCGACAAAGGCGAAACAACCGGCCTTGCCGAAGTCCCGGAGGGCACATCTTTGAGCGAGGTGATTGCCGGCTTGAACGCGCTTGGTGTGGCACCACATGACATGATCGACATTCTCAAATCGATCAAAGCAGCCGGTGCGCTGCATGCGGAGTTTATTGTGAGATAGGTTGCAGAGATGTCTGGCGTCTGGGGAGTTGCCGGACGGGCGGTATCCGGAAACGGTGCCGCCCATTTTTGTACTCGGACACATCCAAACGGCGGCGCCTAGCCATATTTGTTTAGTGCCTCAAGTTCGAGGGCAAGCCGAAGTTGATGATCCGAGATCTGCCGCATCAGGTCTTTGCGTTTGCCCGGATCGGTTTCCGCTTTGAGCGCTGCGTGCAACTCAGAAAGCTGCTTTTTGAGCTGCACGGCAACTGGCACCACTTTGTTTTCCTTCATGATGCGGTCGACTACCGCATCCTTGGGCCGAGAGAGAAACTCCAAAGGGCGCCCTGCCCCCGCAAGATCCTTGAACTCGTCGGAGCGTTCAGCCGACTGCATTGCCATTTCAATGGCAGGGTTTAGAGGATGTGACATCGAATACTGTCCTTGCCTATCACAAGAGCAAGTAAGCAGGCGCCAGCGCATCTTCCAGTGACACACCCAAAAGCGCATCCCTTTCGGCCGGCATCCGCCTAGAAATAGCTTCGCACCAAAGCGCCGGCAATCAGACTCCAGCCGTCTGCCAATACAAAGAAGCTAAGTTTGAACGGCAGGGAAACGATCGCAGGCGGCACCATCATCATACCCATCGACATCAGCACCGCCGCCACAACGAGGTCGATAATGAGAAAGGGCAGGAAAATCAGAAAGCCGATCTGAAAAGCGCGTGACATCTCGGATAGCATAAAGCTCGGAATGAGAACCGAAAGCGGTGCGTCAGGTCCTGGTTGGGTCTCCGCCGCGTCAGGCCGTAAAGAGGCCAATGCGGTGTAGGTGTCCGGATCCATACGGTTGGACATGAACATCCGAAAGGGGTCCATCGTACGCTCAAAGGCGACATCCGCGGTGATCTGTTCTTCGAGCATGGGCGTGATCCCCTGCTCCCATGCGGCCGTAAACACCGGCTCCATCACGAAATAGGTCAAGAACATCGCAAGCGATATCAAGAGCATATTGGGCGGCGAGTTTTGTAGCCCCAGACCCTGACGAAGGATCGAGAAAACCGTCACGAGAAACGGAAAACAGGTGATCATGATCGCGATGCCCGGGGCAAGCGAGATCACTGTGAGCAACAGGAATAGTTGGATGCTGCGCGAGGTCAACGACCCCTCGAGCCCCGAGACAAGTGAAGCTTCCTGAGCCATCGCCGGATCGACCGTCAAGCCGATTAGTGAAACTGTGGCGACGGCGAACGCGGCCGCGCGTCTCATCCCAGACCGTTTTGCAAGTCTGCGAGTTCCGTCAGTCGCACGGCAAGCTGTCCGTCCGCGCTGCCTTCGATCTCTTCCAATTGTCCGCGGGCGATCAGCTTGTCACCGATAAACAACTCAACCGGATCATCCACGCGGCGGTCCAGTTGCAGTACAGAATTCTCGCCCAGCTTGAGGAGATCCGAAATTGCCGGACGCGCCTTGCCGACGGATATCGTGATCTCCACCGGAACCGAGGTGAAGGGGTTGGAAGAATCGGGTGTCATTGGGTCAGCCATTCTGGGCCTCCTTGCGGGTTTCATGCGTGAATGCGGTAAAGGCCTGTTCGACAGCTCCAAGAACCTCGGACAGGTCGATTTCCCGTTCGCGCGCGTCAAATTTGAATTGAGCCTGACCTGACGCCAAGGCGGGATCGGATTTCAGGGTCACAGGAAACTGCAAATCTTCCGGCATCAGGTCGGCAACGGTTTCATGGTCATCAATGGATGTGATGAGGCAGACCTCTGTTGCGCCATGGCTGTCGATGATGCGGTGCAGTTCTTCGACCACGATGGCGCCAACAGATTTGCGGGCCAGCTCCGGCAGCACAGTCATGATTGCTTTCTCCACCATCGGAGCAATGTCGGATAGCACCGCCTCATGCGCCTCATGGTATGTGAACGAAAGATCCTGAAGGTTGGCCGTCAAAGCGCTGCTCAGGGCTTTTTGCCCATCGGCGTTCGCTTGGGTCGCATCCGCCCAACCGGCCTTGTATCCGGTTTCATAGCTGTCCAGCAGCGCCTCTTCTCCGGCGGTGTCGGAGGCGTTCGGGGCATTTGGCGACGCGATACAAGTTCCGAAGTCTTCCAGCAGATGAGAGATCGTCATGACGACTTCTCCTTGCGTCCGTCTTCGAGCCAGCTGCGGAGGATTTCAACGGTTTCTTCCTGCCGGTCGCTGATCAGATTGCGCAGACGCTCCACGGCCTCACCATCAGTGCCGTCGCCTGTTGCGGGGCTGGGAAGGCCGCCAAGGTCGCCGGTCGCCCCATCCATGGCGATCGGCATTGGAAAGCCACCGTCTGCGCCCAAGTCACCTCCAAAATCGCCACCGAGCGGCGGAAGAGGTGCAAAATCGCCCGGCCCGTCCATTGGTGGCAACATAGGCGCACCGCTGCCATCAAGCGATTGGGCCCCGCTGCCTTGAGACGCCAGCAAGGGCCGCACGACAAAAAGGCCGAGTCCAAGCGCCACAAGAGCGAGAATCACCATTTGCACGATGGACATTACATCCAGATTCAATCCGCCCAACATTGAGTTATCGGCCGCTGTCCCCATTGGAGTTGCAGGCAGGAAATTCATAGATTTCAACGTAATCACGTCACCGCGCGGTGCACTAAAGCCAACCGCGGAGGCAACCAGATCACGCATATGCCCCAGTTCTTCGTCGGTACGCGGAACAATGATTTCATTTCCGTCGTCATCCAATTGCGCTTTGCCGTTGATAAGCACGGCCACAGAGAGGCGACGGATGCTGCCGGGTTCGCGCAAGATTTCACGCTGTGTCTCGGACACCTCATAGTTCACGCGTTCCCGCGTTTCGCGATTCTGATTGGTAGACCCGGAGGTTTCATTCGCGTCGCCATCCGGCAGATTTGAGGCGACGGTGACTTGCCCTTCAGAGTTCTGGGAATCGGTGCTGCGCTCTTCGCTTTCGGTGCTGATCGCGACCCGACTGGCAGGGTCAAACGTACGCTCTACGATGGATTCGGTTTCGGTTACTGTGTCGATGCTGACTTCAACCACCGCGTTTCCGGCGCCAACGTGCGCCTCTAGCAGTCGTTGAACAGATGCACGCATTGAGTCGGCGCGATCCTCACCCGCGTTTGTCTTGGTTTCCTCAACCGCTCCTATTAGCCCGCCATTGCCGTCGATTACGGACACATCTTCGGGCGCCAAGCCCGCCACGGCGGACGCTACAAGGAACCGCAATGCCTGCGCGTGTTTCGGAGGCAACGTTCCGGAGGTCGGCGTCACGGTAACGCTGGCCGTTGACTTGATGCTGCGCTGAAACGGGTTGGAGCCGGCGTTTGCGATGTGCACACGGGCCTGGCTGATCAATGGGCTGCCGACGATGGTTCTGGCAAGCTCGCCCTCTTTGGCACGCCAATAAGCGGCATCAAACATTTGCGACGTGGTGCCAAAGCCTGAAAGCGAATCAAGCAACTCATACCCCTGTGTCGTATTGGCGGGCAGGCCTTCGCTTGCCAGTGTCATCCGAAGTTCGTCACGTTGTGCGCCCGCGACATAAATGGCGCCGCCCCGCACCTCATAGGTAACACCGCGTTGTTCCAAAGAACGCACAACGTCCCCTGCAGCTCCGCTTTCCAAGCCACTGTAAAGAAGGGTCATTCTTGGCTGCGTCGCGATTTTCGCAAGCATAAGCACAGCCGCAAACACAGCGATGGTCGCGCCAGCAATGATCAGTTTGCGGCGTGTGTCGAAGCTCGACCAGGTGTTGAGAATCTGTTTCACATTCAACCTCCAAAGAACCGGATTTTCTATCCAGCCCGGCAAGTCGTCTTTTCACGCATCTGACTTAACAATCGGTTAGTTTCTGTATGGTTAGACAGGCGGGAACGAAGAATTTGGATTCCCGATATGAGCACCACAGAGTCGGACATGGAAAAGACGGCAAAGAAGTCCGTCAAACTGCCGCTAATCATCGGAATGGTGCTTGCGCTTTTAGGCGGCGCAGGCGGATTTTTTGCGGTTTATTCCGGCTATCTGCTCGGCGGAACTCAATCCGCAGCTTCAACAGAAAGCGACACAGATTCTTACGATGCACTGCCGGATGTGGGCTATGTGGGGCTTGACCCCTTTATCGTTTCACTGACTTCGGACGGTCCGGCCAACTTGCTCCGGTTTGCCGCCCAGCTTGAGGTTCCCAGTCAACACGTCGAAGAAGTTGAGCGGGTAAAACCACGCATTATCGACGTGTTGAACGGATATCTTCGGGCACTGAGCGCGGAGGACATCGAGTCTCCAGACGCGCTTGTTCAATTGCGGGCGCAAATGTTGCGCCGGGTCCAGATTGTGACCGGATCAGAACGGGTACGTGACCTTTTGGTTATGGAATTCGTGCTGAGTTAAACGGGAGAAACCCAAATGACGATCATTGCAGATATCCTCCTTGTCGCCGGAGCGCTAGGCGCGAGCGTCTATTGCTATGTGCTAGCGCGCCGATTGGCGAAGTTTAACGATCTTGAGGCCGGTGTTGGCGGTGCTGTTGCGGTCCTGTCCACACAGGTGGACGATCTTACGCGGACCTTGAAGTCTGCGCAGGCCACGGCAGGCAATTCCACCAAACAACTTCGTGATCTAACCAAACGGGCAGAAGATGCGTCCAAACGGATGGAACTGTTGTTGGCATCGATGCACGACCTGCCGGATCCCGAGGAATTACAAGCTTTTCAAAAAGCACAATCGACAGCACGCTTCATGCGCCACTCCAACGATGAAATCGGCAAGCCCGCTGAGGACTTCGAAGAGGGCATCGCTTTTGCCCGCGAGACAAATGACCCTGAGAAAGAGCCGGTAGCGGAGGAATCTGAGGATCACCCCAAGGCCAAACGCCGCAAAGACCGCAAAATGCGCAACAAGAAAAACCTCCGCGGTGGCGTGGGCTCAAAAATGACATTCAGACGCGCAGGTTAATGCGTGCGGATCAAAAGGAGGCAGCACGATGTCGAAGAAAAAAGCTGTCAAAAATAAGCAGGTAAAACCTAGCAAGGTCGCGCGCGCCAAAGCGAAGAAACCGGCCAAACCGCCTCGGGGCAGTCTGTTCGTGATCTCAAGCTTTCTGGTGCTGTCCGCAGTTTTACGCATCGGCGTCGGCGCCACCGAAGCCATCGCCCGTGAAGACGGTCCAATGCCATCTCCTGTGGCAGCAATGTCGACCCCTCAAAGCTGTGAGCCACCCGAAGATCTGCGAGCACTGATGGCCACGTTCAAAGAACGGGAACAACGTATCACGCGTCAAGAAGAAGAGATTCGCAACCGAATGCAGGCCCTGTCGGTGGCCGATGATGAAGTCTCCAGAAAGCTCATGCAGTTGGAGCGCGCCGAGGATAATCTGCGCAACGTGATCGCCATGGCCGAAAGCGCAGCGGACGATGACGTGTCACGACTGACGCGAGTTTATGAAACCATGAAGCCCAAGAATGTCGCGGCTCTCTTTGAAGAAATGGATCCTGAGTTTGCGGCGGGCTTTATTGCACGAATGAATCCGGAGAGCGCAGCAGGCGTAATGGCAGGGCTAAGCCCTCGTGCGGCCTACACCATCAGTGTTGTTCTCGCCGGAAGAAACGCAAATGTCCCAACCGACTGAGCAATTCTTAACCACTCTGTGGTTTGAGGAACAAAAGAAACCGACAGGAGATTGCTCAGGTGCTGGGAATCGTAGGCATTATCACAGTGTTCGGCATGATCGTCGGAGGGTTTCTCCTTTCGGGTGGGGACCTGAAAATCGTGATCAAGGCCCTGCCTTTTGAAATGATGATCATCGGCGGTGCCGGTGTCGGAGCATTTCTCGTGTCCAATGAAATGGCGGCGGTCAAACAAACCCTCAAAGACCTGGGACGGATTTTCAAAGGGCCCAAATGGAAAGAAGCGGACTACCGCGACCTGATGTGTTTGATGTTTGAACTGATCAAACTGGCGCGAAAAAATCCCGTGGCGATCGAGGAACATATCGAATCGCCGGAGCATTCCCGTATCTTTCTACGCTACCCCCAAATCCTCGCTGACAAGGAAGCGGTTGCGCTGATTGCCGACACCATGCGTTCGGCGTCGATGAACTATGACGACCCTCATCAAGTCGAAGAAGTTCTAGAAAAGCGCATTGATGCCCACATCGCGGAGATGTCGCATTCGTCCCACGCACTTCAGACAATGGCGGATGGCTTGCCTGCTTTGGGTATTGTGGCTGCAGTTCTTGGGGTCATCAAGACCATGGGATCCATTGATCAACCACCTGAGATCCTTGGCAAAATGATCGGCTCTGCCCTCGTCGGCACATTTTTGGGTGTGCTTTTGGCATATGGCGTCGTCGGGCCGTTTGCGGCAAAAATCAAAGCCACCGTCGAAGAAGACGCTCACTTTTATCGCCTTATTCGCGAAGTGCTCGTCGCGAACCTGCATCAACACTCCCCTAATATTTGCATTGAAGTGGGACGTCAGAACACGCCAGCCCATAACCGCCCGAATTTCAGCGAACTTGAAGAAGCGATCAAGGCGCTGAAGAAGGAGGCCGCATGACCCGTCACCTTTTGGCTGTTTCTCTCATTGCATTGTCGAGCGCCGTCTCGGCTGAAACCGTGTCTTTCCAATCTGGAGAGCACGAAGGGTTCACCCGATTGGTGGCCACGTTGCCTTCTGCGGAGACCGAGTGGCAGATCAGTGGACAAGGGCGGACCTATACGATCACCGTCGAAGGCGAAGACCTGATTTTTGATACTGACGATATCTTCAAACGCATACCGCGCACACGATTGCAAAAGGTTACGACGGATCCGGCCTCCGGCAGTGTGCGCCTTGATCTGGCCTGCGACTGTGTTGTGGAGAGCGCGCGTTTCCAGAACCGGCACGTCATTTTTGATATTCGAAAGGGAGAGACGGAGCCGCAACCGTTGCCCTTCTCTTTCGCCCTAAACCTTCCGCAAGAAACACAAAAACAATCGGCGGATATACGATACCCGACCTGGGCCTCCCCGACTCCTGTTGGCGATTTTTCAAAACCCAAACCGACGCTTCAGCCTGCAATTAACCAAACGGCTCTTGGTCCCGTTGCGGACCCGGGCCTGAGGCTTGACATCTATGCGCGCGACAATGAACAGGTCAGCCGGATCGCTCGGCAGGTGATTGACCAGATAGACCGCGCACAGGATCAAAATCTGTTGACGGGTATCGGTGATGAAGCCCTAGAGGCGGTGCCGGCCAAGTCAGGCAAACACACCCGATGGCAAACCGCCCAGACAGGCACTGTGCAAGATGGACCGATAGGCGAGGACACTCACGTTACGACCTATAATGCCTTGGACATGGCCGCACAGGAAATTGCCGCTGTCCTTGCCGGCAGAAACGGAACATCCAATTGTATAGCGGACGACCGGCTCGACATCGAGGCGTGGGGTGGCTCTGAGGAGTTTTCGACAGAGTTGGGTCGGTTGCGCTCCGAACTTGTCGGGGAATTCGATTTGACGTCGTCCGAAGCGATGGCTGATCTCGCGAAGTTCTATATCGCTCAGACGTTTGGCACTGAAGCGTTGCAGATTCTACGTAATATCCCCGCCGAAGAACGTGATCCGGCTTTGGTTTCAATGGCACAGCTGGTGGAGGCTGGAACGATTACCGGTGTGAACGCTTTTGCTGGCCAAGGGCACTGCGCCTCAAACGCAGCGTTCTGGGCGGCCCTTTCAGGTCAGCCATTGACCGGCAAGGCCGCGATGGACGGCGCGCTGACAACTTTGACCGGGCTGCCTTTGCCACTTCGCGAACACCTCGCACCCTTTTTGAGCAATCAGCTTGTAGAGAATGGCCATGTGGAAGAAGCCGCAATGGTTCTCAATTCAGTTCAGCGCACCAGCCCGGAGCAAAGCCCCGAATTCGCACTGGCTCAGGCGGCAGTTCATGCGGAGCTGGGCGAAGAAGAAAAGGCCGTTGAAAAGCTTGAGAAAGTGGCGTCCGAAAATTCGTCAATGGCCCCTGCTGCATTGGTGGAATTGATTGCAGTACACACAGCGCAAAATCGTGTGTTGCCAGACGAAACCGTGGCATTGGTGAGCGCTTTGGCGGTAGAACACAAAGCCGGGATGATGGGCCCTCAGCTTCGTATCGCCCATGCTCGGGCGCGCATGTTGTCGCAGGATTTCGAGTCAGCTTTTGAGGTTGTCGACGAAATTGCCGCCTTAGATGGCGCAGATGCCGCTCTGGCACCCCGCAGTGAAGTATCGCGTGCTGTGCTGAACAATGCCGAAGATTTCGACGTCATTCACTTCACCGTTTCGGAACGTCTATCTGATCCCGAAACGTTGGAACACGGCACGGCACTGTCGTTGGCGCAGCGGATGCTGGACCTCGGTTTTCTGGACCAGACCAAGCGCATTGTTCAGGCAATGCGCCCCGAACTGTCCAGTGATGATCTACATCTCTTGAAGGCCCGAGTCGCTCTTGCAGAGAACCTGCCGAGGCGCGCGGAAGCGGAGCTTTTGAGCGTGGATGGAGCGCAAGCGGACGCCCTACGTGCCCAAGCGCGATCCAAAGCCGGCGATCATACAGCCGCCGCTGAAATACTGCGCGCAATGGGAGACACCGAAAAAGCCGCGTTCGAGGCTTGGCTGGCAGGTGACGCCAGCGAGTTGAGTGCGTTGCAGTTTGAGGTTTATGAACGCATAGAAACGATGATGGCGTCGGCTGAAGCGGATGAACAACCGTCTGCGCAATTTGGTGAATTGCACAAAAACCGCGACTTGCTGAATGGCAGCATCAATGCGCGCGCAGTGCTCACCGAATTGCTGGAACTGCACCGGATTTCCGGGCCATCCACCTAAGCCCCGGAACTTTCATCCCCCTAAAAATCCTTACCGAATGTAAAGGTTCGGGCACTAGGAAAGAGCTGAACTGGCAGAAAGCTCATGGGATGAAAAGACAGAAGTTTTTCAACGTCTTGGCGTGCAAATCACGTGGGGCGCGCGGTCGATTCGCATTGCGGACACTTGCAGGAACGCTAGGACTTGTTGGCAGTTTGCTGTTTCCGTTGGCTTCGCAAGCGGCGGACGAGACCTGCGACCGTGTCGCGCGCATCGCAGCCAGCGAAAGTGGCGTCCCTGTTGACGTGTTGATGGCGATCACCCGCACCGAAACCGGCCGCCGAAAAAACGGCGCCCTTTCGCCCTGGCCGTGGACGGTCAACATGGAAGGCATCGGCAAATGGTTTGACACCCGTAAAGAAGCCGAGGATTTCGCTCTTTCCGGACTGAAGGAGGGAAAACGCAGCTTTGACGTTGGGTGTTTCCAGCTCAATTACCGATGGCATGGACAGCATTTCCGCGACGTAGAGCACATGTTTGAACCGTTGGAAAACGCGCGCTATGCGGCCGATTTTCTATCCCGCCTTTATAGCGAAAGTCTTTCTTGGGAGGCCGCGGCGGCGGCCTATCATTCGCGCACCCCAAAATACGCCGAAAAATACAAGGTTCGCTTCAAACAGATCTTAGCAAATCTTCAGGACCGTCCGAAAATCGGCCCGATCGCACGGGTAAACTCTGAAGCCGCGGAAGTGGTACGTGAAAATGCCTTTCCCTTGTTGCGAAAAGGCGCGCAGGTGGCCGGCATGGGCTCTTTGGTGCCTCTCGGAAATAGCGGCGGTCGCCCGCTTTTTGGAGGGAGCTGACTCGTGAACGGTATTTCCGCCAAAACGCTCTTCAGCCCGACCATTTTGCTGGCTCTGGCCTTGATGGCGATCATCGTGATGATGATCCTGCCAATGCCCGCTTTTGTGCTCGATATTGGTTTGGCGGCCTCCTTTGCCCTCGCCATCCTGATTTTCACCGTGACCCTGTTCATCGAACGGCCTTTGGATTTTTCGTCCTTTCCCACGATCCTGTTGGCGTCGCTCATGCTGCGATTGTCGCTAAACGTAAGCTCTACTAAGCTGATCATTGGTCAGGGTCATACCGGCACAAACGCGGCCGGAGATGTCATTGAAGGCTTTGCAAACTTCGTCATGGGCGGGAGTGTTTTCCTCGGCCTCGTCGTTTTTGGCGTGCTGCTCATTGTGAACTTCATGGTGATCAACAAGGGCGCTACGCGCATGGCCGAGGTCGGCGCGCGCTTCGCCCTAGACGGGATGCCCGGCAAACAGTTGGCCATTGACAGCGACATGGCAGCCGGTGCGATTGATCACGCCGAAGCCAAAGCACGCCGGGAAACGGAACAGCAGGAAACGACGTTCTTCGGGTCTCTCGACGGTGCCTCTAAGTTCGTGAAAGGTGATGCCATTGCCGGCCTTTTGATCACCTTGATGAACCTTGTGATGGGGCTTGTCATGGGAGTCGCAGTTCATGGCATGCCGATGGGGCAAGCTTTTGAAACCTATGCGATTCTGACCGTAGGTGACGGTCTGGTAACTCAAATTCCGGCTGTGATCATCTCGATCTCCTCTGCGCTTCTGTTGGCGCGCGGCGGCAACAAAGGCTCTGCTGACATGGCGTTGGTCGGGCAACTGGGCGCGCATCCAGCGGCGATCGCGACTGTAGCCGTTCTCATGGCATTGTTTGCCCTAGTTCCAGGCTTGCCCTTTGTTCCCTTTATCGTAGGCAGCGCGGCATTGGCTGCCGTGGCCTATTTCAGACACAAAGCAATTGAGACCGAAAAAGACAGCGGGCAGGAAGAGATTGCGCCGATCGTTGCCAAGGAAAAATCCATGGGGGATGTTCTGGATCTGGATGACATCCATGTGGAATTCTCCACCGATCTCATCAACATGGTGCTGGACCCCGGCACTGGGCTGGATGCACGTATTTTGAACATGCGGACGCACGTGGCCTCGACCTTTGGTCTGATATTGCCGGAAATCCGGCTGACGGACGAGCCTTCGCTGCCGTCGGGCTACTATGTGATCCGCATTCAGGGCGTCGAGCAAGTGCGTGCCAAATTGCAGCCTCAGCGCGTGCTGGCACTGGCAGGCCCAAATCCCACGGCGTTGCCGCTGGGTGAAGACGTCGCAGAACCGGTCTATGGCGCGCCAGCGCGCTGGATTGAAAGCGATGCTCAGGAAAAAGTAGCGCTTTCCGGCATCACCATCGTAACCCCGGGCGAGGTGATGGCCACCCATTTGCTTGAAGTCATCAAACGCAATTTTGGCCGGCTTCTGACGTTCAAGGCGTTGCGTCGGATACTGGACGAAATGACCAATCTGACTGACCAGACCCGCGCTGCCGCCAACCGTAAACTTCTGGACGAATATATACCGGACAAGGTGCCCTTGGATCTGCTGCACAGGGTCTTGCGCCTTTTGCTGGATGAACAAGTTTCGGTGCGCAATATCCCTCTGATTTTGGAGGCCATCTCAGAAGCCCGCCACTCTACCGTGTCGCCGGACTCCATCGCAGAGCACGTGCGTCAGCGACTCGGGTTTCAGCTGGTGTCGGACCTCAAACGCGCGGACGGCACAATCCCTCTGGTACAGCTTGCACCGGAGTGGGAGGACACGTTTGCGACCTATCAGGTCGAAGGCGACGGTGGCGCGATGGACGTTGCGTTGCCGCCTGATGTGTTTAATTCGCTCGCACAATCTGTGGCGGACCGTCTGAACGATGCGGGCAACGATGGGATCTATGCGGCGCTTGTGACCTCTACACGCCGCCGCCGATTCCTGCGCACTGTCTTGAGCGCCAAGGGGATCAGCAACCCTGTGCTTTCGTTTGAAGAGATCGGATTGGACGCACGCCCCTCATTGGTCGGAGTTGTGACGTCGTGATGGAGGATGCCGCCTTCCTTCTGGCCACATGGCAAGCCGTGCTTTGGCACGGGTTCCTTGTGTTCATTCGGGTAGCGGCGGCCGCCTCGTTGGTTCCGGGTTTTGGAGAAACCTACGTCCCTGCGCGGGTTAAGCTTGGTGCGGCCATAGCGATCACCATGATCGTTGCCCCGGCGATTCCCGCATTTGACTCATCGGAGCCCAGTTTTGCTTCTGTGGCGCGTTACACGATGACTGAAGCCTGTGCGGGTCTGATCCTCGGGCTCAGCCTGCGCATGTTTATCTGGGCGCTTCAAACCGCAGGATCGATTGCAGCACAGTCCACTTCGCTGGCGCAGCTTTTGGGTGGCGCCGGTGAGCCTATGCCGGCTGTTGGGCACGTGTTGATGATGGGCGCGATCACATTGGCCTTTATTCTTGGCTTGCATGTGCACCTAGCGCGATTCCTCATCGGCTCTTACATGCTGATGCCTGCGGGCGTGTTTCCTGCGGCGTCGATTGTAAGCGATTGGGGCGTTTCGCACGTTGCGTCCGCATTCGGACTGGCCTTCAAGCTCGCCGCCCCCTTCATGATGGTTTCGGCGCTCTACAACTTGATGCTTGGTGTGATCAACCGCGCCATGCCGCAGCTGATGGTGGCCTTTGTCGGGGCCCCGTTGATCACCTTTGGCGGGCTCTCGATCCTCATGCTCACGGCCGGAACCATCATCGCCGTTTGGTGGCGTCTCATGTCGGGCTTCATGATTGATCCCTCGCGAGGCATGCTATGAGCGGGCAGGACGACGATTCCGACAAGATTTACGAGCCGACACCCAAAAAGCTCGAAGATGCCCGAAAGAAGGGTGACATTCCCAAGTCTCAGGACCTTTCCGTCGTTGCATCTTATGCTGGATTGTTGATCGTGATGTCCGCCGCCGGAGCCAGCACGATTGGCTCTGCCGGAGAAGGGCTTATGGTGCTTCTGGATCAGGCGGATTCCATCGCACCGCTTTTCTTTGACGGCAATCCAGCCGCGCCTTTTGGCGGCATAATGTGGCAACTCGGCACGTCAATCGCCCCGTGGTTTCTGCTGCCAATGGCTGCCGTGGTTTTGGTGCTTTTTGTACAACGGGCATTTTTGTTCACACCGTCGAAACTCAAACCCAAAGGCAGCCGACTGAACCCGCTTGAGACGGCGAAGAATAAATTCGGACGTACCGGACTTTTTGAGTTTGGCAAAAGCTTCGCCAAGCTGGTGATCTACTCCGTGTGTCTCGGTTTTTTTCTTAAGGCGCGCCTGCCGGAAATGACCCACGCCATTCAGCTTGATCCTCAAATGGTGCCCGCAATGCTGGGTCGGGTGTTGATGGAGTTTTTGATGATTGTCGCGATCATCGCCGGCGCGATCGCGGGGATCGACTACCTTTGGCAGTATGGCGAGTTCATGCGCAAGAACATGATGACCCGCAAAGAATTGACGGACGAGTCCAAGGATGCGGAAGGCGATCCCTATATGAAGCAGAAACGCCGCCAGAAGGGTCAGGAAATCGCCAGCAAACAAATGATTCAGGACGTGCCCAACGCCGATGTCATCATCGTGAACCCTACCCACTATGCCGTTGCGCTTAAATGGAGCCGCAAGTCGGGCGAAGCTCCGGTTTGTATCGCCAAGGGTGTTGATGAAATTGCTGCCCGAATCCGCGAGAAAGCGCAAGAAAGCGCAGTGCCCATCCACAGCGATCCGCCAACGGCCCGTGCACTGCATGCTGTGGTGGAGATCGGGCAGGAAATACCACCGGAAAACTATCGCGCCGTTGCAGCCGCCATCCGCTTTGCCGATGAAATGCGCCTTAAGGCGCGGGGGCGCGTTACATGAGTGATGACTTGAAAGATCTGCAATTGATCACCCAGTCGAAGTATCAGAAAGCCCAGGCCAGTATGCAGGTTGTGCAAATGGAGGAGGCCCGTTTGCGGGGCCTTTTGGCGGAACTCACCGAGAAGGAAAACGCAGGGCGCGACGCCTTGGCAGAAGACAGCGCTTTGCAACGGACCGGCGGCGATGTGAACTGGCTGCGCTGGGTGGCCCACAGCCGCCGTATTCTGAACCTGCAACTGGCCAATGTACTTGTGCGCAAAGAAGCCGCATTTCGACGCCTGCAAGCAGAGTTTGGCAAGGCCGACGTTATGGATCGGCTTGTAGAGGAAGAAGCGCACAACAAGCGTGCCGAACGTCAAGCCAAGCTGATAAACTCGATCCTCGATCTGAGCCTGGTCAGTGACCAATAAAGTGCGCTCTCAGGAGATGTCCTGACGCGTGATCTCTAGGATCAGGATGTCCGAGATATCGTCGCCGAATATCGACTGCGAGACCTCAAAAAAATTGCGGCGCAGCTTGTCCAGCCGCGAAGAGTTGGTGAATGGACCGTCAAAGCCGCCGATATTGGCATAGTCAAACATCACCTGTAGCAGCGCACCACGCAGCCTAGGCATGTTGTCCGAAACAGTTTGCAGCGCGGAAGGTTTGGTTTCCAATGCGAGCGTGATGAGGACCAGCGAGGTCATATCGCCGTCCTTAACCACGGGCACAACAAACTGATCCTCCAGTTCAAGGTAACTGAGATCTTCGGTGATTTCCCCTGCAATTAAAGGCATTTCGTTTTCACTCGTGTAAGAAGGCGCGCTCGGATTGACTTCTGTTTGAGAAACCGAATGCGTTTCGGGATTGGGGCGCAGAAAGAAACCCGCGCCGATTCCGACACCAATGCCGATGACAGCAATCAGGATGGGAAGCAGCTTCTTTAACATCGCACTCTCCGATCAGAAGGGCAGCACTGTTTCCAGCGCCTGTTGACCATAGCGGGGTTGCTGCATGTCGCTGATCTGCCCGCGTCCGCCATAGGACACGCGAGCCGAGGCGATTTTCTCAATCGGGATAGAGTTTTGGCGAGAAATATCCTCGGGGCGGACAAAACCGGAGACCAAAAGCTCGCGCAGTTCATAATTCACGCGAATTTCCTGCATCCCCTGAATTTTCAAAACCCCATTGGGCAGAATTTCCGTGATCGTCGCGGCGACTTGAAGCTCCAGTTTTTCCGAGCGGTTAACCGACCCGTCACCAGTGGCAGCGCTGGTCGACCCAAGCTCTACGGCGTTTGCCATCGAGGCCCCGTCCGGCAGATTTTCATCGATGCGTTGTGGAATGCCAAAAAGTTGCGGAACCGTCATGCTTTGCGAACCAGACCTGCTGCGTTCGGTCTTGTTGTCGATGGAGGCGTTTTCATCCAGTTCAATCACGACGGTCAAAATGTCACCCCGGCGCATAGCGCGGCGATCCCCCAGCAGAGACTTCCGGTTCCGGCTCCAGAGAGAGGCCTGATCGGTGTTGCGCGACACCTGTGTGGTTTCCGGCAATGGCGGGGTCATCATCGCGTATTGCTCAGGAGAGTCACTTACCGGCGTAAGCGAAGGTGGTTTGCCAAAATGATCGGAACTGGAGCATCCGGCCAAAAAGGCCATGCTTGTCAGAAAAACAGTTAGAAGTCGCACGGTTTTCTACCTTTCAGTTCATCACCCGGACCGTTCCGTCCGGCATCACGGTGCCCGTCACAGTGGTGCGCGACCCCATGTTCATAACTCGCAATTTCTCGCCAACCCCGGCACGGTCCAGCGCCCGTCCTTCGGTTTCGATCGTCAGACCGTTGCCGGCAAATGTCAGGGAAACGATCTGATTGCGGTCCACTAGTGCCGGCGCCCCGACATCGCCCAGCTTGATGGGGCGACCGGGATAGAGCGATTTGCGGGCTTCTTGTCCGACCACCAACGACGGGTCTTCAAAAACACCCATGATCTCACCCTTTTTCACTCCAATCGCGTTCTGTGTGATCACCGTGTCCGCACGGATGATCTGTGTCGCGACCACGATGTCGGCGCTGGCTTGTGAGGACAGGCAAAGCAAAATGAGTGGGAGAAAGCGGCGTGTCATATTACCTGACCTGTGTTGTTGCCGACAGCATCTGATCAACCGCGGAGATCACTTTGGCGTTCATTTCATAGCCGCGCTGCGCCTCGATCAGCTCGGTGATTTCGCGCACGGAATCGACGGAACTTCCTTCGAGATAGCCTTGGTTCAGAGTGCCAAGACCGTCTTCGCTAGGCTCGGATACAAAAGGCGCGCCGGATGCTTCGGTTTCGCGGAACAGGTTGCTGCCAACCGCCTCAAGGCCCTTTGCGTTCGAGAACCCGACCAGTGTAAATTGCCCCAACAATTCAGACGCAACCGCATCGTCAAAATGCGCATACACTTCGCCGTCAGCGTTGATCGCTATGCTTATGGCATCATCCGGAATGGTGATCTGTGGCGCAACGGGAAAACCATCGTTTGTCACAATCAGCCCATCTGCGCTGCGTTTGAAACCCCCATCGCGGGTATAGCCGGATTCCCCATTGGGCAGTTCAACCTCAAAGTAACCTTCCCCCTCAATTGCAATATCAAGATCACCACCGGTTTCTTTCAACGCCCCTTGTTGAAGGTGCACCGATACCGCAGCGGGTCGCACGCCAAGCCCGACCTGAACACCGGTGGGCAGGATCGACCCATCAGAGGCACTTACTGCACCTGCGCGAGAAACCTGCTGATAGTGCAGGTCGGCAAACTCGGCGCGGCGGGCGTTATAGCCGGTGGTCGACATGTTCGCGAGGTTGTTGGAAATTGTATTCACGCGCAGTTGCTGGGCGCTCATCCCGGTAGCGGCAATTTTTAGAGCTTGCATGATACGTTCCTTTATTGGCCTTTGAAGGATTTCAGTGCTTCACGAATGCGATTGTCTTCGGTTTCAGAAAAGCTCTGACCCATCTCATAGGCCCGCTGCACCTGAATCATTCGGGTGATCTGTTCGATCGGGTTGACGTTGGAGTTTTCAAGAAACCCCTGCAAAACCCGCGGGTTTTCAACTGGTTCTGATCCATCTGGAGACTCAAACAACACGCCGCTCTGACGGTTCAGCGTCGTACGGTCAACGGGCTCAAAAACGCCGATCTGGCCAACCAATTGTCCATCCGCGCTAATTGTGCCGTCGCTTCCCACGTCGATTGAGGTGGCATCCGGAGGAATGAAGATCGGCGCACCGCCAGCGTCCAGGACTAGGTGACCGTCAAAGTTAACCAGATCACCCTGTGCGTTGGGTGTGAAATTACCGGCACGGGTCAGTCGTTCACCGTCAGGTGTTTCGACCATAAAAAACCCGTCACCTTCTACGGCGAAGTCAAACGTTCCCGCGGTTTGGGTCATCGCCCCCTGCACCATCGACGTACTTTGGACATTGGCCTTGGCCATCGAAAGGCTTTCCATCCCGGGTTCCGCATGAACGAATTCGGTAAAGGTGACACCCTCGGCGCGATAGCCGGTGGTCGCCGCATTTGCGATGTTGTTGGCGATCACGGTCATTTCACGACTGAGTCCGGATTGACGGGTCAAACCGGTATAAAGTGCGTTGTCCATCTCTATCCTCCGATGATCAGTGGAATGATCTGATTTTGAAAGAAAGCCACCAGCGTCTGAGCCATGAAACCCATGGTGATCCAGAACACGATCACGATGCACAGCAGCTTTGGCACAAAGGTCAGCGTCATCTCCTGAATTGAGGTCAGCGCCTGAAAAAGGCCAACCGTAACACCGGACACAAGCGCGACACCTAGGATCGGGGTGGCGATGATCACTGCTACCCAAAGACCCTGTCGCAGGGTGTCAAAGAAGATGGCTTCACTGAGCATCAGACCGGCATATTCAGGATAGATTTATAGGCTTCGACCACTTTGTCGCGCACCGTCACGGCGGTTTCGACGGCCAGTTCGGTTTGCGCCAGCGCCTGAACAAGCGTGTGCGCATCCGCATCTCCCGTCATCGACGCCATGGCAACTGATTCACTTTCCCGCAGGGTAGAGGCAAACTCTTGGGCAAATCCGGCAAAGGCCGTTTGCGTCGGGGTGCTCCCACCCTCAGCTGGCCCTGTGGCGGGTTTGGAGGCCGTATACTTCTGTGCGGCCAGGACTGTACTGACGTCCATCCCACTTACTCCTTATTACTTCTGCAACAAATTCATCAGCCCGGACTGCATCGCACGGGTCTGTTCGAACATTTTGAGGTTGGCTTCGTAGCTGCGTTGCGCTTCCCGCGCGTCAGCAATTTCGATGATCAAATCGACGTTGGAGCCGACATAGTGTCCGCTGTCATCCGCAAGCGGGTGGCCGGGATCAAAAATTTGCACGCGCTCTTTCTGGTCAAGACGCACGGGACCAACTTCGACTTTGGGGGTGTCGCCGGACAGAGTGGCCTCAAAACTCACGGTTTTGCGCCGATACCCCGGCGTGTCGGCATTGGCGATGTTTTCGGACGTATGCCGCAAACGTGTGGCCTGCGCGCGCAAACCACTTGTGGTCACGTCCAAGGCTGAGGAGAAATCACCCATTTCTTGGGTCCCTTCCAATCGATTGCTCAGCGACCAAGCGTGGTGCGAATGACGCCAAGCGAATGTTTGTAAATGGCCAGCGCGCGGTCGTGCTGGCGTTTGACTTCAACCGACTTCAGCATCTCTTCCTCCAAGGAAACGCTGTTGCCGTTGGGCGACACCTCAAATGCAGCCTCATGGGCGGCGGCATCGCGCGCTTGCAGAGCCCCGCCCACATGGCCCTCACGGGTTGTCCGCATGGCCGTATTGCCCTCGTCGGCGCGGTAAATCTCCTTGAAGGGAGTGATATCGCGCGCGCGATAGTCCGGCGTGTCCGCGTTGGCCATGTTCTCGGCAACAACAGCCTGACGCGTCGCTGCATGCGTCGCCATGGCGTGTGAAACCTTGAAAATTTCCAGTGTTTTGAACAACGGGGCTTCTCCCTCGGATTACATAAACTGAGGCTTAACTCTGATTCCTTTAGAAAGTGTTTGCGGCAACCGAGTTGGAGAAACCAATGGGCGAGCAAAGCCTAAAATGCCTGACATCGGAACTTGAAAGAGTTCGTAAGTTCAAAGACATAGGACGTGTTTGCGCGGTCGAGGGTAACCTGTTGCGGGTCAAGGGATTGGGGACAATCTCGCGAATCGGCGATGTTCAGGAAGTGCAGCTTCACGATGGTCACAGCATCACCGGAGAAGTGATCCAATTGCATGGCGGCGAGGTCACGATGATGCCGGACGTTGCTCCGGATGGCGTCGCAATCGGCGATCGCGTGATCTTGCGCGATCAAGTCGGGATCGCCCCTTCCGACAGCTGGGTCGGGCGGATTATTGATCCTTATGGTCGTCCGCTGGACGGCATGCCTTTGTTGCGCGGCCCAGAAATGCGGGCCTTAAAAAACCCTCCGCCGCCACCGGCGGAGCGGCGCGGATTGGGCATGCGACTGGAAACCGGAATGGCGATTTTCAACACGCTACTGCCTTTGGTTAAGGGGCAGCGTATTGGCCTGTTTGCCGGCTCAGGCGTGGGGAAATCAACGCTGATGGGTCAATTCGCCAAACATATGGAAGCCGACATTGCCGTGATCGCCCTTGTTGGAGAACGGGGACGCGAACTGCGTGAGTTTGTCGAACAGGTGCTGGGGCCGGACGGGTTGGCCAGATCTGTTGTAGTCGCGGCCACCTCGGATCAATCGCCCTTGGTTCGCCGACGCTGCGCCATGGCCGCAATGAGCGTTGCGGAACACTTTCGCGATCAGGGAAAACATGTGGTTTACATGGCGGATTCGATCACCCGCTTTGCCGAAGCCCACCGCGAAGTTGCTGTGGCCAGCGGAGAAATGCCCGCCCTTCGTGGCTTCCCTCCCTCGACTGCCCACATGATCATGTCGCTTTGTGAACGCGCCGGTCCTGGCCGTGGAGGCCAAGGTGACATCACAGGTATTTTTAGCGTCCTGGTCGCAGGGTCGGACATGGAAGAACCCATCGCAGACATTCTGCGCGGGGTATTGGACGGGCACGTTGTACTGGATCGCAAGATTGCAGAACGGGGCCGATTCCCCGCGGTTGATCTGCTTCGATCTGTTTCGCGGAGTTTACCGGCAGCGGCTACCGCTCAGGAAAATGCGTCGATCACCGAAGTGCGCCGCTTGCTTGGGGCCTACGAACAATCTGCGACGATGATCAGGGCCGGACTATATACCAGCGGCAGCGATCCGGTTCTGGATGTGGCAATCAAAGCTTGGCCGGAGATTGACTCGTTCATGAGCGGCATGAACAGCCCATCCATCCAAGACGCGTTCAACCGGCTTGTTCTGCTGCTGCGTCGTTCTGGTGCCAAATAAGCGCGCCAAACAGCGCAGCTCTCGGTGTCCGTTGCGCGTCAGTATTGCAATAGCGTCAACGCAATCTGACCTGACGACTGTATTTGGAAGGTTTCCATCTGCGACATCAGCAGAAACCGTTGATTGAGAGTCTCAAGATTCTCGGAATCCGCAAATTGCGAAATATTGGAATCCCCCATGAACCCCTCCATCCGCTTGCGCAATTCATCGACTTGCTTGTCGATGTCGAGCGTCGCAAACGAATCCGGCAAACCAAGTGCAGTCTCAAACACCTGACGCAGCGGTTCTGACCCGAGAACCGTAAACCACATCGCGTCCTCGCTCATGTCGTCGCTCGCGATTTTTGCCAATTCGCGTTCAGCATTCAACGCCAAACGCAGGCTTTCGTCCTGCAAGCCAACGGCTGCTTCAAATGACCGCTCATTGTAAAGCCCAACGACGTCGTTAACAAAACTGGTATCACTGGTGTTGGATCCCCTCGGATTGCCAAAACCAAAGGCCTTGGAAAATTCCACATAGCGCGTATCCGCCAGCTTGTTGGCCAGCGCATCGTCCGCTTCGGTTCCCTGTTCCAGAATTTGCTGAACGAAGAAGTTATTGTGAAGATCTTCCTCTAACCCATATGCGCTCAGCGCAACCTTGAGCAGCCGATAGTCGCTTACCAGGTCTTCTGCTGTTTCCACGTTCCCGATGTTGGCCGCAAAATACTCAGTATCACTGACCAGCTCCGGAGACGCTTCGAATGCAGCGGTCTGCGTGTCCATTGTCTGCTTTAGCAGAGACCACGCGGTCAGACCGGTGCCTATGACCATCGGCTGAAACATTACTTGGCCACCGCCATAAGGCGCTCCTCTCGGGGCAGCAGAACACGCAGAGCCTTCAGTCCCTGATAGTGACGACCGCCGATTACACTTTCCGTTGCGAGGGCAAGCTGTTTGCGACTGTCGGGATCCGTAAAGACCTGGCTCAGGTCTTCAATGTGACGCAACAAAAGGCGCTCTACGTCTTCGGGGTTCGTATCTCCGGACAGAACCAGTTGCAGCGCGTAACAGGCACGTCGCACTGGCGTATTGGCCTCTTCCGGATGAATGGCATCGCGCAGACGCAGGATATGCGCATTTGGCGTCATGATAGACAGACGGCTTCGGCGATCACCGTTTTCAATCACCGCACCATTTACCAGTACGCGCTCTTTGGGACTCAGTTTCAGGACCAGGCCACTCATTTTTTTGCTCCGCCTCTCAGGCCGCGCATCACGGCTGTGTTGATTTCTACCAACGGTGCGACATTGGCTTTCCCAGAAAGCACCTTGGACGTGTGTTGTCGGGTAAACTCAGACAGGTAGATTAACTGTTCTTTGAGTTGCTTCGGCATCGGGTTGTTTTCGTTTGCCAAATCGACTGAAAAGGTCGACCAAAGCCTGCGGTTGGCATGCAAGGCGTCGGCAAGTGCAGCAAATCCGGATTTGCCTTGTTTGGTTGAAGAAATCATGCGCTGGGTCAGTTTGCCCAGCAATTCATATTCGGTTTCCTTGAATGACCGCGTCGAGGATTGCGCCGAGCGGTATGCATTCCGGGCGTCTATGGCAGCGTTCACGTCGTAGCCCTACCTTCTGGTTTGATGACTTAGATATGAGAGTGGGGTCGGGGCGCGTTTTGCGTCCCGACCCTCAAGCGCTTATTGGAAGAGCGACAACAGCTGTTGCGGTGCCTGGTTGGCGATCGACAGCGATTGTGTGGCCAGCTGCTGCTGAACCTGAAGCGCCTGCAGTCGTGCAGAGGCTTCTTCCATGTCGGCATCCACAAGAGCACCGATACCGGTGGTCATGCTATCAGCCAGTTTGGACACAAATTCGCCCTGATCGGACAACCGGGACTGGGACGAACCCAGCTGGGCAGCACCGTCCACAGCAATCTCAAGCAGAGCTTCAATCTCAGTGATTGCTGTCTGCGCAGTGGCACTGCTGGTAATCGCAGTACGAGTACCACCAACGATGCTGGCCTCGAAGTCGACACCGTCAACGGAGATCGTCGACACGGTCGGAGCATTGGAGCCCACGCGGTCAAGCGAAGAAATCACGCTAATGCCGGTGCCGGAATTGCCGTCAACGTCGGTCGCCAGAAGGTTCACACCGTTGAACTGGGCACCGCCAACGATGGAGGCAATCTGTTCCTCTTTCGCGGCGAGATCTGCTTCGATTTTTGCGTGGTCAACGTTGTCACCAGACGCCTGAATGGCCAGTTCTTTCATCTCGGTCAGGAGGTCAACGACCTGCTCTGCGGAGTTGGATGCAACACCAACGGTTGCTTCGCCCAGCGACAGCTGATCGCCGATGGTTTTGAAAGAGTTCTGGTCGGATTCCATCACCTTGGACACAGCCCAGATCGCGGCGTTGTCGCTAGCGGTGCTAACGGATTTACCGGTGGAAATCTGGGACTGAACGTCGCTCAGGTTGTTGTTGACGGATTGCAGGGTCTGGAGCGCAACCATTGCGCTGTTGTTTGTCAGAATGCTGGACATGGCATTTATTCCTTACTGAAGACGATTTTTCGTCGTGTCATAGTTCGCGCCCCGATTGGTGGCGCTGTCTCAACGTCATTCTGACTGTTACCGCACCGTTTTTTGTGGTCGGTGCCCCCCTTGAAGGGCGCAGGAAAACCATTGCCCGCGAAATGCTAATGGAGTGCTAAATGCGATCCGGCAGATAGGGCGCATTTGACTCAATCCTGATCACGTTCGCTTTTCGAAAGTGCCGCCGGACGTCATGGAAACCGCGTAGCGCTGGCCCTTCTGATTGTATGTCTCAAGCGAGTTGCGCACACGCGAGAGATCCTTCATGCGATCACCAACGGCGCGTACAGCGGACATGGCGGCCTCCAAAAGTGGCTGGTTGCGCGTGGATTTCTCGCGCAACGACCTGAGTTCCTCTTCCGTTGCGCCTTCGTGGGCCTTCAATTTCTCAAAAAGCGCTTCTTTTCGGTTCAGAAGGTCAGGCAAACGATGCAATTCGCCTGATTTCAGGACTGCGCGTTCTTCGTCCATCAGGGCGTCGATATCTTCGATCAGATTGCTTTGCTTACTCAGGAACATTGTGTCTCTCCTTCAGAGCATTAAAGAAGGCTTCTGCCAGGCCGATACCGCCCGCATCCACCATGGCGCGGGCCTGCTCCATACGCAGGAAGCTGGAAAACTGGTCTTCACCCGCGCCACCACCAAAGGATTCGCTGGTCTCGCCAAGGCCCGCTGATTCAAGCATTTCGGCGAGAAAGGTCACTTCCAGCTCCTTCGCGGCCTCCTGTAGTTTTTCGTCCACACGAGAGGTTTGCGTTGGCGTGGTAGACGGGATTTGCGTCGGGATATTGGGGGTCAGGGATGTAAACATTCAAACTCTCACTAGTTTGCTGCCAGTTTCCTCCTTCTGCACCGGCACCGGTAAAGAAGTGGTAAGGAAGTTTGGACTAGGTGTTCGGGAACGGAAGAACTCCCGGAGCGACCATGTTGACTTTGCCTTTCCTCGCGACCGACGCGACTGCGACTGACGCAACCAAGGCCCCAGAAACCGCCGAGGCCAAAACCACCGACCGTCCCGGACGCGGCGAGGAGTTTTCGGATGTGTTCGACAAGAACGCATCGCAAAAGGGCCCGAACAGCCCCGATTCAGTTGAAAACCAAGAACAGGACGACACACCAGAAAGCGAATCTGGGACACACGACGAGGCACCGGAAGCCAACGGCGAAATTCCAGACAACACGGCCGAAGATCAACCGGATCTGACGACCGTTCTCAAAGAGTTCGCCACCGATAAGCCAGCGGAAGGCACACGGTCTGCGGCTGAAGATGCCTCAGCGTTTGGAAAAACGATTCGCGCATTGGAACGCGCGGTAGAACCTCCGACCCTCCCGACCAAACCCGAACACACAGCCACACCCGCTCAAAAACCGGTTTTACTACCAACCGAGGCCGCAAAAACCACTCCGATCCCGCAAACCACGGCGAGCACGCCGGCGATGCAGGCCGAGGTTGTCGAGCGTCTTGAACCCATGCGTATTCAGGTGAGGGCGACAACAACCGCGGGAAGTGCTGCGGTTCAGGCAAACCTTCAGGCCAACCAGTCGGCGGCTGTCCCGACGGTCGCCAACCCCGGCCTCTCTGCGGAAGCGCAAACTGACGCAACTCAACCAACAGGTGCCGATGTCGAAGCAGATACCGCCGAAGACCGCCTTTTGGTTCAAAGCCGCGACCAGACCACCGCTGCGCCTTCGTCAACGCAATGGCGGGCGGAGGTCACACCTGAGAAGCGGCAAACGTTGCTACAAGCGCGGGCACAAAACGCCCCAGTCACCAAGATCAACGCCGAGGCCGCTGGAGAACAGACCGTTGATACGTCGCACCAACTGCGGGACGACATGCAGACCCGCGTTGTCACCTCCGCTGCCGACATTTCTCAACAGAGCAGAATATCCCAAAACACAGCACAGCCGGCCTATGTCGTGAAACAAGTGGCCGAGGCCGCGCGGGCTGCAGAAAAGGGTGTCATCGAAATCACGATGGACCCGCCGGAACTGGGCCGACTTCGCCTTTCGATGTCCGAAACCGCAGGCACAATGAACATCACAATCTCCACTGAAAACTCCGCCACTTCCGAATTGATGCGCAAGCACATCGATCTCTTGCGCAAAGATTTCATGGAGATGGGTTATGACGATGTGTCGTTTTCATTTGAGCAAGGCGACATGAATGGGCAGCAAAATTCAGAGTCGCCCGAACAGGCCGGAGAAGCCGGCCGTTCAGGCTCAGAGGAACCTTCTGACGCGGCAAACGCCGACCTAGAGCCCCTCACAACACCTTCCTCAAACTTGCCTGCGGCCGGAACCGGCGGGCTTGATATCAGACTATAGGATTTCCAATGGACGTACTCTCCACCACCTCAACTATGACAGCCGGCAGCGCCAATTCGGCAACGTCCTCCTCCAGCACAGCCATCAACTCTGACTTTGACACCTTCTTGAAGATGTTGACCGCACAGATGCAAAATCAGGACCCTTTGGAGCCCACGGACTCAACAGAGTTCACCGCCCAACTGGCGCAGTTTTCTGCCGTAGAGCAGCAGGTTCAAACCAACGAAACTCTCGCCACCCTGAGCGCGCAAATCGCAGCGCTTGGCAACAATAGCATGGCAAGCTGGATCGGGATGGAAGCCCGCGTCGCCGGTCTTGCGCACTTTGACGGACAGACGCCAGTGGAAGTCTATCCAATGGCCAATGGCGCGGCCGACGAAGCCTACCTAATTGTCAAAGATGAGAACGGCAACGAGGTTGACCGTGTGAAGATCGACCCCGCAGCGGAAACCGTTGAGTGGGACGGAATGGACGACGACGGCGCACCATTCCCAGAAGGAAACTATGTGTTCCAGACCCAATCCCTGTCCAATGGGAAAGATCTCGATACGGTTCTCGCCGAATCCTACACCCGCATCAGCGAAACGCAGGCCAGTACCGGTGGCATGGTTTTGGTTGGCACGGGTGGGACCAAGTACCTGTCTGTGGATATTGTTGGCCTTCGAGAGCCAACGGCGTCTGACGAGACTTGATAAGGCGGCCCGCCTAAACTAGCTTCGCGGCGCTTTCATCAAGGAGCGCCGCGCTGACTTCGTTGCCCCCCGATCCACCAATACCTGTTGTTCAGGCCGCGCGAACGGCCTTGAAGCTGACCGGCGAGATTGCTTGGTCTACGCTTTTCGGTGGGCGGACCAATGCCGCGTGGAAAGGCGCCTGCGATGGGGAAGTGTTTGTTGCCAAACTCTATAGCGGCCCCGCGCGAAACCCTTTGTTTCCGAATGATCCCAGGGCCGAGGCGCAGCTGCTGAAATCTCTGTCACCATCGATGCAGTCTCCGGTCTTTCGTGCCCAGATGATCACGGATGCAGGCACTTGCAATTTTTATGACCATATACCGGGAACCACTTGGCAAAGCGGCGTTGCCGAAGTTGCACAACTGATGGCAGCCCTGCACGCGATGCCCTGCCCCGAAGGGTTGCGCCATGCACCGGATGGGTCACAAGAATTGCATGAACAGACCGCCAAAATCCTGTCCAATTGTGCCGAAAGCGATCTCATCTTTGCGGTTGAACCCGCAGGGAATGTTGGCAAAAGCGGTGAAAAAATTCTGCTGCATTCCGACATCGTGCCTGGAAATTTGATACGCAACGACACAGGATTGCACCTGATTGACTGGCAATGTCCGGCAACTGGCGACCCATGCGAGGACATTGCAATCTTTTTGTCTCCGGCCATGCAGCTTCTCTATCGTGGGGACACGTTGACTAGCTCTGAAGTAGAAGCGTTCTTTTCCGCCTACGGCGCGTCAAAAGTCAGGGCACGCTATGAATTTCTTGCACCTTTTTACCACTGGCGCATGGCGGCCTACTGTCTGTGGCAAATGCAAAACGGACGGCCTGACTATGCTCAGGGCTTGGCCCTTGAGCTCGAGGCACTTCAAAGATCAAAGACCTCAAACCCGACATAGGCCGGATACATCAACAAGCGCCGGAACTGCCCAAGTGGGAAGCGCTTGGGCGCCGCACGCAAGATGTCAGGATGCGGCAGGTCGGAACGACCCAAAATATCATTGGCAAGCAGGGCCCCGGCGTAGCTGCCCATTGCGACGCCGTTGCCGTGATAGGCAAAGGCTGCGTAGAGATTGTCTTCGTTGGGCACCGCCCCTGCAAACGGCGTCAGGTCCCGTGAGAGACAGACAAATCCAGTGTGAAACCACGGGGTTTCGACATGGCGCCACTTTGGAAACAACCGTTCAAAATGCGCGCGGATTTTTTCGCGCGTGCTGTTGTGAACCGATTCAGTGGTGGAGATGCCGCCACGCATCCCAAAAAGAAAACGACCGTCCGGCATCAGACGGAAATAGTGAATCAATTTGCGGCTGTCATACGCCATTTGAGATGAAGTCCAGCCTTGGGCTGACTGCTCTTCTTGAGAGAGTGGACGGGTGACGATGATACTGGACTGTGCCGGCAAAAAGCGCCCCGCCATCCAAACCGGAATTTGCTCGGAAGAATATCCATTGGTGGCAATGACCAGTTTGTTGGCACGCACCTGTCCGTTGGGCGAAGCCAAAACCCAATGCGCGCCGTCGCGGGTGGCCCGCAGAACCGGGGAATCACAATAAATCCTGGCCCCCGTCGCCTCTGCGGCCCCCGCCAAAGAGCCCACAAACTTGCGGGGATTTAGGGCAAATCCCACTGGCAGGGTGACTGCGCCGTGAAACGCGCCACCAAACCCATTCTGCCGCAATGCATCCTTAGGAACGACCGTTGAACTTGTCCCAAAAAGAGAATCGATGTGGGCGGCTTCTTCAGTGAGCCTCGCCATGGCGGCGGGTTTGTGAGCGAGGATGGTTTCGCCATCGCTGTGGCGATCCACGTCCCAACCGGCATCGACGATGATTTGATCAACAAAGTCGACCGCCGCCTTTTCCGTCATGTAAAAATCGCGGGTGGCGGCCTGGCCAAAGGTTTTGGACATCCGCCCTTCACCCATCATCGCGCCGCCCAGGCAGCAGAAACCGCCATTGCGGCCCGACGCGCCCCATCCAACCTGTTTTGCGTCCAGAACAACCACCGACACACCAGCCCGCGAAAGACGCAAAGCCGTGTTCAAGCCGGTGACACCGGCCCCGATAATAGCAACCTCAGCGCGCTCTTCGCCGTGCAGAGAAGTGCGTGTGGGCAATGGTACAGTGTCCGCCCAGAAGCTTTGGGCAACGGGGCCGTCGCCATAGGAAAAGGGATCGCAGATGCGCTTCATGACACGCGATCTGCGGCCTGCTCTTCCCGTCTCTGGCGCACGGCCTGTTGTTTGGTGATCAGGGATGCGGTGATGACACCAACCGTCACCAGCGCAATCATAATCGTCGAGAGCGCATTGATTTCCGGACTGACGCCAAGCCGCACCGAGCTCCAGATTTTCATCGGCAAGGTGGTGGCGGCGGGACCAGATGTGAAGGATGCAATCACCAAGTCATCCAGCGACAATGTGAACGCCAGAAGCCACCCCGAAATCACCGCTGGTGCGATGATCGGAAGTGTCACCAGGCGAAAAGCCTGAAAGGGTGAACACCCAAGGTCAAGCGCGGCCTCTTCAAGGGATTGATCGAAACTGACAAGGCGCGAACTAACCACAACAGAAACATAGCACATTGCAAACGTGGTGTGGGCCAACACAATCGTGCCAACTCCACGGTCTACGTTCAGGCCGATGAACAGCAAAAGCAGCGACAAACCGGTGATAACTTCTGGCATCACAAGCGGTGCATAGATCATGCCGGAAAACAGTGTTCGGCCGTGGAAACGTCCTGCGCGCACCATCACATAGGCCGCCATTGTCCCCAGAATGGTGGCGATCGAGGAACTGATCACAGCCACTTTGAGCGTAACCCACGCCGCATCAAGCATCGCCTGATTGGACAGCAATTCGCCGTACCATTTTGTCGAGAACCCCGCCCAGACCGTAACCAGTTTGGATTTGTTGAAACTGTACACGATCAGGATGATCATCGGCACATAAAGAAAGGCAAAGCCAAGCGTAAGGGCCGTTGCATTGAACCAGCTGAACCGTCTCATCCTTCCGCCTCCCGCTGTTTTTGCTCGTTACGCTGGAAGAGAATGATCGGAATGATCAGAATCAGCAGCAGCACTACGGCTACGGCGCTGGCAACGGGCCAATCGCGGTTGGAGAAGAATTCGTCCCAAAGGACTTTACCGATCATCAGGGTTTTGGACCCACCCAGAAGCGACGGGATCACGAATTCGCCGATCACAGGGATGAACACAAGGAAACACCCTGCGATCACGCCCTGCTTGGAAAGCGGTGCAGTGATGAGCCAAAAGGCCGAGAACCGAGAACAGCCAAGGTCTTCGGCAGCTTCCAAAAGGCTGTTGTCCATACGGTCAAGTGAGGCATAGATCGGCAGGATCATGAACGGCAAGTAAGTGTAAACGATGCCGATGTAGACGGCGATATTGGTATTTAGGATCACCAGCGGTTCGGACACAACGCCAAGCCACATCAGGAATTGGTTCAACACGCCTTCTTTGGCCAGAATGCCCATCCAAGCATAGACGCGTATCAGAAAACTGGTCCAGAATGGCAGGATCACCAGCATCAAAAGCATCGGGCGCCATTCTTCGGGCGCGCGCGCCATGCCGTAGGCCATGGGATACCCCACCAAAAGCGTCAATGCCGTCGCAATCAGCGAGATTTTCAAGCTGGAGAGATACGCTTTCCAATAGAGTTCATCCTGCGTCAGCCAGATATAATTTTCTAAATCAAGCTGGCTGAAAAAGGCCTTGATGCCTTCCCATCCCGCCGCAAGATCAAGTTGCGGAGTATAGGGAGGGATCGACATTGCAAGGTCGGACAGCGAAATCTTGAGGACAATGGCAAAGGGCACCAGAAACAGCGCCAGAAGCCAAAGATACGGAACCAATATGAGGGCAATACGGCGCATCTGCTATTGCTCCAGAAACACGCCGGCAGTGGCGGTCCAGCTCAGCCAAACGGAATCTTCCCACGTGAAACTACGACGCGAGATGCGGCGGTTGTTCGCGGTCTGGGCTTTGATGACCTGCCCACCGGGAAGTTGCACGTGATATGTGGAGATGTTCCCGAGGTAGGCAATGTCAAGCACCTGCCCCTGTACCGCATTGGCGGCATCAACGGGCTTTTCCGCCGAGATAGAGACTTTTTCCGGGCGAATGGCAAAATGCACGGACTGGTCCTTACCAAACGTTTTGGAAGTTTCGCCCACAATCTCAGGCTGTCCTTCGGCCCATGTCATCCGCAGTTGTGCGCCCTCTGCGCGCACTGTGCCCGTAATCATATTCACGTCACCGATAAAGTCGGCAACATAAGTCGAATTCGGCGCTTCATAGATTGCGTCAGGTGTGGCGACCTGCACGATTTTACCGTGGTCCATCACCGCGACGCGACTGGCGACGGTCATCGCTTCTTCCTGATCGTGGGTCACGATCACAAAGGTGGTGCCAGTGCTCTCCTGAATGTCCATCAGTTCAAACTGCGTTTCCTGGCGCAGCTTTTTGTCCAAGGCACCAAGCGGTTCATCCAACAGCAGCAGCTTTGGTGCCTTGGCAAGAGACCGCGCCAGTGCCACACGTTGCCGTTGACCGCCGGAAATCTGATGTGGTTTGCGGCGGGCGAATTTTTCAAGGCGCGTCAGGCGAAGCATCTCATCGACGCGTGCGCCCATCTCGTCCTTGGGCATCTTGTCTCGCCTCAAGCCAAAGGCGATATTTTCCCAAACCGACAAATGCGGAAAAAGCGCGTAAGATTGGAACATCATATTCACCGCACGCTGGTTCGGCGGAACAGGTGCCATGTCCTGACCCGACAGCAAAATCGTGCCGTCAGAAGGCGTTTCAAACCCTGCCAGCATGCGCATCATCGTGGTTTTGCCACAGCCCGACGGGCCAAGCAGCGCGAAAAATTCCTTTTCAAAAATGTCCACCGTCAGATCATCAATCGCGGTGAAATCACCGAAACGCTTGGTGACATTTTTGAACTGGATAAGCGGTTTTGCGTCAGGATCATCCCAAGGGGCAAACACGTCGAGCGCCATGGTATCGGCCTCCGGAGCTGGTCAGAGATATGAGTGGGAAACCCGCGCCATTTGGCACGGGTTTCTAGGATCTTAGGGCTTAGGTGCCCGATTTGATCTTGGTCCAGGTACGGGTCACGGTACGCTGGGTTTTTGGTGGGTAAGGCGTTGTAGTATAGAGGTTTTCCAAAGTCGCCTCGTCCGGGTAAATCGCGGGATCCCCAATCACGTCCTCTTCGAGCATCGGCTGGGAAGCCTTGTTCCCGTTGGCGTAGTAAACATAGTTCGACGCCGCCGCCATGTTCTCTGCATCCATGATAAAGTTCAGGAACTTATGCGCAGCATCAGGGTTCGGCGCATCAACCGGAATGGCCATCTGGTCAAACCACATCATCGCACCCTCGACCGGCGCATTATACGCGAGTTCCACACCATTCTCTGCTTCCCAGGCGCGATCGCGAGCCTGAAGAACATCTCCGGACCAACCGAGCGCCACACAGATATCGCCGTTTGCCAGACCGTTGATGTATTCGGAGCTATGGAATTTTTGAACATAGGGCGAAATCGCCGTCAGCACTTCTTCAGCCTTGGCAATGTCTTTTACGTCGTGGCTGTCGGGGTTGAGACCGAGATATGCCAGCGCAGCGGGGATCATTTCATCTGCTGCGTCCAGCATGTGAATGCCACATGCCTGCAATTTCTCAGCATTTGCCGGATCAAAGATCAGCGCAAGTGAGTTGATCGGAGCATCTTCGCCCAAAATGTCGGCAACCTGACCTGTGTTGACGCCCAGACCCGTGGTGCCCCACATATAGTTTATGGAATACGCATTGTCGGGGTCATATTTGTTGGTCCGCGCTTCGATTACGTCCCACATGTTACCCGCATTGGTCAGCTTGGACTTGTCCAGTTTCTGGAAAGCACCGGCAGAGATTTGACGTTGCAGGAACGTGCCCGACGGAACAACAACATCATAGCCCGACTTACCGGCGAGCATTTTGGTTTCCAAAACGTCGTTGGAGTCAAAGACGTCATAGATCAGCTTGATGCCAGTCTCTTCTTCAAATTTGGACAGCAGGTCTTCGTCGATATAATCGGACCAGTTGTACACGCGCACTTCTTCTGCAGATGCGGCCATCGCGCTCAGCGCAACACCAGCCGTGAGTGTCAGCAGAGTTTTCTTCATGGTGATCTCCCGTTGTGCCGGGCTCTCTGTCCCGGTTGTGTTCTTGCAAGATTAATTTGATCAAGTTTTTTTGATATGGCAACATAGTTGTGCATATTGATCCCAAAATCTGATTTTAACCCGCAACAAAAACGAACGGGACGCACAAATGGAAGGCAACTTGCCACAAGATCAAATGAGCCCGAAAACGGCAACGCTTCCCCCTCGGGCTCCGGCGCATCAAAAGGTATATCACCAACTGCGAGAAGCAGTGCTGTTTGGCGAGCTCGCTCCGGGGCAACCAGTGACGATTCAAGGGCTTGTAGAACGCACCGGTGCGGGAATGACTCCGATTCGGGAGGCCATTCGAAGGCTAACGTCCGAGGGCGCGCTCGTCTTTCAGGGGAACCGAAGAGTGCTTGTACCAATGCCGACCATTGAATCCATCGAGGAGCTCATTTTCCTAAGGGAAACGCTTGAACCTCAATTGGCTGCGCGCGCGGCCGAAAGAGCAGATGAAGCCGACATAACGGCTCTACGGCGCATTGATTCGACGCTGGATGAAGCAATCACCCGCGGTGATGTCGCCGCATACTTGCAACAGAATCACGCCTTTCACATGAAGCTATATGCTGTTGCGAATGCCCCGATTCTGTCTGAGGTGGCAGGAGGGGTATGGCTTCGTTTTGGCCCTGCGATGAGAGTAGTTTGCGGACGGATGGGCACCCAGAACCTGCCGGACAACCATAAAACCGCTATCGACGCATTGAGTCAGGGCGACGCTGAAGCTGCTGCGGAAGCGATCCGCATGGATGTGGTTCAAGGCATGGAGCAGCTTCTCGAGGCTCTAAATAGCGCAGAGCCTTTTGCCGAAGCGATTGACTCAAAATAATTTGATCATATTCTATGCCTGACGCTTGGTCTGCCCTAGGAAAGGGGAGGGGCCAAAAAGGGCGATTTCTTGAGAGGGTAAAGTCGATGAGCATGATTACGAATCACATGCCAACAGAAGAGTTGCAGGCGTTGGATGCCGCGCACCATATGCATCCATTCACCACGCAAGACGAGTTGGCCCAACGTGGCGCCCGTGTGATCACACGCGCAAACGGCGTCACATTGACTGACAGCGAAGGTCACGACATCCTTGATGGAATGGCGGGCTTGTGGTGCGTGAACATCGGGTACGGGCGCGAAGAATTGGCCGAAGCCGCCGCGCGTCAAATGCGTGAGCTGCCATATTACAATACGTTTTTCATGACCACACACGTGCCGGTCATCGCGTTGTCCGCCAAACTGGCTCAATTGGCCCCTGAAGGGCTGAACACTGTGTTTTATGCTGGTTCCGGCTCCGAGGCGAACGACACCAACATCCGACTGGTGCGTCACTATTGGTCGGCGATGGGCAAGCCCGAGAAATCCATTATCATTTCCCGTCAAAACGCCTACCACGGATCGACCCTTGGCGGAGCGAGCCTTGGCGGCATGGTTCCGATGCACCAGCAAGGCGGGCTACCTTTGCCAGACAAGCACCATATTGGGCAGCCAGATTGGTGGTCTGAAGGCGGTGACATGAGCCCCGAAGAGTTTGGGCTGATGCGGGCTCGGGAACTGGAAGAAACCATCCAGTCCTATGGCGAAGACCGTATCGCAGCCTTTATCGGCGAGCCCATTCAAGGTGCCGGGGGTGTGATCATTCCACCAGAGAGCTACTGGCCTGAAATTCAACGAATTTGTGACAAATACGGCATCCTTTTGATCGCGGACGAAGTGATTTGCGGCTTTGGGCGTACGGGCAATTGGTTCGGGTCTGAAACTGTGGGCATCCGTCCTGACATCATGACCATCGCAAAGGGGCTGAGCTCCGGCTATGCGCCCATCGGCGGATCTATTGTGTCGGACAAAATTGCCAAAGTGGTGAACGCCACCGAGTTCAACCACGGCTACACCTATTCGGGCCATCCGGTGTGTTCCGCTGTGGCTTTGGAAAATCTGCGGATCATGGAAGAAGAGCGTGTGGTCGAAACCGTGCGTGAGAAAACCGCCCCTTACCTCAAGCAAAAATGGGAAGCTCTTGCGGACCATCCGCTTGTTGGCGAGGCCAAGATCGTTGGCATGATGGGCTCTATCGCCCTGACGCCCAACAAGGAAAGCCGCGCACCCTTTGCCGCAGAAAAAGGCACCGTCGGCTATAAATGCCGCGAGCACTGCTTTGGTAGCGGGCTTGTGATGCGTCACGTGGGCGACCGGATGGTGATTTCCCCACCGCTGGTGATCAAGCCGGAGGAGATCGACACCCTGATCGAACGGGCGACCATGGCTTTGGATAAGACATATGACCAGATCAAAGCCGAGGGTCTTTATAAGTAGGCGGTGTGACGTCGGTATTCCGTCGGTCGCATGGCTGCTGCGGTTTATGAGACACATTCATGTGAATTTGGGCGCGGGAGAGGTCTCCTGCGCCCAAATTTTTTGCCCGAACGGTCAAGTCATGGCAGAATTTTCTCGAACGAGTAGGAGACGAGTGATGCTGAGACGTACATTTTTGAGCGCAGCAGCGGCAGCCGGCGCCACGATGAGCACCCCGATGATCGCCCGCGCCGCCGCCGCCCCCTTTGAGCTTATGGACCACCTCAAGCCACGAGAGGTGAAGATCGCACGAAAATACAAATATGAACCCGGTCAGATCGTTGTCACCTTACAAGCGTTCTACCTCTATCACATGCAGGACGAGCGAACCGCGATCCGCTATGGCGTGGCTGTGGGCAAGGAAGGTTTGAACTTTCGCGGCGACGCGACCATTGACCGAAAAGTGGAATGGCCGAATTGGACCCCAACCAAAGAGATGATCGAACGCAATCCCGGGTACGCACGATGGGAAAACGGCATGCCAGGCGGGCCGAACAACCCATTGGGGAGCCGCGCTCTCTATCTGTATCAGAACGGTAAGGACACATTGTTCCGCATCCACGGCACAAATGTTCCCGGCTCGATCGGGACGCCGTCGTCAAACGGCTGCATCCGCATGTACAATCCGCATGTCGAACACCTTTTCAACATTGTGCCACTGGGAACCAAGGTGAGCGTCTTTTGATCACCGCAAGCTGTTGAGCAGGCGCAAAGACGCATAGCCATCCGGCGTCATGCCGCGGGACAGTTGATAGTCTCGTACAGCGTTGATTGTCAGAGGGCCGATCTTGGCGTCGATTTTCTGGGTGTCAAATCCAGCTTGGGTCAGACGCTCCTGCAACTCAATACGCTCATCAAAAGTCAAAGCACGATCGCCACGAGGCCAGGAGCCTTGGATTTTGGGGGCGCCGGCAATGCGGTCGCTAAGATGTCCCACCCCGATCACATAGGCATCTGCGGTGTTATAGGTCTCAATCGCGTCGAAATTCTTGAAAATCATGAAAGCCGCACCTTCAGCGCCCGCCGGCAAAAGGATCGACGCCTTCCCATGATTGGGCACTTTGCGGCCGGTCATATCACGGATGCCGATGCGGGCCCATTCGGTGGGCATCTTGAGGATCTCGCGGTTGGCGAGCGTATAATCAAAGCCGTCAGGAATGCGAACCTCCACGCCCCAAGGCTGGCCGAGAATCCAGCCGGAATTCTTGAGGTAGGCGGCCGTCGAGGCCAGCGCGTCAGCGGGGTCGTCAGACCAGATGTCACGACGCCCATCGCCTGTGAAATCCACTGCGTGTGCCATAAACGATGTCGGCATGAATTGTGTGTGACCCATCGCACCAGCCCAGCTACCGGTCATGTTCGCCGCCTGCGTATCGCCATTTTGCAGGATCGTCAGCGCGGCAGTGAGCTGCTCCTCAAAAAATGCCGCGCGCCGACCATCATAGGCCAATGACGCCATCGCAGAGATAATCGGCGTGCTGCCCCGAAACGTTCCATACGCGCTTTCAAGGCCCCAAATCGCAACGACGACCTCCTTGTCTACGCCATAAGCGCGTTCAATTTTTGTGAGGGTTGTGTTGTGCCTCGCCAGCGCCGCTTTACCGTTTTTGACGCGCAGATCGCTGGTGGCGCTGTCGAGATAGTCCCAGATGGTTTTTGTGAACTCACTTTGGTTGCGGTCCCGTTTGATGACATCTGCGTCATACGTCACCCCAGACATCGCGGCATCAAAGGTTGCAGGCGTCACACCAGCTGCCAAAGCGCGCGGACGGTAGGCGGCGGTCCAATCACGTAATCCGGCATTGGTCGGCGAAACAACAGCTACGGCTTGTGTGACATTTGTCATCACCAAATCCGGACGCAGCACCGGACGCAAAGAGGTCGCGGGTGCCTCAGCGTATGACGCCGTTGCGCAGAATATCAGTGCCAGAATGCCTGCTCGCATGGTCGGTGCTCCTGCTCGTTTTGCGCAAATGGTAACGCCGCCTGCGATTCTGACAAAGCACCCAAAAGTCATACGCGGGGAATTGCCGATCACGTCTGAGAATGAGGCGGCGCTTCGGCATCCAGCCGGTTTTTGAATTCGCGTAGCATCGGGATGCGACGAGGGCGAAAGGAGCGATCAGTCACAGTGAACCCGCGTAGTCTATCAAGGCGGAACACACGATAATCTTGCCGCAGATGGCAAAAGGCCAACAGGCAATGTGTGCCGTCCAGAAAGGTGATCGTGAGCGGGTCCAACTCGCGGGCGGTTGGAATGCCATTGGCGTCAGCGTAATCCACGGCGATGGTACGCTCCTCCCAAGCCGCCTGTCGAAGCGCACTGGCATCGATTGTGATCGGCGGGGGTTTGTAGAAACGTTTCGCGGTCAGAACCGCGTGCTTAAGTCGATGCGCCTGAGCCGCAGGAAGACGCGATTTCAGCTTTGTTAGAGCCGATTTTGCAGCCCTAGCCAGCGTGGGATCGCCGATTTGAGTGACTTCCGTCAAACCGACCACCAGCGCCTCGATTTCTTCTGGCACAAATCCAAGGGGCGGCAGCGTTGCATCCTCAATCAGAGTGAACCCAAAGCCCGCCTCTCCGTCGATCACCGCTCCGAGCCCACGCAATGTGTCGATGTCCCGATAGATCGTGCGGTCCGATACGCCGGTTTCCAACGCAAGCGCCTGCGCAGTGGCGGGCGTCGGCAAGTCGCGAAGAGCTTGCATCAATTGAAAGAGACGATCGGTACGAGGCATGACTTATGCATAGTGCCTCATACTGACAAAAATTGACAGCAGGCCGCGTTAGACCGGCTGCATCATTTCAAAAGGAGAAAGAGATGCAGCTGATTATGTTTCCGGGCAATAATGTCCTGCCGAGTCATTCACCGTTCTGCATGAAAGCTATTTGCCTGCTGGAAATGGCCGGCATCGCGTGGCAGCCGGAGATTTCTGTGGACGTTTCGGTGCAACCATTGGGCAAACTGCCTGTTCTGCGGGTCGGCGATCAACTGATCCCTGACAGCTCAAACATCGAAGACCTGCTGACGTCAGAAGGCGCGGATTTCTATGCGGACCTGAGTACGGAACAGAAAGCCATTTCCCACGCGATCAAGAGCATGGTGGAGTACAGTCTTGTGCTTGGCCTTGTACACGACCGCTGGTTGGACCCTCAGGTCTGGCCGATTATGCGCGAAGAGTTCTTTGCTGAAGTCCCATCGGAGGCCCGCGAAATGGTGGCTGAGCAAGGGCGGGCCCCGGTACGCGCCGGTCTTACCTCTCACGGAATTGCGCGGTTCTCGGCGCAGGATCGGAAAAAGCGTCTAGGGCGTGATTTGGCTATGTTAGAGACTGTTTTGGGTGACAAAGCGTTTCTGTTTGGCGACACCCCCACCGGCGCAGACGCGGCGATTGCACCTGTTCTGGATATGATTCTGCGACTCCCAGCCGAAACCGATCTGCGCAAAGCGGTTGAAGAAGTTGCCGCCTTTACGCCCTATGTGGCGCGGGTACGATCCGCGATCTATCCAGGTGGGAATATGCGTGGTTGCGCCGCGCCCAAACAAGCGCTTGCGAGCTAAATACAGTCTCTAATATTGCGTAAAACGTATCTCGCCGTCATTTGCGACGGCGGGACACTTTGCGTTTGACCTTGTCGGATTTACGCTTGGCCTTGGTGGCTTTGCGGCGTGCGGGGCCACCGCTGCGACCACGACCACCGCGCCCAGCGCGTTTGATGATCTCGCCATCCAACGACAGGAGTTCCAACGCGATGCCACCGGTCACAGGTGCTGCCTCGGTCAGACGGGTGGTGACACGTTGGCCCAGACCAATGACAATGCCTGTATCAGAGCCGATCAGCGTGTTGGTTTCCTGATCGTAGTGGAAGTATTCACGCCCCAACTCGCGCATCGGGATCAGACCATCCGCGCCGGTTTCGTCGAGTTTCACAAAGACACCAAAGCGGGCAATCCCGCTGATGCGGCCGGTAAACTCATTGCCGATGCGTTCGGACATATAGGCCGCCAAGTAGCGATCGGTGGTGTCGCGCTCTGCCAACATCGAGCGGCGCTCTGTGTCAGAGATATGCGTGCCGGTGTGCTCCATCCGCTCGACCATCTCGGGCGTTAGGCCGTCATCCCCCCAGCCGTGAGCGGAGATCAACGCGCGATGTACGATAAGATCGGCATAGCGGCGGATCGGCGAGGTGAAATGCGCGTAGGCGCGCAGAGCGAGGCCGAAGTGGCCGAAGTTCTGCGGTGTGTAATAGGCCTGCGTCATTGAACGCAGAGTGGAAATGTTGATCAGCTCGGCATCTTCGGAACCGGCTGCGGCGTCCAAAAGTGCATTGAGGTGGCGGGTTTGCAAAACCTGCCCCTTGGCAAGGTTGTACCCCGCTGTCTGCGCCGTCTCACGCAGGGCATCGAGTTTCTCCGGCGCGGGTTCTTCGTGTACGCGGAACAGTAGAGAGGACTTCTTGGCGATCAGGGTTTCGGCGGCGCAGACGTTGGCCAGCACCATGAATTCCTCGATCAGCTTATGCGCGTCAAAGCGGTCACGGAAGTTGACCGAAGTGACAACCCCCTTGTCCGACAGCTCGATCTTGCGCTCCGGCAAATCAAGCGCCAGCGGCTGGCGTTCGTTGCGGGCTGCCACCAGCGCGTCATAAGCGGCATAGAGCGGGGAAATCACGCTCTCCATCAACTCGGCGCAGCGCTCGTTCGGACTGCCATCCTGCGCTTGTTGCACCTCGCCATAGTTCAGCGACGCAACAGAGCGGATCATCGCACGGCAGAAACGGTGGCCGATCTTCTTGCCTTTGCTGTCGATTTGCACTCGCAGGGCGAGAACCGCGCGCGGCACGCCTTCGTGCAAGGAGCAAAGATCGCCCGACAGGCGGTCCGGCAGCATTGGCACAACGCGGTCAGGGAAGTAGCTGGAATTGCCGCGCTTGCGGGCCTCGCGATCCAGTGCCGTGTCGGGGCGCACATATTGCGCAACATCGGCAATCGCCACCCACAGCACATGTCCATCGGCGTTTTTCGGGTCGTCATCAGTGTGCGCCCAGCAGGCGTCGTCATGATCGCGCGCATCTGCGGGGTCAATTGTAACAAAGGGCATGTCACGCAAATCTTCGCGGCTGCCAAGTGGAGCGGGTTTTGTGGCGTCGGCCTCGGCAATCACCTCGTCGGGGAAACGGTCCGGAATGCCATGTTGATGAATGGCAATCAGCGACACGGCCTTCGGTGCAGAGGGATCGCCAAGACGCGCCACAACCTTGGCGCGCGGCAGACCCATGCGGCCTTTGGGACCAGCCTGTTCGGCCTCCACCAACTCGCCGTCTTTGGCGCCGTTGATCTGATCTGACAGCACCATCCATTCTTTGTTGTCGCCCTTATCGATGGGCATGACACGGCCACCTTCTGCGGTCTGGCGAAACACCCCAAGCACACGGCGCGGGTTCGTCCCGATGCGGCGGATCAGGCGGGCCTCATAGGCGTGATCCTCACCCTCTATTTCGGTCAGGCGACCAAGGATGCGGTCGCCCTGTCCCAGCGCCGGATCGGAGGCGCGGGTGATCACGAGGATATTGGGCGCGTCGCCTTCGCCGTGCCACTCCAGAGGACGGGCCAAAAGATCACCATCGTCATTTGGACCAGCAATTTGCAGCACCGAAACAGGCGGCAGCTTATCGGGATCGCGGTAAGTCTTGGCGCGCTTTTGCGAGTGGCCTTCGGCTTCCAGCTCTCGCAGCAGGCGCTTGAGATCAATGCGCGCAGCCCCTTTGATACCAAAGGCTTTGGCAATGTCTCGTTTTGTGGTGAGGGTCGGGTTCTCGGAAATCCATTCAAGGACTTCCTCTTTGGAGGGCATACGCATGGCTTTGCCCTATCACGCAAGGGGGTTCAGGGGAAAGGGGCGTTGCTTCTCCACCCCCGTGGCGCGTCTACGCTGCACCCGAGACTACAATTGGGACAGGTCAGGTTTAATTTGGTTGGTCTGGGGGCGGCCCGCCCCGAAGCGCCTGAAGATCCTGCACCGTATCCACATCAGACAGCGTGGCGATCGTCCCAATTCGGTGGCCCGTCAACGTCGCAACCGTATCTGCAAGCGCGTGCTCCGTGGACCAGCGTACGTTTTCAAACAACCCGCGCGGCGGCGGCGCGCTGCGTTTCAGACCGACAAGCCAGTATCCACCATCCGGCGCAGGTCCAAAAACCGCTTCATGATTGCCAAGCTGCCGAAAAGCGGTGTCGATATGCGAGCGTGAAATGCCCGGAATGTCTGCGCCAACAATGCAGACCGGGCCGGGCGGCATTTCCCGCAGAATGCGTCCCATCCGATCACCGAGATCACCGCGCCCTTGCGGGATACGCGGCAGATCAGCCGGCCAAATGCGCGACACAAGGCCTTCGCTGTCGGGAGCAACGGCCAAAACCAGTTGCCAGCGAGGATCACGCAGGCGGCGCAGGAGGCCCGCGCTTTGGTGACGGAACCACCAGGCGGCGGTTGTCATGCCGATGTCCCGACCAAGACGCGTTTTCACCCGCCCCGGGCGCGGCTCC
Organism: Shimia haliotis; assembly: GCF_900114415.1. GTDB lineage: Bacteria > Pseudomonadota > Alphaproteobacteria > Rhodobacterales > Rhodobacteraceae > Shimia > Shimia haliotis. Next base: position 36,943 of record NZ_FOSZ01000003.1, on the reverse strand, counting down.
TTGAGCATGACGACCAGATACTGCGATTTCACAGCGGACGTTCCATATCGCGATGATCAATACCGGCATCGTCATAGACCGGACCAAAGGTGACAAAGCCCAGCGCCTCATAAAAGCCAATCGCGTGGCACTGAGCACCGAGGACCGCGCGCGTGATATCCGGCTGCGTTTGAAAATGTGCGACTGCGGCTTTGATCAATGCCGCACCCAGACCACTGCCCCGCGCCTCCTTGAGAACACAGACCCTGCCGATTTTGCCGGTATTGCCCTTGGTAAGCAGACGGGCCGTGCCCAATGGTTTGCCGTCCTCAGTCGCGAGCAAATGAACGGCTTGGCTGTCCAAGCCATCAAGTTCATCTTCAACAGACACGCCTTGTTCGTCGATGAAAACCACGCGCCGCACCTCAAGGCAGGGTTGGTATTCCGCGACCACGGCGATTTGCCATGTCATGCGAAATAATCCGCAAGAATGCGGGTATAAATGTCCTTGAGTTGATGGATTTGCGCCACGGGAACATTCTCATCCACCTGATGCATGGTCTTGCCAACAAGACCAAATTCCACGACGGGGCAATGATGCTGAACAAAGCGGGCGTCAGACGTCCCGCCTGAGGTCGAAAGCTCTGGAGTGCGGCCGGTTTCGGCCCGCACGGCAGTGGCTACCAAATCAGACAACGGGCCTGGAGGGGTGATAAAGCTTTCGCCGGAAACCTTGACCCGCATATCGATGGCCACACCGGTCGCCGCTGCGGTCTCATTCACAAGGCCCTGCATCCAATCGGTCAGGGACGCGCCGGAATGGATGTCGTTAAAGCGGATGTTGAGTGTCGCCTTGCATTCCGCGGGAATAACGTTGGTCGCCGGATTGCCGGTGTCCATCGTGACCACCGCCAATGTAGACGCGTCGAAATGATCGGTGCCTTCATCAAGCTTATGGGAGGACATTCGATCCATCAGGCGCGCCATGGCCGGCAACGGGTTGTTGGCCCGGTGTGGATAGGCCGAATGCCCCTGCTTGCCGCTAAACGTGAAATAGGCAGTGAGCGAGCCGCGGCGACCGATTTTCATCATCTCACCCATCTCGCTCGGGCATGTCGGTTCTCCAACCAAACAGACCGACATCTTTTCATCTTCGGCCTCTAGGTAGTCCAAAAGGGCGGTTGTCCCATCCACAGCATCACCCTCTTCATCTCCGGTAATGGTCAGCACAATCGCACCGTCCGGCGGTGTTTTAGTGACGAAATCAATGGCAGCAGCAGCAAAAGCAGCGACGCCAGACTTCATGTCGGTGGTTCCCCGTCCAAACATTATCCCATCGCGGATTTCCGCCCCAAACGGATCAGCACTCCATGCCGCGGCATCGCCAATCGGCACCACATCGGTGTGGCCATTGAAACCAAACGTCTTGCCATGGCCTTTTGTACCCCAGCGGGCAAAGAGGTTGGAGACATCCCCGCGATCAACACGCACACACTCAAACCCTGCCCCAGACAATAGATCCTCCAACAACACCAGCGCACCACCTTCGTCCGGCGTCACGGAGGGGCAGCGGATCAGATCAGCGGTCAGTTGGGCGGCATCAGTGTGGGACATGTCATCCTCTTGGTGTGAAATGGCTTTTGAAACAGGGTTTCGCACAGCTTGGCAGGACCGGAAAGACACAATTGCGTTCGCATTCCGCAGCAAATTTCCAATATTCCCTTAACAGTTGAGAAGATTTGATGTTTAGTCGACGCAATAATAATTGACCGAGGCAGGTCACCCGCAGTTTCCGCCCCACAAAGGGCCCGCATCAATGACGCCGAAAACGGCGCGTGATGGTTTGGAGTCGCACCACAGGCAATTGGTGCGCGTGCTGTTTGGTCCTGTCTTTGGCAACAAGGCAGAGATTGAAGGCAAAGCGGTATGCCAAGACTACCCGTAGACCGTGGTGCAGACGCGGAAGACATGGCGAACACCATCTTCGGAGAGGGTGTAACGGTCGTCGATGCAACATATACCGGCGACAACAGAGCCTCCGGTGTCTATTCCAATGGCGACTCGGTCTCACCAGGCGTGACGCCCGGCGATTCCGGCGTGATCCTGTCTACCGGGAACGCCCGCAACTTCAGCAATGGAAGTGGTGGGTTCAATCAGGACACCAACCAATCTTCCAACATGAACGGCATCGACAACGATGCAGGCCTGAATGCGCTGGCAGGCGCCAACACGTACGACGGTGCCATTCTGGAAGTGGATTTCATCCCGACCGGTGACACCATGACGATGCAGTTCGTCTTTGCCTCGGAGGAATACCCGGAATACGTCAATTCGATCTATCAGGACTTTGTCGCCGTCAACATCAACGGATCATTTGTTCCGATGGAGATCGGCAATGGCGACGTTGACCCTGGCAACATCAATGGCGGCGAAAACGAAAGCCTGTTCATCAACAACACCGGAGGCGCCTATAACACCGAGATGGACGGCTTTACGCTGACAATGACGCTGACAATTCCGGTCAACGCGGGCGTTCTCAACACCATACAGTTCATCATCGCCGACGTGTCCGACAGCAGCTACGACAGCTCGTTGCTTATTGCGGCAGGATCGGTGCAGACGGCGCTGGTTGCCAACACCGACACCGTGAACGTGGGTCTGAATGGCACGCGCACGGTGGATTTGCTGGCCAATGACGAAAACACCACCGGCGGCACGCTGACAATCACTCATATCTCGGGGCAACCTGCGGTGGTGGGTGTACCCATCACGCTGGGCAGTGGTCAGATCATCACTCTGAACGCGGACGGAACCGTCACATTCGAGGGCGACGGTGACGAAGAAACCGTCAACCTGACCTATACCGTAGAAAGTTCCACGGGCACAACGGACACCGGGTTTATCACAATAACGCAGGCGCCTTGCTTTGCGGCGGGCACCTTTATTTTGACGCCCTTTGGCGAAGTTCCGGTGGAACATATTGCAGTGGATGATCTGGTGGAAACACTCGACAACGGGCCGCAACCGGTGCGATGGCACGGCTCGCGTACTGTGCAGGCGACCGGAAAATTCGCACCCGTTCTCATTGCAGAAGGCACATTTGGAGATCACCGCGCCCTGACTTTGTCGCCCCTGCATCGGGTGTTGATCGGCGGCGCATGGTCGGAATTGCTATTTGGCGAAGACGAGGTCTTGGTGAAAGCCCGCGATCTGGTGAACGGCAAATCAATCCGCCAAATCGAGGGTGGAACGGTCGAATATCACCATCTGCTTTTTGACGACCATCAAATCGTTTTCTCGGAAAAGCTGGCCACCGAAAGCTACCTGCCCGGCCCGCAGACATCGGCGAGTTTTGATCCCGAAATCGTCAACGAACTGTGCACGCTTTTTCCTGAGCTTAAGGACAGTGATGGCACCGGATATGGACAGATGGCGCGACCCGGCCTGAAAACATTCGAAGTGGCAGCAATGGCCAACTGGGCCTTGGCAAGTTGAGGTGATGGCATGAGTTGGCTGGCCCTTATCGACAAAACGCGCACGCTGTTCCGACTGGACGGACTGGCGCGCTATGGCAACAAACCTGGCGCGGATCTTGTCGCGCTTCGCAAACCGATGCCGACCGGCAGCCTCGTGATCGAAACGCGGGTGTCACCATATGACAAACCACAGATGCTTTTGGGATATGCTCCGCAAGCAAGACGCGGCATCCGTCTATCCTTGCAGGCAGTGCCGGGCGGAGGCGTGGTGCTGGTACTGAATCGCGGAACCGAAACATTTCACACTGCTGTCAATCTCGACACAGGCGGGCGTGCGGACGTGATCCGCATCACCTATAGCTGGGATCTCAATCAATCTCGCGGCAGACTGTCGGTGGAAAGCCCCGGTACGTTCAGGGTTGCAGTCAAAGATCTCGTTGATCCGGTTGCACTTTCGCCCCAAGACATGTGCGAATTCGTGCACGACGAGTTGTCGCGCGTTCTGTCGCCGGATGTGATCTATACCGCGCTAAGCGATCGGGTTGAACCGATCGGCCCCATGCCAACAATGACCACCGACACTCCGGTGATGACCGCTGATGGCTACCGCCCTGTCGGAACCTTGCAGCGGGGCGACCTGGTGCAGACCGCCGAAGGTGAGATGGTGCCGGTCCTGAATTCCATAAAACGCACAGTGCCTGCTGCGGGTCAGTTCACCCCAATCCGCCTGCGGGCGCCGTTCTTCGGATTGCAAAACCCGATTGTGGTCAGCCCGACGCAAAGGCTGGTGATCGGCGGCTCTCGGGTGGAATACACGTTTGGGTCCGAGTATGTTCTGGTGCCCGCCGGTCACTTGTTGCACGGCACGGCCGCGAAACCCGTCAAGAGCGACCCTCTCGTGACCTATTGCCAGCTCATTTTGCCGGACCACGAGGCCCTTCTGGTTGCAGGAACTTACCTTGAAAGCCTTGACCTTGGCCGCATTCGACGGCGCAAGGACGTCCTACGGGCAAGTCTTCTAGGACAATTCATGCGGGTAGATCTGCCCGAGCACTCCCAGACGGCCTATCCGGTATTGCGAGAGTTCGAAGCCCTGACCTTGGCGGCGCAACGCGCTGCCTAGTGTTCCGGCTGATCGGTGCTTTCGCTTTCCTCGCCGTGGAAAAATGGTGTCATCTGCGCCACCACCACCGAGTTTTCATCCAGAGCCCGCTGCATCAGGTCCCGCTCGTCCTGAGGAATGTCGTGCCCCAAAGCTTCCCGCTCATCGATTGTGCCGTAGCCGGTGACATCTAGCGGGTTCAAATCCGCTTGCTTCAGAATTGCCACGGTTTCACGCACAGCTTCGGCCTCATCCACACCGCTGGCATAGATCATCAGCGCGCCGCCGGTGGCGCCATCAGGCAGACCGTCGTCTTCTTTGCGACCAACCTGCACCAGAAGGGTAAAGACCTGCTGGCGGGATTTTTTCTTCGGGGCGGATTTTGATGTGTTCATGGGGTCTGCCCTTAACGCGGCACCGCCCGAAAGGTCAACAGACGGAGTGACGCGTGACGCCAACGCCTAAAAATTTAGACAACTTAAACTTCAAGACTCACGTCTTGGTAACTCCTGCTAGGCAATCTTGCGGTCAGATCGCAAAAATTGGGGCGCCAAATTTGCGTTGGCGCAAGATTTCCATTTGCCGGAACCGCCACACTTATCGGCAAACACACACGAAAAACCCGAGTACCGGACCGTTGCCATGCGTTTCGGACCTCATGCAACCGGCAAGGGACAAGCAATGACACAGTCACAATATCAGCCAATGCGCGCTGATGAGGTGGTGAAAGATCTGGGTGGAACTTCGCTGACTCGCATCGGCAACACGGCGCAAGCTCCGGCGCGCTCCGTGCCCTGTTTTCTGTCAGGCACGCGAATCGTGACACAGGCCGGTCTTGTGGTGATCGAAGACCTTACACCCGGCGACCGAGTGCTAACCCGCGACAACGGATATCAGACATTGCGTTGGATCGGCATGTCATCCCGCCACGCCCTAGGTGCAAACGCGCCCGTGGAAATCTCGGCGGGCACGTTTGGAAACCACGAAGACGTCTGTTTTTCGCGCAATCATCGCGTTTTGGTCCACTCTAGTGAAGCCGCGACATTGTTTGGCGAAGGCGAAGTGCTCATCAAAGCCGGTGATCTAATCAACAATACGTCCGTTCGTTTGCTAAGCAGCGGGCAGCCCGTGACCTATGTGCATCTCCTGTTTGAGCGCCATGAGATCGTTCGTGCGAATGGTCTGGATTGCGAAAGCTACCACCCCAGTCACGAAACTCTCGACAGCTTTGATCCGGCAACGCGAAAAGAAATCTTATCGCATATGCCGAATTCCGATCGGTTTATGGGATACGGGTATGGACCGGCGGCACGGGTATCCTTGCGCGCACAAGAGGCAAAAGCCTTGCTCCACGCCGCATGACAAAGCGGTTTTCCGAGTTTTTGCGACTTTTTGCCCCCATGCAAGGCGACTTCCCCTAGGTTATCCAAACGGATCAGTTGACCGCATTTTTGCTTGCAGTTTAAGGGGATTGGAAACCAGGATCGGACTTGTCATGAAAATTATTTCCATGATCGCTATGACGATCATCACATTTCTGAGTTCTTTCTCTGCAAGTACTGCGCAGACACAAGATCCTTTGATCTTCGCGACTGTTGATAGACCTCCCTTTGCTATGCTTGAAACCGAGTCCGGCGTACCAGAAGGATTCAGCATAGACCTGATGACAGCAATCGCCGACGAAATCGGAAGAGATTTGACTTTTGCACCTGCTGAAAGCTTTGGGGCAATGTTGGATGCGGTAAAATCCGGCTCTGTTGATGGTGGGATCGCCAACATTTCGATCACGGCCTCACGTGAGGCCGAAATGGATTTTTCCCAGCCCATTTTCGAAAGCGGTATCCAGATACTCATGCCCGCAGAAGTCAGCACGTTTGGCCAGATTGGCGGGCTTCTGACGCGCGAAATCGGCACCGCCATTCTTGTCGCGTTGGGCCTGCTTTTCGGCGGCGGCATGATGATGTGGGTGTTTGAGCGCAGACATCAGCCATATTTTGACCGCCCCGCCAAAGACGCCTTGTTCCCGTCTTTCTGGTGGGCGCTCAACCTGGTTGTGAACGGCGGATTTGAGGAGCGCATGCCGCAATCCAAACCAGGGCGGTTTTTCGCGGTCATACTTGTTGTGGCAAGCCTGTTTGTCGTTTCGGTTTTTGTAGCGACCATCACCGCCGCTGTGACTGTTGAAGCGTTGCAAGACAATGTGGACAGCATTAATGACCTTGATCGCCGAAACGTGGGTACGGTGGTAGGATCGACAAGCGCCGACTTCCTGAACCAGCGCGATATTCGATTCACCGGCTATATCTCACCGCAAAAAATGCTGATGGATTTTGATGCAGGTATCATCGACTCGGTGGTTTTTGACGGTCCTATCCTCGCCTATCACGTCAGCGCCAACCCCAAATCCAAAGCGCGTGTGATCGAGCGGGTCTACCGGCCTGAAAACTATGGCATCGCGCTGCCTACCGACAGCGCGATGCGGGAAGAAATCGATCAGGCTCTGCTAACCATACGGGAAGATGGCACCTACGACGCGCTGGTAAAGCGATGGTTTGGCGCCAACTTCCGCTACTGATCAGTCGCGCAGCAACTCGTTGATGCCGGTCTTGGAACGCGTCTTTTCGTCGACACGCTTCACGATCACAGCACAGTACAGGCTAACACCGTTTTTGGACGGCATGGAACCTGAGACAACCACCGAATAGGGCGGCACTTCGCCGTACATCACTTCGCCGGTTTCGCGATCCACAATTTTGGTGGACTGGCCGATGTAAACACCCATGCCCAGAACCGAACCTTCGCGCACGATGCAGCCTTCGACCACCTCAGAGCGCGCACCAATAAAGCAGTTGTCTTCGATAATGGTCGGGCCGGCCTGCATCGGCTCCAGAACGCCGCCGATGCCAACGCCACCGGACAAGTGAACGTTTTTACCGATCTGCGCGCAGGAACCAACGGTGGCCCAAGTGTCGACCATGGTGCCTTCGTCCACATACGCGCCAAGGTTCACGAAGGACGGCATCAGAACCACGCCAGGCGCGATATAAGCGGATTTGCGAACCACGCAGTTCGGCACGGCGCGGAAGCCTGCGTCTTTCCACTGGTTTTCACCCCAGCCGAGAAACTTGCTGTCGACCTTGTCCCACCAGCCGCCGCCTTGCGGGCCACCAGACTGAATTTCCATGTCCTTGATGCGGAAGCCGAGTAGCACGGCCTTTTTCGCCCACTGGTTCACGTGCCAATCGCCGCTCTCCAGCTTTTCGGCCACCCGAAGGCTGCCGCTGTCGAGTGCATTCAACGTGTCCTCAATGGCTTCACGGGTTTCGCCAGTGGTGGCGGGCGTGATGGTGTCGCGCGCGTCCCATGCGGCTTCGATGGCTTGTTCCAGTTGGGCGTTGGACATTGTCTTTGCGTCTCCGTTTGCGGGGAATTCCAATGGGATTTCGCGTTTCTTAGCGGCTTAATCCGCCCACGTCACCTTGCAAAGCGACGCAATCGTGTTTGGTCGCGGCCAAGGCGGCGCTGGTCAGGCTGCTTTGAAAGCGGTAGCCATGGGATAATCGCGTGACCAAGGACTATTGTAATGACCGAAAACCGTTCCCACCCACTTTCAAATGCCCGCCTTGACCGAGTCACTGCCAAACAGGTGCCAGACACCCCGCAGACCCGTGCGCCGCAGTACCGGCTGGCCTTTGCAGATGAGGATTTCCTATGCCGCCCCGAACTGCGCCCTGTTCGCCTTCAGTTGGAATTGCTGAAGCCTGAGCTGGCGCTGGATGAGGACGGTGTAGAAAGCACCGTGGTGCTGTTCGGCGGCGCACGCATTCCGGAACCGGCGAAGAAAGATACTGCCCGCACACAGACGCTCGCGGATTTGTCGCGGTTCTATGACGAAACCCGCAAGTTCGCCCGCATCGTCACTGAACAGTCGGACGGCAAGAAAAACGTCATCGTGACGGGCGGCGGCCCTGGCGTGATGGAAGCAGGAAACCGCGGCGCGATGGACGCGGGCGGGCGCTCGATCGGTCTGAATATCGTCTTGCCGCATGAGCAGGCGCCGAATGAATATGTGACGCCGGAGTTGTGCTTCAACTTCCACTATTTCGCTGTGCGCAAGATGCATTTCCTGATGCGGGCCAACGCGATCTGCGTCTTTCCTGGCGGCTTTGGCACCTTAGACGAGCTGTTTGAATCGCTGACGCTCATTCAAACCGGTCGCATGCATCGCGTGCCGTTCCTGCTGTTTGGTCGTGAGTTCTGGGAGAAAATCGTCAACTGGGAGGCGCTGGCGGACGCAGGCACCATTTCGGCCGATGACCTCGACCTTTTCCAGTTTGTCGAAACCGCCGAAGAGGCGGTCAAAGTGCTCAACACCTGGGAGGATTACTCCCGCCGCGGCGAAATCCCCGGCCGTTGAGAAAGATCAGGCGTCCCGGCATTGCCCCCGGGGCGCACCCATTTTGTCGGTGCGTGCGTCGGCTTAGTGGAAGCTCGCCGGAAGCACGCCAAGTTCGATGCCTTGGGGCAGCTTGGTCACAACCTGTGCGCCTGCGACGTCTTTAATCGCGTAGCCATAGCCCTTGAGGCGGAATTTCCATTCGCGATTGCTCAGCGAGTTGGATTTTTCGCGGGCCAGAATGTCCAGTACAGGCGCGTCGATCATTGCGCCGCCGATATCTGCATGTGCCATGTGTCAGTCCCTTTCTGTTTGTTGACAAATAGGAAACTGACTGTTGATCAGGGCGCAATTGGTCCTCAATTGTGGAAAGTTTTGGACAATCCGTCCGATTGTTTACTTTTTCGGGGTGTTGAGACCGGTGATCAGGTATTTCGGCACCAGAATGCCAGCAATCATAGACCCGATCCAGACCAGCACCGTTGCTCCCGCATGTGCCACCAAGCCATCGATTGTCATGCCATCCACAAGAATGCTTGTGATCCACAAGCCGACAAAGATCACGATCAGGGACAGACCGCCCAGTAGCTGGGGTGCCTTTTTCTCCGACACTTTGCGCAGAATCGGCAAGAGGATCATCGACACGACGGTGAAGACCAGAGTGGCAACGACAATGCCAAGCAGATTGATCGAAAATCCGCCAAGCAGGATGTTGGCCAACATCAAGCCAACTGCATTGGCAATCAAATGCGCGGCGGCAGCGAGGATAAACTTGGGCATGAACACACCTTTCAAATGAAATTTGCGTTCAGCTTAGCGTGAAACGAGCGCCGATCCAGTCTTTAGGACAGACCTGCCTCAGCCTCGATCTGCTTACGCGACTTGCGCGCCCGCTCCGTGGCCGATTTCAACTGACCACAAGCCGCCATAATGTCCTCTCCGCGTGTCTTGCGGATCGGGGAGGCATAGCCGGCCTGATAGATGATGTTGGCAAAGGCGCGGATGCGGTTGTTTGAGCTGCGCTTATACGGCGCGCCGGGCCATTCGTTGAAAGGGATCAGGTTGATCTTAGCCGGAATGTTGTAGCGCTTGATGTGGTCGATCAGTCGATGCGCGTCCTCGTCCGTGTCGTTCACCCCGTCCAGCATCACATATTCAAAGGTGATGCGCTCAGAGTTGGAGACTTTGGGATAATCCGAGAGTGCTTGCAGCAACTCGTCGATTTTCCAGCGTTTGTTGATCGGCACCAGAACATCACGCACATCATCTGTGGTTGCGTGGAAAGAAATCGCGAGCAAGCAGCCAATTTCCTCAGCCGTTCGGGCAATTTCCGGCACCACACCGGAGGTCGACAAGGTGATACGACGACGGGACAACGAAATGCCTTCGGGGTCCATCGCGATCTTCATCGCATCGCGCACATTGTCAAAATTATAAAGCGGCTCGCCCATACCCATCAGAACGATGTTGGACAAAAGGCGGGTTTCGTTCTTTGGCTCGCCAGGGATGGGCCATTCATTCAGATCGTCGCGCGCGACCATCACCTGACCGATAATTTCGGCGGCGGTCAGGTTACGAACCAGCTTTTGCGTGCCGGTGTGACAGAACGTACACGTCAGCGTGCAACCCACCTGCGAAGAGATGCACAGTGTGCCACGATCCTCTTCAGGAATATAAACCACCTCAACCTCGTGACCGCCCGCGATCCGCACAAGGTATTTGCGCGTGCCGTCCTCACTGACCTGCCGCGTCACCACCTCGGGAATAGCCACTTCGAACTTTTCATCCAGTTCGGCGCGATAGGCTTTGGACAGGTTGGTCATCTCGTGAAAATCACGCACGCCCCACTGATAAATCCACTGCCAGATCTGGCCGACCCGCATCTTGGCCTGCTTTTCCTTGGTGCCGTTTTCAATCAACACCTCGCGCAGTTGGTCACGCGTCAACCCGACAAGGTTGATCTTGCCACCTTCGGGCAGCTTGCGGGGAATGGTCATCACGTCCTGCGTGATTGGCGCGGAGGTACTCATGGGTTCAGACTCATCTGGGAATTCAAGCGGTGCAGATACACCATATAGGGCAAATTGCAAATAATACACGGGCTAGCGTTTCTGCTGACAGACCGTGTCAGTTGGCCTGTGCCAAGGATCGGACATCAACAACCACTCAAAGGAGAGAGAAAATGTCTGTTCTGGAAATCGTACGTTACCGCGTCAAAGAAGGTGTCACACCGGAGGCTGCGCTGTCAGCATGGGAGAAATCCCAAAGCTTTGCCAATCAGCAGGCCGGTTTCGTCAGCCGCAAACTGGCCCATACCAAAGACGGCACTTTTGCCGATGTCACGGAATGGGCCAGCATGGAGGCTGCGATGAAAGTAATGGAGGAATTCAAAGTCGACAAATACCCTGAGCTGGCCGACCTTGTCGCGGTGCTGGATCAGGACAGCGTCGAGATTCAGCACTTCACCATCACAGGACGTGAAAACTAAGCTATGCGCCGGACCGACCGCCTTTTTGACCTCATCCAGATTCTGCGCAACGGGCGACTGCACCGCGCGTCTGATTTGGCAGAGCACATGGAGGTGTCGGTCCGCACCATTTATCGCGACATGGACACGCTGGTCGCAAGCGGCATTCCGGTCGAGGGCGAGCGCGGGGTGGGCTACATCCTGCGGGCACCGGTGTTCATGCCGCCGATGGCGTTGACGCAGGTCGAGTTGGAGGCGCTGCACCTTGGCGCAGCTTTGGTAAGGCAGACCGCGGATGCCGAATTGCAAGACGCCGCCAATCGCGTGTTGGCCAAAGTGGATCAGGCGATGCCAAACCCGATGTTCGGCACCCTTGACGGATTTGGCAAAGAAATTTTTGCCGCGCCCGAAGTGGAGGCGAGCTTCGAACTCATGCCTCTCATCCGCCGCGCCATTCGCGAGCGGCTGGTTTTGGCGATCGAATACCTTGCCTTAAATGGCAACCGCACCCGCCGCCGCATCAGACCTTTGCAAATGGAATACTGGGGTCGCGCGTGGACAATGACCGGCTGGTGCGAGGTCCGCGAAGATTTCCGCGTCTTTCGCATCGACCGGATCGAGACCTGCCTGGACACCGGCGAAACCTATACCGAGGAAAACGGCAAGGATCTCGCCACCTACCTCAAACGGTTTTATGCAGAGCATCCGTCAGGCGGCTGATTTTGCATCCAGCGCCAGTTGCGCCTCATAGGATTTCAAACACCGCCGCGCGGTTTTGCCGGATGTGGCAACATCCATAAGATCGGGGAACACGCGCAGCAACTCGTCGCGCGCCTCGTGCTGAAACTGATCCAGAGTCACTTCGCCAGGATGAAAACTCTCGGTCAACAGACCATCCGATAGGACGATCTGGTGCCGGTCAAATAAGAAGTGAAAATACTCCGGTTGCGGCACATAGTTGACCTGAGTGACCCCACACCACCCCACAAGCTGTTTGGCGGGGATCAAAACTTCACGCGCTTCAAACAACATTTCGAAACTGGCATCGCGCATCCAGATCCGGTGGTTTGGCGACACATACAAATCGCGACTTGGCTGACCTTTGCCCATCGCCCCACGAGGAATCTTGATCGGCGCGGCCTTTTCAAACGCCTGCCCGCGCGCATCGGTGGTATAGCTTCCAATCCAGCGCAGAGGCGCAAAACCACCGTCCCGCACCATGACCTGATCGCCCGGACGCAGATCCTCGACCGCGACCTCACCCTGTCGGGTGGCAATTTTGGTGCCGATGAGAAAGCAGGGGATTGTGCCTTCATTCAGAGGGCCAGCAACCCAATTGCCATTCTCATCCAGCTGTACCGATTCGTTCTGGTTGTTGCCGGTTGACCCGATTTGCGTGGACGACATGCCGGCGGCCGGCCCTGTTGTCGGGGTCACAACGCTGTCAAAGGACACAAAGTCAATCACGACGCCATCAACAACTAAGGCGATCGCCCCATTCTTGTGCACGGCTGCATCCAGAGAATAGACGTCCTGCCCGAACATGGTGTCATCAAAATTGCCAACGCCGTTAACAGATCGGACACCTCCATTTGGATGGTACACAACGATCTGAATACCGGACACGTCCGTACCCGCATCCACAGAGACTTCGATAAAGTCCTGCGTCCCCGGGCCACGGTATTTTATTTCGGTAAACCTTGGGTCTGCCATACCTATGCCTCACGCCTGTTGGTGTCGCCGGTTTGTCCGGCGATCTCCCCCTGGTGACGATGTGGCAGTGATGACCCTGGCAGGGATCAGCCGGCCCGCGTTAACGGACCGATTGGTTTATTGGCAGCGTTTTTTCGCGTCTTCGACCGCAGCGGTGAACCCAAGAAGCGAGAACGTGTCCTTGGTTTTGGTCCCGCGCGAAGACTGCGCCGACAGAACCGCAGATTTTCCACGCATCATCGCGGTCACGATTTCACCGTCAATCGAATCCGATCCGGCCCATCCCCATTCACCCTCGGTAAAAAGCGTGAAGGTTTTCCCGTCGATGTCCACGCCAACGGTTGACCCCGCCGCGAATGGATAGCCACCCGTAAAGGCGATCTGAGCGGACACATTTTTCTGAGGCACATAGGCCACCATGAGCAAGATATCGCTGCGTTTCACGGCAACGATGTTTCCGTTCTTCGTGTTGACGCTTTCCTTCGCGGTGCTGACCGCCCAGCACTCTCGGTTGCCGCCATTTTCTTCTACGAAGACACTCCAATCGGTGTTCGCCGCGACTTGATTTTCACTGGTTTCCTGCGCCTGAGCGCCAAATGCCGCCAGCGACAGTCCTGCTGTCGCAATAAAGGCTTTCACAAAACGTGATCCCATTCTCAACAGCCTCCAAGCTGTGACTTGCCTCAATTATCTGCCCGCCCCGACTTATGCGCCGCTTCTAGTGGGCTGGACATTTTTGTCTCGATGCGGTGAGTCTAACCTAAATGCGCCCATAGGCGAAAGGCCTGTCGGCACAAAATTGCCCTCAATAATGAGAGATATTATGACTGATCCGGTGTTGATGACGGAAATTTGGCGCGGAGACATTCTCGAGAGCGTTCATCACGGCCACGCCGTGGTCTGCAATGGCGCAGGTGAGATTGTGCACGCATGGGGCGATCCCAACGCGATTGTGCTGCCACGCAGTTCCTCAAAGATGATCCAAGCGCTCCCATTGGTAGAAAGCGGCGCGGCGGATAAAGCCGGTTTGACCGAAACGCATTTGGCTCTGGCCTGCGCCAGCCACAACGCGTCGGCCATCCACAACGACATGGTGCGCGACTGGCTCGCGGCGCAAGAGTTGAGCGAGGAAGACCTTCGCTGTGGCCCGCAAGAACCCCGCGACATTGGCATCCGCGACGAGTTGATCCGCTGCAACGATCCGGTCTGCCGCGTTCACAACAACTGCTCGGGCAAACACACGGGCTTTTTGACGTTGAACAAGCACCTTGGTGGGCATTCCGAATACTGCGACATCGACCATCCGGTGCAGCAGGCCGTTCTAACCGCGCACGAAGAGCTGACTCAGGAAACCAGCGCAGGCTACGGCATCGACGGATGCTCCGCGCCCAACCATGCCGCCACCCTGCACGGTATGGCACGCGCCATGGCGTTTTTTGCCACCGCGCGCGAAGGCAACGGCACCCGCGAAACCGCCGCCGCCCGCCTGCGCACGGCTATGGCAAAGCATCCCGAATACGTTGCCGGCGAAGGCCGCGCCTGCACCAACCTGATGCGCGCGATGGGACACACCGTGGCCGTAAAAACCGGCGCCGAAGCCTATTTCATCGCGATGCTGCCGGAACAGGGATTGGGCGTGGCGCTCAAGATCGTGGATGGGGCGACTCGCGCATCCGAGAACGCCATCGCTGCTATTCTCGCCAAACTCGGTGCGCTTGATCCGGCGCATCCCGAGGCCAAGAAATACCTTGATGCTCCGATCCAAAATTGGGACGGGCTGCAAACAGGTGTGATGAAAGCAGGTGCAGCACTTCTTTGAAGGCACAGCGCTCCCGCCCGCGACAGACATCCTTTCGGGTGCCCGTCGCGGTTGGGCGTGGCTCAGCTGCGCTGAGCCTGTTTGAGTACTTTCGCAAGAAAGAAGTAGGGGACTAATTTCTTTCTTGCCCAAATACTCCCGCCGGAGGCTCCTGCGACGGCAAAAATTGCTGCCGCGGGAGACGGCGCGTCACATTTCCATCGCTTCCGCGACTTCAACAGTCCCCTGTCCACCCTCGAGGATCGGACAGCCTTTTGCGATCTCGCAGGCGGCATCGATATCCGCCGCGTTGATCAACGTATATCCGGAAACAGGATTGGACCCGCCGTCATCCGCCACGCCAGTGGCGCTAACGGTTTTGGACATGCCCGCAGGGTTGCCGCCATCAATCAGGTCAGCACCAATGCCTTCCATCCAAGCGCCCCAGGCGGCCATGACTTTTTCACCTTCCTCAGGGGTCTCGGGGCGGCCTCCGCCGTGGTAAATGAGCATAAATTTGGGCATGGGATACTCTCCTTGGGAACAACAAACTGAGCGATCAGTGTCCCATGATTCCCGAATTTACCAAAATTCGGCGTCAGAGAACGTCCCACAGGAGTTTCATTGCGAGCACCACGGACGTCACCACAAGCAACGGTCGGATCAGGCGCGCGCCCTTTGCCATCGCCATCTTTGCTCCAAGGCGAGCCCCCGCCACTTGCATAAGCCCCATGGCGAGTCCAATCGCCCAAAGGGGTTCTGCAACAAGGATAAACCCGGCCAACCCGCCGACATTGGAGGCGAAGTTCAAAAGCTTGGTATGCGCCGTGGCCTTGAGAATGCCGTACCCGCCCAGCGCAACAAAGGCGATCATATAAAAGCTGCCTGCACCCGGTCCCAACAGCCCGTCATAGGCCCCAACCAACGGCACTGCTGTCCATGTGAACGCCAGCGGCGACAGTCGCGCCGCACGGTCAAGCTCTCCTGGGTCTTTGCGCAGAGCAAAGAAGAGAGCTATGCCAATCAGCAGAACCGGCAAGATCAGGCGAATCCAGTCGGTTGGCAAAAATGAGACCAGCAAGGCCCCAGCAAGCGAGGCCAGCCCCGCAAGCAAGGCGGGCAGCCATTGTTCCTTGAGGTTCACCAGACCGCTTTTGGCGTAGCTGTAGGCGGCGGTGCCGGACCCGAACATACCTTGAATTTTGTTGGTCGCCAGCGCCTGCACCGGTGGCACACCTGCAATCATGAGGGCCGGCAAGGTGATCAACCCGCCACCGCCGGCAATGGCATCCACAAACCCCGCGAAAAACCCGGCTGCCAAGAGTATCAGCAGCGCCTCTATACCAAATTCAAACATGGATCAGCCTTCGGAAAACTCGGTTTTGGAATAGCCTTGGATGTAGAGCAGCGCAGTCAAATCACCGTGGTTGATGCGAATGTCACATTCCGCCGCGACTGAAGGTTTTGCATGCAGCGCAACACCGGCGCCGGCCAATCCCAACATGCCCAGATCATTGGCGCCATCGCCCACGGCCATCACATCGCCATGGGTCAAACCAAGGCGCGTTGTGATCTCTTTCAGGGCCTGAACCTTGGCCTCACGGCCCAAAATCGGACGCCCGACATCTCCGGTCAGCATGCCGTTATCGGTCAACAGCGTATTGGCGCGATTTTCGTCAAAGCCGAGATCCGCAGCCACCTTGGCGGTGAAAGCGGTAAAGCCACCGGAGACCAACGCCGCATAGGCGCCGTTGGCCTTCATCGTGGCCAAAAGCGCCTTGCCGCCGGGCATAAAAGTGATGCGTTCGGCCAGAACTTTGGCAATGACAGACTCATCGAGACCTTTCAGCAAGCCAACACGCTCTGTCAGCGCGCCGTCAAAATCCAATTCGCCATTCATCGCCCGTGCGGTGATGTCTTTGACCCGATCACCAACGCCAGCTTCATCCGCCAGCTCGTCAATACACTCTTGCTGGATCATGGTGCTATCCATATCGGCCAGCAGCATCTTCTTGCGTCGCCCCTCGGCAGGCTGGATCACTAGGTCTACACCCAGTTTTTGCAGATCGCCCCAGACATCCCACTGATTGTCAGGCATTTCTGACAGGGCAAATTCTGCCGCCTCGCCCGGGGCAAGCCATTGTGCGTCACCACCTCCCCACGCATTGCGCAGGTTCTCGACCAGCGCAGGATCAAGGGTCGGATTGGCAGGGGAAGTCAGGAGAGTTGCGACAAACATCAGCGGGCCTTTTGCTTAATTCAATGCAGCTATGCGCCATAGACCATGCCGCGCGGCTTAACACCAGACCGGGATTGCGTTATCGCTAACACGAATCCTGTCAAGCAAGGAGCGACCTCATGAAAATCGGAATCGTCGGTGCCGGACAGGTTGGCGCCTCCGCCGCCTATGCCGTTGCTTTGCTAGGCTCGGCGCGGGAAATCGTCCTGATTGACCTTGATCCGGCCTTGGCCGCAGCACAGGCCGAAGATATTAGCCACGCAACACCATTTGGCTCTGCCACTGATATACGTGCGGGTGAGTACGCCGACCTGACCGGCGCCGAAGTTATTATCATAGCTGCCGGTGTCAGCCAGAAGCCCCGTGAAACCCGCCTCGATCTGTTGGCGCGAAATGCCGAGGTGTTCCGCATCGTGACCGGCGAAGTTCTAAACCACGCGCCGGACGCGATCCTGCTGATTGCGTCAAACCCTGTTGATATCATGACCGGCATCACGGTGCGCCTGACCGGCTTGCCTGCGCATCGCGTGATTGGGTCAGGCACCATTCTGGACACGGCGCGTTTCCGCGTTTTGCTTGGCCAGCACCTCGATGTCGATCCGCGCTCCGTGCATGCCTATGTGCTTGGCGAACATGGCGACAGCGAAGTCCTGTCGTGGTCTTCCGCAGCCGTCGGCGCATCCATTTTTGGAGACGTGGCCCTGGCGCGCGGAAAACCGGTGACGGAAGACGTCCGTGCACGAATTGACGTTGGCGTGCGACGTGCCGCCTATCGCATCATCGAAGGCAAAGGTGCGACCTATTACGGTATCGGGGCTGGGCTAGCACGTTTGGTCGCGGCGATTGGCGGCGATGAGCGGTCCGTGCATTCCGTGTCGATCATGACACCCGAGATCGAAGGCGTGCGCGACGTGCCCCTCTCCCTGCCCCGCATTTTGGGGAAAGGCGGTGTTTTGGGCGACGTCATGCCGGAAATCAGCGCCGAAGAACGACTGGCGCTAAAGGCATCCGCCCAGATGCTCAAAGACACACTAGATGCGGTGCATGTGTAGCGCGCCAACCTTCCCAAGTTTCCGATAGTGGTCATTTCGCGCCGGATTTGACTCAAGATTGGTCGCGAATGCGATATTTTTCCTGTTGTGCAGCCGCAGCATCCTCTCTATCCCCGTCGGTGGGACACCTCTCCCCAACGAGAGGCAGATATCTGTAAGGATAGCATTGATGGCTACTCAGCAACCGGCAACGCGGCCGGCAAATCCGCGTTTTTCTTCTGGCCCCTGTGCCAAACCCCCCACATTTGATGTCACCAAACTCGCAGACGCCGCTCTGGGTCGCAGCCACCGTGCCGCTATTGGCAAGGATAAGCTGAAGGCCGCGATCGAAGGCACCCGCGAAGTTCTGGGCATCCCCGCAGACTACCGCATCGGCATCGTGCCCGCGTCCGACACCGGCGCTGTTGAAATGGCACTTTGGTCCATGCTTGGCGCGCGCAAAGTTGAAATGCTCGCATGGGAAAGCTTTGGCGCCGGCTGGATCACCGATGTTGTGAAACAGTTGAAAATCGACGCCGAGGTGAAGACCGCCGACTATGGCCAGATCGTGGATCTCGCCACTGTCGACAGCAAAAACAACGACGTTGTCTTCACATGGAACGGCACCACCTCCGGTGTGCGTGTGCCAAATGCCGACTGGATCGCAGACGACCGCGAAGGCGTGACCATTTGTGACGCCACCTCCGCCGCTTTCGCCATGGACCTGCCATGGGACAAGCTGGATGTGACAACATTCTCTTGGCAGAAAGTGCTGGGCGGCGAAGCGGCGCATGGTGTGATCGTTCTGAGCCCGCGTGCTGTTGAGCGTCTGGAAAACTACACCCCCGCATGGCCGCTGCCGAAAATCTTCCGCCTGACCAAAGGCGGCAAGCTGATCGAAGGCATCTTTACCGGCGCGACCATCAACACGCCGTCGATGCTGGCGGTCGAAGATTACCTGTTTGCGCTGGACTGGGCCCGTTCTGAAGGCGGTCTTCAGGGTCTGATCGCCCGTGCCGATGCCAATGCGCAGGCGGTATTTGATTTCTGCGCTGCCAATGATTGGATCGCCAACCTGGCCGAGGACGCCGCGACGCGCTCCAACACCTCTGTATGTCTGAAGTTCACGGATGACCGGATCCAGGACGGTGCAGCCTTTGCCAAAGCCGTCGCCAAACGTCTTGAGGCCGAAAACATCGCGCTGGACATCGGCGCTTACCGCGACGCGCCGGCCGGCCTGCGCATCTGGTGTGGCGGCACGGTTGAAACCGCTGATCTGCAAGCGATGCTGCCTTGGCTCGCATGGGCCTTTGAGGCCGAGATCGCAGCTCAAGCGTAAGCGAATTTTGCCCGGCGACACCGCCGGGCCTCCCCTTATTCCATTCAGGCCGAACCGGCCCCCGACATAAAGGACGCTCAACATGGCTCCCAAAGTACTCGTCTCTGACAAACTCAGCGAAACCGCCGTTCAGATTTTCCGTGATCGCGGCATCGACGTCGACTTCATGCCCGACCTCGGCAAGGACAAAGACAAACTGGCCGAAGTGATCGGCCAATACGACGGCCTCGCGATCCGCTCCGCCACCAAGGCAACCGCCAAGCTGCTGGAAAAGGCCGACAACCTGAAAGTCATCGGCCGCGCAGGCATCGGCACCGACAACGTCGACAAGGAAGCCGCGTCGAAAAAAGGTGTGATCGTGATGAACACACCGTTCGGCAACATGATCACTACCGCCGAACACGCGATTGCGATGATGTTCGCCGTGGCGCGTCAAATTCCTGAAGCCAGCGAGTCTACTCACGCCGGCAAATGGGAAAAATCCAAGTTCATGGGCACCGAGCTCACGAACAAAACCCTCGGCGTGATCGGCGCAGGCAACATCGGCGGCATCGTCTGTGACCGCGCCCGTGGCCTGAAGATGAAAGTGATCGCATACGATCCCTTCCTGTCTGAGGAAAAAGCCGCGAAGATGGGTGTCGAGAAGGTCGAACTCGAAGAGCTGCTGCCGCGCGCCGACTTCATCACCCTGCACGTGCCGTTCACCGAGCAGACCGCCAACATCCTGTCGGCTGAAAACCTCGCCAAAACCAAAAAAGGCGTGCGCATCGTCAACTGTGCCCGCGGCGGTCTGGTGGACGAAGAGGCGCTCGCAGAACTGCTGAAATCCGGCCACGTTGCCGGCGCCGCCTTTGACGTGTTCAAAGAAGAGCCCGCCAAGGAAAACGCCCTATTCAACCTGCACAACGTTGTCTGCACACCACACCTTGGCGCAGCCACAACTGAAGCGCAGGAAAACGTGGCGCTTCAGGTGGCCGAGCAGATGTCGAACTATCTGCTGACCGGTGCCGTTGAAAACGCGTTGAACATGCCATCCGTGACTGCTGAGGAAGCCAAGGTCATGGGCCCGTGGATCAAACTTGCCGATCACCTCGGCGCGTTCTCCGGTCAGATGACGGATGAGCCGATCAAGGCCATCAACATCCTTTACGACGGTGTTGTCTCTGACATGAACCTCGCCGCGCTGAACTGTGCTGTTGTGGCGGGCATCATGAAAAAGGCTAACCCCGACGTGAACATGGTTTCCGCGCCCGTGGTTGCAAAAGAGCGTGGCATCAAGATCTCCACCACCAATCAGGACAAGTCCGGCACCTTTGACGGCTACATCAAAGTGACCGTTGTGACCGAGGCGCGCGAACGCTCCATTGCGGGCACCGTGTTCTCCGACGGCAAGCCGCGCTTTATCCAGATCAAAGGCATCAATATCGATGCCGAGGTCGGTGCCAACATGCTCTACACCACCAACGAAGACGTACCGGGCATCATTGGCACATTGGGTCAAACCATGGGCACCAACGGCGTGAACATCGCGAACTTTACGCTGGGCCGTGCGGACGTCGGCGGCGAAGCCATCGCGCTTTTGTACGTGGACGCGCCCGTGCCTGCCGAAGCCCGCGCACAGCTCGCGGAAACCGGCATGTTCCGTCAGATCAAACCGCTGGCTTTTGACGTGGCCTAAGCGATCCGTTGAAGAAAATCAAAGCGCCGCCCCTGTTTCGGGCGGCGCTTTTCGTTTAGCCATTCAGTTAGATGAAATGAGTGCCTTTTATGAACCAACCGATTTACGCCATTGGCGATATCCACGGCCACCTTGACCTGCTGGACGACATGCTTGCGCGCATCAAAGCCGATGGCGGCGCTGATGCCCATATCGTGTTTCTTGGTGATTACGTGGATCGCGGCCCCGAAAGCCGCGGTGTGATTGAACGCCTGCGTCGGGGTGTAGAGGCCGGCCGCAACTGGATCTGCCTCAAAGGCAATCACGACCGGATGTTTGAATGGTTCATGGAAGACACCCCACGCCACGACCCGCACTTGCTGGTGGAATACTCCTGGCTCCACGAAAAGCTGGGAGGTGTTCAAACTCTCGAAAGCTACGGTGTGACGGTCTCAAAACAAGAACGATTGAGTGCTCTGCATGAAAGAGCCAAAACGGCGGTTCCGGAAAACCACGTTGCCTTCCTAAAATCCCTGCGCCTTTTTCATGAACAGAATGGCCTTCTTTTTGTGCATGCTGGCATCAAACCCGGGGTGCCGTTGGGGGAGCAAAGCGAGAATGATCTGGTCTGGATCCGGCAAGGGTTTATCGACGATGCAACCCCTCACCCGTGGCTGGTTGTTCACGGCCACACCGCACTGAAAAAGGCAACCCATTTTGGCAACCGCATCGATCTTGATGGCGGGGCCGCATTCGGCCGCCCTCTTTGCGCCGCGGTTTTTGAAAATGGGCAGGTTTGGCAGTTGACGCCTGAGGGTCGTGCCGCCATGTCGCCCAACAAATGACAGCCCCGAAAAATTCAAAGCTCGTTTCGAACGAAAGTCGCTTTTCACACCTGACGGAAGAGCCACTTTGCCCACACATCGACCAACGCCGCAGCAAGGCCAAGTCCCGCAACAAACGCAACAAAAATACTGATAAGTGATAGCAAATCCATCGTGACCTCCGCTGTCTCTCAGGCAGAGATAATGATTGGACTTCGCTATTCTTTAGTTAAAGCAGCCACATCTTTGCTACGATCTGACAAAAATCGCATGTGTATGCCAATTTGCGAACTTATCGGCGCGGATGCGGTCGACAAATTTTAGGCCAACCAGCCATATTCAAAGTCTCCAGCGCATTTGCATTTTGTCCCTTCAACGCTATGGTGAAGCGTTCCTTACCGTGTGTTCCGAATGTTAGATTTTATCAAGAATGCTTGTTTGGCTTCTGCACTATATGTTGCGGCGTTCGCCATAAGCATGCCGGCGTCAAACTGGATCGCTGACGTTGGGTCGATCGAGTTCGCAAACGAAGCACAGCTAATCTTTCTCCCGCATGGCGTTCGAGTTCTGACGGCTTGGCTTTTTGGGTTTACCGCTGCTCCGATGCTTTTGCCCGGCGTTTGTCTGGCTTTCCTTAGCATCACAGGAATTGACGGATTCTCGCTGTCGCATTTCTTCGCGGCGGTCTTGCAGGTCAGCATAGCACCCGCACTTTTCCTTGCGTTGGGTGCAATTGGATTTCCGCTTGGGGGCAAGGGCGGAGGTCGGGTGAGTTGGATCGGTGTCGTCTTGATTGGTCTGATTGCTTCAGTTCTGACCTCTTCTTCCACCAACTTCGCCTTGGGTTTCAATCCGGAAGACTTCGCCGCCTACATCATCGGAGACATGTCAGGTTTGTTTCTGTCCATGTTCGGATTGCTCGCATTTTTTCGACTTCGCCGCCGCTTCTGATATCATCCAGGTCAAATATCATGCGCAACGCGAAAAAACCGAAAGATCAAAGGATTGCTTAGAAATCAGCGACCTATTATCAAATTGACATCTAGCAACCGGATACGGATATAAAAGCTACATTGAATCGAGGGTAGGTTATTTATGCGTTTTTTCGCCTCGCTGGCTATCGTCGGCTTTCTTTTGGGCTGCAGTGATGGAACGACTTCCATTCCACTAACCGAAGCCGAGCAAGATGCGCAGAGCACCGAGCAATATACAGTCGTGCGCCTTACCTCAGCGAACATCGGTAGCTACGATCAGCCCGCCCGGCCCACCAAACGGGCTTCCTTGCCCAAAACCGACAGCTGGTCATATGTGATCGGTGCCGGCGATATTCTCAGCATTCTGGTTTATGATCATCCCGAGTTGAACATGCCGGCAGGCCCGGACATGAACGCCATCGACAACGGCTTTCTGGTTCAATCTGACGGCACATTTTTCTATCCGCACATAGGAAAAGTTTCGGCAGCCGGACGTTCCATAGAGGCTGTCCGAAATGACATCACTCAAAGACTGCGCACCATTATTCCCGAACCACAGGTGGTCGCAAAAGTCGTGTCCTACGATTCACAAAAAGTCGTAGTTGGCGGCGAAGTCGAAACTCCGAACCATCAGGCCCTGACAACGGTTCCTTTGACGCTGCTGCAGGCAATCAACGCGGCTGGCGGCTATACAGAAGAAGCCGACACTGCCCGCATTTCTCTGCAGCGGGCGGGCAAGCGTTATACAGTCGACTTGGACGGATTTCTAAAATCCAACTATTTGGAAAACAACCCAACGCTGCAACCAGGCGACATCGTCAACGTGCCTGAACGCCGTGTTGAAGAGGCCTTTATCTTGGGCGAGGTTGACGAACCGGACGTTGTCGACCTTTCGGAGGAGCAAATCTCGCTGACGCAAGCTTTGACCTACCGCGGTGGCCTCGTGCACGTGCGAAGCGACGCTCGGGGGGTCTTTGTCTTTCGCGGTTCCCCTCAAAAACCGACGGTTTTCCAACTCGACACCACAACTCCAAATGGCTGGATTTTGGGCACCCGATTTACACTAATGGAAGACGATGTTGTATATGTAACCCGGTCGCCGCTGATTGAATGGAACGACACAATTTCCCGCATCCTCCCGACCATCATTGCGGTAAATTCGGCAAGTGACATTGTGAATTGATTTAGGATCCCATGGAAAAAGTATTGGTTGTTTGCGTTGGGAATATTTGCAGATCTCCGGTCGGAGAGCGTGTGCTGCAAAAGATGGCCCCAGGCCTATCGGTAAGTTCCGCAGGCATTGCGGCCCTTGAAGGTCACGCTGCGGATGAGACCGCCGAACGGGTTGCACGTGATAATGATATATCACTTGCCGGACATGCCGGCCGACAGTTCACCTTTGATCTCGGCTCTCAAGCGGACCTGATTTTGGTGATGGAAAAGGGCCACAAGGCGCACATCACGCGTAAATTCCCGGAATTATCGGGAAAAACGATGCTGTTTGACCAATGGGCGAAAGCGGAAGACATTCCAGACCCTTTCAAGCGCTTGCAAGATTTTCACGAAGCGGTTTTTGATCGAATTTTTGCGGCCGCAAGCGCTTGGGCCAAAAAACTAACGCCGAAGGGGGCGACCAAGTGAGCCAGCAAAACTCCCGAACTCAAGCCCCCGTTGCAGACGACGAGATTGACCTTCTCCAATTGATGAAATCTCTTTGGGCCGGCAAGTGGACAATCCTTGGCTGTACGCTTCTGATCGGCTGTATCGGCACCATTGTCGCACTGAACACGCCACCGACATATCAGGCAGACGCCCTCCTGCAACTGGAAGATAATAAGGCCAATCTTTCAGTACCCACCGCTCTGACAGAACTGTCAGGAGAAGTTCCCCAAAGCACAACCGAAATAGAGATTCTAAAGTCGCGTCTCGTTATCGGCCAAGCCGTGTCGAACCTAAATCTGGATTGGCAGGCCGGGCCAACCTTTGCTCCCGGACTGGGTTATCTCCTGACACGCCTTCCGTTTGAGCTTCCCGACTATGAGTTCTTGCGGCCCTACGCGACTGGGGGAGAAAAGCTACGCCTCGATCTTTTGCGCGTACCGCCGGAATGGTTGGACGAAGACATCTGGCTAAAAGTCCTGCCCGATCAAACCTTTTCGCTTAGTTTGCCAAACGACCAGGAGCTGCAGGGAACTGTGGGTGAAATCGTTTCCGACACTGAGCACGATTTTGCAATCCGTGTCGGTGAGATGGAAGGCGACGCCGGCAAGGTTTTCAAAGTGAGCCAGATCCCCGAATCCAAAGCCGTTGCAAACGTCCGCTCCAACCTGAGTGTCAGCGAGAAAGGGCGGAACTCCGGTATTCTGGAGCTCCGTTTCACAGCCGGAAGTCACGAGACAGCACAGAGCACGCTTCATGCGATCTCTCAGACCTATGTTGCCCAGAATGTGCGCCGAAGCGCCGCTGAGGCGCAAAAAAGTCTGGAATTTGTGGAAAGCCAGCTGCCAATAGCTCGTAAAAAGGTCGAGGCTGCCGAGGATGAACTCAACCGCTTCAAACAATCTGAAGCCACAGTGGATCTGGGACTTGAGACAGAAACCCTGCTCACGCAAATCAGCCTACTGGACAACGAGTTGCGGCGTCTCCAAGTCGAAGAGCTAGAGCTCAAGGAACGCTATACGCCTAATCATCCCGTCTATGCCCAACTCCTGGACAACAAGAATTTGATCCAACAACGCATTGAACAATTGCGGGAAGAAACGGTAGATCTACCGCAAATTCAGCGAGATGTGATCGCCCTGACCCGCGCTTTGGAGGTCGACCAGGATTCCTATCTCCAAATGCTCAGGCGTGCGCAAGAACTGCGCGTTCTTCAGGCCAGTTCCTTGGGCCACATTAGAATAGTGGACCAGGCCCAATCTAAGAGCCTGCCAGTTGCGCCTCGCAAGAGTAGAGTTTTGGGCCTAGCGCTTATCCTCGGAATTGTCATTGGAACAGCGATCGTTCTGCTGCGCAACGCGTTGCGCCGCGGCGTGCGGTCAAGTGCGCAGCTCGAAGAAGTCGGTCTACCAGTCTTTGCCACAATCAACCGATCCAAAATTGAGGAACGCGCCGGCCGCTCCAAAGGCGCCAGGTCAATTTTGGCGATTTCTGATCCGACTGACTTGGCTGTGGAGGCATTTCGAAGCCTTCGAACCAGTCTGCATTTTGGAATGTTGGATGCCTCGTCTAAATCGGTGGCAATCACTAGCCCTGCGCCAACTGCGGGGAAGTCCTTTATCTCCACCAACTTTGCTGTTGTCGCGGCGCAGTCCGGTCAACGTGTTTGCCTGATTGACGGTGATATGCGGCGCGGGCGGTTGTACAAATTTTTTGGTGCCAAGAAAAACGACGCTGGGCTGGCCGACATCCTTGCCGGAGACACGCCACTCGAAGACGCCAAAGTAGCAACAAAGGTTGACGGGCTGGAATTTATTCCCTGCGGAAAATACCCCCCGAACCCGGCCGATTTATTGGCCAGACCCGACTTCAAAGACTTGCTCAAGGATCTAAATTCTCAGTTCGATTTGGTTATCGTGGACTGCCCACCTGTACTAGCCGTCACCGACGCCTCAATCATTGCGCAACACACAGGTGTTTCTCTATTGGTTGCTCGTTTTGATGAAACTCCTGTTGGTGAAGTCGAAGCGGTTTTGAGGACGTTCGAGAACGACGGATTGTCCTTCACCGGCGCCATTCTGAATGGATTCGACCCAAAGAAATTGATAGGTGGCAGAGAGTACTCTTTTCAGAACTATAGATACGACTATAAATCACGTGAATAGCTATCAATCTCATGCCCGAATGGGCAAAAAGCTTAAAGCGACAGTCGATACAGACCGCTTCTGACGGATCCGGAGCGGACGATCGCCCCGTCATCTACCAATCGCTTCAAACAGTGATAAAACGTAGGCTTGGAAATGGTCGCGCAGAGGTCGTGGTGCATGATGTTCGAACTCGGAACCTCAAAAAGTTCCTGCTCTCGCATTTTCGTCAACGCATAAATGACTTTCTTCTCATCATTGGAAAAACGATCCAGCCCAAGATCCCGCTCCATCGCGAAAACAAGCTCCTGAGGCTTAGCGAGATTGCAAATGTCGTCTTTGCTCACGATGAGCTCTCCAATTCATGAGTGTAAGCTCGCAAGATATATCCCCAGATTCTCAATGCGTGCCTACAAATCTTAACAGATTTTTATCAACCATGGCTACCGTTTCCAATAACCTGGCTTAAGACTAAGTGGATCACGTCAAGCTCGACGCAAAGTCGTAAAAATACGCCACAACACAACAGATCTGAAGAACAGACCCGCTCCTGCTTCCGGTACAGACGAGCCCTCTTGATTCGAGTTCTGCACACCGACTTATGTCCATTTATGACCGGACGACCTCGGCACTTGTTGTCAATGCCACATTTTTGCCTACATTTAGGAACTTTCCCTAGGTTCACATCTAAAAACGTTAATATTTGGTAAATAGGCCTTGCCGCAAAAAGCTGATTCAAAGTAGTCTCAACATGAGAACAAGGTGAAGTGATTGGCACGAAAGCCAAAAACGATTTGCATCATGCATCGCTAAACCTAAAATGGTTTCTCAGGTTTGAACGAAATTGATGAAAGAATTTCCAATTTCAAGGATGTGAATTTTTGAGGTGCCTTATTCCGGCCCCAATTGTATTGAGTTGGAGGTAAATTGCCATGCTCGCGACGCTGCCCGTGGCACTGTCAGTAATGATTGCAGCCATTTTTAGCTGGGTGACCTCCCTAATCATCCTGAAAACACGTTCTGCCCACGTCCGTTACACCTCCAAGGGACACGCGGGCCTTGAGGTGCAAAGTATGCACGAGCACCCCACCCCGCGCATTGGCGGCGTGGCAGTTGCTTTGGGGCTCACTGCGGCGGCTTGCGTTCACATGAGTCTGGATCAACCGATTGTTCTGGTTCTGCTGGCTGCAATGCCTGTGTTTTTTGCTGGCCTGGCAGAGGACATCGGACTGACGGCCTCTCCTCGCTTGCGCCTGGCGGCGGCGGCCACCAGCGCTGCATTGGCGATTTATGCAACGGGCGCATCCATTCAGGATGGAGTCGCACCAGGTCTTGACGATCTGCTTAAACTCACGTTCTTCAGCGCCATTTTAACGGTCTTCTCAGTGGCCGCGCTCTGCCACGCCTTTAACCTGATCGACGGCATGAACGGGTTGGCATCGACAATGGCTTTGGCCGCCTGCGCATCTTTGGGCGCAATTTCCTACTCCGTTGGCGATGCCCAAATCCTTGCCCTTTGCGCTGCGACCTTTGCGGCTACGACTGGCGTCCTTTTGCTCAACTATCCCTTTGGGAAGCTATTTCTAGGAGATGCCGGAGCTTACAGCCTCGGGTTTGTGATTGGCTGGATCGGCGTGCTGCTGATCCACCGCCATCCAGAAATTTCGGTTTGGGCTGTGCTTTTGTGTGTCTTCCTGCCCTTTGCCGATACAACCGCGGCCATTCTGCGCCGGATCAAAAAGCGGGCTCCGATCGGACAGCCGGACAAGCTTCACTATCACCACATCGTCAAGCGTGTGATGGATCAGTGTCTAAGAGACGAGGTTGCTCAAACCTGGTCTAATCCCCTTGCGACCTTGTTTATGCAGCCCGTCATTGTGCTGCCGGCAGTTTGGGCAGTCTTCGCTGCCAAGAGTGACATCGGGGCGCTTCTTGGTCTGGCATTTTCCTTTGGGCTGTACTTCGGAACGCGCAAAAAGCTTCTCGACAGTTTCAAAGCTGTCGCGCGATCCTTGAAGGGTGCACCGGACTTTGCCAAGCCTGCAAAGCACCCAACCACGCTCAGAATCAATCAATCCGACGATACCGGAACGCCAAGCTACAAGCTTGAACCGGTTCATGCGGATCTCAAACGTAAGACGGCGCAACGCGAAGCACCGGTTTTGGAGACTCGTACCCTCGAAAACACCTTCAAGGCTGCTGTGAACGAAGACGCCTAATCTCATAATCTCACAGAATTTGAGCTGCAGCCCCAAGACGATGGATTACAAAATGCTCAAAGACTGGTTCGCCATCCAAGTCAAACCCAACCGACATGACGTGGCAAAGATCAATTTGGAAAGACAGGGCTTTCACGTCTTTGCGCCCAAGCTTGTGACCTCAAAGCCAGGCAAAAAGCCGCAACCATCCAACAAACTGCTTTTTCCGGGCTATGTGTTTATGCAGGCCACCAATGACCCTGTCACCTGGCGCAAAGCTGGCAACACATTTGGCGTTCAGCGATTGGTCAGTGGCCTTGGGTCACTGCCTGCCGTCCTGCCGGAAGGTTTCGTGGAGTCCATCAAGGCAAACTGCGGCCCAACCGACGCCTACCAACCCCGAGACAATCTCTCTCTAGGCGACAATGTGAGGGTCATCTCCGGCCCGTTTCAGGGTATGATTGCAGAGGTTGCCATTCTTTCCAATTCGGAACGTGTCGGGCTTTTGTTGGAAATACTGGGCCGAGTCACACGCACAGAAATTGCTCGCGACCGACTGGATGCAGTCCCTCTTCGCGACGCCGTCTGACTAACATCGCGATCTGACGAAACCCAAAGAAGCCCCGCCCACCAGCCTCAAAGGCGAGTAACCGCAAGGCTTCTTTTGCAATTTTGGGAAGTGGTGCCGCTGATAGGACTCGAACCTACGACCCCATCATTACGAATTTTGACGTCGAGTTATTGGACAGAACCTGATGCCGCCGCAGTCAATCGCATAACACCTTACGATTGCTTGACTAATTCTGGCCTCTTCTTTGTATACCCTTGCATCGCCTTTCAGAACGTATGACGAACACGCCCTACTAATGCCCTACTAATTGACCCCACCCCATCGACGGGTCTCAAGACCCTCAGCGTACTAGCCAACCCCACTCCGACGGAGTTGGAGACCAATCTCGAAATATCTAATAAGAACAAAGGCTTCCCGCAGTTTTCATGGAATGCACTCTCGCCCTAGGTGCCTCCAATGACCGCTGTGCGGGCTTCTTAGGCCTCCAGCCGATTGGCTCGAACGGTCGCGACAGGCCCAAGTCCAACCCTTGGTGCTAGTTGCAGCTAATGGCAGAAACGAGCCCCTAGTGCGCATTCGAAATTTGCGCACCACCGACCGAGAACGGCCGAGACCGGACCTTCAACGCAGTCACGATTCAGAAATGCCGCAAAGATCTAAGGCGACCTTCAAAACGGTTCATGGTCCAGGCTTTCTCGGCAGCAACGCAAGGTGGTTTCAGGCCCGAAGCACCCTCGACTGTGCTAACTCCTGTAAGCTAACAGTGCTCCTGCCCTGCCTATACTTCCCGGGAGACATGCCTTCCCACCTTTTGAATACTCGGCAGAACGCGGAAGATTCAGGGAACCCGACCTGATCACCAATTTGAGCCATCGTCATGTCTGTCTCGCTTAGGAGACGTCTCGCCCTTGCGCAACGGCATGCGTCCAATTCTCTGTGAAAAGTTGTCTTGTGCTTTGCGAATTGTCGCTTCGCCTCGCTCGGGCTCAACGAAATCAGTTTGGCGAATGTCTCAAGGGTTATGTTTGGATCGCTCTGGTGAAGCTCGAGAAGCATCGACACCTGCGACATGAAGCTTGTGTCGCGGACATCGTTGATTTCCGGTGTCTGGCTGGCTTGCCCCTGATCGAGCAGCAACAACCACGTGCTGGGGAAGCGGAACTCTACACCGGAACGTGTCCCACCCATAACGCGGCTCGCTGAATGTATGTCTTTGGGCAACGCCTCGGGATCGCAAATGCGCGCCTTAAACGCACTGGGCTCCCATGCGTCTCCGCAACATTCGCGCAACAAGCGGTACAGGAACCCAGCAAAATACCCATCTGCTTGAACCGGATTGCTTGATGGGCGAAAAGATCTTTGAGAGCGCAAGGTTGCTTCACGCCCTTTCACGACCAGTTCGTAGTCCGCAAGAGTGGTCAGGCTTTCGGCCTCAATGACCATTGTTGTCAGCAAGTTCCCTAGTGTTGCCTCGCCCATTTCCAGGTTTTTCAGGTTTGGAAGCGTTTGGATTGCCGTACCCGAACCTATGTGAAACCCGAGAAACGGATTATCAACGGCTGCTGCAACCCTGTCTATGAAATCGTACCAACTTTGACCGGACATCATCTTTTTGCCTTCAAGAATGTCGGCAGACGTCACGCCACTGGGTTCGAGCATAGTGGAGGTGTCGGCACCTTCCCTCAGGGCGACGGCGAGAAAGGGTTGCGCCATGGCGGACACGACAACTGGTACAACAGTTTGTTTTGTTTTCTGCTTCATCAAGAGCGCGTCTCAAAAGGTTCAATATGGACCAAAATTATTTCATTAGATCTGCAATGATCGTGCATGTTTCAGCGCGTATTGCAATTGTGTTCTGTACGGATAAGCGCTCGACTACCGCGAAACCTGGCGCAAGCAAAAAGACCATTGAGAAAAGGTTCAAACATATGACACGGAAACATCGCATTGCACTGAATGTGCATACGACACTGGTTGCAATCGCTTTTGCTGTTGCGCCCTGTAGCAGCTTTGCACAGCAGGAAGCGCCGTCAGTCACCTTATTCAAGAATGTCATGGTGTTCGACGGAACCACCAATGGCCTGCTGGACCTCGATGTTCTTGTCGTCGGGAATAAAATTCACACCGTTGCAGAAGATATTCCGGAAGCAGGCACTTGGGAGGTCGATGCTGGCCCAAGCGGGCCGTTGTACTCGCAAATCCATAGTGGCGGATCGGGATATACTTTTTTTGTCGAGGGCGAAGAAGGCACGCAGACAGTCGAATTGGCGCCCAATATCATTGACGGCGGTGGGCGTACCCTGATGCCAGGCATGATCGACAGCCATACGCACCTGAACCTTTCAATGGATAATGGGCGTCCCGGCATGGAGATGGCGAGGTGGGACTACATGGCGGCGCACGCGTCGTCCGCCGCGCTTGAGTGGTTCTACGATGGCTTTACGACTGTGCGTGATATGGGGGGCATGGCCGACGGGTTGCGACGCGTCATCGACAAAGGTCTTATGGAAGGCCCCCGAATTTACAGTGTCGCCGGGATGATCAGCCAAACGGCCGGACACGGGGACCTTATGTTCGAAAGCCAAACTGATCCTCTGCAAAGCAGCACATTCAGGAATGGCATTTACCACCTTGCCAACAGCCCAGATGAGGTGCGCGCCGCTGTAAGAAAGAACTTCAACGCCGGTGCGACACATATGAAGATCATGATGGCTGGGGGTGTTGCGAGTAATAAAGGCCCATTTGATGCATCGCAATACACCGATGCCGAAATAACTGCGGCCGTGGAAGAGGCAGCTACGCGCGGAACCTACGTTGCCGCGCATTTATATCTGGACAAAGCCATACGCCGCGCGCTCGACCTTGGCGTTATGTCCATCGAACACGGCCAATTTATGCAAGAAGAAACCGCCATGCTGATGAAGGAAAAAGGCGCCTTCATTTCTCCTTACATCGCGGCGGTCATGAGCGAAGACATCCTGACGCATCCTGTGTATGGCAACCCGAAAACATTCGAGTATGCGCGTACGCTGATGATGAAGGAAGGCACCAAGAATTTTGCTGAGGTTATCCGCAAAGTGCAGCCGAACATCGTGTTTTCCATCGATATTGTCAGCACAAATGGGATGGCGGCGCGGCACCACCGCGATCATGAGAAATGGATTTTTGCAGATACCTTCGGCAACTATGCGACACTGAAAGCGATGACATCGACAGGTGGCAAGCTGGCCGCTCTGACAGGCGGCAGCAATCCTTATCCGGCCCCGCTGGGGGTGATCGAGGAAGGCGCTTATGCCGATATTCTGCTTATCGATGGCAATCCGCTGGAGGACATCACCGTCCTTGGTGGCAACCCCAAATGGTTCAATGCTGAGCCGCGCACGCGCGGTATTGAGACGATAAACCTGATCATGAAGGATGGCGTGATCTACAAGAACACGCTGAACTGAGCGGTGGGCGGGGCGGTATACCTCGTCCGCACCGCCCATTCGCGAGCCACCCCAAAACAACAGACATTGGAGAGACACGTGAGGAAAAAACTGCGGCGCGCAGCACTGTTCATGGCTTTGCTATGCGCTCCTTTGGCGCACGCACAGAACAGCGATCTGGGAGAGTTCAGTGCAAAAGGCAACGGCATCGTTGTTCCTGCCAAAAGCTGGGATGTATCTGCGGCCGCTGAAAACCAGATCGAAACGGTACATTTCATTGAAGGCCAGATGGTCAAACAAGGCGATCTGCTGGTGACGTTCGACCAAGTGTTTAAGCAATGGGATGCGCGTATCGCTGAACTGGACCATATACAGGCTTTGTCCGATCTGGAACTAGCTCGGGCGGACCTTGCCAGAATGGAAAAGCTAGGCGCAACCTCCGTTCCCGAAGTCCATATCATAGAAGCGCGGGCGCGGGTGAAGTCTACCGAAGCACATGTCGAAATCACGGATCTGAATGCGCAAAAGGCAAAGGCTTTGTCTGACCTTCAGTTAATCTACGCGCCCTTTGATGGTCAGATGAGCGCACCGCGCTTTCGTGACAATGCCAACGTCGTCGCGGAGTCACCGGAAATAGGGACCTTGTACCAGCTTGACCCAATCCATGTTCGTGTCGAGGGCACGTTTGAACGCCACGAAGCGCGCATCCTCGCAGGCGAAACACATGACAGCGTTATGGAAGGCCTCGTTCTCGAGTTAGAGTTGCCGAGTGGAACCGCGTTTCCGCATCAAGGCAGGCTGGTCGCAACCCCCTTTGAATTCGATCCGGAAACAGGGATTGGCTATAGCATTGCTGAGTTTCCAAACCCCGAATTCCTGTTGCGCCCGGGCATGAAAGTTCAGGTCACATCATACGAAAAAGAGAACTGAGCGAGAGAGGGTAACAGCGGTGAAAAAACTGACGACAACCACGATCGCAATTGCCATGCCGTTCTGTGCTTTCGCGCACGATATCCCGCACGGACACGAACACGTGGACGGCGGATATAACGCGCAGGCGGGATTTGTTTCCGAAGACGACGTTACAGCCCCTCTGTTTAACCCGCGTGGCAAATCGCCCGAAGTCCTTGCCGCACGTATTGAGTTTCTTGCGGAGGCCTATGATCTCGTCCGCACGCCGGAGGAGCAGGCATGCGCGGATGCGGCACGCGAAAAATATGCAGATGCTATCGCCATCAATTCGCTCATGCCGGCTTCTGTCGGGATTATTGACAATGACGAAGAGAGTTTCACGCGAGCCTTACGCCGCAACATGGACGCCGGAATGACCCTCACTTCGGGCTCGGTCTATGCCTTCCCGGATGCCATCCCAAAAGGTCAGACTGCCTACGACGTGATCGCCAATTCCGATGTTATCATCGAAGAAGTAGGGGCAGTGAAAATCGCCACCACTGAAGATGTGCGTCAGGCGAAACTGAATGGCAAATTAGGGGTGATGTACAACATTCAGGGCTCAGACTACGTGGCGGATGATATGAAGGGACACGCCGAACGTTCCTATGAGGGGGGCGTGCGCACGGCGAACTTCGTTTATAACGCCAACAACATGCTCGCCGGTGGGGGCAGCGCGCAGGACATGGGCCTCACGGAGCTGGGGCGTAAGTGGGTCAAAGTGGCGCAAGCCAATGGCATCGTGATCGATGTGTCCCACTCGTCCAACCAGACGGCAATAGAAGCTGCTGAAATCGCCACGAAACCCATTATTGCGTCTCATTCCAACGCGTCAGGCTTGTTCGAAACAGGCCGCAATATTTCTGACGAGGCCATCAAGGCCGTCGCGTCGACCGGCGGTGTGGTTTGCCCGGTCGGTGCTGGTCTGTTTCTTAACGCCGAAGGTAACGCATCGCCGGAACGATTTGTCGAGCACGTGGTCTACATTGCCGACATGATTGGTCGCGACCGGGTCTGCTTTTCAACGGATTATGTCCACAACTACGTCGCTTTCCTCGAACGCGACATTACCAACGTCGACATCTACCCGCCGGAACTGGGGATGGGCGGTCCTGCTAGCAACATCGCACCGGAAAACATATGGGACATCGCTGCCATCCTCGAAAATGACCATGGATGGACCGAAGAGGACATTCGCGGGTTCCTCGGTGAAAACTTGATGCGAGTCTACGAGGCGAACTGGGCCAAGTGAGTGGGTTCAACCCACACGAACAAGAAAACTGATCCACAGAGAGGTAAACCAATGGGTAATCGCAAGCTATCACTGCCAGTGTTCTTAGCAATTGCAGGTTTCGCTACTGCCGCCATATCCAATACAGAAAAATATTCTTCGCATTGGGCGCTGATGTCTGACGCCTATCAGCGCGTTGATGACATCTTGTCGTCGGGGGGGGGCGCCGAAGCGCTGGATCAACTCAAC
This sequence comes from Shimia haliotis, assembly GCF_900114415.1. GTDB lineage: Bacteria > Pseudomonadota > Alphaproteobacteria > Rhodobacterales > Rhodobacteraceae > Shimia > Shimia haliotis. Next base: position 1,517 of record NZ_FOSZ01000003.1, on the reverse strand, counting down.
AGCGAGATGGCCCAGTTGAGAGACGCCTGTGACGCACTCAGCGAAAAACGCCAGAATGCGGCATGCCACGAAGATGTCCGGCGGCTGCTATCCATCGCGACCTTCAACGCGGATCCTGACGATCCGAACCGAAACAAGTTCTTTCCCACGCATATTCCTGATTTCGTCAGCCCCGAAATGCGCGAAATCATGATCAACTGGACACCCAATTGGCTCACGGGCAGTTGGGAGGGGTATCCGGACCCGACAGATTATGGAGCATGGCAGTCACTGCATGATGAGCTTATCGACCCCATGGAAGCGGCCGGTAAGCAACTGCTGACGACGCTCGATCTGACCACGGAAGTGCAAGAGCACGGCGGTGTAAGAACGGTCATGATCAAGCCCAGCGAAAACCGCCACCCGGGCAAAGTGTTGCTCCATCTTCACGGCGGGGCTTTTTACGGCAACACGCCCGAAACGACGTTTGACCGAACGGCACCGCTGGCCAGCATCATGGGCATCGACATCATTTCGGTCGATTACAAACTCATGCCCGCACCAGACTGGGATATTCTGGATCAGCGCGATCAGGTGATCGACGTCTTTGACGCGCTCACTAGTGACGGGGGCGACTATGCGCCCGAAGATGTCGGCATCTTCGGATGTTCGGCGGGAGGTGGACTGGTTGCCATGTCTACGAACGAGATGTCGCATCGTGGCGGCGCACTGCCTGCGGCGGTTGTTATGCAGAGTCCTCAAACAGATTTCTCATTCAACAGCGATTCAACCTGGACCCTGCGCTACCATGACCCGCGGACCAACGTTGATCACCTGGTGGACTCTGTCTGGCCGATGCTGGGCGTCGTTGGGGACAAAGTACAGGACCCACGCTACTCGACTGTTTATGACAATTTTGAGGGCCGCGACTTCCCCCCAACAATGGTGCAAGTCGGGACCAAGGAAATCCAGATGAGCGATGGTATCCGTATGTACGGCGTCCTGCGAAGCGCCGGGCACGAAGCGGAACTAGACGCCCACGACGCGATGCAACACTGCTTCCATGGTCATTGGGGCACGCCTGAGGCTGCGGAAGCTGTCCGTCGCGTGGCTGAGTTCTTCGAAGTGCATCTAATCGCAGAGTAATGCGCTCAGATGCTGAGCGATAAAGCTGTTAGAACAAGTCGCAAGCGCTCGTATGGTAATCCCCCCATTTTTAGAGGGGCGCGTCAGTAGAATCTAAGCTGCTTTCAATTTCTGTATCTGCGTCACGCCACCGATCCCCATGTTTGGTCTTTCGTTGTTGTATGTCCAGAGCCAGTGAGTGGCGTGGTCTTGCACCTCCTCGATGCTGTTGAAGTGATACCGCCCCAGCCATTCTGTCCGGACTGTCCTATTGTAGCGTTCGACATAGGCGTTCTGCTGCGGCTTTCCGGGTTGGATGTAGATTAGGCCGATCCCGGCGTTCTCGGCCCAAGTCTGCAATCGACCACTGACGTATTCAGGGCCATTGTCCACGCGAATGGCCAAAGGCTTTC
>NZ_FOSZ01000013.1 GCF_900114415.1 Shimia haliotis | reverse complement strand
GTGGAAAGCCTTTGGCCATTCGCGTGGACAATGGCCCTGAATACGTCAGTGGTCGATTGCAGACTTGGGCCGAGAACGCCGGGATCGGCCTAATCTACATCCAACCCGGAAAGCCGCAGCAGAACGCCTATGTCGAACGCTACAATAGGACAGTCCGGACAGAATGGCTGGGGCGGTATCACTTCAACAGCATCGAGGAGGTGCAAGACCACGCCACTCACTGGCTCTGGACATACAACAACGAAAGACCAAACATGGGGATCGGTGGCGTGACGCAGATACAGAAATTGAAAGCAGCTTAGATTCTACTGACGCGCCCCTCTAAAAATGGGGGGATTACCCCTAGTGTGCCCATATTTGAGAGATTTTGCACTTAGGCGAGCGGACGAGGGGCGTCGCTTTAGTTTTTGGTCTTGGGATCGCTTGGGGACACGGCCAGTATGGACACTTTGTCTCGATGTACCTCGGACAAGGTCGCCCGTTTGGTGGCAGGGAATCTAGACGAAGCTGTCGTTGCAATCATGAAATTGGATGAATGGGGCTGTGACAGGCGAAGCGAAGGTTGTCTGGCGCAGGCGTCGTGGTGCGGTCTGGGCAAATTTAATTACTGTCATCATTGACAATTTATCTTCCTGCATTATTTGTCATTTGTGACAATTTAGGAAAGCCAATGCCACGTCCAAGCTTGAAAGACCAAAGATCAGAACAGATTCTGGATGCCTACCTCACGTGTGTTGCGCAGTTTGGTCTTGAGGGCGCCACTCAAGAGAGAGTTGCGGCTCAGGCGGGGGTCAAGCGGCCGCTGTTGCGTCACTACCTTGGTAACCGCGATCAAATGATCTCGGCTCTTTGTGCGCATGTGGTGCAGGTCTTTGATGGCATGAGTGATGAGGCGGCTCTCGGGCTGGCCTATGCTGGGTCGGGCAAAGATATCGTGGAGCTTTTGTTTCAGGAAGAAGCCGACCATGACCCGCGTTTGTTGCTTGCGTGGCAGGCCCTATCGGTTGCTGTCGGTGATCAGCCCGACAAGCGCGACGCTCTTTTAAACAGTCTTGAGAGATTTTTGGGAGTGTTGACGGGGACTTTGCAACGGCTGTTTCCAAAGGCCTCCAGCGCGAAGGCGCGCGCCGTGGCCCAAGGGGTCACGTCAATACTCGTCAATCTGGATTCCCTGTCCATGCTGGCGCCCCCGCAATCCTGGCGCGATGAACTGCGAGACGGGGCTTTGCTCCTGCTGACATCAATGGAGGCCCAATAAATGAACCGACAGCGGATATTGAACCACATCGCTTTTCCGGTGCTCGTCGTTGCGGCGGCTCTGGGGATTTATTGGGTATGGGGCTTGTTGTTCCTTTGGTGGCTCGTGCCGGCGGTGCGCAGCGGTCAGGCGCATTTCGTTTTCGAAGTGGATCGGGACGAAGATCCCGTTCTGTTCTGGGCTGTCGTGTTCCTTTGGGCCTTGTTTGGCGCCATGATGGTGGCCGCAAGCCTATTTCCGCAATACGCTGTCTGGTTGGTCTGAGGAGGCTGCAATGACCCGAATGTATCACAAACTTCCCGTTGATGCTTACACATCCAAAGATTGGTTTGATCGTGAGCAGAGGCTCATTTTTTCAAGGTCATGGCGCTATGCAGGTCTTGTAGAGGATGTGCCTGAACCCGGTCATTATGTCTCGGTGCAAGCGGGGTTGAACAACATCTTTATCGTGATGGGGCGCGATTTCCGCCTGCGCGCGTTTCACAACATTTGCCGCCACCGCGGGACACAGTTGATCCGCGCAGTGGGTAAAACTCAAAAAGCGCTGACCTGTCCTTACCATGACTGGACCTATGACCTGGAGGGCAATTTGGTTTCAGTGCCGGACGAGGCAAGGGAGTATCCTGAAGGGATCGACAAAAGTTGCCTTGGGCTCAAGCCAGCTGCGGTGGACGTTTGGCGGGGCATGTTGTTTGTCCATCCGGACCCCAATCCGCCCTCTTTGGCGGCATTCTTGGGGGACGTAGATCCCTTCCTCGGTCCCCACAAACCTGAAGAGTTGGTGGAGTTTGACGAGGCGCGCCGAACCTATGAGATCAAGGCGAACTGGAAAATCGTCGTTGAGAATTACATCGATGTTTATCACCTCAGCCATTTGCACTCCAACACACTGCATATGTACGATCACGCCAAGGCCGAATTTGGCTGGAAAGGGCCGCACTACCATTTTTGGGAGCCACCTTCAGAGGCCTATGGCAAATCTCTGGAAAGCAACCTGCCAACGCCGCGGGTGATACCTGAGCCGCACCGTGGTGCTTGGGTGCCTATGTTGTTCCCTGGTCTTGGGCTCGGAGCCAGCGAGGACAGTTGGAATGTTTTTGTCATTACGCCCTTGGCGCCGGATCTGACGAGGATTGAAAACCGCACAAAGCTCGCCAATGTGTCTAGCTGGGAATACAGCAAACAATCCTGGAGCAGCGCGGGGTTTTGGAAGTCCTTTGGCGGCCCGAAATACAGCGGTGATGATGCCGCCGGCGAGGACGATCCGATGGCCTCCGGCGATTTCACGACCGAGGACATCTATGCCTGCGAACAGCAACAAAAATCGCTCTCCAGCCCGTACCTTGAGATAGGTCCAGCGAGCACCGGTGAAAGCCCAATCACCAAGCACCAGAAAGCCATTCTTGACTTTATGGTGGCGCAAGAGGAACGCGCGTCATGAAAGCTGCTTTGGCGCGGCGGTCGGGCTTGCTTCAAGGCAAACCTCTGACGCTCCGCGAACTGATGTTGGCATTTTGGCCGCAAATCACCGTGACTTGGGTGATGACATTCCTTGAGGTCGCATTGTTTGCGGTTGTTCCGCTTTTGATCGGCTTTGCCATCGATGGCCTGATGCAAGGCGACTACGCGGCCTTTTACCAACTGGGCTTCGTGTTCCTGGCCCTGATCATCATCGCAACTTTGCGCCGGCTGTATGACACGCGCGCTTATGGCATCATGCGGGTTGAGCTGGGCAAGGCCTTGGTGACGAGGTCGGCCAAGATGCCCGTGTCACGCCTGAACGCGCGGCTCACCATGGGACGGGAACTGGTGGATTTTCTGGAAAAGGAAGCGCCCGAAAGCGTGACATCTATTGTTCGCGCCACAGCAGCGATCGCCATTCTTGCGAGTTTTCACGCCAATCTCGCGTTGGCCGCGCTTGCCTCGTTGATCATCACGGCCCTTCTTTATGCCTTTGTTCATCAGAGGTTTTTCAAACTCAATCGCGCCCTGAATGCCCAATCCGAAAAGCAGGTCGGCGTCCTTGAAAGCAGATCATTGCCTCGACTGGGAGCCCATTTGCTTGCGTTGCGAAAATCCGAGGTTCGGATCTCGGATACGGAAGGCATCATTTATGGGCTGATTTTCGTCGCTCTTTTGGGGTTGCAGATGTTCAACCTGTGGTTCGCGACGCAGGGATTGGGAGCATCGGCCGGACAGGTTTTTTCGATTGTCACCTATAGTTGGGATTTCGTCGAAAGCGCGCTTGTGCTGCCGCTTACCCTACAAACCTTTTCCCGGCTTTCAGAAATAACCGGGCGCATCAACCAAACGGAGGCCCCAATATGAAACGCATAACAGCAACAGCCATCGGATTGGTTTTGGCAGCGGGCCTTGCCTATGCCACACCAACGGGCAAAGCCGAAGATCTGGTCGATCGCTATCACACGGCCACAACAGAGGCCGGCATTTCCGCCAATTGGCGGGATTGGCATCCTGATGCGTCCCATCAGGTGCATGTTCTGACCGGCCTCGCGGGGCAGGATTTTTCCTTTAGCTATGCCATATCGGAATGGGAAACTTTGCCAGACTGGCAAAATAATCCTGAAGTAGTGGAGGCGATGGAGGGTTATTCTGAGGTGGGTCGTTCTGAGCGCCAGCAAACACTTGAGACCCAAGAGGGCATGGCCGTGATCACCACCACGGTCAAAGTCCAATACGATTGGGACGGCTACAAAGGCACGATGACCGAAACCGACCGGTTCGAAATCACAACTCTTGCGGGGCGGTCGGTCATCCGTCGCCTAACCTCAACATACGACTATCGCTAGGGCATCACATGATCCTGTTTTTACTTTCCAATATCGCGTTTCTGGCCTCTTTCGTCTGGTTGATGCTGGGTGCAACCAGTTTGACCGTCTGGGGGATTTGGATTTTTGCGTGGGTTGCAGCGGATTATGCCGTTATGTGGCTCACAGGGTATGAACCGCCTGCGTGGATGTGGGGCGCGACCATCACCGCCCTTGGCGTGATCTGGGTCGTTTTGAACTCCACAGAATTGGGACTTTGATATGGCCCGACAGTTTTATCCACTGGTGGTTTCGGATGTTGAGCCCATCATTTCTGGTCGCGCAACCAGCGTTTCCTTTGCTGTGCCGGAATATTTGCGCGAAACCTTCCGATGGCTTGCCGGACAACACCTGACGGTGCGGGTGATCCTCAATGGGGAGGAACACCGAAGGTGCTATACGATTTCCAACCCGCCGGAGGAGGCCCTTCGGATCACAGTGAAACGCGTTGCCGGCGGCTTGGTGTCGAACCACTTTGCCGATCACCTGAGCGCTGGCGACACGTTGGAAATTATGCCGCCGTTTGGGGGATTTACTCTGATGCCGGGCGCAACCGCGCGGCGCACGCACTATTTCTTTGGCGCCGGCAGCGGGATCACCCCGCTTTATGCGATGGTCTGCTCGCTTCTTGTCAATGAACCTTACTCAGTGGCGCATCTGGTGTTGGGCAACGCGAGGGAAAAAGAGATTATTTTCCGTAACGAGCTTGACGCCTTGCAAGCGGCCTATCCCGATCGCTTGACCGTCCGGCACACGCTGTCGTCACAATCCATGTGGAGCGGGTTTTCACCTTGGCGCAGAGGGCGGGTTGACGAGGCTGCGATTCAGGCTGCGATCGCTCAAACGCCGCCTGTGGCTCAAGATGCCCAGTATTGGATCTGCGGCCCTGGTGGCATGAATGCTGATGTCGCGCGGGCGCTCGCCAATATGGATGTTCCTAAAGACCGCATTCATATGGAAAGTTTTGGTGGCGAAAGGGCGGCCGATGATGGCGTTACGGGTGTGGCGGCAACGGCTCAAGTGCGGCTGGATGGGAAAACAACCGAGGTGGCCGTTGGCGCGGATCAAACTGTGCTTGAGGCTGTTTTGGCAGCCGGACTTTCACCGTCCTTCAGTTGCCAATCCGGCGTGTGCGGTGCTTGTCGCGCGAAATTGACGTCAGGCGATGTTCACATGCGCGCGCATATGGCTTTGGAGGACAAAGAAGTCTTGTCCGGCGAGATTTTGACCTGCCAATCCGTTGCGACGAGCAAGCACTTGAAGGTGAATTTTCCGGAGTAGCGGGGAGTTTTTTGCTATTGAGCCTTGTGAAAATTAGGTTGTTTTCGGGCGGAGATCCGAACTGACGCGAAATGGCGAAAGGCCACATCCCGCCCCGACACCCCAAACAGGGCTAGTAGGAGGTTAGAAAAGCTGAACTTCGCCTGCGTGGTCTTTTTGATTGCCAGCGCGGCGACGGGCGGAGGCTTGGGCGGTTTCTTCGAGCACAATTTTGGCGTCATTCATGAAGCGACGTTGAATGCGGCCGCCGACCGGCCAGAAACGGATGTTGCGGCCGCGTTGACCGCCGAGGCAGCAATCAATCAGGTCAAACCCTTCGTTGCGTACGAACCACATGGCAAATTCTGCATTCTTGGCTCCAACATCGATGCGGCTGTCAAACATTTTAGAGCCGCCCAACAATTTCACCTTCATCCGGTCGCGGCTGGCACCGGACTGGATCAAGCCGTTCACGAGCAATTCCATTGCATGAACCCCCTCCTTCACGGCCCCGCGTGAGTTGGGATCGTTGCCGGGCAACAAGAAATGGTTCATGCCCCCGATTCCGGCGACCTCGTCCCACATACAGGCCGCAACACAGCTGCCGAGCATGGTGGTGATCACCAAATCCGGGTCGGCAGAAACCTGGACGTCCCCTTGAAGGAGAGCTTGTGTGCGGAAGCCGACGACGGCGTGGGAAGTATTCTGGCTCATGTTGGCTTTCGTCTTTTTGGTTGGTGGGGTGCCGGGAATGACCCGCATCCCACCATTGTTTTGGTCCGGGCGCCCGGGCCTCAGAAGTCAGCCCAGGCGTCGGCGTCATTGACCGCTTGTGCAGGGCGGTATGTGGAAGCATCTTCCTGTACGGTCGGCTTGATTTCCGCGACAGGGGCTTGGGCTTTGGGGCGCGTTTCCTCAGTGACCTGTACCGGTAGAGTTGTTTCGTCCGCTTCCTCTGCGATGTCGTCTTCCCACGTTTGCAAGACCTCTGCATCGGCTCCTTCGGTCAAGGTAAAAACCTGAAGCGTGGTGCTTAGGCGACGCGCCTCGTCCGAGAGGCTGCGGCTGGCCGCGGAGCTTTCCTCAATCATGGCGGCGTTGCGCTGGGTTACTCGATCCAGGTCACGAACGCTTTCTTTGATTTCGGCGAGGTTGTCGGCTTGTGCGCGCGAACTCGTTGCGATTTGGGACACCAAATCAGAGGCATGATTGATGCCGTCAATGATGTCATGCAAAGCGCCGCCGGCTTCGTTCACGAGTCGGCTGCCGCTGGTGACTTGTTCGCCGGACCGAGTGATCAGGTCCTTGATTTCATTGGCGCTGGAAGAGGCGCGTTGAGCCAGTGCACGAACTTCGGAGGCCACCACTGCGAACCCGCGGCCTGCTTCGCCGGCGCGGGCGGCTTCTACACCCGCATTGAGCGCCAACAGGTTGGTCTGGAAGGCGATGTCGTCGATGACACCAATGATCGCTGTGATCTGGTTGGAGGAGGTTTCGATGTTTTTCATTGCCTGAACGGTTTGTTCCACCACATCGCCACCGGATTGAGCTTGCTCGCGGTTTTCCAGAATGCGTTTCTTGGCGTCCGCAGCATTGGCGGCGGTTTGTTCGACAGACCCAAAGAGCGTTTCTATGGCCGCGGCGGACTCTTCCAGGGTCACGGCTTGTGCCTCGGAGCGTTTGGATTGATCGATGACGACTTCCGCGATTTCTTCAGAGCTGTTGCGCACGCTTTCCGCAGTACGGGTGGCAGTTGACAGGATTTGCCGCAGGTTGAGGACTACTTTATTAAAATCATTGATGATTTCGATGCCTTCAATGCCTGCTTCGAATTGTTGAATATCAATGGAGCGATCGACGCGCCCGTCCGCAAGATCAGCGAGACCCTGTCCCAGTTGATGCACAAGATCGCGGCGTTTGACGTCTTCTTCCTCGCGCATTTCGCGCAGTTTCTCTTCTTCGTCGAGCTGATCTCGGAAAAAGGCAAGGCGCTGAGCCATTTGACCGATTTCATCGCCACGGTTCACGCAGGGAATTTCGGCCTCATAGTCGTGCTCAGCAATCCGGTCCATTGCAGTACCTACGGCCAGCACGGGTTTGGAGATGGTTCGTCCGATCATCCACAAAAGTACAATCATGGCCACCAATCCCGCTGTGGCGCTTTTGAGAGAACTTAGGGCTTGATCCTTGCGGACGTCTGAAATTGCGGGGGCGATGTCGCGCAGGAGCGTCACCGAACCCAGATATTCGCCATTTTCCACAGCCACAATTGGGGTCTTGAAAACGAACAGATGATCAACTACCCGACCACCGTCTTGCGCGGCAGCAAGCATGTCACGTTGGGACATAGAAAGGCTATGAACCGCAGAGCCGGCGGTGCCGGATTTTGCTGTGGCTTCCGCAACAACACCTTCGGTGACGTGCTTGATGCTGACCGCAAGAATGTCTGAGTGTTTTGCAACAGTTTCCGACAGAACGGACTGAACCTCGAAGAACTCCGAAGCTTGAAGGGACTGCGACGCCTTAGCCGAGATGATTTCCGCCACAAGTTCAGCGGTTTGTGTTTGCCTCTCTTCGAGGATTTGAAGCCTCTGTAGATACTGAGGGTAACATGCCGATCCAATCGCCAAAACCACGGCGAAAATGATAGCGGAGGCCACTTTGGCCTGTATCCCCATTTGGGAGAAACGTTCGCGGATTATTGAAATGGCGGACATAGCAGTTTCCGTTTGTCTTGCTGCCCTGACGGATCAGTGTGAGCGCAGGGGCGTGAGGAGTGTTCGGCTCTTTGGTATCGAATGCGGGTTAAACGATGGTGTCGTTTACCTCAGAAGGCGTTGATTTTCTGTTGAATTTGAGAAGCTTTGGAGGAGAGTTCCGCAAGGCCCTTGTCGGTCCCGTCATGGAATGCCTGAAGTCGGTCGATGATGCCGTCGAGGCCGCTGTCCACGTCGCGCATACGGCCGCTTTCGACCTTGCAAAGCAGCTTCACTACGTCCAGCCCGTTGATCCGGCGGCGCAGAGAGCGACAAATGTCCGGAATTGGTTTGCCTGTATGGGAGATTTCCCGAATGCACTGGGTAGTCACGGCATTCAAGTGATCCTGTTGGCGTCGCAGTGCAACGCATTGCTCTCCGTCGTTGAGGAACTGCTCTTCACGCGCGATGCTTTGGTCCAGTAGGCGGCCACATTGTTCATTGGCGCGGGCGTGAGACACTGCAAAGAACATATCGTGCAGGGCGCCGCTGTTTTGTGCATGCAGGCGGCCGAGTAACTCATACATTTCCTGCGCCATGGCATCGTAATTTTGGGAAATTGTGCCCAGCGCGGCACCGGCGCCTTCGAGGCGCCCAGCAAGAATGCGCAAGTTGACAGGTTCACCGCGAACGCGTTTGAAACCTCCCTCGATCCCTTCTGCGAGTTCTCGCATTTCTTCGACCAGTTGAAGGATTTCATCCATGATCCGGAAGCTGGTTTCAAATTGAGGGTCGCAGTCGCCGCGGGCTTTGAATTCGCTGTTCAGGGCGTCGGACCCGAGATGCAGAAGGTCAGTATATCCCATGCTTTGAATTTGACTGATAAACCATGCGGCGCTCTCTTCGGGGGACGCGCCGCCGGCTTCAGTGTTGAGCATCTCGGAATATATGTCCTTCACCTTTTCAAAAAGCGACGAGGAGGGACGGATGCGTGCGGACATGAAACCATTGTCGGTGATCGTGTGGGTGGCCAACGACCAATAGGCATCGCCGGCCGCAGTCTGGTTTTTGACATAGAGGTAGACGGCTTGCCCTGATTTCAGGCTGTCCCAAAGCAGATGAAAAATGCCGCGCGGCGTATCGGGATGCCGAACGACTTTGTGGGGCGACCCGATCAGGTGGTCGACGTCAAACCCCGAAAGATCGGCGAAGTCCTTGCTGACAAATGTCAGCATGCTGCGTGGGTCGGTGGCCGTAGTCAAAACCGCTTCGCGCGGCAATGTCACGTCCTGAGAGTTTGTGGCAGGGGAAATTTGAGTGATCGCGTTCATGGCAGCCTCCGGCGGCGCGTGGTCAAAACAGGTTTACGTCGCCCGCCACCGGCGGTGTTGCAGCGTCGACGTGCGTTGCGTTGGTTAGGCGGGTTTTCAGGTAGTCCAAGCGAACGGCCGCGCAGAGATCACGGGTGTCCAGCGTAGGTCCGGTGCCGATCATGTCCGACATTTTGCGCAACAGCGCGGCGATGTCGTCCAGATGCTGGAACAGGGCGTCTATCTTCTGGAGGTCACGAATTTTCGATTGATCTGCCTTGCTAAGATCAAGCTCGCTTGTCAGTGCGTCGAGTGCATGTGCTACGGCGGCCATCTCTGAGATGTCCTCTGCAACGGTGGTCAGTAAATCGGCGGTCGTTCGTGTTGTCATTGGTATTCCGTGAAGGCGCTGGTCAAAGCGCACCCACGACTTTCTCGATGCAGGCCTTGAGTTGGGCTGTCTGAAAGGGCTTCTTGATGAAGTTGTTCATGCCTAGCTTGACGCCGGCGTTGATGGTTTCAGGATCAGCACGTCCGGTAACGAGAATGAATCCGGTGCGGGCGATCGGTTTGTGGGAGCGGATCGCATGGAGCAATTGCAATCCGTCCATCTCCGGCATGTTGTAATCTGACAGCACAAGATGCACGGGCTTTGCTGCGAGGCTGCGCCATGCGGATTGACCGTTGTTTTCCGTTCGGTAATTGACGATTCCGAGTTCATCAAGCGCCTGTGTGATCAGGCCGCGGCTGGTGGACATGTCGTCAACCACGAGAATATGCAGTTTGTCTTTCAGACTCATTTTGGGGTCCCCATATTTAGGAGGTGCCTTTCACGGCAGTTGTTTTGTTGTCGGGGTTTTTTCGGAACACGCTGCGTCCGGCGATTTGGAAAAGGTGGCTATTGTCGGGATCAATGCCCTCGGAATGTCCGATGTAGAGCACACCGGTTTCGGTCAATGCTTCGCCAAAGCGGCGCCAAAGACTGCTTTGTGTAGGCAGATCGAAGTAGATCGCCACGTTGCGGCAAATGATGACGTCAAACTTGCCGCCAAAAGGCCATTCTGCATGCAGGTTCAACTGACGGAACGCGATGAGGTCGCGGGCCTGCTGATTTACGGACAGCTGATCAGGGGTGCCGGGCAGCGGGTCGAAATAGGTTTGAACCTGCTCACCGGGCAAGTTGTCTGCGTCGCTTTTTGGGTAGTGCCCGGTTTCGGCACGTTCGAGGATGTCCAAATCAATGTCGGAAGCAAGGATTTTGATATCCAGTTGTCGCGCTTCGGGGCAGAGATCCAACACCGAGAAAGCAATACCATAGGCTTCTTCACCGCTGGAACAACCGGCGGACCAAATCCGCACACGCCCGCCACGACGGGCATTTTCGATCAGGGGCGGCAACGTATCTGAGGCAAGGTGTTCGAAGTGGTGGTGCTCGCGGTAGAAGCGGGTCATGTTGGTGGTGTAGGCGTTGATAAAGTGGCTGACTTCATCATCTGCCGTGCCGCGTTCTAGGCGGGTGCAATACTCTGAGATTGAGCCGATTCCCGTGGCGCTTAGCCGTTTGGCAAGGCGTGCCGCCACCATAGCGCGCTTGTGCGGCTGCAAGTCGATGCCTGTCATGGAGCGCACAAGGCCGGCGATGCGGACAAAATCCGCGTCGCTGATGGTCACTTCGTCCAATATTTGCCCCGGATTGTGCATCATGCCGCAGCCATGTTTTCCTGTGGCATGATTTGATGCACGTCGATCGCCCGCACAATCGTGTCTTCTTGCATGTAGACACCTTTGATGAACGCCGCAGTCTTGGCTGAGGAGACATCTGGAGTGGGCTGCATGTCTGCCGGATTTACCGTCAGAATGTTGGACACGGCATCAACGAGAAAACCGACGCTTTTCTTGTCGATGTGGGCGATGATGATCACCGAGCGGCTTTCGGGAACGGTTTTGCCCAATCCCAGACGCATCGATAGATCCATCACAGGCAGAACCGCACCTCGCAGATTCATCATGCCAACCACATATTCGGGCGCGTGTGGCAAGGTCGTGGTACTGGTCCAGCCGCGGATTTCCAGAACGTGCCCGATGTCGAGGCAAAAAGCTTGTTCACCAATGGTGAAAGAGACAATTTCGACGCGGTCTGCGGTTTGTTCTTCGGGTGTTTGCTCGGTCATATCAGGCTACCTCTGCATGTTCTTGACCCGTGAGCAGGCTCAGTTGGCTTTGGCCTGCGGTGGGGATCATTTGATCGGTGTCGACGATCAGGGCAATTTTGCCGTTGCCCAAAATGGTCGCGGCGGCAATTCCGGGGATGGATTGATAATTCTGTTCCAGCCCTTTGATCACGACCTCACGTTGTTCGATGATGGTATCAACAGCGAGTGCGGAGCGGCGGCCGCTTTCCCCTTCGATCAGCAGGAGCGCCTGATTTTCTAGGGTGCTGAGTTTGGTCCGGAATCCGAGGGCCTCGCCAAGGTCTACGATCGGGAGAATTTCGCCATTCATGGACAGGCCACGGTCGCCGTCGCAGAAGTCGTGGACATTGGCCTGACCTGGCTGGAGGGTTTCGCGCAGCGCGACGGTCGGCACCACAAGGCTCTCGCCTTCGATGGTGACAAGCATACCCTCCATGACCGCAAGTGTGAGTGGCAGTGAGATCGTGATGGTGGTGCCTTTACCCGGGTCAGACTGAAGGTTGATGCGGCCGCCAAGGGCTTGAATCTCGCTGCGGACGACATCCAGACCGACACCGCGGCCAGAGAGTTCGGACACGGTATCCGCGGTGGAAAAACCCGGCCGGAACAAGAGATTGTCGACGTCGGAGTCGGTCAGGTCGTCTTCGGCGCGCACCAGTCCGCGGGCTTCGGCTATGGCGCGCACTTTTTCGCGGTTGATGCCTGCGCCGTCGTCCGTGAGAGAGATCACCACGCGACCAGATCTGTGCGCGGCCTCCAGCTTGATTGTTCCTTGCGCGGGTTTGCCCGCCTGGATCCGGTCTTCCGCGGTTTCGAGGCCATGATCGACCGAATTCCGGATCATGTGTGTAAGAGGTTCAACAAGCCGCTCGGTGACGGTCTTGTCGACCTCGGTGCTGTCGCCGACCACCAGCATACGGGCGTCCTTGCCTGCGGTTCGTGAGCTTTCCCGCATGATGCGCGACATGCGCTGAAAGAGACCGCGCACCGGTTGCGCGCGAATGGCCATGACGCTTTCCTGTAGAACGCCAGACAGGGTTTTTAGCTGTCCAATAGCTTCGCTAACTGAGCTGTTGGCGGAGACGGGAAGCTCGTTCATGGATTGACGCAACATGGCCTCGCTGATGACCAGTTCGCCAACGAGGTTGATCAAACGATCCACGCGATCGAGATCGACGCGGATTGTGCTGTTGCGCGGCTCAGACTTTTTTCCGGTGTCCGGTTTGACCTCCGCAGGTTTCCCACCTTTTGAGGGCTTGGAGGTCGGAATTGGCGTTGTGGGGGTGTCGCCGGCGGTTCCGCCGTCTGGTTCGTCGGGCAGTCCAGCCAAGGCGGGCAACTCGGCCAAAGGTGTGTCGTCTTCATGCAGAAAGGTCGTTGCAATTTCCAGCACGCATTGGCTTTCGACGAATTCAAAAACTTCGCGTATGTCATCTTCTTCGACGCCTGCGGCGGGCAGAAGATTCAGGTGCCACGTCAACGCCGAAAAATGATCCCCAACTTCGTTCAGGGGTAAGACTTCGGTGGTGTCGACACGGGCCGTCAATGTGCCCAATTCGGAAAGCGCGCGAAACAACAGCGCGGGGTCATGACCACGAGAGTAAAGGCCGGGGTCGGCGGAGAACTCGATGGCGAAAGCTGGGGTGCCTGAAGTGTCCTCGGCAGGTGCAGAAAGATCAAAATTCAGATCAGGCAGTGGGATGCTGGCGCCGTCTTCTCCGCCAATATCCAGTGTCAGCGGTACGAAGTCGGCAACATCAACTTCAGCAGAATCTGAAGTGGTGCCACCTTCGGGCGCAGAGACCTGATGCAAATCCGCAAGAATGGATGCACCGGCATGTTCGGCAATTTCAAGGTCGTCGCGTGCTGCGTCGACCAGATCACTAAGGTGATCAAAGGCCGAAAACATCAGTGCAATGAGACCATGATCTGCCTCGATCCTTTCCGACCGAAGGTCTTCGAGCACGTTTTCGAACGCATGGGCAAAATTGATCAGCCGATCCAATCCGAAAGCGCCGCCACCGCCCTTGATCGAATGCACGGAGCGGAACATTGCGTTGATGGTTTCAGCGTCACCATTGCCGTTCTGGAGGTCATCCAGACCTGAGGATAGAACCTCCATCAGGTCATCGCATTCCTCAAAGAACATGTCACGAAGATCGGACATACCGGGGTTCCTTTCAGACAACCAGGCGGTTGATCACCGCCACGAGTTTTTCGGCATCAAAGGGCTTCACAATCCAGCCGGTCGCTCCGGCATCCCGAGCCCGCTGTTTCAGGGCGTCGCCGTTTTCGGTCGTGAGCACCAGAATGGGCAAAGAGGCGTTTTCAGGGTTGGAACGCACCCCTTCTATCAGGCCGAAGCCGTCAAGGCGGGGCATGTTGATGTCGGTGATCACCAGATCTGGCGCGGAGTCTGGCAGAATTTCCAATCCCTCTACGCCGTCTTCTGCCAGATCGACATCCATGCCTGCCTCGCTCAGGGCGGTTTCGAGCATTGCCCGCATGGTGCGGGAATCATCGATGGCCAAAATCTTTGTCATTCTTCGGATACCTCTTGAAAGGGCGCGGTGTTTTGCAGACCAAGGCAGGTCACTCCGGCTGCAAATTTCTCGGACATTGAGTGAATGGTGAAAGCGTTGCCCGTGTCGGTCCATTCTGCATGGGCCGCAAGCAACAGCTCGACCCCCGCGCCGCCCAGAAAGTCACAGGCGTTGGCGTTCAGTGAGACGGCCATGCCCCGGTGGGCCTCGATCTGCGTGCGCAAAGCTGTCGCGTGGGCATGGTCTAGGGTTTTGGGCAGGTCAATTTGGCCTGCATCTGTCATTTGATCGGAGGGGCACATTTTGAGTTGGGTCGCTTGCAATTTAATGGCTTGTTTTGCGGACCCTAGGATCTCTCTCTTAATACGGGGTTACTGCTGCTCGGCGCCGGCGCTCATACTTGTTTAGATACTGAATTATTTTGAGAATTCGTCGGTTGGGGAT
This sequence comes from Shimia haliotis, assembly GCF_900114415.1. GTDB lineage: Bacteria > Pseudomonadota > Alphaproteobacteria > Rhodobacterales > Rhodobacteraceae > Shimia > Shimia haliotis. The sequence continues at coordinate 36,518 of NZ_FOSZ01000013.1, read as the reverse complement.
CTTTGAATTGATGAGGAGTGAGAGGGAGGCGCACACCAGCCCGCGCAAATTTATTCCGCCAACTCTGGCTTGACGGGATTCGTAATTCAGTTTTTGCGTAGGACATGCCCGAAGGCCCGTGACGATGAGGCTGAAGTGGCCACGTCTCAGAGGGAAGTAATTGGCGCACTTCCTTGGGCGACATGCAACGTGCCGCCCGCTAGGTCGTCACAATGACAAAGGGCGCGGTGTTGTCTCTGGCTTTAGGCGCTGTCAGGTCGCGCAACTTGAAAGGTCTGCCGGAAAGGGCAGCTTGCTGGAAAGCGTAGGTTGCTCGAGGGATTTACCTTTCAGCCGGAACTTTGCGGGGTTGTTGGGCCATGTGTTGCAAAACCTTGGAAAATACATCCACTCCCTGCGCCCCGGAAGTGGCCTGTTGTGCATCAAAAATCATTGTCGGCACTCCAGAGACGCCACGCGACGTCCAGAAAGTTTCCTTTTCGCGTACGGTGTCGGCATAGCGGCCGTCAGCCAGAACCGCGCGGGCTTCTCCTGGGTTCAGATCAAGTGCTCCGGCGACGTCGATCAGAACGTCAACATCGCTCACATCGCGGCCTTGCGAAAAATATGCGTCAAACAGCGCGAGTTTGAGGTCTTGTGCCTTGCCGGATTCACCAGCCCAATGGATCAATTGGTGCGCTGCGAACGTGTTGTAGATGCGGCTGTCGTCCGACCAGTTGAATGCAAAGTCGAGTTCCTCGCCCAAATCCGAAAGGCGCTTGCGAGCCTGCGCGGATTGGTCCGCGGTTGAGCCGTATTTGCGCATAATATGCTCGCGGATGTTTTCACCCTCAGACACCATGTCGGGGTTTAGCTCAAATGGGTGCCAATAGGTTTCGACTGCGATGCCGGTTGCCTCTGACGCTTTGAGAAGTTGGCGGTAGCCGATGATGCACCACGGACAGACAACATCAGAGACAATATCAACGCGGATGGGCTCAGTGGTCATGGTGCGGGCTCCTGTGTTTGCGGCCTCAAGATGGGGCGCTGTGCGTGGCGGTGCAAGTCACGGTGCCGCGAGGTTACTTAGGGCAATGCGCCCAGCCACAACCAGACCGTGGCCACCGAAAGCGCGGTGCCAATCAGCACGGTGGAGGCTGCGACGCGCATTGCGCGGCCATACATATTTGCAAAAAGATAGGCGTTGATCCCAGGTGCCATAGATGCGGTGACAATGGCAGAGCGCATATTGTCGACGGAAATTGCAGACCATGAGCCAAACGCGAAGACAAGCGCAGGATGTAGGCCAAGTGAGACCGCACAGCAAAACAGGATTGTGCGCATGTCGCCTTCGGGGCGGTAGCGGTAGAGTACGCCGCCCATGCCAAAAAGCGCTGCGGGCAGGGCGGAGGAGGCCAAAAGATTGACTGCGTGCGTCACATAGCCGGGCACCGGGACATTGCCGAGATTGACGATAAACCCCAATCCGATCCCGAGGATCAGAGCGTTGGAAAACATCGCTTTGAGAACAGTGGGCACGATCTTGGCTTTGGAGGTGTGGCGGGCGCGCATGACTTCCATGACGGCGATGCCAAGCCCATAACAGAAAGGCGCGTGGATCGAAATGATAGCGTAGTTGCCGGTGAGGCTGTCGGCGCCATAGGCGCGCTCCATGATGGCGAGGCCCAGCAGGAGCGAGTTGGAGAAAAGGCAGACAAATCCGATTGCGGTGGCGTCTTCCCAATCGCGGCCAAAGAGGTATTTCGCGCCGAGCATACCGGTGAGGAAACACAGAAAGGCGGCGGCGTAGTAACTGCCCAAGAGGCCAATGTTGTATTCCGCCGCGAGGTCGAGGTTACTGATGGCGCGGAAGAGCAGGACAGGCACCGCGAAGTTGGTCGCGTAGCGCATCAATCCATCGACGTTGGATTGTGTGAACCAGCCCCGCCAAGAGGCGAAATAGCCAAAGCCGATGATAATAAAGACCGGCAGAATCACAGAGATCAGCGTTTGCATTTGTCGCGCTTTCGCACCTCTGGCTGCGAATTGGTGAGGCTCAGAGGTCGTAGGTGATTTTCATCCCGTCAAAGGCGGGCGTGATATGCTCGGGCGTTTCGGCCTCAAGCGTTTCGTAGTCCAGATCGATGTGCATGTTGGTCAAAACCGCGCGCTCAGGTTTGAGGCGGTCGATCCAGTCCAGTGTTTTGTCCAAATGTGCGTGGGTTGGATGTGGCGAGCGGCGCAGGGCGTCGACGATGAAACACTTCATGCCGGCCAGCTTGGGCCAAGCGTCGTCGTAGATGTCGACCACATCGGGCATATAGACCACGTCGTTCACGCGGAACGCCAATGCGTCGATGCTGCCGTGATCCACTTTGATCGGTGTGAAGCAAATGTCGCCGCCTGGACCGGAGATCACAAAATCGCGTGTCTCGTCAATGGTCAGCATCTCGAGTATCGGCGGGTATGGGCTGTCTTTGGGTTGCACAAAGGCATAGCCGAAGCGGCTCATCAGATCGTTTTGCGTCGGCCCATCCGCCCAGACCGGAATGCGGGCGCGCATGTTGAAAACGATCATTCGCAAGTCGTCAATGCCGTGGATGTGGTCGGCGTGGTTGTGGGTGTAGACCACCGCGTCGAGCCGTCCTGTGCCTTCGCCTAAAAGCTGGTCGCGCATGTCTGGCGAGGTGTCCACAAGAACGGTTGTGGTGCCATCGTCGGTGGTGCGCTCGATCAGCATCGAGCAGCGGCGGCGGCGGTTTTTCGGGTTTTCGGGGTCGCAGTCACCCCAATGGCCGCCAAGTCGGGGAACGCCGCCGGAGCTGCCGCAGCCAAGGATCGTGAAGGTCAGCTTTGCGCTCATGCGGCGGCTGCCTTCAGTTGGGCTTTGGTAAACAGCCGGTCAAAGTTGGCCTGCGTTTGCGCGGCGAAATCGACATAATCCATGCCAAAGACTTCGGCGCCCACGCGGGCGGTTTTTTCGACATAGGAAGGCTCATTGCGTTTGCCGCGATAGGGCGGGGGGGCGAGGTAAGGCGCGTCGGTTTCCACAAGCACGCGATCCACCGGCGCGGCGGCAAAGATGTCGCGGACTTCTTGGCTGCGCGGGAAGGCGGCGATGCCGGACATTGAGAGATAAAAACCTAGATCAAGCATCTTGCGCGCCAGTTCGGGACCCGAGCTGTAACAGTGCATGACGCAGGAATATGCGCCCTTGTTGAACTCGTCCGTCAGGATCGCGGTCATGTCTTCGTCGGCATCGCGGCTGTGAATGATCAGCGGCAGGCCGGTTTCGCGGGCTGCTTCACAATGGATGCGCAGCGAGGTCTGTTGGATGTTTTTGCTTTCGGCGGTGTAGTGGTAGTCCAGTCCGGTTTCGCCAATGCCGACAAATTTGGGGTGCTGCGCCAATGCGACCAGTTGGTCCACAGTCGCGAGTGGTTCTTCAGCCGCGCTCATCGGATGGGTGCCGGCGGCGTAGAACACCGGATCATAAGCCTCGGCTATGGCGCGCACGGTGGGTTCGTTTTTCAGACGCGTGCAGATCGTGACCATGCGGGTGACGCCGACGTCCGCGGCGCGGGCGATGAAGTCGTCAAGCTGGCCGTCAAAGTCGGGGAAGTCGAGGTGACAATGGCTGTCGGTAATCTGCGGGTAGTCGGTCATAGAGGCCCTCAGTGCGCCTTTCAGGCGCTGGCGGTTTTCTGAATCTTGAAAACCGTATCAAGCACCAAGGCGGCAGGGTCAAGGTTGACCGCCTTACCATGTCGTGTGCGGTCTGTGATTTCCTGTGCAAGATCCGCCCAGGCGCGCGCTTTGTGGGCGTTCGGGGCAAGTCGCATCAGGAGGTCGGCTTCCCCTGGAACAATCTCGGAAGTCGGCGGCTGGCCCAAAGCGCCTGTGCGGGCGATGCGGGAGACAAAGACATCCAGAAGCGTGAGCAGCAAGTCGAATTGTTGATCGGCACCACGTGCCGCTGCGGCGTCTGCGAGTTTGAGCGCGCGTTGCCGGTCAAACTGCGGCATTGATGCAAAGAGCGCAGCGAGCTCCTGATAGATGGCGAGGCCGCCAAGCTGGGTGACTCGCATGGCTTCGCCCACTGAACCCGCGGAGAGTTCTGCCAGAGCAGGCGTATCATCGGCTGCATGGCCTGCTTGTGCCATTGCGGCGTGCATATCGTCTGGTGACAGGGGCGAGAAGCGGAGTTCCCGACAGCGAGACCGGATCGTTGGCAACAGTCGGCTGGGTTGGTGCGAGATCAACATCAATGTGGTGCGCTCGGGCGGTTCTTCGAGCATTTTCAGAAGGGCGTTGGCGGCGTTGACGTTCATTTCGTCCGCACTGTCTACGATGACGACACGGCGGCCGCCGTCAGCGGCAGACATGTGCAGAAATGACGCCATCTCGCGGACTTCGTTGACGCGGATGTCAGCGGCGAATTTGCCGTCCTGACGGGATTTTTCGCGCGCACTGTCGGTGCTGCCGGCAAAGCCGCGGCGCAGTAGGAACAGGCCGGGTTCAGAGAGAGCATGAATGCGATGGCAGACGGGGTGGTCGGGGTCGACTGACAGCGACGAGTAGGGCTGCGGTTCGCCAAACAGGCCGCCATCATCCTCGGGGGGCATAGTCAGTAGAAATCGCGCGATGCGCCAAGCCATTGTTGCCTTGCCCACACCTTGTGGACCGGTCAGCAACCAACCGTGGTGCAAACGACCGGAGTTCACAGCGGTGAGAAAGCTCTCTTCGGCTTGGGTTTGCCCAAAAATCTGAAGGGTTTCGCGAGGGTGCGGCGCACCAGGAACGCGATCCGGTTCTGGCGTGACATCCTCGCTCACGACAGATGTGCCTTGACTGTTGAGGTGACGCGCTGGGCAACTTCTTCCAGCGTACCTTTGCCGTCGATTACTTGAAAGCGGTCCGAATACTCGTTGGCAAGCGCCAGAAAGCCCGCGCGCATTTGGTCCTGTAGCGCCTGTCCGAAATCTTCGAAACGCTCCTCGGCCGTCTGGCGGGATTTAGCGCGGGTCAGCCCCTCGGTGGGGTCCATATCAATCAGAATGGTCAGGTCCGGTTCACGCCCGATCATCAGTTCGTGCAGCTGGTCCACAACCCCTCGCAGGTCGCCACGCGACAAGCCCTGATACATTCGGGTGCTGTCCGCAAAACGGTCACAGATCACCACTTTGCCCGCTGCCAAAGCTGGTAGGATGGTGCGCTCAAGGTGATCCCGCCGCGCCGCCGTAAAGAGCAAGATCTCTGTTTCAGCCGACCAGCGATCGGGCTCGCCCTCAAGGACCAATGCGCGAATTTCCTCGGCGCCCTTTGACCCTCCAGGTTCGCGGGTCAACACAACCTCATAGCCTTCTGCCATCAGATGATCGGCAAGCATGCGTGCCTGTGTCGATTTGCCAGAGCCGTCGATGCCCTCAAACGTGATGAAACGACCGCCGGTCACAGAATTTGAAGTCACTGGGTTGCCACGCTTTCAGAGGCGGAAAACTGGGTGAAAAGGGTGCTCATTGCGGTGCTGATGCGGACCCCAAAGCCGCCTTCAGCGACATCGGCTTCTGCCACCAGCGGGAAGCGCATTTCCGGCAGGTCTTCCGGCTTTAGTAAAAGTTCGGCGATCTGCGTTCCCTTGGCGATCGGGGCCTGAATTGGGCCGTTGTAGATCACCTCGCCTTCAACTTTGCCTCGGGCGAGCACTGGCAAAAGGATGTTGATGTCGCCGGCTGGCACCAGACCAACACGCTGGTCTTTGCCCATCCAAACGTCTGCTTCGGCAACGCGTTGTCCTTGGCGGGCAATAGCGGTTTCCGAGAATTGGCGGAACGCCCAACTTACAATTTGTTCCGAGACCTCGGCGCGTTCGCGTTCACTGCCCAAACCACTTATAGCAAAGATCACACGGCGATTGCCTTGCTTGGCAGAGCCGACCAAGCCATAGCCAGCTTCGGATGTGTGGCCGGTTTTGAGACCGTCCGCACCGATGTCCAGACGGAGCAAGGGGTTGCGGTTGCGGGTATTGGAAGGCGCGCGACCGTCAAAGGCAAACTCGGTTTCCGAAAACATCGGATAGAACTCGGGAAAGTCAGTGATCAGATGGTTCGCTAGAAGGGCAAGATCCCGCATCGACATGCGGTGGCCGGGCATCGGCCAGCCGTTGGAATTTGCGAACGTCGAGTTGGTCATGCCGAGCTGTCGTGCGCGGCGTGTCATCAACCGCGCGAACCCCGCCTCGGTGCCGTCGGGGCTCAGGGTTTCGGCAATCACCGCGCAGGCATCGTTGCCGGACAGCACGATGATGCCACGCAGCAGGTCAGCGACAGTGACGCGGTCTGTGGTGTCCAGAAACATGGTGGATCCGCCATAGCTCATGGCGAATTCAGAAACAGGCAGTTTTTCCTGCATTGTCAGACGGCCATCGCGTACGGCCTCAAATGCCATAAACAAGGTCATCAGCTTGGACATCGACGCCGGTGGGATCGCTTCGTCGGCATTTTTCGCCAGCAGCACGGTGCCGGTGGTCTGGTCCATCACAAATGCCGCCTTGGCGCTGGTTTCAAACGCGTGCGCTTGTGTGACAGAGAGAAGAAAAGTCAGGCCAAGAGCAAACAGGTGGGGCAAGGGCAGGCGCATAAGCACTCTCCGTTAGTTGGTCACAGCATAGGCGTCGGTAAAGCCGGTGCCGTGGACTTTCTTGGTCATGGACTTGAGGCCGGATTTGCTGGTGGCGGGGCCGACAATGACTCTCCAGAAGGTTTTCGAGCCAGATGTGGTTTTCTTGATCAACGGGGAAAGACCGGCCGTTTCCATTTGTTTGGCGGCGTTCTTGGCGTTGGCCTCGACCGAGAAGATTCCGATCTGAACATATGGCTTGGCAAGCGAAGACGTGGCGGGCGTAGGGGCAACTTCGGATTGCGCCGCAGGGGGCGCGGCAGGAGCCGGAGTATCACTTGCCTCAGCAGCGGCGATGGCTGCTGTCGCGGCGGCGATGGGTTCCAGAGGGGCTTCTTCCACTTCGGCCACATCAGCAACCGCGTCGGCGTCACTTGGATCTGGATCCGGCGCGACTTCTTCGCGACGCAAGGCAGTCACATTAAGTTCCACGGGTTGGCCCGCGAGCATACCAAGTGCCTCTGCCGCGTCAGACGAAATCTGGATTCGCGGACCGGGAATTTCGCGTTCGCGGCGGAAAAGGGCGCCGATGACAAACTTGCCGTTGGATTGATTGCGGATGATCACCCGTTCCGGATCTCCGACATCAGGGTGCGCAGCCCAGACGCCGCCCAAAGAAGGGCGACCGTCCCAGAGGCCGGCCTCGGAGACCGAAAACACCTCAGGTGCTTCAACATCGCGCTCGACCAGTTTGGTTGTGCTGTTGGTGTTCGCGGCAGAGGCGGCAGTGTCGGTAGACGTGCCGTTGCCGAACGAAATTCCCTCGCCTTCAGCGCAGGCGGTCAAGGTCAGGGCGAGCGCCAGCGCCGCCGTGCCTGATGTCAACGCGCTACGTGCGTTGGTCTTTTGTTTATGGTGCGCCATGAAGTGCCTCTCGCCTGCAATCGCATTCTGCTCAGTTTTTCGTTTTAGCCGCAGTTGGTGCCGCAGATGCGGTGCTGTCAGCGGACGTTTGCGCGAAGTTTAGCCGTATGCGCAGTTTATGGAAAGTGCGCGTATCAGTGTGAGCGGATTTTTGAGGGAAAACGGGTTGCGTCGGATTTGTGACGCGATTAGGGATGTCTCGTCGGAGGAGTGGCAGAGTGGTTGAATGCACCGGTCTTGAAAACCGACGAGGGTTAACGCCCTCCGTGGGTTCGAATCCCACCTCCTCCGCCACAAACCAATCGCAAACCCGAGACGAGGCCCCAGCGTGGGCCTTTTTTCTTTTTGGTTCAAAGGGGTTTAGCGAAGCCATCCGACTTTCGGAGACTGGCCGCTGGTCCGAAATCGGTCTCCGAACGCCCCGCGTCTCTTTCCATCCGCCCTTCACCCAAATCGAGACGCATTCAAAACTGTTCGCCTTTTCAATAACTTGCTGAAAATGGATTGCGCCGTAGTTGAGGCACGTCAGACCGCTACCAAAGCGGACAGAGACACCCGAAGGCGGCGTGGTAGTGCGGGCTGGTGCGTAAAGAAGCGAGCCAACCGAGAGGTGACTATTGGCGGCAGGCACTATAGATTGACCTTGCTAAGCTTGTCATAAAATAAATGTCAGGTGCATTCATTTGAGCCAAAGTGGAGAAGAAACCTATGCCAAGTATCCGCTTAGGTGGTTATGAAAGCGCTCCTGATTTCTTGGCTAAGGCTCGCCGCGAATTGAAGCGTTTCAAAAATGCGGATGCACAGCAAGATCGGGCTGATCACGCGCTCAACGTCGCCGTAACGCTCCACCATTTGGGAGATTGGACGTATCGCCATGGAATGCAACTTGGTCTGGCGATGGGTGATCGCCGCAACTTCTTGGGCAATGCTAGAAATGCAAATGTCTCGGTAAAGCTTTTACACAAGATTGCCGACACGACGAAACACCATACTTTAGACAACCTGAATGTGTTGAAAATCGAAGTTGACGAGCTTGGTGACGGCCGCATCACGCATCATCAAGATTTTGTCGGCATCAATGTCCAGCCTCCGAGAACAGATCTACCGGGCGGTCGTCCGTTAAACGTACGCACTGTCATCGATGACGATGAAATCGTCGGGTATGAAACTGTTTACGAAGGTACAGTTGTTTCAAATGGCGGTGTTGGTCAATTCTTCGACCCTATCTGTGAAAACGCGATATCATTTTGGAGTGCTGTAATCCAAACTTTGGATAATGGTCAGCTACCAGACTGGATGCGGCCGGCCCAAGACTGATTGTTGTCTCGGAGCCGCCAATATCGTTCGGGTCACGGCTGACCTAATGCCCTAGAACGCCCGCTCGACTTGCTCACCCCAAGCCTCTCCAGCGAGAAAACACAGATCGTACAAGCTGACCGCCGAGGCCGCCCGCCCACAGGTCAACCGCTTCAGAACCTCGGGTGCCAGATAGGCCAACCGCAACTGGCGGCTGACGTGCCGTTCCGCCAAACCAACAGCCTCGGCCAGTTCCTGGATAGTGGCGAACTCACCGGCATCCATGCGCCGCCGCCATCCCCATGCGCGGCCGATAGCGCGCAGGACATGTGGATCCTGCGTCTGGTCCTCGCTCGGCAGATAGTTGGCGGGCGGCAGGATTTTCGGCCGACCGTTCTTCTTGCGCACCTTCAACGGGATCAGCACGCGGATCGTGTCATTAGGCTTGGTCATTCCGCCGCCTCCATCTGGCGCGGTGTGGCCATTTCGCGGATCACGCCTGCGATCCCTTCGCGCCTGATATCGACCTCAAGCCCCGCGGCGGTGACGGTAACGCGCCGCACCAGAAGCTGGAGGTGCGGGCCTGCTCTGCTGGGAAGAGTTGCGACCAGAGTGCCTTGAACTCGTGAAGGTCTGCGATGGCGTCGGCTTCCGAAACTGCGCCCTGTGCCTTTTTCAAGGCCACGAGCACCTGCGATACCACCTCCGGCGTCTGTAGAATGCGCCGAACCTCGCTCACGACCGCATCCTCGACCATTCCTGCCGCCAGCCGCATCGGGGCGGTCTCTTCGCCGGTCTCGCGGTTCCGGATCACGTCCATCGACACATAGTAGCGATAAAGCTTCGCGCCTTTCTTCGTGCTGGTGGGCGTCATGGCAGCGCCGGTGTCGCTGAAGATCAGCCCTTTCAGGAGTGCGGGTGTCCGTAATCTGCTGTTGTTGGCCCGTTTGCGCGGACTTTCCTTGAGGATTGCGTGGACTTGATCCCAAAGCGCCTCGTTGATGATGGCGTCATGCTCGCCGGGATAGGCTTGGCCCTTGTGGACGGCCTCACCGCGATAAACACGGTTGTTCAGGAGCCGGTAGAGGTAGCCTTTGTCGATCAGCGTTCCCTGCTTGTTGCGGAAGCCGTCGCGGCGAAGTTCGCGGGCCAATACCGGGGCGGAGCCAAGTTCGACAAACCGTTCAAAGATGCGTCGGACCGATGCGGCCTCGGCGTCGTTCACCAGCAGCTTGCGATCCTGCACTTCGTAGCCGAGCGGCACATAGCCCCCCATCCAGATCCCGCGCTTGCGCGATGCTGCCACCTTATCGCGGATGCGCTCACCGATGACCTCACGTTCGAACTGGGCGAAGCTGAGCAGGATGTTCAGTGTGAGCCGCCCCATCGAGGTTGTGGTGTTGAACGACTGCGTGACCGACACGAAGGTGACGCCATTGCGGTCGAAAACCTCGACCAGCTTGGAGAAATCCATCAGCGAGCGCGACAGCCGGTCGATTTTGTAAACGACCACGACATCGATCAGACCATCGTCGATGTCGGCTAGCAATTGCTTCAGGCCGGGGCGTTCAAGGTTGCCGCCAGAAAACCCACCATCGTCATAGCGGTCGCGGGTGGCCACCCATCCCTCGGACTTCTGACTGGCGATATAGGCCTCGCAGGCCTCTCGCTGGGCGTCGAGGGTATTGAACTCCATGTCGAGCCCTTCTTCCGTCGACTTACGGGTGTAGATCGCGCAGCGCAGGCGACGGTTTGGGCGGGCGTTAATGTCCATCATGCTTCCTCCTGCTTGCGTTCACGCAGCCCGAAAAAGCGATAGCCATTCCAGCGCGTTCCGGTGATGGCGCGGGCCACCGCCGAGAGTGATTTGTATTTGCTGCCCTGCCAGTCGAAGCCGTCCTTCAGCACTGTGACCGTATGCTCGGCGCCGTCCCATTCGCGGATGAGTTTGGTGCCTGTGACGGGATTTCGGGGATCCGCGATCCGGTGCTTGCGCCGCGCATGTCCCTCGACCTCATCAGCCAGCAGATCCAGCATGCGGCGTGTTTCCCTATCGGGGCCGCCGTAGGTCAGCTCCTGGATCCGATATGCGATCCGAAGTTCAAGGAATGCCCGGCTGTTGTTCGGCGCCGAGGTGCCGATGAGTTTTTCCCATTCAGTTTTGAGTTCCTTGACCGACATCGCCTTCAGGGCGGCCAGGCGCGACAGCACCGTCTGGTCCAGGTTTGGATCGCTTCCTGGTAATGCTGGGGTTATCTTATTGTGATGTTTCATCAATTCCTCCGATGCGGATACGTTTTGCACGACGACCACCGCTCTTTCGGGGCGAGAAGTCCACGAAACTGTCTCCGTTCTCAGAAGATAAATCGCTGGACTGTTCGGCGGTAAGCCGAACCACAGCTGCAGCGAGGATGCGGCCAATTTCTTCGAGGCGCGCGTCCGCTGACATGCGCTCAGGACATAGGGGATTGGGACCCGAAATCGGGCCTGATGTGTTTTTGGGCATGGCGACTTTTCGCGATTGAGATGATGCCCAAAAGGTATCTCAAAACATCAAAAATACAAGTAAATCAATATTTTACGGACAGGGTCGACGTGCGCGTAGAGCCACGTATTTCTGCGTAGTGAATATGCGAGTACGCGGAACGCTGATCGTCATTGCTGGGCCGAATCACCCCGTGCGACCATCCATGAATTTGTCGAACGTATCGACGGTCTGCTCTTCTTCCAGCTCGGCCATCTCCCAGCGGGATGGTGCGCGGTCAGGATATAGCAGCAGCGAGATCGTCATTTGGTCGTTGCTGGGGGAGAACACCGTCATTTCATGGACGGGCTCAGACCCCAACCAGACACCTGCGGGTTGGAGGTGACCATGGCGACCAGTATCCCAGTCCACGTCCTGCGCGGCCAAGGAGGCGGCTGGCAGTTCAGTTACTGTTTGGCGTGCCCGGTAAAAGATACCGGATTTCAGCAACGGCTCGCTGGACCATGCCCAGTCGATGAAGCCTTCTTTGCCAACCACGATCATCGCCCGCTTGTCGGTGATGGTCATCCATTTCAGGATCGCTGCCGTCAGTGACACGGCGTAGCGGTCGGCCAAATCAGTCATCAGATCGATATCAATGGCCCGGCCTTTGATCTGCTCACGAAAATCATCCAGCGGCATCAAAAGGTAGGAGGCGAAGGTATTGGCCTCCGCCTCGATACCGTTCCGGACCTCATCCCAATCAGCCATATTGCGGTTGGTGCATTTGAGGCCGTTTGGATTGGTCTGCCGGTGCAGCAGGTAGTGGCCCAGCTCATGGGCCAACGTGAAATTCCGCCGTCCTGCCGAATGGATTGTGTCGTTGTAAATGATGCCCCACTCGCCGGAACCATCAGGGTTCGGCATGAGCATGCCTTCGACGCCCTTGGAGAGGTCCAGGCCGCCGACCATAGTTATCGGTGCATCTGGAAATACCTGTCGAGAGACATCCTGCGCCAGCGCTGCCACATCGATTGGAAACCGCGGTAGCCCATGGGCTGCCTGATGCAGCGACAGGATTTGGGTTAGGCGAATTGCCCAACCCTGTGGCGTCGTGGGCAGACTCAATCCTTCTTTCCCCACGCATCAATCATCTGATTGATTTTCGCTTGGTCATCCGGGTCGAGCTTGCTGAATTTGCGGAAGAAGGCCTCCTTCAGTACTGCGTCTCCGGGCTCCTCACTTTCATCTAGCAGATAATCGGTTGTGACCTCGAGGGCCCGAGCAATTCGGGTCAATTTTTCGCCCGACGGTTTTCGTGCATCGCGGTTTTCCAATTCCCAAATGTAGCTCTTGCTCGAGTCGGTCAATTCCGCGAGCTTGTCGAGGGAGTATCCCTTCTCCTGGCGGTGGCGCTTGATCTTGGCGCCGAGGGACGTGGTCATCGTATCATCCTTGTTTTCCTTCGTTGCAGGAAGCTTGTTCGGTATGCCGAACAAAATCGTGCCGCGCAAGTAGACGAGGCGGTTTGTTCGGTGTAGATCGAACGTTATCGTATCGCTTTGCGCCGATTCCCTCCTCCTCCTGGCCAGAAAGGGCTCCTATGACTGCTATCGCCTCCTTCCTTCGCAAGACCCCCGTCACACGGTTGCATGACTATTTTACCGGCTCCGGGTTCACATCCCTTCCACCGGTCGATTGGACCAAGCCCGAGGCGGAGCTCGTCGAGCCGCTGATCAAAGCTGTCGACGACATGGACGACCGTGAAAAACAACGCGTTGTCATGAATGCCAGTCAGGTCGCTGCTCTCGCGGACGAACCGGGCCAGAATGCGCTGCAGAATGTCGTCATCAACCGGCAGGTGTTCGACACGCTGGAGGGGGCTAATAATCGTTCGCTGTGGGTGTTTTTGAATGAACCAGACCAGTTTCGTAAGGCTGAAGAGGTCCGCTACAATGATGAACGGCGCCGTGGCCGATCATGGAGTGGCTTTGAAGTAGAAAAGGACCGTGTGGTCCGCCGGGATGCTGTATCGGTAGCTGACTTCACAAAGGCAATCCGCGAGCGTTTCGACACGCCGCATGTTCATGTCGATGTTTTCGACCGGCACCGCGTCATCCTCGATGATCAGGAATGCGATCTCGTGCAGGTCGCTGTCTATCGCGAAGGGCGGCCGGAGGACATGCTTGGGTTCGACGCGAACAGCACATTGTCCCGCCGCATCGTGAAGCCGGTTTTTGAGGCTGCGCTGACTTACGAGGCGGATACCGGCGTCATAGAGGTGGTGGCCAATACAGTTGCAGACCGGAGGGATCTCACTGCCTACATGGCGCGGGACCTGCTTGGGATCGACTTCGAAGAAAAGCATATACCGCTGCGGGAATACGATCTTGGGGTGCTGTTGAAGCCCTTTGACTTCCCGACTGACGTTGATGACGGCATCGCGGACGTCACCGTGAAAGAATTGCGTCTTATGGAGGTTGGCCAGCCTAACGAACGGATCATCCTCGAATCCATGTCGGGTGCCGACCGCACGGTGTGGGAAATGGCAGAAGAGAGAATTGGGCTCGACATTGGCAGTTCGGGGCATGTCCTGTCCGTTGCATCTGAAGCGCCTGAATGGATCGTCACGCGCGCGCGGTTCACAATCAAGTTTCAGCCCGGCCCGAGCGGCGGGCGGGGCAAATCGTTGACGCTGACGGTGACGATGCCACATGGCTGCAACTTGAAGGACATGACCCCGCATGAGCGCCTGATCGGCGACAAGTATCTGCGCCGTTGGGGCATTCTGACCGACAGCTCCGACATCGGTGACCTCATTGACTAAGCGGGCGGTCGATATGCTGCTGCAGGTCGTTGAAACCCGCACGGCCAAGGTGCAGGCATCGGTCCTGCGGCAAGGTTCACCTCGGGCGACGGATCAGTTGCTCGAGGCCAAGTTGATGGTCGCGTCCGGACATATCCCGGTCGTCACCGCTATGGATGACTATGAAGACGAGCCCATCCCTGCAGAGTGGTGCGCCGAGCGCAGGCAGTATGGATACAACAACAGCATCGGTCGGTGGGTTGCGGTCGATGCCAAGGAGATCGCAGCTCTTGCAGTTGATTACCCGCTGCTCTTCGCGAAGATGTTGGTAGATTTCGAGCGCGCTGCCCCGGCGCGCCCGATCTCGTTGATCGACAGTGTCGCCTGGGACATTGGCACCATCCAGCTCAAGGGCGCGAAATCCTCCGTGCCGGTCTGGTTTGCGCGACGGCTTTCAGATCCTGCGGTGTGGAAAAAGGTTGGTGCTCTGCTGGAACGCAGGCCGCCTGACGAGGTTCGCGTCATCCTGACGTCCACACCGGGCGATCGCCTTCCTATTGCTGGGAGTAAGAAGGACATCGTCATCAGCGTGACCGATGTGGCCAAAGCATCTGGAAAGCTGGCCATCTCACCGCAGGCCGTTGGCGCAAGGGTCTTCCCGGGTGAGGCGCAGCATCGGTTCCCGATCGATCATTCGGATGATTGCGGGATCGTCTGGTATCGGGGCGAAACTCTCACCTTCCGCGGGGACAAGCAGCGTCGGTTCTTGGAAATTCTGTTTTCGGCCTATTGGTCAAAGTCACAAGTTCTGCGTCTTGCCACTGTTTTGGAAGAGGCTGGCTATGGTGGTCAGGTTAACACCCTGAAAAAGGCTTTTGGCCGCGGCATCGACAAATGGCGTTTCGTCAAGGTCGAGAACGGAAACTGCTGAATCGATCCCTGATCCTGCCCCTCGTGTTTCGATGAAAAGGCCGTCCTTCGGGGCGGCTTTTTTCATTTTAAGGCATCTAACTTCGCTGCCTCCCAGTTTGCCTCCCGGTTGCCTCCACGGTGCCTCCCAGCCCCTCGGTCATGGTGGTCCCGCAAGTGTTCGCAAAAACCACAAGGAGGTTCACATGGCGCTAATCATTCGCGATTGGGCTGCCTCGTGGAAGGAAGCAAGTGCGGTATTGCTGCGGTATTTCAATCCTGTCGGAGCGGATGCTTCGGGCCGCATCGGTGAAGATCCCAATGGCATTCCGAACAATCTCGTTCCGTACATCTCGCAGGTCGCAGTTGGGCGTTTGAAGCACCTGAATGTTTTTGGCACGGATTATAAGACTCGAGATGGAACTGGAGAGCGCGATTACATCCATGTCGAAGATCTGGCGCGGGCCCATTTGGCCGCTATTCAGTTTTCTGGAACCTCCAAGGGGTGCGAGGCCATAAATGTTGGCACGGGCCAGGGCGCCACGGTGCTTGAGATGGTGAAAGCGTTTGAGCATGCCTCCGGGCGCGCGGTGCCCTATAAGATTGGGCCGCGCCGCGATGGCGATGTGGCGCGCAGCCTGGCGGCGGTTGACAAAGCCGAGCGCCTTCTCGGGTGGAAAGCCAACCTGGACGTTGCCGACATGTGCAGGACCACCTGGAACTGGCAATCCACCAATCCCAATGGCTATGCGCAAGATTGACTGAGGGGCAGTGTTCGTTCCCAGAGCCGTTTGACTCGGATGATTTGCAAACTCATTCCTGCATCAATGATTACAATAACTTAGGGGGTGGATAGGGTTGGCCACCAGACCCATTCCCTCCGCCACTTTGGCTTCAAAAAGTCTTTGCGCCCACCCCCAAAAGCTCACCCAAAACCCTGCATACGCAAGGTACTTGGATTTCGGGGGCGATAGCACCATTTTCGAAATGGTCCGACTTCCTGGAATGGACAGTTGTTCCCTCAGTGGTCGGTTCGAACGCACCTGTCCTTTTTGTCGATTTGCACCAACCGCCGGCAGTTCGTCAAGCTTCTGAAACCATGACTGTCAGTGAGCCAAATTTGGAGTTTGCGGCTAGCAATCGTTTGCTTGTCGTCGTTGGCGCGGGGGCTCGCTTGCGGCTACGGTGTCCCGCAAAAGCTGCGTTTCTTGCTGGATAAACCTCAATCTGCGTATTTGCTGCGCCGTGAGGAACTTTGCAGTTTGGGCCCACCACCTTGGCATTGCGCACACTTTGAAGCGCAAGGGAATGATCTGCGTCGATGATCCCGATGGGAACATCTGACTAGGCTACGATTAAATCCGGCGCAGCGGGAGAGGATTGCGTTGCCTTGAGCGTAGGAAAACTACCTGAAAACTGTGCTTTGGGTAAGGGTGACGCTCTGTTTGAATCGCCTAAAAAATGACCGGCATGATCGATCCCACTGAACAGATCATGCGAATTTCTTCCTGTGCTTCGAATGGCTTTGTTTCACGATGGGGTGACTCATTGAAGGCGTTTCAAGATGGCATCTTGTCTGGGAATAGATGCAACGGCTCCCACGGTTTCCACCGAGAGTGAAGCAGCGGCGCATGCAAATCTTGCTGCCTGATGCGGGTCCGAGGATCGTGCGAATTCTGCAAGGAAGGCGCCGTCAAACGTATCGCCGGCACCGGTGGCGTCTCGTAGATTGGCCGGGAAGGCTCTTATAAATTTCTGGTCGCTTGCGTCCGCAACAATCGCGCCGTGCTCTCCGAGGGTAAGGACAACCATCTCGACGCCTCTTTCCAAAAACCAACTGCAGATTTTGCCAGCATCATCGATGCCGAATAAAGCTTCTGCGTCTTCGATGCTTGGAAAGACAACATCGACAAGCGGTAGAATTTTTTCCAGCGCGCCGAGGGCGTCGTCTGCGGACCACAGGTTGAGGCGCAAATTGGTGTCAAACGCCACACGCGCGCCCGCCGCGCGGGCCAGTTCGGCCGCACGGATTGAGGCGGCGCAGGATGTTTCCGAAATCGCCTGCGTGATGCCGCTCAGGTGAAGGACCCCGACGTTCTCAAACATATCCTGAGACAGGTCGGAGGGGGTGATGTGGCTTGCGGCCGATCCGGCGCGACGATAGGAAAACCGGTGCCCATCCTGACCATATTCTATGAAATACAAACCGGTCGGCGCAGTATCGGTCCTCTTGACGCGCGATGCATCAATTCCTTCATCAGCATAGAGCTGCAAGATGTGATCCCCGAAACCGTCTCTTCCCAGATGCGTAAGTATACCGGCTTTGGCGCCAGCACGATTGGCGGCCACTGCCGTGTTGGAGACATCTCCGCCAATGCCGGGACGAATGGTATTGGTTTCTATCCACGAGAATTCGAACATCGGCTCGCCAAAGCAAAGAACGTCCAGTGCAATAGGGGTTTCACGGGTCATTATTTTGGTCCTGTTGATGATGAGACAAGGCAAGCCCCGCAGCAGAAAAATGGGCTTGCATGGCTTCGGCTGCGGCCTTTGAATCTCCTCGGAAAATTGCAGATTGAATGGCCCGGTGATCCCTGAGAATCCGTGTCTGGTCCGCATCTGATGACTGTGCCAGGCGCCCGACGGTTATCGAATGTTTGATGATTTCACGGAGTGGTTTGACAATGTAGACATAAAGCGGATTTCCGGTTGCCTCAGCGATGGCAAGGTGGAACCGATAATCCAGATCTGCAAACGCTTGGGGGGCACCCACCTCCCTTTCCATTTGGTCGCATAACGAAATCAGTTGGTCCGCTTGTGCTTCGGTCCTGTTTTCGGCCGCCAGGGCAGCGGTGCTGGTTTCGATGCCTTGACGTACCTCCAACACTTTGCTCACCGAGAACTGCGATGTCGCCAATCCATGGCTGAAAGTGTTCGTCAGCACGTCGGGATTGATCTCCTTGACCTGCGCCTTGCGGCCGTTCGAAATCATGATGTGACCTGCTCCGGCAAGATGCGCTAAGGCGCCGCGTACAACGACCCGGCTGACGTCCGCGCGAGAGCATAGGTCCGCTTCGGATGGAAGTTCGTCACCTGGTCGTAATCCTTGGTCAGAGACCATTTTCAAAATGCCATCAGCCACACGCGCATAGAGCGGGCGGCGATCTAGCGCTTCGAAGTCGTCGACCATAGTGATCCTCTCGGCTACGCAAAGCCATAGATTGCATACCTATATACCTATAATACAGGTTGACTAAAACCGGCAAGTGGCAAAACAGATAGTCGCGGTTGGTTAGGGCGGGCTAAACCCATAAAGGCGCGCGGGGTTGGACACGAAAATTTTCTGGATGTTTTCGCTTGATCCAGCCCAATCCATGACCAGATCCAGTAAATGAACGTCGTCAGGGTACGTAGCCCGTGATGTCGCCATGTTGTGGGGCCAGTTGGTCCCCCAAATGATCCTGTCTGGCGCGTGCTTGATCAGGTGTTTGGACAGCGCGGCCAGATCGTCGTAGCCAGGCGGTCCAATTATCGAGGTTTCATAGCATCCTGACAATTTAACGTAGCAATTTCCTCGATCTATCAGGCGCAAGAGCGCCTGAAATTCGGCGCTGTCCGGCGCCACGGGTTTTAGAAACTTTCCCGTATGGTCGATGACATAGTTTCCCTGGACTTGCTCCAGCGTGCGAATATGATTCAGAAGTTCCCGGCCGTCGAACTGCACAATAAGCGACCAACCAAAAGAATGAACACAGGCGTTGATCGCAAGCAGATCGTCCATTCCAACGGCGCCTTGCTGAATGTCCATAATCCGTGCTCCTCGAACTCCGCGAGAGGTCATTTCATCCAGTTCTTTGTCGCTGATGTCCGTGTTGACCGCAGCTATGCCGCGCGCAGCTTCACCAAAATGGTCGAGTCCTTCTAGAATGCAGCGATTGTCCATTTGGTAGGCGTTGCCTTGCACGATCACGACTCTCTCAAGCCCAAGCCATGACTGGACAGATTCGTAGTGCGCAATCAACGCATCCTCGGGCGCGGCGGGTCCGTTAGGCTGGGATTGAAACTTTGAGCTGTCAAACAGGTGGATATGGCAATCGGTGGCGAGGGCTGGCAATGCGGTCTGGGGCGGTCGGCCGGTAAGGGTCCTGAACATTTGTGGCCTCCGGCGGGTCGTTAAGTGGTGCCATATTTGGCAAGAGTTTCCCGGTTTATTGAGATGCCAAGACTAGTGCGGCGGCAGAAATCACGGCAGCTGGTGGCCGGGCCTTCGCAATGCAAGGCGATATGACTAGCGAGGATGATGTTGCAGCCTTGGTTGCAAAGACCGTCGAAACCTTTGGCGGAGTCGACATGCTGCTTCACGTAACTGGTGGCATTCTTGCCCGCGTACCGATGGCAGAGATGACGCTGGATCATTTGCGCGCCGTAATGGATGTGAATCTGACTTCTTTTGTGCTGGCTGTGCGTGAATGCCTGCCGCACATGTCGGAAGGCTCCTCTATTGTAGGTCTCGCTTCACAGGCAGGTCGTGATGGGGGTGGCTCGGGAGCTTCTGCTTATGGCGCATCAAAAGGGGCGCTCATGACTTTGACACGTGGTCTGGCCAAGGAGTTGGGTCCGAAAATTCGGGTCAATTCGCTGTGCCCGGGCATGATCGATACGGACTTCCACAACATTTTCACCAAGCCTGAGGTGAGAAAACATGTCGCTGGTATCACGCCGCTCAAGCGCGAAGGCACGTCCGAAGATGTTGCTAAGTTGGCGGTTTTCCTCGCGTCGGATGAGGCTGCATTCATCACTGGAGCCAACGTAGATATCAACGGCGGAATGCTGTTCTCATAACAATTCGCTTGCCCCTTTGGACAAGGTAACGCCGAGGGGCGAGCGACAATTTAAGCGCGCAAGGAAGATCGGATGGAACCGCATGGTAAGCACCTGATTGCAGGTGAATGGATCGGCACAGATACGCAATTTTTGTCCGATCCGGTGCAGGGGGCCGCAAGTTCATTTTCAGTTGGAACGGTCGCGTTGGTCGATCAAGCCGTGACAGCCGCTGAAGACGCCTTTTGGTCATTTGGTTACAGCAGTCAAGACGATCGCGCCCGATTCTTGAATGCTATTGCGGATGAAATCGAAGCGCGTGCAGATGACATAACCGCGATAGGCAGCTCCGAAACCGGGTTGCCGGAGGGGCGACTACAAGGGGAGCGCGGGCGCACTGTTGGTCAACTTCGTCTGTTCGCTTCACACATTCTGGACGGTGCTTACCTAGATCGGCAACACGATCGGGCGTTGCCTGATCGCACACCTTTGCCGCGACCTGACATTCAGCTTACCAAACGCCCTGTAGGTCCGGTGGCTGTATTCGGCGCTTCAAACTTCCCTCTGGCTTTCTCAACTGCCGGCGGCGACACAGCATCGGCATTTGCTGCGGGGTGCCCAGTTGTCGTGCGCGGGCATTCTTCCCACCCAGGTACAGGCGAAATCATCGCCGAAGCGGTTCATGCGGCGGTAAAGTCTTGCGAGCTGCATCCTGGGGTTTTCTCCTTGATCCAGGGCGGTGACTTCGATGTTGGGCAGGCGTTGGTGCAGCATCCGCTGATCAAGGCTGTTGGATTCACGGGGTCTTTCCGGGGCGGGCGTGCGCTGTTCGACCTGTGCGCACAGCGTAGCGAACCTATCCCATTTTTAGGAGAGCTTGGATCGATCAATCCGATGTTTCTGATGCCCGCCGCTGTTGCCGCGCGCGGACCCGAAATCGCGAAAGGCTGGGCAGCCTCATTGACGATGGGAGCAGGTCAGTTTTGCACCAATCCGGGAGTCGTAGTTCTGATTGACGGTCCAGAGGTCGATTCGTTCGAGGCGACAGTAATCGATGCCCTGAAAGATCATGGTTCACAAACCATGCTGACTAAAGACATTGCCTCTGCGTATGCCAAAGGGCGCTCAATTGTCGCCGGTGTGGATGGGGTCAGAGAATTGCTGGCAGCGAAAGAAAGTGACGATCGATCCGTCACACCCAGTGTTTTTGCCACCACTGGCGAAAACTGGTTAAGCAACGACGCCCTAACGGAAGAAGTGTTTGGTCCTCTCGGAATCGTTGTTCGCGTCAAAAACATGACGCAATTGCAGGAGGTCGCGCTAGGGCTTGAGGGGCAGCTGACTTGCACTGTTCTTTGTGACGTCGAGGATAGTGCAGAAACCAAGGCGCTTCTCCCAATTCTGGAGCGAAAGGCCGGCCGACTTCTGGCGAATGGCTTTCCGACAGGTGTCGAAGTCTGTGATGCCATGATGCACGGCGGACCCTATCCTGCTTCAACGACTTTCGGGGCGACGTCGGTAGGTACGATGGCTATCCAGCGTTGGTTACGATTGGTTAGTTACCAAAACCTTCAGGACTTTATTGCCTAAAGGCACCGATGCCGTGGACATTGCGAGCTGGTTGTCAGGCGTGTGGCCAAAGGACACTGATTGGTGGTGGGCTTGGTGGCTTCTTGGCACGCTGCCATGAAACGTTCCAACTCTTTTTGAGAAACCGATTTGGACCATTGTTTGCATCTGCAATTCGCCGAAGGCGGATCAAACAGTTGTGCCGTTGCTCGAATTGGGCTTACGGCACCGCAATATTCCCTATCCGAGATGAATTCGCCCTCTCGCCCTTTCGGACATCGCGCATTGGGACCGCCGTGCAGTTCAAATTTTCCGTCCCGATTGGGGATTGAACGTGCATTTTTTGACGCCGGCGGTGTGGAAGACGCAAATTCCGGATTGATCTGCACTTGCCCTAGCCGCTTGCGGATAGGATACATCATTATGTTTCGGGGAAATCTGTCATATACAACAATGATGTAAGCAAAGCGCTTCGGTAGTTTGTTCACATTCTGTGCCCACGATGCGCAAGACGTCGGGGTGTTATTACGCAAAGCGGTCTGCAACTTGGAATGGGCCGTTCGCAAAGCCATGAAAGGTCGCACCGGCCGGACGTGGGGCCAAAAGGAGGAAATAATGGGATTACACAAATTTGCATTGGCAGCCAGTGCCGCGCTTTTTGCGGCAGGTGCGCAGGCTGAGGGGCTAAAGGTCGGTATGATCACTACGCTTTCGGGCGGGGGCGCCGGACTGGGTATTGATGTGCGTGACGGCTTTATGTTGGCTGTGGAACAATCTGGCCGGAGCGATCTGGAAGTCGTGATCGAGGACGATCAACGCAAGCCTGATGTGGCCGTTCAACTTGCCGACAAAATGATTCAGTCGGAAAAGGTGGATGTATTGACGGGGATCATCTGGTCCAACCTTGCTATGGCTGTTGTGCCCGCCTCTGTGGCACAGGGGAAATTCTATCTGTCTCCCAATGCAGGCCCATCGCCTTTGGCGGGCAAAGGTTGTCACGAGAATTACTTCAATGTGGCGTGGCAGAATGACAATCTGCATGAAGCTGCGGGTGCTTATGCGAATTCTGCGGATCTAAAGAACTCGTTCATTCTTGCGCCGAACTATCCGGCGGGCAAAGACGCATTGACGGGATACAAGCGCTTTTATGAAGGAGAGTTGGCTGGCGAGATTTATACCAAGCTCGGCCAGACGGACTACGCCAGCGAGATCGCACAAATCCGTGCCTCCGGTGCGGATAGCGTTTATTTCTTCCTGCCCGGCGGGATGGGAATTTCCTTTTTGAAGCAATATGCGGATAGCGGTGTCGATCTGCCAGTGGTCGGGCCGGCGTTTAGCTTTGACCAGGGCATTTTGCAGGCTGTAGGCGCGGCCGCACTGGGCGTCAAAAACACCTCTCAGTGGTCTAAGGATATCGACAACGCCACCAACACGGCATTTGTGGAGAGCTTTGAAGCCAAATACGGTCGTCTGCCGTCGCTTTATGCAAGTCAGGGCTTTGACACCGCGAACCTGCTGATTTCGGCAATGGGTAAAGCGGATGTGGCGGATCAGGACGCCTTCCGCTCCGCGCTTCAGGCTGCCGAGTTTGACAGCACACGCGGAGACTTTGCTTTCGGGCCCAACAACCACCCGATCCAGGACATCTATGTTCGTGAGGTGGTGCAGGAAGGCGATGTGTTCACCAACAAGATCGTTTCGGTGGGCTTGAAAAACCACAGCGACGCTTATGCGGCTGACTGCAAGATGTAACTGACGCGCCCCGCCCACCCATGGACGGTGGGGCGGGGCACACCGAACAGGCGGGGGAACAATGTCCTGGATCCTTCTCATCGAGCAGACTCTGAATGGGCTACAGTTCGGGGTGATGTTGTTTCTTATGGCGGCGGGTCTGACCCTGATTTTTGGGGTTATGGGCCTGATCAACCTCGCACATGGGTCTCTTTACATGGTGGGGGCCTTTGCAGCTGCTGCCGTGGCGGCGGCAACTGGGTCGTTTGTGCTGGCGTTGGTGGCAAGTCTTGTGGCGGCGGCATTTGCCGGCGTTTTGATCGAAGTGCTGGTTATTCGGCGGCTTTATGACCGAGACCATTTGGATCAGGTTTTGGCGACGTTTGCTCTTATACTGATTTTTTCCGAAGGGACACGATGGGCATTCGGGTCGTTTCCATTGTTTTTGGACCGGCCCGAGTATCTGGCCGGTACGGTAACTTTGCCGTTCGGGATAGAATATTCAAAATACCGCTTATCGCTGATTGGGATCGGATTGTTGGTCGCCGCAGGACTGTTTTGGATGATCATGCGGACGCGGATCGGCATACGAATTCGGGCGGGTGAAAACGATCGGGAGATGATCGGGGCCCTCGGGGTGGATATTTCGCTGCTCTATACGCTGATTTTTGCGCTAGGTGCCGCGTTGGCGGGGTTTGCCGGTGCGCTGATTGGGGCCATACAGTCGGTTCAGGTCGGCATGGGGGAGCCTGTGTTGATCCTGGCTTTTGTTGTCATTGTGATCGGTGGAATCGGATCTATCAAAGGCGCGTTAATAGGTGCTGTTCTGGTTGGGTTGACCGACACATTGGGACGGTTTCTGTTGCCGCAGATTTTTGGGCTTGTGATGACGCCATCGGCGGCGACTTCGGTCGGGTCGTCATTGGCATCGATGTCCATCTATATACTTATGGCTGGCGTTTTACTTGTCCGGCCCAAGGGCCTCTTTGGAGGGGCGTGACATGACAAAAGAAACTCTTTTGAACGCCGTTTTGTTGTGTCTTCTGCTGGCAGTGCCGTTGATTGCTTGGGTCTCTGATGAGCCGTTCATCATCACGCTCACAACGCGTGCAGTGATTTTTGCAATCGCCGGCATCGGCTTGAATTTCGCTTTGGGCTTTGGCGGGTTGGTGAGCCTTGGACATGCGGTCTTCTTCGGAATAGGCGGCTATGTCATGGGCATTCTGGCATACCACGCCCAGACATATACGCCCTTAATGGAATGGCCGTTTGCGGTTGAGGGCACCAAATCAATGTTGATTGTCTGGCCGGTTGCCGTTGTCGTTAGCGGCTTGGCTGCTCTGGCCATTGGGGCTTTGAGCCTGCGCACGACCGGGGTCTATTTCATCATGATCACTCTCGCATTTGGTCAGATGCTTTATTACTTCACCATCTCCTGGTCGACCTATGGTGGCGAGGATGGTCTGTCGATCTATGTTCGAAATACGTTCCCGGGTTTGAACACGATGGACCCAATCCAGTTCTTTGCAATTTGCTATGTGCTTTTGCTCATTGTGTTGATTGGCGTGCATTGCGCTGCGCGCTCGTCATTTGGTCTGATGCTGCGCGCGGCGAAACAGAACGAGGAACGGGTGCAGGCCGTTGGGCAGGGGCCTTACCGGCTGTACTTGATTGCTTTTACCATATCCGGTGCCATCACTGGTTTGGCTGGTGCTCTTTTTGCTGACCTGAACCGTTTTGTGAGCCCAACTATGTTGAGTTGGCACACATCCGGAGAGATCATGGTGTTCGTTATCCTTGGAGGGGTCGGCCGTGTGTTCGGACCAGTGGCTGGGGCTGCATTGTTTATTCTTCTTGAGCACAGCCTTGGCGGCCTGAGCGAGTATTGGCACATCTATCTGGGCGCAATTTTGCTGGGAGTCGTGTTGTTTGCGCGTGGTGGTCTTTATGGGCTGCTTGCCGGTCGGGAGGTCGCGCATGATTGATTCCATTCTGGAAACCCGGGGATTAACCAAGAGGTTCGGCGGGCTGGTTGCAAGCAAAGCCATCAGTCTGGACCTGCGACAGGGTGAAATTCACGCTCTGATCGGGCCGAATGGGGCAGGGAAGTCTACCTTAATCAAACAGATCGCTGGTGGGCTTCAGCCCGACGAAGGAAGTGTACATTTTGACGGGAAGGACGTCAGCAAGTTGTCGACAGCGGCGAGGGCGCGACTTGGCATGGGGCGTACCTTTCAGATCTCGTCGTTGGCGATGGAGTACACTGTCCTGCAGAATGTGGTGCTTGGTGCATTGGGCCACCGCGGCAATGTTTTTTGGTTTTTCAACAATGTGATGAAAGACGCCGAATTGCTGGAGACGGCAGACGCTGCCTTGACCAAGGTTGGGCTGGAGGACTTTCGCAACTTCAGGGCATCGGATTTGTCTCATGGACAACGTCGCCAGTTGGAAGTCGCTGTTGCACTGACGCTGGATCCCAAAGCGTTTCTTATGGATGAACCGATGGCCGGATTAGGCGCGGAGGGGTCGCAGCAACTGATCGGGTTTCTTGACACTTTGCGTCACCAGGCGCCAATTCTGTTGATTGAACACGACATGGATGCGGTTTTCTCCCTCGCGGATCGTGTGAGTGTGCTCGTGTACGGAGAGATCATTGCCACAGGCACAGTCGACGACATCCGAACCAATTCGGACGTGCGCAACGCCTATTTGGGCGAGGAGGGCGCAGCATGAGCCTGTTAAAACTGTCGGATGTGTCCGCGTTTTATGGCGCGTCGCAAGCGCTGTTTGATGTGCATCTTGAAGTCGAGGATGGCGAAGTCCTTGCGCTGATGGGGCGAAATGGGATGGGGAAATCGACAACGATCAAGGTCATTTGCCGTCTTTTGAAAAACCGTGGAGGCAGCGTGCAGTTTAGGGGCGAGGATATTGCGCGTTTGCCCTCACACAAGGTCGCACGCATGGGGATCGGATTGGTTCCGGAAGGGCGGCGGTGTTTCGCGGATCTTACGGTGCATGAAAACCTGATTGCCGCTGCGCGGGCAGGCGAATGGGATTTTGCTGCAGTTGCGCGGCTATTTCCTCGGTTGGCAGAGCGGCGCACGCAGGAGGCTGGCACCTTGTCTGGCGGGGAGCAGCAAATGCTGGCAATTGGTCGCGCCTTAATGACCAATCCCAGACTTTTGGTGCTGGATGAAGCCACCGAAGGTCTTGCGCCGGTAGTGCGGCAGGAAATTTGGGCGGCGCTCGCGCAATTGAAGGCCAAAACAGGACTGGCCATCATAGTCGTGGACAAATCTCTGAAGGAGCTTGCCGGTATCGCAGACAAAGGCGTCATTCTTGAAAAAGGAACGACGGTTTGGTCTGGAGCGTTTGCAACACTCAGCCCTGATGTCACCGACAGATACCTGGGTGTTTAGCCAAAGGTCTTGGGCCATCGGCGAGCGCTTGTCCCGTCAACGTTTACAATGATCTCGATTTATGAGACGCGGTGGTCCCGAGCAATGTCGAGCCCTCCCCCCGATTGAGTGTTGTCTGATAGCCAGGTCGCGCCGCATCGGAGAGGCTCCTTTGTCAGCTAGAGCTGGCTTGCCAGGTCTTGGAGAGTGGGATCATCAGGGATGTGCCCAAATGCCTCTTCTAGGACTGATTTGGCCGCATCTTCCCCCTCAGATGCGTAAGCGATCCGTACCAGAACAACCCACGCGGGCGAGTTTTGTGGATCCAGCGTGACCACTTCGCGGAAAGATTGTACTGCAGCTCGCAGGTTGCGCGAAAACAGGGCAAGCCCGCCCATTTGCAAATGGGCTTCGGGGAAATCCATTTGGTTCGAGAACATCTCGCCTACTTCGCTGTAGGCAAGCCGAATGTCGGATTGGTTAAGAAACCTGCCGGACCGCGGCACCAACTGAAGGAAGGCGCGGGCTGCTGAGACACGGACATTTCTACGCGGATCCTGCATGCCGGTGGACAGAGCATCAATCGCATCGGGTAGCGGCAAGTGCCGTGCCGCATGCATCGCGCCCGAGCGCACGACCGGATCGCTGCTTGTCAGGTAAGGGGCCAACGTTTCCGCAGAAACATCCTCGGTGCCGTCAAACAGCCACAGGATGGTTGCCTGAACAAGACCCGGATGATCTAGCATTTCAGGCAGCGGCTGCGGTTGATTGCGGGCATTGGCAAGGTCCAGCGCGTAGCCTGGATCTCGGTCACTTGCGCCAGGGTGCCATTGGGTAATGACTTCCGCGGCCCAGGCCGGTGTTTCTTCGCTGTGGCAGTCCGTGCAGGCATCAGGCCCGCTGGTTTGCGCGAACAGATCTGGACGAGGGATGCGAAAGCTGTGATCGCGGCGGTCGTCATTGCCCATATACCGGCGCTGAGGCATGTGACAGCTGACGCACCTTGCTCCCTCGCTGCCTTCTTCATGGAAGTGGTGCTCGGCGCTGTCGTAGTCGGCCAGTTTCAAAGTCGGAAAATCTCCGTTGCCCACAGTGGAATGGCATTGCGTGCAGGTTTCCGTTTCATCAAGCAACAACTGGGCGCTGTGGCTGTCGTGGCAATTGACGCAGGTTACGCCTTCCTCGTGCATTTTGGACTGTCGAAATGAGCCATAAACGTACACTTCGTCCAGGATGTGACCGTCTGGTTCGTACAAGCCAGGGCGCAGGAGCGCGAGGCTGTATGCGTCGTGGAAACTGGTGCCGGGAAGCGGGTTCCCGTTTCCAAATGCCTCGCGCCGAGAGTGACAGGTTGCACATTGTTCCATGACTTCCTGAGGGTCGGTAAGGGCAGCGGAAAACCCGTACTGGTCCAGAGGAATGGTATAAGTCGGCATTTCGCCTTCTTGTTGACGGAGGTGGGCCTCACCTGGCCCATGGCATGCTTCGCATCCTACACCAATTTCGGATTGCACAGAGGTATAGCTGCGGGTCTGAAAGTCATAGTTTTTTTCAAACTCTGTGGCGTGGCATTCCGCACAGCGGGCGTTCCAATTTTTGTAAGGGCCACTCCAGTGATATCCGTCGTCTGGTGGCAGATCCTGTTCGGGATACAAGTGGAACCAGTTTTTTTTGTCCACGTCCCAAGCCACATCAAAGCTTTGGAGGCGCCCGGGTTCGGTTTCGAAAATCAAGTGCTCAAGCGGATGCGTACCGCCAACGGAGTGCACCGTGTAGGCGGTTTGAGTTCCGTCTTTTTCCGTGACGTCGACAACATAGTCGTCGCCATCTCGGAAGAACCGCGCGGTCATGCCGTCGTGGGTGAACTCCTCGCCTTCAAATGCGCCTTGCAACATATCTGGCCCTGGTAGCCGCCAAGCTTCTCCGTGGTGGGAAGTAGCCCATGCGTCATACGCGTCCTGATGGCAGGATTCGCAGGTCTGGCTACCGACATAGGCAGGAATTTGTGCGGTTGCCGGAACCGCGAGAAACAGGAGGCAAATGATGTAGCGAAGCAATGGTATGACCTTGATCAAGCTGACGGGGGGTTCAATGGCGGAAGCGCTGGAGCGCGCGCGCGGGTGAGGCCCGAGTGGCGAAAAGGGGATGTGGATCGACGGATGATGGACTGAAGCGCATTCCAATGCGAGGATTCCTTTGAAATTCCGTCAGGACCGTGCTGCGCACGACCCAAAGCAAAGAGATGTTCTGTGATGGACGCTTTGGTTGGTTGATTCAAAGGCTTGAGTGTCAGCCACAGATCCAATGCTTGACGGGTCTCCCCGAGGCGTCGTGCGGATATTGCGCGGAGCAGCCGTTTACGTACGTCACGTTCGGTCAGCTTAGGCACGCTGCTCCGCCTACGGATCACAAATCTTAGAATAACGAGTCCGATCAGCAACAAAATTGCCAGCAAGCCGGCCAACTCCAGCAGGTTTTGCGACGAGGGGATGATTGCAGGGGATGGTCCGGAGGCGGATACCTGCACTCCGGCGATTTCTGCGGTTTCTATCTCACCGCTTTGGATATTGTACCACCGCACCGAGATCGGCGGCAGGGATGCGTCTACGGCACCTTCCGCAATATAAGTAGTAGTTTCAGTGCGGGTGCCGGACAGTTGGCCGCGGTCGTCGGTTTCAGAAATTTCAGGTGTGGCAGGGTAGGCTCGCAGGCCGACGATATCGTGCTCTGGTGTCAGCGCGGTCAGCAAAAATGGCGCGAGGCCCGAGACAGAGGCAGAAACGGTTCGAGAGAAGCTGTCTCCGGGGGCAAGTGACTCGGTCGATCCTTCAACGGATTGCTCCAGAGTCAAAGAGTTTGCTGCGATAAATGGAGACAAATTCTCGGTACCAGGTGGCGCAAGCCCAATCAGATTCACGGCAGGCACAGGCAAATCAAGGATGATGTCTTCACCGCCCGGATCGGCATAGGCCACACGCACCGATGATTGCGGCAGATCGTAGGATCCGGGAGCCATCGGAGCAATCAGATAGCGGCGGGAAATACCGGACCAGGTTTGACCATCAATCGTCCGGCTCGTGGGTGAGGTGCTTCGTTCTGGCAAACGAACAAACAGGCCGGTTGAATCGTAGCTTGGCCACTCCGGCGGGCGGGCCATCCAGGTAGGCACCAAAACAGTCACGCGGAGCGTTACCGCCTGTCCGGGCAGGGTTTCATCGCTTTGCAGGTCGACTTCGATCAAGGGTTCTTGTGCGGCGGCAAAGCTGGCGAAACAAACAAAAATCAGCGTTAGAAGAAATCTCATTCCTACCTCCTAGCGGTTTCCAGAAGGAAGCGTTGGCGCAAGAAATCCCCGGTGCGGGTGTCAACGGTATTCATCCATTGCTCAGCGCTCAGCGGGGCGGATTGTTCTGTTGGTTGCTTCGAAACAGTGGTGTCCTGACCGCGCCCGGATTCGTTGTCATAAACCACGTCGTCGGCGCCAATGCCTGCTTCTTCTCCAGTGTCTGAAGTGGCTCGTAGTTCTTCGATGAAGGCCACGATTTCACGCGACACGGGCAAGTTTGCGTTGGCGCCTGGGTGTGTCGGATCAATCTCGAGAGCGCGTTCAAAACTCTGCACGCTGTCGCGGTATTTTCGCGATTTTAGGTGCGCCATTCCAGCGGCAAAAGCGGCGTCCGCGCTGTCAATCCTCGCAAGTAGCTCTGCGGCGGTCTCGTACTGGCCGCTCTTGTACAACGCGATTCCACGCAGGTACGGATCGGCAAAGGTTTCGGCCGCTTCGGAGTAATCTTTATGTTGATAGAGCAGCCAGCCTTGTTGGTCCGGCGTAAAAAACCAGTCCCGCCACCCAGCTTGGGCTGGCGCCCCCTGAAACATCAACGCAAAGCCGGCAATGACGGCCCAGCGCATTGAGGTGCCGCGCCGGAACCAAAGCAAAAGCAACAGAGCCGCGGGCCAAGCCAGCCAATTGCCCCGGTCTTTCCAAGGTTGACTGCCTTCTTCTGTCAAGGCCTGGCGGTAGGCAGATGCAAGCGTGCGTTCTATTTGTCTGATGTCACTGTCGTCGGCGCTAACGATGAGGCTCTGTGTGCCCTTAGGCGTGTTAGGTGCGATTTTTGACGCAAACAAAAAGGCCGTGGAGTTGATTAGCGACAAGCTCGATGCCTCAGCAGCGGGGAGTGCATCTAATACATATAGAATGCCGCCGGGAGTGTCTTCGCGGGCGAGAATATCGTTTGCCAGAGCCTCAGCAGCGTTGAGGTCAAACCCTTCTCGCGGCATGATGGAAGGCTCCAAACCTTCGAGATACGGGCGCAGGACTTTGGCGTCTTCGGTCATTGGCAACACGGAGTGCGCGGTGCCTGAGAATGCAATAAGCGCAGTTCGTGCGCCGGACCGGAGTTCGGCAAGATCGAGGATTTTGTGTTTTGCTCTTTCAAGACGAGAAGGCGCAATGTCCGGATTATCCATTGACGGCGTCACTTGAAGAACCACCGCCAGAGGCGCGGTTTGCGCAGTGAATGGAGATGGTTCGACGGACCATGTAGGGCCCGAGGTCCCGAGGATCAACAAAGCCAGCAGCCCGCTACTCAGGTCAATTGGAAGCAGTCGAAAGCGGCGGTTCTGTCCGACGGAAAGTGCTTTGGCGAGATGAGGTGCAATAGGGCCGGATGCGGTTGAACTGCCGGTATGCCGCGTGCGGATAAACCACCACATGGCCGCCAGCGGCACCAACGCGAGTAAGATCCAAGGGCGCAGAAAGTGAAAAGCTGCCAGAGAACTCATGCGGTGATCCTCCGCCGAAATACGCCATGTGCCATGACCAAAAGACCCAAGCTTACTGCCAATCCGAGGCAGAGGTAACTCAAATCCTGCCGCGGACGCCAAGAAAGGGTTTCAGTTTCGCGCGGCACCAGGTCGTCGATGCGGGTATAGATTTCTTCGAGGCTTTCAGTGTCGCCGGCGAAAAAATCTTGCCCACCAGTTCGTTTTGCAATGTCTGCAAGAACGGTCTGATCAAGGCGGTCTTCTCCTGTAGCGTCAGGGTCGCCGACGCCTATGGCGTAAATCTCGACCGATTTTTGCGCAGCAATATCGGCTGCGTTGATCGGGCTCATGCGGCTCGCGGTGTCGTTGCCGTCAGAAAGCAGGATCAAAAGCCGCTGATCGATATCTGAGGCTTCAAACGTGCGGATTGCCAAGCCAAGAGCGTCACCCAAGGCAGTGTGTGGGCCCGCCATGCCGACCTCAGTTTGTTCGAGAAGGGCTAAGACCGTGTCCAGATCTTCGGTGAGGGGGGCCTGGACAAAGGCTTGCGAGCCAAAGACAATCAGAGCCATCCGGTCGCCCTGACGGCGTTCGACAAATCCTGCAACAACGCCGCGAACGGCCTCTAGCCGTTGAATGCGGGTCTTGTCGGGACCTGGGAAATCGCGCGCATCCATTGAGCCGGAAATATCGATTGCCAAAACAACGTCCCTTTTGGCGCGGGTGATTTCCTGCGGATCGCCCAGTCGTACCGGCGTTGCCAGAGCCAACACAGTCAAGCACCAAATAGCGATGGCTGCCCCCATGTGGATGCGCGGGCGTGCCAGAACCGTTGCACCTTGGCGAATTTCACTGCCGGTGGCCCTGGCCAAACTGCGGAAAAACGGAAGGCGCAAAGCATCTGAACGTTGCCGGTATGGTGGGACAAGCCAATAAATCAAAAGTGGCAGTGGCAATAGAATTAGTACCCAAGGGGTATTGAGTGTGTACATCAGCCCGACCTACCTTTTGTGGTGCCGGACCCAATGACGTGCCGTCGCATTGAGGCCCGGTATGGATTTGGGTGGGTTGCGGGAATAACCGGCGGTTTCAAATTGCGGGTCGATGTGGCCAGCGCCTGTGGTTTCAAGGGCTTCGCGCCATGCAGCGCCGTACAGGTTTGCTACATTTTTGCGGGGATATGCGGCCAAAGCCGCCCGCTTGAGGATGTCGGAAACGGCGCTTGGGTCATCCCCGGCTTTTTCGAGGGCGCGCAGCGCTTCGCGACGATAAGCATTTGCGCGACGGTGCTGAAAAAAACGGTACCCCGCAATCAACAGCAACAGCGCTGCAATCGCGGCCAGAGCTGCCCAGCCCCAAGTTTCGGGCGCCATGTTGACAGGTTGCGGGTCTCCAACTTCTTGCATTTTCGCCAGGAGGTCAGGCAGGTTTGTGGGGCGTGGTGGAGTGAGTGTTTCGCTCATGGCGCAATCCCCATGAGGCGCTGCATCTGCTCCAGGGTGGGCTCAGCAGTCGTCAAGGGCAGCACCGACAGGCGCATTTTGGTCTGCCAATCGAGGATTCGTTGCACTCGGCCTCGCGAAAAATCGAGTAGGCGGCCTCTTTGAATGGTGTCAGAAAGATCAAATTCTGCTTGTAGTGTGCCGTCGGTGGCGACAAGCGGAGCGCCTTTTGGCAGATCATGCGCCGATGGGTCGGTGACAAGCCCCAACACAATGTCATTGCGACGCGACATTCCGGACAAGAGAAGGCGCGTGGTTTCATCCACCTCGTCAAAATCCGAGATAAAGATAATCAGGTGATTGCGCGGCGCGATTTTCTGAATGGAGCGCAGAATATCGTTGATGGCCATCGGTGCGTCGTTCGGTGCCTCTGCGTGCAAAAGAGAATTTGCGCGTGAGATCGCGGTGAGAAACTGCATCAACGTTTGGCGGCTGCGTTTGGGGCGAAATTCGGCGATATGGCTGTCGCCGAATACAATGCCACCGATCTGGTCGCCTTGATCGAGAACCCGAAACGCAGTCAGGGCAGCACATTCTGCAGCGGTGACGGATTTCATGTTCAGGACCGTGCCAAAAAACATCGACATTCGTTGATCCAGCACGATGAGGGTGGGGCGGTCGCGCTCTTCGGTGAAGACGCGAACATGGGGTGAGCCGGTGCGGGCGGTGACTTTCCAGTCGATCGAGCGCACATCGTCAGAGGGCAAATAATCCCTCAGTTCTTCGAAATCGAGCCCGCGCCCACGGATGCGCGATGTGTGACGACCATTCAGGGCCGAGCGCACCGGTTGCTTGGGTAGAAAGTTCAAGGCGCGCGCGCGCCCTTCGAGCGCGCGCAGCCGGTCAAGCGTGACCTGAACACGCGGATCTTCGGCTCCAGTTTCGAGAGGAGAGACAAGGCCGGTCCGGATTTTTGCGTTCAAATCCCGCATGACACACCTTAGGCGATGGCTACTTGGCTGAGGATTTCGCGCACGACATCGTCGGGTGATGTTCCTTCGCCCTGCGCTTCGTAGGTAAGAGCGAGGCGGTGTCGCAATACGTCAGGAGCGACTGCGCGGATGTCTTCGGGATCAACATAGTCGCGCCCATTCATCCACGCGTGCGTGCGTGCGCATTTGTCTAACGCGAGAGACGCGCGCGGGCTTGCGCCAATCTCGATCCAGCGCTTCAGGTCGTCCGAGAAATCATCAGGGGTGCGGGTCGCTTGCACGAGTGTCGCCATATAAATGTCGATCGCATCTGAGGTATGGATATTGCCGATCTCGCGTCGGGCCTCAAAAATTGCCGATTGCGGGATGGCTTCTTCGGTTTCGCCGGTGGTGCTTGAATTGTCTTCTCCGCGCACCAACCGAATGACTTTCACCTCGTCCTCCAGAGGCGGGTGCGTGATGACGACGTGCATCAAGAACCGGTCCATCTGTGCCTCAGGCAACGGATAGGTGCCTTCCTGTTCGACAGGGTTCTGCGTCGCCATAACAATGAAAAGCGGCGGCATCTTGTGCGTGGTGCCTGCGACCGTGACCTGTCGTTCTTCCATCGCCTCCAGCAAGGCGGACTGAACTTTTGCCGGCGCGCGGTTTATCTCGTCAGCAAGAACGACGTTTGCGAAAATCGGTCCCGGCTGAAATTTGAATTCCGACCCTTCCGGCGTTTGCAGATAGATGTCTGTGCCGGTCACGTCTGCCGGAAGCAGGTCAGGGGTGAATTGAATGCGGCTGAAATCGCATTCAAGATTTTTTGCCATCGCCTTTACGGCACGCGTCTTGGCAAGACCCGGCAATCCTTCGATTAGCAGGTTGCCGTTGGCTAGCAGGCCAATGAGCAGGCGGTCGATGACATCGCGCTGCCCAATGATACTTTGGCCCATGCGCTCGCGTAGTTGATTTACCTGATCCAATGCTGACATCGGAGGCTCCTTGAGTTCAACGGGTGACTTCAGCCAACGGTTCGCCATGGGCGCCCGAGGGCAGTTTTGTGCCGAGGTAGGTGGCAATGGTTGCGGCCACGTCTACGGTTTCAACGCGACGGGTCACACGGCTCGGATCGACACCCGGGCCGGCGATGACAATGGGAACATGAGTATCATAGGACCAAGGTGAGCCATGCGCGCTGGCAACGGTCAGACCATCAAAGTCGGCGATAAACCAATGCGGTTCAAAGACGATATAGATGTCACCAGAGCGCTCGGCGTGGAAGTTGGCCCGAATGGCTTTGGTGACGTAGTCGTTATCCAGTTTATCGGTCCGCAGGCGCCAGCTTGGAATGGCGCGGGCCACGCCTGGAAGGGAGGCAAGTTCTTTGGACAACTCGTCCGCGACCGCCGCCAGATCCAACCCTTCTGCGGCGATAGACAGGCGATCTAGGTAAACATACGGGTTGGAAAAGTTCCGCACCAATCCCCGAGAGTTGCCGAGTTTCGCCCGTAGGCGAACGGTCCCTGGCAGCGTATCTGTCCTTTCGAAATCAAACGTGTCTGCAACGATTCCGTGCTCTGCCAGATAGGCCGGATGATCCGGCGCGCCGTGATCTGCGGAGAGCACGACAAGTGTTTGATCCAGTCCGACGGTTTCGTCCACATAAGCAAGAAAGTCGGCGAGGGTGTCGTCAAGGCGACGCAGGTTGTCTTCTGCCTCCAGAGAAGAAGGGCCAAAGAGGTGTCCGACGTAATCGGTGGAGCTGAAGCTGACCGCAAGGTAGTCTGTCACATCATCCTGACCGATGCTTTCCGCAGCGATCAGCGTTTTTGCAAAATCGGCGGTGAGGGCATCCCCAGCAGGGCTGAGCGTTAGCAAAGTGGAGTAATAGGTTCCATCTGCGGGGCCGAAATCATGCGGGAAAACCCGTCCGTACCCCGGAAAGTCGGTTTCCCAAGGCTGGTCATCGTGTTCGCCAAACAGATAGGTCTCGCGCTCGTCGCGCAGGGTCCACCAACTGTTGGCATAGGCATCGACTTTGCCGCTGTTGTTCCATTCCGAAACCCAGTCCGGATAGTCGTTTCGATAGAAGGTCGAGGTGACAAATCGGCCTTCGGACTTGGAAAACCAATAGGCTTGACCGCTGTGTCCCGCCATAGCGATTGCGCCGCGATCCTTGACGGAAACACCAAAAATCTTGGCTTGGTCTCCCTCGAACATCTTAATTTCATCGGCGATTGTTGTGACTTGAATATTGCGGGGAGAGCGTCCGTCTGTGGTCGCCGCGCGCTGAGTGGGGTCAATTTCGTTGGCACCGTCAATGCCGACCGCGCCCACGAGAGGAAAATCCGCGTCCTGCACGTTGTAGAATTGCGCGTTTGTTGCGCGGTCAAACCACAAGTTCGCCACCATCCCGTGAATTGCAGGATCTGCCCCGGTTGAGAGCGTCGTGTGGCCAACAACAGTTTCGTTGTTGGCATGGCGGTGATGGGCGTTCACATAGCTCACTCCGGCGGACCGCAGACGATTGAACCCGTCGTCGCCAAAGCCGGAGCTGAAGCGATCCATGAGATCGCCGCGCAACTGGTCGACGGTGATTTGGAGGACAAGACGGGGGGCGTTTTCAGCGGCCGCTGAATTGCCAGTAAACGCGATGACACAGCCAAGGGCGGCCAAAAACGGCTTATACATACTCACACCAATTTTCGGAAGGTTGTGGTCGCGACCCCTTTTTTGGGGTCGCGAAGTTTTTTGCAGGTATCAGTCGCCCACGGTGTTGGTCATTTTGTCCATGACCTGCTCGAGGGAGAAGCT
>NZ_FOSZ01000002.1 GCF_900114415.1 Shimia haliotis | reverse complement strand
GTCTGATAGCCCATCATCCCACGGGTATATGCAGAGATGTTGGACTGGCCGATGTCGTCACCCCAAATCACCAAAATATTGGGCTTGTCTTGAGCCATGGCAAATGTCGGCGCGGCGAATGTCGCGACGATCAATCCGAGCATGACTTTGGGTGTTCTTGCTAAGAAGCGCATTTTTTCCTCCCAAATGGAGCCTAGAAAACTTGATAAATTAATGGGCGAAAGAGTGCCCTGAAGTTCCAACAGCATGCATCGGCTTCGGTTTGGGTACAAGGCTTGTGTTGGCTTAAGGCACTGTTAACAAATATTCTGGCGGTCTTATTCCTATTGCAGGCAGCTTTTTGCCGAGCGGTATGGCGCGACACATTCCGCAACCCAAGATGCGCTCGATTTACGAGGGCATAATTGTGTCCCGAGTAGTGTTGCTACTGTGTTTTGCCTCTAAGCCCGTAGTTGGCGAAGAGGATTTGTGCTGCGCAGGCAAGCAAGAAATGCGCTGAGCGAAACCGGCTCATTTGCCAAAGGATAATGGGCCGTACTGGCGTACGGGTTGGGGGTCTCACGGTTTGTGATGGCGCATGGCATGGTTGGCCGGGCGCAACGTATGCGCTGCGGGGGATTTGGAATCCCTGCCGATACAACAGGCCGCTTAACTGGCGGCCTGTTGTCTTTGGTTCTTGTGAGACAGCCAACTAGCTGGCTGCGACAGCTTTCATAAAGCGGTCTTTGATCACCACCGGATCCATTGTGATGACCGGCATTTTCGCGTTTCCACTGTCGCATTTTACAACCATGACAGTTGGTTTCTTCTCGGAAATGGCCTTTTGCAAAGCGGCGCCCGTGTCAACGTCCTGCACTTCTACGACATTGTCACAACCTGCGGCGCGAGCCATGCCGGCGAGGTCCGTTTTCTTGCCGGTATAGGTCGGTTGATCGCCGGTGGAGCCATAGGAGCCGTTGTCGACAATCATCAAGATGAAGTTGTCAGGAGCGTTGTTGCCGATCGTCGGAAGGGTTCCGAGATTGGTCAGAACAGAACCGTCGCCGTCGATCGCGATGACGGTTTTGGGCTGTGTGAGTGCCAGTCCCAGACCGATAGAGGATGCAAGCCCCATGGTGCCCAGCATATAGAAATTTGTCGGCTGATCGTCGATCGCATGCAGCTCTTGTGATGGAATGCCAATGTTGCACACCACTAGCTGGTCGCGAAGGATTGGGGCGATTTCTTTCAGGATTTCAGAGCGGATCATTGGTCGCCGTAGCCTCCCCAGAAATTGGCGTCGGTCAAAATGGCGACGGGCTTGTTGCACATAAATGTGTACTTCAGAATGTTGTCGAACTCTTCGACGTCTTTCTGCCAGTGGAAGTGGTAAGTCGGGATATTGAGTTGCGCCAGAAGCGCCTTGGTGTGAACCGCCATTTCTACCTGACAGGCAACCGGCTCTCGCAGTTCCCCGCGGTAGGAAATCAGCATTGGTAGTGGCATTCGGTAGTATTGAATCAGGGTAGCCAACGTGTTGATTGTCACACCCAATGCGGTGTTTTGCATGATGATGGCTGGTCGCTGTCCGCCCATGTGGGCGCCGGCACACAGGCCCATTCCTTCGTCCTCTTTGTTGGACGGAATGTGGAAAATGTCGTCACGGGTGTCGATTTCCTCGATCACACCGGCCAGCTGTTTGCATGGAACCGTTGTGACAAAAGAAACGCCATTGGCGACGAGATCGTCGGCTATGCGTTTGTCGATGTTCATTGAAGTCTCCTGTTATTCGCGATGCACATGCACGGTGCAAGGCGCGTGGCGCACGACGCGTGCTGCTGTTGAACCGATTAAAAAGTCGCTGACGTCGGGCTTGTGAGACCCCATAACGATACAGTCAAAGTCGCCTTGTTTTGAGAATTCGACGATGGACCGATATGCGTGGCCTTTGACGATTTCCACTTTCACGTTCGGTACGGTCCGCGCCTTTTCTTTCAGAGCTGCAAAGGCCGCATCAAACCCCTGTTGGATATGATCTTCACCCATGAACGTGCTGACGGTGCCGCGCGGGATTTCATAGACATGCAAGGCTGTGATGCTGCCATCCTCGGCGCAAAGGGCCTTGGCCGTTGCCAAGGTGCGTTCCGAAACGCCGTGGTCCAATGCCAAGGGGACGAGAATTTTCTTATACATCTGAGGTCCTTTCGTGAACGGGCTGAGATCGCGGATCGAGAACAATTTTTGGCGCAGCGGTCGTGCCGGCGCGAATATCTCGAAAAGCCTGCGCGCCTTCGTGCAATGGTCTGACGTCGAACCAGTCCAGCATACCAAGGCGGCCCTCAAACATGGCTTGCGCGGTCTCACGGAAATCCTGAGCGGTGTATGTGTAGCTTCCGACAAAGGTGATTTCTTGTAAGGTCAGCCGGCGGACGTCTATGCCGCCCGTATTTTCGCCGAGGCCGACGTGAACGATGACCCCGCCCGGAGTGACCCATTCAGACGCGGCGGCGCGGGTAGCGGCGTATCCCACGGCATCAATAACAACGGGCGCGGAGGCTTGAGGAGCCGGCGCGGCGTGCAATTTACATCGCGCCTTAATAAAGTCGCGCCGAAGAGGGTTCGGATCGACAATTTCGATGTCAGTCAGTCCCATCGCCTTGAGAGCCAACGCGGCCCCAAGGCCAATTGCACCGCCACCAAACACTAAGGCGCGTTGAGGCGGGTCATCCGGCTGATTTTTCAGCGCGAGTTTCGCAGCATGCCAGCTCACAGCGAGAGGTTCGCAAAGCGCGGCTTTTTCCAGTGGGAAGGTGTCCGGTACGTACACAAGATTGGCTTCCGGTATTGCCACATACTCTGCAAATGCGCCTTCCCGCGGCGGCATCGAGATGATCTGGCGATCTGCGCAAATGTTCTCGCGACCCACGCGACACATGTCACAGGTGCCGCAAGACACCAGCGGGTTTATGGTCACTTTTTTACCTTGTAGGGGCCCAGTCTCAACAACGCCTGCAGCCTCGTGACCAAGTACCAGCGGAGCGGGGCGGCGATCATCGTGGCCAAGGTAGGCGTGCATGTCTGAGCCGCAGATGCCCGAAGCGTGAATGCGGACGAGATGCTCGCCTGTGGCAGGAGTTGGTGCGGCGATGTCGCGAACCGCAAGCGTTTCTACACCTTCATAAACAAGGGCTTTCATTTTGCCGTAAATCCCCCATCCACCATGAGCACTTGGCCCGTCACAAAGCGTGACGCCTCAGAGCAAAGAAACAACAGCGGGCCATCCAAATCATTCAGTTCGCCATTGCGGCCGATGCACGTTTGTGCCGCATTGCGGGCGGCTCTGTCGGCGTCCCCAAAAACAGATTTTGTCAGATCTGTCGGAAAGAAGCCGGGGCCAATCGCATTGGCTGTGATGCCGGTGGCAGACCATGCCTCAGCCATCGCGCGGGTCAGTTGCCCGACCGCGGCTTTGCTTGAACCATAGGCAATTCCTGCCGGAAAAGCGCGGGTTGTCTGAAGTGAAGCGAAATTCACAATGCGCCCCCATTTTCTTCGCTTCATGTCGGGAACCAGGGCCTGAGCAAGGAAGAACGGCGCTGACAAATTGAGCTCCAGTGTCTTGTCCCATCCGTCGCGGGTTACGTCGTCTGCGGCTTGTCGTGTGTTGATGCCCGCGGCATTGACCAAAATGTCCGGCGCGCCCAAAGGCTTTGCCACTTCCTTTGCCAAGTCAGCCAAATGTGCACGATCGCCAATGTCCGCAGCGACAAATGCGCTACCCTCGCCCAGATCTGCGATGAGCTCTCTGAGCTTGTCTTGGCGGCGTGCCACGGCGATGACCTTGGCGCCCGCGGCGTGCAAAACTTGCGCTGCGCGTTGGCCGAGGCCAGAGCTGGCTCCGGTCACAAGAGCCACGCGGCCCTGCAAGTTAAATAGGCTGGTTGGGTCAACCATGTGCGGTCAGATCAAAGGTTTCGTCTGGAAAGTACTTGGCAAGCCGGACATCCGCCGCTCTCGCATGTCCTTCCATACCTTCAAGTCGGGAAATGCGCGCCGTGGCCTCGGCCACTTTTCGAGAGCCCTCGCGGGTCGCACGCTGCCATGTGACCATCTTCATGTATTTATGGACGCTCAGACCGCCAGTATAACTGGCCGCTCCCGAGGTGGGCAGAACATGATTTGTCCCCGCCGCTTTGTCGCCATAAGACACGGTGGTTTCTTCGCCGAGGAACAGAGAGCCGTAGCAAAGAAGTCGATCAAGCCACCAGTCCAGATCCTCTGCCTGCACCGTCAAGTGTTCTGGCGCATAGGCGTCCGATGTGGCGGCCATTTCCTCGCGATCCTCGCAGACAATGACTTCGGCATAGTCGCGCCACGCCGCTTCAGCGTTTTCGCGGTTCAGATCGGGAAGATCTGCGATCAGATCCGGAACCCGCGAGAGAACATCTTCGGCGAGGGGACGGTGATCCGTAACCAGCCAAACGGGTGAGTTGTAGCCATGTTCGGCCTGACTGACGAGATCGGTGGCCACGATGTGCGGGTCTGCTGTTTTGTCTGCCAATATCAGGCTGTCGGTTGGTCCTGCTATCATGTCGATGCCGACACGGCCATAAAGTGTGCGTTTCGCTTCGGCGACGAATTGGTTGCCGGGTCCGACGATGATGTTGGCTTTGGGTTGGCCAAATAGGCCAAACGCCATGGCGGCAATACCCTGCACGCCGCCGATTGCCATGATTTTGTCTGCGCCGCAGGCATGGGCGGCAAAAACGATTGCAGGATAGAGCCCGACGCCCGGCTGGGGGGCAGAGCATACAGCAATATGGTTGCACCCTGCCACTTTGGCGGTCGTAACCGTCATGATTGCGCTGGCGATATGACGATAACGACCGGCGGGCACATAGCAGCCCGCGGCGGCCACAGGGATTGCTTTTTGACCGGCAATCAGGCCCGGGTTGATTTCGTACTGCACGTCCTGAACTGTGGCTTTCTGAACCTCAGCGAAACGACGGACGTTGTCGTGTGCAAAGAGGATATCATCCTTCAGCCTTTGCGGCACCAGCGCACACGCAGCATCGATCTCGTCCTGCGTCAGGTGCACATTGCCTTCGTATTGGTCGAACTTTGCGGCATATTCCAACGCCGCGACCTCTCCACGTTCTTCAATATCAGCAAGAATTTCGGTGACTGTGGCCGCTGTGTCGCCAGCATCCGATCTGGACGTCAACATCGCCTTTTTGAGATAGGTCCGTGCCATTTTCGTGTCCTGTCTGTTCGCGTGATCAAAATTCGCGCTTGTTGTGAATAATTGAGGCTGTGAAGGCGAAACCAATCAACACCATTCCCACGCCGCCTGTGATAAGTTCGTGCACATGCATCAGCGGTTGCAGGAACATCACAATTGAAAGGGCAAAGATCGAGTAGAAGGCGCCATGCTCGAGATACCGAAACTCAGCCAAGGTGCCGCGTTCTACGAGCATGATTGTCATTGACCGGACGTACATAGCGCCGATGCCAAGACCAATCGCGATCAATAGAATATTGGTGGTCAGGGCAAAGGCCCCGATGACGCCGTCAAACGAGAAGCTGGCGTCCAGAACCTCCAGATAAAGAAACGCGCCCAAACCTCCTTTGGCTCCGATTGACGCGGTGGAGCCAGCCATGTTGTCCAGGTAGGTGCCGAGACCATCTACCATGGTGAACACCAGCAATCCCATCACGGCTGACGTGAGAAACGGGGCCATCTCCGGACCAGGAACAGAGCGCGAAATCAGTAGGACGATCACCAACACAAAGGCGATTTCAAATCCTCGGATCGACCCGCACAGGCGTAGGTTTTTTTCCAGCACGCCGATCCAATCAATCGATTTGTCTTCATCAATAAAGAACTTCAGCGCCACCATCATCAGGAACGTGCCACCAAACGCGGAGATCGGGCCATGGGCATGTCCGATAATCTCGGCGTACTCGTCCGGATCGGACAAGGCGAGGTGCATAGCTTCAAACGGGTTGATCCACGCAAAAATGGCGACGATTGCCAATGGAAACACAATCCGCATTCCAAAGACAGCGATGAGAATACCCCAGGTCAGAAACCTTTGGCGCCAGACCGGTGTCATTTCTTCGAGTTTGTTTGCGTTCACAATCGCATTGTCAAAAGACAGGGCGATTTCCAAAGCGGCCAGAACCGTGCCGACCATCAAAAAGGACATCATTCCCGACATGGTGCCTTCGGTGGCCCAGCCCAACCAGGCCGTCAATCCGAGGCCAATCACCGTCGTGATCAAAGGCCACTTGAGATAGGAAAGTGAAGATCGTTTAGTTTGCATTGATTAGTTACCTGACATGACCGCCGGGAGCCACAGCACCAGTTGCGGGAAAATGAACAGAAGGATGAGGCCGAGCAATTGCACCAACATGAATT
The DNA here is from genome assembly GCF_900114415.1 of Shimia haliotis. Taxonomy (GTDB): domain Bacteria; phylum Pseudomonadota; class Alphaproteobacteria; order Rhodobacterales; family Rhodobacteraceae; genus Shimia; species Shimia haliotis. The sequence continues at coordinate 581,251 of NZ_FOSZ01000002.1, read as the reverse complement.
GCATCATGCCAAGATAGATGTCTTTGAGATCCCAGTTGGGGACGACGCCTTTGAGAAAGTAAGCGGAAAGCGCGACTGGCGGAGAGAGCCACGCCGTTTGCAGGTTGACCGCGACAAGGATGCCGAACCAAACCATAAGGTCGTAGCGCTCCAGACCGTAGACATCCAGAGATTCCACTGTCGGCAACAGGATCGGAACCACAATCAGAACGATTGGAACCCACTCCAACGGCCATCCCAGCAAGAATATCAGCGACATCACCAGAATCAGGATCAGATATGGTGACATATCGAGACCCAAGAGCAATTCGGTCATCATCTTGGGGGTGCCAAGTGCGCTGAATTGGGCGCCAAAGAAATTGGACGCCGCCACGAGGAACATGATTAGAACCGTGATTTCCAACGCTTTGATCAGTGAATCAAAGAAACTGGGAATGGTGAACTTGCGGTAGGCGACAGATAGCAGGATTGCACCGAAGGCACCCATGGCGGCGGCTTCGGCGGGTGTTGCAAGGCCGAGCAAGATGGATCCCAGCGCGAAGGAAATAAGGATGGTTGGCGGCATCAAGCCGGCAAAAAACTCGTCCCACAAACTTGAGAAGTAGAAGCTTCCATCGGCTTCGGCCCGATAGATTGGACGCGCAAGATAGGCGAGGAATGCAATGAACAAGGCCAAAATGACAGACCAAACGGGTACCTCTCCGGCGTCACCAAAGTTGGCGAAAATCATGAAAACATGAAAGAGAACGGCAATTGGCAGCAAAACACGCAGTGCGGTCAAATTTCTATAGCCCGCATAGGCCAGTGCCATTGTCGCCGCCATTACGAAAAGCCCACCGAATGGGACCAACCCGCCAAAGGCGCCGCCCAACCCCAGTCCGAAGACGCGACATAGAGTAAGCACCCCCAAACAGATTAGCGCCACTTCTGCACCGTAGTACCGCGAGGTTTCCGGCTGATCTTCCTCTGCAAGAATCGGGCCGAGCTCGGGGTTCAGCCAGCAGCGACCGAGCGTATACAACAGATAGAGTGACGCCAGCAACGCACCTGGAATAAACGCCCCACGGAACAGATCCAAGGTGGACACTTCCAGCACAGGCCCCATCACAATCAACATGATTGATGGTGGGATCAGGATCCCAAGTGTGCCGCCAGCGGTGATTGTGCCAGCCGCAAGTTGCACATTGTACCCTGAGCGGCTCATGGTGGCGCCGGCCATAATGCCCAGCAACGTCACAGATGCTCCCACGATACCGGTGGCCGCTGCAAAAATGGTCGAAACGATCAGGACCGCAATAAACAATGCACCGCGCACACGGGCCATGATCATCTGGATCGACGCAAACAGCCTCTCCATGAGACCGGCAGCCTCCATAACAATGCCCATCAGAACAAACAGCGGTACGGCCATCAGTTGATCATTGAGCATGGTGGAGTTGGTGTTGAGCGTCATCAACAGCGTGGTGAGTTTGAAATTGGCGCCCCAGATGCCGAATACAAACGCGAGGAAAATCAGCGTAAAGGAGATCGGAAATCCAATGAAGATCACAAACAGCATCGCGCAAAGCATGATCAGCCCGATGGTTGGTTTGGAGATTTGAGGGCGGGCCTTCATCAATTCGGTGAACCATTCCCCTCCAGGAACGATGTCAGGCGTGAAAACCGCAAGCACCAGCCATGTAAGCCCAATCAAGTAGAGCGGTAGGGCCCTGACAAACCACCGTTCGCGGGCTTTGCCCATCTTGTGAAAGGCGCGGAAAATTTCGGGGATGCCCTGCAAAAGAAGAAGGAAACCACCAACAGGCATTGCCGTGCGTGCAGGCCAGAGGAGAGGCCCCCAAGCGCTATCGATCTGCATGGTTTCACCAGTGGAATAAGCCAGCCACCAAAACTGTGCGGAAACGACAGTGAAGAAGATCATCGAAGGGATGAAAAACAGCAAATACAACGTGGCATCTACTGTCGCCTGTGTTTTGGGGGACCAATTCCGATAAAGAAAGTCGGCGCGGATGTGAACGCCGCGCATCAACCCATATCCTGCGGCGGCCATGAACAGCACACCCGCCAGCATTCGACTTGTGTCATAGACCCACAGTGTTGGACCTAGTCCAAGCCCCCGGGCAAAGTCTTCAAAGCCGGCATTGGACAAAATGGAAAAAGCATTTCGGGAAAACACTTCATAGACAACCACGGCGATCAGCGGGACCATCAAAAGCGAAGTCAGCTGACCTGCCCGATAGTTGATCAGGTCAATGGCGGCAGTGATCGGACGCTGCCAAGGCGTCATGTCATCGGGCGTTTCTCCGGGCGCCTCCGCACGGCGCTCCGCGATCAGTTCGTCGGCGATTTCGAGTTCGTCCGGATTGACTTCGTCTGCCATGTAAAGATCCCCTTATTCAAAAGCGGCCCATATAGAAGGGCAGCTTATCAATACGGGGTCGGATCTCGGGAGAATGCCGCGCTCCGGAGTGTTGCTCCGGAGCGCGGCTTTTTGTCATTTCAGAGTGTCTGCATGGGCCTTACCAAGACCTGCGTTTGATGCCTGCGCACCAGCCCAGAACGGAACCGCGATGTCAGCAAAGTCCTTTTGGGACTGCCAGACTTCCGCAAAGAACTCGTTGTCGGCTGCCGCGGCCTCAAGAGCCCTTTTTGCGGCGGCCATGTACTCGGTAAAGTAGTCTGCCGGAGTGTCTTCAAGAATGACGCCGTGGTTTTCGGTCAGATCTTTCAGAGCTTTGCCGTTTTCCCAGATGCGATAGGACATCGACTTGGAAAGCGACGCGTTCGCGGCAACTTCCAGTGCCTTCTTCTCGAGATCGCTAAGCGAGTCGTAGAAGTCGCGGTTCACGTACATGTCTGCGTTCACCACAACCTGATGCAAGCCTTGCAGATAGTAGTGCTTGAGCACTTTCTGGAAGCCAAAGACCGAGTCTGGCTTCGGGCAGCACCATTCAGCTGCGTCGATGGTGCCCTTTTCAAGCGCGGGCAGGATATCGCCGCCGCCCATTGCGACTGCTGGAACACCCACGTCGGCGTAAGCTGCACCAACCATACCGGGTGGGGCGCGGAAGCGCATTTGACGGAAGTCATCCATGGATTTGATCGGTTCCGGGAACCAGCCCAAAGCCTCGGGGCCGACGGGCTGCAGCAAGAAGCCTTTTACGTTTACACCCATCTCATCCCAAAGACGGTCATAAAGCTCTTTGCCGCCGCCGTATTGGAACCATGACAGGAACGCGATGTTGTCCAGACCGACACCAGCGCCCGCCACTGGCGCGCCGAACAGGTTGGCTGCCGGGTGTTTTCCACCCCAATAATGGGTCCAGGCAAAGCCACCTTCGACGAGGCCTGCGTCAACGGCATCCATGATGTCGCGCGGACCAACAACAGCGCCTGCTGGCAGTACTTCGATCGTCAGAGATCCTCCGGTCAGCGCAGCGACGTCGTTGCCGAATTCGTTCAACATAAATACTTCGTCGGCTGTTGATGGCAGAACCGATTGGATACGCAGTACCTTTTCGGCCATCGCTGTCGAAGCCATAAGTGCCAGTGCGGCTGCGCTGGCGGCTACATGTTTCAGTTTAAGCACGTTTCTTCCTCCCTAAGGTTTCGCCTTCGGCATTCTTATTTTCGCTCAGGGCTGAAGGCTCCGCCCGAGAGCTGTTGAGTCCAACCCGCCAATCTCCTCCACGGCGGATTGAAACTTGGTTGCGTACGCATCACTGCATGGCATCCTCCAACACAAGGTCGGCTGCCTTTTCGCCGATCATGATGCAGGGTGCATTTGTATTTCCGCTAACGATCTGAGGCATGATGGACGCGTCTGCGACCCGCAGTCCGTCAATTCCTCTAACCCTGAGTTTCGGGTCTACGACCGACATGTCATCAACACCCATCTTACAGGTGCCGGTGGGATGATAGATGGTGACGGACGTTTGGCGCGCCCATTCAAGGGTGGCAGCCTCGTCCTCAAGTGCAATCCCCGCACCTGGAGCGTGTTCTTCGGTTATGTGGGAGCTTAGTGGATCGGTTCGCGAAATTTTTCGTGCGATCTGTATGCCTTTGACAAGAGTTCTGCAGTCCAGATCGGTTGCCAGATAGTTTGGATGAATGATCGGGTGATCCTCCATCCGCGCAGATCGCAATGTCAGGTGACCCGCACTCTCTGGACGCAGCTGTAGAACGGAGGCCGTAAATGCTGAGAACCTGTGCGGCCCATCCGCTGGTTTGTCGGCACTCCAGGGTTGAATGTGAAATTGAATGTCTGGTGTTTCCAAGTGGGATTCAGTTTTCAGAAAACCGGTGCCGAGGCTCGCGGCCATCGTCATCGGACCGCGCTGGGTGAGGGCATATTGGATGGCCATCATACCCTGCTTGAAGATGTTGTTGGCTTCGGTGTTGATCGTGCTCAGATTGGTTTTAAAAACGGGGCGGGCCTGAAGGTGATCCTGTAGGTTCTTACCGACGCCCTTCAAGTCCTTTCGGACGTTGATCCCATGAGGCTGGAGGTCTTCGGGGTCTCCAATGCCGGACAGCATCAAAATTTGCGGCGAACCGATCGCTCCGGCGCTTAGGATGACTTCTTTGCGGGCGTGGATGTCGATCGCTTGATTGTTTTGGAACGCCCGTATGCCAATCGCACGCCCTTCTTCGATCAGAACCCTCTCCGTCTGGGTGTCCGTGAGAATCTCCAGATTCGTTCTGCGCTTGGCTGGGTTGAGGTAGGCAACCGCCGAGGAGCAGCGACGCCCGCCCTTCATAGTTAGTTGAAAGTAGCCAACCCCTTCTTGATCTTCACTGTTGTAGTCGTCTGTGCGCCTGTAGCCAGCAGCGACAGCCGCCTCAAGCCACGTGTCGACGATCTCTCTGGATAAGCGGGAGTTCTGAACCGAAAGCGGTCCGTCTGTACCGCGAAGGTCATTGGAGCGCTCACCGTGCCACGTTTCGGAGCGACGAAAGAGAGGCAAGACATTGTCCCAAGACCAACCGATGCATCCGAGTTGGGCCCAATGATTGTAGTCCTGCGGCTGCCCCCGCACATATAGTAAACCATTGATTGAACTTGACCCGCCCAACACTCGCCCTCGAGGCCAGGAAATGCTTCTTCCGGCGATGCCCTCATCGTTTTCAGTGACATACATCCAGTCAGTGTTCGGATTGCCCATTGTCCGGAAATACCCGACGGGAATGTGAATCCATGGGTTCCGGTCGACGGGGCCAGCCTCGATGAGTGCAACCGAGTGTTTGCCGTCTGCCGACAGACGGTTCGCCAGCGCACATCCCGCTGATCCAGCTCCCACGATGATGAAGTCGAACTCCATTTTTCTCCAAATATCAAAAAATGAGACTTTTAATCTCGATTTCGGCAAAAACTGACGTTACAGTGATTCGTCTCAAATGCATCTTTTTTTTGAATTGAGGGCAGATATTGTGACTTCCGCAGATCGAGTACCGACAAATCTCAGGACACTTCTGATCCTGGAAGTGCTTGGGAAAAGTGATCAGGCAATGACGGCGACGCAGATAAATGAACAGCTCGGACTGCCCAAGCAAACGGTCCATAGGCTGTGTGTTACGTTGGAGGAAAACGGATTCCTTACCCGACCTGGGAACGCCAAAAAGTATCAAGTGGCACGCAGGTTGCGTGATTTGGGCTCAGGATTGCTGCACAACTCAAGAGATCACATTGCCCGCCACAGGATATTGGAGGAGGTGGCAGAAGAGGTGAGAGAAACCGTGAACTATGCGGTTCCTGGTGAGTCTGGCATGAACTATCTTGATCGTGTGGAAACCGACTGGCCGTTTCGAATTCAGTTGCCTGTTGGTACAAGTGTACCGTTTCATTGCACCGCGAGTGGAAAGGCGTTTCTGGCAAGTCTTTCGCCAAAGAAAAGAGAAGTGTTAGTGGCTTCTATGTCGCTGGCAAAGATGACCGACAGGACTTTGGTGGACCCGCAGGAGTTGCTGGCGGAACTCGGTGAGATACGGCGGCAAGGGTATGCCTTGGATCAGGAAGAATTCATGGAGGGCATGGTCGCAATTGCAGTTCCGGTTCTGGATCCCGCCGGGCGGTTCGTGGCGGGGCTGGCCTATCATGGACCTACACAGCGCCTGGCCTTGTCAGAGGCATTGGAAAGGCGTGACCTGTTGGTGCGGGCAGCGAGAAAGTTGACGAAGGCACTGTTTCAAGCGGATTGATCCAAAGTCGGGGCCGTCGATGTCGTCAAATGGCACCCGTCAAAGGTTGTACAGTCAAGTGTGCGGGTTCGAATCATTCGTTTGTTGAGTTGCTCTTTCGTTTTGTCTACAAATCGAAAGTTCAAGGAGGTGCGAATGAAGTCACGGGTGACGACAAAGGCGCGACAGGCAGAGATTTTGAAGCTGCTTAAACGCGACGGGCGTGCGATTGTGGATAGTCTCGCGGAGTTGCTGGAAACAACACCGCAAACCATCCGGAAAGATCTAAATGCCCTTGCCAGGGATAATCAGATCATCCGGTTTCATGGCGGGGCGACACTTGCCGCCGGAACAGAGTACGCAAGCTTTGATGTCCGGTGCGAGATACAGCGCGAAGAAAAGGACTTGATTGGGGCTGCAGTAGCGGCTGAAATCCCGAACCATTCCAATGTGATTTTGAATGGCGGCACTACTACCCTTGCTGTTGCTCGTCATCTTGTTCATCACGTTGGTCTTAAAGTTGTGGTAGATTCTGTAAATCTTGCCAATGAGTTAAGGAGTTGTGTCGGCGTTCAGGTAATTGTGCCCAGCGGAATTGTACGACACGCGGATGGTGCTATTTTGGGTGCATCTGCGGTCGAGTTTATCCGTAAATTTCGGGCCGACGTTGCCGTTGTTGGGGCGGCTGGAGTGGGCGCTGATGGCACTTTGGCAGACTATGATCTTGAAGAAAGCGCAGTCAGTTCCGCCATCATCGCGAGCGGGCGAAATGTCGTTCTCGCCGCAGATAGCAGCAAGTTTGGCAAACTTGCTCCGCTGACGTTTGGGTCGATATCCGACGTTGATACGCTTGTGACCGATCGCCACTTCGCACCCGAGATGAAGGCGATGGCCGACCAAAATGACGTGCGGTTCGTGGTCGGTCGCTGATTTTCGAGTCTTGACGATTATGTTCGTTTTGTAGACTAATCGAAAGCAACGAACTCTGGATCACACTTGGGTGTGGTTGCGACGTGACTTTTGGGAGGATGTTCCGTCGATGCTTTTCATTTTGCGCCCGCTCGCGTGGGTAAACACCCTCATTTTGCGTCTGGGTCGCCGCGTCTCGGTGGTGGCACTGGCGCTGATGGTTGTGGTGATACTGACGCAGGTGTTTTGTCGCTATGTGTTGAACAACGCCCTTGCCTGGCCGGACGAGGCCGCGCGGTTTCTGATGTTGTGGATGGTCGGGTTAATGGCGCCGTCTGCAATGCGATGGAGCGGTTTTGTTGCAATTGACACTTTGCCCAGTGCCTTGCCGCGGGTTCCGGCTTTGTTGCTGACGCTGGTTCTTTTGACGATGTCACTGGGGGTTTTGGTAATCGCTGTACAGCATGGCTATGCGCATACGTTTGGTTTTGGCGGAAAATTTGACAGCTCTTCACTGCGGGTGCCGCTGGAGTGGGTCGGGATGGAAGGCTTCAAGGTGAAGCTCAAATTCATGTATGGGTCATTGCTCTGCTGTGTTGTCCTGCTGATCTCGGTCACGGTCGAGATGATCCTCCGCACAGTGATGGAATTGGTCGCTCCAGATACCGCCCAGCCAACTCGAGATGAAATCGACGACATGTTGGGAGCGGATTGATGCTTGGGTTTTTTCTGCCGCTCTTTTTAGTCTTTTTGGTCATCGGTTTGCCCGTGTTCTTCGCGCTGCTGCTTTCGCCCGGTCTGTTGCTGTGGCTAAACGGTCAGGAGCGCGACATCGCCCTTCTTTATCGCAATGTTTACAATGGAATGGACAGCTTTCCGCTGATGGCGTTGCCGTTCTTTGTGCTGGCGGGGGAATTGATGAACCGCGGCGGGATCACGACGCGGTTGGTGGAGTTTTCGCAAGCCCTGATGGGGCATCTACGCGGTGGTCTGGCGCATGTGAATATCCTGTCTTCGATCCTGTTCGCAGGCCTTTCGGGATCAGCAGTGGCGGACACTTCGGCGCTTGGATCTACGCTCATTCCGGCGATGGAGAAGAACGGCTACTCGCGCAAGTTTGCGGCGGCGATCACAGCTGCGAGTTCGGTGATCGGGCCGATCATTCCGCCGTCGGGCATCATGATCATATATGCCTATGTCATGGGGGAAAGCGTGGCAGCTTTGTTCCTTGCGGGTATCGTTCCGGGCATTTTGGTCGGTGTGGGCCTGATGGTGATGGTGCGCTTGTTGGCGGACAAATATGACCTGCCAAAGGCCGAGCGGATTGTGACCGCAGGCCAGACGATTTCGCCGATAGAGGCGGGGGTGAGTTTCGTTTTGTTGCGGATCAACTTTGCCGGTCTGCTCATGGGGCTGTTCGCTGGCGTCGCCGCGATCCTGCGGGCTTCGGCTGTCGAGATTTCGATCCACAACGGATTGATATTCCTTGTCTTCCTGCCTGTGGCACATCTGATTTTGATGCGGGCACGCGGCACGGTGACACCGGATTTCCGCATCATCTGCAAAAAGGCGGTGGTTCCGCTTCAGACACCGATCATCATTCTGGGGGGCATTCTGGTCGGGGTCTTTACCCCCACCGAGGCCTCCGCAGTGGCTGTGGCCTACGCGCTGTTGGTTGGCTTCTTCATCCTGCGTCTTCTCAAGGTCAAAGACCTGCCCGGTATCCTAATGCGCGCGGCCTTGTCGTCTTCGACCGTTCTTCTCCTCGTGGGCGCGGCTGTGGCGTTCAAAACCGTTGTCAGCCTCAGCCATGCCCCCGAAACGATGGCGGGCTTTATCCTGAGCCTTTCTGAGAACCCGTTGATTTTGCTCTTCCTTATCAACGTTCTCCTGTTCGCAGTGGGCATGTTCCTGGATGCGGGGCCCGCCATCATTATTCTGGGGCCGATTTTGGGGCCGATCTTCGTCGATCTCGGCGTGCATCCGGTACATTTCGCGATCATCATGAGCGTGAACCTGACGGTGGGGCTGGCGACGCCGCCGATGGGGCTTGTGCTTTTTGTCGCGAGTTCGGTTTCGGGGGAAAAAGTCGAGACCATCGCCAAGGCGATCTTGCCGTTCCTATTGGTGGAAGTCCTTGTGATCTTCCTCATCACCTATGTGCCTGCCATTTCCATGACAATACCAAGACTGACAGGATTTGTGCAGTAACATCAAACGCTTGAACTTATCAGGGAGGATAACAATGTTCAGCAAAACCTTTAAGGCGGTGGCCACTGCGGCGCTTATGGCGACCACGGCGATGGCGGCGCAAGCGGCGGATTACACGATCCGCGCGACCGCAAACTCCAATGAGAACGACGAGGACTATGACGGTCTCGTGGTGTTCAAGAACTTCGTGGAAAGCGCGTCCAACGGGGCGATCGAGGTTGAGCTTTTCATCGGCACACAGCTTTGCGCAAAGGGCGCGGAATGTCTGCAAGGCGTGGCTGATGGTACGATCGACGTCTATATCTCAACCTCGGGGGGGGCATCCGGTATCTTCCCCTATGTTCAGGTGCTTGATCTACCGTATCTGATGGCAAACGACCGTATTGCCGAAGCTGTGCTGGCGGGCGATTTCACCCGCAAGATGCGTGAGATGGCGCTGGCGGATTCTGGCGATGCGATCCGCCTGATGACTATTGGTAACACCGGCGGCTGGCGCAACTTTGCCAACACTAAACGTCGCGTGGCGTCTCCGTCCGACATGGAAGGCCTGAAGATCCGCACCGTGGTTGCGGACCTGCCGCAGGAACTGGTCCGCGCGCTGGGTGCGTCCCCGACGCCGATCCCGTGGCCAGAGCTGTTCACCTCATTCCAGACCGGTGTGGTGGAAGGCTCCAAAAATGGCATCACCGACATCATGGGCATGAAATTTCCCGATGCGGGCCTGCAGTACGTGACGCTGGACGGTCACGCCTACATGGGCGCGCTGTGGTGGATGAACAACGCCAAGTTCCAGTCCATGCCGGAAGACATGCGTCGCGTGATCGTGGACGGCTTCTCCGCTCTGCAGCAGGCGACGTTTGCTTCGCCGAAGCGCAAGTCGATCAAAGCCTACGAGGATTTCGTTGCAGGCGGTGGCGACCTTTATGTGCCGACTCCAGCCGAAAAGGCCGCGTTCAAAGAAGCGGCGGCGCCGGTTTATGACTGGTTCAAGTCCAACGTGAAAGGCGGCGAAGAGATCTTTGGCGCGCTGACTTCTGCGGTGGCTGAGGCCGAGGCTGACATCGAGGCGGGTATGATGAAAGACCTGAAGTAATCACTTGATGTGATTTGACAAATTTGGGGCGGGCCGGATTGGCCCGTCCCGCAAAATTCACCGGAACGGGTACAGCCACGTCCGGTAGTCATCCACCAGAATATGGGCCTTTTGAATTTGTTCGTCCGTCATCTTTTTCACCACTTCCTCAAGGGAAATGGCCGCATCCGGATCGCCTCCGATAGCGGAAAGTGTGTACCACATGTAGGCGCGCACGAGGTCAGGAGCGGGCATGCCGCGGCCAACCTCGTAGTACCAGCCAATGCCGGATTGAGCCCCCGCGTGACCTTTGAGAGAGGCGCGCAGATACCATTCAAACGCACGGACGTCGTCACGCTCCACACCGAGGCCCAAAGCGTACATCACGCCGATCAATTCTTCGGCCTCGGCATTGCCGCTGTTGGCGGCTGGCAAAAGCTCCGCCATCGCCTCTTCAAAGCGCTTGGCGTCCATCAGATCGCGGCCGGTTTCGATCTCCGCAAAGACGGGCGTTGCGCTTGCCAAAAGTGCAGCAAAAACAATGCGTTTCATCCTGTTTTCCTCGTCGTAATTCTGGGCGCTCTCGTGTGTGCGCCCGCGTATGGGACCCCGCTTCCGCAGCCGTTGCAAGAGGCGGATTTTAACCCTGTCGATCTGGAGAAAGCCAAGATCGGGCAGCTGCTGTTTTTTGACCCGCTGTTGTCGGGCAACCGCAATATCGCCTGCGCCACCTGTCACCATCCCGAGATGGGGTCGGGTGACGGGCTGAGCCTTGGCATTGGTGAGGGCGGTGAGGGGCTTGGACGGGAGCGGACGCCGGGGCAGGGCGATGCGAAGATCGTGAAGCGCATTCCGCGCAACGCGCCCGCGCTCTGGAACCTTGGGGCGCGTGAGATTGACGTGATGTTTCACGACGGTCGCCTGTCGGTGAGTGACATTTACGAGAACGGTTTTGACAGTCCGGCGCAGGAATGGCTTCCGGAAGGATTGGACAGCATTCTGGCGGCGCAGGCGCTGTTTCCGATGACGGCCGAGTTCGAAATGGCCGGCAACCCGAAAGAAAACCAGATTGCGGGTGCGGTCTATGACCGGATCGACAGTGTCTGGCCCATCGTGGCGAAGCGGGTGCGGGTGATCCCTGAATATGCGGAGATGTTCATCGCGGCATTTGACGATGTGGATCAGGCGCTGGACATCAATATTTCCCACATCGTGAATGCGATTGCGGCTTTTGAAAATCACGAATTCACCAGCTTTGACAGCCCGTTTGATGCCTACCTAGGTGGTGATGACACTGCGCTGAATGCGGAGCAGAAGGCGGGGATGGCGCTGTTTTTTGGCAAGGCAGTGTGCAGCAGCTGTCATTCCGGTAAGCTGTTGAGCGATCAGCAGTTTCACGCGCTGATGTTGCCGCATTTCGGGCCCGGCAAGACGCGGCAGTGGGATCCGGTGGTGCGCGATGTGGGGCGCATGGGGGCGAGTGATCGGCTTGAGGATGCGTATCGTTTCCGCACGCCGATGCTGCGCAACGTGGCGCTGACCGCGCCCTATGGGCACAACGGGGCTTATGACGATCTGGAGATGATGGTGCGCCATCATCTGAACCCGCGCGCGGCGTTTGAGGCGTGGGACACCAACAATGCGGTTCTGCCCGAGGTGCCTTGGTTGGAGAAGGCGGATTTCCGGCCGTTTGACGACAAGCGGGAGCGGCAGCGGCTGTCGGCGCGGGCGGATATTGATGAAATTGTTCTGAGCGATGCCGAAGTGGCGCAGGTGGTGGCGTTTTTGCATAGCCTGACGGGCACGGCATCGGTCAAAGGGCGCTTGGGCGTGCCGGAGAGTGTGCCCAGCGGGCTGGAGGTGCCGAAATGAGCAAGGTGTTGTGCGTCGGCGCAGCGGTGGTGGATTTTGTCTTTCACCTAGAGGCTTTGCCGCGATTGCCGGAAAAATACGGCACCGAGGAGGCGTCGATTGTCGGCGGTGGCTGTGCGGCCAATGCGGCGGTGGCGATTGCGCGGATGGGCGGCGAGGCTGTGCTTGGCGCGCGGTTGGGGGACGACAGCATCGGCGACATGATCGTTGAAGATTTGGCGCGCGAAGGCGTCGATGTGTCCAACGTGACGCGCACGGCGGGGGCAAAGAGTTCCTATTCCTCGGTCTTGATTGATGCCGAAGGGGAGCGCCAGATCGTGAATTTTCGCGGGGCTGGGTTGGTTTTGGCGACCGATTGGTTTGACGGGCTTGAAGGTGTCGGCGCTGTGCTGACGGACACGCGGCGCGTGGATGCGGGATTGGCGGCTTTAAGCCTGGCCAAGGCGCGCGGCATTCCTGGTGTTTTGGATGGCGAAGCGCCGATTGATCCGGCCTTGATGCGCGCGGCGAGTCATGTGGCGCTGTCGATGCAGGGGGTGCGCGATGTGCATCCCGATATGGATATTGAAGACGCGTTGTTGGCGATTGCCGCGGCGCATGAGTGCTGGGCCTGTGTGACCGATGGCGCGGATGGCGTTTGGTACACGGATGGCGACGCCGTGCGCCATGTGCCGGCGCACAGGATCACCCCGATTGACACGCTGGGCGCGGGTGACGTCTGGCACGGAATTTTTGCGTTGATGCTGGCCGAGGGCCACGACGCGGAAGAAGCAATTCGCCATGCCAACGGCGCGGCGGCATTGAAATGTTTGACAAAAGGCGGGCGGGCCGGAGCACCGAGCCGCGCCGCGCTTGAGGACTTCCTGAAGGAGACGACGCGATGATCACTCTCACCCCTGGTAAGCTGAGCGGTATGCGCCGCATGGCGGATGAGAACGGCATTTACAAGATGACTGCGGTGGACCAGCGTCCGCCGATCAAAGGCCCGATTGCCAAACATCTGGGCGTGGATCAGGCACCGTGGGATCAGGTGGCGAAGTTCAAGGGCATGCTGGTGGAAAGCCTTCAGGCGCATTCGACTGCGATGCTGCTCGATCCGCATTATGCCATTCCCTACAGCTTTGACACGTTGATCCCGCACAAGGGGCTGGTGGTCACCTTGGAAGACAGCCTGTTCACCGAAACACCGGGTGGTCGGCTGTCTGCGAGCATCGACAATTGGTCGGTGGGCAAGATCAAACGTATGGGCGGCGACGCGGTGAAGGTGCTGGCGTGGTATCGGCCGGATGCGAGCGATGAGGTTAATCAGGCGCAGAAGGATTACGTGAAGCAGATTGGTGAGGACTGCGCGAAATACGACATTCCGTTCCTGTTTGAGCTGCTGGTTTACCCGTTGGCGGCGGATGCGCATCAGACCAAGGAATACGTGGAGATGAAGGGCAAGAAGGCCGACGACGTGCTGGCCTCGGTCGAGGAGTTTGCCAAGCCGGAGTATGGCGTCGACGTCTTTAAGCTGGAAAGCCCTGTGAATGCGGCGGATGCGGATGGTTCTGCGGAAGTGCAGGCGGTGTTTGACGAGATGGGCCGTCTGGCGGGCCGTCCTTGGGTGATGCTGTCGGCGGGTGCCGGCAAGGCGGAGTTCCGCAATGTGCTGGATCATGCGTTCAAGGCGGGGGCTTCGGGCTTCCTTGCCGGGCGGGCGATCTGGCTGGATGCGTTCAACGCCTATCCGGATTGGGACGCGATCCGCGCGGGGCTTGAAGGCGATGCCGTGGACTATATGAAAGATATCAGTGCTTTGGCGGATGCAAAGGCGGCGAATTGGGCACAGCATGCTTGCTATGGCGAAGGTGGTGCGCGGTTGATTGCGGATGGTGCGGCGTTCCGTGCCGACTACGCGGATATCTGAGGGAATGGCGATGAAACTGGGCATTTTGCCATTGGGGCGTCCGACGTTTGACGTGCCTTTTGCCGAGGAAAACCTGACGGCGATGCTGGCGGCGCTTGATGCGTCGGGGCATGAGGTTGTCGGGCCGCGGGAGCTGTTGTTTGATGAGGCGGCGACGCGGGACGGGATTGCAACGCTGAAGGCGGCGGATGTGGATCAGGTGATGATCTTGCAGGTGACGTTTACCGATGCGTCGATGACAGTGGCGATTGGCGCGGCGTTTGATCAGCCTTTGTCGATCTGGTCCATTCCCGAGCCGCGTTTGGGGGATCGGCTGCGGCTGAACTCTTTCTGCGGTCTCAATCTGGCGAGCCATGCGCTTGGCTTGAACAACCGCGCTTTTGGTTGGTTGTATGCCGATCCGGCGGGTGACGTGGCGGGCGATCTCGCGGCGTTGCTGGCGGGAGAGCGGATGTCTGGCAAGCTCGTTTTGGGGGCTGTGCCTGAGGCGACTTTGGACGGTGAACGGATTGCACGTGCTGTGAACGGACAGCGGATTGCGCGGATTGGCGAACATCCGGTGGGGTTTGACACCTGTGCCTATGACAAAGCCGCGCTGCGCGGGCTGTCCGGTGTCGAGGTGGATGAGTTGCAGCTGGATGATCTGTTTGATCTGGCGCGGGCGGCCCCGGCGGAAGCGGCGGCAGATTTGCGCAAGCAGGCGGATGCGGAGCTGACGGGGCTGGACGCGGTTGATCCTGAAGAGTTGGATCGCTCGCTGCGCCTGAAGGTCGGTTTGGACACGCTGAAGGAGCAGGGCGGCTATAGCGCCTTTGCCATTCGTTGTTGGCCAGAGACCTTCACCGAATATGGCGGGGCTGTTTGTGGACCGGCGTCGATGATGGGCGAGGCGCGGGTGCCTTGTGCCTGTGAGGCCGACATTTACGGCGCACTGACGCAGATGGTTCTGGCGGCGGCGGCGGATGCGCCTGTTTTCCTGACCGATCTGGTGGATATGGACGTCGAGGACAACACCGGCGTGGTTTGGCATTGCGGGCAGGCACCGTTGTCGATGATTGATCCCGAGGTGCAGGCCGAGGCGACCATACATACCAATCGTAGGCAACCTTTGCTTTATCAATTCCCTCTAAAAGCAGGCGGCGTCACCTTGATGCGGATTTCCCAAGCGCATGGTCGCCCCCACATGGTGTTGAGCTATGCGGAGATGCTGAAACGCCCGATGAGCTTTACCGGCACGTCCGGTGTGCTGCGGTTTGAGCGCGGTGCCGACGAGGTTCTGGACGACATTATTGCAAGCGGCTTAGAACATCACATGGCGCTGGTTTACGGTGATCACCGTGTGGCATTGCAGGGTGCGGCTGGGGCCATGGGTCTGCCGCTTCTGGAGATATAAAATGACGATAAGATATGGCCTGATCGGCTCTGGCATGATGGGGCAGGAGCACATCCGCAACCTCAATTTGCTTGAGGGGTGTGAAGTGACAGCTGTAAGCGATCCGGACGAAGGCATGCGGCAGCTGTCGGTGGAAACATCGGGCGGCACGGCCAAGGCGTTTGGCGACTACAAAGATATGCTGGGGTCCGGTCTGGTCGATGCGTTGCTGATCGCTGCGCCCAACGACACGCACCACGAGATCTTGCTGGATGTGCTGGAAACGCCGCTGCCGGTTCTAGTGGAAAAGCCTCTTTGTACCACCTCTGCACATTGCTCCGAAGTGCTGGCCAAGGCCGAGGGGCGCAGTGCACCGGTTTGGGTGGCGATGGAATACCGCTATATGCCGCCTGTGCAGCGTCTTCTGGCTGAGTTGAAGGCCGGCACCGTGGGCACGCCGCGCATGATGGCGATCCGCGAGCACCGGTTTCCGTTTCTGGAGAAGGTCGGCGACTGGAACCGATTCAACGTGCGCACGGGCGGGACGTTGGTGGAGAAGTGTTGCCACTTCTGGGATTTGATGCGGCTGACTTTGGAAAGCGATCCTGTGCGGGTTTATGCCTCTGCGGGTGTGGATGTGAACCATCTGGATGAGGCCTATGAAGGGCAGACGCCGGACATTTTGGACAATGCTTATGTGACCGTGGATTTTGCCAACGGAGCGCGCGGGATGTTGGACCTGTGCATGTTTGCGGAAGGCTCCTATTGGCAAGAAACCATAGCGGTCACAGGTGAAAAGGCGCGGGTAGAGGCCAAAGTGCCGGGGCCTGCGCGGTTCACTGTGGACAAGAAAGAGCGTCATTCTGAGGTGGAGATTTCCCATCGCGGCAGCAAAGAGGTGACCGTCGAGGAAGTGGACGTTGACGAGAAGGTGCTGGCAGCGGGGGACCACCACGGGTCGACCTTCTTCCAACATGAGCGGTTCCGTGATCTTGTGCGCGCCGGTAAGGGGACGCCCGAGGTGAGTCTTGAAGACGGGCTTTGGTCGGTGCGTGTCGGGGAAGCAGCCGAGGAGAGTGCCCGTTCGGGCCAAGCGATCACACTATGATAGAAGACTGGGGACAAATGCCGGACGGCACCGCCGTTCAGCGCGTGCGGCTGGAAGGCGGCGAATTGACGGCGCATGTGCTGACTTATGGTGCGGTGTTGCAGGATTTGCGGCTGGCGGGCCATGCCGCGCCGTTGGTTTTGGGCTTTGGTGAGTTTGCCCCCTATCTGACCCGATCGCCGTATTTTGGTGCCACTGCCGGGCGGTTTGCCAATCGCATCCGCGACGGGCATCTGGAGCTTGACGGCGAAACCTATCAGCTGGATCGCAACTTCATCGGCAAGCACACGCTGCACGGCGGGGCGGACAGCACGGGCAAGCGCTTGTGGGATGTCGAGGATCATACGGCCAATAGTGTGACGCTGAAGATCGTTTTGCCGGATGGGCACATGGGGTTCCCCGGTGAACTGACGGCGCGGGTTGGGTTCTCGCTGCATGAGGGCGGTGTTTTCGACATTCGCATGAGCGCAGAAACCGACAAAACGACTATCTGCTCATTGGCGCATCACAGCTATTTCAAGCTGGACGACAGCCCGACAGTGTCCAAGCATTCGCTAAAAGTTGATGCAGATCGGTACACGCCGGTTGATGCGGAGTTGATCCCGACTGGTGAAACGACGGATGTGGCGGGGACGCCGTTTGATTTCCGCACCTCGACAGCGGTGGCGCAGTCGCATGACGTCGATCACAACTTCTGTATCAGCGACTCCCGAGAGGCAATCCGAACTGTGGCCAGACTGCACAGTCCCACGTCGGGCCTGTCGATGCTGTGCCGCACCACAGAGCCGGGTTTGCAGGTATATGACGGCGCAAAAATTGCAATTGAGCTTCCTGGTCTGGACGGCAAGCCAATGGGCGCCTATGCCGGACTGGCGATGGAGCCACAGGTGTGGCCTGACGCCCATCACCACGAGAATTTCCCGCAGGCTGTTTTGCGGCCGGGCGAGACATACACTCAACACACGCAATTCGTCTTTTCAGAGGGTGAGACATGAGCAACTTCAACGGTTTAATGATGGAGGCCAACCTGATCGGTGGCCAGTGGATCAAGGCTGACAGCGGAACAGCCATTGAGGTGACGAACCCCGCCACTGGCGATGTGCTTGGCACGGTTCCAAACGCGGGGGGAGATGAAACCGAACGCGCCATTGCAGCGGCGTCGGAAGCTTTCAAGACATTTGGGCGCACCAGCCTCTCAGAGCGCGTCGGCCTCCTTCACAAGCTGCATGATGCGCTGATGGACAATCAGGAAGATCTTGCGCAGATGCTGACGGCGGAGCAAGGGAAGCCGATCTTTGAGGCGCGAGGCGAGATCGCGATTGGCGCGGCTTACGTGAAGTGGTTTGCCGAGGAAATCCGTCGTGCGAAAGGCGAGATCATTCCGGCGCCGGGCAATGACCGTCGCCTGATGACCACCCGCCATCCGGTCGGAGTTGTTGGGGCGATCACGCCCTGGAACTTCCCGTCGTCCATGTTGGCGCGCAAGCTGGCACCGGCGCTGGCGGCGGGTTGTACCGTTGTCGCAAAGCCTGCAACCTCGACGCCTTATAGCGGGCTCGTTTGGGGCAAACTGTGTCAGGACGTAGGTTATCCCGACGGTGTGGTGAACATTCTGACCGGTTCGGCGCGTGGCATTGGCGGTGCGATCATGGAAAGTCCTGACGTGCGCAAGGTGACGTTCACCGGTTCCACGGAAGTCGGAAAAACCCTGATCCGTCAGTCGGCAGATACGGTCAAGAAAGTATCGATGGAGCTGGGCGGCAATGCGCCATTCATCGTATTTGACGACGCGGATGTGGATGCGGCTATTGAAGGCGCGATGATCGCGAAGTTCC
This sequence comes from Shimia haliotis, assembly GCF_900114415.1. GTDB lineage: Bacteria > Pseudomonadota > Alphaproteobacteria > Rhodobacterales > Rhodobacteraceae > Shimia > Shimia haliotis. The sequence goes on along the minus strand of NZ_FOSZ01000002.1, from coordinate 562,786 downwards.
GCAACATGGGACAAACTTGTGTCTGCACCAACCGCTTCTATGTGCAGGCGGGCATTCACGACACGTTTGTGGCGAAGCTGAAAGAGGCTGTGGCGGCGCTGAAGCTGGGCAATGGCGCTGAGGATGGCGTTCAGCAGGGGCCGCTAATTGATGACGGCGCTGTGGCCAAGGTTGAGGAATTCATCGCAGATGCTGCCGCAAAAGGCGGTGACGTGGTGCAGGGCGGCAAGCGTCATGCCAACGGCGGCAGCTTCTTTGAGCCAACCGTGATCACCGGCGCGACGCAGGACATGATGTTTGCCAAGGAAGAAATCTTTGGCCCGTTGGCGGCAGTCTTCAAATTTGAGGCTGAAGAGGACGTGATCGAGATGGCCAATGATACGGAATTTGGGCTGGCGGCCTATGCCTATACCCGAGACATCGCACGCGCCTTCCGCCTGAATGAAGGGCTGGACTACGGCATGGTTGGCATCAATACCGGCCTCATTACCACAGTCGAAGCGCCCTTTGGTGGCGTCAAGGAAAGCGGCATGGGCAAGGAAGGCGGAAGCCAAGGTCTCGATGATTACATGGAGACCAAATACTTCTGCGTCGCCGGACTCTGAGGCGATCAAATCAAGGGGAGGAGGAACCCGATGATTTTGATCACCGAGTTTATGGACGACGAGGCAGTTGGGCGGCTGAAGGTCGCCCACGCCACAAACTACGCACCGGAATTGGCGGATGCGCAGGGGGATATTCCGGCAAAGATGGCTGGCGTTCAGGCGTTGATTGTGCGGAACCGAACGCAGGTCACAGCGGCGTTGCTCGCGGCATCGCCAGACCTGAAATACGTGGGGCGTTTGGGTGTTGGATTGGACAACATCGACGTGGATGCCTGCAAGGCGCGTGGTGTCGAGGTGATGCCGGCGCTGGGAGCAAACACGCTCTCAGTGGCGGAATATGTGGTAACCAATGCGGCGATCCTGCTGCGGGATGCCTATCAGGCCAAACATGCGATGATGAACGGGGATTGGCCGCGGACGCAATCGTCGGGCCGTGAGATTGGCGGGCGGATGTTGGGCCTTTTGGGGTTTGGCGCGAATGCGCAAGAAACCGGACGGCTGGCGCGGGCGATGGGCATGAACTTGATTGCTTATGATCCGTTTTTGCCAGCGGATCATCTGGCGTGGGGGCATGCCGAGCGGGGCGAGATTTCTGATGTTCTGGCGCGGGCGGATGTGGTCAGCCTGCATGTGCCGCTAACCGATGAGACGCGCCACATGATCAACGTCGAGAGCATTGCGCAGATGAAGGCAGGCGCGGTTTTGATCAATGCGGCGCGGGGCGGCGTCGTAGATGAGGAGGCGCTGGTTGCGGCCATGGCGTCGGGTCAGGTCGCAGGGGCGGCTTTGGATGTGTTTGAGACCGAGCCGTTGACCAAAGAGGCTGCTGAGAAATTCAAAGGTATCAAGAACTTGGTTCTGACGCCACACATTGCCGGTGTGACGCAGGACAGCAACGTGCGGGTAAGCGCCATGATCGCGGATCTGGTGCTGGACCGGCTTTCATAGGGAGGAAACCGGAAGAGATATGGCAACCACAATGGACCACCAGATTGTTGAGGATCTGAAATCGGCGGGGATCGACTACATCACCTCTGTTCCGTGCAAACAATTGGCAGGGGTGATCGAGGTGTTAGAGGAAACACCTGAGATTATGCATATGCCGTCCAATAAAGAAGACGAGGGTATGGGGCTGTGTGCCGGCGCTTTTATGGGTGGAATGAAGCCCTGTATTGTCATGCAAAACACAGCGCTTGGCGTTGTGGTAAACACACTTGCCACGCTTATCCAGTTTTATCAGATTCCGCTTCCCATGCTGATTTCGTATCGAGGAGAAGTCGGAGAACCGGTGGCCTGTCAGGTGGAAATGGCGCTGCACACAAAGGCAATCCTGAATCAGATGCATATTCCGACTTACCACTTCCACAAGCCGGAAGATTCAGCCGAGCTTCCCGGTATTCTGGAATACTGCCAGATGGCGAGCAAGCCCGTGGCGATCCTGTGTGATGCAACTTTCTGGAGGGCTTCGGCATGATCCGCAACGATGTTTTCCAAACCCTGAAACCGGTGATCAGTGAACATCTGGTGGTGTGCAACATCGGCGCTCCAAGTCAGGAATTGCACGCAATGGACGACCAGCCCTCCAATTTCTACATGTTGGGGACAATGGGCTTGGCAAGTTCGATCGGGTTGGGTTTGGCGGCCGCGCAAGCCAAGCCTGTGATCGCCATTGATGGCGACGGATCTGTACTGACCAATCTTGGCACGCTGGCGACTATCGGGAACAATCCTCAAAGCAATTATACACTTTTGATCATCGACAATGGGTCTTATGGCTCCACCGGCGATCAGCCGACCTATGCCGGAATGAACACGGATCTGGCTGCGGTGGCTCGAGCTTGCGGTGCGGAATGTGTGTTGACTGTGTCGGCCGAAGATACGGCGCAAGCGGTCACGGATGCGATTGCTTCTGACCAGATGACGATCATCGTAGCCAAGTGTGAAAGTGGTAACGTTAAGGTGCCTGTCATCAAAACCAATCCGATCGTGATCCGCGAAAGGTTTATGGAAGAAGTGCGGAAATAACCATTGATGAACCGAAAACAGAAAGGGTGAGGGCTTGGGCGCTCACCTTTTTTTGTTTGGAACCAATTAGATATAGGGGAAAGACAGGGAAGTCCTGAACAATTGTTCACAATGGTCTTGTCAAAGCTGTTTTGGGAATGGATCATCCCGCCACAATCACAAATAAGTAGGGGAGTACTTTTCGTGACATTTAAATCGACACTTCTGGCAACAGCTGCACTTGTGGCCATGCCTCTTATGGCGCAAGCCGATACATTGCGCTGGGCGCGTGCCGGTGACGCTCTGACAATGGACCCGCACGCACAGAACGAGGGCCCGACCTCCGCTCTGGCCCACCAAATCATGGAACCGCTGGTTATGCGCGACATGACTGGTGCTATGGTGCCGGCGCTGGCAACCGAATGGGGCCCGTCTGCCGACAACCCGAACATCTGGGTTTTCAAGCTGCGTGAAGGCGTAACTTTCCACGACGGCGCCGAGTTTGACAGCGAAGATGTGCTGTTCTCGCTTAATCGCGCGATGACAGAAGATTCCGACTACAAAGAACTGCTGGCATCGGTGAAAGAGGTTCGCGCAACCGACAAATACACCATCGAGATCGAAACCAACGGTCCGAACCCGATTATGCCCAACAACCTGACCAACATGTTCATGATGGACAAAGGTTGGGCCGAGGCGAACAACGCTGTGAAGGTTCAAGACTACGAAGGTGGTGAAGACACCTTTGCCGCCAAGAACGCAAACGGCACCGGCGCTTACAAGCTGGTCAGCCGCGAGCCTGATGTGAAAACCGTCTTGGCTGCCAACGAAAACTATTGGGGCAATGGTGAGTTTCCGCTGGAAGTCACCGAAATCGTATTTACCCCGATTCAAAACGCCGCGACCCGCGTTGCTGCAATGCTGTCTGGCGAAGTTGACTTCATTCAGGACGTGCCTGTGCAAGACATCGGTCGTGTTGATGGAACCGACGGTCTTGAAGTGCGCACCGCGCCGCAAAACCGCGTTATCTTCTTTGGTCTGAACCAGGCCGCAGAAGACATCGCCGGCGACGACGTTGACGGGATCAACCCGATGTCGGATGTGCGTGTTCGCAAAGCGATGTCCATGGCGATCGATCGCGACGCGATCAAAAAGGTTGTTATGCGTGGTCAGTCCGCGCCTGCGGGTATGATTGCTCCGCCGTTTGTGAACGGTTGGAACGAAGCGATGGACAGCTCCTCCAAAACGGACGTGGATGGTGCCAAGGCGCTTATGACGGAAGCTGGCTATGCTGACGGTTTTGCGATCACTCTGAACTGCCCGAACGATCGTTACATCAACGATGAAAAAATCTGTCAGGCGGCTGTGGGTATGCTCGCGAAAATTGGTGTGAAGGTGAACCTTGACGCCAAGCCAAAAGCACAGCACTTCCCGCTGCTTAGCAATCTTGAAACAGATTTCTACATGCTTGGCTGGGGTGTCCCGACTTATGACTCCGAGTACATCTTCAACTTCCTCACCCACACCAAGGGCGAGAAGTACGGTTCCTGGAACGCCACCCGGTTCTCGGATACGGATTTGGATGTGAAGATCGAAGCGTTGGCATCGGAAACCGATTTGGCCAAACGCAACCAGATGATCAACGAAATCTGGACTGTGGTGCAGGATCAGCAACTCTATATTCCGATCCACCACCAGGTGCTGAACTGGGGTATGGCGTCCAACGTCGACACCATCGTTGCACCGGATGACACTGCGCACTTCAAATACTTCAAGATGAAGTAAGCGTTTATGCTATGATTTTGAGAAGCCCCGTCCGCACCGTCGGCGCGGGGCTTCTTTGTTAGGCGTTTGACGCCTCTGAAGCTCGGGAAGTGTTGCTTCAGCCTTGCATATTCGCCGCGGGAGTGTCGTGCTGCAAGAACCACCAAACAAGGGAGTTATTATGAAACGTGCGATTGGGATTGTGGCGGTCGGCCTGAGCCTTGCAGGGCCGGCCTTTGCCAATGAATTTAAGTGGGCGGGTACAACCGATCCGCAAACATTGGACCCGCATGCGGTGAACACCGCTTCTGTGCTGGGGTTCCTCAACAATGTCTATGAAGGGTTGGTGCGACGCGGCAAGGACATGTCCATCGAGCCGGCGCTTGCAACACGCTGGGAGCCGATTGGCAACGGCGAAGGTTGGCGGTTTCATTTGCGTGAAGGTGTGACCTTTCAGGATGGCAGCACCTTTGACGCGGAGGATGTTCTTTTCTCCTATCAGCGAGCGTCCGATGAGGTATCCGACACTCGCAGCTGGTTTGCGCCTGTTTCTGACGTAAAGGTCGTGGATGCCTACACGGTTGATATCCTGACCAACGCGCCCAACCCGATTTTTCCGGATAGCATCGCCAACTGGATGATCATGGACAAGGGGTGGGCCGAGACCAACAATGCGGCGTTGCCTGACAAGGAAAACGGCAACTACGCTACGCTTAATGCAAACGGCACAGGTGCCTTCAAAGTCACGGAGCGAGAGCCAGGACTGCGGACGGAGTTGATGCCGAATGACGGCTGGTGGGGAGAGGTTGAGCACAACATTACCCGCGCCGAGTTCACCCCAGTGCAGAACCCTGCGACTGCGGTGGCTGCGCTTCTGTCAGGCAATGTGAATATGATCAATCCCGTGCCTATTCAGGATGCGGAGCGACTGGCAGATTCTGGTGACGTGAAGGTTATCCGCGGAATCGAAGCGCGTGTGATCATGCTGGGCATGGCGCAGGAAGCGGATGTCCTGAAGTACGGCGACGACGCTGGCAAACCAAACCCGTTTCTGGATGCGCGTGTGCGTGCGGCGGTTGCTCATGCAGTCAACGTGCCGGCAATCTTGAAAGTGACCATGCGCGGCAATGCAGAACCGGCTAGCCAGCTGGTCAGTCCGGCTATGCGAGGCTATTCTGATGCCAATTCGGCGCGCCCCGAGTTTGATCCGGAGAAAGCGAAAGCACTGCTGGCAGAGGCAGGATATCCGGATGGCTTCAGCTTTGGCTTGAAGTGCCCGAACAACCGTTATCTGAATGACGAAGCTGTCTGTCAGGCGGTGACGTCAATGCTGTCCCAAGTTGGCATGAATGCCCAGCTAGAAGCGATGCCAGTGCAGAACTACTGGCCCGAACTGCGTGAAGACAACTACGACATGTATTTGCTCGGCTGGTCGCCCGGCACCTTTGATGCGGAACATCCGATCCGGTTCCTTGCGTCCACACCGAACAAAGAAAAGAAGTTGGGCAGCTGGAACTTTGCGGGTTATTCGAACGCTCGAATCGATGAGTTGCTGCCGATGATCCAATCCGAAATTGACCCGGCAAAACGTCAGGCGATGTTGGATGAGGCTGCAAAAATTATGCAGGACGAGACCGCCTATGTGCCGATGTATGTGCAGCCATTGGTTTGGGGCACCGGTAAAAACATCGAGCTTACTCAACGGCCTGACAACTTCTTCATCCTTCGCTGGGTGACGGTTCAGTAAACTTCTAGAGGGAATTTGCTGAATTTTCGTGCAGTTTATGTACGGGGGCGGTTGACCTTTTTTCGCAAAGCGACAATGGGTGACCGCCTATAAAACAAGGGACAAGAAAATGCTGACTTTTGTCATTCGCAGGGTGTTCCAATCGGCCTTGGTCTTGCTGATTGTGGGGCTCGTGGCCTTCAGTATGTTCCGCTTCGTGGGCGATCCGATCGACAATATGTTGGGTCAGGAACGCACCGATGCAGACATAGCGCGCCTGCGTACCGAACTCGGCTTGGATCAGCCGTTTCCAGTGCAATACATGAAATTCCTATCCGGAGCCGCCGAAGGCAACTTTGGTGTGAGTTATCGTCAGGGTCGACCGGTCGGTGACATCCTGCTCGAACGGGCTCCGGCGACGTTGGAATTGGCCGCCGTAAGCGGGTTTCTAGCGATTAGTATCGGGATTGGGCTGGGTGTGTTCACTGCGATCCGCAAGGATGGCTTCCTGGCGAATTTCATCATGTCAGCATCGCTCATAGGGGTGTCGTTGCCGACCTTCCTCATAGGTATCTTGCTCATATATCTGTTTGCCGTTGTGCTTGGATGGCTGCCCTCGTTCGGGAGGGGGGACGTTGTTCACTTCGGCTGGTGGAGTACGGGGCTTTTGACAAGCTCAGGGCTCAAGGCGCTGATCTTGCCTTCGATCACGCTGGGGCTATATCAGATGACCCTGATCATGCGCCTGGTGCGTTCCGAGATGCTTGAGGTGCTGCGGCAGGACTATATCCGCTTTGCCCGTGCACGTGGGCTCAAGGAAAAGTCTGTGAACTTCCACCACGCGCTTAAGAACACACTTGTTCCGGTGATCACGGTCACGGGTTTGCAGCTTGGGTCGATCATCGCCTTTGCGATTATCACCGAGACCGTATTCCAGTGGCCTGGAGTAGGCCTTCTTTTTATCAACGCGATTCAGTTTGTCGATATCCCGGTTATGGCGGCGTATCTGATGCTGATCTCGGTGATGTTCGTGGGCATCAACCTGATTGTTGATCTCCTGTATTTTGCCATCGACCCGCGTCTACGGACTGAACAGAAGGGGGCGAAGTGATGTCTGATCAAGCAACTCAACCCGCAACGCCGTCGCGTCTGGCCAAGGCCTGGGACAGCGACTTTATGTACAACTTCCGGCATTCGCCCGTGGCAATGGTGTCGTTCTTTGTCGTAGCGCTTTTGGTGCTGGGGGCAATCTTTGCTCCACTGATCGCGCCTTATGATCCGTTTGATCCGGCTTCGCTGGACCTGATGAATGGCTACACCGCGCCAATGGCACCAAACGACTTCACGGGTGACGTTTTTTGGCTTGGCACGGATGATCAGGGGCGCGATGTTTTCTCCACCATTCTGTATGGGATGCGGATTTCGCTCTTTGTGGGCTTTGCCGCTGTGGCCTTTGCGATGGTGTTGGGCATTACGCTAGGCCTCATCGCCGGCTATGTTGGCGGGTGGACCGAGACCATCATCATGCGCGCTGCCGATGTGCAATTGACGTTTCCCGCGATCCTTGTGGCGATGCTGATTTTTGGCGTGGCCAAAGGTATCACCCCAATCGAACATCAGGACACTATGGCGATCTGGGTGTTGATCATCGCAATTGGCCTCTCGGACTGGGTGCAGTTCGCGCGTGTTGTCAGGGGGGCTACGCTGGTGGAAAAGGACAAGGAGTATGTTCAGGCCGCCCGAATGATCGGCCGTGGCAAAGGCATCATTATGCTCCGTCATATATTGCCCAACGTTCTGTCTCCCGTTCTGGTGATTGCGACGATCTCTCTTGCGTTGGCAATCATTGCCGAGGCGACGCTGTCGTTTCTTGGCGTGGGCGCACCGCCGACCCAGCCGTCGCTGGGTACTCTGATCCGGATCGGACAGGACTTCCTGTTCTCCGGCGAGTGGTGGATCATCCTCTTCCCGTCGATCACCCTGTTGGCGCTGGCTTTGTCGGTGAACCTGCTGGGAGATTGGCTGCGTGACGCATTGAACCCGAGGTTGCAGAAATGACCCTTCTTACGATTGAAGACCTGTCCGTCCATTTCCCGACCCGTCACAAGGTTTTTGTGGCCGTCAACGATGCGGACCTGACAGTTGAACCCGGTGAAATCCACGGTCTTGTGGGGGAATCCGGGGCCGGTAAATCGACCATTGGTGCGGCGGTGATGGGGTTGCTTGAGCGACCCGGTCACATCGCTGGAGGCACGGTGTCGTTCAAAGGCGAAAAGATCAGCGGGCGCGATGCAGAAGGCATGCGTAGCCTGCGTGGGGCGAAGATTTCTATGATCTTCCAAGACCCGTTGACCTCGCTAAATCCGCTTTTGACTGTTGGTCAGCAGTTGGTGGAAACCATCCAGTTCCACCTGAAACTAACTGATAAAGACAGCCGTCAGCGGGCGATTGAGTTGTTGGATCGTGTGGGTATCCCGCATCCTGATGACCGGATCGACATGTATCCGCACCAGTTCTCTGGCGGTATGCGGCAGCGTGTTGTGATCGCTCTTGCGCTCTGTTCAGAGCCGGATGTGATCATCGCGGATGAGCCGACCACCGCGCTGGATGTGTCGATTCAAGCGCAGATTCTGGACCTAATCAAAGAGTTGGCGCGGGAGCGGCAAACCGGTGTGATCCTGATCACCCACGACATGGGCGTGATTGCCGACACCACCGATAAGGTGACGGTGATGTATCAGGGTGAAGTGGTTGAAAGCGGCACGACCGATCAGGTCATGGGCGATCCGCAGCACGAATACACCAAGTCGCTGATCGCGGCGGTGCCACGTCCTACCTTGAAGGTACATCGTTTCCCACAACTCAGCTATGGCGGCCGTCAGATTGAGTTCCACATCGACGATCTGGCGCGCAACTGGCACAAACCGGAGCCGTCCAAATCCGGCACCTTGCTTAAGGTCGACAAGCTGTCCAAGACCTTCCTGACCAAGGGCCATATCATTCCCTCGCGCCGGAAGTTCTTCACGGCGGTGAACGAAGTCAGCTTTGACATCAAGGATGGCGAAGTCTTTGGCATCGTTGGGGAAAGTGGATCTGGTAAATCCACTGTGGCGCGCATGATTGCGACTCTGTACGAGACCAATGGCGGCAAAATCACGTTTGACGAAACCGATGTGACCGCACTGCATTCGCACAAGGATCTCGAAGGCTATCGCCGCCAGATCCAGATGATTTTTCAGGATCCCTATTCAAGCCTGAACCCGCGCATGCGGGTAGACGAAATCATCGCGGAGCCGGTGAAGCACCACAAACTTCTGGAGGGCGCAGCCATTCAGCATCGGGTGGACGAGCTGCTGGAGCGTGTGGGGCTTGGCTCGGACGCAGGTCGCAAATATCCGCATGAGTTTTCAGGCGGTCAGCGTCAGCGCATTTCGATCGCGCGCGCCCTTGCAACACAGCCGAGGTTCCTGATTTGCGACGAACCGACATCCGCCCTGGATGTGTCGATTCAAGCTCAAATTCTCAATATCCTCAAAGACTTGCAGGAGCATTTGGGCCTGACGATGCTGTTCATCAGCCATGACCTTCCGGTGGTTCGGCAGATGTGCGATCGCGTGGGTGTGATGCGCCAAGGGCAGATGGTGGAGGTAGCGGACACCGAAGAGTTGTTCGCCAATCCCCAGACCGACTATACGCGTGAACTGCTCAGTCTCATGCCGAAGCTCGAAGGGCTTTCGACAGAGGGTCTCAAGGACGAGATTGTATAAGACAAAACGCCGCCCTTCGGGGCGGCTTTTATTTGTGTGGGGCGCCGTCGGTGGGCTTGCCCGTGACCCTTGTGCCGGTCCCGCACAATGTTTGACTTTGCTCCAAGCGGGGGGGCGCTGAGCCTACTGCGGCTCTTTAGGCTGCAAGGGAAAATCGGATACCGAAATGATCCAGTCGCGAACCAAAGCCGCATGTTGCGCCAGCGGTTTGCTGGTCGACCATACCAGATAAAAGGACTTGCCGGTGCGCCAACTCCATTCCGGTCGTCCGGCCAGAAGGTTTCGCCGGATCAGGTCGCGAACCACGTGCTCCCAGCCAAATGCGAAGCCTTCTCCGGACATCGCAGCCTGCAAAACAAGGGCATAGTCGTTCAATCGGAGGCCGGCGATCACGTGTCGATCTTCAATGCCGTGGTGGGCAAACCAATCAGACCATGTGGGCCGTTCGCGGACGGGTTCTTCAAGATGAATGAGGCGTTCGTTCATTAGGTTGGGAATTGAGCGCAGATTTCGGGCGCTTGCCATAACCTGTGGCGATGCAACGGGGAAGATGACTTCGTCGGCGATTTTGGCGGCGTGGCAGCCTGGCCACTTGCCATTGCCCAGACGTATGCCAAGGCTGATGTTTTCCATGTCGAGATTTGGTTCCCGATCCGAGGTTTGCAGGCGCAGGTCGATATCAGGGTGTTTGTCGTGCAGCTTTTGGAGGCGGGGCACCATCCAGTAGTGGGAAAATGCCGACGAGCTGTTGAGGGTCACGTGATCCTCGCGCCCCATTTGTCGAACGGATTCAATTGAGCGTTCAATGTCGTCCAAAGATCTGGAAACATCTGAAAACAAACGGTTTCCGGCGGTCGTTAGCTCCACTTTGCGGTGACTTCGGACAAAGAGGGAAACGTTGAGCGCGTCTTCCAATTGCTTGATCGCTGCGCTCACGGAGGGCTGTTGCATGTTCAGTTCTGTTGCCGCGCGGGTGAAGCTGCCGTGCTTGGCGGCGGCTGCGAATATCACAAGATTCCGCGGCGAATTGATTTGCGTCCAAATGCTTGCCATAGGCTGTGTCTACTCAAATCATAAAAATTTTCAAGGATCACGTTCGTTAGAACAGTCAGTATCAATGTGTGACACTAACAAAAGGTGATCTCATGGCCCGACGTTCGCGCCGCTCCTCAGAGGCCCGCACTTCGGTGCCTGCCGCACCGTACATCAAGCGGGTTCTGCCGTTCTTTGATCCTATGGATGAAGATCAACTGGCAAAGATGGAAGCACAGGTTGACTGGATGCTGGAAAACATCGGCGTCGCCTTTCGCGATGATCCGGTGGCGCTGGAGATTTGGAAGGCTGCAGGATTTACCCCGTCGGGCGAATTTGGCGACCTTATCAAAGCGGATGCGCAATGGGTACGCGCCCAATGTGCCAAGGCCCCAAGCGAATTTGTGCAGCACGCCCGCAACCCCGCCAGATCGGTCACAATCGGCGGCAACAATCAGGTCTTTGCCCCGATCTACGGCGCGCCGTTTGTGCGCGATCTGGAAGGCGGTCGCCGTTATGCCGAGTTTGCCGATTTTGAAAAGCTGGTGAAGCTGGCCTATATGCATCCGAACCTGCATCACACGGGGCTGGTGATCGCCGAGCCAACCGACATTCCGGTCAGCAAACGGCATCTGGATATGGTGCTGGCGCATATGACGTTGAGCGACAAGCCGCACCTTGGCGCGATCACCGAAATGGAACGCGCGCAGGATAGTGTCGATATGGCTGAGATCCTGCATGGCGCTGATTTCATGGAGGAAAATTGCGTCATCATGGGCAACGTCAACACCAATTCGCCGCTGTTGGTGGATAAGGTGGTGACGCAAGCCATTCAGGTTTATTGCGGGCGTGGGCAGGGCATCGTGGTGGTGCCCTTTATCCTGTCTGGTGCAATGGGGCCGGTTAGCACCGCCGCCAGCGTCGCTCAGGCGATGGCAGAGGCGATGATGGTCTGTGCCTTTGCCCAGTTAGTCAGGCCGGGAGCGCCCTTTGTGTTGGGCAATTTCCTATCCTCGATGTCGCTGAAATCCGGTGCGCCGACCTTTGGTATGCCTGAGCCGGTCATATCAAATTATGCGATTGGTCAATTGGCGCGGCGCGTTGGGTTGCCGTTGCGATGTGGCGGGTCGTTGACCGCAAGCAAAATCGAGGATGCGCAGGCGGCTTATGAAAGCGCGGACAGCATGCATTCGACTATGCTTGCGGGTGCGAATTTTGTTTTGCATTCAGCGGGTTGGTTGGAAGGCGGGCTGTGTACCGGATTTGAGAAGCTGATCATGGATGCCGACAGGCTGGGCGGTTATCAGAAGGTGTTGGTGCAGGGGCTGGACGTATCGGACGAGGCGATGGCGCGGGACGCCTATGAGGAGGTGGAACCGGCGGGGCATTTCCTTGGATGTGGGCATACCATGCGCAATTATCAGACGGCTTTTTATGAGCCGGCACTGAGCGACAGCGAAAACGTGGAAAGCTGGGAAGAGGGCGGATCTCTCGATATGCGAGCACGGGCACACGCCAAGTGGAAAACCATGCTGGAGCAGTACGAGGCACCGGCGATGGATGTGGCCAAGCGGGAGGCGCTTGAGGCCTATGTGGCGCGTCGCAAAGAGGAGCTGCCGGATGCGTGGTACTAGCAGAGATTGCATTGATGGGGCCTATGCTGACGGGGCCACAAAGGGATGTCGGTATTGCGTCGGTAAAACGTCGGTATTGCGTCGGTGCGATATTGGGCTTCGCGAAAAAATACGTGAACAAAAGGTAAAGAATGGGGAGGCGTGTCATGCCTGAGGTTGTCAAAGAAGGCGCGCAAAACAAGGCGCTGCCAAGCCATGCTAAAGTGGTCATTATCGGGGGCGGCGTTGTGGGCTGCTCGATCCTGTTTCATCTTGCCAAGTTCGGCTGGAAGGATGCGGTTTTGCTGGAGCGGGACGAGTTGACCTCTGGCAGCAGTTGGCACGCAGCCGGACAGATCCACACGATCAGCTCTGATCCGAACATCTCGCGCCTCCAGAGTTATACCATCGGTCTTTATAAGGAGATCGAAGAATTGTCGGGTCATTCCGTAGGGCTTCATATGACCGGCGGGTTCTATCTGGCGTCCAACAAGACGTGGCACGATTACCTGAAACGGGAACGGTCCAAGGCGCGGTATATGGGGCTGCATCAGGAATGGATCAGCCCCAAGGAATTGGCAGAGCGGCATCCGCTGATTGATCCGAAGCATTATTATGCGGCCCTGTGGGATGATCAGGACGGGGATCTGGACCCATCGGGCACAACCTATGCCTTTGCCAAGGCGGCACGTACATTCGGGGCGCAGTATTTCACCCACACGCCGGCCACCAAGACCGAGCAGCGTGCCGATGGCACGTGGGATGTGACCACGCCGAAGGGTGTGATCAATGCGGAGCATGTGGTGAACTGTGGTGGCCTGTGGGCGCGGGAAGTCGGGCATATGGGCGGGCTGAACCTGCCGGTGCAACCGATGGAGCACCATTACCTGATCACCGAGAAAATCGACGAGATTGCCAACTTTGGCTCGCGCCTGCCGTGTGGCATTGATTACGAGGCCAATATCTATTTCCGGCAAGAGCGCGAGGGGATGCTATTGGGCACCTATGAGCCTGTTGGGGTGCCATGGAAGGTTGGCGGCACGCCTTGGGATTTCGGGCATGAGTTGTTGCAGCCGAATCTGGATCACATCGCGGACCGGCTGGAGTTGGGCTTTGAACGTATTCCGGCGCTGGCGAATGCGGGTATCAAGGACGCGATCAACGGGCCGTTTACGTTCGGGCCAGATGGCAATCCGATGATCGGTCCGGTGCCGGGCATGACGAATTATTGGTGCGCAGTCGGCGTGATGGCAGGTTTCTGTCAGGGCGGCGGCGTGGGCCTTACGATGGCGGAATGGATGATTGACGGGGAGCCGTCGATTGACGTTTGGGCGATGGATGTGGCGCGGTTCGGCAAATGGGCGACGCCGGATTGGGGTACGGTGAAATCGACCGAGAACTATGAGCGTCGGTTTGTGATGACCTTCCCCAACGAGACCCTGCCCAAGGGGCGCAAACAGCAGACGACCGCGCTTTATGACCGGTTGGTCGCCAAGGGTGGGCGCATGGGGCAGGCCTTTGGGCTTGAGCATGTGTTGTGGTTCGCAGATGGGCCGGAGGATGCGCACGAAGAGCCGACATTTGAGCGCAACCGCAGTCATGAGTATGTGGCTGCTGAATGTGCGGCGGTACGCGAAGGCGTGGGCGGCATCGAGGTGGCGAATTTTGCCAAACACGTAATCAAGGGGTCTGGCGCGCGCGCGTGGCTGAATAAGACCATGGCGGGATTCATTCCCAAGCCCGGGCGGATGACGCTGACGCCGATGCTGACCGAGAAGGGGCGGCTTTACGGGGATTTGACGGTGGCCTGTCTGGGCGAGGAGCATTTCATGCTGTTTGGCTCGGGCGCGATGCAGGACGCGCATTCACGGTTCTTTGCCAAAACCTTGCCCGAGGGCGTGACCCATGCCAACGAGACCGAGAGCTGGCACGGGATTGCATTGTCTGGCCCAAAGAGCCGCACGTTGCTGAGCCGGATCACGCGGGAGGACGTGTCGGCGGAGGGCATGGCGTTCCGCGATTGCCGGCAGACCTTTGTCGGGGATGTGCCGGTGGTTTTGAACCGGATCAGCTTTTCCGGTGAATTGGGTTATGAGATTTACTGTCGTCCGCAGTATTTGATCCGACTGGCCGAGGCGATCGAGGAGGCCGGCGCGGATCTTGGCTATCGCTGGTATGGCAACCGCGCGTTGATGAGCTTGCGGCTTGAGAAAGGCTGGGGCGCGTGGGGGCTGGAGTTCCGGCCGGATTTCAACGCGGTCGAGGCGGGCATGGATGTGTTCATCAACTGGAAGAAAGACTTTGTCGGCAAGGCGGCCACCGAAGCTGCGCGCGATCAGGGCGTAGCGCGCAAGCTGGTGACGCTGGTGATCGACACCGAGATCGATGTCACGCTGGATGAGGCGGTGATGGTGGACGGTGAGGCCGTCGGTTATATCACCTCGGGCGGTTACGCGCATCACGTAGGTAAGTCGATGGCGATGGCCTATGTCGCGGCGGAGTACGCGGGCGCGGGTACTGAGTTTGACGTCGAGATCCTTGGCGAGATGAAGCGCGCCGAAGTGCAGGGCGTGCCGGTTTATGACGCCAACGGGGCGAATATGCGGGCCTGATCACAAAAACAGGAAAGACGGCAGGCGATCCAATATCTGCCTTCTTTCGCCTAAGTTGCACCTCAGTTCCGATATAGTAGATTCAGAGTAATTTGATTCTATTTATTAGCGATTATTAAACGGGTGTAGTGATGATTGCGGCATTGGTTGCATTGGGACTGCTCGCAGGCGCGGTGGTTTGGGATATCTTGGATGATGAAACGGACGTGCCGGACACGCCTGATGAGCCGGACGAACCGGATGCGCCTGATGAGGAAGACCTCGGCGCAACGGTGACTGAAAATGAAGACGGGACGGTCAGTGTAGAACTCGGGGATGATGAAACCGGATCTCTCATCGCATTGCGGACGTCCTCGGACTACTACGTCGGCAGCGGCTCGGGGCATGGCACGGCAAACGACTACACTTTGACGCTGTATCTGATGCCCGAAGGTTTCGATTTTCCTGAAAATACGGATGACTTGCCGGATGACGCCTTTTTTGTTGGCGACCTTGAAGAGATGTTTGGGCTTCAGGAACTGGCGTCCTGGGACCTTGGGGAGGAAGGGCATAACCCTGAGCCTTGGGCGGATGGCACTGGTCCGGTGACCCTGTGGGATTCGCGCATTGAGGCGCCGGACATTGTTTCAGATGCGCCGATCTCGTTCTTTGAGGTCATAGAAGACGACGGCGAGCTTCGGTCTGTGGCGATGACGGATGATCCGGATTTTCTGAATGATGACACGGTGCGGGTGCACCATTTCAATGAAACGGATGGCGACGGCGAAACCGAGGTCGCCGCGGGCGGCACATTTGCCGGAACGGACGGCGACGACATCATCCTCGTGAACCCCAACCAGACCGGAGAGATTACGATTGATGCGGGCGATGGGGACGACACGATCACCGTCGGCGCACATCAGAATGTGACATCGGCGCTCGCCACGGGGAATGGCACGGCCGAGGATGACGGGGCAGATGTGATCTCCGTGCATTTACCTGCCTATGAAGCGCCGGAGGGTATCTCCGAAGCCTTTGGCGAAGCAGGGGCGATTGACTTCCGAGATGAGGACGACAGCCTTACTGTGGTTTTGCCGGACCCGTCGGAGGCGTCGGCGTACCTTGTGCATGAGCGCGAAGACGTCGGGCAATCCGAGAGCCTTTATAGGGCGGACACGTATTTTCTCATCCTTGGACCGCCGGGCGCGACCATTTCGGATGCGGAACTGCGAGACTGGTATGACTCTCCGGAGGACAACACACACCTTGGGCTGCGGGTGGTGAGCGAGATTGATCTGGGGGCGGCGAGTGGCAGTCTCGGAGAGGATGGCAGTCCGGATTGGGACTATGATCATCGCAATATGAACCCGGACATTACGTTTGACGGCACTCTGACGGGACAAGTGACGATCAGTTACTAGGAAGAAGTTTCCTTGCACCCACACAAAAAGGCCCGCCAGTTGGCGGGCCTTTTTCCACTTCTGTCGATCGGTGTCCGTCTTTGGTCATGGTGATCATGGGGTGATCGTGAACCAAGATCCTTTGGAGGGACGGGCGCCGGAAAACTGGATCAGCGCAGGCGCAGGCCGGTTTCGGTGTCAAACAGATAAAGCCGCTCCGTCGGCACCACAAGTCCGACCGTTTCGCCTTCGGGGCTGCGGTTGTCACCGCGTTCTTCGACGATCAGTTGGGTGCCATCAGCGGTGGTCAGATAGCAATAGCTGACGCCGCCCAGAGCTTCGGTCAGGTTGATGGTCAGCTCGTCCGCTGCGTGATCGAGCTCGATATGCTCGGGACGCATACCGACTGTGACTTTGCTCATGCCTTCGCGCAGGGCGACCGGCGAGTCTTGAGGCGCGCCAAAAGCGGGATGCACCAGTTTGCCATCGACAACGTCGCACTCGAGGAAGTTCATCGACGGGGAGCCGATGAAGCCCGCGACGAAGCGGTTGTCGGGGTCACGGTAAAGGTCGAGCGGCGCGCCGACCTGTTCGATGCGGCCATCGCGCAGCACCACGATTTTGTCGGCCATGGTCATGGCTTCGACCTGATCGTGGGTCACATAGATCATAGTGGCGCCGATTTCCTGATGCAGGCGGGAGATTTCCACGCGCATCTCGACACGCAGTTCTGCGTCAAGGTTGGAGAGCGGTTCGTCAAACAGGAATACCTCGGGGCCGCGCACGATGGCGCGGCCAATGGCAACGCGCTGGCGTTGGCCGCCGGAAAGGGCTTTGGGTTTGCGCGCAAGGTATTGATCGAGCTTCAGAATTGCGCTGGCCGTCGCGACCTTTTCGTCGATCTCGGCCTTGGGGTGGCCGTTCATGCGCAGGCCAAAGCCCATGTTTTCCGCCACCGTCATATGCGGGTAAAGCGCGTAGGTTTGAAATACCATGGCCACACCGCGTTTGGCGGGGTCCACATGGGTCACGTCGCGCTGGCCGATGTTGATCTGGCCTTCGGTGGTTTCCTCAAGGCCCGCGATCATGCGCAAGAGCGTGGACTTGCCGCAGCCCGAAGGGCCGACAAAGACGCAAAATTCGCCGTCTTCGATTTCGAGGTCGATGCCGTGGATGACCTGGGTTTCGCCATAGCGTTTTATGGCCCCTTGCAGCGTTACACCTGTCATGTCGTTACCTTTTCCTGTCGTGTTTCCGGGAACCGCCAAGCTTGTGCTTCGCGACCGATGCGGGTCGCGGTGTCGATCACGCGCGGGGCCCAGTCTTCGAGTTGGTCTAGAGATGTCCGGCTCGTGGGGCCGGTGACCGAGAGCGCACCCAACATGCGGCCGTTCTCGGTGAGGATCGGCACCGCCACACAGGCAATGCCGGGTTCGTGTTCTTCGCGATCAAAGCCGTAGCCACGGGCGCGGATATTGGCGAGTTCAGCGCGCAGGTCCGCCTCTGTTGCCAATGTCGTTGGTGTGAAGCGATGGAAGCTCTGTTGCTGGATCGCGCGGTCGAGGTCCGCGTCATCCAAGAAGGCCATCATCGCCTTGCCGACGCCGGTGCAATAGGCGGGGCCGACCTTGCCGGCCTGCGAATACATTTCGACCGGCTGGCGGGCGTTGCGTTTGTCGACATAAAGCACCTGCGAGCTGTCGAGCTGCGCGAGGTGTACGGTTTCGCCGGTTTCGGCGCTGAGCGCGTCAAGATAGGGGCGGGCGATCGGAGCGAGGGAAGATGTCGTCCACGCGGCGTGGGCCAAGCGCACAAGGCGCATGCCAAGCGTATAGGTCTGGCGGTCCGCATCATAGGCCAGCATGCCCTGATTGGTCAGGGTTTGCAGAAACCGATAGAGCGTCGCCTTTGGGTAGGCGCTGTTGTCTTGCAGCTCGCCAAAACGCACGGGGCGTTCGTACGCGGCGACCTGATCCAGCACGTCCAGTGCTTTGCCGACTGTTCCGTCCCCTGACATGGGTGTCTCTCTCCTCCACTCCCCAAGCTCGCGCTTAAGAATCTGTTGACAAGCTAGCCGAGTCTATGTGTAGATTTCAATATGTAAAACGTGGTTTCAAATAATGAAACTAAAACTTGCATAATTTTGGAGCACAGGGAGGACACAATGCTTTCCAAAATGAAAACCACAGCAGCCGCAGCAGCGGTTGCATCGGCTTTTGCCGTTCCGGCATCCGCAGAGCTGACCGGCGACCTGACCATCTTCTTGGACACGTCGAACCCGGCGCCGCGCGCCACCATGGAAGCGATGATCGGTCGCTTTGGTGAGAAGCACCCCGGTCTGAACATCGAAACCACGGTGATCGATCGCGAAGCGTATAAAACACAGATCCGCAACTTCCTGACCGCTGACGCGCCAGATGTTGCCACTTGGTACGCTGCGAACCGCATGCGTCCCTATGTAGAAGCGGGCCTGTTTGAAGACGTCTCCGACCTCTATGCAGAGCCGGCGATGGCTGAAGGTCTGGCATCCACCAAAGGTGCGCTGACCATCGACGACAAGCAGTGGGGCGTTGCCTATACCTACTACCAGTGGGGCGTTTACTACCGCAAAGACATCTTCGCCGAGCTGGGTCTGTCTGAGCCGACCACCTGGGAAGAAGAGAAAGCCAACTGCGGCAAGATCGTTGCTTCCGGCCGCGCTTGCTACACCATCGGCACCAAGTACCTGTGGACCGCTGGCGGCTGGTTTGACTATCTGAACATGCGCACCAACGGCTTTGATTTCCACATGGATCTGGCTGCGGGCAAAGTGTCTTGGGAAGACGACCGCGTGAAGCAGACTTTCATGAACTGGAAAGAGCTGATCGACATGGGCGGCTTCATTGCTGACCACCAGACCTACAGCTGGCAGGAAGCGCTGCCGTTCATGGTTAAAGGCGAAGCAGCGGCGTACCTGATGGGTAACTTTGCTGTGGCACCGCTGCGTGAAGCAGGCCTGACCGATGATCAGCTGGACTTCTATCAGTTCGTGAAGATCAACCCTGATGTGGCTCTGTCGGAAGATGCACCTACCGATACTTTCCACATTCCTGCGAACGCGAAGAACAAAGAAGCAGCACGTGAGTTCCTGCGCTTTGCAACTTCGGCAGAAGAGCAGACCATCATCAACAACGGCAAGAACCTGGGCCAACTGCCTGTGAACGCGGGTTCTTCGGTTGATGACGACAAATTCCTGCAGCAGGGCTTCAAGATGCTCTCGACCAACTCCACCGGCGGTGTTGCCCAGTTCTGGGATCGCGATGCACCGGCAGAAATGGCGAAAGTGTCCATGGAAGGCTTCCAGGAATTCATGGTCAAGCCGGACCAGCTGGACAAAATCCTGTCCAAGCTCGAGCGCGCTCGCGGTCGTATCTACAAGTAAGATTTGTGTCGGCGGCCTGAGGGGCGCCGACCTGTCTTGATTTTGACAAGGCGGGGAAACCCGCCTTGTCTCCCTCTAACCGCAGGCAGATTTCATGACTGTTGCTTCCGACATTCCAGAAACCGAAAGTTGGTTCCACAAAAACCAGCAAAAAATAGCGCCGTGGCTTTTTCTGGCGCCGGGTATTCTTTTCTTTGCTGTTTACGTGATCATTCCCATCTTCCAGTCGTTCAACCTGTCGCTTTATGAGTGGGACGGACTGGGCAAAGCGGAATATGTGGGCTTTAGCAACTATGAGCAGCTCTATTGGGAATACGTCGATCGCGACGCGTTCTTTATCTCGCTCAAAAACAACGTGATCTGGCTGTTTATGTATTTGCTGGCGATCCCCGCCGGCCTTTTCATCGCACTTTTCCTGAACCAGACGGTGCGCGGTATTCGCATCTACAAGTCGCTGTTTTTCTTCCCCTTTGTGATTTCACAAGTGGTGGTCGGTCTTGTATTTAGCTGGTTTTACAACCCGTCTTTCGGATTGCTGAACACGATGCTGGACTGGGTGAACCTTGGCCCTGTTAACGTTCTGGGTGACGAAAACCTTGTGACCTATGGCATTATCATTGCAGGTCTGTGGCCGCAGACGGCCTACTGCATGATCCTCTATCTCACCGGTTTGAACGCTGTGGACCCCGAACAGATTGAAGCCGGGCGTCTGGATGGCGCGAAAGGTGTGCGTATGCTTTGGCATATCATTTTGCCGCAACTGCGCCCAGCGACGTTCATTGCCTTTGTTGTCACGATCATCGGCGCGCTGCGCTCGTTTGATTTGGTGTCGATCATGACCGAGGGCGGGCCGTTCGGCAGCTCTCGGGTATTGGCCTACTACATGTTCGAAGTGGCGCTGTCAGAATACGGCTTCCGCATGGGCTATGGCGCTGCCATCGCCGTGGTGCTGTTTATGATCATGATGTGCTTTATCGCCTACTTCCTGTGGTCGATGTATCGCGAAGAGAAGGGGCACTGAGATGTTTCCCAAACCGATAGAAAAACAATCCGCAGGGGCGCAGTTTGCATACAAGTCTCTATTGCCTGTGGCTCTGCTCTTTTGGCTGGCACCGTTGCTGGCGGTGGCGCTGTTCTCGATCAAGCCGGATGCAGATTTTACCGCTGGTAATTACTGGGGTGTGCCGAGCAGTTTTGAAGGGTTCACCAACTACGGTCAGGTGTTTTTCAACTCCGACATGCCGCAGTATCTGTTGAACTCCTTCATGATCACCATTCCGACGGTGATCGGGGCGGTGGCGCTGTCGTCGATGACGGGTTTTGCGCTGGGCGTTTACAAATTTCGCTCTAACATCTGGATCTTTTTCCTGTTTGTGGCCGGTAACTTTGTGCCGTTCCAGATTCTGATGGTGCCGGTGCGCGACCTGACCTTGAGCCTCGGGCTTTATGACACCAAGGCCGGTCTGGTGCTGTTTCACATCGCGTTCCAGACGGGGTTTTGTACCCTGTTTATGCGCAACTTTATCCGCGCGTTGCCTTATGAATTGATCGAGGCCGCGCGTGTGGAAGGTGTGAGCGAAATCAGGATCTTCTGGTATGTTGTGCTGCCGTTGATGAAGCCCGCACTGGCGGCGTTGTCCGTGCTGATTTTTACTTTCATCTGGAACGACTATTTCTGGGCGATTGTTCTGACGCAGGGGCCGGACAGCCAGCCAGTGACGGCGGGTATCACCAGCTTTAACGCGCAGTTCCGCGCGGCCTATCACATGATGAGTGCGGGCTCGATCGTGGCGGCGCTGCCGCCGGTGGCGATGTTCTTCCTGATGCAGAAACATTTCATTGCAGGCCTCACACTGGGGGCCGTGAAGTGACACCAAAGATGCAAACCTGGCGCATTGATGCGCCGGGTCAGACGCTTGTTTTGGCCTCAAGCGGGCGCATTCCTGTGGCTGTTTACTGGGGACCGTCTTTGCCTGAGGGGCAAGATTTGAACGCAGTTTTTGCGGCGGCCAAGCGCGATGTGACGGGCGGGATGATTGATGCGCTGCCTGAGTTGTCGTTGTGCCCTGAGGAAGGCGATAGCTATCAGGGGCAGCCGGGGATCAAGGCCTATCGCGATGGCGGGGCGATCTATCCGAGGTTTGCGTTGGTGTCGGGCGATGGGTCCGAGTTCGTTTGCCGTGATGAGGCGCTGGGGCTGACGCTGACGTTCCGGTTTACGACTGAGGGCGCTGTGATTGCGGCGTCGACGTCCTTGACGTCGGATGCGGAGATCACGCTACATCATCTGGCAGCACCTGCTATGCCTGCGCCGCAGTTTGCCGAAGAAATCCTCGATTTTTCAGGCCGCTGGATTGGCGAGTTTCAAGTGGAGAGCGCGCCTTGGCGGTCTGGCACCCATATGCGCGAGGCTCGGGGTGGGCGGTCCGGTCATGAGACACCGCCGATTGCGTATTTTCCAGAAACCGGCGCGACCAATACACGGGGCGCGGTTTATGCCATGCATTATGGCTGGTCCGGCGGGCATGTGATGTATGCCGAGGAGCAGCCCGATGGGCGGCGGTTGGTGCAGTTTGGTCATGCTACTGGAACGCGGGCGGCGGGCACGTCATTTGAGACGGGCAAAGTCTATCTGGCGGTTTCCGAGACTGGGCTGAACGGATGCGCCGTGGCGTTTCAGCGGCATCTGCGGGATGAGCTGGTGACATGGCCGCATCCGGAACGGCCGCGGCCGGTGCATTACAATTGCTGGGAAGCGATTTACTTCGACCATGATTTAGCGGCCTTGGCGGCGATTGCGGGTCGGGCGGCAGCACTGGGTGCGGAGCGGTTCGTGCTGGACGATGGTTGGTTCGGCAAGCGCGACGATGACACGTCCTCACTGGGCGATTGGGACATTGATCCGAGGAAGTGGCCTGATGGGCTGACGCCTTTGATTGATCATGTGAAGTCGCTGGGCATGGTGTTTGGCCTTTGGTTTGAGCCGGAGATGGTCAATATGGACAGCGATCTGGCGCGTGCGCATCCGGAGTGGATTTTGGGCCGAACGGATCAGGTGGAAGGGCGGCAGCAGCGGGTGCTGGATGTCGGCAACCCTGCGGTTCGCGACTATCTTTACGACAAGATCGCGGCGGTGCTGACGACACATGACATTGATTACATCAAATGGGATCACAACCGACTGTTGCCGGTGGCCGATGCGGCGCAGGGCGACGGGATTTACGCGCTTATGGTGCGGCTGCGGGCGGATTTTCCGCAAGTGGAGATCGAGAGTTGTGCTTCGGGCGGCGGGCGGATTGATGCAGGCATTTTGCAGCACACGCAGCGGGTTTGGCTGAGCGACAGCAACGACGCGCTGGAGCGGTTGCGCATTCAGCACGATGCGGCGCTGTTTTTGCCAGCGGCGATCACCGGTAGCCATGTGGGACCGCGTCATTGTCATACGTCGGGACGCATGCATGACATCCGGTTCCGCGCTTGGGTCGCGGCGCAGCGGCACATGGGGTTCGAGATGGACCCGCGTGAGTTGACGGATGAGGAAGCCGAGGTTTTGGGCCGCGTGACCGCGTGGTGGAAAGGCAACCGTGAATGGCGGATGCGGGCGGATATTCTGCGGCTTGACGGCGCTGATCCCAGCGTGATTGCCGAGATGCAATTGGCCGAAGATGGCGCGCAATTTGTGATGTTTGCCGGCAAGGCCGCGAGTGGCGTGCAGAACATGCCGCGTCCGCTGCGCCTGACGGGGCTGGAGGCGGACGCACTTTATGAGGTGGAGCTGGTCAACCGTGATGAGGCCAGCCATCTGAGCCGGATTTCGATACCGCTGAAAGAGGGGCCGGTGGTCCTGTCTGGGCAGCAGTTGATGCAACAGGGTTTGATCCTGCCGTGGTCCTTTCCGGATCGCATGTGGGTCGTTGAAGGAAAGAAGTTATGACGAAGAAGCGCCGGTCTGAGAGCTGGTATGGCATGATGGACAAGGACGGCTTTATCCGGCGCAGCTGGATGAAGAACCAAGGCTATCCGGATCATGCGTTTGACGGGCGGCCGGTGATTGGCATCTGCAATACGTGGAGCGAACTGACGCCGTGCAACTCGGGCCTGCGGGAGCTGGCCGAGGGTGTGAAACGTGGTGTTTGGGATGCGGGCGGGTTTCCGGTGGAATTTCCGGTGATGAGCCTCGGCGAGACCCAGATGAAGCCGACCGCGATGTTGTTCCGCAACCTGTTGTCGATGGATGTCGAAGAGTCGATCCGCGCCTATGGCATGGACGGGGTTGTCCTGCTCGGCGGCTGTGACAAGACCACGCCCGGGCAGTTGATGGGTGCGGCGTCGGTGGATTTGCCGACCATTGTCGTCTCTTCTGGTCCGATGTTGTCGGGCAAGTGGAAGGGGCGCGATCTGGGCTCTGGCACCGATGTGCGCAAGTTTGCGATGGACGTGAAGGCGGGCGATATGACGCTCAAGGACTTCATGGCCACAGAAAGCGGCATGAGCCGGTCCAAAGGCGTGTGC
Organism: Shimia haliotis; assembly: GCF_900114415.1. Classification (GTDB taxonomy): domain Bacteria; phylum Pseudomonadota; class Alphaproteobacteria; order Rhodobacterales; family Rhodobacteraceae; genus Shimia; species Shimia haliotis. The sequence continues at coordinate 538,351 of NZ_FOSZ01000002.1, read as the reverse complement.
ATGACGATGGGCACGGCCTCGACCATGTCCTCGCTGGTTGAAGCCATGGGGTTGTCCTTGCCGATGAACGGCTCGCTGCCTGCGGTGGATGCGCGGCGCATGGCGCTGGCGCATATGACCGGCAAGCGGATTGTCGAGATGGTCGATGAGGACCTGAGGCTGTCGGATGTGCTGAAACGTGAGAATTTCGAGAACGCGATTGTTGCGAATGCGGCACTGGGCGGGTCGACCAATTCGGTGATGCACCTGCTGGCGTTGGCGGGGCGCGTGGGGATTGATCTGGACCTTAGCGATTTTGAAATCGGGTCTGACATTCCGCTTTTGGTGAACTGTATGCCGTCGGGCAAATACCTGATGGAGGACTTTTGCTACGCGGGCGGGGTGCCTGCGGTTTTGAAGGAAGTGAGCCATTTGCTGCGGGATGCGCCCACAGTGATGGGCAAGGATATTGCGCATTACTACGAGGATGCGGAGACCTATAACCGTGACGTGATTTTCGCCTTTGACGCGCCGCGCAAACCTGCCGCTGGCTTGCGGGTTTTGAAGGGCAATCTTGCGCCACGGGGTGCAATTGTGAAACCTTCTGCGGCGTCCGATCATTTGCTTGAGCACGAGGGCGAGGCCTATGTGTTTGAGAGCATCGAAGAGTTGAAAGCCAACATTGATCGCGATGATCTGCCGGTGGATGAAAACTCCATTCTGGTGCTGAAACACTGTGGCCCAAAAGGCTATCCGGGGATGCCTGAGGTGGGTGATATGCCTGTTCCTGCCAAGCTGGTGAAGCAAGGCGTGCGCGATATTGTGCGGGTTTCTGATGCGCGCATGTCGGGCACGGCTTTTGGCACAGTGATCCTGCATGTGGCGCCTGAGGCTACGGCGGGCGGGCCGATTGCGCTGGTGCAAACGGGTGACCGGATCAAGGTCTCTGCCAAGGGCGGCGTGCTGGAATTGCTGGTGAGCGAAGAAGAGCTTGCGGCGCGGCGCGCGGAGTGGGAGGAGCCCCCCAAACATTACACGCGTGGATATGCATCCATGTATATCGATCACGTTTTGCAGGCCGACAAAGGCGCCGATCTGGATTTCCTCGTCGGCAAGGACACGCGGCCAGTTACAAGGGAGAGCCACTGATGACCGGAACGATTTTTCCTGATCTCAAAGGCAAGTCTGTTTACATCACAGGCGGGGCGAGCGGCATTGGTGCAGCATTGACCGACGGGTTCATGACGCAGGGCGCGAAGGTGGCGATCATTGGACGCTCGGCGGCGGATGATTTCATCGCGGAGATGGAGAGCAAACACGGCGCAACGCCTTTGTTCATGCAGGGCGACATCTCCGACGTGGCGCGGTTGCGCGAAACCATCCAGCAGGCGGTCGGCGAACATGGCGGGCTGGATGTGTTGGTGAACAACGCGGCCAACGACAAGCGCCATTCGCTCGATGAGGTGGACGAAGAGTTCTATGACTGGATGCAGGAGGTGAACCTGAAGGCTTACTTCTTTGCCTGCCAAGAAGCGGCGCGGCATATGGAGGTCGGCGGCGCGATGATCAACTTCAGCTCGATCAGCTATATGATGGGCAACGCGGGATATCCGATCTACACCACCGCCAATGCGGGCATCACCGGCATGACGCGCTCGCTGGCGCGGGAACTGGGGCCGCGCGGCATTCGCGTGAATGCGCTGGCGCCGGGTTGGGTTCTGACGCAGAAGCAGCTTGATATGTGGGCCAAGCCAGCGGATTTGGACGCGCATATGGAGCGGATGTGTCTGAAGGAACATCTGAAGCCTGAGGATATGATTGATCCGACTTTGTATCTGGCAAGCACAGCAAGCCGGATGATGACAGGACAGACAATGGCCGTTGACGGCGGCGTCGTGGTGTCGGGGTAAGCAATGGCGATTAGGGCGGAATGGATTGCGGTTGATTGGGGCACGTCGAACCTGCGGGCCTTTGCCATGCGCGGGGAGACCGTGTTGGCAGAGGCGACGTCGGATCACGGCATGTCGCGGCTTGAGAAACCGGAGTTCGGTCCGGCATTGATGGCTTTGATTGGTGACTGGTTGGGTGAGGGCGTCACCGATGTCGTGGCCTGTGGCATGGTGGGCGCGCGGCAGGGTTGGGCGGAGGCGCCTTATAGCGCCGTGCCGAGCGCGCCCTTGGCGGGCAATGCTGTTTTGGTCGGAGGCACGGATGCGCGGGTGCGCGTGTTCATCGTGCCGGGGCTGAAGCAGGAAAAACCGGCCGATGTGATGCGCGGTGAAGAAACGCAGGTTGCTGGCTTTTTGGCGAAAAATCCCAACTGGGACGGGGTGATCTGTCTGCCCGGAACACACACCAAATGGGTGCATGTGAGCGCCGACGAGGTGGTGAGTTTCCGCACATTTATGACGGGTGAGATGTTTGCACTTTTGTCCAAGGCATCGGTGTTGCAGCATTCGGTTGGCGAAGGTTGGGACGAGGCGGCGTTTGAGGACGGGCTGAGCACAACGTTGTCGCGGCCGGAAAGCATCGGTGCGGAGTTGTTTGGTATTCGTGCCAATGACCTGTTGAACGCGACACCTGCTGCGGCTGGCCGTGCGCGTCTGTCGGGCCTTTTACTTGGTGCGGAATTGGCGGCGGCGCGACCCTATTGGCTGGGCCAGAATATCGCGGTGATCGGCGATGCGAAATTGTCGGAGATTTACGCCAAGGCTCTGAAAACGCAGGGCGGTTTTGTGTCTGTGGCCAACTGTCAGGAAATGACGATTGCGGGGCTTGCGGCCGCGCGCAACCTTTTGGGGTAACACTATGGATCGGGCGATTATTGCCATTTTGCGGGGCGTGACCCCTGACGACATCTTACCGATTGCGCGCGAAATTCTGGACGCGGGCGTCACCAAGATCGAAGTGCCGCTAAATTCACCGGATGCGGTGGAAAGTATTCGGAAATTGGTTGAGGCGCACGGCGCCGAGGCGCTGATCGGAGCCGGAACAGTTCTGAGTGTGGCCGACGTTGAGGCCGTGCATGCGGTCGGTGGTAAGCTGATTGTGTCGCCCAACTGCGACCCCGAAGTGATCGCGCGCACCGCTGAGCTTGGCATGGAAAGCTGGCCCGGGATATTTACGCCAACCGAGGCCTTTGCGGCTCTGAAAGCGGGCGCCACAGGGCTCAAGCTTTTCCCGGGCAATATGGCCGGTCCGGGCGGAATGAAGGCGATGCGGGCGGTTCTGCCCAAAGGCACACAAGTCTTTGCCGTGGGCGGTGCGGGCCCTGAGAATTTTGACCAGTGGGTGGATGCCAGCGCAGACGGATTTGGCATCGGCTCGGCGATCTATAAACCCGGCATGAGCGCGGCAGATGTCCGCGCCAAGGCGGACGCCATCGTTGCGGCCTATGACAAGGTGCTGCCATGAGCCGAGTGTTTGACAGCCGTGTGTGTGAACTGGGCGAGGGGCCGTTGTGGCATCCTGTGCGGCAACAGCTTTTCTGGTTTGATATCATTGGCAAAAAGATGTTGAGCCAAGAGAACGGCGAGGCCCGCGAATGGGAATTTGATGAGCATGTGTCGGCGGCTGGCTGGGTGGATGAAGATACGCTGATCCTTGCCAGTGAGACTGCGCTCTGGAAGTTCACCCTGAGCACAGACGAGCAAGAGTATCTGGTGTCTCTGGAGGCCGACAATCCGGTGACACGCTCCAATGATGGGCGTGCGGATCCTTATGGTGGGTTCTGGATCGGCACGATGGGAAAGCAAGCCGAAGCGGGCGCGGGCGCGATCTATCGATATTATCGCGGCGAGCTGCGCAAGCTTGTGCCAAACGTGACGATCACCAACGCGATCTGTTTTTCGCCGGATGGTAAGTGGGCGCACTATGCGGACACGCTGACCGGTCAGGTGATGCGCTGGGCGCTGGGCGAAGATGGCTGGCCGGAAGGTGAGGCCTTTGTGCATGTCGACACCAAAGCGGAGGGATTGAACCCTGACGGGGCGGTTGTGGATGCGGATGGCGCCATTTGGATTGCGCAATGGGGCGCGAGCCGCGTGGCGGCCTATGATGAGAACGGGCAGTTTGCGCGGGCCGTGGACTTCGGCGGGCGGCACACGTCGTGCCCGGCCTTTGGTGGCACGGACCTGACAACGTTGTTCTGCACCACGGCGGCCGAGGGGCTGTCGGCGGACGTGCTTGAGAAAGAACCGGAAAACGGGATGGTTTTTGCAGAAGACGCGGTTGCCAAGGGGCAGGCCGAGCATATGGTGATCCTATGAGCAAAGAGCTTGGGGTGTGTTATTACCCCGAACATTGGCCTGAAGAGATGTGGGCCAAGGACGCCGCCGACATGGTGGCGGCTGGCATCACGTGGGTGCGGATTGGCGAGTTTGCCTGGAGCCGGATGGAAGCGGTGCCGGGCACGGTGACGCTGGACTGGTTGGATCGGGCGATCGAGGTGCTTGGGGCGGCTGGGCTGAAGGTCATTTTGGGCACACCAACCGCGACGCCGCCGCGATGGATGATCGACAAACACCCCGACATGTTGGCGGTGGATGAAAATGGCAATCCGCGCAAGTTCGGGTCTCGTCGGCATTACTGTTTCAGCCATGCGGGATACCGCGAAGAAAGCAAGCGGATCACGCAGATTGTGGCACAGCGCTATGGCGCGAACCCGCATGTTGTGGCGTGGCAAACGGACAATGAATATGGATGTCATGACACGGTCTTGAGCTATTCCGAGCCCGCGCGGGTGGCGTTTCAGATGTGGTGTCGTGAACGCTTTGGCACCATCGAGGCGCTGAACGAGGCGTGGGGCAATGTCTTTTGGTCGATGGAGTATTTCTCGTTTGAAGATGTCGACTTGCCCAATCTGACGGTGACGGAACCGAACCCGAGCCATGTGCTGGCGTTCCGGCGGTTCTCAAGCGATCAGGTCGTGCAGTTCAACAAGGACCAAGTGGACATTCTGCGCGCACATACGGATGCGCCTCTGATCCATAACTATATGGGGCGTATTCTGGAATTTGACCATTTCGCGATGGGAGAAGACCTCGATATCGCGAGTTGGGACAGCTATCCCATCGGCTTTTTGTCAGACCGTCTGGAGGCGACAGACGCGCACAAGGCGCGGTTCCTGCGGCAGGGTGATCCTGACATGCAGGCGTTTCACCATGACCTTTATCGGGCCGTGGGCAAGGGACGCTGGTGGATCATGGAACAGCAGCCCGGACCGGTGAATTGGGCACCGTTTAATCCGGCGCCGTTACCGGGAATGGTGGCGCTGTGGTCGCTTGAGGCCTTTGCCCATGGAGCGGAGGTGGTGAGCTATTTCCGGTGGCGGCAGGCGCCGATGGGGCAAGAGATGATGCACGCAGGTCTGCAAACGGCCGATGGTCGTGAGGCGCCGGGCATGGCGGAGGCGCGGCAGGTGGCCGAAATCGTCAAGACCTTTGCCGATGCAGAAACTGCGCAGGCGCCTGTGGCGATTGTGTTTGACTACGCGTCGGATTGGGCGTGGCACACGCAGCCGCAGGGTGCGGGTTTTGACTATTTCCGTCTGGTTTTTGCAACCTATCGCGCTTTGCGCCGCGCGGGGCTGTCGGTGGATATCGTGAACAGCGATTGCCGCGATTTCACAGGGTACAAGGCCGTGTTTGCGCCCGGGCTCGCGACGCTTGAGCCGTCTTTGGTGGAGGCGATTGACGCGGCCGGGGCCGTTGGTGTTCTTGGCCCGCGCACCGGCGCGATCACCACGGAGTTCCGTATTCCGGACGGCGGTCGGCCGGGTGTTCCGGGGCTGGATGTTCGGGTCGAGTTGATCGAGAGCCTGCCGCCGCATGCAGGGATGCCCGTTGCGGGGGGCGGCGTGGTGGATCATTGGTGCGAAAGGTTGTCAGGATCAGCCAAGACGTTGCTTTCGCTGGAAAACGGTGCGCCGGTTCTGATGGCTGAGGGAAAGCGCTGGTATCTGAGCGGGTTCCCGGATGAGGCATTGTTTGACCGGATTGTGGGCATCGTGGCTGAGGCCGCAGCCCTGAAGGTGCAGCCGATGTCGGAGGGATTGCGGCGGCGGATGCTTGGCGATCTGGAGTTTCTGATCAACTACGACGGTCAAGCGATCACGCATGACGGGCAGCAGGTCGCGGCCTGTGGCGTTGTGGTGCGCAAAGACGGTCAGCTTGTCGCCGAGAGCGACGGGGGCTGATCCCGAGCGCGAGACCACATTTGGGAAGGGTGCTCTGGTTGAAGGAGCCCTCTTTTGCTGTTCAGCGAGTGATTGCCGAGGGATCGGGCGAAATCCGCTGTTTTTGTGAGGCTTCGGCATCAGCAGGCTCGCATTGCTGCGCGGAGGTCATTAGGTTCGCGGCATGGATGACTTGACCTATGCTTTGATGTTGGCGCTGTTTGCCGGATTGGCGATGCCTTTGGGCGGTTTGCTTGCGCGGATGGAACATATTCACGACAGGCGCGTCGAAACGCGGTTTGTCAAAGGGGTAACAGCCTTTGGCGGCGGTGCGTTGTTGTCGGCTGTGGCTCTGGTTCTGGTGCCCAAGGGCGCGGAAAACCTGCCGGCCGCAATGGCGGTCTCGTTGCTGCTTGGGGGCGGGGTGACGTTTTATCTGGTGGACAAAAAGCTGGCAAAGGCGGGCGGAAGTGGCGCGTTGTTGTTGGCTATGTTGCTGGATTTTCTGCCGGAAGCCATGGCGCTTGGGGCGTTGTTGGTGACAGAAGCCGCTACGGCGAAATTGTTGGCGGCGATGATGTTCTTGCAGAACTTGCCGGAAGGGTTCGGCGCATTTCGGGATATCTGGGCCAAGGGGCAAACGCCGGCGTGGCTTGTTCTTGTGATTTTTGTCGGGCTCGCGGGGCTAGGGCCACTCTGCGCGGCGCTGGGGTTCCATTTTCTGTCTCAAGCGCCGGCCATTTTGGGCGGGATCATGATCTTTGCCGCGGGCGGGGTTCTTTATCTGGTCTTTCAAGACATTGCGCCGGAAGCGCATGAGGACGGCACATGGTCGCCCGCTTTGGGAGCCGTGGCAGGTTTTGCCTTGGGCCTTGCGGGCGACATGGTGATCGGCTGAGGCCTAGCCGCAGCATCCGCTACCGGAAGATTTGGCGGGCTGGCAGGAGGCCTCGTTGTGGTTGGCGCCGCGGCCAAGCCATGTGGTGTCGCTGAGGTAGAAGGCGTGGAATTTCTTGGAGAACTCGGCGGCAACTGATTTTTGCGGGATGCCGGTGTCCATCAGCGTCTGCTGCCATGCTTTCACCTTGGGGAAATCGGCGAGCATGTCGTGGCCGGAGTGGGCCTGAACGATGTGAGCGCGGTGCAGCAACACAAGCCATGCGATGTCGACGTTGCCGAGGGTATTGCCGTTGAAAAAGGGGCCGTCGCCAAGCCGTTTCTCCGCGCGTGCAAAGGCGGCGGTGAGTTTCTTGCCGCGTTCGGTGAAGGTGGCGGGATCTTTGGAGGACATGGTGCCACACTGCACGAGGTAGTGTTTGGAAGCCTGATAGGACCACGCGCGGTTGATGGCGCGTTGCTCTGGCGTGAGGTCGGGTTCCAGCGGGACGGAGATGTCGTCGATGTATTCGACGATGGCATCGCTTTCAAACAGCGCTGTGCCGGCCTCTGTGACCAACATGGGCACCTGACCGGTTGGGGAGAGGTCGAGGAACCATTGCGGCTTGTCCGCGAGCGAGATGAATTCGATGTCGTAGGGCATCTGTTTGGCTTCCAGCAGGGCTGTGACGCGCTGCACGAAGGGACAGATGGTGAAACTGACGATTTTGATCATTGGAGTGTCCTTTGGTGTCTTTCACTGGGTAAGACGAAGGACGTGCGGAAAAGACGACGGATTTTTTAAAGAAATTTCAACAAGGTCCGCAACCGTTTGATTTTCTTTCTATTTCTGAAAGACCCCCACGGGCGTCGATGGTGAATTTGCAGCAACTGTCAAATAGGTCGCGCAGGTCGGAACGGGCCTTGGTGACGCGGGATTTCAGGGTGGAATAGGGGATGTCGTGGGCCTCTGCGTAGGCACGCTGCGGTGTGCCGTTGAGGTCGATCTCGGTCAGGAGGGCGGCGGTGTCTTGCGGCAGGGCCTTGATGAAAGGGGCGACGCAGGCCTCAAGCTGGTGGCGCAGGATGGGGTCGTCATCGGCATACCAGAGGTCGTCAGGATTGGGCGCGGCGCGGCCTTGGCGACGGTAGTGGTCGATGATGGCGCGGTTGGCGGTTTGAAAGAGCCAGGGTTGCAGTTTGGTGTGATCTGCGAGGTCGGGCAGGCCGGTGAAGACCTTGATCGAGATGTCTTGCAAGAGGTCGTCGACGTCCGCGTGGTTCGATACGCGGGCGTGCAGGAAGGCCTTCAGACGGTCGCGGTAGGCGGACCAAACGGCGGTGAGATCAGGTGTTTGGCTCATAGGGAATAGGAGTGGGGGGTGAATGGCGCGGAATCAAGAGCTGCATTTAGTTCTTTGCACAGGCTTGCACTACGAAAAAAGCCGCCCCAAGGGGCGGCTTCGGTCAGATTGCATAGGTTTTTGATCAGGCGAGATCTTTGTAGGAAATCTCTTTGGCATCCGCGCCTTCGCCCACTTTGCCGCGGCGCACGAGCAGGCGGTTGAGCGCGTGGATGTAGGCTTTGGCCGAGGCCACCACCGTATCGGTGTTGGCGGACTGGCCGGTGGCGATGATGCCGTCTTCTTCAAGGCGCACAGAGACGGTGGCCTGCGCATCGGTGCCTTCGGTCACGGCGCTCACCTGATAGAGCTCCAGATGCGCGGCGTTGGGGAAGTTCTCGCGGATCGCTTTGAAAGTGGCATCCACAGGACCGTCGCCTTCGCAGGTGGCGGAGACGTCTTTGCCGTCGATTTCCATCTCAACCGTCGCCTCGGCAGGGCCGCCGGTGCCGCAGGTCACTTTCATGCTGACAAGCTGTAGATGATCGTCTTCATCTTCGCCGCCGCCAGCGCGCACGAGCGCGATGATGTCGTCGTCAAAGACCTCTTTTTTGCGGTCCGCCAGCTCTTTGAAGCGCACAAAGATGTCCTTGAGTTGGTTGTCGCCCACTTCAAAGCCGAGCTGTTCGAGCTTGTCGCGCAGGGCGGCGCGGCCGGAGTGTTTGCCAAGCGGCAGGGAGGTGCCTGCGAGGCCTACGTCCTCGGGGCGCATGATCTCGAAGGTTTCTTTGTTCTTGAGCATGCCGTCTTGGTGGATACCGGACTCATGCGCAAAGGCGTTCTTGCCGACGATGGCCTTGTTGAACTGCACTGGAAAGCCCGACACGGTGGCGACACGGCGGGAGATGTTCATCAGCTTTTTGGTGTCGATGCCCGTGGTCCACGGCATGATGTCGTTACGCACCTTCAGCGCCATGACGACCTCTTCGAGCGCGGTGTTGCCAGCGCGTTCGCCCAGACCGTTGATGGTGCATTCGATCTGACGTGCGCCGCCAGCGACGGCGGCCAGAGAGTTGGCGGTCGCCATGCCAAGGTCGTTGTGGCAGTGGGTGGCAAAGATCACCTCATCCGCGCCAGGCACCGTTTCGATCAGCTTTTTGATCAGTTCGGCGCTTTCCATCGGGGCGGTGTAGCCGACGGTGTCGGGGATGTTGATCGTGCTGGCGCCGGCCTTGATGGCGATCTCGATCACGCGGCAGAGGTAATCCCATTCGGTGCGGGTGGCGTCCATCGGCGACCATTGCACGTTGTCGCAGAGATTGCGGGCGTGGGTCACGGTTTCGTGGATCTTGTCGGCCATCTCGTCCATCGTGAGGTTCGGGATGGCGCGGTGCAGGGGGGATGTGCCGATAAAGGTGTGAATGCGGGGTTTGCCGGCGTGTTTGACAGCCTCCCAGCAGCGGTCGATGTCGGTGATGTTGGCCCGCGCGAGGCCGCAGATGCGGGAATTCACCGAGTTTTTGGCAATTTCGGACACCGCGTTGAAATCGCCCTCGGAGGCAATTGGAAATCCGGCCTCGATGATGTCGACACCCATGTCATCGAGCATGCTGGCGATTTCCAGCTTTTCGTCATGAGTCATGGTGGCGCCGGGGCTTTGCTCGCCGTCGCGGAGGGTCGTGTCAAAAATGACAACGCGGTCTTGTTGGGCTGTATCGGTCATGTGGATCTCTTTTCAGGGTCTTCTTGAATTTCGGGCTGTTTTGGGGCGCGAAGCGGCATCCTCTGAGCGGTCGCGCCAAAACGGCACGCTCAGAGGCGGGCTAGAAGACGCAGGAGGCCAGCCGAAATCGCGGCGCTGGAGCGCGCGGAAATAGGTGCGATATGGGCCGGACGTGTCATGGGGCGGATTTATACATGCCGAAGGTCAAATGAAAAGTGGAAATTTTGGCGGAGGTTTTGGGGCTCTGCCGCGGCGTCAGCAAGCCGCCGCTCCCCAGAGGTATTTGGCGACCAAAAAAGACATGTGTCATCCGGAGAGGGGCGCGGGGTCGTATGGTTTGAGAGTGTTAGGAGGATGAGATGCGGGCGTTGGTGGTTGGGGAGAGTGGCGGGATTGGTGCGGCGGTGGCGGCGGAGTTGCGCGCACGGGGGGCTGAGGTTGTCGGGCTTTCTCGGGGGCGGGACGGGTTTGACGTCACGCGACCGGATGTGGCGGAGGCGCAGATCGCGGCGCTTGAGGGGGTGTTTAATCTGATTTTTGTGGCGACGGGGGCGTTGGTCAGCACGCGGGTGCGGCCGGAAAAGGCGTTGCGGGAGGTTTCGGCGGAGGAGTTGGCGGGGCAATTCGCCGTGAACGCAATTGGGCCGGCCTTGGTTTTGCGCCATGCGCCGCGGTTGTTGGCGCGATCTGGGCGGGGCGTGTTTGCTGCGCTGTCGGCGCGGGTGGGGTCGATTGGAGACAATCGGGCAGGGGGCTGGTATTCGTATCGGGCGAGCAAGGCGGCGCTGAACCAGATTGTGCATACCGGCGCGATTGAGTTGGCGCGGACGCACAAGCGGGCGGTCTGTGTGGCGTTGCACCCGGGCACCGTGGAGACATCGTTTACCGCAGGTTTTGCGGGGCGGGAGAAACTGACGGCGCAGGAGAGTGCGGCAAAGTTATTGGACGTGCTCGATGGCTTGGAACCCGAGCAGACGGGTGGGTTTTATGATTACTCAGGCGCGCGGGTTGTCTGGTGAAGGCAGGGTGAGGCCGCATTGGAAGGCTTGCTCCAGCAGCGCAGCGCGGCGGGCGTCTGAGCCGGTGGAGCCATAGAGCAGTTCGAGTTTGCGGGGTGAGAAGCCGAAGAAACCAAAGGTGCCTTTGGTCCATGCGGTTTCGAGCGCGTCAAGGTAGCCTTCGGTTTGGATTTCATCGGAGCGGGCGCCAGCAGGAACAAGCAGGACGCCGGTGCGAGGTCGCAGCAGGGATTGCTCCGGATTGTCGAGCTGGTCATGGGCCCAGCCCCAGCGAAAGGTGCGGTCGACCCAGCCCTTTGTCATCGACGGCATGCCCCACCAGAAGAGCGGGAATACCAGACAGATGGCATCGGCGCGGGCGATGCGGTCCTGTTCGCGGGCAACGTCAGGCGGGGTGTCGTCACCGATGTCCGCCATGGACCAAAGGGGGGAGAAACTCTCGGTATTCAAGTCGGCAAGTTCTGTCGTGTGGCCCGCGTCGGTTGCGCCGCGCATGAAGGCGCCGGCAGCGGCAGCGCTGAAGGACTTGGGGTTGGGGTGGTCAAGAACAGTGAGGACGTGCATTCGCGGCTCCGGAGTTGTGGGTGCCGGATAGGTTTAGGGCCTCAAGTTAGGGTGAGGGCAAGCGAGAATAGTTGTTGATATTCAGGGAGGTGGGCAAAATTTCGACTTGAAAGTCCAATTTTGCCCAATGTCGTAATTCGATCCGCGTCAGCCGTCGGTTGCGAGTGAGCCGTTTTCCCAGTTGCCTGTCGCTTCTTCCCCGCTGGCGTATTTCATGGTGCCTTCGCCTTGGCGTTTGCCGGCCTTGAAAGTGCCCTCGTAGATGTCGCCATTGGCGTAGGTCGCGACGCCGATGCCGTCGATTTCTCCGCCTTTCCAGTCACCTGCGTACTTGAAGCCGTCCGGCATCAGGATTTCTCCGATGCCTTCGCGCTGACCGTTCACGAAGTTGCCTTTGTAGACGGTGCCGTCGGCGTAGGTGGCGATGCCCATGCCGTGGCGCTGACCGTCCTGCCAACCGCCTTCGTAGCGGTAGCCGTCCGCATAGGTGATCGTGCCTTGACCGTGGTTTTTGGCGGATTTGAATTCGCCTTCATAGACCAGACCATTGGCATAGGTGGCCTTGCCGGCGCCTTCGATTACACCGGCTTTCCAGCCGCCGTCGTAGGTTGAGCCGTCAGGGTATGTGATCTTGCCCAGACCGTCGGCAAGGTTGTTGCGGAACGCGCCCACATAAACAGAGCCGTCAGGGTATGTGACCTGACCTTCGCCCTCGATGCGGCCGTTCACCCAGCTGCCGACATAGGTGTAGCCGTCCGCGCCGTTGAAGGTGCCTTGTCCGTGACGTTGGTCGGTTTCAAACGTGCCGGCGTAGGTGTCGCCGTTGGCATAGGTGACGTGGCCTTGGCCCTGTCTCTGACCTCCGACGAGTTCGCCCACATAGACGTCGCCGTTGGGTTGGGTCAGAGTGCCGTTGCCGTCGATCTGACCGGCAACCCATGTGCCTTCGTAGACAAGACCATCAGGCATGGTCAGCGATCCGGTGCCCTCGCGTTCGCCCGCGGCGATCTGCCCGTCATAGATGGTGCCATCGGGATAGGTGATTTTGCCCAGACCTTCTTTGACGCCATCAACCCAGCCGCCTTCGTACTGGTAGCCGTTTGGCGACAGCATTGTGCCGTGCCCGTGATGTACGGCGTTCATGAAATCGCCTTCGTAGCGCACTCCGTTGGCATAAATCGCGACGCCCTGTCCGGTGATTTTGCCTTCCGCCCAGACGCCTTCGTAGGTGCCGCCGTCGGTGAACGTGATTTTGCCTGCGCCGTGTGGTTTGCCTTTCGCGAAGTCACCTTCGTACACAGACCCGTTGGGGAAGCGGGCCATGCCTTTGCCAACGATCTCGCCGTCGACCCAAGCGCCGGTGTATTCATAGCCGTTTGGTAGACGATATGTGCCCGTGCCGTGTTGCAGGCCGCCCTTGAAGGTGCCTTCGTACACGCCGCCGTCGTCGTATTGTTTTGTCAGAACCTGGCTGTCCTGTGCGAAGGCCGGAGCGGCCGCCAGCAGGATGGCTAGAGTAAGTGCCTGAGTTCTGCTCATAAATTTTGTCCCATATTGCCCGCGAGAGGGGTATTCGTGGCCGTTCATCGGCTTTGGTTCGAATTTTAGATCAATGGGTTGCGTGGGGCAACGCATTTTGCGGGCAGGCCGTGTTTTGGCCTTTGGGTAGGGTTGGGCATGTGAATGCGCTTTTCCTTGGCGCTGGGTCTGCTACATCTTTGGCCGACGAAATTCAGCAGGAGGCAGGGCGATGTCAGACACGTTCCGCTTGACCATGGCGCAGGCCAATCCGGTGATGGGGGATCTGCGCGGTAACGCCGACAAGGTGCGCAGCGTTTGGGCGGAGGCCAAGGCGGCTGGCTCGGATATGGTGGCCTTTCCGGAGATGTTTATCGTTGGCTACAATGCGCAAGACCTGATCATGAAGCCTGCTTTGCAGGCGGCAGCACTGGACGAGATCGAACAGTTGGCGGTGGATTGCGCTGATGGGCCTGTGGTGACGGTAGGCGGACCTTGGGTCGAGGGCGGCAAGCTATACAACGCCTATTTCGTGTTGAAGGGCGGCAAGATTGTGCATCGCCAGCTGAAGCACCACCTGCCGAATTACACGGTTTTTGATGAAGAGCGCCTGTTTGATCATGGTCCTATGGGTGGACCATATGACGTGAACGGCGTGCGCGTGGGCAGCCCGATTTGCGAGGATGCGTGGTTTGAGGATGTGGCGGAAACGCTGGAGGAGACCGGCGCGGAAATCCTCGTGGTGCCCAATGGCAGCCCCTATTACCGCGACAAGTTTGACCGACGCATGAACCATATGGTCGCCCGCGTGATCGAAACCGAATTGCCGCTTGTGTACCTCAATATGGTGGGCGGTCAGGACGATCAGGTTTTTGACGGCGGTTCTTTTGTGCTGAATCCCGGTGGGGAGCTGGCGATGCAGTTGCCTGTGTTTGACGAGGTTGTTGCCCACGTGGAATTTGAGCGCACCCCCGCGGGGTGGCGTTGTAAGGACGGGCCGAAAGCTCTTTTGCCGGCGGGCGAGGAGCAGGACTACCGCGTCTGTGTCGAAGCGTTGCGCGACTATATGGGCAAAACCGGCTTCAAGAAGGTTCTTTTGGGTCTGTCGGGCGGCATCGACAGTGCGTTGGTCGCGACGATTGCAGTGGATGCGCTAGGCGCCGACAATGTGCGCTGTGTGATGTTGCCGTCCGAGTATACCTCCGAGGAGTCCTTGGGCGACGCGAAGGACATCGCGGAGCGGTTGGGTGTACGATATGATTTTGTGCCAATTGCCGAAGGGCGACAGGCGATCACCAACACGCTGGCGCCGTTGTTTGAAGGCACCGAGCCCGGGCTGACGGAAGAGAACATCCAGAGCCGCCTGCGGGGGCTGTTGCTTATGGCGCTCTCTAACAAGTTTGGCGAGATGCTTCTGACCACGGGCAACAAATCCGAGGTCGCGGTGGGCTATGCCACGATTTATGGCGACATGGCGGGCGGATATAATCCGATCAAGGACATGTACAAAACCCGCGTGTTTGAGACTTCGCGCTGGCGCAATGCGGTCCATCGGGATTGGATGGCGGGACCGGAGGGAGAGGTCATTCCGGTCAATATCATCGACAAGCCGCCGTCTGCGGAGCTTCGTCCAGACCAGAAGGACGAGGACAGCCTGCCGCCTTATGATGTGCTGGATGCTATTCTTTTGATGCTGGTGGATCAGGAGAAATCGGTGGCGGAGTGTGTCGCTGCCGGTTTTGATCGCGACACAGTCAAGCGGGTCGAGCATCTGGTTTATATCAGTGAATACAAACGTTTCCAGTCGGCACCCGGTGCGCGGTTGAGCAAAAAGGCTTTCTGGATGGACCGCCGTTATCCGATTGTGAACCGCTTCCGCGACGAAAGCTGAGGGGGCTGGTGCCGCGCAGTCGGCTATAGCGGCAGATCGTGACAGGACGAAACGGCAATTTCCGTGCAGTTCATGGCGGGACTTGGCAATTTAGGCACCAGAGCGCAGGGCAAGAAATACCCGCGCGGACACGGCGGAGCGCGATATGGGCACCTTTATCTGGCAGGATGAGCGCGAAGAGGCGGGACGGGTTGCCAACAAAGCAACGCTGCGTCGGATTGACGAGTTGGTCATGGCAGGAGATCGCGCCGCGGTTCTGGCCGCGACGGCGGATTGGGCGCCCGCGGACACTTTGGCCTGTCTGTTGCAATTGCGGCCTGCGCGGGCGCGGTTGGTGTTTGACTGGTTGCCTGACAGCCTTGGCCTGAAGGTTCTGAGCGAACTCGATAGTGATCTGCACGCGGTTCTTTACAGTCCTCAAAGCGAAGCGACGTTCTCAAACATTATTGGCATGATGGACGTGGATGAGGCGGTGGACACTCTTTTGGAGTTGCCGCGGGCCTTTGCCGCCAAGGTGTTCGCCGGTTTGCCGGATGCAGAGCGCATCGCGACTGTATTGCAAGCGCGGGATGATAGCGCGGCCACGGTGATGCGGCTGGGTGTTTTGATGGCGCCAGTGAATTGGACCGTGGGTCAGTTGACACAGGACATCCGCGCACGCAGCCAAGAGATTGGCAAAATCGACATGATGTTTGTCGTGGACGAGGCGCGTAAGCCCTTGGGGTTTCTGCGGTTTCGAGATGTTTTGCAAGCACCTGACGACGTGTCGTTGTCCGAGATGGTAAATGCGGATCTGGAAATCGTGAGTGCGGACACTGACCGCGAGGATGTCTTGAAGTTGGCGCGCGAAAAAGGGGTCCATGCGATTGGGGTCGTGGATGCGTTGGGCAAACTGGTCGGGGGCATTTCCCCGCGCGAACTGGGCGATATTTTGCGTGACGAAGTCGAGGAAGACATGCTGGTGATGGGCTCGGTTTCACCCGCAACAACCCAGTTTGATGGGCCGCTGACAATCCTGAAGCGGCGACTGCCATGGTTGGTCGGCGGTTTGTGCGGCGCAAGTTTTGCAGCAGTTGTGATTGGCTCTTACGAGGAGGCCCTAGCTCAGGCGGCGGTGCTGGCGAGTTTTATTCCGGTGGTGATGGCCACGGCGGGCAATGCAGGTATTCAGGCGTCCACGGTGTCTGTGCAAACCCTGACCTCGGGCACAAATTGGCGCGGTGATTTCGGCGCGCGGATGATGCGGGAATGTCTGGGCGCGGTCGCAAATGGTCTGAGCATCGGTGCCATCACGGCGATTTTGGTGATGATTTTGAGTTTGGCTCTGCCGTTGTCGGAGCCGCATATGTTGGCGCTGACCGCGTTTCTGGCGCTGACATTGGTGACGACAATTGCTGGCACTTTGGGGGCATTGATCCCGTTCTTGTTGCGCGCGTTGGGGTTGGACCCTGCGGTGGCGACGGGCATTTTTATCACCACAACCAATGATGTCTTTGGTGTGTTGATCTTCTTTTTGGTGGCCAGCGCCCTTTATTTGTAGGGCGCTGACCGGTTGATGGGCCGGAGAGGGGTTAGCCCATCATGAATTGGTAGCTGGCGGGGCTGTAGTGGAAGCCGTCGCCGTGGGTTTCGACATAGCCAACTGCGGGGAAGGGCATGTGGTATCCCACAAAGGGCACATTGTCGGCGGCGAGCATGCCAAGCACCTTGCGGCGGGTGGCCGCTGCGGCGGATTTGTCCATGTCGAATTTCACTTCCCAATCGGGATAGGCCAGAGACCACACGTAGTGGTTGGTGAAATCTGCCCCAAGCAGCATCTGTTGGCCGTCGCTTTCAAGCAGATAGCCCATGTGGCCCGGAGTATGGCCGAAGGCTGCCATCGCGGTCACACCGGAAGCCACGGAGGCGCCGTCGTCGATCATGTCGAAACGGTCCATGTGCGGGCGGATTTTGCCCTCAAAGGCTTTGTTTTTGTCGGTGCCAGCCCAGAAATTCATCTCGGCCGCGCCCGTGACATGTTTGGCGTTGGCAAAGGTGACGCCGTTTTCTCCAGCCGTGCCGCCAACGTGGTCGCCGTGCATGTGGGTGATCACAACGGTGTCGACTTGATCGGTGGAATATCCTGCAGCCTGAAGCGCGGAAGAGATTGCTTCGGGGCTGAGACCGGTGTCAAACAGGATCAACTCCGATCCTGTGTTCACGACGGTCGGCGTAAAGAAAAATTGTGCAGCGTCGGTTGGGAGCCGGTTGGCCGCAGAGGCGGAGGCGAACTCGTCAGCCGAAACATTCATGCCAAAGATATTTTGCGGCCCTTCGACGGTGCGGGTTCCGACGAGAAGTGTCGTCACCTCAAAGCTGCCGAGTTTCATACGGTTGAAACGGGTCTGCGCAACGCCCATCATGTCGGCGGCGGCGGTCGCTTGAGTGCCTGTGGCAGCGGCAACAGGCAGTGCAGCTGCACCGGCGAGCAAATGGCGGCGGGAAATAGCGGGGGTCTTAAGCATGGGTCCTCTCCTGCGTTCTAATAAAATCGATATTTGATATATCACGAAGTATACGGCGATTTTTTAGGATTGGATCGAAAATCGCGATAAATTGATTTGAGGTGACGAAATGAACGCCAACAAGACAGTTCCGACAGATGTGCGACCAGAGGATTTTCTGGCGCAGATCACGCATGACCGGCGGCGTGAAGACGGCTTTGCTCTCTTGGAGATTTTTCGAAAATGCACCGGCTTTTCGCCGGTTATGTGGGGGCCGTCGATTGTTGGGTTCGGGCAGTATCACTACCGCTATGACAGCGGACGGGAGGGCGATTTTCTAGCCTGTGGATTCAGCCCGCGCAAGGTCAATCTGTCGATTTACATCCTCCCCGGATATCAGAGCTACGGGAGTTTGCTGGCGCGGTTAGGCAAGCACAAGGCAGGAAAGAGTTGTCTGTATATCAACAAGTTGTCCGATGTGAACATCAGCGTTTTGGAAGAGTTGATTGTCACGGGGGTACAGGATCTAAATGCGATCTGGCCCGTTCGGGCCTGATTGCGGGGCTCAAGTGCGTGGCCCTGCAAGCGTTACGGCGCGTAGGGTACGACCGGTATGTTTTGCGCTGCGAGGAATTGATCAACAAGCGCCGTGTCCTGCGCGCTGAGGCGCTGGTGGCGCGGATAGGCCGGTGACGCGCGATCATTGAGGACCGGGCCCCACTTGTGGGTGGTGGCAAAGAAGTCGGCAACACCGGTTTCTCCAAACACGCTGCGATAGCCCTGGATCACGACGTCCAGATAACTGAGCAGGATTTTGGGCGGCTCGGAGCGGGACGCGCGCCGTTCGGGCGCGACAGAATAGACCGCAATGGATAGAGGGTCGGGCAGGGGATGCGTGACAGCCGAGGTGGCGGGCAAGCGGGCGTAGGCAAATTCCCGTTGATCCAGTGCGGCCCAGTCGTCGTTTGGCACGTGAGCGATGAGACCTTGGATGGATGTGGCGGCGTCCGGTTCGGCCGAAAGAAATGCGAAGGGGCGCAAATCGGTGGCGACCCAGACGCGCTTGTAGCCGGCGAGGCGGGCCGGTTGGGCGTTGCTGTATGCGTGGGTTTTTGTGTTTACCAGGCTGCCATAGCCGAAAAAATAGGGCGCGCTCATGCGTGCATGTCGCGCATTGCGTTGATCCATGTCAATGCCAAGGCGGCGGCCAAAGGGCAAAAGACGTCAACAATTTTTTAGGTGGTCAACCGTCGTGCGCATTACAAAACGGACAAATATCGCGATCAGGGTGCTGATGTTCTGCGCCGTCAATCATGGGCGGCTTGTGACCAAGCATGAGATTGCAAAACGGTGCAACGCGTCGGAAAACCACCTTGCTCAGGTGATCAACCAATTGGCGCAGATGGGCGTCGTCAAAACCCAGCGCGGTCGTAACGGCGGGCTTGAGTTGGCGCGGTCGGCGGATCAAATCGAAATCGGCAGTATTTTTCGCGCCATGGAAGCGCCGGTGCCCTTGGCTGAGTGTTTTGCAGACGTCGACAATTCCTGCCCGCTGGTGGAGGCTTGCCGGCTGCGCGGTGCGCTTACGGAAGCTGTTGAGGTGTTTTATCAGAGGCTTGATCGGGTCAGTCTGGACACGTTGGTTTGCGGCAACGATGCTCTGACCGCGCTTTTGACACCGAAGTGCCAAACGGCATAACCATCCGTGAAGGCGCGATAATTTCAGCTTGTCAGATGAGCGGCAGCACTCTACGTTCTTCGCCATAGGTGAATCGGGAGAACCGGATGTTTCCGGTGCCGAAGGAGCAACCGCCCCGGAAACTCTCAGGCCTCAGGGACCGATTTACTGTCAAAACACACTCTGGAGAGAGGCGTCAGAATGGGCGTCCGCCGAAGGGATAACGATCTCAGGCTGAAGGACAGAGGGGGCATCACGCGCATGGGGAGGAGCCTCGTGCGGAGCGAGGATGCCGGAGTGTTCTGTGGGCTGCCATAGACAATGCCGGAAATGATAGGGGCGCTGTCCATGGGTGAGCTGAACCGCACACCGCTTTATGATCTGCACGTCGCGCTGGGCGCCAAAATGGTGCCGTTCGCGGGATATGACATGCCAGTGCAATATGCGCTGGGTGTGATGAAAGAGCATCTGCATTGCCGCGCGCAGGCCGGTCTTTTTGATGTGAGCCACATGGGGCAGGTGATTCTGCGCGGGGACAGCTACGACGCTGTGGCGCGCGCGTTTGAAACCTTGGTGCCGATGGATGTGCTCGGGCTGGGCGAAGGCCGCCAGCGATATGGGCTTTTCACCAACGAAGGCGGTGGGATCGAGGATGATCTGATGTTTGCCAATCGCGGCGATCATTTGTTTGTCGTCGTCAATGCGGCCTGCAAGGACGCCGATATTGCACGGATGAAATCTGCCTTGGAGCCTGCTGTCAGTGTCGAGGTCATCACTGACCGTGCACTGATTGCGTTGCAGGGGCCGGCGGCCGAAACAGCTTTGGCGCGCATGAATGACGCCGTCGCGGAGATGACCTTTATGGACGTGGCCACGATTGAGTTGGCTGGCGCGGAGTGCTGGGTGAGCCGGTCGGGCTACACAGGTGAGGACGGATATGAGATTTCCATCCCCGCGACGCAGGCCGAGGCCGTGACCAAGGCATTGTTGGACATGGACGAAGTTGAGCCCATCGGCCTTGGCGCGCGCGACAGTCTGCGCCTTGAGGCAGGGCTGTGCTTGTATGGCAATGACATCGACGCGACCACGTCGCCCATTGAGGCCGGACTGATCTGGGCGATCCAGAAAGTGCGGCGAGCGGATGGGGATCGTGCAGGGGGGTTCCCCGGTGCCGACCGGATTTTTGGAGATTTGGCCGAAGGCGTGGCGCGCAAACGCGTTGGGCTTGTGCCGCAGGGCCGTGCGCCGATGCGGGCGGGCACACCAATTTTTGCCTCTGCTGAAGGCGGCGAGGCGATCGGTGAAGTGACATCCGGTGGTTTTGGTCCGACCTTTGAGGGGCCGGTGGCCATGGGATACGTCGGCGCGGCGCAAGCTGCGGTCGGCACGGAACTTTTTGGTGAGGTGCGGGGCAAACGTATGCCCGTGACAGTGGCGAAGATGCCTCTGGTGCCTGCCAATTTCAAACGTTGAGCAACAGGAGAGCAAGCAATGAAATTTACCGAAGAGCACGAATGGCTGCGTGTCGAAGGTGACCTCGTGGTGGTTGGCATCACCGAGCACGCCAGCGAACAGTTGGGTGATGTGGTTTTTGTGGAACTGCCGGAAGAAGGCACCGAAGTCACAAAGGACGAAGAGGTCTGTGTGATCGAGTCCGTGAAAGCCGCCTCTGACATTCTGGCGCCGCTGGATGGGGAAATTGCCGAGGTCAACGGTCCGCTTGTGGATGAGCCGGGTAAGGTGAACGATGATCCGATGGAAGGCGCATGGTTCTTTAAGATCAAGCCGTCCGATCTGAGTCAGATGGACGACTATATGGACGAAAACGAATACAAGGATTTCATTGGGTAAGCGTCGATTGATGCGCTCGGGCGGCGGCTCGGCCTATACTTCCTGACTGATTTTGAGATGGGTTTGGTTCGGCCTGAAGGCCGGACTTCGCCCGACCCTCACCAAAGGAGGGCGCATACGCCCCCTCCTAGGCTCGGGCGCAGTCCTCTGCATCCAATCGAGCCATGAACCGACATTTCTGTGCCTGTTGCCGCAGACCGCTGAGGAGATTTTCTATGCCCTTCACGCCAACCGACTACCTGCCATACGATTTTGCCAACCGCCGTCACATCGGCCCTTCGCCAGACGAAATGGCGGAAATGCTCGACACGCTGGGCGTTGCGAGCCTTGACGCGCTGATTGACGATACGGTGCCTGAACGCATCCGCCAGAAAGAACCGCTTGATTTTGGTCGCCCCTTCTCTGAGCGCGAGTTGATGCGCCACATGCGCGAGACCGCGGCCAAGAACAAAGTGCTGACCAGCCTGATCGGGCAGGGGTATTACGGCACCGTCACACCGCCAGCGATCCAGCGCAATATTCTGGAAAATCCGGCGTGGTACACGGCCTATACCCCGTATCAGCCGGAGATTTCTCAGGGTCGTCTTGAGGCGCTTTTGAACTTCCAGACCATGATGAGCGACCTGACCGGGTTGGATATCGCCAACGCATCTCTGCTGGATGAATCCACAGCCTGTGCCGAGGCGATGACCATGGCGCAGCGCGTCAGTAAATCCAAGGCCAAGGCGTTTTTTGTCGATGAAAACTGCCACCCGCAAAACATTGCGGTGATGCAGACCCGGGCAGCGCCTTTGGACATCGAAGTGATCGTGGGCAATCCTGACGATCTGGAGGCCGACAAGGTCTTTGGCGCGATTTTCCAGTATCCCGGCACCTATGGTCATGTGCGCGATTTCACCGCTGAAATCTCAGCGTTGCACGCCACCAAAGCGATTGGTGTTGTGGTGGCGGATCCCTTGGCGCTGACCTTGCTGAAGGAGCCGGGCGCGATGGGAGCGGATATTGCTGTGGGCAGCACGCAGCGCTTTGGTGTGCCGGTTGGCTATGGCGGCCCGCACGCGGCCTATATGGCGAGCAAAGATGCTTATAAACGCGCGATGCCGGGACGGATCATTGGTGTGTCGATCGACAGCCATGGCGACCGTGCCTACCGCTTGTCGCTGCAAACCCGCGAGCAGCACATTCGTCGCGAGAAGGCGAATTCCAACGTCTGCACCGCGCAGGCGCTGTTGGCGGTGATGGCGTCGATGTATGGCGTGTTCCACGGGCCAAAGGGCCTGAAGGCGATTGCGCAGCGGATTCACCGCAAGACCGTGCGGTTGGCCAAAGGGCTTGAAGAGGCGGGCTTTACGGTTGAGCCCGATGTGTATTTTGACACGATCACTGTGGACGTCGGCTTGCTTCAGCGCGGCGTTTTGCAGGCGGCTGTTCAGGAAGGCGTCAACCTGCGCCGTGTGGGTAAGACCAAAGTGGGCATCTCGTTGGATGAAACCTGTCGTCCGGCCACAATCGAACGTGTCTGGCGGGCTTTCGGTATTGATCGCAAGGACGATGAGTTTGATCCCGAATACAAAATCCCAGATGCGATTGCGCGCGAGAGCGGGTATCTGGATCATCCGATTTTCCATATGAACCGTGCCGAAACAGAGATGATGCGCTACATGCGGCGTCTGGCGGATCGTGATCTGGCGCTGGATCGTGCGATGATCCCGCTGGGCTCCTGCACGATGAAACTCAATGCCGCCGTCGAGATGATGCCTGTGAGCTGGCGCGAGTTCTCGCTGATGCATCCGTTTGCGCCAAAAGATCAGGCGCTGGGCTATGAGGAGCTGATCACGGATCTGAACGACAAGCTCTGTCAGATCACGGGCTATGACGCGATTTCCATGCAGCCGAACTCGGGTGCGCAGGGTGAATATGCGGGTCTTCTGACGATTGCGGCCTATCACCGTGGCCGAGGCGAAGGGCATCGCAACATCTGTCTGATCCCGATGAGCGCGCATGGTACCAATCCCGCGTCAGCCCAGATGGTTGGCTGGAAAGTGGTTCCGGTGAAGTCGGCGGAGAACGGCGACATTGATCTGGACGATTTCCGTGCCAAGGCAGAGAAGCACAGCAAGAACCTCGCGGGCTGCATGATCACCTATCCGTCCACACATGGGGTGTTTGAGGACACGGTGCACGATGTTTGTGCAATCACTCATGAGCACGGCGGACAGGTTTATATCGACGGGGCCAACCTCAATGCGATGGTTGGACTGGCGCGTCCGGGTGATGTGGGTGGTGACGTGAGCCACCTGAACCTGCACAAGACCTTCTGCATTCCGCACGGCGGCGGTGGCCCCGGTATGGGGCCGATCGGTGTGAAAGCGCATTTGGTGCCGCATCTGCCCGGGCATCCGGAAACCGGCGGTCAGGAAGGGCCTGTTTCGGCGGCGCCGTTTGGATCGCCAAGCCTGTTGCCGATCAGCTGGGCCTATGTGCTTCTGATGGGCGGTGAAGGCCTGACGCAGGCGACGCGGGTGGCGATTTTGAACGCCAACTATATCGCCAAGCGGCTCGAAGGCGCGTTTGACGTGCTTTATAAAGGACCCTCAGGCCGGGTTGCGCATGAGTGCATCATCGACACTCGGCCCTTTGCCGAAAGCGCGGGCATTACGGTGGATGACATCGCCAAACGCCTGATGGATTGCGGGTTCCATGCGCCAACAATGAGTTGGCCGGTGGCTGGTACGCTGATGATTGAGCCTACAGAGAGCGAGAACAAAGCGGAATTGGATCGGTTTGTTGACGCGATGCTGGCGATCCGTGAGGAAATTCGCGCGGTTGAAGAGGGCGAAATGGACGCGGAGAATAACCCGCTGAAGAACGCACCGCACACCATGCAGGATTTGGTCAAAGAGTGGGATCGCCCCTACACGCGTGAGCAGGGATGTTTCCCCCCAGGCTCGTTCAAAGTGGACAAATACTGGCCACCTGTCGGGCGCGTGGACAATGCCTATGGCGACCGTAATTTGGTCTGCATCTGCCCTCCGATGGATGATTATGTCGAGGCCGCGGAATAAGGGGCGTTGCCCCTGCGACAGCAAGCTGTCGCTACCCCAAGGTATTTTTGCAATAGGAAGAAGCCGGGTTTGCGCCCGGCTTTTTCGTGTGGGTGCCATGTTCAAGCGCGAAAGCGCGGGTAGAACTTGTTCAGTCGCGCGCGCGCAGGATGCGGGCGGGGCGGGTTGCCAGCGACGGCAGAGAGAATATCAGACCGGCAATCAGGTTGGCGGCAAGGCCGGTGGTCACAACCAGAAACGCGTTGGGCCAGATCACTTCGAATTCGCTTTCCATGACGAAAGTCATCACGGCCCAACCGCCCGTGAGGCCTACCGCGAGCGCCACGATGCCTGCTGCCGCGCCGAGCAGGGCGGCACGTAGCGCAAAGCTGCGCAAGATTTGCGCGCGGGTGGCGCCGAGGGTCTTCAGGACGGCGGCCTCATAGGTGCGGCCTTGTTGACCTGCGGCGGCGGCGCCGATGATCACCAAGAGGCCCGTGAGCAAGATCGCGGCCGCGCCGTAGGTGGTGGCATTGGCGAGTTGCGCCACGAGGTCGGAAACGCGGCCCACCGCCTCGCGGATATGGATTGCGGTGATGTTGGGAAAGGCGGTGGAGAGTTCCTTGAGGATGCCTGCTTCGGATTGGGCGGACGCATAAACCGTGGCGATGAAGCTATGCGGTGCGCCGGCGAGGGCTGATGGGTTCATGGCGATGATGAAACCCATGCCTGCGGTGGAGAAATCCACTTCGCGGAAGCTGGTGACGGTGGCGGTGATGTCGCGACCTAGCACGTTGACGGTCATGGTGTCGCCCAAGGCCACGCCCATTTCTTCGGCTTCTTCGGCAGCAAAGCTGATTTGTGGGTCTCCGGTGTAATCCTCAGACCACCAGGTGCCGGCGGTGATCTTGGTGTTTTCCGGAATGGCGGCGGAGTAGGTGACGCCGCGATCGCCTTCGATAACCCAGTGATCACCAGCGACGTCGCGCGCGGGCTTGTCGTTGATGCGGGTGATCACACCGCGGAGCATGGGGGCGCTCTCGACTTTGGTGACTTCGCTGTTGGCGGCAAGACGGGCAGAGAAGTCAGGCATCTGGTCGCGCTGGATGTCGACGAAGAAGAAGGAGGGGGCCACATCCGGCAGGTCGCGGGCGATGGCGTTTCTAAGGTTGCCGTCAACCTGTCCAACTGTTGCCAGAACCGAGAGGCCAAGGCCAAGGGACAGAACAACAGGTGTGGCGGCTTCGCGGGCGCGGCCGATGGCGGCGAGGGCCCACGCCAGCGCCGGTTGCGTGCGCAGGTGCTGGGCGAGG
Organism: Shimia haliotis; assembly: GCF_900114415.1. Lineage (GTDB taxonomy): Bacteria > Pseudomonadota > Alphaproteobacteria > Rhodobacterales > Rhodobacteraceae > Shimia > Shimia haliotis. The sequence goes on along the minus strand of NZ_FOSZ01000002.1, from coordinate 512,894 downwards.
ACGCGCACGAGTGCGCGCAGGGCGGTGGCGGCGAGGCTGAGGAAAACCATGGCGGCGACCACTCCGGCGGCGAACCAGAGGGTCAGGCGGGTGGAGCCGGAGAGCAGAGAGGCCGCAATCAGCAGGGCGGCAAAGAGTGTTACCACCGCAAAAAGGTATCGTGGTGCTGGCAGGGGCGCGCGGGCTTCCATGGCGTCGCGGAAGAGGGACGTGGGGCGGACATCCTCAAGGCGGGCCAGCGGCCAAAGGGTGAAAATGGCAGCGGTGAGCGCGCCGTAGAGCGCGGCTTCAAGCAGGGGAAGCGGATAGATCGTAAAGTCTGCGGGAAAGGGAAGGACCGAAAGGATCAGCGGGGCGAGCAGGATCGGGGCGAGGGCGCCGATCAGAAGGCCGAGGGCGATGCCGACAAGGGCGACCACGCCGATTTGCAGGAAGTAGGTCGCGAAGATCGTGTTGCGGGTGGCGCCGAGGCTGCGCAGGGTGGCGATGGTTTCGGTCTTGCGGGCAAGGAAGGCGCGGATGGCGGTGGAGACGCCGACGCCGCCAACGGCCAGCCCGGCAAGCCCGACGAGGATCAGGAACGCGCCGAAACGATCTACAAACTGGCTGAGACCCGGGGCGCCGTTGCGGCTGTCGCGCCAGCGCAGGCCCGACGTTTCGAAATTGTCGACTGCATCTTTGGAGATCGTAGCGAGGTCGGTGTTTTCGGGCAGGGACAGGCGGTAGCGGCTTTCAAAAAGTGTGCCTGGTGCGATCAGGCCGGAGTCAGCCAGCCCGTCGATGGTGACGATGGTTCGGGGCGCGAGTCCAAAGCCACCGGAACTGTCAGGTTCGCGCAACAGGCGTGCAGACAGCACAAATTCCTGTGCGCCAAGTTTGAAGGTGTCGCCAATAGAAAGGCCGAGGCGATCCACCAGCAGGCCTCCCATCACCGCGCCGGGCAAGCCGTTTTGGCCTCCAAGGGCATCGGCAAGGGAAATGTCGGGATCAAGCGCAACAGAGCCGATCAGGGGGTAGGCGGTGTCGACGGCTTTGACCTGCGTCAGGGCGCGCTCTGCGTCGTCGCCGCGCGGGACCACGGCCATTGAGCGGAAGTCGATGATTTCCGATGCTCGTGTGGCGTTCGAAGCCATCCACGCCAGTTCTGCATCAGAGGCGCGGCGGTAGGTGAAGCTCATTTCGGCGTCGCCGCCGAGGATGGCCGCGCCTTCGTTGGCGAGACCGGTTTCGATGGCGGCGCGCACGGAACCGATGGCGGCGATTGTGGCAACGCCCAGCGCGAGACAGGCAAGAAATACGGTGAAACCGCGCAGCCCGCCACGGATTTCACGGCGGGCAAGGCGGGCGGCGGTGGCGAGGCTCATTGAGCGGCCTCGGCCTGTGGCGCGATCAGCCCGTCGCGCAAGCGCACGGTGCGGTTGCAACGGCTGGCAAGTTCGCCTGAGTGGGTGACAAGCACCAGCGTTGTGCCGCGTTTGGCGTGCAGATCAAACAGCAGATCCATGATGGTTTCGCCGGTGGTTTGATCGAGGTTGCCGGTGGGTTCATCCGCCAGAAGGATTTGCGGGGAGGGCGCACAGGCGCGGGCCAGCGCGACGCGCTGCTGCTCGCCACCGGACATCTGGCTTGGATAGTGGTCGGCGCGGTGGCTGAGGCCGACGGCGTCGAGTTCGGCGCGGGCACATTCCATTGCGTCTTTGCGGCCAGCCAGTTCAAGCGGCGTGGCGACGTTTTCTAGTGCGGTCATGGTGGGGATCAGGTGGAAGTTTTGAAACACGATACCCATGTGTTCGCGGCGGAATTTGGCAAGGGCGTCTTCGGACATTTGCGACAGGTTTTGATCGAGCGCCGTGATCGTGCCTGACGTCGCGCGTTCCAGCCCGCCCATCAGCATCAGAAGGCTGGATTTGCCGGAACCGGAGGGGCCGACTAGGGCCAAGGTCTCGCCTTTGTGAACGTCCAGGGAGATCCCGTGCAGGATTTCGATCCGACCGGCATTGCTATCGAGCGCCAAAGTGGCATCTTTGAGGGAAAGAACGGATGTCATTGCGGGGATCGCCTGTTGGAAAATTGTTTTACTCTATATGGGCCTGTGACCCGACGGGGCAAGGTGTTGACCTTTGGTCTTTTTACGGCTCTCGGCGCAACTTCTGTCGTGGCGGAGCCAGTGGTGATCGCCGCTTTGGGAGACAGCCTGACCCACGGATATGGCTTGCCGCAAGGAGATGGCTTTGTGCCGCAGCTTTCGGAGTGGCTCGCGGTGGAAGGCGTTGAGGCGGTGGTGCAAAACGCGGGGGTGTCCGGCGATACAACACAAGGCGGTCTGGCGCGCGTTGGCTGGACGTTGGGGCCGGATGTGGATGCGATGATCGTGGCGCTTGGTGGCAACGACGTGTTGCGCGGCATTGATCCGAGCGTGAGCAAAGCCAACCTGTCTGGCATTCTGGATGCGGCCGAGGCTGCGAACGTGGATGTTTTGCTGATCGGCATGACGGCTCCGATGAACTATGGGGCGGACTATAAGGCGGCGTTCGACGGCATGTATGGTGCCCTGTCCGAGGAGTACGGCGTGGCCTTGGCGCCGGATTTTTTTGAAGGGCTGCGGGACGTGGCGCCCGAGGATCTTGGGGCGGTGATGCAGGCGGACGGGATTCACCCCAACAAAGAAGGTGTGGCGCGGATTGTTGCGGTGCTGGGGCCTTATGTTGCGGAACTGGCCGAGGTGGCCGAGTAGTGGTGGCGGACTAGGCAAACTCCGCAAGGGTTATTAGGCTTGTCCAATGCCCGGACGTTTTTTCCTTGAAACACCGATGCCCGTCGTTGCGGAGTGGATCGGTGCGGACGCAGCTTCGGTTGCGGATGAGCCGCCGCGCCGCAACATTGCCCCCGGACAAGAGACCGTGTGTCTGACCAGCGATGGGTTTGAGCGGATGCGTTGGGGCATTGTGCCTGTGGGGCGCAAGAATGCGCGGGGGCGGCCGGTGATGGAGACCATTGTCAACGCGCGCTCGGAAACGGTTTTTGACAAGTCAGCATTTGACGGCGTTGGACGGGCGGTGGTGATCGTGGACGGTTGGTATGAATGGACCGGTGAGAAACGGCGCAAGACCGCGTGGCGGATTTTTGGCGCAGAGCCATTGATCTTTGCGGCGATTACAGATGTCTGGACCGCACCTGGCGGGCGGCGCGTGCCTCAGGTGGCGACAGTCACATGTGAGCCAAATGCCGATGTGGCGCCTATCCATCATCGCATGGGGGTTTTGTTGCGCCGCCACGATGTGCCGGTTTGGCTGACTGGCAGCGAGAAAGAGGTCACACCTCTGATGTTTCCCTGGCCGAAGGGGCGGCTAACTGTCGAGGTCGCAAGCGATGTTGATTGGCACGGCCCATAGAAAAAGGCGACCAAATGGCCGCCTCTTCGGGTTCGCCACGTGATCAAGGATCACAGTAGCGAGAGATCAGTCGCGTTCTGGCGGCCATCGCGGCCTTCCTGCAATTCGTAGCTGACCTTCTGGTTGTCCGCGAGGCCGGTCAGACCGGAGCGCTCAACTGCGGAAATGTGCACAAACACGTCTTTGCCACCCTCGTCAGGTGCGATAAAGCCGTAGCCTTTGGTGGTGTTGAACCATTTGACGGTGCCAGTTGCCATCGTTCTTCTCCTTGTTTGTGGCAGTCCGCGACATGCGACGCCCCGGCGGGTATTCTGATCGAGAGCCTGTGCCGGATAGGAGCAGATGGTCGATAATAGAAACTTCGCGCCTTTATGAGACCAAAGGAAAAAAAGAAAGCAAGAAAGATTCTGGGGCGGACGCGGATTCCGGGTAAAAAACGGGTGAATTTCATGATTTTGTCACCTGATCAATGGATTGCGCATCACAGGCATGATCTCGCAGGCTGTCAGAAATGACAGTCAATCGGTTCGAGGTGGTGCAATTACAGCCTTGCCAGAAAACCAACCAAGCCCCGAAATTTGCGCTGAAATTTTGGGCGTCGAAATTCTTTTGACCCTTCGGTAAAATTTTTTATTGATCGGTCAAAAGACCTGTGCAAGCCTGACCTCAATAGCCAAACAAGGTGTATGGGGAGGTATTATGTCCAACACACCGTTCAGCGAAGGTATCCAGTCGGGACGTTTGAAGCCTGCGGAACTGACCGAGAACTTTGGGGATATTCATCCCCGTTTCGACGAGCACGAGGCGCTGGTGGCAGCGGATCGTTGCTATTTTTGCCATGATGCACCGTGTATGACGGCCTGTCCGACGGACATCGATATTCCGTTGTTCATCCGCCAGATCGCCACCGGCACGCCGGAGGCAGCCGCAAAGACGATCTTTAGCCAGAACATTCTGGGCGGCATGTGCGCGCGGGTTTGTCCGACGGAGACTCTTTGTGAAGAGGTCTGTGTGCGTGAAGTGGCAGAGGGTAAGCCGGTGGAGATCGGCCGGTTGCAACGCTTTGCGACGGACAAGCTGGTGGAAACGGGTGAGCATCCCTTTGAGCGTGCTGAAGCTACCGGCAAGAAAATCGCGGTGGTCGGCGCCGGGCCTGCCGGTCTTTCGGCGGCGCACCGTTTGGCGGGCTATGGTCATGACGTCACAGTCTTTGACGCACGGTCCAAGGCCGGCGGCCTCAATGAATTTGGCATCGCAGCCTATAAATCGGTCGACAGTTTCGCGGAACGCGAAGTGGACTGGTTACTGAAAATCGGTGGCATCACTGTTGAGACCGGCAAGAAGCTGGGCGACGGGCTGTCACTCGCCTTTTTGCAGGCAGATTACGATGCGGTGTTTCTTGGCATCGGCCTTGGCGGTGTGAACGCGCTGGGCGTGGATGGCGAAGACAAAGACGGCGTGGACGACGCGGTCGATTTCATCGCGGACCTGCGTCAGGCCAAAGATCTTGGCGACTTGCCAATTGGTCGCGACGTTGTCGTGATTGGCGGCGGCATGACGGCTGTGGACGCGGCGGTGCAGGCGAAACTGCTGGGAGCGTTGAACGTGTCGCTGGTGTATCGCCGTGGCAAGGACCGGATGAATGCGTCCGAGTTCGAGCAGGATCTGGCGGCCTCCAAGGGTGTTCGGATCATCACCAACGCCTCGCCCAAAGCGGTGATTGGCAATGGTGCTGTGCGCGAGATCGAGTTTGAATACACGGATGATGATCTGAAACCGACAGGCCAGACTGTTTGCCTTCCGGCAGATCAGGTGTTCAAAGCCATTGGTCAGACGCTTGAGGGCGACGGCCTGCCGGAGCTTGAGCGTGGTAAGATCAAGGTGGATGGCACGGGCCGGACCTCGGTTGACGGTATCTGGGCTGGCGGAGACTGCGCCACAGGTGGCGATGACCTGACCGTGACGGCCGTGGCCGAAGGGCGCGACGCCGCCGAAGACATCAACGCCGCGTTGTCGGCGTAAGGGGAGATAAGCAAATGGCCAATCTCGAAAGTGATTTTGTAGGGATCAAATCCCCCAACCCGTTCTGGCTGGCGTCTGCACCGCCTACGGACAAGGAATACAACGTGCGCCGCGCGTTCGAAGCAGGCTGGGGCGGCGTTGTCTGGAAAACCCTTGGGTCGGAAGGGCCGCCAGTGGTGAATGTGAACGGGCCGCGTTATGGCGCGATCCACGGCGCGGACCGGCGCCTGTTGGGGCTGAACAACATCGAGTTGATCACCGACCGGCCCCTTGAGGTGAACCTTGAGGAAATGGCGCGGGTGAAGCGGGATTATCCCGATCATGCGGTGATCGCATCTGTCATGGTGCCTTGTGAGGAAGAAGAGTGGAAACGCATTCTGCCGATGATCGCAGAAACCGGTTGTGACGGCTTTGAGCTGAACTTCGGCTGCCCGCACGGCATGGCAGAGCGTGGCATGGGGTCGGCTGTCGGGCAGGTGCCAGATTATATCGAAATGGTGGCGCGCTGGTGCAAAGAGGCAACTGATCTGCCGGTGATTGTGAAGCTGACGCCGAACATCACCAACATTCTCTATCCTGCCGAAGCCGCGCTGCGCGGCGGAGCGGATGCGGTGAGCTTGATCAACACCATCAACTCGATCACCTCGGTCAACTTGGACGCTATGAGCCCCGAGCCAATGATCGACGGCAAAGGCACCCACGGCGGGTATTGCGGACCGGCGGTGAAGCCGATTGCCATGAATATGGTGGCCGAGATTGCACGCAATCCAGAGACCGCGCGCCTGCCGATCTCGGGCATTGGCGGCATTACCACATGGCGCGATGCGGCGGAGTTCATGGCGCTGGGTGCGGGCAACGTACAGGTCTGTACGGCGGCAATGACTTATGGCTTCAAGATCGTGCAAGAGATGATCTCGGGCCTAAGCCAGTGGATGGATGAGAAGGGTTATGAAAGCACCGCCGATTTTGTTGGCATGGCGACGCCGAACGTGACGGATTGGCAGTATCTCAACCTGAACCACATCACCAAAGCCGAGATCAATCAGGACGATTGCATCAGCTGTGGCCGCTGCTACGCGGCCTGCGAAGACACCTCGCACCAGGCGATTGCCATGTCTGAGGATCGCGTCTTCACGGTGAAGGATGACGAATGCGTTGCCTGTAACCTCTGCGTCAACGTCTGTCCGGTTGAGGGGTGCATCACCATGCGCACGCTGGATGCCGGCGAGATGGATGAGCGCACCGATACACCGGTGGCTGCGGAATACGGCAACTGGACCACGCATCCAAACAATCCGATGGCCAAGGCCGCGGAATAATCATACCGCAGGAGGATTAGTTCCCCGCCTGCATCAGGGTGCTCTCCCGCTCCTGAGAAAACCCCGTCGCGCATTGCTTCCTGCGGCGGGGTTTTTCTATGATTTTGGAATAGAGAGGGGCCAGCCCCTCACGCACTGCGTTGCCGTGCGCTCACCCCGGAGTACTTGGACAAGAAAGAAGCTATTTGTTCAAAAACACCTGAAGGCTCAGTGTCAGTTGTGCCGGACCCAACGACTGTCTTCACCCGCTGGGCAACGACAGATGGCGAGAGCGTTTGGCAGAAAATCAGGGTGTCAGAAGCTTGGTGAATAGCTGCACCAGATAACTGTCGGCGCTGTCCAGAATGTCTTCGTCCGTTGGCACCAGAACCTGAACCTGCGCATCAAAATCGGCGTAGTGCTGGGTGGTCGACCAGATCGAGAAGATCAAGTGGCGCGGGTCGACCTGCGCGAGTTTGCCCTGCGCGACCCAGCCCCTGATCACTGCGGTTTTGCGTTCAAATAATGGCTTGAGGCCGGTTTCCAGATGCGGGCCCATCCGCGGCGCACCTTGCAGGATTTCATTGGCAAACAGCCGGCTTTCGCGCGGGAATTCGCGGGTCATTTCCAATTTGCGGTGAACGTAGGCGAGGATCTCTTCGAGCGGATCGCCGTCGGGATTCATATGTTCCAGAGGATCAAGCCATGTTTCCATTAGCGTGTTCAACAGCTGGACATGAATGTCTTCCTTGCCGTCGAAGTAATAAAGGATGTTCGGCTTTGACAGGCCGGCGGCCTCTGCAATCTGATCCAGAGTGGCGCCGCGGTATCCGTGGCGCGAAAAAACGTCCAGCGCGGCGTCCATGATAATCTTGCGATTGCGTTGCTGGATGCGGCTCGGTTTGCGTGCGGGGGCCTCGGTCATATTTCACCTTCTTTGGGCGGTCTTGCGCAGGCTAGAGTAGCGCGGGGCGGTCTGTCCAGATCAACAGAGTGCGGAATGCGCGTCAGGAGAGATCATTTGCGCCTATGCCGTTGAGAATGATGCGTTTTACATTGGCTTTGGCCGCGTCCCACTGAGCGTCGGTCAGGGGGGATGCGCCGTTCAGGGTTTCAATCTGATGGCCGAAGTCAGCGTAGTGTTGGGTGGTGGCCCAGAGCATATAAAGCAGGTGCCGTGGATCAACCGGATCCATGCGTCCTTCGGCAATCCAACGTTCGATCACAGCGATCCTGCCGTTGGTCCAGTCCGTCAGCGTGGTCTCGAGATAGTCCTGAATGACCGGCGCGCCATGCATGACCTCGGCGGCCCAGACTTTGGAGCCTTCGGGATGGCGGCGCGAGATTTCCATTTTGGCGTCGATATAGGCACCGATTCCCTCTGCGGGCCCGTCGGCCTGATCAAAGATATCGGCGGCCTGAAGCCAGATCTGGAAGATGTTTTGCACGACTTGCCGATACAGGTTTTCCTTGGTCGGAAAGTAGTAATGCAGGTTCGCTTTGGGCAGGCTTGCAACATCGGCAATCAGTTGCATGGTGGCCCCGCCAAACCCCGCTTCGGCAAAGACTTTTTCGGCTGCTGACAAAATAAGCGCCTCTGCTTCTTGGCGGCGCATTTTTTTGCTGCTGGCTTTGGCGGGAGAAGATTGTTGATCGGGCATCAAATCCGCTTTGTTAAAAAATCTTGACCGGTTGGTCAGGCTGTGGTCGTCTGAACTTGACCATACGGTCAGGATGGCCGTGAGATCAAGAGCCCCGCCAGCGAGGGACCGTTCCGCGAGGAACAGGACCCCGGGCCAGACATAGGGAGTGAAAGCAATGGGTGCACCTGGTGAGAACCTGAAGGTGAACGCGGACCGGCTGTGGGACAGTCTGATGGAAATGGCCAAGATCGGCCCCGGCGTGGCGGGCGGCAACAACCGCCAGACCGTGACGGATGAGGACGGGGAAGGCCGCGCGTTGTTTCAGTCGTGGTGCGAGGCCGTGGGCTGCACCATGGGGCTTGATCAGATGGGCAATATGTTTGCACAGTATCCGGGCACGGACCCTGATGCGTTGCCGGTTTATGTCGGCTCGCATTTGGACACGCAGCCAACGGGCGGCAAGTATGACGGCGTGCTTGGCGTGCTGGGCGGTCTGGAAGTGCTGCGCACGATGAAAGACCTTGGCATCAAGACCAAACACCCGATTGTTGTGACCAACTGGACCAACGAAGAAGGCACGCGGTATGCGCCAGCGATGCTGTCCTCGGGGGTGTTTGCGGGCATTCACACGCAAGAGTGGGCTTATGACCGTGAAGATGCCGAAGGGCTGAAGTTTGGCGATGAGCTGGCTCGTATCGGCTGGCGTGGCGACGAAGAAGTGGGCGCGCGCAAGATGCACGCCATGTTTGAGCTACACATTGAACAAGGCCCGATTTTGGAAGCGGAAGGCAAGGACATTGGCGTGGTCACCCACGGTCAGGGTCTGAGCTGGACGCAGGTCACAATCGAGGGCAAAGACGCGCATACGGGGTCGACCCCGATGAAGATGCGCAAGAACGCCGGGCTGGGGATGGCCCGCATTCTTGAAAAAGTCGATGACATCGCATGGAGTCACGCGCCGGATGCGGTGGGGGCAGCAGGGCACATCGACGTCTATCCCAATTCGCGCAACGTGATCCCGGGCAAGGTGGTGTTCACGGTTGATTTCCGCTCGCCGAACTTGTCGGTGATCGAAGACATGGAAGCGCGGCTGCGTGTCGAAGGGCAAAAGATCGCGGACCAGATGGGTCTGTCGATTTCCTTTGAAAAGGTTGGCGGCTTTGACCCCGTTGAATTTGACGAGGGCTGCGTGACAGCAGTGCGCAATGCGGCGGAGCGATTGGGGTATAGTCACACCAACATCATTTCCGGTGCGGGGCATGATGCCTGCTGGATCAATCAGGTCGCGCCGACCGCGATGATCATGTGCCCATGTGTAGACGGGCTGAGCCACAACGAAGCCGAGGAGATTTCCAAGGACTGGGCGGCGGCAGGGACCGACGTTCTGTTGCACGCGGTGCTCGAGACCGCGGAGATTGTGGAGTGACGGCCAAGGCTGGGGGCGCTGCCCCCAGACCCCCGAGGTATTTTTGGCAATAGGAAGCTAAAGCAGGTTTGGCGCGGCGACGCCTTTAAGAATTAGGGAGTGGATGAATGGCGACGAAGGTTATCAAGAACGGCACGGTTGTGACGGCGGATCTGACCTATGAGGCGGATGTGTTGGTCGAGAATGGTGTGATCATCGAGATTGGCAAGGGCCTGAAGGGCGATGAGGAGTTGGACGCGACCGGTTGTTACGTGATGCCGGGCGGGATTGACCCGCATGTGCATCTGGAAATGCCGTTCATGGGCACCTATTCCAGCGATGATTTCGAGAGCGGCACACGCGCGGGTCTTGCAGGCGGCACAACGATGGTGGTGGATTTCTGTCTGCCCAACCAAGGCGAGAGCCTAATGGATGCGATCAAGCGCTGGGACAATAAATCGACCCGCGCGAACTGTGACTACTCCTTCCACATGGCGGTGACATGGTGGGGCGAGCAGGTTTTCAACGACATGAAAACCGTGATCGAACAGCGCGGCATCAACACATTCAAACACTTCTTGGCCTATAAAGGCGCGTTGATGGTGAATGATGATGAGCTATTTGCGTCGTTCAACCGTCTGTCAGAGCTGGGCGGCATTGCGATGGTGCATGCCGAGAACGGTGATGTGGTTGCAGAAATGACCGCGAAGCTTCTGGCGGAGGGCAACACTGGGCCCGAGGCGCATGCCTATTCGCGTCCTTCGCAGGTTGAGGGCGAAGCCACCAACCGTGCGATCATGATTGCTGATATGGCGGGCGTGCCGCTTTACGTGGTGCATACGTCTTGTGAAGAGGCGCATGAGGCCATTCGTCGGGCGCGGATGCAGGGCAAACGCGTTTGGGGCGAGCCGCTGATCCAGCACCTGACGCTGGATGAGAGCGAGTATTTCAACTCCGATTGGGACCATGCCGCGCGGCGTGTGATGAGCCCGCCGTTCCGCAACAAGAAACATCAGGACAGCCTGTGGGCGGGTCTGCAGTCGGGCAGCCTGAGTGTGGTGGCAACCGATCACTGTGCCTTTACCACCGAGCAGAAGCGCTTTGGGGTTGGAAACTTCAGCCAGATTCCGAATGGAACTGGCGGCCTTGAGGATCGGATGCCGATGCTGTGGACGCAGGGTGTTGCGACGGGGCGCCTGACGCCGAATGAGTTTGTCGCCGTAACCTCGACCAATATTGCGAAAATCCTGAACTGCTATCCCAAGAAAGGTGCAGTGCTGGTGGGCGCAGATGCAGATTTGGTTGTCTGGGATCCTGAAAAATCCAAGACAATCTCCGCAAACAGCCAGCAGTCTTCGATTGACTACAACGTGTTTGAAGGCCACGAGGTCAAGGGCCTGCCGCGCTTCACTTTGACCCGTGGGCAGGTGGCGGTACATGACGGTGAAATCCGGACACAAGAAGGCCACGGCAAGTTTGTTTCACGCGAAGCCAATACAACCGTGAACAAAGCGCTGAGCACCTGGAAAGAGCTGACGTCTCCGCAGCCCGTGAAACGGTCGGGCATTCCAGCGACAGGGGTGTAACCTCCCGAAAGCACACAGAGGGCGGCCGAGGCGGGCGCCCTCAGATACACTAAGCCCGCGCAGCGGGAACAGAGAGCCAAGATGAACGACACAGTCATTTCAGCCAAGAACCTGAGCCTGACGTTTCAGACAAACGACGGGCCTGTGCACGCGCTCAAGGATGTGGACCTTGAGATCAACAAGGGGGACTTTGTCTCCTTTATCGGGCCTTCGGGGTGCGGCAAAACCACGTTCCTGAGGTGCATGGCCGATCTGGAGCAACCCACGGCGGGTGACATCACCGTCAACGGTGTGAGCCCCAAAGCAGCGCGGGAGGCACGGGCCTATGGGTATGTGTTCCAGCATGCCGGCCTTTATCCGTGGCGCACGATTGACGGCAATATCCGTTTGCCGCTTGAAATCATGGGCGTGGACAAGGCCGAACAGGACGCGGCGGTACAGGAAGTGCTTGAACTGGTGCATCTGGAAGGGTTTGAGAAAAAATACCCTTGGCAGCTGTCGGGTGGGATGCAGCAGCGGGCGTCGATTGCGCGGGCACTTGCGTTTCATGCCGATATTTTGTTGATGGATGAGCCTTTCGGAGCGCTGGATGAGATCGTGCGCGATCACCTGAATGAGCAGTTATTGGATTTGTGGGCGCGGACCAACAAGACTATCGGATTTGTGACGCACTCGATCCCCGAGGCCGTGTATCTGAGCACCAAGATTGTGGTGATGAGCCCGCGTCCTGGTCGCATCACGGATGTGATTGAGAGTACTTTGCCAAAAGAGCGGCCTTTGGACATTCGCGACAGCCCTGAGTTCATCGAAATTGCCCATCGCGTGCGTGATGGTCTGCGGGCGGGGCATGGCGATGACTAAGTTCGTTGGGATTTGCGCTGAGGTGGCGCGATGAGAAATCTTTTTCCAATCCTCACCGTCGTCGCCGCTATTTTCGCGCTTTGGTACGCGGGCTCGGTCGTGTTGAATGCGCCTTGGGCCTATGACAAGGCCGAGCGGGCGGGTGTGGAGTTGACCACCAAAGAGCTTATTGCTGACACGATGAGCCAGAAAAAACCCAAACTGCCGCCGCCGCATCAGGTGGGCGCGGAAATCTGGAAAACCACTGGCGCGATGGTTGCCAAGGGGCGCGCTTTTTCCAAGCGGAGCTTGATTTATCACAGCTGGATCACCCTGAGTGCCACGCTTCTGGGGTTCGCGCTGGGCACTGGGTTCGGCATTATTTTGTCTGTTGGCATTGTCTACAACCGGTCCATGGACATGAGCGTTATGCCTTGGGTGATTGCGTCCCAGACCATTCCGATCCTTGCGATTGCGCCGATGATCATTGTGGTTCTGAACGCGGTGGGCATTTCGGGGTTGCTGCCGAAGGCGGTAATTTCGATGTATCTGAGCTTTTTCCCTGTTGTTGTCGGCATGGTCAAAGGCTTGCGCAGCCCCGATCACATGCAGGTCGACCAAATGAAAACATGGAATGCCTCCCGTGCGCAGGAATTCTGGAAGCTCCGTCTGCCGTCGTCGATGCCGTTCCTGTTTCCCTCGCTGAAAGTGGCGATGGCGGCCTCATTGGTTGGGGCCATTGTGGGTGAATTGCCGACAGGGGCCGTGGCCGGTTTGGGCGCGCGTCTGTTGGGTGGAAGCTACTATGGTCAAACGATCCAGATCTGGAGCGCGCTGATCACGGCTGCGGTTCTTGCTGCGGCATTGGTGGGGATCATCGGAATGATCCAGAAGGTGGTTCTCAAGCGGATGGGGATGGCGTGATGGCGTGGCTGATTGCAGGGTTTGTATTCTGGCTCGCGGCATGGCGGGTGAACGTTTGGCTGTCCTCCATGCCCGGAACCCGCACGACGGCGTTGCTGGTGCCAACACTTTTTGGCGTGACGATCATCGTGATCTGGGAATGCGTTGTGCGTGGGTTAGAGATCAATCCCGTTCTTTTGCCGGCCCCTTCCGCGATTGCGGTGACATTTGCCACGTCCATCCCGACACTTTGGGCGGACTTTGTGCAGACCGCGATCAAGGGCGCATTGTCGGGCTATGTGATTGGCTGCGGCGCGGCGTTCCTGACCGCGATTGCGATCGACCGCTTCCCGTTCTTGCAGCGCGGGCTGCTGCCGGTGGGCAACTTTGTCGCTGCGCTGCCGATCATTGGTATGGCGCCAATTATGGTGATGTGGTTCGGGTTTGACTGGCAATCCAAGGCTGCTGTGGTGGTGATCATGGTGTTTTTTCCAATGTTGGTGAACACGGTTGAGGGGCTTCAGGCCACGGATCACATGCAGCGCGATTTGATGCGGACCTATGCGGCGAGTTATCGTCAGACATTGATGAAACTGCGTCTGCCTGCGGCTATGCCGTTTGTCTTTAACGGCCTGAAAATTTCAACAACGCTGGCCCTGATTGGGGCCATCGTGGCCGAGTTTTTTGGCAGCCCGATCAAAGGCATGGGGTTCCGCATCTCGACCGAAGTCGGGCGGCTGGCGCTTGACATGGTCTGGGCCGAGATTGTGGTGGCCGCATTGGCGGGATCATTGTTTTATGGTGGTGTCGCATTGTTGGAGAAAGTGGTGACTTTCTGGCACCCTAGTCAAAGGAAGTCGCGATAGAGCCATTGAATTTCAAGACCATCCGGGGAGCGGGTGGGTTTGTTAAAAAGGCGTCGCAAAAAGACGGCGCAAAAACAAAAACAATCAAAACAACAGCTAGGAGACTGAAAATGAAAACATTTATCAAAACAGCCCTCGCCAGCGCAGCGGTACTGGCCGCGGGTGTTGCACAGGCCGCAGACGATGTGACGCTGCAACTTAAGTGGGTCACGCAAGCTCAGTTCGCGGGCTATTATGTGGCACAAGACAAAGGCTTTTACGAAGAAGAAGGCCTGAACGTGACGATCAAGCCGGGCGGCCCTGACATTGCGCCCGCTCAGGTGATCGCGGGTGGCGGTGCAGACGTGGTTCTGGACTGGATGCCGTCCGCTCTGGCGAGCCGCGAAAAAGGTCTGGCGCTGGTGAACATCGCACAGCCGTTTAAAAGCTCTGGCATGATGCTGACTTGCCGCAAAGATGCGGGCATTTCCTCCCCCGAGGATTTCGCGGGCAAAACCTTGGGCGTCTGGTTCTTTGGCAACGAATATCCGTTCTTGAGCTGGATGAGCAAACTAGGCCTGGCAACCGACGGTTCTGATGGTGGTGTCACCGTTCTGAAGCAAGGCTTTAACGTTGATCCGATCCTGCAAGGCCAAGCGGCTTGCGTGTCGACCATGACCTATAACGAATACTGGCAGATCATCGATGCGGGCCTGAGCCCCGACGATCTGGTGGTGTTCAAATATGAGGATCAGGGCGTCGCAACGCTGGAAGACGGCATGTATGTGATGGAAGAAAACCTGTCCGATCCGGCGTTTGAGGACAAGATGGTGCGTTTCGTGCGCGCGTCCATGAAAGGCTGGAAGTGGGCCGAAGCGAACCCCGAAGATGCGGCGATGATTGTTCTGGACAATGACGCAACTGGCGCGCAGACCGAAGAGCACCAGATCCGCATGATGGGTGAAGTTGCCAAGCTGACCGCAGGGTCCAACGGCGCGCTTGATCCGGCGGACTATGAGCGCACCGTGGGCAGCCTGATGTCCGGTGGTTCCGATCCTGTCATCACCAAGATGCCGGAAGGCGCGTGGACCCACGCGATCACCGACAAAGCATTGAACTGATTTTAGAAATCAGACCTGAGTGGGGAAGGCCGGACGTCACGTCCGGCCTTTTTCATTGCCGATGCGGACTTCACATTTGTGGCGACGAATATATATGACAGGCGGAATGTGAGAAAAGGACGAGGCCTATGAGCGGCAAAAAACTCACCTGTTTTGACTGTGGCCAGATCAATCGCGTGCCCTATGACAAACTTGGCGCGGAGCCGAAATGCGGCACCTGCGGCGCGGGGTTGATGAGTGGCAAAGTCGCGGAGGTTGACCTTGCCACGTTCGAGAAGGCGACCCGAACGGATGACGTGCCGCTGGTGGTGGATTTCTGGGCGCCGTGGTGCGGGCCGTGCAAACAAATGGCGCCGCAGTATCAGGCGGCAGCGCAGGAGTTTAAAGGTACGGTGCGGATGGTGAAGTTGAACACCGAGGCGCACAAAAACGCGGGTGCAAAATATCGCATCAAGGGGATTCCTACACTGGCCGCCTTTGCAAATGGTAAAGAGCGCGCGCGGCAGGCCGGTGCGATGCCCAAATCGGCAATCGTTAACTGGGTGAAACGGTCGGTTTGAGCCGCAAATCAGGTTCTGAACCGGTTGAGCAGATAGCGGGGCAGGCGGGCGAGAACGCTGCGCGCCAGCTCTGGATATTCAAGTTCGCCAGCCAGAAGGCGCATGTACATGACGCGCACGGTGCCGGAACGACGGAAGGTTCGGGTGAAGGTGCCTTGCCAGCGCGGTGCGAAAATGATGCGCCGTAGGGTGCGGGCGATGCGCAGATTCTTGTGAATCTCGCGCAGCCCTTTCTGATGCCGGACAAGCGCGGTGTCGGGGGCATTCGCGGCCAGCGCATCCAGCGCGGATTGCGCCGCGATCTGTCCGCTTTTCATGGCGAAAGCAATGCCTTCACCGGTGATGGGATCGACCAGACCTGCCGCATCTCCGGCGAGGAGAATATTGGCCCGCCCGGGCGTGGGGCGGAAGTCGCCGAAGGGGAGGTGATGGCCTTTGAATTTGATCGCGTCAGGATCCAACCCCAGCGTCTCAACATAGCGCCGCATGTGGCCTTTCATGTCGGGATTGGGCGCGCGCAGCCCGCCCACGCCAACGGTGGTGGAGTGGCGCTTGGGGAAGGACCAGCCATAGCCCCAAGTGGCCACTCCGAAATCGATGCGAAGGGGATGTTGCTCCGGTGCCTGGGTCTCTGACGGAACCTCGATTTCAAGACCGAACCCGATGGTTTGGGTGTCAAAAGCGGAGCCAAAGAGGTGCTTGGCAACGATGGAATTAACGCCATCCGCGCCAATCAAAATTGGTGCGTCAAGTGTCTCTCCGTCCTTAAAAGACACCGATTTGTCAGTGATTTGAGAGATCGCGCGTCCAGAGAAGTTGACCGCGCCTGCGGCCAGCGCGTGACCAAACAGGGTGGCGTCCAGATCCAGCCTCATGGTCAGGTGCAGCGGCGGGACATCGTTCAGGACTGCCAGTTCCGCGCCGTCGTGCCAAAAGGCGATATCAGTGCGGGTGACAGCGCGGGAGAGGTCGAAATCCTGCCCGAAAATCTCTTGATAGTAGGTGCGGCTGCGCTCGGTAAAAAGGCCGCCGCACAGCTTGTTGCGAGGGAAGGTGGCCTTGTCGATCAAGGCAACCCGCGCCCCGCCTTTGGCGGCCCAGACGGCGGCGGCGCTGCCTGCGGGACCGGCGCCGATAATGATGATGTCGAAACTGGACATGGTCACTCCCTGCTATGCGTGGTTCTAACAGCTTTCGCGTGCGAGGCCAGAGGGTTACGATAGGGCAACAAGATCGAAAGGAATGACCATGGTTGAGCAACTGGACGAGAAGCGGCCCGACGGTGAGGCGACGTTGCGTGTGTCGGCGATGCCAAGGGATGTGAACATCAACGGGGACATCTTCGGGGGCTGGGTTCTGAGCCAGATGGATTCCGCTTCCGGCATCGTGGCCGGTCAGCGGGCCAAGGGGCGCGTGGCCACTGTTGCGGTGGATGCGATGAAGTTTATCCGGCCGGTGAAAGTTGGAAATATTCTGTGTGTCTGGGCTTGGGTGGAGCGGATCGGTCGGAGCTCGATGGCGGTGCGGATCGAGGCCTGGGCGTTCCGGCACCGGCGCGGAGTCTATGAGAAAGTGACCGAAGCGGTGTTCACCTATGTGGCGATCGACGAGGATGGAAACCCGCGTCCGGTTCCGCCCGAGGATGAGTCCTGGCCAGGCTGAAAACGGCTGTCTGCAACGCGTCGGTATTTTGTCGGTATTGCGTCGGTGTGGCCGCGCGATGCTGTGACGTATGGTTAACGGGGCAATGGCAGGGTGTTGGGCAAAGGAGATTTTGCCATGGCCACACCACGCCCCCGAACCAAAACCCAACGGCTTGCCCGCGAGAAGCTGGCGCGCAATTTGCTGGTGCTGAATTCCGAAAACTGGCTAAGTGCAGCGCTGCGCGAGGATGTGCCGGAGGCGTGGCACACGCTGGAGCTTGATCTGGATGTGGAGGAGCCCAAGGAGAAGGTGACGCTCTATCTGGATCGGTCGGTGGCAAAATTCTACCGCGCCATGGGCAAGGGGTATCACGCGCGCATCAACCGGTTGTTGGCGACATGGGTTCAGATGAAAATTTCCGAAGAGGTGCGGCTTGATCGGGCGATCGACGCGCGGTTGGCGGATCAGGCCTCGTTCATGCCATAGGCCGAGTCTTCGTCCTGATGGGCTTTGCGCAGGTTATGCAGAGCATAGGCCAGTAGGCCGACGAAGAAGGGGATGACGAGCGAAAATGTGCAATAGGTGCCGAAGGCCTGCCAAAGCGAGGCGCCGTGGAACAGCGTTTGTACCGCGGCCACGATGAGGCCGAGGAAACTTCCGACAAAGAACAGGATCAGGGCCATTGGAGGGACTCCGCCTTTGGGTGATTGCACCCGTTAACTCTGATCCTGAAATAGGGCGGAAATGGGGCGCTGGCGAGGCGAGGCTGTGCCGAGGTGGGGGGAGTGGCAGGAGGTTGCCGGTTTGGGTGTGGGGGTGGCGTGTTTCGGCCGGATTGAGGGCGATATGGCGTTTTGGAACTGACGTGTTGGCCTGCGTTGGAGACTTTGAAGTGAGGAAAAACTAGGAAGGGCGGCGTTGCCGCCGCCCAACATCACAGAAAAAGTCCTATGATTGTTAGAATGAGTGCCACGGTGCCGATGATATCGGCGTATGAAACTCGCCCTTCCAATTTGAATGATAACCGCATTGGCCTAAGCCTCCGGCGATGTTCATCCGGATGAACGTTAAAAGACGCTCAGTTTATATCCCGCCATTACGTTGACGGCTTGTGGAATTCCCTATGATCACTCAGGGATCCCGTTCGATGCTTGTCCAACAGCGTGCGTTGTTGGGGCAGCTTAGCCAAATCATGCTGGATCCGGCATTCGCTGCAAATAGAGTTTCCCTGTCACCTTTCCAGCGGTAGTTCGTACTCAGCATAAATCGCCTGCTGTGGGGCCGCTGCTGGAGCTGTAGATCGAGAAACCCTGCATATGGTCTAACGTGATTCTCTGGATGCGAGAACTTGTCGCACATATAATTTGTGGTGAATGGGGTGGGTGTCGCAAAATGTTGTATGAACTGCGGCGGAGAAGATATGCGCGTCTGAACCGAGGGCGGAACCGAACGCGCCCGCCCGTGGGGGCGGATCGGACGCGTAAGCCCGCTTTGCGGGCTTTGGGGTGGAGAAATGTGGGTTGGTGAAAAAAACACCCGCGCCGGGACGCGGGTGTTTTTGGGTCACTCAGCGATCACGTGCTGCCTCACCGAGGTGCGTACGGGTTATTGGCTGCGCCAAAACCCTGCCACGCACTCCTTGACCCCAAACGGAATCCCAAAAAGCTCACTCGCGTTAGCGAGTGAACTTTTTGTGCTTCAGACGTTTGGGCTCGAGCGCATCAGCCCCCAAACGGCGTTTCTTGTCTTCTTCGTAGTCCTCAAAGTTGCCTTCGAACCATTCCACATGGGCGTCGCCCTCAAAAGCGAGCATGTGGGTGCAGATGCGGTCGAGGAAGAAGCGGTCGTGGGAGATCACCACGGCGCAGCCCGCGAAATCGACCAGCGCGTCTTCGAGCGCGCGGAGGGTTTCCACGTCCAGATCGTTGGTCGGCTCATCCAGCAGCAGCACGTTGCCGCCTTCCTTGAGCAGGCGCGCCATGTGGACACGGTTGCGTTCACCACCCGACAGCAGGTTCAGCGGTTTTTGCTGATCGCCGCCTTTGAAGTTGAACGATGAGCAATAGGCGCGGGAGTTGACCTGAGCGTCGCCCAGTTCGATGATTTCCGCGCCGCCGGAGATCGCTTCCCAAACGGTGTCTTTGTCGTTCAGGTCGTCGCGGCTTTGGTCGACGTAGGACAGTTTGACGGTGTCGCCATATTCCACGGAGCCCTCGTCGGGCTGTTCCTGACCGGTCAGCATTTTGAAGAGCGTGGATTTACCGGCGCCGTTGGGGCCGATCACGCCGACGATGCCGCCCGGCGGCAGGGAGAATTCGAGGTTCTCGATCAGTTGCTTGTCGCCGTAGTGTTTGGAGAGGCCGGAGACCTCGATCACTTTGGAGCCAAGACGCGGGCCGTTGGGGATCACGATCTGGGCGCGGCCAACTTTTTCGCGCTCGGACTGGTTGGCCATTTCGTTATAGGCCGAGATACGGGCCTTGGATTTGGCTTGGCGGGCTTTCTGACCCTGACGCATCCATTCGAGTTCGCGCTCCAGCGTTTTCTGCTTGGATTTGTCCTCGCGGGCTTCCTGCTCCAGACGTTTGGCTTTCTGTTCCAGCCATGCGGAATAGTTGCCCTCGTAAGGAATGCCCTTGCCGCGGTCCAGCTCGAGAATCCAACCGGTGATGTCGTCGAGGAAGTAGCGGTCGTGGGTGACGCAGAGGATGGTGCCTTTGTAGTCGATCAGGTGCTGTTGCAGCCAAGCGATGGTTTCCGCGTCGAGGTGGTTGGTGGGTTCGTCGAGCAGCAGCATATCGGGCGCTTCGAGCAGCAGTTTACAGAGCGCGACGCGGCGGGCCTCACCACCGGAGAGGTCTTCGATGCGGGCGTCATCGGGCGGACAGCGCAGGGCCTCCATTGAGATGTCGACCTGGCTGTCGAGATCCCAGAGGTTTTGGGCGTCGATGTCGTCTTGCAGCTTGGCCATTTCCTCGGCGGTTTCGTCCGAGTAGTTCATCGCCAGCTCGTTGTAGCGGTCGAGAATGTCTTTCTTGGCCTTCACACCCAGCATGACGTTTTCACGCACATTGAGGGTTTCATCCAGCTTCGGCTCCTGCGGAAGGTAGCCGACCTTGGCGCCTTCTGCTGCCCACGCTTCACCGGTGAAGTCCTTGTCTAGACCGGCCATGATTTTCATCAGGGTCGATTTACCGGCGCCGTTGACGCCGACCACGCCGATTTTAACGCCCGGAAGGAAGGACAGGTGGATGTTTTCAAAGCATTTCTTGCCACCGGGGTAGGTCTTGGACACACCCTGCATGTGGTAGACGTATTGATAGGCTGCCATTGGGACGACTCCGTCATGGGGAAACTAGGTTGGCAGAGGTGATAGCGGAGTGGGCGGAGAGGGGCAATGGAGGTTGATGAAGGGACCGCCCCGAGGGGCGAAGCGCCCGCGCTTTTGCCAGAGGTAAACCTTCGGTTTGACGGGGCGGTTCGCCTTTCGGGACATTGCTGCACAATGCCCTGTCGGCCAGTGGGCGCTGGCAAAATCTGTGATTTTGCTTTGGCGGTATTTTTACACAGCTCTCTCAAAGAAATGCGTCGGATAGGGGTCGTCGTTGAAACGTTCGATCCGGGTCCAGCCGGAGGTTTCATAGAGCCGCACGGCCTCGGGCAGGTCAGCATGGGTGTCGAGCCGCAAGAGCGTGATGCCGAGATCACGGGCGGCCGCCTCGACCTGTTCCATCATGCGTTTGGCCAAACCCAAACCGCGCGCGGAGGGTGCGATCCAAAGACGTTTGATTTCGGCGTAGCCTTTGTCGGTGCCTTTGAGGCCGACACAGCCCAAGGGCAGCCCGTCTGACATGGCCAGAAGGAAGGTGCCGCGTGGGGCCATCATGTCGGTGGCGTCGGGGTCGGCGGAGAGGTTCACGTCAAACCCGATGTCGATGCGGCGGTCGAGTTCGGCGTAGTATTCATGCAGGCAATAGAGCGCGGTTTCCGAGCGCGGATCCACTTGTTCAAAGGTGATGTCATCGCGGCCCAAGGCGCTGGCGATTAAATCCATGGCCTCGAGCAAGGCCTCGGCGCGGGGGTGGCGGGACAGGGTGGCGTTGGCCTGTGCATCGGACAGCGCATTGTAGGCGGCGTATTCAACGCGGCCTGCTTCGGTGAGTTTGGCAATGCGGCGGCGGCCATCGGTTTCGTCTTTTTCCAAAGTGACCATGCCTTCGTCTTGCAGCGATTTCAAAAAACGGCTGAGCAGGGTTTTGTCGAGCCCCAAATAGGCGCGGATCGTTTCGAGCTCGGCACCGTCGGAGCCAATGGCGTGCAGCACGCGGGCAGGGCCAAGAGGGCGGCCACGACCCAGATAGCTTTGGTCCAGAATGCCGGTTTCGCGTACAACAGCGCGGTTAAAGCGGCGGATGCGGGTGATCGGATCAATTGTCATTTTGTTTACCTTAGTCAACTTTAATAGTTTGCATAAGTCAACTAAGTGGGGAGGTCAAGACGGAATTGCCGGTTGACAGGGGGCGGAGGCGCGGCAAGAAACTCCTTTATGCAGAACGGCTTGCCATATGCGCCGCGCGGTCGGGTTGTCGGCCTTTTGGGAGGATCGTTTGATCCGCCTCACAGCGGGCATGTGCATATCACGCTTGAGGCGATGAAGCGGTTCGGGCTGGATGAGGTCTGGTGGCTGGTCAGTCCGGGCAATCCGCTCAAGGATCGTGGGCCAGCTGCGCTTGGGCGGCGGATGGCGGCGGCGCGGGCGCTGGTGGATCATCCGCGCATCAAGATCAGCGATTTTGAGAGCCATGCGGGCACGCGGTATACGGCCGAGACCATCATGGCGTTGCAGGCGTTAAACCCTGAGACACGGTTTGTCTGGTTGATGGGTGCGGACAATCTGGCGCAGTTTCACCGCTGGAAGGATTGGCGCGAGATCATGGCGCGGGTGCCGGTCGGGGTTCTGGCACGTCCGGGGGACCGGATGGCGGGGCGCACCGGCAAGGCCGCGCAGGTGATGCGTCCTGCACGCTTGCATCCACGGGCGTCGCGTCTGTTGGGACGCAGCGAAGCGCCGGCGTGGTGTTTTGTGAACTTGCCGATGACTGACGCGAGTTCGACCGAGATCCGCGCCAAGGGGCGCTGGAGCTAGGGACGCGACAGGCGGGCGGAGGCGAGGCCAGCCGTGGCGATCAGCGCGAGGCCAGCCCATGTGAGGGCGTCGGGGAACTCCGCAAAAATGAGCCAGCCAAGCGCGACCGCTGAGGCGAGTTGAAAATAGACGTAGGGTGCAAGCTCGGAGGCGTTGCCGCGCATGTAGGCGTAGATCAGGAGCAGGTTGCCAAGGCCGGAGAAGGCAGCGGAGGCAAAGGTGAGGCCTGCGATTTCACCGGTCATTTCGGGGATTGCGGTCACAGCGAAGGGGGTGAGGGCAATAGCTCCGAGGCAGAGTTGGGTGAACAGAAGGTTTCCCGGACGGGCGGCGGTTGCGAGCCAGCGCGAGGCGGTGAGAAACGCGCCGTAAAACAGGCCTGCCAGCACGGCAAAGCTGCGGCCTGTGGTCAGGATCGGGGCCTCGCCGCCGATGGCGGGGCGCACGACAAGCAAAACCCCAACAAAGCCAAGGCCCATAAGCGCCGCGCGGGGCACTGTAACACGCTCGCCAAGTAGGAACGCGGAGAGGGCGAAGCTGAAGATCGGGCCGATGAAGAAGGCAGCAAAGACATCCGCCAGAGGCGCGTGTTGCAACGCGGTCTGAATGGAGGTGATGCCGCCGACCAGCAGGAGCGCCCGCAGCCAGATCCGCCAGTCGGTCATGTGGCGGAGCGTGTCGGCCCGCACCAGCGGAAGCGCCAGAAGCGCGCCGAGCGCAAAGCGCGACCACGCCACAAAGAGCGGGCTGAGGCCGTGGTTTTGCGTCATGAGTTTGCCCGCGGCATCCCCTGCAGGGATCAGCGACATCGCAAGAAACATGAGGGCGGGCAATCTCCACATGGGCGCAGGCCTAGCACGCCAGTTCACGGAAATAACAGGGGAAATAGCGTGTCTAGACGCTTGAAACAGGGGCAAGGGCGCGCGTAGTGTGGCCACATGACCAAAGGTATTTCGAGGCGTGCGTTTTTGAGTTTGGCGGCGGCAGGGTTTGCCGCGCCGGTATGGGCCAATCCGCCTGCGAAATCCCTGAGGCCTGTGCTGCGGCCTAAGGGACTTGGCAAAGTCAGTGCGCCGGGCATTGATACCCTTGTGCGGAACGCCAAAGTGAGCGGAAAACTCAGCGTGGCTGTGGCGCGCGTGGGTTCTGGCGAAGTCTTGGAGAGTTTCGGGGCGCAATCAGCACAACCTCCTGCGAGTGTGGCGAAGGCGCTGACGGCGCTTTATGCGTTGCATTATCTGGGTGGTGGGCACCGGTTTCAGACCAAGGTAGTGGCAACGGGACCAATCAAGAACGGTGTTGTACAGGGCGATCTGGTGTTGCGTGGTGGCGGAGATCCTACGTTGGACACCGACGGGTTGGCGGATCTTGCGCGGACACTGAAAGCGACCGGCGTGAGGGGCGTTTCGGGGCGGTTTCTGGTCTGGGGCGGTGCGATGGCGCAGGTGGCGCGCATTGATCGCAAACAGCCGGACCATGCGGGATACAATCCGGCGGTGTCGGGGCTTTCGCTGAACTACAACCGTGTGCATTTTGAATGGAAGCGCAGCGCCAGTGGCTATGTCACCACCATGGACGCGCGCACAAATAAATATCGCCCAGCGGTGAGCGTGGCGAAGATGAAAGTCTCCAACCGCGATTTGCCGGTCTACACCTATAAGGCGGTGGGCAAGGAAGATCACTGGACCGTGGCGCGGTCTGCTTTGGCCAATGGCGGGGCGCGGTGGTTGCCGGTGCGACAGCCCGAGCTTTATGCCGGAGACGTTTTTCGCACGATGGCACGGTCCCACGGCATTCAGCTTAAGGCGCCCAAAATCACACAATCGGCGCCGCGCGGGACGGTGATGGCGACGCATCAGAGCCCCGACTTGCGCACGATCCTGAAGGGCATGTTGAAGTATTCAACCAACATCACTGCCGAGATGGTCGGCATGGCGGCGAGCCATGCGCGCGGGGCGCAGGTGGGCAGTCTGAAGGCGTCGGCCAATGCGATGAACGCGTGGGCCGCCGAAACGCTGGGCATGCGCCATGCCGCTCTGGTGGATCACTCGGGGCTGGGCGAGGCGTCGCGGATGCGGGCGGACGAACTGGCGTCGGTGCTGGCGCGCGCCGGACAGCATGAGGTGCTGAAACCAATCTTGAAAGACATCGCGCTGCGAGATGGAAACGGGCGTGTGAACAAGGCGCATCCGCTCAAGGTTAAGGCCAAGACCGGCACGCTGTATTTTGTCAGTGCGCTGGCGGGGTATATTTCAGGGCCGAACAACACCGAGCTGGCGTTTGCAATATTCGGCGCTGATGTGGACGCGCGGGCGCGGTTGATCGGCCCGGATCGCGAAAGACCTAAGGGATCACGCACGTTCAACAGCCGGTCCAAGAAGCTGCAGCAAAAGCTGATAGAGCGTTGGGCTGCGGTCTATCGGGCCTGAGGCGGTGAGGATCGGGATGCGCAGCGGAGCCTTTGCAGAACAAGTCGGGAGCGCGTGGCGTGGTTGAGGAACGATTGCATTTGCTGTGCGGCAAACCCGCGGCGGGCAAGTCGACATTGTGCGCGCAGCTTGTGCGCACGGCCGGCGCGGTTGTGATCTCGGAGGATGCGTGGCTGGCCGCGTTGTTTGGGGATCAGATGGCGTCGCTGAAGGATTTTGTGCGCTGTTCGCAGAAAGTCCGCGATGTGGCGGGGCCGCATGTGGTGGACCTGCTTCGGGCAGGGGTGACGGTTGTTTTGGACTTTCAGGCCAACACAGCAGAGAGCCGCGCGTGGATGCTGGGGCTGGCGCGGCAAGCGCAGGTGCAGGCGGTGTTGCACCATCTGGATGTGCCAGATGCGGTGTGCAAAGCGCGGCTGACGGCGCGCAATGCGTCGGGGGCGCATCCGTTCTCGGTCAGCGAGGCGCAGTTTGACAAACTGTCAGCGCATTTTGTGCCACCATCACCGGATGAAGGATTCCGGTTGGTTGTGCATTCCATTTAGTGGGTAGAGACAAAAAAACGGCCCGCGATTGGCGGGCCGTTTTCAAATCAGTGGTGCGCAATGCGCACGTGTTGGCTTATGCCAGCTCGATGTTTACCGCAGATTCGCGGCCGTCGCGGCCTGCTTCTACGTCAAAGGTCACTTTCTGGTTGTCTGCCAGGCCAGTCAGGCCGGAGCGCTCAACAGCGGAGATGTGTACAAACACGTCTTTGCTGCCACCTTCAGGTGCGATGAAGCCGAAGCCTTTGGTAGAGTTGAACCATTTTACGGTGCCGTTGGCCATATCCGTAGTCTCCAATTTTAATGCTGCCCACACGATGCGGCAGCCTGGCGCGGTAGGTCTGGATCGAGAGACTGAGCGCCGTGTGAAGGGAGACAGTGGTCGAAAAAGAAAAACGTTAGCAACCGCTACATAGTGGGGCATGTCGCAAATTGAAAGGGGGCAGCGCCAAAAGAGCAAACAGGCGCCTCCGCGCGCTTTGTGAAAGGTTTTTCTAACTTGTTGGTTTTAAGCGTCTTAAGGGCATCTCTCCCCCGGAGTTTGGCAGATGGAGAAAATCGTGCGCGAACAACCTCTTATTGATCCCATCGACGTGATGGAGGCGGTACAGCTTTCGATCTTTTGGATTCGCGTCGCGGAGGACGGATTGCCGCGATATATTTCGATCAACTCTGTGGGGCGTGAGTGGACGGGGCTGACGTCGGAACAGATCCCAGGCAAAACCGCGCTCGAACTGTTTGGCGGTGAGACCGGTCGGGCCGCGTTGAAGAAGCATCAAGCGGTTGTCGAGGCGGGACGGCCGATTTCCTATGAGGTCACAATTCCCTTTGCGCAGGACTTTGGCACCATGCGAACCAGGTTGGTGCCGTTTCTGGATGCGGAGGGCAATGTCACGCATTTGATTGGCTCCTCGATGGACATCACATCGGAAAAGGAGCGGGATGCGGCGTTGGAACTGACCAAACTGGCAAAGGAAGAGGCGGAGGCGGCCAGCAGGGCCAAGGAGCAGTTTCTTGCCAATATGAGCCATGAAATCCGCACGCCAATGAACGGGATCATGGGGATGTGCGAGCTGTTGCGGGAAACTGCCCTGGACGCCAACCAGTCGCTTTATGCAGACACGATTTTCAGCTCTGCCAATGCGCTTTTGGACATCATCAACGATGTTCTGGATTTTTCAAAGATACAGGCAGAGAAGCTGACTTTGCAGGAGGCGCCGTTTTCCCTGCGCGATGTGGTGACGGAGACCGTGACATTGTTGCGCCCCGGAGTGGAGCGCAAGGGCGTTGAGCTTGTGATGGATTATAGCGCGCAAACGCCCAGCCTGTTTGCCGGAGATCGTGGGCGCGTGCGCCAGATATTGACCAACCTGCTGGGGAATGCGGCCAAATTCACCGAGGCGGGCAGCGTGAAAGTTGCGGTGCGCTATTTGCGGGACCGGGTTGAGACCCCATTGGAGATTTCCGTAACCGACACGGGGCAGGGCATTGCGGCTCAAGACCTGCCACATATTTTCTCGGCCTTTGAGCAGGTCGACCGGCCGGAAGTGAGAAACGGCGAGGGCACCGGCCTTGGGTTGGCGATCACCCGCGCGCTGGTGGAGCAGATGAACGGCGAAATCTCGGTAGACAGTCAGCTGGGGGAAGGGTCGACCTTTGTTGTGCGGCTGAATTTGCCAGCGCTGGAGACCCATGACGATATCGGGCGCGAAATGGCCGATCCCGAAGTGATGCAGACCGCCGCGGACAGCGCCCCAGTGGAACTGGCGCAAGCCCAAGCCGACTCTGTGCCTTCGGCGTCACTTGCGGGCAAGCGCGTGTTGGTTGCTGAAGACAATCGCACCAATCAGATGGTGGTACGCAAGATGTTGGAGAACACGGGCGCCGAACTGGTGATGGTCGACAATGGAGCGGCGGCGCTTGACGCCTATATGGCTCTGGACTGTGATCTTGTGCTGATGGATTTGTCGATGCCGGTCATGGGCGGTCTGGAAGCCACGCGCCGGATTCGCGACTTTGAGCAACAGGCCGGCAAAGACGCGGGGCGGATTGTGGCGTTGACGGCAAATGCCCACCCCAAAGATGCGCAGGATTGTCTGGCAGCGGGAATGGACGCGTTTCTGAGCAAGCCGTTTCGCAAAAGCGATCTGTTCAAGGTGTTGTGCGGCCATGCCTGAGGTGGCCGCGAAGGTGCGCGGGGGCCGCGCACCTTGGGCGGATTACACCATATGGCGGGCGCGGGCGCCCCATTCGATGCCGGCGGCGTGCAGGCGGTCGATGTTGAGCTCGTAGCGGATTTCCTCAAGCAGACGCAGCTCGGGTTCCGCCAGCGAACCGTCGGCGGCGGCCACGTCGCAGGCCAGAGCATAGGCTGTTTCATAAAGCCGCTCGTCGAGCCCCTCGCGGACCAGACCAAACAACGCGGCAAGGCCGTCTTCCTGTTCAAACAGATCAAAGACGATCTGGCTGATCACTTGCAGGCGGTCGGTGTCATATTCGGCAAAGATCGGCAGGTTGTTGAGGGCCACCTGAATCTTGAGAAGCTCCGCGGTGCGGATGTTTTCGTCAGAGGCCGAAATGGCGATCATCACGGCGACAAGGCTGTCTTGGGGCGACAGGGAATGGGGTAGGTCTTGAGTCACTGTGTGATCCTTTGCAAAGCAGTGTTGCAGTGCAGAATATTGACTGCGATGGTCAGGGGCAATAGGAAGCGGCGAACCTTTGGACGCAATGGTGTTTCCGAGGGTGTTTTCCTTTGAACCGGAGAGATCCTATGTCTGAACTGCGCGACGCAGCCCTTGTATCGAAAGCCTGGCCCTTTGAAGAAGCGCGCCGGTTGCTCAAACGGTATGAAGGGAGCAAGGACAAGAAGGGTTATGTGCTGTTTGAAACCGGCTATGGCCCGTCAGGTCTGCCGCACATCGGCACCTTCGGCGAAGTTTTGCGCACGACCATGATCCGCAAAGCGTTTGAAGCGATCTCTGAGGTGCCGACTCGGTTGATCTGTTTCTCCGATGATTTGGATGGCATGCGCAAAGTGCCCAGCAACGTGCCCAACCCCGAGTTGCTGGAAGATCATTTGCAGCGTCCGCTGACATCTGTGCCGGATCCGTTTGGAACCCACGCGAGCTTTGGCGATCACAACAACGCCATGCTGCGACGTTTTCTGGATACCTTTGGCTTTGAGTACGAGTTTTATTCGGCCAAGGAGTTCTACGCCTCGGGTCAGTTTGACGAGGTCCTGAAGCGTGCCGTGGAACGTTATGACGAGGTGATGGCGATCATGCTCAAGTCGCTGCGCGAAGAACGTGCGGCGTCCTATTCGATCTTCCTGCCGCTGCATCCGGAAACCGGTCGCGTGCTTTATGTGCCGATGAAGAAGGTGTGTGCCGAGACCTATACCATCACCTTTGATGACGAGGACGGCAAGGAATGGACCCTGCCTGTCACCGGCGGCAATGTGAAGCTGCAGTGGAAGCCGGATTTTGGCGCGCGCTGGGCGGCGCTTGGGGTCGATTTCGAGATGTATGGCAAGGAACACGCCACCAACGAAAAGATCTATGACGCGATCTGTCGTGTGCTTGGGGGGCGGGCGCCGAACCACTTCTCCTATGAATTGTTCCTCGACGAGAACGGCCAGAAGATTTCCAAATCTTCGGGCAACGGCGTGTCGATTGACCAATGGCTGACCTATGCCTCGACCGAGAGCCTGAGCTATTTCATGTACCTCAAGCCGAAAACCGCGAAGCGGATGCATTTTGATGTGATCCCCAAGGCGATGGACGAGTATCACCAGCAGTTGCGGGCCTATCACACGCAGGATGTGAAGGCGCAGTTGAACAATCCGGTGTGGCACATCCATTCCGGCGACGTGCCGCAAAGCGATCTGGTGGTGAGTTTCTCCATGTTGCTGAACCTTGCCAGCGCGTCCTCGGCCGAGGACACCGCGACGATGTGGGGGTTCATCAACAAATACGCCCCTGATGCCACTGCGGAAACCCACCCGGGCATGGATGCGGCGGCGGGCTATGCGGTGCGCTACTTCAACGATTTTGTGAAGCCGGCCAAAGTGTATCGCGCGCCCGACGAAAAGGAACGCGCGGCGCTGGAAGATCTGAGCAATGCGCTGGGCTCGGCAGAGACCGCGTTGGCGATGATTGCTCGCAAGAACGAGCTGGTGGGCAACGAAGACCCGCTGCCGGAGGCGGATTTCGACAACGAGGAATTTTTGCAGTCGATCGTTTTCGCCGTGGGCAAAGTGCATGGCTTTGAGCCGCTGCGGGACTGGTTCAAGGCGATCTATGAAGTGCTGCTGGGCGCGAGCCAAGGGCCGCGGTTTGGCGGTTTCATCGCGCTTTATGGCGTGGAAGAGACACGCGATCTGATCAACAAGGCGCTGGACGGCGAGTTCGTAGCCGACTGATCCAAAGGACTGCGTCTGATGACGCAGACAGGTTTTGCAAAGGCCCGCTTTGGCGGGCCTTTGGCCGTTTTGAGCCAAGCGGTCGGGAGGGGGGCGTGATCCGAAGGGCGCGTTCCGGCGTAGTCTTCGCAGGAGGATGCGCCATGAAACATTTATTGCTGGCTCTAGTGGTTATTGCGGGATTGTCTCGGGAGGTTGAGGCGCAGCAAAGCGCCGCGGGAGAGATCGAGGGGATCATCAGCCAGCAGATGGATGCGTTTCAACGCGATGATTTTTTTCAGGCCTTCGGGTTTGCGGCCGACAACATCCGGCGCATGTTCGGCACGCCGGAGAATTTTGGCGAGATGGTAAAGCGTGGCTATCCAATGGTGCATAGGCCGACGGATGTGCGGTTTGGCACCCTGCGTCAGGAAGGCGATGCGCTGTGGCAGCGCGTCTTGGTGCGTGACGAAGCAGGCGCGCTGTATGTGCTGGATTATCTGATGGTGCCGACAGACGTTGGCTGGCGGATCGCGGCGGTGCAGATGATCACCACTGACGAGAGCGCCTGATACCCCACCACTTCCGAGATCCTTGGCGATGCAACGCGCGGTGGGAAAGCCGCGCGTTAATTTTGTCTGCGCTATGCCCTTTAGGCCGCCTTGATTGCGGGCGTGCGGGGTGAGGACTTGGGACGGGTTGCGCGGGGCGCGGCGCGCGGAAAGGGCAAGATGAACAAGGCGATAACCGATGGTCTGGTGTTGATGCCAACGCCGTTTGTGGACGGGTTGGATGTGTGGTCGAGCGAGGATGGCACGGCAGGATCGGACACGTATGACGGGGCTGCCAATGCGGCCTATGTGCCGGCAGATAGCGATTTTGGCGGCTGTCTGGAGCTTCTGAAAACGCAAGGCACGCAGCGCCTGCGGTACATGGGGCAGACACCGATTTTGCCCGGGTGTTATCTGCGTATCACGGCACGGGTGAAGGCGATCAGCGGCAACCTTCCTACGGTGAGGATTGCGGGATTTGCCGCCACCGCTGGCGGTGGGCATGTGAGCGGATTGTCCGAAGTGGGCGGCGACGTGACCTTGCAGACGTATGGATCGGTTGTCGAAGTCAGCGCGATTGTCGGCAGCGGTGCCCGTGGGGGTGTCGATATGGTCTGGGGTGCCACGCCGGCCTATGGGCATTTCGGGCTTGATCTGACGGGGCCCAACGGCGGCGTTGTGCGTGTGGATGATCTGAGGATCGAGGACATCACCGGCGCCTTTCATCGGGACATGATGAATTGGGTGGATGTGCGCGATTTTGGGGCGGTGGGCGATGGCAGCACCGATTGCGCAGCCGCGTTTGAGGCGGCGGATGCGGCGGCGGATGGCAAACGGGTCTTGGTGCCTGAGGGAGTTTATTTTCTGGGCAGCAGCGTGACCTTTGAAAACCCCGTGGAATTTGAAGGCACGCTCAGCATGGGGACCGGCTCCATCCTGTCTCTGACCAAGAATTTTGATCTGCCGACCTACATCAACGCTTTTGGCAACGAAGAGCTGGCCTTCAAGAAGGCGTTTCAATCGCTTTTGAACAACGCGGACCATGAAAGTCTGGACATGGGGGGGCGACGGATCACCATTACGGAGCCGATTGATTTGCAGGGGGCGGTGCCCAATCGCGGCAGCTATGCGCAGCGGCGCCATATCGCGAACGGGCAGTTTTACGTCAGCGGGGACACTGCGTGGGAGCCGGATGTGGTGACGTCGCAGGCGACCTATGCGACCTCGAACGGGCGCACATTGCGCAATGTGGCCAATGTCGCGAATATTCAGGTGGGATCCTTGGTGACGGGCAATGGCGTGGGGCGCGAGGTGTATGTGCGTGCGGTGGATGTACCGACGCAGGAGGTGACGCTGAGTCAGCCGTTGTATGATGCGGCGGGAACGCAGAATTACACCTTCACTCGTTTCAAGTATATTCTTGATTTCAGTGGTTTTTCCAAGGTCAGCGCCTTTTCGATTTTGGATGTGGAATTGCAGTGCAATTCAAAGGCCAGCGGGATTTTGTTGTCTCCGTCCGGTGTGGCGTTCCACTTTCGCGACAGTTTTATCACGCGCCCCAAACATCGCGGGATTACCTCGTGCGGCGAGGGGTGTCAGGGGTTGTTGGTCGACCGGTGCCAGTTCATTACCCATGAGGGCGGCGTGCCCTCGCAGGATCGCATCAGCGTGGCGATCAACTGCAACGCCAATGATTTCAAGCTGCGCAACAACCGTGCCAGCCAGCTCCGGCATTTTGCCGTGATCGGCGGCGAGAATGCGATGGTGACAGGCAACCATTTCTTTCAGGGCGATGACGAGACCGACGGGGTGCGCACTGCGGGGATTGTCTTTGCCCAAGGGTTCACCTCGGCGACCTTTGACGGGAACTATGTCGATAACGCCTTTTTGGAGTGGTCCAACGAATATGACAACGAGCCGGACTTTTCCGGCGGGTTCTCGTTCGGGTCGCTGTCGATCACGGACAATGTGTTCCTGTCAGGCGATGTGGCGCCGTGGTTTGGCTATATCGTGATCAAGCCGCATGGCAGCGGGCATTTCATCACGGGATTGAATGTCACCGGCAACAAGTTCCGGTCGATCAACGGCACCATTGATCGCGTGGATCGGGTGGACACGAGTTTCTCGGATCTCGACATGAGCAAGGGCAAGAACATCCTGTTTGCGGGCAATACCTTCCACAATGTGGTGACCGCGGCGCACAATCCCTTGCGTGTGGCGCATGATCAGAACACGCACCAAAGCACATGGACCGTACGCACGGCGGGCAAACTGCCGTTTGGTGGCCGCGCGCGGGGAGTCGATGGTCTGGTGCCGACCAGCAAGCTCAAGAACACGGCCAATGTGACCGTCTATGACATGCCGAATGTGAACCTTGAGCAGGGCAGCGACGGCAGCGAAGTCGATTTGCGCTGGGGCAATTCCTATGCCGGCGACATGACCGTGATTGTGCGTATGGACTAGGGAAGCGGGCGCGGTCTAGGGCGGGCCTCGCGCCAGACAAGGATGGCGGCGGCGGTGAGGATCATCGCCGCGCCGATGTAGGATACGGAATCGGGCAGTACCGAGAACACCAGCGCGTCATAAAGCGCGGCAAAGGCCAGTGACGTGTAAAAGAAGGGCGAGACAAAGCTCGCGTCCGCCATGCGCATAGCGTTCACAAAACAGGTTTGTGCAGAGGCCATGAGCGCGCCGATGCCGGCGAGCGCGGCCCATTGGGCGGCGTTTGGCGATTGCCAGACAAAGCTGACGGCGATGGTCGCGATGGTCAGGCCGATGGCGTTGTTTACAAGCAGGATCTGGAAGGGTTTCTCGCGCCCTGACAGCAGCTTGATGCAGATGAGTTCTCCTCCCAAAGCGCAGGCGGCCCCCAAAGCAAGGAGGGCGCCGAATTCCAGGGCACCCGAGCCGGGGCGGGTGAGAACCATTGCGCCTGCAAAGGCGAGAACGGCGGATCCCCAGCGCCATGGGCCGATGCGTTCCCCGAGGAAGGGAATCGCAAGAAGCATGCCAACCACGGGGTTGAGAAAGCTGATCGCGGTGGCGTCGCTGAGGGGAATGAAGGCGGCGGCGGCAAACATCAACGTGACACCGCCCCATCCCAAAGAGGAGCGGCCGATGTGCAGTCTCCAGTTCGGGCGACTGAAGCGCGGTCGCAGGACGGTGGCAGCCGTGGCGAAGATCATAAAAGCAAAGAGAAAACGTCCGTGGCTGACCTGTAGCGGATGCAGAGCTGGGCCGAGTGCGCCTGTTCCGAGCGCTTTGGCCAGCAGCGTTGTGCCTGCAGCAAAAGCGGAGGCCGCGAGCGTCAGGGCGGCGGCAATGGCGGGGTTGGGGCGCGTGTCCATAGGAGCGTTATGTGGGTCGCGCCCGTGCGTGGCAAGCGTTGTAACTTGCGTGGCGGAAAAGGCGTCCGAATTGCGCAAAATGCATCCGATTTGAACAAAGTGAAAGAACGGGCTTTCCATTCGGTGGTATTCGGTTTAGGGAAGCGGCATGATCAAACTCCGTCATATCCTGTCTGAGCGACGCCGACGCCTTAGCGCGTAACCGGCCCTTGATCTCATGTGTCTAAATATGACACGAAACCCCCTATTTTTGTTGACGAAACCGCCTCTGACTTTCACTTATTGAGGCTCACTCTTTGAAAAGGATGATCGCGATGATCCCCTCCGTTTTGCCGACCTATAACCGTGCTGACCTGACCTTTGAGTCGGGCGAAGGTAGCTGGATGATCGAAGCGGACGGGCGACGTTTTCTGGATCTGGGTGCGGGGATCGCGGTCAATGTGCTGGGCCATGCCAATCCGGTGCTGGTTGAGGCGCTGACGACGCAGGCCAACAAGCTCTGGCACGTGTCCAACCTGTATAATATCACGCAGCAGCAGGCCTTGGCAGACAAGCTGGTGGCGGCGACGTTTGCGGATACGGTGTTTTTCACCAATTCGGGGACGGAGTGCTGCGAACTGGCGGTCAAGATGGCGCGGAAATACTGGCACGACAAAGGTCAGCCGCAGCGGGTCGAGATCATCGGCTTTGAGGGCGCGTTCCATGGCCGGAGTTCGGCCGGTATCGCGGCGGCGGGCAGCGAGAAGATGACCAAGGGGTTTGGTCCGCTGTTGCCGGGATTTGTGCATGTCGGCTGGGGCGATCTGAAGGCGCTTGAGGCGTCGATCACCGAAAACACCGCTGCCGTGATTGTGGAACCTGTGCAAGGGGAAGGGGGTATCCGCCCCATGGAGGATGCGGACCTCAAAGAGTTGCGCGCGATCTGTGACGAGGCGGGCATTCTGTTGATTGCGGATGAAGTCCAGTGCGGTGTGGGCCGGACCGGCAAGTTGTTCGCGCATGAATGGGCCGGAGTGACGCCGGACATCATGATGGTGGCCAAAGGCATTGGCGGCGGCTTTCCATTGGGTGCGGTTTTGGCGACCGAAGACGCGGCGAGCGGCATGGTTGCGGGCACGCATGGGTCGACCTATGGCGGCAATCCGTTGGCCTGTGCCGTGGGCGGCGCGGTGATGGATGTGGTGACGGATGAGACTTTTCTGGAGGACGTGAACCGCAAAGCAGGTTTGTTGCGACAGAAGCTGGAAGGGCTGGTTGCGGCGCATCCGGACGTCTTTGAAGGCGTGCGCGGGGCGGGGCTGATGCTGGGTCTGAAATGCGCAAAACCGGCCTGCACCGATGTGGTGGCAGCGGGATATAACAACGAGGTGATCACCGTTCCGGCGGCGGACAATGTGGTGCGGCTTCTGCCGCCTCTGAACATCACTGATGACGAAATCTCCGAGGCGGTGAACCGGCTTGACAAAGCGGCGGCGCAAGTGGCGGCGCAGGCATAAGGAACTGAGAAGATGAAACACTTTCTGGACATCAACAAAACGGACGTGGCCGATCTTCGGGGCATGATCGAGAGCGCAAAAGCGATCAAGACAGCGCGCAACGGCCGCCCGAAAGGGGCGCCGGATGACGATCTGCCGCTGAAGGATCACATGGTTGCCTTGATCTTTGAGAAGCCGTCGACGCGGACCCGTGTGAGCTTTGATGTGGGTGTGCGCCAGATGGGTGGTCAGACCATGGTTCTGTCGGGCTCGGAAATGCAGCTTGGCCACGGGGAAACCGTGGCGGACACGGCCAAGGTTCTGAGCCGCTATGTGGATATGATCATGATCCGGACGTTTGAAGAGGCGACGCTTCTAGAAATGGCCGAATATGCGACGGTGCCGGTGATCAACGGGCTGACCAACCGCTCGCATCCTTGTCAGATCATGGCGGACATTCTGACGTTTGAAGAGCACGCGGGCCCGATTGCGGGCAAAAAGGTCGTGTGGTCAGGCGATGGCAACAACGTGTTTGCCAGCTTTGCCCATGCGGCGGGACAGTTCGGATTTGACCTGACATTTACCGGACCCGAAGTTCTTGATCCTGAGGCGGGGTTCCTTGAGGAAGCGCGCGCCAAGGGTGTGAACGTTGAGATCGAACGCGATCCGGCAAAGGCCGTAGAGGGCGCGGATCTCGTGGTGACGGACACTTGGGTCAGCATGCACGATGCGCCATCCGCGCGCGAGCGGCGGCACAACCTTTTGCGCCCGTTTCAGGTGAACGAGGAACTGATGGGCAACGCCAAGCCTGACGCTCTGTTTATGCATTGCCTGCCCGCGCATCGGAACGAAGAGGCCACGGATGCCATCATGGATGGCCCGAACTCTGTGATTTTTGATGAGGCCGAGAACCGCCTGCATGCACAGAAGGCGATCATGAAGTGGTGTTTGGAAAACTGATAGACTGAAATCAGATCAGAACGCAGGCGCTCCGGAAGTCCGGGGCGCCTTTTTGCATTTTGCCCTTTAGGTTGTGCCGCAAAATGGACTTTAATCGGGTCAAGATGTCTATGTGCGGTCAATCCGCGTTGGGAGATGGTATGTCAGATCAGGAGCAAAGACCGTCGGGGCCACCGCGAATTGTGGTGGCCGGTGCGGGCAGCGTTGGCTGTTTTGTCGGCGGCATGCTGGCGCGCGGCGTGCAGGATGTGACGCTGTTGGTGCGGCCCTATATGCTGGAAGAGATCGCGCAGCAGGGGATATTGCTTACGGATTTTGCGGGGCTGGATGAGGCTTTGCCGCCGGATGCGGTGAAGCTCGTGCTGAAGCCCGAGGCCCTTGCGGAAGCGGATATTATTCTGGTGACGGTCAAAAGCGGTGCCACGGCCGTGATTGCCGAACAGATCGCCTCCTTTGCGTCAAAGGATGCTATCGTGGTGTCGTTGCAGAACGGCACCCAGAATGCGGGCCTGTTGAGGGAGCGGTTGCAGGGATGGGACGTGCGCGCGGGCATGGTGCCGTTCAACGTGGTCGCGATGGGAGGCGGACGGTTTCACCGCGGCACAAGTGGCGACATCGTGATTGAAAAAGGCCTAGGACATGTGGCGCGCAAGCTGAGTGTTTCGGGCCTTGATGTGCACGAGGTCAAGCGAATGGCGCCGGTCCAGTGGGGCAAGCTTTTGATCAATCTCAACAACGGGTTGAACGCCTTGTCCAATGTGCCGCTGCGAAAGCAGATCATGGACATCCGGTGGCGACGGTTGATGGCGGACCAGATGACCGAAGCGCTGGCAGTGCTGGCCGCGGCGAGCGTGGAGACCACTAATCCGGTGACTGCGTCTGTGTCGATGACGATGGTGCCCAAAATCCTGCGGTTGCCGACATGGGCGTTTCGTTGGGTTGCCAAGGCGATGTTGGCGATTGACCCCACCGCGCGCAGTTCCATGTGGGAAGATCTGACAAAAGGTCGGCTGACCGAGATTGACGAGTTGCAGGGCGTGATCGTCGCTTTGGCGCATCAACATGGCATACCTGCCCCGATCAACGAGCGTGTGATGAGCCTGGTTCGTGACGCGGAGAACGCGGGCCATGGGTCGCCCGCTTTGATGCCGGCGCAGGTGCGGGGCGACTGAGCGCCCCGCGGTTTTGTTAGCCTACCATTGCGTTCAGCAAGAGGAAGATCAGGCCGGACATGATGGCGGCGGCGGGTACGGTGATGACCCAAGCGGCGACAATTGTCATGAAGTGGCTGCGGCGCACCAATTTGCGGCGGCGGCGCTCTTCCGGTGCAAGTAGCGGAATGTGAGGCAAGGGGCGAGTCGCTGCCAGCTTGCGGCGGCGGCGTTCTGTGTGCCATTCGCGGTAAAAGCCCACGCCGAAGATGCCGCCAACGGCAATATGGGTGGAGCTGACCGGCAGGCCCAACCAAGACGCGACGATCACAGTGATCGCGGCCGAAAGTGCCACGCAATAGGCGCGCATCGGGTTCAGTTTGGTGATCTGTTCGCCAACCATGCGGATCAGCTTCGGGCCAAACAGGAATAGACCGAAAGAGATGCCCAAGGCCCCGATGATCATGACCCAACTTGGGATCGCCACTTTGGCGGCGATGTCACCGAATTGCGACGCGTGCACAATGGCCGCCAGAGGGCCAACCGCGTTGGCCACGTCGTTTGCACCATGTGCAAAGGACAGCATGGCAGCGGAGAACACCAGCGGCAAACCAAACAGAACTTTGAGTGATTTGTTGCGGTTCTCAAGGCCTTCGGATTGGCGATGGATCATCGGACGGGTGACGAAATATGTGAGAACACCAATCACAAGACCAATGATGAGCGACGTTTCGATGTCGATTTTCACAACGCGCTTGAGGCCTTTGAGCGCCAGGTACGAAGAAAACGCGGCGGCCATGATGGCAACCAACACCGGCACCCATTTGCGGGCAGCGGCGATTTTATCGTCTTTGTAGACGATGTTGGCCTTGATGAAGGCGAGGAACGCAGCGGCGATGACACCGCCCAAAACCGGGGAAATTACCCATGATGCAGCGATTTTGCCCATCGTTGGCCAGTTCACCGCGGCAAAGCCCGCAGCGGCAATACCGGCGCCCATGACGCCACCTACGACTGAGTGGGTTGTGGACACAGGTGCGCCGACCCATGTCGCGAGGTTGACCCAGAGCGCCGAGGAGATCAGCGCCGCCATCATCGCCCAGATGAAGATCTGGGTGGTCTGCATACCTGAGGGGTCGATGATGCCTTTGGAGATGGTAGAGACAACGTCACCGCCGGCCAGCAGCGCGCCTGCGCTTTCGCAAATGGCGGCAATGGCGATGGCACCGCCCATGGTCAAGGCGTTTGCACCCACCGCGGGACCCATATTGTTGGCCACATCATTGGCGCCAATGTTGATCGCCATATAGGCGCCGAACACGGCGGCCGCGATGATGATCATGCCGCTGGTGTCGGTGCCAAAAACAAAGCCCGCGAGAACGCCGGCGATAACGATAAATGCAAGCGCGATGCCAAAGCCCACCAACGGGCGCGAGACATATGCGGTTCCTGCTTCCAGATAGGAGAAGCGGTGAAGATCGCGGTCCAGTGCAGACCATTGTTTGCCGTGTTTGGGGGCAGCCATGACAGAATCCCTATGCCGAGTTGGCGCAAGGGCTAACGGCAGAGCCGAATTTTTTCAACGGTTCTGTTAGGAAACTGTCATGAAAGCGACAAGCTTAGGCTCAAAAGCCATAAGTCAGATGTCGCGCAATAGGGCCTGAAGTTCGGGTTCGTTGACCATATCTGCGGCATCATCCGGGCGCACCCATTTCCGGGTCCGCTCATCAGATTCCGGAAATTTATCTAACATTTCTGTCACTTGCGCCTCAAACACCTTGACCTCAACAGGCAGTTCCAGACCGCTGTCCAGACGTTTGTCGTAGCCATAAGTCCCCACCGGAGAGGTGTTCATATTGGCCTCACGCACACCGGCCTCTTCCCAAGCTTCCTGAAGGGCGGAGCCGGCTGCATCCATGCCGCGAATGGGCCAGCCCTTGGGCAGAACCCATCGGCCTGTGTCGCGGGACGTGACCAGAAGCACTTCGCGATGACCGCCGCGGCTGCGCAGACACAGAGCCGCCACTTGCAGACGCCGTGGGCGTTGCAACAGCGGGGCAAGCACGCTGTCGTAGGCTCTTTTGAAGGCGCTGGTCATTGGTCTGCTCTGAGTATTGGCTGTCGTTTTTTTGGTTGTTTGAAATGTATATACGTTCGCTGTGCGAAAACGTCAAGGCGTGGCCGCTCAGGAGGGCTTGCGCCGCTTTGCCCGCAGGGTCGGGTCGGCCTGCGTGGGGTCTTCGGGCCATGGGTGTTTCGGGTAGCGACCGCGCATGTCCTTGCGAACGTCTGCATAGGAGCTGGACCAGAAACCCGGGATGTCCATCGTGGTTTGCACTGGCTTCTGCCCCGGCGACAGCAAGGTCACGCGCAGTGGTGTGTTGCCGATCTTCGGGTGGGTGGTCTGGCCGAAGAGTTCTTGCAATCGCAGTGTGATTTCCGGTGTTTCTCCTGAGTAGTCGATGGGGATTTTCCGATCGAGTGGTGTGGTGAAATGCGCGGGGGCCAGACGGTCCAACAGCTGCATCTGGGGCCAGTCCAGCCGTGCGCGCAAGGCGTCCAACAGGTCAAATTTTTTCCAATGGTCTGCGGTTTTGACACCAGAAAGATGCGGCAGGAGCCAGTCATCGATGCTGGCCAAAAGCGCGTCGGGCGTCATGTCAGGAAGGTCATGGCCGGCGGTGCGGATCAATTCAACACGGGCAACAAAACGTTTGGCTGCCGAAGAAAGCGTGATGCCAAGATCACGCACCCCGTCCAGCATGGCACTGGCGACCGCGTCGTCCGGTGCGTCTTTCCAAACGCGGTCATCCAAGGCAATCGCGCCCAACATTTCCTGTCGGCGTGCAATCACGCGGCGCTCGCGTTTGGACCAAGTGCAGGTGTCCTGCCAAGCAATTTGATCGGAGAAAAGGTTGCGCAGTTGGGCTTCGCTGATCTGGATGGCCTGACGGATGCGCGCCTCGCGCGGGTTGCCGTCGGTGTCGGTCACGACGATCAGGCGGGCATTGGCCAGCGGATCGCCGTCGTCCAGAACGGCACCTTTGCCACCTGATAGTACAAACCGCGGGGTGTCGCCCTTGCGGCGCAGGCCGATGCGGTCGGGATAGGCAAGCGCCGCCAACTCTTCGGGGGAGAGGTCATCAGCTTTGACGTCGCGGGTGGAGCGGCGCAGGCGCTTTGCTTCGTCGCGGATGGTGGCGAGTGCATTGCGGTTGACGCCAAAGGGGCGGCGATCGGTGAAGGTTTTCAGATCGTCGAGCGCTTCAAGGCGGAGGCCGAGGTCCACTGGCGCGCCTCGGGTCAGCGGATCGCGCGCGGCGAGCAACGCCGTGACGGGAGCGGCTTGTGGGCCGGCCACAGCCATCACATGAGCAAGACGTGGGTGCAAGGGCAGGGCGGCAAGCGATTTGCCGTGGGGTGTGATGCGATTGTCCGCATCCAGTGCGCCGAGCATTTGCAAGACGGTTTGCGCTTCGGCGTAGCTGCCGGTGTTGGGCGGGGTCAGGAAGGCCAGATCGTCCGGTGTCGCTCCCCAGAGAGCCAGTTCCAGCGCGAGGCCGGTGAGGTCGGCGGCTTCGATTTCGGCGGGTGGGAAGGGCAGAAGGCCGCCTTCTTCGCCTTTGGTCCACAAACGGTAGCAAGTGCCCTCGGCCACGCGGCCTGCGCGCCCCTGTCGTTGTGTGGCTTCGGCGCGGGTGACGCGTTCGGTGACAAGGCGTGACATGCCGGAGCCGGGATCAAAACGCGCGCGGCGTGCGCGGCCGGCGTCGATCACTACACGGATGTCCTGGATGGTCAGAGAGGTTTCTGCAATGGAGGTGGCAAGAACCACTTTGCGGCCTGATTGGGCGGGCCGGATTGCGGCCTGTTGGTCTTTGAATGGCATTGCGCCAAAGAGCGGATGCACAGAACAGTCCTCTGGCAGGCGCAGGGCGGATTGGGTGCGGCGGATCTCGCCTTCGCCCGGGAGAAAGACCAGCACGCCGCCCTCGGTTTCGCTAACGGCCTTTTCGATCAGGCGCGCGGTGGCGTCCTCAAGGCGGTCCTTTTTGCCCAAAGGCCTGTCGATCCAGCGGGTTTCGACAGGGAAGGCGCGCCCCTCGGAGGTGATGACGGGGACCTCGCCCATCAGCGCGGCCACAGGTTCGGCGTCAAGCGTGGCTGACATCGCCAGGAGGATCAGGTCATCGCGCAGGGCGTCGGCGATTTCCAGACAGAGCGCAAGGCCAAGGTCGGCATTGAGCGAGCGTTCGTGAAATTCGTCAAAGATCACCGCGCCGATGCCGGACAATTCTGCATCCGACTGGATCATGCGGGTCAGAATGCCTTCGGTGACAACTTCGATGCGGGTGGATTTGCCAACTTTGCTTTCTCCGCGCACGCGGTAGCCAACGGTCTCGCCGGCTTTCTCTCCCAGCGTTTGTGCCATGCGTTCGGCCGCAGCACGCGCAGCAAGGCGGCGGGGCTCAAGCATCAGAATGCGGCCGTTGGTTAGGCCCGCATCAAGCATCGCCAAAGGAACAACGGTGGTTTTGCCGGCGCCAGGGGGCGCTTGCAGCACGGCACGGTTGGTGTCGCGCAGCGCGGTGATCAGCGGATCAAGGGCGTCGTGGATCGGCAAAGTCGTCATGGGCGACTTATCGGACAGCGAAGGCTTGGCGTCCAGAGGCTACTCCTGACGCAGGAGCTTTGCCTTGCCGTGGCGCGATGTGAGCCGGATTTCTTGGGCCTGCCACAGGCCGTCCTGACGGTGGTAGGTGATCGAGAGGGGCGAGG
This sequence comes from Shimia haliotis, assembly GCF_900114415.1. GTDB lineage: Bacteria > Pseudomonadota > Alphaproteobacteria > Rhodobacterales > Rhodobacteraceae > Shimia > Shimia haliotis. The sequence continues at coordinate 470,850 of NZ_FOSZ01000002.1, read as the reverse complement.
TTTTTAACTCGGCGAGTTCGTCAGCGGAATAGCCACCGATGCGATCGTAGGTTCCGGAACATTCCACGTGATCGCCTGCGTCATTGCGGGTTCGCAGGTTGATGCGCACAAGGCGGGTGCCGTCAAATTGGGTTTCATTGATAGTGCAGAGCGTGGCGTCTGACTGGTCGCGGACGGTCAGGAGCATCATCGACATGGGATCGAGCGCACCACGTTTTGCAGCGTTTGAGATCGGCGTTTCGGGGTCTTGATCTCCGGCTATCTTGATTGGCAGTCCCCCCTGAAACCGCAATTTGGTCTCAGACACGCGCCGTCCGGTGTCGATAAAACCGTCATAGGCCATGGGCAGGAGGTCGGCGCCGCGCGGTGTGCCGTGGGCTGCAATGGTGAACCGGATGCGCCTGAGAACACCGGCAAGACCTGTGGTTTTGAACGTGCCATTGCCGTTGTAGGTCGCAGGCGTGCTGGTGGACCGGATCTTGAGTTCGCCAACCTTGAGGCCAAAGGCGTGCACCGACCAGAGCTGCGCCTGATCGGCAAGGAGTGGCGCCGGAGCCGCAAGCCAAACGCCAAGGGCGATGTTTCGTGCAAGTTGTCGCAATGAATGGCCTCGGGCTGGACAAGGGCAATGGGGGCGGGGCATGAACGGGCTCAGACTAAAATCGGGTGACGGTATGAATATCGCAGACTTGCGAGACAGGATATTGAACCAAGAGCGTCGCGCGCTGGCAAGAGCGATCACGCTGGTCGAGAGCGCACGTGAGGATCACAGAGCGCAGGCGGCGGAGCTGTTGGACGGGCTGCGTGGTGCAGGGCGACAGGCGTTGCGCATCGGTCTGTCGGGCACGCCGGGGGTGGGTAAGTCCACCTTTATCGAGAGCTTTGGCATGATGCTCACCGCGCAGGGGCTGCGGGTTGCGGTGCTGGCGGTGGATCCGAGTTCGGCGCGCTCCGGCGGGTCGATTCTTGGCGACAAGACACGGATGGAACGTTTGAGCCGCGACAAGAACGCTTTTATCCGGCCGTCCCCAAGCCAGACCCATCTGGGCGGGGTGGCCCGGCGCACCCGGGAGGCCGTTGCGCTTTGCGAAGCTGCGGGCTTTGACGTGGTGCTGATTGAAACCGTGGGGGTCGGGCAGTCAGAGACCGTTGTTGCCGAAATGTCGGACCTGTTCCTGCTTTTGTTGGCACCAGCGGGCGGAGATGAACTTCAGGGGGTCAAGCGCGGGATCATGGAAATGGCGGACGTCATTTTGGTGAACAAGGCGGACGGGGATCTGAAGCCGACCGCGATGCGCACCTGCGCGGATTATGCGGGCGCGCTGCGTCTGCTGCGCAAACGGCCACAGGATCCTGAGGGTTTCCCCAAAGCGATGACCGTGTCAGCGCTGGAGGAAGACGGGCTGGCTCAGGCGTGGGAAGAGATGCAAAGCCTCACTGGCTGGCGCAAGGAGAATGGTCATTGGGAGGGGCGACGTGCGCATCAGGCGCAGTATTGGTTTCACGAAGAATTGCGTCAGGCCTTGCTGGCGCGGCTTGAAACCAAAGAGGCGCAACGTTTGGTGGCTGCAGCCGGTGCCGAGGTGGCCGCCGGCGACATGGCCCCCACGGCAGCGGCGGAGAAAGTGCTTGGTGCGCTCGGCATCACCCAGACCTGAAGCCACCGTATTTCCTATTGCCGAAAATACCTCGGGGTGAATTGGCCGCAGGCCAAGAGGGGCTGGCCCCTTTACGACCGTGGAGCAGCGGCGCGGCGCAGGCGGTCGTTGATTGCACGTCCCAATCCGGTTTCGGGAATTGGCGAAACAGCGATGGGGGCATTACCTGATTGATCCAGAGAGTGCAGGTGGTGAAACAGGTTGGCCGCTGCTTCTGTCAGGTCGCATGCTGGGCTGAGGTTGAGGGTGGCGTTCTGGACATTGCCAAACCCAAGCAGCCGTTCGCCTTTGTCAATTTCGCGGGCATTCAGGCGCACTTTGGCGCCGGGTGCGTAGTGCGACGTCATCTGGCCGGGCGCGGTCAACGGATCGCCGTCCTGATAGCGGGTCAAGGTCGTGCCAAGTGCCGCCTCCAGTGCTTCCTGCGGCAGGCCACCGGGGCGCAGCAACGTCGGTGTTTCGCCAAGCCCGAGAATGGTGCTTTCGACACCCACATCACAATCGCCGCCGTCCACCACGGCCTCAATCCGGCCTGTAAGGCCGGCAAGCACATGTGCGGCTTTGGTCGGGCTGATCCGGCCGGACGGGTTGGCGGAGGGCGCGGCGACCGGCCCGCCAAATCTTTCCAGTAGAGCACGGGCCACAGGATGCGCCGGAACACGAATGGCCAGTGTCTGCAAATCCGCTGTTACAAGCGGGCTGAGGCCGCTGTCGGGGCGCAATGGCAGAACCAGCGTCAGCGGGCCGGGCCAGAACGCGGCAGCCAATCGATCAGCCTCATCGTCCCAAATGACGTAGCGTTTTGCCAGCTCCACGTCCGGTACATGCACGATCAGCGGATTAAATCGGGGGCGGCCTTTGGCCTCAAAGATGCGGGCCACAGCCAGATCATTGCGCGCGTCTGCGCCAAGCCCGTAAACGGTCTCCGTTGGAAAGGCCACCAGACCGCCAGCGTCCAGAAGGGTTGCTGCACGGGCAAAGCCCGCCTTGTCTGCTGTCAGCGTTTGCGTATCCAACGGGCGGCCTCCTGTGACGCTGCGTTCTTCTGTCATAGGGCCCTTTCGCCCCTTACCGTAACGCGAAATGCTGCATACAAGCCGCAGCAGTCAATGCCAAGCCTGCCGGAGATTTTCATGCCGTTTCGCGCCCCAGTAACCGATTTTCAGTTCCTCTTCGATCATGTCGTGGACTTTGCAAGCGTGACCGCCACCGAGCGGTTCGCAGATGCCGACAAGGAAACCACTGATGCCATTTTGCTGGAAGCCGGCAAAATGGTCGAGGAAGTCATGGCCCCTGTGAACCGTGGAAGTGACCTTGAGGGCGCCGTTTTGGAAAACGGCAAGGTGCGCACTTCGCCGGGCTTCAAGGAGGCCTATCAGAAAATTGCCGAGGGCGGGTGGATTTCCACCAGTGCGGATCCCGAATACGGCGGCATGGGTTTGCCGCATTCGATCACCACTGCTGTGAACGAAATGATGGCTGCGGGATGTCTGTCGCTGCAACTTGCGCCGCTGATGACGCAGGGCCAGATCGAAGCGTTGGAGCACCATGCCTCTGATGAGATCAAAGACCTTTACCTGCCCAAGCTGATTTCCGGTGAGTGGTCAGGCACGATGAACCTGACCGAGCCGTCTGCCGGTTCTGACGTTGGTGCGTTGAAGTCCAAGGCTGAGCCGAATGGCGACGGCAGCTATGCGGTGACGGGCCAGAAAATCTTTATCAGCTGGGGTGATAACGACATCACCGAAAACGTCTGTCACCTTGTGTTGGCACGCCTTCCAGATGGTGTTTCCGGCACCAAAGGCATCAGCCTGTTTATTGTTCCCAAGCTGCTGCCCGACGAGAATGGCAAGCCAGGTGTCGCGAACACGCTGGGTGTGGTCAGCCTCGAGCACAAGCTCGGTCTGCACGGGTCTCCAACAGCAGTGATGCAATTTGATGGCGCCAAGGGCTGGCTTGTGGGCGAAAAACATGACGGCATGAAGTGCATGTTCACCATGATGAACAATGCGCGTCTGGGCGTTGGTGGTCAGGGTGTTGGCGCGGCCGAGGCGGCGTTTCAGCATGCGCTGGGCTATGCCTTGGACCGCAAGCAGGGCCGTACTCCTGTGGGCGATGGCACCGGCACCATTCTGGATCACGCCGACGTGCGCCGCATGCTGGCGGGCATGAAGGCCGACATTTTTGCGGCTCGTGCGATCGAGATGTCCTGCGCAGTGGCGATCGACATGAACACCGCAACAGGTGACAAAGACTGGAAAGCCCGCGCGGCGTTCCTCACGCCGATTGCGAAATCCTTTGGCACAGAAGTCGGCATGGATGTGGCCCATCAGGGTGTGCAAGTGCATGGCGGCATGGGCTTTATCGAGGAAACAGGCGCGGCGCAGTTCAGCCGCGATGTGCGTGTGACCGCGATTTATGAAGGCACCAACGGCATTCAGGCGATGGACCTTGTGGGTCGCAAGCTGATGGATGGCGGTGACGCGGCCTATGCCATCCTTGATGAGATCGAAGATTGCGCCGAGAAGGTACGCGAGAGCATGTCCGAACTGGCCGAGCCGCTTTGGCAGGCCACGGAGACTCTGCGAGAAGCCACCGAATGGATGGTTGCGCAGAGCGACATGAACGAGCGGTTTGCCGGATCTGTGCCGTTCCTGATCGGTTTTGCCCGTGTATTGGGCGGGTATTTCCATCTGAAAGCGGCAATTGCGGAAGGTGGAGAAGGTGCGCGCAGCAAGCTTGCGGCGTTTTATATCAACAGGTTGCTGCCGGAACACTCCGGACTTCTGGAGCAGGCCATGCAGGGTGCAGCCGGAATTTATGCGCTGAGCGCGGAAGACTTGGGAGCCGCTTAATGAGCGACGGATCGGCAGTAGGTATCAGATATCCATGGGAGACCCCTCCTGCAGCAGGTGAGGCCATTGAGGTGGCTGAGGGGGTTCTGTGGATACGTCTGCCACTGCCGATGGCGTTGGACCATGTGAATGTCTATGCGCTTGATGAGGGCGATCACTGGACCATCGTCGACACAGGTTTTGACAGCAAGAAAGGTCGCGCCATGTGGGGCGGCCTTTTGGCCGGTCCGCTGAAGGGCAAACCTGTTGGCCGCGTTGTGGTCACGCATCACCACCCGGATCATGTGGGTCTCGCGGGTTGGTTCCAGTCCGAGCATGGCGCGAGCCTTTGGACGACGCGCACGGCGTGGCTGTTTGCGCGGATGTTGCAGCTTGATGAGCAGGCGGTGCCGCGTCAAGAAACACTGGATTTTTATCGCAGCTGCGGCATGGACGAGGCGATCTATCAGGAGCGTGCTACCGAGCGGCCGTTCAATTTTGCCGATGTGGTGGCCCCGATGCCTTTGGGGTTCAAGCGCATCAAACAGGGCGATGTGATCGAAATGGGCGGGCGCGTCTGGGATGTGCATATCGGCAACGGCCATGCGCCCGAGCATGCAACGTTCTGGAGCCGCAGCGACAATCTGGTTCTTTCAGGCGATCAGATTTTGCCGTCGATCAGTTCCAATATCGGTGTGTACGCCACAGAACCGGAGGCTGATCCGGTCGCGGACTGGCTTGAGGCTTGTGAGCGCCTGTCGCTTTTGGCGCGGGATGATCAATTGATTCTGGGGGGGCACAAGCTGCCCTTTACCGGCGCGCCGATGCGGATGCGGCAGTTGATCGAGAACCATCACGGGGCCTTGAACCGCCTGCGGGATCATCTGGACACGCCAAAGACTGCGGCGGAGTGCTTCTTGCCGCTGTTCAAGCGCAACATCGAGGGCGGGGCCTATGGTCTGGCTCTGGTGGAGGCGCTTGCGCATCTCAACCATCTTTACCATGTTGGCATTGCACGGCGCACGGTTCGGGATGACGGCGCCTATTTGTGGCAACGTATCGACTAAAAGGCCCTAAGTATGAATGACGAGATCAAAACCACCGCCGAAGCAGTTGAGGCGGCGGCGCTTCCGCGTTTGCACGAAGTTCACACGGATCCGGACGCCACACAGGTGGAAGTGCCGGACGGGGTGAGCCAGAAGCCAGTGGCCCAAAAAAGCCCTGCGGAATGGGCCTATGAGCGGCTGGTGATGTATATCCAGAACTTTGAAAAGCAACTGGATAGCGACCACGAAATCGCGATGGGGTTCACCGGTGGCGAGGTTGGTGTGTTGCGCATTGAGGGTATGGGATTCTTTGACCCCGATATCGTCACGTTTTACGGCAGCGACAGCAACGGCATCAAAACCCAACTGGTGCAGCATGTGAGCCAGCTTAATGTGATGTTGCGGGCTTTGCCGAAACCGGCAGAAACGACAGAGGCGGCACGTATCGGCTTTCGCTTGGCGCAGGGCCTGGAAGCCTCATAGGCCTGTGCGTCATTGTCGTGGTGACAGGCCGGATTGAATCAGGTATTCAACCAAAAAGGTTGGGATCAGGGCAGTCTGATCCGAGGGAATTGAGTGCCTGAATTTGCATCAGGCGCAGCGAACAAGAGGGAACGCGACTATGGCGGAAAATGAACACGGCTCGATGGACATCAAGGTTCAGGAAGAGGCATTTGCGGGCTTTATCAAATGGTCGATCCGCGTATCGGTATTTTCCATTGGTGTGCTGATCTTCTTGGCGCTGTTCAACAGCTGATCGCGGGAAAAGCGTCATGAAATCGGTTTTGCGTGTGTGTGCTATCGTTGCGGCTGTGGTGTCATTGTCGGCTTGTACCGTGCGCAATCCGGTCAAGGAAAACTCGGCGGACGCGGCGGTTGCGGCGTCGCGCTATGTGCATGATGGCCCAACCCGCCTGACGCTTTATACGATGCGCTCCAACCGGACCGGACAAGGCGCGCATACGTCGCTTTTGATTAACGCGTCTGAACGGGTGGCGTTTGATCCGGCAGGCTCTTTCCGTAAGGAAGGGGCCATCGTGGCCAAAAACGACGTGGTCTATGGCATGACGCCATGGATGGTCGATCAGTACACCCGTTTTCACGCTCGTGAGACATATCATGTTGTGGTGCAATCCATTGACGTGAGCCCGCAGGTGGCGGAAATGGCGTTTCGCAAAGCGCAATCTTTGGGCCCGGTGCTGGAATCGCAATGCGCACAGTCCACATCGCAAGTGTTGCGCTCATTGCCGGGGTTTGAAGATGCCCCATCGACACTGTTCCCGATCAAACTGGAAGAGTATTTCGCGGCCAAGGGCGCGACTTATGAACGCTTGTTTGAGTATGACGACGACGACAAGTCCAAAGTATTGGCAACATTCACGCCGCAATACGAAGAGCAGCCCGTCAAGCCGACGAACTGATCGTCGCGGTTGCGTCAGCCCAAAAAATAGAGACCGAGAAATAGTGTCCCCGCGCCTGAAAAGATCGCGGCGAGGACGTTTTTCGTGAAATACCCCACCGCAAGTGTCACCAAAGCCGCCATCAGGCGCGCAGGGTCTGGCTGGCCATTTGTTGCGGCAGGCCAAAGAACCAGCGGCGCAACCAGCCCTGGCAGGACGGCGACGGCCGTATAGCGCAAGTGACGGAGCACCCATTCAGGCATTGCGCGGTCTCCGACGAGGCCGAGAAACAGAAAGCGCAGACCAAAGCTGCCAATGCCCATTGCGAAGATGATGATCCAAAGATCGCTTTTGTCGATCATTGCGCGTCTCCTTTGGCGGCATGGCGCACCATCCAGAGTTCCACCTGAGCGCCTGTCACCATGCCGGCAATACCTGCAACCATCAGGCCAAGGTTCCATGGTAAGAAGGCAAACCCGATCGCACAGGCCACCGAAACAAACGCGGCAGCGACATGAGCGCCGGTGCGCAGCATAGGGCCGATCATCGCAAGGAAGGTGATCGGGACGGCAAAATCCAGCGCCAGCGCGGGCGGAATGGACTGCCCGACCATGGCTCCGACCAGAGACCAAAGATACCAGTTTGGCAGGACGGGGGTGATGACACCGAAAAAGTAGGACGTCTTTTCGGCCAATGTCATGTCGGGGCGTTTTTCGAATTCCAGCGTGCTGAGAGCGTAGCTTTGATCAACCAACGTATACGCCACAAAAGCACGCCGCCAGAACGGGAGCGGGCCCAGATGAGGGGTCAGCGAGGCGGAATACATCGCCATGCGCAGATTCACCGCCAGAGCCGAGAGGATGACCACCAGTGTCGGAGCATTGTCATTCATCAGTTGCAATGCCGTGAACTGGGCGGCTCCGGCAATCACTACGGCGGAAAATGTCAGCGTTTCAAACACGGTAAGACCAGCCTCGGTGGCCACAACGCCGAACAACAGCGCAAAAGGTGAGACCACCAGAATGAATGGCAGCCCGTCGCGGACGCCGCGCAAGTAGGAGGAACGATCATAGTAGGACGTCATGGTGATCCGCAAAATGATAAACAGATTAATGGTTCGCCAAGCCGTAGCGCGGGTTTTCACGGGATGCAATGAACGAAGATTCACCGGTGGTCACTTTGGGGAAACCGGACTAAGTTTTCTGTGACTGCCCGGAGGTTATTGCATTGAATGACGAAGACCTTGCCAAGGATTACCTTATTGCGCCTGATCCCTCGGCCGTGCGTTTGACGCGGCGTGTGACCGGACGGGATCACGACGGCAACGAGGCGACAATTTCGGTTGTCGAAGAACGTCCGCTGACGATCTATCTCAACAGTCGGGAAATCGTCACCGCGATGACAATTGGCGACTACCCCGAATATCTGGCCCTGGGATTTTTGCTCAATCAGGGCATGTTGATGCCCGATGATGACGTCACCGGCGTTCAGTATGACGAGGAGCTTGAGGTTGTGGTGGTGCGCACGGCGCAGGAAACCAACCACGAGGAAAAGCTGGCGAAAAAGACCCGCACCAGCGGCTGCGCAGTGGGCACGGTTTTTGGCGATATGATGGAGGGGCTGGAGGGTGTTGAGTTGCCGAACGCGCAGGTGCGCACATCGGAGCTTTATGCGCTGGCGCATAAGATCAACCGTACACCGTCGTTGTATCTGGAGGCGGGTGCCATCCACGGCACGGTTCTGTGTCAGGGAAATCGGCCGTTGGTCTATATGGAAGACGTGGGACGGCATAATGCGGTCGACAAGATCGCGGGCTGGATGTTTCAGGAAGGCGCGGATGCGGGCGATAAGGTGCTTTACACCACGGGCCGTCTGACCAGTGAGATGGTGATCAAAACCGCGATGATGGGCATTCCGGTGCTGGCGTCGCGGTCCGGATTTACAGCTTGGGGTGTGGAGATCGCGCAGCAGGTCGGCCTGACGCTGATTGGCCGCATGCGCGGGCAGAGGTTTGTTTGTCTGAGTGGTGAGGAGCGGCTGCTGCGGGACATTGATCCGGCTACGGTGCGCGAAGAGGATAAGAAACACCGGCGCAAGGGAGCACCGCAATGAAGCAGCCTCTGGGTGTGATCCTTGCGGGCGGACAGGCCACGCGCATGGGCGGGGGCGACAAAGGGCGATTGAAGCTCGGGGAGCGCTCCATTTTGCAGCATGTGATCGACCGGCTTGAGCCGCAGGTGGCGGAAGTGGCGCTGAATGCCAATGGCGACGCAGCTCGGTTTGCAGATCTGGGCTTGCCGGTGGTCGCGGATGATGTGGATGGGTTTGCAGGGCCTTTGGCGGGTGTGCTGGCGGGACTTGATTGGGCAGCAGAGCGAGGTGCTGAGACGATTGTCACAGCCGCGGCGGACACGCCGTTCTTCCCCTGTGATCTGGTGCCGCGTCTGTTGCTAGCGACCGAAGGCACGACGCATCGGCTGGCTCTGGCAGCCACGCCGCGCGGTGAGGGCGAAGAAACAAAATCCATGTCGCGCTCGGGCTTGATCCGACATCCGACCTTTGGCATCTGGCCGGTGGCGCTGCGCGACGATTTGCGCCGTGCGCTTGACGGTGGTTTGCGCAAAGTGGTGCTGTGGACCGACCCGCATGACGGGCGGCTGGCGGAATTTTCCACCGAAGGTGGCGATCCGTTTTTTAATGTGAATACCGCCGACGACCTGAGCAAGGCCCGGCAGATGGTGGGGGCAGAATGACACAGCGGATTTATGGCGTTGTCGGTTGGAAGAACGCCGGCAAAACCGGACTGATGGAACGGCTCGTGTCCGAAATTACGGGGCGTGGGTTCTCGGTGTCGACGGTCAAACACGCGCACCACAGTTTCGACGTGGATCAACCCGGCAAAGACAGCCACCGGCATCGCACGGCGGGTGCGCGCGAAGTTCTTTTGGCTTCCGGTGCGCGCTGGGCTTTGATGCATGAACTTGCGCAAGAGGCAGAGCCGCCGCTGGAGTTGCTTTTGTCCAAGCTTGCGCCGGTCGATCTGGTTCTTGTGGAGGGCTACAAACGCGACGCGCACCCGAAGGTGGAGGCCTTTCGACAGGCCACCGGTAATCCGCTGATTGCGCCGGAAGACGCCACGATCAAGGCGATTGCGGCGGACGTGACACTGGACAGTGATCGGGTGGTTTTTGACTTGGACGACACAGGGTCCATCGCGGATTTTGTCTTGTCCGAGGTGGGTTTGATGCCTGCCTTGGCGGAGGGAGGAGGCGATGTCTGAGCCGCTGGCGCCACCGCCATTGACGAACGACTGTTTTTCTTTGCCGCCCGGCACCCATTGGACTCCGGTCTCGGAGGCGCATGACATGCTGCGGGCGCGGTTGTCGGTCGTGGTCGGCAGCGAGACAGTGGCGCTGGACGCTGCGCTGGATCGGGTTTTGGCCGAAAATGCTTTCGCGCAACGTTCCAATCCGCCGCAGCCCAATTCGGCGGTTGACGGATATGGGCTGCGCCTTGCGGACACAACCGAGGGGCCAAACAGCTTGCCGCTGGTGGATGGCCGATCTGCGGCTGGGGCGCCTTATCATGGTCAGTTGCCGGAGGGCCACGCCATCCGCATTTTGACGGGCGCCACTGTCCCCGATGGCGTGGACACCGTCATCCTTCAGGAAGACGTGACAACGGACGGCGCGCAAATCGCTTTTCACGGAGGCCTTAAGTCAGGCGCCAATATCCGGCGCGCCGGAGAGGATGTGAACGCGGGCGACGTAATCCTGCCTGCGGGGCGGCGGCTGACGCCAGCCGATCTGGCCCTTGCGGCGGCGACTGGCATGTCAGAGCTGTCGGTGCGCAAAAGGTTGCGGGTGGCGGTTTTGTCTACCGGCGACGAGTTGGCACAACCTGGGGAGCAAGCGCGGGCAGATCAGATTTTTGACGCCAATCGCCCAATGCTTCTGGCGATGATAGAACAGTTCGGGTTTGAGCCTGTGGACGCGGGGCGTGCGCCGGATGATCGGGATCAGCTTCGGGCGATGCTGGATCAGGCAGCGCAAGATGCGGATTTGATTTTGACCTCGGGAGGCGCATCCGCTGGGGATGAGGACCACTTGTCAGCCTTGTTAAATGAAAGCGGAGCCATGACGCTGTGGCGGTTGGCCATAAAGCCGGGTCGCCCTTTGGCACTCGGTATGTGGAACCGCAAGCCGGTGTTCGGTCTGCCGGGAAATCCGGTGGCGGCCATGGTGTGCACGCTGGTGTTTGCGCGTCCGGCTATGGGCGCGCTGGCTGGTGAAGGTTGGCAGATGCCCACGCCGCTTATGTTGCCCGCGCAGTTTGGCAAACGCAAAAAGGCCGGTCGCCGTGAATACCTACGCGCCCGCCTGCAAAACGGCGCGGTCGAAGTGTTTGCCTCCGAAGGGTCTGGCCGGATCAGCGGTCTGAGCTGGGCTGAGGGGCTGGTCGAGTTGCCGGATGAGGCTCAGGACATTGAGCCGGGCACACCCGTGGCGTTTTACAGCTACGCGTCCTTTGGCCTTTAGGCGCTTTCTTTCCGGCAAAAGTACCTTTGGGGCAAACGGGTTCGCCCCCTTCTTGGATCAGTCAAAAATACCGGCAACACGGCCCAGCAACATGAAAGCCCGCGCGGTGCGTGTGTCGGCAAGCCGTGCGATTTCCGCGTCTGTGGCGGTTTCCTCAAACTCAACAAAGCTTTTGTCGAAACGGCGCAAAAAGTGATGCGCGGCGTCGCGGAAGATCGGATCCTGTTTCATGCGTCCGGCCGCCAAGGCCAGAGAGCTGCGGTCGCGTACGCCACCAAGCGCAGCGATCGAGCGGCCACGGTCTCCGGCGGCGAAATGGCGCCAGACCTCGGGGCGTGCCAGATCAGGACGCAGATCGTCCATATAGATCCCGTCCTGACTGAGAAGCGTGAGAATGTCTTGGCTGGCCTGAATAAGATGCGCGGCCTTTCGGTCCTTGAGCGCTTTGCGCAGGGCTGCGAAGCCCACCGCATCATCGGCGTTTTCCGGAAAGTTCAGAGCGGAAATGAAATCGTCGCGTGACAGCGGCGGCCCGAGATCTTCGGCTGGTGTCCCCAACTCCAAAAGCCCTTGATTTTCGCTGCTTGCCGTTTGGGTTTTCTCTGCGGGTTTGCGAATGCCGGTGTCGCGGTCGCGGCTGCTGGAAAACGTCGCCAGTGCGGTTTCTGTCTTGCGGGTGGCCGCAGCGATTTCGTCGAGCTTTCGGGCCACAGAGGGTTCTGAAGTTCCTTGGATCTGGGCGCCGCGGGATTGCGCCACATAGGTGCGGCGCATGCCGTCGATGGCGGCTTGAAGGCGGGCGCTTTCTTCGCGCACAACACGCGCTGAGCGTGCGGCGGTGGCCGCGACCCAGATCATCGCGACGGGCATAAAGACCGCGAGCAACGTCATGATGAAGCGCAGGTTGTCCACCTGACCCAAAGCGTTGGGGTCTAGAACCAGAAAAAACACCACCGCGGCCGTGAGCCAGACAAAGCTTAGCCCGACGGCAATCACCTCGATGCCGGTGACAGCCGGCACGCGTGGTTTGTCGTAGATGCCCAGAGGAGTTGACTTGCCGTCGCGGTCCTCTGTCCCTTTTTTTTGACCGTTGGCTTGGCTCATTTGAAAACGATAGACAGAACTTCGTAGCTTTTTTCGCCACCCGGAGTGCGGACTTCGACGCTGTCACCTTCGTCTTTGCCAATCAGCGCGCGCGCCAGAGGTGATTTGATGTTCAGGAGCCCGTTTTCGACGTTGGCTTCGTGTTCACCGACGATCTGCCATGTCTTTTCCTCGTCGGTGTCTTCATCGACCAAGGCGACTGTGGCGCCGAACTTGATGGATCCGGACAAGCTTGTCGGGTCGATGACCTCGGCGAGACCGATCACGCCTTCGAGTTCTTTGATGCGGCCTTCGATAAAGCCCTGCTTTTCGCGTGCGGAGTGATACTCGGCGTTTTCCTTAAGGTCGCCAAGTTCCCGCGCGGAGGCAATGGCTTCGATGATCGCCGGGCGTTCAACGGTCTTGAGCTGCTTCAATTCTGTTTCGAGCGCCGCATAGCCGGCGCGGGTCATCGGTAGTTTGTCCATGAGGCAGTCCCGTTGGTTATTGGCCCCGGCAAACGCACGCGGGGGCGGGTCATTCGTAAAACATGTGGCGCAACTTGCCCCAAGGCGCTCTTGAAATGCAAGAGCAGAGCGTGATGAGGGCACAATTATGCTGTGCCGCAGCGAAACATGTCGTTTTCCGATGAAATGTCGTTGGGTTCCGATTGACCGAAGCGTAAAACTCAGGCTAGCAACTGCGAAACAATATTACGCCAGCGATCCGGGAAGGGAAGCCAATGTCGGAAATCGAACGCGAAGCCATGGAATATGACGTTGTCATCGTCGGTGCAGGCCCCGCGGGCCTGTCGGCGGCGATCCGTCTGAAACAGTTGGATGCGGACCTCAATGTGGTGGTTCTCGAAAAAGGATCCGAAGTCGGGGCGCACATCCTGTCGGGCGCGGTGCTTGATCCTTGCGGACTTGATGCGCTGATTCCGGATTGGAAAGAAAAAGGCGCGCCGCTCAATACGCCGGTGAACGAAGACAATTTCTACATGCTTGGCGAGGCGGGCGAGATCCGTGTGCCGAACTTCCCGATGCCGCCGCTGATGAACAACCACGGCAACTACATTGTCTCTATGGGCAACGTGTGTCGCTGGATGGCGGAGCAGGCTGAAGAACTGGGCGTTGAAATCTTCCCGGGTATGGCGTGTTCCGAGCTGGTTTACGGCGATAACGGCGAAGTCAAAGGCGTGGTTGCCGGTGTCTTTGGTCTTGAGGAGGACGGCTCCTATGGCCCGAACACCGAGCCGGGCATGGAACTGCACGGCAAATATGTGTTCCTCGGGGAAGGCGTGCGCGGTTCGCTGTCCAAGGAAGTGATCGAAAAGTATGACCTGCAGGCCGGTAAAGAGCCGCAGAAATACGGCGTCGGCATGAAGGAAATCTGGGAGATAGACCCAGCCAAGCACAAGGAAGGCACTGTCACCCACACTATGGGTTGGCCGCTGAACTCCAACGCTGGCGGCGGCTCCTTTGTCTATCACCTGGAGAACAATCAGGTGTATGTCGGCTTTGTGGTGCATCTGAACTACAAGAACCCGCATCTGTTCCCCTATATGGAATTCCAGCGCTTCAAGCATCATCCGATGATTGCGGAACTGCTGGAAGGCGGCAAGCGCGTGGCCTATGGCGCACGGGCGATCACCGAAGGCGGGTATCAGTCGATGCCGAAGCTTGTTGCGCCTGGCGTGGCATTGCTTGGCTGTTCTGCGGGCATGGTCAACGTGCCGCGGATCAAGGGCAACCACAACGCAATGCTTTCGGGCAAGGCAGCGGCCGAGGCGGCGTTTGATGCGATCAAGGCGGAGCGGTCCGGTGATGAGCTGACCCCCTACGAAGAGGACGTGCGTGGCGGCGCCATCGGCAAAGACCTCAAGAAGGTGCGCAACGTTAAACCGATGTGGTCCAAGTGGGGCCTCACCGCGTCTCTGGCGCTGGGTGGTTTTGATATGTGGTTCCAGACCCTTACCGGCGGCTTCTCGCTCTTTGGCACACTCAAGCATGGCAAAAACGACGCCGAGGCGACCGAAGAAGCCAGCAAGCACAAGCCGATCGATTATCCCAAGCCCGATGGCAAGCTGTCTTTTGACCGCCTGACCAACGTCAGCTTCTCGATGACCAACCACGAGGAAAGCCAGCCGTGCCATTTGCGTCTGGCCGACCCCGACAAGCCGATCTCGGTCAACCTGCCGAAATTCGCAGAGCCGGCACAGCGATATTGCCCCGCCGGTGTTTACGAAGTGGTCGAGGAGGAAGGCAACGAGCCGCGCTTTGTTGTGAACTTCCAGAACTGCGTTCACTGCAAAACCTGCGACATCAAAGACCCCAGCCAGAACATCACATGGACCACGCCGCAGGGCGGCGACGGGCCGAACTATCCGAACATGTGATCGGTGGTCGCAAAGATTTGACGAAAAAGATGGGGCGGCCTGCGGGTCGCCCCATTGCGTGTCTGAAGAGCGCGGACTACCCTTCCTTGATGATTTGAAAAGGGAGTTGCCTGTGGCACATCGTTTTTTCCGCTCGGTCGCCGTTTCAGCGCTGGTGGCCGCATTGGCGCTTCCTGCGGTTGCCGACAGTTTTGCCGGCCCGTATCTGGCAGCGCGGCAGGCGAGCTATGGCAGCGATTACACCAATTCGGCGCGGTATTATTCCGAAGCGTTGATGCGCGATCCCTCTAACCCCGGGCTTTTGGAAAACGCAGTGCTGGCCTTTATGGCGCTGGGGCAGATCGAACGGGCGATGCCGATTGCGCGCAAGCTGGACGGAGAAGGTTTCCAAAGCCAGATTGCCGAGATGGTCATCACCTCGGGCATGGTGAAAGACGGGCAGTATTCCGACGTTTTGGAACGATTGGAGGCGAGCGGCATCGGGCCGTTGGTTGATGGTTTGATGAAGGCTTGGGCCCAGATCGGACGAGGCGACATGTCCGAAGCACTTAACGCCTTTGATGCCGTGGCGGCTGAGCCCGGCCTTTCCGGTTTTGCCGCATATCACAGGGCCTTGGCCCTTGCTTCTGTTGGCGATTTTGAGGGCGCGGACAAGATTTTTGCCAATGGCGCAGAAAACGGGCTGCAACGCACGCGGCGCGGTGTCATGGCAGAAGTCGAAGTGCTGAGTCAGTTGGAGCGCAACACTGATGCTCTGGCGTTGTTGGATGAGGTGTTTGGCGCCGATCTTGATCCGGAGTTGCGCCAGATGCAGGCGGCTTTAAAGGCCGGGGAGCAATTGCCATTCACCCACGTGCGCGGCGCGCAGGATGGGATTGCGGAGGTGTATTACACCATCGGCAGCGCGTTGCAGAATGAAGCCAGCGCGGATTATACCCTGCTGTATTCACGAGTGGCGGAAAGCCTTAGGCCCGATCACATTGAAGCGATCCTGATGACGGCGGAGCTGTTGGAAACGCTCAATCAGTACGAATTGGCCTCGCAGGCCTACAAACGGGTGCCCGCGGACCACCCGTCGTTCCACGCAGCCGAAATGGGGCGTGCGGAGGCGTTACGTGAATCCGGCAAAACCGAAGCGGCAATCGAAGTTTTGGAACAACTGGCGCGCAGTCAGGGCGACTTGCCCTATGTGCATTCGGCCTTGGGGGATTTGCATCGCCAAGAACGCGACTTTGAGAACGCGGTGGCCGCCTATGACACGTCGATCGAGATATTTGAGTCGCTGGAGCAACACCAGTGGTTCCTGTTTTACGCCCGCGGAATTTCCCATGAGCGGCTCGACAATTGGGAGCAGGCCGAGGCGGATTTCCGCAAGGCGCTGGAGCTCAACCCCGAGCAGCCTCAGGTTCTGAACTATCTCGGGTATTCGCTGGTCGAAAAGCAGATCAAGCTGGATGAAGCGCTGGATATGATCGAACGTGCGGTCGCTGCGCGCCCTGACAGCGGGTATATCATAGACAGCCTTGGTTGGGTTCTTTTCCGCCTTGGTCGCTATGAAGAGGCCGTTGTGCAGATGGAGCGGGCCGCTGAATTGATGCCGGTTGATCCGGTGGTCAATGATCATTTGGGCGACAGTTTCTGGGCGGTGGGACGCAAACTTGAGGCACAGTTCCAGTGGCGCCGTGCTTTGAGTTTTGTGGATGAAGAGACCGCCGAAGAGGCCAAGCCGGACCGGATCCGCCGCAAGCTTGAGATCGGCCTGGATGCGGTTTTGCAGGAAGAAGGGTCTGAACCTTTGAAAGTGGTCGATGGCTCGGACGGCTGAAGCCTTTGCGCCTGCAAAGGTCAATTTAACGCTTCATGTGACGGGACAACGGGCGGATGGCTATCATCTGCTTGATTCTTTGGTGATGTTTGCGGATGTGGGCGACAAGATCACGGTCCAAGCGGCGGATGAAACGACTGTCACTGTGGTCGGACCGTTTGCTGCGGGAGCACCAACAGATCACCGCAATCTTGTTTTTCAAGCCGCCGAGCTACTTGGAGTAAAAGCCAAGATCACGCTAGAAAAGCACTTACCTGCTGCCGCGGGGGTCGGCGGCGGTTCATCAGATGCCGCTGCCGCGCTGAGAGCCTTGACAACGTTATACAATATTCCAATTCCTTCGGGGGAAGAGATATTGAAACTCGGTGCGGATGTGCCGGTCTGCCTTGAACCTGATTTGACAAGAATGGCAGGAATCGGAGAGCAGATCAGCCGACTGAGTACAGGGTGCGATTGGCCGATGATTTTGGTCAATCCGCGCGTGGACGTGCCAACCCCCAAGGTATTCAAAGCACTTCCCAATAAGAATAATTCCGCAATGCCAGAGGCGTTTCCTGATTGGTCTCAAGACGATGTGGCGGTGTCGTGGCTTGCGGAACAGCGCAATGATTTGGAAGCGCCGGCAATTGCGATCGAGCCTGTGATTGGGGCATGCCTGGACGAGCTTCGCCTGAGCCGCGGGTGTCTGCTGGCACGTATGTCCGGCTCGGGTGCGACGTGCTTTGGCATCTTCAAAACTGTCGCACTGCGCGATCAGGCATTGGCCCAGCTGCGCCGCGATTTCCCGAAGTGGTGGATTGTTCCAACCGAAGACTGCGGCGTAAAGTTTCGATAGCTCACAAACGCGATCAATTCAGGCGGGCGACCACATAATCGGCAATACCACCTAGCAGCGCGCGAATCTCATGGTCCGGCAGGCGGGAGATCGCGGACTTGGCTTTTGCGGCCCAGTCGAGCGCATCGTCGCGGGTTGCGGCAAGGGTGCCATATTTGTCCATCAGGGCCATAGCATGGTCCAGATCGCCTTCTTCCTGACGGCCTTTCTCGATGGTGCGTATCCAGAACGCGCGTTCTTCGTCCGTGGCTTGAGCCACCGCTTTGATCACAGGAAGCGTCAGTTTGCGCTCGCGGAAATCATCGCCGACGTTCTTGCCGGTTTGGGCGCTGTCGCCCTGGTAATCCAGCAAGTCGTCTGCAATCTGGAAGGCGATGCCAAGCGCGTCGCCGTAGTCAAACAGGGCTTGGACATTGTCGGCATCCGCCCCGGCGATCACGCCGCCAACTTCGGTTGCCGCAGAGAAGAGCGCCGCTGTTTTGCCGCGCACAACCTGAAGGTAAATGCCTTCGGTGGTTTTCAAATCCGTCGCTGCGGTCAGTTGCAGCACTTCGCCTTCGGCGATGGTCGCGGAGGCGTTTGACAGGATCCGCAACACATCAATGTTGCCGGTTTCCGTCATCAGCTGGAAACTGCGGGAAAACAGGTAATCCCCCACAAGAACCGAGCTTTTGTTGTCCCAAAGCAGGTTCGCGGTCGGACGTCCGCGCCGTTGGGCGCTCTCGTCGACAACGTCATCATGCAGCAAAGTCGCGGTATGGATAAACTCCACGGTTGCGGCCAAGTGAATATGAAACGGACCTTCATAGCCACACAACCGCGCGGCGGCGAGCGTCAGCATGGGGCGAAGCCGTTTGCCGCCGGCGCCAACGAGGTGCGCAGTGACTTCGGGTATGCGTGGGGCATGTTCTGAGGCCATGCGATCTTCGATCAGGCCGTTTACCGCGGACATGTCGTCCGCAAGCAGTTCGGCGAGGGCTTCGTGAGGTTTGCTGGTGATAGTATCCAGACCCATATGGCGCTTTCCCGGCTCAACTTTTTGTGGCGAGGGTCGACAACACCGCAGCCCTGCACTTACATCCTTCATATGAAAGAGCTTTTGCGCAGCAACGACCCGACGATCATCGCCTTTGCCTCCGCCCTTCTTCAAGGAGAGGGTATAGACTGCTTTGAAATGGACGTAAATATGAGCGTGCTGGAAGGCAGTATTGGTATTTTGCCAAGACGGTTGATGGTTCTTGGACAAGACCTTGATCAGGCGGAAGCTGTGATGGCGGACAACGGAATCGCCTTGGGGCGGACCCGGTGAGCGCGTTCACCGAAAACGCCTTTTTGGGTGGGCAACTGATTTTACGTCAACCGGCGAAAGGATACCGCGCTGGGGTGGATCCGGTATTGTTGGCGGCATCGGTGCCTGCGAAGGACGGGCAGTCTGTGCTGGAATTGGGCTGCGGTGTCGGGACCGCGCTTTTTTGTCTGGCGCGTCGCGTGCCGGATCTGA
This sequence comes from Shimia haliotis, assembly GCF_900114415.1. Lineage (GTDB taxonomy): Bacteria > Pseudomonadota > Alphaproteobacteria > Rhodobacterales > Rhodobacteraceae > Shimia > Shimia haliotis. The sequence continues at coordinate 451,732 of NZ_FOSZ01000002.1, read as the reverse complement.
CTTTGAGTGCGATCGAGGTGCAGCAGGGTTATGCAGATTTGGCACGGCAGAATGCTGCGCTGAACGGAATTGAGGCGGATATCGTGACCGGCGATCTAAGCGACATGCCTGCGAGTTTGCGAGACCGCCAGTTTGACCACGTGATCGCCAATCCGCCGTATTTCGACCGCGCAGCAAGCACGCGGGCGCAGGATTCGGGCCGCGAGGTTGCCATGGGTGAGGACACGCCGCTTGACGATTGGGTGGATGTGGCCGCACGGCGGCTCAAGCCCAAGGGGTTTGCAAGCTTCATTCACCGTGCGGAGCGGCTGCCTGGTCTTTTGGCGGCGTTCTCCGGCCGGTTGGGGTCTGTGCAGGTCACACCATTGCAGGCGCGAGTAAGCCGTGATGCCGGCTTGGTTTTGATCCGTGCGCGCAAGGGAGGGCGATCTGATTTTCGCTTGTCTGCGCCGGTTGTGATGCATGAGGGCACACACCATGAGTCGGACGCGGATAGCTATACAGCACGGATTCGCGCTGTCCTGCGCAACGGGGCTGCGTTGGAGATCACCTAAGCCGGCTGGCGCGACCCAAGGACCGGTGCCAATGTGCGGCAAAAGGCTGTTGTTTTCTAAAAGTGTGCGATTCCGACTGGTTGCGCATATGCGCGACACTTCTGAGTTGCGAGATGTGGCAGATTGCGGTCAGCGGTAAATTGCTGTTGTCGCAAAAGCGATGCAAGTCGGACGTGACAGAAGCCGGATTCTGTGCTGCAATCAAATTACAGTTTTTGTTTTGATAGGAGAGACGACATGAGCGTAAGCGCACACCTGGAAGAACTGAAACGCAAGCACGAAGCACTTTCTGAGCAAGTGGAAGCGGAGCAGCGTTCACCGGGGTCCAGCGATCAGGATATCGCCGAAATGAAGAAGCAAAAGCTTAAGCTCAAGGAAGAGATTACGCGTCTATCAGTGTAAATTAAGCTCGCCGCGACGAGGTTTACCGGTCAGCTTTGATGCTGGCAAATGCGGCGCAAATCGCCCCTGCGGTGATTAAAACGGCTGCCAGCGCCAGCTTCCATGTTGGCGCGGCAAAACCGGCCGCGACAAGGGCCAAAGTAGACAGCAACGGCGCCGCGTAGGAGGCTGTCCCCAAGAGCTGTATGTCCCCGCGTTTGACACCGATATCCCAGACATAAAAGGCAAGGCCGACGGGGCCGAGCCCCAGTGCGATTGTGGAGGCCCAGCCCATAGCGCCTTGCGGCCAGACTGTGTCCTCAAGCATCAGATGCAGTCCCGCGGACAAAATCGCGGAGGCGAGACAGAACACGATGACAGAGGCGGTTGGGATATCGCCAAAGCGCCGCGACCCAACCGAATAGACAGACCATGTCAGGGCGCAGGCAATCGCCAGCAGATAGCCTTTGATATGTGCCGGATCAAATCCGCTTCCGCCGCCGAGGATAATCAGGGCAGCACCGGACAAACCAAGACCAGCGCCGATCAGGTGGCCGCTGCGCAGGCGCTCGCCAGGCAAAAGACCGGATAGCAATACAATCAGGAGAGGCCAAAGATAGGCAATCAACCCCGCCTCTGCGGCGGGCGCGTTGCGCAATGCGCTGAAATACAGCGCGTGATAGCCAAAAAGGCCAATCGTCCCAAGCAGGTAAACGTGCCATGGAACTTGGCGCAGGGCTGACAGGTTTCCTGTCGTCATTCCCCAGACCACGCCGAGAGTTCCGCCGATGCCAAAACAGATGGCGTTCAAAAGCAGGGGCGGCGTCGGGGCGCTGCCAACCGTGAACAGCGCAAGCAATGACCACAGAAAAATGGCAATGAAACCCATGTATGTGGCGCGAGATCGGCTCATGCTGGGGGGATGTCCTCTATGGGCGTCAAAGTCAGGGCATCTGTTATGTGCGCGGTTTTTGCGATTTCGTCCAGTATCCAATGTCGGAAAGCTGCGATGTGCGGCCGGTCCTGCGCGCCTTGAAGGCACAAAAACCGGAATCGGGCCTGAAGGCTGATGGCTTGAGAGAAGGGCGCAACAAGGCGGCCTTCGTTCAGATCTTTCACCACCAGAGCGCGGCGGCCCAAAGCGACGCCAGCACCGGCGAGGGCTGCGTCGATTGAGTGGTCCGCCCCAGAGAATCGTGGGCCGTGTGATGTGTCAAAATCGAGCCCCATCATGCGAATCCATGCGGCCCAATCGGCACGGGGTCTGAGGAAATTGATGGATTCGTCGTGGATTAGCGTGGCCTTGGCGAGAGACTGCGGTGTCGGGAATTCCTTAGCGATCTCCGGCGTCATTACCGGCGTCACCCATTCGCGGGCTAGCGGATATGTCCAAAGTCCAGGAGCGTCTTTTTCGAGCCCGAAGCGGATTGCCACATCCACTTCGTCGCGGGCGAAATCCACGTTGCGCAGTGTGGCGGAGAACCGCAGATCAATTTCGGGGTGGGCACGGGCAAATTCAAAAAACCTTGGGGCCAGCCATTTGGCTGTAAAGCCGGGTCCTGCTGTGACCATCAAGGTTGCATCGTCGGTTAATCGCTGGACGCTTCGCCACGCTGCATTGAGTGTGCGAAAGCCCTCCTGAGCGCCCGGGGCAAGCGCCTCTCCGGCTTCGGTCAATGTCACGGCGCGGTTAAGGCGGTGAAACAGCGGCGCGCCGAGATGTTCCTCAAGCGATTTGATCTGAAACGACAGGGCCGCCGGCGTGACGAACAACTCCTCGGCCGCTTTGGCAAAGGACATGTGGCGTGCAGCGGCGTCAAAGGCCCGCAATGCGGTGAGGGGAGGGAGGCGGTCTGACATGACTTCAGTTAAATATTACTTAAGTGAAGATGTCAAAACTCTCGTTTGTGGGTTTTGATTGCAGTGTTCATATTGGTTGCAGTTAAGAAATACTGACAACAAGCAGCCCGAGGAGGCGACCATGATTGAAGTTCCTACAAATGCCCGCATCGCCAAAGCCATGCAAAAGGCCCACGCAGAACGTGGCCGCGCCTTTGCCGGCATGCTCAAGTGGCTGTTTGGCAAATCCGAAACACCGCTGGCCGATTATGGCCTTACGGTGCCGTCCCGCTGAGCCTGTCGCTAGGCACTTACGGGACATATAAGAAAGGGCCGGTCGCGCGACCGGCCCTTTTTGTTGGTTGTAATCTGACCGTTAAGATCAAACGAAGAACTGACCACCGTTGGCCGAGATCGTCGAGCCATTGATGAAGCCGGCATCGTCAGAGGCAAGGAAGGTCACGCAGCGTGCGATTTCTTCAGGCTCACCCAAACGACCTGTCGGGATTTGGCCAATGATGGAGTCGCGGACTTTCTCTGGAACCGCCATCACCATCTCTGTGGCGATGTAGCCCGGGCAGATCGCGTTGGCAGTGATGCCAGCACGGGCGCCTTCCTGTGCCAGAGATTTGACGATGCCGAGATCGCCTGCCTTTGTTGCCGCATAGTTCACCTGAGCAAACTGGCCTTTTTGACCGTTGATCGAGGAGATCACGATGACGCGGCCGAACTTGCGTTCGCGCATGCCGTTCCACAACGGGTGTACGGTGTTGAAAACGCCGGTCAGGTTGGTGTCGACGACTTCGTGCCACTGTTCTGGCGTCATTTTGTGGAACGGCGCGTCGCGGGTGATGCCCGCGTTGGCCACCACAACGTCAATCGGGCCAAGATCGGCTTCGACTTGCGCGAGGCCTGCTTTGGACGCCTCATAGTCGGCGACGTTCCATTTGTAGGTTTTGATGCCAGTGGCCGCTGTGAAAGCCGCGGCTTTCTCGTCGTTGCCTGCATAGGTGGCTGCAACCTCGTAGCCTTCGGCCTTGAGTGCTTTGGAAATGGCTTCACCGATACCGCGGCTGCCGCCGGTGACGAGTGCTACTCTTGCCATGATGGTCCCTCCAATTAGATAAATGGTCTGGTAATTCTGTTACGATCTATAAACGCACTACGCAACATAATTGCGTGATGAATTGCCGCACCGCAGATATTTTTATGCTGCTAGTGCGAAATTGCCTCCCTAAAACAGCATCGGGGCGCCCGATTGGGCGCCCCGATGCAGAATCACGTGCAGGGCGCCGGAGTTACGGGCGCTCAAGGCACATAGCGACACCCATGCCGCCGCCGATGCAAAGCGTTGCGAGGCCTTTTTTGGCGTCGCGGCGCTTCATTTCAAACAGAAGTGTGTTCAGGATGCGCGCGCCGGATGCGCCAATCGGGTGACCGATGGCAATGGCGCCGCCGTTCACGTTCACGATGGCCGGATCCCAACCCATGTCCTTGTTCACGGCACAAGCTTGCGCAGCGAAGGCTTCGTTGGCCTCAACAAGATCGAGTTCTTCGGCGGACCAACCAGCCTTGTCCAGCGCCTTGCGGGAGGCGTAGATCGGACCAACACCCATGATCGACGGATCCAGTCCGGCGGTGGCGTAAGACGCAATCCGTGCGAGCGGTTCAATGCCGCGCTTTTCGGCTTCGTCAGCAGACATCAGGAGGGCGCCAGCGGCACCGTCATTCAGACCGGACGCGTTTGCGGCGGTCACTGAGCCGTCTTTCGCGAAAGCGGGGCGCAGCTTTTGCATGGCTGCCATGGTGGCGCCGTGACGGATGTATTCGTCCTTGTCCACAATGATGTCACCTTTGCGGGTTTTGACGGTGAAAGGGATCACCTCATCGTCAAATTTTCCTGCGTTTTGAGCGGCTTCCGCTTTGTTTTGCGAGGCGACAGCAAATTCGTCCTGCTGCTCGCGGCTGATTTGCCATTTCTCAGCGACGTTCTCGGCGGTTTGGCCCATGTGGTAGCCGTTGAAGGCATCCCAAAGACCGTCGCGGATCATGGAGTCGATGTATTTGACATCGCCCATCTTGGTACCCGCGCGCAGGTGCGCAACGTGAGGGGACAGGGTCATGTTTTCTTGTCCGCCCGCAGCAACAATGCTGGCGTCGCCCAACTGAATGTGCTGTGCGGCGAGAGCAACCGCGCGCAGACCTGAGCCGCACACCTGATTGATGCCCCAAGCGGCGCTTTCTTGCGGAAGGCCGGCATTGATATGAGCTTGGCGCGCGGGGTTTTGACCCTGACCGCCGGTCAGTACCTGACCGAGAATGGTTTCAGATACATCTGCCTTTTCCACGCCTGCGCGGGCAACAAGCGCCTCAAGCACAGCGGCGCCCAGATCATGGGCCGGAGTGTTGGCGAAAGATCCGCTAAAGCTGCCCACTGCGGTGCGGGCTGCGGAAGCGATCACGACATTGGTCATATGGTAGTCCTCCACTTGGTGTCGGGCGCAGCATCACCGCTCGACGCCCCTCCAACAAGGTGCTGACGCACCTTTCCGCAACGTAAGTAGCGTATTTGCCGCACTGCGGCAACGGACAGCTTGTCTCAGCGGAGGGGAGAGCCCGTTACGCCGCGGAGGAATGGCGGTTTTTTCTGGTCCAGGGGGGAGAAACGGTCGGTGCCCCAAAGGCAAAACCCTGAAGGCAGTCAAACCCGAGTTCCTGCATTGTCTGCGCGTCTGCGGGGCTTTCGATGCGGCTGGCGACAGAGATCATGTCAAAACGCTCTGCAATGGCCGCAACAGCGCCGGCGAGTACCTGATTGGCGGAGTCGTTGGCAATGTTGTGGCTGAAGCCACCGTCAAGCTTGACGATGTCAAAGTCGAAGTCGCGGAAAATGCGCAAGGAGGACAGGCCCGAGCCGTAGTCATCTAGTCCGAAAGAGATGCCTTTGATTTGCAGGTCTTCCATAAAGCCGCGCACGATGTCGGGTACCTGTGTCACGGATTTCTCGGAGATCTCAAGGATAAGGCGTTCCGGTACGGTCGCCCCGCGCGCCAGACCTTTTTGAAGTGTTTGCATCCAAGGCGCGTAGCCGATGGAGCGGGCTGACATGTTGATGGAAAGACGCAGGTTGGGTTGGGCCGCCAGCGTTTCGAGGCCAAGTTCCAGAGCGAGACCATCAAGCTGTCGCCCGAGTTCGCTGTCCTCAATTGCGTCGATGAAATCTTTGGCCGGAATAATGCGGCCGGTTTCGTCCAGAACCCGCAGCAATCCTTCAAAGTAGGCGGCGTGTTTGGTTTTGCCTGATTGAACCACCGGTTGGAAAGCCAGCATCACCTGTTTGTGCCGGATCGCATCGCGGACCATGTCCAACGTGGACGAATCGCGACTGCTAACAGCGTAGGTCAACGGATTCCGTTGCTCGCGGCTCATCGCGGCTTTGCGGTTTTTCTTTTTCCTCGGGCGGTCCATGCACGACATCCTGCAAAACGGGTGAAAGTCCGTGCAGAATAACGGAGAACGGGTGAATCCTTCTTTAACGGTCCTCTATAGAGGGCGCCGGCAAAACGAGTAGAATTCTAGGTATGCCCTTGGGAATTAGCGAGGCAGGCGCGGGTCGCGTCGCTCTACACGAACCGGAACCAGAACGGCACGCTCGTCCAATTGGGGGCCGTGAAAGGTGACAGCAAGCGCCGATACCAAGTCGGACATGTGCGCCATGGCACGGGAAACAAGATCACGAATTGTGGAGGCTTTAACGAACATCTGATCGCTCCTACTGCTGTCTTACGGAATCAATGTATGTCTTGCGCACCGGAAGTCAAGAAATCGCCACATTCTTCTTTTGCTTCACCAAGGCCCTGGATCGAACTCAGGAAAAGCCAGCGGTGCCGCGATCTTCGGGGTGACGTTCAAGGTGCGCTTCCTTGAGTTCATCAGACGATTTCCGACTTCCGTCATGGCTCCAGCCCGGGGGCGCAACGGCATACATCAGGCGTTCCCGAAGGGTCAGGCCGCGCTGCGTCATGTCTTTGAAAATGCCGATCCACTCATGGAATGCGACACGCAACGGATTGAATGTACCAAGGTTATGAACAAGGCCATAGTCGACCCGATCACTGTCCTGTTCAGGAACAAAGGTGCCAAACATCTTGTCCCAGATGATAAAGACACCTGCATAGTTGCAGTCGAGATACCTGGCGTTGCGGCCATGGTGGGCGCGGTGGTGGCTGGGCGTGTTCATGACTGCTTCGAACCAGCGTGGCAATTTGTTGATCGCTTCGGTGTGAATCCAGAACTGGTAGATCAGGTTCACGCCGCCGCAAAACAGCACCATTGCCGGATGAAACCCGAGAAGAATGAGAGGCGCCCGGACCACCATCATAAACGTGAATGTGCCGGTCCATGTCTGGCGCAGGGCCGTGGTCAGATTGTAGTGTTGCGAGCTGTGGTGATTGACGTGACTGGCCCAAACCCAACGGATGCGGTGGCCAAAGCGATGCACCCAATAATAGCGCAGGTCGTCCAGTACGAAGCAAATCAGAACGATCCACCAGCTGTTGCCCAGATCAAGCGGCGTGATTTCCCAGAGAACCATGAAGAAGCCGTAGGCGATAAATCCCAGAATGATGCCGGACGCCACATTGCCGGCGCCCATGATCAATGACGTCACAGCGTCGCGGGTTTCGTAGCGCCCGCCGCGTCCCTTGATTGCGATCCATGCAAGTTCGATCAGAATCGCCACGATGAAAAAGGGCACAGCCAGTTTCACAACATCCGGATAGGTGATTTGGTCGGTCATTGTGCCTCCAGCAGCTTGAGCCAAGCAGCGCGCGTCTTTTCGTCGAGCTGCACATCGAGATTGGAAGAGCCAAAGTCAGGAAACGTGAACCGCAGTCCGGTTTGTGTGACCTCGGGCTGATTGGCGCCGAGAATTCGGGCAACTGTGTCGTCCCCAAAGCTCCAGACAATACCGTGCCCGCCATCAAAGGCGATCAGGGCTGCATGGGCATCAGTGGAAAGCGAGACCTTGGTCGCCGGAAGTTCGGGCACCTCCCGCTCCCAGGCAGCCACGGCCGTGGCTTCGTCAGTGAACCGATGGGGCGCTGTCAGGCCCAGAAAATGTAGTAGCGCAGCAATGCCGGCGATGCCGCCGATCACCAATGCGAGCAATATTTCCAAAGACATGCCCGTCGTCCTCCTCCGGACAAAAGGAAGCCTCTATGAGTGGTGTTTGTCAAAGGTGGCGTGGGGTCAACCGGACCGATGCACAATTTGACAGGCTTGTTTGCTGGGATCGGTTGCGGCGGTTCGCATCTCTTTCGGCATTTTTCGCCACAGTTTGCGGGCAGCTTTTTGGCATCGGCGCAGCGCCTCGGATTCGGCGGCGTCGCGGCTGTGTTCGGCCCAACTGAAACCTGAAGCGCCATTAGCGCTTTGGGCGAAAGCGCCGTAGCGCTCAGGATCCTGAAGGCGTTGGTATTCGCGAAAGTCTTTGTTGCCCTGTCTAGACAGGGTGATACCGGTGGCGGAAGCGTCGTGTTTCTTGGGAAGAACGCGGGCGTAGAGGACACAGCCAAACGGGCTGCGGGAGTTGGCTTCGCAGGCCGCACGGGCATAGCCGTCAGCGACGTCCAGTGAACTGGCGTTGTAGTAATACCCTGCGGTGTTTTCGGCCGGATTGGCGTAGAACACTCCGTAGAAGTCGGCCTTGCGTTTGAACGTTTTGAAACTCGACTTGGCATTTCCGCGCAGTTTGACACTGCTTAATTCGTGCAGGCGACTTTTCTTTTTCTCGACGTTGATACCCTGCGCATGACCAACTCCGGCGGACAAGGCCACCGTGCAAATCAGGCAAGTTTTCAACAGAGGCATTATGCGGTCGATCATTTGGGTATGCGCGTCCGCTCTTGCGGATATTTACTGAGTGTTCATCATTATTAACGCAGCGACGATAGCACGCGCATTTTCGCTCGACCAGTCCGCATCCCCTTGAAGTCGCGCAATTTCTTGACCATTCGCATCAATAATCAGCGTTGCGGGCAGCCCAAGCACTGCCATGTCGCGGGCCAGCTTCTGTTTGGGGTCGCGGTGGAGTGGCAAATTGTCGACGCCGATCTCTTCGAAGAATTTTTTCATGGCGGGGACCATGTTGCGGCCTGTGGCAATGGTGACAACTTCAAAGGCGTCACCGCCAAGTTGCGTCTGAAGTTCGGAGAGCATCGGCATTTCGTGACGGCAGGGCGCGCACCATGTGGCCCAGAAATTCAGCAAAACGATTTTGCCTTCGTAAGCGTCAAGTGTGATGTCCTCGCCATCCTCGGAAATGAAGGCATTGGTGGAGACTTTCTTTGGGTCGCTGTGGAAGTTCAGCTTGCGCATGTCGCCGTCGCGCATCTCTGTCAGGTTTTCGATTGTGACCGTGTCACCGGCCATCGCCCCGGTTGCAGAGACAAACAGGCCTGCCGCGATTGCGATTGCTGCGCACGCCGTATAAACCGACGCGGAACACTGCTTGATGAACCCGAAACTTTTCATTTTCCCTCCGAAGGGCAGACGATGACCAAAGATACCTCGAACCAGATGTGGGGCGGCCGCTTTGCCGCAGGACCGGATGCGATCATGGAGGCGATCAACGCCTCGATCGGGTACGATCAGCGAATGGCGGCGCAAGACATCGAAGGCTCGCGGGCCCATGCGGCAATGCTTGCCAAGACGGGCATCCTGACTGATAGCGATGCCGAAGCCATTCGGGAAGGGCTTCTCACGGTCTTGTCAGAGATCGAAAGCGGCAATTTCGAATTCTCCGCGGCTTTGGAAGACATCCATATGAATGTGGAAGCACGGCTGAAGGACCTTATTGGCGAACCCGCTGGCCGTTTGCACACGGGACGCAGCCGCAATGATCAGGTCGCCACAGACTTCAAACTCTGGGTGCGGGATCAGATCGACGCTGCGATCGACGGCATTGCCGCGCTGATCCGTGCGTTTGTGGCGCAGGCCGAAGTCGGCGCCGATTGGGTGATGCCAGGTTTCACTCATTTGCAGACCGCACAGCCCGTCACATGGGGCCACCATATGATGGCTTATGTCGAAATGCTGGGTCGTGATTTGACCCGTTTTCAGGATGCGCGCGCGCGCATGAACGAGTCGCCCTTGGGTGCGGCGGCTTTGGCCGGCACATCCTTTCCGATTGATCGCGCGATGACGGCTGAGGCCTTGGGATTTGACCGTCCCGCAGCCAACTCTTTGGATGCTGTTGCAGATCGCGATTTTGCGCTCGAATTCCTGTCGGCGTCCAGCATCTGCGCCATGCACCTGAGCCGCTTTGCCGAGGAACTGGTGATCTGGTCCTCTGCGCAGTTCCGCTTTGTGACACTGTCGGATCGCTTCTCAACCGGCTCGTCGATCATGCCTCAGAAAAAGAACCCTGATGCGGCCGAGCTGATTCGCGCAAAGATTGGCCGGATTTTTGGTGCAAACACTGCGCTGCTGATGGTGATGAAGGGACTGCCGCTGACCTACTCCAAAGACATGCAAGAAGACAAAGAGCAGGTCTTTGATGCGGCGGACAACCTGATGCTGGCGCTGGCCGCTATGGAAGGCATGGTCAAAGATATGACGGCCAACCGCGAGAGCCTTGAAGCCGCAGCCGGAAGCGGTTTCTCAACAGCGACCGATCTGGCCGATTGGCTGGTGCGGGCTCTCAATATGCCGTTCCGCGACGCGCACCATGTTACAGGCACGCTTGTTGCTCTGGCAGAATCCCGCGGGTGCGATTTGTCGGACCTGACGCTGGAAGATATGAAAGGCGTACATGAAGCGATCACCGCTCATGTCTTTGATGTTTTGGGTGTGCACAATTCTGTCGCTTCGCGTCTGTCGTACGGTGGCACAGCACCGCAACGGGTGCGCGAGCAGATCGCGCGGTGGAAGGAAGCTCTCTGATGATTTTGCGCGGCGCGTTGGCACTTGCTATTCTGGCTTTGGCGGCCTGTGAGCCGACAGGGTACCGTCCGCCGGAACCGGAGCCGCAGAAAAAGTCAGGCATCACTGTAAGTGGCACAGCGCGCGTCGGGGTTGTGACGTCGTTTTGATCCGCAGCCACATTTGACGGCTTTTCCCCTTAGTCGCGCTTTGCCAAAAAGGGCTCGGCGCGATAAACTACGGGAGCTGCTAATTTTCAGGTGTTGATATGCGAGTCGTTTTTGTTGTTGCGATGATGGGTCTGCTTGCGGGCTGTGGAGTGGACGGAGAGCCGTGGACGCCCACGATGTCGGGCACTGTCGGAATAGGCTCTGATGGCGTTCACACGTCCGGCCATATCGGCATTAGCAACGGACCAGTGAGCATTTCCGTCGGCGGCGGCTGTTATCGTTATGGTTGCTGGTAAATTGTTTTGAAGGGTTGAACCGGACGGGCGTGTCGGGCGTAACTGTTGACACCACCTTGAACCGGAGCGCGCTATGTCCCCTTTACGCTATGTCTTTCTTGCTCTTGCCATTTGGGGTGCGATCCATCCCATGGCGTATTTCGCGCCGTGGATAGCGGAGAACGGGTTTGACCTTCAGGCCATGGTCGCGCTGTGGAAGGCCAATGACGCCGTCACCGGAATTTACTGGGATCTTGTGATCTCGGCTATTGCCCTGAATGTCTGGATTATCGCCGAAGTGTCGGTGAGGCGGAACTGGCTTGCCTTGTTGGCCATTCCGGCGACGTGGATGATCGGTGTCAGCTGCGGCTTGCCTCTTTATCTTTTCCTGCGCGCAAAGCCGATCCGCTGATCGTCGATTTGCGCCATTGTACGGCGCCTATCTCGGCGTTATGACGTCTGCTGACGTATGATTGACCGGCAGGAGGCGCCGCATGGACCATTTTCTCTATCGCGACGGCGCGCTGTATGCCGAGGACTTACCCGTAACCGAAATTGCTGCTGAGGTTGGCACGCCGTTTTACTGTTATTCCACCGCCACACTTGAACGGCATTTCCGTCTGTTTGACGAGGCGCTTGAAGGCACGGATCACCTTGTTTGCTATGCCATGAAGGCCGCGAGCAATCAGGCGATCCTGAAGACGTTGGCCGCAGTGGGCGCCGGAATGGACGTGGTGTCGGGCGGTGAATATGCGCGGGCCAAGGCCGCAGGAGTGCCCGGCGACAAGATCGTGTTCTCCGGCGTGGGCAAAACCGAAGACGAAATTGAATTGGCACTAAGCGGTGGCATTCGGCAGTTCAACGTGGAGAGCGAGCCGGAAATGGCGGCAATCAGCGCTGTGGCCACACGGCTTGGCGCAACGGCCCCGATTGCGATCCGTGTCAATCCGGATGTAGACGCCAAAACCCATGCGAAAATCGCCACCGGAAAATCCGAAAACAAATTTGGCATCCCGATCAGCCGCGCGCGCGAGGTTTATGCTCTGGCCGCCAGTCTTCCGGGGCTGGACGTTGTTGGTATCGATGTACACATCGGCTCGCAGCTGACACAGCTTGAGCCATTTGAACTGGCCTACAATAAAGTGGCGGAGTTGACAGAAACTCTGCGCGCGGATGGGCACAACATCCGTCGTCTGGATCTTGGGGGCGGGCTGGGAATTCCCTATGAGCGTTCCAACTCTGCGCCGCCCCTTCCGGTGGAATATGGCGCGATGGTCAAAAAGACGCTTGGGCACTTGGAGTGCGAGATCGAAATTGAACCGGGTCGCCTGATTGCGGGCAACGCGGGCATCATGGTCAGCAAGGTGATCTATGTGAAATCCGGCGAAGACCGCGAGTTCCTGATTATTGACGGTGCGATGAACGACTTGATCCGGCCGGCAATGTATGAGGCGCACCACGATATTGTGCCGGTTCAAGAGCCTGAACCCGGACAGGAACCGGCGCGCTATGACATTGTTGGGCCTGTTTGCGAAAGCGGCGACACCTTTGCCAAGGCCCGCGATTTGGCAACGCTAGAAGCGGGCGATCTTGTCGCGTTCCGGTCGGCTGGGGCTTACGGCGCAGTGATGTCCAGCGAATACAACTCGCGGCCTTTGATTCCGGAAGTGCTCGTGAAGGGGGATCAATTTGCAGTTATCCGCCAACGCCCGACCTATGAAGAGATGATAAACCGCGATAGCATTCCTGCATGGCTTTGAGGCAGGTGCCTCGGGGGTCGAGGTCCGGCCCCAAATTGCCTTGTGGATGGGAGCGCCGTGAGCAACCGGACGACCAGTGAAACAGCCTTGAAACGCTTGGGTTTCGTGCTCGGGCTGACTAGGCTTGGCCTGTTGGCAGAAACTCTCACCCGCGCATTTTGGCCCGTTTGGACGATTCTCTTTGCTTGTGCCGCGGCGGTCATGATGGGCGCGCTGGACGTTTTGCCTTTCGAGATTTCATGGGCTGCTGGATTTCTGGCGGTTTTGGCGTCTTGTTGGTTTGCCGCTGTCGGCATCCGCCAGATGCGGTGGCCCAGCCGCGAAGATGCGATTTCACGACTGGACGCCACGCTTCCGGGACGTCCTATTCAGGCGTTGCGGGATGACCCTGCAATTGGCAGGAAAGATGATGGATCGCAGGCCATCTGGCAGGCCCATCAGGATCGCATGGCCCAACGCACCGCAGAGGCGCGCGCGATTGCGCCTGACTTACGTTTGTCGCGGTTTGATCCCTTTGGATTGCGGTATATCGCGACGCTTCTTTTGTTGATCGGCCTTCTGTTCGGATCGGTGGCGCGTGTGGGTGACATCAAGGAACTGGCCTCAGGTGATGCTGCTTCTGGTCTCGCTGCAGGACCAACATGGGAGGGTTGGATAGAGCCGCCGGCCTATACCGGCAAACCGACGCTTTACCTCAATGACCAACCAATCGGCGATCTTGAGATCGCCGAAGGCAGTACAATCCTTTTGCGCCTTTATGGTGAAGTGGGGGCTTTGACTGTGGCTGAGACCGTTTCGGGCCGCGTCGGAGAAATCCCGAGCGCGGCAGAACCAGAGCAGTCTTTTGTCGCAACGCAGGACGGTACGCTGGAGATTGGCGGCGCCGGGGATGCCAAATGGCGCGTCATTTTGACAAAAGACCGCGCGCCGGAAGTGGCGATCACAGGTCAGGCAGACACATCGGCGCGAGGCGAAATGACCCTACCGTTTGAAGTCTTTGATGACTATGAAGTGGTCGGCGGCACCGCGCGCATTGAACTGGACCTTGCGCATGTTGACCGGCGCTATGGATTGACAGCTGAGCCGGACTCCAGAGAGCCGATTGACGTGCCTTTGCCATTGCCAATTGCAGGTGACAGATCGGCCTTTGAGGAAACGCTGATCGAAGATTTTTCCCAACATGTCTGGGCGCATCTGCCGGTCACGGTGACTTTGACAGCCCAAGATGCAGCAGGACAGGAGGGGCAGAGCATCACCTTGCCCATCGATTTGCCTGCGCGCGGCTTTTTTGATCCTTTGGCTGCGGCTGTGATCGAGATGCGCCGCGATTTGTTGTGGTCTAAAGAAAATGCACCGCGTGTGGCGCAAGTGATGCGGGCCCTGAGCCACAATCCTGTAGACGGGATTTTTAAGCGCGAAACGGATTATCTGCGGACGCGCGCGATCCTGCGGCGGCTTGAGGCGTTCAATGCCTATGGTTTGTCAGATGAAAAGCGCGATGAACTTGCCGACGCGCTTTGGGAATTGGCGCTTAATCTGGAAGACGGAAATCTTGGGAACGCACTGGAGCGTTTGCAACAAGCACAGGACCGATTGGCAGAAGCCATGAAAAACGGTGCCAGCGATTCCGAGATCGAACGGTTGATGCAGGAATTGCGTGAGGCGACCGAGGATTACATGCGCGAGTTGGCGCGCCGCAATCAGCAAGAAGGTGAGCAATCCGGGGACCAGCAGCAAGCGCAAAACTCGATGCAGATGGATCAAGACGACTTGCAGCGGATGATGGATCGCATTCAGGAGTTGATGGAACAAGGCCGTATGGCTGAGGCCCAGCAAGCTCTGGAAGAGTTGCAGCGTATGCTGGAAAACATGCAGGTTACGCAGGGGCCAAGCCAAAGCGGCGAAGGAGACCAGGCGATGCAGGGGCTTTCGGACACTCTACGCGAGCAGCAAGGTCTTTCGGACGAGGCATTCCGCGAGCTGCAGGAGCAATTCAACCCCAATGCACAGGCAGGCCAATCCGGTGAGAACGAAGGTTTCAGCGGTGGCGAAGGTCGTGGCACGGCCCATGACGGCACCGGTGGCGAAGGGCAAGGTGAAGGCGAGGCGGAAGGCGAGGGGCAGGCTAACAGCGGCCAGTCCGGCCAGCAGGGGGGAGAATCCGAGGACATGGGCCTTGGAGACCGCCAGCAGGCTTTGCGTCAGGAATTGGACCGACAGATGCGTAATCTGCCGGGAGGCGGGTCTCCGGAAGGGGATGACGCTCGGGAGTCTCTGGGGCGCGCCGGTGAGGCTATGGATGGTGCAGAAGAAGCCCTGAGGCAGGATGATCTGGCCACCGCAATTGACCGTCAGGCAGAGGCCATGGATGCGCTGCGGGACGGCATGCGGTCATTGGGTGAGGCCTTGGCGCAAGAGCAACAAGGCTCTCAGGGCAATACACAGGCCCAAGGCGAAAACCGTGATCCGCTCGGGCGCTCACAAGGCAACCGCGGGGCTGCGGGAACCGATGACGGCCTGTTGCAGGGCGAGGATGTGTATCGTCAGGCCCGACGCTTGCTTGACGAAATTCGCCGACGGGCCGGAGAAGCCGAGAGACCGGAAGTGGAACGGAATTATCTTGAGCGATTGCTCGACCGGTTCTGAAAATCAGCCCTCTGAAGTGCCTCCGGCAAGCTCGTTGAGCCAAATGAAGAGAGAGGTGACTTTGGTGTCGAGCCAAACCCGCGCGTTGTTAGCGCCGTCTACAAAACCGTCAATCTGCGGAGCATATTGCGGATAGCTCGCGGCCAATTGATCGTGGCTGCTGTAGACATAGACGGCGGCAGCGGCGGCCAGAATAACCAGCACGAACCCTAGGCGGAAACCGCGCCCGCGACTTGCATCGCTGGTTTGCGGGGTATCGGCATCGACCTGACGGGCGGTATCGCCTGTGTGGCGCAGGGTCGAGTTCGTTTCTTCGATGTCAGGCAGCAGATCGCGGCGGCTGTCCCGAATTTCGGTTTGTTGGGCGGGTTCAGGTGCGTCATCAGCCTCGGGGAGCCCGCGCAGTTTCCGCATCCGGTCGCGCGCCTCATGGGCGCGTTTAGAAGCATCGCTTGCGGGCGCGGCGAGACCCAATTCCGCCTGCGTTTCCAGAGTTTCCTGCTCTTCGGCACGCACACGCGCCTCGTGTTCGGCTTCTTCGCGCAGTACATCGGCGACCGCCGGTGCCAAGCTGCGCCTTTGAGGTGTTGGCGGAGGCGTGTCGTCTTCCTCTTCCCGGTGCTCGTCGTCGGTTCGCTTTGCAAAATCCTGCTCATCCTGAGCGGGAGAGGGCTCATCCGTTACGGGATCATCGGTGGCTGCAACCGCGTCTTGCCAATGGTCTTCGTCGTCGCCTTCTTCTGGATCGTCCTCCAGATCGTCGTCCAAATCCCAATCTTCGCCGCCGAAGTCCGGCTCTCCATCCTCTGGTGTGTCGAACTGAACCTCGGGTGGTTCGACTTCTTCAAAGGTGTCCTGAAGGGCGTCTTCTTCTTCAACAGGCTCAGGTTCCGCCGTTGTTTGTATGGGTTCCGCAACCGGTTCTTTGGCCTGCACCGCATCCGGGTGGGCCTGAAACCACGTATCGCCGCAGTTAGAGCATTGCACATCCCGGCCCTCGGCAGGAATGACATCGTCAGGCACTTCGTATTGAGCGCCGCAATTCGGGCAGATCAGCCGCATCGCAAGTCCCCGTTGCCCCCATATCTTCTCTTTGTTCTTGAACCATATTCTGTAACAAAACCCCGCGAAAGTGCAAAGGCTTCAGCGTAGTGGATTGAAACCGACGCGATGCTCAGGCACAACAGGCCAAGAAAAAGAGGTCCCAGTTGATCGAACTCAGCAATATTGCCTACAGCTATGGCGGCGGCGAACTTTTGAGTGATGTTTCACTCAAGATCGCGCCGGGATCGTTCCATTTCCTGACCGGTCCGTCAGGCTCTGGCAAAACCACATTTCTCAAACTGTGTTACGGGGCTTTGGTGCCAACGGCTGGACAGGTGCAACTTTTTGGTCGCGATGTGCGCGAGATGACCCGTGATGATCATGCGATGACGCGGCGCCAGATTGGCGTGGTGCATCAGGATTGTCAGTTTCTGGATCACCTTCCGGTGCGGGAAAACGTGGCGTTGCCTTTGGCTGTGTCGGGGCGGGAAAGCCTTGAAAACGTGGCCAACCTTAAGGAATTGCTCAGCTGGGTCGGGCTTGGTAGCCGTGCGGGTGCCTTGCCGCCGGAGCTGTCGGGCGGGGAACGTCAACGCGCAGCTCTGGCGCGGGCGGTGATCATGTCGCCGGATGTGGTTCTGGCGGATGAGCCGACGGGCAATGTCGATTGGGAAATGTCTCAGCGTCTTTTGCAGTTGCTGGTAGAACTTAACAAAATGGGCAAGACGATCATGATCGCGACCCACGACATGAACCTGATCCGTGCTGCGAAAGGTCACGTTCAGGCTCGGGTTCTGCGTATCTCCAATCGCAAACTACAACTCGCGGGGGCGGATCTGTGAAGGTTTTCAGAGCGCTGTCCACGGTTTTTGTCGGTGATGCCCAAGCGGATCGCGTGGTGCCTCCCACAGGGTATACCGCGCGTCTGACGTTGTTTGCCGCCGGTGCCATGGCCTTTTTGACGGTATTTGCCCTTGCATTGTCTTTGGCAACGGGGCGGCTTGCGACCCGTTGGGGGAACGAGTTGGCGCAAAGCTCGACGTTGAGGATTTCGGCCCCCGCAGAGCAATTGGACGCACAGACTGAAACGGCGCTGCGGGTGCTGGAGAGCACGCCGGGGGTTGCCAGCGCCCGCCCGCTGAGCAGCGAGGAGCAGCGCGATTTGCTGTCGCCGTGGTTCGGACCTGATCTGCCTGTCGACAGCCTGCCTATCCCGCAACTCATTGAAATCAAGGAAACCGAGCAGGGATACGATGCCATTGGGCTTCGTCATCGCTTGCAGGCAGAAGTGCCTGGAGCCGTGTTGGACGATCACACGCGCTGGCGCAAACCGTTGGAAAAAGCAGCGGGACGATTGCGGTTTTTGGGTTGGGTTTCGATTGCTTTGATCGGGGCGGCTACAGCGGCGATGATCACTTTGGCTGCAAACGCCGCTTTGTCTGCAAACGCGCAAGTGATTTCCGTGCTTCGTCTGATTGGCGCTCAGGACGCCTATATTGCACAGGCTTTTGTGCGTCGCTTTACCCTGCGCAGCCTCGCGGGAGCGCTGGTTGGCACGGTCTTGGGCATGGCCGCAATTTTCCTGTTGCCGGCTGCACAGGATGAAGGCGGCTTTCTGACGGGGCTCGGCTTTAGCGGCGTGGGCTGGGCCTTACCGCTGATTGTACCGCCGCTAGCGGCAGTGGTGGCATATCTGGCAACTGGCGCTGCCGCGCGGCGCACATTGAGGGAGTTGACCTGATGCGGTTGGCGTTTCAGTGGATTATGTCTTTCCTTTACGTGGTACAAAACGCCGTGGTCATGGCGGCGATGGGCATCGTGTTCTTTCCTTGGGCGCTCGTGTCACCCAAAGGCGCCTCTACGGCTTGCAACGCCTATGCGACCTGGGCGATCTGGTCCGCACGATGGATGGTGGGCATCCGCTCCGAAATCAGAGGTGAAGTACCCACAGAAGCCGTTTTGGTGCCGGCCAAGCACCAGTCGTTTCTGGACATCATGATGATCTACAAGGCGGTGCCGCAGCCGCGGTTCATCATGAAATATGAGCTGCTTTTTACTCCGATTATTGGCATTTACGCGTGGCGCCTCGGGTGCGTTCCCGTGCGTCGCGGTAAGCGGGGTGCCGCGATCAAGTCGATGCTTGCTGATGTCGAAAGCGGGCGTGTGCCACCTGGTCAATTGGTGATCTATCCGCAGGGAACCCGTGTTCGGGCAGGGGAATATACGCCCTATAAAGTTGGGCCATACGTTCTGTACAAAGAAACCGGGCAGGCGGCCGTTCCAGTTGCAACAAATGCGGGACTTTTCTGGCCCAAAGGCACAATGTTGAGAAAACCGGGGTTGGCCGTGGTGGAATTTCTGGACCGGATTGAGCCAGGTGAAGATCAAAAAGCCTTTATGAGCCAACTGGAAGAGGTGATCGAAACGCGGTCCAATGCGTTGATGCGCGAAGCGGGGTTTGAGCCGGATGCAGTGGATTGACGACATTGCCGAACTGGAGGCGATTTACGGTGAGCCGGGCATCGCATCGACCGCGAAAGTTGCGGATCATCTGACGCCGCTTTATCGAAAATGGATCATGGCATCGCGGTTCTGTGTGCTGACCACAGTCGGCCCTGAGGGCACAGATGGAAGCCCGCGTGGTGACGATGGGCCGGTGGTGCTTGAACTTGACCCCAAAACGCTGGCGATGCCGGATTGGCGGGGCAATAACCGTATGGATTCATTGCGCAATATTGTCTCGGATGGGCGTGTTTCCCTTATGTTTATGGTGCCGGGATCCAACACTGTTGTTCGGGTCAACGGAACCGCGAAGATGACTGTGGACGCGACCTGTTGCGAGCAGTTCGAAGTCAATGGGCGCCACCCTCGATCCGTGATCGTGATTTCAATTGCCGAGATTTATACCCAATGCGCCCGCGCTCTTTTGCGGGCGGGTGTCTGGACTTCAGGGGACCAGAGTGCCGGATTGCCAACCGCGGGCGAGATTTTGGCCGAGCAGACGCATGGTGAAGAAGGTGGTGCGCCCTACGATGCCGCATGGGGCGCACGCGCTGCAAAGACCATGTGGTGACAGGCCGAATTAGGCGTGTGTTGGCGGTTGCGGTACGAACCGGAGCATGTCCAGAAATTCAGATCGGGTGATATCCAAAGCACCTGCCAAGCCAATGGCAAACCGATGCTCTGGCTCAGAGACTTCGCCATCCGCGGCGACAGTGTCCAGTACTGCCTGAACCATCATCATCCGCTGTTTGTGCGTGAGACCCTCTCCGAAGGCGCAGAAGTCGGCCTCCGACAGGTTGGTTTGGGCTTTCTTGATCACCTGATAAATGTCGGACTGGCTATAGTTTTTGCCACAGGCTTTGTGCAGGACGTCAGCTATCAATTCAATTTCCCGCTGATCTATCCGACCGTCGGCTTTGGCTGCGTGGCACAGCGCGGTCAACAAGCGCTCTGACAGTGCCGCTTGGCTTGGTTTCGCCTTGCGACGAGCGCGGCTGTCTCGGGAATGGGCAAACTTGACCAAAAGGTGCACGGCAACCAGCATGGCGATCAAGGCGGTGCCAACGGTTCCTTGGGCGTATTGTATGGCCGTTAGAAATGGTGTGTCGGGCACAGAGGCGGGGATCATTGTCGCAACTTTGCCAAGCTCTAGAAACTCCGGTGGCAGGTCAAAAAAGGACTCCGCCTCACATTTGTTTTCCGCCAGAACATAGCCTTGGGGCGAGGTCCACATGTTGATGAAGGACAGATGATAGGTCTTTGCGCGGACACAGATCGATAGTGGTCCGGTGTTGTCACGCGTGATGTCTGTTTGGGCGACAAAATGGAGATCCCCGTAGTGCCCGTAACTGATCAGCCCTCCGCTGCGCTTTGCTTCGGCCGCGTGCGGACTGAAAAGGAAGGTGAAACAGGCCATCAAACCCAAAAAAAATAGACGCATAACTGTCCTCAAAAACAAACATTCGAAATTTCTACGGTGCGGTCATTACCGTGCCTTAGTCGGGTTTATCGATGGATATTGGTAAAAACGTGGCTCAAATCGGGGCGGAATTCGGGCCTGCATTGCGCGCCAGTTTTCGGTGGTGACGCCGGTTGGCCACGCAGCCGCACCATGCGCTGCCAAGGGGGCAAGAAAGGATGACCGTAGCGCACAAATGAATTATCGTTGCGAAAAACAAGTGCGGGCAAAAGACCTGCGGTGAACATAGAGGTACAGCAATCGTGCAGGATTTTATTGCATCCTATCTGGACTATGTCCGGCATTTTTTCTCGGCCATTTTTGACCCGACGCAGCGCATCTATCTTCTCTATCTGGCAAGTTCGATCATCTTTGCCTTTGGGGTGTACCTTGCTGCGCGCAAAGCGAAAAAATCTGAAGCCGGCTCATTCCTGAGCTTTCTGTTTCCCAAATCGGTCTGGGGGCATCCTTCGGCCTGGCTGGATGTGCGCTATTTCTTCTTTCACAAGTTGATCGGGCATTTCTTGCTGTTTGGCGTTCTGGCCGCGGCGATGGCTTTCGTCTTTAAGTGGATTACGGGCACGCACCTGACCCAGCTGGAGCCAACGGTGCGCGGGCATGTCGGTTTGGGCATCGTGTTGCTTTATATGTTCGTGACGGTGCTGGTGAGCGACTTTATCGGGTATGCCGTGCACTATCTTCAGCACAAGGTGCCAATCCTTTGGGAGTTCCACAAAGTACACCACTCCGCAGAGGTTATGCATCCTTTGTCCAACTACCGCGAACACCCCATCGACAATCTGTTTTACCTTTTTGCGATTGGTGTGGGCTATGGCGTGGTGACGGGTGTGACCTACAATTTACTTGGGGTGCTGCCTAACGATATCACGATCATTGGTGTTCCCGTCTTGCTGTTCCTTTTCAATATTTTTGCCTACAATCTGCGCCACAGCCACATCTGGCTGCGTTGGCCGGGGAACTGGTCCAAGATCTTTCCATCCCCCGCGCATCATCATGTGCATCACAGCTGCCACCCAGAACATTGCGACAAGAATTTCGCGTTCATGTTCCCTATGTGGGATGTGATTTTCGGGACATACACAATGCCCGAGGACAATCGGGACGTTAAGTTTGGCGTTCTGGGCATGAAGTCCATGGAGATGGATAGTGTCTGGAAGCTCTACGGGATGCCATTTGCCAAAGCTGGGCGGCGTTTGAAGAAGGGTTGGGAGCGGAAAAAGCCGAGGACGCCTGCTGAATAATCCATTGATTGCGAAACAAAAAGGGCGGCTCAGAGAGCCGCCCTTTGCTTTTGGGATTTGAACTCCACTTAGCTGTGGATCGCACCGTCGCCACAGGCCAATGCGGCTTCGCGTACGGCTTCCGAATAGGTCGGGTGGGCGTGACAGGTCAGCGCGATGTCCTGAGCTGATGCGCCAAATTCCATGGCCACACAAAGTTCGTGGATCATGTCGCCCGCTGCGGGGCCAATGATGGCCGCGCCGAGGATACGGTCGGTTTCTTTGTCGACGATGATTTTCACAAATCCGTCGCCCTGATGCACAGCCTTTGCGCGGCCGTTGCCCATGAACATGAATTTGCCAACCTTGATCTTGCGGCCTTCAGCCTTGAGCGCAGCTTCGGTCGCGCCAACGGTGGCCACTTCGGGGGTGGTATAGACCACGCCGGGGATCACGCCGTAGTTCACGTGGCCATGTTTGCCTGCGATCACTTCGGCGACCGCCATGCCTTCGTCCTCTGCTTTGTGGGCCAGCATCGGGCCCTCGATCACGTCACCGATGGCATAGACGCCAGGCACGTTGGTGGCCCAGCTTGCGTTGGTGGCGATCTGGCCGCGCTCTGTCATCTTGACGCCAAGCGCATCAAGGCCAAGGCCTTCGGCATAGGGTTTGCGGCCCGTTGCCACCAGCACCACATCGGCATCCAGAACCTCTTCGGCGTCCGGCTTTTTCTTTGTGGCGTATTTGACTTTGGCTTTGGTTTTGGTCGCTTCGACACCGCTCACCGCGGCGCCCATGACGAACTTAAGCCCTTGTTTTTCAAGGATACGCTTGAAGGTGCGCTGCACGTCGGCGTCCATGCCGGGGCAGACGGCATCCATGTATTCCACCACGGTCACATCAGAGCCGAGGCGTTGGTAAACCGACCCAAGCTCAAGCCCGATAACGCCGGCGCCGATCACAACCATTTTCTTAGGAACTTTGGGCAGGTCCAGCGCCCCGGTGCTGTCCACGACGACGCCTTTGTCGTTGTCGACCTCTACGCCCGGCAGGGAGGAAGGCACGGAGCCCGAAGCGATGACGATGTTCTTGGTTTCATAGGTGGTGTCACCCACCGCAACTTTGCCCGCCGCAGGAATAGACGCCCAGCCTTTGATCACGTCTACCTTGTTCTTTTTCATTAGAAAATCGATGCCAGTGGTGTTCTGGGAAACAACGTCTTCCTTGTAGGATTTCATCTGCTTCCAATCCACCGACGGCGATTTGCCCTTGAGGCCCATGCCCGCAAAATTGTGCTCGGCTTCGTGCAGCATGTGGGTGGCGTGCAACAATGCCTTGGATGGGATACAGCCCACGTTCAGGCAGGTGCCGCCCAGTGTGTCGCGCCCCTCTACGATGGCGGTTTTGAGGCCCAACTGGCCGCAGCGGATGGCGGAGACATAGCCGCCGGGGCCAGCGCCGATGATGATGACGTCATATTGGGACATGGGTCATTTTCCTTTGGTTTGCGGTGCCCGAAATTGCGGGGCTGTATCGCGTCGGTATTACGTCGGTATTGCGTCGGTGCGCGCTGCCTGATTTCAGGCCAATGAAAGTGGGGCGCCGGATCAAGATGACCGGCGCCCCAAATTTGATCAGAGATCCATCAGCAGGCGGCGCGGATCTTCGAGCGCTTCTTTCACGCGCACGAGGAAAGTCACGGCGCCTTTGCCGTCGACTATGCGGTGGTCGTAGCTGAGGGCCAGATACATCATGGGGCGGATCACAACTTCGCCGTTGATCGCCATCGGGCGGTCCTGAATTTTGTGCATGCCGAGGATGCCGGACTGTGGCGGGTTCAGGATCGGGGAAGACATCAGCGAGCCATAGACACCGCCGTTGGAGAGCGTAAAGGTGCCGCCCTGCATTTCCGCCATCGAGAGTTTGCCGTCACGGGCGCGTTTGCCTTTTTCTGCGATCGCTTTTTCGATCTCGGCAAAAGACATGCTGTCGGCATCGCGGATCACAGGCACCACAAGGCCGGTCGGGGTGCCGGCGGCGACGCCCATGTGTACGAAGTTCTTGTACACGATGTCGGTTCCGTCGATTTCGGCGTTCACCTCGGGTACTTCTTTCAGTGCATGACAGCAGGCTTTGGTGAAGAAGGACATGAAGCCCAGACGCACGCCGTGCTTTTTCTCGAACTCACCTTTGTACTGGTTGCGCAGTTCCATCACCGCGCCCATGTCGACCTCGTTGTAGGTCGTGAGCATCGCGGCGGTGTTCTGGCTGTCTTTCAGACGGCGCGCGATGGTCTGGCGCAGGCGAGTCATTTTCACACGTTCTTCACGGGCTTCATCCGCTGCAGCAACTGGTGCGCGAGGGGCGGCAGCTGGCGCTGCGGCGGCAGCAGGTGCAGGTGCCGGAGCGAGTGCGGCTTTCATCACGTCTTCTTTCATGATGCGACCGTCGCGACCGGTGCCAGTGACAGCAGCCGGATCGATGCCTTTTTCTGCCATCAGCTTGTTGGCGGAAGGCGCGTTCTCAACGTCTGCGGACGCCGCAGGTGCGGTCGCGGCAGCAGGCGCTGCAGCCGGTGCGGCGCTTGCGCCAGCAGAGGCTCCGCCGATCACGGCGAGTTTGGCGCTTGCGTCCACTGTGGTGCCTTCCGGCGCGACGATCTCGGACAGCACGCCAGCGGCTGGGGCGGGCACTTCGACGGAGACCTTGTCGGTTTCCAGCTCACAGAGCATTTCGTCCTGCGCCACGGTGTCGCCGACGGCTTTGAACCAAGTCGACACGGTCGCCTCGGTGACGCTTTCGCCAAGGGTCGGAACCATCACGTCGACCGCATCGCCGCCGGATGCGGCGGGGGCAGCGGCAGGTGCCGCAGATGCGGCAGGGGCAGGGGCTGCGCCTTCGCCTGCGTTGATCACAGCGAGCAGGGCGTCAACGCCCACGGTGTCGCCTTCGGCGGCTACGATTTCACCCAGAACGCCGGCGGCAGGGGCGGGCACTTCGACGGTAACTTTGTCAGTTTCCAACTCGCAGAGCATTTCGTCGACAGCAACTGCGTCACCGGGTTTCTTGAACCATGTGGCAACGGTGGCCTCGGTGACGGATTCGCCAAGGGTGGGGACACGTACTTCGGTCATGGATCAGTTTCCTTCCATGGAGAGTGCCGCATCAATGAGCGCGGCTTGTTGGGTTTTGTGTTGGCTTGCCAGACCGGTTGCGGGCGAGGCCGAAGCGGCGCGGCCTGCGTAAACCGGACGGGTGTGTTTTGCTTTGATACGGGTCAGCGCCCATTCAATGTTGGGCTCAATAAAGGACCACGCACCCTGGTTCTTGGGCTCTTCCTGACACCAGACCATTTCGGCCCCCTTGAAGCGTTCCAACTCGCGGATCAGCGAGAGGGCCGGGAAGGGGTAGAACTGTTCGATGCGCATCAGATAGATGTCGTCGATGCCACGGGCATCGCGTTCTTCGAGCAGGTCAAAGTAGACTTTGCCGGAGCACATGACGACACGCTTGATGTCTTTGTCCTTCTTCAGGGTGGTGTCGGAATTGCCTTTTTGGGCATCATCCCACAGCACACGGTGGAAGGAGGAACCATCAACAAAGTCTTCCGCTTCGGAAATGCAGAGCTTGTGACGCAGAAGCGACTTGGGTGTCATCAGGATCAGCGGCTTGCGGAAGGTGCGGTGCAGCTGACGGCGCAGGATGTGGAAGTAGTTTGCAGGTGTCGAGCAATTCGCCACGATCCAGTTGTCACCACCGCACATTTGCAGGAAGCGTTCCAGACGCGCAGAGGAGTGCTCTGGGCCCTGACCTTCGAAACCATGCGGCAGCAGAACGGTCAGGCCGGACATGCGCAGCCATTTGCTTTCGCCGGAACTGATGAACTGATCAAACATGATCTGCGCGCCGTTGGCAAAGTCACCAAACTGCGCTTCCCACAGGGTCAGAGCGTTGGGCTCTGCCAGAGAGAAGCCATATTCAAAGCCCAGCACCGCGTACTCGGACAGGGCGGAGTCGATAACTTCGTACTGGCTCTGCCCTTTGCGGATGTTGTTGAGCGGGTAGTAACGCTCTTCGGTGTCTTGATTGATGATGCCGGAGTGGCGCTGGCTGAAGGTGCCGCGGGTGGCGTCCTGACCGGAGAGGCGCACGGGGTAGCCTTCGGTCAAGAGCGAGCCGAAAGCCATTGCCTCGGCCGTGGCCCAGTCAAAGCCTTTGCCGGTTTCAAACATTTTGCCGCGGGTGTCCAGAAGGCGACCGACCGTTTTGTGCAGCGGGAATCCTTCGGGCACGGAGGAGAGCGCCTTGCCAAGGTCGGCCATGGTCTCGTCCTTGATTGAGGTCTGGCCGCGTTCATAGTCTTCACCGCGTTTATCCAGATGCGACCAGCGCCCGTCCAGCCAGTCGGCCTTGTTGGGTTTGAACTCCTTGCCGGCTTCGAACTCTTCGTTCAGATGCGCTTGGAAAGAGGCCTTCATATCCTCGATTTCGCCCTCGGGGATCAGGCCGTCTTTGACCAGACGCTCCGTGTAGAGCGTGAGCGTGGTCTTATGCTTCTTGATGTTTTTGTACATCACAGGGTTGGTGAACATGGGCTCGTCGCCCTCGTTGTGACCAAACCGGCGATAGCAGAACATGTCGATTACGACGTCCTTGCCGAACTTCTGGCGGAACTCTGTCGCGACCTTGGCGGCGTGAACCACGGCCTCGGGGTCGTCGCCGTTCACGTGGAAGATCGGAGCCTCGACCACCAGAGCGTTGTCTGTCGGGTAGGGCGAGGAGCGCGAGAAGTGCGGCGCGGTGGTGAAGCCGATCTGGTTGTTCACAACGATGTGCATCGTGCCGCCAGTTTTGTGGCCCTTGAGGCCCGAAAGCGCGAAGCATTCCGCCACGACACCCTGGCCGGCAAAGGCCGCGTCGCCGTGCAGCAGGATCGGCATCACGGCCGTGCGGGCCTCATCGCCGAGCTGGTCCTGTTTGGCGCGAACCTTGCCCAGAACCACGGGGTTCACCGCCTCGAGGTGGGAGGGGTTGGCCGTCAGGCTGAGGTGGACGGTGTTGCCATCAAATTCACGATCAGAGGAGGCGCCGAGGTGGTATTTCACGTCGCCGGAGCCGTCCACATCTTCGGGTTTGAAGCTGCCGCCCTGAAATTCGTTGAAGATCGCCTTGTAAGGCTTGGCCATCACATTGGCGAGCACGGAGAGGCGGCCGCGGTGCGGCATGCCGACGACGATTTCCTTGAGCCCAAGGTTGCCGCCGCGTTTGATGATCTGCTCCATCGCGGGGATCAGGCTTTCGCCGCCGTCCAGACCAAAACGTTTGGTGCCCATGTATTTCACATGCAGGAATTTCTCAAAACCTTCGGCCTCAACCAGCTTGTTCAGGATCGCTTTGCGGCCTTCGCGGGTGAAGGTGATTTCCTTGTCGTAGCCTTCGATGCGCTCTTTCAGCCAACCCGCTTCCTCTGGGTTGGAGATGTGCATGTATTGCAGCGCAAAAGTGCCGCAATAGGTGCGCTTCACGATGGCCATGATCTGACGCATGGTCGCGATGTCGAGCCCCAGAACCTTGTCGATAAAGATCGGGCGATCCATGTCGGCATCGGTGAAACCGTAGGATTTCGGATCCAGTTCCGGATGCGGGGTCTGATCGCGCATGCCCAGCGGGTCGATGTCGGCAATCAGGTGGCCGCGGATACGGTAGGCGCGGATCAGCATCAGCGCGCGGATGGAGTCCAGCACGGCGCGTTTGATCGCCTCGTCGCTGACTTCGACACCCGTGGCGGCGGCTTTTTCTTTGATTTTCTTGCCAGCGGCTTTGGCTTCGACCTGTTCTTCCCACTCACCGGTCAGGGATTGGGTCAGATCGTCCGCAGGCTGTGGCGGCCAGTCGGTGCGCGCCCAGCTCGGGCCGGTGGCCTCGGCTTTGACGTCCAGCTCCGCATCGCCAAGCTGGCGGAAGAACTCCTGCCAGACTTCGTCAACCGCTGAGGGGTCGGCGGCGTAGCGGGCATACATCTGTTCGAGATATTCCGCGTTGTGCCCCTGCATAAAGGAGGAGGCGTGGAAAACGTCGTTGGGTGACTGGTCGGTCATGGAGGACTCCCGAACAATTGGGTTTCGTGTGCTCTGCAGAATGGCAAAGCGAAGGTAGGGCAGGCGCGTGACGCCTGCCCTGATGTCAAATTAGCCCAGCTCGATGGCTTTGAGCACAGCTTCGCCGAGACCGGCGGGGCTGTCGGCAACAACGATGCCGGCTTCTTTCATCGCGGCGATCTTGTCGTCGGCACCACCTTTGCCACCGGCAACAATCGCGCCCGCGTGGCCCATGCGGCGGCCGGGAGGGGCCGTGCGGCCGGCGATGAAGCCTGCGGTCGGCTTCCAGCGGCCTTTCTTGCGCTCATTCGCGAGGAACTCAGCGGCTTCTTCTTCTGCGGAGCCCCCGATTTCACCAATCATAATGATCGACTGGGTTTCGTCGTCGCTGAGGAACATGTCTAGGATGTCGATATGCTCGGTGCCTTTGATCGGATCGCCGCCGATGCCCACGGCGGTGGACTGGCCCAGACCGATGTCGGCGGTCTGTTTGACAGCCTCATAAGTCAGGGTGCCGGAGCGGGACACAACGCCGACAGAGCCGCGTTTGTGGATGTGGCCCGGCATGATGCCGATTTTGCACGCATCCGGCGTGATGACACCGGGGCAGTTGGGGCCGATCAGACGGGAGGCGGAACCTTCCAGTGCGCGCTGCACTTTCATCATGTCCAGCACCGGAATGCCTTCGGTGATGCAAACGATCAGTTCCATTTCCGCATCAATCGCCTCGAGGATCGAATCCGCGGCGAAGGGCGGTGGAACGTAGATCACGGAAGCATTGGCTTCGGTTTTGGCTTTGGCGTCGTGGACCGAGTCAAAGACCGGCAGGCCGAGGTGGTCGATGCCGCCTTTGCCCGGGGTCACGCCGCCGACCATTTTTGTGCCATAGGCGATGGCTTGTTCAGAGTGGAAGGTGCCCTGTGAGCCGGTGAAGCCCTGACAGATAACCTTGGTGTTTTCATCTACGAGAATGGCCATGGGTGTTATCCTTTCACCGCTTTGACGATTTTTTCGGCGCCGTCGGACAGGTTGTCCGCTGCGATCACATCAAGACCGGAGGTGTTGATGATCTCTTTGCCGGCTTCGACGTTGGTGCCTTCGAGGCGCACAACCAGTGGAACCTGCAGGCCCACTTCTTTGACAGCCGCCACAACGCCCTCTGCGATCACGTCACAGCGCATGATGCCGCCGAAGATGTTCACGAGGATGCCTTTGACGTTTGGATCAGAGGTGATGATCTTGAACGCTTCGGTCACTTTCTCTTTGGTCGCGCCGCCGCCTACGTCGAGGAAGTTGGCAGGCTCTGCACCGTAGAGTTTGATGATGTCCATGGTGGCCATCGCCAAACCGGCGCCGTTCACCATGCAGCCGATTTCACCGTCCAGAGCGATGTAGTTGAGGTCATACTTGGACGCCTCAAGCTCTTTGGGGTCTTCTTCAGTCTCATCGCGCAGCTCGGCCACATCGGGGTGGCGGTAGATGGCGTTGCCGTCAAAGCCAACCTTGGCGTCGAGCACTTTGAGTGCACCGCCAGGCATGACGATCAGCGGGTTGATCTCCAGCTGCTCCATGTCTTTTTCCATGAAGGCTTTGTAGAGAATGCCCATCAGTTTGACGCATTCTTTGACCTGTGCACCTTTGAGGCCCAGAGAGAAAGCAACGCGGCGGCCGTGATAGGCTTGGTAGCCGGTGGCTGGGTCTACGGAGAAAGACAGGATTTTCTCAGGCGTGGCTTCGGCCACTTCCTCGATGTCCATGCCGCCCTCGGTCGAGCAGACGAAGCTGACGCGGGAGGTCTGGCGATCCACCAGAAGCGCGAGATAGAGTTCGCGCTCGATGTCGGAACCGTCTTCGATGTAGATGCGGTTCACCTGTTTGCCGGCAGGGCCGGACTGGTGGGTCACAAGGGTGCGGCCCAGCATCTTTTTGGCTTCTTCGGCGGCTTCTTCAACCGACTTGGCGAGGCGGACACCGCCTTTTTCACCGGCGTCGGGTTCTACGAAGGAACCTTTGCCGCGGCCACCTGCGTGGATCTGTGCCTTTACAACCCAGAGCGGGCCGTCAAGTTCACCGGCGGCGGTTTTGGCATCTTCTGCTTTGAGAACAACGCGCCCTTCGGACACCGGAGCGCCGTAGGAGCGAAGCAGGGCTTTCGCCTGATATTCGTGGATGTTCATGGAACTGTCCCATCTTGCTGCGATTGGCGGAGTTTTGCCACATGATACGCAAGGGGATATAGCGATTTCTGAAATGTTAGCGCATTTTTCGCTGTTTGTGATCACACTCAGAAAAAGTGTGATCACAAAATTGGCGGGATGCAGCAATTCGGGGTTAGGATTGCCTAAATGGCACGGCAGACCGACTCAAACCGATGAGTTTGGGCAACTTGTGGCCGACGGGCGTGGTTGTGGTCGCCATGATGGTTGCGACAAGGGGGCCCCGTTGCCAACGAACGTGTGGTGGTGGGTCAGGTTTCGCCGGTGGAGATTTTGCCGGTCACAGGATGTTCAAGCTGCGGTGTGGTACGCACCGGAAGATCCTCGTTGGATCCGCAAGCGGACAGGGTGAAGGACACCAGCAGCGAGAGCGCAAGGAGAAGTTTGGTGTGCATGTCAAAGCCTCAAATCAGGAAATATTTGCCAGTAGGGTAAACGCAAAGCGTTACCTGAGTCTTTAGTGTTGATCAGCTGGGATAGAGGTCCGACGCGGGCGAGCCATCCAGACAATCGCAGACAACTGTCCGATCCGCGGCGGAGAGGTTGTCGAAGCTAGCGGCGGCCCTGTCGCCAAAGGACGTGGAGTTTGATGGTTTCGCAAAGGCGCGCGGGTCATCGGCGGGAAGGGCGAACGGCGCAGGCCCTTCCAGACCAAGTGCGGTCAGTGTCGCGGTGGGATCACTTAGCAGGTCTTCGTATCGGATGAGCGCGCTGTTGGGATAGCTGGCGAGCAGGTCGGCATAGGTCTTGAGTTTGGCCGCGTAGAGCGCGGGCAGCGGAGCAGACGGCACGCCGTCGCGCATGGTCACTTGCCAATCGGTGCGTATGAAGGCGGAGAAGTCTGTGGGCACTTTGACCAAGGTGTGGAACGGGTTGCGGTGCATGGAGCGTAGCCAGCTTGCCGGATGGCGCAGCATAATCAGGACGGCGGGCTGTTTTGTTTTTAGGAAGCTGGAGCGAAATTCCTGATTGGGGGCTGCGTGTTTCCAGCCACCGGATATTGGCAGGTCGCGGGTGTGCCAATGGTCCAGAGTTTCTTCTCGGGCCGCGTGGTAGCGCCAGAGCGCTGAAAGAGGATGCCTGAACCGGTGAACTTCGCGCCACGTCAGCATGGGAAGGCTGGGAAAAAGATGCAGATCGGGAATGTGCTGCAGCAGATGTTCCAGCACATTGGTGCCGGAATTGCGCTCTCCCAACAGTTTGAGGCCATTGGTCGTGTCGAGGGGGCGGTTCAGACCGATCATGCCAATTGTTTGGCGGCAAAAGGGTTTTCAGGCAAGGGGGTGCGCCAAAAAGAAAAGCCCGCCGGTGTGGCGGGCTTTTGCAGATGTGCTTTGGTGTGGCTTACGCCAGCGAGCCGTCGATGCCTTTGCAGGCGTCTACGAGACCCTTCACCGCGTTCACGGATACGTCGAACATGTCCTGCTCTTCTTTGTTGAGCTTGATGTTCACAACTTTCTCGACACCGCCGGCGCCGATGACGGTGGGAACGCCGACATACATGTCTTTTACGCCAAGGTCGCCGTCACAGTAGGCGGCGCAGGGTAGAACGCGTTTCTGGTCTTTGAGGAAAGCCTCGGCCATTTCGATGGCGGAGGCGGCAGGTGCGTAGAATGCGGAGCCGGTTTTCAGCAGGCCAACGATTTCGGCACCGCCGTCACGGGTGCGCTGCACCATGGCGTCCAGTTTTTCCTGTGTGGTCCAGCCCATTTCGATCAGATCAGGCAGCGGGATACCGGCAACGGTGGAGTAACGTACGGACGGCACCATGGTGTCGCCGTGGCCGCCCAGAACAAATGCGGTTACGTCGCGCATTGAAACGTTGAACTCTTCGGCGAGGAAGTGGCGGAAACGCGCGCTGTCCAGAACACCTGCCATGCCGCAGACCATGTGAGTCGGCAGGCCGGAGAATTTCTGCAGTGCCCAAACCATCGCGTCCAGCGGGTTGGTGATACAGATGACAAATGCGTTGGGCGCGTGGGCTGCGATGCCTTCGCCAACGGATTTCATAACCTTGAGGTTGATGCCCAGAAGGTCGTCGCGGCTCATGCCTGGCTTGCGAGCAACACCAGCGGTCACGATGCAGACGTCTGCGCCGGCGATGTCGGCATAGTCGGACGTGCCGGACATGGCGGCGTCGATTTTTTCAACGGGGCCGGATTCCGCGATGTCGAGCGCTTTGCCCTGCGGCAGGCCGTCTGCGATGTCGAAGAGAACGACGTCACCGAGTTCTTTGAGGGCGGCGAGGTGGGCGAGCGTGCCGCCAATGTTACCTGCGCCGATGAGGGCGATCTTGGGTCGTGCCATGGGATCAATCTCCGGTCCGTGTGAATTGTCGCGGGTGGCTTAAGCGGAATCTCGCCTTGAAGCAAGTGTTTGCAGGTGCGGCATGGTTGCGAGTCCCGTGTTTGCTCTTGCAGAAAGTGGCCGATTTCTAGCTCAGCGCGCGCTTGCAATATCGCGCGGGGTAGGCGTAGATGGTCGTCAGGACAAACACAAATACTGAGGACCAGGTCTTATGAAATCTGCTCTAAAAACCCTGATTGCATTGGCGTTCATCGGGATGACCGTTTCGGCCTGTGGCGGCGGCACAACAAACAACAACGTGCAAACAACCACAATTGGTCAGGAGCTTGAATCTCTTGAAGCGGCTTACAAGCAGGGGCTGTTGACCGAGAAAGAATACGAACAGCAGCGCAAGAAGATTTTGAAGGGCAGCTGAGGCGGTTTCGCCTGAAAATTTCGCAAAAGAGGGGGCAGTGTCTTGATTGATTCTGTCCCGATTTTTGTTTTGGCCGCGCTGGCGGTTGTCTTTGCCGGCGTGTCAAAGGCAGGTTTTGGATCCGGCGCAGCCTTTGCCTCCGCCAGCCTCTTGGCCTTGGTGATGCCACCTCGCGAAGCGTTGGGCGTGATGTTGCCGTTGTTGATGCTGGTGGATCTGATCACACTGCGGCCCTACTGGAACAAGTGGAGCTGGCCTGAAGCGCGGGTGTTGATCCTGGGCGGCTTGCCCGGTGTGGCGCTGGGTGTGTGGCTTTTTTCGGTGGCCAACGACGATGTTTTGCGCCTTTTGATTGGCGCGGTTTCGCTCGGTTTTGTCGCGTGGCAGCTTTGGCCGAGCGCGAAACGGCGGATGTCGATGCCGGTTTGGGCGGGGTATGTCGCGGGACTGGTTGCCGGTTTCACCAGTTTTGTCAGCCACGCGGGCGGGCCACCTGCCGCGGTTTATCTGTTGTCGCGGGGCGTGGGTAAAACCACCTATCAGGCGACCACGGTATTGACCTTCTGGGTCATAAATATCGCAAAATTTGTGCCCTATGCGTTTCTTGGCGCGTTTACGGTGCAAACGCTTTGGGCGGACGTGATGCTTGCGCCCTTTGCTGTTCTGGGCGCTTACATTGGCGTGAAAGCCCACTATGCGATACCGGAGCGGGCTTTCTTCGGCGTGACCTATGTGTTGCTCTCGCTCACCGGTCTCAAGCTGGTTTTTGACGCACTGACTTAGGCGCCATCGCCCTGCGGTGGAAGCGCCTCTGCCAGTTCCTCATAGGCCTGTCCGCTGGCCACCAGACATGTGGTGCCGTTGGGCATGGTCACTGTGATGGTCCAGCTTCCGGAGTTTTCCGAGGCAAACATTTCAAAGACCGCGCCTTGCTGGGCGAGGCCGAGGGCCTGACGGGTTTCGCCATAGCGATCGGCAAGCCGTTGAATGACGGTTTCCCGCGCGGCGCAGTTGTTTTGCGCATCGGCGTGGGTTGCAGCCATGATCAGAAGTCCAAAGCCCAAGGCCACCTTGAGATCAATAGGGTTCATCTGCCTGTCCTTTCAAATGATGTGATGAGGGAGGCCGATTGATCGGCTCTTGGTGCCCCCGTTGATCGCAATAGCGTGGTGTGTGTCGCGGGAAATTTTGGTTAATGCGGCGTGCGCAGTGGCAAAAAGACGGGGCGTTACGGCGGGTATTTCTGCGGTGCGGCAAAATTTGCCTTGAAGTTATCTGAGAAAAATGCCCCATTCTGCGCAACAAAATTACGGAGAGAGTCATGGATCAGCGCGCACGTCCCTATAGGTCGGTTCTATATATTCCCGGGTCCAAGGATCGGGCGCTGGAAAAGGCCCGCGGCCTGCCTGTGGATGCGATCATCTTTGACCTTGAGGATGCTGTAGCGCCTGACGAGAAAGAGAACGCCCGCGCGACCTTGGCGGCTGCGTTGGAGCAGGGCGGCTATGGCAGCCGGATGCGGATCGTGCGTATCAACGGGCTGGACACCCAGTGGGGCGAAGCGGATGCCAAGGCTGCCGCTGCGATGGATTGCGACGCGGTGCTGTTGCCGAAGGTTGAAAGCACTGCGCAGCTTGATGCGCTGGCGGCGCTGATTGGGGAAAAACCGATCTGGGCGATGATGGAAACACCGCGTGGGATGCTGAAGGCAGCCGAGATTGCTGCGCATCCGCAACTGACGGGTTTTGTCATGGGCACCAATGATTTGGCCAAGGAATTGCAGACCCGGTTCCGCGCTGACCGTCTGCCGATGATGGCCGGTCTCGGTCTGTGTTTGCTGGCGGCCAAGGCCGAGGGCATTGTCATTGTGGATGGCGTTTATAACGCGTTCAAAGACGCAGACGGGCTGAAGGTGGAATGCGATCAGGGCCGCGACATGGGGTTTGATGGCAAGACGCTTATTCACCCCGCGCAAGTCGATGTGGCGAACGCAGCTTTCGCGCCGAGCGAGGCCGAGATCGATTTGGCGAAGCGCCAGATTGCGGCTTATGAAGAAACCGAGGCCAGCGGTCAGGGTGTTGCGGTGGTGGACGGCAAGATTGTCGAAAACCTGCACGTTGTGACGGCCCGTGAGATTTTGGCGAAGGCGGATGCAATCGCCGCGCTGGAAGAGTAACGTTTCTCCCGAAACACAATTTTCTAGCGAGGGAGCCAGATGACTTTATTGGTTTTGGGAGTTTTGCTGTGGGCCGGTGCCCATTTCTTTAAACGTGCGATGCCCGGTGTGCGGGAGCCGATGGGCGACAAAGGCAAGGGCATCGTGGCCCTGCTGCTTTTGTTGTCCATCGTGCTGATGACGCTGGGCTACCGCAGTGCAGAGGTGACGGACACGCTGTGGTCCACGCCGAGTTTTGCCAAACATATCAACAACCTCGCGGTGTTGATTGCGATCTTTATGATGAGCCCTGCACCACGCAAGGGCAAGCTGCTTAACGGCGTGCGCCATCCAATGCTGATCGGGTTTGCACTTTGGGCGGGCGCGCATTTGTGGGTCAATCCGGATATGCCGTCGGTGGTTTTGTTCGGCGGGCTGTTGGTGTGGTCGCTGCTTGAGATCGTGATCATCAACCGCGCCGAAGGGCCATGGGAGCCCACCGAGCACGGCAGCATCGCCAAGGACGGGATGTTCCTGGTGGCGTCCATCATCCTTGTGGGTGTAATTGGCTTCATTCACGGGCTGGTGGGCCCGTCCCCATTTGGAGCGTAACCCCATGAAACTTTATCGTTTTCTGTCTGAGGAAGACACGTCAGCGTTCTGCCACAAAGTGACAGACGCACTTAACAAGGGGTGGGAGCTGCATGGCTCCCCGACCCAGACCTTCTGTCAGGCCACAGGCGTCATGCGCTGCGGTCAGGCGGTGGTGAAGGAAGTCGAAGGCACTTACACCCCGGAGATCAAACTGGGAGAACACTGATGGCCAAGACCAATCCGGGCCGGTTTTTTGAAGATTATGCGCTGGGGCAGGTGATTGATCACGCTGTGCCGCGCACAGTGGGAGCTGGGGAGCGGGCTTTGTATCACGCGCTTTATCCGGCGCGGCACGCCTTGTATTCCAGCGACGAGTTCGCGCGGGCGTCTGGCTTGCCGCAATCTCCGCTGGATGATCTGGCGGCGTTTCACGTGGTTTTCGGCAAAACCGTACCGGATGTGTCGCTGAATGCTGTGGCGAACCTTGGCTATGCCGAAGGGCGTTGGTTGAAGCCCGTTTATGCCGGTGACACGCTGCGAAGTTCCAGCGAAGTGATTGGTCTGAAACAGAATTCCAACGGCAAAACCGGTGTGGTTTACGTGCGCACACGCGGCATGAATCAGCGTGACGAGGTGGTCATGGAATACGTGCGCTGGGTCATGGTGCGCAAACGTGATGTGGATGCGCCTGCGCCGGAAACGGTGGTGCCGGAACTGTCCAAAGTGATCGACCCTGCGGATCTGGTGATCCCTGAAGGATTGGATTTCTCGGGTTATGATTTCACTCAAGCGGGTGAAGCGCATCGTTGGGGCGATTATGAAATCGGTGAGACCATCGACCACGTCGATGGTGTGACGCTGGAGGAAGCGGAGCATATGATGGCGACGCGGCTTTGGCAAAACACGGCCAAGGTGCATTTTGATGCCACTTTCCGTCCTGATGGGCAGCGCTTGATCTATGGTGGGCACATTATTTCGCTGGCGCGCGCCCTGAGCTTCAACGGTCTCGCAAATGCGCAGATGATTGTCGGCCTGAACGGTGGTGCACATGCCAATCCGGCGTTCTCCGGTCTGACGGTCAAGGCATGGTCCGAGGTGCTGGACAAGGCCGAGACCTCCGCGCCCGGCGTTGGTGCGATCCGACTGCGTCTGGTGGCGACCAAAGGCGGAGAGCCGTTTGCGCTTAAGGGTGAAGATGGAAAATATCAGCCTGACGTCCTGCTTGATCTTGACTACTGGGCGCTCATGCCGATGTGATACCGGCATGCTGAAATCATGCCTTTTTGCCGCCTCTCTTGCTTTGGCCTGCCCAGTGCAGGCCGAAGTGAATTTTGACCGCACAGACGAAGCGACTCTGTCATATGTCGAAAGCAACCTGCTCGGGATTTTCTATCACGAGTTAGGGCATGCTTTGATCGATGTCCTCGATCTGCCGATTTTCGGGCAGGAAGAGGATGCGGCGGATGTGTTGTCGATTTTCCTGATAGATGCTTTCTATGAGGAGGACGCGGCGGTTCAGATCGCTTACGACGCCGCTTTTGGATTTCTGGGCGAGGCTGAGGCCACCGCGGAAATTGCCTTCTGGGATGTGCACGGGCCGGATTTGCAGCGCTACTACAATACGGTGTGCATTTTCTACGGGGCCAATCCCGATGCACGCGAAGATGTGGCGCTTGAGCTTGGTCTGCCGGAGGAGCGAGCCGACTATTGCCCCGATGAGTATGATCAGGCCGCCGCCAGTTGGGGCGCGGCGATGGACGAGATCGTGTCCGCCAAAGGTGGGACCACCATCCGCATGGGCGAGGTGGAGGTGAACACGGATGGTGGCGCGTTGACCGCCGAGATCGTTGAGGCAGAGGTTCAGGCGCTGAATGAGGAGTTCCGCCTGCCGCAGAATTTGTTTGTCTCGGTTCTGGAGTGTGACGAGGCCAACGCGTTTTATGATCCCGCCGCACGGGAAATCGTGATGTGCACAGAATTTGCCGACGCATTGGTGGAGATGGCACCGGAGTTTTAAGCCACACGACAAGGTGATTTTGCGACGCGGGCTAGCGTTGTAGGCTGTGCCTATGTTGCGTCTGGCATCCTTCTCTGTCGCTTTGGCGGCCTCCCCCGTTGCGGCATGCGACATTGCGCTGTTGTTGGCGGTGGATGTCTCTGGAAGCATTGATCCGCAGGAATATCGCATTCAGATGGATGGCCTGGCCACGGGATTACGGGACGGGGTTGTTGTTGAGGCGCTGATCAAGGCCGAAGCTGCGGTTGCGTTGATGCAATGGACCGGTACGCGGCGACAGCAGGTGTCGGTGCCTTGGGCGCGGGTGCGCAATGCGCAAGACGCAGAAGCCTTGGCGCTGGCGGTCGAGGCCATGCCACGGGCGTGGTCCAAGTATTCTACGGCGATCGGCGACGCGCTTTGGCGTGGCGCGGATCTTATGGAAAAAGCGCCTGAGTGCCGTCGTCAGGTTGTGGATGTGTCGGGCGACGGGATTTCCAATGAGGGCATTGCGCCGGCAGAAGGGCGGGGGCGTTTGGCGGCAATGGGGGTGACGGTCAACGCATTGGTGATCGAAACCGATGAGGCCGACCTGACAGGGTATTTCTGGGAGAATGTGATCACGGGAGCGGGCGCCTTTGTCGTCACCGCAAACGGATTTGAGGACTATCCGGCGCGCATTCGGCAAAAGTTGATCCGCGAAGTGGCCGAGCAGTTTGCGGGATCGCCATAAATTCCTCGGATGATGTGAGCGCAAACAGTTTCCCGAACGTCGGATTCGGGATATTCTCTCTGGAAATGCACAGGAATTGCGCAATTGAATTCTGACTGAATTTATAAGGTTTGAAATTTGTGATCACGATTTATTGGGTGTGATCACAAAGCTCCAAATAAGCGCAAACTGTGCCAAAAAAGCGCGGCTTTTTGCTGGCCCGCAACGTGACAGGCCGCGAAAAAACGTTAGTAAAGTGGCAAGGGAACCGGAAAGGATTCAACATGGCTGACGCGAAAAGGGTCGAACGCCCGCTTTCACCTCACCTGACAATCTATCGCCCACAGCTGACGTCGATGACGTCGATCCTGACGCGGATCACGGGCAATGCGATGATCGTCACGACTTTTGTTATCGTCTGGTGGCTTCTGGCCGCTGCGGCCGGGCCGGAGCATTTCGCTGTGGCCAATGGTTTTGCCACGAGCCTCGTGGGCGATGTCTTCTTTGCTCTCTCGGCGCTGGGCCTTTGGTATCACTACCTTGCCGGACTGCGTCACCTGATCTTTGATGCGGGCAAGGGACTTGATATTCCCACCGCCGAAAAGCTCGGCTGGGCCTGCATCATCGGTTCGGTCGTTTTGACCGTTCTGACAATCATTATCGTCTGAGGAGGCCTATCATGCGTTTTCTGACCGACCGCAAACGTGCCGAAGGCCGTGGCTCTGCCCACGCCGGCACAGAGCATCACTGGTATATGCAAGTCAGTGCCGTTGGGCTGGCGTTCATCGTGCCGGCCTTCATTTACATGTTCGGCTCGCTTCTTGGCGCGCCGCATGAACAGGTGATTGCTTCGTTGAGCCGTCCGTTCCCAGCGATCCTGTCGGCGCTGGTGCTGGTCTTTGGCCTCGCGCACTTTCGCAAGGGCGCGCAGATGATGATCGAGGACTACACCCGCAAATCGACCAAGAAAGTCCTGATCATCCTGGTGATCACAATGACCTACGGCCTGACAGCGGCCGGCCTGTTCGCGCTGGCGAAAATCGCGCTTTGAGGATCTGAGACATGGCTGCTTACGAATACGAAACACACGAATACGACGTGGTCGTGGTGGGTGCCGGTGGCGCCGGTCTGCGCGCCACTTTGGGTATGGCAGAACAGGGTCTGCGCACAGCATGCGTGACCAAGGTTTTCCCGACCCGCTCCCACACGGTTGCGGCACAGGGCGGCATTGCTGCCTCGCTTGGCAACATGGGGCCCGACAGCTGGCAGTGGCATATGTATGACACCGTCAAAGGCTCTGATTGGCTGGGTGATACGGATGCTATGGAATACCTCGCCCGCGAAGCGCCCAAGGCGGTTTACGAGCTGGAGCACTATGGCGTGCCGTTCTCGCGTACCGAAGAAGGCAAGATCTATCAACGTCCGTTTGGTGGGCACACGACTGAATACGGCGAAGGCCCCGCCGTGCAGCGGACCTGTGCAGCGGCGGACCGGACCGGTCACGCGATCTTGCACACGTTGTATGGCCAGTCGGTCAAGAACAACGCTGAATTCTACATCGAGTATTTCGCGATCGACCTGATCATGTCCGAGGACGGGCAGTGTCAGGGGGTGGTCTGCTGGAAGCTTGACGACGGCACCATGCACATCTTCAACGCCAAAATGGTGGTGTTGGCCACAGGCGGTTATGGCCGTGCCTACTTCTCTGCGACCTCCGCACACACCTGCACCGGTGACGGTGGCGGTATGGTGGCACGCGCGGGCCTGCCGATGCAGGATATGGAATTCGTACAGTTTCACCCGACCGGTATCTATGGCTCCGGCTGTCTGATCACCGAAGGCGCGCGTGGTGAGGGTGGTTATCTGACCAACTCCGAAGGCGAGCGTTTCATGGAGCGTTATGCGCCCCAGTACAAAGACCTCGCACCGCGCGATTACGTGTCGCGCTCCATGACTATGGAAATTCGCGAAGGTCGTGGTGTGGGCGACAATGGCGACCACATTTACCTGAACCTCAACCACTTGCCGGCCGAAGCGCTGGCCGAGCGTCTGCCGGGGATCTCGGAAAGCGCACGGGTGTTTGCGGGCGTGGACGTGACCAAGGAGCCGATCCCGGTTCTGCCGACCGTTCACTATAATATGGGCGGTATCCCGACCAACTATTGGGGTGAGGTTCTCAACCCGACAGAAGACAACCCGACCGGTGTTGTGCCAGGCCTGATGGCCGTGGGTGAAGCGGGCTGTGCCTCTGTGCACGGTGCCAACCGCCTGGGTTCCAACTCGTTGATCGACCTCGTGGTCTTTGGCCGTGCCTCTGCGATCCGCGCAGGCAAGGTGGTGGATGCGGACGCGCCCAACCCTGTGCTGAACCAAGCGTCTGTGGATGCGGCGTTTGATCGTTTCGACAACCTGCGCAATGCTAAAGGCGGCGTGCCGACGGCTGAACTGCGTCTTGAGATGCAGCACACGATGCAGGCTGACGCCGCGGTGTTCCGCACCGACAAGACGCTGAAAGAAGGTGTCGAGAAGATGACGGCGATTGCAGCCAAGATGGACGACCTGCACGTCACCGACACCTCGCTTGTCTGGAACAGCGACCTGATGGAAACGCTGGAACTGACCAACCTGATGCCAAACGCTTTGGCGACAATCCATGGTGCTGAAGCCCGCAAGGAAAGCCGCGGCGCACATGCGCATGAGGATTATTCCGAGCGTGATGACAAGAACTGGCGTGTGCACACCGTCAGCCGCATTGACGGCAAAAAGGTGGACCTAAGCTATCGCCCAGTGATCACCGACCCGCTGACCAATGAAGACGAAGGCGGCATCAGCCTCAAGAAGATCGCGCCCAAGGCGCGGACGTTCTAAGGCTGGCTCTTGAGCGCGGCGCGCGACATATCGGCCAACCGGCGGGTCATCGTTCATATCGGTGCCCAGAAAACCGGTTCGACCTCATTGCATCGCTTCCTGAAACTCAATCAGGAAGCGCTTGCGGGGCGGGTGGATATCCGTGTGCCAACCAAGGGCTCTCTGACCCGCGAGTTGGGCAAAACCTGTGCCATGTATAGCTTGAAGCCTGCGGCGCATAAGACGTCGCTGGTGAATTTGCTGGGGCAGGTGCGAGCCGAGCTTGAAGGGGATGAACGCGTTTGCATCATCAGCCATGAGAACATCATCGGAGCGATGATGGGGCGGCGCGATGTGCGGGCGCTTTATCCTCGGGCGGGTGAGATCATGGGACTGATTGAGGCCGAATTGGCGCCGTTTAAGCCCGACTACGTGTTTTATACGCGTGAGCGCGATGGCTGGCTGAAGAGCGTGTATAATCAGGCAGTTAAGTCGGATAGTTACGCAGGCACCAAGGCGCAGTTTGAGGCCGAGGTGGCGGAAGCGCGTGACTGGTCTGCGGTGGCGCAAGAGATCGCAGATGTGGTTGGCAAGGACCGCCTGAGTGTTTTTGCTCTTGAGGAGGAAACCACGCCTGAACGCCCCGGTCAGCAACTTTTGAAGTTGGCTGGTTTGACAGATGACGAGATCAACACGCTGGCGCCCCTCGCGGGACGCAGCAATCAGAGCCTGAATGCGGGTTCTTTGGAATTCATGCGCCAGCTCAATGGTTTGGGCCTTGCCCAACCGGCCCGAAAAAAGGTCGCCGCGCTGGTGAAAGACAATCAATCGCTTTTTGATCGGACGGATCGGAAGGCCTGAGAAGGACGAAGGGACGCGCGTCGCGCGCTGACCCACGGATAGGAAGGAAAGACCATGGTCGAATTTGCCCTCCCCAAGAACAGCCGGATCACCACCGGTAAAACTTGGCCAAAGCCGGAAGGCGCAACCAACGTGCGCAAATTCCAGATTTATCGCTGGAATCCGGACGATGGCAAAAACCCGAGCGTTGATACGTACTTCCTTGATATGGACAAATGCGGTCCGATGATTTTGGACGCGCTGATCAAGATCAAGAACGAGATCGATCCGACTTTGACCTTCCGCCGCTCCTGCCGTGAAGGCATCTGTGGCTCCTGCGCGATGAACATCGACGGGATCAACACGCTGGCCTGCATCTATGGCCTTGATGAGGTCAAAGGCGACGTGAAGATCTATCCGCTCCCGCACATGCCGGTTGTGAAAGACCTGATCCCTGATCTGACCCATTTCTATGCACAGCACGCGTCGATCATGCCGTGGCTGGAAACCAAGACCAACCGCCCTGCAAAAGAGTGGAAACAGTCGATTGAAGACCGCAAGAAACTTGATGGTCTGTATGAATGTGTGATGTGCGCCAGCTGCTCGACTTCTTGCCCGAGCTACTGGTGGAATGGCGACAAATACCTCGGGCCAGCCGCGCTGCTGCATGCGTACCGCTGGATCATCGACAGCCGCGATGAGGCGACCGGTGAGCGTCTGGACGATCTGGAAGATCCGTTCAAACTCTACCGCTGCCACACCATCATGAACTGCGCCAAGACCTGCCCGAAGGGTCTGAACCCGGCCAAAGCGATTTCCGAGATCAAAAAGATGCTGGTCGAGCGCCACGTCTGATCCGACAGAAGAAAAAGCAGTATGAAGGCGGTCCGTTCGGGCCGCCTTTTTGGTTTTTCAGGGGGAAAAAGTCGTCAATTTGTTTCGACTTTTTGGGAATTCCCGCCATTTGTGCGCCTAAGTATGCCATTGCATATTTTGCATGCCGCCATTGCGTCTCAGGCTCTTTTCTGCGCCGCAGCACAGGCCTATATCGGCGAGCAGGGAGGGGACGACTCAGTAGATTTGGAGAACAGTTCATGTCGCCCTCAGATAACGCCAAGACCGAAGATTTCGCCGCCCGTGCATTGGAATTGCTTGAGCAGTCCTATGCCTATTACAACCAGCCGCTTCGCAAAGTGGACACCTCGGCGCAGGAAGCATACTACGCCTATGTTAAAGCCGCTTAAGGCGATCGTGCGGGCCGCGTTTCGGCGCAGCACCAAGCCCTGACGCGAGGTTGCTCTTGGAGCATCCGGTTTGTTTGACTAGCCTCTCTGGAAACGGGGAGGCTTTGTCATGTTTGACGTGATTGTTGTGGGCGGTGGTTTGGCCGGTCTGGTGGCTGCCAATGAGGCGGCGGATCGGGGGCGCAAAGTGTTGCTGCTTGATCAGGAGGGCGAACAGAGCCTTGGTGGACAGGCGTTCTGGTCGCTGGGCGGCCTTTTTATGATCGACACGCCGGAACAGCGGCGGATGGGGATCAAGGATAGCCATG
The DNA here is from genome assembly GCF_900114415.1 of Shimia haliotis. GTDB lineage: Bacteria > Pseudomonadota > Alphaproteobacteria > Rhodobacterales > Rhodobacteraceae > Shimia > Shimia haliotis. Next base: position 408,206 of record NZ_FOSZ01000002.1, on the reverse strand, counting down.
CGCTTGCGTCTGGCGACTGGATGGGGTCGGCGCAGTTTGACAGGCCTGAGGACGCCAATCCGCGCAAGGTGGCGGAAGCCTATCTGGAGTTTGCAGCAGGCGAGATGCATCCGTGGCTTAAGTCGGTCGGCATGCGGTGGTTTCCGATTGTTGGTTGGGCTGAACGCGGCGGAGAGATGGCGCATGGGCACGGCAATTCTGTGCCGCGATTTCACATCACATGGGGCACCGGCCCAGGTGTGGTTGCACCGTTTGAACGCTTGGTGCGGGCCCACGCTTCGGCGGGGCGGATTACCATGGAATTTCGCCGCAAAGTCAGCGGCTTGATCGTTGAAGGCGGGATTGTCAAAGGCGTGCAGGGCGATGTTCTGGCCAGCGATGGTGCAGATCGCGGTAAATCTACCAGCCGCGAGGTGATCGGCACGTTTGAGCACCGCGCGGAGGCTGTTGTCATCACCACCGGCGGCATTGGCGGCGATCACGATATGGTGCGACAGTATTGGCCCGAGGACCGGCTTGGTAAGGCGCCCGAGCGCATGGTTGCCGGTGTGCCGGATTATGTGGACGGGCAAATGCAGCGCGTCGCAGAAAATGCGGGTGCGGGCATCATCAATGGCGACCGAATGTGGCACTATACCGAAGGGCTGGCGAACTGGGATCCGATTTGGCCAAACCACGGCATTCGCATTCTGCCTGGGCCGTCGTCAATGTGGTTTGACGCCAATGGAGAGCGTATGGAAGCGCCTTATTTGCCAGGCTTTGACAGCCTAGGCACGCTCAAGCGCATTCTGTCGACGGGGCATGAGCACAGCTGGTTCATTCTGACGCAAAAAATCATCGAGAAAGAGTTTGCGTTGTCGGGCTCTGAGCAGAACCCCGACCTGACTTCGGGCAAGTGGTCTGAGGTGCTGAAACGGCGGATGCTGAACAAAGGTGCGCCTGCGCCGGTGGAGGCGTTCAAGGAGCATGGTGAGGATTTTGTGGTCGCTGACAGTCTGGAAGAGTTGGTTTCGGGCATGACCAAGATCACACCGCAAGTGCCGGTAGATATTGAGAAAATCCGCACGCAAATCGAGATGCGCGATGCTCAGATAGACAACGAGTTCAGCAAGGACGTCCAGATCACCGCCATTCGCGGGGCTCGTAATTATCGCGGTGATCGCTTGATCCGCACTGCCAAGCCGCATCGCATCTTGGATCGTGAAAACGGGCCGTTGATCGCTGTGCGTTTGAACGTGCTGACACGTAAGTCCTTGGGCGGCTTGCACACGGATGTGACTGGGCAGGTTTTGCGTCCGGACGGCACTGCGTTTGAGGGGCTGTTTGCGGCCGGAGAAGTTGCCGGCTTTGGTGGTGGCGGCTACCATGGATACAACGCACTTGAAGGCACCTTCCTTGGCGGCTGTATCTTCTCGGGTCGCGCCGTTGGGCGGTCAGTGTGATTTGAAAACAAGAGGTTAGCAGATGTGTAAAACGCCTGAAGATGCCAGAGAACGGCAAGCGGTAAAGCCTGTGATCTGCTATCCGAATGAAACTTTGCCCGAGGTGCCCTTGGCGCTGTATCAGGCCGCGAGGGATGGGGCAGAAAAGGTCGGGGAAACCTTGGTGCCAGCACGGGATGCGCGTTGTTTTGAGGTGCCCGCAGGGCATTTCGTGCGCATTTCCTCAGTGGAAGGATCGCAGGTCGGGGATTTGAATTTCTGGAACCTGAACGATCTGTCGGAGCGGTTCTATTCCGGCAAGACGCGGGCATTGCATGGCACCCATGTGACCACCGGAGAGCGGCTTTGGTCGAGCTTTCCGACGTTGCGGCCGATGGCGACGATCGTGGCAGATACGTTGGGCTGGTACGGGATCGATGAATATGGCGGGTCGGTACATGACGTGATTGGCACGAGGTGCGATCCCTATACGTCTAACCTTTTGAATGATAACCAATATCACTATTGCTGTCATTCCAACCTGACGCGCGCATTGGCGGATCACACAGGGATGTCGCTGCACGAGGCGGAGCCGCATGTGCATGACGTTTTGAACGTTTTTATGTGCACCGGTTTCACACGCGACACGGGGCAGTATTTTATGAAAGCCAGCCCTGTGCGCCCAGGTGATTATCTGGAGTTCTTTGCCGAGATTGACCTGTTGGGCGGGCTGTCGGCCTGTCCCGGTGGGGATTGCAGCGCAGAGCATAGTTCGGATGAGGCGGCGTGTTTTCCGTTATTGGTGGAAGTCTTTGCGCCCAAAGCGGGTGTGCTTGACGGGTGGGAGCCTGCTGCAATGAACGGCTATGACCGCAGCCACGGTCGGGATCAGGGTTAATCTGGTGAATGACGGTTTTGGCGTCGTCGGTATTGCGTCGGTAAAACGTCGGTATTGCGTCGGTGGTGAAAGCCGAAAAAAGAAACGCCCGCGCCGGTGAATGGCGCGGGCGTTGCGTTACTGGCTTGATTGGGCACGGCTTTCCTCGCGGGGGCGTGCACCTTGGTCGGTTCAGGCGAAGGCAGCTTCGAGCGCGATTTCAACCATGTCACCGAAGCTCTTTTCGCGATCCTCAGACGGCAGCGCTTCGCCGGTCAGAAGGTGGTCGGAGATCGTCAGAACCGCGAGACCGCGCACACCGTGGCGGGCGGCGAGGTTGTAGAGTTCGGCCGCTTCCATTTCGACACCGAGAATGCCGTGGCGCACCATCTGTTCGTTCAGGTCGGGGCGCTCGTCATAAAATACGTCCGAGCTGTAAATCCCGCCCACGTGGGTCGGTGTGCCTTTGGCCTCGGCCGCATCGGCTGCGGCACGCAGCAGACCGTAGTCGGCGCAAGGAGCAAAGTTCAGCTCTTTGAAGATGCCGCGTGACGGTGTGGACAGGGTCGACGCTGTCATCGCAATGATCACGTCGCGCACTTTCACGTGCTCCTGCATGCCACCGGCGGACCCGATACGGATCAGGGTTTTTGCGCCGTAGTCCTTGATCAGCTCGTTCACATAGATCGAGGTCGAGGGCATGCCCATACCGGTGCCGTGGATCGTGACGCGGTTGCCTTTGTAGCTTCCGGTGAAACCAAGCATGCCGCGGACTTCGTTCACGCAGACCGCATCTTCGAGAAAGTTCTCGGCGGCCCAGCGGGCGCGATACGGGTCGCCCGGAAGAAGGACGGTTTCAGCGATGTCACCGGGTTTGGCGCCAATATGAACAGTCATGGGGACTCCCATTCAATCAAAAGTAAAAAGATTTGCCCAGATGCCGCAAACCGGTATCCGGTTGCAAGGAGATTTCCGGCGAAACACCCTTTTAGACATCTGAAAGGCGGGAAACCGCGCGGAGGGCCCTAGAGTTCCATCTGCTCCGGTGTAACACCTGCGGCCAGAGCTTCATCAAACCACTTGGGTTTTCGGCCTTTGCCGGTCCAGGTGCGCGTCTTGTCCTCTGGATCCGCGTATTTCGGCACGCCTTTGTTCAGGGAGCCACGGCGTTTTCCCAAGCCGGTTGCTGCGGCGAGGTCAGCAAGAGAATAGCCGAATTGTTCTGCGGCTTCTTCTACGGCTTTGAGTGCATCTCTGCGGCGGTCGGCCTCGCGCTTTTTGATTTCGATGTCTATTTCCGACTTTAGAGACACCAATTCGTCATACGACATCTTGGTCAAGTTCATGTCAATTCCATCCTCTTCATTGACTAAAAAGTACTACGACGGAAATTCCTTTCGGGGTGCAAGTTGCTATTTGTGTTAGTGTAAATGCAAATACAGCCTAGCAGATATGGCCCGAAATCGCAAAAAGCCCCGAATTTCGAATTGAAATTCGGGGCTTTTCTGGCGGCTGGAAAATGGCGACTACGGGGCTTTGTTACTGGGCGGCGACGGCCTTGGGGTCAGCCAATGTCACGATGTCCTGCATGATTGTATTGAGCTCAAAATCCTTGGGCGTGTACACGCGGGCCACGCCCATCGCGCGCAGGCGGTCTGCGTCTTCGTCAGGGATGATGCCGCCGACGATCACCGGAGTTTCGCCCAATCCGGCCGCGCGCATGCGGTCCATCAGGTCTTCGACCAATGGGATGTGGGAGCCGGACAGGATGGACAGGCCAACCACATGTGCGTCGTCCTCGAGCGCCTTGGACACGATCTCTTCGGGTGTAAGACGGATGCCGTCATAGGTGATGTCCATACCGCAGTCGCGGGCGCGGAACGCGATCTGTTCGGCGCCGTTGGAGTGACCATCCAGACCCGGTTTACCGATCACGAATTTCAGGCGGCGACCGAGTTTGTCGGAGACTGCATCAACGGCGGAACGCAGGTCATCCAGACCTTCGGTTTTGTTGGACGGTGCGCCGGAAACCCCTGTGGGACCACGATATTCTCCGTGTACGCTGCGCATCTGAGCCGCCCATTCACCGGTGGTTACCCCTGCCTTGGCGGCGGCAATGGAGGCCGGCATAACGTTGTCGCCATTGGCCGCGGCTGCACGCAGATCGGCGAGGGCCTTTTCGACGGCGGCGGCGTCGCGATCTCTGCGCCATTCGGCAAGGCGGTTGATCTGTTCCTGCTCCACTGCGGGGTCCACAACCATGATGCCGCCGTCGCCGGTCATAAGCGGTGAGGGCTCGCCTTTCTGGAATTTGTTGACGCCAACAACCACGGTTTCGCCCGCTTCAATACGGCCAAGGCGATCGGCGTTGGAATCCACAAGGCGGGACTTCATATAATCAATTGCGCCAATTGCGCCGCCCATGCTTTCCAGATTGGAAAGTTCGCTGCGCGCGCCGTTTTTCAATTCTTCGACCTTTGCATCCACGGCGGGATTGCCGTCAAAGAGATCGTCATATTCCAGAAGGTCGGTTTCAAAGGCCATGATTTGCTGCATGCGCATGGACCATTGCTGATCCCAAGGGCGGGGCAGGCCGAGCGCTTCGTTCCATGCGGGCAATTGCACAGCACGGGCGCGGGCCTTTTTGGAAAGGGTCACTGCCAGCATTTCAATCAGAATGCGATATACGTTGTTTTCCGGCTGTTGTTCGGTCAGCCCCAATGAGTTGACCTGAACCCCGTAGCGGAAACGGCGGTATTTCGGGTTTTCCACTCCGTAGCGGGTTTCCAGAATTTCATCCCACAAATCCACAAAGGCGCGCATTTTGCACATTTCGGTGACGAACCGAATACCGGCATTCACAAAGAAGGAAATACGCCCCGCAAGGGCAGGGAAGTCTTCGGCGGGCACACGAGGTTTCAGCGCATCCAGAACTGCGATGGCGGTGGCGAGAGCAAAGGCCAGCTCCTGCTCTGGCGTCGCGCCGGCCTCTTGCAGGTGATAGGAGCAGACATTCATCGGGTTCCATTTGGGCACATTGGTATAGCAATACTCGGCCACGTCCGCGATCATCTTGAGGCTGGGTTCGGGCGGGCAGATATAGGTGCCGCGGGACAGGTATTCCTTGATCAGGTCGTTTTGCACGGTGCCTTGCAGCTTGCTGACGTCGGCCCCCTGTTCCTCGGCCGCCGCGATATAGAGGGACAACAACCACGGTGCGGTGGCGTTGATCGTCATGGAGGTGTTCATCTGTTCCAGCGGGATCTGATCAAACAGCGTGCGCATGTCGCCCAGATGGCAGACGGGCACACCGACTTTGCCCACCTCGCCGCGGGACAGGACGTGGTCGCTGTCATAACCGGTCTGGGTGGGCAGATCGAAGGCCACCGACAGGCCCGTCTGACCCTTTTCAAGGTTGGAGCGGTAAAGCGCGTTGGAGGCCTTGGCGGTGGAGTGACCGGCATAGGTGCGGATCAGCCACGGGCGATCCTTGGTGCGGTCTTGCTGCGTCTGCGACATAGGGGCCTCCTGAATCAGTGCAAAAAACACGTCGGCAATATTGTTGCGTGAGAAACTAGAGTTGCGAAATTTCATTTGCAAGACATTTTGCTGCAATGCGGCAAAGGGCGACGTGGGGTCGTGAAGAATGGTGCCGGTGCAAACCGAACGATTTTCCTGTTTACCGCGCGGCCAAGGCGTTGCAAGGGTGGGCCATGACGCAGACTGTCGAGTTACCTGTTTGGCTGTTTATCCTGATCCTGCTGTTTGCAGCGGTGACAGCGGCCAGCCATCTTTTGTTCCCATCGGTGCGCTGGTTCTTCCGGCGACGGATGGAGAAGGCGGTGTCGCGATTGAACGAGCGGTTGGAGCGGCCGATTGAGCCGTTCAAGCTGGCGCGTCGGCATGACATGATCCAGCGGCTTATTTACCAACCCGATGTGGCACAGGCGGTCACGGAGCATGCGGCGGAAGAAGGTATTCCGGAAAACGTGGCCTTTGAGGAAGCCAAGCGGTACGCCCGCGAGATCGTGCCGTCGTTTTCGGCATCTGCCTATTTCGGATTTGCCATTCGGCTGGCGCGGTTCATTAGCCGCGCTTTGTATCGCGTACGGTTGGTGCATTTTGACGAGGATGGGATCAACGCCATTTCAAAGGATGCAACGGTGGTGTTTGTGATCAACCACCGCAGCAACATGGATTACGTGCTTGTGACCTATCTTGCGGCGCAGAGATCGGCCTTGGCCTATGCGGTGGGTGAATGGGCGCGGGTCTGGCCATTGTCGCGTCTGATCAAGGCGATGGGGGCCTACTTTATCCGTCGCAAATCGCGCAACGCCTTGTATCGCAAGGTTCTGGCGGCCTATGTGAGGCTGGCGACGCAGGGCGGCGTGACGCAGGCGATGTTCCCCGAAGGCGGGTTGAGCCTTGATGGCGCGCCTCAGCTGCCCAAGCTGGGATTGCTGAAGTACATCACCGATCCGTTTGAGTCCGAGGGGCGGGACGTGGTGTTTGTGCCGGTGGCCCTGAACTATGATCGTGTTCTGGAGGATCGGATTTTGATCAATGCCAATGCCTCGGGTGGGCGGCGGTTTGACGCGAAGATCAGCGTGATTGTCGGTTTTTTCTTCAAACAAATCTGGCTGCGTATGCGCGGGCGCTATCACAAGTTTGGCTATGCGGCCGTAAGCTTTGGAAGCCCGGTGTCGTTGTCGGAGTTTGTAAAGAGCCATGAGGGAGAGGTGGCTGAACCGCTTGCCGAGAGGCTGATGTCGGGCATCAATGAGGTGGTGCCGGTGCTGCCGGCGCCGATGGTGGCTGCGATTGTTCAGGCACATGACGGTCCGATCAGTCGGGCGGCAATTGAGGCGGCCTATGACGGCTGGCTGAAGGAGTTGCGCCCTGAGCATGTGCATTTGCCGCGCGATGACCTGAGTTATGCGGCGGAGGTGGGCATACGAATTCTGGAGGAACGCCGCGTCATTGTCCGTAGGAACGGAAGCTTCGAAGCGATCCCAGACCGGCGTGATCTGCTTTCTTTTTATGCCAATTCGATCACCCATTTGCTGAGGTGATTGTGCAATTGCAGCATTTTTGCTGCGACTGCTGGGTTATAAAATTTCAAAACCAGATCAAATGCGGTTGCAATATTACCGTCCCGTAGATATTTCATGGTCAGGGAACGCGATTCTGCATCGCGGCAACATGAACAGCTGGAGGGCACGATGGCCTTGGATACCGAAAGCGCAATCGCGTCTTATGACGCTCCGAAAAAAGACCTTTATGAAGTCGGTGAAATGCCTCCGATGGGCCATGTGCCGAAACAGATGTATGCCTGGGCGATCCGCCGTGAGCGTCAGGGCGAGCCGAACAAGGCGATGTTGCAGGAAGTGGTCGACGTGCCGACGCTGGACAGCCATGAAGTGCTGGTCCTCGTGATGGCCGCGGGCGTGAACTACAACGGCGTTTGGGCCGGTCTGGGCGTGCCTGTTTCGATGTTTGACGTGCACAAGCAGCCGTATCACATCGCCGGTTCCGATGCCTCGGGCATCGTGTGGGCCGTGGGCGACAAGGTGAAGCGCTGGAAAGTGGGCGACGAAGTTGTGATCCACTGCAACCAGGATGACGGCGACGACGAAGAGTGCAACGGCGGCGATCCGATGTATTCCGACAGCCAGCGTATCTGGGGTTATGAAACACCGGACGGGTCGTTCTCGCAGTTCACCCGTGTACAGGCACAGCAGCTGATGCCGCGTCCCAAGCACCTGACTTGGGAAGAGAGCGCGTGTTACACGCTGACGCTGGCGACTGCGTACCGCATGCTGTTCGGCCACGAGCCGCATGACCTGAAGCCGGGCCAGAACGTTCTGGTTTGGGGCGCATCCGGTGGTCTGGGCTCCTATGCGATCCAGCTGATCAACACCGCAGGTGCCAACGCGATTGGTGTGATCTCGGATGAAGACAAGCGTGACTTTGTGATGGGGCTGGGCGCCAAAGGCGTTCTGAACCGCAAGGACTTCAACTGCTGGGGCCAACTGCCCACCGTGAACACTCCGGAATATGCGGAGTGGTTCAAAGAGGCGCGTAAGTTCGGCAAGGCGATCTGGGACATCACCGGCAAAGGCGTGAACGTCGATATGGTGTTTGAACACCCAGGCGAGGCAACCTTCCCTGTGTCCACCTTTGTTGTGAAAAAGGGCGGCATGGTTGTGATCTGCGCCGGCACCTCCGGTTTCAACTGCACATTCGACGTGCGTTACATGTGGATGCACCAGAAGCGTCTGCAGGGCTCCCACTTTGCCCACCTGAAGCAGGCGGCCTCCGCCAACAAGCTGATGGTTGAGCGTCGTCTGGACCCGTGCATGTCCGAAGTCTTCCCTTGGGCGGAACTGCCGGACGCGCACATGAAGATGCTGCGCAACGAGCACAAGCCGGGCAATATGTCGGTTCTGGTGCAAGCGCCGAAAACTGGCCTGCGCACGCTGGAAGACGTGCTTGAGGCTGGCAAGTGAGCCACATGAAATTGGTCTGAACGGTTTCCCCCGTTTTTTGACTTACCCCCGGGTCGCAAGGCTCGGGGGTTTTTTGTTGGGGGAGGGCAACTTGTGGTTCCCCTGCGTTCAGGAGTTCATCTCGTGTCAATCAGTCTTCTCTATGAGTTTGGCGGAATAACCTATGGAGTAAGTCATGAAGACTGGTTACTTGATTTCTGCATTTTTCTTGTCGGTGGGAATGGCCTCGAGTGTGCAGGCTGAAACGATCACCATCGCGGCGGGAGATTGGGCTCCTTACATTGGAGAGGCCTTGCCGGACAACGGAACACATACCAAGCGCGTGCGTGAAGTTATGAAGGCTGCGGGCTATGACATCGAGCTGGAATACATGCCATGGAAGCGGTCTTATGAATTGGCCAAAAAGGGTGATTATGTCGCCACTTTCTCATGGTCCTATACCGATGAACGAGGGGCGGATTTCCATTTTCCGCAAGAGCCTCTGGAGGAGCATTATGACGTGTTCTTCTACAGCAAATCCAAGCATCCAAACGGGTTGTCCGTGAATTCGATCAGCGAAGTTAAAGAGTTAGGGCTGAAACCTGTTGGGCTCGCTGGCTATTGGTATGAAAAGGCGTTCGCTGACGCCGGCGTGGAGATGCACACAGTGACCTCGACTGAGGCGGCTTGGAGGTTGCTGGAAGCGGGGCGTGCGGATGTGATGATCGAGAACGAGATTGCAGGCGAAGCCTATGTGCGCGATGTGCTGGGCGAGGGAGAGCAGAGCATCGGTAAGACCGGCGTTTTGCGTTCGGTTGCGATGCATATCCTATTCTCCAAGGCGCACCCTGACGGCGAAGCCTTGCGCGATGCGTGGGATGCCAACACAAAGTGAGCTTTGCGGGTTGGCGTGATGAGTGCCTCTGGCCGAAAGGTTGGAGGCATTCTTTTGCCGTAAAAAGCAGCAGCTGACGCCGGATTGTCGGCTTGGCGGTTGAGGGGGGAGAGTGAGGAGTGGCAACAATTGGGACGTGCGCCCGAGAAACCCGCTGGCCCCTTTTCGCCGCCCGCTATAGGGTCGCGCCATGACCGAAAACGCACTCACTTTCAGCCATGATCAGGCCGAGGCCTTTGACAATATTTCTGCCCTGCTGAAAGGCGTTGGCGTGGATTTAGACGAGGGGATTCTGCATCCCCCCAGAGATGGAAAAGTGTCTGTTGCCGCGGTGACTGGCAAAGCGGGATCGGGCAAGACGCATTTGTTGGCGGAGATGGTGAAGGCACTGGAAGATGCGGGTGTCGACATCGTGTCGGGCGACTATGAAGGCAAGCGTAAGAAGGACAAACGCACACTGGCGGTTCTGGCGCCGACCAACAAGGCGGCGAGTGTGTTGCGGATGCGCGGCGTGCCGGCGACCACCATTCACCGAATTATCTATACGCCGGTTTATGACCCTGAATACGAGAAGATCGCGGAATGGCTTGCGGAAAATGGCGAGCGACCGGAGATCGAAGGCCTCACGGATGAGGCGCTGGACCGTGCGTTGGAGTTTTACAAACTGCATAAGTCCATTCCCGGTGCCTTGGCAGCTGCGGGGTTGCGTGGCAGTGATTTCATCACCGGTTGGAAGCGGCGGGATGATCCGCTGGACATCGGCTTTATCGATGAAAGCTCGATGCTGGACGACAAGCAATTCGATGATTTGAAAGAGATTTTCAGCACGCTGGTGCTGTTTGGCGATCCGGCGCAGCTCGCTCCTGTGAATCAATCGGGCGCGATGGTGTTTGATAAATTGCCCGCGCCGGCGGTTTACAATCTGGAACGTATTCACCGGCAGGATGCCGACAACCCGATCCTTGATCTGGCCCATGCTTTGGCCGATCCGGAATTGTCGTTTCAGGATTTTGAGCGGATGATTGAGGACAAGGCGCGGCTGGATGATCGCGTCATTTTGGGGCAGCGGGTCGAGGTCGACCTGATGGCGCGCAGCCCTGTGTTGGTGTGGCGCAATGCAACGCGCATTCGGTTGATCAATGCGTTCCGTCAGGTGCATTTCGCCCCCGAGGACGAGTTGCTTGAGGGTGAGCCACTTATCTGTGACGGCATCGAATTGCCGGCCAAACATCGCAAAAAGCGGCTTGATCTGGAGGCGCGCGGGCTGATCAAGGGCGCGCAGGTGGTGTATCTCGGCCCTGGCCGCAAACCGGGGTTCTCTCGTCTGCATGTGATGGGGGCCGAAGATCCGCGCGTGTCGGCGGCGTCGATCGTGAAGATCGAAAAGCCGGATGAGGAAGAGCCGTTTATTCCTTTTGCCGCTCGCATGGGAGCGACGTTCCTGCATGGGGCGGCGGTGACAATTCACAAGGCGCAGGGCAGCCAGTGGGAGAACGTGCAAGTTTTTGCGCCGGACCTGTTTGTGGCCGCGCGTATGAACCGGATCGAAGCGGGGCAGCCGTTGTGGAAACGGCTTGCTTATGTGGCGATCACGCGGGCGAGCGAGCGACTTTATTGGGTTGTGCGCAACCGGCTGGCAAAGCCGACTTTTGATTTGCGGGTGGACGATCTGGCGGTGGCGCCGGTGCCGCTGACGTTGGAAACGCAGGAGGACATGTCATGAAAAGCATCATCATCACAGGCGCCAGTCAGGGCATAGGGCGCGTAACAGCGGAGATGTTTCTGAAGGCGGGCTGGCAGGTTGGTCTTTTGGCGCGATCTGGCGCCAAACTGGCAGAACTAGCCGCGGGGTATGACAGGGCAGTGGTGCTGGAAGCTGATGTGAGGGATGAGGCGGCCATGGCGGCGGCGTTTGATCGCTTTGTCGGCGAGGCGGGTCGGCTTGACGCGCTGTTTAACAATGCGGGGCTGTTCGGGCCAGCAGGCTCGATCGACGAGGTACCGCTGGCTGGCTTTGATGAGGTGATGAACGTGAACGTGCGCGGCATGTTTGTCGCCGCGCAGCTAGCCTTTGCGCAGATGCGCAGACAGATGCCGCAGGGTGGCCGCATTATCAACAACGGCAGCTTGTCGGCCCATGTGCCGCGCGAGGGATCTGTTTGCTACACCATGAGCAAACACGCGATCACCGGCCTGACGCGGACTTTGTCGCTGGATGGGCGGCCTTTTGATATCGCTTGTGGACAGATCGATATCGGCAATGCAGCCACGGATATGGTGGCAGGGTTGAACGAGGCTTTGGTGGCTGATGGCAAAGCGCCGATGGCCACGATGGATGTGGCTTCGGCAGCATCGTCGGTGGTGCATATGGCGGGCTTGCCGCTGGATGCGAACGTGCAGTTCATGACCGTGATGGCGACCAAGATGCCCTTTATCGGGCGCGGTTAACGCATAAGGGCCACGAAAGACGGGGTGGGCTCAACCTCTGCGGAGCAGCGTGAACGCGGCCGATGCGCCCCAGCCTGCGGCAATGGCGATCGCGAGGGACAAGAGGCCGTAGAGCAGGGGTTTTTGACGGGAGAGGTCGTAGAGAACCCTTTCGAGGCCGACCTTATTCACGTCTATCACGGTCTCGAACGTGGACACCACCTTGCCGCTGCGCGTCAGAAAAATGCGCATGGGATAGTCGCCTTCGGTCAGGTTCGCAGGCATCGAAATGGATGTGCGGAAAAGCGTTTGTTCGTCAAATCGCACGGCTCCCTCAAGCATTTGGTAGAGGCCTTCGGATTTGCGAATGCGGATCACGGCTTCGGAAAAGGACTGTGCATTGCTTACGGTCATCGGCGCGCCTACGGAACGGATCGCTCGTGGGATCGAGACCTTGTGGCGTTGATCCTCGACATTGGAGAGGACTTCGGAGAAAGGCGCGGATGTTGCGACCGCATAGAAACTGGGCGCTGCGTCAACGTCGACCGATTCAGTGTTCACCCAAATGCCCAACTTGCGTTCTTTGCGTCGGACAGTGACGGGTCCGCTCGGACCAGACACCGCGATCACCACTTGCAACGGCGGCTCTGACTGGATCGGAGCTTCGCGTTTGACGGCGCCAAAAATCAGGATTTCAGAGCCGTCGAATGTGGCTGTGATCGCGACTTTGTCCTGACTGAGACCAAGCACAACTTCTTCAGCGCGCAGCGGCAGCGACAGCATGCAAAGAAAGAAGAGGGCGGCGCGCAGAAGCATCAGTGGCCCTCCGAGGCGCCGATGGAGAACAATTCCGTCGGTTGGATCAGCAGATCCAGTGCCAGCTTGGCACAGACGAGGATCACCAGAAGCGCCAGAAGTATGCGCAGTTGTTCGGCCTTGAGATAGGTGCCAAGGCGCGTGCCGATCTGGGCCCCGATTACGCCGCCGATCAGCAGGAGCACCGCAAGAGCGATATCTACCGTGTAGTTGGTGGTCGCGTGCAAGAGTGTGGTAAAGGCGGTGACAAAGATGATCTGAAAGAGTGAGGTGCCGACAACAACCTTGGTGGGCATACCGAGCAGATAGATCATGGCGGGCACCATGATAAAGCCGCCGCCAACACCCATGATGGCGGAGAGAATGCCGACAAAGACGCCGACGATCAGGGGCGGGATCACGGAGATATATAGGCCGGACACGCGGAAGCGCATCTTGAACGGCAGGCCGTGGATCCAGTTGTGTTTCTTGCGGGAGGGCGGGACATTGTTGCGCGATTTGCGCAGGGCGTTCAGGCTTTCGACAAACATCAAAGAGCCGATGACACCAAGAAAGACCACGTAGCAGAGTTTGACCAGCAGATCGACCTGTCCAAGAGACTTCAGGTGGTTAAAGATCACGACCCCAAAAGCTGCGCCGACAAGGCCTCCGGTCAATAGGACGGTGCCCATTCGAAGGTCGACGGTTTTTCGCCTGAGGTGGGCAAGGACACCGGAAAAGGAGGAGGCGACGATCTGGTTGGCTTCGGTGGCCACCGCAACCGCTGGCGGGATGCCGATGAAGAATAGAAGCGGGGTCATCAGGAACCCGCCGCCGACGCCGAACATGCCGGACAGGATTCCCACCATGCCGCCCATGCCCAGAAGCAAAAACGCATTCACTGAGACTTCGGCGATGGGAAGGTAAATCTGCATATATTTTTGATACCTTTACACGGCGTCAGATTGCAACCGCAGCAGAGGGAGAAATTGCTTGCAGGACAGATAGGTGATGGAAAACTGGACTTATTGAGGGGTGGGAGTTGGTCACACGCTGCGCAAACGCGGCGAGTGACCGGGCTGAATAATAAAAGCCCCGCCAATCAGGCGGGGCTTTGTAAGGATCAGCGTTCCTTGATGTAGGGCTCTGCACTGGCCTTTGGGGGGATCGCTTTGCCGATGAAGCCAGCGAGGATCACCACGGTCAGGATGTAGGGCAGGGCGCCAAGAAGCTGGATCTGCACCTTCATGCCGATCACCGCTTCGATCAGGTCCGGGCGGGTTTCAAGCGCTTGGAAAAAGCCGAACAACAGGCAAGCCCACATCGCATAGACAGGACGCCATTTCGCAAAGATCAACGCTGCGAGCGCGATGAAGCCACGGCCTGCGGTCATGTCTTTTACGAAACCGGCCTGAAGCGAGGTCGCCATGTAAGCCCCAGCGAGACCGCAGAGCACACCACAGATCAGCACTGCGGCGTAACGCAGTTGGATGACCGACACGCCAGCAGTGTCGACTGCGGCGGGGTTTTCACCCACAGCGCGCAAGCGCAGGCCGAAACGGGTGCGGAAGAGGATCCACCATGTTGCAACAACTGCCAGGACACCCAGATAAACGAGGATCGAATGACCGGAAATCAGTTCGGAGTAGAGCTGTTGAATCGGGCCGGCCTCGCCGATCATCTGGCTGAGAGGGCGTCCTGCAGCTTCGGCTTCGGTGGGACCGATGGCAAAAGGCAGCTCGACGTTGCCAAAGCGCCCATTGCCGGTCAGGGGCGGAGTGCGCCCGCCTTGTTTGAACCAGCTTTGCGCGACCAGAACGGTCATGCCTGCCGCAAGAAAATTGATCGCCACACCGGAAATCAGCTGATTGCCGCGGAAAGTGATCGAGGCGAGGCCGTGGATAACAGCGAGCACCATAGAGGCGGCGATGCCTGCGAGCAGGCCAAGCCATGCGTTGCCCGTATAGAAGGCCGCTGCAGCCGAGAAGAAGGCGGCGATCAGCATTTTGCCTTCAAGACCGATGTCCACGACGCCTGAGCGTTCAGAGAACAGACCTGCGAGACAAGCAAACAACAGCGGTGTGCCGAGGCGGATGGACGTGTCCAGAAGTTGGACGATATCGAGAAATTCCATCAGGCGTTCCTCCGGCGCATAGCAATGAAGAGTTTTTCAATCGGTTCGCGGACCATGTTGTCCAAAGCGCCTGTGAAGAGGATCACAAGGGCTTGGATCACAACAATCAGCTCGCGCGGGATGTTGGTCCAGAGAGCCAGTTCGGCGCCGCCCTGATAGAGGAAGCCAAACAGGATCGCGGCGACACATACGCCCAGCGGGTGATTGCGGCCCATAAGCGCCACGGCGATGCCGATGAAACCAGCGCCTTCGGTGGCGTTCAGGATCAGGCGTTCGCTTTCGCCCATGGTGGTGTTCACAGCCATCATGCCCGCCAATGCGCCAGAGATCAGCATGGCGATAACTGTGATGCGCACTGGGCTGATGCCCGCGTATTTGGCGGCTGTCTCGGATTGGCCGAAGGCGCGGATTTCATAGCCCAGACGGGTGCGCCAGATCAGAAGCCAGACAAAGACACAGGCTGCCAGCGCGAGGAAGAATGTCACGTTGGCAGGGGCGCCGCGGAACATCTTGCTGCTCTCAGTGGAGAACATGTCCTGGAAAGTGGGCAGATGGGTTCCGGCAGGGAACTTGGCGGAGGCAGGGTCCATTGCGCCGACGGGGCGCAGAAGTTCGACAAGCACGTAGTTCAGCAGGGCCGCCGCGATGAAGTTGAACATAATCGTGGTGATCACGATATGGCTGCCACGGCGGGCTTGCAGATAGGCGGGGATCAGCGCCCAGAGCGCGCCGAAGAGGGCCGCGCCTACGGATGCGCCGAGGATCGCCAGTGACCAGTGGGGCCACGGAATGTAAAGACACACCAGCGCCACGCCGAGGCCGGCGATCATCGCCTGACCTTCGCCGCCGATGTTGAACAGCCGCGCGTGGAAGGCAACCGCCACAGCAAGGCCGGTGAACATGAAGTTGGTGGCGTAATACAGCGTATACCCCCAGCCAGCGGATCGCATCAGCGCGCCGTCAACCATGAGTTTGAACGCCTCAACCGGGCTTTCGCCGATGGCCAGAATAACCAATGACGAGAAAAAAGCCGCCAATAGCAGGGAAATGACGGGGATCAGGACGATGTCGGCCCATTTTGGCATCTTATCCATCGTTGAGAGCCTCCTCGGAAGCGCCGTTGGTGACGGCGGAGGTGTCAGTAATACCGGCCATCAGGAGGCCGAGTTCGCGTTCGTTGGTTTGCGCGGGGTCGCGCTCGCCCATGATGTGACCGTCAAACATGACCGCGATGCGGTCTGACAGAGACATGATCTCATCGAGTTCCACCGAAACCAGTAGGATCGCCTTGCCCTGATCGCGCAGGTTGACGACTTGCTGGTGGATAAATTCGATCGCGCCGATGTCGACGCCACGGGTGGGTTGTCCGATCAGCAAGAGGTCCGGATTGCGTTCGATTTCACGCGCCAAAACGATTTTTTGCTGGTTGCCGCCGGAAAAGTTCTTGGCCGCAAGTTTCGGATTGGGAGGACGCACGTCAAAACGGTCCATCTTTTCCTGAGCCTCGGCCTGAATACCGGCGTTGTCCATCAGGATGCCCGATTGATGGTCCTTGTCGCGGTGATAGCCGAATACGGTGTTTTCCCATGCGGAATACTCCATGATAAGGCCTTCGCGCTGGCGGTCTTCGGGGACGTGGCTGATGCCGGCGTCGCGGCGGGCGCGGCCGTCGGCCCCTTGACCCGTGAGCGGAATTTCCGTGCCGTTCATGGTGATCACACCGGTGCCGTCGGCAAAGCCGCCAAGAACCTCAAGCAATTCGGACTGACCGTTGCCGGCCACACCGGCAATGCCGAGAATTTCGCCGGCGCGCACAGTCAGGTCGATGCCCTTGACCCGTTCCACGCCTTTCTCGTCCACAACCCGCAAGCCTTTGACATCAAGAACTGTTTTGCCTGGGGTCGCCGGTACTTTGTCAACGCGCAGCAGAACCTTGCGGCCGACCATAAGCTCGGCCAATTCCTCGGGCGAGGTTTCGGAGGTTTTGACGGTGGCTGTCATCTCGCCGCGGCGCATCACCGATACGGTGTCGGTGGTGTCCATGATTTCACGCAGCTTGTGCGTGATCAGGATGATGGTTTTGCCTTCTTCACGCAGACGGTCGAGAATGCGGAAAAGCTGGTCGGCCTCAGCGGGGGTCAGAACGCCCGTCGGTTCGTCCAAAATCAGGATCTCGGCCTTGCGGTAAAGCGCCTTGAGGATTTCGACGCGCTGTTGGTGGCCCACAGAGAGGTTTTCGATCACCGCGTCGGGATCAACGTTGAGCCCGTATTCATCCGCCAGATGCTTCAACTCCTTGCGGGCTTTGCCCAGCGAGGTGGTCAACATCGCGCCGTCTTCGGCACCGAGGATGATGTTTTCCAGAACGGTGAAGTTTTCCACCAGTTTGAAGTGCTGGAAAACCATGCCGATGCCCGCTTTGATAGCGTGCTGGCTGTCGGGGATCTGTGTTTTCTGTCCCTTGATAAAAATCTCGCCCGCGTCAGCTTTGTAAAATCCGTAGAGGATCGACATCAGCGTGGATTTCCCCGCGCCGTTTTCGCCGATGATCCCGTGAATTGTGCCGGGTTGGACCGAGATGGAAATGTCTTTGTTGGCCTGAACGGGGCCGAAGGCTTTGGAGATGCCTTTGAGTTCAATTGCCGGTGCGGTCATTCAGGTGCTCCGAGTCCTGCGAAGCCAACCGCGCGCGTGATGCGGGATTGGTCGTCGAGTTCGATGAAGTATTGGCCAAGTTGCTCGTTGCCGTCCGCCATGCGGAAAGCGACGGTCACACGTGTGGTGCCTGCGGTGTCGCTTGAGGCCACAACATGCGCCGAAGCGCCGGAGGCATATTGCGAATACATGCCGACGTAGTCGATCAAGGCTTGAGTGTCTGTGATCGGGTCCGGCGTGCGGGGGTCTGCATAGGAGACATCAGAGGACAGCGACCCGCGCAGCATGTCGGTGCGTGTGTCCAAGACAGCCTCGCCCCATGCGGCGAAGAATGCGTCTATCGCGTTTGTCATGACGGGCCTTTGTTTGTGGATGGGGCCGCGCCGCAATGGCACGGCCCCGATTTTCACACCCAACGCGGGGTTGGGCTGCGCGTCTTATTCCACCGGGCAGGTGTTGTCGGACATGTAGTCGTGTACGGCCAGTTCACCGGAAGCGATGGCATCTTTTGCCATGTCCACTTTCGCCTTCATGTCTGCGGACACGAGGGAGGCGTTGTGCTCGTCCATGGCGTAATCGATGCCGCCGTTGGCCACGCCCATCACGTTGAAGCCGGTTTCCAGATCAACGCCGGCTGTCATGGCTTCATAAACCGCGTTGTCCACGCGCTTCATCATGGAAGTCAGAACCTTGCCGGAGTGCAGATGGTTCTGGTTGCTGTCCACACCAACCGACAGGATGTTTTCGTCCGCTGCGGTTTGCAGAACACCAACGCCGGTGCCGCCTGCCGCTGCGTATACAACGTCCGCGCCTTGCGCGATCTGCGCTTTGGTCAGCTCGGAGCCTTTAACCGGGTCGTTCCATGCGGCCGGCGTGGTGCCGGTCATGTTCTGGATCACGGTTGCGTCGGGGTTCACGGCTTTGACGCCCTGAACGTAGCCGCAAGCGAACTTACGGATCAGCGGGATGTCCATGCCGCCGATGAAGCCAACGGTGCCGGATTTAGATGCCTGAGCGGCCATCATGCCAACAAGGTAGGAGCCTTCGTGCTCGTTGAAGACAACAGAGCGCACGTTGGGCTGATCCACAACCATGTCGATGATGGCGAATTTGGTGTCAGGATAGTCAGGTGCGACTTCGGAAAGAACGTTGCCGAAGGCAAAGCCGGTCATGACGATCGGGTTTGCGCCAGCTTCGGCGAAACGGCGCAGAGCCTGTTCACGCTGAGCTTCGGACTGCAGTTCGATTTCGCGGAAAGTGCCGCCGGTTTCTTCGGCCCAACGGGTCGCGCCACCAAAGGCTGCTTCGTTGAACGATTTGTCGAATTTGCCGCCAAGGTCAAAGATCAGCGCCGGTTCTGCCAGCGCTGCGCCTGCGGAGAGGGCAACGGCTGCAGCTGCGCCGAGGAATTTGTGCATGAGGCTCATGAATGTCTCCCATATATGAGCGGATCGGTCGTTTGTATTGCCGGTCCATTGGTTCAATCCCGAAGGATCATCGTGCAAGTAAGGCCACAGTGTCCCAAGGGGTCAACCGGATTTTTGACTATTTGGCCAAAAAACTGGTCGGCGAATCGGGCCTGCGTCTAGTTTAGCGCCTTTTCCATAAGGCTGGCAGCTATTTGGCTGCCGTCCTTGTGCCGATAGTAAGCGGGTCTGGTGCCGGTGGTTTGGTAGCCTGCCGCTTTGTAGAGGGCAAGCGCGGCGATATTGTCCTGTGCGACTTCCAGATATGCGCGGGCTGCACCCCGATTTTCCGATTCGTCTTCAAACGCCAGAAGAAGCGCGCGCGCATGGCCTTGGCGCCGCGCGGCAGGGTGGACGGCAAGGGTCAGAAGCTCGACCTCATCGGCCACCGCACGACCGAGGGCAAACCCTTCGGGCTGGTGGATGACGAATGTCAGGCGGCTATCCAAAAGGGAGGCAATCTCGTCAGCCGACCATGCGCGGGTGTTGTCAAAGGCCGCGGCATGAATGGCGGCAAGTGCGGCGGCGTCAGTCATAAAGGATGACCGGAGCAGGGTCACGCGGCGGAGCCGCATCGGCGGGTTTGATATAGAGTGGCGCGGGGCGTGGGGGCGACTGGGTGTGTTTGGTCGCCGCGATGCGGGCGATGTTGGTGACAAGTTGATCTGGCGGCAAAAGCGACCGGACAAGTGCTGCGTTCACCTCGGTGGCAGGTATGAGTTTCGGGTCGGGGAAACCTTCGCCGAGCGCATAAACCTGCTCTCGTGGGGCCGGAACGGTGGCGATGTGCGGTGCAGTTTCGTCCAGCGACGTGGCCTCAAATGAGGAAACCCCGACTGCGGGTATGGCCAAACCGAGCGCGAGGCCACGGGCCGCGCTGACGGAAATGCGGATGCCGGTGAAGTTGCCGGGACCGATGCCGACGCCGATGG
The DNA here is from genome assembly GCF_900114415.1 of Shimia haliotis. Classification (GTDB taxonomy): domain Bacteria; phylum Pseudomonadota; class Alphaproteobacteria; order Rhodobacterales; family Rhodobacteraceae; genus Shimia; species Shimia haliotis. The sequence continues at coordinate 388,116 of NZ_FOSZ01000002.1, read as the reverse complement.
CGGAGAGATCGGCCCAAGTGACCTGACCTTGAACGAGGGTTTCCTCGAGCATAGGCATAAGGCGTTCGGCTTGGCCGCGTTTCATGTCTTCGCTGATGAGCGCGAGGGTTTCGTTGCCTCGCAATAGTGCGGCGGACACATGCGGGCCGGAGGTGTCAAAGCCGAGGATCAAGGGGGCGGTGGTCACGAATGGTCCCTTACGTGTCGTTCAGAGTGTCCCGGGCGGTGCCGGTGATGCGCGGTGTGTCGTCGTCAACATGCAGCCAAGGATAGGCTGCGTTGGCATGACAGTGCAGCGCGGGCGGCAGGTCGGCGGCCTGATCTAGGAGGCCGAGGGGAACATAGACCTGATTGGGCAGATACTCAAACCGTGCCATGAGAGGTGAGCCGCAGGAGGTACAGTTCCAGCGGGTGACGCCCTTGGAATGAGAAACACCGACGCCTTGGTCGGGACTTGTGTGCAGGTCAGTGGTGCTGAGGGCCGCAAATGCGGGCAGGGGCGCGCCGGTCCAGCGTCGGCAATCGGAGCAATGGCAATAGGCGACCGTCGCAGGCGGGGTGTCAGAACGCAAAAGGACGGCGCCACAATAGCACCGTCCCGTGATTTTTCCAGTCGTGTCGGCCTTAGACGGCAACCGGACGGACCTCGGTCACTTCGGGAATGTAGTGACGCAGCAGGTTTTCGATGCCCATTTTCAAGGTCAGCGTGGAGGACGGACAACCGGCGCAGGCGCCCTGCATGTGCAGGTACACAACGCCGCGGTCAAAGCCGTGGAAGGTAATGTCGCCTCCGTCTTGCGCCACTGCAGGGCGGACGCGGGTGTCGAGCAGTTCTTTGATCTGGCCGACGATCTCGCCATCTTCGCCGTGATGTTCGGCGTGGCCGGAGGGCGCTGTGGCTTCGCCTGCCATGACCGGCTGGCCTGATTGGAAGTGTTCCATGATCGCGCCAAGAATGGAGGGCTTGATGTGGTCCCATTCGATCGCATCACCTTTGGTGACGGTCACGAAGTCATTGCCAAAAAACACACCGGCAACGCCATTCACTGCAAAGATGCGGGTGGCGAGTGGGGAAGCGGACGCCCCATCGGCGGTTGGAAAATCGGCAGTGCCTGTCTCAAGCACGGTCTGACCGGGCAAGAATTTCAAAGTGGCCGGGTTTGGCGTGGATTCAGTTTGAATAAACATATGGCAGACCTTTCCTATCAGGAATGGATATGCGCCTCTGCAGGCGGCAAGTCAAGGATTAGAATGATTCTAAGGTGTGGGGTGCCGATTGTCGCGCAAAAAGAACTTGGCGGCATAAGTCTGCCTAGGTGATGGCTTCGAGTTGGTCTTTGCTCAAGTCACCCGGCACCACGGTCATTGGCACGGGCAGAGAACCGGAGCTGCGCGACATCTGGGTGACAAGCGGGCCGGGGCCTTTGCGATCGTTGTTGGCGCCCAGAACCAGAACGCCGATTTCCTGATCTTCGCTGATCTCGGAGAGGATTTCCTTAACCGCTTCGCCTTCGCGAATTTTCAACTCAGGATCTACTCCCTGACGATCCCGCATCCATTTGGCAAAGACCTCGAAGTGGACCTCGATCCGTTCGCGGGCTTCTTCCCGCATCAGGCCGCTGACACCGATCCAGTGGTTGAATTCTTCGGGCGGGATGACGGACAGCACTTTGACCCCACCGCCAGTGTTGGCAGCGCGCATTGCGGCAAAGCGCATAGCATTGAGGCATTCGCGACTTTCGTCCAGAACAACAAGGAACTTACGCATGAGGTTTCTCCCGTTTGCGCGATATTGGCGGGAAGGGACAAGCGGCGCAACAGGTTTTGCGTGTGATGATGGCACGCTTTTGTCCGGACCGGGGGCGCAGCTCAGACAATGGCTTGGCACGCTGCAGTGTGGCTTTGAGCCATTTGCGTCTGGATTTCCGGTCCTTGGTGTCAGGCAGATGCCGCCCAATCCCAATACATCTCGCGCACGCGGCGGGTCACAGGGCCGATTTGATACTGGCGGTCATCAAAGGCGGACACGGGAGTCACCTTGTTCATGTTACCAGACATAAAGACCTCGTCGGCCGCCTCAAAATCGGCATAGGTCAGCACGGTTTCATGCACTGCTACCCCGTCGGCCTTGAGGTTTTCGATGTGGCGCGCACGGGTGATGCCGGACAGGAAGGTGCCGTTTGGCACAGGCGTAAAGACCTCGCCGTCGCGCACCATAAAGATATTGGCGGTGGCGGTTTCAGCCACATTGCCCATGGCGTCGGTCACAAGCGCGTTGCCAAAGCCCTTGGCGCGGGCTTCGCGCAGCATGCGGGCGTTGTTGGGATACAGGCAGCCTGCCTTGGCATTCACCACCGCACAATCCAGCGTCGGGCGGCGGAAATGGGTTTTGGTGAGCGTCGCCGACGCGGTTTCAGGCGCCATCGGAATTTCTTCGAGGCAGATCGCAAAGCCGGTGCTGTCAGCGCTGGGCACAATCGCGGTCGCGTCGCCGTCGATGCCCCAATACATTGGGCGGATATAAACTGCAGCGCCCTTGTCGTAGGCCTTGAGACCTTCGAGCGCGATTTCGACCATGTCGTCAGCGGACACCGTAGGGGTGAGCATCAACGCTTCGGCGGAACGGTTGGTGCGGGCGCAGTGTTTGTCGAGATCCGGTATCAGCCCGTTCACAAACCGCGCGCCATCAAACACGCCGGAGCCAAGCCACGCGCCATGGTCGGCGGCCGAAATGATCGGTGTGTCACCGTCATGCCATGTGCCGTTGAAATAGGTGCGGATATTCTTGCCGGTGGCCATTGAGTAAACTCCCCTCTCTCGCTGGCGCGGAGAGTATGCCCGACGTTTGGGAAGGTCCAGAGGGCAGGTATCGCGATTTGTGATGTGATGGATCACCAAGGCGAAGTGACCGCTGCGCGAACCGGAAACCAACGTCTTTTTGCTGTCCGGGCTAGGTGCGTATTCCACCCAAATAGTGCGGTTAGCCGATCAGGCCGTCGTCCGTGCGCCGGATTGCGAAGACGCCGGAGCGAGGCAGAGATGTGCCGCCGCCAGGAAAGTGGCTGTTGCCTTTCTCGCCGGGGTGCTGGATGCCGACAAACATGGTGCGGCGGTCCGGCGACCAGCACAGCCCTGTGACCTCGCATTCATTGGGGCCAACCAAAAACCGGCGGATTTCGCCGGTGTTGGTGTCGCCGGCGAGCATCTGGTTGTTGCCCATGCCGGCAAAATCGCCCTCGTTGGAATATTTGCCGTCGGTCTGGATCCACAAGAAACCCGTGCTGTCAAACGCCATGCCGTCGGGCGAGTTGAACATGTTGCCTGCGTTGATGTTTTCCGAGCCTGCATAGGCGTCGTCATGCACATCGGGGTTGCCCGCCAACGCGAAGAGGTTCCAACTGAAGCCTTGGGCGGCGTGATCTTCGTTGTCGGGCATCCAGCGTGCGATTTGGCCGTAGTGGTTTTTCACGCGCGGGTTGGGGCCGTTTGCCGAGGTGTCATCGCCTCCGGCGTTTGGTTTCTTGCCGCGGTTCTTGTTGTTGGTGAGCGCAACATAGGCCTCAGCTTTGGTCGGGTTCACCGCCACCCATTCAGGGCGGTCCATGGTCGTCGCGCCAACTTTGGACGCGGCCTGACGGGTGTGGACGCGGATTTCGGCGTCTGACATGCCGGTGGTGTCCGGTGTCAGCGCCAGCCATTCGCCACGCATGTCATCATGGAATTTGGCCACAAACAGGTCGCCGTTTTCCAAGAGATCAGAGTTGTCGCCGCTGGCGGCATAAATGCCGTGAGAGACAAATTTGTAGAGGAACTCGCCGCGCTCATCGTCGCCCAAGTAGACCACAGCGTGACCGGAAGGCGCCAGAACCACAGCGGCGTTTTCGTGTTTGAAACGGCCCAGAGCGGTGCGCTTTTTCGGGGTCGAGGTCGGATCAAACGGGTCGATTTCGACCACATAGCCCGCGCGGTTCGGCTCGTTCGGGTTTTGTGCGACGTCAAAGCGGTCGTCCACTTTGGCCCAGCCGTACCCCCAGTCTTTGGACGACACGCCGTAGCGCTTGAGTTCGGCAGAGACTTCGTGCGCCTCATCTGCGGCAGAGAAGTAGCCGTTGAAGTTTTCTTCGCAGGTCAGGTAGGTGCCCCAAGGCGTTTCGCCGTTGCCGCAATTGTTCCATGTGCCTTTGGTGGCCATACCAGACGGATCGGCGGCGGTTTTCAAAAGGTCATGGCCTGCCGCAGGGCCGGTCAGGTCCATATCGGTCTGGGGCGTGATGCGGCGGTTCAGGTCGCTGTCCAGAACCACCTGCCAGTTGCCCGCGTCGTCGCGGGCCACTTCGAAAACCGAGACACCATGCGCCATCATGCCCTTTTCGATATCGTCAGAGGAGGCAGGTTTGCCGTCCGCGTTGTTGCCCCACATGATTTTGCGGTTGGCGTATTCGTTGTTCACCGCCATCACCGTGCGGCCGTCCTTGGTGAAGAGCGACATGCCGTCGTTGTTGTCGCCAAAGGCGCGGGCCTGTGTGGCGGCGGTGCCGCGGGTGGCTTCGTCAAAAGCGGGGGTGTCGGTAAAAAGCGGATCGCCCCAAGCCACAACCTGTTCCCATTCAAAGCCTTCGGGCAGTGTGATGGTGTCATCCGTGTTGGCGGCCACCTGAGCAAAGCCGAAACGGTCCGCCGGCGTTTGGCCAACAGCGCCCGCGTTGCGAGTCATCGCGGTGGTGCCGACAAGGAAGGAGCCAAGGCCAAAGGTCATCACACCGCCGAGAAAGCCACGACGGGACAGCGCCGTGTCCACCACGCGGTCAAAATCGATCTCCTCGGCGCGGGGAGAAATCAGCTCGTCGATGTCGTCGAAAGCAAGGTCGTCGGAAGTCTGGTCGATATGGTCCATTGCTGGCTCCAAGCTTGCGTTTACTCAGGCCCTGTTCGGGGCTGGCACAACCTTATTGGGCCTTGAGAACGGATTCGTGACAAGGGGGTTTCAGTTTTGTGACAGCCTGTGTCAGGCCGCATCGGCCAAGAGCGCGTTCAGATCAAGGCGGCGGGTATACATCGCCAGCGAGCCATCGGGATTGCGCGGCCAGTCGGCTTCGGCGCGGTCGCAATAAAGCTCGACGCCGTTGCCGTCAGGGTCGGTGAGGTAGACAGCCTCGCTCACGCCGTGATCAGAGGCTCCTTCTATGGCGTAGTCCGCGTTGATCACACGCTTCACAGCATCGGCCAATTCGGCGCGGTTGGGGTACAGAAAAGCGGTGTGAAAGAGGCCGGTGTGGCCGGGTGGGGGCGGGGTGGCGCCTTTGGAGGACCATGTGTTGAGCCCGATATGGTGGTGATAGCCGCCAGCGCCTAGAAAGGCGGCATCGTTGCCATAGCGGGCCTGAACCTCAAAGCCCAGAACGCCGGAATAGAATGCAATCGCGCGGTCAAGGTCGGCGACCTTGAGGTGGACATGGCCGATGCGGGTTTGCGGGTGTGTCGCCTTCATGGGGGCTCTCCTGTGATTTGCTCCATGGTAGGGCGGGGATGATCTGCGCGAAACTGCCGTCAGGGCGCGACAGATGTGCGGGAATGCGCAAGAGGGGCGTATTGAGGGTGCGGGTGGTGCCAAACCAAAAGTTGGCGGCTGAGCGATATGAGGCAAACACCCCTTTCACCTGCTCACCTAGACCAAAGCTTTGATTTAGCCGCGCCGGAAACACCCTCACGAGACGGGTGTTTTGCTTCCACCCCTCGGTCCGGTGGCGGCTTTTTTTGATTTGGAATGGCAACTTGTCCGCGCAGAAGACGTTGAGGCCGCTTGCAGCGAAGGTGGGGTCGAGCCCATTTTGACTGATGTTGCAGTTGCACTAGCGGCAGCTTTACGGACATTGGGGACATCTGATCTCTATTGTCAGATGTCCGGTGTTGGGAGCATTCGCGTTTACTTGTCGCCAAAACATCTGAAATGTATCACGCTCAAATGTCACCGATCCATGCCACTTGTTTGTTTCCGCTACCAATCGAAAATCGCACCCAGCAAGAGGCGGGTCTGAGCCAGTGATAGGATAACGCGCTGAGGATAGTGAAATGGAAAACAAGTCGCTCACAAGAACCGACCTGATCGTTGCATTGGCCCTTACGATGATCATGGCCGTTGCGTTCACTCTAATTGGCGGCAGGCCATTGGTTGTCACCTTTGTTGTCGGATTGGTCGGTGTGGCGGCTCTGCTTCTGTGGATGTTCCAGGCACAAGCCGAGTTGCCAGAGCCGGTTTCGTTTTATCCGGTGTTTTTTGGAACACTGGCTTGGCAGTTCATCCACTTCACCGAGGAGTTCAGGACGGGGTTTCAGGAACTTTTTCCAGTGCTTTACGGAGCGGAGCCGTTCAGTGCCGACTTGTTTGTCAGCGTCAACATGGTGTCCTACTTCGGTTTCTCGATTTCCTGCATTCTGGTTCTGTCCCGCAACATCCGCTTTCTTGTCGCGCCAATGCTCTTCTTCATCGTGTATGGCGCAATTGGCAATGCTATCGCTCATACTTGGTGGGTCATCTTGATGGGGGAGTATTTCCCCGGATTCGTGACAGGACTGGTCTACTGGATACTTGGACCATTCGCGCTGTCGCGACTGATCGGCTCCGCGAAGGTCGCGATAACATTCACCCTCGGCTTCGGGTTGGTGTTGGTGTCCATTCTGACGATATTCATGCAGCAATAGCAGACCTTGCGCGAATTCGCCCGACGGCAGGTTTACGCAGGAATCGGGGGCCTCGTCCTTCTGTGCGACTGGCAACTTTGTCCGCACAGCTGACATTTGAAGATAAAAAAGCCCCGCCACGAAGGGGCAGGGCTTTGCTGATGGATTGAATGGCAGGTGACTTACGCCCCGACCATTCCAACGATCTCGTAGGTTTTTTTCAGGATCGGCGCGGCGATTTCGCGGGCCTGGCCTGCGCCTTGGGCAAGGATTTTGTCGATCTCGTCCTGTTCCTGCATCAGGCGGGCCATTTCGGTGCTGATTGGCGCGAGTTTGGCGACCGCCAGTTCCGACAGCATCGGTTTGAACTCAGAGAACTGTTTGCCGCCGACGTCCGCCAGAACCTGATCGACGGTGAGGCCGGACAGGCCCGCGTAGATGTTCACCAGATTGCGGGCCTCGGGACGTTCTTCGAGCCCTTTGACCTCCGATGGCAACGCCTCCGGATCGGTTTTGGCTTTGCGGATTTTCTTGGCGATGGTGTCGGCGTCATCAGTCATGTTGATGCGAGACGCATCCGACGGGTCGGACTTGGACATCTTTTTGGTGCCATCGCGGAACGACATCACGCGCGTCGCTGCGCCCTCGATCACCGGCTCGGTGACAGGGAAGAAGTCCACGCCGTAGTCGTGGTTGAACTTGATCGCAACATCGCGGGTCAACTCGAGGTGCTGCTTCTGGTCCTCGCCCACCGGCACATGGGTGGCATGGTAAATCAGGATGTCTGCTGCCATCAGGGCGGGGTAGGCAAACAGACCCAGAGATGCGTTTTGCGCGTTCTTACCAGCTTTGTCTTTCCATTGGGTCATGCGCTGCATCCAGCCCATGCGGGCGACGCAGTTGAAGATCCATGCCAGTTGCGCGTGCTCGGGCACGGCGGACTGGTTAAAGAGGATCGACTTGGCCGGATCAATGCCTGCCGCGATGAAACCGGCGCAGAGTTCGCGGGTGGCGCGGCGCAGCTTGTCGGGGTCTTGCCAGACGGTGATCGCATGCAGGTCAACCATGCAATACACGGTCTCGTGCGTGCCGGCCTCTTGCATGTCGACAAAGCGCTTCATCGCGCCGAGATAATTGCCCAGCGTCAGGCCGCCCGAGGGTTGGATCCCGGAAAAGACGCGTGGGGTAAAGGTGGAGGACGTTTGGACCGCCTCAGTCATGGGAGTTACTCCGTCTGGATTAATAGGTTTGCTTGCCTTACTCAGGGCGCAATACCCCGTCAAGAAGTCATGCGCGGGGCCATGGGGAACAAGAAGGAACGTGCCATATGAGCCATCCCGATGATCAGAGTCCGGTTAATCCGCTTCCACCCGTTGTTGTGGCGCTGTTTTTGTTGTTGGTCGGCGTTGAGGCCGCGTTCTGGGCGGGGTCGCAGGGGCTGATTGGCGGGCCGAGTGCAGTTGGCTGGCGCCTGTCTGGCATGCAGCAATACGCATTTTCGGCGGAAATCTTTGATTGGATGCTGGCCACTGGCAGTTGGCCTCTGGAGCATGTGAAGCGGTTCGTCACCTATTTGTTTGTGCACTACAATTTCACCCATGCCTTGTTTGGTGGCGTGCTTTTGCTGGCGATTGGCAAGATGGTGGGCGAGGTGTTCTCGCAACTTGCAACACTGGTTGTCTTCATTGGCTCTGGCGTCATCGGGGCGCTGGCATACGCGTTGATCCTCGATACACCGGAGCCGCTTGTTGGCAGCTATCCCGGCGTTTACGGGCTGATCGGGGCGTATACATTTTTGATGTGGGTACAGCTTGGGGTGCTGGGTGCGCCGCAGGTGCGGGCGTTTTCCCTGATCGGGATGCTCGTCGCGATCCAGCTGGTGTTCGGGCTGGTGTTTGGCGGCAATCCGGATTGGGTGGCCGATGTGTTCGGCTTTGCCGCAGGCTTTTTGATGAGCTTTTTGCTGGTGCCGGGAGGTTGGCAGCGGATACGCGAGCGTATCCGCCGCCAGTGATTTGAGCTGGTCAGGCCTGATCTATGTCTTTGGTCATCACCGCCAAGGCGATTGCGCTTATGCCGTTAGAGATCAGTTCCACGGCCAGCAACACGCCGAGAATAACCGCTGCGGATTGCGGGAAGTTGGACAGAACCATGGCTCCAAGGGCCATTGACACAAGCGCCGAAAGGAAAAGCGCAAGGCGTGGGGTGCCTTCTGCACCGGAAAAGCCAAACCACGCCTTAGTGATGCCGGAGGCCAGAAACATGATGCCGGCGACAAAGGTCAGGGTCAGCATGCCCTTGAGGGGTTCCTGCAGGATGTTGATGCCGATTGCGAGGGCGATCAGGCCGAAGATAACGCCAAAAACCTTGGCTCCGGTGCTTGGCGCCGAGAAGGACGCGATGACCTGAACAGCCCCGAGAAAAACAAAACTCCAGCCCGCGATGAAGGTGGCTGTGACCGAAGCGCCAAACGGGTTGGCGAGTGCTAGGCCGCCCAGAGCGACCGATAAAATGCCGATAATCAGCATGAGAATCCAATTCATTACACTTTCCCCTTGTGATGTCGGCTGTTTGTTCGCCGAATATCTGAATGCCACGATGTAAAGTCGGAATGGGGGGCACTGGCAATGATTTTTGTAAGATGTCCGCCTTTTAGCCGCGTCGACGCGCGGCCTGTTTCAGGTCGGATTTGGAGAATGCCCCGATAAGACGGGCCATTGCGAAATAGACCGCCGCACCTCCCGCAACCAGTACGGTCAGAGCGATATAGCGCCAGCCCGGGCTGCCGAGCCATGGGATCAACGCGATCCAGAGCCACCAAAGCGCCGCACCCATGACGACGCTGCAGGCGACGATGCGCCATAGGCGTTTGCGCAACCGGGCGTCGAACTTGGCGGTTTTTCCGAATTTGCGCGCACCCCAGCCCAGCTGAGCGATCATGACCCAAGCTGCCACCGTTGCAGCGATCGCTGGTGCGAGCCATTCGATAAAAGGCGCAAGGCCAAAGGATAGTCCAGCGTTCACCACCATTGCCCAAACCGCAAACCGGAACGGCGATCGTGTGTCATGCCGAGCGAAGTAGAGCGGCTGCAGGAGTTTTTGCAGGACAAAAGCCGGCAGGCCGATGGCGTAGATCGACAAGGCGACAGCGATGGCAGCGCTGTCGTCTGCGCCTGTCTCGCCGCGCTCAAACAGCACGGAAACGATGGGCAGGGGAACAACGAGAAATGCCACCGCGCAGGGAATTGTCAGAAACATCGCGAATTCGGTGGCGCGGGAGAAAGCGTCCTGTGCGCCCTCGGTGTCGTCTGCTTTGAGGCGACGAGAGAGTTCGGGCAACAGCACAATGCCGACCGCGATGCCAATCACCCCCAAAGGCAATTGGTACAACCTGTCTGCGGCATAGAGCCAGCTGACCGCGCCTTCGTTGGCGGAGGCGACGATCTGGCCTACGACGAGGTTGATTTGCATCACCCCTGAGGCCAGCGCGGCGGGAAAGGCGACTGTGACCATTTTGCCCATGTCGGCGGATGGCCGAGGTATGCGCAGGCAAATCCGCGCGCCGGCGCGATAGGCCGCGAACCAGACCAGCGCAAGTTGCGCCACACCTGCGGCAGGGATGGTCCAAAGCAGCCAATAAACCACGGTTTCGCCAAACAGATCGCCAAGAACCAGCGCAGGAATCACCATAATGTTCAGGAGCGTCGGTGCTGCGGCTGCGGCAGCAAAGTGGCCGCGGGCGTTGAGCACACCGGAAAACAGCGCCGCGAGCGACATGAAAACGATGTAAGGAAAGACGATGCGGCCATAACCGACGGTCATGTCAAAGCGTTGATCGCCCCAAAACCCCTCGGCAGTGGCCCAGACCAGCGCCGGCATGAAGACCATCGCCAGCCCCGTCAAAGTGAGTACCACCAAAGTCAGCCACGAGAAGGCATCGCTGGCAAATCCGTCGGGGTCTTCGCCGGCCTCGTATTTCTTGGAATACATCGGTACGAACGCGGCGTTAAACGCGCCCTCGGCAAAGAAGCGGCGGAACATATTAGGCAAGCGAAAGGCTGCAACAAAAGCGTCCATCACAGGGCCGGGGCCGAGGTAGCTGAGCAACAGAATTTCTCGGACAAAGCCGAGAATGCGGCTCATCAATGTCCAGAAGCCAACGGTCAGGAAACCACGTATCAGACGGATCGGCTTCAAGCGGTTGCCCTTTCCACACCTTGTTCAATGGCTTCGCGCAGGCGTTTTTCCAGTGTCTTTTGCTTGCTTTCAGAGTGGAATTTGAGGCCAAACATGTCTTTGACATAGAAGGCATCGACAACCTGTTCGCCATATGTGGCGATCACCGCAGAGGCGATATAGACGTTGGAATTCGCCAATGTGCGCGTGAGGTCGAACAACAGGCCCGGCCGGTCTCGGGTGTCGACTTCGATGATCGTATAGATTTCCGACCCTTCGTTATCAAAAGCAATTGTTGTGGGCACCTTAAAGGCGCGCTCGCGCTTTTTGATCACGTCGCGGCTGCGCATCGCGTCGCGTGTGACAACCTCGCCCTTGAGAGTTTTCTCGATCATCTGGCGCAATCTTGGCAGACGACCGGATTCATACGGCTTGCCCTCGGCATCCTGAATCCAGAAGGCGGCTGTGGCAAATCCGTCTTTGGATGTGAACGTCCGCGCATCAACGATGTTGGCCCCGACCAAGGCGAGCGCGCCGCACATGCGCGAAAAAATGCCCGGATGGTCGGCCATGGCAAAGCAGACGCGGGTTGCGTCTCGATCGTCATCTGGATGCAGATCGATGCGGATTTCATCGTCAGGAATGCCCCGCAAAAGTTCGGCAAAGACCTTGTGTGCGGTGATGTGCAAACCCTGCCAATAAGGGTCATAGTGTCGGCCGGTTTCTTTCTTGATGTCCTTGGCTGGCCAGTCGGACAATTCCTCGCGAAGCGTCTTTTTGGCCTTCGCGCCGCGATTTTCGCGGGTGATGGATTCCATTCCGTCTTCGAGGGCCAGTTTGGTTTGGCCGTGCAAAGCACGCAGCAAGACGGCTTTCCAGTTGTTCCATGTGTCCGGTCCAACGCCGCGAATGTCACAAACCGTCAAAACTGTCAGCAGGTTGAGGCGATCCACGGTTTTCACCGCCTTGGCAAAATCGCGCACGGTGCGGGGATCTGCGATGTCGCGTTTCTGCGCCATGTCCGACATCAGTAGGTGATACCGCACCAGCCATTCCACGGTTTCGACCTCGGATTTGTTCAAGCCAAGACGCGGGGCGACCTTGCGGGCGATCTGTGCGCCAAGCACCGAGTGGTCGATGTCGCGGCCCTTGCCGATGTCATGCAGCAGCATGGCAACCATCAGAACCTTTCGGTTGATGCCGGTTTTCAAGATTTCGGAACTGAGCGGCAGCTCGTCCTGAAGTTCTTCTTTTTCGATGTGGGTAAAGTTGGCGATCACCTGAATTGTGTGCTCGTCCACCGTGTAGGAATGATACATGTTGAACTGCATCATCGCCACGATGGGCTCAAATTCCGGAATAAATGCAGCCAGAACGCCCAGTTCGTTCATCCGGCGCAGGGCGCGTTCGGGGTTGCCGTGTTTGAGCAGCAGATCCAGAAAAATCCGGCGGGCTTCCTTGTTGGCCCGCATGTCGTCGTCGATCAAATGCAGATTGGCTGTCACCAGCCGCATGGCGTCGGGGTGAATCAACATGCCGGTGCGCAATCCTTCTTCGAAGAGGCGCAGAAGGTTGAGTGGGTCGGTTAGGAAGGTCGCGTCATCGGCCACCGCGAGGCGGTTGTGGATCACCTGATAGCCGGATTTTACGCGCCGGCGGCGGCGGAAGATACGCTCCATCAACGGCGCGGATTTGGCGTGATCCGCTTCGAGTTTGGTCAGAATGATGCGTGTCAGATCCCCCACCGATGTGGCATGGCGGAAGAAGTCCTGCATGAAGTGCTCCACGCCACGGCGCCCGCCGCGATCCTGGTAGCCAAGCGCATCGGCAACTTCGACCTGAACATCAAAAGATAGGGTTTCTGAAGGGCGTCCGGCAATCAGGTGCAGGTGGCCGCGCACCGCCCAGAGAAAGTCTTCGGCGGATACGAACCGTTCCAGTTCATCCTCAAGCAGCACCTCAAGCGCCACCAGCTCACGAACGTCAGAGACATGATAGACGTATTTTGCGATCCAAAAGAGAGACTGCAGGTCGCGCAGACCGCCTTTGCCTTCTTTGACGTTGGGCTCAACAACATATCGCTGGCCCTGTTTCAGATGCCGGTTGTCGCGTTCTTCGAGTTTGGCGTCGATGAATTCGCGCTCGGTGCCTTTGAAGAGTTCTTCTTCGAGCCGCTCGGCAAGTTCCTCCGCCAAGGGCACATGCCCGCGTAGAAATCGGTGCTCAAGAAGGGCAGTGCGGATCGTGAAATCTTCGCGCCCCAGACGCAGGCAATCGCGCACGGTACGCGATGCATGGCCGACCTTTAGGCGAAGATCCCAGAGAATGTAGAGCATGGATTCAATCACGCTCTCCGCCCAAGGGGTGATCTTGTAAGGCGTCAGAAACAGCAGATCGACGTCTGATTGCGGCGCCATCTCGCCACGTCCGTAACCGCCGACGGCGAGCAGCGACAGGCGCTCCGCTTCGGTCGGGGTCGAAAGCGGATGCAACCGTTCTGTGGCAACATGATAGGCGCAGCTGACCAGACAGTCAGTGAGCCAGGTGTAGGAGCGTGTCATTGCACGCGCCGCCCAGGGGTCATCGCGAAAGGCGTCAGCGATCGCCGCCATCGCGTCCTTGCGACGGGCCGCAAGGACTTTGACGACATCACCGCGTCGCCCGTCGTCTCCGGTCTGTGCGAAAATCGCTTCGATTTCCGCAGTCACGGCCGCGCGGTCGAAAATTTCGTCAGCCGGGCGGATCAGACCGGCCGAGGGCTCGGCCGGAAAAATGGCGTGGACCTCAGAGGCCTGCGCCTCCGAAACGTTGCGGGGCTGGGTCAATGATCACCACCTTTTTGTCGCGGATTGTGGCCACGGCCAGCCCGCGTTCATTCGTACCATCAGCGAGCAAGCGGAAGATGCCGTTCACGCCCTGAAAACCTGCGCTCTGGGTCAGCGCACTGGTCGTCAATGCGTCGGATTTACCGGCCTTGACCAGTGCGCCAATCGCCGCAATGCCATCATAAGCCAATCCACCGATCGGGTGCGGCAGGCCGCCGTAAGCCTGCGCGTAGCGGCTTTGGAATTGTTCTGTGAGCGTCGGGTTTGGCAAGGCGAACCAGCCGTTTTGCACCCCTGGGAGTTCCAGTGTCTGCGACGGGATATCCCAGCGGGTCAGACCGATGAACTGTGTGTTGTTGGGGCTGAGGCCTGCCTCGGGCAGGAGTTGCGACATCAACGGCAGCGCGCCCGATGTGTTTGAGGTCAGAAAGATCGCATCCACATCGTTGTTGTCGGCGGTCAGCTTGATCTGCGACACCGCCGCAATCACGCCTTCTTGCGAGAATTGATAGCTGACGGAGCCTGCCGGCTGCGCACCTTGTTGCGAGATTGCGACTTCGATAGCGGCCTTGCCCTGAGTGCCGGACGCGTTGTCGGCATGGACAACCATAATACGGGGTTTGCCGTTGGCTTTGGAGAAGCTCACCAACCGGTTGGCGGTGTTGTTAAAGGTCGGACCCAGAACAAAAAGATTGCCGCCGGCGACGGAGGTGTTGTTGGAGAACGACATCACGTTGATGTTGCGCCCCGCAACGGCTTTGGCCGCAGCATTGGCGGCCTCGGCGAAGACCGGACCGATGATGATTTTGGCCCCTTCATCGACCGCCTGAACCGCCGAAGCCTGCGCCGTCGCCGGGTCGCCGGCTGTCGGATAAACCCGCAGGTCGATCTGCACACCGTCGAGATCGGCAATGGCCAGCTTTGCAGCATTCTCGAGGCTTTGCGCCAGTACGGCGTCGCCGGAATTGCTGCTGCCTTTTGGAACAAGGAGCGCCACAGGAACCGGTTTGTTGGTGGCGATGGTCGGCCCGCCGCCTCCGGGCACACAGGCCAGCAACGTGAGTGCAGACAGTCCGAGAACCGCCCCTTTTACAAACCGGCGGGCGGGTTTAAACAAAGACAACATCGGAGTAACTCCATTCCCTGATTGGCGGGCGGCCGCTGGGCGCGGACGGATTCTGGTTATGTCGCGGATAATAAACGGAAGAAGGGGCGGGTCCAGTGGGGAATCATCAAGTCGTGCATTTGCAACCGGGATTGTACTTTGTCGCCACACCCATCGGGACCGCGCGAGACATTACGTTGCGGGCGTTGGATATTTTGGCTTCAGCCGACATCATTGCGGCAGAAGATACGCGGTCGATGAAGCGACTGCTGGAAATTCATGGGGTGCCTCTCGGAGATCGGCCTGTTGTGAGTTACCACGACCATTCGGGAGAAAAATCCCGTGCGCGGTTGGTGGCGCATATCGCTGAGGGTCGCTCGGTGGCCTATGCGTCAGAGGCGGGCACTCCGTTGATTGCGGATCCCGGATACCACCTGTCCCGTGCCGTCGCAGAAGAGGGTTTTTTGGTCACCTCCGCGCCCGGACCATCGGCGATTGTCACAGCCCTGAGCCTTGCTGGCTTGCCGACGGATGCGTTTTTCTTTGCCGGCTTTTTGCCAAATGCGAAAAAGGCACGTCGCGCAGCTATGGAAGCGGTGGCCGACGTTCCCGGCACGCTGGTGTTTTATGAGTCCCCCAAGCGGATCGGCGCGATGTTGATTGACGCGATGGAGGTCTTTGGCGCTGAGCGGCAGGCTGCCGTGGCTCGCGAGCTGACCAAGAAATTCGAAGAAGTGCGGAGAGGCACTTTGCAGACCCTGGCCGAGAGTGTTGCCAACGCTCCTCCGAAAGGAGAAATCGTTGTATTAATTGAGAGAAATCAGGTCAAAGACGCCAGTCCTGAGGAAATCGAAGCCGCTTTGATAGGGGCTCTGAAGAGGCTTTCGGTGCGCGATGCAGCCGCCGAAGTTGCAGACGCGTATGGTGGTCATAAACGGAAAATTTACCAACTTGCCCTGAAACTCAAACAGACGGCGGACTGATGTGATACCCTTTGGGGCGTTGTTGTTGAGTTTTGTAGTTGAGAGTTTGGTGTGTTTGATTTTCATCGCGACGTGTCTGAGGCTCAAACGCCTCTTCCGTCCCGACAAAGACGTGGCCAGAGGAATTATCTGGCAGGGCAGGCCGCGGAGGCCTCTGTCGCGCGCCACTATGAAGCGGCTGGCATGACTGTGGCGCAACGGCGATGGCGTGGCAAAGCCGGTGAAATTGATCTGGTGATGCGCAACGGCAATGAGATGGTCTTTGTCGAAGTGAAGAAAAGCCGGAATTTTGCAAGCGCATCCGGGCAGCTTCAGCCGCGGCAGATGGCGCGTCTGATGCGTGCCGCAGAAGAATTTGTCGGACAGGAGCCCGGGGGCGCTTTGACCCCTATGCGGTTTGATGTGGCGTTGATGGACGATTTGGGGCGCATTCACATTCTTGAGAATGCGTTGTGGGCGGCATGACGGAGGCATTGCACCTCTGATCGGCTTGCGCCATGAATGTGGCACAAAAAGAGGGTGCCGCTCATGAAAATTGCATTCCAGATGGATCCGATCCAGTCTGTCGACATCAACGCAGACAGTTCGTTCCGCATCGCCGAAGAGGCGCAGGCGCGAGGGCATGATCTGTTTTACTATTCGCCGGATAAATTGGCCTATGAAGAGGGGCAGATCACGGCGCGTGGACACTGGATGACGGTGCGCCGCGAGGTGGGCAATCACGTTGATCTCGGTTCCGAGGTGCGACTGGACCTCTCGGAAGTGGACGTCGTGTGGTTGCGGCAAGACCCGCCATTTGACATGCACTACATCACGTCGACGCATTTGCTTGACCGGCTGGCACCAGATACGCTGGTGGTGAACGATCCTTTCTGGGTTCGGAACTATCCCGAGAAACTTTTGGTGCTGGATTTCCCCGAACTGACACCGCCGACCACGATTGCGCGGGATCTCGAGACCATCAAGGCGTTCAAAGACAAGCACGGGGACGTGATTCTGAAACCTCTCTATGGCAATGGCGGAGCGGGGGTGTTCCGGCTTGATGCCAATGACCGCAACCTCACCTCGTTGCACGAGTTGTTCACCGGTTTCAGCCGCGAACCTTTGATTGTGCAAAAGTTTTTGCCGGACGTGAGCAATGGCGACAAACGCGTGATACTGGTCGACGGAGAGCCTGTTGGTGCGATCAATCGCGTGCCAGCAAAGGGTGAAACGCGGTCCAACATGCACGTTGGCGGCCGGCCGGAAAAAATCGGATTGAGCGCGCGGGACAAGGAAATTTGCGCGGCGATTGGTCCGTTGCTGCGGGAAAAAGGACAGGTGTTTGTCGGGATTGACGTGATCGGAGATTATCTGACCGAAATCAATGTGACCTCGCCCACCGGCATTCAGGAATTGGAACGGTTTGACGATGTGAATGTGGCCGAGAAAATCTGGGAAGCCATCGAAGCCAGGCGCGGGGGTTAACGCCTGACGTCTGCTTTTATACTGAGGCGGGCGAGCCTCACTGTCGGTTGGGGTAGATGCCTTTGAGGCAGATGCAATAATTGGCAACTGTGTAAGGCTGCATATTGTTGTGCGCCATGTTGCCACCGGCTGAAGTTGTCTCCTGCATCACCCCGTCAGGCGTCGTCCCGTAAAGAGCAAATCCGGAGTGGTTTTCATCAGCGGAGACGCCCCCGGACGGGGTTTGTTTGTTCCCAGGCTGATCAGAGCTTTGAGGCGCGTGAGTGTGGCTCGGCATTTCCCGTTCCGTCAGCTGGACCATTTCCATGCCGCTCTTCTGCCCCATTTCATAACGCCCCAAACCGGGACCGGAGCCTTGATGCACAGCAACCCGACCGCGCAGGTCCGGAAGGCCAAATGTTCTGCGCCCGTCACCGCCGAATTGAGTTCCAAGCAGGGAAAACAATTCCTGATTGTTGCTGATATCTAGAAGTTGACCGTCACACCGCGCCCAGTTTAGCGGCGTAAAACTAAATCCAAACAAACGAATCTCACCGGTGTATGCGTTTTTGTCAGCCATGTAATTTTTCTTCCTTGAGTTGTGGTGAATTTATTCAAAACACCCAAGAATTATCGCGCCTCGCGACAAACTCAAGAAAAACCGCACATTAGATGTCAAAGACCTGTCTCGGGGCTCAGGCGAAAGCTGACGGCTTCGGCGACATGGGGGCGGCGAACGGTGCTCGATCCGGACAGATCGGCAATAGTGCGCGCGACGCGCATCACACGGTGATACCCGCGCGCGGAGAGGCCGAATTTCTCTGCAACTTGCATGAGCAATTCGCGTCCTTCGGCGTCTGGTGACGCAATTTCCTCCAGCAAGCCACCGTGGGCATCGGCATTGGCGCGGATGCCATCGTGCCCTTGAAAGCGCCTGAGTTGGCGGTCGCGGGCGCCTTTCACTCGCGCGGCAACGGCTTCCGAGGTGTCACCATCGGCAGGCAGGTCAAGGTCGGTGAACGACACCGGCGGCACTTCGATGCGCAGATCAAGGCGATCCAACAGCGGTCCCGAAAGACGGCCAAGGTAGTCTTCGCCGCATTGGGGAACGCGGGCGCAGGCCTGTGCTGGATCAAACATGTGGCCGCAGCGACAGGGGTTCGCGGCGGCGACCAGCATGAAGCGACACGGATAAGTCACATGCGCATTGGCCCGCGCGATCATAACTTTGCCTGTTTCGATTGGCTGGCGCAGGGTTTCCAATACAGGGCGAGAGAATTCAGGCAACTCGTCCATGAACAGCACCCCGTTGTGTGCGAGGGAAATTTCGCCGGGTGCGGCGCGGCGGCCACCGCCAACGATGGCCGCCATGGAGGCGGTGTGGTGGGGTTCGCGAAAGGGGCGAGTGCGTGAAATGCCGCCTTGGTCCAGCAGGCCGGCGACCGAGTGGATCATGGAAGTTTCCAGTGCCTCGACGGGCGTGAGGGGGGGCAAAATGGTTGGCAAACGGGCTGCGAGCATGGATTTGCCCGAACCGGGCGAGCCGACCATAAAGAGGTGATGGCGGCCCGCTGCGGCAATCTCCAAGGCGCGCTTTGCGCGTTCCTGTCCCTTTACATCCCGCAAATCGACGGTGCTGGGGTCATTGTGAACTTCGCCTGGTTCCGAGGGGGGCAAGGGGGATTGGCCGGAAAAGTGCTGAACCACGTCTGCGAGGGATCCTGCGCCGATCACCTGTGTTGCTGCGACCCAAGCGGCTTCGGGGCTGGAGGCGCTGGGGCAAAGCAGGGCGCGGTCTTTTTCGGCGGCGGCCATAGCAGCGGGGAGCGCGCCAGTGACCGCAACCAGCGACCCGTCAAGCGAGAGCTCGCCAAGGCTAACTGCGCTTTCGGAGGCATCCTGTGGAATGATGCCGATCGCGGCCAGCAAGGCCACTGCGATGGGGAGGTCGAAGTGAGATCCTTCTTTGGGAAGGTCAGCTGGCGACAGATTGATTGTTATGCGTTTTGAGGGGAGGGCGATGGCCATAGCGGCGAGGGCCGAACGGACACGGTCGCGGGCTTCGCTGACGGCTTTGTCCGGCAGGCCGACGATTGAAAAGGCCGGAAGCCCCGGAGTGACGGCGCATTGCACCTCGACCTGATGGGCCTCGACCCCTTCAAATGCGACCGTATAGGCCCGTGCCACCATGGAAAAGCCGCCCATCAAAACCGTTAACAATTGTTAAGGATGGTAGGCGGCTTTTGGTTAGTGAATGGTTAACGCCCCCTTAGAGCAGAGCCATGAATGCCGGCCAAGCTTCGGGATCAGCAACGGTTTTGTCGCGACAGAACGCGTTGCACATCCCGAAGGTCCGGCCGTCAATTTCCATCAGGTGAGTGGATGGTTTGCTCGAGTAGGGGCAGGTCGCGTTCTCCGGCGTGCCTTCGTCGATGGCACGCGCTGCACGGGCGTTGGGACCAGGCCATGGGCGTGTGGTGTAGTCCTTGGCATACCACGGGAGAGTTGCACCGCGCACCATGCCCATCGCGCGCCAGCGGCGGAAAGCTGGATCGGAAAGATGCGCCGCCACATAGGCAGCAGCTGCATTGCCGACGGGCAGGTTATAACCGGCGATGCGTGCTGCGACCGGCGCAAACATGACATCTGCGATGGAGTAGTCGCCGCACAGCCACGGACCTTCGGCGGCACAGGTTTTTCGTGCGTGCGACCAGATGGTTTCGATACGCGCGAGATCCGCAATCACATCCTTGGACGGAGACGCATCTTCGTACGACAGGCGCAGGTTCATCGGGCAGTCAGAGCGAAGCGCCATAAAGCCGGAATGCATTTCCGCAGCCAAAGAGCGGGCCGTCGCGCGTGCTTTGGCATCCGTGGGCCAAAAGCCGGCGTCGGGATGGCGGGACGCAAGTTCTTCTGCGATGGCGAGGCTGTCGGAAACAACCGCGCCTTCTGGCGTGATCATTGTCGGAACTGTACGGGCCGGGGCATATTGGGCCAGTTGCTCTGCGACAGACTGGTCGGAGAAATCGACCATGGTTTGATCGCGGCGAATGTCAAATTTTTCAAACAAGAGCCAGCCGCGCAGCGACCAGGACGAATAGGCGTAATCGCCGAGAAGAAGATGATAGGTCATACGCGCAACGGTAGGCGCACCTTAGCTATTGGCAAAGAGAAAGATTTTGGTGGGGTGTATCAAGGAATGTGATTGATATGCTGCAACGACCACGCCTTGTCATCGATGTGGATCGAGGTCACGGACAGATTGTCGATGCGGTGGGCGAATACTTCCGAGGCGGTGAGTTTTTCGGCGCGTTGGACTTGGGTCAGGATAACCCCGAAGTGCACAACAATGATCAAATCCTTGCCCGTATGATTTGAAATCAGCCGATCAATGCCGCGATCAACGCGCGAGGCGACCTCATTCCAGCTTTCGCCATTGGGGGGGCGCACATCACCGGGATGTTCCCAATATGCGCGGATGCGTTCGGGGTCTTCGGCCTCTATCTCTTTGAAATTGCGAAGTTCCCAGTCGCCGAAGTGGATTTCTCGGAGATCCGGATCATGATCAAGCCTTTGCCGTGTGCCTTGAATGGCGTCGGCTGTGGCAATCGTGCGAGACAGATCTGACGAGATCACAAGGCCAGATGCGGGCAGGAAATCGGACAAGCGACTGATCGCTGCAGTGTCTGATAAATCAGCAGGCAGATCGGACCAGCCCACCATGGTTTTGGCATGGGTCGGTCCGTGGCGCACAAGATGCAGGCGGGTCATGGCAGGTTTCCTTTGATCACCATCGGCAAGCCAGCGACGACAAGCGCGGCAAGATCCGCACGGGCTGCGATGGCTTGGTTGAGTTTGCCTTGGGCGTCGCGGAATTGGCGGGCAAGTTTGTTGTCTGGCACAACGTCGAGGCCGACTTCGTTTGAGACCACCACCACCCGGCCTGCACAGACCTCAAGGGCCTTCAGCAGGCGGTCGGATTCGGCGGAGATGTCGTTTTCGGCGAGCAGGTGATTGGACAGCCACATGGTCGCGCAGTCGAGCAAAACCACCTCGGTTTCATGCACCTGCGTGAGGGCACCGGCCGCGTCCAAAGGGGTTTCGATGGTGCGCCAATTTGTGCCGCGCTGGGCGAGATGGGCGGCGACCTTGGCACGCATCTCGTCATCAAAAGCCTGCGCGGTGGCAATATAGACGCGAGGAGCGCCGCTTGCGGTCACAAGGGATTCGGCAAAGGCCGACTTGCCGGAGGCAGCCCCCCCTAGGATCAAGCTTAGTTTTGGCAGCATCTGGTCTCACCCGTTGCGATGGCGCGTAGATTGGCAAAAGATACGGCGAACGCAAGGGGCGGCGTTGTGTTGTTTTGTTGAGTGAAATAATCAGTTATTGTTGCCAGAGTGTTCAAGACCTGCGAAAGGACAGACATGAAAAGATCTCTTGCTGCGATGGCGACCGCCCTGTGTGTTGTTCCGCTGCTCGCGTGGTCCGAGGAGATTTCACCGGCTGCGCTGGGTGCGTTGCCTGAGGCTCAGGTCGTTTTCTTGGGTGAGGTTCATGACAATGTGTATCACCATGAGCATCAGGCTTTGGCCCTCCGCTCTTTAAGGCCAAGTGCCGTGGTGTTTGAGATGCTGACGCCGGAGATGGCCGCCAAGGTTACGCCAGACTTGCTTGGCAATCAGGACGCATTGGCAGCGACATTGGATTGGGCGCAGAGCGGGTGGCCTGATTTTTCTGTGTACTATCCGGTTTTTGAGGCCAGTGCAGGCGCCGAAATTTACGGGGCGCAGGTTCCGCGCGAGGATGCGCGCGCTGCAGTTATGGGCAGCGATGTGGGGGCGGTTTTTGGGCCGCGCGCTGAAGAGTTTGGACTATTGGCTCCCTTGCCTGAGGCCCAGCAAACAGAGCGGGAAGCCAAGCAGATGAGGGCACATTGTGACGCTTTGCCGGCAGATATGTTGCCCGGAATGGTTTTGGCGCAGCGGTTGCGTGACGCGGCATTGGCGCGGGCCGCGACGCAGGCGCTTGAGGCCACTGGCGGCCCCGTGGCCGTCATCACCGGCAATGGACATGCGCGTACCGATTGGGGTGCGGCGGCCTTGATGGGCAGTGGCGTGACCGTATTGTCCATCGGGCAATTTGAGGCGACACCAGAAAGGTCACAGCCTTTTGATCTGTGGCTGGTCACGGATGCCGTGGATCGGGAAGACCCCTGCGCGGCATTCAAATAGGTCGAAGGTCGGCTTGTGTCATGCGCGCCTGCGGCATAGGTTTGGGCCAATCTGGCAAAGAAGGCTCTCAACATGCTGACGGACAAGCGCATTCTTTTGATCATCGCGGGTGGAATCGCCGCCTTCAAATCGCTTGATCTGATCCGGCGGTTGCGTGAACGGGGCGCTTTGGTGACGCCGGTTCTGACGCGGGCAGCTGAGGAATTTGTGACGCCGTTGTCGGTGTCGTCTTTGGCTGGCGAAAAGATCTATCGAGATTTGTTTGATCTGACCGATGAGGCGGAGATGGGGCACATTCAGTTGTCGCGTTCCGCAGACTTGATCGTGGTTGCGCCGGGCACGGCGGATTTGATGGCGAAGATGGCCAATGGATTGGCAAATGATTTGGCGTCGACGCTTTTGTTGGCGACGGACACCCCGGTTCTGGTGGCGCCTGCGATGAATGTGCGCATGTGGGACCATCCGGCGACACAGCGCAATCTGGCGACACTGAAGGCTGATGGTGTGAGTTTTGTGGGGCCCAATGAGGGCGATATGGCCTGTGGGGAATATGGCCCAGGACGGATGTCGGAACCCCTTGAAATTGTTGCTGCAATCGAAGGTGCGATGAAGGCTGGGCCCCTGACAGGTCGCCGGATTCTTGTGACCTCGGGACCGACGCATGAACCGATTGATCCTGTGCGTTATATTGCCAACCGGTCATCGGGCGCGCAGGGCACCGCGATTGCCGAGGCCCTGGTCGCGCAAGGGGCGGAGGTGGTTTTTGTCACCGGACCTGCGGATGCGGCGCGTCCCAGAGGGGTGCATCTGGTGGAAGTGCAATCCGCTCAGGAAATGATGCAGGCCGTGCAGGAGGCCTTGCCGGTGGATGCTGCGGTGTTCAGCGCTGCGGTGGCAGATTGGCGTGTGGCAAGTGCGTCTGACAGCAAGATAAAAAAGACCAAGCAGGGTTTACCAAAATTGGAGTTTGCGGAAAACCCCGACATTTTGGCAACCGTGAGCCAATTGCAGAACGGACGTCCGAAACTGGTTGTCGGGTTTGCCGCAGAGACCGATGACGTGCTTGCGAACGCGACCGCAAAACGCACGCGCAAAGGCTGCGATTGGATTGTTGCCAATGACGTCAGCCCAGAGACCGGCATCATGGGCGGAAGCGAGAACGCGGTGACGTTGATTTCTGAGGATGGGGCGGAAAGCTGGCCGCGAATGGGCAAGACCGAAGTCGCAAAGATCTTGGCGGAACGCATTGCGAAGGCGTTGTAAGTAAACGTATTTTGAGCGCAACGCGCCGTTATTTGGGAAGCGAACAGCATGACAGAAGTGCCCATTAAACTGCGTTGGCTGGTTACGGCGGATCGGTCTGTGGCCCTGCCATCTTATGAAACAGAGGGCGCTGCGGGAGCGGATGTACGGGCGAATTTTCCGCCTGAGCTGCGCGCCGGCGTGACCCTTGCCCCTGGGGAGAGGACCTTGGTGCCGACGGGGTTGTCGTTGGAAATTCCAGTGGGATTTGAGGTGCAAATGCGCCCACGCTCGGGGCTGGCCCTGAAGCATGGAATTACTTTGCCCAACAGCCCTGGGACGATTGACTGCGACTATCGGGGACCACTTGGGGTGATTGTTCTGAATGCAGGGCAAGAGCCCTTTGAAATTGCCCACGGCATGCGCATTGCACAGATGGTTGTGGCGCCTGTGGTGGTCGGCAATTTTGAATTACATCAAGAGCTTAGCGAGAGTGTGCGCGGTGTGGGCGGGTTTGGCTCGACCGGAGTGAACTGATGCTTTTGGTGCTGGTCATGGCGGCAGCGATTTGGGGCGTGGGGGTGTTGACCGGCGCGCCAAAACAAATGCGCTGGGTCATGATCGGCGTGCTTTACCTGGCTGTTTTGGGGCTACAATTGGCTTTGCCTGACGGACATTCGTTGCGCATGGCGACGGGCGAAAGTCCCGCTCTTTGGGCCTTGATCGGGGCTGCTGTTGTGCTTGTTTGGGCTTATCGTCGCGGGTTGGAAACGTTGCGCCGAAAAGCGGAAGAGAAGGTTGAGACATCCATGGTGGACGCACCACAAGGGCCATTTTCCGAGACTGAATTGAACCGCTATGCGCGCCATATTGTGCTGCGCGAAATGGGCGGATTGGGGCAGAAAAAACTCAAGGATGCCAAGGTGTTGGTTGTTGGGGCTGGTGGGCTTGGATCGCCGGTTCTGCTATATCTCGCGGCGGCTGGTGTTGGCACAATCGGAGTGGTGGACGACGACGTTGTCGACAACTCAAACTTGCAACGGCAAGTGATCCATCCAGACCGGATGATCGGCGAGCCGAAGGTGTTTTCCGCAGCCGGGGCCATGCAGGCTCAAAATCCTTTTGTGACGGTGAAGCCGTACCATCGGCGCCTGAGTGAAGATGATGCAGGCCAGTTGATTGCGGAGTATGATCTCGTTTTGGACGGCACGGACAACTTTGACACGCGCTATTTGGTCAATCGCACCTGTGTTGCGCTTGGCAAGCCTTTGATTTCTGGCGCTCTTTCTCAGTGGGAAGGGCAGCTGAGCGTGTTCGACCCCGCCCACGGTGCGCCGTGTTACCAGTGCATTTTTGACACGCCGCCGGCGCCGGAACTGGCGCCGAGTTGTTCGGAGGCAGGTGTCATTGGGCCATTGCCAGGGATTGTTGGCACAATGATGGCAGTTGAGGCGATCAAGCTGATCACGGGAGCCGGTGCGGTGCTGCGGGGCGAGATGATGATCTATGACGCGCTGTGGGGCGAGACACGGAAAATCACTCTCAAACGGCGGGCGGATTGCCCGACGTGCGGTGGCGAAAAACCGACGTCGGTATAACGTCGGTATCGCGACTGTATTGCGACGGTGTGGTTTTGCGCCTCAGAGAATTTTTGCCAAATCGGCAATCAGATCGTCGGCGTCCTCCAATCCGACCGAAAGGCGGAAAATTCCATCGCCGGCAAAAGCGCGATAGCTGGCAAGTTGGTCACCGCTAAGCCGGAAGGACGTGTCCATCAGTGCATCGGTGCCCATCCAGAAAATCAGGCTGCGGTGATGACCCAGAGACACGGCGTAGTGGATGGTTTCGAGTTTCTCGATCATCGCCTGCGCCGTGGCTTCGCCCTGCGCGGTGTTGCCTACCTGAAAGGAGATCATCGCCGACATGTTGGTCATTTGCTGCTGCGCGAGATCATACTGCGGGTGGCTTTTCAAACCGGGGTATATCACGCGTGTCACTGCGTCGCGGGTTTCGAGCCATTCGGCGACGGCCTGCGCACCTGTTTCGTGCGCCTTCATGCGTAGCGGCAACAGTGACAGCCCACGTGCGATGAGCCATGCATTGAACGGCGACATGACGCCGCCGTGGTGAATGGACGCCTCCGCACGCATTTTTGCGATCAACTCTTTGGACCCCGCAACCGCCCCACCCACCGCATCGCCGTGACCACCAATGTATTTGGTCACGGAATGCATGATCAGATCGACACCAAGCTCTGCGCAATTTTGTCCCAGAGGCGATGCAAAAGTGGCGTCACAGGACAGAAGCGCGCCTGCGTCCTTGGCGATGGCCGAGATCGCAGCAAGGTCGGTCAGGCGGCCAATGGGGTTCACCGGTGTTTCGGTGTGGATGAGTTTTGTGTTGGGTCGGATCGCGGCGGCCACGGCGGCGGGGTCGGACATGTTCACCGTGTCCACTGCGATGCCAAAGCGCGGAAGGGTGTCACGGGCAAGCTCAGCGACGCCGGCATAAGAGACATCGGAAACGATGGCGTGATCGCCTGCGGATAGGAAGGTCAGAAAGATCGCGGTTGCCGCGGCCATGCCGGAGGCCACACAAAGGCAATCTTCAACGCCTTCGAGGGCGGCAAGTTTCTTCTCCAGCATCTGTACTGTCGGGTTGCCCCAGCGGGCATAGAGATATGCGCTGTTCTCTTCCAGATCGTGAGCCGAGAAACCCGCGACCTGATCGGTGACAAAAGTCGAAGACATATGCAGCGGCGGCGCGGAGGCACCGGTGGCGGGATCGGGCGCTTCGCCTGCGTGTATGGCTGTGGTCATCACGCCTTTGCGGCTATTGCGATGTGTCATGTCTGTCCTCCCTTGCGTGGCGTCAGCGTGGGGGCGCGGCCTTGTGATTGCAAGCCTGATTGCGACCTGCAGCGCACGCGCTTAGGGTGGCCACAAAAGGAGACCTCACCTATGACCAACCCGCTGCTTGCCGACTGGACCACCCCATTTGAAATCGCGCCGTTCGATGCGATTTCGGACGACGATTTTGCGCCCGCATTTGAGGTGGCTTTGGCCGAGCACAAGGCGGAAATTGCGGCGATTGCCGACAATCCCGAGGCTCCGAATTTTGCCAACACCATCGAGGCGATGGAGGTCGCGGGCGGTGCGCTCGACAAGGTGTTGTCGGTGTTCTTTTCCGTTGCAGGGGCAGAAAGCAATCCGGCGCGGCAGGAATTGCAGCGGGAGTTTTCGCCGAAACTGGCCGCGCACGGGGCGGAGATTTCGTCAAACAAAGCGCTGTTTGGCCGGATTGCCACCGTTTGGGAGGCGCGCGACTCGCTGGATCTGAGCGCGGAGCAGCAGCGGGTTCTGATGTTGACTCATCGCGGGTTTGTGCGCGGCGGTGCGGCGCTTGAGGGCGATGCGGACGCGCGGATGAAGGAGATAAAGTCGCGGCTGGCGGTTCTGGGAACGGAGTTCACGCAGAACCTGCTGGCGGATGAGCGCGACTGGTTTATGGAACTGGCCGAGGATGACCTAGAGGGCTTGCCAGCGTTTGTTGTCGATGCCGCGCGGGCGGCGGGCGAGGAAAAATCCGCTGGCGGACCGGTGGTGACGCTATCGCGGTCGTTGATCGTGCCGTTTTTGCAGTTCTCGCCGCGCCGCGACTTGCGCGAGAAAGCCTTTGCCGCATGGGCCGCGCGTGGGGCCAATGGTGGCGAGACCGATAACCGTGGGATTGCCGCTGAAACACTGGCGTTGCGCGAAGAACGGGCGAAGCTTTTGGGCTATGACTGTTTCGCGGACTTCAAGCTGGAAACTGAAATGGCCAAAACACCGGCGGCGGTGCGCGAGTTGTTGATGGCGGTCTGGGAGCCGGCGAAGGCGCGGGCGGAAGCAGACGGCGCAGTTTTGACCGAGATGATGCATGCGGACGGGATCAATGGCGATCTGGAACCGTGGGACTGGCGGTATTACGCGGAGAAGCGGCGCAAAGCAGAGCACGATCTGGATGAGGCGGCGCTGAAGCCGTATTTGCAGCTGGAGCGCATGATTGAGGCATCGTTTGCCTGTGCGACACGTCTTTTCGGCCTTGAGTTCAAAGAGCTGGACGTGCCGCTTTATCATGAGGACTGCCGCGCCTGGGAGGTGACGCGGGATGGCGATCATGTGGCGGTGTTCATTGGTGATTATTTCGCGCGGGGTGGCAAGCGGTCCGGCGCGTGGTGTTCGGCCATGCGGGGGCAGGCGAAATTTCCCAAGGTGCAAGGGCCTGTGGTGATCAACGTTTGCAATTTTGCAAAGGGAGATCCGGCGCTTCTGAGCTATGACGACGCGCGCACGTTGTTCCATGAGTTCGGCCATGCGCTGCATCAGATGCTGTCCAACGTGACCTATGAAAGCGTGTCGGGCACATCCGTGGCGCGGGACTTTGTGGAACTGCCAAGCCAGCTTTACGAACACTGGCTGGAAGTGCCGGAGGTGCTGGCGGAGTATGCGACGCACGCAGAGACCGGCGCGCCGATGCCTGAGGCAATGCTGAAGAAGGTGCTGGGTGCGGCGAATTTTGATCAGGGGTTTGCAACGGTGGAATATGTGGCGTCCGCATTGGTTGATCTGGCGTTCCATGAAGGTGATGCGCCGGCCGATCCGATGGCGAAACAAACAGAAGTGCTGGCCAGTCTTGGCATGCCGCGTGCGATCACCATGCGTCACGCGACGCCGCAGTTTGCGCATGTCTTTGCGGGTGATGGATATAGCTCGGGGTACTACAGCTATATGTGGTCAGAGGTGATGGACGCGGACGCCTTTGAGGCCTTTGAGGAAGCGGGCAGCCCGTTTGATGCGGCCACGGCCAAGGCGCTTGAAACCCATATCCTGTCGACTGGCGGCACTGTGGAGGCGGATGAACTATACAAACGATTCCGCGGCCGTCTGCCGGGCGTTGAGGCGCTTCTGAAGGGGCGGGGGCTGGCCGCCTGAGCCTGTCGCTAGGTTCTTATTGCCCAAAATACCTTGGGGGAGGCGCAGCTTGCTGCAACGGGGGCAAAGCCCCCTTTACTCGGCGTCCTCGTCTTCTTCGATGCCATATTCGGAGAAGACTTTGCTTTGCGTCATGAAAAACCCGAACACCGCCGCCGTCAGGCCAAAAGTTTTGAAGTTGACCCAGGCTTGTTCACTCATCAAACGCCAGACAAGTTCGTTGGCGATTGCGAGGCCAAAAAAGAACAGCATCAGGCGTTTGGTGAGGATCATCCAGCCTTCGTCCTCAAGCGGCATCATGCCTTCCATCACGTGACGCAGATATGATTGGCCGCGTGCGAGGCCAACCGCGAGAATGCCGCCAAAGGCTGCATAAAGGATCGTCGGCTTCATTTTGATGAACTTGGGATCGTTGAGCCAAACCGTGAGGCCGCCGAACACGATCACGAGAACCAGCGTCATGATCTGCATCTTGGACAGATGGCCGGTGAGTTTCCACAGGATCCCGGTGGTCAAAATCAGCAGGGGCACGAACAACGCGGTGACGATGATAAATCCCTGATACTCAGTGCCACCAATGGTGAAAACCTGGTCTTTCAGGCGCATGTAGCCGATGAAAAACAGGACGATTGGTCCCAGTTCCAAGCCCATTTTGAGCATCGGGTTGATCTTTTTTTCCGGCTGATCTGGCGTTTGGTCAGACATGGGCGCTCCTGTTATCCTCCGATCTCAACTATCACAGCGCCAGCGGCAATCAATGCCATAAGGGCAATGCGGCGCGGTCCGACGGTTTCCTTGAGCACCAGCCAGCCGATAAGCGCAGCAAAGATCGGAGAGGTTTCGCGCAACACGGCGGCTTCGCCAACTTTGTCCAGCCGCGTGGCGAGCATGACGGAACCGAAGCTGGCGAAAGCCACCAGACCTCCAAAGAAGCCCCGCAGCATCAGAGGGCCGGGCGCGGGTGCGTCAGTCATCGAGCGCCAGCGCAGGAAGGCGAGGACGGGAAAGACAAGGCCGTCGATCAGGAAGAACCACGCAAGGAAGGTGAACGGGTCGGCGGTGGCGCGAATGCCGTAGGCGTCATAGGTGGTGTAAAGCGCGACGAAGAAGCCGGTGAAGAGGGCAATGACCATGGCAGACACGAGCGTGTCACGGCCTTCGGTCATAAAGACCATGTTGTAGACCGCGAGACCGAGGATGCCCGACATCAGGACCAGCACGCCAAGCCATTGGTATCCTGTGAAGGTTTCACCAAAGATCAGGTAAGCCCCGATGACAGTGAAGAAGGGGCCGGTGCCGCGCACGACAGGGTAGACGACTGTAAAGGCGCCTTTGGTGTAGGCCCAGCTTTGCAGGAATTTGTAGCCCAAATGGATGACGAACGCGCCTGCGAAGATCGGCCACATGTGGGGTTCCGGCCATGGGACGACAAAGAACGCAAAGGGTGCGGCCATTGCGGCGTAGGAGAAATCAATCGCGCCGCGGGTGAGCCACGGGTCGTGCCGGCCTTTCTGTAGAGCTCCGAAGACGGCATGCAGAAAGGCGGCGGCCAGCGCTAGGATGAGGGCCACTTGATGGCCTGCGTCAGTGCCTTCGAGAGAGATCAGCCAATCGCTCATGGATCAGGGTTCTCTATGTGAGGCGGGCGGGACCCGGCGGAGACTATGTCACCTTGTTTCCGGGTCGAAGCTTGCACCTTAGCTTTTCTCCAGACCTGTCAGCGCGGCGGCGAACTCTTCGGGATCAAAAGGTTGCAGATCGTCGATCTGTTCCCCGACACCAATGGCGTGGATCGGCAGGCCGAATTTGTCCGCGAGGCTGACCAGAATGCCGCCCTTCGCAGTGCCGTCGAGTTTGGTCATCACGAGGCCCGACACGTCGGCGAGTTTCTGGAAGGTCTCGACCTGCGAAATGGCGTTCTGGCCGGTCGTGGCATCGAGCACCAGCAATGTGTTGTGCGGCGCATCGGGATCTTTCTTGCGGATCACGCGCACGATTTTGGCGAGTTCTTCCATCAAGTCCTGACGGTTCTGCAATCGCCCTGCGGTGTCGATCATCAGAAGATCGGCG
This sequence comes from Shimia haliotis, assembly GCF_900114415.1. Lineage (GTDB taxonomy): Bacteria > Pseudomonadota > Alphaproteobacteria > Rhodobacterales > Rhodobacteraceae > Shimia > Shimia haliotis. The sequence goes on along the minus strand of NZ_FOSZ01000002.1, from coordinate 357,384 downwards.
CCGTCCGCCTCGGCTTTGGTCATGGCGTCAAACGCGAGCGATGCAGGGTCAGAACCTTCGGGTGCGGTGAGCACCGGCACACCGGCACGTTCGCCCCAGACTTGCAGTTGCTCGACTGCCGCTGCGCGGAAGGTGTCGCCGGCGGCGATAACTACGGATTTGCCCGCTGCGCGGAACTGGCTGGCGAGTTTGCCGATAGTGGTTGTTTTGCCCGACCCGTTCACGCCCACCACAAGCACGACCTGCGGTTTGGACGGGTAAAGCGGCATCGGGCGCGCGACTGTGTCCATGATGCGGGCCACTTCGGCGGCAAGCATCTCTTTGATTTCACGAGAAGAAACGCGGCGTCCCATGCGGCCCTCGGCGATGTTGGCGGTGACGCGCAGGGCGGTGTCGACGCCCATGTCCGCCGCGATTAACAGCTCTTCGAGCTGTTCCAGCATGTCGTCGTCGAGCTCGCGCTTGACCTCGGTCGGCGCGACGGTGCGGCCCGTGAGGCGGGCAAGCAGGCCGGGTTTTGTCGCGGCGGGTGCTGGAGTTGGTTCGGGTTTCGGAGCAGGTGCGGGGGCAGGTTCAGGAGACGGCTCTGGTTCGGATGCAGGCTCCGGTTCAGGTGCAGTGACGGGTTCTGGCGTGGGCTCTGTCGCGGGTTCTGGTTCAGGCTGCGGATCAGGCTCTGGCGTCGGTTCCGGTGTCGGGGCAGGCGTTGGGTCCGGTTGTGGCTCAGGCTGAGATACAGGGGCCTCGACGGCTTCTTCCTGACCGCCATCCTCGACAATGGCATCAAGCCCTTCTTCGAGTTTGGAAGAAGATTTGAACAAGCGGTCTTTGAGTTTGGAAAAAAACGCCATTGGGGCCTCCGGAAAACGTCCTCACTCCACTTAGTATTATTCGGTTGGACTTAAAAGAGCGGCGTGGCCCAACCGCTGCCAGCGAGGATCAGGAACTGCCCGCCGGCATACAGCAACCAAAGCGCGACGGAGGCAGGGCGTTGGAGGCGGGAGGTGTCGGACATGCGAAAGAGTTGCAGCGACAGGATGGTGTCAGACGCCAAAAACGCAAAGGCACCGATGGTGGCGAGCGGCATTGTGGGCAGGCCAAGCGCCGTAAGGCCCATGAGGGCGATCAGGACCACATAGATGCGCACGGGCCAGCGCATATCGCCAGTGAAAGGGATCAGCCAACGTTCGGTTGAGAGCGCAAAAAGGGCAATCGCTGCGATCAGATACCAAGGAGCATCCAGCGGACCCGCGCCAATGGTCCAGAAGTGGATGATGAAGGCCACATGGGCTGTGGCGAAGGCGATCAACCCAATCAGGAACGGGCGCTCGCCGTCGCGGGACAGGGCAATGTCGCCAACTGCCGAGAGCAAAAGCGCAATGGTGACGGCGGGGTGGCCGAAGCTGATCCATGCGGCGGCGGCAAATGCTGGCATGGGGATGGCCTTGACGATGGTTTTGGCGCGACTTGGCGGGCGGTGACAGAAAAAGACCGCATAGATCAGGGTGGCAATCAGGCCAACGGCGAGAAAGACAAATTTCAGCGTTTGGCGCAGGGCAATGATTTCAAAGGGCGTCATGGTCAGGCTTTTGTTGCAAAAGATGCGCTGACCTTAGCGGGGGAGTGGTCAAGGGAAAACACCGAAAGGAGGTGGGGTCCTGCAACGGAAGGTGGGCATCCCCGCGCAACGGGGATGCCAAAGAGCGTTACTCGTAAGCGCCTGCGGAATAGGTCAACTCGTAGCTGTGGCTGTAGAGTTCAAACACGATGCCAAAGGGGTCTTCGACGTAGACCATGCGGTAGGGTTTATCGTTGGGGAAATACTCGCGCACGGGCATACGCTGTTTGCCACCTGCGGCAACGATTTTCGCAAGCAGGTCTTCGAGGTTGGGGTCTTGAATGGCGAAATGGAATGTACCGTGTTGGCGGTAGTTCAGGTTGTTCGCGGGGGCTGTGTTGCCGTCGAATTCAAAAAGCTCGATGCCAACGCGATCTGCAGTGGCGAGGTGGGCAATCCGGATTTTACCCCAGCCCGGACCAAAGACATCGGTGCACATCTGGCCGATGTCGCTGTCGTCCTCGAGGATCTCGGTGGGCTGCATTATGACGTAAAATCCTAGCACCTCGGAATAAAATTTGACGGCGCTGTCCAGATCGGGAACGGAAAGGCCGATGTGGGAGAATGTGCGGGGGGTCGGGGTCATGTCAGTGTCCTTTTCAGAATGTGATCAAGAAATAGGTGGCTTTGATCGGCTTGTGAAATTATCATATTGTATGTTTTTGATAATATTTTGGAATGATCGTGCTAAATGCAACCTGGCTTGAGACCTTTACCACACTTTGCGATGTGGGGCATTTCACACGCGCTGCGCAGCAATTGGGCATGACCCAGCCGGGCGTGTCGCAACATCTGCGAAAGCTGGAAGCGCAGGTGGGCAAGCCTTTGATTACACAAGATGGTAAGGCTTTTTCAGTGACGCCTGCGGGTGAGGCGGTTCTAAAAGTTGGGCGCGACAGGCGGGCGCAGGAGCGGGCGTTGCAGGACGTTGTGACGCTGGATGACCCCAAAACCGGCGTCGTGAATGTCGGCTGTTCCGGCAGTTTTGCGATGTGGATGTATCCGTTGATGCTTGAACAGTTGCGCGAAGCGCCGGAGTTGGTGGTGAATGTCACGGCGGCCCCACAAGCCAGCATTGTCAACGCGGTGCTGGAAGGGGGGCTTGATCTGGGGGTGGTGGCAAGGAATCCTGATCACCCGAGGTTGAAGGCCACGCATATGGCACACGAAGAACTCTGCCTTGTGGTGCCGGCAGGCCATCAAACAGAAAATTTGAATCTGGGCGCGCTGGAAGCGTTGGGCATGGTTGGACATCCGGATGGGTTCGCCTATGCCGATGAGCTGTTCTCGGCGAATTTTCCTGATGATTTCAAAGGGTCGGACCGCCTGAAGGTAAGAACTTCGGTCAATCAGATCGGGCAAATTCCGGTGCCGGTCGCACAGGGGCTGGGTTACACAATACTGCCTCGGTCTGGCGTGGAAGCCTTCCCAGACAAGGCAAAGCTGATGGTGGTTTCGCTGATGCAGCAGAGATTTCAGGATCTTTGGCTGATCACGCGGCAGGGGCGGGCAAAATTCGCGCGTATCTCGGCGATTGCCAAGGTCATTCAGCAGGCCGCGGACGACTTGGGCAGAGGAGATCCCTCTGGAAGAACAGCATCAGCCGACGTCAGGCGGTGAGTGGGGGATACGCGCAGAGGGCCTATAAGCCGGATTCTGTTCCCCGGGTTGCCCCGGTTCGATGACCATTCATCTAGAGCGCCTGTTGCCAGACGCTCTCTAGCTGCCAACCCGGACCTGCTCGGGCCAAAGCAGCCCTGTGATTGCTCACGCGCGGTCCCTATTTGGCATTGCTCCCGGTGGGGCTTGCCGTGCCGTCCTTGTTGCCAAGTCCGCGGTGGGCTCTTACCCCACCGTTTCACCCTTACCTTTGCGGACAAAGGCGGTCTGTTCTCTGTGGCGCTATCCCTCGGGTTTCCCCGGCCGGGCGTTACCCGGCACCGTTGCCTTGTGGAGTCCGGACTTTCCTCGCGGGCAAATGCCCCCGCGGCCATCCGGCCCTCTGCGCAGGGGCGGTGTAGGGCGAAAGGTGGCGCGGGTCAATGGAAGGGTGCCGGCTGCAGGACAGCGGCGGGAGATCAGGACGTCAGGCGCGTCACAATGCGCACATCCTCGGCGTCCTGTGGGCCTTTGGCCCAAGGGCGGAACCTTGCGCGGAAGGCGCTTAGGGCTTCGGGGATGTCTGTGTCATAGCCAAGGCGCGAAGCGGCGGTTGCCCAGTCACCAACGGCCTGTCGCCCGTCCGGCCATACGGCGAGCCCCGCAAGGGCCAACCGGCGCCAGTCAAAGCGCGGGCCGGGGTCGAATTTGCGCCCCGGTGCCATGTCGGAATGACCGATGACGCCGGAGGCGGGAATGTCCCATCGGGTCATGATCGCGGGCAGCAGGGCCTCAAGCGCCGTCATTTGCGGCTCGGAAAACGGGTGTGTGCCGCGATTGTCCAGTTCAATCCCGATGGAGCGGGAATTGAGATCGGTCTTGCCTTGCCACGTGCCAGCGCCCGCGTGCCATGCACGCATATCTTCGTCCACAAGTTTGAAAATACGCCCTTTTTCACAGATCAGGTAGTGCGCTGAGACCTCGGGGTCGGGATCGCAGAGACGGCCCAGAGCGGCCTCTGCGGTGTCCATGGCGGTGTAGTGCAGAACAATGAATTCGGGCCGCAACCCGTCGCGGCGCGGCCCGAAGTTCGGAGATGGATGATCTATGATCTTGGGCGCGTCGGCCAAGGTTCAGTTGCCAGACACGCTGCGGAAAGGGGTCGGATCCCAATCGCAGGCAAAGCCGTCGCCGTCAGGATCAAGCCCGAGTCGGTCGCGCTTGGGCCCGCCTTTTTCAAGGAAAGCGATTTGGGCGAGGTCCGAACTTGGGTATGCGGAACAGGCCGCTTCGTATTGAGCTGCTGTTTTCAGCTTTAGGCGGCTGTGCTGTTTCACGCCGACCGGATTGGTGGTCGACAAAGCATAGGCCACAATGTTGGGTCCGGTGCTGCCCGAGCGGGTCGGCACGGCGCCTGGGGTGACAACCTGATATTGCGCCTTGTTGCGTTCCCGCTGGGCGGCGTCGGCTTCGATGGAGCGCTGATCCCCAACGGTACCAAAGCTGTTGTCAGAGATGCCGGGGTTGGAAAATACCTCGGGTGCCGGATTTGATGGGCTGGCGTCAAGCGGCTGTTGGCCGGAATTGACGGAGGCCGCATTCAGAGCAGACTGGGTTTCGCGCGCGATCTCGGCGGCTTCGGACGTGGTCGCGGTGGCGGCCGGTGCGAGGGCCACTGGTGCGGGGGCAGGTGCCGGCGGGGCGGAGGCTGTTGCCGTTGTTGCCAAAGGCGCCGCCGCCACAGTCGGGGCGGCGGGAATGGTTTCGCCGCTGACTGCTTGCGGGTTGGGTAGGGCGGTTCCGCTCAGTTGTGCGTCACGTTTGGCGCGCGCTTCGGGAGAGTTGTGGATGTTGTCAAAACCCACGCCCGCGGCGCTGTCGGGAATGGCGGGCTGACATGCTGCCAGCGCCACCAGAGCGCACCCTGTGAGGAAAAACCGTGTCATTGTAACCTTGCCTGCTCTTTTAGCTTTGGCTTGGTTTTACCACCATTGCGCGGGCTTGGCTACAAAACCTGCGGCCTGTTCCAGAGCATAGGCGGTGTTTAGCAAATCGCCTTCTTCCCACGGGCGCCCGATGAGTTGCAGACCCAGAGGCAGACCTTGGTCGTTGAGGCCGGTGGGGACCGACACACCAGGCAGACCTGCGAGGTTCACAGTCACAGTGAAGACGTCGTTGAGGTACATCTGGATCGGGTCGGCGTCGGTCATCTCGCCAACGCCAAAGGCCGCAGATGGGGTGGCGGGCGTCAGGATCGCATCGATACCTTGGGCGAAGACGTTTTCAAAGTCCTGCTTGATCAGCGTGCGCACGCGGCGGGCGCGGTTGTAGTAGGCGTCATAGAAGCCAGCCGACAGCACATAGGTGCCAACCATCACGCGGCGCTGTACTTCGTGACCGAAGCCTTCGGCGCGGGTTTTTTCGTACATCTCGGTGATGCCGTCGCCTGCGCCCAAGGTGGCGCGGTGGCCGTAGCGCACGCCGTCATAACGCGCGAGGTTGGACGAGGCTTCTGCCGGTGCAATCACGTAATATGCTGGCAGGGCGTATTTGGTGTGCGGCAGGGAGATGTCGACGATCTCGGCGCCTGCGGCCTTGAGCATTTCGGTGCCTTCGGCCCAGAGTTTTTCGATCTCGGCGGGCATGCCGTCCATGCGGTATTCCTTGGGGATACCGATTTTTTTGCCTTTGATGTCACCGGTCAGCATGGCCTCGAAGTTCGGCACAGCCAGCTCGGAGGAAGTGCTGTCTTTGGCGTCGTGGCCGCACATGGCCTCAAGCATGATGGCGGCGTCGCGCACGTCTTTGGTCATCGGGCCTGCCTGATCCAGCGAGGAGGCAAAGGCGACAACACCCCAGCGTGAGCAGCGGCCGTAGGTGGGCTTGATGCCGGTGATGCCTGTGAAGGCCGCAGGCTGACGGATCGAGCCGCCGGTGTCGGTGCCGGTTGCGGCCAAACACAGGTCAGCGGCCACGGCAGCGGCGGAACCACCGGAGGAGCCACCCGGGGTCAGGTCTGCGTCGTCATTGCCACGACGCCACGGGTTGATGGCGTTGCCATAAACGGAGGTTTCGTTAGACGAGCCCATGGCGAATTCATCCATGTTGAGCTTGCCCAGCATGACGGCGCCTGCGTCTTCCAGTTTCTGGGAAACGGTCGATTCATATTCCGGCGTGAAGCCTTCGAGGATGCGGCTGGCGGCTTGGCTTGGCACGCCTTTTGTGCAGAACAGGTCTTTGATGCCGATGGGCAGGCCACACATGTCAGGTGCGTCGCCGGCCTGGATGCGGGCGTCGGCCGCCTTGGCGCGTTCCAGCGCCAGTTCCGGTGTTTTGTGAACAAACGCATTGAGCGCGTCGGCCTTGTCGATGGCAGTCAGGAACGCTTCGGTCAGTTCCACGGAGGTCACATCGCCTGCGCGCAGTTTGTCGCGTGCGCCGGCAAGGGTGAGTTTGGTCAAATCGGTCATATCGGGTGCGCCTTCTGGATATCGGGCAAAAATCGGAAAGGAGGGACGGTTAGTCGACCACCTTGGGAACAGTGAAGAAACCTTCGCGCGCGTCGGGCGCGTTGGAGAGGACTTTCTCTTGCTGGTCGCCATCCGTCACCACGTCTTCGCGACGCTTCAGACGCATCGGGGTGACTGAAACCATCGGCTCCACGCCCTCAACATCCACCTCGTTGAGCTGTTCGATAAAGCCAAGCACGGCATTGAATTCCTGCGCCAGAGCGGGCAGGGCGTCTTCTTCGACCTTGATGCGGGCCAGTTTCGCCACTTTGGCGGCGGTGCTTTCGTCAATCGACATCGCTTGAACTCTCCGGATTAGAACTTGGCTACAGCCTTTAGCGCGCAGGCTTTGGCGGTGCAAGCGCAGAGCGGGCGGAAGCTGGCTCAGGGGGTGCATATATGGGGCCAGCCCCCTCGGCCTTCGGCCTCACCCCCGAGGTATTTTCGGCAATAGGAAGGCACGTTTTTCCTGGCCATAGATACCCACAGGCTCAGCGCAGCTGAGCTGCCCCCAACCGCTGGCAGATGCCGGCAGGCATCGAAGGGGGCGGGAGCCTTAGGTGGGCGGAAACAGGTCTGCCTGCACCCATGTGTCGGAGCGGTCGCCACGCAGGTCTGCTTGCAGCGCGCGGCCGCGGCGCAGGGCGGGGCGGGACCAGAGCTGTTTGAGCCAGCGCGCGAGGTGCGGTTTGTCCTCCAGACTTTGCTCCTGACCTTCCCAGAGCGAGGCCCAGCCCCAGATCGACATGTCTGCGATGGAGTAGAAGTCACCGGCGACGTATTCGCGTTCGGCAAGCCGTCGGTCGAGCACACCGTAGAGTCGGGCGGTTTCGCTGCGGTAGCGGTCTTTGGCGTAGGCGATGTCCTCAGGCGCGTATTTCAGGAAATGGTGTGTTTGGCCGGCCATTGGTCCGAGCCCGCCCATTTGCCACATCAGCCATTCTTCAACCGCGATGCGGTCACGCTCGGTGGCGCCCATGAAGCGCCCTGTTTTGCGGGCGAGGTATTGCAGGATGGCGCCGCTTTCGAAAACGGACATGGGTTTGCCGTCAGGCCCGTCGGGATCAAGGATGGCGGGCATGCGGTTGTTGGGCGCGATTTTCAGAAAATCGGGCGCAAACTGATCGCCTTTGCCAAGGTTGATGAGGTGGGTGGTGTAGGGGAGCCCCATCTCTTCGAGGGCAATCGAGACTTTCCAACCGTTGGGCGTGGGCCAGTAATAAAGGTCGATGGGGGCAGTCATGGCGCATCCTTTGCATATTCGTGAGGCATGATGCCGGTTTCAGCCGCGCTCGCAAGGGGCTTGCGGTCAAATGGTCTTGACCTTTTTGCACCTGCGGCGTAGGTCGCTGGCGTGGCGATTTGTTACCGGATTGCGGGCCACGTTAAACATGCCGCTAAAGAGGTCGAGACGAAGGAGCCCCTTCCGCTTGGCCGGAACGGGGCTTTTTATTTGGGCCGCTCACGATGGCCCGGGAGAGACAAAGATGAGCGATTGGAACACACGCACAAAACTGGTGCATGGTGGCACGCGACGCAGCCAATACAATGAGGTGAGCGAGGCGATTTTCCTTACCCAAGGGTTTGTTTACGACAGCGCCGAGCAAGCCGAAGCGCGGTTTATCGAGACCGGCCCGGATGAATTCATTTATGCCCGCTATGGCAACCCGACGGTGGCGATGTTTGAAGAACGCATTGCGGCACTGGAAGGCGCAGAAGATGCCTTTGCCACAGCCAGCGGTATGGCAGCGGTCAGCGGTGCGTTGACCTCAATGCTGAAGGCGGGCGACCACGTGGTCAGTGCCAAGGCGCTTTTTGGCTCTTGCCTATACATCCTTGAGGAAATTCTTGGCCGCTTTGGCGTTGAGGTGACATTTGTGGATGGCACCAACCTTGATGAATGGCGCGCGGCGGTGCGCGACGACACCAAGGCAGTGTTTTTTGAAAGCATGTCCAACCCGACGCTTGAGGTAATCGACGTGGCTGCCGTTGCCGAGATCGCGCACGCCAAAGGCGCCAAGGTTGTTGTGGACAATGTGTTCTCGACGCCCGTTTTCAGCGGCGCGATTGCGCAGGGTGCGGATGCGGTGATTTATTCGGCGACCAAACACATCGACGGGCAGGGACGTTGTTTGGGCGGCGTGATCCTTGGCACGCAGGAGTTCATCCGCAAGACGGTTGAACCCTATATGAAACATACTGGCGGCAGCATGAGCCCGTTCAATGCATGGGTGCTGCTTAAAGGGCTTGAAACCATTGATCTGCGAGTGCGGGCGCAGGCTGCGAGTGCCTTGGCGATCTCCGAAGCGCTTGAGGGCAGTGAGGCCTTGGAGCGGGTGATCTATCCGGGATTGAAGGCGCATGCACAGAATGCGCTGGTGCAGACGCAATTGGGCGGCAAGGGCGGCACGGTTTTGTCGATTGACTTGAAAGGTGGCCAAGAGGCAGCGTTCAAGTTTCTGAATGCGCTGGAGATTGCGGTGATTTCCAACAATCTCGGGGACGCCAAGTCGATCGCAACCCATCCGGCAACCACAACCCATCAACGTCTGCCTGAAGACCAGAAGGCGGAACTTGGCATCACGTCCGGTCTTGTGCGGTTCTCTGTGGGATTGGAAGACACGGACGATCTGATCAAGGACATCACGCAGGCGGTTGCGGCGTCACAGGCATAGCCAACGCCAGAAAATCGAAACAAGACGCGGGCCTTGGGGCTGCGTCAGGGTTGAAAGGCGGGCCGCGGCCCGCCTTTTTCGTTGCGGCAAATCGATCCGCAACGTCGCTTTGAGCGTAATAGAATGCGTAATTGGCATTTAGCCCGCCGTGTCATTAAGTTAGACCGGCGTTGAGGCGCGAAAGGTGGCTTGGATCATGAACATGCAGACTCCAAAATCAAACGACGAGATTTCCCGCAAAGAGGCGGAGGCGGCGCTTGAGACCTTGCGCGCTTGGGCCAAAGTTGCGTCTGTGACCGAGATTGCCGAGCTTGATCCCTCTGTGGCGCGTCTTTTGCCAGATCAGTTGAAAGCGAATTATCCTGCGCTGTCGCGTCATTATGACGAGAATTTTGAGGTCACGCCGGAGTACCGAAAATCTTTGCCTGATTTGCAGAATGGACCGTCCAGCCTGATCAAAGGGGAAAAGCAGCAGATCCAGCACGTCGGAATTTCCAACTTCCGCCTGCCGATCCGGTTTCATACCCGCGACAATGGCGACATCAGCCTGCAAACCAGCGTGACCGGAACTGTGAGTCTTGAGGCGGACAAAAAGGGCATCAACATGTCCCGCATCATGCGTTCGTTTTACAAACACGCAGAAAAAACCTTCAGCTTTGAAGTGATGGAGGCGGCTTTGGCCGATTACATCACCGATCTGGAGAGCTTTGATGCGCGGCTCCAGATGCGGTTTTCCTATCCGATGAAGATCAATTCGCTGCGCTCTGGTCTTCAGGGGTATCAATACTACGATTTTGCGTTGGAAAAGGTGCAACAGGACGGGCAGCTGCATAAAGTGATGCATCTGGATTATGTGTATTCCTCGACCTGTCCATGTTCGCTGGAGTTATCCGAACATGCGCGCTCAGAACGCGGGCAATTGGCAACGCCTCATTCGCAACGCTCGGTGGCGCGGATTTCGGTGAACGTGACCGATGGTATGCTGTGGTTCGAGGATCTGATTGATCTGGCCCGAGCAGCGGTGCCGACGGAAACGCAGGTGATGGTCAAACGCGAGGATGAACAGGCGTTTGCGGAGTTGAACGCGGCCAATCCGATCTTTGTGGAAGATGCGGCACGGCTGTTCTGCGAGCAATTGAAGGCCGATCCGCGGATTGGCGATTTCCGCGTGATCGCGAGCCATCAGGAAAGCCTGCACAGCCACGACGCGGTCAGCATTCTGACCGATGGGCCGTTCTTTGAGGCGCAAAGCCTTGACCCGAAACTGTTTTCTACGCTGTTCCACGTAGGGTAGAACTACGATGGTCGCGCGTGACTTTTGAGAGGTCGTTTTTGCCGCCCTGCCGCCAAGACAGGCGGTCCGGCGCTGTTTTGGTGGACTGGGGGTGCTTGACAGGCGGCGAGTGAGCGGCCAACCCTGCGCCCATGTTTGACCTGCGACCCGTTGCATATCTGATTGGCCTTTTGGTGGCGAGCCTCGGGGTTGTCATGCTGTTGCCGATGGCGATTGATCTGTATGACAACGATCCTCATTGGAGCGCATTTTTCGCCAGCGCTTTGACCACGTTTCTGATGGGGGGGCTGGTGGCATTGTCCTGTCACAACGGGCGTGGGTCGCGACTGACCTTGCAGCAAACCTTTTTGCTGACCACCGGCGTGTGGCTTGCTTTGCCGATGTTTGGGGCGTTGCCATTTGTGTTTGGCGCCACCGAAGCCCGTGTAGTGGATGCGTTTTTTGAGGCCATGTCAGGTCTGACAACCACAGGGTCGACGGTGTTTTCCGGTCTTGAGGATTTGCCACGTGGGATCTTGTTCTGGCGGGGCCTTCTGCAATGGCTGGGCGGCATTGGTATCATTGTTGTGGCCATGGTGTTTTTGCCGGAGCTTCGGGTTGGCGGTATGCAGATTTTCCGCAGCGAAGGCTTTGATACTTTTGGAAAAATTTTGCCGCGTGCCACAGAGATTTCGAGCCGGATTTCGGTGATTTATCTGGCGTTGACCGCCATTTGTGCCTTGGCTTACCGCATCACCGGCATGGGCAAGTTTGACAGTTTGGTGCATGCGATGACGACCATCGCGACCGGGGGATTTGCGAACTATGACGCCTCTTTCGGAGCGTTCGGATCGGGCTCGGAATATGTGGCGGTGATCTTCATGTTCCTCGCGGCCCTGCCGTTTGTTCGATTTGTCCAGCTGACCGCAGGCAGCGCCAAACCGTTGTTTCAAGACAGCCAGATCCGCATGTTTTTCTTTATTGCGTTGGTGATCGTGACAATGCTGGTTTTGTGGCAGGTGATGGTCATGGGGGTGCGCTCAGAAGAGGGGCTGCGCAAGGCGATGTTCAATTCAGTCTCGATCCTGACCGGAACCGGATACGCGAGCGCAGATTATATGCTTTGGGGCGGGTTTCCGGTGGCGGTGCTGTTTTTTGCGGGGCTGATCGGGGGCTGCGCGGGGTCGACGGCCTGCTCGATCAAAGTGTTCCGCTATCAGCTTTTGTTCGCGTCCATCAAAGTGCAGATCCGAAAAATTCAGCATCCGAGCGGCGTGTTCGCAGCGACCTATCAGGGGCGCAAAATCGAGGATGATGTGTTGAGCTCGGTGATGAGTTTCTTTGTGTTCTTCGTGGTGTCGCTTGGCGTTTTGTCCGTGCTTTTGGGGCTTACGGGGCTGGATTTCACAACGGCGCTTTCGGGGGCGTCGGCGGCGCTGGCAAATATCGGTCCGGGATTGGGGGATATCATCGGTCCCGCGGGCAATTTCGCGACACTCAATGATACGGCCAAATGGCTTTTGGCAGCAGGCATGTTGATTGGCCGGCTGGAGCTGTTGGCGGTTTATGTACTCTTTACTGTTCAATTCTGGAGGGCCTGATGGGTCAAAAGGGTGAGGCAATGCGCCCCTTGGGAGCGCAGATTTCACATATGTTGAAATCGCGCGGTGTGGATGTGATTTTCGGCATTCCCGGTGTGCACAATGTCGAGATGTATCGCGGCATCGAAGAGGCCGGCATCACGCATGTTCTTGCGCGCCACGAGCAGGGCGCGGGGTTCATGGCGGATGGCTATGCGCGGGCCAGTGGCAAGCCGGGGGTGGCCTATGTCATCACCGGACCCGGGCTGTGCAACATCATGACGCCGCTGGGGCAGGCCTATTCCGACAGCGTGTCGGTGCTGACGATTTCGAGCTGTCTTGACGAGCACGTCGGCCATCGTGGTCAGTTGCATCAGATGAAGGATCAGCGCGCTGCTGCGGCAACGGTTTGCGATTGGTCCGAGGAGGCGCGCAGCCCGCGCGCGGCTTATGACCTGATTGATCGGGCCTTTGTCGAATTTGAAACGAAACGTCCGCGGTCAAAGCACATTCAGGTGCCCATTGGCCTGTTGGGGGAGATGGCGCCTGAGGCGCCCGCGACGGTCCCAGGCGCGATGGAAAGCCATCCCGGCTTGGAAGCCGGGGACATGCGTGGGATTGCGCTGGATCTTCTGAATGCGCGTAAGCCGCTGTTCATTCTAGGCGGAGGGTTGGCGGTTTCTGGCGGCGCAGCGGCCTTGCACATGCGTTTGTTGCTTAAGGAAACCGGCGCTGCTGCTTTCATGACCTATGCAGGCTCCGGCCTTTTGGCGTCGGATGACGAGATGAGTTTTGGCACCTATCTGGGGCGGGCCGAAAGCAAGCGGATCATTGGCGAGAGCGATCTGGTGATCGCGATCGGCACGGAATTGAGCGAGTGTGACTTGTGGCGTGATGAGCTGGGCCACACGGGGCAGTTCGTTCGCGTGGATATCGACCCTGAGGTTCTGGTGGATCGGCATCGGGCGGACACCACGGTTCTGGCGGATGCGTTCTCGTTTGTGATGAAAATGCGCGCGGATTTTGCCTTTGCCTTGTCGATGCGGGACGATTTGCCGGATGAGGTGATGCCTGCCAAATGGTCTGCGAAAGAGATTGCCGACGCCAAGGCGCGGTTCCGCGCGGAAAGCGATGCGGAGCGTCCGGGGATTGCGGGTATCTGTGATGCCTTGCGGGAGGTGATGCCTGCGGATGCGATGATTTATTCAGACATGACTCAGTTTGCCTATGTCGCAAAGGAAGTCTGGGATATCGATCAACCGGGATTTTGGCACCATCCAACCGGTTTTGGTACTTTGGGCTATGCGCTGCCGGCGTCGATTGGCGGCGCGATGGCGCGGCGCGGCAAGCCGACGGTGTGTATCGCCGGCGACTATGGGTTCCAGTACACGGTGCAGGAACTTGGTGCGGCGGTTGAGATGAAGCTGCCGATCCCGATTTTGTTGTGGGACAACCACAAACTCAAAGAGATCGAGGACAGCATGGTGGCAAGCCAGATTGCGCCCAATGCAGTTGTCGCGCTGAACCCTGATTTCTGCAAGTTGGCAGAGAGCTATGGGTGCCTCGCAACGGAGCCTGCAACGTTGGACGAACTACAAGCTGCTTTGACGGAGGCATTTCAGGTGGACCGACCGACATTGATCCGGATGACCTCGGCCCTGTCCTGAAAGACGCATCCAATTTCGCTGTCCAGACAAAGAAAAGGCCCGAAGCACTGCTTCGGGCCTTTGGCGTTTTGCGGAAAGTAAGATTACCAGCAGCTGACCAGAACGGTCATGCCGCTGGCCATTTTTGTCAGGTCTTCCGGTGCGAGGGTGGTACCAGTGTCGGCGGTGCCCGTCGCAATACCCTCTTGCACCAAAAGGGTGCGGATGGCGTCAGCGTTGACCGCGAAGTTCACTTCGCTCGGCAACTGCTGGGCGGTGTCGGTGGCGCGCGGAAGGAGCATGCCGAAGACCGAGCCCGCGGCGTCAAACACCGGCCCGCCCGCATCACCGGGCTGTGGGGCCAGAGCAAGGCGCGTCAGCTCTTGTTCGCCGCCAAGGCCGCGTACGTCGGAGAGCTGCCCGAAGGTCATGGTGGGTGCGCCCAGCGCACCTTCGTAGCTATAGCCAGACACGGCGACTTCGGATTTCAAACGCGGCGCTCCAGAGCGCAACGAGGCCACGCCCATCGGAGCCAGCGCCGCTTTCGGGCTGAGAATGGCGATTCCTAGGGCTTCGTCGATGAGGGTCACATTGGCTTCATATTCGCCTTCGAGCGTGACCTTTTCACAGGCTGCCACGGCTTCGACGGTGGTCACAACATGGCCGCGCGTGTCGACAAAGAAACCGGAGCGAGACAGGCGCGGTTTGCGCACTTGAAGACCGGCAATCAGATCGATGCTTTGCGCATCATCGTCACCCGCGGCGGGATCGAGGGTGCCATCGATGCGGGTAAAGCTCGCCTTCATCTCATTGAGAATACGGGTGCGGCGTTCTTCATCACCGGCGGGCCAGACAAGGGTAAAGCCCTTGATTTCTCCGTCCTCAAGCGCTGCTTGGGTGTAGGAGATGATGTCGGCGTTTTCGCCCACAAGGGTAAAGGACGATTTCTTGCGCTCGCGCGGGCCGTTCAGAGGTACAACCTCCAGCGTTTGCATGATGTCATAGAGACCAAAGAGCGTGTTTTGATCACCCGCCTGACTGATCAGGAGCACGGTGGCGGGCAGGTCGGAGCTGGCTTCAAAGCGCACGAACGGGTATTCGCTCGCGGCTTTGCGCACGACGCCGGTGGGAATTTGCATCTCGATCCCTGCGTCCAAATCGGACACAAGGCGCAAGTCCATGCCTTCGAGAACAGCAAAGTACTGGCCGCGGAGAGTGTCGCGCTGACGGGTTGTCAAAACGCCTGTGGGATCAAAGCCGTTGTCGGCTTGCCAATTGGCCATCGAGTTGCGGGTGCCACGGCCAAAGGCCCCATCGATGCCGGAGTTATAATAGCCGCCCCATTGCAAATAGACCTGCAACTGCATTTTTTGCTCACGCGACAATGCTGCCTCCGAGGAACGGGCCTCGCGGACGGTTTCATCAGGCACCTCGGGCTCTTGCGGTGCGGGCTCTTCGACAACCACAACCGCATCGGGTTGTGTGTCCTGCGTGATTTGCGGTGCGGCTGGAGCAACGCCATCCAGCAGGTTTGCGCCCACCGGCCAGAACTGGCTGCGGTAGTCTGCTGACACTGCGATGTAGCTGTCGATCGGGATCACACCCTCGGCGCGATAGACTTGTAGGACACGCTCGGCGTCCTCGCGCACGTAAGGCCCGAGGGCTACGGCATACCAACCGCCGCCCAGAGAAAACCCGTTCACATCTTGCATGGTCGCGGCATAGCCGCGGATTCGGTCCTGTGCGACGGTCAGGCTGGGCTGAGCCTCGAGTTGAACCCAGACGGTATCTTCGGTGGATTGTGCCGAAACGGCAGAAATTGAAATGGTGATTGAAAAAATCAGCGACAGAAGTGTGCGCAACATGTTCGGAGGAGCCCCTGAAACTCATGACATTGTTCTTGTCTGACCTATTTAGCAGTTTCCCGCTGTGTTGCACGTCTAATTTGCGCGAGGGTGCAATTGACCCCGCTGGCGCATCCGCTTAAGCAAGACCCGCGTTTCCAGAGGGATCAAGCATGACACAATTTGACGGCAAACCCCGCAGCTTTCAGGAGATCATCCTGCGTCTTCAGGCCTATTGGGCCGAGAAAGGCTGTGCGATCATGCAACCTTATGACATGGAAGTGGGTGCCGGTACGTTCCACCCCGCGACGACTTTGCGGTCATTGGGCAGCAAACACTGGGCTGCGGCCTATGTGCAGCCGTCGCGTCGCCCGACTGACGGGCGGTATGGCGAGAACCCGAACCGCTTGCAGCATTACTATCAGTATCAGGTGCTGATCAAACCGAGCCCGCCCAATTTGCAGGAGCTGTACCTTGGCTCGCTGGCGGCGATTGGCATCGATATGGAAATGCACGACATCCGTTTCGTGGAAGACGACTGGGAAAGCCCGACGCTTGGCGCGTGGGGGCTTGGCTGGGAAGTCTGGTGTGACGGTATGGAAGTCAGCCAGTTCACCTATTTCCAGCAGGTTGGCGGCCATGACTGTCATCCGGTGTCCGGCGAGCTTACCTATGGTCTGGAGCGTCTGGCGATGTATGTGCTGGGCGTGGATCACGTGATGGACATGCCGTTTAACAGCCCCGATGCGGATATCGCGCTGAGCTATGGCGATGTGTTCAAGCAGACCGAGCAGGAATACAGCCGTTGGAACTTTGACGTCGCGAACACCGATGTGTTGTTCAAGCAGTTCGAAGAAGCGGAAGCCGAGTGCGAGAAAATCCTCGCGCAGGAGCATGTAGATCCGAAAACCGGCAAGCGCATCATCATGGCGCATCCCGCTTATGATCAGTGTATCAAGGCGTCCCACCTGTTTAACCTGTTGGATGCACGGGGCGTGATTTCTGTCACGGAGCGGCAGGCCTATATTGGTCGCGTGCGCGCCTTGGCGAAACAATGCGCGGATGCCTTTGTGTTGACCGAGGCCGGAGGGCACGCCGCGTGATCTTGGTGTCAGGCAAGTCCGGGCAAGAGAACTTTGACGCCTTCGGCTACCATGCCGACGGCGATTGCGATCAGGATCATGCCCATCAGGCGTGTCATAATCGTGCGCGCGGTGACGCTGAGGTATCGACCGATGCTGCTGGCAAAGAAAAATACAATGGCCATGAGGGCCAGCACAACGCCAATACAGCCCGCATAAACAATCCAGCCCTCGGGCTGTTCGACACGTTGAGCGGCGAGAATGAGCGTAGTGATCGTGCCGGGACCGATGAGCATCGGGAAGGTCATCGGGTAAAAGGCGATGCTGTCGGCGACAACCTTGGCGCCAACTTCCTTTTCGCGTTCGGTGCGATGGTGCGCGGTGCTGTTGCGCCCGTTCAGCATGTTGAATCCGATAGAGATCAGAACCATGCCGCCTGCGACGCGGAAGGCATCTATCGAGACATCGAAGAAGTTCAGGATTTGCGAGCCGCCGACAGCGATAATGGCACAGCCAATCGCGGTGTATGTAATGATCTGAAGGGCGGTTTTGCGCTGTTCCGACTGGTCAAGGTCATGGGTCAGGCTAAGGAAAACAGGCAGGTTGATGAACGGGTTCATCACGGCGAACAAAGCACCGAACATGGTGATAGCAAAGTCTTCGGACATGGTACGCCGTATGTAAGTAGTGAAGCGTTGAAAGCGCTTGTGACAAGATTTCTGTCTTGCGCGGAGTTGCGCAACAGTAGCCCGATGTCACTTAGAGGAGCAACCGGATGACCGGCAAAATCATAGGAGCGGTGATCGTGCTGACAGCTTTGGTCGGAGGCGTGGCGCTTTATTGGCTTCAGGTCTACGGGTTTTATGACACCGTCGAGGCCTCGGGGGCGAAGGATGATGTTCAACTGACGTTGCTCGTAACCGGTGAGCCTGAGCCAATTTTGTATGAGAACTTCAAGGCGATTGACGCGGACAGTTCCCCCATTCGGTATCGAGCCTGTTTCACCACCAAGATGAGCGAAGCTTTGCTCACCGAGACTTATGAGATGGTGGAACACGCCGAACCGCGCAACGCTCCGGAGTGGTTTGACTGTTTCGACGCAAAGGAAATTGGCGTCGCGTTGGAACAAGGTGAGGCGCTGGCCTTTATGGGGCAGAAAGAAGTGATCTATGGCATTGATCGGCTGGTTGCGATTATGCCGGATGGCCGTGGTTTCGTGTGGCACGAGATCAACGAATGCGGTGAGATTGCATTTGATGGTGATCCTTTGCCAGCACATTGTCCGGCCAAACCTGAGGACTAGATCATGGCGGGCGCGATAGTCATACCAAGTTTTATTACTGCGACCCTCGGGTTTGCGGTGTTTCTGCTTGGGGCGCGGCTGACGCGCAAGGTCGCGTTCTTGCGGGAGTTCAACATTCCCGAGCCTGTCACGGGCGGTTTGATTGCCGCTGTCCTTTTCGGGCTGATTGCCGCAGTTGTTGGCGTGACTCTCGATTTCGAGATGGGCGCGCGGGACTACTTTCTGGTGCTGTTCTTTGCCGGTATCGGCCTAAACGCACGGCTCGCGGATTTGGTATCGGGCGGCAAACTTTTGGCGCTTTTGCTGGTGCTGACGTTCATCGCAATCCTGCTTCAGAGCGCGATTGGCATCGCAGGCGCGGCAATGTTTGGCTTTCCGATGCAATCCGGAGTTCTGTTTGGTTCGGCGGCGTTGATTGGCGGGCATGGCACGGCAATTGCATGGGCGCCGAATGTGGCCGAGGTGACAGGACTTCAGGGCGCCTCGGAGCTCGGTGTGGCTATGGCGACACTCGGGCTGATTGCGGCGTCTTTGGTCGGTGGTCCCGTGGCAAAGTATCTGGTGTCGCGGCACAAGTTGAAGTCGGAAGCGCATGAAGATGAGGATGTGGTCGGTGTCTCCTTTGAGGACGAGGACAGCGCCAAGAGCGACATTTCGCACGAAAGTCTGATGCGGGTGATGCTGATGCTGCATCTGGCCATTCTGTTTGGGTACGTTTTGCACGGAGTCCTGTCCGAGCTTGGGTTGATGCTTCCACTGTTTGTGCCGTGCTTGATCGTGGGTATCGCGCTGGGCAATCTGCACAGCACGGTTTTTTCCAATGCGCCACAAGTGGCACGCACGCCAACTTTGGCCGTGATTTCCGAATTCGCGCTGGGCACGTTTTTGGCGATTTCGCTTATGACGTTGGACTTTGCCACGTTGAACGGATTGGGGGCGGCCATTCTTGGCACGCTTGCCTTCCAGACTGTGACCACTGTGGCGCTTGTGATCCTGCTGCTTTTTCCGCTTTTGGGGCGCAACTATGATGCTGCCGTGCTGGCCTCGGGCTTTGCCGGCTTCTCGCTGGGCGCGACGCCTACAGCCATCGCCAATATGACCGCCGTGACCAAGCGATATGGCCCTGCGCCGCTCGCATTTGTGGTTTTGCCCTTGGTTTCGGCCTTTTTTGTAGATATCGCCAACGCCATCGTCATTCAGGCGATTGTGAACTTCTAAGGATCCATCATGCCTAACCTGCTGATCGAACTGTTTTCCGAAGAAATCCCCGCGCGCATGCAGGCGCGGGCCGCTGATGACCTGAAGAAAAAGGTCACTGACGGTCTGGTGGAGGCCGGTTTGACCTATGGCGGCGCAAAGGCATTTTCGACGCCTCGTCGTCTGACGCTGGCGCTTGAGGATTTGCTGTCGGAAAGCCCAACGGTGAAGGAAGAACGCAAGGGTCCGAAGGTCGGCGCGCCAGAAAAGGCTCTGGAAGGGTTCCTGCGCGGGGCTGGTGTTGCGCGCGAAGATCTGGAAGAGCGCGACACGCCCAAGGGCGCTGTCTATTTCGCGACGATAACCAAACCGGGCCGTCCGGCGGCGGAGATTGTGGCCGAGGTTCTGGAAGATGCGATCCGCAATTTCCCTTGGCCGAAGTCGATGCGCTGGGGCGCGGGGTCCTTGCGTTGGGTGCGTCCGTTGCATTCGATCCTTTGTGTGCTGTCTTCCGACGAAGGCCACGAGGTTGTGGCGATGGATGTAGATGGCATCACGGCGGGTGACACCACCGAGGGGCATCGCTTCATGGGCAGCGGCCGGTTCGCGGTGCATGGTTTTGAGGACTATGAGGCTAAGCTGAAGCGTGATCGGGTGATCCTGAATGCGGAAGAGCGCGCCGAGGCGATTTGGTCAGAAGCGACCAACATGGCCTTCGCACAGCGCATGGAAGTTGTTGAAGACAAGGGTTTGCTGGCTGAGGTCGCTGGGCTGGTGGAATGGCCCGTAGTGCTGATGGGTGACATTGCCGAGGATTTCCTTGGACTGCCGCCCGAGGTGCTTCAGACCTCGATGAAAGAGCATCAGAAGTTCTTCTCGGTGAAGAACCCCAAGACGGGCCGGATCGAGAAGTTCATCACCGTTGCCAACCGTGAGACCGCCGATCAGGGCGCGACCATTCTGGCGGGCAACCAGAAGGTGCTTTTTGCGCGTCTTTCAGATGCCAAATTCTTCTGGGAAAACGATATTCGCGTGGCTTCGACAGGTGCGGCGGAATGGCTTGAAAGTCTGGACAATGTGACTTTCCACAACAAGCTGGGCAGCCAGGGCGACCGGATCGGTCGGATCGCTGCATTGGCGGCGGAACTGGCGCCGGTGGCGGGTGCCGAAGCTGTGGTTGCGGATACAGCGGCACGGTGGGCCAAGGCGGACCTGAGTTCGGAAATGGTCTACGAATTCCCCGAATTGCAGGGCCTAATGGGCCGGTACTATGCAGAGACCGCAGGTCATCCGGCTGAGGTCGCGGCCGCTGCTGAAGAACACTACTCGCCTTTGGGGCCGTCTGATGACGTGCCTGGCGCACCGGTCTCGGTGTCTGTGGCGCTGGCGGACAAGCTGGATACGCTCACCGGTTTCTGGGCGATTGACGAAAAACCGACGGGATCGAAAGACCCGTTTGCGCTGCGCCGCGCTGCGTTAGGTGTGATCCGGCTGGTGCTGGAAAATGGGTTGCGGATGCCGCTGGATGCGCATTTTGAACGCCAGTTGCTGCGCCACGAAGCGCATCAGAGCGAAGATGACATGCTGACGGATGCGTTGGCAAAAGACATTGAAGTCGAGATCGCCGATCATGGCGTTCTAGGCGCGGTGTTTCATACCATCAAAGCGGCCGTGGATGGCGAGTTGCCCAAGCATTTGGACAAGCTGCGCGAGAGCCTGCCGGATGTGTCGGGAGATTTGCTGGGCTTTTTCCACGATCGTCTCAAGGTTTATTTGCGGGATCAGGGCATTCGCCACGACGTGATTGATGCCTGCATCGCGATGCCTGGAAATGATGATCTGGCGCTTCTGGTAGCCCGTGCGCAGGCGTTGCAGGACTTTATGTCGACCGAGGATGGTGAAAACCTGTTGCAGGGCTTTAAGCGGGCCAACAACATTCTGTCCCAGGCCGAAGAAAAAGACGGGGTCGAGTATTCCTATGGTGCGGATGTGAAATTCGCCGAGGACGAGACCGAGAAGGCGCTCTTTGCGGCGTTGGATGGCGCAGATGGCGCGATTACGGCGGCTCTTGGGTCCGAGGACTTTGCCTTGGCCATGGGCACCATGGCGTCGCTGCGGGCACCGATTGATGCGTTCTTTGAGGCGGTGCAGGTCAACAGCGACAACGAAGTTGTGCGCCGCAACCGTCTGAACCTGCTGTCTCGCATTCGCGGCATTTGCTTGCAGGCGGCGGATTTGACGCGGGTTGAAGGCTAAGACTTTCGGTTGATGCGAGGCAGCTAAGGCTTGCCTCGCACGTCAACCGGCGTATTCTGCGGCCACATAGCGAGGTGCCGCAGTGCAGCAGAACGATCCCAACATCACCCTGATTTCCCCTGAAGCGCCGGTGGCTGTGAACACCCATGGCGGTCGGGCGAAATGTTTGCAACGTTTGGTGCGGCTGGACCTTCCGGTGCCGGCAACGGTCGCGTTGTCTTTTGTTGCGGTGCATCAGATTGCGGCGGGTGAAGTGCCAGACATGGCGGCGATGGCGGTGGCGTTCGAGGATGGCCAGCTATTGTGTGTGCGACCGAGTTCTGAGGACCCCGATTGGGGGGGGCCGGGAGCAATTCTGAATATTGGGATGAACGCGGCACGACATCAGGCCCTGGCTGACGAAATCGGAAATGAGGCGGCGACGCGCCTTTATCTGAAGTTTATCCAGTCTTATTCGACCCACGTGGCGCGACTTGATCCGGATATTTTTGACGACATCAATCCGCGGGAAGAAGGCGCGCTTGAGGATTACCTCGCGGCTTACGAAGATGAGGCGGAGGAACCTTTCCCGCAAGATCGTGATGTGCAGCTGGCAGGTGTTTTGAAATCGATGGCGCGGGCGTGGGAAGGCACCACCGCGCGGCTTTTGCGACAGGCCAAAGGGGCTCCGGCCGACGCGGGGCTGGGGCTTGTTATTCAGGCGCTTGCGCTTGGTGTCGGCAATGGCGAAAGCGGCTCGGGTGTGTTGCAGTTGGTTAACAGCGACAGTGGATACCCGCAGATCACAGGCCGCTATATGAGTCAGTCACAGGGACGCGATGCGCTGCAAACGGGTGCTGAAGCGCTGTATTTGCAGGCGGATGAACGCGGCCCTTCTCTTGAGGAACATGCGCCGGAGTTGTTTGCCAAGCTCAAGGAATACGCGGCGGTGATGCGCGCGAAGCTGAGAGAAGAGATGGAAATGGAATTCACGTTGGAAGACGGCGTGATTCACATTTTGGATGGTGTGCGTGTGGCGCGGACCGCGCGGGCGGCGGTACGGATTGCGGTGTCGCTGGCGCAAGACGGGATTATTCCGGTTCAGGAAGCGGTGATGCGGATTGAGCCGCGCGCGCTGAATGAATTGCTGCACCGGCAAGTTGATCCGGACGCAGAACGGGACATGATCGGGGACGGTATTGGCGCCAGCCCAGGTGCGGCGACGGGAAAAATCGTGTTCACTGCCGCCGAGGCGCAGGCCAGCGCGGCGCGCGGCGAAGCCTGTATTCTGGTGCGGCGGGAAACCAATCCTGAAGACATTCGGGGCATGCATGCGGCAAATGCGGCGCTGACCGAGAGGGGCGGCATGACCAGCCACGCGGCGGTGATTGCGCGCGGACTTGGATTGCCTTGCGTGGTCGGCGCGACAAGTTTGAAATTCCGCACTTCCAAAAAACAGTTGGTCGCACAGGATGGGCGCGTGTTCCATGAGGGTGACGTGATCACCGTGGATGGCACCAACGGACAGGTGCTTGCCGGTGAGCCGCTGATGATGGAAGCGGCGCTGGATGAAAGTTTCCAGACGCTGATGGGCTGGGCGGACGAAAGCCGCGATATTGGTGTGCGGGCCAATGCCGACACACCTGCAGATGCACGCACAGCGCTGGTGTTTCAGGCCGAGGGAATCGGTTTGGCGCGCACCGAGCACATGTTCTTTGAGGCGGATCAGCTGATTGCCATGCGCGAGGTGATTTTCGCAGATGATCCAGAAGGGCGCAGCGTGGCTTTGCAGGCGCTTTTGCCGATGCAGCGCGAGATGTTTGTCGAACTGTTTGAGATCATGGACGGCCGGCCGGTATGCATTCGCTTGTTTGACCCGCCGCTTCACGAGTTCTTGCCAACCGACCGCGCAGGGTTACGCGATCTTGCGGAGGCGTTGAACCTGTCCTTGAGCACTGTCACGCGGCGGGTTGAGGAACTTGGGGAATACAATCCGATGCTGGGCATGCGGGGCGTGCGGTTGGGCATCACCGTTCCGGAAATTCTGGATATGCAGGCGCGCGCGATTTTCGAAGCCATGCTTGATGCCGCAGGTGATGGGGAGCCGGTGGTTTCGGAGATCATGATTCCGCTGGTGTCGGCAAAACGCGAAGTTGAACTGGTGAAGACGCGCATAGACGCGGTTGCGGCGGCGGTGCGCACCGAGCGTGGGCGCGATTTTGAGTATCGCCTCGGCGTTATGGTCGAAACACCACGGGCCGCGCTGCGCGCCGAAGATATTGCGCAGCACTGTGAATTCTTCAGCTTCGGGACAAACGACCTGACCCAGATGACCTATGGGCTTTCGCGCGATGATGCGGGCCGGTTCATGTCGCCTTATGTGCAGCAAGGTGTGTTCCCCGAAGACCCGTTCCACACGTTGGATCAGGAAGGCGTGGGTGAATTGCTCAAGCTTGGTGCCGAACGCGGACGACTGGCGCGGCCTGACCTGACGCTGTCGGTATGCGGCGAACACGGTGGGTCACCCGAATCGATTGCCTTCTGCAGAACGATCGGAATGGACTATGTGTCGTGCTCTCCGTTCCGTGTGCCGGTTGCGCGGCTGGCTGCGGCACAATTGGCCATCCGTGATAAAATTGAATGATTTTAGATATTTATGAGGAATCTCTGTTGAAATCCAAAACAAGGCCACTAGGTAGGCAACGGCAAAAGTTTACCATTTTTGCAATTTGAGCTAATAGAACGGCTGTTTTGGTGCGGGGGGCAATCCGCATGCTTGGTTATGAGGACGTTATGCGGACTTTTATTTGCGCCTTTGTGGCGGCGACTTTGTCGGCGTCTATCGCTGTTTCAGAGGCTTCGCCGGCCGGTCAGGACGCGGCAGATCAGCCACGAACAGTCGTTTTGTTTGATGGCAAATCGCTGCGCGAGATTTTTGCGCCCAAGAAGCGAAAGCCAACCGAAGTCTCCTATAGCCGGGCGTTCATCGACAGCTTGCCTAAGATCGACGACAAGAAGCGCAGCGATGCGCATGTCTGTCTGGCAGAGGCGCTTTACTTTGAGGCGCGCGGCGAGAGCGTGAAAGGCCAGTTTGCGGTGGCTGAAGTTATCATGAACCGGGCCGAGCACGGGAATTTTCCGGAGAGCGTGTGTGGTGTCATCAACCAAGGTACAGCATCGGGCCGCAAGTATCAGTGCCAATTCACGTATAATTGCGATGGTGTCACCAACCGAATTCACGAGAAAGATGCCTATGAGCGGGTGATGAAAGTCGCCCACCTGACATTGGACGGTGCGCCGCGTGAGTTGACAGACGGGGCAACCCACTATCACACCAAAGCGGTGAGCCCGCGGTGGTCGCGGACCTTCCCGCGTACGGCGACAATCGGTGTGCATCACTTCTACCGGATGCCGACCCGTCTGACCCAGAACTGAGTTTGTTGACGCCTTTGGACTATGGCGTGCCGCCCGCGGCTCTGTTATGCGCGCGCATCGGATATAGTGTGGCCTTGGCCAGACAGACTTTGGGAGCGCCGCCATGACCAATGAAATTCGCCTTGCATTTGCGCATCCGTCGGAGCGGTCTGAGGCTATGGCGGACGGGGCGCCGTTGGATCGGATTTCGTTGCGTGACCATACGGTCGACGTGGAGATCGGAGCGTTTCAGGCGGAACGTGGCACGACGCAGCGGGTGTGTTTCAACGTTGTGGTTGAAGTGCGCCCGATCGCTGCGCCGGTTGATGACGATGTCGACCGGATATTGTCTTATGACAAAGTGACCGAGGCGATTGCCTTTGAGTTGGCTGCCGAACGGTTGAATCTTCTGGAGACTCTGGCCGCGCGTGTCGCGGATCGCATCTTGCTGGAGCCGCAGGCGATGCGGGTTTTCGTGCGCATAGAGAAACTGGATCGTGGTCCTGGGGCCTTGGGTGTCGAGATCGTGCGCAGTCGCGCGGCACATTTGGCGCCGATCGAGGAGATCGAAGAGGAAGAAGCACCCCATCCGCGGGTGGTGTTTCTGTCCAATGCCGCGATGGAGTCGCCTTTGTTGGACGGCTGGATTGATCAATTGCAAGCACAGGGCGCACCGTTGATTTTCTGTGTTGGCGCGCCAGATGTGGCGGCACCGCAGACCGGTCACAAGATGACACAGCGGCGCGTGGATTTGCTGGCCGTGGAGCAAAACGCATGGCGGCTGGCAGCCAAGGATGATCGGTGTGTTGTGGTGGGCACCCGTACGGAACTTGATTGGGCCATGAAGAACGGCCAGATCTGTGTCTGGGCGCCGTCCAAGATTGTGCTGGACGCGGTGGACGGGCCGTCAGCCGAAACAACTGACGGTCTGGAGCTGTGCCAATGGTTTGCCGGTGAGATGGACGGGCTTCAGCTTTGTGTGATCGGGGTGGAGGCCTCGGCTGTAGGCACGGTGCCGGTGCGTTTGGTGCCCTTGGATCAGGCAGCGCTCTGAGGCTTGAGTTTTGAAGCATTTGGGCGCATTGAAACGCCATGACGACCTATTATCGCGCAATCCCGCAAACCGATGCGGCCCGACCAGCCGATGCCTTGACGCTGGCGGGCGGTTGGTGCTGGTTTTCCCATGTCGAAGTCCTGCAACGAGGATGCGCGGCGCGTGTCGTGCCCGTGGCGGATGTGCCCGAAACCATTTTGGCGCGCATGGCGTCACCGCGTTCGGAAATCGCTGGGCTGGCGATGGCGCAGCCACAGATTATGGGCATCCTGAATGTGACGCCGGATAGCTTTTCCGATGGGGGGCAGCATCAGGGCGTCGCGGATGCACAGGCCCATGCGGCCGAGATGGTTGCGCAAGGTGCATCTATCATCGATATTGGCGGTGAAAGCACTCGGCCCGGAGCTGAAGAGGTGGGAATTTCCGAAGAGATTTCCCGCACCGCTCCGGTTATCGACGCCATCCGCCGTAAAAGTGATATCCCGATCAGCATTGATACCCGCAAGTCTGACGTTGCCGAACAGGCAATTTTGGCGGGTGCGACATTGGTCAATGATGTCGCGGGTTTCACCTTTGATCCGCAACTGGGCCCCTTGGCCGCGGCGCGGGACATGCCGGTTTGCGTGATGCATGCGCAGGGTGATCCACAGACGATGCAGGCGAATCCGACCTATGACGATGTGTTGCTGGATGTTTATGACTTTCTTGAAACACAAGTTGAGGCGTTGATTTCGCAGGGAATTCCACGTGATCGCATCGTGGTTGATCCGGGCATCGGATTTGGCAAAACACTGCAACATAACCTTGCTTTGTTGGGGCGTATCAGTCTCTTTCATACGCTGGGGTGTGCCGTTTTGCTGGGAGCAAGCCGCAAACGGTTTATTGGCACCATCGGCAAAGCCCCGCTTGCCGACGCCCGTGTGCCAGGGTCAATTGCGGTCGCGCTTGAAGCTGTGGCGCAGGGCGTTCAAATTGTGCGGGTGCATGACGTGGCTGAGACCGCGCAGGCGCTGGGTCTTTGGTGGGCCGTGACGACAGGAGTTTTTTATGACGCGTAAATTTTTTGGCACCGATGGGGTGCGCGGCACTGCGAATACGTATCCGATGACAGCCGAAATGGCGCTGCGCATCGGGGCGGCCGTGGGGCGGTATTTCCGCAACGATGGCACGAACCAGCACCGCGTGGTGATCGGCAAGGACACGCGCCTGTCGGGGTACATGTTTGAGAACGCGCTGACCGCGGGTCTGACCTCGACCGGCATGAACGTGTTCCTGCTGGGGCCGGTGCCGACACCGGCTGTGGGTTTGCTAACCACGTCGATGCGAGCGGATTTGGGCGTGATGATTTCTGCGAGCCACAATCCAGCGCAGGACAACGGGATCAAGTTTTTTGGCCCTGACGGATTTAAACTCTCTGACGAAGCCGAACTGGAGATCGAAAAGCTAATCGAAAGTGGTGTTGAATCGGCGCAGGCTGACAATATCGGGCGCGCAACGCGGATTGACGACGGTCGCTTCCGCTATATCGAACGCGTCAAAGGCTCTCTGCCAAGAGATCTTCCCCTGCGTGGTGTGAAAGTTGTGGTGGATTGCGCCAATGGTGCGGCCTATCGGGCTGCGCCCGAAGCCTTGTGGGAACTGGGTGCTGAGGTGATTACCGTAGGTGTGTCTCCGAACGGTTTGAATATCAATGAAAACTGCGGGTCCACCAGCACCCGTACGGCCTGCGAAACTGTGGTCGCACACGGGGCGGATGTGGGCATTTGCCTTGATGGTGACGCGGATCGGGTGATGATTATTGACGAGACCGGCCATGTTGCGGACGGAGATCAGATCATGGGGCTGCTGGCGTCTCGCTGGGCTAAGAGCGGTCAGCTTAAGGGCGGGGCCTTGGTGGCGACGGTGATGTCCAACCTTGGGTTGGAGCGGTTTCTGGAAGGCGAAGGTCTGCGGCTGGAGCGCACCGCCGTGGGGGATCGTTATGTCGTCGAAGCAATGCGCAAGGGCGGTTACAATTTGGGTGGCGAACAGTCCGGCCATATCGTGATGACGGATCACGCCACAACCGGCGATGGTTTGATGGCGGGGTTGCAATTTCTTGCAGCGATGGTTGAGAGCGGCAAAAAAGCTTCTGAGTTGGCCAACGTGTTTGAGACGGTGCCACAGATGTTGAAGAACGTGCGCTATGGCGAGGGCCAAGCGCCCCTTGATTCGCCTTCTGTCATGCAAGCGATCGCCGATGCCGAAGCGGCGCTTGTGGGCAAAGGGCGCCTGTTGATCCGGAAGTCCGGCACAGAGCCCCTTATTCGCGTGATGGCGGAATGTGAGGATGCTCAGTTGCTTGAGCGCACGGTCGACAGTGTGGTCGATGCGGTGAAGGCTGCCGTTGCCTAGGATTTGGCGCGGCGCAGAAGGCCTTTGAGGCTGTTCCATTGGCTAACGGCCAAGCCGACCAGAACCAGAGAAAGAGCGATAAAAAACCGGAAGGGCAAGTCTTCGGAGAGCACGATTGCGCCGAAAACCATCGACCAGATTGGCACCTGATAGTTCACCAGTGTCATAAAAACGGATCCGGCGGTTTGGATGACGTGTACCCGCAGAAGGGTCGCCGCCGCCGTCGGGATCAGGCCGAGGAAAAGGATGGCGCCGCTTGTGCGCATGCCTTGCCATTCGGGGACACCATCCACCACCAGCATCAGGGGCACCAGAGGTATTGCCCCAACCAATAGGGTTAAGGCTGACAGGACCAGCGGATCAATCGGCGGGCAACGCCGTGTGATGGTGGATGAGATGGCATAGCAGAGGGCCGCCGCAAGGCAGGCCAGTTGGGCCAGAGGCTCGCTGCCGTTGCCGATGTTGGCAAGGCCGGGGCCGATCAGGACCAAGGCGCCGGAAAACCCGATCAACACACCGATCAGCCGTCGGGGGATGAGTTTTTCGTCGGAGAAAAAATGTGCCAGTGGCAGAACGAACAAGGGAACGGCTGCCATAGACACGCCGGCAAAGGCTGACGCCACGTGCGAGATGCCCCAGCTGAGCAACAGGAAGGGGATGGCAGTGGAAAAGAGGCCGATCCAGACCACAGTGGCCCAGACCCGCGGCGGCAACATTGGGATGCGGCGGCCCGTCAGAGGCAATAGCGCGAGCAACCCAAGTGCACCGAGCACTGTGCGGGCGCAGGCGACCGTCAGTGGCGGATAACCCTCCAGAGCAATGGCCATGACCATGAATGTGCCCCCCCAGACAAGCCCAAGAAGGCCAATCATGAGCCAGCTTGAGGGCGTGGGGGATGGAGGCGTTTGCGTGGACATGGAAAGACAGATTCCGGAAGGGTTCAATGGGGCGTAATGCTGGGTGGTCGATACACTGGCGCGCGTCGGTTCGGTTTGGGTTAATCATGTGTAAATGTAAAGGTTGTGCGTAATAAGTGTCACGCAAGCCTTTGATGGAGAATGAAAAAGGGCGCCATATAGGCGCCCTTGATTGATCTGATCTGATCGATCAGTTCTTTTCTTTGTCGACCATTTTGCCTGCGGAAATCCAAGGCATCATGCCGCGCAGTTTCTCGCCGGTGGCTTCGATCTGGTGCTCGTCGTTGTGGCGACGGGCCGCTTTGATGGTTGGCTGACCAACCGCGTTTTCCAGCATAAAGTCGCGTACGAATTTGCCTTCCTGAATGTCGGTCAGAACCTCTTTCATGCGGGCTTTGGTTTCGTCGTACTTCAGGATGCGTGGGCCTGTGACGTACTGGCCGTATTCCGCGGTGTTGGAGATCGAGTAGTCCATGTTGGCGATGCCGCCTTCATAGATCAGGTCAACGATCAGCTTCACTTCGTGCAGACACTCAAAGTAGGCCATTTCCGGCGCGTAGCCAGCTTCGACCAGAGTTTCGAAGCCGCAGCGGATCAGTTCCACGAGGCCGCCACAGAGAACAGCCTGTTCGCCGAAGAGGTCGGTTTCGCACTCTTCACGGAAGTTGGTTTCGATGATGCCGGAGCGGCCGCCACCGATTGCGGAGCAGTAGGACAGGCCGATTTCCAGCGCTTTGCCGGAGGCGTCGTTGTCGACAGCCACGAGGCAGGGCACGCCGCCGCCTTTGGTGTATTCGCCACGCACGGTGTGGCCCGGACCTTTGGGCGCCATCATGATCACGTCAACGCCTTCTTTCGGCTCGATCAGGCCAAAGTGTACGTTCAGGCCGTGGGCAAACGCGATCGCAGAGCCGGGCTTGATGTTGTCGTGCACGTATTTCTTGTAGGTTTCTGCCTGAAGTTCGTCGGGCATGGTGAACATGATCACATCACACCAAGCCGCTGCTTCGGCGATGCCCATAACAGTCAGGCCTTCGGCTTCGGCTTTCTTGGCAGAAGCGGAGCCTTCACGCAGAGCCACGGCCAGGTTTTTGGCGCCGGAGTCACGCAGGTTCAGCGCGTGGGCGTGGCCTTGAGAGCCGTAACCAAGGATGGCAACTTTTTTGTCTTTGATCAGGTTAATGTCGCAATCGCGATCGTAATAAACGCGCATGATGGGCGCTCCTTTTGTTGGTCTGTGTGACGTTTGAGGTGATCATAGTGCTATGTTGCGGGAAGGGGAGCGCATGAATGCATTGTTTTTTTCAAAATTTGGATGTGTTCATTCTTCAAAGTTCCAACTATTAGATGATTCATGCTTGATGATCTCGACCGCCGCATTCTCCGCTATATGCAGGACACCCCGACTCAGTCGCTGCCGGATCTGGCTGATCGGCTGACGCTTACCACGTCGCGTTTGACCCGGCGTTTGGACAAATTGCGCGACGCTGGAATTTTGCGTGGACAAAGGGCGGTGATCGATTGGCAGGTTTTGGGCTATGCGGTGGAAGTGTCGCTGAGGGTGACTTTGGACAAGACGCAATCGCGAGCGTTTGATGAGTTCATCGAGGCGGCGCGTGAAATTGCGGAAGTCACAGAGATACAGACCTTTTTGGGGCAGGTGGATGTGCGTCTTTCGGTGATTGCCCGAGATATGGCGCATTATCAGGAAGTCTATCGGAGCCGCATTCTGACGTTACCGCATATCGCGGATATTGAATCATTGATGCATGTGGCGCGGATCAAATCTGATGAAAGCCTGCCGTTATGATTGATCTGGATGACATTGACCGCGGTCTTCTTGCCGCTTTGGCGGACGATGCAACCCAAAACGCGGGTGCTTTGGGGCGCCGGTTCGGTTTGAGCCAACCGGCAACCTGGCGGCGGATCAGGCGGTTGACCGAGAGCGGGGCAATCGCGGGGCGTAAGCTGGATCTGGATCGCGAAAAACTGGGTTTTGGTGTGACCGTGTTTTTGGGTGTCAAACTTGCCACCAAGGGGCGGGTCAGTCTTGAGGATTTTGAACGGGCGGTCACGGCCATACCGGAAGTACAAACGGTAGAGCACGTGCTGGGCATGTATGACTATCGTTTGCGGGTGGTGGCGCGCGACATTGCCGATTTCGAGAGAGTTTTACGCCGCAGGATCATGACGTTGCCAGGTGTCGGAAATGTCGAGGCCAATGTGTTACTCAGCGAGGAACGGCGGCCAGGGCCATTGGGATGATTTTTGAGGTAGGGCTCACTGAACGTTAACGCCTTCCGGCTATGTCGAAGAAAACGACACTG
The DNA here is from genome assembly GCF_900114415.1 of Shimia haliotis. GTDB lineage: Bacteria > Pseudomonadota > Alphaproteobacteria > Rhodobacterales > Rhodobacteraceae > Shimia > Shimia haliotis. The sequence goes on along the minus strand of NZ_FOSZ01000002.1, from coordinate 325,717 downwards.
GGGATGGTGCGAATGCAGGCAAGTACCAAAGAGATTGTCGCCAAGGTGGCAGCGGTTACGATTTTTGTGAACGGGTGCGTGGTCTTCGTTGCGAGTTTTCTAACAGAGCGGGAGGAATGGGCGGCTGATCTGCCAATCGTGATACTCCTTGCAACCGCCCTCACGGTCGGGGTCAGTTGGAGCCTCGCGCGGCAGGTGAAGAAGTCGCATGCCCTTACGCAGGAATTGCAACGGGTCCTGAACCGAGACCGATTGACCAACGTGGCCAGCCGCGACTTGTTTTTCTCCGAAGTGGAAAGACGAAGCAACATGCAGGGCGTGATCCTGATGGTTGATTTGGACCGGTTCAAAGCGATCAACGATAAGCATGGCCATCAGATCGGCGACCAGGTGATACGTGATGTTGCTGTGCAATTGTCCGGAAACATCAGGGGTGAAGACCTGATCTGCCGCTTTGGTGGTGCACAATTTCTGATTTTTCTCAATCGTCAGGACGAAACTACCGGCGCGTCAATAGGTGAGCGTCTGCGCGGAGTGATCGAGAAACGCCTAACCCCGATTGGGAAAGGCGAGACAGTGAATGTCACGGTGTCTCTTGGCGCTGCCCGCATGGACAATGCCGGTGAGCTTGACCAAGCCATCGGGCTCGCGGGAGACGCGCTTTTGTCGGCCAAGGAAGGCGGGCGCAACCGTTTGGTGGTCAGCTGGCGCGATGTGGAGACGGAGAGCTTTTCGGATGCGGCCTAAAGCTGTTTCCTGAGCTTTGCCCGTTTTCTTTTTGAAGCTCGAACCCTAGGGTGACGGCAAATGCTATTTGGGAGGCAACTATGGCGCATGAATCGGTGGTAGACCCGAACGGGTTGCAGGAGTTTTCGGTTGTTTTTACGGACCGGTCCCTGAACCATATGAGTGCATCCTTTCAGCAGGTCATGCGTGACATTTCGGACCTTTTGAAAGAGGTCTACAACGCGGATGGCGTGGCCTTGGTGCCAGGTGGCGGGACTTTTGGAATGGAAGCCGTCGCGCGGCAGTTTGCGCGGGGTGCGCGTACGCTTGTGGTGCGCAACGGTTGGTTTTCCTATCGCTGGAGCCAGATTTTCGAGACCGGCGGGTTTGCGGCCGAAAGCACGGTGATGAAAGCGCGCCAAACCGGCAACGGAGCGACTGCGCCCTTTGCGCCAGCGCCGATTTCGGATGTGGTGGCACGTATCCGAGCCGAAAAACCCGAGATTGTTTTCGCCCCGCATGTGGAAACCAGCGCAGGGGTAATCCTGCCTGACGACTATATCGCCGAGATGGCGGCGGCGGCGCATGAGGTTGGCGCGCTGATGGTGCTGGATTGTATCGCGTCGGGCTGTGCTTGGATCGACATGAAGGCGCTGGGTGTGGATGTTTTGTGTTCGGCACCGCAAAAAGGATGGAGCGCGTCGCCCTCTGCTGGATTGGTGATGATGTCAGGCAAGGCGCTGGAACGACTGGAAAATACACAGTCCGACAGCTTTGCAATCGACCTCAAGAAGTGGCGCGACATCATGGCGGCCTATGAAAATGGCGGCCATGCCTACCATGCCACGATGCCGACTGACGCGCTCAAGGCCTTTCGCGACACAATGGTGGAAACCAAAGACTATGGCTTTGACAAACTGCGTGATGCGCAGTGGGCGTTGGGCGATGGTGTTCGGGCGATGCTGGCCGATAAAGGCATCACATCCGTGGCCGCCGAAGGTTTTGGTGCGCCCGGTGTGGTCGTGAGCTACACCAGCGATGCGGGCGTTCAGAACGGCAGCAAGTTTGCAGCCAAGGGCATGCAGATCGCGGCCGGTGTGCCGCTTGCTTGCGATGAGCCGGATGGGTTCATGACGTTCCGGCTGGGCCTTTTCGGGCTGGACAAGCTTTATGACGTCGAGGGCACGATGGCGCGGCTGAAGGCCGTGCTGGATGAGGTGCTTTGAAGCGCTAATCCGTTGGGTATAGATTTTGCTTGGCGCGCGCAGCTATCGCGCGCCAAGTCCCATTTGCATGAGGGTCTTGCGGACCGGCGCCAGAGAGTAGAGCGCGTTGAGCCCCATGGCGCGTGCATCGCGCAGGGGGCGTGCCTCCACCATTGAGGCGCGATTGAGCATGTCGATGCCTTGCACGCGCAATTTTACTTCGGCAAATCGTTTGCGGTGATAGGTTTTGAGCATCTGCTCATCACCCAGTCGATCCGGATTGGCGACGGCGAGATCCAGCAGCACACGCATGTCCCCAAGGCTCATGTTGAGACCCTGCGCGCCAATCGGCGGGACCACATGGGCGGCTTCTGCCACGAGCGCCAGCCGTTCGCCATAAAGGCTGGCGGCAGATTGCGAGATAATCGGCCAGATGGTGCGGCGTGAGGCGAGTTTGAGTGGGCCGAAAAGAGCGCAGCTGCGTTCGGTCATTTCGGCCTCAAAAGCGGCCTCATCCATTTCAAACAGTTCATTGGCGCGGGCGCTGCGTTCCATCCAAACCAGTGCAGAAGAGGGCATGCCATTGTAATCTGGCAGCGGCACCAGCGTGAAAGGACCGCCTGAGCGATGAATTTCCGTGGACACGTTTGCGTGCGGAATCGGATGGGTCACCGCGAGTGCAAGAGCCTTTTGACCATAGCGTGTCGTGTGAACGTTGATGTCGGCAGCCTCGCGCATGGGCGAGTTGCGCCCGTCTGCGGCAATCACAAGGCGCGCGGTTGTCTGAGTGCCATCGGTCAGACCGACGCGGGCTTCGTTCAGCCGTGTGAACAGGGTTTTGGTCGCTGTGCCTAGGCGCAGGTCGACGTTGGGCAAATCCTGCAGGCGGGCCAGCATTTCGCGGCGCAGCAGCCAATTCGGTAGATTCCAGCCGAAAGGCTGATCCGAAATATCTGCGGCATCGAAATTCTTGATGATGCGCGGCTCAGGCAATTCACCTCCGGCATCGACAATGCGCATCACCTGCAACGGGGCCGCGTGCGGGGCGAGCCGGTCCCAGAGGCCGGCCTCATCCAAAAGGGTTCGCGCGGGTTGCAGAAAGGCGGTTGTGCGCAGATCAGAGCCCTGCGCGTCACGGTCGGTCACAGGTGGTGTGGGGTCGACGCATTGCACCGAAAATCCGGCAGACCCAAAGGCCGCAGCGGCGGTCAGGCCGGCAATGCCACCCCCTGAAATCAGGACATCAACGGTTGCGGATTCGGATTTGGTCATGCGCGGGGCCTCCTGCGGGCGACGATACGCCCGAAGGAGAGAGGGTTAAAGGGGGCGAAATGTCCCTTGGCGGTCATCCGCGCGAGATAATGATCAGAAGCGTATAGATCACCGGAACCGCGCATAGCGCAGGAATATAGAGACCGGGGATACCGAAGATCGCAATGGCGCCGCCCCAGAGAAGCACGGCAAGTAAAAGCACAGCATAGATCGCAATCAGGGTTTTGTTCGACACAGGTTCGGTGGATGCCATTTGTACAAGCTCCTTAGGGCGCGCACCTTATATCAGGCGGCGTCAGGTTCGGCGTTTTGGTGTATGTGACATGCATCTAAGCCTCTCGCTGGCAAGTGCGATCAGGCAGTTTGTCGCAAGGCGGAAACCCGCAGGGGTCAGGTCAGCTTTCCGAGGAATTCTGTGAGGTCGGGCGTGTGGTGATGCACGTGGTCCGCGCCTGCGTCTTCGGGGGCGACATGGACCGTGCGCATGCCCATTTCGTGCGGAACCTGCAGGTTGCGCAGATCGTCTTCGAACATTGCGGCGCGTGTGGGGTCGACGTCGGCCTTTTCAAACACGGTCTCAAACGCCGCGCGTTCCGGCTTGGGCAGGAAATCCGCGTTTTCCACGCCGTAAACACCGTCAAACAAGTTGGACAGGCCGCGCGCCTCCAGCACCCGTTCTGCATAAGGCGCGGTGCCGTTGGTATAAACGATACGTTGCCCCGGGAGATTCTGGATATGGCTGCGCAGGGTGAGATCGGCGCTCAGATGATCAAGCGAGATCTCGTGCACGTCGTGAAGGTAGGGACCGGGGTCAACGTTGTGTTCGCGCATGAGACCGGTCAGCGTGGTGCCGTAGCGGGCCCAGTAATCCTGACGCAGATGATCGGCTGTCGGGCGATCCACGCCCAGCGACGTCATGACATAGTTCGTCATGCGCACCTCGATCTGGTCAAAAAGGCGCATTGCGGGCGGGTATAGGGTGTTGTCGAGGTCAAACACCCAGGTGTCGACATGGGCAAAGGAAGTTTTTGGCATAGGAGTGGTGTTACGCCGATGCGGTCGGCGACGCAATGGCGGGGTTGCATCACGACGCCTTGCGCGTAATCTGGCGGGCATCGCAGATGGAGACCAACACATGGCACAAGGCCAGCGCCCGAACAAAGACGCCTACACGCTTATTCTTGAGGCGATAGATGTTGGTGTCTACAAGCCCGGCGACCGGCTTGTTGAAAGTGATTTGGCAGAACGTTTCGGGGTGTCCCGTACGCCGATCCGAGAGGCGCTCCAGAGGCTTGAAACGCAGTCGTTGCTGGCGCGCGACGGGCGGAGTCTGATTGTGAATTCGCTTGATCACAATCAGATGGCCGAACTTTATGTTGTGCGCACGGAGCTGGAAGGTCTGGCGGCGCGGCTGGCGGCGCGGCATGCGACGGTGGAAGAAGTGCGTGTGTTGCAGGATATGGTGGACAGCGATCAGAAGCTGGTGAACGATCCGTCTGCTTTGGCGCGTTCCAACCGTCGGTTTCACAAGCAGATTCATCTGGCGAGCCACAACCGGTATCTGGTGCAGCAACTGGATCTCGTACATCGTTCAATGGCCTTGATGGCGACCACATCGATCGCGGCCGAAGGGCGGGGAGAAGATACGTTGGTGGAGCATCAGGCCATTGTGGACGCGATCCGTGACCGTGACGAGGACGGCGCATATGAGGCCTTGCGCACCCATATCAGCACGGCGTTTGTGACGCGGCTGAAGGCGGAAAACGAAGGCTAATCAGTCGGTGGCGTGTGCGTTGTGAACGAGGTCGGTGGCTTCGGCCGTTTTGCCGTGCTCGGTTTTGTCCCAGTAATACGGGGCAACCAGCAACTCGATCAGCCCTTTGTAGGCCGCGAACGTGGCCAAGGGAAAATAGAGCACCATCGTTGGAACCCAAACTATCAGTCGCTTGCGGCCTGAATGCGCCGCTGCAGCGATCCATGCGGTGAGGTTTGAGCCCGATGAGAGCAACAATGCGATGGTAAGCCATGCCGGAACGGCAAAAGCACCTGAGCCGAGAGGTGGCGCGATCTGGGCAAAGGCGGCGGCCCAGACAACCCACAACAGAGGGGCCAGAAAAAACTGGCTGAGGGTTGTGAGGAAAACCAGTTGAAACCCGCAAAATTGCCGTGGCCCGAGGTCGTGCCAAAGCCGGACGGGGTCGCGCATGTGGACGAGATACGTGACCATATACCCCTTCAGCCATCGAGAGCGTTGACGGATCCACGCAATGGGGCGGCAATTGGCCTCTTCCATCGTTACGGTCTGGATCAACTCTGTCCGAAAACCAAAGCGGGCCAGCCGGTAGCCGAGGTCGGCATCTTCCGTCACGTTGTGGGCGTCCCAGCCGCCGGCCTGTTCGATGGCGTCGCGACGTAGAAATAATGTGGTGCCCCCCAGTGGAATCGCGAGTTTCAAATTTGCGAGGCCCGGCAAAATGATGCGGAACCAAGTGGCGTATTCCACGGCAAAACACCGTGATATCCAGTTGGTGTCGGGATTGTAGAAATCCAGAATACCTTGCAAACAGGCGACCTCTTTGGGGGCGGCAGCAAAATGGGCGGCGACTTGTTCGAGCTGATCCGGCGCCGGTGCATCCTCTGCGTCCCAGATGCCAATGATGTCCCCTTTGCAGAAATCCAACGCGTAATTCAGCGCGCGGGGTTTGGTGGTCAGGCCTGCGCCATCGGGCACCACAACAACCCGCATCCATTTGGGCAAAATGGTGCGGGCGATGGTGTCGTGGGTGACGGTGTCTGTTTCCTCAAGCACCAGCACAACCTCCAGAAGGGCGCGGGGATAGGTGAGGCGGGTCAGGCGCCGGATCAGGGCGCGGGCAATCTCTTTTTCACGAAATAGAGGCACCATTACCGAAATGCGTGGCAAGGGCGCAGGTGATGCCGGCGGTGGCGCGCGCGCCGGTTTGCGAGCAAAAGCTACAAGTGCTGCCACGCGCAAGGCTGTTGCCGCTGCGAGTGTCACAATGGCCCACGTCACCGCAGCAAAAAACAGCATCCGAGGGACGAAAGCTGCGAAGAAAAGAAGCGCGATGAGCGCCGACGTCAACGCGACCTTGGCCCTAAGAGACCGCTTGTCCCAACCGCGGCAACTGAAGCGCGGATGAGGCCTGTTTTCGGCCAGTTTGGTCAGAGTTTGGCGCGAGAGACGTGCAGCCGCGGCTGCAACCTCGGCCTCTGGTGCGATGACGAAGTGTGCCTTGCTGAAAGGCAGAGGCAGAGCTCGCCGGAGAGAGGCGATGTGGTCAGGTCGCCCCGTGACGAAAGTTGCCTGACCTCTGTCTCGACGCCAAGGCAAGACGTTGTGTTTGAGGCAGAACTCCGGTGGCAGCAGCGGCAAAAGTTCCGGTTCCGGAAGTTCTTTTGACAGATCAACGAGCCGCATGCCCGTGCGCTCCGCATGCAGGCGCCAGTACCGAACAGGGGTCAGCCAGCCCCGTGACAGCAGAATTTCCGCCAAGGTTGCGTTCCAGATCCGCTGCCGTTGGAGCGCGAAGAACAATTGCCAAGGTGTTATCCAACCACGTTCCACAAGGTCTCGTCCCAAAGGGATAGGCGGAAGGTCAGGCCGTAAATTTCGGCGCGGCGCCAGATTGGGTCGCGGCTGGTTCATAGAAATCACCCCGCAGAAGCATCAAAGCAAGTCTGCGGGGTTTAGGGTTAATGATTGGTTAATCCGGGAAAGGATCAGTTGGCGCGGGCGGCCATGTTGGCTGCGAATTTCTCAAAGAGATAGAAGCTGTCCTGCGGGCCCGGGCTGGCTTCGGGGTGGTGCTGAACCGAGAAGACCGGTTTGTCCGCAAGGCGGATGCCGCAGTTGGAACCGTCAAAGAGCGACACGTGGCTTTCGACCACGCCTTTGGGCAGGGTTTGGGCATCCACGGCGAAGCCATGGTTCATCGAGGTGATTTCCACCTTGCCGGTGTCGTGATCTTTGACCGGATGGTTTGCGCCGTGATGGCCGTGGTTCATCTTGACCGTCTTGGCACCCAGCGCCAATGCGAGCATCTGGTGGCCCAAGCAAATTCCGAAAACTGGCAGGTCGGCCTCAAGAACGCCTTTGATCATCGGCACGGCGTATTCGCCGGTCGCTGCCGGATCGCCGGGGCCGTTGGACAGGAACACACCATCGGGGTTGTGGGCCAACACCTCCTCAGCGGTCGCAGTGGCGGGCAGGACAGTGACGTCACAGCCAGCGGATGCGAGGCAGCGCAGGATGTTGCGTTTCGCGCCAAAATCGACTGCGACGACCTTGTGCTTTGGCGCGTCTTGCGTCGGGTAGCCATCTGGCCATGCCCAGCGCATTTCGTTCCAGTGGTAGGACTGTGCGCAGGTCACGTCTTTGGCGAGGTCCAGACCTTCGAGACCGGCAAACGCGCGGGCCTTGGCGACCAGAGCTTCGATGTCGAAGTTGCCTTCGGGGTCATGGGCCAGTGCGACATGCGGCGCGCCCTGCTGACGGATGGCGCGGGTCAGGCGGCGGGTATCTATGCCTCCAACGGCGATGCGACCACGGGAGGCCAGCCAGTTGGAGAGCGTGTCAACAGAGCGCCAGTTGGAGGGCTCGGTCGGATCCCATTTCACGACCATGCCCTCGGCCACGGGATCGCCCGTTTCGTCATCTTCGGGCGTTACGCCGGTGTTGCCGATGTGAGGAAAAGTGAAGGTCACAACCTGGCCTGCATAGGAGGGGTCGGTCATGATTTCCTGATAGCCGGTCATTGCTGTGTTGAAGCAGAGTTCGGCGACGGTTTCGCCTGTGGCGCCGAAGCCGCGTCCGTAAAACAACGTCCCATCGGCAAGAGCAAGACATGCGGTCGGGTGGGATGGGGCTTTATGGGCCATGGCGCGACTCTCCGGCTGACAAATTGTCGGGAAACTATGTCGGAGCCCCCATGGCGTCAAGGCGAAGAGTTAAGTATCGGTCAAAAGGCGCAGAAGCCCTTATTTTTATGGGCGTGATAGCGCAATCTGAATCGTTGCACGCCCGTTGGCCTTTCTATATTGTCCGGAACTTGTGTTTGGCAGCTAATGGCAAAGTAGATGACTCTGAGAGATGACCTCAACGCGAACTTGAAACAGGCGATGCGCGATCGTGCGGCAGACCGCCTGTCCACGCTTCGGCTGATCAGTGCGGCAATCAAAGACCGCGATATCGCGGCCCGCGGCGAAGGCGAGGACACGAGCGGCGTGAATGACGCCGAAATTCTTGCCATTCTGGCGAAGATGGTAAAGCAGCGTCAGGAAAGCGCACGCACCTATGAAGAGGGTGGACGGCTTGATCTGGCGGAGCGCGAGATGAACGAAATCACGGTCATCGAAGAGTTTTTGCCCAAGCAGCTGAGCGATGACGAAGTGGTTGCGGCTGTAGAGGCGGCTGTGGCCGAGGTTGGCGCCGAGTCGATCCGCGACATGGGCAAGGTGATGGGGGCCTTGAAGGCGAAATACACCGGCCAGATGGATTTCGGCAAAGTCGGCCCGAAGGTGAAAGATCAGCTGAGCAAGTAAGTTTGCGTTCAGTTTGAGTTGAAAGGCCCGCCATTGGCGGGCCTTTTTGTTTGGGCGTAAGTTGGACTTGCTAGGCGTCCGCGGTGTCGTAAGATCAGTCATGTTTTTTTGAGGTGAATTTGTGAAAACTCTATTTGTTGCAGCGCTGAGTGCTGCGTTGGCTCTGGGCGGCGGTGCGTCGGCCAAGGAAAAGCAATTGCGCAACGCGATCACTAAGAAAGTAAAGATCGAAGATCTGTCGTTTCGCGGCAAGTACCGGTTCGGAATGGTGAAGCAGCCAACCAGACGCGGTGCCAAGGCACAGAGGTTCGAAATCCGGCATGGCGATTGCGGGCAATCCAGCGGGTGGAGTGATTGCCAAACGGATCGCGGCCGCGTCGAAATGAAAGAACGGCCCAAAAACAGCATGTCCAAACCTGGCAAGGGAGTCTGGTACGGCTATTCCTTGTTGATCCCGTCGGACTTTGTCAGTTTGGGTAAAGGCAATACCATGTTGGGGCAGGTAAAGGCCGAAGGGTGGTTGATGCCCATGTGGTCGCTGACCTTTAATGACTATCCGTACCTTAACTTCGCAGACAATCAGCAATGCCGCCTCGGGTCCTTGGCGTCCTGGAAGGGACGATGGATCGATCTGACGATTTTTGCGCATTATGCGACCAGCGGTCAGCCTGTCTATTTCCAGCTGTTTAAGGATGGCAAACTTCTTTGCCAGCGAAAGACGCCGTTTGTGCCATCAGAGTTTACGAAAAGGACACCGAAACTGGGGTTAAAATACGGAATTTATAACAGTTTTGTCAGTCGCTATCTTGCCCAACATGGGCGCACGCCGGCGGCGGCCAAAGCATATGCCCAGTCTCATGAAGGCGGGAAATCCAAAAGCCCATCACCGACGCCGTTCAAATTTGACTGGGGCGTGCAGCTACCGACACATGTGATCTACTATGACGAGATGCGGTATGGCAGTCGCCGCGAGGATGTAGATGTCAAAATGCTAGAAGCGCGCGGTGTGCCGCCGGTCGACTGATCGGTTTCGGAAGCAGCTTAGGCGCGTGGGAGGAGCATCGGGAACCAGTCTTCGCGCAACTTCTGCCCCTCAGACATGTCATGGCCGGGAAATGGTGGCGACGTCGGGCCCGGGCGGGTGACATAGCGTGCGTCATCCCCCAAAAGGCGCAACGAGAACGCGCGGCGGCGCGCGGTGGCTTGGTTGCCGCGGGCACCGTGTAGGATGTGGTAGTTGAAAGCGACCGCATCGCCCGGCTCCATCTCCCACTCCAGAATGCGCATGCCTTCCGCCTCGGGGTCGGGTATGGGCATGTAGTCGTCCTCGTTAGGAAAAAAGCTCTCCTCGGACACCCAGCGGGTGGGCAGGACGGGTTTTTCCCATCGATGTGAACCGGCGACCAAGCGCAGTGTGGCGTCTTTCACAGGGTCAAGCGGGGACCAGAAGCTGAGGGTTTGGGTGCCTTCGACGAAATAGTAAGGCCCGTCAGTGTGCCATGGCGTTGCCATCGATGTGCCAGGCTCCTTGACCAGTACATGGTCGTGAAACATCTGTACGGTTTGCGATTGCATCAGTTGCGCCGCAACCGTGGCGGCGTCGCTCTGGGTGATGACGTCCTGAAATTCAGGAATGCGCTGCCAATTACAGTAGTCGTCAAAGAAACGGCCGGTTTCGCCGCTCTTTTTGTTTTCCGAGGCATAGGGGCCGGGTTCCGCCATATTGCGCGCAACGCCTGCCCGCAGGGTCTCCAGATGATCCGCGAACAGCCCGCGAATGATCGCGACTCCGTCGGTTTGAAAGCTGTCGATCTCATGCTGTGTGACCGTGACCATGGGGCGCCCTCTCTATTGTCCGGAGAGCAGATTGCGCCCCGCAGGGCGCAAGGTCAATTGCGGAAGCGACGCGTTAGAAGAGGAAGTCGTCGTCGGTGATGTCGGCGGCCAATACGTTCGCCAAAAGGATCGAGATGCCGTTGTCCATCGCGATCAGTGCGCCGTCTGTTGTGTCGGTAACGGTGTAGGGACTGTAGCCGGTGGTGATCTCGATCAGGTCAATGCCGTCTTCGAAGTCCACAATGGTGTTGGTTGCGCCCGCCGCATCAGTGGAAAATTCGAAGATATCCGCATCAGAACCGCCGCGCAAAGTGTCCGCACCGGGACCGCCGATCAGCACATCTGCCCCTGAGCCACCGAAGACGACATCATCGCCAGCCCCGCCATCAACGGTGTCATTGCCACTGTTGCCGAATAGCAGGTCGTTGTCGTCACCGCCCTGCATAACGTCGTCGTTACGACCGCCGGACAGAACATCCGAGCCGTCGCCGCCAAACATGGTGTCATTCCCGTCACCGCCGCGCAGGGTATCGTTGCCGTCTTCGCCGGACAGCAGATCGTTGCCTGCGTCGCCGTCGATTTCGTCGTTGCCACGTCCGCCATAGACTCTGTCATTGCCGTCGCCACCGGAAGACACATCATTGCCTCCACCAGCCCAGATTGTGTCATTCCCATCGTCACCAAAGATCAGGTCGTCATGATCTTTGCCGGACAAACGGTCGTTGCCTGCGCCCCCGAACATGGTGTCTTCGCCGGCGCCTCCGGTCATCTGGTCGTTGCCGTCGCCGCCCCACATCAGGTCGTTGCCTCCGCCGCCCTTGAGGCGGTCATTGCCATCGCCACCGTCAATCAGATCGTTGCCGTGGTCGCCTGACAGGATGTCGCGATCCGCACCGCCAAAGAGGCTGTCATCCCCGTCGCCGCCTCGAAGCGAGTCAATGCCCGCGCCGCCGCCAATGAGATCATCTCCGTCGTCACCAAAAATGGTGTCGTTGCCGGTGCCACCCAAGGCCGTGTCGTTGCCTGTGCCGCCATGGATTGTGTCGTTGCCGTCGCCACCTTCGATGTGGTCGTCATCAGCACCGCCGCCAAGCCAATCGTTGCCCAAGCCGCCAAGAAGCGTGTCAAACCCGTCGCCGCCGGTCATGCTGTCATCGCCGCCTTGACCTTCTAGACGGTCATCGCCACCACCGCCGTCGATGTCGTCCTGACCGTCGTCGGCAAAGACGATATCGTTAAGTGCACCACCGACGAAAGTGTCGTTTCCGTCCCCTGCAACAAATGTAAGGCGCCCAGCCAGCACCACCACGGTTTCCTCGTCGGGGCCACCAATGGCGAGCGAGTTGATTGGAAAGATGTGTGGCAGAAAGCCGGTGAAGAAGAAGGTCAGGTCATAGGGTCCCACCGAGAGAATGATCTCTTCTTCGGTTTGAACCGGCAGTGGTGTGTAAAGGCTTTCCAGTGTTGGGAGAACAGGCAAAATGACAGGCATAACGACTTCCAATTGTTAAAGCGGCCCCCACGCGGGGAGCCGAAAACACGCGGGTCGTGCGCTCGGTCTTTCATCCCCCCTAAGGCCGGTGGCTGAACAGAATTTCCCTCGCACGGCAGTCAGTGCGCATTTTTGGGAGAATGCGGTTTTTTACTGGCTATATTGTGGCGAGAATGCGGCATGGGCGCCAATCGGTCAAGGCTACCCACGGCATCACAAGACTGTTTCCAAATTGGAATTAATAGCCCGAGCCACGTCTGTGCAGGCTTTGAGCCATCGCGACAAGGCGCGGGCCCAAGTCGTTTTCCATGCGCTCACGCGGGAGAAAATGCGCGGGTCCACCGAGGTTAAAGGCCATATTGGGGGAGCCTTCATCTTGCACCGGAAAGGGCACTGCAAGCGAGTGCACGCCGTCATGCCAGTCGCCGTAGTTGGCATAAAAACCCTTTTGCGCGATCTGGTCGGCGGCGTTGTCGATACCGTCAAGCGTTTCGGGCCAGTCCTGGGGGCCATAGTAGGCGGCAAGCAGGTCGAGAATTTCTTCTTTTTCTTCACCGATGCAGCCCGCGATATATGCTCGGCCCATTGCCGAACGTGCCAGAGAAATACGTGAGCCGACACCCAGTTGCAGTGAGACCACGCCGTTGGTGGCGCGGGCGCAGGCGAGGTAGGTCACGGTGGGTCCGTCGCGTGCGCCCAGCGCGACCTGCACGCCGTCACCCGCATAGTCAGCAAGGTCTTGCATGAGATCTTTGGCGGCTTCACGCATCGGCATCGCGCCAAGAAGAGAGAAGCCGAGGCCGAGCACCGGTACGCCGATGTTATAGCGGCCCGTGGTCTCGTTATAGAGCAGATAGCCGGTGGTCATCAGCGTGTATGTCAGGCGCGAAATGGTCGAATTGGGCAAGCCGGTGCGTTCAGCCAGCTCGCGGTTGGAAAGGCCTTCGCGGTCAGAGGGCCTAAATGAGCGTAGCACTTCGAGACCACGCGAAAGGGCGGTGACGAATTGGCGGTCATTTTCGGGGGCCTTGGTGGGCTCGCTGGTGGCTTGGGTGCGTTTTCTCATGAGTGTTCGTATTTCCGCATTGTGGAATTTCTATGCGTCATGTGAGGTTTTTCCACAAGACCTTGCCCGCGCCAGAACGGGGGAGATCGTCGACAAATTCCACAATTGACGGGCATTTGTAGGCACTCATCTGGGTTTTGCACCAGTCGATGACACCTTGTTCGGTGATCGTGTCACGTGCCTCGGGGCGGGGGATGACGATGGCTTTCACGCATTCGCCGCGGCGCTCGTCTTTGGCGGCCACAACACAGCATTCGGCGATATCAGGATGGTGCAGCATCAGCATCTCAATCTCGGCAGGCCAGACCTTGAAGCCGGCGGCATTCACCATGCGTTTGACGCGGTCCACCATAAAGAAATAGCCGTCCGCATCCCGATAGCCGATATCGCCGGAGCGGAAGAACGGCACGTCGTCGATCTCTACAAATGCGTCGGCGGTTGCTTCGGGGCGCTGCCAGTAGCCGAGGAAGTTTTGCGGCGCGTGCATGACGATTTCGCCGACCTCGCCGTGGGGCAGTTCGGTGTCACCCCCGATTTCAAGCACGCGGCTGTCGACCTCATAGATCGGTTGCCCAAGGCATTGGCGTTTGGGGGCGTCGATGGGGTTCACATGGGTGGCGGCCATGGTCTCGGAAAGGCCGTAGCCTTCGACGTAATCAAGGCCGGTCATGTTCTTGAGTTTCTTGGCGATGGCCTCGGGCATGGCCGCGCCGCCGCCGCCGATCATTTCCAGAGAGGACAGGTCATAGCTGTCGAATTTCGGGTCGTTTACCAGATCAATCGCCATGGTGGCGATCGAGCGCCAGCGGGCAATTTTGAAGCGTTCGATCAGACCCGCCGCCAGTTTTGAGGACCAGCGTGGAAGGATCACGTTGCGACCACCGGTCAGGATCGGCGCGTGCATGCCGTTCATCATGCCGGTGACGTGGAAAAACGGCAGCGCGCCGAGGTGCACGGTGGTTTCGGTCGTCGGGTTCCAAATCACTCCCGCCACAAGCGAAGCCATGACCGTACGGTGGGTATGGACACAGCCTTTGGGGTTGCCAGTGGTGCCAGAGCTGTAGGGGATGACGGCGAGGTCGTCAGCGGTCGTGTTGCGCGGGGCGGGGCTGTGGCCTTGGTCAATGGCGGACTGAAAGCCGGTCATGCCAAGGGCTTCGGCCTCGGCCTCGCTCATGGCCGGCACCTGTTTTTCCGGCACGAGGTCAAAATCTGGCAGGCCCATGTCGGTCATGCGGGTGCCGATCAGGGTTTTCAGCTCACCGCGTTCAAGGGCGGGCAGGATGTTGTCGGCCAACTCCAAAGCGCAGACCGCAATTTTGGCGCCCGTGTCCTCCACCAAATAGTCGATCTCGGCCTTTTTGTTCATCGGGTTCACAGGCACCACGGCGCCGCCCGCGCGCAGGATGGCGTAAAAGGCGATGATGTATTGCGGACAGTTCTGGGTGTAGAGCAACACGCGGTCGCCTTTGCTCAGGCCGATGTGTTGCAAGTAACCCGCCAGCGCAGAAACCCGGTCTGCTATCTGACTGTAGGTGTAATCTGCGCCATTATAGGTGACGCCGATGCGGTCCCCCCATTTGGCAACGGTGGTGTCCAGATTGACGTCTAGCGGCGTGTCGGGGCGCTCGAAAGTCCACGGTTTTCCGGCAGGCCAAAAGTCAGGGATGCGGGCATTTGGGTGAGGCATCGGGCGCTCCGGTTTTGGGTGGTCAAGTTGAGCTAGCCTAGCGTCAACTTGCGTTTCGTCATGCGGAATTTGCGACAAGTGTCGTCGCGTCGTTTTTGGCCGCATTGCAGCGAAACGCGTTTCCGCGATGCGGAAGGGGGCCTAGGATGGTCGCCAAATGGACTTGGTGCGTTTTGTGAATCAAAGCACACATACGGGAGGAAATCAGATGTTTGATCTTAAGGGTAAGGTTGCCGTTATCACGGGCTCGAGCCGTGGCATTGGCCGTGCGATCGCCGAGATGTATGCCAAAGCTGGTGCCAAGGTTGTGGTGTCGAGCCGTACCGCGGAGGCCTGTGAGCCGGTGGCTGAAGCCATCCGCGCAGATGGCGGCGAAGCGCTGGTGGTGCCGTGCAACGTGAGCAATCGCGATGAGGTCGAAGGTCTGGTTGAAAAGACACTGGCGGAATGGGGACAGATTGATGTTCTGGTCTGCAACGCGGCGATCAATCCGGTTTATGGCCCAATGAGCCAGCTGGATGATGAGGCCTTCGCCAAGATTATGACGGCCAACGTGCTGTCGCCGTTGCAACTTTGCAATCTGGTGCTGCCGGGCATGGCGAAACGCGGGGGTGGCAATGTTGTGATCCTGTCATCGATCGCTGGCCTGACCGGCAATCCCGTGATTGGCGCCTACGGCATTTCCAAAGCCGCGGACGCGTCGCTCGCGCGCAATCTGGCTGTTGAGTGGGGGCCTAAGGGCATCCGTGTGAATGCGATCGCGCCCGGTCTGGTGAAAACCGACTTTGCCCGCGCCCTGTGGGAGAACCCAGACTATTTGGCGAAAGTCGAAGGCCAGAACCCGTTGCGCCGCATTGGCCAACCTGAGGACATCGCGGGCGCGGCTTTGTTCCTTGCCACTGACGCCAGCGCCTATATCACCGGCCAGACCATCGTGGCTGATGGTGGCGAGACCATTTGCTAAGAGATTTGAGGGAGTTAAAAGATGAGCGATAAACAAGTCGTCAGCGTTGAGTATGTGGGCGAAGTTGCCCTGATCTGCATCGATAACCCGCCGGTAAATGCCGGTAGCGCTGCGATGCGCCAAGGCCTGCAAAAGGCTGTTCAGGAAGTGAATGCGGCGGGAAAGGCCAAGGCGATCGGTCTGTATTGCGCGGGTCGTACATTTGTTGCCGGTGCGGATATTTCCGAATTTGGCAAACCTCCGCAGCCGCCTTTCATGCCCGACCTTTACAATGAAGTCGAAGCCTCTGGCGTTCCTCTGGTGGCGGCTATCCACGGCACCGCGCTGGGCGGTGGTCTGGAACTGGCCGTGTCCTGTCATGCCCGTGTTGCGTTGCCGAGTGCCCGTGTCGGTCTGCCGGAAATCCACCTTGGTTTGCTGCCCGGTGCCGGTGGTACGCAGCGTGTGTCGCGTCTTGCAGGCATTCCGGTGGCGCTTGACCTGTCTCTGTCGGGCCGTCAGATGCCCGCCAAGGAAGCGCTTGCAGCCGGTATTGTTGACCGCATTGAAGACGGCGAACCGCGTGAGATTGCTCTGGCGGCAGCGCAAGAGGTTGTCGCCGGAACGCTAGCCACCCGCGTGACCCGCGATATCGAGACCACGGCAGATGATGCGGCGATTGAAGCGGCCAAAGCGATGGTCGCCAAGAAAGCTCGCGGCCTGAATGCGCCGGTGCAGGCGATCAAGGCCGTTGCGGCATCGACGCTGCCGTTTGACGAAGGTCTGGCAGCAGAACGTGCGGCATTCATGGCTTGCATGGGCACAGATGAATCTCGCGGCATGATCCACGCGTTCTTTGGCGAGCGCGCAGTGGCGAACATTCCGGAGAAGAAAGAAACCCCACGCGATGTGCAATCGCTGGGCGTGATCGGTGGCGGCACTATGGGGTCCGGGATTTCGACTTCGGCGCTGATGGCGGGACTGCCAGTGACGCTGATTGAGGTAAGCCTAGAAGGGCTGGACCGTGGTGTTGCAACGATCACCGCCAACCTTGATGGCGCGGTGAAGCGCGGCAAAATGTCGGAAGCCAAGCGCGATGCAGCTTTGGCGATGTTGACGCCGTCGACCGAGATGGAAGCACTGGCCGAGGTCGATCTGGTGATCGAGGCGGTGTTTGAGAAAATGGAGATCAAGAAAGAGATATTTGGCAAGCTCGACACCATCTGCAAAGAGGGCGCCATTCTGGCATCCAACACCAGTTATCTGGACATCAACGAGATTGCGGCGATGACCAACCGCCCGCAGGATGTGCTGGGTCTGCACTTCTTCTCGCCCGCGCACATCATGCGCCTGCTGGAAGTTGTGGTTGGCGAGAAGACCGAACCGGCCGTTGTGGCGACCGGCTTTGCGCTGGCGAAACGCATGCGAAAAGTTGGCGTGCGGGCTGGCGTTTGTGACGGGTTCATCGGCAACCGCATTCTCGGCCACTACCTGAAAACCGCAAGCTATCTTGTTCTGGACGGCGCACATCCCGATCAGGTGGACAAGGCGCTGGAGGATTTCGGGTTTGCCATGGGACCGCACCGCGTGGGTGATCTGGCGGGTCTCGATATCGGCTACATGACCCGCAAGCGGCTTGAGTCGACCCGTCCTGCCGAAGAGCGCTATGGCGGTGCGATTGCCGACAAGCTGAGCGAGAACGGTTGGAACGGACGCAAGACCGGCAAGGGCTATTATGTCTATGAGGGCCGGGAGACTTTGGAAAATCCGGATCTGAACGGCATCATCGATGCCGTGCGGGCGGAGGCGGGCATCACGCCCAAAACCTTTACCGACGAAGAAATCGTGGATCGCTATATGACCGCGATGATTTCCGAAGGCGCGCGCGTGGTTGAGGATGGCATCGCGCTGCGTCCTGTGGATGTCGATGTGGTGTTCCTGATGGGCTATGGCTTCCCGCGTCATCGTGGCGGGCCGCTGCATTACGCTGACACCATCGGTGCAAAGGCGCTGGTGGAGCGGATCGAGACCTATGCCAAGGAAGATGCACACTACTGGCAGGTGCCGGCTCTCTTGCGCAAGATGGCAGACGAAGGCGGCAACTTTGACAAATTGAACAAGGGGAAATGATCCAATGGACCTGAGTTATTCAGCAGAAGACCTCGCATTTCGCGATGAAGTCCGCGCATATCTGGCGGAAAACCTGCCCGAGCGTATCAGTGATCTGGTCCGCGCCGGAGGTGAGTTGACCAAAGAGGTGATCGAGGAATGGCACGCCATTCTCAACAAGCGCGGCTGGCTCGCGACGATCTGGCCCAAGGAGTTCGGCGGGCCGGGATGGAGCCCAGTTCAGAAACACATCTTTGAGGAGGAATGCTGTCGCGCCTATGCGCCGCGCATTGTGCCGTTTGGCCTGTCAATGCTTGGGCCAGTGCTTCAGGTGTTTGGCTCCAAAGAGCAGCAGGACCACTATCTGCCGCGTATTCTGGACGGCACCGATTGGTGGTGTCAGGGCTATTCCGAGCCGGGTGCCGGATCGGATTTGGCCTCGCTCAAGACCAAAGCCGAGCGCGATGGTGATGAGTGGGTGATCAACGGTCAGAAGACCTGGACCACGCTGGGTCAGCACGCGGACTGGATTTTCTGCCTGTGCCGCACGGATCCGGATGCGAAACAGCAGGAAGGCATCAGCTTTATCCTTGTGGATATGGCGACACCAGGCATCGAAGTGCGTCCTATCAAACTGATCGAAGGCGGCTATGAGGTGAACGAGATTTTCTTCACCGACGTGCGGGTGCCGATCGGCAACCTTGTGGGCAAGGAAAACAAAGGCTGGACCATTGCCAAGTTTCTGCTGACCCATGAGCGTACGGGCATTGCCGGTGTCGGCTTCTCGATGCAGGCGCTTGAGGAAGTGAAGGCGATTGCGCGCAAGACGATGCGTGGTGGCAAGCCACTCATTGAGGACCCGCTCTTTGCGGCGCGGATCGCGCAGGCGGAGATCGACCTTGAGGCGATGAAAATCACCAACCTGCGGATGCTGTTCAAAGCACAGGAACAGGGTGCGCCGGGGCCGGAGACATCATTGCTAAAAATCAAAGGCACGGTGATCAATCAGGAACTCAAAGACCTTGCGCGGCGTGCGTTGGGTCCGGCCGCAGCGCCGTTCCCCGGCCATGTCACCGAGGGCAACCTGATGTTTGGCCCTGCCGATACCGAGCACAACGCGGCGCGGTATTTCAACAACCGCAAAACCTCGATTTTCGGTGGATCTAACGAGATCCAGCGCAATATCGTGACCAAAACTATGCTGGAGCTCTGAAGATGGACTTTAATCTGACTGAAGACCGCCAGATGCTGGCGGACACCCTGAACCGGTTCCTTGGGGAACAGTACCCAGTCGAGCACCGTATCAAGGTGGCCTATGACGCGCCGTATCATGATCCTACACTTTGGGACCAGCTTGTCGAACTGGGGGCGCTATATGCGCTGGCACCGGAAGACGCTGGAGGAATGGGCGGCACCGGATTTGATATTTCCGTTTTGTTTGAGGCGCTTGGCAAGACCTTGACGCCGGAGCCTGTGCTTGGCGCGTTGATGGCCTTGCGGCTGTTGACCGCCGCAGGAGCGGATCAGGAAGCGTTGCTGACGGGTGCCACAAAGTATGCCGTGGGGATCACCGAAATCGATGCGCCATATGAGTTGGGCCAGATTGCCACTGTGGCGACGGCCAAGGGCGACGGGTTTGCTTTGTCTGGCCGCAAGTCGACCGTTTATGGCGGGCAAGCGGCTGATGTTGTGCTGGTTGCGGCCAAGCATGGCGGTGGTCTGGGAGTCTTTGCGGTGAGCGCAAGTGACGCCAATATCACCAGCTATGGCATGATGGATGGCGGCGGCGCGGCGGAGGTGTTGCTTGATGATGCACCGGCGACCTTGCTGTTGGCAGATGCCGGAGCGGCGCTGGAAGATGCGATCAACGCGGGCATCGTGGCGATCTGCGCTGAGGCCGTGGGCGCGATGGAAGTCACCCATGCGACGACCGTGGAGTATTTCAAACAGCGCAAGCAGTTTGGTGTGCCGATTGGCAAGTTTCAGGTGTTGCAGCACCGTGCGGTGGACATGCTGACGGAGATTGAACAGGCACGTTCGATTGTGATCAAGGCGGCGGCGGAATTGGGGGGCGACGAGGCCTCCAAATACGCGTCAATGGCCAAGAACCTGATCGGGCGGGCCGCGCGTTTGGTTGCTGAGGAAAGCATCCAGATGCATGGCGGCATCGCGATGACTTGGGAATACGCAGTCAGCCACTATGCCAAGCGCCTAATCATGTTGGACGCACAGTTGGGCGATACGGATTATCACCTGACGCAGGTGATAAAGAGCTATACGGCCTAAATCAGGCCCCAAAGCTGAAAACTGGCGCGGTCGGGCAATCGACCGCGCCTTTTGCGTTTTGGATCAAGTGTGTTGCGCGGCGCGGCGGCGTTTGCCCGCGGTCAATTTGCGGCCGTCACGGATGTTGAGCCCCATAAGGGTCAGGTTGGTGGCGCCGGCGATCAGTTCGACAACCTGCACAACGTAGAACGTGGTGTCAAAGGCGCCGGCCTGCGCTTTGGATGCGAGAAAAAGAGCGGCGGGGATAAGGACCAAGACGCCGTTTGCCGCCACGATCGGCATGCGTTTGCTTTTCTTTCCGAGAACGCCGCCCTTGCGGCCTTTGGCAAGGCGCGCGCCGGTGATGCCGGTCGCCGCCATTGCCGGAATCAGGATCAGAAAGCCGTAGGGAATGGCGGTTTTGATGGCGGTAATTGCAGCATGCCCGAGAAACAATTCGGAAACGACGGTGGAGACCCAGAAGGTCGCGATCATCAGGGTGGCAATGGCTGCGGCAGACTTGTGAACAGAGGAAAGCATTTTGAAAACTCCAATACATAGCTTGCTATGTAATATTGCATAGCTTGCTATATAGTGCAAGATGAGGCTATGGAATTTTCTGTCGACACATCTTTAGGCTATCAAATCAACCACGTAGCGCGCCTTTTGGCGCGCGACCTCGAAGCGCGCATCAAACCGGAGGGAATCGCTTTGGGCGCCTTTCCGGCCTTGTTGCATCTGTGGGAAAAGGACGGGCTGACCCAAAAAGAGCTGGTGGCGCGGCTTGGCATTGAACAGCCCACATTGGCCGCGACCCTGGCGCGGATGGAACGTGATGGTCTGGTGACGCGGCGACGGGACGAGGGCGACGGACGTGTCCAGCGCGTGCGCCTTACGCCCAAGGCACGCGCGCTGCGGGAAGTGGCCTACGACGCTGCAATGGATGTGAACGCCAAGGCGTTGCAGGGGTTTGATGAGGCGGAGCGCGAACTTCTCATGGCGTTGCTCCGGCGGGTGATCCTGTCGGTTGAGGGCACCGAAAACAACGGCTGACGGTGCCCGATTGGGCGGACTAGCCCAGAATAGCTGGCCAGTTGGCAAGGCCCTTTTCGATGTTGCCGGGTATGTCTTCGCGCCACAGTTCCTGCGCCCGCAAAGAGAAATTGAGATAAAGCTTGTCCTCATGAACGGTCCAGGCCTCGGGCACGGTTGGCGCGACATAGCCCTTAGACGCTGCGTAAGCGCAGTAGCCGCCGAAGACAGGGGCATAAGCTTGCGGATCTTTGAGGAATTTGGCGGCGTTCTGGGCTGAGGCGAAATGCCAGTTGGCGCCGTTCCACTCGACCAGATTGGCGGCTGACCCTTCGACGGGTTTGCCTTCGCTGAAATAGGCGACAGGATCATAGCCGTTGATGGCTGTGGGATTTTGGAACACCTCGGGTTCACCGGCGCGCGCGACTTGGGATGTCAGCGCAAAAGCGACGGGGGCGGTTGCAAAAAGGCCGAGAGCGGCGCGTCGTGAGATCATAGTCAGTCCTCCTGTTTGAGAAAGACTATAGGACGCGATCGCTGCCTGTTGCACCCACCTGACCAGAGTGTGATCGGGGTGTGAATGAAAAAGGCGGCGCCTGAGCGCCGCCCTTTAAAGTGAATTCGGCTGCTTACAGGACCTCGAAGAGACCTGCCGCGCCCATGCCGCCGCCAACGCACATGGTGCAGACGACGTATTTTGCACCGCGGCGCTTGCCTTCGATCAGGGCGTGGCCGACCATGCGGGCACCGGACATGCCATAGGGGTGGCCCACGGAGATCGCGCCGCCGTTGACGTTCAGGATCTCGTTCGGGATGCCCAGAACGCGTGCTGATTGCAGCACCTGACAGGCGAAAGCTTCGTTGAGTTCCCACAGGCCGATGTCGTCCATTTTCAGGCCGTGCGCTTCAAGCAGCTTTGGAACGGCATAGACAGGACCAATGCCCATCTCGTCCGGCTCAAGCCCGGCAGCCATCACGCCAACATAACGGCCCAGCGGTTCAAGCCCACGTTTTTCAGCCATTTTTGCTTCCATAACAACGGATGCGGACGCGCCATCAGACAGTTGGCTGGCATTGCCTGCTGTGATGAATTGACCTTCTTTGACCTGCTGGCCGCCTTTGAAAACCGGATTCAGTCCTTGCAGGTTTTCCAGTACTGTGGACGGGCGGTTGCCTTCGTCCTTGTCCAGAGTGACCTCTTTGAAGGAGATCTCTTTGGTCTCGCGGTCCATGACGCCCATGGTGGAGGTCAGGGGCACGATCTCGTCGTCAAATTTGCCAGCCTCTTGTGCTGCGGCGGTGCGTTGCTGGGACTGCAGCGCGTAGGCGTCCTGATCTTCGCGGCTGACGCCATACCGTTCCGCGACGATCTCGGCGGTCTCGAGCATGGACATATAAAGGGCCGGTTTGTTTTCCTTGATCCAGGGATCACCGGCGCGGTCCATGCGCATTTTTTCGTTTTGCACCAGAGAGATAGATTCAACTCCGCCGCCGATGGCGACATCCATGCCGTCATGCACAACCTGTTTGGCGGCGGTGGCAATCGCCATCATGCCCGAGGCGCATTGGCGGTCCAGAGACATGCCAGCCACGGTCACGGGAAGGCCCGCGCGGATCGCGGCCTGACGGCCGATGTTGCCGCCGGTGGATCCTTGCTGCAGAGCCGCGCCAATGACGCAGTCCTGAATTTCGGAACCGTCCAGACCGGCGCGAGACACGGCGTGGCTGACGGCGTGGCCGATCAGTTCTTGAGCCTGAGTGTTGTTGAATGCCCCGCGATAGGCTTTGCCAATCGGCGTGCGGGCGGTGGAGACGATAAGAGCGTCGCGCATCTTCTAAAGTCCTGTTTTTGCTGTCTGTATGACGTCGGTATAACGTCGGTATTGCGTCGGTGGGATTTGCGTCCTCAAAAGGACGCTACGTCTCAGCTCGCTTTTTTCAGAGGTTCGGCCGCGTTTTCAAAACGCAGGTTCTTCCACTGTGCGATCAGGGCAGGTTTGTCTTCGCCTTTGATCTCGACGGTGACGTTCCATTGCATCTCAATCACGTCTGGCTGCGGCTCGGCGTATTTGGCGAGAGTGAAGCGACCACGGATTTCGGCGCCGGCGCGGACGGGGGCCACGAAACGTACCTTGTCAAAGCCATAGTTGACGCCGGTGGATTCAGCTTCGGTGCGCGGCACTGCGTCGGCAATCATTTGAGACAGCAGCGACAGCGTCAGAAAGCCGTGGGCGATGGTGCCGCCAAATTGGCTGTCTTTGGCTGACTCGGGATCGGTGTGGATATACTGATGATCACCTGTGGCCTTGGCAAAGGCGTCGATCATGTCCTGATCGATTTTGACCCACTTGGACAGGCCGTATTCGCAGCCCACACCATCTTCGAAGTTTAGCAGTCTCGAAATCATCTTATGTCCTCCCATCATGGCTTTTGCCAACAATTCCGCATTGCAGAAATTCATTCCGCATCTTGAGGGTAGAAGAAAGGATTCGCGACCGCGTGTCAACTTTGCGGAATGTTATTCTGCATTGCGGAATTTATAATTTGGCCCTTAAAAATATAGGGATGCCAGTGTCTCGGACGTGCGGTGGTCACGTGAACGTTACGTAACCTGCACCTACGTCACAACGGGCGCGGTGACGTGGCGACGTGCTTGCCAGAGCGCGAGGTCCGGATTGAAGTGCCGTTAAGGAGGACCAAACATGAGTCATGTAAGTTACGAGAAAGATGGGCGGATTGCGCGTATCACGCTGAACCGGCCTGAGGTGATGAATGCGATTTCCATGCGGATGCCTGCGGATATTGCCGCAGCGGTGGCGGAGGCTGAGGCAGATCGGGATGTGCATGTGATGATTCTTTCGGGAGCCGGCGCGGCTTTTTGTGCAGGCTATGACCTGACCGAGTTTGCGCAGGCGGAAGGGCCGAACCCTGGTGTGCAGGACATGCCGTGGGATCCGATGCAAGATTATCAGTTCATGTGGCAGAACACGCAGGATTTCATGTCGCTGTTTCGGGCGATGAAACCTGTGGTCAGCAAAATCCATGGGTTTGCCGTGGCGGGTGGGAGCGATATCGCACTTTGTGCGGACATGACAGTTATGGCGGAAGATGCGCAGATCGGATACATGCCTGCCCGCGTCTGGGGCTGCCCGACCACCATGATGTGGGTGATGCGGCTGGGGCCGGAAAAGGCCAAGCGCATGTTGTTGACAGGAGACAAGATTTCCGGTCGCGAAGCTGAAGAGATGGGGCTCGTGCTGAAGGCGGTGCCTGCGGCGCAGCTGGATGATGAGGTCGAGCAGCTGGCAGGGCGCATGGCGACGGTGCCGATCAACCAGCTTGCAATGCAGAAGATGGTGGTCAATCAGGCCGTGGAAATGGCGGGCATCCAGCAAACCCAGCGGTTGGCAACGATTTTTGACGGGATCACACGGCATTCGCCAGAGGGCATGATGTTCAAACAACGGTCCGAGCAAATGGGGTGGAAACAGGCCGTGCAGGAGCGTGATCAGGGCACGTTTGACTGGACAACCGGGGAGGAGTTGCCGCGTCGGAACCGATGAGGGCAAGCGTCGTGTGAGGCAGCAGGTCCAAGCTACTGTGCAAACTTCGCCTGCGGTCTCGGCCAATGGGCCATGTCGCATTCAGCGCGGCATACGACCTTGGTGTGCTTGCGGGGCAGGGCGGCCGGCCCTAGGGTGCGGCGAAATCGATGGCACAGGAACGGGAGGACCACCCCATGCATATGAGTGATGAACGCGAGATTGCGGCGCCGGTGGCGGAAGTTTGGGCAGCGCTGACCAGCGCGGAAACCTTGCAAGCATGTGTGCCCGGGGCCAAGGAGGTCACTGGATCGGCTGAGGATGGGTTCGAAGCGGTGGTGACTCAGAAAGTCGGTCCCGTGAAAGCGACGTTCAAAGGCAATGTTGTTCTGTCCAACATGGTTGAGGGCACAAGCCTGACGCTGACTGGTGAAGGCAAGGGCGGCGCTGCCGGATTTGCCAAAGGTGGTGCCGACGTCAAGCTGGCGGCGACCGAAGGTGGCACGTTGCTGTCTTATGAGGTGGATGCCAAGGTCGGCGGCAAGCTGGCGCAGTTGGGCAGCCGGTTGATTGACGGCTTTGCCAAGAAAATGGCGGATCAGTTCTTCACCAACCTTCAGGAAACACTGGAAGGGCCGTCTGAGGAGGCCGAGCCAGAAGGCGAGGCTGCGGAGGCCGGGGAGAAAAAGGGCCTGCTGAAGCGCCTGACCGGCGGGTGAGGCGGCTTTGCGGGGGCGCCTTTCTTACCTGTCGCTGATCGACCCACTTTGGTTTTGAAAAATATACGCCCGTGCTGATTTGCGCGGGTGTTTTTGATTCCGCATTTTTGAAAGCACTTTTCGGGCGGGGCGACTTGCAGGAGTGAGCGCACAATACACCCTGCGGTGGCGCACATTGGAAACCGCGCGTTTGGGTCTTGGCGCTGGCGCTGCGGCTGATAGGCTGCGCGGTGGAAACGAGAGGGGTAGGTATGGCTGCGATTGTCGACATTCGCGATCTGCGCAAAGTGTACAGCGGCGGGTTCGAGGCACTCAAAGGTGTCAGTCTGAGCATTGAAGAAGGCGAGATTCTCGCGCTTTTGGGGCCCAATGGGGCGGGTAAAACAACCCTGATTTCAACGATTTGCGGGATAACGAACCCGAGTTCTGGCCAAGTCTTGGTTGGCGGGCATGATGTGGTCAAAGACTATCGAGGGGCGCGCGCAATCATCGGGTTGGTGCCGCAGGAAATCAGCCTTGAGCCTTTCACCAAAGTCAAAGACACGGTGGCGTTCTCGCGTGGGCTGTTTGGCAAACCCCGTGACGATGCGGCGATCGAAAAGATCCTGAAGCAGCTTTCGCTTTGGGACAAACGAAACGCGCGGACGGTGGAATTGTCAGGCGGGATGAAGCGGCGGGTGCTGATTGCCAAAGCGCTGAGCCACGATCCGAAAGTTCTGTTTCTGGATGAACCCACGGCCGGCGTGGACGTGGAGTTGCGCAAGGACATGTGGGACGTGGTCGCCGAGTTGAAGGCGCTAGGCGTAACCATCATTCTGACCACGCATTACATCGAAGAAGCCGAGGCGATTGCCGATCGTGTGGGCGTCATCAACGGCGGGCAGTTGTTGCTGGTCGAGGAAAAAGACGCGCTGATGCAGCGGCTCGGGCAAAAGACGTTGCAGATCGAGTTGTCAGAAAGCGTGACGGAGATTCCGGCGGCACTGGCGGCGTATGATCTGGACCTGGTCAAGGACGGCAGCGCGCTGCGGTATACCTATGACACACGCGCAGAAAGCACCGGCATTACGCGGCTTTTGGCGGCGATTTCGGAGGCGGGACTGCATCTGAGGGATTTGCAAACACAGCAGTCGAGCCTTGAGGACATCTTTGTGGGGCTTGTGAAGGAGGGCGCGGCATGAACTTTTCGGCCATTTGGGCGATGTACACCTCTGAAATGGTGCGGTTCTTCCGCACGATTGCACAGAGCTTTATTTCGCCGGTTTTGTCCACGTCGCTATATTTCGTGGTGTTTGGCGCTGCCATCGGCAGCCGGATCGATCAGGTTGAAGGCGTGAGCTATGGCGCGTTTATCGTGCCTGGGCTCATCATGTTGTCGGTGATGACGCAGGCGATTTCCAACGCTTCTTTTGGCATCTACTTCCCGAAGTTCATCGGCACCATCTATGAGCTGCTTTCGGCCCCTGTGAACTTTCTTGAGGTGGTTCTGGGCTTTGTCGGTGCAGCCGCGACGAAGGCGCTGTTTATCGGGGTGGTGATCCTTGTGACCGCCGGATTGTTTGTCGATTTCGAGATTCAGCATCCTCTGGCGATGGTGTTGTTTTTGCTGCTGACCTGTCTCAGCTTCTCGCTGTTCGGGTTTATCATCGGCATTTGGGCGCAGAACTTTGAGCAATTGCAGCTGATCCCGCTCTTGGTGATCACGCCTTTGGTGTTCTTGGGTGGATCGTTTTATTCGATTTCGATGCTGCCGCCGATCTGGCAAAAAATCACGCTGTTTAATCCGGTTGTCTATCTGATAAGCGGGTTCCGCTGGAGTTTCTTTGGCACTGCGGATGTGCCTGTGGGCCTGAGTTTGTTGGCAATTGCAGGCTTTACGGCGCTGTGTATGGGCGTGATCTGGTGGATTTTCCGAACCGGATGGCGCATTCGTGCTTAATCCCGCCAAATGACACGGCAAATTCGCAACGCCTGCGGTTTCCTGCGGGCGTTGCCTTGTTTAACCCCGCACTGCGCTCTACATCCCAACACATGAAACGATGGATCCCATTTCTTAAATCTGACCCCACCGTTGCCGTTGTGCGCCTGAATGGCGCGATTGCCAGTGGCGCGCGCGGGCAACTGAATGACCAAACAATCGGCCCAATCCTTGAGAAAGCCTTCAGTCGCGGAAAGCCCAAGGCGGTGGCGCTTGAAATCAACTCTCCAGGTGGCAGCCCTGTGCAGAGCGCGCTGATCGGCGCCCGCATTCGGCGTTTGTCCGAGGAGAACGGCGTTCCGGTTATTGCCTTTGTTGAAGATGTGGCCGCGTCGGGCGGTTATTGGTTGGCGGCAGCAGCGGATGAGATTTATGCGGACCACAGTTCGGTTGTCGGATCAATTGGGGTGATTTCGGCCGGCTTTGGCGCGCATGTTTTTTTGTCGCGCCAAGGGATCGAGCGACGTGTGCACACCGCAGGCGAAAGCAAGTCCATGCTCGACCCGTTCCGCCCGGAACAAGAAGAAGACGTGGCGCGGCTCAAGCGGTTGCTTGGGCAGATTCACAACAATTTCATCGATCACGTCCAAAGCCGACGTGGCGACAAGCTGGACAAGAGCGAAGACTTGTTTACTGGCGAGATCTGGGCTGGATCAGATGCGGTGGATGTCGGACTGATTGACGGCATCGGTCATATTGTTCCGGTCTTGAAGGAGCGGTTCGGGGATAAGGTTAAGCTGCGCCGCTATGGTGTGCGTAAATCCGTGTTCCAAAGGTTCGGCGCAACGGTCGCGCAGGATGCGTTGGCCGGTATTGAGGAACGTGCGGAATATGCGCGCTTTGGTTTGTAGGCGTGATGTTTAAGGTTGTCTCTCTGTTTCTGGCGTTCATCGCGGTTTTGGCGATGTTCGGGAAACTCCGGTATCCGGGGCAGAAACAGCTGGAGTCTGCGAAGTGCCCGAAATGCGGGCGGTTCAAGATCGGCAAGGGATCATGCCCCTGCCAAAAGGGGTAGTTTATGGAATGGCTGCTAATCTCGCTGGGGCTTGTGATCCTGCTTCTCGCAGGGGACGCACTTGTGCGGGGTGCGGTGAACCTGGCTTTGCGGATCGGGATTCCGGCGCTGATTGTGTCATTGACCGTCGTTGCGTTTGGCACCTCTGCCCCTGAGTTGCTGATCTCGTTGCAGGCGGCCTTGAAAAACGCGCCCGGCATTGCGATCGGCAATGTGGTCGGGTCCAACATCGCAAACGTGCTTTTGGTGCTTGGCGTTCCAGCGATGCTGACGGTTTTGCACACAAGCGGCAGCGACACGCGACGCAGTTTTATCTCCATGATCCTGGCAACGCTTCTTTTTATCGGTTTGGCGGCCTGTGGAACCTTTACGTTCTGGTCCGGTGTGATCCTTCTCGGTGCCTTGGCTTTGATGCTGGCGGATGCGGTGCATCAGACACACAAACACCGCAAGGGCGTTGCTGCGGCCTGTGTCGCAGAGGATGATGAAGAGGTCGAAGGGGCAGACCCTGAGATGCGGTGGTGGAAGATCATTGTCTTCCTGCTGCTCGGTTTGATCGGATTGCCCTTGGGCGCGGATCTGATGGTCGACAATGCCGAGATCATCGCCCGCCGGTACGGAGTGTCGGACACCGTGATTGGCCTGACGCTTGTGGCGTTGGGCACATCTTTGCCGGAGCTGGCGACCACTTTGATGGCGGCGCTGCGGCGTCAGGCGGATGTGGCGTTGGGCAATGTGATCGGGTCCAACATGTTCAACCTGTTGGCCATTATCGGCATCACTTCCGTGATCCACCCGATTACCGTTGCGCCCGATTTCCTTGAGTTTGACCTGTGGGTCATGTTGGGGGCGTCGCTATTGCTTGTCCCGTTTGTCTTCATGAAGAAGGATATTACACGGGTCTGGGGCGTGATCTTTACCCTACTTTACGTGTCGTTCGTATTGATTACGCTTACCTGATTCTGCGTAGGCGGGAGGGGAAATGACACGAGCATTGGTTACAGGCGCCGGAAAACGGATTGGCCGCGCGATGGCGTTGTATCTGGCGGATCGCGGGTTTGACGTGGTGGTTCACTATGGACAGTCCGAGACTGCGGCCCAAGAGGTTGCCGAGTTGATACGGGCCAAAGGCCGACAGGCCGTGGCGCTTCATGCGGATGTTTTGGACGAAGCTCAGGTGCAGAGCCTGTTGCCGCGGGCCGTGGAGGCCCTTGGCGGGCCAGTGACCTGTCTGGTCAACAACGCCTCAATTTTTGAACATGACACCCTTCAAACCGCCACGCGATCCGGCTGGGACCGGCACATGGAGAGCAACCTGCGCGCGCCGTATGTATTGACGCAGGCCATGGCGACTCAGGGGTTGATTGCGAAGTTGGATTCAGAAGGTGAACCAGTGGCCGCGGGCTTGATCGTCAACATGCTGGATCAGCGTGTGCGCGCGCTGACGCCCGAGTTTTCGACCTATACGCTGGCAAAAATGGGGCTTTGGGCCCTGACGCAGACCTCGGCACAGGGGCTGGCGCCGGCTTTGCGGGTGAACGCCATTGGTCCAGGGCCGACCTTGCGCGGTGCACAGCAGACAGAGGCTCAGTTTGCCGCACAGCGGGCGGCCACTGTTTTGGGGCGTGGTGTGAGCGCCGCGGACATTTGCGCAGCCTTGGGGTATCTGCTGGATGCGTCGGGCGTAACCGGACAGTTGATTTGTGTGGATGGAGGCCAGCACTTGGGCTGGCAGACGCCGGATGTGGTGGGGAAAGAGTGATGATTTGCCAACAAATTTCCAGCTCGGTTTGCGGGTGATTGGCCTTTGCAAACGCAGAAAATGATGCACCTGCGGCGCAAGTTTTGCACCGTTCAAGAATCCGTTACAAATTTGTTAACTTTTCTGTAATGTTTTCAATCGTTTGCATGCATTGTATTTTTTTACGAAATGAAATCAATGGCTTGCAAAAGTGCCTAATTTTTAGGCATTTCGGCGAAATGGGCCAAAAACATAGAAAAATCGCGGTTTGCCGAAAGTTATCTCCAAACTTATCCACAGCTTTCGTGGATTTGTTTTTGCTTGAAACCAAATGCTCAAGATTGCAGCCGCGGGCAAAGAATCATATTTCTTGCACATGAGTGAGCAGCACACCCCAGAAGCGTCGCCCGAAACGGGCTATGCACGCATTCAAGGCTATTTGAAAACGCTTGACGGATCGCCCGGGGTTTACCGGATGCTGGATGCGGAAAGTCGGGTTTTATACGTCGGCAAGGCGCGCAATTTGCGCGCACGGGTCAGCAATTATTCCCGCCCCGGAAATCACACGGGCCGGATCGCGCGGATGATTTCGGAAACCGCGTCGATGATGTTTTTGACGACAAAGACCGAAACAGAGGCGCTGTTGCTTGAGCAGAACCTGATCAAACAGCTCAAGCCAAAATATAACGTGCTGCTACGGGACGACAAAAGCTTTCCCAATATTCTCGTCAGCAAATCTCACGCGTTTGCCCAGATCAAAAAGCACCGCGGGGCGAAGAAAGAAAAGGGTAGCTACTATGGACCTTTTGCCAATGCGGGGGCAGTCAATCGAACCTTGAACCAGTTGCAGAAGGTTTTCCTGCTGCGAAACTGTTCGAATGCGATGTTTGAAAGCCGGACGCGACCCTGTTTGCTGTATCAGATCAAGCGATGCTCGGGCCCCTGTGTGGGCAAGATCAGCGAAGAGGACTATGCGATCAGCGTCCGTGATGCCGAGCGGTTCCTGTCGGGGCGGTCCACGCAAATACAGGAAACGCTGGCTGCGCAAATGATGGACGCGTCAGAGGCGATGGAATTTGAGCGGGCGGCCGCTTTGCGGGACCGCATTCGCGCCTTAACGGCGGTGCAGACCGCGCAAGGTATCAACCCGCGCGGCGTGTCCGAGGCAGATGTAATCGCACTTCATCTGGAAAACGGGCAAGCCTGTGTGCAGGTGTTCTTTATCCGTGCCAACCAGAACTGGGGCAACCACGATTATTACCCGCGCGTCGGAGCGGATGTGGAGGCGCCAGAGGTGCTGGAGGCCTTTGTCGGGCAGTTCTATGACACCAAAGAGCCGCCGCGGCAGTTGATCCTGTCCCATCCGATCGAGAACGCGGACCTGATGGCAGAGGCCCTGAGTGGCAAGCTGGGGCGCAGGGTCGAGATACTGGTGCCGAAGCGGGGCGAAAAGGCGGAACTGGTGAGCGGAGCGGCGCGCAACGCGCGAGAAAGTCTGGCTCGCAAGATGAGCGAGACCGCGACGCAGGCCAAGCTGCTGCGCGGTGTTGCGGAGGCGTTTGACCTTGATGGGCCGCCGCAGCGGATCGAGGTTTATGACAACAGCCACATTCAGGGCACCAATGCGGTGGGCGGCATGATTGTCGCGGGCCCTGACGGGTTCATGAAAAACAGCTATCGCAAGTTCAACATCAAGGGTGAGAGCCTGACGCCGGGCGATGACTTTGGCATGATGAAAGAGGTGCTTGAACGACGCTTCAAACGGCTTTTGAAAGAAGATCCTGACCGCGAGCAAGGCATGTGGCCTGATCTGTTGTTGATCGACGGGGGCGCGGGACAGGTGAGTGCCGTGCACGAGATCATGGCCGAGTTTGGCGTCGAGGACATTCCGATGGTCGGGGTCGCAAAGGGCGTGGATCGCGATCACGGCAAGGAAGAGTTCCACCGGATCGGCAAGAGCGTGATGGCTTTGCGTCGCAATGATCCGGTTTTGTATTTCGTTCAGCGTTTGCGGGATGAGGCACACCGGTTTGCGATTGGTACGCACCGCGCCAAACGGGCCAAGGCCATCGGCGCGACACCGTTGGATGACGTGCCAGGTGTGGGCGCTACGCGTAAGCGGGCCTTGTTGGCGCATTTCGGGTCAGCCAAAGCCGTGAGCCGCGCGAATTTGGTGGACCTGAAGGCGGTAGATGGCGTGTCGGATGCGCTGGCGGAAACGATCTACGACTTTTTCCACGAGGGCACCTGAGGTCTCTCAGGCTTTGGGGTGGGCCTTGTTATAAACTTCCATGAGCCGCGCAGTGTCGACTTGGGTGTAGGCCTGTGTGGTTGAGAGCGACGCGTGCCCCAGCAATTCCTGAATGGCGCGCAGATCACCGCCCGCGGTCAGCAGATGGGTTGCAAAGCTGTGGCGCATGGCGTGGGGCGTTGCGGTGGCGGGCAGGCCAAGTTGCATGCGGGTTTGTTCCATCACCTTTTGCACAGCGCGGGCGCCGAGCGGACCACCGCGCACGCCCCGAAACAGCGCCATGTCGGCGGAGATTTCAACAGGGCAAAGCCGCAGATACGCCTCAACCGCCTCGCGTGCTGCGTCGATTACCGGCACCACACGTTCTTTGCCGCCCTTGCCAACAATCCGCAGGGACGTTGGCAAAGGGACATCCTCGCCTGTCAGACCAAGCGCTTCCGAGATGCGCAATCCGCAGCCATAAAGCAGGGTCACGACCGCGGTGTCACGCGCACCGACCCAATCTTCGCGGGCCTGCACCTCCACGGTGTCGATCACCGCCTTGGCGGCGTCTTCGGCCAGCGGGCGGGGAAGTTTCGTCTGAAACTTGGGCGCGCGGGTCGAGAGGACGGCGGTCGGGTCAAACCCTTCGCGGTCAGCGAGCCAGCGATAAAAACTTTTGACGGCGGACAGTTTACGAGCGAGTGAGCGGGCGGAAAGACCATCGCCGCGTTCAAATGCCATCCAACTGCGCATATCGGGCACGCTGATTTGCATAAGCGGGCCGATGCCCTGTTGTGCGCCCTTGTGCAGGGTCATGAAGGCGAGATAGCCGGTGATGTCACGGCGATAGGCGAGGATCGTGTTCTCGGATGCCCCCGCAAGCGTGGCCGTGTGGGTCAGAAAATGGTCAAGAGCGTCCTGTGCAGCGGGGCTGGTCACGACAACCAGCGGCGCATGGCCCGTTCAAAGACACCGGCAAAAAACGCAAGAAGATCGGTGCCCTGCTGCGGCGTGAACTGGTGCGGATCTTCGGCACCCATCACCAAGAGACCAGGAAGGCGGCCTTCTCCAAGGTCCAGTCGCAAACAAGCCTCGGACCGGATCCAGTCGGCGTCCTCGCCATAGACCATCTCGGCGCCGGTTTGCAGTTGCCGCAAAGTGACCTGTCGGGCAGGCATGGCGCGCCCGCCGGTCAGGTAGCCGTCGACAAAACCGGATTCCGCCATGCACAACACGTCGCCAAGTTTCTGGACGTTTGCGTCACTAGAAGCGTCCTGATCAGTTTCCAGAACAAGGCGCACGCTGTCCACGCGCAGGATGTCGGCCACTTCGGAGCCGAGATCGCGCAGGAAGCTTTCGAAATCCACCGGATCAAGCATGCGCAGTATGGCGCGGTGTACCTGATTGGTGCCGGCCAGATTGTCATATGCTGCGGCAATCACGCTGCGATGGGTGTCTTCAAGACGGTCCAGACGCGCCTCCAGCCGTTCCATCGCGATGCCGCGCAGATCGACAATATTGCCGCCCATGGTTTTTTCGTTTGCGGCAATCAACGCACGCATGAGGTCGCGATCTTCAAGAATCACGTTGGGGGACGAGATGATCTTGTCCCGCAGGGTGTCATCAATCTGTGGAGTGCTGCTCATGTCTGTGCCGTTTTTTCTCGTTGTGCGCACCATAGCAGAGGGCGGCGGTGATTGCCGCAACTTTTTTGTAGGCTTGGGTTGTGACGGGCAGAGGATCGCCATCTTGCCTTTGCCGTCCAGATGCGGATGCTTACGGCAGACCCCGATGGGGCAAATCAGGCACAGCGGATCATCAGCAATGACAGAGGCCCAAGAGGGACCGGCATATTTTGAAGAAGGCGCGTTGGTGGCGGTTCTGACCACACAGCCGCTGGACCGGTTTCTGGACTACAAGGCGCCTGCGGGCGGCTGTTTTCGGGGTGCATTTGTTGAGGTGCCGCTGGGGCCGCGCCGTGTGCTGGGTGTCGTTTGGGGGCCGGGCAAAGGTGAT
The DNA here is from genome assembly GCF_900114415.1 of Shimia haliotis. GTDB lineage: Bacteria > Pseudomonadota > Alphaproteobacteria > Rhodobacterales > Rhodobacteraceae > Shimia > Shimia haliotis. The sequence continues at coordinate 291,275 of NZ_FOSZ01000002.1, read as the reverse complement.
TTTGATATTTCGCGAATCCGTGCGGTGCAGAGGATCTTGGACGTGGCGCCAATGGGCGAGGATATGCGGGGTTTTCTGGAGCGCGCGGCGGCCTATACGCTGACTCCTCTGCACGCGATGCTCAGGCTGGCGACGCGCGCGCCGGGGCTGTCGGATCCACCTTCGATGCGCAAGATTTACCGCCTTGGAGATGGCGAGCCCGACAGGCAGACGGACGCACGGCGTCGGGTGCTCGAGACATTGCGCGAATATGGGGGGCTAAGCTTCACAATGGGTGAGCTTGGCCAGATGGCGGGCGTGACGAACTCGGTCATCAAGGGATTGGTCAAACAGGGCGTGGTGCGCGAAGAGGACACCCCGCGGGACGTGCCGTTCATGCGGCTTGATCCGGACTATGGCGGCAAGGAGTTGACCGAGGCGCAGGCGGCGGGGGCCGACGCGTTGCGGGCTGGTGTGCGGTCCGGGGATTACGGCACAACGTTGCTGCGTGGGGTCACAGGGTCCGGCAAGACCGAGGTTTATCTTGAGGCCGTCGCGGAATGCCTGCGCAAGGGGCGGCAGGCGCTGGTGCTTTTGCCCGAGATTGCCCTGACCGCGGAGTTTCTGACCCGCGTAGAGGCGCGGTTTGGCGCAAAGCCCGCGGAGTGGCATTCCGGTGTGACCATGACCGAGCGGCGGCGCACGTGGAAGATGGTCGGGCAGGGCGGCGCCCAGATGGTGATCGGTGCGCGTTCGGCTTTGTTTTTGCCTTACCGTGATCTTGGGGTGATCGTGGTCGATGAGGAACACGACACATCTTATAAGCAAGAAGACGGCGTGCTTTATAACGCGCGTGACATGGCGGTTTTGCGGGCGTCCTTGGCCTCGGCGCGCGTTGTGCTGGCCTCGGCCACACCGAGCCTTGAAAGCTGGACGAATGCTGAGGCTGGAAAATACGAGAAGCTTGAGCTGACCTCGCGCTATGGCAAGGCAATTTTGCCTCAGATGCGGGCCATCGACATGCGCAGCGAAGACCTGCCGCGGGATCGCTGGATTTCTCCGACGCTGAAGCGGGCGGTGGATCAGCGGATCGAAAAGGGCGAACAGGCGCTATTGTTCATCAACAGGCGCGGCTATGCGCCTGTCACAATCTGTCGGGCGTGCGGGCATCAGGTGGGGTGCGACCACTGTGACGCGCGCATGGTGGAGCACCGGTTCCTGAAACGGTTGGTGTGCCATCAATGCGGCGAGACCAAACCGATGCCTGAGGCCTGCCCAAGTTGTGAAGTTGAGGGCAAGTTGGCACCGGTCGGCCCTGGGGTGGAGCGGCTGGCGGAGGAGGCCGAGAAGCTTTGGCCGGATGCGCGGCAGGCGGTGTTGTCTTCCGATCTGTTTGGCTCGGCGCGGGCCTTGAAGGAAGGTATCGAAAGGATCGCCAATGGAGGGGCCGACATCATCATTGGCACGCAACTTGTGGCCAAGGGACACAATTTCCCGCTGTTGACCTTGGTCGGTGTGATCGATGCGGACCTTGGATTGCAGGGATCTGACCTGCGTGCGGCGGAACGCACATTTCAATTGATGCGGCAGGTTGCGGGTCGCGCGGGGCGTTCGGAAAAACCGGGGCAGGCTTTGTTGCAGACCTATCAGCCGGAGCATCCGGTGATCCGCTCGACGCTGGCAGGGGATGAACTTAGTTTTTGGCGGGCCGAGGCTGATGAGCGCCGCCACGCGGGTGTGCCACCTTTTGGGCGCATGGCGGGGATTATCCTGTCGGGCGAGGACGCGGCGCAGGTCTTTGATCTTGGCAACGCGCTGGCGCGAAATGCCCAGATGCTGCGCGATATCGGCGCCGAGGTATATGGTCCGGCACCGGCGCCCATTGCGCGCGTGCGAGGGCGCCATCGCGTGCGATTGCTGGTGAAGGCCGACAAGGGAGCGCCCTTGCAGGCGGCGCTGGCGAAATGGGTTGGACAATTCAAGCTCAAGGGCGATCTGCGCCTCGCGGTCGACATCGATCCGCAAAGTTTCTACTGACCTTTTTCCGGCCGCAAATACCGCGGGCTGTGAGACAGAGCGTCGGCACAATTCGATCCCGCGCATAGGATCGGTGCGACGCGCCACACAGGAATTGTGCAAAATTGCCTCTCGCCAAGGTCGCGGCACAGGCGTAAACGCGGACTATGATCGAAAAAATTTCCCTTGATGATGCGCATACGTTGCCTGTTTGGCGGCGGCCTATTGCGCTTTTGGTGCTTATGGCGATTGCCATGCCGATCGCGTTCAACACATGGTCGGCTCTGTTGAATAATTTTGTGATCGAGGTCGCCGGATTTGACGGGTCCGACATTGGTTTGTTGCACACCGTGCGCGAAATTCCAGGGTTTCTGGCGGTTCTGGTGATCTATTTGCTGTTTCTCTTTCGGGAACAGACGCTGGGATTGGTGTCGCTGCTGCTTTTGGGTGCGGCGACCGCAGTTACTGCATATTTTCCGTCGATGGCTGGCATTCTGATGATCACCATGCTGAGTTCGATCGGCTTTCACTATTATGAAACGGTGAACCAGTCGCTCCAGCTTCAGTGGCTCGACAAAAAGAACGCTCCTAAGGTTCTCGGATATCTGGCGGCCGTGGGCTCTGCGGCAACGCTGGTGGCCTATGGGCTGATTGTCCTGAGTTGGAAGCGGTTCGATCTGAGCTATGAGGTTGTTTATATGGCGGGTGGCGGCGTCACTGTATTGATCGCCCTCTACTGCCTTTTTGCCTTTCCACAGTTTGAAAGCCGCACGCCACAAGTGCGTAAAATGGTGCTCAAGAAGCGCTATTGGCTTTACTATGCGATGCAGTTCATGGCGGGTGCGCGGCGCCAGATTTTTGTGGTTTTCGCCGGTTTCATGATGGTCGAGCGCTTTGGCTTTGACGTGCATGAGATCACCGCGCTGTATCTGATCAATCTGGTGGCCAACATGGCACTGGCCCCGATCTTTGGACATGCGGTGGCCCGCTTTGGTGAACGCCGCACGTTGATTTTTGAATACGCCGGTTTGGTGATTGTGTTCCTTGCTTATGGGGGCATCTATTTCTTTGGCTGGGGGCTGATGCTTGCCTGCATTCTCTATGTGATTGACCACATGCTTTTCGCCTTGGCGCTGGCGCTCAAGACGTATTTCCAAAAGATCGCCGACCCAGAGGACATTGCGCCGACGGCGGCGGTGGCCTTTACAATCAACCATATCGCGGCTGTTTTTCTGCCGGTGCTTCTCGGGCTTTTGTGGCTGGTTTCTCCGGGCGCTGTCTTTGCGCTGGCCGCGGGGATGGCTGGGATCTCTTTGTTCCTTGCGACCCTGATCCCGCGTCATCCCGAAAAAGGCAACGAAACTCGGTTTTCTGTCTATGTCCGGTCGCCAGCCGAATAGGGCTTTGCTTGACGCTGCGGCTGAGACACCCTAAGCGCAGGCAGCGTCATCTGGAGAGCTGTCATGCCCACATTCACCGCATTAACCACCTTGCCCGGCAAAGAGCAGGGCGAAAAGCTTGGCGAAGCCATGGAGCGGCTGGTTCCGGAACCCACGGGGATCGGCGTGTTCGAAATCGAAGACGACTCGGGTCTCTGGGAGATCGGCGGCTATTTTACCGAAGCCCCTGACGAGGCGGCGCTTGCCGTTCTGGCGGCGGCCTTTGGCGCGAAGCCTTTTGTTGTGAGCGAACTGCCTGAGACCGATTGGGTCGCGCATGTGAAGCGGGAATTGGCTCCGGTGGAGGCTGGGCGGTTCTTTGTCTATGGCAGTCACGACGCGGACAAAGTTCCGGACAACTCCGAGCCTTTGTTGATCGAGGCGGCGATGGCCTTTGGCACAGGGCACCACGGCACAACGTTGGGGTGCCTCAAGGCCTTGGACCGGCTGGCAAATGAAGGTTTTGTGGGCAAATGTGTTGCCGACATCGGGTGTGGCACTGCGGTTCTGGCCATGGGCGCTGCGCGGATCTGGCCGGACGTTGTGCTTGCCAGCGATATTGACGAGGTTGCCGTGGACGTTGCGGAAGCCAACGTCAAAGCGAATGGTCTCACCGGCAAGGTGATTTGCCTTGAGGCGGCGGGCTTTGGACATCCTGACCTTGCGGCGAAAGCCCCCTATGATCTGGTCTTTGCCAACATCCTGAAAGCGCCGCTGGTGGATCTTGCGCCCGAGATGGGAGCCAATATCGCCGCTGAGGGTCACGCGATCCTGTCGGGCATTCTCAACGAGCAGGCAGATGACGTTGTGGCGGCATATGATGCCGCGGGGTTTGACGTGCACACCCGTGAGGAAGTGGGTGAGTGGACCACGCTGACCTTAACAAAGCGCTGACATTTGTCTCTTTAGGCGGATCTTAACGTATCTTGAGAATCGGGCGGCGTTGGTCGCCCTTTTTTGTGACTGTGTCGAACCCATTGTTTGCCATTTTAAAACAGTTGATGGCTGGCCTCGGCACTGTTTCCAAAATCCCCCTAAGACTTTGGCATTATTGCCAGATTTGTCCTGATTTTGCCGTATTTCAAGTCCTTTGCCTTATTTCCGCCACATTTCGGCGCGACTTTGAACACGTTTGGTGGGGGCCAAATGTTGAGCTAGTGTCATGAGTGAGTCCTACGCAGAATTTCACGACCGTCTTGCCAAGATCTATCGCAAGCAGGCCAAGACTGGCCGCAAAGGGCGTGAGTCCGTCGTCGTGACCCGCAACGGGTATGTTGTTGTCAAAGGTAAAGCCAATCGCCGTAGCTTCCCCTGGATGGGGGTGACGATGATCGCGGTGGCCTTCTTTGGCGTCAAAGGGCTTCTGATCGCTCAATTTGGTCCCGACTTTTATGCGCAGGAAGTGTCTCGCATGGCGGATGCCTCGACTGTCGAGCAGGTGGCGTCCTTTACCATGCGCCCTGATCCGGTGAGCCGCTGGGTTGCGCTGCAGCTCAAGACCATCTTCTAAGCCAATTCGAAATTTGTTGATCCCTCCAAGATCACACAAAACAGCCCCGGGTCTCTCTCCTCGGGGCTGTTTTGTTATTGGGCAAAGAAAAACCGCGGAGCCAGATGGCGCCACGGTTTCCAATGCGGTGTTATCGTCGCCCTTGCGGGCGGGCATTCCGACTTAGCGGATGCCGTCGATATCGTCGCGGGACAGACCGATGTCTTCCAGTTCGCGATCGCTGAGCTGCCGCAAGGCGTTGCGAGTCAGGCGCGTGTCATTCCATGCTGCGACAGAGGCAACAATGGAGCTGATAAACTGGCCGAAATGGCCAGTGGTTGCGGTGTTCGAGGTGTTGTCAATCGAGGCCATTTCCTAATTCCTTTGTGTTGATGCTGGGGTGGTCCGCGTTGTCTTGATGACCGGCAAATATGGATGCGGCGTTAAGGAAACAAGATTATTTTTGGCATAGGTGGGATGCGTTTGTTGCATAGGTGGATTGTCGCTCATTTGCCTTAAAAACATGGCGGAAAACGACCTGTTGCGCGTCGCTTTTGACCGCAAATTCTTGCCATATGACTAACACGTGTCGCTGATAGGCGATGCCGTGTCGCAAAATGTCGCCGCGCTATTGTCTTGGCGTTTGTTCTCGTTTCGTGCTACTGCTGGAAAAAATGTGAAAAACTTTATGGCAGTGAGGCAAAAGATGCGGGTTTTGGGGATCGATCCCGGGTTGCGCAACATGGGTTGGGGCGTCATCGACGCGGAAGGTAGCCGACTCAGTCATGTCGCAAATGGCATTTGCCATTCGGTTGGCGGAGATTTGGCGGAGCGGTTGTTGAGCCTGCATGAGCAACTGACCGATGTGGTGGCACAGTTTCAGCCCAACCATGCGGCGATTGAGCAGACTTTTGTGAATAAGGATGGCGCGGGCACACTCAAGCTGGGTCAGGCACGCGGGATTGCCCTGTTGGTGCCCGCACAGGCAGGGCTGGTCATTGGCGAATATGCCCCCAACAAGGTGAAGAAGACCGTTGTTGGCGTTGGGCATGCGGAAAAACATCAGGTCGAGCATATGGTGAAGCTGCAATTGCCTGGGGTGAGCATCAAGGGCGCCGACGCGGCCGATGCGCTGGCGATTGCAATTTGTCATGCGCACTATGCCAAGGCGGGCGCAGGGTATGACGCGGCACTCAAGAGGGCGAGCGCATGATTGGCAAGATTTCGGGGCGGGTGGAATACCGCACGACGGACCACGTTCTGATTGACGTACATGGCGTGGGCTATGTGGTTTATTGCAGTGATCGCGTGTTGGCGACGCTGCCACCGGCTGGTGAGGCCGTGGCGCTTTATACCGATTTGTTGGTGCGCGAGGATCTGTTGCAGCTGTTCGGGTTCAGCACGCTTCTGGAGAAAGAGTGGCACCGGTTGCTGATGTCGGTTCAGGGGATTGGTGCAAAGGCCTCTTTGGCCATTCTCGGCACGTTGGGCGCGGATGGCGTGAGCCGGGCGATCACCCTTGGAGATGTGACTGCGATAAAAGCGGCCAAGGGGATTGGCCCCAAGACAGCACAGCGGGTGGTGATAGAACTCAAAGACAAAGCTCCGCAGATCATGGCGTTGGGGGGCACTCTGTCTCAGGCGATGGGTGAGGCGCCGGCCGAACCACAGAGGGCAGACGACGTGATTGACGACGCGGACGGCGCACCGACAAAGGTTAGGTCAGGGGCTTCGGCCCGCGGCGCCGCGGCGCAAGCGGCTGCGAGCGTTCAGGCGGATGCGTTGAGTGCATTGAGCAATCTTGGCTATGGCCCGTCAGAGGCGGCGCAAGCGGTGGCCGAGGCGGCGGGCGATGTGCCGGACGCAGAAGCGGCGGATTTGATCCGATTGGCTCTGAAGCTATTGGCGCCGAAGGGGTAAACGATGGATCAACCAGACCCGACATTGCGTCCAGAACCGCGGCCTGAAGATGCGGACCGCGCCTTGCGGCCACAGGCGCTTGAGGAGTTTATCGGTCAGCGAGACGCGCGGGCGAACCTTCGGGTATTCATCGAAAGCGCCAAGCGGCGCGGCGAAGCGATGGACCACACGCTGTTTCATGGACCGCCAGGTTTGGGGAAAACCACCTTGGCGCAGATCATGGCGCGCGAGCTTGGGGTGAGTTTTCGCATGACCTCCGGCCCTGTACTTGCAAAGGCGGGTGATCTGGCGGCAATCCTGACCAATCTGGAAGCCCGCGACGTGCTGTTTATTGATGAAATTCACAGGCTCAATCCGGCTGTGGAAGAAGTGCTTTATCCGGCGATGGAGGATTTCGAGCTGGATTTGGTGATTGGCGAGGGGCCAGCGGCGCGAACGGTCAGGATCGAGTTGCAGCCTTTTACGCTTGTGGGGGCGACGACGCGGCTCGGCTTGCTGACGACGCCGTTGCGCGACCGGTTTGGTATTCCGACCCGGTTGCAGTTTTACACCGAAGATGAGTTGAACGAGATTGTCACCCGCAATGCCCGCAAGCTGGGCGTGCCGGCTGATGACGCTGGCGCGCGTGAGATTGCGCGGCGTTCTCGCGGGACGCCACGTATTGCCGGGCGATTGCTGCGGCGGGTTGTGGATTTTGCCTTGGTGGAGGGGGATGGAACAATCTCCAAGCCGCTGGCGGATGGTGCGTTGACGCGTCTTGGGGTGGACAGTCTCGGGCTGGATGGGGCCGACCGACGGTATCTGACATTCATTGCTGAGAACTATGGCGGCGGGCCGGTTGGGATAGACACGATTTCCGCCGCTCTAAGCGAAAGCCGTGATGCCATCGAAGAAGTGATTGAGCCGTTTTTGTTGCAACAGGGACTGGTTCAGCGCACACCGCGAGGGCGGATGTTGGCCCAAAAGGCGTGGCGGCATCTGGGACTTGAAGCGCCAAAGCGGGGTGATCAAACCAGTTTGTTTGAGTGAGGATCTGGCCGCGGGCGGGACGGGATGGCGATCCGGCGGTGTTGGCGGGTGATCCAGAGGACGAATTGGCGGACCTTTTTGGCTTTTTGCTGCTGTTTGCGCGGTGGCAGGGGGTGGACCTCGGCGCGGCTTTGGACAAGAAGTGGGGCGCTTGTTTGAGACCTAAAGAGGACACGCAGATATGACCCCCGAAGACGTAGAGCGGCTGTTTACACGCGAAGACGGCAGTTATGGTTTTGCCCGTTGGGGGCGGCCGATTGCGCCGGTTGTTTTTGGTGTTCAGGACGAAACGCTGGCGACCGTGAAAGGGGCGATCGAGGCAGTGGCAACTTTGGTCGGGCACCAGATGGCGGAAACCGACCCCGAGTTGGGCAGCAACCTGATGGTGTTTTTCTTCCGAGAGTGGGCGGAATTGCTGGATGTGCCGGATTTGGGACGCATGATTCCAGGATTGGAAAGTCTTGTTGCGAAATTGCAGGCGGCGGACGCGACGCAATATCGGGCGTTCCGCTTTGACAACGACGGCGCGATTCAAGCGGCCTTTGTTTTCTTGCGGATGAACGACGCAATGATGGATATCCCCGCGGAAGCACTGGCGCTTGGCGAGGCGGTCCAAGTGATTGTGACTTGGGGATCGGAGGCGTTTCGCGAGACCAGCCCATTGGCGGTGGTGCCTGACAGCGGGGCAACGGTATTGCGGCCGGAAATTGCCGCCGTGATTGCAGCGGCCTATGACCGGATGATGCCGTCCGCGGCGGCGGATGCCAGCCACGCTTTGCGGCTTTTTGCGCGGTTGCGACTGGAAAGCTAAGGGGCGCGGCTTGGGAGGTCGGACTACGACCTCGGCCACTTAACCTGCGCATTTCCGCACCTTTCTGTGCGCCTGCGGGGGTATTGTGTATTTCCACTTCTGTGCAGTGTGAGGTGTATCAACCTCATGCGAACGGGAGAGTGACATGGCAAGTGACGTGCCCATTATTGCGGCGACCAACCCCACCAAGGTCGAGTTGGAAGACGGTAAGAGCTATTTCTGGTGCAGTTGCGGGCGGTCCAAGACCCAGCCGTTTTGTGACGGCAGCCATGCTGGCACCGGCATGACGCCCAAGAAATTTGTGTCAGACAAAAGCGGCACAGCGTTTCTGTGTCAGTGCAAAGCGAGCGCGAACGCGCCGTTTTGCGATGGGAGCCATGCCAAACTGGGCGACCTTAAGGCCGGAGATCACGCGCCGAAACCCGTGTCTGATACACCTGATGCCGTACCGACACCCGAGGAGCCAACTGTGGCGCGCATTCATGAACTGGCGCGAGATGGGTTGAGCAAGCTCGGGCACCACGGCGAGATGGGGTCAATGGGGGTGCCGCGCAAGGATTTGCCTCATTGGGATGATATCCAGATTCTGCCGGCGCAGGTGGCGCGCAAGCCTTTGCTGGACGACGCTCCGGTGGCGACCTCGGTGGTGATCGGGCCTCGGGCCAAAAAGCCGCTGACGCTGGATATTCCGCTGTTTGTGTCGGACATGAGCTATGGGGCGCTGAGCGAAGAGGCCAAGACCGCATTGGCGCGGGGTGCCCAGATGGCGGGCACCGGAATTTGCTCTGGTGAGGGCGGTATGCTGCCCGAGGAGCAAGCCGAGAATTCGCGCTATTTTTATGAACTGGCGAGCGCGCAGTTTGGCTGGGATGTTGCACTGACCGAGCGCGTGCAGGCGTTCCATTTCAAAGGCGGGCAGGGCGCGAAAACCGGCACGGGCGGTCACTTGCCTGGTGAGAAAGTGCAAGGCAAGATTGCCGATGTGCGTGGATTGCAATCGGGGCAGGCGGCGATTTCGCCGAGTACTTTTGTGGATCTCAAGACGCCAGCGGATTTTGCCAAGGTGGCGGATCAGGTGCGCGAACGATCTGGCGGTATTCCGATTGGGTTCAAGTTGTCGGCGAACCATATTGAGGCGGACATTGATTTCGCGCTTGAAGCCGGTGCCGACTATATCATTCTGGATGGCCGCGGCGGTGGCACAGGGGCTGCGCCTCTGATCTTCCGCGACCACATTTCGGTCCCGACCATTCCGGCACTGGCCCGCGCGCGGCGGCATCTGGACAGCAAAGCGGGCAGCGAGGTCACATTGGTGATCACCGGCGGGCTGCGGGTGGCGGAGGACTTTGTCAAAGCCATGGCCTTGGGCGCGGATGCCGTGGCGGTGTCGAACTCTGCCATGCAGGCGGTGGGCTGTATCGCGGCACGGATGTGCAATTCCAACAACTGCCCTGTCGGCGTCGCGACACAAAAGCCCGAACTGCGAAAACGGCTGGATGTGCAGATCGGTGCTGAGAAGTTGGCGCGCTATTTCGGGGCCAGTGTGGAATTGATGCAGGTTCTGGCACGGGCCTGCGGGCATGGAAACCTGTCAGACCTGAACCACGACGACATCACCACGTGGAAACGCGAGATGGCGGATTTGAGCGGCGTCAAATTTGCGGGCGTCAGTGGCTAGATCCGCGCGCTGACACAGTTTTAAGGCCATCCGCAACCGAGCGGGTGGTCATTTTCATGAGCAAGCTTGAAATGCGTTGCCTGACAGGGAAGGATGTCTGGGAGTTGCATTGAAGGGGTTCGAACATGGCTAATTCCGGAGCGGTAAGCCTTTGGTTCTTGAGATTTGTTTCGGTTTTTCTGTTTGGCGTTTGGGCGCAGGTCGCATCGGCGTCGAGCGACGAACTGGTCGACAAGGCTTCCTCAAGGGACGTCTCTCCGCAAACTCTTGAGCTGTATGTTGTTCCGCTTACAAACGACCAGCTTTCTGAACTGGCCACCGTTTGGCAGGGCCATATGTCCGACGTCATGGCGGAGTTTGTTGACCTCAACTTAAAGCTCGAAACCCTGACCGGATCTGCCGCAGAGACCGCCAGAATGGCGGTTGCCAATACGTCCGAAGAACAGGCGCGGGTTGCCAAGAATTACCGAACGATCCTGGCGAACTGGGCGGCGAAGGGCGGGGCTGTTGACGACATCACACCACACCAGAAGTTTCTAACGGCAATGTCGAGTGCCACGCTGCAGGCTTCGGATGCCCGAACGATGGTGGCAATCGTGCTGGGCTGGATGGGGTCGCGCGATGGTGGGATCGGGCTGTTGATGCAATTGAGCGTGTTTGTGATTGCCTTTGTGGTGCTGCTTTTTATCGCGCGGTTTGTTCGAGGTATCGTTGCGCGCTCGCTGCATCGTTTGCCGGCAATGTCCCTGCTGTTGCAGAATTTTGTCCTGACGGTTGTGTATTGGTTCACGGTTTTCATTGGCCTCATGGTGGCGTTGGGTATTGCGGGCGTGAACGTGACTCCGTTGTTTGCTGTGTTTGGCGGGCTCAGCTTTATCATTGGCTTTGCGCTACAGGACACGCTGGGGAATCTGGCAAGCGGGCTGATGATCATGGTGCTGAAGCCCTTTGACACCGGAGATTTCATTGAGGTGTCGGGAGCCAGTGGTGTCGTGGATGACATGTCGGTTGTGTCCACCCAGATTCGCACGTTTGACAACCAGATCATTGTGGTGCCGAACTCCAAGATCTGGGGGGATGTGATCACCAACGTGAGCGCCGCCAAAACCCGACGGGTCGATCTGGTTTTTGGGATTGCCTATTCCGACAGTGCACCGGAAGCGCTTGAAGTTCTCAAGTCGCTGGTCGCGGCGGACAAGCGCTGTTTGACCGATCCTGAACCGGCAATTTTTGTTGGCGAGTTGGGAGACAGTTCGGTCAATCTTTTCTGCCGACCTTGGGTGAAAACAGACGACTATTGGGATGTCTATTGGGATTTGACGGGCCAAGTTAAGGAGCGGTTCGATGCGGAAGGCATTTCGATCCCTTTCCCGCAACGCGATGTGCATTTGATCTCCGTGGAAAACTGAGACAGGGGCAGGACTTGCCCCTGCGTCGGTTTCCACCTACGCATTCCACCACATATTTCTCGGAGTTTTTGCCATGATCTACACCCTGCCGATCCGCGTTTACTATGAAGACACCGATATGGCGGGGATCGTTTATTATGCAAACTATCTCAAATTCATCGAACGCGGGCGCAGCGAATGGGTGCGCGAGATCGGTATGGATCAGCACGAGATGAAGGCCGAGGGCATCGTCTTTGCTGTGCGGCGGGTGGAATGCGACTATCTTGGCAGTGCGGTTTTGGACGACCTTCTGACAGTGGAAACTAAAGTGGCCAGCGTCAGCGCCGCGCGGCTGGTGATGGAGCAGTGGGTAAAGCGTGGGGAAGAGGTTTTGTTTCAGGCCACCGTTACGGTTGTGTGCATGAACGAAACCGGACAGCCCGTGCGGCTACCGGCGGATATCCGCCAAATGGTGCACTAATTGCGGGCTTATCCCGGCTTCTAACGCCAAATTGATAGCTTTCCCACTGGACCTGCGTTAACTTTCCAGCAAATCAAAGCCCCGACAGAGGGCCAAAAGTAGTAGAGCAGGCATTATGGAAGCAGCAGTCGATTTTTCGATGTGGGCGCTTTTCGCGCGCGCAACCCTGACCGTGAAACTGGTGATGGTGATGCTGATCGTGGCGTCTTTCTGGTCATGGTCGGTGATCATCCAGAAGCACATCATGTATCGCAAAGCCCGTCGGGAAGCGGCGCAGTTTGATCGGGCGTTCTGGTCGGGCGAGCCTTTGGACAAACTGTTTGAAGAGCTGGGACCGGAGCCGAGTGGGCGTTCGGCGCGGGTGTTTGCCGCCGGCATGGTGGAATGGCAGCGCAGCCATCGTCAGGACGGGGTGTTGATTGCCAATGCCACAAGCCGGATTGACCGGAGCATGGACGTGGCCATTGCAAAAGAAGCGGATGAGTTGCAGCACGGGTTGCCGATTTTGGCGACTGTCGGGTCGACGGCGCCGTTTGTTGGCCTGTTTGGTACGGTCTGGGGCATCATGAATGCCTTTATCGAAATTGCGGCGCAGCAGAACACCAACCTCGCCGTGGTCGCACCTGGTATTGCCGAAGCGCTTTTGGCGACCGGTTTGGGGCTACTGGCCGCCATTCCTGCCGTGATTTTTTACAACAAGCTGAGCGCGGACAGCGACCGGGTCATCGCCGGATACGAAGCTTTTGCCGATGAGTTCGCCACGATCCTTAGCCGCCAGTTGGACGCATAAGCCATGGGCGCGGGTGTGATGAAATCCGGCGGAGGTGGCGGCAAGCGACGTCGCCGCAGCCGGCGCGGCAGCCAGCCGATGAGCGAGATCAACGTGACGCCTTTCGTGGATGTCATGCTGGTGTTGCTCATTATCTTTATGGTGGCGGCGCCTTTGTTGACCGTTGGCGTGCCTGTGGAACTGCCGAAAACGGCGGCGAACCCGTTGCCGGGCGAGCAGGAAGAGCCTTTGACCGTGACCATTGCCGCGGACCTCTCGATCAGTGTCATGACCACCGAGGTCGCGGCTGATGAACTGGTTCCGATGTTGCGTGCGGTGGCCGCCGAGCGTGACAGCGACCGTGTATATCTGCGGGCGGACGGGGCAATCCCCTATGAGGCTGTGGTGCAGGTTATGGGCGCTTTGAACGCAGGCGGGTTTTCCAACGTGGGTCTGGTGACAGACGTAGGCGGGCCGACGCTGGACGGCCAAGACGGGCAATAGGCCGGAGCGCGAACAGGTGCATATCGGACATTATATCTCTGGCGCAGCCCATGTCGGGCTGATCGGCTGGGTCCTGTTGGGCGGCGTGTTCCGTCCGGACGCACCGCCAGTAGAGGTGTCCGAAGTCGCCATTATCACCGCCGAAGAATTCGCAACGCTCAGTGCTGTGCAACCTTCACCCGATCTAAGCACAGATGTCGCCATCCCGACCGCGCCAGAAGACAGCGTCGCCCCGCAGGTAGAGGCCGCAATTGACGAGGCCATTCAGCAAGCCGCGCCAGAGCTTGTGGAAGAAGCCGCGCCGGAAGCCTTGCCGGATGTGCCTGACCCGCAGCCGCCGGAGCCGGAGGATGTTGCTGATGAGGCACCTGTCCTGCCGCAGCCCGAGGCGGACACGGCCGTTGTGATCCCTGACACACCCATCCGGCCAGAACCTGTGCCGACGGAGCGGGTGGCGCCGGACCCTGTGGCGCAACCTGATCCGGAGGTGGCCATTGCCGACGATGTGCAGGAGGCCACGACGCCGGACGAGGCGGGGCAGGCCGCGGAGGAGGTGTTGGAAGAGACCGCGCCCGAGGCCGCCTCAAGCGAAATCGTCACGGAACCCAAGCAGGAAGACATCGCCAGCGCTGCACCGAGCACGTCGGTGCGCCCAAGACTGCGGCCTGAGCGCCCCGTTGTGACTGAGTCCGCACCGCAAGAGACACCGCGCACCGAAGATGCGGTGGCGGCCGCCCTTGCAGAGGCCGCTGCAGAATCGGCCCCCGCCGAAACCCGCACAGCGAGCGGACCGCCCCTGACAGGCGGAGAGAAAGACGCGTTGCGTCTTTCGGTGCAGCAATGCTGGGTAGTGGATGTGGGCAGCCGAGCGGCGGATGTGACCGTGATTGTGGGGCTGTCGCTTGACCGCAATGGCAAGGTGCAGGGCGACGTGCGGCTGATCGATGCCACCGGTGGAGACAGCGCGGCAGTGCAGACCGCGTTTCAGGCCGCACGGCGAGCGGTTCTTAGATGTCAAAAAAGCGGCTATGATCTGCCGCAGGATAAATACGACCACTGGAAAGACGTGGAAATTACATTCAATCCGGAGAAAATGAGGCGCAAATGAAGAAACTTGCAGCGAGCCTTCTGATCGGCCTTTGCGCGTTTGGCGCGATGGCGCAGCTTGCGAAGGCGCAGAGCGGACCCTTGCGGATCGAAATCACCGACGGTGTGATCGAACCCTTGCCCTATGCTGTGCCTGATCTTGTGGCCGAAACCCCCGGATCGAACCAGATTGCCAAAGACATGGCGCGGGTCATTGCGGCGGATTTGAACGGCACCGGATTGTTCCGCGAAATTCCGGCCAAGGCACATATCTCGACGATCACGCATTTTGGCAGCCCTGTGCAGTTTGCCGACTGGAAAGCGATCAACGCGCAAGCGCTGATCACGGGCGGTGTGTCGGTCTCTGGCAACGAGCTTGAGGTGAAGTTCCGCGTGTTTGACGTGTTTGCGGGGCAAGAGCTTGGCAACGGTTTGCGTTTCAAAGGCACAACCGACGGATGGCGACGCATGGCGCATAAGGTGGCCGATGCGGTTTATAGCCGGATCACAGGCGAAGGCGGGTATTTTGACAGCCGCGTGGTTTTCGTGAGCGAAACAGGCCCGAAGAATGACCGCAAGAAGCGGCTGGCGATCATGGATTATGACGGGGCGAACCTGCAATATCTGACCGACAGCAGCTCGATCGTGCTGGCTCCTCGGTTTTCGCCGACAGGAGACCGCGTTCTTTATACCAGCTACGAAACCGGATTTCCGCAGGTTTACGTCCTAAACGTGGGGTCCGCACAGCGACGCGTTCTTAGCAACCAAAGCGGTACCATGAGTTTTGCGCCGCGCTTTAGCCCGGATGGCAAGAGTGTGGTGATGTCTGTGACCGAAGGTGGCAACACCGACCTTTATAAGATGGCAATCGGGGGTGGCAAACGTGTGCGTTTGACCTCGACCCCCTCTATCGAAACTGCGCCGAGCTTTAGCCCCGATGGCAGCCAGATCGTGTTTGAGAGCGACAGGTCCGGTTCGCCTCAGCTTTACATCATGAGCGCCAACGGCGGTGAGGCCAAGCGCATCAGCTTTGGGCAGGGGCGCTACGGCACACCGGTCTGGAGTCCGCGCGGCGACCTGATTGCCTTTACCAAGCAAAACAAAGGGCGATTCCACATCGGTGTGATGCGCACGGATGGCAGCGATGAGCGCCTGTTGACGGCGTCATTCCTCGACGAAGGGCCGACATGGGCGCCCAACGGGCGTGTCATTATGTTCACCCGAGAAACCCGCGGCTCTGACGGGGTGTCGGCGCTTTATTCTGTGGATGTGTCCGGTCGTAACCTCAAACGTGTTGAGGTGACTGGTGGCGGATCAGACCCCGCGTGGTCTCCCTTGCAGTAAGGCAAGGCATTATTTCAACGCCGCGCCAGCTGTGATAGGACTGGCGCAAGAACAGGCAAGCAAACGAAGAGGCACTTCGAGATGAAACATCTGAGCAAAGTCGCATTACTTGTGGCCGGCGTAGCGCTCGCGGCGTGTAGCCAGCCGCATCTGGACGGGTCGGGCACCGGTACTGGATCCGGTTTGGGCGAAGCAGGTAGCGCCTCTGACCCGACCTCGGTGGCCTATTTTAACGAAACGATTGGTGATCGGGTGTTGTTTGAGGTGGACCAGTCCACATTGAGCGAGCAAGGCCGTCTGGTGGTGTTGGCGCAGGCGAACTGGTTGTTGGCAAATAGCGATTTTACCGCCGTGATCGAAGGTCACGCCGATGAGCAGGGCACGCGGGAGTACAACCTTGCTTTGGGCGCACGACGTGCGGCTGCGGTGCAGGAGTTGCTTGTGTCGCAAGGCGTGGCATCCAACCGTTTGAAAACAGTGAGCTATGGCAAGGAGCGCCCGCTCGAGGTGTGTTCGCAAGAGGCGTGTTATGCGCAGAACCGGCGCTCGGTGACGGTGCTGACCGCTGGCCTGTCGAGCTAACGGAGAAACGGACATGAAAAGCACGGTTTTTGGCGGGCTGACCGCGATGGCTCTGGCGCTGGCACCGGTTATGGGCTGGGCGCAGGACAGCAATGACGAAACGCTCGCGGATATCCGACAGCAATTGACCGTGCTTTATGTCGACATTCAGCGGCTGAAGCGTGAGCTGTCCACCACAGGCGGCGCGGGCAGCGCGGCACCGACAGGCGCAAGCACGCTTGAGCGGGTAGATGTGATCGAGCGTCAGTTGCAGGTGCTGACCGGCAAGACCGAACAGCTGCAATACCGTGTGGAGCGCATTGTTGAGGACGGAACCAACCGCATTGGAGATCTGGAGTTCCGGTTGGTTGAACTTGAGGGCGGCGATCTGAGCGCTTTGGGTGAGACCACCACGTTGGGTGGCGACATTGAAGAGAGCGATCGTGTGGTGGAAAGCGACACGGGCGGGTCCGGTGACAGTGTGGACACCAGTGAGTTGGCCGTGGGCGAGGAAGCTGATTTTGCCCGCGCAATGTCTGCGTTGGATGGCGGCGATTATGGCGCAGCGGCGGACCAGTTTGCCTCTTTTGTGCAGACCTATCCGGGTAGCCCGCTTGAGGCGGAGGCGCATTTGCGACGTGGTCAGGCGCTGGAGGGGATGGCGGAAAATACCCGCGCGGCGCGGGCCTTTCTTGAGGCATATTCGGGCGGACCACAGGCTGGCACCGCGCCCGAAGCCTTGTATCGGTTGGGCAGGTCTTTGGGGGCGTTGGGCCAAACCAGTGAGGCCTGCGTGACCTTGAACGAGGTGAGCGTGCGTTATCCGCAGTCCGGGTTTGTGACACAGGCGCAGGATGAGATGACTGCGTTGCAGTGTTCCTGAGCGGTGTCCGCTCTTGATGCAACGGTGACTAAGGCGCTGGACAGCGCCTTGGGTGATAACATTCCCGAAAAAATCGGTGTGGCCGTCAGCGGCGGGGGAGACAGCATGGCTTTGCTGGACCTGCTACGTCGCTGGGGGCGGGCGACAGTGTGTGTGGCAAGCGTGAACCATGGTTTGCGCAAAGAAGCCGCTGAAGAAATCGCGCTGGTGGCCGCCTATGCGGCGGCGCATGGGATGTCGCATGACACTTTGGACTGGCAATGGGACGGGCGCGGCAATTTGCAGAGCGCAGCACGGGTCGGACGGCGGGGAGCCCTGCGCGCATGGGCCGAGCGTTGCGGGATTGCCCATGTGGCGCTTGGGCACACAGCAGATGATCAGGCCGAGACATTTTTGATGCGGTTGGCGCGCGGCTCAGGCGTGGACGGGCTCGCGGGGATGTCGGAGGTGCGCCAAGAGGAGGGGCTTACGTGGTTGCGTCCTTTGCTGACGGTGCGCCGAGATGACTTGCGCAGACATTTGCTGCAAGCGGGCCTTGAATGGGCGGATGATCCCAGCAACGAAGACACCCATTTTGATCGGGTAAAGGCGCGTAAGATGATGAAAACGCTGGCGCCACTGGGGCTGACGGTCGAGCGATTGGTGCAAACCGCCGACCATATGGCGCGGGAGCGCGACGTGTCGGCATGGGCGGTGGCAGAGGCCAAGGCGCGTGCTGCCTGTGTGAAAGACGGGAATGTTGTGCTGGATCGGCAAGCCTTGGCGAAAGTGCCTGAGGCTGTGGCTTTGAGATTGTTGGCGGACGCCTTGCGATTTGTGTCCGGAGCGCCCTATCGGCCGCGTTTCAAAGCGCTGAACGAGGCTTTGAGTGGTCCGGCGGATACCGCTCTGCATGGTTGCCTGATCCTTCACACCAAAGAGAGCATTGTGGTTGCAAGGGAATGGCGCGCAGTTCGCGATATGCAGGCAAAGGTGGGTGATGTCTGGGATGGGCGTTGGCGGCTGCGTGGCGCCGAAGCGGAATATTCGGTTGGCTGTCTGGGAGAGGCCGGCCTGCAATTGTGTCCGCAGTGGCGGTCAAGAGCATTGCCCCGCAAATGCCACTTGGCGTCGCCGGCTGTTTGGCGTGACGGGGAATTGATCGCCGCCCCGCTGGTCGGATTCGGTGAAGGTTGGTATGCTGAATTGATTAACGGGCGGGCTGTGTTTGGCTGATAGTGACAAACAAGCGCAAAAACGCATTGAACTGCGCTGTGTGATGTCTATTTAACTCTAATCGCCGCCATGATACGAACCGCGGTGGTTTTTACGGGAGATTTGCCTTGGGCAATGCGCGCAATATAGCCTTTTGGGTCGTCATCTTTTTGCTGATCCTGGCCTTGTTCAACCTTTTTGATAGCAACGGATCTGCGATGCAGAGCCGCGAGCAGAGCTACTCTGACTTTGTGGCCGCCGTGGAACGTGGCGATGTCGCTCAGACAACGATTGATGGCGAAAACGCCATTTATACCACCAAGAACGGTGACAAATTCGTGGCCATCATGCCCAGCGATGCTGAGGCCAGTAAGCTTTTGTTGGAAAACGGTATTCCGTTCAATGCGGAGAGCCAGGAAACATCTGGTTTCCAAGCTTTGCTGGTGAGTTTGCTGCCGGTGTTGCTGTTGGTCGGGGTCTGGATCTACTTCATGAACCGCATGCAGGGCGGCGGCAAAGGCGGCGCGATGGGCTTTGGCAAATCCAAAGCCAAGATGCTGACCGAGAAACATGGTCGCGTGACCTTTGACGATGTGGCCGGCATTGATGAGGCCAAGGAAGAGCTGGAAGAGATTGTAGAATTCCTGCGCAACCCGCAGAAATTCTCCCGACTCGGCGGTAAAATTCCAAAAGGCGCACTGCTTGTTGGCCCTCCGGGCACCGGTAAGACGCTTTTGGCGCGTGCAATCGCGGGCGAGGCAGGCGTGCCGTTCTTTACAATCTCCGGTTCCGACTTTGTCGAGATGTTCGTGGGTGTTGGTGCATCGCGTGTGCGTGACATGTTTGAACAGGCCAAGAAAAACGCGCCTTGTATCGTTTTTATCGACGAGATCGACGCCGTGGGCCGTCACCGTGGCGCGGGCTATGGCGGTGGCAACGACGAGCGCGAACAGACGCTCAACCAGTTGCTTGTCGAGATGGACGGATTTGAGGCCAACGAAGGTGTGATCATCCTTGCGGCCACCAACCGTAAGGATGTTCTGGACCCTGCGTTGCTGCGTCCGGGTCGTTTTGACCGCAACGTGACCGTGGGCAACCCTGACATCAAGGGCCGTGAGAAAATTCTGGGCGTGCATGCGCGCAAGACACCTCTGGGTCCTGACGTGGATCTGCGCATCATCGCGCGCGGCACACCGGGCTTTTCCGGTGCGGATCTAGCGAACCTCGTAAACGAGGCGGCGTTGATGGCTGCGCGTGTGGGACGTCGGTTTGTGACGATGGAAGACTTTGAGCAGGCCAAAGATAAGGTCATGATGGGCGCTGAGCGCCGCTCGATGGTGCTGACACAGGACCAGAAAGAAAAGACAGCCTATCACGAAGCGGGCCACGCTGTGGTCGGTCTGGAGCTGCCGTTGTGTGATCCGGTCTATAAGGCAACGATCATTCCGCGCGGTGGTGCGCTGGGTATGGTGGTGAGCCTGCCTGAGATGGACCGTCTGAACTATCACCGTGATGAGTGTCAGCAGAAATTGGCGATGACCATGGCCGGCAAGGCCGCCGAGGTGATCAAATACGGTGAAGACCACGTGTCCAATGGCCCTGCGGGCGATATTCAGCAGGCAAGTGCGTTGGCGCGCGCCATGGTGATGCAGTGGGGCATGTCTGACAAAGTAGGCAACATCGACTATCAGGAAGCGGCGGCGGGCTATCAGGCCAACGGCGGCGCAGGCGGGTTCTCGGTGTCGGCGTCGACCAAGGAAATGATCGAGGATGAAGTGAAACGCTTTATCCAGCAGGGCTATGACGACGCCATGCGGATCCTGACCGAGAAGAACGACGAATGGGAACGTCTGGCACAGGGCTTGCTTGAATACGAAACCCTGACTGGCGACGAAATCAAACGTGTGATGAATGGCGAGTCGCCCAGCACGAACGACGATGACGACGCGGATGCAGGCAACGCGCCCAGCGTGACCGCGATCCCTAAGACCAAACCCCGCAGCAAGCCGTCTGGCGATGATGGCGGGATGGAGCCGGAACCCACCGGCTAATACGAGAGGGACAGTCCCCGATATCGGGGCCCAAGACTGAGAGATCCCCAAGGTGTGAGGGCGCCTTGGGGATTTTTTACTTTGCTTGCATGCCTCAATGTCGAGCAGGATTGGCCCTTCGCTGGGATCAGCTCCAAGGCGGGCCGCGCGGGGCAAAACTGACTTTCAGGCGGCCAACGGAATATCCGGTCAGCCTTCTGAGTGGCACCTCTATTGAAGGGAGAAAAGCTAGACCACGGTTTCGGTGCAAGCTAGCGTGTCCTGAACAACAACCTGATCGGGAATGCCAATATGTCGAACGATGAGCGACTGCCTCTGACTGAAGACGACCGCGCGGCGATGTTGGTTGCGGCGCATGAGGCAGTGGAATATCGGGCCTCCCTTGGAACGGCTGCGGTCAAGCCATCCCTGCGGCCTTCTGACTTGGCGCCACAATTTGACGGAACGCTTCCTGAACAAGGGGACACTGCTTCATCTGTGATCGACGATTTGATTGCATTTGCCGGTAAGGGGCTCCACGGACACGCGTCTCCTCGTTTTTTTGGGTATGTGTGTGGCGGGTCAATGCCTGTCGGTGCTGCCGCTGATTTCCTTGTGACGTCATGGGGGCAGAATTCGGCATCGTCTTGGGAAAGCCCTTCTGTTGCTCTGATCGAACAAACTGTTTGCCAGTGGTGCCTTGAGCTATTGGGATTGCCATTAGACAGCGGTGTCGGGATCGTGACGGGTGCAACTGTTGCAAACACCCAAGGCATCATCGCGGCGCGCGACGCACTGTTGGCTCGACAAGGATGGGACTTCAGCGAGAACGGGCTTTTTGGTGCGCCCAATATTCCGGTGTTGATTGGTGACGCTGCGCATTCCGCCCCGATGGCAGGGATCCGCTATGCGGGTCTTGGGCTTGGCAACGCGATACATCTTGAAACGGACGATCAAGGCCGCATTCTCGTAAGCGCGCTTCGGGCGGCGCTCGCAGACTGCAAGCATCCTCCTCTGGTTATTCTTCAGGCGGGCCAAATCAACACGGGCAGTTTCGATGCCTTTGCGGACGTAATTCCGATGGTCCACGCCGCGGGGGGCTGGGTTCATGTGGATGGGGCTTTCGGGCTTTGGGCGCATGCCGTGCCTGAATTGCGGGAGCGGCTAGCCGGCGTGGATGGTGCAGACAGTTGGGCTGTTGATTTACACAAATGGCTCAATGCGCCCTATGATGCTGGCCTTTGCATCGTGCGTGACCGCGCGGCACTGGTATCAGCTATGAGCGCTCGAGGCGCGTATCTTCCTGAACTTGGCGAAACATGGGAGCCTAGCGAGTCAACTCTTGAGCTGAGCCGTCGTGCGCGCGGTATTCCGAGTTACGCGATCATTAAGCATTTGGGGGCACAAGGCGTGCGGAAGATGATCGCGCGCCACTGCGCCTTGGCGGTATATCTTGCGGATCGATTGACCGCTGTGCCGGGTATCACGATCATGAACGAGGTTGTTTTGAATCAGGTCGCCATTGCCTGTGAGACTGATGAACTGACGACAAAGGTTCTTGCCCGCATTCAAGAGAGAGCTCGAGTTTATCCCAGTCACGGGGCTTGGCAGAATCGGCAAATAATTCGTGTCTCAATAATCAACCATGCCACCACCAAGGCCGATATTGACCTTCTCATAGACGAAATTGTGGATGCATACAGAGCTGAGGCTTGACGCCTCAGACCAGCTGTCTTCGCCCAGCCGCGGCACCGTACCAGTGAAAAACACATGTGGCGGTGATCCTCTGTCACGAGGTTTTCTGAAGGCTGAGCTCCAGATAGACCGCAGGTTTGGTGATTCTGGACACAAAATGCAATTTTGTTGCAGTCGCTCTTAAGTCCGAGCAGAAACGAACGGAACCAACATCAAATGCGGACACAGCTATTTTTGTGTGGTTTGCCCACTGTCGTTTTTTTTGAGGGGCGTATCACCACCACTGATACCAAGCGTCACATAACGTGCGTTGTTTGATTTCCAGCGCTTGTCTAGGTTTTTGGCAAAAGGAATTGAGCAGGGAGGGCGCAATGCCTGCGTTGAAAGCAACGGATTTTGAGGCAGAGGTTGTTTGGCTTGGTCGTGTGGTTGACCGTGAACAGGATTTGCAGGCTGAGGAAGTGCGGAGTCTGCCGCTGGCCTTTGGGGGGGCTGCTGGAGAGTGTCACGCGGGCGTGACGCGCGCTTCTTGCAGCCGTGTGTCCGCGCTTTACGCTAAGAACACGGAAATTGCGAATGTGCGCCAGCTTTCGGTTGTCAGTCAGGAAGAGCTGGACCGGATCGCGCAGGCCATGGAGCTTGATCACATTCATCCTGCATGGGTAGGCGCGTCGCTCGTGATCAAAGGCATTCCCGACTTCACCCACGTGCCGCCCAGTTCACGTTTACAAGGGCCCGACGGCGCAACCCTTACCATCGACATGGAAAACCGCCCCTGCATTTTCCCAGGGCGTGTGATTGAGGGCGTTCACGAAGGTTTTGGCAAAGCCTTCAAACCAGCGGCCAAAAATCTGCGCGGGGTGACGGCGTGGGTTGAGTGTCCCGGAACGTTGAATTTGGGCGATACGCTGCGGCTTTTCATACCTGACCAACCGGTCTGGAGCGAGCTGGAGCGCGCCCGTGGTCAGTGAGACTCGATCTGAGGCATCTGTGGTGCCGATGTTGACGTTACGTTTCCAAAACGAAACCGGTGTCGCATATGCCGACGCAACAGACGCGGGAAATGTCGGAAATGCATCTCGCCGACGCGTCTGTGAGCGCTACAAAAGAAGTAGAGAGAGCGCCAACATTTTGCGACAGGGACCGCTATGAGCTTCAAAACCGACATTGAAATCGCCCGCGAGGCCAAGAAACGCCCGATTCAGGAAATCGGTGCCAAGATTGGCATCGGCAGCGACGACTTGCTGCCCTATGGCCACGACAAGGCCAAGGTGAGCCAAGAGTTCATCAACTCCGTTCAGGGGCGCGACAATGGCAAGCTGATCCTTGTCACCGCGATCAACCCGACGCCGGCGGGAGAAGGCAAGACCACCACGACCGTGGGGCTGGGTGATGGCCTGAACAAGATCGGCAAGAATGCCATGATCTGTATCCGCGAAGCATCGCTGGGTCCGAACTTCGGCATGAAGGGTGGCGCGGCCGGTGGTGGCCATGCGCAAGTCGTGCCGATGGAAGAGATGAACCTGCACTTCACAGGTGACTTCCACGCGATCACCTCGGCGCATTCGCTGCTGAGCGCGATGATCGACAACCACATCTATTGGGGCAACGAGCAGGAAATCGACATCCGCCGCGTTGCATGGCGTCGTGTGGTCGACATGAACGACCGCGCCCTGCGTCAGATCACAGCCAGCCTTGGCGGTGTTTCCAACGGCTTCCCGCGTGAAACCGGCTTTGACATCACCGTGGCTTCCGAAGTTATGGCGATCCTGTGTCTGGCAAACGATCTGGCCGACCTTGAAAAACGTCTGGGCGACATCATCGTGGCCTACCGCCGCGACAAAACCGCGGTTTACTGCCGCGACATCAAGGCAGCGGGCGCCATGACCGTGCTGCTGAAAGACGCAATGCAGCCCAACCTCGTGCAGACACTGGAAAACAACCCGGCCTTCGTGCACGGCGGTCCGTTCGCCAACATTGCACACGGCTGTAACTCCGTGATCGCCACCACCACCGCGCTGAAGGTTGCGGACTACGTGGTGACCGAGGCGGGCTTTGGTGCCGATCTGGGTGCCGAGAAGTTCATGAACATCAAGTGCCGTAAGGCGGGCATTGCACCGGATGCGGTTGTGCTGGTTGCCACTGTGCGCGCGATGAAGATGAACGGCGGCGTTGCCAAAGCAGACCTCGGCGCGGAAAACGTCGAAGCGGTCGAAAACGGCTGTGCCAACCTTGGCCGTCACATCGAGAACGTGAAATCCTTTGGCGTGCCGGTTGTTGTGGGCATCAACCACTTTGTCACCGACACCGACGCCGAAGTGCAGGCGGTCAAAGATTACTGTGCGGCGCACGGCGTGGAAGCGGTTCTGTCGCGCCACTGGGAGCTGGGTTCTGAAGGGTCTGCGCCGCTGGCTGAGAAGGTTGTCGAGATCGTTGAAGGTGGCTCTGCCAACTTCGCGCCGATCTATCCCGACGACATGCCGCTCTTTGAGAAGATCGAAACCGTCGCAAAGCGCATCTATCGTGCGGATGAGGTTCTGGCCGATGCAAAGATCCGCAACCAACTGAAAGAGTGGGAAGAGGCCGGCTATGGTCACTTGCCGGTTTGTATGGCGAAGACGCAGTACAGCTTCTCTACCGACCCGAGCTTGCGCGGCGCACCCACTGGGCACTCTGTTCCGGTGCGTGAGGTACGCCTGAGCGCTGGTGCTGGCTTTATCGTGGTTGTCTGCGGTGAGATCATGACCATGCCGGGTCTGCCTCGCAAACCCGCTGCGGAGAGCATCTGCATCAACGACGAAGGTCTGGTCGAAGGCCTCTTCTGATCCGGATTGCGGTTTGGTGAAAGGCGGGGTAGGGCATGCGCGAGAATATTCCGAGAGGAACGCCATGCTTGACCCCGCCCAATGCCCCGATATGCCAACTTTGCGCGCGCAGATCGATATCTTGGATCGGGACTTGATCCGGCTGCTGGCCAAGCGCACGGGGTATATCGACCGCGCGGTGGAAATCAAGACGGAGGCGGGGCTGCCTGCCTCCATACCGGCCCGCGTCGAAGATGTGGTGAGCAAGGTAAAAGCCACAGCCGAGGCTGAGGGATTGGATCCCGAAATTGTCGAAGTGATGTGGCGCACATTGATTGATTGGTCGATTGCGCGTGAGGCGCAAAGCATCGATTTCGAATAGCGGAGAACAGCATGCGCGCAGCAGTGATAGACGGAAAAGCGGTGGCGGAAGAGCTGCGGGCGGACGTCAGGACAGAGGCGCAAAAGCTGAGTGAACTTGGGTGGTCCCCGCGATTGGTGTCGGTGAGCGTCGGGGAAACGGCGGCCGCCGAGTTGTATGTACGAAACCAGCAAAAGCAGGCCGAAAGTGCGGGTGTCGAGTTTGAGGCGCGCAACTATCCGGCGGAAACGTCGCTGGAGCAGTTGATCGGGATTTTGCAGGGATTGAACCACGATCCGCGCGTCAACGGCATCATCATTCAGCGTCCCTTGCCCGAGCATATCCCCGTGAAAGCGCTCCAGAAGGCGGTGCATCCTTTGAAAGACGTCGAAGGCATGCACCCTGCCTCGATTGGCAACATCGTTTATAACGACCTAGCGCTGGGGCCATGTACCGCGGTGGCAGCGGTGGAGATTCTAAAAACCTTGCCCTTGCAAATGGAAGGGCTGAACGTGACCGTGATCGGACATTCCGAGATCGTTGGCAAACCCATTGCCTTTTTGATGATGGGACTGGGCGCAACGGTCACGGTGTGTCACCACATGACACGCTCGGTGGCGATGCACAGCCGTGCTGCGGATGCTGTATTCGTGGCCGTTGGCAAGCCCGGGCTTGTGACCGGCGACATGATCAAACCGGGCGCGGCGGTGATCGATATCGGGATTAACCGCGTCGAGACACCGGACGGGCCGCGCACGGTGGGCGATGCGGACTTTGAAAGCTGCGCCGAAGTGGCGGGGTGGATCACGCCGGTGCCTGGTGGTGTCGGGCCGGTGACGGTTGCGACATTGATGAAAAACGCCGTGTTGGCAACGCGGATGCAGATGGACCATTACCGGGATTCCTATGCCCGGACAAATGTGTAAGGGGAGATCAAGATGACAGCGCAAGTGATTGACGGCAAAGCCTTTGCGGCAACCGTGCGGGAGAAAGTGGCGGGCCATGTGGCGCGCCTTAAGGAAGAAAACGGACTGACACCGGGGTTGGCTGTTGTGCTGGTGGGCGAAGATCCTGCGAGCCAAGTTTATGTGCGCTCCAAGGGCAAGCAAACGGTCGAAGTCGGTATGAAAAGCATTGAGCACAAGCTGGCCGTGGACACGTCAGAGGCGGATTTGCTGGCGCTGATTGATCAGTTGAACAACGATCCGGAAGTGCATGGAATACTTGTTCAATTGCCTTTGCCTGGCCATTTGGACGAAGACTTGGTGATCAACTCGATTGATCCGGCCAAAGATGTGGACGGCTTCCACATTTCCAATGTGGGCCTCTTGGGCACCGGGCAAAAATCCATGGTGCCGTGCACACCGCTGGGCTGTTTGATGATGCTGCGGGACCACCACGGGAGTCTTTCGGGTATGAACGCGGTTGTGATCGGGCGATCCAACATCGTGGGCAAGCCCATGGCGCAGCTTTTGCTGGGCGAAAGCTGCACCGTGACCATCGCGCATTCCCGCACGAAAGACCTGCCGGAGGTCGTGCGTGGTGCGGACATCGTTGTGGCCGCCGTGGGGCGCCCCGAGATGGTGCCAGGTGATTGGATCAAAGAGGGCGCGACTGTGATCGACGTGGGCATCAACCGCATCGACGCGCCAGAAAAAGGCGAGGGCAAAACCCGTTTGGTGGGGGATGTCCACTATGAAAGCGCAGCGGCCGTGGCCGGTGCCATCACGCCGGTGCCAGGCGGAGTTGGGCCTATGACCATCGCCTGCCTGCTGGCCAACACCGTGACCGCTTGCTGTCGTGCGAACGGTCTCGCGGAGCCGGAAGGGTTAACCGCGTAAAAACTCAGATTTGTAGATGGTTAGAGGGCGGTTCTAGACAGGATCGCCCTTTACCTTGGCAGGAGAGGCACCATGGTGCCAGTCATCAGTGCGACCTGCGTGCGACTGTCATTGGCGACCGCAAAAACCTCTGCCTGCACAATCACCAACCGCTTGCCGGGTTTTATAACTTTGCCGACGGCCTCCAAATACTCTCCCTGAGCCGGCGCTAACAGGTGTATCTTCATTTCACTCGTCAGAACTTCGGCCTCTAAGGGCATGACAGACAAAGCGGAATAGCCGGCTGCCGAGTCACCGAGGCCGAAGGTCAGAGCCGCATGGGCAAAACCGTGTTGTTGTTTGCAGCCATCGTTGATCGCGGCGCGCAGCGTGACCTGACCCAATGCGATCTCGTCGATCTCAGCGCCAAAGGTGGCCATCATCGACTGCCTGCCAAAGCTCAGGCGGAGTTTTTCGGAGATTTCAGGCGCCAAAGACATGTGTATTTCCGCAAATTGAAGGTTCTATATTAACTGACATCGATTTGGTTCGTGCGGTCAAGCGGGCGGATTTTCTAGCTTCACCTCAGGCGCTTGCTCTGCACACTTAACGTGGCATCGGCATCATGCGAGGTGTCTGGCCGGTAAGGATTGCGGTCGCCTCTGGACGCATGAGTGTATTGAGCACGTCTTCGGAACTGCGAAGTCCACCAGTGTAGGTGCCATAGGCCGGCATTATCACACGATCGCTGTCGATCAGAAACGCGGGACGTGTGATGCTGCGCAGCCGCGTTTGCACGCGAACTTTGGGGTGGTAATGGCCGGAAATCTCGCCGCTTTTGCCACTTTCTGCGATGTGGCGAAACGTAAGCGGCGACAGCGGCAATTCCACCAAATGCGTGCCGGCAAGATCAATCGGACCGGGATCATGGTTGCCTTCAATCCAGACCCAACGCCGGCCGGCTTGCAGGCGGTTGATCCACAAACGGTCCGCTTCGGGTAAAGTGCGGGCGGCTTCGGCGTCATCGAAGCTGTCCCCGAGGCAAATCACGGTCGCAGCATTGGTCGCGTTGAGGTCATTTTCCAGCCGAATGAGCGTGTCGCGGGTTTCATAAGGAGGTAAAGAAGGGCCGCCACGCCTTAGAATGCGTTCGGTTTTTCCCAAGTGCAGGTCCGAAACCACAAGCAGGCGCTGCTCGGCCCACCAGAGAGCTCCCGAGCCCAAAGCAGTCAGGCCTGCGCCTGCGACAGAGAAGTCTATCCCGTTCATGGTACGTTCCTAGCCTGTCCCGCTATTTGGCGCAATCCTCGACTCAAATTCTTATAGATTTCGAACATTTTCAGGCCAATTTTCGCGGGTTTATTCGTTAACGCCCGTTAACCTTTAACATTTTGAAGTCCACTGTCCCGCATGAGCGCATCTGTTTCCTCGGCGAGCAATCTTTCTTCGGCACTGCCGCTTTGAACCGGCACTTTTCCCACCTCAAGAAAGAGAGGAGCGGCAAGCGGTGTCACATGCGGTGCTCGAACATGGTCAATCCGCCCTTCAATCCGCGCGAGCATGTCCTCAATCCGCGCGAAATCCACCAAGCCGCTAAGCGCTTCTGTGCGGGTGACTTGCATCAGAAGGTGTTCCGGATCGTATTTCAGCAAAGTGTCGTAAAGAATGTCTGAACTGAACGTTGCCTGACGACCGGATTTGCGTTGCCCGGGGGTGTTGCGTTCGATCAGGCCCGCGATGGTGGCGGCCCCGCGAAAGGTGCGTTTCATGAGCGCATTTCCCGCCAGCCAACCATCAAGACCGTCGCGCAAGGCGTTGAGATCAAACAGGGCTTCGGGGTTCGCAATTTCGTCCAACCCCCATATCAATGTCGCATAGTCGGTGGCCACAAACCCCATCGGGGCAAGATCACGGTCTTCCATGCGTTTGGTGAGCAACAGGCCGAGCGTCTGCTGGGCATTGCGTCCGGCAAACCCATAAACGACCATATTTTCGCGCCCGTCGCGGGGAAACGTTTCCACCAGAAGGCGGTTTGGTTCCGGCAGGCGCGAAACATCACGTTGCAGGCGCAACCAATCGGCGGTGTGGTCTGGCAGCTCCGGCCAGCTTGGGTGTTGCAAAAACCGCAGGGTGCGTTGGCTAAGTTGGGTGGAAGTGGCGAATTTGGTACCGGAGAAGACAGCGACCCGCGGCTTTTTTGCGGCGTTTCTAGAGACTTCGACGGTCATCTCCCGCAATCCCTCATAGCGCACGATCTGGCCGCCAATGAGAAATGTATCGCCCTGAGAGAGCGTCGCGGCGAAGGATTCTTCGACCTCGCCCAAGGGCTTGCCGCCGCGGTTGCGCTTGAGGCGCACCTTGAGTTTGTCGCTGTCCTGAATGGTGCCGGCATTCATGCGAATGCGTGCGGCGGCGCGCGGGTCGCGCAGGTGCCAAAGGTCGCCACGTTTTTGCAGGCGTTGCCAACGGTCATAGGTCCGAAAGGCATAGCCACCCGTGGCGCAAAATTCGAGACAGGCGTCAAATTCGGCGCGGGTCAAATCGGCGTAGGCACCAGCGGAGGTCATTTCCGCAAAGAGATCATCGGCGGAGAAGGGCGCGGCGGCGGCGGCGAGCAAGATGTGCTGGCAGAGCACGTCCTGCGGGCCGCGGGGACGGGGATCGCCATCCAGATCGCCCTCGCGCACGGCTTGCAAGGCGTTGACGCATTCGACAACTTCCCAGCGGTTGGCGGGCACCAAGAGGGCTTTGGACGGGGCGTTGTAGCGGTGGTTGGCGCGGCCGATGCGTTGCACGAGGCGTTTGACGTTTTTGGGGGCGCCAACCTGAATCACAAGGTCCACGTCGCCCCAATCAATGCCGAGATCGAGCGAGCCGGTGCAGACGATTGCGCGCAAGTCGCCGCGCACCATCGCGGCCTCGACACGTTCGCGTTGTTGTCGGTCAAGGCTGCCGTGGTGGATGCCGATCGGCAGGCTTTCGTCATTGGCAAGCCACAGATTATGAAAGAAAATTTCCGCCTGTGCGCGGGTGTTGTGGAAGATCAAAGTGGTTTTGTGTTGCTTGACGTGCTCGAGCACGGCGGGGATCGCATAGGCCGCTCCGCCGCCAGACCACGGCGGGGTTTCGTCGGTTTGCAGCATGGCGATGTCGGGCGCGGGACCGGGGTCTGCGGTGACGATGGCGCAGGGATCAGGATGGCGAGCGAGGAGGCTTGCGACGTCTGCGGGGCGGTCTACAGTGGCTGAGAGGCCAACGCGGCGCAGGTCGGGACAGAGGGTTTGCAGACGCGCGAGCGCAAGGAAGAGCTGATCGCCGCGTTTGGAGTCCGCGAGGGCGTGGATTTCGTCAACGATGACACGCTTGAGGCCACGGAAGATGCGTGGGGCGTCTTCGTAGGAGGTCAGCAACGCAAGGCTTTCCGGCGTGGTCAAAAGGATGTGAGGCGGGTCGGCGCGTTGGCGTTTTTTGACGGTTTGGCTGGTGTCGCCGGTGCGGTCCTCAATGCGGATCGGTAGGCCCATTTCGTCAACTGGTGTGCGCAGATTGCGTTTGATGTCGGCCGCAAGCGCCTTGAGGGGCGACACATAAAGCGTGTGCAGGCCGTCATGCGTGCCATCTGACAATTCAGCCAGCGTAGGCAGAAAACCGGCCATGGTTTTGCCGCCGCCCGTCGGGGCAATCAGCAGTGTGCAGGGATCAGTTGACCGCGCAAGCATGTCACGCTGATGGGGGTGGATGTCCCAGCCACGTGTGGAGAACCAACCTTCGATCTCAGTTGGCAGAGACGGCGGTGTCACTTGGGTGTCGGGGCGCAAAATAGGTTATAAAGCAAGGAGATAACCTGTGCCGTGCTCGGGTCCGAAAGCGTGTAGTAGATGGTTTTGCCATCGCGCCGCGTGGCCACCAAACCTTCGTCGCGCAAGCGGGCGAGCATTTGGCTGACGGCGGCCTGTCGCAGGTCGAGAAGTTCCTCGAGTTCGCCCACGGATTTTTCGCCGGTGCCGAGATGACAGAGGATCATCAGACGACCCTCATGCGCCAGCGTCTTGAGGTAGGCGGCGGCGGATCTGGCGTTTTCCGCCATCTCGGATGGCGGCGCAGGTGGTTTTTGAAGTGTCTCGGTCATCACGTTGTTCTCTTGCTTGGCAGAGATATAGCATCGGTGATTCCGATTTTCGAGGTCTTGTCAGGTTTTTGGTGGCGCACCGCCTTCGAAGCTGTTGCCGTTGACGTAATCACAGGGCGCGTCCTGCATTTGCAGATGAAGGCCAGTGTCGGTGTAGGGGCGCGCGCGGGCGAGGGGCTCGTTGACTTCAATGCCAAGGCCAGGGGCGGTTGGAGGTGTGACGAAACCGTCCTCTACTTTGAGCGACGAGGAGATCAGTTGGTCGTGGAAACCGGTCTCGATGGTTTCTATCATCAGAAGGTTCGGGATGGAGGCCGCGAGGTGGATGTTGGCGGCCCACTCAACGGGTCCGGCGTAAAGGTGCGGGGCCATTTGAGCGTTATAACACTCTGCAATTGCGGCGACTTTTTTCATTTCCCAAATGCCGCCAGCGCGCCCCAAGGCGGGCTGCAAAATCTCGGCAGCTCCGGTTTTGAGGACGGCTGCAAATTCGGCTTTGGTGGTCATGCGCTCGCCCGTAGCGACGGGGATACGCACATTGCGGGCGACGCGGGCCATGTCGTCGATGTTGTCGGGCGGGGTGGGTTCTTCGAACCACAGAGGCGAGTAAGGCTCCAAGGCTTGGCCAAGGCGGATCGCGCCTGCGGTGTTGAATTGGCCATGGGTGCCGAACAGGAGATCCGCGCGGTCGCCGACAGCCTCTCGGATGGCTTTGCAGAAGGCGACGGACATGGAAATGTCGCTCATCGCGGGCATGTGGCCGCCGCGCATTGTGTAGGGCCCAGCGGGGTCGAATTTTACTGCTGTGTAGCCTCGGCGCACCATTTCGGCTGCGGTCTCTGCGGCCATCTCGGGGGAGGTCCAGAAGTCGGAAACCTTATGGTGGTCAAGGGGATAGAGATAAGTGTAGGCGCGTAGGCGTTCGTTCATCAACCCGCCAAGAAGCGCATAGACGGGGCGGTCGCGGTCTTTGCCGAGAATGTCCCAGCAGGCGATTTCGAGACCTGAGAAGGCACCCATGACGGTGAGGTCGGGGCGTTGGGTGAAGCCCGAGGAATAGGTGCGGCGGAAGAGGCGTTCGATGTTCTCCGGGTTCTCATCAAGGAAGTAGCGTTCAAACACGTCTCGGATCACGTGGGTCATGGCGTCTGGACCAACCGAGGAGGCATAGCATTCACCCCAGCCGGTGATGCCGGAGTCGGTGGTGAGCTTGACCAAAATCCAGTACCGCCCGCCCCAACCGGGGGCGGGCGGCGCGGTGACGATGACGTCGAGGTCGGTGAGTTTCATAGGGTTGTCCCTCTTGGTGGCCGAATCGTGGTTAATCGTATGATTTTGTTTGTCTATTCATGTAGGCAAAACGTCGGTATTGCGTCGGTATTCCGTCGGTGTGTTTTCGGCCCCAGCGAGTTGTTAACCAAGCGTGCGCATGTGAGCGTCAACCACACGCTGCACCATCGGGGCGAAATGGGCGTAGTCAGGCGTCTGCATGTCCGGATGTTTTCCGGCCTCATCAAGGTAGCGGACCTGAATGATTTTCTCCAAATTGGGATTTTTCTGGAAATCAGCGACTTCGGCGTCGCTCATGGGGCCGCCTTGCAGGTTGAGGGAATGGATAGAGGCCTCGGACAGGCGGTTGAAGTATTCCGGCTTGGTGGCGCAAAGGTAGCGTTTGGCGGCGACGTGGTGGCGCACGCAATCGATGACGACGGAGGGAAAGAAATCGGCAAGCACTCGCGCGCCCGCCTCTTCGTGAAAGCGGTCTTCGGTGTCTTCCATAGAGAAAGTGCCGAATTCCGATGTGAAATGACCGATGTCGTGTAAGAGGGCCGCGACGATGATGTCCTCGGGCAGGCCGTTTTGTTCGGCAATGGTGGCCCCTTGCAGCATGTGCTGTGCCATCGTCACGGGCTCGCCAAGGTATTCCTCATCGCCGCAGCGGGCAAAGATATCACCGATGAAGGCCACGATGGTGTCTTGGGTCAAGGTGGTCATGCGGTTGCCTCCAGTGCGGCGAGGGTGGAGAGCAGGCCGTCTTTGTCGGCGTAGCAGCCCTGAAGCCAGCGGTTGCCTGCACCGGAGTAGCCCTTGCGCGCGTGCAGGACGCGGGTGTTGTCGACGATGAAGGCCTCGCCGGGGGCGAGTTTGAAGCGCACCTCGGACGCGGGGTCGTCGATGATGTCAGACAGTTGGCGCAGGGCGGCATAATAGGCGGGCATGTCGTCAAAAGGCACGTCCACCGGCGCGGCGGCGGAGCGGGCGTTGAAGCGTACGGATTGCAGGGTGCCCTCGGGGGTGAGTTCGATCACGGGGCGACGGGAGGTGAGGCGCACGCCAGCCTCGCCTGCGTATTCAAATCGCGCGGAGTGGCTGTGCAGGAGTGCAAAACCTTCGGGGTTAATCTCGCGCAGCTTTTGCGCTGCGGCAAAGCCATCCACAACCATGTTGTCGCCGCCTTCAGCGGAATTTTCAAGACAGGCAAGGACTTGCAGAGTCGGCACAGGGTCGCGGTAGGGGTTGTCGGTATGGGCCTGAAGTCCAAGGCCGGTAAAGGCGAGGTTGGTTGGATTGACCTCGGTGCGGACTTCGAAATGGCGACCGTAATTGGTTTCACGGACAAATCCGAAGAGGGCAACAATGTCAAAAAGCGCACCAGAGGTGGTCGGCATTCCGGTGACTTTGGCAAAGCCGAATTTGCGGATGGCCGCGAGCCATTCGCGTTTGGAGGCGGGATCGGATTGCAGGGCAGGAAGATGGCCGGTTGGGACCGATGTGTTGAGGTCCTCCCCCCATGTTTCAGCGTGCTCTGGCAGGTGGCCGGCAGTGGTGTCTTGCGGACGGTCATAGGCGTTGGCGGTGAGCCATGCGATCGGGAAAGCGGTGGTTTTGCCATCGGCGAAGGTCACGGTGGCGGTGGTATCGGTGGTCTCGGCCGCTGCGAGCGTGCAGTCGTCGGGCAAATCCGCAAGGGTGATCAGGCGCTGGCCGTTGTTTTGGTCGCGTGTGTCCGCGTCCAGCGCGTTGTGGCGCAGCCAGATGGCATGGAAGCGGAGTGTTGCGTCTGCTGTCTGAAGCGAGAGTTGGTGTCCATCCGGTGAGAGGCTGACCTGTGGCATGGGCGTTCCTTTTGCTGGCTGAGATGCGTTCGCCCGATTTGGGGCGGCGTCATGGACAATCTGGCGCTGCACCGACATAAATTCAAATTAGCCTTTTGATGCCTGAGGGGGTGTTTTGATAATGGATAAATCCGGTTTCGACAGGTTGCCGCTGGAGTGGATTCGGGCCTTTGAAGCGGCGGCGCGGTTGGGCAGTTTTACAGCTGCGGCGGAGGAATGCGGGCTGACGCAATCCGCGATCAGCCAGCGCATCGGACATCTGGAGGCGCGGCTTGGAGCGCAGCTGTTTATCCGGCAGGCGCGGCAAATCACGCTGACCTCCGAAGGCGAGGCGTGGCTGCCGCATGTTCAGGGAGCTTTGTTGGGGCTGCGTGACAGCACGGATGCGGTGTTCGGGGTGTCGCGCAACCGGATTGCGATTTCCGCGAGTGCGTCGGTTCACGAGCTTTGGGTTGTGCCGCGGATGGGGCGGTTGGCGCAGGTGAGCGGTGCCGAGATCACGCTGAGCACGATGGTTGTGGCTGCGGGGGAAACCGCAGAGGAGGCGACAATCCGGATCAGATATGGCGGCGGTGATTGGCCGGTGAGCTATGCCCAGCCGCTTTATGAGGAGCGCATGAGTCCGGTTGTGGCGTCTGGTTTGCTGGGCCGTGGCCCTTGGCAGGAGTTGCCGCGTTTGGCGGTCGCTGGCCCGCGTCCGGGGTGGGCACGGTGGTGTGAGCAGACAGGCACACCTACGACGCCGGTTCCGTCGCTGCGGTTTGACAGTTTCAGCGCCGCTTTGGCGGCGGCGCGGGAAGGACACGGCGTCTTGCTGGCCTCGCTGCCGTTGGTGGCGCGGGATCTGCGGGAAGGGCGGTTGGAGCGGGTCAGTGACCATGTTTTGCACCACCATGAGACCTATTGGTTGCTGGGCACCAGAGAGCGTGTGTCGCGCCGGCAGTGGCAGCAGTTGTCTGCTTGCCTGACCGACGCGACGGGCGCGCTTTAGCTGTCAAACACAATGACGTTGCGCTTGGCGCTGCCGGTTTTGGTGTCGGCGATGGCCTCGTTGATCTGGTCCAGCGACCAACGGCCGGAGATCAGCTCGTCCAGCTTCAGGCGGCCTTGTTCATATAGGTCCACCATCCAGGGAATGTCGCGCTTGATCACGACGTCGCCCATTTTGCTGCCCTGCATGCCTTGACCGATGGCGGCGAGAATGACCGGCTCGTAAGTGGATTTTGCGCCGGAATGTGGCATGCCGACCATGATGACTTTGCCGCCCGGTGCGAGATAGCGGGGGGCGTCGTCATAGGCGGGGATCGCGCCAACGGTGACGATCACCGCGTCGGCCCCGCGGCCCATGGCGCGCATGGCTTTGACAAAGGGTTTCTTGTCGGTAGCAAGCACGCCATCGGTGGCGCCGAATTCCTTGGCGATGGCGAGTTTTTCCTCGCTCATGTCGACGGCGACGATGCGGCGTGCGCCGGCGATGCGCGCGCCTTGGATGGCGTTGAGACCAACGCCGCCGGCGCCGATCACGACAACATCCTGGCCAGCGCGGATTTGCGCTGCGTTCACCACGGCACCGACGCCGGTGATCACACCACAGGCGATCAGGCTGGCGGCCTCCATGGGGATGTCATCGGAGATTTTCACCACTTGGGATTGGTCTACGACGACCTTTTCGGCAAACGCACCG
The DNA here is from genome assembly GCF_900114415.1 of Shimia haliotis. Lineage (GTDB taxonomy): Bacteria > Pseudomonadota > Alphaproteobacteria > Rhodobacterales > Rhodobacteraceae > Shimia > Shimia haliotis. The sequence continues at coordinate 255,065 of NZ_FOSZ01000002.1, read as the reverse complement.
CAGGCCATGGCCTGATGCAGTTTTCCGCCGTCTGCGGTGGTCAGCGGGCCTTTGTCGCCGTCATATGGTGTGGAGCAGATCACCGGCTTGCCTTCGGAACAGGTCGGGCAGGTGCCGCAAGCGCGGATCAGGGTCACAACAACGGGATCGCCAATGGCGAGACCGGTGACGCCGTCGCCGAGGGCTGAAATGCGGCCTGCCGCTTCGTGGCCGTAAACGGCGGGCAGGCTGCCGCCCCAAGCGCCGTCGGCAAAGGAAATGTCGGAGTGACATATGGCGACCGCGGAGAGGTCCACTTGGATTTCACCCATTTGGGGCGTGCGCAGGGTGACGTCTTCGACGACAAGGGGCTGGCCGAATTCGTGACAGACGGCGGCTTTGATGGTGGTCATGGGGTTGGTGTCCTCTCCTGTTCCCTGCAGTCTGGGTCAGGATAGGGCGGCTTTCTTGCCAAACCAGACAAAAGTGTCGCTTTTGGATTATTTGCCGCCACGTGAACTTGCGAAAACCAACATGCACAGCAACATGAGCAGCATCGACAGCAGGAAGGGTGCGCCGGGAAGGTATATTGGCGCGTTGTCGCTGGAGAAGATGGCGAAGGTCTGGGTCATCACCAAGGGCGCGATGACGTGGGTCAGTGAGGTGAGGGAGGCGAGCATGCCTTGCAGTTCGCCTTGTGCGTCGTCGGGCACGCGGCGGGACATGATGCCTTGCAGCGCCGGCAGACCGAGGGCGCCGAGGGCTGCGATGGGCACGGTGATCAGCATCAAAAGGCCTGAGGTCACAAATGCGAGGAACAAGAAAGCGGCGACTTCGATGGCGAGACCGATCATCACGGTGTTGCGGTTGCCGAATATACGGATGGACGGTGCGATAAGCGTGCCTTGGACCAAGGCAAATCCGACGCCATATATTGCAAGCGACAGGCCGATCATACCGGGTTCCCAGTTGAACCGCTCGGCGGTGAAGTAGGGCCAGATCGAGGGGTAAACTGCGGTCGCAATCTGGTAGAGAAAGAAGACCACCAGCAGGCGGTTCATGGCCGGAAGGTGGCCCAGAGCTTTGAGCGCGCCCAGCGGATTGGCGCGACGCCATTGAAACGCGCGGCGGGTGGCGTCGGTCACGGTTTCCTTAAGCACAAACCATCCAAAGAGCGCGTTGGCACCAGCAAGGAAGGCGGCCGCCCAGAACGGAGCGCGGGTGCCGTACTCGCCCAAAAGCCCGCCCATGACGGGGCCAAGCACAAAGCCGATGCCAAATCCTGCGCCGACAAGGCCGAAAGCTTTGGCCTTGTCCTCGGGCGAGGAAATGTCGGCCATATAGGCGAGGGCTGTGGCATGGGTGGCAGCGGTGATGCCGGCAATGATGCGGCCGAAGAACAAAAGCCAGATGTTGTCGGCCAAAGCCATGATCACATAGTCCACCGACATGACCGCCAGTGAGACCAGCAGCACAGGACGACGCCCGTAGCGGTCCGAGAGGTTGCCCAGAAGCGGGCCGCAAAGGAACTGCATGATGGCAAACGCGGTGGCGAGGAAACCTCCCCAAACGGCGGCGGCTGCCAGATCGCCGCCCATGACCTCGCGGATGAGGTCGGGCATCACCGGAATGATCAGGCCAAAGCCCATCGAGTCGATCATCACGGTGGCCAGAATGACCAATACAGGCAGGCGGTTCGTCATTGTTCAGTCCAATTGCGCAAGCGCGCGGGAATTGCGGTGGCGCCGAACATGAAGCCAATTTTTTTAAATGGGAAGTGCGGGGAACCCTATTTTTCAAGATTTTGGCGGGGCCGCGTTTTGGGTTGGCTGCAGCAGTTCCTTTGAAGGCATCGGGCTGGTTGCGGCAAGTGGCGGCTTTGAGACCATCGTGGCCAGCTTGCTGTTTTTCCATGAAGCCAAATCGCAGATTTGGCAGCGCCCGAACCGCCCCCGTCAAACCGGAGGTTTGCCTCTGGCAAAACGCGAGCGCTTTGCGTCCACCCCTCGGTTCGGGCGCGTCACGCTTGGTTCTTGTCTCGGCGAAGGACCGGTTCCCATTTACCAACGAGGCGCGCGTACTTGCCTATTGGGCGCGTCAGGTGTTCACGATCCGGTCGATCAGGGCCGCCAATTCCTTAGGCGCGGCCAAAAACGGCGAGTGGCTGGTGTCCATCTCATAGACGTCCTGCGCGGGCCAGGTCTCTGTCATTGTGCGCTGGAATTCGGGCGGGATGGTCTGGTCGTTGTTGCAGCGGATGTAGGATTTTGGCGCGTTCGCAAATCCGTCGCCCAATGTGATCGGGGTTTCCTGTGGCAGGATCGGTTGCGGGCAGAGGCGCGCGTTGGCAAAATCTTCGGTGCCTTCGGGCGCGTCGTGATAAAACACGCGGCGGGTTTTGGCTGGGTCGATGGTGTAGCTGACGCCATCGTCAGATTTGATGACGGCGTCAAGGATCGGTTGGCGCGGGGCCGCGCGGCGCATGTCGGCCAACGAATGCCCGTCCCATGGGGCATAGGCGCAGAGAAAGATCAGGCGGGCGATTTTGTTTGGCGCGAGGTCGGCGGCGCGGGAGATCGGATAGCCGCCCCAGCTGTGGCCCAGAACAACGGTGTCCTCGCCAAGCGCGTCGGCGACGGCTTGGCCGCATGCATCAAGCGTGACGTCAGAGATGGGCGTTTGGTCCTCGCCGTGGCTCGGTAGGTCGATGGCGCGGGCGGTGTGGCCCAGAGCCTCAAGCGCGGGGATCAGGTCGCGGAAACACCATGCGCCGTGACAGGAGCCGTGCACCAGCAGGATATCAGACATGGGCGGTTTCCTTGAGGAAGGCGTTGATCAGAGCGGCGTAGTCTTCGGGCTTTTCGGCGCAGGGCAGGTGACCGGTGCGGCGCATCAGCTCCATCCGCGCGCCGGGGATCAACTCGACGGTTTCGCGCACCAGATCGGGGGGCGTGGCCCCGTCTTCGGAGCCTGCGATGCCCAGAGTGGAGAGGCGCAGGCCCGACGTGGGCGTGTAGAAATCGGTGCCTTTGATCGCGGCGCAGCAGCCCATGTAGCCTTCTTCAGGTGTGCTTTCGAACATGGTTTTCCAGTGGGCCAGTTCGGGGCGGTTCAGGAAGTCGCGGCTGAACCAGCGCTGCATCGTGGCGTCGGCCATGGTGGCGAGGCCTTTGGTTTTTACGGTTTCGATGCGCTCGTCCCACATCTTGGGGGAGCCGATTTTGGCGGCTGTGTTGGAGAGCACCATAGCGCGCACCAAGTCAAGGCGTTTGACCGCCAAGCCTTGCGCGACCATGCCGCCAATCGAGAGGCCGACCACAAGCGCGTCCTTGATTTTCAGGTGGTCCAGCAGCGCTTCGGCGTCTTTGACGAGCGTGCCCATGGAATAGGGCGCGGGCGGGACTTCGGAGTCGCCGTGGCCGCGCATGTCGTAGCGGACGATGCGCAGGCCGCCCGTCAGGTGCGGCAGGATCGGCTCCCACAGGCCCATCGTGGTGGCCAGCGAGTTGATGAAGAGGACCGGCGCGCCTTTGGGGTCGCCCTCGTCGCGGTAGTGGACGGAAATTCCGTTAAGCGTGGCGTGGGGCATCAGTCGTCCTTGAGGCGGATGTGGGCCATGATCTGACCGTGGTCAGAGGCGAGTTTGTTATAGGGAGCCTCGGCGTGGCTGCCGTCGGTGAGGTGGTCGTTGAAGACCGAGAAATACTCCATTTCACCAGCGGCTTGCGCGTTGTCGGGGTGGAAGTGTTGGCTGAGATAAATCTGGTCGATGCTTTCGTAAACGCCGCCAAAGGCCGTGGTGTAGACCATGTCGCGCATGGATTTTTTCACGAAAAGAGATTCCGCAGAGGTCAGGCGGACTTTGTTCACCGCGCTTTGGATGCGGTCGTTGTCTTCGCGACTGTAGCGGTCCGCGCCATGCTTGGCATCATGGCGCAGCATCCATGAATAGTTGCGGAAAGGCACTTCGCCGGAGATGATTTCGGAGCTGACCGCGTGTTCGCCGTCGTTGAAATCGCCCATGACCATGACGGGATGGCCTGCCTCAAGTTCTTCGACGATGGAGCGGCGCAGCACCCATGCTTCGGCCATGCGACGCAGAGCGGCGCGCATGGCGCCCATGGCACGGCCAACGGGGTCGTAGTTGGTCAGGTCAGCCTCGGGCGCGGTGCCGTCTTCGCCACGCGGAAATTCACCAAGTTTGGATTTCAGGTGGCAGTTGAAGATTGTGATTGTTGTGTTGTCCGTAACCGGAATGCGGGCCTTGAGGATGGGGCGCGACAGGCGGGTGAGGCGGTAGTGGCCGCCGTCCTCGCCAGTCAGGTCGCGGAAGGGAATGTCGAGCGGTTCGGGCAGGTCCTGGATGATTTCTGGCGTGCCGACAAAGCCGAAACGCGACAGGATCGCAACGCCGGGGCGGCGGTGGCCGGGTTTGCCGGTGTCGTTGATGTTGGAGGCCACAAAGAGACCATCGGCGCCGTATGGTGTGTAGCCAAGTTTGCGGAAGATCGCCTTGCGGTGATAGCGCTTGGATTTGTCGGGGATGACAGCTTTGTTGCTTTCCTCGCCGATGTGGTCGGCTTCTGCGATGACCTCGCGCAGGGTGGCCTCGTCAAAGATTTCCTGAAAGCCGATGATGTCGGCGTCCATGGAGAAAATCTGGGAGGCGGTCCAGTCTTCTTTCCATGCGTATTCCTCGGGCGTGTAGGATTGGAAGGTGTAGTATTCCTGATCCGGCCCGATGAGGTTTTTGACGTTGAAAGAGGCAATGGTGAAGCGGGTCATTGTGCGCGGTTTCCAGATGTCCCCGGGGCACGGAGTGGCCCGGATCGCACCCGACCCCGCCCCCCAGGGCGGGTGCGATTTTGATAGGCTGCAACGAAATGGGGCGTTGCAAATGGGGTGAGGACGCCGCGGTGACGATGGCCGCCCTCGGTGTCGGGTGCGATCCTAGTGCTTGTCAAACTTGGTGATGGTATTGGCAAAGACCTCGGCGTCCACATTGCCGCCGGTGCAGACAGCGACGACGGCATCGCCTTCGATCTTGTCACCATGAAACAACGCAGCGGCCAAGGCGACTGCGCCACCGGGTTCGACAACAATTTTCAAACGTTTGAAGGCGAGCGCCATGGCGTGAAGGGCTTCATCTTCAGACACCACAAGACCTGTGCCGCATAGGCGGGACATGAGCGGGAAGGTCGACTCGCCCGGCGCAGGGGTGATGATGGCGTCGCAGAGCGAGCCGGACTGTGTGGCGTTGGACTGGATTTCGCCCGAAGCGAGCGAGCGGGTGACATCGTCAAAACCTTCGGGCTCCACAGGGCGCACGCGCATGGCGGGGGCGTCGGCCTCAAGCGCCAACGCGATGCCGGACGTCAGACCTCCGCCGCCGCAACATACGAGGACGTCGCCGTCATTCACACCCAATTCCGCGGCCTGTTGAGCAATTTCAAGCCCGGTGGTGCCTTGGCCCGCGATCACCTGCGGCTCGTCATAGGGGCGGATCAGGGTGAGGCCGCGTTCTTGTGAAATGGCGTCGCCCACCGCCTCGCGGCTTTCGCCGCCGGCACGGTCATAAAGCACAACTTCGGCACCTAGTGCGCGGGTGTTGTCGATTTTGAGTTTGGGGGCATCAGCGGGCATCACGATGACCGCAGGCGCGCCGTGTTTGGCTGCTGCCAGTGCAACGCCTTGGGCATGGTTGCCGGAACTGAAGGCGATGACACCAGCCTTGCGGGTGGCTTCGTCCAAAGCCGAGACCGCCGACCAGCCGCCGCGAAATTTGAAAGAACCGGTGTGTTGCAGGCATTCCGGTTTGACCAAGACCTGCCGGCCTGCGATCTCGTCCAAAAAAGGCGAGGTGAGCAGCGGCGTGCGCCGCGCGTGGCCTTTGAGGCGCTGGGCGGCAGCGCGGATCATGTCGATGTTCATGGGCGGGGCTCCAGTTGGGCAATCCAGTCTCGCAGAATGGCGACGGCGTCGGGTTCGTCAAGGAAAGGCACATGGCCGCGGTTGGGAATTTCGGCTGCCAGAATGGGGCCTCGTTCCTGCATTTCGGCATAAGTCTCTGCCGAAAGTATGTCGGAGTTTGCCCCACGGATCACCGCTAATGGCAGGTCTTTGAGCGCGTCAAAGAGCGGCCAGAGGTCGGGCTGTTCTGCGCGGGGATCGAAGGTGGCGAGCGTGGCGTTGCGCAACTTGGGGTCGTAGTTGATCGCGAGGCCGTCGGGCGTTTCGATGAAGTGCTTTTCGACCTCCTCGCGCCAGCGGCTTGCCGGCACGCCGTCAAAACCCATGATGCGAGTGCCGAAGGCCTCGGCGGCTTCGTCCATGGTTTTCCAGATCGGGTTGCGGCCGATGAAAACGAGGATGATTTCCAGACCGCTGGTCTCGATCACGGGTCCGACGTCGTTGAAGCAGACACCGGATAGGCGATCTGGCGCGATCTGGCCAAGGTGCATGGCGATCAGTCCGCCGCGGGACGTGCCTAGGATGGCGGCTTGGGCAAGGCCAAGATGGTCGAGCAGTTCCAGCGCGTCGCGGGCCTCGCGATCGACGTTGTAGGTCATGAAGTCCTCGGCCCAGTCCGATTTGCCGCGCCCACGGTAATCAAGCCGGATCACGCGGGCATTTGTGAGCGCGGGCAGGGCGTAGTCAAAATCGGTGCTGTTCCGAGTGAGGCCGGCGAGGCACAGCACAACGGGGCCGTCGCCGCCGGTGTCTTCAAAATAAAGCGAAAGGCCGTCAGAGGTTTGGAATGTTGGCATTATTTGGCGTGCTCGGGAATGGTTGTCAGATCGTCGAGAATGATGGCAGGGGTCCATGGCATGCGGTCTACAGGTTCGCCCGCACGATTGACCCATGCGGTTTTAAAGCCATAGCCGGTGGCGCAGGCGGCGTCCCAGCCGTTGGACGACACAAACAGAACCTCGTCGCGGGCGCAGTTGAAACGTTTGGTGACAAGTTCGTAGACCTCGGGCGCGGGTTTGAAGATGCCCACGTCTTCGACGCTGAGCACATCGTCGAGAAATTCCTGCACGCCTGCGCTCTCTACCGCACCGTTCAGCATATCAGGCGAGCCGTTTGACAGAATGGCGGTGTTCAGACCGCGCGCCTTGAGCGTTGCGAGCATCTCGGGCACCTCGGGGTAGGCCGCGAGTTCCCAGTACAGCGCCAGCAGACGTTCGCGCAGTTCGGCGTCGCCCTGAAGGCCTGAGGCCTCAAGCGCCCAGTCGAGGCCGTTTTGCGTGACCTCCCAGAAATCGGTGTGCGCATGGGCCACGGCGCGCAGCCACGTGTATTGAAGCTGTTTCAGGCGCCAGTCGTTCGCAACCTTCTGCCAGTGATTGGCAAAGGCGTCGCGGCCGGGTTCGGCGGCAGCTTCGCGGGCTGCCGCGGCGACGTCAAAGAGCGTGCCGTAGGCGTCAAATATGCAGGTTGTGATGGCCATGTGATCCTCCCGTTCGCTGGCAGATTGGCAGGTTTCTAAGGGGGCGAAAAGGGGCGTTTGCACTTTGGTCGCGACGACTTTAGGGTGCGCGCTTTATGCGGGCCGGTGAGGTGCGCGACGAAACAATGATGGAACACACCATGACAGCCGCAAAATCGGGCGACACTGTTCGCATTCACTACACTGGCACTCTGAGCGACGGCTCGGTTTTTGACAGCTCCGAGGGGCGCGACCCGCTGGAATTCACGCTGGGCTCCGGTCAGGTGATCCCCGGATTCGACAATGCCGTGGACGGCATGAGCATTGGCGACAAAAAGGTCGCGGAAATTCCTGCCGATCAGGCCTATGGCCCGCGCCATGACGACGCCATTCAGGACGTACCGCGCGAGCAGATTCCTGCGGAGATCCCTCTTGAGGTTGGTCTGCAGTTGCAGATGCAGGCGCCCACAGGTCAGGTTGTTCCCGTGACCGTGGTCGAGATCACAGACGAGATCGTCAAGCTGGACGCCAATCACATGCTGGCGGGCAAGGATCTGACTTTTGCGATTGAACTGGTGTCGATCAACTAAGTCACCCTGTCAGATTAGGTCAAAAGCCCGCCCGTATTTCGGCGGGCTTTTTCTTTGAGCGCGGGCCGCGTAGCCTGAGGCGCAAAGGGAGGCAGGATATGGATCTGGTCGCACACTTGGGCCTGAAATGGCCGATCGTTCAGGCGCCAATGGCGGGGGTGTCGACGCCGGAGATGGCGGCGGCGGTGAGCAGCGCAGGCGGGCTTGGCAGTCTGGGGCTTGGAGCAGCGGGTGTTGACGGTGCGCGCGATATGCTTCGCGCGGCGCGGGCGCTGACGGAGCGGCCGATCAATGCCAATGTGTTTTGCCACGCGCCGGCGGTGCGAGACCCGCGCAAGGAAGCGGACTGGATCGCGGCGACGGCACCGGAATTTGCGCGATTTGATGCGCAGCCACCCGAGCAGCTCTCTGAAATATATCGCACATTCCTCGAGGATCGCGCGATGATGGAGATGTTGCTTGAGGAAAAACCCGGCGTGGTGAGCGTGCATTTCGGGCTGCCGGATCGGGCGTGGATCGCAGAGTTGCAGGCCGCGGGAAATCTGGTGTTTGCTTCGGCGACGTCTATGACAGAAGCACAGGCTTGTGTCGCGGCGGGGGCCGACGCGGTGGTGGCGCAGGGCATCGAGGCAGGCGGGCACCGTGGTGTGTTTGACCCAGAGGCCGAAGATCAGGCCTTGTCGACGCTGGACCTTGTTGCGCAGATCGCCTCGGCGGTTGATGTGCCGGTGATCGCAGCGGGCGGCATCATGGACGGAGCGGGAATTGCGCAGGCTTTGGACGCGGGAGCGGTGGCCGCACAATTGGGCACGGCCTTTATTGACAGCGAGGAGTCGGTGGCTGATGCGGCCTATCGTGCGGCGTTGCGATTGCCGGAGAGCCACCCGACGGTGCTGACCCGCGCGATTTCGGGGCGTGCGGCGCGGTGTCTGAACAACAAATATGTGGCGCTGGGCGCGCGGTTGGGCGCAAGAAACGCGCCGGATTATCCGGTGGCCTATGACCTTGGCAAGGCTCTGAATGCGGCGGCGAAAGCGGTTGGCGAAACCGGATATGGTGCGCAATGGGCCGGATGCGGGGCGATGCGTGTGCGCGCCGGAAGCGCGCAGTCACTTCTGCAATTGCTGGGCGCAGAGCTTGAGGCGGTGCAATCTCGTGGAGCGCCCTGACGGGTCAGCTGCGGATTCAGAGATTGTCCGGTTGAGGCATGCCAAGCACATGATATCCGCCGTCCACACGCAGGATTTCTCCGGTGGTGCAGGCGCCGGCGTCAGAGGTCAGATAAACGGCGGTGCCGCCAACTGCGTCCAGCGTCGCGTTGCTGCGCATCGGGGCGTTTTCGCCCGTGTGCTTGAAGGTTTTGCGCGCGCCGCCGATCACGGCACCAGCCAGTGTTTTCATCGGACCCGGAGAGATGGCGTTCACGCGGATGCCGTCCGGGCCGAGGTCATTTGCAAGATAGCGGGTGGCGCTTTCCAGCGCGGCCTTGGCAACGCCCATGACGTTGTAATAAGGCGTCACGCGGGTTGCGCCCTGATAGGTCAGGGTCAAAAGCGTGCCGCCGTTTTCGGCCATCATCGGATGGGCGCGCCGGGCGACTTCGATCAGGGAATAGCAGGAAATATCCAGCGAATTCTTGAAGTTGTCGCGCGTGGTGTCAATAAAGCGGCCGGTCAATTCGTCCTTGTTGGAATAGGCAATCGCGTGCACGAGGAAATCAATTGTCGGCCATTTGGCCGCCAGTTGATCGAATGCGGCATCCAGTGAGGCATCGTCTGTCACATCCACATCCACCAGAAAGTCGCTTCCGAGACTTGCGGCAAGCGGGGCCACCCGTTTGCCAAAAGCTGCGCCCTGATGGGTGAACGCAAGTTCCGCGCCCGCCTCGTGCATCGCCTTGGCGATGCCCCAGGCAATCGAACGGTCGTTGGCAACGCCCATAATCAGGCCGCGCTTGCCCTGCAGTGTGGTCATGAAAGAATTATCCCTGGTATTTGGACAAAAGCATCGATCCGTTGGTGCCGCCGAAACCGAAGCTGTTTGTCATCACCGTATCAAGTCCGGCGTTTTCAATGGTTTTTGTCGCAATTTCGTCCGGATTGATCGCCGGATCGAGGGTCTCCACGTTGATGGAAGGCGTGATGAAATCGCCATCCAGCATCAGAAGGCAGAAAATGGCCTCCAGCGCGCCAGCTGCGCCCTGAGCGTGGCCGGTCATGGATTTTGTGGAACTGATTGGCGGGGTGGTGCCTTCGCCAAAGACGCGGCGCACCGCTTCGACTTCGCCAACGTCGCCAACCGGCGTGGATGTGCCGTGGGCGTTGATGTAGCTGACCTTGCGCCCCTCAGGCAGGGTGGCTGTGGCCAGACGCATGGCGCGCTCGCCGCCTTCGCCCGACGGGGCCACCATGTCGTGACCATCGGAGGTCGCGGCAAAGCCGGTGACTTCGGCGTAGATTTTCGCACCGCGCGCAAGGGCGTGGTCGAGGTCTTCGAGCACCACAATGCCGCCGCCGCCGGAGATCACGAAACCGTCGCGGCTTTCGTCAAAGGCACGGGAGGCTTTTTCAGGGGTGTCGTTATATTTGCTGCTCATCGCGCCCATGGCGTCAAAGAGGCAGCTGAGCGTCCAGTCGAGTTCTTCGCCACCGCCGGCAAACATCACGTCCTGTTTGCCCATCATGATCTGCTCGGCCGCGTTGCCGATGCAGTGCAGGGAGGTCGAACAGGCAGAGGTGATGGAGTAGTTGATGCCTTTGATCTTGAACGCCGTTGCAAGGTTGGCGGAGATCGTGGAGCTCATGCATTTGGGAACCGCGAAAGGCCCGATACGCTTGGTTGCGCCGGTCTTTTCCACGGTCTGATGCGCCACCAGCATGGCCGACGTGGACGGGCCGCCGGAGCCCGCCACAAGGCCGGTGCGTTCGTTGACGATCTGATCCTCGGTGAGGCCTGCGTCGGCAATCGCCTGTTGCATGGCGATATGGGCATAGGCCGCGCCTGCGCCCATGAAACGTAGGGTGCGTTTGTCGACATGTTCCTTGGGATCGATGTCGATGTGGCCGGCGATCTGGCTGCGGAAGCCGTGCTCGGCCATTTCGGCGCTGGCGGAAATGCCGGATTTGCCTGCTTTGAGCGAGGCTGTGACTTCTTCGGCGTTGGTGCCGATTGAGGAAACGATACCCAGTCCGGTAACGACGACGCGACGCATGTGCGCTCTCCTTAACTTTGCTTGCGTCTTAGTAGGCGTTGAAAAGGCAGGGCGCAAGGTCGGGTCGCGAGCCCGGTGACACCGCGACCCTGCCTTGATCAGTCGTTGCGGCGCACGCGGGCCGCGCTTTTGTCGGCAAACGCGGCCAATCGAGCACGGGCGTCGGGCTGTGTGTTGACCACGCCAGCCACCACGGCCTCGGCGTAGGCTCCATCCAGAGCGGACATGTTCTGGATATGGCTCACCGCGGAACAGATGGCGAAATTGGACAGCGGCAGGTTTTGCGAAATCCGGTCGGCAATTTCCATTGCGCGGTCCAGAGTGGAGCCCTCGACGATGTATTGCGCAAGGCCGAGGTCGACGGCCTCTTGTCCCTGATACACACGGCCCGTCAGCATCATGTCAATCATGCGGGCCTTGCCCACAAGATCGGTCACGCGAATGGTGGCGCCGCCGCCGGTGAAAAGACCGCGTTGGCCCTCGGGCAGGGCGAAATAAGTGGTTTCGTTCATCACGCGGATGTGGGCCGAACTGGCCAATTCCAGACCGCCGCCAACTACGGCGCCCTGCAACGCAGCCACAACGGGCACGCCGCCGTATTCCATTTTGTTGAAGGCCTCGTGCCAGCGCAGGCAGACATGCATAAAGTCGGCGGGGCTGCGGTCTTCGTCATGGTGTTCGATCAGATCGAGACCGGCGCAGAAGTGGTCGCCAGAGCCGGCCAGCACCGCGACGCTCACGCCGGCCCGCGGGGCGACCGAGAAAAACTCGACCAGTTCTTCGATGGTGTCGATGTCCAGCGCGTTGCGCTTGGTCGGGCGGTTCAGGGTCACGACCCAGACGCCGTTTTCGCGTTCTTCAAGGGCAAGGTTGGTGAAGCGGGATTTGTCGATCTGGATCGCCATGCGGAAGCTCCGGAATGGAATGGAAAATTTCCTCAGCTTGAGCAGGTTATCCAAGGTAAAGCAACACGGGGCGCGGAACGACGTCGCGGCGCGCCAAAAAGAAAGGGTATGTCCGCGAACCGTGTTGGAGAGAAACAGTCCTTCAACGAGCTCAGACCCAAGGTCGGCTGTGCGGGACAAACCGGTCATTCCACTCGCCTAGACGAATGACCGGTTTATTTAGCCATCAATAGAGCGCATGGGCTGAGGATCAGAAACGTCTAGAAAACCTAACCGCTCCCAATCCCAGCCTTTGATCACTATTGGCGGGTCCGAAAAACTAGTCTATTGCTTGTGAAACTCCTAACAAGCCGAACAGTTGAATTCACTCCGATCCATTCGTACGCGTTATCCGTCTCAACTGACGGTGGACCATATTCGGCGACAAGCTTTTGTAGGTGAAGATCAAACTCTTCTGAGGATGAACCTAAGCTAAAACTCAAACCGGCAATTCCCTGGCCATCAACTATGGGCATGACTTCACTTGCAGAGAGTCTGTCCGAGGCATTCTGAAGCAGCTCAAGATTTTGGAGCTCTGCACCCCACAGAACTGTTTTGTAGCCTGCATAGAAATTGATATCCGGATACAACCTGTCTCGGTTCTGCTCGATGACTCTTGACTGAAAATACTCTGGTTCACTGATAGCGAGAAGATCGTTTTCCAGCGTGTCTTCGGACAGTTCACCCTCATCATGTGCGTGTAGTATTGATGCACTAGCAAAGCATAGGACCAATAATACTCCTGCCAAGCCCTTTGCAAAATCCATTTGAAGAACTTTCATCACTTTATCCTAATAATGTAGTGCGCAGTAATGAATGGCGGTCGATTATCAAGCAGTGCACTCGATGTGTTGCCACTCGACCTGGCTGTACCATTCATGTGACCATGCGTTTCGTATGGGTTTGTTATGCTTGCGTCAGATGTCAAATCTCTCAGTGACGTGTTAAACCCGCCAGCCCTGTTTGCAGGGCTGTGTCCCCCTTTTCGGCCGTTTCCACTCTGCAACCCAAACCAGACTGAATTCGATCTGACGGAAACTGAGTGACCATGACGCGTTTTTTCTTGCCCCCCGGTCTGACCGATACTTCCGTCAGTGCTGCCCATCATAAAGCGGCCTCTCAAGTCAGGGACCTTCTTTCCGAAATATGGAGAATTTGGATCAGCGACAGTACTACCGTCAGCAACAATCCAGTTCTCCGGTAGCATTGCAGGATCGCCAAAATACGGCGTAACTGCCCCTACCGGAAGGTCTATGGAGACAATTTCAGCAAGAGCTTTATTTGCGTTTAATCTACCACCAGTAACCGATTTTTTATTCATACTGGGAACTTTCTCGACACCATTCAACAATCGTGCCTTTACTTGAAGCGGCGTGAGGTGGCCGTCTTTAGATAGAACAAGCGCAGCAACTCCTGCGACATGCGGCGCGGCCATAGATGTGCCACTCAGGGAGCGGTACCCGTCGTTCAGATGCGTGGACAACACACTCACCCCAGGAGCTGCCAAGTCAGTGGTTTCTTCCCCATAATTTGAAAAACTGGCAAGAGAGTCTGACTGATCAGATGCGAGTACCGAAACAATGTATGGGCTATCGTACGACGACGGAAAGTGCGGAGAAATATCTGTATTTCGACCATTGTTCCCAGCAGCTGCAATAAACAGTGATCCATCACGCCCTGCGGTATTGATCTCATCAAGCAGCTGTTGATTGAAACCACCACCTCCCCAGGAATTGTTGGTAATGCGAATTCCCAGTGATCTCGCGTATCCGACGGACGAAATGGCATCAGCTGTACTACCACCGGCCGGGCCGAGAAAGCGGATTGGGAGTATCTTGGAATTCCAAGATACTCCAGCCACCCCGATACCGTTATCCGACTGCGCAGCAACAGTCCCAGCTACGTGGGTGCCATGGCCTCCAATGTCGTTTGGGTCGTTATCATCATCTCTAAAGTCCCAACCCGACCAATCGTCAATCAACCCATTGTTGTCATCATCAATACCGTTGCGAGATTTATCATTACCATTTGTATCCAATCCTGTTTCCCCGGGATTTTCAAATATCTTTGTTGCAAGATCGGAATGTCGATAGTCAACACCAGTGTCTATGATCGCCACGACCACATCACCGTCACCAATGGTCTGATCCCATGCCGAAGGCGCATCAATTAAGGGTAGCCCATACTGCGAGCCAAATTGAGGGTCGCTCGGCGTTCGAGTCGGGAAGTGTATCCAGTCTGGGCCAGCTGAAAGAACTTCCGAAAGCGAGAGTAAATCATCAAGTGCACCAACAACCGTAGCTGCTGATGTCTCCTCAAGAGTGGCAACAAAAGCCGTTGAAAACGGAATTGGATCTACGCTTGCGGCAGTTGTTGCTTCAACTATCGCGGTATTCGCTTCAGGGTTTTCCAATGACAAGATTACTTTGTTCGCTGATGAGAACCTATAAAGAACCTCATCTTCTCCGATTTCATTCCGGTATTCCCATACTAAGATACCGTCGGCATCAAATAGCTCGGAGCCGCCTTGAAAGTGGCGCACCAAAACCTCTGCTGGTGGATTTGAAAGGATTTTAATGTTCCGACTTTCAACCTCTTCCAATTCCGAAGAAACCAGTTCGAAAAACTCTCGGTCTGATGTGTCCGCTCTGAGTTCTTGGCCGAATGCCGAACATAGGATTAGTGTAAGAGAAAACCGCACAAAGGAGCGAAAAAAACACTTCATAGTTTAACCTCTATCGCAGGGATTCGCGTTAAATATGCATTAGGCTAAGGCTCAAATGTCCTTTTTTGCAAGTGATATGTTCAGTGTGAACCGTGGATCTCAGAATGCCTCCCTACACCGATGTCCCTCGAGTACAACTGATCCTGAGTGTCAGGGGGAAGATCAGAAACTCCATTTTGGACATGCTGGAAAAAATCCTGTGGCAACCAACAAAAAGCTTTAGCGGTTCCCGCAAAAGCGGCCAAGCATGGGCATTACTGCATTTGTCACTTTGAGCTCAAAGCTGGCATGCGCCGCATTCGGTCCGGTGTCTTCTTTTGGGATCGCTGGCGCCAACTGGGTTTCCGAACAAAGTCCCAAAAAAAGAGGCCCGCAGGCCTCTTTTCCAATTCCAAATGTCGCGCAGCTTACTCTGCAGCCAGACCGACGCGCATGTCTTTGACGGCGTAGATTTCTTCGCCGTCAGCAAAGACTTTGCCATTTGCCACACCGAGTTTCAGCTTGCGGTCGATGATGCGGGTGAAATCCACGTGGTAGGTCAGCATTTTGCGGTCGGGTTTGACCATGCCTTTGAGCTTCACTTCGCCCACGCCCATCGCCATGCCCTTGCCGGGCATGCCGCGCCAGCCGAGGTTGAAGCCGGTCAGTTGCCACAGGCCGTCCAGACCCAGACAGCCGGGCATGATCGGGTTGCCGGGGAAGTGGCAGTCAAAGAACCACAGGTCCGGTGTGATGTCGAATTCCGCAACCACATGGCCTTTGCCAAATTCACCGCCGTCTGCGGAGATGTCGGTGATGCGATCCATCATCAGCATCGGCGGCATTGGCAGTTGCGCGTTGCCAGGGCCGAAGAGTTCGCCACGGGCGCATTTCAGCAGGTCCTCTTTGTCAAAGCTGGTGGGGTGGTCGGCCATGCGAGAGTCCTTGTCGTTTTTACGTTTTTCTCAGGGTTTCGTTCCGTCTAGCACCTGCGGGCGCGATCCCGCAAGGCGGCTGTGACACTCGGTCCGGCCCCTTGCGACTGATTTTCATTTGAACATATGGGGCTTGGCGGGGTATAAACCCTGTCAGGCAGGCGCATCTGCGCAGTAACCCCATGGGAATACAGCATGATTGACCAAGCGACCCGGAATGGCACCGACTGGCTGGCATCGGCTGGATTGCGTCCGACGCGGCAGCGTGTCGCTCTGGCAGCGTTGCTGGTGGGGGATGGCAATGACCGGCATGTGACTGCCGAGAGCCTGTTTGCCTCGGTGCGCGCGCATGGCGACAGCGTGTCGCTGGCCACGGTCTACAACACTCTGCGCGCCTTTTGCGAAGCAGGGCTGATGCAGGAGATCACGGTGGATGGCTCCAAGAGCTATTTTGACACCAATACGCATGATCACCCGCATTTTTTCTGGGAAGATGACCGGACGCTGACCGATGCGCCGGCGGAGCAGCTGCAAATCGCGCAGTTGCCGGATGTGCCTGAGGGCGCGGAGATCGCCAAGGTCGATGTGGTGATCCGACTGCGGCGCACCTGACGTCGGGTTCTTTATCAATAGCGACAATTGTGACTTTGGGCGCGCTGTGAAAGCATGGCGACCAACGAGGGAGATGTGTCATGAAAGCAGTGGTTTGGACGGCCTTTGGGCCGGCGGCGGATGTGTTGTCCGTTCAGGATGTTGCGATGCCTGTGGCGGGCGAGGGAGAGGTTCTGGTGCGGGTGGCCTATTCCGGCGTGAACCCGTCTGATTGTAAGGCGCGTGGTGGGGCGCGGCCCGGTGTGACCAAGCCACCGTTTGAGATGATCGTGCCGCACAGCGACGGGGCAGGGGTGATCGAGGCGGTGGGCGCGGGTGTTGACGCAGGTCGCGTAGGCGAGCGGGTTTGGCTTTGGAACGGTCAATGGCAACGGGCCTTTGGCACCTGCGCGGAGTTTGTTGCGGTTCCGGCGGAGCAGGCAGTGGCCTTGCCCGACAGCGTGTCGTTGGAAGACGGGGCCGTGTTGGGCATTCCGGGGTTGACCGCGGCGCAGACGGTTTTTGGCGGCGGCGATGTGGCCGGCCAGACCGTGTTGGTCTCGGGCGGCGGCGGTTCGGTTGGGTATCTGGCGGTGCAGTTGGCCGCGTGGGGCGGCGCGCGGGTGATTGCGACTTGCGGTGCGCGGGATTTGGACCGTGTGAAAGCGGCCGGTGCGGATGTGGTGCTGGACTATGCCAGCGCGGATTTGGCGGCGCAGATCATGGCGGCCACTGATGGCACAGGCGTGGATCGGGCGGTGGAGGTCGAATTGGGGCCAAACCTGCCGATGCTGTGTGACGTCATGAAGCCATTGGGCACAATTGCGGCCTATGGGTCGGCCAAAGATATGGCACCGCAGATGCCGTTCGGACCGATGCTGTTTAAGGCGCTGAAGCTGGACATCACGTTGATTTATATCTTGCCGTTGGCAGAGCGGACCGCGGCCGTCGAGAAGCTGCACGCAGCTTTTGCAGCTGGGGCTTTGGCGTTTGAGACGCCGCATGTGTTCGCTATGGAGGATGCCGGCAAGGCGCACCAGATGGTTGAGGCAGGCGGACGCAAAGGGGCGGTGCTGGTCAAGACATCGCGGTGATACGGATCACGTCAGGCCTTCGAGCCCGAACCATTGAGGTAAAACCGACAGGAAGCGCCGCCAAAGGGTCGCATCGGGGTCCGATGTGGTTTCGCGGGTTGGCGCACCTTGTGGTGTGTGGGACCAGATCAGTGATGTCTCGGAGGCTGTGACCCGATAGGCGAAATTTTCGAGGTTTTCGTCCAAGTCAGCGAGCAAAGCCCGCGCATAGGCCGGACTTTGCACAAGAAGGCCGATTTCGGCGTTGGTTTTGATGGAGCGTGGATCAAGGTTGAGCGAACCGACCAGAACGGAGTGGTCATCAATAATCGCCAACTTGCTGTGCAGGGTGATGTCGGGTGCATCACTTGCGTGCATGAGGCCAAGCGCCTCGACGGCGTCGTGGCGGATTTCATAGAGTTCAACGCCTGCGGCCAGCAGTTTGGATCGATGACGGGCATATCCTCCGTGCACGTAGGCGTGATTTGTCGACGCCAGTGAATTGGTCACGATGCGGAGGCGCACGCCTGACAGTGCAAGGCGTTCATAAAATGCGGCGCCGTAGTTCTCCGGAACAAAATAAGGGGTGATCAGCGTGACTTCATTTCGGGCCGCACCGATGGCTGCAAAAAAGGCCTCTCCCAACACATGGGGGCCTTTGCCGTTGGGATTTCTCAGCTTTTCCGGCGGGTCGGCAATCACTTTTGATGTGCCGCGGTAAGGGGCAATCGTGCCGTTCTCGATTTGCTGCAGGTATGGCGTGTCTATCGCCTTGCGATAGGCCTGCACTTCGCGGCTCTGTGGATCAAATGTCCACTCAGAAAGGGCAATCTGCGGGGGAGGTGGCGCGGATTTGGGGAGCAGCGTGTGGACAGGAAGCGAGTAAGGATCGTTCCAGTAGCTGTCAAACACAGTGTTGATTTCGGCCACGTCCGACCCAAAAAGAGCGAGGTCGTAGTCGGCAAATACCTCTGTAGGTTTGAGCGCATAGTATTCGTCGGCAAAGTTGCGTCCGCCCACGATGCCCATGACATTGTCCACCACAAAGGTCTTGATGTGCATACGGCGATTCACCCGCGCGAAATCCCAAACGAACCCCATGGCTTTGGGAGCGTTGCGCGATGTTGGGTTGAAAATGCGGAGCTCAATGTTCGGGTGTGCGTCAAGCACGGCGAGGTCTTTGTCGGATGCCGTGGTGAAGACGTCATCGACCAGCCAGCGCACTCGCACACCGCGATCTGCTGCGTCAAACAGCCGGTGTGCGAGAATGGCGCTGGCAGTGTCTGATTTTATCAAGAAAGTGGAGATGTCGATGCTGTGCTCGGCTTTTTCAATCATCCGCAGACGCATGCCGAGCGCGTCGGTGCCATTGTTCAATTCGAAATAGGCTGAATCGGATCGCAGAGAAAGAGCCTCAATCACGTCAGAACGGGAGGTCACGGTTTGGCTTGTCGCGAAAGACGGCTCGCGCGGCGCATCAAACGGCACTTTCGCACAGGCGGTGAGAGCAAGCGCTGCGAACAGTAGAAAGCAGAACGCTCTCGGGGTCAGAACCATTGCCCCGGCTCCATCAGGCCGAGATCAAGCAGTTGGCGGGAATGCCATTCAAAGGGCACGGAGTTGTGCCAGCGGTACTCCTGCACCGCAAAGGTACTGCCAGGATTGGATTTGAGCGCTTTGGCTGTTCTGAAAGAGCAGACCGCCGCGGTCAGGTTGTTGTGCCACGGGCAGGCGTAGGTGTTGTATTCCTCATCCGAAAACGTGAAATCGTCGCGCAGCTGCAATCCGGGTTTGGCGCGGAACAGCGAGATGCGGTCGATTTTCCGTTTGTCCGCGGGGATGTGTTCTTCAAACCGCCAGCGCAGGCCGCCAAAAAAGTTCAGCTGTCGCTCTTTGGGATGGTTGTGATTGTCCGCATCGTTACGCGCCAGCGCGTAGTAGCCGGAACGGTCCAATTGCGCGTCCTCAAGAGAGACCGCGTTGGGCGCTTTGTTGAGATCCGGCGCATAGAGGTCGATCACATAGGTCAGCATCGCGTCGCGACGTTCTTCGGTATGGAAGGTCAGCATTTCGCCAACGGTGCGGGTTTCGCAGAAAGGAAACAGCAGATATTCGGCGTTGAAGCAGTAGTAGATCCACTGGCCAGTCGCTGCTTCGTTGATCGCATTGACCGCCGCCAACACGTTGCCCCCCCGTGGGTCTTCCATACGCACCCTCAGGCAGGTTTCGGCCAGATCTTCGGCGAGCGCGAAGGCGTCGGGCATGAAGACCACAACCTTGAGAAATCCCAGATCGATGTGGTGACGGATTGTGCTGTCGATCTCGACGTCATCCTCGACAAAAATCAACGCGATCGGCCCCTTCGCCAAAGCGGATTTCTCCTCGCGGATCAGATGGTTGATTGAGGTGTAGATCATGCCTGGCCCCTGGGTGCGTCTTTTGCGCCTGCTGTGGCCAAAATCGGTTAAAATGCCGTGCATTGCAAGCCGCACCGCTTTTGATGTAGGGAGGCGCCTTGAAACCGCAGCAGGAAGCCCGTGATGACCGACTCTGTCACTGAAAAGACCTCTGAGAAGAAGAAGCTCTTTATCAAGACCTATGGCTGTCAGATGAATGTTTATGACAGTGAACGCATGGCAGAGGCCATGGGCGGGGCGGGCTATGAAACCACCGAGACCCCTGATGATGCGGATATGATCCTGCTCAATACCTGCCACATTCGGGAAAAAGCTGCGGAGAAAGTTTATTCCGAACTGGGTCGTTTCAAGGGATTGAAGGCAGAGAAACCGGACCTGAAAATTGGCGTGGCAGGCTGTGTGGCTCAGGCCGAGGGTGAAGAAATCATGCGCCGTCAGCCGCTGGTGGATCTGGTTGTCGGCCCGCAGGCGTACCACCGCTTGCCGGAGATGGAAGCCAAGACACAAGAAGGCGTGAAGGCGCTGGACACGGATTTTCCAGAAGAAGACAAATTTGAGCGGCTGAAGAGCCGCCCAAAAGCCAAGCGGGCACCGGCAGCGTTCCTCACGGTGCAGGAAGGCTGCGACAAGTTCTGCGCCTTCTGCGTGGTGCCCTACACCCGTGGGGCCGAAGTTAGCCGTCCGGTGGATCGGGTGCTGGCGGAAGCGCGCGATCTGGTTGAGCGCGGGGTGCGGGAAATCACGCTGCTGGGGCAAAATGTGAACGCCTATCACGGGGCTTACGGCGACGGAGACATGACGTTGGCCGGCCTGATTTGGCAACTCGACAAGATCGACGGGCTGGAGCGTATCCGGTTCACCACAAGCCATCCCAACGACATGATGGATGACCTGATCGAGGCGCATGGGACCTGCGAAAAACTCATGCCATACCTGCATTTGCCGGTGCAGTCAGGATCCAACAAAATCCTCAAGCGCATGAACCGCAGCCATGATCGTGACAGCTATCTCAAGTTGATAGAACGCATCCGCGCGGCGCGTCCGGACATACTGTTGTCCGGGGATTTCATTGTCGGTTTTCCTGAAGAAACCGAGCAGGATTTTCAGGACACGATGGACCTGATCGAAGAGGTCAAATACGGACAGGCCTTTAGTTTCAAATACTCGACCCGTCCGGGCACACCGGCGGCGGAGCGGCCGTTGGTGGATGACGCCGAAGCCAGTGACCGGCTTTACCGGTTGCAAGCGCTGATCACCAAACAGCAACGTGAGATCCAGGACAGCATGGTGGGCCGCGAGGTCAGCGTGATGTTCGAGCGCGCGGGGCGGTTTGAAGGCCAAATGGTTGGCAAATCTGAATATTTGCACGCGGTTCACGTGGCCGAGTCCGGCGCCAAAGTCGGCGACATTGCCAAGGTGAGAATCGTGGAAAGCGGTCCAAATTCGTTGGGTGGCGTGCTGTCGGGCGATTGATCGCAGTCTGGAAACAGTTTTCTCGACTTGCTGGGATTGGTCAGGCGACCGTCATTTTGAGGCAAAGTTGAGCCACAAATTTGCCATTTTTTTGAGGGCTGGCCCTACCTGCGGGGCATTAGTCCTTGGAAAAATTACGATTTCCGGTAATCTCCTGTCCATTGGTTGGACGCGATGCTGCGTGATTTCATCGTGTCGCGGCCTTGGGGGATAGTGAGAGGAAGGCGTTTTGGCGGAGAAAATCAAAAAAACGGTCCGTGCGGCATGTGCTGGTCTTGCTGCTGCCTGTGTGGCGCTTGTGGCCGTTGCTCAACCCGCCGCTGCTCAGACGCAGCGTACGGTTTTGGGTCAGGAATATGTTCCGACGGTTTGGGTTGATCCGGACGGTTGTGAACATTGGGTTATGGATGACGGCGTTGAGGGCTTTATGACGCCCCACGTGAACCGTCAGGGCATTCCCGTTTGCCGACGTGGCAATGTCTGCGGAGTCATGAACTCTGATCAGTTCTTTGCGACCGACAAATATTATATCAATTCGGCCAACCGGCAGAGTCTGGCGCAGTTCTTTCAGAACGCGACCGCTTCGGCGTTTATTATCGCCGGACACACAGACAGCCGTGCGAGCGACGAATACAACATGCGTCTGAGCTATAACCGTGCCAACGCGGTGGCCAAAGTGGGCCAGCAGGCAGGGGCGCGCATCGTGGATGTGCGTGGCTATGGCGAGCGGATGCCGCGGGCGTCGAACCGCTCTGCATCCGGCATGGCGCAGAACCGTCGCGTCGAAATCATTTGTTTGCGCTAAGGAGAGAGAGAATGAAATTGATCAAAGGCGCTCTCCTTTTGTCATTGGCCGTGGGCGTGTCGGCGTGTACCGACAACAAAGTCGACAAGACCGTTGACCGCGGGTTTGACAGCAAACACCTGAGCCAGTTGAAAGCCGGTATCTGGGTGGATCCGAACGGCTGTGACCATTGGATTATTGATGACGGTGTTGAGGGTTATCTGTCCCAACGTCTTGACCCTTATGGCAAGCCGGTCTGTTCCAATGCGGCGCCTCCGGGTGTGGCGACCGGACCGTTCAAGAGCGGGTCCGCGTTTAAAGACCAGATCTGATCTGGATCGCATTAAGGTTTTGGGCCGCGCCTTCGGGGGCGGCCTTTTTCGTTGGACGGGCGGAAAATTGCGCCATTCAAACAAATTTCATTGGCCAGCGCTTGCACCTTGGCGGGCAAGTTGGCACGATCATAGATACAACATCTTGTTCCCAGGAGATCTGATTGCCCACAGGTGCGATGACCCCGCCGCCAGCATCCGAAACAGCCAAAGAGACTTCGGTCGAGTTTCCGGACAACCGCCTTTTGATCGAGCTTTGCGGAGAGTTTGACCGCAACCTCGCGGATATAGAACAGAAAATGGGTGTGCAGATCCTGCGCCGAGGCAACCATCTGGCTGTTTTTGGCGAAGATGCCGCGCGAGCCGAGACCGTGGAGGTGCTACAATCCCTCTATGATCGGCTGGAGAGCGGCAAGTCCGTCGAAGGCGGCGACATTGATCGCGAGATTCGCATGGGGGGCTCGGAAGAGGGCACCGGCGTGCGGGACGGCGATCAGATGGAGATGTTCAAAGGCGGTGCGGTCGAGATCAAGACGCGCAAAAAGCTGGTTGAGCCCCGTACTGACGCCCAGAAAGCCTATGTTATGTCGTTGTTTAACAACGAGTTGGCGTTTGGCATCGGGCCTGCGGGCACGGGCAAAACGTATCTCGCTGTGGCTGTAGGTGTCAGCATGTTCATCTCTGGGCAGGTGGACCGGATCATCCTGTCGCGGCCTGCGGTGGAGGCGGGCGAGAAGCTTGGCTATCTCCCCGGTGACATGAAGGACAAGGTCGATCCCTATATGCAGCCGCTTTACGACGCGTTGAATGATTTTCTGCCCGCGAAACAGTTGGGCAAGCTGATTGAAGAAAAGAAGATCGAGATCGCGCCCTTGGCATTCATGCGCGGGCGGACCTTGGCAAATGCGTTTGTGGTGTTGGATGAGGCGCAGAACGCGACGACGATGCAGATGAAGATGTTCCTGACGCGACTGGGCGAGGGGTCGCGGATGGTGATCACCGGTGACCGCAGCCAGATCGATTTGCCGCGCGGGGTGCCGTCGGGCCTGAAGGATGCGGAGCGTTTGCTGTCGGGCATCAAGAACATTAGCTTCAACTATTTCACCGCCGATGACGTTGTGCGTCACCCGTTGGTGGCAGCGATCATCAAGGCCTATGACGCAGACGCGATGCGCGCTTTGGCGGACAAAGAGAAGAAAGAGAAAAAGGCGTGACGGGTCTGCACTATGGCTCTTTGTCAGGCCTGACTGCAGGCGTTGTATGCTGACCGATACACTTATTGAAGACGACCGCTGGGCGGCGTTGGATTTCGCAACACTGGCAGAGACTGCGGCGCAGGCGGCTTTGACGCATCTGGCACTTGATGCGGACGATTGGGAAATCGCTGTGCTGGCTTGTGATGATTCCCGCATTGCCGAACTCAATACCGAATTTCGCGACAAGCCGACACCGACGAATGTTTTGAGCTGGCCGAGTGAAGAGCGCGGTGCGGAGGCG
This sequence comes from Shimia haliotis, assembly GCF_900114415.1. Taxonomy (GTDB): domain Bacteria; phylum Pseudomonadota; class Alphaproteobacteria; order Rhodobacterales; family Rhodobacteraceae; genus Shimia; species Shimia haliotis. The sequence goes on along the minus strand of NZ_FOSZ01000002.1, from coordinate 231,106 downwards.
GATGGTGACACGCCACATCCACCGCAGGGGCCGGACACGGAGTTGGGCGACATTGCCATTGCCTTTGAAACCTGCGAACGGGAAGCGGAAGCGGCGGGAAAGCCGATGGCCGAACATGTCACACATTTGGTTGTTCACGGGGTTTTACATCTTCTCGGCTATGACCATATCCGTGACAAAGATGCCACTTTGATGGAAGGGCTGGAAACAGCCATACTTGGCAAAATGGGGTTTTCGGACCCATATGAAAGTTGAACGGGGACAAATCCCCAACGGAAAGGACCAATGGGCGACACCATAGACGGGTCTTCTAACGCGGCGCTGAGCGCGCGGCCGGAAGGTCAAAAAGAGAAAAAGGGCGGCTGGATAGCACGTCTGTTTTCCAAATCCGCAGAGATGCCGGCAACCAGCAATGGTGTGCGGGCGGATGTGACACCGACACCCCAATCCCACGGAATGATCAACCTGCGTCGCATGCGGGTCGAAGACGTTGCTGTGCCCAAGGCCGACATTGTCGCCGTGCCCAATACGATCAGCGAGGCGGAACTGTTGCAGGTTTTCCGTGATAGCGGGCTGACGCGTTTGCCGGTGTATGACGGCACGCTGGATACGCCGATCGGGTTTGTTCACTTAAAGGATTTCGCCCTGCGCCACGGATTCAACGGCGATGCGGGGTCGTTGGAAATCGACCAGATGTTGCGGCCGTTGCTGTTTGTGCCGCCGTCTATGGCGATCGGTGTTCTGTTGGCAAAGATGCAGTCGGAACGGCGGCATATGGCGTTGGTGATCGATGAGTACGGCGGCGTGGATGGTCTGGCAACAATCGAAGACCTGATCGAACAGGTGATTGGCGAGATTGAAGACGAGCATGACGCCGAAGAGGTGGATTTCTGGGTTCAGGAGCGACCGGGCAGCTATCTGGCGCTGAGCAAAACGCCTTTGGAAGATTTTGAGGCCGCGATCGGGCGATCTTTGACACACTATGCGGACATCGACCGCGAGGAGATCGATACTCTGGGAGGGTTGGTCTTTGTTTTGTGTGGCCATGTTCCCGCGCGCGGTGAGGTGGTGGAACTGCCGGACGGGATGAGTTTTGAGGTGGTGGATGCAGATCCCCGCCGTATCAAACGCCTGAGGGTTTTGTTGCCGGCGGACGCCGCCAATGGCTGACAGCGCTGTGGTGCAGCGCTGGCGGGCCGGTGGCTGGATGCATGGGGTGTTGTGTGTGCTGCTGGGCGGATTAGGCGCGCTCGGGCATCCGCCATTTGATCAGTGGTATCTGACGGTAGCCGCTTTTGTCGCGGTCTTTGGCTTTGCGCTGCGCGCAGAGCGTGTTCGGGATATGGCCAAGACGGGTTTCTGGTTCGGCTTTGGCTATTTTGCCGTTGCGTTGCACTGGATTGTCGAACCCTTCCTTGTGGACATTGCACGTCATGGCTGGATGGCGCCGTTTGCGCTGGTGTTCATGGCGGCGGGCGGAGCGATTTTTTGGGCGGCGGCTTTCGGGGTGGCGGGTTGGCTGCGTCGCGGTGGCTGGGCCGGCGCGGTTGCGCTGGCGGTTGCGCTGAGCGCAACGGAGCTGCTGAGGGCCTATCTTTTTACCGGCTTTCCCTGGGCGATGCCCTCTTATGTGCTGGTTGGGCAGGTGGCGGGGCAGGCTGCGGCCTATGTTGGGCCGCATGGGTTGAATCTGTGTCTGTTCCTTTTGGCTGCCGGTCTGGCGCTAGGTGCCGTGGCGCGGTGGCGCTGGATCTGGGGTGTGGCGGGGGCGGTGATGCTTGGCTTGTGGATCCCTGTGCCGCAGGCCGGAGAGGTGCCGGCGGATGCGCCTTTGGTGCGTTTGGTGCAACCCAATGCGCCGCAGCATCTGAAATGGCATCCGGACTATGTTTTGCAGCATTTTGAGCGGGCGCTGGCGTTGACCGCAGGCGGGGCCGATGCGCCTCAGCCGGATCTGGTGGTTTGGCCGGAGACATCGGTGCCGTGGGTATTGGAGACCGCTGGCGGGGCGCTTGAAGCTGCGGCAGAGATGGCCGGCGGTGCGCCGGTGGTGCTGGGTTTGAACCGCTATGACGGGCCACGGATTTACAACACTGTGGCTGTGATTGATCCGGCGGGAGAGGTGTCTGATCTATATGACAAACACCATCTGGTGCCGTTTGGCGAATACATCCCCTTCGGTGATTTTCTGGGTCGGTTCGGTCTGCGCGGCTTGGCGAGCCAGCATGGCGGTGGATATTCCGCCGGTCAGGGGCCGAAATTGATTGACCTTGGGGCGCTGGGGCAGGCGCTTCCGTTGATTTGTTACGAGGCGGTTTTTCCGCAGGACATGCGAGGTCCAGAGGCGCGGCCGCGCGTCATTTTGCACATGACCAATGATGCATGGTTTGGCAACTTCTCCGGTCCCTACCAACATCTTGCACAGGCGCGGATGCGGGCAATCGAGACCGGTGTGCCGGTGCTGCGGTCTGCCAATACAGGTGTGTCGGCGGTGATTGATGCGCAGGGCCGCGTGCTTGCGGCTTTGGCGTTGAACGAGGCGGGCGCTTTGGATGTGGCTTTGCCGCGCCTGTCCGACGAAACGGTCTATGCACGGACCGGAGATCTGCCTGTCGGGGTGTTGCTGGCTGTGCTCATCGCCGCTGGTGTGATCGTTCGACGCCGCAAAACGCATTGACCAATCGGTAAACCCCACGTAAGGGCTAGTTCTCATATGTTGTCACAACGGCTTCCTGACGTGGCGATCAATTTTCACTGGAGCACCCCCCCATGGCAAGAAACAATTATATTTTCACCTCCGAGAGCGTTTCGGAAGGGCATCCCGACAAGGTTTGTGACCGCATTTCGGACGCAGTTCTGGACGCGTTTTTGGCGGAAGAGCCTGAGGCCCGGGTGGCCTGCGAGACATTCGCCACCACCAATCGCGTGGTGATCGGCGGTGAGGTCGGCCTGTCCGATCAGGACAAGCTACATGAATACATGGGGCGGATCGACGAGATCGCGCGCGCCTGTATCAAAGACATTGGCTACGAGCAGGACAAGTTCCACCACGAGACTGTGGAAATCACCAACCTGTTGCACGAACAGTCTGCGCATATCGCGCAAGGCGTTGACGCATCGGGCGACAAAGACGAAGGCGCCGGTGATCAGGGCATCATGTTCGGCTATGCCACGACGGAAACCGACGCGCTGATGCCGGCACCGATCCAGTATTCCCACGCAATCCTGCGACGTCTGGCTGAAGTGCGTAAGTCCGGTGCAGAGCCGACATTGGGGCCGGATGCGAAATCGCAGCTGTCTGTGGTTTATGAAAACGGCACACCGGTGGGCGTCAGCTCGATCGTTTTGTCAACGCAGCACCTGGATGAGACCATGAGCAGCGCGGATGTGCGCGCGGTGGTGGAACCCTATATCCGCGAAACCCTGCCTCAGGGCTGGATCAGCGACGCAACCGCGTGGCACGTGAACCCGACCGGCAAATTTGTGATCGGTGGTCCGGATGGCGACGCCGGCCTGACGGGCCGTAAGATCATCGTGGACACCTATGGTGGTGCTGCCCCGCACGGCGGTGGCGCGTTCTCAGGCAAAGACCCGACGAAAGTGGACCGCTCTGCAGCTTATGCGGCGCGTTATCTCGCGAAGAACGTTGTGGCGGCTGGTCTGGCCGAACGCTGCACCATTCAGCTTAGCTATGCGATTGGCGTGTCCGAGCCGCTGTCCATCTACTGTGACAACCACGGCACCGGTGAGGTTGAGCCTGCGAAGATCGAAAACGCGATCCGTCAGGTCATGAGCCTGACGCCGCGTGGCATTCGCGAGAAGCTGCAACTGAACAGGCCGATCTATCAACGCACCGCGGCCTACGGCCACTTTGGCCGTGCCCCTGAGGCCGATGGCGGCTTTAGCTGGGAGCGCACCGATCTGGTTGAGGACCTGAAATCGGCGCTTTGAGGTCGCTGGTTTTGTGACATTGGAAAGCCCGTCGCGTTGCGGCGGGCTTTTTGTTTGGCGAGCCTTCAGCCAGTTGTGGCGAGTGGCAGACATACCCTCGCGGGCTTTCCCCAACGAAAACTTTGGTTTCACACCCTTTTTGTGCAAATCTCGCCTCGCGAATAGGGAGGACTATCAATGTTGATCGACGTGGCGCTGCCGCTCTCACTGGCTTTCATCATGTTTTCACTGGGCTTCGGCCTGACTTTTGCCGATTTCGGCAGGGTTTTGACCATGCCCAAGGCGGTTCTCACGGGGGTGGTGATGCAGATCGTGGCGGTGCCTTTGGTGGCCTATCTGCTGCTGTTTATCTTCAATTTGCCGCCAGCCATGGCCTTTGGGGTGATGATCCTATCGTTTTGCCCCGGTGGGGTGACGTCGAACATCCTGACCAAACTGGCTGGGGGTACGGTGGCCCTGTCGATCACGTTGACGGCTGTGGTGAGCCTTTTGTCGGTGGTGACGGTGCCGATCCTGGTGGCGTGGGCGGGGGCAACGTTCCTTGGTGAGGCCGCGCCAGAGGTCAATGTTTTGGGCATCGGGATGTCGATGTTTGCCATCACTGCCGTGCCGGTGATCATCGGCCTGCTGACTCGCTGGGTGGCAAGCGGCGTGGCGGATAAGATCGAGAAAATTGTGTCGGCTGTGGCTCTGGTGCTGTTTCTGGTGATTGTGGCCGCCGCATTGGCGACGAACTGGGATTTGTTCATGGCGAACATCTGGACGCTGGGGCCGGTTTTGATGCTGTTGAATGCGATTTTGCTGGTTCTTGGAGTGTATGTGGCCCGCGCTTTGGGGCTATCGGGGCCGGACGGGTTGTGTATCTCGGTGGAGATGGGTGTGCAGAACGCCACGCTGGGCATCACGGTGGCCGGCATGGTGGCGCAGGCCTCGGGCATTCCGGAGTTTGCGGTGCCTGCAGCGCTTTATGGCATCACAATGTATATTGTTACCATTCCAGGCATGTTCATCCTGAAACGCCGCTTTCGGGAGTGAAACAGCACGCCATCTTGACCTTGAGCGTCCCGTGCGGCAAAGGCACGGGCGATCCAAGCGAGAGAACCCATGTCTGACAAGCCCAGCGACACCCACCCATCCGGCGCCCCATGGCGCAACTTTTATGGCCGGTTCAAGGGCAAGGGGTTACGATCCTCGCAAGAGGCCTATCTGGATGAGGACTTGGCCAGGCTGAGCCCCGGGAAGGTGACATGGGAAGACAATCCTGAACGCGAGCACATCGATCTAGAGGCGTTGTTTGGCGGGCGTGATGTATGGCTTGAGATTGGCTTTGGCGGCGGCGAGCACATGGTGCATCAGGCGGTGCAGAACCCCGATGTGGGCATCATCGGCTGTGAACCTTACATCAACGGCGTAGCGATGTTGTTGGGCAAAATCCGCAAGGCGGGGGCTGACAACATCCGTGTGCATCCCGGCGATGCGCGCGACATGTTTGACGTGCTGCCGGATCAAAGCCTGAGCCGCGCGTTTTTGCTGTACCCGGACCCGTGGCCCAAAAAGCGCCACCATCGCCGCCGGTTTGTGACCCCTGAGCATCTGGAGCCTTTGGCGCGCAAGCTGAAGCCCGGTGCGATCTTCCGCGTGGCGACGGACATTCCCGATTACGTTCGCCAGACCTTGGAGCAGGTGCCCAAGCACGGCTTTGAGTGGCTGGCGGAGAAGCCCGATGACTGGCGCGAGCCGTGGGGGGATTGGATTTCCACACGCTATGAGCAGAAGGCGTTCCGCGAGGGGCGCACGCCGCATTATCTGACATTCAGGAAGGTGTGAGGGGCCAGCCCCTCGGCCTGCGGCCTCACCCCGAGGTATTTTTGGCAAAAGGAAGAGCGGGCGCATTTACGGACGGCACCTGTTGCGCTAACAGCGTATCCAAGAGCAAGAAGGATACGCGTATTATGTCCGGCCACGGCACTCCTATTCCGATGACTTCCCGCCCGTGCGGGCCTCTCAAGGGCGAGGCCAATGTGCCTGGCGACAAGTCGATCAGTCACCGCAGTCTGATCCTTGGCGCGATGGCTGTGGGGGAAACCAAAATCTCCGGCCTGCTGGAAGGGGAAGATGTCTTGGACACCGGTAAAGCGATGGCGGCGTTTGGCGCTGAGGTCATCAACCACGGCGGCGGCAATTGGTCGGTGCATGGTGTGGGCGTTGGCGGCTTTGGTGAGCCGGACAATGTGATTGATTGCGGCAACTCGGGCACTGGCGTGCGCTTGATCATGGGCGCGATGGCGACCTGCGATATCACTGTGACCTTCACGGGTGACGCGAGCCTGAATGGCCGGCCGATGGCGCGGGTGACAGACCCGATTGCGCTTTTCGGGGCGCAATCTGTGGGCCGCGCAGGTGGGCGTTTGCCGATGACCATCGTGGGGGCCAAAGATCCGGTGCCGGTGCGTTATGAGGTGCCGATGCCCTCGGCGCAGGTGAAGTCGGCGGTGTTGCTGGCGGGCCTGAATGCGCCGGGCAAAACCGTGGTGATCGAGAAAGAAGCGACGCGGGACCACACCGAGCGCATGTTGGCGGGCTTTGGCGCGGAGATTTCCGTGGAAGAAACCGGAGAGGGGCGTGTGATCACGCTGACCGGCCAGCCGGAGCTGAAGCCGCAGGTGATTGCGGTGCCGCGTGATCCTAGTTCGGCGGCCTTTCCGGTTTGTGCGGCGGTGATCACGCCGGGCTCGGATGTGTTGGTGCCCAACATCGGTTTGAACCCGACGCGGGCGGGCCTGTTCACCACGCTGCGGGAAATGGGCGCGGACCTGACCTATGAGAACGAGCGCGAAGAGGGCGGGGAGCCGGTGGCAGACCTGCGGGCGAAGTTCTCGCCGAACCTTATGGGCATCGAAGTGGACCCTGCGCGTGCGGCGAGCATGATTGATGAATACCCCGTTTTGTCGGTAGTGGCCTCTTTCGCTGAAGGTGAGACCGTGATGCGCGGCGTCAAGGAGCTGCGTGTAAAGGAAAGCGACCGTATTGATGCGATGGCCACTGGTCTGCGCCTGAATGGCGTCGAAGTTGACGAGGGCGAGGATTGGTGGATCGTCAAAGGGCTGGGTCACGGCAACGTGCCGGGCGGCGCGACCTGTGCCAGCCACTTGGATCACCGCATCGCCATGAGCTTTATGGTCATGGGCATGGCCGCGCAAAAGCCAGTGAGTGTGGATGACGGCAGCCCGATTGCCACGTCCTTCCCGATCTTTGAGCCGCTGATGGGTGGTCTGGGCGCGGATGTGGTGCGGGACTGAGCCATGAGCTTTACCATCGCGATTGACGGGCCAGCAGCGGCGGGCAAAGGGACAATTTCCAAGGCGGTGGCTGCGCATTTCGGTTTTGCGCATCTGGACACCGGTCTGCTCTATCGCGCGGTTGGAGCCAAGACGCTGGATGGGACTGATGCCATTGCGGCGGCGCAGGCTTTGGTCGCCGAAGATCTGGAGGCCGACAACTTGCGGTCGCCAGAGGTTGCGCAGGCCGCAAGCCGTGTGGCGGTGATTGCCGAAGTGCGTGCGGCGTTGGAAGATTTTCAGCGCGCGTTTGCGCGGCGTGCCGGTGGGGCGGTGTTGGACGGGCGCGATATTGGCACGGTGATTTGTCCGAATGCCGAGGCGAAACTTTTTGTCACTGCAAGCGCCGAAGTGCGCGCGGAGCGCCGGTTCAAGGAACTGGTTGATAAAGGGCTTGAGACCCGTTTCGAGACCGTTTTGGCGGATGTGAAGGAGCGTGACGCGCGGGATCGGGATCGGGCAGAGGCACCGATGGTGGCGGCTAAGGATGCCACTGTGATTGATACCTCCGCATTGTCTATCGATGACGCGATTGCAGCGGCTGTTTCGGCGATCGAAGCCGCGCGCGGCTGATCTGCACTGCCGTTCAGCTTAAAGGTGTGTCACATTTGCGTGATGTGCCTGCGGTATTGTGACCCCTGCAAAGCTGTCCTCCGTAGTGAAGCAAACACTCGGGGGAGAACGACATGTCTTTGCAAACGCTGTTTCCGACGATCGCGCCTATGATCCAGACCGGCTCCGGCACCCTGTCGACGGCGGGCGACTTTGAGGTGCTGGGGCTGGCGCTTGATGCGGCCAGCCTGAGCGGCACAGTGGGAGGTCTGGAGAACTTCACGCTCTTTGCGCCGACAGATGCCGCCTTTGCCAGTCTGGCGCAAAATCTTGGGTTTGACGGCGATCCGGAGGATGCAAGCGCGGTCTTCGGCGCAATCGCGGCAGCGCTGACGGAGTTGGCAGAGGACGACAATCCGATCCCGCTTTTGACCGACATTCTGCTTTATCACGTGACGCCGGAAGAGGGTGACCTGAGCGGATTCAATGCCGACGGACAGGTCGACACTTTGCTGGACGGGGCGGTGTTTGAGGTCACTGCTGGCACGGTTGTGGACGGCGATCCGGATTTTCAAAACGCGGATGTTGTCGCCGCAGATGTAGACGTCGGCGCAGGCACAGTACAGGTTGTGGATCAGGTTTTGCTGCCGCTGGACACACCGGCCGAAAGCGGTGATCCGACGTTGCTGGGATTGCTTGAGGAAAGCGGCGGCAGTTTCGACGAAAATCCCGACGATTTCGACATGTTGCTTACCGCCTTGCAGGTCACTGGGTTGGATGAGGCTGTGGATGATCCGGACGCAGAGTTGACTGTTTTTGTGCCGCCAGACAGTGCGTTCATAGCGTTCGCGCAGGATCTCGGTTATGAGGGCGAGGATGAAGCTGGGGCGTTTCAGACGATTGTGGATGCCGCAACGGTTTTGAACCCTGAAGACCCGCTTTCGGTTGTCAGCGATATCCTGACCTATCACGTAAGCCCAGGTGAGCAGGGCAGCGAAGTTGTGCTTGGATCAGAGGTTTTAGACACGCTTCAGGGCGGCGAAATCGGCGTCGATGGCGCAACCTTGGTGGATCAGGACCCAAACGCCACCGATCCGACAATTGTGCAGACTGATCTGGAGGCCAGCAACGGCGTGGCGCATGTGATCGATGCGATCTTGCGCCCTGATGATTTGCCGCCGGAAGACGAAGACGGCGACGGTGATGTTGACGTGACAGGCGCGGACGAAGGTGGCGATGACGACTTTTTCGCCGGACTTGGGTTGGCGGCTATGATGTTGTTGCTGATCTTCGTGGTCTGAGTCTTGATCAGGCGCTGGCCTTGGTGGGATTTTCCAAGTCATACGTTTCGCGCGCGGCGTCGATATTGGGCAGGTTGTTGAGCGCCCACAGGCCAAGGGTTTCCACAGGCTCTCGGAAGGATTGGCCGAGGTCGGTAAGGGAATATTCCACTTTGGGCGGGATGGTTGGGTAGTATTCCCTATGTACCAACCCGTCGCGCTCCAACTCACGCAGGGTCAAAGAGAGCATGCGCTGTGATATGCCGAGGTGGCGTTTGAGTTCGTTAAAACGCAAAGTCTCATAACGGGCAAGAGAGATCACGATCAGCACTGACCAGCGGTCGCCAACGCGGCTGATAACCTCGTTGATGCGGCTGCAATCCGGGCAGTTTCCGCCTTTGGCTGTGTCCTTGGGCATGGTGGTTCCCTTTTTGTGACCGGGTGTACGCAATGTGACTTCTTGCGGCGTTTTCCAGTTCTTCATATATCTCCGGTTACAGAAATATACCACCCCTTTAGGGCGCTCATGGTGAGCGCGGGCGGGGTGCAGGGAAAGATGACAATGAGCACATTGAAAGAGCTGATGGACTGGCGCTATGCCACAAAGAAAATGGACCCGGCGAAGTCGGTTTCCGAGGAAAATGTGGAGGCCATTCTGGAGGCCATCCGTATGGCCCCGACGTCCAGTGGCACGCAGCCGTTTGAGGTGTTTGTCGTGACCAACGACGACATGCGCGAAAAAATCCGGAAAGTGGGTTGGGACCAGAGCCAGATCACCGAAGGATCGCACTTGTTGGTTTTTGCCGCTTGGGACAACTACTCGGCGGAGCGTATCGACGCGGTGCGCGCTCATATGGAAGAGTTGCGCGGCGAAAACCCGATGTTGGGTCAGTACTATGAGAACCTCAAGTCGGTGTATTTGCCGCGCGAGGAGACCGTGAACCATGACCACGCCGCCCGTCAGGCCTATATTGCGCTGGGCTTTGCCATGCTGGCAGCGGCTGAGTTGGGCGTAGACAGCTGCCCGATGGAAGGGTTTGACGCCAACGCTGTGGACGAGATCATGGGCCTGAAAGAACTGGGCTTGAAATCGGTTACGCTTTTGCCGCTGGGCTATCGTCAGGAAGGCGCGGATTGGCTGCTGCCGATGCCGAAAGTGCGTAAGGCAAAAGACGAGATGATCAAAAAAATCGGGTAACTCCGGTTCAGAGATTTGAGCAGCAGCGGCGTCCGGATCGGGCGCCGCTGATTTGGTTTGCGGGGTTGTCTTAGGATTTATTGCAATGTAATAACATTGCATAAACTCCATCCAACACGATGCAATACCCTGCCATGTCCAAAAATCTCCAAAGCAGCCTTCGCCGCCGGTCTCGTCCAGGGGATACGATGAGGTCTTACGACGCCTTGCCCGCAGATCTGCGGTGCTGGTTGCGCGGGGCTGCTTTGCCTTGGAGCCCAGCTTCGGCAAAGAAGATATGGTTGAAAGCGGGCGGTGCGACGACGCCGCAGGCCGCGCTTGCCCGACTTGGGGCGGTTGAGTCGGCGATGTTAAAAAAGGACCGGTCCGCGATGGTTCTGCACCCAAATGCATGACCTTGCGCAACCTATGCGAGGCTGTGCTTTCGTTGCGGAATTAATTGACTAGGGTAAAGGCGCGGCCTCGAGCATGGCCTTGGATTTTGCTTCCCCTCAAGCACGAAATTTTTCTTTTGACCCAAATTTCCAGAAAACAGCGTTTGGTCAATCTTCATGCGCGTCTGATGCAGAAACCCTTGTTGGCAGCTTTGCCATGGCCTGCGGTTCTTCGGTCTGTTGCGGCGGTGAATGCGATGACTATGCATAAGGTACGCAGGGACGTGAGCTTTGAACCGGTGGCGGGACAGGCGGGGATGATCCGCGTGGCGCCGAACGGGCGGAAGTCGGGCAAGGCGGTGCTGTATCTACATGGTGGCGCATTCATGATCGGTGGTTTGCGGGACTACAAGGCCCTGTTGTCCGGGCTGGCCCATGCCGCTGGTTGTGCGGTTTATTTCCTTGATTACCGCAAGGCGCCTGAGCATCCTTTTCCGGCGGCTCTGAACGACGCCGAGGCGGCTTTGCGGTTTTTGCAAGAGGCCTATGGTGCGGCGCAGGTGTCGGTGGCGGGCGACAGTGCGGGGGGCTGTTTGGCCTTGGCGTTGACCCATCGTGTTTTGGCCAAGGAGAAGGCTGCGCCTTCCGCGGTCGCGGTGTTTTCTCCGGTGACGGATTTGACGGGGCGGTCGCCGTCCTTTGAGGCTAACGCCGCTAAGGACGCGCTATTGCCAAGACGTTTTGTGCTGCGTGGCAATGCGGCCTATGTCGGCGACGCGGATCCGCACAATCCGGAGGTGTCGCCGCTGTTTGGCACTTTTTCCGGCGGGCCCAAAATGTTGTTTCAGGTCGACAAGACAGAGCGGCTTTATGATCATTCCACCCGAATGGTGGCGGCATTGCAGGAGCAATCGGTGCCGGTGACATTGCGGGAAAGTGACGGTTTGATGCATTGCTATCAGATGTATAGCTCAGTGACGCCGGAGGCAGATCAAGCGCTGGCGGCGGCGGCGGCGTTTTTGACGTCTGAGTGAGGCAAAGAACGGTTAGCACAGTGCCGGTACGCACTTTTTTGAGTAAATACAGATCGTTTTGGGCTGATTTGATGCTGTTTCATCGCGCATTTTTGCCCATTTGTATCGACGGGGTTGGACTGCGCCACAACCGGCAATTAAATACAACCCATGAGCAAAGATCAGATCCGAGAGATCCTTGACCGTCGTCTGCAAGAGGACGGGCTGGTGGAGACGGCCATAAACGGCGTGCAATTGTTTCGCGTGACCTCGGCGATGCCCTGCGTTCCGGCGGTCTATGAGCCTTCGGTGGTGGCGATTGTCAGCGGCGCCAAAGAGGCGGTGCTGGATGGCGCGCGCCACGTCTATGACAGCGAGCGTTACATGTGTTGTTCTATGTCGATGCCAGCAGAGGCCGGCACACCGGAGGCGTCGCCAGAGACACCGTTGCTGGGCGTGTCGGTTTCGCTTGATACCCGCGTGATGACCGAACTTGCAATCGAGATGGAGAACGCGCCTCATGGGGTGCGCACGTCCAAGGGTGGAGCGGTGCCACAAGGGGTGGCATTGGCGCGGTGGGATGTCGGATTTTCAGACGCCTTGTTGCGGTTGGTGCAATTGACAGACTCGCCAGCCGATGCCGCCATGTTGGGAGCAGGGCGGCTGCGGGAATTGTATTTTGCGGTGCTCAAGGGGGAAGCAGGCGAGAGTGCGCGGCGGGCCTTTGGGGTTGGCAACGAAATCGCGCGCAGCATTGCGTTTCTGTCCACAAGGTTGGACGAAACCGTCACGATTGACACCTTGGCGTCAGAGGTGGGCATGAGCCGCGCGGTGTTTCACCGCAAGTTCAAACAGGCCACCACCATGTCCCCAATTCAGTTTGTGAAGTCGATGCGCCTGAATTCTGCGGCGATGAAGATCGCCCAAGGCGCGCCGGTGAGCACGGCCGCTATGGATGTGGGATACTTGAGCGCGTCACAGTTCAGCCGCGAGTTCAAGCGCGCCTATGGCCAGTCGCCCAAACAGTGGAGTCAGAACGCGGTCGTGCCGGAAGGGGTGGTGTGAGCGGGCCTTAGTCCCGCTCACGTATTTGGGGTAATTGCCGTGCGTTATTGGGCTTGAGCCGGAAATATCACCGCCCAGTCCTTGGCCATATCGGCGAAAACCCAACCGCGTTCGGGGCCTTCATCAAGGCCACGGTTCAAAACGCCGATGTGGCCTTCGCGATCGTAAGCGTATTCGCGATCGGCATCCGTGTGGTGCACATAGAGCGCAAAAGCGGGACCGTCGCCGGATGTGGTCCATTCCAGCATTTCAAAATCGCCGTCTGAGTTTCCTCCGGCAAAGATGGGGCGTTGCCCGATATGGTGGTTGATGGCGACGGGTTTGCCGGCTTTGTCATCATTAAAGAACAGCTCGGGTGATTTCATCAGCATCGGAGCGCCTTCTGCGACGATGTATTCGCTGACCAGCGAGGAGCCGACCACCTGTTTTGGCGGGATGCCATAGGCGTCGGGGGAAAGAACGCGGATAAAGTCGATGCCACCGCCGGATACGATATAGGTGGCAAAGCCTTCGTCGCGCAAATAGCGCAACAGTTCCAGCATGGGCTGATAGATCATCTGGTCATAAGGGCGACCGGTGTCGGGATGGCGGGCCTCTTTGAGCCAAGCTTCGACGCTGGCTTTGAAGTCGGTGACACTCATGCCGGTGTGGGAGGCCGCGAGAATTTCCAGCAGGCCGGATTTTCCTGTGGCGAGCATGCCTTCTACATCCCCAGCGGCGGCGGCCTTGAGCGCGTCAGAGGTGAGGTCGGCAGGGTCCATTTTCTTGGCCTGATCGACGGCAAAGGCAATCTGGAAATAGATCGGCTGTTCCGCCCAGAGTGTGCCGTCGTTGTCAAAAACGGCAATGCGGTCGGCGGGTGTGACGTAGCTGTCTGACGCGGGATCCGTGACGCTTTCGACGAAGCTGATGATGGCGGATTTGGTATCACCTGCGTTCCACGAGGGAAGCGGGTCGGCGAAACTCATACTGGCGGTTGTGGTCACAAGAAACGAAACGAAAAGAGAAAGAAGAAAACGCATTGGGAGGCTCCAAATGGGCGAAAACGGTCTTTGGGTTCAATGTCGCCGATATTGCATGAGCGGAGCCGATTTGTCCCGCGTGATTGTGGGTAGAAAAGGTGGAATTTGGCGGGCAGGGGCGCGGGGGTGCAAGGCGGCCGCCGCGCCAGTCGGGATTTTGCGCTGCCAGAGCAGATTGGCAGGTCGCCTCATGCCGAGAGATCGCATTGAGTTTGGCAGCAAGTTTCAACAGCCCGAATCCTCTTGCGACCCTCACAAAACAACGCTATATGGCGGCCTGTCTATAAGGCGCAAATGCCAGACACATCGAGACGAGCAGGGTCGCGCACATGCCGGCCCTTCTTTGTTTTTTGTGTTTTTCTCGATGATGGCGCGCCGCAGACCAATGGCAACCAAGACCGACGGAGACAACCGTGCGGCCAGATAAAACGTTTGAAAAGGAAATGACGCCACATGGCTGATACAACTATGGAGGAATTCGAAGCCCTCCTGCAAGAAAGCTTCGAAATGGACACACCCGAAGAGGGTTCTGTTGTCAAAGGTACGGTCATCGCAGTTGAAGCGGGCCAAGCCATCATCGACGTCGGCTACAAAATGGAAGGCCGCGTTGACGTAAAAGAATTCGCAAATCCTGGTGAAGCTCCCGAGATCGCTGTTGGCGACGAAGTGGAAGTGTACCTGCGCGCGGCTGAAAATGCCCGCGGCGAAGCGGTTATTTCTCGTGAGATGGCCCGCCGTGAAGAAGCATGGGACCGCCTGGAAAAAGCATACGCAGACGATGCACGCGTCGAAGGCGCGATCTTCGGTCGCGTCAAAGGCGGCTTCACTGTCGACCTCGGCGGCGCTGTGGCCTTCCTGCCCGGCTCGCAAGTTGACGTGCGCCCCGTGCGCGACGCTGGCCCTCTGATGGGTCTGAAGCAGCCTTTCCAGATCCTGAAAATGGATCGTCGTCGTGGCAACATCGTGGTTTCGCGTCGTGCGATCCTCGAAGAGTCCCGCGCCGAACAGCGCGCAGAAGTCATCGGCAACCTGTCCGAAGGCCAAGCGGTCGACGGTGTGGTCAAGAACATCACCGAATACGGTGCGTTTGTTGACCTCGGCGGCGTTGACGGCCTGCTGCACGTCACAGACATGGCATGGCGCCGTGTGAACCACCCCTCTGAGATCCTGACGATCGGCGAAACCGTTAAGGTTCAGGTCATCAAGATCAACAAAGAGACCCACCGCATCAGCCTCGGCATGAAGCAGCTGCAAGAAGATCCATGGGATCTGGTTGCTGCGAAGTATCCGCTGGAGTCTGTGCACAAAGGCCGCGTGACCAACATCACCGATTACGGTGCATTTGTTGAGCTCGAGCCCGGTGTTGAAGGTCTGGTTCACGTGTCCGAAATGTCTTGGACCAAAAAGAACGTACACCCCGGCAAGATCGTTTCCACCTCTCAGGAAGTGGACGTCATGGTGCTGGAAATCGACGGCGCCAAGCGCCGCGTTTCCCTTGGTCTCAAGCAGACCATGCGCAACCCGTGGGAAGTGTTTGCAGAAACACACCCCGAGGGCACCGAAGTCGAAGGCGAAGTCAAGAACATCACCGAATTCGGTCTGTTCATCGGCTTGCCTGGCGAGATCGACGGCATGGTTCACCTCTCCGACCTGTCTTGGGACGAGCGCGGCGAAGATGCGATCCAGAACTACCACAAGAACGACGTGGTTCAGGCCGTTGTCTCCGAAGTGGACGTTGACAAAGAGCGCATCTCGCTCTCGATCAAAGCACTGGGTGGCGACAAGTTCGCAGAAGCGGTTGGTGGCGTGAAGCGCGGCTCGATCATCACTGTGAACGTGACAGCCATCGAGGATGGCGGGATCGAAGTGGAATACGAAGGCATGAAGTCCTTCATCCGCCGCTCCGACCTGTCGCGTGATCGCGCAGAGCAGCGCCCCGAGCGTTTCTCCGTCAGCGACAAGATCGACGTGCGCGTGACCAACGTTGACAGCAAGACCCGTCGTCTTGGCCTGTCGATCAAAGCACGCGAGATCGCAGAAGAGAAAGAAGCCGTGGAACAGTATGGTTCCTCGGACTCCGGTGCATCGCTGGGCGATATCCTCGGCGCCGCACTGAAGACCGGCGACGAATAAGTCGACCTTCTTCTTTTGAAGCAAAAAGAAACCCCGCCGGAAACGGCGGGGTTTCTCTTTTGGGCGGCAGTGTTTTGTGTTGGCTTTGATAATTTCTATGGGGATATTTGGCCGGTCGCAGCAGTGGACCGCTTTGAGCCCAAAGTACCAAATGCTTCAAAGTGTCCGAATGTCTGCTATCAACAAAAAAAGACAACGTGGAATTATTCCACCAGAATAGTTGGTTGAATGCGTCAAAAAATCCACAGCGGGAAATATGCTAAACCAAGAACTGCTTAGCGATTTTATGAATTCATTCTTGGGTTATGGCGATCTGTCTGCCGACACTTGGTTCATTGGAATGGAAGAAGGCGGCGGCAATAGCCTTGAAGATGTCCAAATGCGCATAGGAACTTGGGACAAGCGTGGAAGACGTGCCCTTGAGGATTGCGCAGAGTATCATCACGCGATCGGAAAGGGTCACTTGTTTACGCCACCGGTACGTGCTGCACAAAAAACATGGGATTGGCTAATTCGGGCGCAGCTGATCTCCGAGGGTAAACCATTCGACATTTCTGCTTCCAAGATGATGCAGTGTGAGCGGTGGTTGCGTAGTGACTCTAAGACCTGCGGGCTCGAATTATTGCCACTACCTTCGCCCAATGTAAACGTATAACACTACAACCAATTTTCAAACGACCCAATTCTTCTCGATCGGTCTAGCTATAGTGCGGCAATGCTCCCAATTCGCAAAGCTAAACTCATAAGCGCGATCGAGGAACACCAGCCCCGCAACGTTGTGTTTTACAGCAAACAGTATCTGTCGCATTGGCAAGACATCGTGGGTGTGTGTTTTGACAAAACAGATGGCGTACACGTGGCCAAGTCCGGCGGCATATCCTATTTCTGCACTATGCATCCGACAGCCCAGATAAGAGGTCACGGCCAAAAGAAAGCCTATTGGGAAAATAACGGAGCCCGTTTGTCACTCGCTAAGTGACTTCTTTGGATTCCACAGCTGAAACCCAAAGATGCTTTGGGTAAATCTGGTATAAACCAGACATTCGGCCAAGCGCAGCAAACGTCCCGTTCGCCCCGCACAACCGACCCTACTTCAGCTTGCGACGAAGGTCCGCTTTCTTATTCCCAGCACAATCTACGGGCATGCCCGTGTTTTTTCGGGATCAGTCGGCCGTGTATCTTAACCGGATTTCCGGTTCGCCAATTTCCGGCGTGACCTGGCGTGCGAATTCCTTGAAGCCAAACTTCTCATAAAACCGCCGCCCGATGGGGTTGTCCTCAAACACGCTGAGTTCCAACGTGCCAAAACGCGTCACCGCATCGCGCATCAGGGCTTGGCCGATGCCTTTGCCCATCTGGTTAGGGGCCACAAAGAACCCACCAACTTCTCGGCCTTCCAAAACTGAGATGAAGCCAAGGACCACCCCGTTCTGTCCAAAAACGCGGGTGTCGGCCATGGGGATATAGATGTCGCGCACCATCTGGGCGAACTGCGCGATGCGCTCGCGCCCCAAGAAAGCGTGCGCTTTCAGGCTGGCGTCGGTGTAGATCGCGACAACGGCGTCGGTGTCGGCGGGGGTGAAGTCACGGATCATGGGGCGAACCTAACAGAGACAAGGACAGGCAACCATCCGGAGCGGCGCATTCGGTACTTCCGCGCGGAAACGCGCCGCCGGCTGTTTCCCAACGGTTCAGTAAAACGCCTTCGCCTGTTCGGTGATGGCGTTCATGGCAACCGCATAGGGTGTCGGGCCAAAGCTGATACGGCCGACGCCCAAAGCGGCCAACGGGGCAACCTGCGCGGTCACATCGCGCAGCATCACGTTCACAGGCAAGGGGCTTTGGGCGCAGACTTTTTGGATAAGGTCTGGGTCAGACAGGCCTGGCACAAAGAAACTGTCGCCCCCTGCTTCGGCGTAGGCGTGGGCGCGTTCCAGTGCTTCGGCGATGTGGCTGGCATGATCTTCGGGTTTGGATTGCAGGAACAGGTCGGTGCGCGCAT
Source organism: Shimia haliotis (assembly GCF_900114415.1). GTDB lineage: Bacteria > Pseudomonadota > Alphaproteobacteria > Rhodobacterales > Rhodobacteraceae > Shimia > Shimia haliotis. The sequence continues at coordinate 213,178 of NZ_FOSZ01000002.1, read as the reverse complement.
TGATGACGATTGGTATGCCTGTGTGGTTTCCGGCGGCCCGTACAGCGGCAACGCGGGCTGCTTGTGCATCAACCGCGTGCAGACCTTTGCCTTTGACGACGCGGTCTTCGAAATTGAGACCCACAGCGCCCGCGGAAATAAGGCGCTCGACGTTCAGCGTGACGTCATCAGGGGCAATTGCATAGCCGCCTTCGAAATCCACAGACAGGGGCAGGTCGTTGGTGGCGACGATGCGTTCAACGATGGAAAGAAGAAACTCCATCGGCAGGGTCTCGCCATCGCGAAACCCCTGTGCTTCGGCCACGGACCAGCTACCGGTGGCCAGCGCTTTGGCGCCAGCTTTGGCGACGGCACCGGCGCTGCCTGCGTCCCAGATGTTGTAAAGCACAAGGGGGGTGCCCGGGATATGCAGGGCGCGTAGGGTTTCGGCCTTGTCCAAAGAAGAGGGGGTGTCGGTCATGCGGGAAGCCTTTCTGCTTGAGGTCTGTAAAGACGTTCGATTTCAAGGAGTTTCTGTTTGCGCCAGAGGCCACCGCCGTAGCCGGTGAGCGATCCATCCGCGCCAAGGACGCGGTGGCAGGGGATCACAACGGCGATCTGATTGGCGCCATTGGCGCGGGCCACAGCGCGGGTCGCGGTTGGGCGTCCCATCTCGGCAGCTATGGATGCATAGCTTCTGGTGTGACCGGCAGGGATTTTCAGAAGTTCGCGCCAGACATCTTTGGTGAAGGCCGTGCCGTGCATTGCAAGCGGGGTGTCAAATGTGGGCTGGTTGCCGTCAAGAAAGGCGTTGAGTTCGGTTTCAATCTGGTCGGTGGGCGCATACCGGCCCAAGCCCAGGTCGCCTTTGGCGTGATCGCGCAAGCGGGACAGTTCGCGGGGCAGCGCCTTGCGGTCGGTGAATTCCAAGAGGTGCAGATGCGTGACTGAGGAGACTGCGATCATGTCGCCAAGGGAGGTCTTGATCCAGTCGGCGCGTAGCAGGCCGCCGGACTTCAGCGCTGAGGGTGGGCAGCCGAGCAGGCGGGCGAAAGCGGACCGAAAGGCCTGCGGACTGTCAAAACCGGCGTCGTGTTGTGCCGCGATGACTTTGTCGCCGCTTGCAAGTGTTTCAAAGCCTTCTCTGAGGCGTCGTTGGCGGGCCATTTCCAGAAAGGTCATGCCAAACTGGCGCTTGAAACTGCGCCGCACCGTGGAAAGGTCAAAGCCCATCTGCGTGACGTGACTTTCGGACCAGCGGATGTCGGGGCGTTCATCGAGTGCTGTCAGGAGCGCTGCAATTGCGGGATCGGCCTGTGCTGCCGGACGCAGCGGATGGCAGCGTTTGCACGCACGGTATCCGGCTTCGATGCATTCGCCGATGGTAGCAAAAAAGGTGCAGTTTTGGGCCTTGGGTTTGCGCGCGGGGCAGGTGAGCCGGCAAAACACGCCGGTGGTGGCCACGCATACAAATGCCTGCCCATCAAAGCGGTCATCGCGGTGGAGCAATGCATGATAGAGGGTGTCGTGGTCGGGCAGATCAAATAACATGCTGGCAGCCTATCATCTGATTGTGGCGCGTCAGCCAGAAATCAGGCGTCTATTGTCACGCTTGGCCGCACAAAAAATGGTGCCAAAAGCGCGGTGCGTCTTTTCTTTGCGAATCAATGGGTTCTCTGCAGTGCGGCGCAAAATTTTTGGGGCGAAATCCGGAGGAAATGGCCTGATACGCGGGAACTGGCCGCAAAAATCTGCCTATTTGGGCGGAAAACCGGACGCAACGGGTGCCTTTCCGTTTCCGTTTTGACGGTTTCTACCTATAGTCAAAGAAGATGCTTGCGCAAAGACTTGCACGCCCCCAGGGAGACATAGCCGATGATCCGTTCGGAATTGATTCAGAAAATTGCCGATGAAAACCCCCATCTCTATCAGCGCGACGTAGAGCGCATCGTGAACACGATCTTTGACGAGATCACGGACGCGATGAGCGAAGGCGATCGGGTTGAGCTTCGGGGCTTTGGTGCATTCTCAGTCAAACAGCGCGATGCCCGCACGGGCCGCAATCCGCGCACTGGTGAATCGGTGGAAGTGGAAGAAAAACACGTGCCCTTCTTCAAGACGGGCAAGTTGCTGCGAGACCGACTGAACGGAAAGTAAAATGCGCTATTTGCGTTATGCGTTTTTGGGGACCCTTGGGGTCATCCTTATTGCTGTGTGCCTGGCAAACCGTGACCTCGTGACAGTGTCCCTGCTGCCAGATGCATTGGGGGAGTTGATCGGGGTTAATTTTGCCATCAACCTGCCGCTGTTTGTTGTGATCCTTGGTGCCATTGTTTTGGGCCTGGTGATTGGATTTGCTTGGGAATGGATGCGCGAACATCGCCATCGGGCCGACAAATCCAAGGCTGAAAAAGAGCTTCATAAAACCAAGCGTGAAGTGCGCCGGCTGAAAGGCAAACAGGCCGAGAACAAGGACGAGGTTCTGGCGCTGCTAGATGAAGCCAGCTGAGGCTTTGTTTTTTGCGCCAGCTCCTGTAGGGCCGGGTCATGGATATTCGCGTCAAAATCTGTGGCTTGAAAGAGCCTGAGCATGTGGCGGCTGCGGCAGAGGCCGGGGCTGCCTATGTGGGCTTTGTTTTCTTTGAGAAATCTCCACGCAACGTGAGCCTTGAGCGGGCGCGTGATCTGGCGCTGGATGTGCCGGTCGGCGTTGCCAAGGTGGCGCTGACAGTGAACGCGGATGATGCGTTCCTTGATGAGCTGGTCGACACGGTGCCGCTGGATATGCTGCAACTTCATGGCAAGGAAAGCCCCGAGAGGGTGGCCGAGGTGCGCGCGCGCTATGGTCTGCCGGTGATGAAGGCGATTGGTATCGCCGAAGAGGCCGACGTGGCACAGATCGACCTTTATGGCGCGGTGGCGGATCAGCTTTTGGTCGACGCCAAGGCGCCCAAAGGGGCGGCCTTGCCCGGCGGCAACGGCTTGTCCTTTGACTGGCGTCTGGTGAACCGCAAATACTGGCCCGCGCCGTGGATGCTGGCCGGAGGTCTGACGCCTGACAACGTGGCTGAGGCGATCCGCATGACGGGCGCGCGGCAGTTGGATTTGTCTTCAGGTGTGGAAAGCGCGCCGGGCGTGAAAGACCCCAAACTGATAAGGGCGTTCATGGACGCGGTGAAGGCAGCTTAGGCGCTTTCAAGCGGTTTGCGGGCCTCACACTTGCGAGACTTCGCGCCACACTGACGCTTTGGTCTTGCCCTTTGCCCATGTGCCGATTTAGGTACATTCGACGCAAGGGAGAGACTTCTATGTCCAATGATCTTTTCAACAGTTTCATGAATGGCCCGGACGAGAATGGCCGGTTCGGTCAGTTTGGTGGCCGTTTTGTCAGCGAAACCCTGATGCCGCTGATTCTTGATCTTGAGGCGGAATACGAAAAGGCCAAGGACGATCCGACCTTCTGGGCGGAAATGGATGATCTGTGGAAGAACTATGTGGGCCGTCCCAGCCCGCTTTATTTTGCCTCGCGTATGACCGAGACATTGGGCGGCGCGAAAATTTACCTCAAGCGTGACGAGTTGAACCACACCGGCGCGCACAAGGTGAACAACGTGCTGGGCCAGATCATTCTGGCGCGCCGCATGGGCAAGACGCGTATCATCGCGGAAACCGGTGCCGGGCAGCACGGCGTGGCTACGGCGACGGTCTGTGCCAAGTTTGGCCTGAAATGTGTGGTCTATATGGGCGCGCATGATGTGAAGCGTCAGGCCCCGAACGTGTTCCGCATGCGCCTTTTGGGGGCCGAGGTGGTGCCGGTCACGTCCGGTCGTGGCACGTTGAAGGATGCGATGAACGATGCGCTGCGCGATTGGGTGACAAATGTGCATGACACCTTTTATTGCATTGGCACGGTGGCAGGTCCGCATCCCTATCCGGCCATGGTGCGGGATTTCCAGTCTATCATCGGCAAAGAAGTCCGCTGGCAGTTGCCTGTGCATGAAGGCGAAGGCCGCCTGCCGGACACGGTGATTGCGGCGATTGGTGGTGGTTCCAACGCGATGGGCCTGTTTTATCCTTTCCTTGACGATGAGTCCGTCAACATCATCGGTGTTGAGGCCGGAGGCAAAGGCGTGGACGAGAAGATGGAGCACTGTGCGTCGCTGACAGGCGGCCGCCCCGGGGTTCTTCATGGCAACCGTACCTATCTTTTGCAGGATGATGACGGGCAGATTCTTGAAGGCTACTCAATCTCTGCCGGTCTGGACTATCCGGGAATCGGGCCGGAGCACAGCTGGCTGAACGACACCGGTCGTGCGCAATATGTGTCGATCACCGACAAAGAGGCGCTTGAGGCGTTCCAGTTCTCCTGTGCGCAGGAAGGGATCATTCCGGCGCTTGAGCCCTGTCATGCCTTGGCGCATGTCATGAAGATCGCGCCGACTTTGCCCAAAGATCATGTTCTGGTGATGAACATGTGTGGTCGTGGCGACAAGGACGTGCAGACTGTTGCGCGCTACCTTGGCTTTGACATGTCCGACACGGAAGAAGGGCGTTCAGCCGAGTGATCTGATCTGTGGTCTAGAGCGGAAGGCGCCCTTGGGGGCGCCTTTTGTGTTTTTTGGCGTCGATGTAGGGAATTTTGGGGCAAATTCCCCTGTGTTGGCAGAGAGGTCGTGCCCACCTATGGTGTATGAAACCGAAGGAAGTCGTCATGCCCGCCAAGCCACTTGTCGTTTTTTCGCTGCTTTTGGCACTGGCCACGCCAGTCCATGCGCAAATTGATACCCAAGGTCTGACAGGGCAGCCGTTGATTGATCACGTGACGCAGGACATCGTCGCGCAGGGGTATCAAGAGATCCGTGTCAAACGGCGTCCGTTTGGAGAGGTCCGGATTCTGGGCATCAAGGGTGATGTGGCCCGAGAGGTGGCGTTCTTTCCGAAGTCAGGCCGCGTCAAGCGCGATGAAACATTTGACTGGCCTCTGACTGTTCCGACGTGGGATCCGAACAAAGGCCCCGATTTTGCCGACATCGAAGGCCAGCGAACACACTGACCTTCGATGGGCAAGCCGCTAGGCCTCGTGCAGGACCGTTTCAAACCCTTCAAAGTTGGGGTGGCCCATAATCGGGCTCTCGTTTCGGTTTTGGCCGGCGGTTTTGTGTGCGTCGCGGAATTGTTGTGATTTGGTCCAAGCCTCAAAATCCTCGCGGCTGTCCCAAATCACATGACTGGAATAGAGGGTATGATCCTCACCTTTTGGTCCTTTGAGCAGACGAAACTCGCGAAAGCCCTGCATTTCTTTGAGTTTGCTTTCTCTTGATTTCCAGATGGTTTCGAAATCGGCCTCGCGACCTTCGGTGATTTTGAAGCGGTTCATGGCGATAAAGCCCATGGTCATCCCCTTTTGCTGATGTCAGAAAGTGCGCGAACTGGCTGGGCCGGTGCAAAGGGGCATGGCGGGTTCCGCAAAGCGCAGATGACACGGATCGCGCAAAACCGTCAAGCGGTGAGGGCGTGCCGCTAGTCCGCGCGGTAATCTTCCAAGACCCATAGGGGCACAATCTCCAGCGCGCGCTGATGGGTGCCGGAAAGGCTCACCTTGGGGGCGCAGCCTTCGTCGTGTGCCTGAAGGAATCGAGCCGCGCAGAGGCACCACTGATCGCCCGCATTCAAGCCTGAAAAACCGAACTCGGGTCGTGGTGTCGACAGATCGTTGCCCACATATTTTGAATAGGCGAGGAACTCGGCGGTCATGATCGCGCAAACTGTGTGGCTGCCGCTATCCTCGGCGCAGGTGTTGCAGGCTCCGTCGCGGAAATATCCGGTGAGAGGGTCAAGAGAACAGGGCGCAAGCGGTCCACCAAGGACGTTCAATGAAGGGTCTTTTTCGGTCATGTATTAACCATTGCACGGCTCAGAAGCTGCGCATAGCCCAACGACGCATTCGGGCTTTGAAAAAAGTTAAATGGTGATTCAGGATTCTGATTGACCAAAAGTAGGGTCGCGCGCAAACCTGCGCTCATGAAACAGATTCTCGAACCCGCCCGCCAGATTGACGTGATCCATGAAACCGAAGTGCTGGTCGTGGGCTCCGGCCCAGGCGGTCTGTCCGCTGCTCTTGCTGCGGCTCGGGCGGGGGCGCAGGTCACGATGGTGGAGCGTTATGGCTGCTTTGGCGGCAATATCACCGTGGTGGGCGTTGAGGGTATGCATTGGTATCGCCATGAGCAAACCGTTGAAAGCATGGGCATCCCGAAGGAGTTTGAGGATGCGGCGAAAGACGAAGGGGCTGCAGTGCCGGAGAGCCAATCACTGAGTTATGAAATCGACAGTGAGGGGTTCAAACTGGTAGCCGACCGCATGGTCGAAGAGGCGGGCATCCACCCGATGCTTCACCGACAGTTTGTCGCGCCAATTATGGAAGGCGACGAGATCAAGGGTATCATCACCGAATCCAAAGCGGGGCGGGAAGCCATTCTTGGCAAGGTGGTGATTGATGCGACGGGGGACGCAGACGTGGCCCATCGCGCCGGTGCACCAACGCAGATGGCCCAGCGCGAAGACTTGATGGCGGCCTCGGTCATGTTCCACCTTGCTGGCGTGGACAAACGAGCATTTGTTGAGGGAGTGAAGGCCGATCCGCAGACCTACGCCGACTGGGGTGGTGGCGGAGAATGGAACATTGAAACCTCTGGGAAGGAGGACGAGATGTTCTCGCCTTTCCTGCACAAACCCTTTGCCCAAGCGATTGAGGCGGGCATGATTCCAGCCGCTTTGAACACCATTGCGGGTACGTGGGGCGCGATGCATGACACGGGCGAGCTGACTTATATGAATCTCGTGCATCTGGCGGGCATTGATGGCACGGACCCCGACAGTTTGACCCAAGGCGAAATCGAGGGGCGCAAACAGGCGATGTTGGCCATCGACGCGCTTCGGCGTTTTACGCCCGGATGCGAAAACGCACGTCTGCGCAACTTTGGCATGTCGCTTGGCATTCGCGACACCCGTAAGGTCGACACGGTCTATAGCATGACTGAGCTTGATGTGCGCGAGCAGGGCCGCTTTGAGGACAGTATCGGCATCTTCCCCGAATTCATTGACGGCTATGGAATTCTGATCCTGCCAACCACGGGACGATATTTCGAGGTGCCCTATCGCAACCTGCTGCCGAAAGGGATCAAGAACCTGCTGATTTCAGGGCGGGCCACGGCAGGCCACAAAGTGGCGCATGCGGCCACCCGCAACATGGCGTGCTGTGCGGTGATCGGGCAGGGCGCAGGTGTTGCCGCGGCCTTGGCCGTGCGGCAGGCGCGCGCGCTTGACGCGCTCAATATCACCGAGATTCAAGCCGAACTGGTGAAGCAGGGCGCGCGGGTTCACTAGGCGGTTTTTCGGCACCAACGGAGGTGCGCGGGGGCAGCGCGCCCCCGGTTTTGAAACCTAAGCCGTTAGGCCGTCAACGGTTCGGATCACAGGCCCTCGGCAATTTCGCGGAAAAGAGCGATGTTGCCATCGGTGACGCCCTCGTCCTTGAATTTCCGGTCCGCAGAGTTGACGGCGATCACCACGTTGTTGGCGCGGTTCACGTAGATATATTGCCCGTAGACGCCAATGCCAAAAAATTCACCGGGGCGTGGGTCTTTGGGCATCCACCACTGATACCCGTAGTGCAGGTTGCCGTCTGCCGTGTTGGCGCTGGGCACTGTGGAGGCTGCGATCCAATCCGCCGGCACAATCTGAGTGCCGTTTAACTGGCCTTCTTGCAGGAACAATTGCCCAAACTTGGCATAGTCGCGCGTGCGGATGTTCAGACCGCCAAGGACAAAGGCCACACCTTCACCGTCGGTGACATAGTAGGGCGCGGCTTCGTAGCCGAGTTTGGAGATGATTTTTTCAGACAACAGCGAGGACACATCGCGCCCCGTTGCGCCGCGGATCACCATGCCCAGAACGTGGGTGTCGATCGACACGTATTGGAACTGTGTGCCCGGCGCGACGAAGGTTTCCGTCAAGCCCGCTGCGAATCCGTCCAATGTGCCGCCGAGTGCCACGACCCGCCCCATACGGTTGATGTCGCTGTCATAGTCCAGATAGTCCTCGTTGAAGGTCACACCTGAGGACATTTGCAACACGTTTTTGATCGACGCCCCGTCATAGGCGGAGCCCTTTAGGAGCGGCGCATATTTCGTGACAGGATCGTTGATGTCGTCAATATGGCCTTCAGCCAAGACGATGCCCATGAGGGCGGAGAGATAGGACTTGGCCACTGACCAGCTGATGCGGAGGTCTTCCTGGGTGGTGCCCTGATAGTAACTCTCGTGAACCAGCGCGCCGTCTTTGAGCACAACAAGCGCGGTCACGCTGCGGTCTTGCACCCATTGCTCTGTTTGTGCGGGCAAAGCTGCCTCGGTCCCTTTGGGCAGGTCGATCACGGGACCGTCGCCGTGGGCCACATCGCGGCTAAGAAAGGCGCCGTTCATGTGGGAGAAATTGTGCACAATCTTGTCTTCGGCAAAGAGTGAATTGACCGCCATCAGGCGCATCAGTTCTTCGCGTTTCAGAAAACCGACCACTGCCGCGGCCAGAACAAGCATCAGCAGGGCGCGGCCCAGCCATTTGCCAAAAGTGCGCATGAATGTCTCCTCCAATTTGGAGGGAATTGATCACTGCTTCTGCTGCTAGGGCAAGTCTTACCTTAGGTCAGAGACGGAGGCGCCTTCCAATCGACCCAGCGACCGTGGAAATCGGCACGTCCAAGGTTGATGTGCAGATCACCGGGCCAGAGCCGCAAGCTGAGCGCAGCGCCGGGGGATTGATCGTCCGCCTCATAGCTAAGCCACGCCAAAGGCGCGTTCTGGGTCGCTTGCGCTCCGGCTGCTTCAATGAGTGCGCGGCCACGCTCTTGCGCGGCCTCTGGGAAATACTGCCATGCGACTGTGTGAAAAATCAGGTGCAGGCGGGCATTCCAAGCCGATTGCAAACGCTGTTGCAGCCATGCGATCGCGTCGTCCTGATCTATCTGCGCGTTTTGCAGCGCGATGGCTGCGCGGGTGCGGGTGATGCGGTCGGTCTGATCCGCCCAGAGATAGGCCTGCAAACGCAGAGCGTCTGCGGCGTCTTTGGTGTTGAGTGGGTTGAGATCCACGCCGCGCCGTTCTGCAACTGTTGTGGAGTGATCAGGGGGCATAGGCCCGCGCCATTCGGGTGTCAGGGTCACGTCACTTGCGGGACCATACCCGTTGCCGATTTGCAGACGGAAATGGTCAAACATCAGATTGAGGCCCGCCGAAGCGCCCAGTTCTGAAAGCTGAAAAGGTATATCAAAATGGGCCGCCAAAAGTTGTGCGGCGCCAATCAACACGGCAGACCGGCGTACTTCGTTGGTTTGCGGTGCGTTGTCGATCCAGTCGCAAAGAAATGCGTCGTGGTTGTACAAGGCCTTCAAAATGGTCGTTGCAAAAGTGGCGTCTTCCGCCTCATTTGGGGGGTAGACCGCGGACAACACTGCATCTTTGTCTTGTAGGACCAGAGCATGCAGGCCGCTGGCGATGCGCAGGGGCAGGCTGTGACCCAGCGGACCGATGTCACCTGTGAACGTGGCGCATTTGGTCGCCAGCGCTGTGTCTGTCGGCCAAGTTTTGGCCAAGACACGCAGCAGGCGCGCCATAAAGGGGCTGTCCAGACCTTCGCAATGGCCCGCCTGATCACCAAAAGCGGCGACCAATCCGGCCGTCATGAAAACTTGTCCATCAGCTTTTGCAGAGGGCTTCGGCTGTCTTCCTGATAGGCCGCTTTTGGCGCGGGGTCGGGCGCGGATTTGGCGTTCTCCGGTTTGGATTTCTGGGCCTCGGGGCGGGATTTCGAGGATCGTGGCGGGGTCAGACGCAAGGCCACCGCGTTGGAAAATTTGGCGGTGTCACCTGCGGCCAGATGGGCCGCGCCATCGGAGATGCCGCGCAGCATGTCGTCCAGCCACTCCTGATCCATTTTGTGAAAGTCGTGCAGCACATAATGGCTCACCAGATCTTTGCGACCAGGGTGGCCGATACCCATCCGAACTCGTCCGTAGGTTTCACCGATATGCTGATGCATGGAGCGCAGCCCGTTGTGGCCAGCGTGGCCACCCGCCTTTTTGTATTTGAGCTTGCCAGGCGCGAGGTCGAGTTCATCATGGAACACAACCACATCTTCGGCGGTCAGCTTATAAAACCGCATTGCTTCGCCCACAGACTGTCCTGACAGGTTCATGAAAGTTTCGGGCTTTAGCAGCAGCACTTTTTCCGAGCCCAACCGTCCTTCGGTCAGGGCGCCTTGAAATTTGCCCTTCCACGGACCGAACCCGTGATCATCGGCAATGCGATCCAGAGCCATAAAGCCGATGTTGTGGCGATTGCCTGCGTATTTGCTGCCTGGGTTTCCGAGGCCGACAAAGAGTTTCATGGGAGTTCACCTGTGCTGCTCACGGTTGCTCTATAGCGGCCAAGCCCCTAGGACTCAATGAAATGACAAGGCAAGGCGGCAGTGCGCGAATGACAGTATATACGCTCAAAGGCATTGAGATTGACATTCCCGACTGGCTTAGGGACACGCGGATCGAGGAGAAGCTGACCTCGGGCGACTATGAAAACAAGGAAAGCAATGCGGCCCTAAAGCGGATCAAGAAAGGCTGGCGGGTTCTGGAGATTGGCGCAGGGCTTGGCTATGTCAGCGCGATCTGCGGGCAAGCGGCGGGGGCTGAGAACGTGATGAGCGTAGAGGCCAACCCGAGGATGCTGGAGCCGATCCGTCAAAATTTGCAGCGCAACGGGCAGGGCGATGTCACTTTGGTGCACGGCGCCGTAGTCGGTGATGCGCATTTGACTGAAAGCGTCGCTTTTCGCGCCGGTTCGCTTTTCTGGGGGGGCGCCTTGGTTGAAGAGGGCAAGGCGCCTGATGACCTTGTCGAGGTGCCGGCTGTGCCGATTGGGCATTTGCTGGCGATCCATCAGCCGCATTTTGTGATGATGGACATCGAAGGCGGAGAACAGTTCCTTTTTGACAAGAAGTGGCCCAAATGCGTGCGCCACGTGGTGTTGGAAGTGCATTTGTCCAAATATCCCCGCAAGGTTCTCAAGAAGATCGTGGACTGTATGAGCCGGTCAGGCCTGACCTATGATCCGGCCACAAGTAGCGGGCGCACGCTTGGGTTTATGCGCGTTGGCAAGGTGAAGAAGGGGTAGGGCGCTTCCCTCGCTGAATGCGGCTCACCCCGGGGTATTCCGGCCGGAAAGAATACGGTTCTGAAGGGTCGAATTTGGCGGGGTTACAAGACGTGCAAGTCGAGGGAGCTGCGTGACAGACGTTCGACACCGGTTTCCGTGACCAGAACAGAGTGGCCGGTGCACATGGCGAATCCCGTGTCGGAATCCATGAGGATCATGTGCAGGAAGAACACCTGATTGGGTTCCATCAGCAGAGGATTTCCTTCGTAAAACATTGGAAAATCGACCCAGATCGGATTGTAAACGGCCCCCATTCCATAGCCGCATGCCTGCAAACGGGCATTGTGCAGCCCGTGCGCATCAAACACCCGCGCGTGGGCGTCAAAGACCTCCCCCATGGGCGCGCCTGGGCGAATGGCGGCCTCGCAGGCTTCCAGAGCCTCGAGAGTGACGGCGTGCATACGTCGCTGTGCGTCGCAGGCGTCACCGACGATCAGAGTGCGCATCATGGCTGCGTGATAGCGGGCGTAGGTGCCCGACCATTCCAGCGTTAGTTGGTCTTGTGGGTCCAAATGGCGGCGTCCGGAATAGTAGCGGCAGAGCAACGCACCGGGGCCTGAGCCGATGATAAACTCATTGCCAGCATAGTCGCCGCCGCCCTCAAAAACTGCGCCTTGCATGGCGCTCAGGATGTCGCCTTCAAAAGCGTCGGCGTGCGTGGTGCGCAGGGCGGCATCGAATGCGTCGTCTGACAGGGCGGCTGCCTTACGGTGCATGGCGATTTCGGCGGGCGATTTGACACGGCGGCATTGGCGGAGCACGTCGGAGGCTTCGATCAGGTCGGGGATTGCCGCCTGTACCTGTTGGCCGACCCACATCGTCAGGCCGGCAGTTTGTGTTTCCCAGCCGATGCGCTTGCCTGAAAGGCCTCGCTTGGCAAGCAGAACCGCTAGATCCTTTTGTGGTGTTGCGCCTTCAAATTCAGGCCAGATGTGAATCTGGTCGTCTTGCAGGATTGAAGTATGGCGGGCTTGACGCAAGTCCGGTGCGCGGGTCAGCAGGTCGACACGACCATCCGCGCCGAGAACCATGCATTGGAACATGGCAAAACCGAAAGTGTCGTAACCGGTGAGCCAATAGTGGCTTTCGGGGGCAAAAAGCAGGATCGCGTCCAGACCGGCGGCGGCCAGCGCGGCGCAGGCCTTCTGGTTTCGGATCGCAAACTCTTCGGTGGAAAAATGCAAGGACATGGGTGCGCTCATTGGTGATACCTGATCGAACCTAGAGCCAATGGGACCTTTCACCCAAGACAAAAAAACGCGGCGTCCCGGAGGACGCCGCGTTCTGCCACGCGCCTTGCGGCGGGGTCTTATTCTTCGGCTGCTGCTTCTTCAGCGGCCTCTTCGCCTTCACCCTCTTCGTTCTCGGAAGAACGCAGACCGGACGGAGCGGAGAGGTTTGCAACCACGAAGTCACGGTCGATGGTTGGCTTGGCGCCAGCCGGCAGGTCGATCTGGGAGATGGTGATGGTGTCGCCAACTTCCTTGCCGGTCAGGTCAACAACCAGACGCTCAGGGATGTCACCCGCGGTCACGTTCAGTTCAACCTCAGGACGGACAACAGTCAGAACGCCGCCTTTTTTGATGCCGGGGGCTGCTTCTTCGTTTTCGAAATCAACGTGGATGAACAGGTTGATTTTCGAGGTGCGGCGCAGGCGCAGCAGGTCGATGTGTGTCGGAAGGTCTTTGACCACGTCACGCTGCACACCGCGGCAGATCACGCGCACGTCTTCTTCGCCTTCAACTTTGAGGTTGAACAGGGTCGACAGGAAGCGGCCTTCTTTCAGTTTCTTGAACAGAACGTTGAAAGGGATCTGGATTGCCAGCGGATCGGCGTCGCCACCGTATACAACACCAGGAACGAAGCCGTCACGACGTGCTTGACGAGCGGCGCCCTTGCCTGTCCCCGTGCGTGCTTCGGCGATAAGATCAGGAATTTGACCAGCCATTTTGAATTCTCCATATACCAAGGCGAGGATCCTCCAAGGCTGTATCCTCGCGTGAAGCCGCGCGTATAGCGGGGTTTGTTTAGAAAGCAAAGGGGATTCGCGCGCTCCTTTGGGAATTTCCGCGCGATCCCGCCCGTTGTCTGCCTTTAGGCCTGCCAGCGTCCTTCGAAGGCCTCGGGTATCAGCAGAATATCGCGGTTCAACTCGTCGATGCGGCGACGTCCGCAGAGCGCCATGGACAGGTCAAGTTCGGTGTGGATCACGCGCAGAGCTTCTTCGACGCCTTTCTGGCCCATAGCGCCAAGCCCATAGACAAAGGCGCGCCCGATATAGGTGCCTTTGGCCCCCATAGCCAGCGCCTTGAGCACGTCCTGACCGGAGCGGATGCCGCTATCAAGGTGGACTTCGACCTGATCGCCTACCGCCTCGAGGATTGAGGGCAGGGCGCGGATGGATGAGAGTGCTCCGTCCAGCTGACGGCCGCCGTGGTTTGACACGATGATGGCATCGGCCCCAACCTTGAGCGCCATTTTGGCATCCTCTGCATCCAGAATGCCCTTAAGGATCACCTTGCCGCCCCACTCTTCCTTGAGTTTGGCGACTTTGTCCCAATCCAGCGTAGGGTCGAAGCTTTCTTTGGTCCAGGCGCCCAGATCCTTGGCATCCGAGATGCCGTCAACATGGCCGACAATATTGCCAAAGTTGCGCCGTTTGGCGCCCAGCATTTCAATGCCCCACGACCATTTGGTCATCAGGTTTGCAATGGTCGAGGGAGTCAGTTTCGGCGGGGCGGAAAGGCCGTTTTTCAGGTCTTTGTGCCGTTGCCCAAGAATTTGCAGGTCAAGCGTGATCACCAGTGCTGAACAGTTGGCCACCTTGGCCCGCTGGATCAGGCGGCTTACGTAATCCGTGTCGCGCATTGTGTAAAGTTGGAACCAGAACGGCTTGGTTGTGGCTTCGGCGACGTCCTCGATCGAGTTGATCGACATGGTGGACAGCGTGAAGGGCACACCGAATTTCTCGGCTGCCCGGGCGGCTTTTATTTCGCCATCCGCACATTGCATGCCGGTCAGGCCAACAGGGGCGAGGGCGACAGGCATCGCCACATCTTGACCGATCATCTGGCTGGCTGTGGAGCGGCCGGACATGTCAACGGCAACCCGCTGGCGCAAATAGATGTCTTCGAAATCCGAGGTGTTTTCGCGGAAGGTCTGCTCGGTCCAGCTGCCGGATTCGGCATAGTCGAAAAACATGCGCGGCACGCGCCGTTCGTAAATCCGTTTCAGGTCATCGATACAGGTAATCACCGGCATTTTGGTCCAAACTCCCTCACTTTGGTAAATGTTCCTTACCAATACGCAAGGTTTCGCGCAATCCTCTTTGCAGTCGTTAGGCTCGTGTTAACGCCTTGGGCGTAGTTTGGCCCGAGTTTAAAGAGTGTATTTGTTGGAGGTCCTGATGAAGGGCGTTGTGTTTGTGGAATTGATCCGCATGGCCGAATCCGTCATGGGCGAAGAAGCGGTCGATGATATTCTGGAAAGTGTTGACCTGGAATCCGACGGCGCCTTTAGCGTGGTGGGTAACTATCCCTGTAGCGAGCTAATGGCCCTTGTCGATGCGTTCGGAACTTATCTGGACGCGCCGGTGGACGCTTTGCAGGCCAAGTTCGGGCATTGGATGTTCGCGCGTTTTGTCGAAGGCTATCCCGCCTTTTTCGAGGGCAAGCATGACGGTTTTGACATGCTCGATTCGATCGAGAACGAGGTGCATGTCGAAGTCCGCAAGTTGTATCCTGAGGTCGAGCTGCCAACATTTGCGACGGAACGGCCGGGTGAAGGGCAGTTGAAAATGGTCTATGCGTCCGAGCGTCCGTTGCAACATTTTTGCCGCGGGATGCTGGAAAGCTGCATGGATCATTTCGGGCACACTTATACGGTCGACATGCAGGAAAGCTCTGCCCAAGGACAGCATCGCGCGGAATTTCTTGTGCAGAAAGTGGCCTGATGTATTTGGGTGAACAGGTTGGCTCGACCCCTGACCATGTGTCTCGGCGCCGGTATCTGCGTGAGCGAAAAGGGCGGGAGGAGGCGGAACGCCTGCTGGAGGCAAAAAGCCGGGAGTTGTATGAGGCCAACCAACGTCTGACCAAACTGGCCGAGACGCTTGAAACCGCCGTGCACTTGCGCACCGCAGAGCTTGAGACCGCGCGGGTGGCGGCGGAAGCTGCGAATGAGGCGAAATCCGTTTTTCTGGCGTCGATGAGTCACGAGATCCGTACACCGCTCAACGGTATTTTGGGCATGGCGCAGGCGCTGGATGACAGCGGCCTGACGCAGGCCCAGCACCAGTTGGTCACAGTATTGGGCGAAAGCGGTCGGCTGCTTTTGTCCATAATCAACGATGTTTTGGATATTTCAAAGATTGAGGCGGGCAAATTTGATTTGGAAACCGTGGCCTATTCTTTGCCGGAACTGGCGCGGGTGATGTGTCAGCATCACCGTGTTGCCGCCGAAGAAAAGGGGCTGCAGTTTGAGGTCACGATCGATGACAGCGCCAAGGTGATGGCGGAAACAGATCCAACGCGCTTGCAGCAGGTGGTTGGCAATCTGTTGTCTAACGCGGTGAAGTTCACCGATAGCGGGCGCGTGTCGCTGCATATGACGCTGGAAGAGGCACGAAACGGCAAAGCTTGGTTGAAAATGACGGTCACGGACAGCGGGCCGGGGATTGCAAAATCCCAACAACCGCGCCTTTTTCAGAGGTTTTCGCAGGCCAACACCTCGATCACTCGCATGCATGGAGGCACGGGTCTTGGCCTCGCGATTTCGCGCCGCATTTGCGAGCTTATGGGGGGGAGTATATCGGTCAAAAGCGATGCGGGAAAAGGGGCGACATTTGTCGCCAAGGTGCAAGTTGTCCCACTGAAGGAAAGAACACCGGCGGATGCCTCTTTGAGTGAGGTGAAGGAAGTCGTCACTCTTGAAGGGCTGCGGGTTCTGGCAGCGGAAGACAACAAGACCAACCAGTTGGTTCTGAGGCATATGTTGAAGAAGGCGCAGGTGCAGTTGACGATTGTGCCGGATGGCAAGCAGGCGATCGAAACTTGGAGCGCGGGCGCTTTCGATATGGTTCTAATGGACATCAATATGCCGGTGATGGACGGCCTTGAGGCGACGCGTCTGATACGGGAAGCCGAACGGGCCGCCATGAAAGAGGCCGTCCCGATCATTGCGGTTTCGGCCAACGCAATGGTGCATCAAGTGGCGGGATACTTGTCGGAGGGCATGACAGGCCATGTTTCAAAACCGGTCAGCAGGGCCGTGTTGGTGGAAGCGATGATCAAGGCGCTGGAAGAAAAGCGCAGCCGGGGGGCGGACCCCTGAGGCCGAAGCGTCGTGCCGGGGATGTCAGCCCCAAAAACGCCCGTGAGCTGGACATGCGGGCAGGGCGCGATGCGAAATCAGGCCAGCAGCGCGGCGACGGCGCGCTTGGGCGTGGTTGCGGACTTGATGGTCCGCAAATTATGCAGAATGCGCGCCGTCTGCCAATGATTTGACGAATGCAAGCACTTCGTCCACGGGCTTGCCTGCGCCGATCTGACTTACGATCGCGGAACCGACAACCGCGCCATCAGCGACGGAGGCAATCGCCTGAGATTTCTCGGGGCTGTTGATGCCAAAGCCCACGATTACGGGCAAATCGGTGGCGGATTTGATGCGCGCCACTTCCGGACCGACATTGGTGGCTTCGGCTTCTGCGGCCCCTGTGATGCCTGTGATCGACACATAATAAACAAAGCCCGATGTGTTCTGAAGAACTTTGGGCAGGCGCTTGTCATCGGTTGTCGGCGTTGCCAGACGAATAAAGTTCAGGCCGGCGGCTTGCGCAGGAATGCACAGCTCGTCGTCTTCTTCCGGCGGCAAATCCACCACGATCAGACCGTCAATGCCTGCCGCCTTGGCGTCGGCAAGGAATGTGTCGACCCCGCGGGAAAAGATCGGGTTGTAATACCCCATCAACACGATGGGCGTGGTGTTGTCGGTTTCGCGGAATGCCGCGGCCAGATCCAGTGTCCGCTGCAACGTCATGCCGCCATCAAGCGCACGCTGACCTGCAAGCTGAATTGTGGGCCCATCCGCCATGGGATCGGTGAATGGTAAACCGAGCTCAATCACGTCCACGCCCGCCCCGGGTAGGCCTTTGACGATCTCAAGCGACGTCTCGTAGTCGGGATCGCCCGCCATCACATAGGCTACAAAGGCCTTTTTGCCAGCGGCGTTCAGTTCGGCGAATTTCGCGTCGATACGAGTCATTTCAGGCATCCCTCAACAAAGTGCTGAGGCAGGGATGCCTGTTTCGGGCGGGAAAATCAATGCCGCCAGTTCAACAGACTTAAGGCTGCTGCTCCGGAGCGACGCCAATCATCCAGTTGGTGCCAAATCGGTCGCGCACCATGCCGAAAGCTTTGGAGAAAAACGTTGGCCCGAAGGGCATGGTGATCTGACCCTCTTCGGCCAGAGCGGCAAAAATCCTCTGTCCTGTTGCCGCGTCCGGCACAGGATGGTTGACCGAGACCGACTCCATCAGTTTAACGGGCATGCCCGGCATGAAGTCCGACGCCATCAGGCAGGCCTCTCCAACCATGATGTGGCCATACATGATCCGGTCTGAGGCCGGCATGTTTTCGCTGTCGGGAGCGTCACTGAGAGGCATCAAAGTGAGGTCGTTTGCGCCAAAGATCTCGGCATAAAATGTCAGCGCTTCGGCACATTGGCCGTCAAAATTGAGATAAGGAATGAATGTCATATGCAAGGTCCTCCTAGGGCGCAACTTAACACGCGCCTTGCGCCGCGCCCAAACTCTGCATAAGAGCAGCGTCAAAGCTGTGACAGGAGACCGGCCATGGGTTTCAAGATGGGTATCGTGGGTTTGCCGAATGTGGGCAAGTCGACACTTTTTAATGCGCTTACCAAAACCGCTGCGGCGCAGGCGGCGAACTTTCCGTTTTGCACGATCGAACCCAACGTGGGGGAGGTCGGCGTTCCGGATGCACGTTTGGACAAGTTGGCCGCAATTGCGCAATCCAAACAGATCATTCCGACCCGTATGACCTTTGTGGACATCGCCGGTCTGGTGAAGGGCGCTTCCAAAGGGGAGGGGCTCGGAAACCAGTTCCTCGCCAATATCCGCGAAACCGACGCAATTGCACATGTGCTGCGGTGTTTTGAGGATGGCGACGTGACCCACGTTGACGGACGGGTCGATCCGGTCGCGGATGCCGAAACGATCGAGACCGAGCTGATGCTTGCCGACATCGAGAGCATCGAGAAGCGCCTGCAGGGTCTGGTGCGTAAGGTGCGCGGTGGCGATAAAGAGGCTGTCCAGCAGGAACGCTTGTTGAAAGATGCGCTGGCGGCTTTGGAAGACGGCAAGCCCGCGCGGCTTGTTGAAGTGGATGACGAAGACGCTAAGGCCTGGAAAATGCTTCAGCTTTTGTCGACCAAGCCGGTGCTTTATGTCTGCAATGTCGGCGAGAGTGAAGCGGCTGAGGGCAATGCGCATTCTGCCGCCGTCGCCGAAATGGCCGCGGCACAGGGCAACAGTCATGTGATCATTTCCGCCCAGATTGAAGAAGAAATCAGCCAGCTTGAAGATGATGAAGCTGAAATGTTTTTGGGCGAAATGGGGCTTGAAGAGGCCGGTCTGGATCGTTTGATCCGTGCGGGTTACGAGCTCTTGCATCTGGAGACATATTTTACCGTCGGCCCCAAAGAAGCCCGCGCCTGGACCATCCGTCAGGGCACGATGGCCCCGCAAGCGGCCGGTGTGATCCACGGGGACTTTGAAAAAGGTTTCATCCGGGCCGAAACCATCGCCTATGACGATTATGTCGCCTGCAATGGCGAGAGTGGCGCGAAGGAAGCGGGTAAGATGCGCGCTGAAGGCAAAGGCTATGAAGTGCAAGATGGCGACGTGATGCACTTTTTGTTCAACACCTGATCGGCAAAGCCAGCTTTTGAATACGCTTGATGCGGCCGCCTGTTTCAGGCGGCCGTTTTCGTTGAGAATTTCGGCGCTGGATTGCCGGTGGCAGAAGTCTGCGAAAATTGTCGGATCGACTGGATTTTTGTGCTTGTCCTTCCTGTCAGAAGGCTGATACACGCGTCGGCGGAGACGTGGCCGAGTGGTCGAAGGCGCTCCCCTGCTAAGGGAGTATACCGGGAACGGTATCGAGGGTTCGAATCCCTTCGTCTCCGCCACTTGCCCCTGAGAAAAGTTTCTCCGCGACCGGCCACGGCCGGATTTTTCCGTTGTTTTCGAGGGTTATGCGGGTGGGGCTGAGCACCGGCCCCGGTGCAAAGAGGCCAGAAAGCGTTCTCTCCGGCCGATATTCTCCGGAGCTGTTGACTGCGCTGAATAGGTGAATTTACAACAAGCAATTGATAATAAATATTAAAAATTGATTTCAGAAGTGTTTTCGATCTTGGTCCCATCTGCTCAAAAGAGACTGGGACCGAACCGCTTTGGGGCGCCAGGTAAACGGCGCACGGAGCCACCTAAAGCATTGGTGGGGCTAGTCTTCCTGCTCAATGAGCGCTGATAACCGTGTCACGAAATAAGCGTTCACGTGTTCGATTGCCTCGTGGACAGGAAATTGGAAATGCTCGTCGAGATCGTCACCAGAGATCGCAAGTGGCGGTGGTAGCGATAGAAGGCCGTAGTAGAAGATGACGTGAGCATTGCTCGTCTCCGACGAAAGCCCAAGCCCGCGGCCGTAATCGGTGAGAAGCATCTGGGTACGGACGAGCTCTTCGTGAATAAGGCGCCGCTTTCCTCCATCGTATGAGCCGTTGCCGCGTTTGACATTGTAGGCGTTTAGGGAGCGACTTACCTCGTCGAATACCAAGATATCGACGCGCACGGAGCGTTCACGATCTCCGTACGGAAGGTGCACTTGCGACAAAGAGTCTAGCCGCTCCGCGATTCGGACCTCCCGGAGTGTGTCATGTGAAAGCTTGAAGTCGTCCTCTGTCCAAACGCGCAACCTTGCGCAGTCCTTAAGCCGCTCAAGTAGGGCCCTTTGAAGGATGGCGCCATGTCTTTTGTAGGCTGAGCTGATAATCGAGGTCGCACGGGAGTACTTTCTACCCGCGATGGGATCTTCCCGGAAGCGGGTTGCACCTAGCCTGTCGATCGTCTCGTCTACTGTCGGCCGCATGCGCTCGAGGTAGTCTTCGAGTTCCGAAGTCGTGGGAACTGGAGTACCTACAGTCAAATCTTCTTCCTTCGCTTGTGTTCAACCTGAGGCCTCCATATCGTACGGAGATATTGAATGAATATCCTGAGGTTAATGGGGAATCAGTGTAATGGCGAGCATCGATGCGAACGATCTGCGGCCAGCGAACGAATTCAATCTCGAGCCTGATCCGCGCGTATTGCCGATGCTTGGCGAGATCAACATCGATCAGTGGCGCTGCGTTGCAGAACTCGTCGACAACGCAGTTGACGGCTTTTTGAAAGAAGGACGTGCTGGAAACTCGGTCGCTGGTGCGAAGGTCGATGTCCACTTGCCGCAAGCGGACTCACCTGGAGCGACACTTCGGATCATCGACAATGGTCCCGGCATGACACCAGATATGCTGGAGCGCGCCGTACGCGCCGGTTGGTCAGGCAATAATCCAATCGATAGCCTTGGGCTGTTTGGCATGGGATTCAACATTGCCACGGCTCGTCTTGGTTCGGTTACCGAAGTTTGGACTACGCGTAAGGGTGAGCGTGAGTGGCATGGACTCCTGATCGATTTCGACAAGTTGCGTCTGCAGCGTCACTTTCGGACGCCGCGTTTGTCGCGCGCAAAGGCCGACCCCGATCAACATGGTACCGAGATTACGATCAAGCAACTCAAGCCAGAGCAAAGAAAATGGCTCGCAAAAAATGCGAACCAAACGGCAATACGCAAACGGCTCTCGCAAGCTTACTCTTCGATGCTTCGGCCGAACGGGATTCCAATCAGTTTCGAGCTCTATGTTAACCACAAGCGCGTTGAGGCGCGACGTCACTGCCTGTGGAATGAAGATCGGGTTGTTCCCGGGCCTGGCGGAACCAATGTTCCAGCAGTAATCAGCATCAATCATGAACTCGCAGCCCGGTTGTACTGCGTCAATTGCATGAGTTGGCTCGTAGATGCGGAAGTGGGCGGAACATGTCCGAATTGCGAGACGGCGAATTCTGTAGTCGAACGTAAACGCAAGGTTACGGGGTGGCTGGGAATTCAGAGATATCTCGACCAGTCCGAGTTCGGTATCGATTTTGTTCGCAATGGGCGAAAAATTGAGATTGGGAACAAAGATCTTTTTTCCTGGAGCGATGGGGAGAATGAAGAGCGGGAGTACCCGATTGACGATCAGCGAAACCGAGGCCGCATAGTTGGTGAGATCCACATCGATCATTGCCGGGTCAGCTATGCTAAGGATCGTTTTGATCGCGCTGACCCGACATGGGATGAAATGTATAGAGTCATCCGAGGAGAGGGACCGCTTCGACCTGAAAAAGCTAAAGACCTTGGGTATGGCCCAAATGATTCACCGCTCTTTCGACTATTCAAAGCGTTCCGACGGACGAGTCCTCATTCCAAGACTGCAGGCGCCTACGGACGAATTCTGATCGTCAAGGACAACGCTCGCGCCGTCGAAATGGTCAACGCCTTCCACGATGGCAATCCTGACTATCAGGACGACAGTAAATGGTGGGAGCTCGTTGAAGCCGCTGACCGTGAGTTGCTCTACGGTGCCGGCGGACGAGCAACTGGAGCCAAGGAACCATCATCTGGTGGCGATGGACAACTTCCGCCAGGCCTCCTCGGCGGTGTCACATCCGGCGGCGATACGCGTGATCCAGGCCCGGCAACGCCTCCCGAACCAGAGAAACCCGCAGCGCCGGAGCGCCGCGAAGCGCCGCTCCTTAGTCGACGGTATCACCATGCCGGCACTGGCATGAGATGGAATGTCATCGCATATGAGGTCGACGCCAAGGACCCCGATTTAGCGGGAGATGCGCCATGGGCCATGATTATGGGGGACGTGACGACCAAGACCCATCATTTTCTTTTCAATCCTGCACACAAAACCTTTGAGTCAATCACAATGACACCAAGGGACGCGCGCCTAGCGCATCTCGCTCACATGACTGCCGACCAGACTCGCAACTCTAGCCAAGTGCCCGACTTCGCTCAATTGTTCGCGGATTTCCGGGACACCTACGGGGAAGAGACGGCTCTTGACCTTAAGGCATTACCCAACAGTGCGACGTCGGTTCTAATTGACGTAGCTCGGTGTCTTGTTTCGGTTTGTCCTGAGGAGGAACGCGCTTCTCTCTTCAACGACTTAGGGGTGGATGAGCAGACTACGGTTATGCGCGCGTTGGCAGCAAAAAAAATCAAGCCTTCCGAGGCCACGGTGAATGGTAGTTTTCTTCTTTCTGGGCCACTCGAAATTATTCGGATTGCCGTTGAGAAACGACCGGACCTATGCTTCGATGGCAAGCTTTGGGATTCCCCTTACGCTGACCTCGATTACGGCGACCCGCAAATCACCGCCGAAGCACGCGCTGGTGTCTTGTCACGTTATCTTGCTCTGATTGACGACGCTGTTTGGCTCTCCAAGCAAGACAGCGGAGATCTTGCCAGCAGTTCACGGAGTGAGGTCATTCGGGCTGTAATGTCTCTGGAGCTATTGAAACCAGATGTTGAGATCTCTGCATGACGCACTTTCTTGACGACAGGCGACTCCTACGTGGCCCATGGCAAGCGTTTGAGCGCGATGTTGCAAGAATTTTGATGCATGCAGGCTTCGATGATGTGCGCGTTGTTGGCGGTTCGGGCGACAAAGGCGCAGATGTCGTTGGCGTGAAAAACGGTGAGATTTGGGTGGTGCAGTGCAAACACACCACGACCGCCCCGCCCACGAAGCATGCGGTCCAAGAAGTTGTCGACGCCGGAACATACTATGGCGCCAACCGTATGCTTCTGGCGACTTCACGCGCGGTCGGTGGTGGAGTCCTGGCCGAAATCGAACGTTTCCGCCGTATAGGGATCAATGTCGAATTGCTCGATCCAGCTCGTCTTGCGCACCTTGCTCAAGAAGTCCCTGAGTACGCTAAGTCAAGAAGGGATCTAAGGCCATATCAGCAAGAGGCAGTCGATAGATTTCGCGAAGGCCTCACGGACACGGGTCGCGCTCAAGTCGTGCTCGCAACGGGTTTAGGCAAGACCGTGGTAATGGCGGAAGTTGTTGCGGATCTTTACCGTGATGGCCTCATTCGCGAAAACCGGGTGCTCGTTCTCGCCGACAAACGTGAGCTCATTCGACAGCTACAATTCGGATTTTGGCATCAGCTCCCCAAGTGGGTTCCAACGCACATGCTTTCGGGCGATGAGACTCCATCTTTCTACGATGGAATCACTTTCGCGACGGTCCAAAGTATCATTGGACGTGTCGATGATCTGCCAAATTTCGGTTTGGTGCTTGTCGATGAGGCGCATCATATCGGATCCGCTAGTTTTCGGCGCGCGCTCGCTGCTCTTGAGCCACCTATGGTTGGTGGAGCAACGGCAACACCGTGGCGCGGCGACGGTTTCGACATCGATGAGCTATTGGGCAAGCCGCTTGTTCGGCTCGGTATCTCAGACGGCCTGAGGCAGAAGTACCTTTGCGAGGTCGATTATCGACTGCTGGCAGACAACGTCGACTGGGAGTTTGTACAGGAAATCTCTTCGCACAACTATTCGCTAAACCAACTGAACAAAAAGCTCTTGATGCCAACTCGCGACGATGAAGCGGCCAGGCACATTGTCGAGGCTTTCCGCAGCGAGAAGCGGCGGGGTGGGATTGTGTTCTCTCCAACGGTTGATCACGCTGAGAGTTTCGCGGGCACACTTCGTGGCTACGGATTGCGCGCTGAATCTATTTCGTCGAGGCAGGAAGCCCGCGAGCGCGATCGGCTAATGGCAATGTTCCGACGAGGGGATATCGATGTATTGTCCAGTGTCGATTTGTTTAACGAAGGCGTTGATGTGCCCGATGTTGATCTAATCGTCTTCATGCGCGCGACGCATAGCCGTCGCATCTTTGTCCAGCAGCTTGGCCGAGGGCTCCGCCTGAGTCACGGTAAAGACAAGGTAATCGTGATGGATTTCGTGACCGATCTGCGTCGAGTGGCGGAAGTGATCGAACTTGAAAAGGCCGCTGCAGGTCCTATCGAGCGGCTGCCTCTCGGACACAATCTCATCAATTTCCGCGACGCATCGGCAGGAAATTTCATGCTCGAATGGATGAAGGATCAGGCGGATTTGATTTTGCGCGAGGGTGACGCGCAGTTAGAAGTTCCGAAGTTTGAGTTTCCATCCGCGCCGCAGCCGGGAGGCGTGCAATGAGGGTGCCAGTGAGCGTTCGAGGCGAGATCAAGGAGCACCTGTGGGCAGAAGCTGATCGGCTCAATTGGTCGGCGCTCTCGGCTGCCGACAAGTCGCGGTACTACTCGGTGTGGACCGAGACGGAGAGTATTGGCGGAAGGCTGGGTCAGTACATGGACCCGCGAAAAGTTCGCGTTTATATCAAGGATACGCTCCTCAAGTCATACACTAGGGAGGCCTCAGCCAACCCCGCGCGCGTATTCCGGGTGCTCGGGATTGACGAGGGTGCAGAGGTCAGCGCGACTTTCATTAAACCGCACGGCTGCCTTCTCCCCGATGGGCGCCAGATCGCTTGGAGCAAGGCAGCTGACTGGAAGGCAACGTTGATGGCCCTGCATGAGCGCGCTTTCGAGAATAGCGAGCCTTTTGCAGTTGTGCTGACCGAATCTTCAGCAAAGTTCGGGATGGCAACCCAGCGCGCGGTCGTCGAAAGCGCGGCGGACAAAATTGGGATCAAGCACCTGATTTGGTTGGACTAACTAGTTTGAGTTTGACAGATTTGCGTGTCGGTCCTCTCTGCGCGCCAGCATTAGGTTGCCCATGGATACACTAACGCCAGAACAGCGAAGCGAGCGCATGAGCCGGGTCCGCGGCCGAGACACCAAGCCGGAGCTGCTGGTGCGCCGCCTGGTGCATGGTATGGGCTATCGTTACAGGCTTCATCGTCCTGACCTGCCCAGGAAGCCCGATCTGGTCTTTCCGGCTCGAAGAAAGGTAATCTTCGTACACGGCTGTTTTTGGCACCGACACCCAGATCCGGCGTGCCCGCTGGCGAGACTCCCGAAATCCAGACTGGACTTTTGGGGGCCGAAGCTGGAAACAAATAGGAAACGGGACGAGCGTAGTATCGTCCTGCTCGCAGAACTCGGTTGGGACGTCCTCGTAGTATGGGAATGCCAGACAAAAAATCGAGAGGAATTGCAGGCAAGGATCAGGGAGTTCCTGGGATGATGAGATCGGTCGAGCTGTTTGTGGGCGCTGGCGGACTTGGAATCGGCGTCAGCCAAGCAGGATTCCGTCCGGTAGCCGTCATGGACTGGGACCGATGGGCGTGCGACACTCTCCGCCAGAACAAAGATCGCGGTCTTGATCCAATTGCGCACTGGCCGATCCACGAGGGCGATGTGCGGCAGTTCGATTTTGGGACCGTAGGCGGCTCCGTCGACCTCGTTACGGGCGGACCGCCCTGCCAACCTTTTTCGATGGGCGGACGCCACCGCGCCTTTCTCGACAGTCGGGACATGTTCCCGCAGGCGATCCGTGCCGTGCGCGAGCTTCGACCTAGGGCTTTCATCTTCGAGAACGTGAAGGGGCTTACGCGCAGCAGTTTCGCGAATTACCTCGAGTACATTCGACTGCAGCTGACCTATCCCGATCTTGTTGCCAAGAGGGAAGAGGAATGGATGGCCCACCTCGTGCGTCTCGAGAACCATCATACCAAGGGGACCGAGAAGGGCCTGCACTATCGTGTGGTGATGCGGGTACTGAATTCGGCGAACTACGGTGTCCCCCAACGGCGAGAGCGCATCTTCCTCGTCGGGTTCCGTGCTGACACCGAGATCGAGTGGCACTTTCCGAAGCCGACCCATTCGCGGGACGCGCTGCTCTGGTCGCAATGGCGCGAGGAGGTCTATTGGGACCTGCACGGCGTCTCTCGCAAGAACAGGCCGGATGGTGGTGCGGCGCAGGCGCGGGCTTTGAAGATAGCTGAGCGGCCTCTGGACGAACCGTGGCTGACCGTGCGCGACGCGATCTCCGACCTTCCGGATCCGGAACATGCGTCCGGCACGGCGCTGGACTTTCATGACCACCGGTTTCAGCCCGGTGCACGCTCCTATCCCGGGCACACGGGAAGCCCACTGGATGAGCCGGGCAAGACACTGAAGGCGGGCGTGCACGGTGTTCCTGGAGGCGAGAACATGCTGCGCAGGCCGGATGGCTCGGTGCGCTATTTCACGATACGAGAGAGCGCTCGCCTACAGACCTTCCCCGACGACATGGTGTTCCACGGTTCGTGGACGGAGACGATGCGGCAGCTAGGCAACGCTGTCCCGTGCCAATTGGCTCGGATAGTCGCCACAGGCGTTCGAGACAAGCTCAGCGCGGCCTAGATCGATAGGGTTCGGGTTCGACGGCGTGACCTATTTTCAAGCTCGTGCTGCAATGAGGATGGCTGACCTTGCCCTCTCGAGCCGAGGGTCATTCTGCTTTCGCAGAACCTTTCTTGCCTGTTCCAAGATCTTAGATCGAATATCGTCTTCCTGCGATTGCGACAACCCGGGGGCACTGGGTCCATGTGCCAATCCTAACCAGTTTGGCGGCAGCTTCCCTGGGCGGCCTCCACCTGGTGCATTACTTCCAAAGCCCGCCCCATTCCAAATAGGGCTTAGGAACGTGATCAATCCCGCTTCAGCCATTGATACGTGAGCGTCGGGCAGCCCAAGGAACCTAAAAGAAAAGTCAGAAGTCTGAACTGGGATAGCTCCAGTAGAAAAACTGTCAATCTTCCGCTTGTGTGTTTGAAGCCGTTTCTTAACACTGTTTGACCCCGGCCCACTGCGAAAGTCTTGGAGCCCGTTAACGGTTGCGCTCTCTGCAGCCTTTCCAACATAAATCGGCAATATCCCGGCGCTGCTATTTAAGTGCTTGTAGAGCCGGTAAGGTTTGACGGCTCCTCGGTAGAATATTGCGTAGATACCACCGCTGTCGGATATTCCCTTGATATCGAACGGCGTGAGAGATCGCTCCTCCCGTCGGAAGAGTTCGCAAGCTATGCTTGCTGCCAAGTTGACCATATCTAGAGGGTCGTACAATTCTTTCAGCCCTTGCACCTCTGCCAAGGACGATTTGCAGAGAGAGCTTTGATCCTAGTTGATCATATGGGGCTGGTCCAGAAGCTGTCAGCGAAGACTTTTGTGAAGCATGAGATTTCTTTTGCCGGGCGGCTTGAAGTCAACGGTGCGTCACACACGTACCCGAAATTCAAGACGCTTCCTGGTGCGGAGTTCGCCACGAAGTAGAAAGCTTCTCCGCGTAGGGAGCACCCCACCCGTTTGACTTGTGGGAACCGATTTTTTTACGGGCGCGGTATTGGTCGATGCAAGGACAGCACCAGAAGTTAACGAAGCTGTCTGCTCCACTCAGCCGGAAATAGCTCCAGAACGCGTGCGAGCGTCAGCTCTGCGCTCTGCTGGCCGTCCAGAATCGCCTCGACGATGTCGGGTGCGAGCAGGGTCAGGCGTAGTACACGGGTCATGTAGGACGGCGCAATCCCCTCGTGTTCGGCCAGTTCTACCATTGTCGTGAATTCGCCGGATTCCAGCATCCGCTTCCAGCGAAACGCTCGCGCCAGCGCCTTGACCAGCGTGTTGTCGGTCCGCCGCGACTGCGGGGCGCCTTCTGGCAGCTGCATCTCCTTTCGCCCACCGCGCTTTACGATGCGGAATGGCACGTGCAGCGTCACGGTGTCCGGGATCGGCGTTCTGCTGGTCATGCAGCCGCCTCGATGCGGTCTGCAAGCATCTCGTGCGCAAGGCCACTGAGACCGTCGACGCGCAGCCGGACATTCAGGCCATCGGTGCCGACATCGACCCGCTGGACCAAAAGCGTCACGATGCGCGCCTGCTCGGCAGGGAAGAGTTCGTCCCACAGCGGATCAAGCTGCTGAAGGGCCCTGCGGGCGTCGGCTTCGGTGATGTCGTCGGCGTCGGCGTGCGCGGCCTTCCACGTGCCCGCCACGATCTCGGGTTGGCGGAAGACAGTGCGAAGCTGGTCGATGACTGCCGCTTCGATTTCTCCAGCGGGCACGCGGCCGACCGGGCACGTACCGGCGCCGTGCTTCAGAACTGTCTGACTGACATAGTACCGGTAGAGCTTACCGCCCTTGCGCGTGTGGGTTGGCGAGAACGCCGCTCCATCCGGACCGTAGAGCAGCCCTTTGAGCAGCGCGGGCATATCGGCTCGGGTGCGAGCGGCGCGCTTGCGGGGGCTTTCGGTCAGGATCGTGTGGACCTTGTCCCAGACGTCCCTGTCGATGATAGCATCGTGCTCGCCCGGATAGCTTTCGCCCTTGTGGACCGCCTCGCCGATATAGGCGCGGTTGTTCAGCATGCGGTAGAGATACTTCTTGTCGATCCGGTTCCCGCGGGGCGTTCGGATGCCGCGTTTAGCGACTTCTCGGGCCAGTTCCGTTCCCGAACCGATCTCGAGAAAGCGGGCGAAGATCCAGCGCACATGCTCCGCGCGCTCCTCGTCGATGAGCAGTTTGCGATTTTCAACGCGGTAGCCGAAAGGCGGCACCCCGCCCATCCACATACCCTTTTTGCGGCTGGCGGCGACCTTGTCGCGGATGCGTTCGGCGGTCACCTCGCGTTCGAACTGGGCGAAGCTGAGCAGGATGTTCAGCGTCAGCCGCCCCATCGACGTGGTGGTGTTGAACGACTGCGTCACTGAGACGAAGGTCACGCCGTTCCTGTCGAACACCTCCACCAACTTGGCGAAGTCGGCGAGCGAGCGGCTGAGGCGGTCGATCTTGTAGACGACCACCACGTCGACAAGCCCGTCCTCAATGTCCGCCGTTAGTCGCTGCAGTCCGGGGCGGTCCAGAGTACCGCCGGAAACTCCACCGTCGTCGTATTGATCGCGGACCAGTACCCAGCCCTCGGAGCGCTGGCTGGCGATATAGGCCTCGCAGGCCTCCCGTTGGGCGTGGAGTGAGTTGAACTCCTGCTCCAGCCCTTCCTCGGAGGATTTGCGCGTGTAGATCGCGCAGCGCAGTTTTCGAACAATCGGTTTGGTCATGCGCCCCTCCGATGGTTTTTCAGGCCAAAGAACACCCAGCCGTTCCAGCGTGTGCCGGTGATTGCGCGGGCAATGGAAGAGAGCGATTTGTAGGGGCGTCCCTGCCAGTCAAAACCGTCGGCGGTGACGGTGACGACGTGTTCGACGCCGTGCCATTCACGGATCAACCGCGTCCCGACGATGGGCGTCAGGTCAGCGCGGATGCGGCTCCTTTTGCGATCACCGCCATCGAGTTTCTCGCCAAGGGCTTCCAGACGTTTCACCGTCTCCGGCTTCAGACCACCATAGGCCAGCTCCTGGATGCGGTATGCGAGGCGGCTTTCGAGATAGCGGCGATTGAACGGCGGTGGCTCGCTGTCGAACAGCTCACGCCATTGTTTCTTCAAGTCTGGCGTCGATGTCGTCTTGAGCGCGGCCAGGCGGGCGGGAATGGGATCTTGTTTGGTCATGAGTTTCTCCGGTGAGTTGGAGT
This sequence comes from Shimia haliotis, assembly GCF_900114415.1. GTDB lineage: Bacteria > Pseudomonadota > Alphaproteobacteria > Rhodobacterales > Rhodobacteraceae > Shimia > Shimia haliotis. The sequence goes on along the minus strand of NZ_FOSZ01000002.1, from coordinate 183,245 downwards.
TGCATGACGCCATTCGTCGGCCGGATAGTGTAGGCTACTTTCTCCAATTTCGTCAGATACTTTTGCCCGATCTCGCATCCGCAATCGAACCAGCCCGAGAGCCAGCAGGCCGCATAGCTCGGCGCGGCGTTCTGCGGGCGTCATCTGGCAGGGTGGGAGTGGATTGGGTCGTTTCATACGGGCCTCGGAGCGGTTGTCTCTCTTGGCCTCTACTCATCAGCCTCGGGAACCGTCCCAACTGTTCACCCAACGGTTGCGGCCATTTGGGCGAGAACATATTATGAACATTCGTTTCATGGAAAAGGAGATTCGCGATGGCCGGCAATTTGAAAAAGTTCGTGAATCCTCGGTTCATTAAGACAATTGATTTGAGCCTGATGAAAGCATTTCTGGCCCGTCACGAAGGCAAATTCACCGATTTCTCCATCAATGTGCTCGATCAGGAAGAAGATGCGGCACGGGGCGCGCTACACGACCTCCTGACGGGGGCTGAGGACAGTTATCCAGAAGGTTTACGGGCCGATCTCCACCGTATCGCCGAACTGGGCGACAAACGCGGCCTCGAAGTTATTCAGACCCAGGCTGACCGTCAGGGCATCGATTTGTTCCCGGACATGAAAACAGGCGATGAGGATGCGCCTAACAAGGCACATGAGCCGAAGCACATCGCCGTTCGGGTGTTTCTGGAACATCCCGACCTATTCGACGCCGCTGCCGATCATATGGCGATGCTGGCCGCTGACCGACTGCATGAGTACGCCGGGAAGGAACGGGGCGTAGCGATCGACCTGACGCAGGAGAAAGTCGAGGCGTTCCGAAAGGCTGTCGCCGAGATGTTCCGCAACGCGTTCCTGGGAGATTACTGCCGGGTCGGCGATTACGCCGATGGCGACGAGATCAACCTGGTGGTCAGTCACGGCTCCATGGTCTCGACCATGCCGGTTGTCGAAGGCCTGCAGGAGCGGGTCATCAGCGTTCGGCAGATTGCTCATGCCGTTCTGCGCTATTCCGAGAACACCGGCATGCTCCGGCTCGCCCGGATCAGAAAAGCCCACCAACCGGAGATCGCCGAACTCTTCGCCGCGATTATCCTGGAGCGGCCGGGCTTTTTCGACGGTGATGATGCACAAGACCTCTACACGCTGCGACCGGTTGAACTCGCGGGCCCCGAATTCGCGTTTGATCACGCCTACGATCCCATGATTGACCGCGTCCTGATCATCGAGGCGGCGGCAGACCTGATGGTGCCTGGAAAGAAGGGATATCCGCGCGTGACGCGGACGCTGCGGTCGCGCGACCTTGGCGGCGAAGCGCTTCGGTATTTTGGTGGCACGCCGGTGTCGTTTGCAGGATCATGGCGCCTTGGTGAAATCGTCTTTCGGATCCTGTTCAAGGGCGATGGCAAGCGCCAACCGCAGGTGACCGTCAAACTGCGCCCGCCCGGCGTCGTGCAGTTCCGGCGCACCCAGCATGAGGCGCGGGTGATGACCTTGATCGAACGGAATGGGCTGACGAATGACCGAGACGATTTTGCAGTTATTGACGCGGCTGAGTGAGGCTGGCGACGACGCCTTTCTTTCGGGGTCTGTCGCAGAATCGCATTACGGATCCGAGTTTGACAGACTTTTGCGCAAGCGCGTCTTGGTCGAAGCAGCACCAATAAGCGATTGGGATGTCTGCGATCGCTGTGAATGCGGAATGATCTCGCGGCCAATTCGACAGAACGGCGATCAATACCAGGCCGATTGCCCGCTCGATCCTCGTGAGGACGTTGTCCTGAGTGCCGAGGATGTCCGGTCTTTCCGGATCAATCTCAACGGTCTTGCAAGAGAGATTTCCACTATGGCTGGCTTGCGAAGCCCAGCCGAAGCCGTCGCGGCAGGCCTCTGGAACCTCGGTGAAACGGAGGCTGGAAGGCTTGTTTTCCTGATCTTTCAGACGTCTGTTCTGAAACTGGATGGGCTTGTGCCGATTATTCGCAGGTCGTCTGGTTCAAGTCCTGCGACACTTATTGCGCCACAAGCACCGGCTGAGATAGCGGCCTATCTGATCGACGCCGGGATCCATGTCATTGGATCTGAAACTGTCTTAGCCGCGCCGCTATCAAGGTATCCCGCCAGCCAAGGCAGTTCGGTCCTCGATCCTCCATCAGAAGAAGCGGAGTTGGTCGTGCACGTGCAATCGGGCGCAATCGAATGGCGCAATTGCGTCATTTCCTTCCCCCACCAGCTTTTTCCGTCGCTTCGACGGCTGGTGGATAAAGCACGTTCAAGGGACTCGCTTGCCTCGAAGGCTTTTCTTGAGGACACAACCGGTCGGGCCGCGTCAGATCTTGTCCGGGAGATGCGCGATAAGATAGTGGAATGTGGCTTCTCGCAAGCCGAGGCAAAGGATTTGATCAGGACGGTGCATGGCAGAGGCTATCGACTGCAGGTCGATCCCTCGCGGATTACGATAATCGAGTAGCTGCAGGCAGCCGTTGCAGCGCGACCGCGACTAACCTCCGATGGATCCCCAAACCAACACTGCTTCCCGTCATCGCCGAAAAAGCCGCTGTCCTTCTCATTGGCGGCTGTAGTAGCATTGAGGAACAGGAATTTAACGTAGGAATTTCATATGGAAGCCCGCACGAAAACGGTCGAAGACTGGTTTGCAATGGTCCGCGAGGGGCTTCCGACGCTCCCGAGATTCCAGCGCTTTGAGGCGTGGCGACCAAACCAGATCGAAGGCGTTCTGGAGAATATCCTTCGTGTTCCGTCGCTGCCCATCGGCGCACTTCTGCTCCTGGAGGTGGGTGACAAGGAGCTTTTCCACTCACGGCCGCTCTCTGGAGCCCCGAGCCCAAAAGGCATGCCGCAAATGAACCTGCTTGATGGGCAGCAGCGCATGACAGCTCTGTGGCGGTCACTGATTGATGACTATGACGAGTTCACGGTCTTCGTTTCGTTGGAAAACGAAGAGCGCCCCGAAATTGAAATCGTGAAACGCTATATTTCCAAGTCTGGCAAACGCATGCCTCTTTGGGCTGACAATCCGGCCGAGTGTTTAGCGCGCAATTATTTCCCTGTTTCTATTCTTTGCCCTGGCTCCAAAGGTGAGCACGCGATGGACGAATGGACCGAGGCGGCGGAGACGGACAAGGCGACTGACAAAGCCATCATGCGTTTGCGCCAAAGGCTTGCCTCCTATCCCATTCCCTTCTTGTCGTTGCCTGTGACCACGGAACAGGAAACGGCGCTCGACGTCTTCATTAAGATGAACACGTCGGCATCGCCGCTGAAGGATTTCGACATCGTTGTTGCACAGCTCGAGGGTGCTGTCGGCGACTCGCTGCACGACATGATTACCGAACTCAACGAAAAGGTTCCCGCCGCCGCCGACTATGGAAAGGTAGAAGACGCGGCCTTGGCGATTGGGGCGTTGCTGAACGGCAAGCCACCATTAAAGCGCACTTATCTTGACCCAGCATTCGGCAGCGAGCTGGCCAATGTTTGGGATCAGGTTGTGGTTGGATTGAAGCGTGGCGTGTCGTTCTTGCGGGACGAAGCGATTTTCAATGAGCGTTTGCTGCCAACCGAGGTGATTGTCTACCTGACTGGTGCCCTATGGGCGCATGTTCCTGTCGACGGTGCGGATCAGGAGGGGCGCGCGCGAACGTTGATCAGGAAAGCAATCTGGCGCGCCAGCTTCACAGATCGCTATCTCAAGACAGCAACCACACGTGCCTTCGCCGACTACAAGGCGATCCAGGACATGATCGTAAATCCGGATTCAAGTGCCGCGCCGGATCTGTTTGATGAGGCCCAAAATCCGTTGCCTCCGGCCGCTGAGCTCATTCGCGGCGGCTGGCCGAGCCGCAAGGACCGGCTTGGGCGGGCAATCATTGCGGTCTCACTCTATGACGGCGGCTATGATTTCGCAGATGGGGCGAAAGCAACCGCAGACAACGTGCGCTTTCGCGAGTACCACCACGTCTACCCGCGTAGCCTTGTGCAGGATCAGTTCCCCGATCACGAGGTGAACTCCGCTCTGAATTGTGCGCTGATCTCTTGGAAGACCAATCGAAAGATCGCGGCCAAAAACCCCAAGCAGTATCTTGAGGAGCGCGGGCAGGATGCCAATGCCACTGAAGAACAGGTTCGGCACAGGCTCGAAAGCCATCGCGTGCCTTACGACGATCTGGTTGACGGTGATTTTCAGAAGTTCATCGAAACGCGCGCCGATCTGATCCACACGTCGATGCAGAAACTCTGCGAAGGCTCCGTCCCTTGAACTGATCGTGCGACGGTCCGGCTGGGATATTGGTAGGTTGTCGCGCTAGCGGCTCCCAGAAACCCACAGAACTTTCCCAGATCGTTCCCACCAAAGCACCAGCTGCATCCGTCAGTTTCGGCTCATCAGAAACGATGACCGAGGCGCACAGCGATGCAGATCGAACTCTCACCCGACGACATTGAAACCATCATCTCCGAGGCCGACTCCGCGGCCTGGAGGCTGCGGCGGCGGCTGGGCTTGCCCGCCTGCGATCGTGAGGATCTGGGTCAGGATCTCCTGATCGATCTTCTGCGCCGCTTGCCAGCTTTTGATCCGGCACGCGGCAGCCTCGGCGCATTCGCAGGTCTGGTCCTGCGCAATCAATCCTCACGGATCGCGATCCGGATAATGCGTGAACGCAGGGCGCAGGGTGGCGGGTTGCTGTCGCTCGATGCGCCCTCGGGTTCTGAGGACCAGCGTCCGCTCGCCGAGACAATCGGTGAGGACGATGGGCTGTCCGCTTGGCACGGCCAGGCGACCAACGCGTGTGCATCCACTGAGCAGCATCAGGCCGTGCAAACCGCAATTTCACGGTTGCCGCTCGGGGATCGTCGCCTCTGCGCAGCACTGGCGCATCGCCCGATTTCGGCGCTGGTCTCCGAAGGTTTCGGCAGCCGGTCCACGCTTTACCGCCGCCTTGTCGATCTCCGCCACGTCCTCACCGCTCATGGCATCGGTCTCTCCTGGGACGATGTGGCTGCGGCCTGAGTAGAGGCGAAAGGAGGAGATCATGTTCATGGGAACCACACCCTTTATCACCGTTCGCGCCAGCCGACCGCTGTCCGAGATCGAGTTCTGCGCCTGGGTGGCGCAGGCCGTTCCCGGCGACCGGCTGGAATACCATCGCGGCTTTCTGGTGCTCGACATCTTCCCTGTGTTTTCAGGGCTGTCGGATGCGGCGCGGGCCGAATTGAGCAGGCTTGGATCGCGGGCCTTCTGGGCCGCCGAGCAAGGCCTCGTGCATCTCGTGCAGGAGCGCGTGGGCCCGGATCAGTTCGCCTACATCGCCGTCGCCCGGCCCAAGCCAAAAGCCGCCGCTGTCTCGCTGTCCGAGCTGTTGCTCGCCGAACAGGAGGCCGCGTGATGCCCGCCTTCCAATCCCTATTCACCGATCATGGAGACCATTTCATGCCATTCCCCGAGAACACCCCCACGCCGGATGATCTGCCGTCCCTCAGCGCGGCCGAGATCGCGGCCTTGCCGGTCGAGTTGCTGGCAATCCTGCAGCGCGAGATCGACGAGCGTATGAAGCGCGACAAGGCGGCCAAGGCCCGCTTCGATGCCGGACTGGCCGTCCGCTATGCCACCCGGGCCGCCGAAGAACGGAAGGTTTCGGGCAAAGACACCGGCACAGTCCGCTTTGATGATGGCGATTTCACCGTGGTCGCTGATCTGCCGAAGCGGGTGGATTGGGATCAGGACCGACTGGCCGACATGGTCGCGCGGATCCGTGATGCCGGCGACGACCCCGCCGAATATGTCGATCTCGCCTACAAGGTGCCCGAGCGCAAATACGCCGCCTGGCCCGAGGCGATCCGGCAAGGCTTCGAACCGGCGCGCACGGTCCGGCCCGGCACGCTGAAGGTCGAGATCCTCGCGCAGGGGGCTGACCAGTGAGCCTCCCCATCATCAGCGCCGACCAGCGGTTGGCCGAGCCGCGCGGAATCAAGGGCTGCATCTTCGGGAAATCCGGAATCGGGAAAACCTCGCTGCTCTGGACCCTCGACGCTGAGCGCACGCTGTTCATGGATCTCGAAGCGGGCGATCTCGCCATCGAGGGCTGGGCAGGTGACAGCATCCGGCCGCGCACCTGGACGGAATGCCGGGATTTCGCGGTGTTCATCGGCGGACCCAACCCGGCGCTGCGCGACGAGCAACCCTACAGCCCGGCGCATTATGACGCCGTGTGCGAGCGCTTTGGCGATCCGGCAGCGCTTGACCGCTACGAAACGATCTTCGTGGATTCGATCACTGTCGCTGGGCGGCTGTGTTTCGGCTGGTGCGAGGGCCAGCCCGAGGCGCTGTCGGAGAAGACCGGCAAGCCGGATGTGCGCGGGGCGTATGGTCTGCACGGCCGCGAGATGATCGGCTGGCTCACCCATCTGCAGCACACGCGCGCAAAGAATGTCTGGTTTGTCGGGATCCTCGACGAGAAGCTCGACGACTTCAATCGCAAGGTGTTCCAGCCGCAGATCGACGGCTCAAAGACAGGCCTCGAACTGCCGGGGATCGTCGATGAGGTGATCACCATGGCGGAACTGAAGGCCGATGGCGGTGATCCGTACCGGGCCTTTGTCTGCCAGACGATCAACCCCTGGGGTTTCCCGGCCAAGGACCGCTCCGGGCGGCTTACCCAAGTCGAAGAGCCACATCTCGGCCGCCTGATGGCGAAAATCCGGACGCCCGCTAGCCCGGCGCCCGACAGGCTGACCTACACCCCGCCACCCGCCGATCCGGCGGCCACCGACGAATCCCAATCGCAATCCTGAACAAAGAAGGAGGTTCCCCATGGGTTCCTGGAACGATTTCAACGACGCACAGAGCAATACCAACCTCATTCCCAAGGGCACGCTGGCCAAGGTGCGGCTGACCATCCGTCCCGGCGGATTCGACGATGCCTCGCAGGGCTGGACTGGCGGCTATGCCACGCGCGGCTCTACAGGCGCGGTGTATCTGAACGGCGAGTTCACCGTCACCGAAGGGCAATATGCCCGCCGCAAGATTTTCACGCTGATCGGGCTCTACAGTCCCAAGGGTCCGGACTGGACCAACATGGGCCGCAGCCTGGTGCGCGGCATGTTGAACTCGGCACGCGGGATTTCCGACAAGGACATGTCGCCCGAGGCGCAGGCAGCACGGCGCATCAGCGGCTTTTCCGATCTCGACGGCATCGAGTTCGTCGCCCGCATCGACATCGGCACAGATGCCAGCGGTGACGACAAGAACGAGATCCGTAGCGCGGTGACGCCAGATCATCGCGACTATGCGCAGATCATGGGCACGGCGCCGCTCCAGTTCAGCGGCAATGCCCCGCAGCAGAATGCTGCCGCCCAGACGTCCTCGTCAAATCCACCAGCAGTCAGCCCCGGTGCCCCCGGGCGGCCGAGCTGGGCGCAGTAAGGGGGATCGGTCATGCGCCTTCGCCCCCGTCAGAAAACCTTCGTCGAGCGCAGTGTTGCTGCGCTCGAACAACACGGCAACACGCTCGGCGTGGCTCCTACCGGCGCGGGCAAGACCATCATGCTTTCGGCGGTTACCGGCGAGATGATCGATGATGGTGCCAAGGCCTGTGTTCTGGCCCACCGCGACGAGCTGACGGCACAGAACCGCGCCAAGTTCCAGCGCGTGGTGCCGGAGGCGTCGACATCCGTGGTCGACGCCGCCGAGAAATCCTGGGGCGGTGACGTCACCTTTGCCATGGTGCCGACGCTGGCGCGGGCATCGAACCTGGCCGACATGCCGCGGCTTGATCTTCTGGTGATCGATGAGGCGCATCACGCGGTGGCGGACAGCTACCGCCGCATCATTGACCGGGTGTGCGATGCAAATCCCGACGCGAGGGTGTTCGGGGTGACGGCAACGCCGGCCCGGGGCGACAAGAAAGGTTTGCGCGAGGTCTTCGACAATGTCGCTGACCAGGTCCGTTTGGGTGAGTTGATCACTTCTGGCCACCTCGTGCCGCCCCGCACCTTTGTCATCGATGTGGGCGTGCAGGAGGAATTGAAGTCGGTCCGCAAGACCAGCGCGGATTTCGACATGACCGAGGTGGCCGACATCATGGACCGCGCGCCTGTCACCGACGAGGTGATCCGCCATTGGCGTGAGAAGGCAGGCGACCGTCAGACGGTCGTCTTCTGTTCAACCGTCGCCCACGCGGACCATGTGACCGAGGCCTTCCGCGCTGCGGGGATCACGGCTGCGCTGATCCATGGCGATCTGGCTTCCGAGACACGCAAGGCCATCCTGGCTGATTACGCGTCGGGCAAGACCCGCGTGGTCGTTAACGTGGCCGTGCTCACTGAAGGCTGGGACCATCCGCCCACCTCCTGTGTGGTGCTGCTGCGGCCCAGTTCCTACAAATCCACCATGATCCAAATGGTCGGGCGCGGGCTGCGCACGGTCGATCCGGAAGAACACCCCGGCATCGTCAAGACCGACTGCGTGGTGCTGGATTTCGGCACATCGAGCCTGATCCACGGCACGCTGGAACAGGATGTCGATCTCGATGGCAAGATCGGCACCGGTGAAGCCCCGACCAAATCCTGCCCGGCCTGCGCAGCGGAGATTCCACTTGCCGCCACCGAATGCCCGCTCTGCGGTGAGGTATTGCTGCAGGAAGAAGGCCAGACCGGCACGGACGCAGTGCCACTCTCGGGCTTTGTGATGACCGAAATCGATCTGCTGAAACGCTCGAGCTTCGCATGGGTCGATCTCTTCGGGACGGACGATGCTCTGATGGCCACGGGCTTTTCGGCCTGGGGCGGTATCTTCTGGATGGACGGCGTCTGGTACGCCATCGGCGGGGCCAAGGGCGAGCGGCCACGCTTGCTGGGCGTCGGCGAGCGCGCCGTCTGCCTCGCTCAGGCCGACGACTGGCTGAACACCCACGAAAGCGATGAAAGCGCCTTCAAGACCAAGTCGTGGCTGCGTCAGCCGCCGACCGACAAGCAGCTGAAATACCTGCCTGCCGAGTGTCGCCACGACTTCGGCCTGACGCGCTATCGCGCCTCGGCATTGATGACCTTCGGCTTCAACAAGCGCGCCATCCATGCAGCCGTAAATGCGGTGGCTGGTCCCGAACGGAGGGCGGCATGACCCATGACATCTTTAGTCCCCATGCCGGCCGAGGACCGGCGGCGTCTCTGGCATCCGCGTGGAACGCTCTGTGCTGTTTGCCGGCAACCCACGCGTGGTTTTGGCTGGCGCGATCCGGTCCGGTCGAGGCGGCCCCGGCCATCGGTCTGGTTCTGCTCGATGCCCTGCCAAGGCTTGTGGACGCGTTTGGCGCGGGAGCGGTTTGCCATGGTTGACCTGACAGAAGAAGAACGCACCGCCGTCACCGCCACCATGAAACGCATCGCCATGCTGATGGACGAGATCGGCTGGCAGACCGCCTTCGCCGATCTGACCGAGGCACAGGTGCGTGCCCTGATTGAGGAGGCCGTCGAGGGTTTCCGCGAGGCCATGGCCGACATCGCCCGGGCTCAATCACCGGAGGTGCCGTTCTGATGCTGGATTTCAACCCGCGTCCCTCGATGGCCGAGCGGATCAACGAACTGATCGACGCCGCTCTCATTGCCGAGCGCGAGGCCACGCCGCCCAGGACCTATCTCGGCGCATCCCGCTTGGGTCATGCCTGCGAACGCGCGCTTCAGTTCGAGTTCGCCGGCGCGCCCAAGGATGAGGGTGCCGACTTCGGCGGCCAGACGCTGCGGATCTTCGCGATTGGTCATCAACTCGAGGATCTGGCGATCCGCTGGCTGCGCGCGGCCGAGATCGATCTGGTGACCCAAAAACGCGATGGCGGCCAGTTCGGCTTCTCCGTCGCGGGCGGTCGCATCCGCGGCCATGTCGACGGGATCATCGCTGATGCCCCGGCAGCACTTGGTCTGCGCGCCCCGGCGCTCTGGGAATGCAAGACGATGAACGCGAAGAACTGGCGCGCCTGCGTCAAGGATGGGGTCACGGTTTCCAAGCCCGTCTACGCCGCCCAGATCGCGATCTACCAAGCTTACATGGAGTCTTCGGTGCCGGGAATTTCGGCCTCACCGGCGCTGTTTACGGCGATCAACAAGGACACGGCCGAGCTGCACCATGAGCTCGTCCCCTTCGATGCCGATCTCGCGCAGCGCATGTCTGACCGCGCCGTGCGGATCCTGCAGGCCACCGACGCGGGCGAGCTGCTGCCCCGCATCGCCGCCAACCGTGACTTCTTCGAATGCCGGTTCTGCGCCCATTCCGAGCGGTGTTGGGGGCTGGCCAGATGACCGACGAGCCCACCGATCCATCAGATCCCGACCAGGACACACCCATGCGCGACGACACAACTCCAGATATGCCGACGAAAAACGTCGTCCATTTCAATCCGTGGCGCGACTTCAACGACGCGGCCCCGCAGATTGATGTGTTCGGCGACGAGCCTGATCCCGAGCAGATCGCCCAGTTCATGCAGGTCGTCTTCGGCTACTGCGAAGGCCTGATTCCGGTCCGCAGTTTCATCGACAAGGGTCAGGGCATCGATGGCCGCCCGCACAACATCTGGCTCGAGGCGGATCAGGCCGCCCCCGATAAGATGGCGACCTTCGCCACATGGGCCTCACGCGAGGGCGCGGCTGTCTATGTGATCCCCGGCACCGTGGCCGCACCCGGTCAGGCAAAGGCTGCCGAGATCCTGCAGATGCAGACCGTCGTGGTTGATCTCGACACCGGCGATATTGCCGCCAAGCGGGCCCATCTGGAGCGCCATCTTGGCGCGCCGACCATGGTGGTGGAAAGCGGTGGCTTGACGCCGGAGGGGCAGCGGAAAGCCCATGTCTGGTGGGCGCTGACCGAGCCTGCCGAGGGCGATGATATTCGCCGCGTCTGCCGACTGCGCGGTGACATTGCAGCCAAGGTCGGTGGGGACATGCATTTCCGCTCCGCCCACCAGCCGATCCGGGTCGCAGGCAGCGTTTATTACAAGAACAGCCTCAAGACGCAGGTGCGGATTGTCGAGCTGAACGCCGACCGGGAACGCGATCTGGCCGAGTTCATCGAGGTCGTGACGGACATGCCGCCCGCGCCGGGCGTGTCGCTGCAACCCGAGTTCACCCATCCGGACAAACCCGCCATGGACGATGTGCTGGTCACGCCGGTGCGCGAGGGGGCGCAGGACGATTGGTCCCGTTTCGAGGGTGCGTCGGCCGCGATCGGGCATTTCATCCGGATGGTTCATGAGGGCCGGATAACAAAGGACGAGGGCTGGGAAGGCATCTGCGGCTACAACGCCGCGATGCTGCGGCCTGAGTGGCCGGTCGAACGGCTGAAGCGCGAGTCCGAGCGCCTCTGGAACCGGCATGTCGAGAAGTACGGCCCGCCGCTGATCCGGCTGAACTCCGGCGCACCGGGGCCGGAGGACATGCCTGCCTTCACGCTCGGCGCGCTGCTGGACGACCAGAGCCCCATGCCGCAGGACATCATTGCGCCGCGCGTGCTGACGCCAGGTGGGCTGCTGGTGCTGGGTGGCGCGCCCAAGGTTGGCAAAAGCGACCTTCTGATCTCCTGGCTCGTGCACATGGCGGCAGGCGTGCCGTTCCTCGGCTTCACGCCGCCACGGCCCTTGCGGATCTTCTACCTGCAGGCCGAGATCCAGTATCACTATCTGCGCGAGCGGCTGAAGCAGATTGCCCTGCCGCCGGAGGTGCTGGCGGCCGCGCGCGATACCTTCGTCGCCACACCCAAGCTGAAGATGTTGCTCGACAACGAGGGCAGCGTGCGGGTTTCGCGCGCCGTGCAAACCGCGTTCCCGGAGGCACCGCCCGACATTCTCTGCGTCGATCCGATCCGAAACCTCTTCGACGGCGGGCCCGATGGCGGCGGCGAAAACGACAACACAGCCATGATGTTTTTCCTGAAGGAACGGGTCGAGGTCCTGCGCGACCATATCGACCCCGACTGCGGGGTCATCCTGATCCATCACACCAAGAAGCTCAGCAAGCAGCAGGTGAAGGACGATCCTTTCCTCGCGCTCTCCGGCGCCAGCGCGCTGCGCGGGTTCTATACCTCGGGCCTGATCCTGCACCGTCCCGACGAGGAGGCCCCGGAACGCAAGCTGGAAATCGAACTGCGCAATGGCCCTGCGCTGCCGCCCAAGGTAATCGACAAGGTCGGCGGCCAATGGGTCGAGATCAACCCGATGAACGAACGGCTGGTGCGCAAGGACGTCGGCGCGAAGCATGATGCAGAACGGGATCGCAAGGGCGAGGTGATCTGCGGCCTGCTGTACGAAGAGGCGCTTCAGGGTCGAATGTACACGATGACCCATTTCGCGGAGACCTTCGAGAACACTGGAGGTCTTGGTGGGCAATCGATCATCCGTGAACGGCTGAACGTGCTGACCACGAAAGGCTACGTGAAGTTCGTCCGCGGGGCCGCTGCGACTGCGCTGGATCTGGCGACCGAGCGGAGCAAATATGGCTATCTCTGCGTCGAGACCATGCGTCTTGCAACCAGCAGGGAGCGTGTCGATTCAGGCACCGGAGAGGTCACACCGGAGCTGATCGATGTCCTGCCCAGCCACTACAAATGCCCACAGACCGGTGCCGTTCTGCCCGTCGAAAACCCGTCTGTCTGGGTCTATCGCGAGGTGGAGGACGCATGATGAAACACGCCGTTTTGCCTTCCGAAATCTGGGTGCAAAAGTCTGAAATCTGGCCAGATTTTGCAAAATCTGAAATCCTGGCGAAATCTGGAATCTGGCTTTTACCATTTGGTTTCAGCGACTTGGAAGGTCCTTTCCAGATTTTGGAAGGGGGTTTCCGAAATCTGCTCCGCAATCTGGATTTGTCTAACAAAATCAGTGCCCTATGCCAGATTTCAGATTTCAGAAAAGTCCCCCCTAAAGGGGTAGGTGTCCTCCCCGCTACAGGCGGGGAGAGCCACCACCTACCCCTGGGCAATTTCTCGGGCCGCAGTCTGGCCCGATCCACCCCTCGAGCAGCCAATCACAAAAGGAGAAAGCCCATGGCGGACCAGACCATGACCAACCCCAATCAGAACGCCGTCCAGAACGTGCCACCTGCGTTTACCCGCCAGCGCACATTGCTGGCGCTCGATCTCGGCACAACCGCGGGCTGGGCGCTGCATGGCGCCGACGGGCTGATCACCAGCGGCACAGCATCGTTCCGCAATGGACGGTTCGATGGCGGTGGGATGCGATACCTGCGCTTCACGAATTGGCTGGGCGAGTTGGAGCGGTTGTCCGGGCCTATCGCTGCCATCTGGTTCGAAGAGGTCCGTCGCCACGCGGGCACGGATGCGGCCCACGTCTATGGCGGTCTGATGGCCACGCTGACGGCATGGGCCGAGCTGCGCGGCGTGCCATACGAGGGCGTGCCAGTCGGTACGATCAAGCGCCACGCCACCGGCAAGGGCAACGCCAACAAGGACGCCATGATCGCCGCCGCCCGGGCGCGCGGGTTCAGCCCAGTTGATGACAATGAGGCCGATGCCATCGCGATCCTGCTTTGGGCCATGGAAACCCACGGAGGTGCGCAATGACCGGAATGCGCTTCACACCCAAGGGCTATGGCGGCAATCGTCGCCAGCCCGACGAGGTCAAACGGGACGGCTGGAAGGAACAAGGGCTGCTGGCCGTCGCAATTGACGATGACCGGCTGACCTGGCCTGAGCGCGAATTGGTGCGCCAGCTTGGCGAGCGCCTGTATGGCAAACTGGAACGGCAGGCGCGCCATGGGTGATTGGACAACCACACGGGTGGAGGACCGGCTGGAGAGCGCGGTCGACGTCTTCCGCAACTTGCCCGGCGTCATGCCGCAGGGCTTCTTCAACGCCTGGCCCGAGTATTTCCACAGCTTCGCGGACAAGGTTGGTCAGGAGCCGCAGATGCGGCGGCCCCGACCGGGCCCGCGCCAGATCACTGAGGCCGAGGAGGCGTTGCTCTGGCTGCGCTGGCTGGAACGGGACGATGCCCGGATCGTCTGGCTGCGTGCCGAGCGCACGCCGTGGAAACCGATATGCTGGGAGATGGGGATCAGCCGGGCGACCGCGAACCGCAGGTGGCAGTACGGAATTGCGGTCATGGTCTGGAGGCTGAACGGAAAAAGCGTTCATGAAAAGCTATCGCGCCAACATGTCATTTCTAAAGCTTGAAGTGATGTCAGCTCGCCTCAAAACGGTTTTCTGCGTGCCATCGCAGGAAATCCTTGTCTGGAAAATCGGTGGGATTGTCGGGCAAACGAAGCTTCTGCCCATTCAGGCGGCGATATTCGTTTCCGTTGTTGAAAACCGTTCGAACCCTGTCGCTGACCACAAAGCGGAAGTCGTCATCAATCATCGCGTAACCGGCATCAAACACGCTGTGAATATCTCGCCTCAAAAGAATACCGTTCGATCGAGTGTGCTGCCCTCCTTCGGCATAGGGCTTGATATGCGCCGCCTCCAGAGCAGGTAAAACTCTGCCATCTGTCAACGCGCACTGGTGCTTGTAGGCTTCTATGACAGAGATTCGGAAAGATCCCTGTCCCAGGCGCGGCAAGACCAGTTGGGGACCGCCGAAACGTTCGGCCGCCTCAGCCATGCCGCTTGCAACCTGATGAGAAGACAAAAGCTGATCCAGTTTGTTCCAGAGGGCCGCGCCCTCTGGCTCCCCTGTCGAGAACGTCTTGCCGCCAACAATGTTTCTCGACCAGGATGAAGGAAGCTCTGACCAGTTCCGTTCGTCGAGGAACACCGGTTGCGTCAGAACCCTGCATCCGATCAAGCTTTGCGGGCTGACGCGTTCATCTTTTCGATAGTTTTGAATGAACTCAACAAAATCGGTCAGGCTTGCAACGCCGTTTGCCTGCCCGAACGCGTCCCAGGCAATCTTGATTGGCAAAATGGTTGCCGTCGATAGGACGCCGAAGCCCCCAATAACATTTCGCGGTGATTTCAATCGAAAAACAAAGAACTCGCCGGGGGTAATTGCTCGAAAATTCGTGGCGCTTGGCTGCCAGAAGTTCACTTCGGAATGTGGAGAGCTCCGATACAGAAAATCGAACCATCGGTTATCTGTGTTGGAAATGAAGAGATTGACCATGTTTCCCGAAATACCTCATGAACCCAAGGGTAAGGCTACGAGCAAGATGCCGATCTGACAAACAGGATTGTTGTCCGTCGGGCCTTGCCAACGCGCATTTGTCAACCCGTTCTGACTCCGTGAGACATTTTTCGGTGAGACATCGCGAGGCGAGACAAATCCGGCGCTGAGCGGTAAAAGTTCGATATACTCGCGAGAGAAGTGGGTGGCAGGGCGATTGTACGGGTCCTTCCTGGACGTAAACGTATACGGGCGGGCGAAGCGCGCAATATCGCCAGCGACAGGGCCGGTTTTTTGGGAAGCCACCCCGGCGGGCATCCACCCGCGACCTGCTGAAAACCACAACAAAACAAACTCTTGGACCCGGACACGTCCGGTGGCCGCTGGACCCTTTGCGGAGTCCAGGTTGGCTGCCGGTGTCCGGAGTCCACCCGATTGAGGCGAACTGACCCGCATGACCCTGAGCTTTGCCCCGGATGCGATCGAGACCTGGCCGCTGGCCAAGCTCCAGCCCTATGCCAAGAATGCGAAAACGCATGGCGCGGATCAGGTCGCGAAGATCGCCGCCAGCATGGCGGAGTTCGGCTGGACTGTGCCGTGCCTCGTCGCCGACGACGGCGAGCTGATCGCGGGCCACGGTCGGGTACTGGCCGCCACGCAACTGGGGCTGACCGAGGCCCCGGTGATTGTGCTGGGCCATCTGACCGAGGCGCAGCGCAGGGCTTATCGGATCGCGGACAACAAGCTGACAGAACTCGGGACCTGGGATGAAGCGCTGCTGTCGGCCGAGCTGAACGACCTGCTGGCTGAGGACTACGACCTGTCGCTCATTGGCTTCGATGACGCGGAGCTCGAGGCGCTTTGGGCTGGTGAGTTCGACCCCGAAACTGCATCCCGCGAGGGCGAGGACGATGTTCCCGAGGCCCCCGAGACCCCGATCAGCCGTCCCGGCGATCTTTGGGTGCTGGGCAAGCATCGATTGCTCTGCGGGGACGCGACCGTGGCCACGGATGTCGAGCGACTGCTCGGCGATGTGACACCGCTGCTGATGGTGACCGATCCGCCTTACGGCGTCGAATACGATCCCGGCTGGCGCAACAAGGCAGGCGCCGCCGCAACCAGGCGCACCGGCAAGGTGCTGAATGACGACCGCGCGGATTGGCGCGAGGCATGGGCGCTGTTCCCGGGCGATGTGGCCTATGTCTGGCACGGTGCGCTGCATGCGACGACGGTTGCCGAGAGCCTTGAGGCCTCCGGCTTCAACATCCGGTCCCAGATCATCTGGGCCAAGGATCGCCTGGTGCTGAGCCGTGGGGATTACCACTGGCAGCACGAGCCGTGCCTCTACGCCGTGAAAAAGACCGGCAAGGGCCATTGGGCGGGCGACCGGAAGCAGACAACGCTCTGGCAGATCGCGAACAGGGATCAGGATGCTGAAACGGTGCATGGGACCCAGAAACCCGTCGAATGCATGCGTCGGCCAATCCTCAACAATTCCAGCCCGGGCCAGGCGGTCTATGAGCCCTTCATGGGGTCTGGCACCACCATGATCGCGGCCGAGACGACGGGCCGGGTCTGCTACGGGATCGAACTCAACCCGGCTTATGTCGATGTCGCTGTGGAGCGGTGGCAGCAGTTCACCGGCAAGGACGCTGTCCTGGGCGGGACCGGCCAGACCTTCGCCGATCTGGCGACCAACCCGCGCTGAGGCGATGCATGACCTGGCTTTACATCCCTCCGGAAACGCTTCCGGAACCGGAGACGCATGCCTGTTCGGCCTCTCGCTCTGCTCCGGCGCTGGCGGGCTCGACCTCGGGCTCACCATCGCCATGCCCGGATATCGAACTGTGGGCCATGTCGAACGGGAAACCTACGCCGCGGCCATTCTCGTGGCACGGATGGAAGAGGCGGCCATGGATCCAGCGCCTGTCTGGGACGACGTTGCCAGCTTCGACGGCCGCCCATGGCGCGGCGCGGTGGACATCGTCACTGCGGGCTATCCGTGCCAGCCGTTCTCGGTTGCAGGCAAGCGGCAGGGCGCGGACGACCCGCGCCATCTCTGGCCGCATGTCGCGCGCATCATCGGCGAGGTCGAGCCGCCCTTCGTCGTCCTCGAGAATGTCGCCCATCATCTCCGTCTCGGATTTCCCGAAGTCGCCAGCGGACTGGTCGGCATGGGCTACCGCCTTGCGGCAGGCCTCTTCACGGCGGCGGAAGTCGGTGCGCCCCACAAGCGCGAGCGGCTGTTCATCCTCGCCATCAGAGAGGGTGACGAACTGGCCGACCCCGCGCGCCTGCTCTGGGACCCGCTCGAGCGGTGGGAACCGGACGGAGATGCTGCGGCTTTGGCCGACACCCCGGGCGAGCGCGAACGAGAACCGGCAGACGAAACCGACACCCTCACAGGAAGCGGGCAAGCATGGGATGAATCTCGCGACGACGGCCGCGATGTGGCCAACGCCACAGACCGACAGTTTCCGGAGCCGGGGCGGTGCCCGGAAACACGAGAAGGGCCTGGACGGGATGGCCCGGGACTGGCCGACGCCGATGGCGACCGACGGCAACAAGCCGAGCGCGGGCAATCGCAAGTCCGCCGACCTGACCCGTGCCAGCCAGATGTGGATGACGCCGACGGCCCGGGATCACAAGGACGGCGCGACCACATTGGCGAACACCCCGGTGAACGGCCTGCTTGGCCGCCAGGTCCTGGCGACGCCGACGGCTGGGAGCGATACCTCCGAACCGCGCCGGACGCTGAACCCAGCATTCGTCGAGGCTCTGATGGGCTGGCCCACCGGGTGGACCGGCTTCGCCTTTGCGGCAATGGCGTGGTCCCCTTGGTTGCAGCGCATGCGCTGCGAACTCTTGCAGCTGAATTGCTGGCCGATGGATAAGGGGGCGGCATGAAGCAGTCGCGCCTCATGTCGCTGGTGGAGTCCTTCGCCAATGTGGTCGTGGGCTACGGCGTCGCGGTCGTCACGCAGATCTTGATCTTCCCCATCTTCGGGCTGCACACGACGCTGGCCCAGAACCTGAAAATGGGCGCGGTGTTCACGGTAGTGAGCGTTGCGCGGTCCTATGTGCTGCGGCGGCTCTTCGAGGCGATCCGGACGAGAAAGACGAAGCCGCCGCTTACACGGCGACGGCTTCCTTATAGTCGTGACTTCAGCGGTGCGCCGGATGGAAATCAGCGCTCGATACGATAGAGCCGTCCGAGCCCCTCGACCTTCTTCGAGGTGATCTCGAGGCCTAACTTCTTCTTCAGCGCGCCGGACATTGCGCCGCGCACAGTGTGCGACTGCCATCCGGTTGCGGCGGTGATCTCTTCGATGCCCGCGCCTTCGGGCCGCCGCAGGAGATCGATCATGATCTGCTGCTTGGTCTGGCGCGGGGCTGCATCGGTTGTTGCAGGGGTGGATTTCTTGGCCATGGTTATCTCCGGTCATCGGGGCGCGCGGTATGCGGCCCTTCTACCGGGACGAGCCCCGCGTATGCGGGGCGGGTCTGCGCGGCAGCACGGTTCAGATCAGGTCGAGGTCTTTCAGGCAGGTTGCCGCATCGATCAACTGATTGGTCGGCACCTCGATGGTAATCGTCATGCTGTCGGCGTAGGCGCGGACATAAACGCCGCCATCGTCCATCAGGGTGCTTTCGATTTCGTCGAGGACCGTGGTGATGCGGCTTCGGTCGAAATGATCGGGCAGCTTACGGATGGCAATTCGGATGGTGCTGGTTTCCATGGTGCTTACTCCGCGTGCTCGCCTTCGCTGAAGGCGCTGTCGGTGATGCGCTTCAGGAGGTTGGCGTAGTGCTCAAGGGTGCCGACATGGCCCCAGTTGATCTCGTCGGGGTGGGCGTTGAAGTGGTCGTCGCTGAGGTTTGCCAAGCGCGCCAGCGCCTCGTCGATCTCGGCTTTCTTGCCGATGAAGGCGTTCAATGCCGCCTCCTTGTTCCGCGCAGCCTTCTCGGCGCGCAGCTGGTGGCGGGGTGTGGTGATCGGGTTCAGGCGGGTCATCGTGGCGGCTCCGTTGTGAGTTGCATCGTTTTCGTGGAACCACGTTCGCTCTGGTACGGAGGCTTATCAACTACATAAGCACATGATTTTGAATGATAATCGGAGGGCGCAATGGAGGGTCTGAGCGAGCGCCAATACGCCACTCGCGTCGGTCTGTCGCGCGGGGCAATCCAGAAGGCCAAGGCGACAGGGCGGCTGGTTCTGTACGGCGATGGCAGCATTGACGCGTTGGCCAGCGATGCCCTGCGCGCCGAGGCGACCGATCCGTCGAAGACCCGGAAAGCGCCGCAGCCAAAACTCAAACCTGTCCCGGAGGCGGCAGTGTCCGCAGTCGGCGAGACGCTCCGTGAACAGGGGTTAGCGGCGCCACAAATCGGCAGCGGCACCACGTTCCTGCAGGCCAAGACGGCGAACGAAGTGCTAAAGGCGCAGGAGCGCCGCCTCCGGTTACAAAAGCTGAAAGGCGAGTTGATCGACCGGGCCCGCGCGCTGGCGCTGGTGTTCCGGCTGGCGCGGCAGGAGCGCGACGTCTGGGTCAACTGGCCGTCGCGAGCGGCGGCGCTGATGGCGGCCGATCTGGGCGTCGAGCCAGCAGCAATGCAGAAGGTTCTGGAGAAACATGTCCGTGCCCAACTCGACGATCTTGCCGAGGTCAAACCCGATCTCCGGTGACGCCGACGATATGCTGGATTTTGACGGCGCTGCGGAAATCCTGCGCGCCTGGGGTGCTGGCCTCACGCCGGATGCGGACCTGACCGTTTCCGAATGGGCGGACCGGCACCGAATGCTTTCGGGGCGCGCTTCGGCAGAACCCGGGCGGTATCGAACGGCGCGCACGCCCTACATGGGCGAAATCATGGATCGACTTTCACCCGGCGATCCGACGCAGCGGATCGTGTTCATGAAGGCGGCGCAGGTCGGCGCGACCGAGGCTGGCAACAACTGGATCGGCTTTGCGATCCACCAGGCGCCGGGACCGATGCTTGCGGTCCAGCCGACGGTGGAACTGGCGAAAAGGAACTCGCGCCAGCGGATCGATCCGCTGATCGACGAGAGCCCGGAACTGCGAGAACGGGTCAAACCGGCGCGCTCCCGCGACGCCGGGAACACCATGCTGTCGAAGGAATTCGCGGGCGGCATCCTGATCATGACGGGCGCGAACTCGGCGGTAGGCCTGCGCTCGACGCCCGCTCGCTACATCTTCCTCGACGAGGTCGACGCCTATCCGGCCTCGGCCGACGAGGAAGGTGATCCCGTCACGCTGGCCGAAGCCCGGTCGCTGACCTTCGCCCATCGGCGCAAGGTGTTCCTGGTCTCGACACCCACAATCCGGGGGCTGAGCCGGATCGAGCGGGAGTTCGAGGCAAGCGATCAGCGGCGGTTTTTCGTGCCGTGTCCGCATTGCGGCGCGATGCAGTGGCTGAAGTTCGAGCGGTTGCGCTGGCAAAAGGGTCGACCGGAAACGGCCGAATA
This sequence comes from Shimia haliotis, assembly GCF_900114415.1. Classification (GTDB taxonomy): domain Bacteria; phylum Pseudomonadota; class Alphaproteobacteria; order Rhodobacterales; family Rhodobacteraceae; genus Shimia; species Shimia haliotis. The sequence continues at coordinate 162,645 of NZ_FOSZ01000002.1, read as the reverse complement.
TCATTGCGAGGGCTGCGAACAGCCCATCGCCGAGCATAACAAGACGGCCATGCTGGAAGCGGGTGAATGGCGCGCGACGGCCGTGGCCGCCGACCCTAATACCGTCGGCTATCACCTCTCTGCGCTCTATTCGCCGATCGGCTGGCTCAGCTGGGAGCGGATCGTACGGGCATGGGACGCGGCGCAAGGATCGGATGAGGCGATCAAGGCCTTCCGCAATACGATCCTCGGTGAGACGTGGGTCGAAACTGGCGAAGCGCCGGACTGGCAGCGCTTGGCGGACCGGCGCGAGACTTGGGACGGAGGGACTGTTCCAGAGCGCGGCTTGTTCCTGACAGCCGGGGCCGATGTTCAGAAGGATCGCATCGAGGTTGATGTCTGGGCCTGGGGCCGCGGCCTGGAAAGCTGGCTGATCGATCACTTGGTCATTGAGGGCGGGCCCGGCGATCCGGCGTGCTGGCAGCAACTGGCCAATTTGCTCGGTCAGACATGGGAGCATACTTCCGGTCAGAAGATGACGTTGGCACGTCTGGCGATCGACACGGGCTACGAGACCAGTGCCGTGTATGCTTGGTCGCGACAGGTCGGCTTCGCGCAGGTGGCTCCGGTCAAAGGCGTCGAGGGGTTCAACCGCTCGAGCCCGGTCACTGGCCCGACTTATGTGGACGCGACCATCGCAGGTAAAAGGTTGCGGCGCGGTGCACGGCTTTGGACGGTCGCCACGTCCACCTTCAAGACCGAGACCTACCGGTTCCTGCGGCAGGACCGCCCGACGCGGGAGGAAATCGAGGCTGGGCATCTTTGCCCGCCCGGAACGATCCATCTGCCAAACTGGGCGGACGGCGAGTGGTTGAAGCAATTCACGGCCGAACAACTGATCACGGTGCGCACCAAACGCGGCTTTGCCCGGCTCGAATGGCAGAAGCTGCGCGAACGCAATGAAGCTCTGGATTGTCGGGTCTATGCCCGAGCAGCCGCTTGGATATTGGGCGCAGACCGTTGGTCCGATGCGCGGTGGACTGATCTGGAAGCACAGGTCGGGATCACGGCGGAGGACATGGCTGAGGACGGGGCGGGAAACACCACGCCCGCTTCTCGGCGCGCGGGACCACAGCGGCGAACCGTGCGCTCAAGTTACATGAGGTGAATTGATGCCTACGACTGCCGAGCTCCGTGCCCGCCGCGAGACCCTGGCTGTTCAACGCTCCTCTGGCGTGGCGCGCGTCAGTTACGACGGAAAGACGGTGGACTATCGCAGTGTGGTGGAAATCGACCGGGCCATCGAGGCGCTCGACCGCGAGATTGCGACTGCAGAGGGACGACGGATCGTTCGGCAGGTGCGTGCAACGACGACGAAGGGGCTCTGATCCATGGGGCTGTTCGATCACTTTCGCCGCCGGGTCCCCGGCGGTCCCGCCGCCGTGTCCGCGCGTCTGGAAGGCGCTCTGGCCAAGCGACGCTTGCGGGGCTGGCAACCGCCGCTTGAAAACATCAATTCGCTGGTCGCCTCGGGTGGGCCTCGTCTCCTGGCGCGGTCGCGGGAACTGGTCGTCACCAACGGCTATGCCGCCAATGCCTGCGAGGCGTTTGCGTCAAACCTGGTGGGCGATGGGATCAAGCCGTCATCGCTGATCGCAGATGCGGCGTTGCGTGACAGCGTTCAGCAGCTGTGGCTCGCATGGACCGACGAGGCCGACGTGGACGGACTGACCGACTTCTACGGCCTGCAGGCCATGGTCGCGCGTGAGATGTTCGTGGCGGGCGAATGCTTCGTGCGTATGCGGCCACGCCGCGCCGAGGACAGTCTTCTCGTACCGCTGCAACTGCAGCTGCTGCAGTCAGAGATGCTGCCGTTCGAGAAGACCGAGATGGCGGGAAACGGCAATCGCATCCGCTGCGGCATCGAGTTCGACCGCATCGGTCACCGGGTGGCCTATCACTTCCGTCGTCGCCATCCGGGCGACAGCACCGATCAGGGGGCTGTGATCCCGGAAACGGTCCGCGTGCCAGCCGACGACGTGCTGCACATCTACCGACCCATCGATGCAGGGCAGATCCGGGGCCTGCCGCATGTGGCGCCGGCCATGGTGCGGCTGTTTCTGCTGGACCAGTACGACGACGCCGAACTCGACCGGAAGAAGACCGCGGCGATGTTCGCTGGGTTCATCACGAAGACCGCGCCGGAAGACCCGATGATGGGCGAGGCCGAGGCCGATCTCGATGGCACCGCCATTGCGAGCCTCGAGCCGGGCACGATGCAGGTGCTGCTGCCGGGCGAGGATGTGAAGTTCTCGAGTCCTGCAGATGTTGGGGGCGGCTATGAGGCGTTTCAATACCGGACGCTCTTGTCGGTATCAGCCTCACTGGGGCTGCCGTACCACCTCGTAACAGGGGATGTGCGCCAGGCAAACTATTCGAGCCTGCGGGCAGAGCTGGTCGAGTTCCGGCGACGCATCGGCCAGCTGCAGCATGGGGTGATGGCGCACCAGCTGTGTCGGCCGATCTGGCGGCGCTGGCTTGAGACGGCCGTGTTGTCGGGGGCGCTGGATATCGGCAATCCCGCCGTCGCGCGGCCGGTGCAATGGATCCCGCCACGCTGGGACTGGGTCGACCCGCTGAAGGACATCCAGGCGCAAGTGCTGGCGATGGAAGCGGGCATCACCTCGCGTCGCAAGGTGGTCGAGGCCACCGGCTATGACGTCGAAGAAGTCGACCGAGAGAATGCGGCGGATGCCAAACGCGTTGCTGATCTGGGGCTGAGCTACCGCGCGAGCCCCGGCGAAACGCAGGGCGCACGAGCAACGCCCGCCGCGCGGCCTGACCCCGGAGATGGCACAGGCGAAGACACAGGCGACGGATCCGCCTCCACCGATCCCGCCACCGAACAGGAGTGACAATATGACAAGCTGGTATGCGATCCGCGCCCGGGGAACGGGCGCGGAAGTGGCGATCTATGACGAGATCGGCGCCTATGGGGTCTCGGCGAAAGGGTTCCTTGCCGAACTCGGCGCACTGCCCGAGGGGATGCCGGTCGATCTGCGGCTGAACAGCCCCGGTGGGTCAGTCTTCGATGCGGTGGCCATCTACAATGCGCTGAAGCGGCACGAGGGAACGGTCACGGTCTGGATCGACGGCATTGCCGCCTCGGCCGCGTCCTATGTCGCCATGGCGGGTGACGAGATCGTCATGCCGGAAAACGCGTTCCTGATGATCCACGACCCGTCGGGTCTGGCAATGGGCACGGCGGGCGACATGCGCGCCATGGCCGAGGCGCTGGACAAAATCGCCGGCAGCCTCGTCCGGGGATATGCCGCCAAATCCGGCAAGCCCGACGACGAGATCGCAGCGCTGATGGCGGCTGAGACGTGGTTCGATGCAGCCGATGCGGTGGCGGCGGGCTTTGCTGACCGGCTGGCGGACCCTGTCAGGATGGCCGCGCGGTTCGACATCGGCCGGTTCCGCAATGCGCCGCCGGACCTCGTCGAGGCAGTGGAAGCCACTGGCCAGGAGGGTGTTCCGACCAAAGCGGAGGGCGTTCTTGCCGAAGGCAATCCAGACACTGTTATAAACACGCACCCAGAGATCGACAGTATCGTGGACGGCGATGTCGAACCTGCCGTCAGCACCGGCGAGGGGAACAACGGCAATAGGACCGTTGAGCCCGAGAGACCTGTTGTCGGCGACGAAATGCCCAGCTCTTCGGATCCGGTCCCGGCTCCGGATGGCGCACCGCCCGATCCCGCCGCGATCCGCGCCGAGGCGATCACCCATGCCTGCGCGGTCGTCGATCTCTGCCGCCTTGCAGGCCAGCCACAGATGGCTGGGCGCTTCCTCGAACAGGACGCCAGCCTCGACGACGTCCGCATGGCCCTTCTTGATTTGAGGTCAGAGGCCGAACCCGAGATCGTCGCCCATCACCCGCAACCCGGCCGGACGACGACGGCCCGCCCATGGGGCGAGATCGTCGCCCGTACCTTCAAACTGAAAGGATAACCACGTGACCACGCTCACCGAGAACACGCATCCCGGAGGCTTCCTCGTTTGGGAAGCCTTCCGCGACTTCACCCGCGAAACCATCACCGTCGCCACAGGAACAGCGTTTGCCACGCTCGATCCGGGCACGGTGCTGGGCAAGATCACCGCGTCTGGCAAATACGCCGCCCATGATCCCGCCGCCGTCGATGGCACGGAAACCGCGGTGGCGGTGCTCTGGGGCAAGGCCGATGCCACGGGCGGCGACGTGCCAGCCGTCGCACTCGTTCGCGGTTCCGCCATCGTCAATCGCCACGATCTCGTCTTTGTCGGTACCCCCAGCGAGGGCGAGATTGCCGCCGCCCATGCCGCGCTGCTGGCGGTCGGCATCCTCGTTCGCTGATCAAACTCTCAACGGAGGCATTCCCATGACCACCATGGATATCTTCGAAGGCGATGCCTTCACCATCATCGAACTCACCCGCGCTCTGGAAAACATTCCCTTCAAGCCCGCGATCCTGTCGGGTGCCAGCCTGTTCTCGCCGCGCGGCGTGCGCTCGCGCACCGTCGTGATCGAGAGCCGGGACGGTACGCTGTCGCTGATCCCGTTCTCCGAACGTGGCTCGGCTGCCGAGCAACAGGTCCCCGAGCGTCGCGACATGCGCGCCTTTGTGTGCCGCCAGTTCAAGAAGCAGGACGTGCTCTGGGCCTCGGAAATCCAGGGCATTCGTGACTTCGGCTCGGAAAGCGCCACCCAGCAGGTGCAAAGCGAGGTCGCCCGAAAGCTTGGCCGTCTGCGCCAGGATGCGGAGGCGACGTTCGAATATCACCTGCTGAATGGCATTCAGGGCATCGTGAAGGATCCCAAGGACAGCGCCACGGTGATCAACTACTTCACCGAGTTCGGCATCACTCCCGCCACTGAGATCGATTTCGATCTCGACAATGCGACACCCGGCTCCGGGGTGCTGCGCAAACGCTGCCAGGCGCTGATCGAAAGCGTGGAAGACAGCATGGGCGGGCTCGCCGCCGGGGCCGTGCAGGTCCGCGCTGAATGCGGGTCGGCCTTTTTTGCTGATCTCATCGCCCACAAGGAGGTGCGCGAGACCTATCTCAACACCGCCGCTGCTGCCGATCTGCGCGGCAGGGTCGCCGATGAGGTCAGCTTTGGTGGCATTACTTTCCGCCGTTACCGGGGTGGGGCGGGCTTTGGCGTGCCAACCGACAAGGCCTTCTTCTATCCCGAAGGAGTGGAGGGCCTCTTCGAGATCTACCATGCCCCTGCGGACACCTTCGAGACGGTCAACACCCTCGGCCTGCCGCTCTACGCACGCACGATCCCCGATAGGGACCGTGACGAATGGGTGCGGCTCGAAATCGAGAGCAACCCGCTGCCGATCTGCACCCGTCCGCAGGTTCTGCGGACGGCGAAGCGGACCTGATGACCGCCTTTGCCGTCGCGGTCGGCATGCTGTTTGTCGATCCCAATATATCGGTCGAAATCTGGCATCGGGATATGGAGGGACGGTTTACGCAGGCGCGCGGGATTCTCCGCCGTCCCGACGAGATCACGGAGTTCGGGACGGCGCGGCTCATGTCGGAAACAACGCGGATCGACGTGCTTGCCGGTGACATCCCTGATCCGCGGCCGCAGGAGCAGATACTCATCGGCGAAGAAACCTTCCTGATACAGGGTGAGCCGCGCCGTGACCGGGAGCGGCTCATCTGGACCTTGGACCTGGCTCCCGCATGAAACTCGGCTTCGACATCACACCTGATCTGGTTGCCGTGATGGCGGCCGAGATCAAAGCCGGTGAAAAGGCCGTGACCACGGCGATGCGGGAAGCTGGCACCGGGCTCAAGACGTCTTGGCGCGGGCAGATTGCACAAGCCGGACTCGGTCGGCGGCTCGCCAACTCGATCCGGAGCCAGACTTATCCGAAGACGGGCGAAAGCCTGAACGCTGCGGCACTTGTCTGGTCGAAGGCGCCGGTGATCGTCGGCGCGCATGACACGGGGCCGCTGATCCGGTCGAAAGATGGGTTCTGGCTGGCAATCCCGACGCAGGCCGCTGGACGCGGGTTGCGGGGTGGAAGGATCACGCCTGGCGAATGGGAACGGCGACGGGGCTTGCGGCTGCGCTTTGTTTACCGCCGTCGAGGGCCAAGCCTGCTCGTCGCCGATGGGCGGTTGAACAACCGCGGGCTCGGCGTGGTATCGCGCTCGAAGACCGGGCGCGGACGGGCCACGGTGCCGATCTTCCTTCTGGTGCCGCAGGTGAAGCTGGCGAAACGGCTCGATTTGGCGCGCGACGCAGAGCGCGCGCATGACAGCTTGCCGGGGCTGATCGTGGCGGACTGGCTGGGGGGAAGGTTGTGACATCGGCTATGCGGACAAACCTGCCCTTGGCTCCCAATGGTCCAAGGAGCGCTCTCCCAACACAGCCTCGCAGGACCTTAATGGTGTTGCGAAATTGGTTCTCCTTCCTAAGATACACGAGGGAGGAATACTTATGTTGCCAGAACAGTTCACCGGTGGCTGCGCGTGCGGAGCAATCCGATACAGGTCCGAAGGTATTGCCCGATACATGGGGAATTGCCATTGCCGTGATTGCCAGCAGGCTACTGGAAGTGCATATTTTCCGGCTGTCCTGGTGAAACAGGCAGATTTCAAGCTCGAAAAAGGGGACCCAAAGTGGTTCGAGCGCCGAGCAGATCGCGGCCATGCGATGCTTCGCGGCTTCTGTTCTGACTGTGGGTCACCGCTGTTCCTGATCAACAAGGCAAGTGAGGGGGCTATGATCCTGTTCGCAGGGAGCCTGGATGATCCGAGCTGGTACGCGCCAAGTCGTGACATTTACGTTAACAGCGCACAGCCGTGGGATAAGATGGACCCCAATCTCCCGAAAGCAGATGGAATGCCTGCCTGATTTTGCCAATGTCGCTGTTTTTGTCGACATCAGTCGTCAGCTGACATTCGCGCAGGGCGCAGCATCCAGAGCTTGGTTTCGAAATGGACCTTCTCCGCACCTGCACGATAGCAAACACCCATGCCCACCTTTCGCGAAACCATCCTCATCGCGCTGCATGCGCGGCTTTCGGCACTGCCCGCCACCTCTCTGCGCGGTGAAGTGCTGCCCGAACGCATTCCGGTAGCAGGCCTGCTGATCCTGCGCGACGGTGATCCGGGGGAACCGGAGGTCACGCTGTCGCCGCTCGCCTACCATTACCAGCATCGCGCCGAGATCGAGGCGGTCGTGCAGGGCACCGACCGCGACGCGGCCTTAGACAGGCTGTCCGCCGGTATTGGGACAGCGCTCGCTGACGACCGAACGCTCGGTGGCCTTTGCGATTGGATTGAGGCGGAAGCGCCGCAGCCTGTCGATCTACCGGTCGAAGGCGCGACCAGCCTGAAAGCCGCCGTGATCCCGGTGGTGCTGCACTATTCAACGGCTGACCCGCTCAGCTGACCCCAAACATCTGAGGAGTTGAAACATGGCACGAGCCCAAGGGGCGCGGGCGCAAATGGCGCTTGCGTTCGAGACAACCTATGGCACGCCGCCTGCGAGCGGTTTTTTGAGGCTGCCATTCGCAAGCACGACGTTGGGGGCCGAGCAACCGCTGCAGACATCGGAACTCCTGGGCTACGGCCGGGATCCGCAGGCACCGATCAAGGATGCAGTGACGGCGGATGGTGATGTCGTCGTGCCGATTGATGCCGAGGCCTTCGGCTTTTGGCTAAAGGCGGGTTTTGGAACGCCCATGACCACCGGCGCTGAAGCCCCCTATACCCACGAATTCTGCTCGGGGAACTGGTCGTTGCCGTCCTTCTCGATCGAGACGGGCATGCCCGAGGTACCGCGCTACGCGATGTATTCGGGTTGCATGGTCGACAGTCTGAGCTGGCAGGTGGCGCGGTCGGGGCTTCTGACCGCCACAGCCAACATCGTGGCGCAGGGCGAGAACATTGGTACGACCACGGCAGCGGGAACGCTTGCTAACATCACGCTGAATCGCTTCGGCCACTTCAACGGGGCGGTAACACGCAACGGCGCCAATATCGGGAACGTCGTCTCAGCCGACATCACCTACGCCAACAATCTCGACCGTATCGAGACCATCCGCGCTGATGGCAAGATCGACGGGGCAGACCCGTCCATTGCTGCGCTCACTGGCAATGTCGTCGTGCGCTTTGCCGACCAGACGCTCGTGCAACAGGCGATCAACGGCGAGGCCTGCGAGCTGGAGTTTTCCTACACGCTGGCAAGTGGTGAGAGCCTGACGCTCACGGCACATGCAGTTTACCTGCCGCGGCCCCGGATCGAGATCTCGGGCCCCCAAGGCGTGCAGGCGACCTTTGACTGGCAGGCGGCGAGCGATCCGAGTGTCGGCCGCATGTGTACCGTCACTCTCATCAATGACCGGGAAACATACTAATGTTGCGATTGAACCTTTCCAATGAGCCGCACTGGCTTGATCTCGGCCACGGCGTGCGCCTGCTTGTCGAGCCCCTGACCACCGCTGTCATGCTTGCCGCACGCAGCGATCCCGCGATCCTGGCCGCCACACAGGTGGCCGAGGGCGAAGATGCCGCCTCGAACGACGACCTTGCGCGCATCGTGGCGAAAGCGGTGGCGCGCATCGTCGTGAAGGACTGGGAGGGCGTCGGAGACACGGAGGACAAACCACTGCCTGTCACGCCCTCCGGCATCGACGCCCTTCTGGAAATCTGGCCGATCTTCGAGGCGTTCCAGACCAAATACATCGCCGGCGCTCTGATCCTGGAGCAGGAAAAAAACGGCTGACCGCTCTCGCCGACTGGGAGTTCGGCGGGGGCGGTGACTATTGTGCGGCTTGTTCGGGGGCATGCCCTGACTGCCCTCGCACCCTTCACGCGCCGCAAACCCTTGAGGGCTGGCAGGTCTGGGATCTGGTGCAGCGCCTTGGCGGCCAGATGCGCGTGGCCGGTGGTGTAAGCGGCGGTGCTGTTGTCGGCTGGGACATGGGCGCCGCGCTACAGCTTGGCGCAGCCCTCGGGCTTTCGCCACTCACCATCGCGGAACTATTACCGCCCATCGAGGCGGTGATGGTGCGCAAAACCAACGAAGAAATCGAGCAAAGCAATGGCTGAGAAAAAGGTATCCGTGCGCCTCTCGGCCACCGGCGGCCGCCAGGTGCGCGCCGAGCTCGAAGGGGTCGGCAAAGCCGGCTCAAGCGGCTTCGGGCGTCTGTCGCGGGAAATGGAACAGGCCAACGCCCGTATGGCTGCCTTTGCGCGCCGGGCGCGGATTGCGGCCACGGCCGCCGCTGCCGCGCTCAGTGCCGCTGTGGTGTCCATGACCCGATCCACGGTGGCGGCGGCCAACGAGATTGGACAGCTGAGCCAGTTGGCCAATGCCAACCCGGAGGTGTTCCAGCGCTGGTCGGCGGCCTCGGCCACGGTCGGCATTGAACAGGAAAAACTCGCTGACATCCTGAAGGATGTGAACGACCGGGTTGGCGACTTCCTGCAGACCGGCGGCGGCCCGATGGCCGACTTTTTCGAAAACATCGCACCCAGGGTTGGGGTGACGGCCGATCAATTTGAGCGGCTTTCAGGACCGGAGGCGCTGCAGCTCTATGTCGACAGTCTCGAACGCGCAGGCGTCAGTCAGCAGGAAATGACGTTCTATCTCGAGGCCATGGCCTCGGACACCACGCGGCTCATCCCGCTCCTGAAAAACGGCGGCGCAGAAATGACCCGGCTCGGGGCACAAGCCCAAACCCTCGGCGCAGTCCTTGACACCGATGCGATCGCAGCCATGCGACGTTCTGAACTGGCACTCGTCAGCATTGGTCAGGTCTTAACCGGTGTGCGCAACCGGATCGCGGTGGCACTGGCGCCCACGCTCGAGGCAGTGGCCAACGCCTTTGTGGCGCTGGCCTCTTCGAGCAGCCCGATCAGCCGGGCCTTTGATACGGTTCTCGCCAATCTCGACCGCCTCGGGATCTACGCCAGCACATTTGCCACCTTCCTCGCTGGTCGCTGGGTGGCCGCGATGGCCGCGGCCGCGCTCTCGGTCCGTGGTCTGGCCACGACGCTTGTGATCTTGAAAGGCGCTCTCATTCGCACTGGCATTGGCGCGCTGATCGTCGGGGCAGGGGAACTCGTGTACTGGTTCACCCGTCTGGCGTCCGGCGCTGGCGGCTTCGGAGAGGCCATGCGCCTCTTGAAGAATGTCGCCGTAGAGGTTTGGGACCGGATCAAGATGGGGGCCTCCGCTGCAGGGGCCCAGGCCACGGCGATGTTTTTCGATCTTAAGGCGGATGCCGCGACGGGTATGGCAGGCGCCATCGAGAGCGTTGTGAGTTTTGGCAACGCCACGGCAAACACTTTCGAGGGTGCGCTTCTGGCCGTGCGTGAGATCTGGTCTCGCTTGCCGGATGTGATTGGCGATCTCGTCTTCTCAGCCGCGAACCGCATGCTCGACGGCATTGAGGCGATGCTGAACGGCGCAATCCGCCGGATCGATGCCTTCACGGGACGCATCCGCGATGCGTTGGCCGCGGTCGGCATCGAGACCACCTTCGGCGAGATTGGCGAAATCAGCCTCGGCGACATTGAAAACCCCTTTGCAGGGGCATCGGCCGATGCCGGTACAGCCGCTGCGGAGGCTTTTCGGCGAGCCTTCGAGGACAACCCATTGACTGCCCCGGACCTTGGCCTCGATGGCATCGCCGCCGAGGCACTCGCGACCGCCAACACGTACCGTCAGGCAGCAACCGACCTGGCCACGGGGGCCACGGCGCCGCTGACCACTTGGGGCGCGCTGCGTGATGCCGTTGCGGACGCAGGAGACGACGGGGCTGCGGCGCTGGATGAGGCCACCACGTCTGCTGACCGCCTTGCTGATGCGGTGAGCAGGGCGGGTGGCGCGGCGGGAAAGGCCAAGGACGCTATCGTCACGGGCTTTGGTGCCGTTTCGAAATCGCTATCGGACTACGCGAAGTCAGCGCTTGATTTGGGTAAGGGGCTTGGCGAGAGCCTTTTGGGAGCCTTCCGCGGTGCGGAGAGCGCCTTCCGCAGCTTCGTCGAAACCGGCAAGCTCGACTTCAAAAGCCTCGTGCGCTCCATCCTCGCCGATCTTGCGGTTCTGGCCTTCAAGCGCGCCGTGTTGGGCCCTCTCGCCAATGCGCTCTCCGGCATTTTCGGGGGCGGGTCTGTGACGGCGGCCGTTTCTCATGCAGGCGGCATCGTCGGTTTGTCTGGCCATCAAAGGCAGGTGCCTGCGCTGGCCTTCGCTGGCGCACCAAAATTGCATACCGGTGGCTGGGCGGGACTTCGGCCCGACGAGGTGCCGACGATCCTGCAACGCGGGGAGCGGGTGCTGAACCGTCGTGAAGCTGCCGAGTATGGCCACGCGCGCCAAGGGTCCGGCGGTGTCACTGTGAACATCGATGCCCGTGGGGCGCAGATGGGTGTCGCGGAACAAATCGATACCCGGCTGCGTGCCGCGCTCCCAGAAATCAAACGTGTTGCCATCCAAAGCGTCGCCGAGCGCCGTGCCAGAGGCTATGCCATATGACGGTTCCAACACTTCCCCTGCATCTGGTTGAAAACCTCGAGCGGCGCCTGGTCGCGAGTGTGACAGCCGCCACATCGGGTTTTACCGGTAGCCAGCAAGTGCAGGACTGGGGCGGTGAATGGTGGGATTTCACCTTCGAGATGGCATTGACCAGAGGTCGGGAAGCGCGACGGCTTTCGGCTTTCTTTGCCGCACTCGGCGGAATGCGCGGTCAGTTCCTGTTCCGCGATCCCTCAGCCGGTCGCTCGGACCTCCTGGCCGATCCCGTTGTAAGTGGCGGTGGGCAATCCGGGAATACGCTTCTAACAAGCGGGTGGGCGCCCTCATTGCCCGTGCTCGAGATCGGTGACTTCATTTCATTGGGCAGCGATGCCGATACGCGGCTTTACCAGATCACAGCAGACGCCGTGGCAGATGCATCGGGCGCGGTGACCCTGCAGATCACGCCGCGCCTGCGGTCCTCACCCCTGAGCGGCGCTGCCCTGGAAATCGTCGCACCGGCAGTCTTTTTGCGCCTCACAGGCCCCGTGCCGACCCGGATCAACAGAGCCGACAACCACCGTTTCAGCGTGACCGCCCGCGAGGCGCTCTGATGAGCCGTGATGTCACAGCAGGTTTTGCGACGGCGTTGTCCGAACAGTCGTTGCGCCCCATTCTGTTCTTTGAGGGGGAATTTGCCTCGGGCTGGGTGCGGGTCTGGACGGGGCTTGGGGAACTGTTCTGGGACGGCAAGATCTGGACCGGAATGGGCAGCCTCATCAGCATAGGCGCCCTTGAGGAAACCAGCGATGTGGTCGCCAGCGGCACCATGATCTCGCTCTCGGGCGTGCCGCTGGAGATGGTCGGGATTGCTATCGAGGAAGCGCGGCAGGGCAAGCCAGGACGGGTCTGGTTGGGACTACTGGACGACAACATGAATGTCATTGCCGATCCGGTACAGGCTTTCCTGGGCCGGCTAGACGTGCCGGAGATCACGGACAATGCGCAAAGCTGTACCGTGACCATCAGCTATGAAAGCCGGCTCATCGATCTCAACACACCGCGCAGCTGGCGCTATACCCACGAAAGCCAGCAGGCGCTTCACCCCGGCGACCGCGGATTTGAACATGTAACCACCATTCAGGACAAGGAAATCACCTGGGGGCGTGGATGAGACGGCCGGATTGGCAAAACCGACTGGCTGGTGCCATCGAAGCGGCGCGGGAGACGCCTTTTTCCTGGGGCACTCATGATTGCGCAACCTGGGCATTCGATCTCCGCCGTGACCTGACCGGCGGCGAGGACATCGCGGCTCTCTGGCGCGGTCGCTATCGCACCGCACTGGGCGCGCATCGCATCATGAAACGTCTCGGCTGGGGCAGTCTCGAGGCCGCGGGGCGGGATCTGCTCGGGACGCCATTGCCCTCAGTTCTTCAAGCCGGACGCGGCGATCAGGTTCTGGGCGGGTCAGGCCCAGCTTACGGTGTTTGCGTGGGGGCCAAAGTTGCTTTCGTTGCCCCGGATGGTCTCGTTTTTATTTCGCTCTCTGATTGCTCGCTCGCCTGGAGGGTCTGAGCCTCATGCCACCAGTTGTTCTTGGGGTTGCCGCTCTTGGCGGCGCGGCCCTTGCCGCGGGCGGGATCGGGGCTGCGCTGGCGGCCGGCGGTCTGATAGGTATCGCAGCAAACTTCGGAGCCTCGATGCTGCTGTCGGCAGCAGCGCAAGCGCTCATGCCGCAACCAACGGTGGCGATGCAGGCACGAACCGTGACCGTGCGCGAGCCGGTGATGCCCAGGGAGATGGTCTATGGCCGCGCGCGCAAGGGCGGGGTGATCGTCTTTCTTCATGCGAATGGCGACAAGGATCAGTATTTGCATCTGGTCATCGTGCTGGCGGCCCATCGCGTCAAATCGATCGGGGCGATTTACTTCGAGGGCGAAGAGGCAATCAATGTCAGTGGCACGGCGCAGGGACGCTGGTCTGGCAAGGTCACGTTGGAAAAACGCCTTGGCCATGAAGACCAGACGGCCTTTGCGGGGCTTGTCGAAGACGTGTCCGAACATTGGACCGAGGATCACCGTCTGGCAGGCTGCGCTGCGATCTATTTACGCCTGACCTACGACGCTGATGCTTTCCCGGGTGGTATTCCAAACATCACGGTCGACATGGAGGGGAAAGACGACATTCTGGATCCGCGTTCCGGAGAACAGGTCTACACAGAAAATGCCGCCCTCTGCGTGGCCGATTACATGGCGCATGCCGCCTACGGGATTGGGGCTGGCATCGGTGCTGAAGACGGTATCGACCTCGATGCGCTGGTTGAGGCAGCGAATATCTGCGACGAGGTGGTGCCGCTTGCGGCTGGCGGAACGGAACCGCGATACAGCTGCAATGGTGTTGTTACGCTGTCTGAAAGCCCGAAGACCATCATTGAGGCGATGCTCACTGCCATGGCCGGGCGTTGCATCTGGCAGGGCGGGCGATGGCGGCTGCAGGCAGGGGCCTATCGCATCCCAGAGGTCACGCTCGGCGCGGATGATCTGCGCGAGGGCGGTTTGCAACTCACCACGCGTCTCAGCCGGGCCTCGAACTTCAATGCGGTGCGTGGGCAGTTTGTCAGTCCGGAAAACGACTGGCAGCCGGATGACTTTCCGGCTTACGCCTCTGACGTCTACCTCACTGAAGATGGCGGCGAACGGATCTGGCGGGATATTGCGCTGCCGTTCACGATCTCGGCCGCAGCCGCCCAGAGGCTGGCCAAGATCGAGCTCGAGCGTGCGCGCCGCCAGATGAGCGTGAAACTCGATGGCAAGTTGAGTGCCTGGTCCGTGGCCGTGGGGGAAACCGTGCAACTTGATTATGCCCGTTGGGGCTTTGCCTCAAAACCCTTTGATGTGCAGTCGATGCGGCTGGATCTGGTGCAGATGGGCGATGCGCCGCTTCTGGTGCCGGACCTCGTTCTGCGCGAGACCTCACCGCTGATCTACGATTGGGACGCGTCTGAGGAGCAGATTTACGCGGCCGCGCCTCGCACGAACCTGCCATCGGCCTTTGCCGTGGCGGCACCGGGGCGCCCGGAGATTTCCGAGGAGTTGTACATCACCCGCGATGGTGGGGGTGCAAAGGTGCTGATCCGTGTGACCTGGGCGGCGGCTGCCTCGAGCTTTGTCGGCCAGTATCAGCTGGAGGGGCAGCGTGACGGGGGCGCCTGGCTCGATTGTGGCCGCACCTCTGGCACCACGTTGGAATTGCGTGATGCGAGCCCGGGGCACTGGAAGTTCCGCGTCAAGGCGCTCTCGGTTTTGGGTGTGTCCTCCGGTTGGCGCATGCGCGAGGCAGAAATCCTCGGGCTGACCGCTCCGCCAGAGGCGCTCCGAAACGTGACACTGCAAACCGCGGGCGGTCTTGCCATCCTGAAATGGACCCGGGCGGCCGATCCGGATGTGCGTGTGGCGGGCAATATCGTCATCCGCCACAGCACCGAAGGCATCCCCACCTGGGCCAACAGCTATTCCATGGACCGGGTTGCGGGAGCGGAAGCCATTGCCGTGGTCCCGCTCAAACCCGGCAGTTATCTGATCCGGGCCGAGGACAGCGGCGGTCGGCTCGGGCCGGTGGCAACAGTGAGTACCAAGGGGGCGCAGGCGCTGAGCTTTGCGTCAATCGACAGTCTGCAGGCTGACCCGGGCTTTCCGGGTGGGATGACGGATCTCGCCGTGGTTGGCAGCACTTTGCGGCTGGCGACGAGCACGGATGAAGAAGGAGTGCCCAGCACCACTACCAATGAAGGCCTCTACAGTTTCGGAGCCGGTCTTGATTTTGGCGCTGTACGTCATCTTCGGCTGCGCAGCCAGATCAGCGTGGCGGCACTGGCGCTTCTGGATCAGATCGATGCGCGGGCAGAGCTTATCGACGCCTGGGCGGATTTTGATGGCACGGAAGGCGCGGAAATCGATGTTGTCGTGGAAGTGCGCGAAACCGATGACGATCCACTTGGCGCGCCGAGCTGGGGCCCCTGGGGCCGTGTCGACAACCATGAAATCGAAGCCCGGGCAATCGAGGCGCGGGCCTGGCTCAGTACGGGCGATCCCGCGTTCACGCCGGTGGTCAGTGCCCTGCGGCTTCATGCGGACGAGGTGGCGTGATGGCGCAAACAAACAGCTTTGTGATCGAGAATGACAGCGGTCTGGCGGTGCGCACCAGGATCAACGAGGTGCTGGCGGCACTCCAATCATCAAATGCCGGGCCGACGGCGCCGACCGATACACGCCCGGGCATGCTCTGGTTCGACACCAGTGCCTCACCACCCGTTCTGAAGATCCGCGATGCGCAGGACAGCGCGTGGCAGGAGTTCCTCGATGGCGGCACATACTGACGAAACCATATCACCTGGAAAACCACCATGACCGACGGCAGCTTCATAGAAACCATCAACAGCTTCTTTGGCGGCGCGCTGACCACGTTGATCGGCGCCTCTGCCGGACGGCTGATGTACCACTCGGGCGAGGTCAAGCTTGGCCGACGCCGGTTCGTTGGCAAGGAACTCCTGTGGGAAATCCCTGTTGCGGTCGGCATGGCCATCATTGGTGAAGCGGTCGCAACCTACCTCGGACTGACACAGCCGGTCAGTACCGGGCTGGTGGCCATGCTGGCCTATCTTGGCCCCCGTGGCACGGAAGCGCTGCTCTGCGCCTGGCTCGGGCGCAAGAAGTAGGGCTTCAGCCCAACACGACACATAGAAAACCACCAATCAAATCACCCGCCGTTTCGCGTGCGGGGCAAGGAGGCTATTGCCATGACCCCATATGACATTGCCAAATCCTACATCGGGGCCGCGGAAGGTCCCGGGCCGGAAAACAACCCGGTCATACTCGAGATGTATGCTTCGGTCGGTCACGACTGGGTGGAACATGACAGCGTTGCCTGGTGCGCGGCGTTTGTCGGCCACTGCCTGGAACAGGCCGGGATCCGCTCGACGCGTAAACTGACCGCGCGCTCCTATCTCGATTGGGGCGTGCCGGTTGACATCGAAGAGGCGCAACCCGGCGACATTGGCATCATCCCGCGCGGCTCTTCCAGCTGGCAGGGTCATGTCTTCTTTGTCGATCGGATCGAAGGCGGCTGGGTCTGGGGGCTGGGCGGCAACCAGGGCGATGCGGTCAATGTCAGGCGCTATCCGGTCTCAAAACTGCTTGGAATTCGCCGGGCGGGGCAGGTGTCGCCGGCCACGCGTATGACGGTGCGCGAGGTGCAGAGGCGGCTGAAGGACCTCGGCTATCATGAGGTTGGAGTTGCCGACGGGCAGATCGGGCCGCGAACGCGGGGCGCGATCTTGGCCTTCCGAGATGAGCATAATTTGCCGCTGGTTCCGATCATCGATGTGGCTCTGGAAGAGGCCCTGGTGACAGCAGGTCCGCGACCTGTCGCGCCGGAGCGTGCAGCCGGCATGCCGAAGCGTAGTCGCATTGTTGCTGCCAGTGACGCCCAGATCGGTGTCGGGCTTTTGGGAGTTGTTGGAACCGTAACGGCACAGGCCGCACCGATCCTGTCAGACGCTGAGGCAGCGCAGGACGGGGTGGCGCGGCTTTTCGATCTGCTCAGCTTGAACGATCGGCTTTCAGGGCTGGCGCCATGGATTGGCGTACTCTGCTTTGTCGTTGTGATCGCCTGCGCGGTGCATGCCCGCCATGCCCGGATCGAGGATCACCGTAGCGGAAGGACGATGTGAGCATGTTGGGTTTGATCACCGGCAGTCTGGCTGGGCTGTCGCGACGGGTGGCTCTTTGGCTCAGCCTTGGTCTGGCGCTGATCGCAGCGCTGGCAATCACCTGGCGTCGGGGCAGGGCGGCAGGCAAGGCGGCCTACGCGACCCGCCGTGCCGAGGCCCGCATTCGCGCGCTCACCACCTCCAGGGATATCCGTCATGATGTTGAAACCTCTGATCCTGCTGATCTCGATCGCCGCCTTGACCGCTGGATGCGGGACTGACCGGCGTTTCCTGCGTGAGGATTGCGATTGGGCCCAGCCAATCCGTCCGGCGCGCGCCGATGTGCTCTCGGAGAACACCAAAAACCAGATCCTCGCCCATAATGAAATCGGCGCGCGGCTGTGCGGGTGGCGCCCATGACGACAGCGCTTGCCGAAGGCCCGGCCATCCTGATCGGCTATGAATACCGTCTGCAACTCGAAGCGGAGGGCGCGCTGTTTCCGGACGAGGCGCGTTTTGCCGGGCAGTTGCGGGGCAAGGCCAACGACGAAACCGTTCTGGCAACGCTGAACAGCGAAAGCAGCACGATCCTGCGGCGCAGCGACAACACGCTGGAACTCGTCATTCCGGAGGCAGTGACGGTCGCGCTCGCGCCCGGATCCGTCGTGCTGGATCTGGTGCGGATCGATCTTGTTCCGCCGCAGCACTTGAACGTCTTTCTGGAAATTCCCGTTCTGCTGCCGGTGACGCGAGGGCTTTAGGCATGTCCGAGGCTGTCAATCTCAGCGCCGCAACGGCACCAATCCGGCTGCGCGTCGCCTCCCATGAACCGATCACGCTCCGGCTGGGGGCTGCTCCGATCGGACTGCGGGTGCTTGGCGCGCCAGGACCGCAGGGCATCCCTGGCCCACAAGGCGCCAAGGGCGATCAGGGTGAACCAGGGATCACCATTCTACCCACCGATACTCCCATCAATGGAGGGCATTTTTGATGGCCAATACCATCCAGCTTAAACGCCGCGTTTCGGGCATTGCCGGTGCGCCCGCCGCGCTCAAATCCGGCGAGCTCGCTCATAACGAGGTCGACGATACGCTCTATGTCGGCAAGGGCGATGACGGATCAGGCAACGCCACCACGATCCTGCCGCTCGGCGGGCGCGGGGCCTTCGTCGATCTCGGCAATACCCAGACCGTCGCGGGGGCCAAGACTTTTTCCGTGGTCCCGAAATCCTCGCAAGACGCCTCCGCGGCAACCGACCTTGTGCGCAAGTCACAGTTCGATGCGGGGCTGGCGGACAAGGCAGGTGCCAGCCATGGCCATGCGATCGCGGATGTGAGCGGGTTGCAGACGGCGCTCGATGGAAAGTCGGACAACGCACATGGTCACGCAATCGCCGATGTGACGGGATTGCAGACGGCGCTCAACGGAAAGGCCCCCCTGGCGTCACCTGCGCTGAGCGGCGCGCCGACCGCACCGACGCCCACATCCGGCACGAACACGACCCAGATCGCGACCACGGCCTTCGTACAGTCGGCACTTTCGGGCTTGGGGGCGGGCGACATGCTCAAAGCCACCTATGACAGTGACGCCGATGGCAAGGTCGATGCGGCCGAGGCGGCCGATAGCGTGCCCTGGGCTGGCATCACGGGCAAACCGTCCAGCTTTTCGCCGTCTGCGCACAGCCATGCCATCGCGCAAGTGACCGGGCTGCAAGGGGCCCTGGACGCCAAGGCGCCTTTGGCATCGCCCGCAATGACCGGCACGCCGACGGCCCCTACGGCGACTAATGGCACCAGCACAACGCAGGTTGCCACGACCGCCTTTGTGTCGGCGGCAATTGGGGCACTGATCGATGCCGCTCCCGGCGCGATGGACACGCTGAATGAACTGGCTGCCGCCCTCGGAGATGACCCGAACTTCGCCACGACGGTAACCAATGCGCTCGCAGACAAACTGGCCAAGGCGTCGAACCTGGCGGATGTGCCGAACAAGGCGACAGCGCGCTCGAACCTCGGCCTTGGATCCATTGCCACCCAGGCGGCCAGCAACGTGTCCATTACCGGCGGCAGCATCTCCGGGATCGCGCTCGATGGCGGGACATTCTGATCCCCGACTGTTCCCCGACAGCTTCGACTTCATAGTCAGACAAGGAGGCAGGCCACATGGCCCTCAAGATGAAACGCTCCGCCGTGGCGGGCAAAGTGCCCACGACAGGTCAACTGGATCTCGGCGAGCTTGCGGTCAACACCCATGACGGCAAGCTCTATCTCAAGCGGGACAATGGGAGCGAGAGCATCCAGCGGCTTGCCAACTCAGGACAGGATGAGGACTTCGAAAACCTCAGTGCCCGCAAGCTAACCTTCGACAATCTGGAGAAATCGGGGCTCTCGGGCGATGGCGATCTGGGGTTCGACGCGTCGCAAGGGTTGATCCTCTACCGCACGCAACAAGGTGTGAATGGCGCGGTCACGGTTCTTGACGGGGCGAACATCGAGGCCGGAGATGGAATTGCCATCACCAATACGGGGCTGGGAGGAACCGGCACTCAGAAGTTCGTCTTCAGCGCAACATCTGGTTTGCCGTCGCTTGCGGCGGGCGCGAACATTCGAAGTCGAGTTGATGGGCAAACCAATACGACCAGCACCAGTTGGATCACGCGCCATACCTTCGAGTTTCTTCAAGGGGGTACGATCCGCGTTGTGCATGATCTGATGCGGTCTGGAAACTCAGGTCCGCAAACCCGTATTCGGCGTTTGCGCAATGGTTCCTGGACCACAATCGCGACCTATACCGCAACGACCAGTTGGGTCACGAAAACCGCCGATGTCGCCGTGAAAATGGGGGACCAGGTGATCGTTCAGTACAAAGGCGCGACCACCGGGACCGGAAAAGACATCCAGTATCACAATATCTACATCCGCAATGTCCGCTTCCAGACAGGGGGGGAGGATCTCTATCCCGGCATCTTGAAAGCAGTGGAGGGCAACAGTGTATAATCCGCGGTTCTTGACGGAAGAGGGCGACCTGATCGCTGTCGATATCGATACCGACACGCTTGCGACATTCGAAAAAGGCGTTAATCCAGAATACGAAACGGCCCTCGAAGGCGGCTATGGATCCGTCACGCCATATGCACCGGTAGCGGATGATGGTCCCGCCACGCCAGACCCGGTCGTTTCCCGATTCCAGGCGAAGGCAGCGCTCCTGCAGATGGGTCTTTTGGATCAGGTTGAGAGCTTGATGGCGGGCATGGACGCCATGACCCGGCTTGCCTGGACCGAAGCTGTCGAGTTCCGTCGCTCAAGTCCGCTCCTCAATAGTCTTGCACCCTATCTGACATGGCCGGATGGGACGGCGCTTACCGAGCCTGATTTGGACGACCTGTTCAATCTCGCCCAAACCATCGAGGTGTAATTCTGATGCGATACGAACAGATCCTGCTTGCCGAAGCCGCGCCGCATTATGAAACGATTGCAGAGGTCGCGAATGCTGTCCGCGAGACCAAAGGCCTTCTGCCCATCGACGCGATGGCGGCGCTGGCGCGCTTTTCCAGGCGTGGCGATACCGCCGCGTTGGCATGGGAAGGGGACAGCCTCGTCGGTTGCGTCTGCCTTGGCGCTTGCCATCACTTCACCACAGACCCCGACTGGGTGCCGGTCAAGGTTCGGCTTGTCCGTGACGGAATTGATCTCGCAAAGGTTGGATGCACGCATTTTGTCTACTTGCATCCCGGTTATTGGGGGCAGGGAGTGACGCTGGCGCTCACGGACCAGGCGCGACGGTCAAACCCGATGTTTACCCATACGTTGCTGCATGGGTTTGCGACGAAGGAACTTGAGGATTGGGCTGCGGGTCTGGATGGGGTGGTCGACGTTGGGACCAGGAATGGGCAAAGCGTATTCGTGCGGGGTATTGCCAGGGCACCCTAGAAGCAGGTTTCTTTGCGGCCGGATTCTATCCTCGCGTAGGTATAGGCCCAGTAATCTCCAAGGGATTGCCGGTTCTGCTTGCCAACGGGTAGCGCGTCTCGCTGAACGCCACGAAACTACGGAGAGAACCAATGTGATCCAACGACGGATCCTGCAGGCGGCAGCTCGTCGTCTTCGTAGTCTCAACGAGCAGGTTGACCAGCACACCGCGTACCATGGAAGCGCCGCCGCATAGAGAAAAACCTTCACTCAATGCCGGTTTCTTCAGTAACCAGTTAAAGATACGAGATCGACCCGTCCAAGTTCTTGGGGCCCATTGGTGTATCGTCCCGTTTGAACATCATCGCCATAGCGGCGGTGACGGGATCCTCAACCCGCGTTGCACCACCGTCCGAGAGCATCTGCTGCAACCGGCTCGCGTCTTCCTCAGTGTCTCCCATCGGCCAAAGGGCGGAAGTGGCAAGGTGCCGTTTTCGGGCCATCAGACTATGCAGCAGGCAGTCGAAGGAGTTGTGCTGGTACCCAGGGTGGATCGCCATCGGGACGTGCACGGTGACGGGCTTGGACTGCCCGATGCGATGGACACGATCGTTGCACTGCTCCTCCACGGCCGGGTTCCACCAACGTGACAGGTGGATCACGTGCGTGGCTGCCGTCAGCGTCAGCCCGGTCCCCGCCGCCTTAGGACCGAGAACCAGAATATCAAAGCCCTCGTCGCGGGCGAGGTGCCGTTGAAACCGGTTCACGATCTCTTGCCGGCGCGGGATCGGGGTACTTCCGTTGATCAAATCGACACGGGGAAGACCGAACTCTCGTTTCGTGAGCTCGATGAACCGGTGTTGCATCTTTACGTGCTCGATGAAGACCAGCGCGCGCTCGCCCCGGTCCTGCACCCCGCGCAGGATGTCCATCGTCGCCAAGAGACGGGCGGACATGCTGATATAGGTTTCGTCCTCCGTCGGTGACGATGCGTCAGGGTGTACGGAGACGGACCGGATATGATGAAGCATCTTGAGTGCGCCGCCTCGGGTACCGGAGGCAAGCTTTCCACGCGCCGTCTCGTAAGCGGCGGCCTGCGGTTCCGGCATGAGCCGCGGGTGCAGACGGCGCGATTTTTCTGGAAGGTCGCGGGCGACATCCTCTTTCAGACGACGCAGCGCAACCGGAGGAAGGCCGCTCTGCGGCTCGAACATAAGCGAATAGAGCTCGCGCATGTTTCCCTCCGCTGGCTCCCCAAACTTCTCCCGGAACGCCTTCAGTGAGCCGAAACGGCCCGGGGTGAGCTGCTCCATGATCGCCCACAGGTCAACCGTGCTGTTCTCGATCGGGGTGCCGGTCAGCCCGATCCGAAAATCCGCATTGACCGCGAGCGCCGCTTTGGCGCGCAAGCTCACGGGGTTCTTCACCGCCTGTATCTCGTCGAACACGGCGGTCGAGAAGGGAATTTTCGCTAGTGAATGTTGGTAGTTCGTCAGCGTCGTGTAGGTGGTCAGCACCCAGTAACGATGCCCTCGCCCCTCATCGATCGCCTCTTCCAGATCGCGGAGGTCCAGCAGCGTGTTTCCGCAATCGGTTTCGATGCCCTGCTGGCCAGGTCGCTTCTTGCCTCCGAGGGCTGACCCGTAGAGCCGGACCACGTTGCCGAGTCCGGGCGCCCGCAAGTGTTTGTCGACCTCTTCCTCCCAGTTCACGAGCAGCGAGGTGGGCGCCACTACGAGGACTGGCCCGGTGCGCCCGGCTTCCGAGCAGGACATGTTCTCCTTCATCCAAGCGAGAAATGCGATCGCCTGAAGGGTTTTTCCTAGCCCTTGCTCGTCCGCGTTCAAGATCCCTGGCAGTCCTGCAGCCCAAGCCTCCAGCTTCCAGAGAAAACTCTCCGTCTGGTGTCCTTTGAGGGCTGATTTCACCACTTCCGGGAGCGCGTCCGAGGCGAGCCGGGTGCGCGGGCTGATCTTTGCAGCCCAGGTGAGGTCCTCGAGGTTGTCGGCGGTGTCGAGGATGATAGGCCCGATCCGCGGATCGATTTCCTCCCCGATCACTGGTTTATTTTCTGGCTCTTCCCGCTTCCGGATGGCTTCGAGACGCTGTTCGAGCGCGGCGCGACTTGTCTGGGTCGCGGGGATCTCGGCGCCGTCGACGTTCACCGACGGCTGTCCGTTCGCGATTGCTGCATCCACCTGCTGGATGAGCCGCTCGACCTGGTCCGGGGCCATCGCCTCGATTATTTCGGCTGCCGCTCCGGTGAACGCCTCAGGCAGCCATGTTGTCCCGGACCCAGTGATCTCGAGCGCCGGTTTCTCGTAGACGGTGAGCCCGATCACCCGTTCGGAGTATTCCCGTGTCTCTACAAAAGCGGGCTCTGCCGTTTGCTCAATCAGCTCCTGCTCCTGGGCCGGCGACAGCCCGTCCAGTTTGCCTTTCGAGCGCAGATGGTCCGTGATCGCCTCGGTGACCTTCTGACGTGGATTGCGGACGAACGCGGCTCGGGTGACCGGATCCGCTCGTTGCATGTCTGTCATAATCTTGAGGACCGGGGTGGCGGCGGGGTCCACGACCAGATAACTCTGCCCGCCAAGCTTGTAAGCGGGGCGGGCGCCCCGCGCGAAGGCCTTGTCCTGAAAAGCGCGAAGCCAACCCTCCTGCAGCTCCGCCTCCGCCTCGCTGATCTGCTCCCCGTCACGTTCCGCGGCCTCGACCCTCTCGCCGAGAAATGGGATGATCGCGAACTGGTCCTCGCCCTGCGGGCTGATCGAGAACCGGTCCGTCAGGGTCACTTCGAGCCCAGAGAGGAAATCGGTCATCCCGAGGCGCGCTTCCGCATCGGCCCGGTACATCCGGACCCCGGGCTCAAGGGCGCGCCGAAAACGGGCAAGCGCCTCCCAGTGCTCCTCGAGGTCAGAGCCGGCCCGGAATCGGTCCGCTACCTCAAGCGCGTCCAGCATCCATCTCGGGAGGCGGCGAAGCCCGTCGGCCCCGTCGCCCGCGGTCTCCAGGATCGCACCGGTCCGATGGGCGATCTCCTTTCGGCCCGCCCGGACCCAGTCATGGGTCAGGCGGAAATCGGGGCTGCCGATCTGGCCCATGACGTCTGTGCGCAGGGTGAGGTCCACCAAGGGGGGAAGACCAAGCGCGTCCGCCGTCTCCGAGGAGAGCGCGCTCAGCGTTCTGTGAGAGAGCTGAATACGGTCACTCCCGATCTCCACCTGATCGCCGGCCTCCTCTGCGGTGGCTCGTAGATCGGCCAACGCGAAGCTCAGCCGCTTGTCGTGATCGAAATCTGGCACCGTCCCACGTGAGAGGAGCCGGTCCAGCAGGGACTGGCGCGACCTGAACTCGAGGGTGACCCAGTCCTGATCATAGGTAAGCTGGATCATTTTTGTCCGCCCTTTCCGCCCCGGCGCAGCTCCTCATAGAGCATTTGAAGCTCCGCGACCTCTTTCGGACGAAGGTCCGGACTTCCCTCTCTCAGCTTCCGCACCGCGACCGCGAGAGGCTTGCGCTGATCGAATGTGCGCTTCCACATCCCGAGATCTTCAAGCGCGTCCGCATGCGCGCGAAGGAGATCAAGGCGCCCCTTGGCGTTATCCGGGAGCTGCGGGAACTTCTGGCCTCCAGATTCCGCGACTTCTTTTTTCGGAACGGTCTTGGACCGGGTGGGCTGACTCGATATCGGAGGCGGCGCAGCGAATGATACGAACAGGTCATCCAGATCCACACCGCTCGTTTTCAGGTTGAGAAGCAGATGCTCCAGCGCGTTTCTCAAACGAAGCGGAGGTTCGCCCTTTACGGCCCGAACCCATGCCAACCCTTCTCTGGATTTCGGCGACAGGGCTGGTCGGGTTCTACCTTTCTCGGGTGCCTCCAGATACGCGAGAACCGCTGCGGCCGCCGCAGGACCGTAAGCTATCATCCGGTCCGTGAGACTGGGGAACCGGACCTGTTTCAAGGAGGCCGCATCGCCGGAATCGGTTTGTACCGGCTGCGAGGTCTCAGGCTGAACGCGCTGTGCGGCTGCAACTCTTGCGGGAGGTGCGGCGGGTCGACTGGTGGGGTTGGAGAGTCCCGTAGCGGAAGATGGTCGCGTGGCACCTGTTGAACTGAAAATGTCTTGACCGGATGTTGAAGCGCCAATTTCGCGCCGAGAAGGCTGAAGATCAGTGTGGCGCGGCGTTGAGGTGTGCCGTGATGGCGTGGTTCTACGTGTCGGTGTACGCGGCCTGAACACTTTTGTGTAGGGCCGCGTTTGTTGCGACCATGGCACATCAGCGTTGATCATGTCCCTGACCCAGCGGCTCCAAGATGGAATGCTGCTGTGTGATTTGGAGGCGCCCGAAGCCCTCCGGTCCGACGCGCGCATGATCTGATCACAATTATACCCCTCCTCGAACAGCTTCGGTGCCATGGGGTCGGCGATGTCGAACACGTGCGTCCGGTAGCTGTGACACCCGTCCACCATAATCTTGTTCCCGATCTTCATGATTAGGAGGGATGTGTTCTGGCGCGCCTGCTGATACCCGACCCGGGTGTGGGCGTTCTTCGCATCCTGACGCATGAGGTGTTGGCGTGCATACTCGAATGCCTGCGAGGACAAAGCCGCCCAAGCCGCATCTATCTTTCCCTCATCGTAAAGCTTAAGCCAAAAATCCCGGCGCGGCGGCCACATTGCGTCTTTCTGGGTAGCGTCAACGACCCCGGTGAAAAAGCGCATATCTTCCCGTGTCAGCCAGCGGTGCACGATCGCCATGTAGCGCTCGTCAATGCCGCCCCATACCCCACCAGATTTGATCCGCGGATCCCCGTAGAGCTCGATCAGGGTTTCCACGAGGTAGGATCTGAGTTTGTCCTCCGGAGTTTTTTCTAGCCATGGATAGATAAGGGCTTCGATCGCCAGCTCAGCTCCTGTGTTGCGGCCCACGTCCTTGCCCGGTGGGCGTAGCCATCTGATATACCAGTCAATCAGGTCCCGCTCGGACAGATGTGGCTGGACAATAGAGGTTAGGGACCGGTGGGCGAAATCCATGAACCCGCCGCCATGTGGGTTGCGAACCCCGAGACCGAGGAGTTCTGTGTAGGGGGCAGACATCTTCGACATCCGGGCCGCGAGCCGTTCCGGACCTGACACGGGATCCATGAGTTCCGGGATAGCCTCCAGAAGGAGACGTCCGGTTGTGCTCATCCGCCGAGCCGCCGTGCCGAGTGCGGTCGCGAGTGCGGTCGTGTGCGTACCCTTGGGGACGTAGCTGTCGAGATAAGCGCGCAGCAGCCCGGACAGGAAGGTCTCGGATGTTGATAAGTCAATCTCGGCGTAGAGGAAGTCTCGCGTCCGGGCTAGGTCAGGGCGCTCCCGCCGTTCCGCGTCGAAAACGGCCGAAGCCGCGGCTACCACGAAGGAGAGGCGGGTTTCCTCCCAATCGCTACGTTCAACACGATCCCGGAGCTTTTGCGCCAGCGCCTCGCGCTCCTTCTCTGTTCTGGCCACCTGAACGTCGGGCCAGCGTTCCCGCACCCGGTCAGCGGCCGCTTGCAGGTATCGAAGCTCCGGAACGGACAGGGCTGAGAGCTGCCCTGCCTTTTCAAGCGCATCCATGAGGCTCATTCCGATCCCCCTGCGGCGCGCAGCGCGTCAAGTCGGCGTCCGACTTCTTCCACCTCCTCGACGGTACTTGGCGCGTACATGATGATCCGAAGATCGATCCGCCGGTTCGCGGCCTTCCCCTCGGTCGTCTCGTTGGTTTCAATCGGTCGCATCTCCCCGTAGCCTGAGACGGACATGACCGGCTGGTCGCGAAGGTTTCTATGAGCCAAAATGCCTGCTACTTCTTCTCGTATTGCGAAAAATGTCTCGTTAGCTCTTCGTGTTGACAGTGTAACGTTGTCGATACGTCCTCGATCACTGTCCGTGTGTCCCTCGATCTGGACCGCCTCGATCAGGGCGTTTCCGCTCTCACAATCCGGCCCTCGCTCCGCCCTCTCCCCGAGGGTAAAGCAGACGAGGATCTCATCCAGAAGACGACCCATGGTCTCCACGATCGCGCGTTGACGCGGCTCGAGCTGGGGTGATCCGCTGCGGAAAAGGCCTTCCCCCTGGAACCGGAGCGCGTCCTGTTCCGGGCTGATCACGACCTGAAGCTCCGGAAACTCGATCAGGAGCCGGTCGCGAAGTTCAACGAGGATCTCCCTTCGCTGGTCAATGGCCTGGGAGAGGTAGGCCTCGAGCGGGTTGACCACCTGGAGCCGTTCGATCTTATCCCGCAAACGCTTGATCTCCTCCCGCAAACGCTCGATCTCTTCGACAAGCTGGTCGATCCGGGAACGCAGGTGCTCGTTCTCCTCCTCCAGTTCAGCAACCCGGGCCCGGAGCGCCTCATTTTCGTCTCGCAGCTGGTCGAGTTCGCTGAGCAGCCGGTCTCGCTCGGCGGTAACCGTCTCCAACTCGGACGTGACGCGGGCAAGTTCGGCCTCGAGGGCCTTAACAGAGGCGCGCAGGTCCTGGTTCTCGACACGCAGTTCGTCGCGCTCCTGACGGACCCTCTCATATGCGGTCAAGGGGACCGACTCGTCATCGTTGAGCTGGGTCGCGAAGAAGGCGAGCAGGATCATGATGATCAGAAGGAAGCTGATCGTCATGTCCGTCATCGTGACAAAGACGGACTCCTCCTCCTCAGCGCGCGTCCGGTTTCGCTCCAGCCGGCGCATGCTCAGCGCCTCTGCTCAGGACGAAACTTCTCCGCCTGATCAACGATCTCACGCATTGTATCCAGCGCGGGCGCCAGCTCGCCGTTCATCTTGCGGACATGCTCGGCAAACGTGTCGAGCGACGTCCTGACATGAGAGGCAAACTGATTAAACGCCGCGCCGAGTTTGTCATCCATGTCGTCGATCTGTTCACGCTGTCGCTCCATATGGTCTAGCCCCTCCCCCAACTTCGTGAGGGACGTTTCGATCAGTTTCTGCTCCGCACTCAGCGCGGCTTTTGCAGCGTCCAGAACTCGCGCCGCGTTCTCTGCGGTCTCCCTGGAAGACCTGGTAACGGTCTCTGCCGCGTTCGCCGTACTCTTCGCAAGCCCAGTGGTTGCGGTTTCGATCCGCTCCACACTGCTTCTGACCGGCCCGGCCGCCACTTGCAGGTCCCGCGAGGCGGTTGTGAGAGTTTCGGCCGCAGATCGGGTCGCGTCTCCGCCGGACTTGATGTGACCAGCCGCGGTTGCGATCTGAACAGACCCATCTTTCAGCCGGTCCGCCATCTCGTCGAGTTGCCCCACCACCAGGGTGATCGGCTCCAGAAGATCGGCCTGGATACTCTCTCGGAATTCGCCCGAGGCGGACAGGAGATCATGCCCGCTGCGCGTGACTAAATCCACCATGCCGCGACCCGCCTCGGAGATCGCCCCTTCGACCTCCACGCCAGCCGTTTCCATTCGGGAACGGACCGCGTCGGATCCGCTGGCGGCGGCGGCGTCGAGTTCCTCGCGGAACGTTCCGGCGGAGGCGCGCATATCCGCAGCCGCCTCTTTAAGCGCGTCCGCCCCCTCGGCGGTGTTTCGCCGGATTCCTTCCAGCGTCTCGTTCATGATCCCGAGGAGCTTCTCTGCGCCGGCATTCAGAGTTCCGTCCGTCGTTTGAGCAGCTGACGCAAGTCCGGCTGACAGGTCTTCTGCCGCTCTGGCGAGCTTAGCCACGGAGGTCTCCATCTCCTCTCCCATCTGTCCGGAGCTCCGGTCCATCCGGTCGGATAGGCTCGCAATCTTGTCCCCCGCGGCGGAAAGCTGCGCGCTGGCGTCGGAAAGCGCCCGCCCCACATCGTCCGAAAACCGGGATGAGAGATCGGTCACCATCTGTCCGACCCCGTCGGCGCCGGCCTCACCGACCTTGTCCAGCAGCGGGGCCATGGCCGTGCTGATCGAGCTTGAAATGGATTCTGGGATCTCTTTCTTAAGTGAACTGCCGAGCTCGGCCACCAGTGTGGTACCGATCTCTAGGAAGCTGTCCTTCTGGCCGCGCGCGATTTCGAGTTGCTCCATCGCGACCCCTTCGAGGCTAATGAAGCTTAGTCGGCTTTCCAACTCTGCGCATAGCGTGTGAATTCGTCGCTCCACCCGCCCCGTGAGCGAACGCAGGACGATCGTGAAAATGATCGAGGCCAGCAGTCCGGTCAGGGACATGATGAACTTGGCGGAGGCTGCGCCGAGAAGGCCGTCGAGGGATGCGCGCATTTCTTCGGGAGAGGCGTCGCTTAGCCCAGTGATTTGTTGAAGTGCCGAGATGAGACCGAGAAAAGTGAGGAAGAGACCGACAGTCACGAAAAGGCCCGGCATGTAGCGGGAAAATCCCGGGCCGAAATGCAGATCCTCAAGGTTGAAGAAACTTGAGGGGCGCACGCTGTTTCGCAGGACCGGCTGACCAGCGCTCTTATCCTCGATCATGGTTTCACGAAATTCGTCCCAGGCAGCTGTGATATGGGTGTAGCCTGTCCGAGCCCGGACCTTTTTCACTTCCTGACTGATCTTGTTTACTTGAGTGGCGAAATCGAATTCGTCTTTAGCAGCCCGTACTTGACCTTCTAGCCAACGGAGGGACGTCAGTTTTCTGTGAGCACTGATCCCCACAACCAAAACGGATAACAGGAGCCAAATCAGGATCCCGATCGAAACCAAACCAGGCGCCTGTTCTTTGGTCAGGAACGATGATCCCCAGAAAATGAACCGGGACATACTCGTTCCGATATCCGCAAAAAACTCCACTGCTGTCTTCCTTCCTGCTCATACGCCGCTTTGCCTAAGTCGATTTGTTACTATCCGCAGTTGCGTGGTGATTTAAATATCAACTGAATGGATTTTTTGGTGTTCCTAACCATAAGGCTAAAATTCCTATCACATCTATTCCACAACCAGATAAAACGGCTGTCCCCAATCCTCGCCTGGATTGTCCATCATGATGTCGGCAAAGACGGGCATGAGGAAAGCCAGGATGGCGGCACCATCTCCGACCTGATCGCGATTCACGCCGCCGTTCCAAGTGGCGCCACCATGGATCAGTTGGTTCCTTAGGACATAGAGACGGTCGAATACCAGGCCCAGCAATCGCACAGTGTCACGAGCTTGCACGGCTTGAGTGAACACGCGGGCTGATGAAACGAACCGATCTTCCCAGTCTTCATTGTTTGGAATGCCGTTTTGATTGAGCCAGAACGGGTTGAACACATGTTTGTTTTGCATGAGCATTCGGATTGGTCCGCTGAAAGCGCTCCAAATCGCGTCGTATATGCGGTTCTCTTGGTCCAGACTTACAAGCCTCTGGAAGAACTCATTAAATGTTGTGCGTTCGCCGGTTGGTATTTCTTGAAAATCCGCTTCCTTCGCATAAGCCGCATTAAAAGCGATCCATAGAAACAGAAACTGGCCATCAGGATCTTCGCACATCTCGGAGCGTTCAATCCAACTGATTGCACGATGCACTCTCAATCCCATCGTAGAAGGGAAGTTATCCCTGATGGAGCGCTGTTTGGCTTTGAGATCTGCATGGGGAATACAGCCTTGCATATTGTAGCTCCAATTGGGTGATTGCTTCAGGGTAGGGACGGGAAATCGGCGCGTTGATAGCCTTGGACGAAGTCGCGCAACTCCGGTGGGTCAATGACTTCAACGGCATCGCCCCATTCGTACAGGAACCAGGACATCTCAAGCCATCCGGCGGCGGTGAAGCGGACAATCAGGCTGCCATCTGCCTGGTACTGTAACGTCTGCTTTGGATGAAACCGAAACTCCGAGGCACGCTCGGCAGCTTCCGGCTTGAACCGCCAGACCACCTCTTTGAGTTGATCAGGGTCATGATAGGCGCCGAATGCCTGGGCGGCGTAATTCTCGATAGAAAACCCATTTTCGGGAATGAACCATTCATCCAGGCATTTTGCCGATTGAATGCGATCCATTCTAAAATTCAGCAACTCGGCACCACGATCTGGTTGCTTGGCAATGAGATAGCTGCGTGGTCCCAGAAGCAGACCGTAAGGCTCGATGGTTCGGGCTTGATCCGAGCGGCCGCTATAGATGATTTCCAGACGAAACGGCCCTCTGAGCCCCTCCGTTACAGCGTCAGCAATCTTTTGATTCAGCGGCACACGCGGCCCCGGGCGAGTCACTTGGCCCAAGGCTTCCAGGACGGCTTCCGCGTCTGTCTCCGCGCGCTTTGCGTCGCGTGCGGAAAGGCGCAGCATCAAGCCATTTCTGGTGTCCTCCAGAGCCTGTGCATGGCGCAGCCGGCCTTCTTCCTTGGCGCGGCGACTGGCGATCTCCAAGGCCTCAACCGCGGTTTCCTGATGGGGCTGAAGCTGGGCAATGGTTGGATCGTCGACCTTCCAATAGGAACGTCGATCTGAACCGGTCTGTTTGGTCACATTTGCAAATGTCAGCTCAAGCGCATCGGTCATGCGTTGTGCGGTTCTGTGGGACACAGAAAACTCTGCCCTAATATCCTCAAGGCTCACGCCGAAGTGGCGTGTGGAGGCCATCAAGGCGAGGCGCAACAGATCTTGGGCTTTTGCAAAGGACATGTAATTATCGTGACAGAAATTGACACCCGCAGGATTGCCGCGGGTGCCATGTTTGTCCAGAGCTTTAACGCTCCGCTGAATCTTTGAGGAAAAACGAGATCAGAACGCCGAGCGGTCCAAGTAAGAACCCAAGCGCTGCTGCAAGGCCTGCCTTGGATGGAGCACGGTCGCGTGCGACCATGTAGCTAAGGCCCGCGCAAACGATCCAGAGTAGTATCATGACTTCCATAGTATTCTCCTATTTGAGAGTTTGTTGTGTGAATGTGATGTCAGCCGTTTGAACGGCCTAAACGGAGGGCAGGGGCATGACATGTCAGTCGTGAACCTCCATCCGATGACGTTGTGATCTGTGCCGCAGCAATGCCTTTTGACTGCGCCCAAGCGGCCACTTGGGCTTGGGCCTGGTACAGCTCCAAACTCAACTGCGTCCGGTTTTGTGAAAGATTTGCGGGCCAAAGTATTTTGGGCCCATCGCTGCGACCATTGTCGGACGTCCAGCTAGCGCAAATCCGTTGGACCTGCAGACCATCGATCGACCAAGGCATCTGTGCCTCAAAGCAATGTAACGGGGCAGGTGGCAATTCGGACGGGAGATGAATGACGCCATTTGCCGCCAATGCCAGCACCGCCGCAAACGCATCAGGCGCGTTTTGGCATTTAAGCTCGTTGATCACATAGGCGTCCACGGTCGGTTGCGGCGCGGGCAATACCGCTATCTCCTCGGCCATGGCCGATGTTGCAATGAATGCCAAAGCAAGGACGGAAAGCTTCATGGTGGATCCTCCGTAGTCGGGTTTTTTAGGCTCGCGCTTCATGAGTTCGACTTTGTCCAGCCGGCACGACGCGCCTCGGCTTCGGTGCAAAACCAGCGTTCCCCTTGGGCCTCATTGATGCGGGTATTGGCGTACCAACGCATGCCGGGCAGGTGATAGATGCGCTTGCCCTTTGAGTTGATATTGCCCTTGATGCGGCAATCGCCTGAGGCTTCCGCATTGGTGCTGGCGTCCAGCCGCTCTCCGCGGCGCCATGCACTTGGTGACACAAACTCTCCGCTCCAAATGCCCATGCCGGCTTGTTTCGCGGCGATCTCATCTGCGGCGTAGTCGTGCGAATATTTGAGATATGCGACGGCCCAGCCCGAGCGCACCATCCACTGGTTCAGATCTTGGGAACCCAATGCGCAGATAGCTATAATGCGCCCGTAGCGATCCTTATCAGTCTGTCGACAGGTCACATGCGCCCGCCCGATCTGGTCGGCCAGTGCCAGTGCGGCTTGCTGACCGCAGCGCCATGTGCCCCGCTCGGGATGTTTGCAGGATTGTCCACTTTCCGGCGCATCAATTCCGTGCAGCCGAAACCTCTGCTTTCCCATGCCCAGCGTGTCGCCATCAATCACGCTGACTTGTCCGGTCCAGGAGTTTTCCGATTGGGCCGCGATCGCGGGGATGGAAGCAGCCAGAAGGACCGCCACGACGAGGAGGTGTTTTACGTGCGCAACAAACATAGCGTCAGATCTCCAGAGCAAGGGAAGGGTGGGGCGGTGGAGTGGTCACCGCCCCGTTATCCGGCAGCCCACTCACTCACCAGCTGCCAGATAAGGTCGTTGCGCGATGTGATCTTCATCAGAACGGATCTTCGCCACGCGCTCAGCCTCAGGTGTTCGTTCCTTGGTCGACTGGCTTGGCAAGTCGCGCAGTAGCGGTTCGCGCGCAGTGAGCATCACCAGGAGCATGAACACGAAGGGGAGGGCATCGATGGCGGCTGCCGCGATCCAGGCTTGCAGGGCGGCGCCGAACATCTGTGCGCGCGTTGCCTCGCCGACAGAGAAGGGCACGAAGACAGGCGCTTCTACGAAAACGCGTTCGCCGGCGATGTCCTTGGCCTTGCTTTGCAAGCTGGATGTTTCTGGCGTCAGTTCGGATGACAGGTTGGTCACTGTGACCATGCCGGTGGCCGCGACCAGAGGCATGTGATCAACCGCGTTGAGCTGGTCGATCACGGCCGAGAGGTTCTGGGCAGCGCGACCAAAAGCCAGTTGATCGGATGAGGACGCGGCCGTGCGCAGATCACTCACATACTCCAGCCCTTGCAGGCGCAGAGTTTCGACCTCCGCAGAAAGGGCCTGCAACTGTTGGCTTGTCGTCTGGAAACTTGTCGCCGCGCCTTTATAGGTTTCGCATCGCTGGCCACAGCCTGTACCGGTGCCATTCAGGCCACTGGCTTCCAGGTTGGCCTTGCCTTCCATGGTCGCCCCGGCTGCCGAGGTGATGTCGACAAGAGGTTGGAAGCTCTTGGCTGCAAGGGCTGATTGGGACAAGGCTTTGGAATAGGCATCCACACGATCTGTCAGCTCCGCAGAAACCGACGCCTTGCCGGCCATGGCGGCCGCGATGTTTGAGGCAGATGACATCAGGGCAAAACCCACCCCCAAGGCCCCAATAATCACGATGACGGTGATGCCCAAAGAACTGCGAACACGCTCTGCAGCTTCAATCAGGACATGCCAGAGCACACCAAGCGCAAAGGCGATAACCACACCAGTCAGAACGGGAATGAACCATCCGGCGGCGGGGTCTGAGGCATGCAGACCAATTGTTGTACTGACGGCTGCCAGAATTGCGCAGCCAATCGCGGCAAACCGTAGAAAGCGCGCTGCACGCGCATGGATTGTCAGATCGTTCATTTTCAAAACCTTTCTTCCTCAGGGCAGCAGGCCGGGTGATGTGTGCAGACACAGTCCCGCCGTCTTTACGAGTTGTTAATTGGGCGCCATGGGTGTCAAAAAGAGTCGCGAACGAAATAAGAACGGTTTTAAGGTATTGAAATTAAATGAATCCATTTTGATCTGGGCTGTGGAAACCGTCGAAATTTGACCGTAACACTCTTTGTGTTGGCACATTCTGGATGGCTGAAGTTCCGCCATCTGCAAGAGAATCGTGGCTGCCGCAGTTGGGCATTGTGTAATGTCAGGAGGGACACCGTTGTTAAAAACATTAATCTTGTTGGGGCTGATTTTTGCGGGTCCGGCGCACGCAGAGATAACTTTGCGACCTGTGCCTCAAGTCAACGTGGACGGTTTTGCATTGGATCAACTTCAGTGTCAGCAAGAACCCGACAGTGTTCGGTTGATAATGGCCCTCGCGGTCAACGATCTCGTGGACCTAGAGAAGAATATAGGCCGTGAGGCTGTGGACTGCTTTGATCTGGAAAAGACCTGGGTTTTAGAAGGTCTGCCGGTGACGCGCATATGTGGCGTGTTCACCAATGGAATAGATCACTTCATGTTCCCGGGCATTGCGGAGAATTGGACACTTTCGGAAATGTTCCCGAGTATTCGTTTATCCTTGTTCTCAACCGCTTCGGTAAAGAAGGCTGAAGACTGGGTATTGAAAAATGATCTGTGGGCCGAGGCAGAGCCGACGCCTGTCGGAACCAAGGTGGAATGCGGCTACTTGCAGTATGAGCAATTCCTGCCACGGGGCTGAGATGAAATCTGCGATTTTGCGGTGCGATTTCGACAGCGATGCCTAGTTTATCCGGTCATCAAAGCGTTTTCAGCCTCGCTGACGATGAAAAGCGATTGTTCGAAATCTGTTAATGTTAGTGGATGAACAAGGCTTGCATCGGCCTTTCGCAACAGCGTTTGAATGTCAGCGGTAGCTGCACACAACTTTTGGCAGTGCGAACCAAAGAACCTTGAGGACTTTCTGGGCACAAAAAGGTTCCATAGCGTTTGGAATTCTTGCCTTCTTCGGTTTGAATAAATCCAAGGTTTTCAGGGTGTCAAAAGCTGGCGTGAACGAAATAGAAACGCGATTAACTCATTAATTATGCAACATTTTAAGGCCCACCCGTCATGTGGTGTTTCTGCGTTATTACTCGTAGTCTTTAACCAAGAGACGGATTCGAATGCGTTTTTAGAAACTCTAAGGGCGCGGTCGGTTGCAATCTCAGATTTAGTTGCGTTTCGGGAGAAATCATGCGGAAGACCGATGGAATAACCTTGCTGTCAGCTTCAGATCTTATGAAGTTTTTGGGCTGTACGTATTCCACGGTGCTGGATATTGACCGCATGAATGGTGGCGGACCCGAGCCACGGGTGGATACGGATGATGCTCGTTTACTTCAGCAGCAGGGCGATGCGCATGAGCTGGCGCATTTGGAAAAGCTGAAGGCGCAAGGTTTCAGCATTGTGGAAATCGAACGCACTGAATTGTTTGATGATGCGAAACGTACCCGTGAAGTTCTGGCTCAAGGGGCCGACGTTATTTTCCAAGGGGCATTTTTGTCTGGTAATTGGGGTGGCTGGTCCGACTTTCTAGAACGTATCGAGACTCCGTCGGACCTAGGTGACTTCAGCTACGAGGTCGCCGACACGAAATTGAAACGCAAGCCGCATCCAAGTCATGTTTTGCAGCTGGTTTTGTATTCTGACCTCTTGGCTGAGATCCAAGGCGTAGCACCTGAATATGCACATGTTGAATTGGGCAATGGCGAGCGCGCGACGCTGCGGCTGGCGGACTACGCTGCCTATGCCCGTATGGCACGCGAACGGCTGGAAGCTTTTGTGGCCAATCCTGAACCAGCGCGCCCCATGCCCTGCGCAAGCTGTGGCCTCTGCCGTTGGGCCGATCATTGCGAGAGCATTTGGCAGGTCGAGGACAGTTTGTTCAATGTCGCCAATATCAGTCGTGGTCAGGTAAAGAAGCTTGAAGCCGCAGGCGTCAAAACCTTGGAAGACCTTTCGAAGCTCGATCACGCTGTTCGGGGAATGGCGGACAACACTTTGTCCCGTTTGGTGACACAGGCGCGCCTTCAGCAAGCCCGTAAGTCTGGAGAGCCGGATTTCGAACTGCGGTCGCCTGAGCCTGGCAAAGGGTTTGACCTTCTTCCGGAGCCGCAGGCTGGCGATCTGTTTTATGACATTGAAGGTGACCCGCATTACGAGGGGGGGCTCGAATATTTGCATGGGCTTTGGTTTGATGGCGCGTTCAAGGCGTTTTGGGCCCATGATCATAAGGAAGAAGCTCAGGCACTTTCGGACTTGTTGGACTTCTTTCGCGCCCGGATTGAAGAATACCCGACCGCGCGCATTTATCATTACGCCCCGTATGAAATCACCGCGCTCAAGCGGTTGACATCCAAATACGGGATTGGTGAAGCGTTCTTGGACCGCCTCCTGAGAGAACGTCGTTTCGTCGACCTGTTTGCTGTCGTTCGCGGTGGACTGATCGGGTCCGAGCGCAATTATTCCATCAAGTCGATGGAAGCATTTTATGACCGAAAGCGCGACGGCGAGGTCACAACTGCCGGCGGCTCTGTCGTTGCCTACGAGCAGTGGCGTGAAACGCAGGAGCAGCAAATTCTCGACGAGATTGAGGATTACAATCGCATCGACTGCATTTCGACGGAAGAGTTGCGAGATTGGCTTGCGCGTATTCGTCCTGCTGGTCCCTGGCCTGCGTTGGTTGCGGATGCGCAGGAGCAAGAGGATGAAGAAGACGCCGAGGCGCTTGCATTGCGCGCACAGCTTGCAGAAAGCGGTTTACCCGAAGACCGGCAGTCGATGTTGTTTGACCTGGGAAGTTTCCACAAACGCGAGGTCAAACCGGCTCAATGGGCCGTCTTTGAAAGTGCGGCAAAGGACGAAGATGACCTGATTGACGACCTGGATGCTCTGGGTGGTCTTGTGGCGGTTGGGGCGGTTGAGCCGATCAAGCGCTCATTCGCACGTGAATACAGCTTTCCACAACAAGAAACCAAATTGCGTCGAGGGAAAAAAGCGACCGTGCCGGCCTTTGATACGCCCCCTGTGACTGTTGGCATTGAGGCCATGGATCGCAGCGCGCGAACAATCAAAATCAAGGTTGGCCCAGGCAAAGCTGATCTGCTGACTGATCATCTATCGCTACATCCGGACTGGCCTCTGCGAACCGATGTCATCGCTTCGGCGTTGCAAGATGTGATCGCGGATCAATGCGGTGGGCGAGTATATAGTGCGGTGGACGATCTTCTGTCGCGTAGCCATCCTCGACTTCGAAGCGGCCGCCCCCCTGATCTTGTTGGCGGGGGAGACCCGGTCGAGGCAACAATATCAGTTGTAAATGACATGGACCGAACGGTTTTGCCTATCCAGGGACCGCCCGGCACCGGCAAGACCTATGTCAGCGCTCGCGCAATATTGTCCTTGGTGCGCAAAGGCTATCGCGTTGGTGTGGCGTCAAACAGCCATGAAGCCATTCGCAATGTGCTGATGGGCTGCGTTTCTGCGGTGGAGGAGGGCGTTCAAACAGAGATGCCTGACTTGGTGCACAAAGTTTCCAGCGACAACGATGGCTATCCAAATGGCAGCGCAGTTCGGCGCACAAAGTCCAATGATGAGGCTGTCGCAGGCGGTGACGTGGTTGGTGGGACCGCATTTTTCTTCGCGCGAGAGGAAAACATTCAAGCTTTCGATTGGCTCTTTGTCGATGAAGCAGGGCAGGTGGGTCTGGCCAATATGGCCGCGATGGGTCGTTCTGCGCGCAACATTGTCCTGGTGGGCGACCCACAGCAATTGCCCCAGGTAATCCAGGGCGCACATCCGGAGCCTGCGAACTTGTCTTGCCTCCAGTGGATGCTCGGCGAGCACGCGACTGTTCCCGCCGATCGGGGTATTTTCCTTGCGACGACGCGCCGGATGCATCCTGAGGTGTGCGAGTTTATTTCGGACCAAGTGTATGAGGGCAGGCTGTCGAGCCATCCGGACACCGAAAACCAGTCTGTCGATTGCCCGTCACTTCCATTTTCTGGTGCCTATTGGGTGCCGGTTGAGCATCAATCCAACGCACAGATTGCGCTGGAAGAAGTTCAGGCAATCAAAGCCGCCGCCGCGGACCTTCTCAAGGGGACGTGGACGGACAAGGACGG
Organism: Shimia haliotis; assembly: GCF_900114415.1. Lineage (GTDB taxonomy): Bacteria > Pseudomonadota > Alphaproteobacteria > Rhodobacterales > Rhodobacteraceae > Shimia > Shimia haliotis. The sequence goes on along the minus strand of NZ_FOSZ01000002.1, from coordinate 124,036 downwards.
AACCACACGGCCGCTCCGGGAAACCGACATCATTGTGGTCGCTCCTTACAATGCCCAGGTCAATGCGCTTCGAGACGCGCTGCCAGAGGCCATTCGTGTTGGCACCGTTGATAAGTTTCAGGGGCAGGAAGCTCCAATTTGTCTTGTGTCAATGACCGCGTCGTCGGCAGATGAGACACCACGAGGCATGGAGTTTTTGTTTTCGCTGAATCGCATCAATGTCGCGGTCTCACGCGCTAAGGGTCTGGCCTTGGTTTTCGGCGCGCCGCGATTGCGCGAGGCCAAGTGCAACACTGTCGAGCAAGTGCAGCTGGTGAATACGCTGTGTGCACTAAAGACATGGGAACAGAATTAAATGTGGAGCGACATTGAAAAGAGAGTGTCGGAAAATGAGGCCGACGCAGAACAATCACCCGCGCCACATCGTATGGCAATTTTTAGCAAGCTGAGGAACGCACCTCTAATTCCCGTTCACGCCGTTAAGAAAATGGCCTTCTTCAAGCTCGAAGATGATGAGGCTTTTCTTTGGGAGCTGACCCGACCGGCGCTAAACTTCTTTGTTCACGCCAAACATGCGGAAGCAATGAAGGAGGCTGGTTTCTTCCCAGAACCTAGACCATACGATCATTCCAAGCCGCCAAGCGGCGGACGCCATGTGGCTTTAAGTCAGAAACAATCGTTCGAAAAAGACGACTGCCTATGTATTAAGGTTACTGGTCCAGAGGACATTGATCGGCTCATTTCTGTGATCACTGAGACCCAAGGCTTCGCACAAGGCAGAGTAATATCTCGAGCCCAGATTGAAGCCGCGATGGACGCGTACGATAGTTTCCGCAACAACGGGGCTCATAGCGATAATTTTGGTGTTTTCGGTGAACCACGCGACTATTGGGTCCGGTCATCGCGAGATCGCGAAAACCGCGTCTATCCGACCAAACCGCTGATTGGATTCATTCTGGGCAAGACAAAATTAAACGGCGGTTGGGGACAGAAGTCGGATGCTGCTGCGCGTCTTCACAATGCTGGTTTCATTATCGTTGACCAAAACGATCAGCCGATCGAGCGACCTGAACGCTACGAGCACCTGATGGAAGGCGCTGATCGGATCAGACTCTGTGCTCTGAACTATTTCATCGAACCAGCCCGGGAAAAGGCGGCTAGGGAGGTCTCCATCCGCGCGGGCGACCTTGCAGCGGCAATTGGGCTGAAGGACGCCTTCCCGAACATCTGCCAGGCCTTGGGCGGTGAAAAGTTCCAGAATCTTGCGCAAGTTCCGCCGCCCACAAGTACCGAGCCGAACCCAAGCAGCTCGACCGTATTTACATACACGCTCAATTCCCAACCGGAGGCGGACATCGTGACCGACACAAACAATACAACTTCGCCTTCCGCCGTAAACTTGATCCTCTATGGCCCGCCGGGCACGGGCAAGACGTATCAGACGGCATGGGAAGCGGTGCGGCTCTGTATCGGGACCGAGGCCGCCGCGGAGCTCAGAGACGATAGAGACGCATTAACTACTGAGTATCGGCGTCTCGCGAATGAGGGGCGGATAGAGTTCCTGACCTTTCACCAATCCTTGTCATACGAAGAATTCGTCGAGGGCTTGCGGCCGAGTACCGGCGACGATGACCTTGAAGGTCCTGATGAAACAGCTGGCGGAACGGGCTTCCGGCTGAAATGCCATGAAGGAATTTTCAAACGGATCAGTGAACGTGCGAGGCTGGATCAAGGCGATCATGGTGGATCGCAACGCCTAGACCGTTCTTCGCGCGTCTTTAAGGTAGCTCTTGGCAGAAGACATGTCGAAGATGACAGGATCCGCTTTGGCCTCGATAACGATCTGATCCATCTTGGGTGGGGAGAAGACATCGATTGGTCTGATGAGCGGTTTGACGAATTCAACGAGATTTTCGCTGAATGGAGGACGAAGAAGAACCCAGATGCCAGTGGTCATGACGGAAACATCGTCTGCACCTTCTCGTTTAGGGCTGATATGCAAGTGGGCGACTATGTGGTGGTTTCTGATGGTCGTGATCGTATCCAAGCATTCGGCCAGGTTGTTGGTGAGTATTACTTCGATCCTGATGCGACCTATCACCCTCACCGGCGCAAAATGGAGTGGCTCTGGCGCAGCGATGAAGGAACCGATCGCAGTAGATTTTACCCCAATGGGTTCAGGCGACATTCGGTCTACAAGCTGAACCAGTCGTTAATCGACTGGGACGCGCTTGAAGAGATCACTTTCGGCGAAGACACATCTCTCCACAGCAAGGAGGGCCGGGACTATGTTCTGATCATCGACGAGATCAACCGCGCGAACATTTCCAAGGTTTTCGGTGAACTCATTACATTGCTTGAACAGGACAAGCGATTGGGCGCGCAGAATGAAGTTCGTGTTCAACTGCCATATTCTAAGAAGCGCTTTGGGGTGCCGCCCAATCTACATATCGTGGGCACGATGAACACAGCGGATCGCTCTATCGCGCTGCTCGACACAGCGTTGCGCAGACGTTTCACGTTTCAGGAGTTGATGCCAGACCCAAGAGTTCTTTCTGAGGACGTCGGTGGCATCAACCTTCGCACGCTTTTGTCCACGATCAACGAACGCATCGAGTATCTGTTCGATCGTGAACATCAGATAGGACATGCTTATTTCACCAATTGTCGTAGCCGGGCTGACGTAGACGACGTTATGCGCCACAAGGTAATCCCTTTGTTGGCTGAATACTTCTACGAGGACTGGGTCAAAGTTGCTGCGGTGCTGGGTGACGGACCGGGAATGACCACGGAGCATTTCCTTCAAGCTGTCAGGATTGCGCCTCCGAAAGGAATGCCCGAAGATGATATCAACGGTGACAAATTCCGTTGGAATGTGAAGGCAAACTTCGACTTTTCGGAGTTTGAGGCTTGATGCAATCCTATACCATTCGCGAATGGGAGAAGCTCGCCTACGGTGATGGTGAAGGGCAAATCCCTGCACACTACGCGGATAAACTTGCGGCTTTGGCTGTGCGCTCTCCATTCGCGGGAAGGGGTGGCAGCGGGGTTCTCGAGCATGGACGGCATGCTTTGCGCGCAAGAGGCGTCGTCGGAATTCTAGCCGCTGCGGATTGTAGCCTCGAGATCCTGCCTAAGATTGACGTGGGGAGGACAGGAAATGTTGAACAGCAGAATGCGGCGATTAGGAAGCGGCTGATCCACATGCTTGCCGTCGCTCTGAATTTGAAACTCGATCTCGGATCGATAACAGATTTAGCGTGGCAGCGAGAAACCTTGCTTGAAATTCTGATCCGGGTCTTTTGTGACAAACTTACTGAGGCCGTCCGGAAAGGAATGCCGCGCCGCTATGTCGAGCAAGAGGACGATCTTTCTGCCTTGCGCGGCAGGCTGGACGTAGCACGTCAGTTTACCCGACACGTAGTTAATCCGTCCCGTCTCGCATGCCAATTTGATATCTTGTCGGAAGACACGTCGTTGAACCGGATCATGAAAGCCGCCGTGTTGCACCTCTCCCGGATGTCTCGGAGTTCGGGAAATCAACAGCGGCTGCGAGAACTGGCTTTTATATATGCGGACATCGCGGATACTTCGCCCTTGGCATTGCGATGGGATGACGTGGTGATTGACCGCACCAATCGCCGGTGGCGGGAGCTTCTGAGCATGGCCCGTCTCTTCCTGGAGGGCCGATATCAGACGACGACTGGTGGCGCGGGTCAGGGAACAGCACTGCTTTTTGAGATGAACACACTGTTCGAGGAATATGTCGGGCGTCTGATTTCTCGGGCACTAGCTGGGACGGACCTGACGGTTTCCCTTCAGGGCGGGCGTCTGTTCTGCCTTTCCGCAGATTCGACCGAACGAGGGCTTTTCCAGACTAAGCCAGACATCCTGATACGTCGTGCTGGCACCGTAACTCATGTGATTGACACCAAGTGGAAGAGGATCTCCTCTCGGATTGACGATCCAAAACAGGGGGTCACACAAGGCGATGTCTACCAGATGATGGCCTATGCGCAGCTTTACCGCGCGCCGCGCCTTACGCTTCTGTATCCGCATCATCCGGGGCTGGGTGCAACAGAGCTGGTTCACGCTCGACACCGAATAACCGGTCACGAGACAATCCTAGAGACCGCAAGCATTGATGTGGCAAATGGAGGAAGCGTTCTTGACCGACTACGAAGTCTACTTCTACGGGATGAGCCTGTGTCCGAGCTTTTGATGTAAGAGACCGTTCAGCGTTCTCAATGCCTTGCAGGGTAGAGAAGGTTCGACGTCAGACCCATTCCCTCCGCCACTTACCAAAGAAAAACCGTTCTCCTAGGTAAGCTGGCGCGAATTTTTTCCCTATATTCAAAGGCTTTAGCTGGCACCGTATTTACCTCGCACGTGCTGTGGGGTGCCGTATCCTCTCTCTATAGGCCGATATTCTCCGCAGCGGGTAACACAAGAATCGCGCTAAATTCATGCTAAAGCATTGAAAATGATTGATTTTGTGACGTATCGTAGTTCCTTTCGCTGGCAATGCCGCGATGGCAATCTGGTGCTGGCATCGAACATTGTTGTAGCGCACTTGCTATCGCGATTCACAATAAGCATATGAAATTACTTGCATTTTATCCGTCCCGGTTCATTCTGAGGATGGGGTGAGTTGCACGAGGGCCCATTCGATGAAAGCTGAAGATAAACCATCAACGTCACCCTTCGATCCTGCGGATTTCCTGGAGAACGGTGATGCGATCCTGGGGTATTTGACCGACGCCTTGGCCTGTGGTGACCCTGCTTTCATCGATGATGCTTTGGACGTGACTGTCCGTGCGGCAAAACGGCTGGGCACGACTTCAGCGAAGAATTTGCTCCCCTCTGATTGTGAAGCCTTTTTTGCTGGGTTGGGCGCAGGTGCTGAATTGGGTGAGGAATTGCAGAGTGCTGTTGCCAGATTTCGAGCCCGCACAGTTTCCGTTGCGATCGACGACGCAGACCTGTTCAAAGAGCGAACGTGCCCGTCCTGCGGTGCGCAGATGCTGCACGATGTTCGCGACATGACCTTGGAGTACCGAGGTCGATCGGCCATGATCGGGATGCCTGGATGGTACTGCGATGAGTGTGACGAAGGTGTGCATTCCGGTGATGACATGGCCACTTCGGATGCGGCGCTTGAGCGATTACGGGCCGAACTGCGCCGGGCCTTTTCCGCTGATGAGCCTACCTTCCAAGCGCTCGATGCAGGACAGATTATCGATCGAAATAGGAAATAGGCGCATGCCGGGGAAAGCACGCCGCGGTGCTGGAACAATCCTTACAACTGTCTGCGCGCCGTATGGGAAATCTATCTCAGTGGCGGAACTGGCGCAGCGGATCTCTAATCCTCGAAGCCTTGAACAATACGACGCATGTGTGTTTGCGTTTTTCTCAGAGGTTTCCGAGCGCCTTCAGCGCGAGTTCATAGAAGAAATGGGTGTTGATCCAGAAGCTGCGGCCAATGTCGCCGCAGGATTTGCCAAGCTTGCCGGTTTTGACCTGCCTCTTGCGACACCCCTTCCGGAAATGCCGCACTCACCGAAAGATGAAGCGGATGTTTGAATTCGAGATTGTGATCAATTTTCCCGATGAAGCGCTTGAAGAAGCTGTGGTCTTGGACGCCTTGTTTGAAGCGGGCCTAGATGACACGATTGTTGGGCTCGGTCGGCCAGACAGGATCGCACTCAGTTTCACACGTGATGGCCCCGGTTTGGAGGAAGTCCTTATGGATGCGGTGGCGCAGCTCATCGCCGCGTTTCCATCAGCTTCGGTGCAGGTTGTGGGTTTGGCCGTGCCGGCGACATAAGGGGCAAGGCCGAAGTCATCCGCCGAGTTCGCGCAGTTGCGGTACAGAAGGCAACGGCTGGCGACGATGCTGCTGCCAGTCAGGACTTTTAGTACGGACCTGATGGCCTGCCATGATTTGCAGAAGGCAAAGCTGTCATAAAAATTTCAATCAGGGGGAATTTGCCTTCAACCGAAAGTTCAATTCTCGCCACTCAGCAGGCCCTTCCGCCGAGCCTCTTCACGGGCTGCTTCTAAGATTTCACTTACTGAGCGCTTGCTAACTCCGCTCGCTTCCGCGCGTTCAAGCATTACGCAAAGTTCATCGATGGCTGTATCACGCCGTTCTTGGTCGCATCGAACAAGGTCGCGAAAGTATTCGCTTACGCTCCCATAACGACCAGCGGTAACTTGTGCTTCAACCCAGTCGTTCATCTGGTCTGGCAAAGAGATGGTCAGACGAGCCATAAAGTTGCCTTCTTCACCTTATATCGGAATACCTCATAATAGTTCATAAATATCCCATATTTTCAAGAAAGTGAGCAGGAATAACGCTTTTGCCTATGCGGGACCGTTGGGGCACATGCGGAGAATACCGGCGACAATCTCCGCATTTTATGCGGACATTGTCTTGAGCACGCCACTCATCAATGGTTCGCGCCGAACGGCATCGGTTGGCCCACGTCCACGCGGACGGCCGCGTTCATGGCATATCGTGGTAGCCAAGCTCCCAGCGTTGCTCGGCCCACATCGGCGTGAAGGGATCGAGCAACTCACGAAGGGTTTTGTTGGGGTTCCGTCCTTTCAGGATCGCCTCGACGATGTCAGGCGCCAGAGTTGTTAGCCGCATGGTGCGGATCATGTAGGAGGCTGGAATTTTTTCGTGCTCAGCCAGGTCTTTGATCGACGCAAAATGCCCTTCGTCAACAAGCCGTTTCCAACGATGCGCCCTCGCCAGTGATTTTATAAGCGCGTTATCCAGTTTAGGCGGTGGCGTGGCAAAATCTGGCAAGACCATCTCTTTGCGTCCGCCGCGTCGCTTGAGTTTGAAGGGAATGGTCAGTGTGATGGTGTCGGGTGCGGAGGATTTCCCCGTCATGCTGCGTCCTTTCTGTCGAGAGTTCGGGATTTTAGGTCCTGGGCGAGGTGGCAAAGGCCGTCGACACGCAGGTGCACCTTCATGTCCGTCTCGGAGACGTCGATGTGATCGATCAGGATCGAGGCAATGCGCGCTTGTTCGGCCGGGAAGAGTTCGCCCCACAGCGGGTCAAGGCTTTTGAGCGCAGCGTGGATGTCCTGCTCGCTGCAGGCCCGCTTGTCGTCTGCAGCGTTGCGCCACGACTCGGCCACGATTTCAGGTTGACGGAACACTGCACGCAACTGCGCGGTGACGTTGGCCTCGATTTCACCGGCGGGGATGCGCCCCACCGGACAGCTGCCAGCACCGTGCTTCAAGATCGTCTGGCTGACATAGTAACGGTAAAGGCGGTTGCGCTTGCGGGTGTGGGTCGGCGAAAACATCGCGCCATCAGGCCCGCGTATGAGGCCAGACAGCAATGCAGGGGTCTGCTTGCGCGTGCTGGCGGCGCGCGTCCGTGGGTTTTCACTATTAATCGCGCGGGCCTTTTCCCAGGTTTCCATGTCGATGATGGGTTTGTGCAGGCCGGGATAGGTCTCGTCCTTGTGCACAATCTTGCCGATATAGATCGGGTTGCGGAGGATACGATAAAGGTATTTGTTGTCCATGGGCTTGCCCCTGGGGGTCGTTAGGCCGCGCTTGGCCGCTTCCTTCGCGACTAGTAAGGCCGACCCCAAGTTAACGAACCGCTCAAAGAGCCACCGTACATCTGCTGCTTGGGCGTTGTTGATCTCAAGCCGGCGGTTGATACAAACGTAGCCATATGGTGGGACGCCGCCCATCCACATGCCTTTTTTCTTCGAAGCCGCGACCTTGTCTCGGATGCGCTCGGCGGTGACTTCGCGCTCAAACTGAGCAAAGGACAGAAGGATGTTCAGTGTCAATCTGCCCATCGAGGACGTGGTATTGAACGATTGCGTCACGGAGACGAAGGTCACGTTATTTCGTTCGAAGGCCTCTACCAGTTTGGAAAAATCCATCAGTGAGCGCGAGAGGCGGTCAATCTTGTAAACCACGACCACATCAACCAACCCGTCCTCGATATCCGCCAGCAGTTGTTTTAGCCCGGGCCGCTCCAATGTGCCGCCCGAGATGCCGCCGTCGTCATAGTGTTCACGAAGGGCGACCCAGCCCTCCGAGCGCTGACTGGCAATGTAGGCCTCACAGGCTTCGCGTTGGGCGTGAAGCGAGTTGAACTCTTGCTCGAGGCCTTCCTCGCTGGATTTGCGCGTATAGACCGCGCAGCGCATCTTTCTTGGTGCTGGTTTTGTCATTTGCGCTTCCTGTAATTGTTGAGGCCAAAAAACACGGGGCCGTTCCAGCGTGTGCCGGTGATGGCCCGTGCAATGGCGGATAGGGATTGATATGGGCGGCCTTGCCATTCGTAGCCATCGGAGGTGACGGTCACGACGTATTCCTCCCCCTGCCATTCACGGATCAGGCGGGTGCCTGCGATGGGCTTGAGGTCGTGACGAATGCGCCTTTTGGCGGAATTGTCGCCGTCCCATTTCTCGGCCAATTCTTCGAGCCGTTTTCGGGTCTCTGGTTTCAGGCCGCCATAAGCGAGTTCCTGGATGCGATAGCTCAGACGCGTTTCCAGGTAGCGCCGGGTGAAGGGCGGTGGCTCCGTTCCCATAAGGTCGCGCCAAATTTCGCGCAGTTCGGTGGGCGTCTTGATTTTGAGGGCGGCGACGCGGGCGTACACGGGATCTTCTTTGGTCATGGGACCTCCTTGTGAGTTGGTTCCGCATGAACGCTCCGCGCGCCTAAAAAGTGTAGAGAACTTTCTCTATTATTTTCAGTATGTTGGCCAATTTTCCGCGCGCGCAGCCGCAAATATCCAATAGCAAGGATCTTGCACAGTTCAGCACGCCGCTCGCGTGGTGTCATTTTCGTGGGATGCAAGGAATTGGCCGCTGCCAGCGGCGCGAAGATATCGTCGTACATTTTGGGTTCTCTCAGATTTGTACGCTGAGAGAACCGTCCTGTGTTCACTTATTCAAGCAAAAACAATGTCTTGTCGTCTTATGTCGGTTTGTGGCGCCTCATGTCGGCAAGCTGAATCAGACCCGACGGCCGTACCACCGAATCCGGCCAATGATATTGACCTCGTCGAGAAGGCATTCATAGGGCGAGTAGTTAGGGTTGTCGGAGGTGACACGAATGCGCGGTGGGTCGCTGGACGGAATGTGCTCGATCCGCTTGGCCATCAGCCCCATGCCGTCATGCAAGACGAAAAGCCCTGGCGGATAGGGCGACTTGCGCCCCATATCGACCAGGATCGTATCCCCATCATTCAATGTGGGCACCATGCTGTCCCCAGTGACACGGAGGATCCTAAGATTTTTCGGATTGGCCTCCAACTCATCTTCAATCCAGGACAGCCGGAAATGATAAAGCTTGCTGGCTTGCTCATCCTCGCCATGCACGATTGTGCCGCCACCCGCTGAGGCCTTCGCCTTGACGCCAGAAATGCCGACGAAGGTCGTGTCTGGAGAATAGATTTTGGGGGCTTCACCCTCGATCGTTCCATCACCGTCGATCAGCCAGTCAACATCGACCTTCAAGACCTCTGCGACCTTCTGCAGCTTGGCACGGCTCGGCCGCACAGACTTGCCGCGGATAATGTCGTAGATGAAGGAACGGTTCAGGCCTGAGGCCTCGGCCACCGCTGCAGGCGTCATGTCGAGCTGAAACGCGCGAGCCTTCAGTCGCTGTGCGATGTTCGTGACGATCATGGTTATCCCCAGTAAGTTGTGGACTAAGTGGGATATCTATTCTGTTGAAAATGGACAGTCAAATAGATAAGAACAATACATGAACAAGAAGGGGGTGCTGCCAGTGTTGATTCCACGAGACTATTTCACCCTACAGGAGGTCTTGGCGGACTGGGGCATCTCTGAGTCTGAGCTGGGCTATGTCGTGGAGATGGGTCAGCTGACTCTGTCGGTCCGCGTCTACGGCTCCTTCGTAGTTGCCGATCGAAAAGACCGCCCAGGTCGGTGCAACCCTGACTTCGAGGGGGTAGTGGATCTGGAGCGGCGTGACGCGATGCGGGTACTGCGCAAGAAAGCCTGTTCTGTCTCGTCCTTTGTGCAAAACGGTGGAAACGTGACGACGTCTGAGGGCGCTGTGGATTGGGTGGTCTATCGCGATGCGCTGCTTGTCCGCGCCGCTGAGCGCGAGCATTTCGAGGCAACAATCATGGCCGCTGGCGCCCCTCATGCCAATGATTATGATCGGTTTTTGTCGTTTGATCTGAATGGGCAGCACTATCTCTTTACAGACATGCAGGCGCGCGCTTTGAACTATTTGTTCATCTGCGCCATCACGGGTGACCCGGAGCAGCGCGGTGTTCAAATCTTGGCGGCGGCAGGGTCGGCCTCCTTGAAACTCAGCTATTTGTTTTCCAGCCGGAAGGGGTGGCGCGACATCGTGCATCCCGTCGCAAAGCGCCGGGGGTATTACATGCTCGAACCCACCTTGGTGGTGACGATGCGCGTCGGCCCCTGATGCCGAACTTCACGCTGAACAGGCCCGCTTCACGCGGGCTTTTTTGTGTCCGGCGCTCATCGTGATTCGATTTTGTCGCTCATTGTGTAGCTCCCTTCGGTCGGTGTTCGGTCGGAGCTTGGTCGGTGATTGGTTGGTGTTGAGTTGGAGCTCCGACCGAAAATTTATCGGGCATTGATTTTCCAACAAAAATTAATTTCTGCCACCGACCATTCGTGCCACGACCTCCAACCCAAGGGTTTGGCAAGTTGCCCTCATCAACTCGATGAGGACCGCCATGGAACAAGATCACACCCTATTGAGCACGAAGCTCTTGTCCCGGCGCTGGAATATTGCGCCGCGCACCCTGGAACGTTGGCGCGCCGAAGGTCGTGGCCCGCAGTTCGTCCGGATTGGCCGGCATGTGCGCTATCGCCAAGCTGATATCCAGGCCTTCGAGGCCAAGCATATCGAGACCGCTGGGCCAACGCCGACCCTGACTATTGTTGGGTGCGCCGCATGATCGCGCATATCCCGTCCAGTTCGACCGCTGTTTCAGAAATCACGTTAATGGCTTGGGTTGATGTCGCCGAGCCCGGCGCGCGCCTCGTCTATCACCGCGGCTTTCTGGTGGTCGACACGACGCCGAATGTCTCGACGCTCGGCAAACCCGCGCTCGAAGACCTGCGTGCCACGGCAAACGCAGCGTACCGGCTCTCAGAACTGGGCCGCATCCACCTTGTCCAGGAGCGCCTGGGTCCGGACCGGTTCGCCTATCTCGCCATCGCCCGCCCGCACAAGGGCACCGTTCCCTCCGCATCCGTGAAGCAGCTGGCGGCAGCTGCCTGACCCATCCCCCGAAAAGGAGCCCTCATGACTTATCCCGAAAATACCCCGAGCGTGGATGACATGCTCAATATGCCCACCGGCGATCTGGCACAGATGCCGGTCGAGTTGCTGGCCACACTTCAGGCCGAGCTTGATCACGCCAGCAAACAGTTGAAGGCAGCGACTGCGCGGTTCAGCGCCGCCCTCGAGGTGCGCTACGCCACCCGCGCGGCCGAAGCTCGCCGGGCTTGCGGTAAGGATACCGGCACGGTGCGCATCGCTGATGGCGACTACACCGTGGTGGCCGATCTGCCGAAACGCGTCGACTGGAGCCAGGAGAAGCTTGCGCAGATTGCCCGGAACATTGCTGACAGCGGCGAGGACCCGGCCGAGTTTATCGACACCAAGCTGACCGTCTCGGAGCGCAAGTACGGCGCACTGCCCGAGGCCTGGCGCAAGGGGTTTGAGCCTGCGCGCACCGTGAAGGTGGGGGCGCTGAAGGTCACGCTGGAGCCGGCGGAGGCGCAGAAATGACTGCGCTCGCCCCCATTTCCTTGGCCGGCGAAAACCTTCCGGGCCTGATCGATCGTGCCGCCACCATGCTGGCCAGCGCAAAGACCGCCGCTGAGGTGCTCGAGGCCCGTGAAGCTGCCGGTTTGGCCTATGATGTCGCCAAACGGGCCGCGCGGCTCAAAAACGCAAAAGCCGCCCATGACGACCTCGTCGCTGCCGCCCACCGCGCGCAGGCTGATGCCCTCGAAATTGAAGCGGCTGCCAAGCGGCGCCTTGCGGACGAATACGATGCAGCACAGGAACGTGGTGACGTTGCAGGACATGGCGGTGGTCGGAATTTCAAGGTTGGCGACCCCAACGTTGAAACGCAGTCCGATGGCCCAAATCGTATTGGCGGCGACAACGCGATCGTCACCATGGCCGATCTCGGCCTGCGCCGGGACCAGGTTCACGATGCACGCCTGATCCGGGACGCCGAAGCTGCCGACCCCGGCATCGTACGCCGCACTTTGGACCAAAAGCTCGAGCGCGGGGAAGAACCAACCCGCTCCGCGGTCCGTCGCGCCGCAGAGGATCGGCTTCAACGCTCTCTCGATAGGTTGCAGCGCATCCAGGAAAGCGTCCGACGCCTTGAGGAAGATCGCCCACCACCCCTGACGCCAGAAATGCGGGCGCGCCAGATCGCGGTGTTCGGGACGCAAGAGGATCGCGCCATTCACGAGCGCCTCGTCGAGATCGTCGAACGCATCGACGAGCAGCCGAGCCCCGCGGAAGCGGTCCGCCGCATTCCGCCAGCCTCGCGCCACGCTGTGGAGATTGCGCCCATGCGCCGCGCCGCGGCCTGGCTCACCGATTTCACCACCCTATACGAACAGGAGGTCCACAATGGGACATATGCGACTGAATGATGTTGTCGGCGAGATCGTCGGCGAAGTGATCGCGGGCCGCGCGATCAACAAGCGGCAAGCGGCGGTCAATCGCTGGGACGATATCGATGCGGATGGCCAATATCTCGCTGGAATAGACGGTGTGGTGACGCGGATCGATCAGCGTGCTCGCAGTCTCAAGCTAAAGGCGGAAAAATCCGCAGCGCCCAAGCAGGCGGCCTTGCCCTTCCAGCTGCCGGTTGCTGTGGCCATGGATATCGAGGGCACGCATTTGGTCGCCACGCGCCAGCTGTCTCGCGCCGGGTTCGAGCGCGCCATCGAAATTCGCCGCCTTCAGATTGCAAATGACCAGCGCGCCCTTCGCGAATGGCGCAACGCCCTGCGGCAGGCCGATCAGTTCTGGACGGCAAACCCGGACTGGAACTTCGGCGAATGCCTCGACGCGATCTTGGCCAAGGGCGGCAAGGTGCTTGGTGGGGAGGCAGTACAATGAACACGTTTCCTATCAGCCCCACCGATCCGGCGGCTGATCTAACTCGGCTGGATGAAATGCGGCGCGCCATACGGAGTCAGGCCCTCGAACACCTCGCGGAAGCCGATCGGCTCGACGTGCTCTACGCGGCCGTGACCGGCAAAGATCAGGCGGATGTTGCGCAGGATGAGGTGCAGTCATGACTGGCGCGCTCCCCATCATCACCGCCGATCAGCGCATGGCGGAATCCCGTGGCATCAAGGGTGTGATCTTTGGCGGCTCCGGAATTGGCAAAACCAGCCTGCTCTGGACGCTGCGGAATTCCACGACGCTTTTCTTCGATCTCGAAGCCGGTGATCTGGCGATCGAAGGGCTTGCGGTCGATGCGATCCGGCCGCGCACCTGGACGGAATGTCGGGATTTCGCGGTCTTCATCGGCGGGCCGAACCCTGCGCTGCGCGACGATCAGGTTTACAGCGCCGCCCATTATGCCGCCGTTTGCCAGAAGTTCGGCGACCCTGCGGCGCTCGATCAATACGACACGGTGTTCATCGACTCGATTACCGTGGCCGGGCGGCTCTGTTTTCAGTGGTGCAAGGGCCAACCCGAGGCGCATTCGGAAAAAACCGGCAAGCCCGATGTGCGCGGGGCTTACGGCCTGCACGGGCGCGAGATGATCGCCTGGCTGACCCATCTGCAGCACACGCGCGGTAAGAACATCTGGTTTGTGGGCATCCTCGACGAGAAGCTCGACGACTTCAATCGCAAGGTCTTCGTGCCGCAGATCGATGGCAGCAAAACCGGGCTCGAACTGCCGGGGATCGTCGATCAGGTCATCACCATGGCCGAGATCAAGGGCGACGGCGATCAGCTGCAACGCGGCTTCGTTTGTCAAACTCTTAACCCTTGGGGCTACCCCGCCAAGGACCGATCCGGCCGCCTCGATCTGATCGAACCGCCGCATCTGGGTCAGCTGATGGACAAGATCCGCGGGCCCCTCGTGCCTGCCGAGCGCCGGCTAACCTACCAGTCACCTCAGCTTCCAAAGCCGTCCCCTGCGACGGCTGACACCCCTAACGTTTCCTCCAACTGAAAGGACCCGAGCCATGTCTCTCTGGAACGATTTCAACGACGCGCAGTCGAATGCCAACGTCATCCCCAAAGGCACGCTGGCCAAGGTGCGCCTGACGATCCGTCCGGGCGGGTTTGATGACCCTGCCCAGGGTTGGACAGGCGGCTATGCCAAACGCGGCAATACCGGCGCCGTTTACCTCGATGCCGAATATACCGTGCTCGACGGACAATACGCCAAGCGCAAGATTTGGTCGATGATTGGGCTCTACAGCCCAAATGGTCCCAACTGGGCCAATATGGGGCGCAGCCTTGTGCGTGGCATCCTGAACTCGGCGCGGGGACTTTCCGACAAGGATAAATCCCCTGAGGCTCAGGCCCGGCGCCGGATCAATGGTTTTGCGGATCTGGACGGGCTGGAATTCGTCGCGCGGATCGATGTCGGCACGGACACCAATGGGGATGAGAAAAACGAAATCCGCAGCGCCGTGACGCCCGATCATCGGGATTATGCGCAAGTCATGGGGGCCGCGGCTCCATCTTATGCCGCGCCTCATCCCCAGCAGGGTCATGCTCCGTCGACGCCCAACTATGGGGCGCCCACGCATCAGGGACAACCGCAGCAGCCCCAACAGTCACCGGCGCCTGGGTTTACCGGTCGCCCGAGCTGGGCTGAGTGAGGCCAAATCCCATGCGTTTGCGTCCCCGCCAGAAACTCTTCGTCGAGCGCAGTCTTGCTGCGCTCGCCACCCGAGCCAACACGCTCGGCATCGCTCCGACCGGGGCAGGCAAAACGATCATGCTGTCGGCGGTCACTGGCGAAAATATCGGCAACCGCGATGCCAAGGCCTGCGTGCTGGCCCATCGCGATGAGCTGACGGCGCAGAACCGCGAGAAGTTCGGGCGCGTTAACCCGGCCATCACGACCTCGGTGGTGGACGCGACGACCAAGTCCTGGGGCGGTCAGGTGACCTTCGCCATGGTTCCGACGCTGGCGCGCGAGGGCAATCTCGCCGCCATGCCGAAGCTGGACCTTCTGGTCATCGATGAGGCCCATCACGCCGTGGCCGACAGCTATCGGCGCATCATCGACCATGTGCGGGATGCCAACCCGGATGCCCGGATCTTCGGTGTGACCGCAACGCCGAACCGGGGCGACAAAAAGGGCCTGCGGGCGGTCTTCGACAATGTCGCGGATCAGGTCCGGCTTGGGGAATTGATCGCCTCGGGGCATTTGGTGCCGCCACGCACCTTTGTCATCGATGTGGGCGTGCAGGACAAACTGCGGGCCGTGCGCAAAACCGTGTCGGACTTTGACATGGGTGAAGTGGCCGAGATCATGGACCGCGCGCCGATCACCGAGGAGGTGATCCGCCACTGGCAGGAAAAGGCGGCAGGTCGCCCGACAGTCGTGTTCTGCTCCACCGTTGCCCACGCAGCCCATGTGGCCGAAGCCTTCAACGCGGCTGGTATTCCGACCGGCCTGATCCATGGCGATCTGCCCGGGGAGGAGCGGCGCAATATCCTTGCCGCCGTCGCCGCCGGCGAAATCCGCGTCATCACAAACGTAGCCGTGCTCACAGAAGGCTGGGACCATCCGCCCACCTCCTGCGTCGTGCTGCTGCGGCCCAGTTCGTACAAATCGACCATGATCCAGATGGTGGGGCGCGGACTGCGGACCGTCGATCCGGCCGAGTTCCCGGGCGTGGTCAAAACCGACTGCATCGTCCTCGACTTCGGCACCTCGAGCCTGACCCATGGCACGCTGGAACAGGATGTCGACCTCGACGGCAGCACTGGAAACGGCGAGGCCCCGACCAAGACCTGCCCTGAATGCGAAGCTCAGATCCCGCTCGCCTGCCGCGAATGCCCGATCTGCGGCGCGCTTCTGGTCGAAGAGGATGAGCTTGAAAGCCGCGAGGGCGAGCTGGGTGGTGCGCTCTCCGGCTTCGTGATGACAGAAATCGACCTCCTGAAGCGCTCAAGCTTCTCCTGGGTCGATCTCTTCGGCTCTGAGGATGCGTTGATGGCCACGGGCTTCACGGCCTGGGGCGGCATCTTCTGGTTTGAGGGCCAATGGTACGCGGTCGGCGGCCGCAAAGGCGCCAAGACCCGACTTCTGGGCATCGGTGAACGGTCTGTATGCCTGGCGCAGGCTGACGACTGGCTCAATGAGCATGAAACCGACGAGAGCGCCTTCAAGACCCGCGGCTGGCTGAGCCAGCCCGCCACCGACAAGCAACTGCAATATCTCTCTCCCGCCGCGCGCAGCGACTACGGCCTGACCCGCTATAAGGCCTCGGCCTTGATGACCTTCACCTTCAACAAGCGCGAGATCCGCGGGTTGATCATGCAGGCGGCGCCAACCGCACGTGAGGCGGCATGAACCATGTCGCGCAAATGCAATACCTGCCCACAGAGGCTGCGGATCGCCCGGGCTTTGATCGCCTCTGGCATCCGCGAGGTCAACTCTGCGCCGTCTGCTTGTCCCGCACGCGCGGCTTCGGCTGGTTCGATCCAAACATGCCTCGCGGCAAACGCACATACCGCTGGTTTTGCTCTGTGCAATGCCAGTCGGCCTTCACCCGAAAAGCAAAGAAAGGGCAGCCCGTGGCAGAGATAACCGAAGAAGAGTCGTTGGCAATACCCGCAGTGATGCGCGCTGTGGGCCGGAAAATTGATGAAATTGGCTGGGATCGCAGCTTCGCTGACCTGACCGAACTTGAAATGCGGTTCTTGTTGATCGTCGCTATCGATACGTTCCGCCATGAAATGTACGAAATCAATGCCGAATTCGGTGGGGGGGGTGCCGTTTTGACCCTCGATTTCAACCATACGCCCAACTTCGCCGACCGTGTTAACGAAGCCGTCGACGCGGCACTTACAGCTGAAAACGCCACTCGGACACCACGTGACTATCTTGGCGGATCCCGCCTTGGCCATGCCTGTGAACGGGCCCTGCAATTCGAGTTCACGGCCACGCCGAAGGACGATGGCCAGGACTTTTCAGGTCAGGTTCTGCGCATTTTCGCCATTGGTCACGAGTTGGAGGAGCTTGCCATCCGCTGGCTGCGCGGTGCGGGTTTCGATCTTTACACCCAAAAGGGCAACCGACCCGACGGCGGGCAGTTCGGTTTCTCCATCGCCGGTGGGCGTATCCGTGGCCATGTCGATGGCATTATCGCTGCAGGGCCAGAGGGCTTTGGTCTCGCCGTTCCCGCTCTTTGGGAATGCAAGACGATGAACGCCAAGAACTGGCGTGCCTGCGTCAAGGATGGCGTGACCAAATCGAAGCCGGTCTACGCCGCCCAGATCGCCGTCTATCAAGCCTATATGGAAGCGCAGGTGCCAGGTATTTCCGCGAACTCGGCCATGTTCACCGCGATCAACAAGGACACGGCCGAGCTTTACCACGAGCAGGTCCCGTTCGATGCAGAGCTGGCGCAGCGCATGTCGGATCGCGGTGTGCGCATCCTGCGTGCCACAGATGCCGGGGAGCTGCTGCCCCGCGTCGGCGCCAACCGTGACTTCTTTGAATGCCGGTTCTGCTCTTGGGCTGAGCGCTGTTGGGGGCTGTCCGCATGACCGATGCCCCGAAAGACCCGCCCGAAAACGACGACACAGGGAAGGAGGCCACAATGGCTCACGATTATGATGACCGCCCAGAGACGCCGGGGGCACCGAAGGAAAACCTGATCCATTTCAACCCGTGGCGTGATTTCAACGACGCTGCGCCCATGGCCGATGTCTTCGGTGATGAGCCAGACCCTGAACAGATCGCCCAGTTCATGGAGGTGGTCTTCGGCTATTGCGACGGGCTGATCCCGGTCCGCAGTTTCATCGATAAAGGCCAAGGCATTGATGGGCGCCCGCACAATATCTGGATCGAGGCCTGCGACAACACCACCGACAAGATGGTGACCTTCGCCAATTGGGCGGCACGCGAAGGCGCGGCGGTCTATGTGATCCCTGGCACTGTTGCGATGAGCGGCCAAGCCAAGGCGGCCGACATCCTGCAAATGCAGACGGTGGTAGTCGACATCGACACCGGTGATATCGCCGCCAAGCGCGCCCACCTGGAGCGACACCTCGGCCCGCCGACGATGGTGGTGGAAAGCGGCGGCATCACGCCCGAGGGCCAGCGCAAGGCCCATGTCTGGTGGAAGCTGACGGAACCCGCAGAGGGCAGCGACATTGCGCGGGTGACGCGCCTGCGTGGTGACATCGCCGCGAAGGTTGGCGGCGACATGCACTTCCGCTCCGCTCACCAGCCGATCCGGGTGGCAGGCTCGGTCTATTACAAGAACAGCCTGAAGACCCAGGTCCAAATCGTGGAGTTAAATGCCGACCGCGAGCGCGATCTGGCTGAATTCGTCGAGGCCGTGGCCGACATGCCGCCCGCGCCGGGTGTCAACCTTGCGCCGGACTTCACCACGCCGGACAAACCACGTACAGACGAGGTGCTGGTCACGCCCGTGCGCGAGGGTGGTCAGGATGACTGGTCCCGCTTCGAGGGCGCCTCAGCCGCCATCGGGTATTTCATTCGCATGGTGCACGATGGCCGCCTCTCAAAGGATGAGGGCTGGGAGGCAATCTGCGGCTACAACGCGGCGATGCTGCGCCCCCAGTGGCCCGTGGAGCGCCTGAAGCGCGAGTCTGAGCGCCTCTGGGCCATCCATGTCGAAAAGCACGGGCCACCGCTCATCCGACTCGACAGCGCGGCGCCGGCGCCAAACGAAATGCCGGCGTTCACGCTGGGCGCACTGCTGGACGACGACAGCCCAATGCCTGCGGACATCATTGCGCCGCGTGTGCTGACGCCTGGCGGGCTCTTGGTGCTGGGTGGCGCGCCCAAGGTTGGCAAAAGCGACCTGTTGATCTCATGGCTCGTGCACATGGCTGCCGGCCAACCGTTCCTCGACTTCACCCCACCGCGTCCCTTGCGCGTGTTCTATCTGCAGGCCGAGATCCAGTATCACTACCTGCGCGAGCGGATGAGGCAGATCACCCTCCCGCCAAAGGTGTTGGCCGGCGCACGCGACAATCTGGTCGCCACGCCCAAGCTGAACCTTCTGCTCGATACCGAGGGCAGTGTCCGCGTCGCTGAGGCCATCCGGCGGGCGTTCCCGGCCGAACCCGTGGATATCATCTGCATCGACCCAATCCGAAACCTCTTTGACGGCGGTCCCGATGGCGGTGGCGAAAATGATAACAGCGCAATGATGTTCTTCCTGAAGGACCGGGTCGAGGTGCTGCGCGATCATATCAACCCGGACTGCGGTGTTATTCTCGCCCACCACACCAAGAAGCTCTCGAAGCAGCAAGTGAAAGATGATCCGTTTCTGGCGCTCTCCGGCGCCAGCGCCCTACGGGGGTTCTACACCTCAGGCTTGATCTTGCACCGACCCGACGAGGAAAGCCCGCAGCGCAAGCTGGAGATTGAGCTGCGCAACGGGCCGGCTTTGGCGGCGAAGATCATCGACAAGGTCAAGGGCGAGTGGGTCGAGATCAACCCGATGAACGAGCGGCTTGTGCGGGCTGAACTCGGGGCACGGCACGATGCTGAGCGCGAACGCAAGGGAGAGGTCATTACCGATATTCTGGAACGCGAAGCGCGCGCGGGCCGCATGTATACGATGACACTGTTTGCCCAGTCCTTCGAGAACCAGGGCGGCCTCAGCGGCCAGACGAGCATCCGCGATCGGTTGAATGTGCTGACCACCAAAGGGGTGATCAAGTTCGTCAAAGGCGACGCCGCATCGGGTCTCGGGCTGCCGGTGGATCGCAGCAAGTTCGGCTATCTCTGCACCGAATTAATGGAACTGGGGAGCAGTGAGGAATTGGTCGATCCAAGCACTGGCGAGGTCTTCCCGACTGTCACGCCCGTGCGTCCCAGCCACTACAAATGTGCCCAGACCGGTGCCGTTCTCCCGGTCGAAAATCCCGACATCTGGGTCTACCCCGAGGGGGCAAATCCATGAGGTTTCACCCCCAAAAAGAACCCGAAATCCTGGCCACAAAATCCGGAATTCCGGCCAAAAATCCGAAATCTGAAATCCTGCCGAAATCTGAAATCTGGCTTTTATCCAGCAATTACAGTGTGTTGCGTGTCTCCCTCAGGATTTCGGATGCCTCATTCCGAAATCCTGGCGCAATCCTGAATAGTGACGCGATTTCAATAGCTTATTCAGGATTCCAAGATTTCGGAAAAGCCCCCCTAAAGGGGTGGGTGGACTCCCCCGCAAGGCGGGAGCTCCACCACCCACCCCTGGGCATTCTTCTCGGGCCGAAGTTCTGGCTCAAGATCAATCCGACGACGGCGGCCCGCACCGCCAAGCACATGACCACCGTCGTCTTCCACCTGAGCAGCCCACCAGAAAAGGAGACCACCCATGGCTGACCTGACTCTCGCCAGCGCCGATGTCGGCGCAACCCCGAAAATGCCGATGTCGGCAGAACCCGCGCGCACGATCCTTGCCCTTGATCTCGGCACCACAACCGGCTGGGCCATCCGTGGCTTCGATGGCCTCATCACCAGCGGCACTGTCAGCTTCAAGCCAGGCCGCTACGACGGTTGCGGCATGCGCTATCTGCGCTTCACCAACTGGCTGACCGAGATCGATCGCCTGTCCGGTCCAATCGAGGCGATCTACTTCGAAGAGGTCCGTCGGCACGCAGGCACCGACGCAGCCCATGTTTTTGGAGGTCTGCTGGCGGTTTTGACCAGCTGGGGCGAATTACGCGGTGTGCCGTACCAAGGCGTCCCAGTTGGCACGATCAAGCGCCACGCCACCGGCCACGGCAATGCGAACAAACAGGCCATGATCGATGCTGCCCGCAAGCGCGGTTTCAGCCCGGCTGACGACAACGAGGCAGACGCTATCGCGATCTTGCTATGGGCGATTGAGACGCAGGGAGGGCTGGCCTGATGGGTATGCGCTTCTCTCCCAAGGGTTACGGCGGCAATCGCCGTGACCCTGATCAAGTCAAGCGCGATGGTTGGCATGAGCAGCACATGCTGGCGGTCTCGCTCGACGATCATCGGCTCACCTGGCCAGAACGCGAACTGGTTCGCCAGCTGGGCGAAAAACTTTATGGCAAGCTGCCAACCGTAAGGGAGGTGCGCCATGGCCGATGAATGGACACGGGCAATGGTAGCCGACCGGCTGGACCTCGCGGCAGACGTCATGCGGTCGATGCCGCCGGTCCGCCCACGGGGTTACGTCAGCGCTTGGCCGGAATACGTCTCGACTTTCGCCGATCAGGTCGAGCAGGAGCCGCGGATGAAAAAGCCGCTGCCATCGCCACGGATGATCACGCAGGCCGATGAGGCGATGCTCTGGCTGCGGTGGGTGGACAAGGACATCGGCGAAATCCTCTGGGCGCGCGCCAACCGCGACGCCTGGAAGAAAATCAGTTGGCACCACGGCATCAGCCGATCGGCTGCTAATCGGCGGCACGAGTACGGGCTGGCCGTGATCGTCTGGAAGCTCAACGGCAGAACTGTGCCGCGCAAGCGGTCGATGGAGTACGTCATTGAGCAGACGGTGTAGGATTTCATGAAATTTGCCCGTTATTAAAGCTTAGCGCCAAAACCTTTAACAGTGGACGAACGTTGTTAAAGGATGGCGCGGCTCGACTGGAAAAATGCCCTTCTTGCAGTTGCATGCTGATCGATGTTGCGCCGGGAGAATGTTGAAAATACCCTGCCGATGTTGGTGGGAGCACGAAAATGGCTAAGAAAACAATGCGAATGACCTCTCCCATGCCTGACGGAGCTTCGGTAGAACGCGCACCAGAGGTTAATGAAGACGAGCGCAAATTTGCAGAGCAGGCTGACTGGCACGACCGCCATGGTCACCCATTGGCGGAAATTTTCGCCGGACCGGGTGGTTCGTCGTGGAACCGTTGACCAGTTAGGGTGCCATCGGGATCAGCTGCGTCCACATCGTTCTGGCTGATATTCTGACGCGGAACAGCGAGATGGCATCGAATTTGGTTTTGCTGGAAGTAAGGGCTTCGTCATGCGGGGTGGAGGTGTGCTGCCATGGCGCATCGTTGACTGCCAAGCTTGATGGTCGTATATACCGGTGTATTCACGAAGGAGCCCGTCATGTTCGAAACCCGCATCCGCAAAGTCGGCAACTCAGCAGTGGTTACGCTTTCAGCGGAAATGCTCGCAGCACTCGATGCCCGCGAAGGAGACACGGTTTACTTGGTCCGCGGCGACGATGGCAGCCTGAAGATCACGCTACAGAATCCTGAACTGGCCGCGGCTCTCGCTGCGGCGCAAATCGTCATGGACGAAAACCGTGACATGCTGCAGGCGCTTGCGTGAGCGAGCCAGTGTGGGCGCCGTTGCAGGCGGTTCTGATCATCCATGATCGCCAAATTGCGCGCCACGGCGGTGCGTCAGGCATGCGCGACATCCAGCTTCTCGAGGCGGCGGTGGAGCGTCCCCGCAACAAGGCTGCCTATGGCGAGCCGAGCCTTGAGGCAATTGCCGCGGCTTATGCGTTTGGGATTGCGAAGGCGCATGCCTTTGTTGATGGCAACAAGCGGACAGCCTTTGTGACTTCCGCCACGTTTCTGCGTCTAAATGGTTTTGGCTTGCGTCCAGATCCGCTCGACGGCGTTAGGGCGATGGAAGACTTGGCCTCTGGCTTGATGTCCGAGGAAACCTTCGTAGCTTGGCTTGGCGGGCTGAAGTTCGCAATTGTCGCCCGCAGTGAGACGCCGACATAGCGTGGTGATGAGGTC
Source organism: Shimia haliotis (assembly GCF_900114415.1). Taxonomy (GTDB): domain Bacteria; phylum Pseudomonadota; class Alphaproteobacteria; order Rhodobacterales; family Rhodobacteraceae; genus Shimia; species Shimia haliotis. Next base: position 101,070 of record NZ_FOSZ01000002.1, on the reverse strand, counting down.
GCACTTACTCAGTCTGCGAAGGGATTGAGGATGTCGACGCCAACGCCCTGCACATCCGTTCCGTTTCGGGTGACAAAGATGAGACCATTGGCTCTCGCGGTGGCGGCAAGTAAGGCATCGATGACAGGAAGTGGACGAATAGCATTCATCCGACCCCACTCATCGGCTACTTGCGCGTCTACATGGAGAACGCGGTCGCCAAATCCAGAGATTACTTCTTCCAACCACGCTTCCAAAGCCTTTGCTTTTTGTGGATCGCGACGCCTCGCAAGTTCGATACCCCTACGAATTTCGCCGAGAACGAGCGCGCTAGTCCAGAGTTCATCCTCGTCCACCTTTGCCCACCAGGCGGCAACCGCCGGGTCGCATCGGTCGCCTTTGCGCAGCTCGGAGATGACGTTGGTGTCGATCAGGTAACTCACAAATCAATCTCACGACCGAAATCGCTTGGACGATCAAGCTCGATACCCTCCAAGGGTGCAGAGGCAAGAAGCGCCTTGAAGCTTTTGGAGGGTGAGCGCGTGATCTTTTGGCGCAAGATCGCGCGGGTGGCATCGTGCCGCGCTGGATCGCCAAGTGCGTTGGCAATCTCTCGAACCAAGCTCGCATCTTCTTTGCGCACTTGGACCTCCACCCGGACAAAACCGAGTGCCGCCTGGCGCTTACGCCATTGGGTCGTGTTGGACTGACTTGTGATCATGACGCTCTCCTTTCCGGAAACATTTACCGGAAAAATGTGACGGGCGCAATGTTATCCTTTTGAAGCCTGTCAACCCCTTTCGTTCCAGCGGGACACTTTTCAGCGGGACATTGGAAGGCGAGACAGATCCGGTCCAGGAGGCTATAAAAACGATATACTCGGTGTCGTGTGCGTGAGAGGCAGGGTCCATGAATGTCATCATCCGCGACCTCGATCAGACCCGTATCCACTTCGAAGCCGCGGTCGCCCGACTGGGGGAACAGACGGCAACTCGGGCCTTCAATCGTGCACTGAACAGCGAGGGCAACAAGGTCCGCACCCAGGTGCGCCGTGCCCTGCGTCAGCAAACAGGCGCAAAGGCCGCGCTCATCAACCGTGAGACACGCTCGATCCGATCGACGTTCTCAAACCTGATTTACACGATTGAAGCCCGCGGCGATTATCTGGGCCTGTCGCATTTCAGCCCACGGCAGTTTGCCTACGGTGTGCGTGCCAAGCCCTGGGGCCGGTGGCAGCGGTTTGACAGTGCCTTCCTCGTGGGCTCGCTTGCCAACAACGCCTTCGTGCGCGAGGGGAGTGCCCGGCTGCCGATACGGAAAATGTTCGGCCCAGCCATCCCGAAAGAGATGGTGCAGGATGCAACACGCGACGCATTTGAGGCCGCGCAGCCCGATGTGCTGGCCGAGGCCACGCGTCAAATTGAGCAGCTTTTGGACGTGTGAAGGCCGAGCGGGACAAAAAAGGTGAGTCTTTCCAATGGCAACAAGAAAAGAAAACAGCGGGACATTTATTTGTTGGACCGCGAGTCTTGACCGCGATAAAACACTTGCAAGGGCCAAATCAGCGTGCTGACGGGCCACGACACAGACAGACGGGGGACCCCTTGGGTCCCTTCGTAGAGAAAGTTCGATGCGGGGCCGCCGCCTCGCGATATTTGAGCCTTTTTTATCGTTTCAAAAACCCATTTCGCTTCGTTTCAAAGAGGGTCAGCCTCAATGAAATCAGGGGTTTAGGCCCTTAATTGGCGAAATGCACCCCCCTGAAACCCACTTCGTTTCGCGCAAGCTGAGCCCCGATCAGACGCGCTAAACCTCAATAAAACATGGACGTTTCGCTTGCTGCGAAACGAAATGACCCCCTGCGGTTCGTTTCGTTTCAGCGGGGCGTTGGCCCATGCCCGACAGGATCCCGATGACAGCCCAATCCAAAATCACCCCGCAGGCCTGGCCCGCGGCGCGGGTCGAGATGTGGCAGGTGGCCGATTTGGTCCCCTACGCAAAAAACGCCCGCCAGCACCCACCGGAGCAGATCGACCAGATCGCGGCCTCGATGGAGCGGTTCGGCTTCACCATCCCGATGCTAGTGGCCGAGGACGGGACGATCATCGCGGGCCACGGCCGGTTGATGGCGGCGGCCCAGCTGGGACTGGCCGAGGTGCCGGTGATGGTGGCGCGCGGCTGGTCGGAAGAGGATCGGCGGCTCTACACGCTGGCCGACAACCGCCTCGCGGAAATCGCCGAGTGGGACCCGGAGATGCTGCGCATCGAGATCGGGGAGCTGCGGGAAGATTTCGGGATCGAGGACATGTCGCTGATCGGCTTCAGCGCCGAGGATCTTGCGGAAATTTTGCCCGACGCGCTGATCGACACCACGGGCGGCCTGACGGACCCCGACGATGTGCCGGAGGTGCCCGAGGCCCCGATCACACGCCCCGGCGATGTCTGGGTCATGGGCAAGCACCGGCTGCTCTGTGGCGATAGTACGGTGGCCACCGATGTTCAGAAGGTCCTGGGCGATGTGAAAGCCGATCTCTGCTTTTGCGATCCGCCCTACAATGTGGACTACGCCGGCGGCGTTGGCGCCGAAAAGGCCGGAAAGGGTCGGCGGATCAAGAATGATGCCTTGGGCGATGGCTTCGGTCAGTTCCTCTACGATGCCTGCGTGCTGATCAACGCGCACACCGATGGCGCGGTCTATATTTGCATGTCGTCGAGCGAATTGCAGACGCTGCAATCGGCGTTCAAGTCTGCTGGTGGTCATTGGTCGACCTTCATCATCTGGGCAAAGGACCGGTTCACGCTGGGTCGCGCCGATTACCAACGCCAGTATGAGCCCATCCTTTACGGCTGGCCCGAGGGCGTTAAGCGTCACTGGTGTGGCGATCGTGACCAGGGCGATGTCTGGAACATCGAACGGCCCCACAAGAACGATCTGCATCCGACGATGAAGCCGGTGTCCCTAGTCGAACGCGCGATACGCAATTCGAGCCGCAAGGGCGATCTTGTGTTCGATCCTTTCGGCGGCAGCGGCACCACGCTCATCGCCGCCGAAAAGACCGGGCGGCACGCGTCCCTGATTGAGCTCGACCCGAAATACGTGGATGTCATTGTCCGCCGCTGGCAGGAGTTCACGGGTGAAACTGCGGTGCTGGAAAGCAGCGGCCAGAGTTTTGATGATCTGAACTCCGGCGAAACCATGCCGGTCGACGCCGAAGCAGGGGCCTGAAGAGGCTACGCCATTGACACTCCATGCAAATACCGCGCTGATGGGCGCTCACCCAGAGGAGCGATGTGTGGCGCAAGGGTACAAGAAATTGAGACGGATGGCGATCGGCAGCGCGGCAACAATGGTACTGGCGGCCATCATCGCCGTGCTCACCCTGGCGCCGATGCCTTCTGGCGGCCCTGCGGGGTCTGACAAGCTTTACCACGTCCTGGCATTTGCCTGTCTTGCTTTCCCCCTGCCGCTTGTGAGGCCGCGCTGGACAGTTTGGGTTATTCTGGGCGTGATCGCCTACGGAGGTGTCATTGAGGTGATCCAGCCCTTCTTCGGCAGGCAGGCCGAATGGGTTGATCTCGTCGCTGATGCGATCGGTGCTGTTGTGGGTGCGGTGACTGGAACCGCTCTGTCACGTTACATTCTGACGCCGCCACACTATCGGGGTTCCTGACGGTTACTTTTCCAAGCGGTAGACCCGGCCTCGCTGATCCTCTTTCTCGGAGGTGATGGTCAGCCCGAGCTTCTTTTTGAGCGCGCCGGACATGGCGCCTCGTACGGTGTGACCCAACCATTGTGTGGCCTCGACCAGCTCTTCAATAGTGGCGCCTTCGGGCCGCGACAGCATGTCGATCATGATCTGCTGCTTAGTGACACGAGGGGCCTTGGGGGCCGAGGCGTCCTGTTCCTCGGGTATCTCGGGGTTAGTGGTCTGTGTCGCCTTGGCCATAGTGTTCTCCGTCAGTTCGGCGCGGCAGCATGCAACGCCTTCTACTGCCGAAAGCCCGCCACGCGGGCGGGCTGGCTCGGTCTCGCGCAAGGTCAGTGCTGCTCTTCCATTGCAGCGGTGACTGCGAAATGCTGAACCCAGCCGGTTAGGTAAGCTAGGCCAGCGGGAATTCCGTCGCTGCGCTCTGTCGCGCGGGTAATGCGCCAGTCCTGCCATTTGGCAATGGCGGCTTCGCAATCCGGCGCGCCGCAGTGAAGTGCGCCAACCACCTCGTCCGCGAAATGCCGCCCCGAGCGGCTATCGAGGAAGTCGCGAATGCCGATCATCTCCTCCTCGGAGGTGGCGTTGACGGCTTGGGCGATTAGCCGGCTGGCGAGGATCCAGATGTCGGCCATGCGCCGATCGCGTTCGGAGCAGTTGGTCAGGGTTCCAAAGAACCCGTAATCGGTGTTGCGGCTGGGAAGGACGGTGGCGTTGGTCATGGCGGACTCCGCGGGCTGAGTTGCGTCTCGTTCTATGAGGTCAGAGTCGCTCCACTGAGCCGAAAAGTATAGCAAAATCAGTGTTCTATTGTTGCTAATTGATCATTCGGCGTGGTCCGGAAAATCGACCCAGCCGCTGTCTTGCCAGATGTAGAGATACGAGAGCTCGCAGGTCGGACGGGGCAGGATGCGGGGCGCGCGGGGCGGATCAAAACAGTCCAATTCGTCGGCCCGAACTTGGCGGATTTCCCGAGCGGCGAGGATGTCCTCGGGCGTCCAAGCCGCCAGCGCGGGCAGCATGTGCGCGGGGTAGCCGTAGAAATGCGTATAAACATGGGCCCATTCCTCGGGTCCGGTCTGGATAGCGATTTGTGCGCGGGTGCTCATCGTTGGGTCCCTCAGTTCTACTGGTCGATCATGGCGAGGATGGCGATGGCCATGCCGCCGAGGTATTCGCTGCGGCGAAATACAATCTCGTCGATGTGGTTGGCATCCGTGATGGCCGGATCGACCGTCAGGTCGGCAGCCATATGCGGCAGGAGTTTGGCGGCGGCTTCGTTGTAACGTTCGGCGATGGTCATGGGCGAGGTCCTTGGGTGCGTCGTTTGCGTTCAGGAATCTTCGCTCTGACGGCCAAGTATATCCACTATAATCGTAGCAATTACATGGCTTTAGAGGCGCGCATGGCGCAATCAAAACGCGGGTCGCTGATCGAGGCCGTGACCAACACGGTGGTGGGCTACGCGTTGGCGGTTGCCACGCAGTTCGCAGTGTTTCCGGCCTTTGGGTTGCGCGTCGGTGTGGTCGAGAACCTTGGCCTTGGGCTGATCTTTACAACCGTGTCGCTTGCCCGTGGTTACGCCCTGCGCCGGCTGTTCAACCGCTGGAGGCTCTGACAAGGCGCCAACGGCAGATACACCATCGAAGTGTTGTAAAAATGTAACGGGGGGGGGTAGAGGAACTTCGTCGATCTGGCGCGTTGGAAATATTGTGCCGATTGGGCTAATCGGACTGCAATCAATCTGAAACCCTTCTGCTGTAATTAATTGGGGCGGCCCTTGGTTCACCAAGCCATGTTGCATTTTGAATGGCACGAGTTCGCTTTGGCTGCGCTTTCGTTTGGCCTTTGCGTGTCGATTGTCCTTTTGCGCTCTCGTTTCCCGCGGCTCAGCGGGCGCAGGGAAGACTTACGGGCGGTGCAATCCATGCACACGCGGCTCACCCCACGTGTTGGGGGCGTTGCGATCTTCGGTGCACTGGGTTTGAGCGTGATCTTTGCGCCCGTTTCAATCTCTGGGCCTTATGCCAATTTCGTTCTTGCGAACTCGCTGCTCTTCGTGGTGGGGCTGGCAGAGGACCTTGGTTTCCACATGTCACCACGCAGGCGCATGTTGGCTGCCATGGGCGCGAGTTTGCTGGCGATCTGGCTCTTGGGCGTTTGGCTTCCACGCGCCGGCATCCCCGGGCTTGACCTGCTTGTCAATCACTGGGTGATCGGCGTTCCGTTAACCCTTCTGGTGACGGCAGGGATCGCAAACGGTTTCAACCTGATCGATGGGGTGAACGGCCTCGCGTCTATGACGGCTATCGCAGCAGCTATTGCACTGAGCTATATTGCAGAGCTGGCAGGCTACGCCACGATGGTCCACCTCTCGATGATGATTGCCGCAGGGATATTCGGGTTCTTCCTCGTGAACTATCCCTTTGGTCTGATTTTCCTCGGCGATGCTGGGGCATACACCATCGGATTTGTGCTGAGTTGGTTCGGAATAGCGGTTCTGCTCAATGCGCCTGATGTCTCGCCCTGGGCCATTTTGCTGACACTTTATTGGCCCGTGGCTGATACATTGCTGGCTATCTATCGCCGGTCTCGCAGAAACAAGGACGTTTCCGCCCCGGATCGGTTGCATGTGCATCAAATGGTGATGCGGGCTTTGGAAATCTGCATCCTCGGCCGAAACCGGCGTCAAATTGCAAACCCGCTCACGACACTTGTCTTGTCGCCCTTCGTCATCGCACCGCCAATCGCGGGTGTGCTGCTGTGGAACCAAAATCAGAACGCGTTTCTGGCCGTCGTGGTCTTTGGGGTGCTGTTCTTTGCGAGTTATGCGGCGGCGCCCGGTCTGATCCGCCGGTTCCGCCGATAATAACGGGAAGATCGACTGTCCTCCCGTATTGAGCAGGAGGCAGCTTGATGTCCGAACCTCGCACGCGCGGCCAAACCATCACGGTATCCCAGGCCGCGGCCCTGCTCGGTCGCTCGGACCGCTGGGTCCAGGGCCTGGTCAAATCTGGTTACATGGATCGGGCACAGCGGGGAGAATACACTCTGGTGGGCGTGATCCGCGGGGCGCTGGCCTATTACGAAGACCAACTCTCCAAGAACAACAAGGCCGCGGTCGCAAGCCGTGCCACAGAAGCGCGCACGCGCGAGATTGAACTCAGGATCCAGGAACGCAGCCGGGAACTGATCCCGATGGAGGATGCAAAGGCCGTCGTGGGTGAGATGGCGGCGCTGGTGCGGGCAGAGCTTGCCGGACTTGCCGCGCGGTACACGCGCGATATGGAGGCGCGGCGCGCGCTCGAAGAGGTGATCGATGGCGCGCTGGGACGTATTGCAGGGGCGGCCGACAAAGCAGGGGCAGCTCTGGTCGCTGGCAGCAGCGATCTGGAGGCCGAGCGAGAAACGTGACCCGGCGCCTTGGGCGGCCGCACACAGAATATACCCGGAAACTGCCGGTATTCCCGGCCCCCGTGATCCGGGGCTGACGCCCTACATGATCCCATGGTCTGCGGCCGTGCATCGCGGCGGCTATCGCCGGGTGGTGGCGGTGACTTCGGCACAGTCGGGCAAGACCGACAGCATGCTGGACATAATCGGCGCCCGGCTCGACCAGCGACCGGCACCAATATTGTACGTGGGGCCGACGAAGGAGTTTCTGACTGACCAGTTTGAACCGCGGCTGATGGCGCTATTGGACGAGGCCGACACGCTGGCAAACAAGGTGGTGCGCGGCCGCCGAATGAAAAAGACGCTGAAGCATGTCGCGGGCGTCCGGCTGCGTCTGGCGCATGCCGGCTCCTCCACGGCCCTGAAGTCTGACCCTGCCGCGCTGGCGCTGATCGACGAATACGATGAGATGATGGCCAATGTGAAAGGCCAAGGCGATGTTCTGGGCCTCGTGGAAGCCCGCGGTGAAACCTATGCCGATTTTGTGACGGCAATCACCAGCACACCGGCGCGAGGCCTCGTGGAAATCGAACCGGATGACACGACAGGCCTTGAGTTCTGGGCGCGATCGGCGCCGGAGGATCTCGAAAGCCCGATCTGGAAACTCTGGCAGGAGGGGACGCGGCATCACTGGGCCTGGCCGTGCAAACACTGCCGGGAGTTCTTCGTTCCCCGGTTCAAGCAGCTGCGCTGGCCGGAACGCGCCACGCCCGCGCAGGCCAAACTCGCCGCGACACTGGAATGCCCCCGCTGCGACGGTCAACACAGCGAGGCCGACAAGCCCTGGATGAACGCGCGCGGCGCAATGGTGGCGCCAGGACAGCGGGTCGAATTAAAGGATGACGCCCCGCGAGTGACCGGCGCGCCCGCCGACAGCTCGACGCTGTCGATGTGGACATCGGGGCTTTGCTCGCCCTTTGTCACCTGGGGGCAGCGGGCCGAAACATATCTGACGGCGCTGCAATCAGGCGATCACGACCGCATCCAGACGGCGATGAATGCGGGTTTTGGCGAATGCTACGCTATGACAGCCTCGGGCGATGTGCCGGACTGGCAAGAAATCATGGAACGTCGCGAGCCCTACCGGCCGGGCGATGTCCCCGCGGGCGGCTTGCGCCTCGTGATGGGCGTGGACGTGCAGAAGTTCAGTCTGGTCTATGTGATCCGGGCCTTCGGGGCGCGGGGCACGTCCTGGCTGATCGACAATGGCCAGCTTTACGGGCCCACGGAAGATGACGATGTCTGGTCCGCGCTGGCGGACCTGATGCTGACGCCGGTGAGCGGCATGCAGATCGAGAAGGTCTTTGTGGATTCAGGCTTCCGGCCGGACAAGCCGGAGCTGGGGAATGAGCACAAGGTTTATGAGTTTTGCCGCCGCTACAGCTGGCTGTGTGCGCCGACCAAGGGGAAGGATGTCCAGAGCCCGCCATACCGCGTGTCAAAAATCGAGGTGAAGCCCGACGGCAAAAAAGCGCTCTATTCGATCGACCTGGTGACGCTCTCGACGGATTTCTTCAAGTCGCTCGTGATGTCGCGCATTCGTACACCGGCCGATCAGCCTGGGGCGTTTCATGTGCATGAGGCGGTGTCGGAGGATTACTGCAAGCAGCTGACCTCGGAGGCGCGGGTCGTGGTTGAGGGTAAGCCTATCTGGGTGAAACGCTCGCGCAACAACCACTTTCTGGACTGCGAGGCACTCTGTGCGGCCATTGGCTACACGCTGAACGTCCAGCGCATTCCGGAAGGGATCGAACGCAAAACCTCAATCGAGGCATCCGTACCGGATGGGCATGACCCGACACAGGTAACGGCGCCAGAGCCTGACGGATCAAAGGCGCCGCCGCCGGCATCGCGCTCCTCCCCAGGACGCGGCGGCAGCGGCGCTCTGCGCGGGCGGTTTGCCCGCCATGGCAGCAGGCTGAATGGATAACGCACATGTCCGTGATCGCAAAGTTGAAAGATCTGCTGGCTGAGGCACTGCCTCCGGCGGCAGGGCCGGAGGGGATGAACCTCCCCAGACCCTCCGGCAAATACATGCGCGGTGGACGAGGCGTGACCTTTGCCGGCTGGAAGCCCACCTTGCGCGAGGCGCAGGATGATATTGGTGAGGCCTGGGACGATGCCGCGGCTCGGGTCAACGATCTGCTGCACAACAGCGGCTGGCTGGCCGGCGCGCTGGAACAATGTGTGGCCAACACCGTCGGTACCGGGCTCCAGCTGAAAGCACTGCCGGAGAACGAGACTTTTGGCATGACGCCGGTCGAGGCCTCGGACTGGGCCAAAACGGTCGAGCGTCGCTTTGAACTATGGGCGCGCAATGCCCAGGAATGCGATATCCAAGGCCTTCGGACCTTCGGGCAGATGCAGGCCGCTGCCTTCCGCTCCTGGATCATCACGGGCGAAATCCTCGCCGAACTGCCCTGGCGCAAGCGGCCGTGGAACCGATATGGGACAAAGGTGCGCCTGCTTCCGCCGCAGCGGCTCTCGCGCAAGACGGAAAGCATGCGGCGGCTGATCAACGGGGTCTATACGGATGCCGATGGCATGCCGGTGGGTTACCGCGCGATCCGAAAGGACCTGTTCAAACACGACGTGGAATATGACGTGCGCGCCCGCGATGCCGCGGGACGCCCGCGGGTGATCCACATCTTTGAGGGGGCGCCGGGCACGCATCGCGGCATCTCGCCCTTGGTGCCGGCGCTGCAGGTTGCCCGTCAGTTCGACCAGCTGGCTGATGCCACGCTGATGGCCGCGATCGTGCAGACGCTCTTCGCGGTGACCATCACTTCGGACGAGCCGACGGAACAGGTGCTCCAGGGGCTGCTGACGCCCCAGGAACAGGCGCAGATGTTGGCACAGGGCATCTCGCCGATGGAGGCCTATATTGAGATGGTGGCGGGCTATTATGACGGCAGCACGTTGGATGTGGGGATTAACGGCCGCTTGGCCCACCTATTTCCGGGTCAGGAGCTGAAGTTCCATACCTCGAACCACCCGTCTTCGGATTACGCGGCCTTTTCCATGCATTTGCTGCGTGAACTCGCGCGGTGTCTGGGGCTGACTTATGAAAGCGCCACGGGTGACAATGTGGGGGCGACCTATTCCTCGCTGCAGGCGGCAACGACAGAGATCTTCGCCATCACCAAGGCCCGCCGGCGCAACATCATGGCGCCGTTTTGCCAGCCGATCTACGAGGCCTGGCTCGAGGAAGAGATTGAGGCGGGCAGCCTGCCGTTTCCCGGTGGAATTGCGGGTTTTCTTGCCAATCGCACAGCGGCCTGTCGTGCGGAATGGCGGGGCGATCCCAGACCGCAAGCTGACGATCTCAAAAAGGCCAAGGCGCACGAGGTGTGGAAACGGCTCGGCGTGATGTCGGATGCGATGATCTGTACCGATCTCGGGGCGGATGTGGACGATGTCTACCAGCAACTCGCCCAAGAACAGGCGCTGCGTGCCGAATACGGCCTGCCCGAGCCACAGATGATGGGGGCGCAGGGCGGTGGGCCGAGTGCGGCCACAGATGGACAGGACGACGCAGGCGATGAGGCCGAGGTATGACGATCAGCATCGATGAGGCGGATCCCTGCGCCGCAGCGGCCAGCCTTCGCCAGGTCTATGTCCGGCTTGTCGCCGGCGAAGGGGCCATGGAGGTGCGGTTCCGCGCCGGATCAAACGGGGTGGAACGCTCCGTCACCTATCACCGAGCGCATCCCGACCGGCTTTTGGCGGTCATTCGCGGTTTTGAAGAACAATGCGCCCGACTGCAGGGCCGCGGTCCGCGACGCTTTGCACTTGGAACAGGAGGGGTGAGGTGACGGAACCACCCGATAACACAAGAACCTCTGCGGGGCCGTCTCTGGCGCAGATTGCCGGCCGCGTTCTGAACCGACCACTGCTTTTGCACCCCGACAAGGCCGATCTGATCCTGCATGTGCTACAGGGACGGATTGGCATTGAGCCGCTGCAAACCGTCACGCCTGAGACCAACAGGTTCGTCGGCACATACCGCCGCGACAATGGCAGTATCGGGTCCATGCGCGTGGAAAACGGGGTCGCTATCCTGCCGATCGTCGGCAGCCTGGTGAACCGCGGTGCCTGGATCGGGGCCAGTTCCGGCCTGGTGTCCTACGAGGGCATAGCTGCGCAGCTGCGCGAGGCGGAAGCCGACCTGGATGTCCGTGCGATCCTGATGGACATCGACAGCCCGGGCGGTGAAGCGACCGGCATGTTTGCCACGGCCAAGCTGGTCAGTGCGGTCAATAAGACTAAGCCAGTCGTCGCGTTCGTGAACGATGTGGCGGCCTCTGCTGCCTACGGCATCGCGAGCGCAGCCAGTGAAATCATCGTCTCACCCACCTCGATGGTGGGATCGATTGGCGTGGTGCTGACCCATCTCGATCGCTCAGGCGAGCTCGAGGACCGCGGCGTCAAACCGACGCTTATTCACGCAGGCGCGCACAAGGTGGATGGCCACCCATTTGGGCCGCTGTCAGACGCCGTGCGCGCCGATCTGCAGGCCGAGGTTATGAAAATCTACCACCAGTTCGTCGGCCTTGTGGCCGAGGGCCGCGCCGGTCGGATCAGTCCGGACGCGATCCGTGCAACGGAAGCCCGCACCTATCTGGGCGCCGATGCCATCTCCCAGGGCCTCGCTGATCGCATGGCGAGCCTTGAGGAGGTGATCGGCGCGCTCTCGCAACCGCCCTCCGGGGCAAGCCCCCAGAGAAAGGGAGGAGCCATGACGAAAACACCCCAAAGTGAGGCGCCCTCGAGTGACGTCTCTGCTATCAGCCCCGCAGATCTGCGGGCGGCTGTCGATGTAGCCCGGACGGAAGCCCATGCGGCTGGCGTCAGCGCCGGTAAGGCAGAGGCTACCGCGCGCATCAAATCCATTCTGACGGCGCCGGAAACGGACGGCCGTGAAGCTCAAGCGCTCGTTTTGGCGCTCGAGACCGAAATGACAGCCGCCGACGCTGCTAAGGTGCTGGCAGCCTCGCCGAAAGCCAATATGTCAGCCTCTATCGCCGACCGAGCCGCCCAAGAGACGGAACTCGGGGCCGAAACTCCGGCCGATCACCGCAACCGATCTGAACGCAGCGCGGCTGGGTGGGCAAAAGCCATCACCCAAGCCAATGCGCGCTTCAGCTGAATAGGAGAGACAGTCCATGACCGTTCTCATCGAAGGCCGGCATCCCGGCGAATTCCTGATGACCGAGGCCAATGGCCAGCGCTCGCGGGAAAACATCACCATCGCCAGCGGCGCAGGCATTATCGCCCCGGGCACTGTGCTTGGCAAAATCACCGCGACCGGCAAATATCTGGCCAGTGCCGTCGGCGCGACCGATGGTAGCCAGACGGCCGTGGCGATCGCGCTCTATGGCTGCGATGCCACGGGCAGTGATGTTGGCATTGCCGCGATCACGCGGGATGCCGAGGTCAATGGCAAGATCCTGACCTACCACCCCGACCGCGATCAGGCGGCAGAAACGGCCGCGGCCCAAGCCGATCTCGCGGCTGTCGGGATCATCGTGCGGTAACCACCGCCAACTGTCCCCATTCCTTACATTTTGAAATCGATCGCTTGCGCCCTCGGGCAGCGGGGTGATCTCGCGTGGCCATTCGCTGGCGCGCCGACGCAATAAAGGACCTCCCATGTCGATCCTCAATATCTTCAGTCAGGACGCCTTCAGCGTCATGCGGCTCACGGATGCGCTTCGTGAGATCAAATATACCCCGTCCCGTATTGGGCAGATGGGTCTCTTCCAGACCACCAGCATCGACACGCTCGACATCGCGATCGAGAAGGACAAAGAGCAAAACCGCATGCTGGTCTCCGCGAGCCCGCGCGGCGGCCCGGGCCAGACCTTCGACAAATCGAAGCGCGCCGTGCGCATGCTGAAGGTGCCGCACTTCCAGGTCGATGATGCGATCTATGCCGACGAGGTGCAGCAGGTCCGCGCCTTCGGCCAGGAGGTGGCGGTCGAGCGGCTGCAGCAGAAAATCGCAGACCGAGCAGCCGAGGCGAGCCAGTTCTTCGCGCTCACGGAAGAATACCACCGGCTGAACATTCTCAAGACCGGCCAGTTGCTCGATGCTGATGGCTCGGTTTTGTTCGACTATTTCACCGAGTTTGGCGAAAACCAGCAGGCAGTGGTGGATTTCGATCTCGATAATGCCAGCGCCGCCGATGGGGCACTGCGCAAGAAATGCGCGGGCGTCATCCGCCAGATGGCCGGCATCCTCGACGGGCTGCCCTATACGGGCATTATGGCGCTTTGCGGAGATGCCTTCTTTGACGATCTCATCGCCCATCAAGAGGTGCGCGAAACCTACAAGGGCTATGCGGACGCTGCCTCGCTGCGCAACGCCTATATCAATGCGGGCAATTCCGGCATCTACGGTGCCTTCGAGTTTGGCGGCATCACCTGGATGAACTATCGCGGTGGGCAAAATGTCGGCATCGACACCGACAAATGCCATCTCGTGCCCTCGGGCGTGCCTGGGCTCTTCCGCACAGTCTACGCTCCGGCGGACTACATCGAGACGGTAAACACGCCTGGCCAGCGCCTCTACGGCAAACAGTGGGAAATGCAGAACGGCAAAGGCGTGAACCTCGAGTTCCAGATGAACGCCCTGCATTACTGCACGCGGCCGCGGGTCCTGATCCCGGGTAAGCGGACGTGATCAAATGGGACGGACATCTCACTTGAACATCAGCGGCTTTCATCTTTGGGTTGGTCACTGAATTTAGCAGATTCATAGGCTTCAACGGCGTTCACTAACTCTTCAAGCCAAACCTCGTCCTTTGATCCGGGGACGGCGTTCCAAAGCCGTTCGATTTCCTGAAGAGCCTGTCGATGTTCTTCGTGGTTCGTGATCAGCACGGTTTTCATGTGCTTTCCCCCGGTGGTGATAATCTCATGTCTCTTTTCAATGACTTGGATGCGTATGCCAGCGCAGCGGTCAAGGGCGTTTTCGCCGAACCAGCCCTTCTGCGCCCGCGTGTGTCCACGCAATACGCGGAACGCAGCGCTGATCCAGGCCGCGCAGAGTCAACCACCTACGGCATATTCTCAGCTGGCCCCGCGCAGGAGGATTTACGCGGGCAAGCGCGTGGTGGGCAAATGTCGGGCACGACCAAGCTGTCCACCACTGCCGCCGAGCTCTGGATCGCCAAGGCGCAGGTGGATGCGTTGACTGCGCTGCCGATCACCGGCGACGCGGTTGTCCTGACGGCACGCAGCAGGCAGCCGAGCTATGCGATTTCAAGGGTTGCCACCTCGGATCTGGGGGATCTGACCCTGATCCTTGTTCGAGAGGATGAAACTTCATGAGCCTGACCCGCCTTGTCATGCGATTGGCTGCGGCTCGTGCGCTGCGGGATCGCACCTTGGCGGGCACCCGGGTGTTCGACAGCGCGGTCGACCCAATCGACCAGACCATCGCCGAAAACCGCCAGCCACTTCTGGTGCTGACCACGGATGAACACGAGGCCGACATTACTGGTCGCGATCTTGCTGGGGGCGCGCAACGTTGCGATCTGATCATCGAACTTGCCATCGCCGCGCGGGTCGAGGTGCCTGCCCGTGACGGTCAGGGCGGCCAGATCACCATCGCCATTCCGCACACAGATGAGGGGATGGAACTGACGCTCGACATGATGGAGCATCAGGTCATCACCTCGCTGACGCGCGATGACAGTGCCTGGGCGCGCGCCTGGATGAAACTGGTCCCCCGCGTGTCCCGGCGGCTTTCACGTCGCGGGGCCTCCTCAGAAAACGGCGTGCGCTTCGCAGCCCGTCAACTGGTTCTGACCTGCGATCTGGTCGACACGCCAGCGGTGGGGGCGGATATCCTGCCCGGCACCGCCTGGGGCGAGGTTCTTGCACTGATGGAAGCGGATCAGACATTGGCGCCGATCGCGGCCATGCTACGCGAGCAGATCGAGGGTAATGATGTCCCCGATTGGGCGCGCACTGCGCAGATGCTGGGTGTTCCACTGGACGTCATGGATCAGCTTGGCGTTATGCCCGCGCTCGACGATCAAGGCGATCCAGTGCCCTTGGATACAGTAATCTTCGATGAAGAAGGCGACCGTGTGACCACAATTGATGCGTCGATCACTGCGGCAGCGGGGTCCTGACATGGCCA
The DNA here is from genome assembly GCF_900114415.1 of Shimia haliotis. GTDB lineage: Bacteria > Pseudomonadota > Alphaproteobacteria > Rhodobacterales > Rhodobacteraceae > Shimia > Shimia haliotis. The sequence goes on along the minus strand of NZ_FOSZ01000002.1, from coordinate 85,780 downwards.
TCCGCGAATTGGTGGAACTCGCCGCGCGCATCGCCGAGCTCGAACGCCGCTTCTCGGGTATGATGCGGCACGGCACTGTGGCTGAGGTTGACACCGAGGCCCAACGGATCCGGCTGGACTTCGGCCCTGCGCATGGGATTTCGGGGCGGTTTCTGTCGCCGTGGATCCCCTATGCACAATTCTCGGGCGCCCTGCGGGTCCATACACCGCCCAGCATCGGGCAGCAGTTCACGGCGATGTCGCCGAACGGGGATTTTCAGCAAGCAGTCGCCGTGCCGCTGACCCACTCGAGTGGTAACCCGTCGCCCTCGACGGCAGCCGACCAGAATGTGCTGCACTTTGGCGCTGTCACCGTGACCCTGGCCGAAGATAGCCTCGAGATCGCCGTCGGCGGGGTCCGTTTCAAGGTTGACGGCGCCAACGTTGAAATCACCGGCGGCGAGGTCCGCCACAACGGAAAGAATATCGGCGACAGCCACATCCATAGCGGCGTGCGCTCCGGACCTTCGGTCACGGGCACTCCCGCAAACTGACAAGGACAATCCAATGCCACGCTACGCCATCACCGAAACCGCCGGCCGCTTTGTGGCGGGCCAAACCAATACGGGCGTTGGGACAATCCTGACCCTCACCGAAAAACAGGCCGAACACGAGGTCCGCCTCGGTTCTCTGCGCGCGCTGGATGTCAAACCCGCTGCCAAAGCCGCGAAATCCGAAAAAGCTGCGGCAAAACCTGACGCCTCCGAGGCAAAGGAATAACCCAAAACTATGGCCCGCCGTTCCCCCAATCCGTCGGTCGGTCTGAATGCCACGACAGGCCGTATTTTGGAGGGCTGGCCGCATGTGGTGCAAAGCCTGCAGGATATCTTCACCACACGGTTTGGCAGCCGGGTCATGCGGGAATGGTATGGGTCTTTCGTGCCGCATCTCATGGGGCGCACGATCAGCCCAAACGAGGTCACGCCCTTTTTCGCAGCTGTGACCTCGGCCATCGAGCAGTTCGAGCCGCGCTACCGGGTGACGCGCATCCAGGTCGTCGAGGTCACACGCGCGGGCGCCTTGCACGTCTTCCTCGAGGGTGAATACCGCCCCCGTGCGATGTTCGGTGATTATACCGTAGAGGGCGCGCGCCGCATTGATGCCTATGCCAATCCCGATGGCGTCCTGATCGAAACCCGTGAGGCCCTGGCATGAGCCGCTTTACCGCCATCAATCTGGCCGGTCTGCCGCCGCCTGATGTGATCGAGACGCTGGACTACGAGACCATCGTAAGAAACATGCGCGATGATCTTGTCGCGCGATTTCCGGATATCGCCGGCGTCATCGATCTCGAAAGTGAGCCCGCGCGCAAGCTGATCGAGGCTTTTGCCTACCGCGAACTTCTTCTGCGCGCGCGGATCAATGACGCCGCCCGGTCCGTGCTCCTAGCCTCCGCCTATGGGTCAAACCTCGATCATCTGGCAGCGCTTTTCGCCACAGCGCGTATGCAGGTCGAGGATGAAACCGGCAAGCTGGTTGCTGAAGACGATGCACGCCTGCGCCGTCGGGTGCAGTTGGCGCCTGATGCTTTTTCGGTCGCGGGACCAGAGGGGGCTTATGTCTATCATGCCCTTAGTGCCGCCCCTTGGGCGCGAGATGCCACCGCGATCATGACCACGCCGGGCCGGGTGCGCGTGACGATGTTGCGAGCGGGCGATGACCCAGTACCGAGCCTCGAAGAACGCGAGATCGTCCGCCTGTCGCTCATCGACAATAATGTGCGGCCACTCACGGACATGGTTGAGGTCCTGGGGCCGTCGGTGCATCCGGTGACGATCAACGCAACATTGACGCTTTATCCCGGCCCAGACGGTAACCTGGTGCGCGATCGCGCGCTCACAGCGCTGACCACTTGGGTGGAAAGCAACCGCATGCTGGGCATGAACCTTCGCCGCTCGGCCATCTTCTCAAAACTGCACCAGGAAGGCGTACATTCGGTGGACCTGATCTCGCCGGCAGAGGACCTCGTTCTGTGGCCAACCGAGGTCTACGCCGTCGAGGCGATTACCATCACGGTCGCAGATCTGCGCGACGCGTAGGAGCGCCGATGATGGCCCAAGATACCCTGCTGCCTGACAACCGAACTTCCTTCGAGGAGGCGACCGATCTCACAGGTGCACGCATCGCAGACCTGCCGATCGGACTGCGTGAACTCATCCAGCCCGCGGCGGTCCCGGCACCCCATCTGCCTTGGCTCGCCTGGGGCCTATCGGTCGATCTCTGGGACAAAGACTGGCCGGAGGAGAAAAAACGCGCGCGCACCGCACGTTCACTGCCATTCCATGCGATAAAGGGCACACAAACCGCGATCGCTGAAGCCCTTGCGGTCATGGGCGCCGAAGCGCGACGGTTTATCGTGCCGCCAGCCAAGACCTATCTGTCGAAGGCGCTGACCGAGACGGAACGTGCGGCGTACCTTGATCGTTTCGCGCAACTGCGGATCTATCCCTTCGTCGCACGGGGTGTTTCCGGCCGGAACACCCGGTTTCTGTCGGCGCCGGATGGGCCTGGCACGGCTTTCGCGGGGCCAAACAACCCGGTCTCGATTACTGAGAGCAAATACATCCGCACGGCCAAGCTCTTTGACCGGGGCGCGGAGACCGATCTGACGGTTCGCTCGGTGACCCCCGAACGCGTTGGAGAGGCCAACGCGATTTCCTATGATGAGGTCGTGCTCGCGCCCAAGCCCACGGCGGCCATTCATCTCGGCGCAGCGCCAAAACCAAAGGCTTTCCTGATCGATGACATCGGCGTGCGCCAGCGGATTGTTCGTATCCCGCGCGATGAGACATACAGCTATCGGCTTGGCCGGGAACAATACACAACCGTCCTGCCCAAGGGCGATCTGATCGATTTGCGTCCGCAGCAGGTCGCTGAACAACACCCGCAGCAGGCGACGTCCCTGTTTCCGGGCGGCGCGGGGCAGTGTGTCTCTGGCGCCTACCTGCCGGAAACAATCGCCTGGCAGCATCTCTATGACCGCTGGCACATCCACGACCCGGACCGCGTGCTCGATGAGCGTAAACGCTCCACCCATCTGGGCTACACCCGCCTTGGAATGCCGCCCTATACGGCCGAGGTGCTGACCCGCATCAAAGGGAAGCGTCACCCGCGGACAGCGGGCCGGTTCGTCAATGGTTATGTCGTGGCCGCTAGCACCAAGCCCGTCGCCGATGCGCGCGCGGCGGTGATGGTCGCCAAATCGCTCCGGGACAAGGTCCTGATCAACACAAAGACCTGGCGCGTGCCGCGACCGGGCGACCGCCGCGCTGTGGGGGATATCACGCTCGGCGCATTGACAGAGGTTTGAGGCATGGAACGCACCGTCATCTACCGCGATCGCCAGGAGCTGCAATCCGCCGATCTCAACAACATGCAGGATTTCGGCCGCGCCTCGATGGATCACATCGTGCGTGACGCGCTTGAACCTGGCAAAGCCTATTCGGGGTTTTCTGCCACCAAAACGGCCGCCACAGAACTGACTCTCTCCGCAGGTCGGCTTTACGCAGGCGGCGCGATCTATGCGCGGGGCGAGGATATCATCGTTGATCTCTTCAACGTGCTGCCGCTGGTGACCCGCAAACGCGTGGCGATCGTCAGCTTCGGCCAAGAGGTCGAGACCGATATCCAGCCGCGGGATTTCCTGATCGACGCGCAAACGGGCACCACCGAGCCGCAGTCCGTGGCCATGGAAAGCCTGCGCCGCGCGGAGATTTCGACGGTGGCAGGCACCGAAGGGCCGGACCCGAGCTATCCGGCGACAGATGCCAATGTGACGGTCATCGCCTATGTGCTCCTCGACACCTCCGGCGTGGTCGCGATTGAGCAATGGCAGGCGACGCAACTCCCGAACTTGCGCAATATCGCGAACCGCACGATCGCACTGGAAAACTGGCGCGGCCAGATCAGCGGTCAGGTGGATACGCTGCGCACGGACCTCTCGGCCCTGGCGGATCGGCTGGCAGGCTATGCCACCAAGGCCGAAATCGTCGAACTGACAGAACAGCTCGATGAGTTGCGCACCGAAGTCTATGCGCCGGGCGCCTACATCTACTATGGCACGAACCACTTCCTGACGGCGGAGGGGTCGAACGTTGATCATCCCAGTTTCGATGCGGTGGTCGAGGAAGGCATTCGCTTCCCGCGGGCTGGGGCGGAAACCTCAGAACTGGCACTGCTGAACCCCAACAATGTCTATATCGCCAACACCAGCGGGTTTGTGCTGCCCAAATACGCCCATGGCGTCCGGCTTGATCTGACGGGCTACGCCTCCGAGACCCGGCTGGCCCAATACACCTTCGAGACCACCGAGATCCGCCAGCTCACCCGCGCCCGCACGCGGCGGCGCTATGGCAATTCGATGGTGGTCTGCACAAACAGCCGTTGGTGGCGCCAGGGCACCTATGATCTCGCGGGCAATGTCTTCCGCCGGGATGGTGAGACCTGGGAGGTCACGAACGGCCTGCCGGACCGTATGCCCAATGGCGCGCGGGTGCCCAATGGCAATGTGCATTGGATCCGGGTGCGCCGATTCTGGATCGATACCTATGAGGAACAGTACTGGGACCGAGTCACAACCACGGCCACGATCAATGGCCAGCAGGTTGCTCAGACCTTCCTGAACTCGCAAGATGGTTGGCTGAGCCAGGTGGGGCTGTATTTCTCGCGCAAGGCTGCGGCAGGTGATGTGACAGTGCTGGTCACAGAGACGGCCTTTGGCATGCCGGATCTGTCCCGGGTCATCTCGCGCACGACCCTGCCGGTTCTGGATATTCAGGTGGGGGCAATTTCCAAAGAAGTGGGGCTGCCGTCGCTCGTGGAAACCAAGCTGCCGATCACCCCAACCTTCCTAACGGCGGGGCGGCGCTATGCCATCGTGTTGGTCACCACCGGCGATCACTATGTTGCTATGACCAATACCGACAACGGTGTGGTGCAAGGCACCTTCTTTGTCTCAACCGATGGCGCCTTTTTCGCGGGCAATCTCGTCGATGACATGAAGATGCGGCTTTACTTCGCGCGGTTTGAGCGCACGCGGCTCTCGGTCGAACTGACGGCCCTGCAGCTGGCAGGGGGCATCCTCGATCTCGATGTTCTGCATCCAGGCGTGACGCCGCCGGCCTGTCGCACGGATATCGAGGTACAGGTGAACGGGGCCTGGGTGGCGCTCGATGGCGAGGCCAACGGGCCGGACCTTTCGGGGCTGCCGGCGATCCTGCCGCTGCGGGTGACTCTAACCGGCACCACCGACCTGATGCCGGGTTTTGGCTTGACCGGATCGCAGGCTGTGGCCACGCGCCCCAAGACGGCCTTCACCTGGGTGTCAGACGCTCGAACGCTTGGCTCGCCTACAACCAGCGTCAAGGTGGTCACGGATTTGCAGCATTTCGAAGAGGCAAACCACGATTGCACCATCACCTTGCTCACCGGAGCGGGTTTGACCGGCACCGAGGCGGCCGATGTGGTTGAGGATGTGGTCCTGGCCGATGGCACGGTGCGGCGGACCTCGATCTTCAATGTGACCTCGGTCAGCACCTACGCCGTCAAGATCGTGGGCTCGACCGTCAGCGCGGCACTGCCGTTCCTCGTGAGCGAGCTGATCGAATACGCGCAAAGCTGATCCCATAAAGGAAAGACCTCTCATGGCCTCCAAACCGACCCATTACCGGGTGACGGTGAACCGTCCCCTTGAATTCGCTGGCGCCCGGTTTCGGCCGGGCGCGCGCTATACCGTCACGACGGCAATCTTCGACAGTTTGTCGACAGATCATCCCGAGGCCATCGCGACATCCGAACCGCTGAAGAAAGGCTGACGCCATGCTGAGGTTCGAAGACCTACGCGTGCGCGACAATCAGGATCTCGACCGGGATTTCTTCAACCGCCGCTATCGCCTGATTGCGGAAAGCCTCGCAGAACTGAATGCTCAGCTCGCCCAGATCGGCACGGCCACCGACAATCTGGTCACGCTGGGCCTGACCCGGGTGAATGAAGTCCTGGGGCCTGCGCTGGCCACAGCATCTGCCGCCGCAGAAAACGGGTTTCTGGTCGCGACATCGGCCACGCCGCTCACGCTCACGGTCGGGCTCGAGACAACCTTTGAGATCGACGACACACCGGCACGTGCGCTCTTTGCGCCCACGCCCTATGTGGTGATCTCACGAGACGGGACCGGCAGCCTGAACGACTGGGCAGTGTTTCGAGTGGCAGCTTACGCGCGGGAAAACGGTGGGCTCGCAGGTGAGGTTGTCGCCATTCACGGCGAGATTGGCGCTGCCCAGCACAATGACTGGGTGATTTCCGCAAGCGCGGGTCTCGCGACGGCGCTGATCGAGGCCGCCGCCAATGTGGCTAACACGCTGCTCTTGGCTCAACAGGCCGCTCAAGATGCCGCAGATGCCGCAGCCGTGGCGGAAAGCGTGCTCGCCAATGGCCCGGTCTCCTCGGTGAATGGCCAGACCGGCACCGTGGCGCTCGGGATCGGCGATATTCCGACGCTCACGTCCCAGCTCGCGAGTAAAGCGGCCAGTAGCCACGGGCACACGATCGCCCAGGTCTCCAACCTGCAAAGCACGCTCGATGGGTTGCAGGCCCAGATCACCACGGTGGATGGCGGGTCCTACTGACCCGCGTCTTTTGCCCTGACATTTTCAAGGAGGGACAGCCATGTCCGACCCGACTTTCGGGATTTCGATCACGCGGATCGACAATGAACCGCGCCCACCGGTCTGGAGTGATATGTCGGTGGTCGGCATCATTGGCACCGCACCGGATGCGGATGCATCTGTCTTTCCCGCTGACACGCCCGTGTTTCTCTATTCCGATGATGCGGCCAAGCTGACCGCGCTCGGGGACGCCGGCACGCTCAAAGACGCGCTGGTTCTGCTCAACGCGCAGCTTGGTGAATTCCAGGTCGCTGCCAAGGTGGTCCTGGTTCGCGTCGAAGACGGTGTCGACGCTGCAGCGACGATTGCCAGTGTCGTGGGTGATGGCGCACAGACAGGGCTTTCTGCCTTCCGACGCGCAGGGCCCGAGATTGGCATGATCCCGCGGCTCCTTTGCGCGCCTGGGTTCACCAGCCAGCGCACGGGGGCTGAGGCGAACCCGGTTTGCGCAGCCTTGCCGCCCATCTGCGAAAAGCTCCTGGCCCATGCTGTGGTCGACGGCCCGGCCACGACAGAGCAAGATGCCATCGACTGGCGCGAGAAGATTTCCTCGTCGCGCCTCATCCCCATCGATCCGGCAGTGAAGGTCTACGACAATGGCGTGAGTGTGGTCCAACCCGCATCACCTGCCATCATCGGCATCGGCGTCCGCCGCGATCACGAAAAACAAGGCAGGCCGTTCCACTCCTGGGCCAACCAGCCGGTGCAGGGCATTGTCGGCCCCTCTCGGCCCATCAGCTTTTCGCTGACGGATGGTGCGACCGAGGGGCAGCGGCTTTTGTCGGCCAATATTGGCGTGCTCCTGCGCGGCGAGATGGGTGTCGAAAGCGCCATTGGCCAGGGTGGCTTCATCTTTGTCGGGACCGACAATGCCGGAGAGGATGATCTCTGGCGGTTCTATAATGTCACCCGAGGACGGGATTTCATTCACCTGATGCTGCTTCGGACCCTGCGCTTCTATCTCGGGCGCTTCAACGTCACCGGTCAGACTATCCAGGCCATCCTGAACACCATGGAAACGGGACTGCGCAACCTAAAGGCCGATGGGGACATCCTGGGCTTCGAGCTGAAATTCACACGCGATCAAAACACGCCGGAAGAACTGCGCCAAGGCCGCTTCACCGTCAGCTTTGCGGCTGAAGAGGCCCCGGTGCTGCGCTATCTTGGCATTCAATCTGCCCGCTATCGCCCGGCGCTTGATGCGCTGCTGGATGACCTGCTCGCGCAGGTCGGCACCATCACCGGCTGAGAGGACCTCACATGAGCAATATCTACATCATGGAAGCCGCAAACCTCTTTTGCGGCGATGAGGATCCGACAGCCTCGAAACACCTGACGCTGACCGAGTTGCAACTGCCCAATCTGCAGGAAAGCTTTCAGGATTATCACCCGGGCGGCTCGCGCGTGCAGATCGAAGTGGCCGTCGGCATCCAGAAATTGGAGGCCAGCTTCAAGCTGGCGGGCTGGGATCCAGATCTTCTGACCCAGTTTGGGTTGGGCGCGGCCTCGCGCAAGAAATTCACCGCCTATGGCTCGATCCGCTCAAAACGGACGGGCGAGGCTATCGAGGCGAAAGCCGTGCTTGAAGGCCGGCTTGGGGCGGCAAATCCGGAAGCCTTCCAGCGCGGTGAAATGCAGGGCTTTGACTATTCGATTTCGGAAATCTTGCATTACGAGCTGCATTTTGGCGGGGTCGAGAAACTCTACTGGGACTTTTTCACCGCCGATTGGCGCGTGGATGGCACCTCCCAGAACGCTGATGAGCGCAACATCCTGCGCATTCCCAACGGATTTTGAGGGGACCCATGGCACAGCATCGCAATAAACGCCTACCGCTCACGGCACCCATCGCCTTGGGGGATCAGACCCTGACGGAGGTCAGTGTCAAGAAGCCAAAAGTGAAGGACCTCAAGACCCTGCAGGATGCGTTGGCTGGGATCGAGGATCAGCTGGAACAGGGCATTCTCATGGCTGCCGTTCTGACCGATCTGCCACGCGAGGCGATCGAAGAGATGGACACCGACGATTTTACCGCGATCTCCGAGGTGATCGCGGGTTTTTTCCCACAGGGCACGGCATCCGCGACTGGCGCACCATCACAGCCGAAACCGCCCACTGGCTGAACACGCCGATCACGGACTTGATGGACATGGACTGGCCGGAGCTGGTCCTCTGGCACGCCGAGGCCCGTCGTTTGGCGCGCGCCGCAATGCTGAAGTGAACCTGATCCCATGGCAACGCTGACCTCCCAGCTGGTGATCGAGCTTCTCGATCGCGTGACGAGCCCTGCGCGGCAAGCGGCCAGCGCGCTGGCTGGCATTTCCACCCGCATCCGGGAAAACAACGGCCTACCGATGACCTTTGGTGACCGGCTGAACGCGGCGATCACTCGCAACAATCGATCCCTTGCGGCTGCACGGGGTGGTTTGGTGGATGCAGCGGCGAGTTTCTACGCGCTGCGTGAAGCGATCGGTGGCCCGATTGCCGCGGCCTCCGAGTTTGAAAGCGCCATGGCGGATGTGCGCAAGGTGGTGGATTTCCCGACGCCGGAAGGGTTTGCTCAGTTCCAACAGGATCTCTTTGCCCTCTCGCGCGATATTCCCATCGCCGTAACGGGCCTTGCAGAAATCGCCGCGGCTGCGGGGCAAGCCGGCATTGCGGGGCAAGACCTCATTCGCTTCACCGATGCCGCCGCGCGGATCGGGGTGGCCTTTGACATCAGTGCCGATCAGGCCGGCGCCTCCATGGCGAACCTGATGACGGCCTTGGGCCTCACGATCGACGAGACGGTCTCGCTGGCAGATGCCATGAACCATCTCTCGAACAGCCAGGCTTCGAGTGCGGCCGATATTCTCGATGTGGTCCGCCGCGTTGGGGCGCAAGCGACGCTGTTCGGGTTTTCGGCGGAAGAGACCTCGGCCTTTGCCTCCGCGATGTTGGCCGCTGGTGCGCAAAGCGAGGTGGCGGCGACGAGTTTTCGCAACATGGGGGCTGCACTGACGCGCGGCTCAGCCGCGACGCGGGCACAGCGGGAAGCGTTTCAAGAGCTTGGGCTCGATGCAGAAGCTGTCGCGCGGCGCATGCAGGAAGACGCTGTGGGCACGACGCTCGATGTGCTGCGGCGCATCAGTCAGATCCCGCGTGAACAACAGGCGGCGATTTCGAGCCAGCTTTTTGGAAATGAAGCGCGCGCTCTTGGGCCGCTCCTGACCAACCTCGGCCTCGTGGAAGACACGCTTGGCATGGTGGGGGACCGAGCCAATTACGCAGGCTCTGCGTTCGCGGAGTTCGAAGCGCGCAACAACACTTTCCAAGCCAATATCCAGCGGTTCCAAAACGTGCTGACCGAATTGCAGGTCAACATTGGCAATGCGCTGATGCCCGCGATCACGTCTCTGGCGGAGGCGATCACCCCGCTGTTCTTGCGGATTTCTGAGCTGGCGGCCGCCTATCCAGAGGTGACACTTGCCGTGGTGGGCGCGACAGCAGCGGTCATCGCCTTCAAGGGCGCGATGTCAGCGCTGCAATTCGCGGGCCTCTTGGGCCGCGGCGGTGTGCTCTCGATGATTGCTGCCGGCTACAACACGATCGGGCGCGCGGCCATTGGCGCGCGGACGGCCGCGACAGAAATGATCGGGCTGCAATCGGCTTTGGCATCAATGGGTGGACAGCCCCTCGGGACACTCGGGCGGCTGCGCGCCGGCTTGACCGGGATCGCCCTGGCGGTCCCAGGTGTCGGGGCGCTGTCCTCTGGCATTGCCGCGATCGGGGCGGCCGTGGCAACGATCTCGGCCCCGGTTTGGGCGACTTTTGCCGCTGTGGCGGCCGCTGTCGCTGCGGCAGGCTTCACGATCTATCGCTACTGGGACCGGATCACGGCAACCTTGTCTGGCGTGGGCCAGGCGATTTCCGAGCGGCTCCAGGGCCCGCTCGACTGGCTCGGCGAAAAGCTCAGCTTCTTGACCCCGATCACCGATGCGATTTCGAACGCGTTTTCGGGATTGGGTTCCGCGCTCGGGACGGCGGTCAATGCCATCACCGAGTTTTTCAGCTCGGGGCTTTTCGAGCAGGAGGTCTTGTCGGAAGAAGAGCAGGCCCGGATTGCCCAGAACGCGGCCAATCTGACCGGCCGGATCATCGATGGTTTTGCCAGTCTGGTCACCGGGCTTTACGACAAGGGCCTCGAGGCGATCCAAGCGCTCTGGGACGGGATGGTGGCCAAGTTCGAAGAACTGATCGCCTGGATCCGGGGTATTCCGTCCCGCATCGTTGAGGCGATCGGCAATATTGATCTGACGAACATTGTCCGCTGGCCCTCGATGCCGGCTTGGCTTGGCGGTGGCGATGAAGCCCCAGCCGTGGCTGTCGATGAATTCTCAGGTGTCGACGGCACGCGGGCGGCTGGTGGGCCCATCTCGCGCGGCGGCACTTATCTGGTTGGGGAACGCGGTCCGGAACTCATCACCGCCAACCGCAATGGTTATGTGAACCCAGCGGGAAGTATGGGTGGTGCGGGACCAGTGGAGGTCTCGGTCAATGCGCCCATCACCATCACGGGTGCGACGGCGGGCCCACAACAGCTTGCGGCAGAAATTACTCGCCAGCTGCGCGATCAGATCCGCGAAGCCTTCCGGGGTGTTTATGCCGATACCGGGTTGAGGTTTGCCTGATGCTGATGATTCTCGGACCCGTCCAATTTGAAATCCTGCCCTTCAACACCGATGGCTACAGCCATGGCACGGAGGCCGGCTTTGCCGAAAAGCCCGTTCTCGGAGCGCGGCCCATCCTCGAATATGTGGGCGAAGGCCCGGAAAGCTGGACGATCAAGGCCCGGCTCTATCCAGAAAAGTTCGGTGGCATGGGACAGCTAACGCTTCTGTCGCAAGCCCGCGCCTCGGGGCGTCCGCAATATATGATGCGGGGCGATGGCGCCTTGATGGGCTGGGTCAATATCCTCTCGGTGGCAGAGCGCGCCTCCTATCTCGGCCGCAATGGCGTCGGCAAGGTCATTGATGTCGACATCACCGTGAAACGGGCCAGCGCGCCAAGTGCGGGGGCGTTCTTCTCTCTTCTGGCGGATGTGCTCCTATGGACCAGGTGATCGAAACCGTGACCGTCGAAGGCGACGGGCTGACCGTGTCGGTGATCGTCTGGCGCAGATTCAAACGGCCGATGCCGGGGCTTGTGGAGGCGATCTACGATCAGAACCTTGGACTTGCCGATGTCGGCCAGACCCTACCGGTGGGCACAAGCTTCGAGATGCCAATACCGATCCCGCGGGAACAGCAGGTTCTGGATCCGATCCGGCTTTGGTGAGGACGTGAACCCATGTCGAAGCGCGCGCTTTTCAACGTGACCGTGGCGGGCACGAATATCACCACGGCGCTGATGCCGGTCCTTTTGGGCCTGCAAGTCTCGGACAAGGTCGGCACCCACACCGACAGTGCGGATCTCGAGATTGATGACACCGATGGGCGCATTGTCCTTCCGCAGATCGGTGCGCCCGTTGCGATTGCACTCGGCTGGGACAGCGAGGGGATGCGGGTCGTTTTTGAGGGCACGGTTGATGAGGTGAAATCCTCAGGCACCCGCAGCGCGGGGCGGCGACTTCGCATTACGGCCAAGGGCATGGATACGACAGGCCGGGCCAAAGAAGGCCAGCAGCGCCATTGGGATGGGGCGACTGTGGAGAAAATCCTGCGCGAGGCAGCGACGCATGCAGGGATCACACAGATCGAAATTGATCCGGCGCTCCGCAACCTGACCCGCGGCTATTTCGAGATGCGCGATGAAAGCCTGATCGCCATGGGCGAGCGACTTTCCCGCGAAATCGGTGGCAACTTCCGCCTCACCGGCGGGCGGATTGTGCTCTCAAAGCGCAATGCCGATTACGCGACGGCCATTGCGGCAACCTGGGGCCAGAACCTGCACAGCTGGGACATTGCCCCGAGGCTCGGTCGCCCGCAATTCGGGGCAGTCCGTGGGCGCTGGTATGATGTAGCGGCGGGCGCTTGGCAGATCGTCGAGCGGGCAACGGGGATCGACGTGCCCTCAGTCTACGCGGATCGTTTCGCCCGGTCGGGCGCGCTGGAAACCACCCAGCAGGGTAAGAGTGATGCCGCAACGACGGCTCGGGATGCGGGCGAAGGCACGGTGGTCATCGAGGGCAACACGGCTGCTGTGCCGGATGGAATCTGCACCGTGTCCGGCACGCGGCCTGGCGTGGACGGGTCCTATCGCATCGAGGCTGTGACCCACACGCTGACCCGCGCGGGCGGCTTTGTCACCACGCTGGAGCTGAAACAGCCTCAGCTCGGCGCGGGCACAGATGCGCGGGCGGAGACCACGGCACCCGTGTCTGCCAGCGCAAACGTGCCGCCCATCATCGATCCGGATGCAACCGGGCCGTTCTGAGACCAAGGAGGCAGGGAGATGCCGGAGAACAGTTTTATCGAAACCATCAACCACCTCTTTGGCGGGGCCATCACCACATTGATTGGTGCCTTCACCGGTCGGCTCATGTGGCACTCCGGCGAGGTGAAGCTCGGAAATCGCCGCTTTTTCGGCAAGGAACTTCTCTGGGAAATCCCCGTCGCTGTGGGCATGGCGCTCATTGGCGATGCGGCCGCGAATTACATTGGTCTGACCCAGCCGGTCTCAACCGGGTTCGTGGCCACGCTCGCCTATCTCGGCCCCCGCGGTGCCGAAAGCCTGCTCTGCGCCTGGATTGGCCGCAAGAAATAAAACCCACCAAACATCGATCGCCAGATCACACGCCGCCCTTCGGGGCGGTGTTTTCTTTTGCAAGGAGGCCAGAATGACCCCTTTTGAAATCGCCCAAAGCTACATCGGCACCACTGAAGGCCCAGGCACTGAAGACAACCCAGCCATCATGGCGATGTATGCCTCTGTTGGCCACGACTGGGTCGAGCATGACTCTGTCGCTTGGTGTGCAGCCTTCGTGGGCCATTGCCTCGAAAAGGCCGGGCTGCGCTCCACCCGACGCCTCAACGCGCGCTCTTATCTGGACTGGGGCATTCCCGTAGACCTCGCGGAGGCCCAAGAGGGCGACATCGTTGTCTTCTCACGCGGTTCGAAATCATGGCAGGGCCATGTTGGCTTCTTCGTGAAAACGGCGGGCGCCATGATCGAAGTGCTAGGCGGCAATCAATCTGATGCCGTCAATATCCAGCGCTATGCGAAATCGCGGCTGCTCGGGGTGCGGCGCGCCGGTAATGTGGCACCGACCGCGACGCTCTCGGTCCGTGAGGTGCAGGCGCGTCTCAAAGCGCTTGGATATCACGAGGTGGGCCGCGTGGACGGTCAGGTCGGGCCTCGCACCCGCGCAGCCATCTTGGCGTTTCGCGATGATAACGGTCTGCCTCTGGTGCCGATCATCGATGTGGCGCTCACGGAGGCCCTGTCGACAGCTGCACCGAGGTCGGTCGCGCCGGAACGGGCCACGGGCGTACCAGAAAACAGTCGGATCCTCACGGCGGCGAATGCGCAGGTAGGGCTTGGCGTTCTGGGTGCTGCGGGATCTGTGGCCGGGCAGATTGCGCCGGCGCTGACCCAGGCCGAAGAGGCGCGCGATACGGCTGAGCGCGTGCTGGATTTGGTTGGGCTTGCAGACGTGGTGCAAGCGGCCTTGCCCTGGATCGGGGCGGCTGTGTTCATCGGCGTCATCTTCTACGCCCTGAAAGCCCGCAACGCCCGGATCGAAGATCATCGCGCCGGGAAGACCCCGTGATGTGGGTCTTGATCGTTTCCATATGCATGTCGATCGGCGGGGCTCCGGCCTGCGGGTCCGATATCCATCCCGTGGCGATGCGCACATTCGCCGAGTGCGAGGACGCCGCCGTCCTCTCCCATGACCACATTCGGGCCGCCGCCGAGGCCGACAATGTCATCGTGCTATCGCTCAACACCCACTGTGTCACAACGGCGGGCTTACCGATTTCTGCGGAGGGTGGGGAATGATCTCAATCCTGACCGCCATCTTTTCCGGGATCGGCCGCAAGGCCGCACTTTGGGGCGCGATCGCCGTTGCGATTGGCGCCGCGCTTTGGGTGGCGTTTCGGCGGGGTCGCCTGGAGGCCGAGGCCGAATTCATCATTCGTCGGGCCGATGCCAGGATCCGATCCCTGCAAACAGCGAAGGAGGTGTCCAATGAGGTGCAAAACGCCGATCGCGCTGATCTTGAGCGCCGTCTTGAGCGCTGGATGCGCGATTGATCCGAGGCGCGATCGCGATGCCTGCGATTGGGCAGCTCCCATCAGACCCTCTCGTGCCGATGTACTGACCGACGGCACGCTGGCCCAGATCGTCACCCACAATGAAATCGGCGCGCGCCTCTGCGGCTGGCGGCCCTGATGTTTAGAAACCTCCGAGGTGATCTGTGGATGGGACCAAGTATGACCTGACCCCGGATGTCTGGACCATGGTCGCCTTCAACGCCTCTGCCGCGCTGGTGGTGCCGCCACTCGGCGCCCTGATTTGGGGTCAGTTGGCACCGGAGGATGATCCGCCCAACGAAGGCGGATTTACGATCCGGGGGATGCGCCTCATTCGGGGCATCGCGCCCTTCGAGGCGCTTTGGCTGCGCGCGGAGACCGCCCCTGCAACCGTCACCGTTTATCAAGGAAACAGCATGTCGGGTGTCGTCTACTTCGGCAAATCGCCATTTCGGCTGCGCACGTCAGGCTCCGTTGAAATCGAGGTGCCCTACGTCCCCCAGATCCTCGATGGCGGGGCACCGGATACCGATTACGCCGGCCTTGCCATCATCGACTGCGGTGGCGCTGCCGCCTATCCAAACCTTAGAACCATCGATGGCCGTGTCCAGGGAGAAACCCCATGACCTCCACAGTCTTTGCCAAAATCCAGATGCGCCGCGGCACTGCCGCCGAATGGGCCACGGCCAATCCAATCTTGGCTGAGGGCGAATTTGCCTTCGAGATTGATACGGGCATCACCAAGGTGGGCGATGGTGCATCGGACTATGCAACCCTGCCGGCTTATGCGACCTACAGCCAGATGTTGGCGGCCCAAGCCGCCATCGAGGCTGGGCAGACGCAGCTTGCGACGTTTACCAGCCAACTGACGGCGGCGCAGAATGCGGCCACGACGTCTGTGGCCAAAGCGTCCGAGGCCTTTGTTTCAGCCGGGAATGCCAAGTTCTCGGAAGATGCGGCTGAAGTGAGCGCATCGCAAGCGGCTCAGAGAGCAATTGATGCGGCGGCGTCTGCAGTGCAGGCGGCCGGATCCGAGACCAATGCCGCGGGGTCTGAACAGGCAGCTGCAGCTTCCAAAGCAGCGGCTTTGTCTAGTGAACAAGCTGCCGCTCAGAGCGAAGCCAATGCAGCCGCCAGCGAGGCCACGGCATCCGCCGCCGCTGCCGTCGTGCAGCCTCTCGCCGAGGAAATTGAGGTGATCGCGACCAACATCGGAACTGTGCAGGACGCGGCCGGGCCACTCACTGACATCCAGACCGCAATGTTCGAAATGGCGACAGCCTTCGTCAATTCGCAGACGCGGTATGTCTCCGCCGTCGCCTTCTCGTAAGGAGCCCCGCCCGTGACAATTGAACAGCAAGTGGACGCCCTGACAGCCTCGGTCGACAACCTGAGAGGGGCTGTGGTGTCCAAGAAGGCCACCCTTGATGCCTCGGTTGTCGACGCGCAGTCAGCGACCGCGCAGGCGCAAGCAGCCAAAGCGAACGCTCTTTCTGCGCGCGACCAGGCTGGGGCTTTCAAGGATGCCTCATACATCGCTGCGCAGTCGGCTGCCTCAGCCGTCGCCTATCAGGACCTTTCTGCCGCAGCGCTCACCAAAGCAGTCACGGCGGTAGATGTATTCATCTACGACACCTCGAAGGACAGTGACGGCGGGGCTTGGCGGCATCGCTGCGCCGGGACAAGTTGGTATCGAGAGCCGCTGAATACGCCAACGCGGGGATCACGGCGGGACTTTCCGGCTGTGGCGGTGATCGTGGCAACGGCTGATGCTGTAACCATCTATGATGGCGACGATCCGTCATTGCCGATGTGGATGGTGGTTTCAGGTGGTTCGGACAAGTTTTTCAACACCGCAGGTGGGGGAGCGATAACGGCAATATCTGCCAAAAACGGTTGGCTCGTTGGAACTTCATCCACCCGGTCTATAAGCCGCCTGAATTTCCTCACTGAAAAGGCTTACACCGGCGTTGGATTTGGTTCGTATAAGGTCACTGCTCCTATCGCCACATTCCGCAATGCTGTTGTGTTTCCGAAGTACACCGTTCCTCCGTCGATGTTTTCTATCGCTAGCAGCATCGCCTACGACTTGGCTATGACGGTCCTGCCCAATGCCCCAGTTGATCCTGCGACTGGGCTTCCGGTGCCAATGATTGCTGTGGCGACTGCTGGTGGCGTGTCTGTGATTAAGGATGATGGGACGGTTGTTGATGCAACATTTGTTGGATCTCGAAACTATATCAGCAAGGTCGACTTTACGGCTGATAATTGGGTCTTTGCGACAACATCAAATGTAACAAACCCCATCGGATGGTTCCCTGTCCTATTTGAAATCCCTAGCGCGGATGTCACAAACCTAGGTACTAGCACCGGTGGCAACGGTGTAGGGTTTACCTTTTTGGACGCTCCATACATCAACACCACGCAATACGAGGCAGGCACGGATGCAGTGGCGTCCGACAAAACCCTGTTCGTAGGAAAGACTGTTGGTTTCTGGCAAATCCAAGCCGTCCCTGATGACACCTTGGATGTCATGAGAAAAAACATGGTGTCAAAAATTACCTCAACCTACAACACTGGCTGGATGAACGGGGCGATCCGGGGCGCGTTCCTCGCAGACACCAATGACACCGATCTGGTTGAGGCTGAGTTTTCAGACGATTTCAGTGGCTATTCAGATCAAGCTGCGATGCAGTCGGCAGGATACAGCTTTGTCAACTCGGCGTTTGACGCCGCGCTGAATGCGGTCGTGTTTAGCGGATCGGCATCAGGTGACATTACTTTGTCTTGGGCAACGCTAACCGCCGCTGGAATTGCAGCTGGTGACGCCTACGAGGTTACGGTTGTCGTGACTGGCCTCGTCGCTGGGAGCCTTTCCGTTCAGGACAACTTCGTGAGCATCGGTGCCTTCTCCTCGGACGGGACCCATATTTTTCGAGGGACGCGGGCTGGAAATTTCCGTTTTGTCACAGCCAACGGATTCGAAGGGGAAATCCAAAGCATCACATTCCGCAAACTCGACCGCGACCGCTCGATTAAAAATAGCGGCCTTGTGGTGAACGGCACCATCACTCGGGCGCCGGTCTCCACTGGCGCAGAGTTAGTCGCCTATAGCGGGTTCTCTGCCTCCAACTTCCTTGAGCAGCCGTATAATTCGGAACTCGACTTCGGCACGGATGACTTCTGCTATATGGGCTGGTTTTACGACAGCTCAGTAAACGGGGCGGCTATTTTGACCCGCAATGATGGGGTCGGGGTGGAAGCGAACTACGGACCAGGCTCGGTAAACATTTTTAGCAATGCAGGGCTTATCAAACTCCGACTTGGTAATTCTTTAGCCCTTAACCACGCAATGCCCCTTGGCTCGCTGCGATGGGTGCATGTTGTTGCGCTTCGTCGTTCGGGCGTTGCCGAATTGTGGGTTGATGGTGTCTTGCGTGCATCTTCCGGGAATTCTGAAAACCTGACTCTTGCGGGTGGGGCTCTTAGGTTTGGTCAGTATTTTTACAGCCAGACTTTTAGTGCCATAGGCGGAACAATCCTTGCCCTTTGGCGCATCAGCGCGACGGCCCCAACTGCCGACCAAATCCGCCGCATCTACGAGGACGAGAAGGCGCTGTTTCAAGAAAACGCCGCCTGCACGCTCTACGGGGCTTCGGATGCCGTGACAGCCCTCGCACACGATTCGGACTCCGGTTTGCTGCACGTTGGGACCAGTGCAGGCCGGTCGGTGTTCAAAGGCCTGCGCCGGGTGGCGAACACCACGACCCCGGTGGCAACGGCCATTGCGGCGGCAGGCGATCTGGTTGTCGAGCAATAAGCGTTTGGGGCGGCGCTGACTGCGTGCTTGCGCCCCTTTTTCTCACTCCCCCGCTAAGGACAAAGACATGACGCTGATGAGCTCGATCTCGAAGTTGACCACCTCGGTCGATCAGCTGGCCGACGAGGCAAACGTTACCAAGTCGCAACTCGACGCGAAGGTGACGCTGGCCGAGGCCGAGGTTATTTCTTCGCAGGGTGAGCAGGCGGCAACTGAGGCGGCCCGGGACGAGGCGGCCACGCATGCGGCGGCCGCCGCCAACCATCTTGCGACCGTGAAGTCTGACGTGACCTATCGGGGCATTAGTGCGATCCTTGCCGCGAAGGCCATGACTGCTGTGGACGTGTTTGTCTACGACACGAGCTACGACAGCGACGGTGGGGCATGGCGCAAGCGGTGTAAGCACACGAGCTGGTATAACGAGCCGCTCAACACTGCCACTCGCGGGGCACGGCGTGAGTTTCCGGCGGTGGCGATCATTGTCGTTGAGTTGCCGAACAAAGTGACCATTTTCGATGCCGACGATCCTGATCTGCCGATGTGGATGGTCGCTGATACTCGCGGGGAGCAAAATACCGCACCTTATGCGATTACGGCTTTGGGTGGGCAGGCAAGCTATCTCGGGCCAGTATCCGCTTTGAACGGTCAAATCTGCATTTGTGGCACTGGCGGCTACAGCTCGCAGGCGTTGCTGCGCTGGGATTTCTTGTCAGACCGATTTGGGAACCAAGCGCCAAACTCGTTTTACAGTGGGTGGACCTCCGGGACGATTTCCGAGCGTAACGAGTTGCGAACATTAGTCGAGGGGTTGCCGGTAATTCTGGCGCCGCAAGTACGCGACGTTGCCATGACTGCGCTCTCAGAGGCGCCCGTCGATCCGGCCACATGGCTTCCAGTGCCCACGATTGCGGTCGCGACGGACGGAGGCGTCAGCGTCATTAAGCAGGATGGCACCGTCATCAATCCATTCACCGCCTACGGGATGCAGTGCGTTCATTTTTCAGAGGATATGCTCTACTACTGGCAAAACGGCGACCACCAATTGCGCCGCATATCCGCTCCGAACTTTGTTGGAAATACCATTGAATTCTACGGTTGGCGGGACAACGCAATCCGACCGTCGATTTCTCCGAGAACCACGTTTTCTGGTATTCGGCACGTCGTCGGCGATGGGAAGTCCGCCATTGCGGCCTCAGCCGCAGCCGACACAAATCTGGCGCTTCTTCAAGAAACCCGGATTGGCACCGGGCTCTCGATGGTGGCCTACGCGACGTCGGACTATGCCACAGGCTGGATGCCCGGCTCAATCAAGGGTGCCTTCCTCGCTGACACTGACGACACCGATTTGGTTGGCTCGGTTTATCTTGATGATGACTTCACAAGCTATGCTGACCAAGCTGCGGCAGAGGCTGCGGGGTATGAGTTTTCAGGCTGCACATTTGATGCCGCCAATGATCAAGTGGACTTCCCCGGAACGGGAACATTTACGTTTAGTGGTGCTGATCCATCCCCTAGCGGCGAACCGATTATTGTTAAAATAGTTGTTTCAAACCGAACGAAGGGGAACCTCTCGTTTCAAGCAGCCTACAGCCAAGTGTTCGCTTTTGGGGAAACGGGCGCACTGGATGCCAACGGCACGTATTACTTTTCCTGCACTTCTGCGCACTTGCGGGTGCTGGCACTCAATGGGTTCGACGGTTCCGTGGATAGCGTAACAATTTATGGAGCAGACGCAGACCGCTCGGTGAACAACAACGGCCTGATCGTCAACGGCAATGTGACCCGCAGCCCGGTGGCCGACGGCGCGGAGCTGGCGGCGTATTCGGGGTTCTCGGCGGCCAACTATCTCGAACAGCCCTACAACAGCGCGCTGGACTTTGGGACCGGCGACTTCTGCGTGATGGGGTGGGTGATCAGCACCGATGCCGCCTTTGACTATCTGATTTATCGCGCATTGCCGAATGCGACAGACGTGGGTTTTAGCATCGCAATCGACGGTGCAAACGATCGCATTGGCTGTCTGGTTAAATCTACAGGCTTCCAATATGGTTCAAATAAAGTGCTGGGGCGGTGGACGCTTGTCGCGCTAATTCGAAGCGGCGGGATGGCCCAGGTCTACGTTAATGGCGTTCTGGACTTCACGTTTTCGGCGCCAACGGACGTTGACCCGACAACGCCCGCAAGCCACATTATGTCTCTCGGATCGGCAAGCAACGGCGCAGGCGCCCTCAACAACGGTTCCATCGCCCTCTGGCGGATCTCCGCCACTGCCCCCACCGCCGAACAGATCGCCAAAATCTACGAGGACGAGCGCAAGCTGTTCCAGCCCGGTGCCCAGTGCACCCTCTACGGCACGAGCGATGCGGTCACGGCGCTGGCGCACGACCCCAAGACCAAACTGCTGCACGTCGGGACTTCGGCGGGCCGCTCCACCTTCGACGGCCTCCAACGGGTGGCCAACACCGAAACCCCGGTCGGGACCGCTATCTCGGCGGTTAACGGCCTGATTGCGGAGCAATGACGATATGACCGTTAACATTTCGAAACCGGTGCAGAACTTGCGGGAGGAGCTCGCCGCTCTTCGCGGCAAAGTGGTGGCTGGTGTCGCACAGGAGGCCTTCTGGTTCTCTGGCGATGGCGCAACCACCAGCTTTGCTTTGCAGCGCGGGTGGAAACCGAAGTTCGCCTATGTCGGCGGCGCGTTGAAGCGCCCCGGCACGGGTGAGGACTACACCGTCTCCTATGATGGGTTCATCTACTCGCTGGTTTTCGCGGTGGCCCCTGCCACGGTGGACGTTGGCGTGATCTGCGTGCGCGAGGTCTGATCCATGACCGTGTTCATCCAGAAGGGCGACGCTCCCCTGAGTGTGCGTCAGGCGACCAAACGTGGCATGGCCCATGTTGCGGCTGAACTGGCGCAGGCGGGCGCACGGACGGGCGATGAAGAGCTGCTGCGGGTGATCCCGCACGCAGACCTCACTCCGAGGCTCGCGGCCGTTGTGCAGGCGTTGGGGCACGTTTCCTACCAAGCCTATGCATTGGGCTGGGAGGCCGACAACCTCGTGAATGGAGAACACAACCTGTTTAACCACCAGCTGGCGGCCTACCGGGAGGCGCAGTCCCGTCTGGCGCGGTATCGGCTGGCGGACGGTCGCCCCGAGATCACCGAGGAACTGCAGGCGATTGACGACCTTGGCCAGCCCGTGTTCGACGAGACAAACGGGGAGCCGGTGATGGAGGCCGTCGTGGTGCAGGCGGCGATCGACCCGCTCCCGGCGGAGGTAGAGAGGCCCATCTACGATGAGTTGACCGGCGAGCAGACCGAGACCGAGATGGTGCCGAACCCGGTGATCGTCCGGGACGAAACCGAGCGGGCGGACGCAAGAGCGGTTGTCGATGAAGCGCCCACCGAAGTCATTGAATTTGCGAGCGCAGAAGCAGGCTTGTCGTCATGACGTCCAGGGTATTGAACAAAAGGTCGGCCGTTCCCGGTAAGGTGCCAACAACGGCCCAAATCGACCTTGGCGAGCTTGCAATCAACACCCGAGACGGCAAGCTCTTTATTAAGCGCGATAACGGAAAAGGTACATTTACAATTGTTGAGATCGGGTCGCCGCAGGCGGTCGCATCAAGTCTGGGGCTTGGTGCCCTTGCATATGGGCAAGTTGGCGACTGGACCATCACGGCTGATGCAAGCGGCAATCTGCGGTTCTTTCATGACGGCATCGCACGAATGCGTCTTGATCCAGACGGAAATCTGATCGTGTCCGGCGATGTCACCGCATTTGGAGCACCTTGATCATGGCAGTCGTGGTATCTGGGGCTTTGTCTCTCTCGAGCATCGCTGCTGAATTTGGTGGCGATGCTGAGTTGTCCTTGAGCGCTTTCTATCGCGGGGCTGGTCGTGTCCCTGCTGCGGGTACGCCCAATCGTGACATTCCCGCGAGTGGCGCAATATCATTTTCCACATTCCGTGGCAGCGCTCGTATGGCGATAGTTGATTATGAAATCATCGGTGGTGGCGGGGGCGGCGGACATGGTGTGGGGGATGGCACTGCCTCAGGAAGAGCGGTTTCCGGTGGTGCTACAGCGATCACATCGGCAGGCAAACAGCTGGTTTCGGCGGCAGGCGGATTGGGCGGCTTGAACGGTCAAGCGCCACGTTCCGGAAATAACGGCGAAGGGACACCATACGGTCCTGGTGGCGCCGGGGGAAACGTCAATTCTGCTGGCGACGCGGCACCCAGCTTATCCTATGGCGCAGGTGGCGGTGGAGGGGGAGGTGACAATCCATCAACCTATGACTCCTCCGGTGCGGGCGGGTTTGGCGGCTCGGCGGGGACTCGGCGCATCGGCTCAATCGAGGTTGTTTACGGTGCCTTGTTGACGGTCAGCATCGGTGCGCGTGGTCTCGGTTCCACTGCGGGATATCGCGGAGGCGACGGGGCCGCGGGTTTCGCACGCCTGACCTGGGACGAAAAAGCCGCCAGCTTTACAGCTAGCGGCTCAGTATCTGTCGACTAGGAGGCGAGAAAAATGCAGTTTCTAAACATTGATGCCTTGATGGGATATTCGGCTGCACTGGATGCCCTGACTGCATGCCAGCGCGCGGCGCTCGTGGAAATCGTGTTTTGTTACAGGCGCGGGTCCCTATCAGCCACGGCCGTGTTCGAAGACGTTGAAGCCCTGCGCGATGTTGCCGGTCAGGTCCCGGCTGAAATCGAGAGAGCCGTCACCCGACGATACGGTGTCGACCTTGAAAGCCTGTCGCACGGAGAAGGCGTCCGGTTCTACGTCGATGGCGATGAACCAGAAACCGTGCTCTTTGGGTTCACCTATTCCTCCGCAGGGAAGCTGGAAGAATGGAAACGATATCAACGGGACCCAGACTGCAAGCAGCGCCTCCTGATCGATCGGTTCGATGCGGCGGACCGGGCAAAGTCGATCGGAGAGGTGGAGCGCGCTGGCGGTCCCGATCGATGGAAAGGGCCCTCGGAGTTGCCCAATAAGGCCAAGCAGGCTGGACTTCAGGTCATTTACCTGGCGAAAGAAGCGAAGGATCAGTGCTACTTGCGCCTACTGAGCGCATGAATGGCTGGCCTTCTTGACGACCTATAGTATGTCAGACGTTGTCAGCTTCGTCTGTGCGCGATTCCTTCCAAGTATGACCCGTAGTCATTCTTGCCGAATTGCCGGGCGCGAGTCTCAAGCTGGGCTGCATCTATCCAGCCCATCTCAAACGCCACCTCATCGGGGCTGCCCACTTGCTGGCCTTGGCGTTCGGTCAGGGTGCGCACAAAATTACCCGCATCCAACAGGCTGGCGTGGGTGCCGGTATCTAGCCAGGCATAGCCGCGGCCCATTTTTTGCACGGTGAGCTGGCCGTCGTGCAGGTAGCTTTCCAACAGCGTGGTGATCTCCAGCTCGCCCCGGGCCGAGGGGCGCACCGCGCGGGCGCGTTCGGGCGCTGTGGCATCGACAAAATAAAGCCCCGTCACAGCATAATTCGAGGGGGGCACGGGCGGCTTTTCGATGATGCTTTTGACCGTGCCATTGGCGTCAAAATCCACCACGCCGTAGCGCTCCGGGTCTGACACGCGGTAGCCAAATACCGTGGCGCCAGCGGTGGTTTGATCTGCCGCTTGCAACAGGTTCGGCAGGCCGTGGCCAAAAAAGATGTTATCGCCCAGCACCATGGCTGCGGGGCTGCCGGCCAGGAACTCTTCGGCCAGAATAAAGGCCTGCGCCAGCCCATCGGGGCTGGGCTGCACCTTATACTGCAGCGCGATGCCCCATTGGCTGCCATCGCCCAAGGTGCGGATGAACTGCTCTTGGTCGTGGGGGGTGGTGATGATCATGATCTCGCGGATGCCCGCCAGCATCAGCACGGTTAAGGGATAATACACCATCGGCTTGTCATAAATCGGTAGCAGCTGTTTCGACACACCCATAGTGATGGGGTAAAGCCGCGTGCCCGAGCCACCGGCCAGAATAATGCCTTTGCGCTGTGTCATGTGGATACCCCTAACTGTGTTAAACATTCCTTCAGCCCTGCGTGCCAATCTGGGCGCGCCAAACCAAAAACGGAGGTGGTTGTGTTGCACTCAAGACGGCTGTTCAGCGGGCGGGCGGCTGGCGTGGGATAGGCGCTGGTGGAAATCGCCTGCACGCGGGTGGGCCGGCCCGCCAGGGTGAATATCGCGCGGGCAAAGGCGCACCAGCTGGCATCGGGCGCGCCGCTAAAATGATAGGTGCCGGTTTTTTCCGGCGCCTCCTTCAGCTGCTCGGCGATGGCCAAACACGCCGCCGCAATGGCGCGCGCCGGCGTGGGGCCGCCGATTTGGTCATCAACCACGCTGATCTGGTCGCGGGTGTCAGACAGGCGCAGCATGGTTTTGACAAAATTCGCACCATGGGCAGAAAACACCCAAGAGGTGCGCAAAATGGCATGGGTGCAGCCGCTGGCGCGAATGCCCTCTTCGCCCGCCCATTTGCTGCGGCCATAGGCATTGGCGGGCTGTGCCATATCACTGGGCGCCCAAGGGCGGTGGCCGGTGCCAGCAAACACGTAATCGGTAGAGATATGCACCAAGGGAATATTCAGCGCAACGCAGGCCAGGGCCATTTCCGCCGGCGCCGCACCGTTGATGGCGGTGGCAAGGTCTTCCTGCGCTTCCGCGCGGTCAACGGCGGTGTAGGCTGCGGCATTGATCACCGCGCGGGGGCGGTGGGCCTGGATGGCCGCCGCACAGGCGCCGGGCTGTGCCAGATCGGCCGCATCGCGCCCCAAGGCCACAACAGGGGCAAGCTGCTGCAGTTCGCGCGCCACCTGGCCCGTGCGGCCAAAGATCAACAGGCCGCTCATGGTGCGGCCCGGCCCAGCCGCTGGCCCACGCCCTGGCGGCCCAGCAGCGGGCGCCACCAGGCCTCGTTTTCGAGATACCAGCGCACGGTGCGTTCCAACCCCTCTTCCACCGTCACGCTGGGGCGCCAGCCCAGCTCGGCGCGAATGCGCGTGGGGTCGATGGCATAGCGCGCGTCATGGCCGGGGCGATCGGTGACAAAGGTGATCAAATCGGCATAAGCGCCCGTATCGCGCGGGCGCAACCGGTCGAGAATGGCGCAGATCGTGTGCACCAGCTGCAGGTTTGTGCGCTCGTTCTCGCCGCCGATGTTATAGCTGCGCCCCAGCGCGCCTTTCGTGGCCACCAGCAGCAGCGCATCGGCGTGATCTTCGACGTAAAGCCAATCGCGGATATTGCTGCCATCGCCGTAAATCGGCAGCGCCCGCCCCGCCAGCGCGTTCAGAATAACCACCGGGATCAGCTTTTCTGGAAAGTGATAGGGCCCGTAATTATTCGAGCAATTGCTCAGCACCACGGGCAGGCCATAGGTTTCAGACCAGGCGCGCACCAGATGGTCTGACGCGGCTTTCGAGGCGGAATAGGGGCTGCGCGGGTCGTAGGCTGTGGCCTCGGTAAACTGCACGGAGGGGTCTGCGGGCAGCGAGCCAAACACCTCGTCTGTCGAGACGTGATGAAAGCGAAAGCTATCTGGCCGCCCCGCCGCCTGCCAATATTTACGCGCGGCCTCCAGCATGTTGAAGGTACCGGTGATATTGGTGTCGATAAAATCGGCGGGCCCATCGATGGAACGATCGACATGGGATTCGGCCGCCAGATGCAGCACGATATCGGGCTGGTGCGTGGCAAAGGCCGCATCCAGCGCCGCGCGATCGCGGATATCGGCCTGCTGAAAGGCATAAAGCGGGCTATCCGCCACCGGCGCCACATTGGCCAGGTTGGCGGCATAGGTCAGCGCATCAAGGTTCACCACCTGATGCCCGCGCGCCACCGCCAGCCGCACCACGGCCGAGCCGATAAACCCCGCCCCCCCTGTGACCAGTAGCTTCATCTGTTATCCCTCAAAGGTGAATGGGCTGTTAAAGCCGGCCAGCAGCGGGGCTGCGGCGTCTTTCCCGCTCAGCACCGGGGCGCTGGTAAGGGGCCATTTGATACCAATATCCGGGTCATCCCAGCGCAGCGCGCCCTCGGTTTCCGGGGCGTAATAATCGCTACATTTGTAGATAATCTCGCTGTCGGGCTCGAGCGTGGCAAAGCCATGGGCAAAGCCCACGGGAATATAAAGTTGCGCGCCGTTCTCCGCGCTCAGCGTATAGCCCGCCCAGTGACCATAGGTGGGGCTGCCGCGCCGAATATCGACCGCCACATCGAAAATGGCACCGCGCCCACAGCGCACCAGCTTGGCCTGCGCATGTGGCGGCGCCTGAAAATGCAGGCCCCGCACCGTGCCCACAGCCGCAGAAACCGAGTGGTTGTCTTGCACGAATGTGGCATCCACCCCCAGCGCAGCATAAGCCCGCTGGCTGTAGGTTTCCGCAAAAAAGCCGCGGTGATCACCAAATCGATGAGCTTTCAGCAGCTTAACGCCCGATAGTTTTGTTTCAGTGATTTCCACTTTGTATTCGACTTTCTGATTTTCTCAAATCTTGTTTTCAGCCCCAACACTTCGCCTCAGACGCGATCAAGAAGCTCAAAATAGGCTTTGCCGATTTGATCCCAGGTGTAGCGGTGTTGCGCGATCTCGCGCATGTCAGCGCCTATCCGAGCGGCCTCGTCTGGGTCGAGGCCCTCTAGTAGGTCCGTAAGCTCGGCGGGGGTTTCGAAATAGCGCGCCTTTCCTTCGGTGCTGAAGCGGTTGAAAGCGCAGCCATGCGCAATTACGGGTATGTTAAAATGCATCATCTCGACCAGAGACGGGTTGGTCCCGCCGGCCGAATGGCCGTGAAGATAGACGGATGCTCGCGCGCGCAGCGCATGGAGTGTGCCGGGATCATAAACTGGGTCAAGCAGGTAGAGGTTGGAGCTGTCGCCATACTTCGCCTTTAGGTCGCGCCCGTAGGCGCTGTTGTCCCAATTGCCGACGAAGACCAGCGGCGTGTCACGCCCGTCCAGCGCCTCGAGTATGACATGCACATTGTTCTCGGGCTCGATCCGGCACAGCGCCAGCGCAAAGCGGTCTGGCAAACCCTCTGGGGCGTTTGCTTCGCCGGCATGATCCAATGCGTGGTCGCCACCATAGGCAACGACGTGGCATTCAATTCCGTACGTGTCCCGGGCGTGGTCGGCGATGGCCTGGTTGTCGGCAATCACCTCGTGCGAGAACCGCACCGCCGCCCATTCAGAGGCGTGCAGGACCATGCGGGCAAGCCCTTTCCATTTCTCGCGCTTCCACTCGATCCCGTCGATATTAGTCAGGATGCGCGCGCGGCTGACGAGCCGGATCAGGGGGAGGGCAAGTGCCCCCGAGACGCCAAGCAGCAGGATGCGGTCATGCCCGCTGCGCACCGCTTGCCAAAGGCTGATAGCATCGTAGAGGATGCTCTGCGCCCCGTTCGCCCGCAGACCCACATAGCGCAGGTCGGCGCTTTCGAACCGCGTCGGGTGATCCACATTGTCCTTGGCAGAACACCAGACAGTAAGTGCTGCCTTATGACCGTGCGTTTTGTGGTAACGGACAAGGTTTTCGGCCAGGGTTTCAAATCCGCCATAGCGGCCCGGCACGCCAACTGTTCCCAAAACCGCGACCTTCAATGGCAGCGAGGCGACGGCCTGTGGGGCAAAGAATGCCATAAAACGCTCTTTGAACCGGTCCAGGGAAAACCGGGCTTCGTATTGTGATCTATTCAGGTCGGCTCTGCCGCCGACAGGTTTGGACAACATGAACGCCAAGCCGTTGGCAAGCTCTTCGGCATTGCCAGGCTTCACCAACACGCTGGCCGTTCCTTGCAGGGACTCCGGCAGCCCGCCAGTATCCGAGGCTACAACTAGGCAGCCTGCCCGAAGCGCCTCCAATGCGGTTGTCGGAAACGGGTCGGCAAACAGGGACGGGATACAGGCGACTTTACTTTGCGCAAAAAACACTGCTGCATCCGCGCGCTCCCCCAAGTAATCTATCTGTAAATGCTCAAAGTCCGAAAAGATTCCGGGTGGCAGCGAGACACCGGGAAGGCAACCACCGAGGATCAAAACCTTTGTCCCCGCCCGCTCTGGAGTGTCTAGAATACGCAGTGCTTCCAGGAGAACGTGAAAACCCTTTTTCTCCGTAAGCCGTCCGACAAAGGCTATATCCCAGTTGCGGGACTGTTTCGGGTTTGCACGACCCTCCTCCGCATCAGAGCCGCCCGGACTGGCTCTGTCTAAACCGGTCCAGTCCAAATCTGGAATCCCGTTGTGAACCACCTGCGCCTGCGCGTGGTTTTCCAACCGCCAGGATTCCTTGATAGCTTGCGACACAAAAACGGTCTGCAGGCCGAAAACCCGGATTGCCGTCTTCAACAAAGATGCCACCGCCGGAGAAGGTGAGGTCTCATGCAGATGCAGAAAACACCGGCGGCGCATAACACGGGCAATGATGGCTGCGGGCAAGGTCGCAAAGGTATTGCAGTACACAGTCCGGTGCCGGGGGAAGCGCCTACGCAGCAGGGTGGCGAAGCGGACACTGTTGGCACACACCTTTGCTAGGCTTTTGACGGGGGCCCTCCGAAAGTCCCGCATGACAAGGATCGGCAGCTCAGCTTGTTCGGCATAACGTAAATCGGGCTCGTTCCGTTCGACCGCAACCAGCGCGTCAACCTCCCGCCCCGCTCCCTGCATGAATCCAATGATCAGCCGCCCGATACGGGAAGAACCATACATGTCTGAAACAGAATCGACGAACAGAACAGGAGAGTCTTCATACGGCATGTGGACTGCTCCCAGTCAAACCCTCACCAGCTTTTGCGCAAGAAAGCATGATGGTCTCAATGATTTCATCAACAATTTTCTCAACGTCATTATCCACGCTTACCAATGTGAAATGACGGTTTTCATCGGCCATTTGGCATAACAGTGCCACCTGCCTTGCAGTTTCTTCTATGCTGAGCTCGGGTTTTCTTGCATGTAATAATTCGGGTGGCCCATATAGAGCAAAGATGATGTCTGGCTTAGGGACGAGGCGTTCAACAAATCTTAGCATGAGCTCTGGAACATTCATCCGATATCTCAGCTGATCGATGCGTATATCATTGAGAAAGCGGTCGAAAATCACAAGATCTTTGCATATGGTGCGGGGCCGGACCAACACGAAATACCCCAGAATATAATCCAAGCTAAAATACAGAAGCCGGGCCAGCGAGGCGGCTTTGCCGTGAGGAAAAACATTATGTGGATCGGGGTTTTCTTGTTTCTCGAGTGATGGGTTCCAAAACTTGAGCCGACCTGGGGAAGGCAGCAGGCGTGGGCGCCAGTAAAATGACGTACTCCCGTGAAAAACCGGCGCCATTCTAGCTCTGAGTGCTTCGATAAGCGTCGACTTTCCGGCTCCGTCGGGGCCAAGAAACGCAATCGTGCTGCCTACGGGTCTGCTGACCCGATGAACTGCGCGCCTGATTTCACTGACTCCCGCCGCGGCCCGCCCAATGAGACCCATTCGCGCTTTTCCGTAATTCTTAAGTTTCAGGTGTATGGCGCGATCCGCTGTTTGTGGAGACCCTGATGCCGCCAAACCGATAGCTTCCACTATTACAGGTGGAAAAACCTCCCTGCATGATTCTGGGCTGACTTTTTCACTAAGGAATTTTATCCGCTCGATACGATAGGCACGGCCGTCGTTTTTGATGAAATGCCGAACCGAAAGATAGGCCAGTTCGCTTCTTTCTGAAAGCCCCCAGAAAAATCCGTTAAAGACCCTGTCCAGGGCGATCTCTTCATGACGCAGGAGTTCTCCGGTCCTTAAGGAGGCGTAGCCAACCATTATGTCCAGCTTGAGCACAACGCGCGCCGCGCTCCCGCGCTTTACCAGCGTATATGCGCGGCTATGAGTTCCGGACCATATGTCAAAGATGAGTAGAAGATCGTTGCTGTGTGAGAACTCTCGGATCAGCCTGGCAACCTTGGTACTGTCTTTTGACGCTATCGAAATATCCACGTCCAGATCGTATTCAGGGTTCGCGTTCGACAAATTGGACAGGACACAATATGAAATACTGTGATCATTCAGGTAGGCCAGAAAACGCATCAACAGCTGATCGCGCTGATAAAGGCTGAGATCGTTCATAATTGTAGCCTAGCTCTGAGAAACGCAAATTCCGCGTCTTTGAAAAGGTGACTTACATCGCCGCATAATGGAAGCAGCGGATCAGTATATTTGGAGTACATTTCTGGGTGCCCAAATGAGAATAGTTACGGCAGCCAAGATGAGTACAGAGGCTGCGCCTGCCGCCACGAACATGAAATTGTCATTTATTGCGCGCCGTATCAGAAATGCAATGATAAGGGGCTCCATCATCTGGGCTGGCACGTACATCCTGTCCCGGAACAGAACGTTGCCCCAGAAAATGATAGATAGCATCAATATGGCCAAGTAATACTTGAGCACCAGCATTTCAGTGCCGTGGAGGCGTGTCCGTAACAGCAGCGCCCCAAGAACGACAAAAACGGGTATCGCATACTGGGGCTTGAAACCAGAGTTATCGTAAGAAAATTGTCCGGTGGAAGCGTAAAACTGATAGTCCGAGAACCGCACGATCCAAGGGCCGAAAATCCCTGAGAACAACGGAAAGATAAAGACTAGACTGAGCCCCGCGATGATTAGCGTTGCCCCGGAAATCACGAAGCGTTTTGCTGTCGACAAATTCGCTATCGACAAAAAAACTGCGTGAACCAGGGTGGAATAGTGAAACGCGCCTCCGGCTAGGGCAAAGGCGAAAAAACCCTTCGTCCGCCCCGCTGTCACGAGGATCATCGCCGCATGCATGACAAAGGCTGCGGCTAAACCGTTCCGCAGGATCAGGGTGTTTGCGGTCCAGAAAACCGGTGCCGCGTAGTAGAGAGTAAAGGCAAATGCAGCCAGCCTGGGGTTGAACCGTACAAAAGCAAGATAGACGGTCAGATTGATGGCCAAGGCGCTGGCAAAAAGATAAAATGTTTCGTCGTCGCTGATGAACCGTAGTAGACGAAGCGCTGTGAGGTAGGCGATTTCGACAAAGTCCTCGAAATCCTCTGGGCTGTTGTACATCTCGAGATAAGTACGGGTATCGGCACCAAATCGTATGTCGCGCAGGCTGACGGCCAGCGAGACAAGCGCCACAATCGGAAAAGTAAGTAGCTGCCGATCTCGCTCGGCGTGCAGCGATTGGATCGCCAGTAAAGACAGCCCTGCGGCCAGAACGACCCCGTAGTAGATCAGGTGCACGGTTTCTACCATCTTGTGGTCTTCCCGGTCTCCGTCATCAACTTCTGCAGCATGTCGTCTGCGCCCGCCGCGCCGCTGAACATCTTGGCCAGGAAGTAGGACAGCATAAGGAACTGGGCGCCGTCCTCAGATCCGCCGTGCCAGCGATCCT
This sequence comes from Shimia haliotis, assembly GCF_900114415.1. Classification (GTDB taxonomy): domain Bacteria; phylum Pseudomonadota; class Alphaproteobacteria; order Rhodobacterales; family Rhodobacteraceae; genus Shimia; species Shimia haliotis. The sequence continues at coordinate 53,619 of NZ_FOSZ01000002.1, read as the reverse complement.
GCAACAAGCTGCGGAGCACGTCAGCGTCGGCCGCACCCGTGCTAGTCAAGAAATGCAGATGGTCATAACCAAGCGGATGAAACCCAGAGAGTTCCCAATCAAAGACATATAGCCGCATGCCAGCGGCGACACAGTTCCATGGGGTGAAATCCCCATGGGACATTGCACCGTTAACCGTACCGCGGTCGAGGATCTTGCTGAGTTCATCCAACACGCCGACGGCGAGCTTGTTCAAGGTCGGGGCCAATGTTTGCGCCCCCGCTTCATGCCGTTGCCGCAACGAATCAACATATTGCCGACTGAGCGGCACCGTCGTTTTGGCAGCCATTTCCTCCAGAAAGGCAAAATGGATTCCGCCGAGTATCATTACCGCCTTGAAACCGGGCTGCGTCTCGTCGCTGCAGATATAGGACCTGCGGGATCCGAACTTCGTAAACCCCAGAACTGTCGGCAAAATTGCCGTTTTCAGCCCTAGTTTCGTGGCCACTTGCAGGGCCCGGACCTCATTGGTGACCAACTGGTTGGCAAGCGGCGAGCAAGCCATCTTCAGATAGGCGTTCCGGCGGCTGTCCGCACTGCGCAGCTGAACCGTGATCTTACGTTCTGGGCCGGGCGTGCCCGAGAAGAACGCCGCCATGGGCCAATTGTGAATGCAGCGCCTTGGCACCGCCACCCGGAGGTAGATACGGTTGCGGGCCCATGGCCGGTGCAAGCCCAGGGAATTGAGCGCAAGAACCGCGGATTTCGCCAAGCGGGAACGCGGCGATATCGGCGTCAGCATCCGAAGCGCCGCCGCCGCGGCCGCCCGGCTTTGCAGTGGAATAAGAAGCCAGCGCTCCACGCTTGCCGCCTTGAGCACAGCAAAAGCGGCAGCCTCCGGATCGTCGGCCGTGCTTTGCTCCAGGCCCAGCAGCCTCAGCTCTTCAATGAATTCCGCGAAATTTGGATGGGTCAGAGTAAACATGCTGCGCCTCACAAGAACAGCGGCCGCAGGCCAAGGGTCCGGTAGCCTCCTATTGCCAGAGGCAGGCAGGCGGCCAGCATGCCGACGGACGCGGCCATGCCAGCGCCCTGCAGACCATAAATGGGCACAAGCAGCCAAGTGGCGGCGGCAAGGGCTGCGGCGCCGGTCAGCTGGCTGGCCACACAATATTTCTGATGGCCGGTCATCAGCAGCGTCATGGTAACCGGCCCGAAAGCCGCCCGGATCAACTGCGCCACGAGCAGAAGCACAAGCACCGGGTAGATATTTCCCGCATAGGACGGCCCCAAAAGCAGGCTTATGATGTGCTCTCCAAGTAGATATAGCAGCCCCGCAATCAGCAGCGCGGCCGCAACCCCCGCCAGCGACAGCGTCCGGTAGAGTTTTTGAAGCGCGCCGAAATTACCTTCAGAATGCAAGCTGACAACCCGGGTGGCCATCAACAGTTCAAGGATACCGACCGGGAGCGAGACGAACTGCGCAGCTTTATCTGCAAGGTTGTAGTAAGAGACATGCTCTCCCTGCAGGAGAAAACCGACCAGGATCAAATTCAGCTGCAGCCCGACGATCATCAGCGTGGTATAGGCAATATAGCCCTTGCTTTGAACGGCCAGCGCGGGGATCAGGGCATGCGCCGAGCCGGAGCGGCCAAAATCCTTTGTCAGCCGCCGCAGCCGGAGCTGCGACAGCGAGGCCCCGAAACCGTAGCCCACCGCCATCGCGGCAAGCGCGGCCCAGGAAGTCCGGGGGATGGGCATCTGCATCAGCAGGAACAGTAGCAAAATCGAGGCCAGCGGCGCCACGATCAGGAGATACAGCTGTCCTTCGCTGGCCCGTTCCAGGCCGCGCAGCCCGGCGCTGCCAATATTCATCACGCCAATGAAGGCGGCGCACAGGAAGATCATGACAATGGTTTGGCCGGACAGCTCTAGCGGGGTCGCATCCAGCATCCACCCGATGGCGAGCACCAGCAGAAACAAGAGTGCGGCCAGCGTAACAAACTGCATGGAGGCGGTGATGGCCGGCCGGATATCCGGATGCCGGTTTTTGGTGTTCAGCATGGCTACCCGCCGCGTCAGATACTGCGACACCCCGCCCGAGACAGCGGCGGCTCCGATTGTGGCAAGGGACCAGGAAATGGCATAGACACCGTATTCCTCCGGTCCCAGCCAGCGGGCCAGCAGCACCGAAATCGACAGAACCAGCGGCACGGAAACCAGTTTGATGCCACCGACAACGGACCCGCTGCGAAGATAAAAAACAAGATTGCCCGGTGGGTTGGAGTGTCTTTTGGACGTCATTGAATACCCTCAAACCGGCCCGGCAGATTTGCCGTCATTGCCCACAAGAGACCAATAGACTTCCGTGTGCCGCATCACGATGTCGTCATAATTATAGGTGTTAAGCGCGAGCTCAATTGCAGCCTGTGCCTTTCTTTGCCGCAGAGCGTCATTTTCGGCCAGCTCCAGCAATGCCCGGGACAAGACCCCGGCCAGCTGGCCGGTTTCCGGAGGTGGCAGGGTTATGCCTGCCTCCTGCCCGACAGCCCGTCCGATCGCATCCCCTTCCAGGCAAATCGTCGGCAGGCCTGTCAGCATTGCCTGCAGCAAAATGGTTGCCAGCCCGTGATGATAGGAAGGATAAAGAAAAATATCGGCCCGGTTCAGCTCGATCAGCAGCCGGTCCATCGGCAGCTTGCCGGTCAGGGACACCACATCGCCAAGATCGTTGCGCTGAATCTCCGCCTTTATCGCACCTTCAAGGTTACCGGCGCCGACCATTGTCATGCATGAGTCCGGGTGTTCCACATGGAACTTTGCAAACGCCTTAACCGCAAGCAACGCGCCCTTCCAATCGACTAATTCTCCCGCATAGATGACCCGCAGCGGCCCGTTACGCTTCAGATCCGTTTTTTGCAGCGCCAAACGGGGAGACGCTTCGATCCCGGTCTGCACAAAAGGCATCACTTTCTTCTGCACACTGGCGGGGAAATTGCCCGGCGTATGCGATAGTATGACATCAGCCCGGGCCCGGGTACGGCGGACATTCGGATCCAGACTGCGCAGGGCAGAGCGCAGGACGGATCTTGCGAGATCCTTCAGCCACGCGCGCCATGGCATATGCCTGCGGATTAGCGGATGCGTGTTCTCGCTGCCGACCGGCCCCCAGATGAACGGCTTTTTCTGGAAAGCTGCGCCAGACGGCATCCAATCCATCCCTCCGGTCAGGTGATGGATGATGTCAAAATCATAATCCTTATCAAACCTGCGGATCGCTGCAGATGACCCCAGTTGCCATAAGTAGTAATAGAGCAAAAAATTCTTTTTCCCCCGACCTTTTGTCGCTGTAAGGAAGCGGGGTAGATCGTAATATAGAAATTTCAAATTTGGACCACAATCTTCGCTTTCAAGCGCAGACTTGTTGTTGCTGCGCGTCAAAACCCAAACTTGGTGGTCCTTTGCCAACTTGCGGGCTAGCGTCCAGCCGATTTCACTTTCGCCACCTTTACCGGGTTCACAGGCATATGCGATAATGAGTGTTTTCAAAGTTCTCTCAATCAAACTAATTTAATATGTCATTCGAGCGGATATAGAATTTTTATTTGGAAGTGATCGTACAATAGGTTTTGCTTTCAGATCGGAATAGGGTCAGGACGCATTGATTTCCGCTGCGCTGCGTGATTCACGGCTCCGAAAACGGAGTGGTGACATCAACGATCTATACTGGTTGAACGACACGCAGATGGACAAGCTGGTACCCTTTTCCCAAAGTCTCACGGCAAGCCTCTTGTGGACGACAGGCGTGTGTTGAGCGGCATGATATTCATAAACCCAATAGCTTGCGTGGGCGCGATACGCCTGCGGAGTACGGGCCGCACCAGCGCAACCATCTGTTTTCTGAATTCCGCAGGGTACGGGTTCCTCGTTCTCGGCATGAAAAACACTCTCGTTCTTCAAGTGAAAAGTGTCCATTAAACCGGGGGACCTCCCAAACGCCACACTATCGCCCCTTCAGAGTGGGCGCCTGCTCTGGTGCGGCATCGCTTTCGATTTCACTGCGCAGAACATTGATTTCAGCCTTGAGCGCTTCGTATTCCGCCAACTTGCGCTTCAAGAATCTGCCGGTGATCAAAGATTTTTCCTTGATACCCTTCGGCGTCAGCACATAGGCATACCGCCGCTTGTCTTCCGCCGCCGTGAAATTCCCCAACTTCACCAGCCCTTTTTCAATCAGAGCATTCAGCACGTAATGCATGCCCCCAACGCTCACCCCAACCGCGGCGGCCAACTCCCGTTGTGACATCTCAGGGTTTTCTTGCAGAAGGCGAAGAACGCGAAAATGCGTGTCCTCTTGCAGCTTGGTGCGCTTGCTGGTCATTTTGTGATTTTCTCAGGCTACCGCACAAGGACTGCCCGCTGGGCGCCTTGTTGGATGCAAAGGTGAGGATGAGAGCAGCTTCAACATCGTTCAACTCTGAGCGATAGCAAATGCTGCGCATGCAAACAAGAGGGAAATTCAGAGATAAAAGAGGTTTTCGTCAAATCGCGCGCGGTAGTCGATCTGCGAGTTTGGCGCTTAGACGTAGGCGGAGCCTGGCGTAGGTCGACGGCTGCGGCTGGAATTCACACACGCTTCCATGCCGTAGCCCTTGCGCTCCATAAAGCTCATAACTGAACAACCTTGTCAGCACAAGGCCGCTTCATGATCTTTGCTAGTCGAAGATCACTAGCGTGGCTTGGCGTTAGCTGCTCGACAAACGGCCACATGTCGCTTTTAGCTCAAGCACTTGGGCAAAGATTTCGTAAGCTCATCCCGAGTCGATCCCATCACCCGAGTTAACCAGCTATGCCCGGGTCCGATGCTGCGCTACTGTCATCTTGCTTGGGATGTGTCCGTGCCACCGACTCGGCTCCGCTCGGTCCATCTTCTCGTTCGGCCTGCTCCACCGCTTCTTCCATGCTCACTGTATTCAGCACCAGTTCGAACTGCTCGAGGATCTCGAACGCATGTCGCGCCACGTAGGAGCGGACCGCTTCGTTCTCCATCAGCTTTTTCAGGTAGCCTTTGGCGACGACAAGATTTAGCAGCTCGGACCCATAGTTTTCCTCGGCATGCTTGTATTTTTCCTGCACCTGGCTCATCTCGCGCTCAAGTTTGACGATCTGTTCCAGCGGGTCGCCCTTCGGCTGCTCTGGCTGCGGCGGCTTGTAGTCGGTGCGCTGTTCAGGCGGCGTGGCCTTCAGTAGGGCGTCCGCGTGTGCGGCCGTGATGGTGTTCGCCGCGATCATCAGTTCCACCGCCTCAATCTGCCGAGCAGCTTTCATCTTGCGCAGGTGCCGGGTCACATCCGGCGTAAACTGATGGTCCTGGAGCAGTTCCACCGCCTTGGGGCAGATGCCGTGCAGCAGGTTGATCCGGCTGTTGATGGTGGAAAGGTTGACGTTGAAGGCCCGCGCAAGCCGTTCCTTGCTGACGCCTTTGTCGATGGCGCGCCGTAGCATGTAGTGCTCCTGCACCGTCGAGAGCCGATTGATCCGGTGATTGTAAGTGTAAGTCTCAAAATCTTTGGCGATCAGGCAGGGCGCCGTGTCTTGACCGAGTTCCTTCAACGCCAGAACGCGCAAATTGCCATCGAGCAGCAGAAATCCCGCTGCCTCCGGGTCCGGTTTGATCACCGAAAGCGGCTCGATCAATCCGATCTCCCGGATCGAAGAAACGATCTGCTTGAACTTGCGCGTGGTCATTACGCCGTCTGGGACCTTTTTCGAGGGCATGAGCTCTTCAAGAGGGATCTGGAAGGTTTCCAGATCAAAACCGAGCGTCAAGTTCAGCGGGGCCTTGGGATAGGGCGCGTCGCTGTCGTCGGTGTCGGCCTGGGGAAAGGCCCCTGGGTAAAGCGGTTTCACGGTGCTAAGGTCATTCATGGGATCATCCTTTTCGGAGTTCAGGCAGTTTCAATGCGGTCGGCGAGGTATTTCGGCAGACTGTCGAGGCCTTCGGCGCGCAGGAGCGTCACGAAGTGCTCATCAGCAAAGAGGCGTTTCAGCCCTTGGACCACCAAGAGCAGCTGCTGATGCGCATGATCGGCCTTCAGCATCAGCTTGTGTTGGCGGGCGACCTCGCGTTGGTAGGTCTTGACCAGCGAATGCGCCGAATTCGGCAGCTTCGGGCGATCGCCACCGGTTTTCGGACCCTTTTCGCGGCGCTTTTCGATCAGCCGCTTGGCATCCGTGATCTGATGCCCTTTCAGTTGACCCGTCTTGTAGGCCTCTTCCAGCATGTCGCCGAGGTTTTCATCGTCATGCTTGGCGCGGGCGATCTCGAGGGCCGTGGTCAGCGGAATGGTGCCGTTCTGCACCGCCTCGATCAGGCGCTCCTCTCCCTTTTCCAGCAGGAAAACGATGTCGCGTACGTATTTCTCGGATAGCCCCGTGCGGGTGATAATGTCGTCGATGGTGTAATCCCGCGCGAGCAAAAGTTCGATGTCGGCCAGTATCTCCAGCGGTCTGTGGCCCCGCCGGGCGATGTTTTCGGCGAGCGACATAATGAAGGCGTCTTCATCGGTCACATTGACGACCAGTGCCGGGATGTGGCTTTCGCCAAGCAGCCGGAAGGCATTCAATCGGCCTTCGCCGCAGACCAGCAAATAGGCGGGCGCCCCATCGGCGCCCTCGCGTTCGGTGACAGTGATCGGCTTCTTGAGGCCAATGGAGCGGATGTTTTCGACGATCTCCTCGAAAACCTTCATGTTGCGGTCCCGAGAATTCAGGACCTCGATCCTGTCGATGGGGACGAGCGTGACGCTCTCGGGTGTGTCAGTCATCATTGGGTTGGTTTCCTTTTTCGGCAAAATTGTTCATGTTTTGTGCTTGCGTTGATTAGCATCATGCTGGCCCTCATCCCCATTTCCGGCGAATGCCGACCCGCTCGGCCATGCCGTAGAAGAACCCGAGGTTCTCAAACCGGAAGGCCTCGAAGGCGATGTTGGTGCGGTTGCAGAGGCGGATTTCCTGCCGGGGGAGGTCGAGCCAGGGCAGCAGGTAGTAATCGAGCTCCTCGCGATTGTCGGGATCGAGACGCACCGCCAGCGTGACGTCAGCCTGATAACGCATCGGGTCAAACCGGATCCGCCAGCGCAGCCGTCCATCGCCCTGCGGTTGGCAACGCGCCAGCACCAAGCTGACCACCATTTCATCGTTGATGGTCAGAAGATCCGTTTTGGGATCACGCACCACCGTGCCGCCGACTTCCGCGATCGCCGCCTCCGTGCGCGCAATGATCTCCGGGTGCATCCCGCGCAGACGCTTGTTGAGCGCAATCCGCTCCTGATCGCGGTCCGAGCGATAGCCAATCATCTCATAGGCCCGTGCCAGCGAGCCGAACCTGTTGCGATAGGCTGATGACGACGGCATGTCCGGCGTCTGGTCGATCAGCACCCCAGACAGCTGGCCGGCGTCGGCGTAGAGTCGTTTCAGATGATCCAGCAGTTCCTCGTCGGAAAGGCGTGCCGACCGCGCCGTGATGATTTCCTGCGCGGTCAGGAAGAACTCGAGCGGCACGATCCCTTCAAAGGCACCTTCCTTGCGAACCCACATGTCAGGTGGGTTTTCCACATGCAGCTTCTTCAGTTTGAAGGAGGAGCGGTTGTAGACGTTGTTGCCGATGTATTTCTCATTGGTCAGAACCGTGCGGACGGTGCCGGAATTCCAGGGGCGATCCAGATCGGTGGTCACGCCTTCCTCGTTCAGGCGATCGGCGATCTCGCGGAAGGACAGGTCCTCCTCGATCAGCCAGCGATACATCTTGTTGACCCAGGCCACTTCCTCGTCGGGCCCGGGCATCAGGATGACGCGGTCTGTCTGCAGCGATTTGTGCTCGCCGCGTTTCAACTCGCCTTTGATCTCGCCGCGTTCGTTCACAAGCACGCGGCGCAGCCCGAACCCAGCCATGCCACCTTGGCGGAAACCCAGTTCAATCAGACGGCATTGGCCCGCAAAGACCTTGACCGAGAGTTCCCGGCTGTATTCCCCAGCCATGGCGCGCTTGACGCCTTTGACTATGGTCGAGACGGGGGAGCCGTCGTTCTCGAACTGCTCAGCGCAATAAGCGACGTTGATGCCGGCGCGCTTGCAAATGTATTCGTAATAGGCGCTTTCATCCGCGTCCTGGAACCGCCCCCAGCGACTGACGTCATAGACGAGGATCACGTTGAAGTCGGCGGCCCCTGATTCCACATCGGCGATCAACTGCTGCAGAGCTGCGCGCCCGCCGATGGAGAGGCCGCTCTTGCCGTCATCGGCATAGGTCTTGATGATCTCGATGCCGCGCTTTTCGGCATATTCGCGGATCTTGTCGGACTGGTTGTGGGTCGAATACTGCTGGTGCTCCGTCGACATGCGCACATATTGCGCCGCCCGAAACTCGGTAATCTCGCCACTCCCGTCCAACTCAGCCTCCGATCCGTCTTCAAGTCGGTCGGACGTTTGCGTGAGTGGCAAAACGTATCAAGCTGATAGTGCTGGATTATCTCATTATATCAATGATCTGGACAGTGAGCGCTCCGTCGTCTTCATCAAAATATCACACATCTTCCGGAAAACCTGACTTGCATCTGTTCAAGTTCGAGCGATATGTGGGTGGTAAAGTTTTAATGAGGTTGCAAGATGACATTCCACGATCGCAGCACAAGCTGGTTTTTGGCGCAGCTGAAACCGAACTGCGCCAACATCGCGGACAAGAACCTCAAGCGCCAGGGCTTCAGAACCTTCCTGCCGATGGAAGAGGAAACCCGTCAGCGGAACGGCAAGTTTGTCACCGCGATGCGGCCCCTGTTTCCCGGTTACATCTTCGTGGCGTTCGATGTGGCGCGCGGGTTCTGGCGAACGGTCAACTCGACTTACGGCATCACGCGGCTGGTGAGCTTCGGCAAGGAGCCGACGGCGGTGCCGCTGGATCTGGTCTCGCAGCTGATGCTGCGCTGCGATGCGAAGGGCAAATTGCTGCCACCAAAGCTCTTGAAGCCCGGGGATCAGGTCACCCTGACCAAGGGGCCCTTTGCCAATTTTGTGGCAGAGGTGGAAAAGATCGCATCCGACCGGCGGGTCTGGGTCCTGATGGAGATCATGGGCGGTCAGACCCGGGTTGCGGTGGGTGCCGATCAGTTGCGGTCGGTTTGAACCTGGATATTTCTTAAATGCGTGTTTGAAGGGCAATTGCATGAAACATGTCTTGGTCACGGGCGGTGCCGGCTACATCGGCTCTCATGCCTGCAAACTGCTTGCGCGGCAGGGCTATATTCCAGTGACCTTCGACAGTCTTGTCACAGGCTGGGCCAGTGCGGTGAAGTTTGGCCCCTTCGTTCAGGGCGATCTGCTGGATCGTGACGCGTTGGATGCGGTGTTTGCCAAATATGAACCGGTCGCAGTGATGCATTTCGCAGCCCTGAGCCAGGTGGGTGAGGCGACACGAGAACCGGGGCGCTACTGGCGCAACAACGTGCTGGGCTCGCTGAACTTGGTCGAAGCCATGGTGGAAGCGGGTTGCAAGCACATGGTATTTTCCTCGACCTGTGCGACCTATGGCGACCAAGATGGCGTCGTTCTGGATGAACAGAGCGCTCAGATGCCGCTCAATGCCTATGGCGCCTCAAAGCGCGCAGTCGAAGAGATCCTGCGAGACTTTGGCGTGAGCCACGGCATTGAGGCGGTGGTGTTTCGATATTTCAACGTTGCAGGCGCCGACGTTGAAGCAGAAGTCGGCGAGTGGCACCAACCAGAAACGCACCTGATCCCGGTGATGATCGAGGCCGCCGCCGGCAAGCGGGACGCCCTGACCATCTATGGCACGGATTATCCGACACCGGACGGCACCTGCGTGCGTGATTACGTCCATGTGATGGATTTGGTCGACGCCCACATCAAAGGCCTCGAATGGCTGCTTGAGGGCAAAGGCAGCCGAGTTTTTAACTTGGGAACAGGCACTGGCTTTTCAGTCAAAGAGGTGATTGCCGAATGTAAGGCAGCGACTGGCCATGACGTTCCGCACAGTTTTGGCCGGCGCCGGGCGTGTGATGCCGCGGCACTGGTTTCCGGCAGCAGGCGTGCGGCCGAAGAATTGGGCTGGTCACCGCAGCGCTCGACGCTGCAGCACATGATCGCCGATGCCTGGCGCTGGTATCAAACCGGCGGGTATTCTGGGTAACGCCCAAGTTTCCGTCACAACTCACCAAGACCACCAATCCCGCATTTTCAACACAAGACGACGTTCAGAAAGTCTCCCTCAATATGAAACCCGTTCGCAAAGCTGTATTTCCCGTTGCCGGTTTTGGCACCCGGTTCTTGCCGGCCACCAAGGCCATGCCGAAGGAGCTGCTGCCGATCGTGGACAAACCGCTCATCCAGTATGCGGCCGAGGAAGCGATCGCAGCTGGGATTGATACGCTGATCTTTGTGACGGGGCGCAACAAGCGGGCAATTGAGGATCATTTCGACAGCAATCAAGAACTGGAAGCCGCGCTGCGGGCCAAGGGCAAGACAGACCAAGCCGACATGGTGCGGAATATCCTTCCGCAGGGCGTCGAATGCATTTTCGTGCGCCAGCCAGAGCAGCTGGGCCTGGGCCATGCAGTCCTCTGCGCCGAACGCGCTGTAGGTAATGTTCCCTTCGCGGTTCTCCTGGCCGACGACTTCCTGACCTACGAGGGGGCAGGTGTAACCGCCGATCTTGTCAAAGGCTATGCAGTCTCAGGTCACACGCAGCTGTCGGTCATGGAAGTCAACGGCCTCGACATCTCGAAATATGGCGTAGTGCGGCCTGGAACTGCTTCTGGCAGTGTCGCGGGCCTTGTCGAAAAGCCCGCCTTCGAGCAGGCGCCATCAAACCTGGCGTCGATCGGCCGCTATGTCCTCACGCCTGACATCTTCGAGATTCTGCGTGGCCAAGCGCCCGGTGCCGGTGGCGAAATCCAACTGGCAGACGCGATCAACACTCAAGCAGCCGCCGGTCAGGTAGAGGCTGTGGCGCTGAACGGGCAACGGTTCGATTGCGGGTCTGTCAAGGGGTTCCTCGAGGCCATCATGCATGTGGCGCAACGGGACGGATTGGTGTGAAAGGAGCAGCACGATGACGGGGCGAGTTTTCATCACCGGCGCTGCCGGTTTCATCGGGTTCCACCTTGCAAAACGAATGCTGAGTGACGGCTGGAAGGTGATGGGTTTTGATGGCATGACGCCGTATTACAGTCCCAAACTGAAAGAGGCTCGCTTATCTTTTCTGCAGGCTCAGCCAGGATTTTCTTTTGAGCAAGGAATGCTCGAGGAGGAGGGACGCCTGACTGAGCTGGTCCGGACATTTGATCCTGATGTGATTGTCCATTTAGCGGCTCAGGCAGGTGTTAGATATTCGATCGATGCACCAAGGTCCTATGTTGCATCAAACTTGATAGGCTCGCACGAGGTCTTGGAAGCGGCACGGGCCTGCAAGCCCAAGCACCTGATGATGGCGTCTACTAGTTCTGCCTATGGCGCCAACACCGAGATGCCCTATGCCGAGAAGCATCGGGCCGTTCATCCCATGAGTTTTTATGCGGCGACCAAAATTGCCAATGAAGCGATGGCGCATTCCTACGCGCATTTGTTTGGTATTCCGACGACCATGTTCCGATTTTTCACTGTTTATGGAACCTGGGGACGTCCTGATATGGCGTTGTTCAAGTTTACAAAAGCGATCCTCGATGGTGAGCCAATCGATGTCTATAACCATGGCAACATGCAGCGTGACTTTACCTACGTCGAAGACTTGGTCGAGGGAATAGTGCGTCTAGCTGGAACTGTCCCCGGAACAGATCCAATTGGCCTGATGGACACCCTTTCGCCAGTCGCACCATTTCGGGTCGTTAATATTGGAAACGGGATGCCCATTGCGCTGAATGAATTCATCGCGGCCATCGAAGCCGCGACTGGGCGTGAGGCGCAGCGCAACTTGATGCCGATGCAGCCTGGGGATGTGCCTTCAACCTGGGCAGATGCGAGCCTGGTAGAAGCTTTGGTTGGGAAATTGCCTCGTACGGACATTCGGGAGGGCGTGCAGCATTTTGTGGATTGGTATCGTGGTTGGAACGCCGCCGAATGAGATTTGCCTTGCTCAAGTTGGTCCGCAGACGGTGTTCGCTGTCAGTCGCGTTTAAGCCAGTTAACTCGCGAACTCACATAAACGACAATTATTACAATGACTTAAGGGGTAGAGAGGGTCTGATCCGAGTCGCGTCCCCTCCGCCACCCACAAATGGGTGTTGATTTCCTTTTTTAAATCAGGCGCTTATTCTGGTTTAACGCTCAACATCACCACACGTTTTTTGTCCTCTCTGGCCGCGAAGTGCTTAGGCTTCTTGTCGATGCTGTTTGCGAGCAAAAAATGACATGGCGGTTGTGAAGCCGGCGCCGAGCAGCGTCGCAATGGCAAGCGCGCCGACAAGGGCAAAACCGACGGTGGCAAAAAAACCAAACGCAGCGGCGGCAATGGCGGCGCCGATCGCGACGAGGATTGTGGATTTGACTTTTTCCATGAGAGGTCTCCTTTGATTTGCTGTTGTAGATGACCTAATCAGAGGCCCATACAGATGCCTGACGGGAAATTTACAGAGTTGTAAGCGCCCTCACATCGCCGCCTGGTCAGGTGCCGCGGTTTGCAGGTTGTGTTTCCGAGAATTGAAAACGGCGTAGCGCGTTGGAGAGCCAAACTCCGATCCGCCTGCGCAAGCCGGGTGCGTGACGCACAATGATGGATGTCGCCAATATACCAGTGGCGGCGCCGGCGATTGTGGCTGAAATCGTGTGCGCATCCATCATGTAGCGGGCGTACATGGTAAGAAACAAAACCGGTATGACAATCAATCCGAACCACATGGAATACCGCCGCATTGTGAACCATGCGCCTGCGGCGGCGGCGGAAGAATGTCCTGACGGCATGTTGTGGTTTCTGTTGGGCGAAATCGGGCGTTGCCCTAGGCGTGTATTCCCGACCATCACATCATTGAACAGGTGTTTCTGCCCGAGTGTCGCGCCTCTGGTTGTGGCGGCGACAAGGAAAATTTGTCCGAGCCCGTTCCAATCCCGTAATACGATTGCCATCGCAAGTGGCAGAGCAATGTTGATGTGGCGAGCAAAGTTTTCGGTGCCTTGCACGACCGGCATGGCATGACCGTTTCGGGAAATGGAATAATCCTCGGACAGATTACTGGGGTAAAAAGTGGCCAGTGCAAGCACAAGCACAACAAAAAGAGGCGCAAGGGCTCCGCGGAGTATAGACCGGTTCATAGTTAGCTGCCTTCTTCCATTTGGATATGGATGAAGTGCACGTCATTTCTGAACTCTTTTTCTGCTGTGGCTTACAAATCTGTAAGTCTTGGAAACCGCAACGCGACGGAAAGGCCTTGGCCGTTGGGGCCATCTGACAGGGACAGCTGCGCGTTGTGGAGCTGGCTGATGGAACGTACCAGTGACAGGCCGAGACCAAAGCCTTCACCTTGGCGGGCATTTTCCAACTGGTAAAGCGGTTCAAGCACTTTGTCGTGCTCCGCAAACGGGATTCCGGGCCCCTGATCCGTCACCTGCAACAATCGCCCGTGTACCTTTAGACTGATTGTCTGATCAGCAGACCCGTATCTCAGCGCGTTCTGAAGCAAATTGGCAACCAGCTGTACCAACAACTCAAAGTCCCCGGAAACTTGCGCAGGTGCATCAATGGAAACCTGCAGTTTTTGACCGGCGTCTTCGATGACCGGTCCAAAGGTGTCTTCGGTGGCCTTTGCCACCTCGCCAAGGTCAAACTTTCTGAAGCGAGACTTGCGTGCGCCACTATCGATCCGGGCAATTCGCAGGAGCGCGTCAAATGTGCCGACGATGCGGTCTATCTGAGCAAGTGCGGCTTCCAGATCCTCGAGTTTTACCGGATCCTTCTTGGTCTCAAGCGCAATGTAGCGAGATTCAATCAAGGCCCGCAGACGCGCCAACGGTGTCCGGAGATCATGGGCGATATTTGAGGACTGGACACGGATCTGGTCAATGCTTTGCTCAAGCCTTGCAGTTGTTGCGTCAATCCGCAGCGCCAATAGGCTCAGGTCATCGTTACCTTTGGGTAAGTCAATGCGGGTGCTGAGTTCGCCGTGCGCGACCTTGGCGAGCCCGTCGCCGATGGCGTCCAGACGTACCTGGTTACGGCGTGCGATGAGCAAACTGGTGATGAGAGCAGCGATCAGCGAAATGATGAGCGCGCCTTGCAAACCGTTTTGCATGACTTCAAACACTTCATCTTGCCGCTCAACATCTTCCAGAACGATGACCTGCCCATCATCGACTGACTGCACCAGATACCTGACGTCGGACACGCGATAGGAATTGGTATCGTACCGGAAAAAACCATCCTCCAATGTCACACTCGAAAGTGCGAAAGGCAGAGATCCCCGGACGACCCGATCGCCTGAAATCACCGCGATGGATTGGCCGAAGCCGGCGACGGGCAGGGGATCATCGTTGGCCAAAGCTGTCACGACAGCTTGCATCTGGGTGGACAGGCGCGCGTCGACCAAGCGATTGATCTCACTCCTGACGGACCAGTATGTCGCGGACCAGATGATCAACGACGTGACGGCGAAAACGGCAATCAGGCTTAGGGCCTGACGAAGTGCTGATTGCCGTAATATGCGCTTAAACAGGTTCGAAGACATAGCCGGTGCCCCGAATGTTGCGGATGACCGAATCTTTGAAAGGTTTTTCAATTTTTGCGCGCAGGCGGCTGATGTGAGTTTCCACCACGCTGGTCGTTGGATCGAAATTCATGTTCCAGACCCGTTCGAGCAACATCGTACGTGTTTGAACCCGCCCCTTGGAGCGTATGAACACCTCGAGCAACAGAAACTCTTTCGGATTCAGGTCCACAACTTGTCCCTGACGCGTGCAAATCCGTTTGTGCAGATCAATGGAAATGTCGCCTGCGGTCAGTATCGCGCTGTCCATATCCTGACCACTTCTGCGGCGCGTGATGGCTTCGATCCTTGCGTTGAGTTCGCTGAAGGCAAAGGGTTTTACCAAATAGTCGTCGCCGCCGGCCTGAAGTCCTTCGACACGGTTGTCGACGTCGCCAAGGGCGGTCAGAAAAATAGCGGGAACGACGATTTTGGCTTGCCGCAGGGCTTTGAGAACCGAAAGACCGTCAAGCCCCGGAACCATCCGGTCCAGGATCAAAACATCATACGGCTGGGTTGTGGCCGCGACGAGCGCATCTTTGCCGTCACCGAACAGATCGACAACGTGGCCTGCTTCGCTCAGGCCTTGTTCGATCCATGGCCCAAGCGTTGTGTCATCTTCAAGAACCAGCAGGCGCATTGGCATTCCTTCCAACTTTGAAAGCCACGTTTTGCCCCCACTTAACAAGGCGCTCGCCGATTGTCATCAGATCGCTCAAGCCATAGGCGCCGCGAAAGTCAAAACGCTCGCTGTGAATTCGGCCGGTCATACCGGTAATCTCCCATGCCTCTGTAACAAGAGTCTTGAGACCTTCAGGCCCGCACAGATAGGCGTGTGCGGATTTGGGAATGCCCGTAAGAATGGAGGACAAGCGTTCTGTTGTCAGAGTGTCGCCTGAATCCGCAGACAGCACGATTAGGTCCAGCTGAGGCAGTCGGTTGGCATGGGTTTCTATATCCTTAAGGGCTCCGGCGCTGTCTTCAGACCGGATGCAGTAGATAAGCGTAACCGGAGCTTTGTCGTCTGGCGTCATCGTTTCGAGGGCGGCCAGAAACGGGGTAATCCCCACGCCGCCGGCAACCCAGAGTTGCTGTCGGCGTTTTGCAGTGGTTTGTGGCAGAAACCGGCCCTCTCCGCGCCCGACCCGCAACTGCGTGCCAGGTTGAGCAGAAGAGACGAGAGTTTTGGTCCAGTCTCCGGCGGCACGGATCACAAAGCGACGGGTGTGAGCATCGCCTCCAGCGATGGTGAACGGATGTGCTTCGGCACCGGCCTCGTTTTTTGCAAGAGTGGCGAATTGACCGGCGTGAAAAGCGGGAAGTGCACTGGATGAGCGCAGTGTCACATCGATCCCTCCGCTAAATGAGTTGATCTTTTCGACTGTCATCAGACGTGTAGGAGAGCGTTTTCGCATAAGCGTTTGAACCCAGGCAATGCCGCCCAAGCCGCTCATTACCGCGAGGACTACCCAAGGCACGGCGCCAAGCGCCAGTGGGCTTGCAACAAAGAACGTGTGATATACCGCGAGCAAAAAGACTGGCCCCATGAGCATGTGGCTCATTTTCCAGATGTGATAGGGCAGGGCCCGCGCCAAAGCGGCCGCCGTCATGCCAATCAAACCGAAGGCAGCAATGGTGCCGACGTCTTCTCCGCTTTCGGCGAGCGAAGGCAAGACGCCTGAGCCAACCGAGGAAGCCAGCGCCCAATGGCCGAGGGTGCCGAACAAGGCAAAAAAGCCGAGATAACGGTGAAGGCCGTATGATTTGTCCGGACCTCCGGTCAGCCGATCTATAAGGCGCCAACGTGCGGCGAGGATCAAGGAGAGGGACATTGATGAAATCGCCAACGCACCCAAACCGGCAGGAAGAATATTTGCCAGTGGAACAAATGGGGCGACCAGTGCGATGTGCGACAGGACAAAAGCGGCGGCGAGAAGGGCGCGTGACTTCACGATGGTCTCCTATAGGCGATGTGCGATGTTCGTGAAATCTGACAAGTGCAAATTACACCTGCCTGAGGAGACACTTACAGTTTTGTAAGCGCGCCTCGACCTATGTCAGTGGAGTGATTTTCAGGCATGACAGAGTATCAGGAGGAATGTCTGCGTCCCGATCTACAATCACCAGTACACGTCCATCGGTTTGATAGTCTGCCTCGACACCATCGGGAACTTCTTGGGCAAGCGATGCAAATCCCAGCACGTCGAAGCGGTTGTTTTCGATGACCTGAGACCTCAGCATATCCCGCGAATGATCGACGCGAGGGTCAATGTCATGCAGCAGAACCGGTAGGTGACGATAGTATTTGATCGCAAGTTCATCATCGCGGCTGATGGCGCCGACTGAAAAGTCGGGGCCAACATCCCACCAGCGTATGTGTTCCCGTTTTTTTATGGTGCCTGACATCTGAAATGCGCTGTTGGCCGGCCGACCGTCAAAGAGCAATTCTGATACCGGAGGGGTTTGCCGGGCCAGTTGGCGAAGAAAATCTACGAAGCTGATCGCGTTTTGCGAAAACGTGAGATTTTGGTGCCACCCCAGGGCAGACATCAAATCGGACCCTCTGCGACCGGACAAGAGGACGACGTTCACAGGCTGGGGAAGGTGCCAGTCGGTGTGTCCCGGGTGGGCCAGCAGGGGGCGGTTTGCGAGGTCGCAGACCGACCTAGTGGACAGTGCCGGACTGGCCGCGACCGGATGGGGATTGAGGGCAAAGAAATAAAGAAGGTTGCTGGCGCCAAACACCACTGCGGCAACTATGACCACCTTGAGGGCGCGCATGGCACAGCTGGCCTCGCTACGGCGCCACACGAAAATTGCGGACAGAAGCAGGGTCAGGCCGAGCGCGATCGTCCAGATATGATCAGACAACAATGAGGTGATGTAAGGCAGGCTTTGGTATCCCAACGCGCCCAGCAGGACGAATTGGCCGACTCCCAGTATTACACCAATGGCGGAGGCTGCGGCAAATATGGGTGTGGCCATGCCCATCGTACCGGCGAGAAAGGGTGTCACCCAAGCCGTCGGACCGAGAAGCCGAGACACGATGACAAAGGCGCCACCTTTACGGTGGAGTGCAGATTGCGCACCACGCCACGCGCGCCGACGCTTGAGGCGTTTCAGGTAGCGCAGAGAAAATCTACGCCCGAACCGGCGGCCGAGAGTGAAACTGGTTAAGTCTCCCGCCCAAGAGAGACAAAACACCATGGCCACTGGCCATGCTTGCCCAGTCGATGTCCAGAGAGCGCCCGACGCAAGAAATGCGGCTTCGCCAAACACAAAGAACCCGACGCCGATGAGTGTGTCGCAAAATGCCACAAGCCCCAGGAGAAAATAGCCAGGGACGCTGTTTGCCATTGTCAGAAGGTCAGTCACAGCGCTCGCCCTTAGCTGTAGTGGCCAAAGGCATATGGAATTTCTTTTTTGTGAAGTTCTCCGATAAAAAACCGGTGCAGGTTGGCGCGCAGGTATAGGAAGCCGGTTGCGACAAATCCGTCCTGTCGCAGGCGCCGTGGGTCAAACTGGAACTTGTTTTTGGGCACCAGAGTCCTGAACATTCCGCACCGGTGCGCCTTGAGAGCATAGTTGCAGTCCTCGCACAGGCTGAGGGACTCGTCAAAACCGCCAATCGTGCGGTGCACCTCGGGCGTGGAAAACAGGCAGGCTCCGATGGCAGTGGGGAAAAACAATGAAGTTGCCCTAATGCCGAGATTGAAAGCGCCAAAACCAATGCGATAAAGAACGTTCAGGCCTTCGGCGGACATACAGACCACGCCAACATCAGCGTGGGCTTGCGCAAGCTCCGTCAAAGATTCCTCCAGGAAATTGGCGGGTAAACGGGTGTCCGCATCCAGAAAAAGAAGCCTTTTGCCCTTTGCATGGGATGCGCCGACGTTGCGCCCAAGGCTGACGCCACGCTGGGACATCTCAACAATTTTGTAGCGATCAAAGCCAGATGCGGCTTGCCTTGACCGGGATACGGTTTCGTCGTCGCTGTTGCTGTCGACATGGATAACTTCGAAGTCGCCAAAGGTTTGCGCTGCGAGGTCCGACAAAAGGCGCGGCAACCGATCCTGTTCGTTCAGGGTGATGATGATAATAGAAAGTTTCGGCACCGTCATTGCGCGCTCCTGATCATATTACGAAGGCAGACCCTTCTTTTTTGTCAGTGCGACTAGATGACTTCAGTTTGGGATTGGGATTGCCGTAGCCTTACAGTTTTGTAAGTCCGTTGGTGGCGTCGTCGACTTGTTTTGCCGCGGTGTTGACCGCGACACGCAAAACATGTTCCGCAGAAGACATCTGGCGGTCCGGACGTGTCATCAGGCCAACAGGGCCTTTGGTCAGAGACGTGTCAAATGGCAAGGGCACCAATGATCCCTCGGCTATGTCGTTGGCAACCACACCGCTGGAGATGATCCAGATAGCGTCACGGGTGCGGGTGAATGTGCGCCCGAAAGCGCCCGAAACGCTGTCGATCCGGTGGGGCAATTCGCCAATACCGTGCGCGATGAGAACGCGCTCCACCAAGGGGCCTATTGCCGAGCTGGACGGTGGAAAAACCACCGGCCAATCACAGATCAACCGCATGTCAGTCGCCCCTTCCAGCGGATGGCCTTTGCGCACAACAAAGGTCGCGTATTCGTCATAAAGCGTGGTGAAGGCGATCCCCGTCATCATCTCCGGCTGGCCCAATCTTCCGAGAACAAGGTCCAGGCTGCCTTGGCGCAAAAGGTCGAGAAGATGTCCGTGGGGACCTTCGACGATGTGCAGCGTAACGTCGGGGGCGAGGGCTGAAAAGGCGTCCACCACCTGCGGCATCAATCGGGCTGCGACGCTGGGAAGGGCACCGACCGAAAGCGTGGTTTTACCGTCCTTGCCAATTCGGTCGATGCCGTCAAACCCCTGTTGCAGCGCCGCGAGGCTCATGTCGGCGAAATGCAGGAAAACCTCTCCTTGGGGTGTCAAAGCGATACCGCTGCGGTTGCGGATGAGCAGTGTGGCACCGGAGATGTCTTCCAGTTCGCGGAGTGTTTTGGAGACTGCAGGCTGGGTCAAAAGCAGGTGGCGGGCTGCGGCCTTGAGGCTTTTGCGCCGAACGATTTCAACGAAACATTGAATGTGTCGGAACTTGATGCGGCGATCGATCATTGGATTGTTATCATTTCAGGTAACTATATTATCAGTTATCTCATTTTACATTTCTGTTTTGGTATTTCAAACTCGCTGAGGGGAGGAAATGCCATGCGCACGCAGGTTTGCATCATCGGAGGGGGGCCGTCTGGGCTGTTGTTGGCACAGCTGTTGCATCGGAAGGGTATCGAGGCTGTGGTGCTGGAGCGCAAGACGCGTGACTATGTTCTGGGGCGCATTCGCGCGGGTATTCTCGAAGTCGGTTTGGTAGGTTTGATGCGCGAGGCCGGTGTCGGAGCGCGGATGGAGGCCGAAGGGTTTCGCCATGACGGCACGGTGATTGCCTATGGTGATGAAGAGTTTGGCATCTCCTTTAAGCAACACACTGGCTCGGACGTGATGGTGTATGGCCAAACAGAGCTAACGCGGGATCTATATGAGGCGCGAGAGGTCGATGGCGGGCGCACTGTTTTTAATGTTGAAGGTGTCTGTATTCACGAAGCCAGGACAGATGCGCCCTATGTGACCTATGTGGCGGATGGCACTGAGCATCGACTTGACTGTGATTTCATTGCCGGCTGCGACGGATTCCACGGGGTCAGTCGTCAATCAATCCCTCTGTCGGTGCGGAGAGAGTACGAAAAAGTCTATCCGTTCGGCTGGCTCGGGGTGCTGTCGGAAACCCCACCGGTTCATGACGAACTGATCTATAGCGGATCAGAGCGCGGGTTCGCTTTGTGTTCAATGCGCAATGCCAACCTTAGCCGCTACTACATCCAGTGTTCTCTAAGTGATTCCCCCGAGGATTGGACGGACGCGGCATTTTGGGAAGAACTTAAGCGGCGCATTCCCGAGCGGCATGCGGAGGCCCTGATCACCGGACCGTCGATAGAAAAATCAATCGCTCCGCTGCGCAGTTTTGTCACGGAGCCGATGCAATGGGGCCGCTTGTTTCTTTGTGGTGATGCGGCGCATATCGTGCCGCCCACGGGCGCCAAAGGGCTGAATACGGCGGCGTCGGATGTCCACTATTTGTATCATGGTTTGGCGCGGTTTTATGATGACGGCGACAGAGAAGGCATCAAAACCTATTCACAAAATGCGCTGGCGCGGGTCTGGAAAGCTGAGCGGTTCAGTTGGTCGACGACAAACCTCTTGCATCGTTATCCAGACCAGTCTGCGTTTGATTTGAAAATGCAGCAGGCGGATGTCGCGTTTTTGCGCAGCAATGAGGCGGCTCAGAAAGCCTTTGCGCAGAACTATGTCGGTCTGCCGTATTGAGTGCTCAAGTCGGCGACGCAGGGAAGGAAAGCAGAAATGTCAGACAAGTTTGAATTGGGCATGAAAGTGCGGCGCAAGGTTCTTGGCGACGCTCATGTCGACCGCGCAGAGGCCACAAAAACTGAGTTCGATCAACCATTTCAAGCGCTAATTACAGAATCTGCGTGGGGCTCGGTTTGGGCCAATGACCGCATTAGCCTGCGGGAGCGGTCGATGCTGACACTGGCCTTGTTGGCTGCGACCGGAAATTTCGAGGAAATCCCCATGCACATCCGTGCCTGTGCCAATACCGGAGCAAGCCAGCAGGATGTGATGGAAGTATTCCAGCATGTGGCGGTTTATTGCGGCGTGCCGCGGGCCAATCATGCGATCAAGCTTGCAAAACAGACCTTTGAAGAGATGAAATGACTTGGCGACACGTGCCAGTCAATGAAGGAGCGGCTGAATGAGAAAACCTGGTGAATTCTATCAGCGAGACCGCGACTGGCATCCGCCCGCTTTGACGCCGACCTATAAAACCTCCGTGGCGCGATCGCCGCAATATGCGTTGATCAGCCTTGAGCAAACCGCCAGCGAGATCACAGGGCCGGTATTCGGGCACAACGACATTGATCCGCTCGATTGTGATTTGTTGCGCAACTATGCCAAAACCGGCGAAAGCCCGATTGGCGAGCGGATCATTCTGCACGGCCGCGTGCTGGACGAAAACGCCCGACCGGTTCCAAACACCTTGGTTGAAATCTGGCAGGCAAATGCCGGAGGACGTTACCGGCACAAGAAAGACACCTATCTGGCGCCGGTTGATCCGAATTTCGGTGGGTGCGGACGCACTATGACCGATGAAAACGGCTACTATTTTTTCCGCACGGTGAAACCCGGGGCATATCCGTGGCGCAATGGGGTGAATGATTGGCGGCCGGCGCATATTCACCTGTCTGTTTTTGGCACGGCGTTTTCTCAAAGGTTGATCACGCAGTGCTACTTTGAAGGGGATCCGCTAATTGCGCGGTGCCCCATCGTGAAAACAATTCCCGATCCGGTAGCGCGGGCACAATTGGTGGCGGCGCTGGATATGAACGCGACCATTCCGTTGGACACGATTGCCTACAAATTTGACATTGTACTGCGCGGGCGGCGCTCGACATTGTTTGAAAACCGGTTAGAGGGGAACTGAGAATGGTGCAGCCTTTGAAGTATCTCAAAGAGACCCCGTCGCAAACGGCGGGCCCCTATGTTCATATTGGTCTTGCGCCTGGCGCTGCGGGCTTTGGCATTTATGAGCAGGAATTGGGATGGGATATTGCCGGCCCGAATGCCAAAGGCGAGCGCATCCGTGTCGAAGGTGTGGTCGTTGACGGTACTGGCAGCCCAATCAAGGATGTGATGCTTGAGACATGGCAGGCCAATTCAGCGGGAGTTTATGCGCATCCCGAACAAGCCGTTGAGGTCGAAGAAGGCTTTCGCGGATGGGGACGTGTGATCACAGACTTTGAGACCGGAGAGTGGGCGTTTGACACAATAAAACCCGGTCAGGTCGAGGGGCGGAACGGACAAATGATGGCGCCGCACATCAATCTCTGGATTGTGGCCCGTGGCATCAACGTTGGCCTGAACACGCGGATCTATTTTGAAGACGAGGAAGAAGCCAATGGCATTGATCCTGTCATCAACCTGATCGAGTGGGAACGTCGCCGCGAAACCTTGATTGCAAAGCGTGATGCACGAGACGGGCAGATTGTGTATCGTTTTGACATCAAATTGCAGGGCGACAACGAGACTGTTTTCTTTGATATCTGAGTGGGGCACGGCGCGCCCAAACCGGAGCGCGATTTTATCGGAGACATCTTAATGACAAAACCTTGCATCCTCTGCTGTGCGATCACCGGTTCTGTGCCGACCAAGGCGGCCAATCCTGCGGTGCCGATCAGCGTAAGCGAACAGATCGAAAGCAGCCATGCCGCCGTGGAGGCAGGAGCATCGATCATTCACGCTCATGTGCGTAACGAGGACGAAACGCCATCAAGCAATCCTGAAAAGTTTGCGCGCCTGAAGGAAGGGTTGGAAACACATTGCCCTGGCGTGATCATCCAGTTTTCGACCGGTGGCCGCTCTGGCGCGGGCAAAGAGCGGGGGGGCATGTTGTCCCTTGCGCCTGATATGGCATCGCTGTCGGTGGGATCAAACAACTTTCCGACGCGGGTTTATGAGAACCCACCGGAATTGATCGCGTGGCTGGCGTCTGAGATGCGGCAGTATCGGATCACCCCCGAGGTGGAGGCCTTCGATCTTTCTCACATTCTTCAGGCGATCCGGATGCACAGGGACGGCCTTCTGTTTGGAAAGCTTTACGTGCAGTTTGTGATGGGGGTCAAAAACGCCATGCCTGTAGATCGGGAGGTGTTTGATTTCTATGTCAAAATCATGCGGGAGCGTGCCCCGGAGGCAGAATGGTGTGCGGCTGGAATTGGCGCGGCGCAGATCGACGTCAACGAGTGGGCGATCGCGGCCGGCGGGCATACGCGGGCCGGTCTGGAGGACAATGTCCGGCTTGACCGCGACACACTGGCACCATCAAACGCGGCACTGATTGCCCGCGCGGCCGTGCTTTGTGAAAAATATGAGCGCCCTGTGGCAACTCCGGCACAGGCGCGTGAAATCCTTGGGTTGGATTTGGTGCAATGACTCCGATGACCCGCTCCGATCACCTGTTTGGTCCGCTGTTTATGCAGAAAAGTCAGGAAGCGTTGTGGAGCAGTGAGGCGTTTTTGGCGCATTTCAAGGCCTATGAGATCGCCTTGGCCAACGCGGCGGCGCGGGTTGGGCTGGTCACACAGGAGCAGGCGGCGAGGGCGGTTGAAGACATTGCTGACTTTGTGCCCGATCTCGTGGGAATAGAGGAGGGGGTGAAGCGCGACGGCCTGCCGGTTCCGGCATTTGTGGGCCAACTCAAGGCTCATGCGCGCGAGGCCTCGCGGCCTGCGATTCACGTCGGCGGGACCAGTCAGGACCTGATTGACACCGCGGTATCGCTGATCTTGGGCCAAGCGAATGTGATGTTCGTGTCGCAGCTTTCTGAGGTCACTGCAGCGCTTCAAACGCTCGAAGGGGATTGGGGCGATCAGCCCTTGATGGGGCGCACCCGCATGCAGGCGGCGTTGCCGATCCTTGTCCGGGACCGGATGGAAACCTGGCGGCTGCCACTGGTCGAAGGTCAGGGGTGTCTAGACGAGTTGCGAAAACGGGTCGAAATCCTGCAATTTGGCGGGGCAGTAGGAGATCGTGCCGCTGTCGCACCGTTTGGCGAGGCAATGGCTGCGGCGATGGCCGAGGAATTGGGGCTGCACAACCCCGATCGTTCGTGGCATTCGATGCGCGCGCCGCTCGCGGACTATGCGCACTGGCTGTCGCTGGTCACGGCGAGTCTTGCTAAAATGGGACAGGATCTGGCCTTGATGGCACAGCAAGGCATTGAAGAGGTGCAGTTTTCCGGCGGTGGGAGCAGTTCCGCCATGCCTCACAAACAAAATCCGGTTTTGGCTGAAACCCTTGTGGCGCTGGCACGCTACAATGCTGCGCAGTTGCCCTTGATGCACGGTGCTTTGGTGCATGAACAGGAACGCTCAGGTGCCGCGTGGACGGTGGAATGGATGACTTTGCCGGCCATGGTGAGCACTTGTACTACCGCGTTGCACCATGCACGCGTCCTGCTTTCACAGGTCGAGCGTTTGGGGCGCTGATCCATGCCGGTGCGTGCAGATGTCACTTCGTGTGCCGGCCTAGACAAATTGTCTGGCGACACGGGCACCTTTGTACGTTTTTTCTATTGCTGAGCATCATTTGCGCTGGTCAGATGGCGCGAATGCCATGTCGCCAAAGGGAGCCCGCAACATGTCCAACCCGACCATGCAATCGCCCAAGCCACCCCGCCATGGTGGGCGCATTTTGGCAGATCAATTGGCCATTCTCGGTGTGGAAAAGATATTCTGCGTCCCCGGAGAAAGTTATCTCGGGTTGTTGGATGGTTTGTATGACCATCGCGATACAATTGATGTGATCACCTGCCGTCATGAAGGCGGTGCAGCCAATATGGCGGATGCTTATGGCAAGCTTGTTGGCAAGCCCGCCGTTTGTGCGGTGACACGTGGCCCAGGCGCGACCAACGCGTCAAATGGGGTGCACACGGCCTTTCAGGACAGCACGCCAATGATAGTTCTGATCGGGCAGGTGGCGACGTCGATGATGGACCGCGAAGCGTTTCAGGAGATTGATTATCGTCGAATGTTTGGCGAAATGGCGAAATGGGTGGCCCAAATTGACGATGTGGCCCGCATTCCCGAGTATATATCACGCGCTTGGCATGTGGCTATGTCTGGGCGGCCAGGCCCTGTGGTGCTGGCCTTGCCAGAGGACATGTTGTCCAGCGTTGCCGAAGTGGTCGATGCGCGGCCTGCCAATCCGGGTTTTGGGGCGCCTGCGTCGGAAGCGATGACACAGCTGAGCGAAATGCTGAGTAAGGCCAAAAAGCCAATGCTTGTGGTTGGTGGGCCAGGCTGGAGCGCGGAAGCCGCAAAGATGACCGCAGAAGTGGCGGAAAAATTTGATCTTCCGGTCGCCACCACCTTCCGGTGCCAGGATTATGTTGACAATGGCCATCCCAACTATGCGGGTGTGATCGGCATTGCAGCCCTGCCTTCGTTGCTGGAGGCCGTGCGCGGAGAGGTTGATCTATTGATCACCATCGGCAGCCGTTGGGGAGAGATGACAACGCAGGGATATGAGCTGATTGAAAGCCCTGTGCCACAAATGAAATTTGTACACGTTCATCCCGGCCCGGAGCAGCTCGGGCATGTCTATGCGCCGGATCTTTCGGTGGTCTCGTCTGCCGAGAACTTCCTCCGCGCACTGCTGGCGATGCATGCACCGGAAATAGATCGCAGCGCTTGGACCCAAGGTTTTCATGCTCGCTACGAGGCATACCGGACGCCAACTGAGGTGCCCGGAGATCTCAACATGGGACATGTGATCCGTTATGTGTCCGACAGCTTGCCGGCTGATACGGTCTTTACCAATGGTGCAGGTAATTATGCGGTTTGGTTGCACCGGTTCCATGCGCATCGCGCCTATCGCACGCAACTTGCGCCGACGAGCGGCTCTATGGGGTATTCGGTTCCGGCCGCTGTGGCTGCGAAGATCGCGCATCCCGATCGAACCGTTGTCAGTGTCGCCGGTGACGGCTGTTTTTTGATGACGGCACAAGAGATGGCGACAGCAAAAAAATACGGCGCCGCAGTGATTTACCTTGTGGTCAACAATGGCATGTACGGGACCATCCGGATGCATCAGGAACGCAACCATCCGGGGCGGGTGATTTCCACCGATCTGGAGAATCCGGATTTTGTGACCTATGCGAAATCGTTCGGGATCGCGGGAGAAGTGGTGCGTCGTACCGAAGACTTCGCGGACGCGCTTGTGCGGGCGCAGGCGTCTGACGTCGGCTATCTCATTGAATTGCAGGTCGATCCTGAAGCGCTGACCCCGATGGCGTCTTTGTCCGACATACGGGCTCAAGGCGAGGCTGCTCAGGCCGGATGAAAAAAACGGCAGGGTGCAAAAGCACCCTGCCGTTGGCATTTTGTGCAGGTGAACGGCTTAGAAGGTTTTTGCCAGCGATAGCTTGAACGTGCGACCCGCAGCAGCCCGCTCAGCCAAGTGAGGCTGGTAAGCAACGTCAAAAAGGTTCTCGATTCCAAAGCGGATTTCGGTGCCTTCAAAAGCCCCCGCCTGCGGGCGGTAGGTCGCACGCACGTTGTTGATTAGATGGGAGGCCGACGGCGTTGTTGTCCGGTCCATCTTCGCTGTCGCAATGACCTCCCACGACAGATCAATTTCGTTGCCAAAACGTTTGCCCAGCGTCAGGCGCAGCTGGTCTGCAGGTATGTTTTCCCAGAAACCTGAACCGCCGGCAGCCGTCGAGAAATACTTCGCACGTTGAATGTTTGCGTTTACGTCAGTGTAGAAGCCGTTGTCCATCGAGTAGAGAGCCTCAAGTTCAAAGCCGTGCAAATCAACAGTGTCGATGGGTGTGCTGAACGTGCCGGGAACAACATAAGAAGTTACGTCCCAAAGGTGCGTTTTGTATGCCGTCAACTTGAAGCCAACCGTGTCGAGGTCTGTGAAGACACCGGTGTTGGCATAGCTCACACCCACCTCGTAGTTTGTGGCTTTCTCGGGTTGCGTTGCGTAGGTCGGGTTTCCAAGATCGTCGATGGGCGGCATACCAACAGTGTAACCTGCGCTACCAAAAAGACCCCAACCGCTGTCAAACTGATAGAACGCGGAAATCCCGCCCATCAAAGCAGAGTTGTTATAGGAGCCCGGGAAGGCGTCCGTGATGTCGCCGGTCAGTTTCTGATCTTCAAAACGGAGGCCGGGCGTCAAGGTCAAGCCGTTACCGAAGTCGATTTCGTCTACAATGAACAATGCCAACCTTTGGTCATTGCCACCGGGTGCAGATGTGCCTTGATTAAGGCGACTTCGATTGCTGAACTCGACGCCGGTCCGCAGGTCATGAGACGTTGAACCTGCCGAAAAAGCCGCGGTGTTTTTGAATAGCAGCTTTGTGGTTTCGTATTGCGTATCTCTATAGAGACTGGACCCGGAACCGCTGACGCTGCTTTGTTCGATGAACTGATCCGCGTAGCTCAGGACAACTTCCACGTCGACCAGATCATTGTCCGACGGATTGAAGCGATACTTGGCTACGGCTTGCTGTGTATCAAATTTCCGGTCCACGTTTCCGAAGGCCGGATTGCCGCCTATGGCGTCATATGGAACGTCGAACTCTTCCAGGGTGCTGTCGCTATAGCTTAGGGTCACGCTGTGCGCGCGATCTTCGCCGAAATGGGCGGTACCTTTGAGCAGGAGAGACGGCATTGTGAAGTCTGTGTTCGGGACAACATTGCCGTCGCCGTCCTTGTATTCCTTTGAAGTGTTGTAGACGTAATTTGCCAGAAACTCCGTGTTGTCGGTTGGTTGCCAAGCAAATATTGACGAACTAATCAGGCCCGAACCGTTTGTGGAACCCTGTAGGGTCTGGCGGAAACGGAACCCAACTTCACCGCCGGTGAAGTCAGATGCATCTTTGGTTTCGAGCTGGACGACGCCACCGACTGCCCCGGAGCCGTACTCAAAAGACCCACCCATACCGCGCAAGACGCGAACGCTCTTGTAGAGTGCGGGGTCTGTGAACAATTGCGTGCCGATCCGATACAACTCTTCACCGCCAACGCTGGCGCCGTCGATTTGAATCAGCACTTTCTGATCGGTGCCAAAGGTGCCGTTTGCACCAAAGCCACGGATATTAATGCCAGACCCGGTGGGGGTGTTGCCGTTTACGAGCGTCACGCCAGGCACGGAGTCAACGAGCTCGGCAATTGTTGTTGCTTGCCGGTCGTCGATTTCTTCCTGTCCGATCTTGGTTTCGGAGGTGGCAGTGTCAGTTTTGATGTCGCGCTTTGACTTTTTGAGCAAGATTTCATCAAGCAGGATCGCGTCGCCTTCGATGATGTCCTGAGCGGATGCAGGCAAGGCTGCAACAAAGGCAACGCTACAAAGCAGTGCGGATCTTAGTGTGTAACTGGCGCGCATAATTTCCCCTTCCAGTTGAGAACTGCTGGCTAAGGAGCTGGCGATATTGTGAGTGTTTGCCCCACGAATTTTCGTGGTGACTTGCGCGGCATTAAGAAATCTGATTAATTCTGTCAACAATGTGATTCACACCCAATCACAGGCGCCAGCCAATGCGACATTTTTATCGCATGCCAGACTGCCTCTTCCGAAAACAGGATACTCAGGAGCGCACAATGGCCACGGCTACTGCCATCTCTTCGCATGAAATTCGCGCAGCCCGTGTCGAGCACGACGCACTGCGCGAGCGCGATCTCGCAGACAAACTCAACATCTCAGAAGGGCAGCTTGTGGCTGCTCACATCGGGCACGGGGTGACGCGTGTGACCAATGATCTGGACACTCTTTTTGCAGCTTTCGGTCAACTCGGCGAGGTAATGGCGCTGACCCGAAACGAGAGCTGTGTGATTGAAAAGGTTGGGAAATACGAAAATTACCGTGGTGGAGACCACGCGTCTTTGGTGGTGAACGAGGACATCGATCTTCGCATGTTCCCGCGCCTTTGGGTGCATGCCTTTGCAGTGGAAAAAGTGACGCCCAAAGGTGTGCGCCGTTCCGTTCAGATTTTTGACGCGGCGGGTGACGCGGTTCACAAGGTTCACCTGCGTGAGACATCAAATCTTGCGCGGTGGAAAACCATTGTGGCCGATTTGGCGGTGGAAGATCAGTGCGACCAGCTTGTTGTGTCTGTGCGTGCGCCTGTTGAAGATGTCAAGGGCGATCCAGAGAACGCCGACAAGCTGCGACTGGAGTGGGGCAAGCTCACGGACACGCATCAGTTCATGCAACTGACCCGCAAGTTAAAGATGAACCGACTTGGTGCGTATCGCATTGCCGGCGCCCCCTATGCGCGCAAAATTAGTCCGGAGGCGGTTGAGGCGTTGTTGCACCGCGCCTCAGACACGGAAACGCCTATCATGATTTTTGTCGGCAATCGTGGCTGTATTGAAATTCACGCAGGCCCGGTCAAACGCATCGTCGAGATGGGGCCTTGGATCAACGTTCTGGATGCGGGGCATGATCTTCACCTTCGCAAAGATCATATTGCCGAAGTCTATGCCGTGACAAAAAACACCCGCCGAGGGGCTGCTATTTCGATAGAGGCCTTTGGCGCAGATGGCGCATTGATTGTGCAGTTCTTCGGTGTCCTTCGGGATGAGGACGCAGCAGGGCAATGGAATGTGCTTGTTGACCAGCTTGAGGCGGATTTTCAGGCAGGTGCCGCATGACCCCGATTAGCAAACTTATTGGCGTTCAATCCGCAATGATCGGCGCGCTGGCCCTGTTGTTGGGAACAGCAGTCAAGGCAGAGGAAGCGCCGAGCCGGATTGTCTCGGTAGGCGGTGCCGTGACAGAGATTGTCTATGCTCTCGGTGAGGAAAATCGCCTTGTGGCTCGCGACACCACGTCGAATTACCCTGCCGAAGCTCTGGCGTTGCCGGACGTTGGCTACATCCGGCGGTTGTCGCCCGAAGGTGTCCTGTCGGTGAACCCTGACTTTATTCTCGCCGAAGAAGGCTCAGGCCCGCCCGAGGCAATGGATTTATTGCGGGAGGCCTCGATCGGGATCACCGAAGTTCCTGGCGGCTTTACCCGAGAGGCCATCGGCGCGCGGATCGAAACGGTGGCTGAAGTTCTGGATGTGCCGGACAAAGGAGCGGCGCTTGCGGCCAAAGTGGACGCGGAGATCGCAGCGGCATTGTTCTCTGTGACCGGAGATCACCAACCTAAGGTGATTTTTGTACTGTCGGCCGCAGGCGGTCGCGTGATGGTTGGTGGGGCCAATACATCTGCTGACGCCATCATCTCGTTGGCGGGCGGCGAAAATGTCGCCACTGCGTTTGACGGGTTTAAGCCCATGACCGAAGAGGCGATTGTGACCAGTGAGGCGGATGTGATTTTGATGATGTCACGAACCGGCGACCACAGCTTGACCGACGCGGACATTCTGGCCCATCCGGCGTTGGGCCAAACGCCGGCGGCGCAAGCGGGTGCGGTCGTGCGGATGGATGGCATGCTGTTGCTCGGCTTTTCGGTCCGGACTGGTGAAGCCATTGCCACTTTGGCCAAATCGCTGGCCGACGTGTCGGGCTGACCATCATGACGATGACAATGGAAATGCATGCGGCGTCTCAAGCTGTTGACAGGAGCGCCCGCGCGAATGCGTTGACGCTTTGGTTGATAGGGCTATTGGCGGTGGCCTGTATCACGTCGCTTGCGGTCGGGGCGTCGGGCGCTTCACTGTGGAACGCTCTGTGGGAAAGTTTGCAGGGTAATACGCTCTCCGTGCGTGATCGCGTGGTGCTTTGGGACATACGGCTTCCGCGTACGATTATGGCGGCACTGGTTGGGGCTGCGCTTGCGTTTTCCGGTGCGGCAATGCAGGGCCTGTTTCGCAATCCTCTGGCGGATCCGGGTTTGATCGGGGTCAGTGCAGGTGCTGGCTTTGGAGCCATTGCGGCAATTGTCTTGGGCGGCTTCCTTCCCGCGTCCCTTGCGGCTTTGGTTGGCCCGCATCTTGTGCCATTTGCAGCTTTTGCCGGCAGCTGGATCAGCACGATCATTCTATATCGCGTTTCGACCCGCAAAGGGCGTACGTCGATTGCGACGATGTTGCTGGCCGGTATTGCGCTGGGCGCATTAACTGGGGCAGTTTCCGGGCTGCTGGTGTACATCGCGGATGATGCGCAACTTCGCAGTTTGACATTCTGGGGCATGGGATCTGTGGCCGGCGCGACCTGGAGCAAGCTCTCCGTCGCGGGTCCGCTTATTGTCTTGTCGTTCTGTGCAATGCCATTGATCGCAAAAGGTCTGAATGGACTGGCTCTTGGCGAGGCGGCCGCGAGCCATATGGGCGTAGATGTGCAGAGGGTCAAAAACACCGCGATACTGGCCGTTGCTTTGGCGGTCGGGGCCGCGGTGGCGGTGAGTGGCGGCATCGGGTTTGTCGGCATCGTGGTGCCGCATCTGCTGCGCCTCGCCGTGGGTCCGGACCACCGATATCTCTTGCGCAATTCGGCATTGTTGGGCGCGTCTCTTTTGATTTTTGCCGATGTCATCAGCCGCATCGTGATCGCGCCGGCAGAGTTGCCAATCGGGATCATCACAGCGGTCATCGGCGGACCGTTCTTCCTATGGATTTTGCTGCGGCAACGCGGCCTTCTGGACTTGTAAGCCATGCTGAGTGCGAAACACATTTCTGCCAGTTACGGACAGCGCAAAATTTTGCATGACGTTGCTTTTCACGCCAAAGGGGGCGCCGTGACTGCTATTGTTGGCCCTAATGGGTCTGGCAAGTCCACATTGCTCAAGGCCGTCACTGGTGAAATTGATCACACCGGCGTGGTCACATTGAACGGCGTGGATATCGACACAGCAAAACCATGGGAACTTGCGGCGATGCGGGGTGTCCTGCCGCAGGCAACGCCTTTGGCCTTTCCGTTTACCGTTTCGGAGGTGGTGCGGCTGGGGTTGGCTTCGGGCATTTCGGCCGCGCGACACGAACTGGTGCAACACGCGCTGGATCGTGTTGGACTCGTGACCTATGGCGCGCGGTTCTATCAGGAGCTTTCCGGAGGCGAACAGCAGCGCGTGCAGTTGGCGCGTGTTTTGGCGCAGGTCTGGGATCCCGTCGGGCACGGCAAGCCTCGTTGGCTTTTCCTTGATGAGCCTGTGTCGGCGCTCGACATCGGCCATCAGCTTCAAGTCATGCAGATCGCACGGGACTATGCCGACGCGGGCGGTGGAGTTGTCGCCGTGATGCACGACCTGAATCTGACCGCGATGTTTGCCGATCAAGTGGCGTTGATCAGTGAGGGTCGGGTGGTCGCCCAAGCAGCGCCCAACGCGGTCTTCACCAATGAAAACCTCAGTGCCGCATATCACTGCACCCTTCGTGTAAATGCCGCTCCGGACAGTGGCACCTTCCTGTTGCCGCACCTTGCGCGCCGAGCCGGCTGACCTCTTGGAGTCCTCTATGCTTTTTAATGACCGCATCACCAAGGCCTTTGCCTTTCTTGAACAAGGAGGCCCCGCAATCTGGGCGATTACGGCGCTGTCCGTTTTGACGGGAGCAATCATCCTCTGGAAGGTTTGGCGGTTTGTGCTCGCCGGTGCATGGGCCGGAAAAAACACGGAATATGCAGTGACCCTTTGGACACAAGGCGACCGTCAAGGAGCCCGCGCAGCACTTGAGGGGCGCAGTTCATTGCGCGCCGTTGTGGCCCGCGCCGCGATGACGGAGCGCGTTGAAGGCACGTTGGACGAGGCAGAGCAGCGCGAGGAAGTTGAGCGGGTCGCACGGCGCCAGCTGAGTGAGGCCCGCAGCGGTTTGAGGGCACTCGAACTTATTGCAACCATCGCCCCCTTGTTGGGTCTTTTGGGTACGGTGCTCGGGATGATTGCCGCATTTCAGACACTGCAGGCCGCGGGGTCCCGCGCCGATCCTGCCGCCTTGGCAGGAGGCATCTGGGAGGCTCTGCTGACCACTGCTGCGGGCATGGCTGTGGCCATTCCGGCATCAGTTGCGCTGACGTGGTTTGAAAGCGTCGTGGATCGCGCCCAAGGAGACATGGAGGATGCCGCAACGCGCATCATGACGCGCGATCAGGCGGCGCCATCCTTGGCGGCAGCGCAATAAAATGCATCTCGGGCCCAATCGAGCACGGCGTAAACCCAGTCTCACTCCGATGATTGACGTGGTTTTTTTGCTGCTGGTGTTTTTCATGCTCGCGGCGCGCTTTGGTATGGACGTTGAAATCGACCTGCCGCTGACTGCCGCCTCGGAAAAGCCCTATCAAGGGCCGCCACGTCTGGTGGATATCGCACCGGATACCGTGCGCCTTAACGGAGCCGCGACCCCGATGGACGCGCTTTTGGCCGATTTGGGCACGATGATGCTTAGCCACGATGATGCAATCATACTGAGGGCGCGCGATGGCGCGCAATTGCAACGAGTGGTTAGCGTTATGGAGCGCCTGACAGACGCAGGCTATGAAACGTTGGTGTTGGTAGAGTAGATCATGCGCATCACATCACCCCCCCGTCGCCCTCAGGGCGAAAGCATCATTCCGATGATAAATGTGGTTTTCCTGCTGCTTGTTTTCTTTCTGATGACCGCGCAGATCGCGCCGCCAGAACCCTTTGACGTCACCCCGCCGGAAGCCGAAATTGATACTCCGGCGGAGGGTCGTCGTGTTTTGTTTGTCTCCGCTTCCGGAGAGATGGCGTTTGAAGACGCACGTGGCGAAGATGCTGTTTTGGCTGCACTGGCGGGCTTTCCGGAAAATGAAAGTCTGATGCTGCGGGCCGATCAGGGGGTCGCAGCAGAAACCATAGCGGCTTTGCTACCAAAACTTGCAGCAAACGGCGTGCGGGCCCTCAAACTGGTGAGCACCTCCAGATGAGCACAAGAACAACACTTGAGCTAACCGCCTTTGTTGGGCTGGTGGCTGTAGGCCATCTTGCGTTGGCGACGCCGGACCTTGAGGAGGGCCTGCAAAGTGCCGGTTCCGCAGGTCAGGATCTTTTGTCTGCGATGGCATCAACTGCGTCCGTCGCGGCAATGGTCGAGGCATGGGAGACGCCACCGCTCGATTCTCCTCCTCCGTTGCCGGCGATGACAGCCCCCGAAGTTTCGCCCTCGCAGATGGCGCCGCAGCCGGAAACGCCGGTCGCGCCCGCGATGCTGCCGGCCGTGAGCATGCAACATACCAGCGCTGACGCGCCACCTCTGCCAGTGGCTTCTCCACCTCCGGCAACGGTGTCTGGCGCGGCTGCACCAGCTTTGCAGGACAGTCCAAAGCAGCCCGAGAATGAGGCCGCCCCGCCGCGGGTGGCTTCCGTAGCGCCCGATGATTCGCCCGTGCCCCCGCCGATACCCACTCCGATGCCTCCAGTTAAGCCTATGGCCCCCCAAGCCAAGCCATCTCCACCTGCTGTCAAGCCAAAGCCCAAGGACGTGCCTGTTGCAAAAACGCGGTCTGCTGCAAGCAGCGCCAGCGCTGGGCGGACAGCGCAGGGGAGCGGAGGAGAGACTGCTAAAGGCAACAACGGCTCGGATCAGATTGCGAGCGTTTCGGATAGCAAACGCGTCAGCTTGTTGAAGAAATGGGGGGCTCAGGTGCGCGCACGAGTTGCTCATAGAGCTCCTGAGGGAGCAGGCAAAGGGGTTGCGCATGTTCGAATTTCGGTGGCCGCGAACGGGCAAGTGCTTGGAGCAAAACTGGTGAAATCATCGGGCAACGCGCGGCTGGATAAGCTGGCTTTGGTGGCGGTGAAAAAGGCTGGCCGGATGCCTAAGGCTCCGGCCAAACTTCAGGTCAAGTCGCAGGTTTTTACCATCCCGCTGCGCTCACGTTGATTCTTCTTTGAGCGGGGGAAACCTGTAGAAATTATTCGCCTCCGCCCAATCCATATGGTTGCGCACGTATTGCTGAGATGCGTCTGAGGGCGGGTTGTAATCCCAATCCTCACCAGCGCCGGCCTCCATCGCCGCGTGCAATGCCCGACGCGATTTTTGGGTCGCTATGACTTTGGCCCGCAAAGCTTCGCCATCCCATCGCCGTGCAACTTCTGCCGCAAAATCAGCCGCAACCTGTACATGGTCAGGATGTGCGGCCAGATTGGTGGTTTCCAGAGGGTCATTCACGACGTCATACATTTGAGGTGGGTCGATGTCACAATGCACATATTTGAAGGACCCGCGCCGGATCATCACCACCGGATAGGGTGTCATCTCGGCGCAATATTCGCCAATTGCCTCATCCACAGGATCGGTGTTTCCGCGCGCCAAGGGCATCAGGCTGCGCCCGTCAACCGGTTCTCCGACCATGTCGAGCGACCCGCCGGCTATGTCGATGAGCGTGGGAAGCATATCGACAAGAGAGCAGGCGTTTCCGGCTGTTCCGGTCGTCACGCCGGGGCCTGCCATCACCAGCGGCACCCGTGCGGAGTACTCAAAGAAGTTCATTTTGTACCACAGGCCGCGCTCGCCCAGCATGTCACCGTGGTCGGCGGTCACAATCACAATGGTGTTGTCAAGTTCACCCATGTCTTCGAGTGTTTGAACAATCTCGCCAATTTTGCTGTCAAAATAGCTGACGTTGGCAAGGTATGCGCGCCGGGCGCGGATCAATTCCTCGTCGCTCAGGGGAATGTAGCTCGCCTCGATGCCATCCAGAAGGCGTTTGGAGAAGGCGTCTTGTTCCTCAATCGGAGGGACATATGCAGGCATGTCCACATCGTCATCTGAATAGAGGTTCCACCATTCCGGTCGGGCGACATAAGGATCATGTGGATGGATAAAGCTCGCGACCATGGCAAAAGGCGCGTCATCTCCGGACGCGCGCCGCCGTCCTTCGTCAAACAACCAGCGCTTGGCAGCAAAGCCAACCTCGTCATCATAGTCGATTTGATAGGTCGCCTGGGCCACGCCGCTTTCTTTGACGGTTTGCATATTGTGGTACCATTTGTCGATCCGTTCATCGTGAGCTTCCCAATCAGGCGTCCAGGCAAAATCAGCCGGGTAAATGTCGGTGGTCACACGGTCCTCAAATCCGTGCTTTTGGTCAGGTCCGACAAAATGCATTTTGCCCGAAAGACAGGTGCGATATCCCAACGCTTTGAGGTAGTGCGCGAAAGTCGGGACCGAGGCGCGAAATTCGGATGCGTTGTCATAGGCGGCAATGCGGCTGATCAGCTGGCCGGACATGAGTGAAAACCGCGAGGGCGCACAAAGTGGCGAGTTGCAATATGCCGCATCAAACCTCATGCCGCGGGCCGCGAGCGCGTCAAGGTTAGGGGTTTTTGCTGTACGATGGCCATAGGCGCCGGTGAAGTGTGGCGTAAGCTGATCGGCCATAATAACGACGATGTTGGGTCGCTGAGTCATGAAATTCTCCGATATGAAAAGTTGGGATTTGTTGTCTCAACTCATTTCTTCGGAGGTGGCTGATAGTGCATCGGCTTGCCATGGCCTCTGAGTGCTGTGGGCCTGTGCGATGGGTGACAGCATGGCAGAATGGGGAGAAGGTGAGCGCGAAGGGGCATTTGATATTCGGTTCGAGATATGTTGCTCCAATGTCAGCTTCATTGTGGTGCGTTGTCAAAGAAAACTTGATCTCTTCCACAATTTCCGGCGCCTTTTGTGCAGTCAATCCTGCATTGCCTTTGCCAGAAAATCTAGAAACGGGCCGACCAAATAGTCCGAAAATGTGGTTTCTCTTCCAGCAAAAATCAAAGTGACTGGCATGTCGATGAACAGTGCAAAGTCGCTGCCGAGTTGCTTGTCAAGGTCAACAAGATCATTTGGGTCAATTTCGGCGATGCCATCATATCCAACGATCACCCCTTCACGATTGCGGCGGGCCTCAGGCGACAGAGAGCGAATTTTTACGTCGACCTTGGGGTGGTTGCGCTGAGGAAGACTCGACACAGTTAGTGTCCCCTGTAGCCCGACACGGGTTTGGTCAATCGCGTGGGGCGGCACGACAAAGGCCACCTCATGTTGCCTGGTCGGACTGGTGAGAGTCAAAACTGTTTCACCGCGCGGTACAAACATTTCATTTGTATCATAGAAAAGGCGCGCGATTGTTCCGTCACTTGGCGCACGAAGCTCCGCGTTGCGGATGACCGCGTCCAAACGCAGGATCTGTGCTCGCAGTCTGGGTATGGCCTCGGCTACCTGACTTTGTCGATCCAACAGCCTTTGCCGCAAGTCAAGCGCGTCGGCTTTGACTTGAAGACTGACTTGCTCCGCTTGAGACCTGAGGGCAGCGGCCTCCGCGCGTTCACCGAGGATGCTGGCATCCAGATCAAGCATCGATTCTAGCAGAGTGTCATTATCCGTGGCCCGCAGTGCACCGGACTTTACCAGCCTACTGTAGCGATCAAACCGTGCCTCCATAGATGCTTTGCGGTCTAGGCGAGCGGCCAGGCTGTTCTCTAGCCCTTCGGCTCGCGCCCGCATCGCATCTGCGGTCATGGCGGTTGCTGCTCGCCTGACGTTGAGGGTTTCAAGCATATTGCGGATACGCCAGACTTGTTGATTTTCTGGGATTTTAGGTGCAGCGGTCATGTGATTGGCCTGAACGGGGCCGATTGAAGGGGATGTTGAGCCTTGCCAATCGGGCTTCAAGAGTTGGGCGCGATCGTGATCAAGCGCCCATTCCAGCGCATCCCGCTCTTCTTGCAAAAGACGTAGGCTTTCCTCAAGTTCGTCTTTTTGAGCTTGCTCGCTGGTGACGTCCATTTGCATCAGAATTTGGCCAGCGACCACATTTTCGTGTTCGCGCACATGTACTTCGGCAATGTCACCGCCAAAGGGGTGTTGAATGTCAAAGCTAGGTTCAGGAGCATAGAGGTGGCCGTTGGCGTGGATTGATGTAGTCAATGGTGCCGTCATCGCCCAGATTACAAAGACGATGCACGTCAAAACGACAACGGTGAACCCTGTTCTGAGCGGGCGCATTACTGCGTCTGGCACGATCGGGTCGGTGACGGGAGAGAGGGCCTCAGGGGGGGGGGCGTCGAAATTTTCGGTGCCTGATTGGTCGGGTTTTGGGGTCAATGTGATGTCCCCCCGTTGGTGCGCGCCGTTGGAGCGGAGAGCGCCGCGCGGAAAACTGACCGGCCGTCGCCAGACTGTACATCAAATGCATCGCTCATGCGGGAAATAGAGGCAATCGCTGCTTCGTCATCACCCAACAAGGAGAGGTCAGGGTCAGGGTGTTGCAGCAAAGAGGCCACTTTACGAATTTTGGCGCTGGCTTTGCTTTCTCGGTCCTCGGTCATGCAAATTTCGCAGCTTTTTGCATCCAAGAATTGAAATTGGAAACTTGCAGCCCGGATCGAGTTCGTCTCTACGTCGGCCAGCGCCAGATTGAACATTTCGCTGGCAAGAACCTCTGCGCGGCCAGCCAGTTCGGCATCTCCGGCACGTGTGAATTGTGCTCCGATCCAATCCACCAAATCCTGCAATGATGCGTCTAGTATTGGCAGCTCAATGCGCCTGCGCCCGCCACTCATTCGACCCAACACGTCCGGCCGGTTTCCGAAATCTGCTACCCGCCCGTTTTCGAGCGCTAACACATAGTCAGCCAACCCCATCAGCCCGGACCGGTGGATGACCATGACGATTGTTGTGTTCATTTGTTTGAGGCGGGCAAGAGCCGCGCAAAGTTGCCGTTCTCCCGCGGCGTCCAAAAGCGCATTTGGTTCATCCAGAAACAGATAGCGTGGCTCAGAGTAAATTGCCCGCGCCAACGCAACGCGCTGTTTTTGCCCGGCGGACAACAAAAACGGCTGTGCACCAATGTCGGTGTCGTAACTTTCTGGCAGAGCGCTGATGAGGCCATGGACACCGGCGGTTTTGGCTGCTGCGACGATGCGCCCGCTATCTGGGTGCGATGAGAACCCGCTGATATTGTTAGACAAAGAACCGTGGAATAAATGCGCGTGTTGTGGCAGGTACCCCACATGTTTTGAGAGGCTGTCCACCGGCAGTGTCTTGATGTCGGTTTCATCCAACAACACTGATCCAATTGGGCATGGGGCTATGCCGCTCAGAGCTTCAAGCAGAGTCGTTTTGCCACCGCCAGATGAGCCGACAACTGCGAGGCATTTTCCGGCCGGCACCTCAAAGCTGATGCGATCGAGGCGCGGTGGCGCCCCGCCTCCGCGTGGGAAAATAAGACCCTGAGCCGCGATGCTCCCTGACAATTCCGCTATATCGGTGGAGGTGGGCGGAGCCACCAAAGAGTAATCTGACAACCTTTTGGCCGCATGCCGGGCGGCCAAGATGTCCGGCCAACCGTTCAGAACTTGCTCGAAGTTTGCGACGCTCCGCGCCAGGATCAAACTGGCAGCAATCATCCCTCCCGCGGTCAATTCACCGGAAACAACCAGCGCAGCCCCCAAACTTAGCCCGAGAAGCTGTGTGCCACCGCGTAAAAAGCCGGCAATCGAGTTTGTTGCCACCGTTGGACGGGTCATTTGCTCGGCGGAAGCAAGGCGCTGCATGACCAGGCCCGCAAAACGGTCTAGGAGATTTCGAAAGACACCGGGCATTCCGGACCCCAACACCACGGTCTCGGCGTCGCGCAAGGCACGCTTTTCCAATTTTAGCAGACGGATGTGTTCTGTTTGTGCGGTGTTGGTAAGGCTGTCTCTGGTAAAACGAACGGTCGCAGAAATTGCTGCCAACCCAAGCGAGAGTCCAAGAAACCAAGGGTGTATGAGCCATAGGACCAACAGGAACAATGGTATCCATGGCAGCATCAACGCGGTTGTGGCTGTCGATCCCGACAGGGCCTGCGTAACGCAGTTACGGTCCGACATTACGCCGTCTCTTAGATCAGCGGCACTGTTTAACACCATGGGAATGCTTGCGCTTTCAAGCCAGTGCGAGGCACGTCTGAAGCTGACATCCCGCAAATATTCCACTGTTGCCTGCAGCGCGAGCGCGCCCAACGCGACCGCAAGTAGCATCGCCAGTGTGTGGAGATTTCCCGTCGGCACGACGCGGTCGAGCACCTGCATCATGAAGATCGGATTGACTAGAATGGCCAGGTTGGTGATCAGGCTCAACGCGACAAGAGGCACCGCGAGCCGCTTGAGCTGACCAATGGAAGACTGAGACACAGAAGACTCCCTCAGAGCAGAAAGTTGGTCTCGTCCAGGTCATCAGGCGAAACTGATTTGAGGACAAGGCGGTCGTTCACTTCGCCGCCGGTAAGGGCGCTTAGGTCGATCACCGTCGCCCATCCCTGATCCTGAATGTGGGTCTGCAGGTCTGAGAATTCGATGCCATAGGACGATAAATCAATGACGTCTTTGTCGGTCTCAAAGTCGTGGATCATATCCTTGCCGCCGCCTGCAGCCGTTACGAATGTGTCAGAACTTCCGTCCTTCCACCAGTTTCCGCCCCAAAGGTGATCATTTCCAGCGCCGCCTTCGAGTGTGTCGGATCCTGAGCCGCCCACAAGCTTGTCGGATCCTTCGCCGCCACTCATGAAGTCATTACCGCTGCCGCCCTTAAGCAAATCTCGCCCGGAGGCGCCATCCATTTTGTCGTTTCCGTCACCACCGAACAATCGGTCGTGGCCGCTTCCGCCGTCAACGATATCTGAACCGTCTCCGCCATAGACGCGATCGTTGTCCGCGTCTCCGCTTAGTACGTCGTCGTCGGATCCTCCGTGCAGGGTGTCGTCGCCTCCACCACCAAACATAGTGTCGTCTCCTTGACCGCCACGTAGTTTGTCGTTGCCGCCGGATGTGGGTTCAATCTCGGGCGAGCGCAACAAAATACTTCCGGTTGGGTCAACTTCGGAGAATGGGTCAGGCGCGCGAGGGTCCACGGCTCCATCGTTGCTGTTGGTGGATTGAGCTTCAGCCATGTATTCGCTCATGGCGGCGCCAGCGGGCCAATCTATGTTTATCTTGTATATGCCGCCCGCGGCATCGGTGGTTCCGTCCAAATCATGATCGCCGCGGTTCAGGCCGAAATAGAGATTACCGTCGCCATCCAGGAACACGGCGCCATAGGCCCCTTTGGGCATTCCGGCGGTTAAACCGTCGTCATACATCGTGGCGGTGATCGGCACGGATGTGATGATCGGCGTCCCGCCGTCTTCCAGTCCGTTCAAATCGATCTTATGAACCATGCCGTTGCCGCCGTTTCTTCCGGGGCTTTCCACCGCATAGAATGCGTCTTCCGCGGCGTTGTAGGCAATGTCGTAACTTCGACCTTGGAACAAACCGTCGGGTAGGTCAAAATTTGTCGCCGCCGGGTTGCCGTCAGACCCTATGTCGTTCACGTCAATTCGTGTAACGCGGTTCAGGCTTGACTGAAACGTCCATAAATTTCCCTCATTGTCGAAATCCCCAACGTAGTCGCCCACAGGCGTCGCGCCTACGCGGTAGGCTTCGCCGTTGGCATCCACCATAACCAAATCGCGCACCGAAACCGGATTTCCCATGGCATCGACGCCATTTGCCTTTGCTATGCCGTAGATCAAATCGTCTTCGGTGTTGAACCCTATTGCGTTGATGCGCAGACCTGTAGGATCGCCTGCCACCTCATATTGTTCCTTCTGAGGGTCAAAGACATTCAGTTGACCGTCGATCATCTGAAAGAGCTTGGACTGCCCCGGTGCAAAGGCTGCAACATCCACTTCCTGTCCGCCGATGGAAACAGATTTATCATAGCTGAAGATTGGGCCTGACATGTCAATTTGGGGGCCAGTTTCATCGTTTGGCGACAATTCCCGGAATGTCAGTTTGGAATCGCCCCCTTTGCCGACAAGGTCCAATTTCACAGTTTCGTAGACTCCGGATTTGCTATCCATCACGCAAACCACTTCATCGTCCCACAGTACCTCCATCACGCAGGTCGTGGAACCGCCGGACAGGTTTGCGGCGATATCGAAACTCAGGCTGTAGTTTTCGCCCTCGACCGTTTCAATCACTTGCGAAATCTCGGTGACACCCTCGACGTCGGCAACGCTCCAATCGCCGGCGCCGGCGTGTTGGGCAAAGGTGCCGCCACAATTGGGCAGCCCGCCTTGAAGCAAATTCCCGTTTTCCAGATCGCCGTAGACTAAATCGTCTCCACGACCTGCATTGATCGTATCGGCCCCGAGCCCCCCTTGACCTGTGTCATCGCCCGCTTCCAGATTGACGATGTCATCACCGGTGCCGCCGTCCGCCCAGTCGCGTCCGGTGCCGGCATTGACGATATCTTCGCCAGCCCCTGCGTCTAGGCGGTCATTGCCACCATTGCCCAAGAGAACATCGTCGCCGTCCCCCGTCGAGATAATGTCGTCGTATTCACGTGAAACCGGTGCACTTGTGGTGTCGATAGCCTCGGGGTTGTAGACCCATTTTCCATCGACGAAAATCCATTCCGCTCCGACCATGTCTCCTGCGGCCAGATCGTTGCCAGTGCCGGTGTCGATCGTGTCGTTGCCAGCACTACCATTTACAGAGTCCACACTGCCGTCGCCGGACAAGATCGTGTCATCGCCAGTTGTGCCAATAACAGTGTTAACGTCGGGGCCCGGGGGTGTTTGTGCCATAACCAATAAACCTTTGAACAAAATACTTGGGGCTATGGTGCTGCACAGGGAATAAGGAAGCGTTAACAGGTTCTGGTTTCACCCTCTTTTTGTTCCTCTTTGTTAGTGTCGGAAACACCAAGGTTGCCGAGCAAGGCAGATATCTTTTAACCGTTTCAAGAAGTTGCAATGTTCCTGCTCGGGCGCCACTTTCAAGTTTCGGGATTTTCAGAAGCAGCAAAACATGATCGCAACCGGTAGCGTTTTTTGGCGATTGCAATAATCGAAGGCTCTTCGATTCAGACAAAGTCTGAAGGAAGTCTCTTCACAATTCGCAACGGAATGAGTGGGCGTACACTGTCTCGTTTTTACCAAGCTCTCTCATTGCGGAAGGGGCCAGGCCAAAAGGCTTCTTTGCAGCGTATAAATGCGGAAGAAAGCTGAGTATCGTGGTGTAGTCACCGCCAAGGGGAGCACACGATTGACGCATGATTCACAAGAAACGGCTTTGAGCGACCTTCGTGGGGCGCGGCTTTACAGTATTGGTCCGCTTGTTGCGACGCTGGACGAATTTGTCGGAGAAGCGGAGTTGCATGGTTTGATGATGGGTTTGTCTAGCATCCGTCAGGCTGCGGCGCAGGTCACAGGCGTAATGGGGCAGGGGGTTGATCCCAGGCGTGTCGCTGACAGCGCGAAAATTCCGCACGGTTCTCTGCCGGTTCTAGACGCCGTGGCAACTCGGATTGCAAAAATCTTCGGGTTGCCGGTGAGCCATTGTGAAAGCCCCGAACTGATTTCCTATGGTGTGGGGGGGCTTTTCAAGCGCCACTTTGATGCGGCGCTGGGAGGTGCGATGTACAAAGCACCGGCAGATGCAGCCGAACACAGTCAGCGCGTTCTGACTGCCATTCTTTATCTAAATGACGAATTTGCAGGCGGTGAAACGGTATTTCCCAGATTGGATCTTACGCTGCGACCAAAGGCGGGGCGTCTTGCGCTTTGGCAAAACACAAAGGCGGGGGACGTGGCGGTTCATCCCTTGAGTATGCACGAAGGGCGTCCGGTCCAGTCAGGTCAAAAACAGATTGTCAGTTTTTGGTTCCGCAACAAGCCCGTTCAATAGTGCGTTATGCATAGAATGCAAAACGCCGGGCTATCGCCCGGCGAAATCAAATTTGTAGCGTTTGTGCTGATTATTTGGTCGGCGCGGTCGGTTCGAGAGAGCCAACTTTTGCGGTGCTTGCTTGCGCGCTGCCTTTCAGTGACAACAGTTTGCCTTGATCGGGCTTGCGCGTGCGATCCAACGGTTCCGGAATGCCGACTTTGGGCGCGCGTGCCGATGCGCTGCCTTGCAGCTTAAGCAATTTATTTTCCTGCATACTCATTGTTTCCTCGTCGTGGGCCAAATTGAGAGATAGAAATTCC
This sequence comes from Shimia haliotis, assembly GCF_900114415.1. Taxonomy (GTDB): domain Bacteria; phylum Pseudomonadota; class Alphaproteobacteria; order Rhodobacterales; family Rhodobacteraceae; genus Shimia; species Shimia haliotis. The sequence goes on along the minus strand of NZ_FOSZ01000002.1, from coordinate 9,317 downwards.
CCATTACGTTAGGAGGCGAACCGGAACATGTCCAGTCAGGAGATTTTGGCTCGGCAACAAAAGATGATGGGAAGCTGGTGCGGCCATCATCTGGAGAGCGCAGGCGTTGTACGTGTCCTGAACGAAGGTGGCAGCAAGCCGCCAATCCTGTGGATTTTCAACACAGCCAATGAACCCGAAGCCCTCGCGAGTGTTTTAGGGAGCGACCAGCCATTGGTTTTCACACGGTCAGCGCACCTTATGGTGCCGCCAGGCCAAGACCCCGCAGAAACCCGCAACTGCCTTGCGGATCATTTCTTGACGGAAGTGGACCGACGGTTTGGAGGGGAAACACTGAATTTAGGGACCAGCTGTCAGGGAACAGGGATCGCCTTGCGGTTTGCACAGAATTCTTGGGAAACCGGGATACTGGTGAATGCGCTATGTATCATAAACTGTTCGCTGCCGGACGTGGCAACAGGTCTGCCAGCGCTACTGGTTTATGGCAGTGGCGATCCGCTTCAAGATCCGTTTTCCAAAGACGCGGCAAGGGCTGAGAAACGCGCGGCGCAGGTCTTTTCAAACCACCAAAGATGTCTTTTGGACGCGGGCCACGGTCAGTTTTACGAGCCGGGTGTGCTTAAAGACATTTTGCGGGAATTTGCGTCCTTCGCGGCAGCCTACTCTGACATACGTGTTGTCAACTCGGCGGCCAGTTCAGACACAGTCGGATGATATAACAGGCTAGAGGGATGCAGTTCGCAGCCTGAAAGGCGCTCTAGACGGTCACACAAAGTGACCAAGTCGAGGGAATCGCCACCTAGGTCGAAGAAGTCACTGTCAGGAAGAATTTTCGTGTTGGGAAACACGCTGGCAAACGTGTCCAGAACCAATGACAAAGCGGTTTCAGAATGCGACAAAACGGGTTTCCTTCTGTGTGACTTCGTCTTTCAGGGCGCGCAGCGACAGTTTGTTCGCGGCGTTTCTGGGCAATAGGGGGCTTACAAGAAAATAGTCTGGATGACGGAAAACTGCTGCAGATCGTTGGACAAGATTCCGCATTTCGGTAAAGGGCCTACTTGTTTCGACCGCAAGAAAGATCTCGTCGTCTGCCGTGTTTTCGCTGGCTTTGGAGAAAGCGATGCAATCGCGCACACCGTCAATTTTTTTGACGTCTGTTTCAAGGTCGATCAGATTCACATTGACCGAGTTGCGGGTCGCTATTTGCTCCGATCTACCAACCACATAGAGAAAACCCTGCTCGTCTTTGCGGCCAATGTCTCCGCTTTCAATCTCGTCCGCACCGCTTTTCCAAGTAGCGCGCGCCATGATCCGCCCAGTTTCTCCAATGGGCAGCGTTTCACCACTGGCTCCCACAATGCGTACCTTGACCCCTTTTAGAGGTTTGCCGACGGAATTGGGCCGTTGTGGGATGTCGTTGCCTTCAAGTAGGGACACTGCGCCAACGCCGGTCATGGAATAGATATTGCGAACGCCTCGGCTCAGAAGTGCGTAAGCCTCCTGCAGGTCATTTGCAGAAATCGGTCCGCCAACCGAGATGAGACGTTTCAGATTGGCATATGCGGGAGTTGAGGCAAGCGGTGATTCGCTTTTGTGGAACTCAATCAATGCACGTATCAGAACCGGTGGTAGACCTGCGGCGAGAACGTCTGATCTGCGCAACGCGCGATCCAGCTCCGCTGTCTTAAGGAACATAGGCAGGCTCAAGGCAAAAGTCCCGTGCATCAGCAGGCGCACCCAATTGCCGATGACCGCGCCAAAGGCAGGGCTGCCATAGACCAAAGACGGATAAGGGACAGGATTGCCGATCAGATTTGCGGCAACGTTGAGTTGCTGCACAAAGGCCTGATGAGAAACCCGTCGATATCTTGGCAAACTTGTGGTCCCTGAGGAGCTGAGTATCAACGCATCTAATTCTCCAGCTTCGTCGGCGAATATCAACATTTCCCGTTTGACGATGTCGTCTTGCCTAGGTGGCAGCGCCTCAAATTGTGCTGTTTTTTGAAATCTGGGGAGGTCGCTAAATCCTATGGAAATGCCATTGGTTTGAAAGGCGCGGTCAATTTCTTCATCTGATTGGCGGGCGTCAAGAAACAGAACCGCGGCGCCCAGTGACCAAAGCGCAAGCATTGACTCAATTCCGCGCACTGGATTTCCAACGAGAAGGGCGACAGAGCCGGAGCGTTGCACACCCAACTGCGAAAAATGTTGGGCAAGATGCGCAGCGGAATTTTGAACATCCTGACGGGTGAAAACTTCGGTTTGATATTCGATACTTCTGGCGTCAGGTGCGCGTTCGGCCCACTCCCGAACTATCGTGCCGATATTGCGGTTTTCAAATTGCATTGACGGCCGAGCGCGCGTTTTCAAACAGTGTCTTGCCAAACTCGCAAAGATCGCCATGGGCCGCAACGGTGGCCTCACAATCGCGAAAGGCACCGATGGCTTGGAGTTTTTGTTGTGTCAGGTCTTGGTGCCACTCTGCAGCGGCGTTGTGGGTAAGCAGAGCGTTCGCCGCCAATGCCATGCGGGCACTGACCCACATCGCATGAAAGATCCCCTCCATCGGACGCGGTTCCTTGCGCAAGGGGGAAGGGTAGCCTTCCTCTGCGGGGTTCAAAACAATCGGATCATCAAGGTGATACAAAAACATTTGCTGATGTGAGCTTTCGTGGATCAGCGCCATCACGGTGGAAGGTAAATCAGTAAGGGCCGCAGGGTTAAGCAACACTGCACCAAACGCGTCAAACACGGCAGCTCCGACAAACCAGTGAGTGTCTGAGGACGATTCCGCAAGAAGTAGCTGATCGGCGAGAAGAATGAATTCATGATACCATTCAGGGGCGGCCGCTTTCAGCAAGTCCACGGCTTGAAAAATCAGGGACTGCGCGCCCATAACCAGTGATTTGTCCGGTGTGCGTAGGTCCGATGTCAGGCCGATGTCATCCGCAAAGGCATCTTGCAGAACCCAGCAATCGTCGTTGTGAAGGTCAGGAAGGCCGAATGGGGTAATTTGGAGGGCAGTTGACCGATCTGCACTGCGCTCAAGTACACCCGCCAACGCGCTGGCCGCCTGTGGAACTTTCGACACGTTCTGGGACAACGCAGCCTTGAGCAGAACGCCGTGAAGGGCGAACACCGAAGCGCTTGGGAAACCGCATTCCTTGTCAAGCGTGCCCTTGAGCGCCTGCGTGCTTATCTGGCCTGTGTTGAAGGCTGCGAAAACGTCGAACAGGAGATGTTCCAGTGACACAGCCAGCCGTTCTTGCACTGACGCGCGCAGACTGGAAATTGTCTGAGAGTTTGGGGAAATATAATCCTGCATCTTTGGTGCCGCCTCCTGCGCGCTCCACAGGGCGCTTTGCTGATGTATTAGCGTACACCAGCATCGGAAAACAGAGAGAGCAACCAGAAGGCGACAAGCCCTCGGACACGTGCCGCAAAAACAACAGCTGCAATAGGGACTCTAAATTGCGGCTCTGTTGGTGGGCTGCGTGAAAAAGAACGCGTCAAATGAGTGATAGTTTTTTACCGCCTCGAATATATGTGTCGGCAATCGCGTCCGCATCAAATTGTACAGAATTTATGATGGGCGCGATTTGCTCCTTCACGCGTGCCAAAGCTTCGGCTTGAGATGTCGTGGCGTTGGTTTTCTCGGGCAATGTGACCAAGCCGCCATAGCCGAGATCAGCCAGCAGAGTCTGTGCTCCCTTAGGTGTCGATGCTGGCTCCAGCATCGCGTCTACAAATCGGATTCGGTCTTGAAATGCGCGTTTGTAGTAGGCGTATCGGGCCTCCATTTCGAAGCAATACCACATGGCATGACCAGGGGCTCCCCGCGACAGAAAAGCAGTGGAGTCAACCAAAGCGTTTCGGTATCGCGGCGACAGATACCATTGCCATTCCTGCGTGGCATGACCGAAATCGTCGCGTAGAATATAGCTGGCGCATTGATCCACGAGATTGCGCCTGAGGATCACAACAGTGGCGCGATCGGCCAGATCACTTTCTGCGAGGGACTCAATCAACCCGCATTTTCCCAGCGTGTGATTGGTCTCCGCATATCCATCGGGCAGCTCTGCGAGCTTGTTCTTCCAAAAGCCACGTACATGCCGAGTCAATCCATAGCTGTTGAATTCACGCATGATGCGAATGTCGGGCATTTTTGTGCCGAAATCAGAAGGATGCAGAGGTTCGTGAATGGCAGGGATATTCAGATTCTGATCAAGCAGTTCTGCCAGCCATGCTGTGCCTGTGCGCCCGGCTGACAGGGCGAAAATCAAAGGTTTGTTTCTGACCTGGGAGGTTGCGGGCCCTGTCGGAGCCTTCGCTGGAGACGGATAAGCGAAGCGAGCGATGGTTTCTGCACACTCATCACGAACCATTTCGGCAGCAGAGGGGAATGCCGCATATGTATCGGCGACAGTGGTGCCTTTGGAGGGGCGTTGCGTCGACTTTGCCCGCAAGCCCGAAAACTCCTGCCAAAGACCGTCAATTTTGAGGGCCTTGATCTCGTCTTCAAGGTGCTCGTATCGCAAATAAACATCCAAGTCACAGGTGCCATCAAGTGGCGCGATGATGTCGTTTTCGCCAAGCATTACGCGGTAGAGATCGGCAAACCGGCCAAAATCCAATCCGGACGCGTCGCCTCCCTCCCACCAGTACCGTGAAATGGCCGCGTCATACGGATCTCGCACGATTGTAATCTTTTTGTATTCTGACCAGATACTTGTCGGCACCAGCCGGCGTAATGCAGGTGCGGTCATGTGGTTGAAAAACACACGATCAGAAGTCGTTCCGTCAGGCCATTTCTGGTTGAGGTGGTTCTGTGCCGAGCGACCTGCACGTTCCTGTCTGATCAGTTCGTCCTCAGTAGCAATTGGCGTTATGACACAGTCCGGGCCGCAGAATTTCGACAACGCAATTTCCAGCGAGGTGCCTGCGGTCTTCTTTGTCTTGATAAAGATTAGCTTGAGCGGGTGACAGATGATCATGGTGTAGTGCTCGGTCTGGGGAGGGAATGAAAGAAGGAAAGTCAGTCCGCTTTGATTTGGATTGAAGTTGGTGCCTTTCCGGCCAGCCAGTTGTCCCAAGCTGCCTGAAACCCTGCTTCGAGATGGCGGGTGTAGGCCTCGGTTTGAAAAAGCGGGGCGTTTTGCAAATTGCGGGCAAGCCTGTCGCGGGTCGCCGCAAGGATGTCGGGGTTTTGCAGATGTTGGTCAATCATCGCTTCGTATTCGGCGCTGTCACTGGCAACGAGGTTGTCCATGCCGACTGCGCAGCAGAGGCTGGCTCCGACGCGGGCCGCAAATTGCGATCCCGCTCTCGTGATGACAGGAAGCCCGGTATAAAGCGCGTCGCTGGCTGTGGTGTGTGCGTTGACATTGAAGGTGTCCAAAAACAGATCCGCAAGACGATGGCGCGCAAGATGGCGGTCGCGCCTGATCTTGGTGGCAAATACGAGGCGTTCGGGCTTCACACCACGAAGTTCGGCTTCTTTCCGCAGGTTTTGCTTGGGTGTTTCGCCCCCGTCCAAAAGCCACAGCACGGTGTTGTTGTGTTTGCGCATTAAGCGCATCCAGATATCAAATTCGGCTGGAGTTATCTTGTAGTTGCTGTTGAAACAGCACAACACAACGACGTCTTCCGGCAGGCCGGCTTCTTCGTGAGTCGGCGTTCGGGCCACGCCCTGTACCCGATCATTGGGCTGGTAGGAGTGGGGCAGTGCGATCACAGATTCGGTGTAGTGGGCGCGGGCGCAGTCCGGGACAACCGTCGCGTCGGCAACGATGTAGTCAAAGGCGGTTGATCCGAGCGTGCCGGGATAACCGAGGTAGTTGATCTGAACGGGAGCGAGGCCGGCAAAGAAGAGATCGGTGCGGGCATCGTCGGTGTAGCCTTTGAGGTCAATGGCGATGTCCAGTGCATCTTGACGGGCAGATGCGACGGCTGCTTCACCATCAAGATCGCTCAAATCTCGGAAATGCTCGACCGCACTCAAAAGGCGAGAAAACAGTGCACTTTCTCGTGGTCTGGTGAGGCCATAGAAGAAGACTTCAAAGGACTCGCGGTCGTGGTGCTCCAGCATGCCCGTAAGCAGCACCAGGGTGGCGTGATCATAAAGATCTGATGAAAAGTAACCGATCCGCAATTTCGTGGGCTCGTTGCGAGGCGGGAACGCCGGTCGCGCCAAAGACCACTGACGGGCGAAGACCTCGGAACGCAACCTTTGCTTGGCTGGGTTATCTTCAAAACCTAGAAACGCCCACGGCTGCAGACCGCCGCCGTCAATGCCGATGTCCTTGTGGACTTCGTCAAACTCGCGATAGGCCCGCCAGTCACATTGGTGGATTTGGGTATGCAATTTGTTTGCAAGAGCAGCTTCGCTCTTGGGGTTCAAGTGAAGCGCTTTTTCATAGGCCGCAATCGCCGCATCTTTATTGTCTTCCGCGCAATATGCGTTGGCAAGACTTTCATAGGTTTCAGCCAATTGAGTGTGAATGCCAGCGTTGCCAGGATCCTGAAGACTGTCGGCTTCGAGCAATTTGACCGCGTCCAGCAACCCCGAGGCGGCGCTGGCAGGTCGCCCGGATTTGCGCCGCGCATCGCCCAAAAGTTGTTGGGCCTTGTGGTTGTTGGGGTCCAATTCGACGCAGGCTTCCAAGTCGGTGATAGCGTCGGCAAAGTTTTCCAGAGCGAAGAGCGCGTTGCCGCGAAACAGTAGATACTTCGGAGTCGCCGGCGCCAGATGGAGTGCTTGAGAAAAATGCGGAAGCGCTTCGTCAAAGAGCCCCTGCCTTTCGAGAATGGCTCCAATGTTGGCGTGGCCCGATGCGCGCTTGGGGTTGATCTCCGCCGCCTTGCAAAAGGCATGTTTGGCGCGGTTTAGGTCGCCAAGCCGCTCCGCGGCAGCGCCCAGTAAATTCCAGAGCTTTTCGGAACGGGGAAATTCCCGGCTTTGAGTTTCTGCCAAAGCAGCCACGTCGGCGAATTTTTGAGCCCGATAAAGATCGCTAAGTTTCTGTAGGGTTTCGGTTGGAGCCACGCCGCTCTTGTGTTTGACATCTGCCAGCGCTTTGCGCGCCCGCACGTTTTTGGGAAATTTTGACAGTATGGCTCGATAGCAAAGCTCTGCGCTTGCCCAGTTGCCAATTTTCTCAAAGGCACGTCCCTTCCGCAATTCACTCGCGATGTTGTCCGCCATTCTGGCCCCCAGTTCCAGTTCTCGACGCAGGCGTCGAATCTTGGACCGAAGGTATTTCCGGCATGGTTAAGATTGGGTGATCTCATCGCAGCGACACGCGATTTTCCAACCGTTTGTTGAGGACGATATACGCAGGCGCGCACCGAGAAGAATCCGAGACCATTTCTCAGACAGGTCGCGTATTCGATGACTAAAGAAAAGTGGCTGGGGTGGTAGGAATTCCAGCCTGATGTTCCCTTTCTTCGGCTTACCCTGCCAGAGAGCCAAAGTGGGGCATTCCTGGGGGCCTTCTGTCTGTCCATGACAGCTACCTTGTCGATTGTCGGCATGTTGGGGAACTTAGGCAGGTCATGCTGGACGCATCAGAGGAAGTGACCGGGAGGCCCTTGAGGATGTCCTACAACGTTCCAGGGCGCGAAGAGTTCGAGGATGTGGATGAAGCGGCACTGCAGAAGCACGTCCACGACTTGCGCTGGGCGGTCTACGGGAAGGAGCAGAGTCCCTGTGAGGGGTATGTCCAGCGGTTGCTGCGGTTCCAGGAAAGGACTGGGAAGGTGATTGGTCCGTATTAGAAATCGTTGTTAAAAGAATGAGGCAATCGGCCTATACCTGCCATTCTTTGATTTGATGTCTAATGGCAGCTCCCAGCCCAAAGTGACCAATTTCAGACGAGCACAATCGACAATTCGGCAGGCGCAAGCAGACAACCTCGACTTCCCGAAAGCTGACTTTCAAACGGGAAAATCACGTTTCCAGTGGTCAAAGGCAGGTCTGAGCCCGTTTCAACCAGTGCTGCGTCATGCATGAATGGCAGGTTTGGCCGTTGGCCTGTAGGCGCAGTCAGCCAAGGTTACGCATTGGTGAAAACAATGTCGAACTTTGGTGGTTTAAAGGGCCCCAGAATATCTAAAGGGTGCATAATATTCGAATTCGGATACAACTTAGTTCGGATTATTCATTCAACGATACAAAGGAAATGTTGCACATGCCACAAGGTTACAGCAAAGCCCAGATCAGATTGCACTGGGTAATTTTTCTTTTGGTCCTTTTGCAGTTCACTTTGAACGGCCCGATGTCTGCTGGCTGGGAATTGATTAAGAAGGGGGAGGAGCCTGTTCTGCATCCCCTTGTTGTTCAACATGTTGCCAGTGGATTGTTGGTCTTGGTGCTGGTGATTTGGCGTTTAACTATTCGCCTGAAGCGAGGCGCACCACAGCTTCCCAAAGAAGAACATCCAGCTCTCAAAGGATTGGCGCATTTAACCCATTGGACACTCTATTTGATGCTTATCTTGATGCCGATTTCCGGCATGGTTGCGGTGTTTGCAGACTTTGTTCCAGCGGGCGATGCGCATGGGGTCTTAAGGGTGATCATGTTGATTTTTGTAGGGCTCCACATCCTCGGGGCGATCTTCCAACAGTTTGTAATAAAATCAAATATTTTGGATAGGATGCGGACACCTGACCCAGATTAAACGTAGAAAAACGCTGGGACGAGGCTCCCAATTGGGGCGAATAAACGGCGCGAAACCAATGGCCCGAGTCCGAGATTTTCAGCAAAATAGTTCTTGGCAAAGCGCACCCCACTTTTTGCGGGCTATGAGGTGGGCGCTCTTAAGGTTTCGCATGTGCGGTGCCTAAGGCGAGTTAGGCGCGATTGCGGCGAATTCACCCTTTGTCCCGCATTGCTGCCCTCTAACCCCAAGATTTTACCGCACGTGTCATCAATGACCGCTTCTCACGCGGCATAGCAGCGGAGGTAATCCCCCCGAAATTTAGGTGTGTCTGAAAGTAGAATTTTCTCGAATGATGAAAGAGGAGATTCTGATGAAAAAGTCGAAGTACAGCGATGCACAGATCATGGCGATCCTGAAGCAGGCAGAGAACGGTGTGCCGGTCTCTGATCTGTGCCGAGAACACGGCATGAGCAGCGCAAGCTTTTACAAATGGCGATCCAAGTATGGCGGGATGGACGCCAGCTTGATGGCGCGCATGAAGGAACTGGACGAAGAGAATAAGCGGCTCAAGAAGATGTATGCTGAGAAAAGCATGCAGAACGATTTGCTGAAGGAAGCGCTTGGAAAAAAGTGGTGAGGCCATCCCTGCGCAAGGAG